>NZ_CP121166.1:0-3145000 GCF_035905475.1 Clostridium intestinale
CATACTAATAGATCGAGGGCTTGACCAATAGTTAACTGGAATATATAATAATATTATTAAAGGAAACTCTTTAGCTAAAGCTAATGAGTAAGTTCGGGGAACTAAATCATAGATTTAGACCCACACTTATGTGCAATTTTGAAAGAATAAAATTCTTTCCTAAGTCCTTTCAGCGTAGCTGTTAGGATAAGCGATCATACAAAATGTGAAATTTTGAATGTCTGCTTATATTTGGTGATAATGGCATAAAGGTAACACACCTTCCCATTCCGAACAGGATTGTTAAGCTTTATTACGCCGATGGTACTGCATGGGAGACTGTGTGGGAGAGTAGGAAGTCGCCAAATATTATGGCCCCTTGGTCAAGCGGTCAAGACACCACCCTCTCACGGTGGTAACAGGGGTTCGATTCCCCTAGGGGTCACCATAATCTATATAACTCCCTATAGCTGCAGATATAAGGAGTTTATATATATGTAATAATTTTATTAATAAGAATTTATACCACTCATTAAAGAGTGGTTTTTTGTGTTAAAAATTTATATGCTAAATATTTAAATGACTTAAATAACTATCCTTAATAGACAATGGTTTTCCAATATATTATAATGTTAATAAAGAAATTTGTAGAAAAAGAATAAAAAGACATTTTTGGTGGGGTGATAGGGTGTTTAGGGACAGATATTTATGTAAAAATAAAAGGTACATTAAAACATTTATTAAAGAGATAATGGTTATTACATTCTTATTAAATTTATTAATATATCCTGAAACTGTACACTCACAAGAAATTAAAGATAAAAGAGTATTAATTCTAAACTCATATGATTCAGCCTATTCATGGACTAATAATGAAGTAGACGGGATAGTAGAGCAAATAAAAGATTATGTACCGGAGGTTAATATTCATATAGAATATATGGATTGGAAGAACTATCCCGAGGAACGTAATGTGGAATTATTTAAAGAGCTTATAAAATATAAGTATGGGAAAATGGATATAGATGAAATAATAACTACGGATGATTCTGCACTTGAATTTGTAATTAATAACAGAAATGAACTGTTTAAAGATGTGCCAGTTATTTTTTCAGGAGTGTATGAAGATGTTGCTAGACATATGATAAAAGGTCAGGATAACATCACAGGGATATTTGAAAGTATAGATGCAAAAGGAACTATAGAAGCAGCACTTAATATAATTCCAAAAGCAAAAAATATCTATTTAATACATGACAATACAGAAACTGGAATAGGGTCTTTTAATGAAGTAAAAAATGCATTAAATGAAATAGGCAGAAATATAAATTTAGTGCAATTAAACAATATAGCCATAGATGATTTAGATAATACCTTACCAGAAATAGATAAAGATAGTATAGTGCTGCTCTCATCGTATACAAGAGATATAAATGAAAAAACTTTAGATGTTGAAAATATGACGAGGCTTTTAAGTTCAAAAATTCATAGACCTATATTTCAACTTTATGAGATGAATTTAGGATATGGAACTTTGGGAGGAAGTCTCCTAACAGCAGAAGGACATGGTAAGGATGCTGGGAAGATGGCAGCTAGAATATTAAGTGGAGAAAAAGCAGATGATATTCCATTAAATTCGGAATATTCTACTGAAAATATATATGATTATAATGTAATGCAGATGTATGACATATCTGAAAAGGATTTGCCAGCTGGAAGTATTATAATAAATGAAAAGCCTAGTATGTATAAAACATATAAGAAGTTAATATGGATAGTTATTTCTATAATATTGCTTTTATTATCACTGGTTTTTATTATGCTTATAAATATTATAAGTCGTAAAAAAGCTGAGAAAAAATTAATGAAGAATAACTATGAATTATCGGCATTATATGAAGAACTGGCAGCATCAGATGAAGAACTTAGAACTCAATATGAGCAGCTTGAGGAAAATAAAGAAGTTATTCAGAAAAATGAAGAAATGTACAGGCTTATTTTTGAGACCACTAATGATGGTATATGGGAAATAAATCTAGAGACAGGTGAGAGATATTTTTCTGAAAGATGGCATAAGATCTTTGAATTACCTATTGAAAAAACTGTAGATATGGATAAGTGGTTTGAGCTTGTACACCCTGAGGATTATTATATAGCTAAAAATTCAATTGAAGAAATAGCAAGTGGTTGTACTGATAGTTTTTCATGTAGTTATAGGATACTTACTAGTAGCGGAGAGTATAAATGGATTCATGCTAGAGGCAAATCTATGAGAGATAATAATGGAAAACCTTTTAGAATAGTTGGCTCTCACTCTGACATACATGATAAAAAGATACATGAAGAAAAAATAAAACAAATGGCTTTTTTTGATAATCTTACTGGATTAGCTAATAGAACTCAGTTCGTAAATAATTTTAATGAAGTTATAACCAGATCAGATAGTAATGCACTAATATTTATGGATTTAGATAATTTTAAAAATATTAATGATTCTTTTGGACATACTATAGGGGATAAGCTATTAATAGAAATAGCTAATAGAATTAAAAAATGTACCAAAGAATCAGATATTGTTGCTAGATTAGGCGGAGATGAATTTTTAATTTTAATTACTAACGTTTATGAAAAGCAGAGTGTTGAGTCATATCTTAATAATATGTTAGAGGAGCTAGGAAATAGTATAGTTATAAATGGTATAAATATTATTACATCTGCAAGCTTTGGAGCTGCATTATATTCTAAGGATGGAGATACCTTTGAAGAATTATTTAAGAATGCTGATACTGCAATGTACAAGGCTAAAGAGTCGGGTAAAAGAAATTACGTATTTTTTGAACAATGGATGAATGATGATATAGTGGAAATGGTTATTATGGAAGATAATCTAAGAACAGCTCTTGAGAACAATGAGTTTATATTACATTATCAGCCTAAATATAATCCATATGACTCTAAGATAGATGGATTTGAAGCACTTATTAGATGGAATAATCCTAACTTAGGACTTGTATCACCATTTAAATTTATAGGTATAGCTGAAAAGACTGGATTGATAATACCTATAGGAATATGGGTGTTAGAAAATGCATGCTATTTTGTTAAAAGCTTGCATAATAAGGGTGAAAGAAATATAAGTGTAGCAGTAAATGTATCTGTAATACAATTGGTTCAAAAAGATTTTATTGATATGGTTAATGATATCATAAAAAGAAGTGGAGTTGACCCTAGATATATTAACATAGAGATAACAGAGTCAATTTTAATGGAATCGATAGAAACAAACATATCTAAAATTAATGAATTAAAGAAGATCGGTGTAAAAATATCTTTAGATGATTTCGGAAAAGGATATTCATCCCTTACTTATCTAAAAGATATCCCATTTGATACCTTAAAAATTGATAAACTTTTTGTAGATGAACTATGTAATGAAAAAGATGATAATGCTATAGTAGGCACAATAATAAAGCTAGCTCAGCAAATGAATTTAGAAGTTGTAGCTGAAGGGGTAGAATCTGAGGATCAGTATAGATATTTGATTAATAATAACTGTGATTTAATTCAAGGTTATTATATTTCTAAACCTATTCCTATAGAGGAAATTGAGGATGTTTTGAAAAAGTATAATAAATAAAATGTCATAATAGCCATCTATTTATCTAAGATAAGTAGATGCTATTTTTTAAGTAATAGCAAAAAAACTATCCACAGAGCTGTGGAAAAGTGTTGTGGATTATGTTGATAATAATAAAAGGCGGTAAATAAATGATATTTAAAAATAATATTAAAACGGCAAAGTTTATAAAAAGACCAAATAGATTTAATGCACATGTATTAGTTGATGGTAAAGAGGAGGTTGTACATGTTCCTAATACAGGAAGATGTAGAGAAATTCTTAAAGAAGGAGCTAGGGTTATACTTAGAGAAGAGTTAAATCCTAGTAGAAAAACAAGGTATGACTTAATGACTGTTTATAAAGAAGATAAATTAATCAGCATAGATTCACAGGTACCAAATAAAGTAGTACGAGAAGCTCTAGAAAATGGTGTCATACCTTTATTAAAAGTGTATAATTTAATTGAGAGAGAAAAAACATTTGGAAAAAGTAGATTTGATTTTAAGCTAAGTAATGATTTTGGAGAAGAGTACTACTTAGAGGTTAAAGGGGTTACTTTAGAATTTAGTGGTGAAGCAAGGTTTCCAGACGCTCCAACTGAAAGAGGAACAAAACATGTATTAGAATTAGTGGAAGCTAAAAAACAAGGAAAAGGTGCTGGAATACTTTTCTTAATTCAATTAGAAGAAGTAAATAATTTTAGACCTAATTATGAAATGGATGAGAACTTCGGGAAAGCGGTTAAATTTGCAAAAGAAAATGGAGTAGATATATTTGCATATAACTGTAGGGTTACCGAAGACTCTATAAGCATTTTTAAGGAAGTGAAAGTGAGAATCTAAATCTTTGATTTAGTTCTTCGAACTTACTCCAGTGAGGAAGTTCTAGTTTGATGGGGAGGAACAAAAAATGAAGTTTAAATTTTGTCCATTGTGTGGAAAAAAGTTAGAGATAAGAGATAGCTGGGATGAAGGTGGGGTTCCTTATTGTAGTAGTGATGATATGATGTTTTTTGATACTCCTAAACCATGCGCAGTAATAGCTGTGGTTAAGGACGATGAAATACTATTATTAAAGCAAAGCTATATTTTTAAAAATTCAAAGGTACTAGTTTCTGGTTATGTTGGAACTAATGAAACTGTTGAAGACACTGTATATAGGGAAGTTAAAGAGGAAACAGGTATAGAAATTGAAGAGATAAAGTATTTAGGCAGTGATTTTGTTAAAGATAAGGATTTATTGATGTTAACTTATATGGCTAAATATAAAAGTGGAGAAATTAATAAATCATCAGAAGTTGAATGGATTGATTGGAGCAAAATAGAGGATGCTTTATGTGAAATGAGCGAAGATGAAGTAGGTAAAAAAGTAGTTAAAAAGGTTCTTAAAGAGATTGGATATAAGGGAACTAAAGCTTTTACTTGTGAAATAAGCAGATAAAACCATGTTTATCTGCTTATTTCTAATTATATCTTTCTACAGATATAGTTAAAAGGTTGTTTTTATAATTTATTTCAAAATGATCTATCATCATTCCTAATAACGAAAGTTCTGAGGAAGAGTGAAAATCACCATTTAATTCCCAATAATATTCTTCAATTTCATGTAATCTAGGAACACTTAAAACTCTATTTATATCTTCTAAATCAGAAGAGGTAAAGGTATCTGTTTTGCCGCTGATTTTTATTTTTATGCTGTTTTCATTGCAGGTCTCAATATCTAAAGAAGTGGCTCCTAATTTATAAAAATAAGCAGTTAGCTCACTTAACATTTTTATACTTTTATCAATAGTGTTTTTCATTTACATTCTCCTTTTTAAATGCATGTATAAGAGGAAGCATAATTACACAAACAAAACCTCCTGACAGGCCATTGTTATATAAATTTAATCCTCCGTGGACATAGCCTATATTAGTAACTAAAAATACGTGTAAAAATCCAGCTATTACTCCATATATGAAACCAAAGTTACCGGCTATTGGAGCTAAACAAGTAGAAAATAGTATAGAAATCAACATTTGAGGTGAGTTCACATCAAGTATATTAATATAAGCTGATAGGGTTGCACCTAAAATAACGGGTAATGTGTTTTTGGGATGTTTACCAAAAGCTGAAAATCCTATTATTGTAAAAATTGCACCCATCAAAGGGCCATTTAACTCTCCTCCTAGTATAAATACTATAATTAAAGATAGCAACCCCATGATACCCATATTTGCATATACACGATTTCCATACATTAAATAATAATCACTTACGAGTCTTCCAGAAGATTTATTTATTAACCTTAGAGAGTTTACTATATTATATTTATTATTACCTGTTAATGATATTAGTAGTAATGATATGCATATAATTATCACAATTATAGATAAAAATTTGTGGCTATCATGAAATAAAATCAGGTTGCTTTCAAAGTCTATTCCCAAAGATCTATAAATTGACATTATAAACATTGCCAAAATGCCTCCTGAGAACCCTAAATTATATAGATTAAATCCTTGGTGAAGTCTTAAACAATAGGATGAAATAGGAGGCAAAATAAATCCAATACATATTCCTAATAAAAATCCAAGTACATAACCTTCAACAAAAGAAAATTGACTAGTGAAACTCAGTTGAGTTACAGTAGGTGATAATGTTGTACCAAGTAAAGCTATTAATATATAATTAAGAAAAGGTTCTTTTTTGTATTTAGAGAATAGCCAAACCCCTATAATAATTGGCCATATATTTATTATGTTTTTTCCAAAAAACGAAAATCCAGTAGTTAACCATAAAGACATTATAGTAGAACCATTTGGCTTTACTCCAATGCGTATTAAAAGAGCTATCATTGATAAACCAGTCAACCCAACATTTATGAAGGTAGCTCCAATTCCACCTATAGCGAAATAGTCGGTCAGAAGGATATCTGGAGTAGTTAGAATATTTTTTAATCCTAAATAAAGTATATTAAGTTCTGTAGAAATCAGTGGGATTATGATCATCAATCCATAAAGAAGAAAATAATAAAGATAATTTTTTATTAATTTTTTTGTTGCGGTCATATATACCCCCTTAAAATAAAATTTATAAAATTGAAGTTAAAACCATTTATTAGTATATTTATAAGTATTATAATATATTTATAATACTTTGTGGAGGGAAAACATATGTCGATAAAAGAATCTAAATTTGTACCAGAAATAAAAGGCATACTAAGAAACCATGTAATTGAAGTACCTACTATTATAAGAAATTGTAGTGGAATAAAGATATTTGGTAAAAGAATTAAGTCGTTACTATTTACAACTGATGTTGCTATAATAAGAAACACCAATGCAGATGCAATTATAGCTGTATATCCCTTCACTCCTCAACCATTAATAACTCAAGCATTAGTTATGGCAGCAGATGTGCCTGTTTTTTGTGGTGTAGGTGGGGGAATAACTCAAGGGAAAAGAGTAGTAAACTTAGCTCTTGATGCAGAGTTTAAAGGTGCTATGGGTGTTGTTGTCAATGCTCCAACATCAAATGAAATAATTAAAAAAATTAGAAATACTATTGATATACCTGTTATAGTTACTATGGTTTCTGAAAATGAAAACATAGAGGAAAGAATAGAGTCAGGAGCCACTATACTAAATGTATCAGGTGGTAAAGACACTGCAGCTATAGTAAAGAGAATAAAGGACCAATATCCTGAATTTCCAGTTATAGCAACAGGAGGACCTACAGAAGAAAGTATCAGAGAAACAATACTAGCTGGTGCCAATGCTATAACTTATACACCTCCATTAGGTGGAGATATTATGAGTGACTTAATGGATAAGTACAGAAATTCATAAAAAAGTGTTGACAAATATATTTAATATGATATCATTGTATCAATAAGTTGAATAGTATATATAGAATATATATACCTAGGGTAGAGGTGCTGTTAGTTAATAGTATTTAGATTGAGCCGGCAAGCTAAGATGTCTAGAGAAAGGAACAACAGCCGAAGAGGTAATACCGGCAGGATTTATCTCTGGTCATGTACATAATATGTGCCTGACTGTCACGTTATGTGGAGAGCTACAAGGTAGGCTGATTGTAATATTATCAATGGTGATTCATTTATAGTTGCCTTTTACAAGAACCTATATTGAGACTCTATCCGTCACAGATTTTTCTGTGACTTTTGTTTTTGGGGTAAATAAATAAGGGGGAATTAAAAATGAAATTATTTGGTAGCATGAAAGTAGAAAACAATCATTTGACAATCGGAGGAATAAATACAAGCACATTAGCAGCAAAATATGGAACTCCTTTATATATAATGGATGAGGAGCTTATACGCTCAAATTGTAGAGATTATTATAATGAGTTTCAATGCGAAGCTAGGGGCAATAGAGTAGCTTACGCAGGAAAAGCATTTTTAACTTTAGATATGTGTAGATTAGTTATGGAGGAAAACTTATATCTTGATGTTGTATCTGGTGGAGAACTGTTTACTGCAAAGAGAGCAGGGTTTCCTTTAGAAAAAATATATTTTCATGGAAATAATAAAACTATAGATGAAATTAATTTAGGTGTAAGTTATGGGGTTGGAAGATTTGTTGTAGATAATCTTTATGAAATGGAACAAGTAGATAGAATAGCTAAAGAAAATAATAAGGTACAAAAAATATATCTAAGAATAACTCCTGGAATAGAAGCACATACTCATGAATATATAAAAACAGGTCAAATCGATTCTAAATTTGGTTTTGCACCAGTTGGAAATATAATCATGGATGCAGTAAGAAAAGCTATAGATCTACAAAATGTTGAACTTTGTGGAGTACATTGCCATATTGGATCACAAATTTTCGATATTGAACCTTATGAGGATGCAGCTGAAATAATGTTAAATCTAATATATAAAATCAAACAAGAAACAGGATATGTTGTGCCAGAGTTAGATTTAGGCGGCGGTTTTGGTATATTCTATACTGATGGAGATAGTCCTAAAGAAACTGGTGATTATTGCAAAGCTATATTAGATAAAGTAGATAAGGTATGTGAAGACTTAAATATAGATAGACCTATAATTACTATAGAACCAGGAAGATCCATAGTAGGTAATGCTGGAACTACTATTTATACTGTTGGTTCCATAAAAGAGATTCCTGGAATTAGAAAGTATGTATCTGTTGATGGTGGGATGACAGATAATATAAGACCATCATTATATAGAGCTGAGTATGAATGTTTAGTGGCTAACAATGTAATAAGTGATTATAGAGAAAGAGTAGCTATTGCAGGTAAATGCTGTGAATCAGGAGATATACTTTTAAATTCTATTGAAATGCAGAAAGTTAATAGTGGAGATATACTAGCAATATTGTCAACTGGAGCATACGGATATTCAATGTCAAATAACTATAATAAGACTCCAAGAGCTGCAGTAGTTATGGTTCAAAATAACACTGAAAAATTGATTTGTAAAAGAGAAACCTATGAAGATTTAATTAGAAATGAAATATAATTAATAGAAGACGACTTAGTCGTCTTTTAATTTTCAAAAAATTTATAAAACTATATAGCTTTTTCTGTTTATAAGAGGTAAAATAAAACTCATACATTAAAACTTTTTAAAATATGATATAATTAAAGAGAACCTTTTAAGGAGGAGGAAAAATGTCATCAATCTATATAGTTGATAGGATTGAAGGTAGATATGCTGTATGCGAAACTGAAAAAAAAGAGATGGTTGATATAGAATTGACAAATATCTTTGGTATTGTTAAAGAAGGTAAGGTTATATTAAAAAGAGAAGATGGATATTATGTAGATGAAGAGGCTACAATTAAGAGAAAAGATGAGATTAAAAAACTAATGGAAGGTATGTGGGAGGAGTAAATGCAAGAGAATATTAACGAAGACAATGTTAGTGAAGTCAAAGATGTTGAAGAAAATATTAAAGAAGAAGAGACAAAAAAGGTATCTGGGATGAAAGGATTTTTATTTGATTGGATATTACCTGTAGTACTAGCTTTAATTGCTACATTAATAATAAATAAATTTCTTTTATTTAAAGTATATATACCAAGTGAATCAATGAAACCAACATTAGAAAAAGGGGATCAGCTATTTGTAACAAAAGTATATAATTTAGAAAAGTTACAAAGAGGAGATATAATAGTTTTTTATTCTAATGAACTTGGGGATACTTTAATTAAGAGATTAATAGCTTTACCTAATGATAAAGTAGAAATAAAGGAAGGAAAAGTATATATAAATGGAGATGAAACTAGTGAGGAATATGTAAAAAATCCATCAATATATAATGGTAGTTTTACTGTTCCAGAAGGAAAGTATTTCTTCTTAGGAGATAATAGGGCAAATTCTGCTGATGCTAGATATTGGGCAAATCCATATATCGATGGACATGAAATTAAAGGAAAAGCGCAAGTAAGGGTATTTCCATTTAATAGAGTAGGAATGTTAAAGTAGACGAATGAAAAAGAGGTGAAATGTTTTATGTTTAAAAATAATAAGATGTTAAAATACGTTATCTATGGGGTTATAGCTTTAGTTTTTGTTGTAGCTATAAATTACTCTAAAAGTGCGTTAATGACAAAAAAACTTAAGTATAATGAATTTAAAGAAATGATAAGTGAGAAGCAAATAGAAAAAATAGTGATTGCAGATAACATAATTACGATTACGCCTACTAAAGATAGTGAATACTACGGAAAGAGTGTTTATGTTATACCACTTAATGATGATAAACTCATAGAAGAATTGGATTCGGCTGGAGTAGATTATGAAGGAAAGCAACCTGAGGCATTTCCTATATTAGACTTACTATTATATTGGGTTGGACCATTTATATTATTATTCTTTTTATCTAGACTTATGTTTGGCAAAATGGATAAAAAGATGGGTGGAGGAGTTATGTCCTTTGGGAAAAATACAGCTAAACTGTATGCCGAGGATGAAACTGGAATAACCTTTGAAAATGTAGCTGGACAGGAAGAAGCTAAAGAATCTTTAAAAGAAATAGTTGATTTTTTACATAAGCCAGAAAGATATACACAAATAGGTGCTAGATTACCTAAAGGAGCATTACTAGTTGGACCTCCAGGAACAGGTAAAACTTTATTAGCTAAAGCTGTAGCAGGTGAAGCAAAAGTACCATTCTTTTCTTTATCAGGCTCAGATTTTGTTGAAATGTTTGTAGGAATGGGGGCTTCTAGAGTAAGAGATTTGTTTAGGCAAGCAGAAGAAAAAGCACCTTGTATAATATTTATAGATGAAATTGATGCTATTGGTAAAAGTAGAGAAGGAAATATAAGTGGAAATGATGAAAGAGAGCAGACATTAAATCAGCTTCTTGCTGAAATGGATGGTTTTGATTCCTCAAAAGGTGTAGTTATACTTGCTGCAACTAATAGACCTGAGATTTTAGATAAGGCTTTATTAAGACCAGGAAGATTTGATAGAAGAGTAATAGTTGATAGACCAGACTTAATAGGTAGGGAATCAATCCTTAGGGTACATTCAAAAGATGTAAAACTATCTAGCGATGTTAATATAGAAGCTATTGCAAAATCCACTCCAGGAGCAGTAGGAGCAGACCTTGCAAATATTGTTAATGAAGCTGCTTTAAGAGCAGTAAAACACAAGAGAACAGTTGTTAGTCAAGAAGACTTAGAAGAAGCTGTTGAAGTTATTATAGCTGGTAAGGAAAAGAAAGACAGAATTCTTTCTCCTATGGAGAAAAAGATTGTTGCGTTCCATGAAGTTGGGCATGCTCTAGTTGCAGCCTTACTAAAAAATACCGATCCAGTTCATAAGATAACTATAGTGCCAAGAACTATGGGGGCATTAGGATATACCATGCAGCTTCCTGAAGAGGAAAAATATCTTGTATCTAAAGATGAGATGTTAGATCAAATAGCAGTTATGCTTGGTGGTAGAGCTGCTGAAGAAGTAGAATTTAATATAATATCTACTGGAGCTTCCAATGATATAGAGAGGGCAACTCAATCTGCAAGAAGTATGGTATCAATGTATGGAATGACTGAAACTTTTGATATGATGGCTTTAGAAAATGTTAGAAACAGATATCTAGATGGAAGAAGTGTAGCTAACTGTTCTGAACAAACCTTAACTAGAGTTGATGAGGAAACTTTAAAAATCATAAAAGCTTGCCATAAAAAAGCTATAGAACTTCTTGAAACTAATAAAGAATTACTTGCTGATATATCAAATGCTCTTTTAGAAAAAGAAACTTTAATGGGTGACGAGTTTATGGAGTTTATATTTGAAAAATATCCAGAACTAAGAGCCATAAAAGAAGAAAAAGATAAAGAGAGACAAGATAGAGAAAAGGCTAAAAAAGCTGTATATGCGAAATCTATAAATAGTATAGATAATTCAGTTAAAACAGAAGAGGATAAAGAAGAGAAGATAGAATTTATTGAAATCAAAAATGATGTTGAAAGTGATGAGATAAAGTCTAGTGATGATAATTAAGATAATAAAAGAGTTTCCGTAGGAAACTCTTTTATGTCGCTATTAGGAAAGGATGTTATTATGGAAGATAAACTATTAAACCTTGATAAAGAAAAACAAGTAGAATTTTTAGTTGAAAAAAGAAAGTTAGATGAAACATTAGAAATTATAAAAAAAGAAATTCTGTTAGGAATTGCAAAGAGAAAAGCAATTACAGATTATATATTAGAATATAGAAAAAAGTTTGTAGAAGAATATAGAGATGATGAAGATGCTGTTATAGAATTTTTTGACCATGAGAGATATGCAAAAGAAGAGGCTTATAAAAGTATAGATAGAAAGTTAAGAGAACTTACTATTTTGCAAGAATCCCCATACTTTGGGAGGATTACATTTATAGAAGAGGATGAACAATATCCAGAGACAATGTATATAGGTAGATTTGGAGTTACTAGTGAAGTTGAGCTAGAAGCGGTGGTTATAGATTGGAGAGCACCAATAGCATCTCTATTTTATAATGGAACACTAGGGAAAGCGGTATATAAGGCTCCAATGGGAGAAATAGATACTGATATATTAGGTAGAAGACAGATAATAGTAAAAAAAGGTGAATTAAAAGGGATATTTGATTCAGCTGTAGATGTTAAAGATGATATATTACAAATGGTTTTAAGCTCTAATTCTGACAGTAAACTTCAGGATATAATAATGACAATCCAACAAGAACAAGATGAAATTATAAGAATGGATAGAAGTAGTAACATCCTTGTAGATGGGGTAGCTGGAAGTGGAAAGACAACTATCGCACTGCATAGAGTTGCGTACTTATTATATAATTTTAGAAAACAATTAGAGGGAAAAGTTTTAATACTAGGTCCTAATTTTATATTTATGGAGTATATTTCTCAAGTATTACCTAGCTTAGGTGAGGTTGGTGTTATACAAGATACCTTCTTAAATTTTGCACTTAATGAACTGGGTGATATTAAAGTGATGGAATTCCAAGACTTTATTGAAAAAGTACTAAATGAAGATAAATATTTCTTGGAAGAGATAAAATATAAGTCATCTGAGAAGTTTATGAACTTTATAGACGACATAATAGAAAAATCAGAAGAGGAATACTTTAAATATCAAGATGTTTATTCTTTTAATGAAGTAGTTTATAAAAAAGAAGATATACACAAGATGATTTCTGAAGACTTTAAATATATGCCTTTATTTAAAAGAAGTGAAAAAGTTAAAAGAGTAATAATGTCTAAAGTCAAAAATAAAAGAGATGAAAAAGTATGGCAGTTAAATAAGGAAATAGAAGAGTATAAAAATAATTTATCTAAAGATGAGTTGTTTTTGGAAGAAGTAAATATAGAGTTTAGAAGAAAAAATGGAATAAGAGAAATTGTTAGAGAACTTATGAATACAAGAAAAAATTTAGAGGTGTGGATAAATCCTGAAGATCCTGTAGAGTTTTATAATAAAATAAATGGAAATAAGAATTTAACTCACTTAGATATAGCTCCAATTTTATACTTAATGGTGAAACTGTGGGGAATTAAATATAAAGGAGATATTAAACATATAGTAATCGACGAAGCTCAAGACTACTCTTTATTACAATTTAAAGCTATAAAAGAATATATTGGGTGTAATAACTTTACTATATTAGGAGATTCAAATCAAAGATTAATAAAAGTTGAAGAAACTCCAGCTATGCTAAATTTAAATACTGTATTTGGTGATGTAAAAGAATTTAAGTTAAATAAAAGTTATAGATCTACTCAAGATATTATGGAATACGCTAATAGGTATTTAAAAGAAGATAAGATAGTTCCATTAGTAAGAAAAGGTGATGAGGTTAAAGAGTATAGTGTTAGAAAAGAAGAGATAGTAGAAATAATTAATGACTCAATAGAAGATATGAAAAATAGTGGAATAGATAGTATTGCTATTATAAAGAGAACATCAGAAGGTATAAAAGAGCTTGGAAATCAGCTTAAAGAGAAAAATAATTTAGTTGTTTTCAATAGAGAGGACATCATATATAAAGGTGGAATTGTTGTAATACCATCATATTATGCTAAAGGCTTAGAGTTTGATGGAGTTATTATTGTTGATGAAAGCACAGAAGAAAAAGAAGATTTAATTAAATATATTATGAGCACGAGGGCACTTCATAGATTAGTAGATATAAATCAGATAAAATAGTAGTAAAAGTCTATGTTAGAAATTAAGAAAAATGTTAAATATTTTTATAAAAAAATTATAAAAAAGTTATTGCATATTTATAAAGTTAGGTTGTATAATTATCCTTATAAAAAATAAAGAAGATTGCTTTTAATTAAGGGGGAAATTTATAAATGAAAAAAGGAATAGTTAGTAAGATTGTAGCAGCTAGTTTAGTAGGCGTTATGGCTATGGGGTTAATGGCTTGTGGTAAGAAAGAAGAACAAAGTAAAAGTGCACTAGATCAAATAAAAGCTAATAAAAAGCTAGTAATGGGAACTTCACCAGACTTTCCACCTTTTGAATCAAAAGATACAAAAGGAAATGTAGTTGGAATGGATGTAGAGATAGCTAAAGAAATAGCTAAAGATTTAGGCGTTGAGTTAGAGATAAAAGAAATGGGATTTGACGGATTATTAGGGGCTCTTCAAGGTAAAAAGCTAGATGTAATTTTATCTGGAATGACTCCAACTGAAGAAAGAAAAGGTGCAGTAGATTTTTCTAGTATGTACTATAAAACAGACAACGTATTTGTAGTTCAAGAAGCAAATAAGGATAAATATGCTAAAATTGAAGATTTAAGTGGAAAGAAAATAGGAGTACAAAAAGGAACTGTACAAGAAGAATTAGTTAATGCAAAAGTAACTAGTCCTAATGTTAATGCTTTAGAAAAAACAGGCGATGTTGTAATGAATTTAAAGAATGGAAAGATTGATGCTGTTTTATTAGAGCAACCAGTTGCAGAAGCTTATGTTAAAAACAATCCAGGGTTAGCTTTATCTAAAGTAACAGTTGCAGATGAAGTTGGTGGATATGCAATAGCTATGACTAAGGGTGAATCAGATTTACAAGCAGCTATAAATAAAACCTTAGATAGATTAGAGAAAGATGGAAGCTTAACTAAATTCTTTGAAGATGCAAATGCAGCAATGGGAGAATAGTATTAGCTAGACGGGGGTAGAGTCTTGAAATTTAATTTTGATTTTTTATCAAAATATAGCAATTATTTTGTAGTTGGAACTAAAACTACATTAATATTAGCATTATCTGCTGTAATCATTGGAACTATACTTGGATTGGTTTTAAGCCTTATGAAGTTATCTAAGTTTAAGGTTTTAAAAGCAATAGCAGTAACATATATTGAGTTTGTTAGAGGAACACCTCTATTAATTCAAATTTGGATCATTTATATAGGATTACCTTTAGTAACAGGGGTAGATTTACCGGATATAATGACTGGTATAATTGCTCTTTCATTGAATTCGGGAGCTTATGTTGCAGAAATAATTAGAGCAGGAATTCAAGCTATAGATAGAGGGCAGATGGAAGCTGCAAGAAGTCTTGGCATGAAAGAAGGATTAGCTATGAGAGAAATAATTATTCCTCAGGCTTTTAAGAATATTCTACCAGCATTAGGAAATGAATTTATTTCTATTATAAAGGAATCATCAATGGTTTCTGTAATTGGAGTAGCGGAACTTATGTATAATACAGGGACTGTAAGAGCAGCATCCTTTATACCTTTTGAACCATTAATAGTAGCAGCGCTTATATATTTTGTTATAACATTTATTTTAACAAGAATTATGGGTGTTGTAGAGAGGAGGTTAAAGGCAAGTGATTCACGTTAATAATTTACACAAATATTTTGGACAAAATGAAGTTTTAAAGGGCGTAAATGAACATATAAAGAAGGGTGAAGTTGTAGTAGTTATAGGTCCTTCTGGCTCAGGGAAATCTACCTTTTTAAGATGTCTTAACCTTCTTGAAGAACCTACAGATGGTGAAATAATTTTTGAAGGTAATAATTTAACTGATAAAAAAACAGATATTAATAAGATAAGACAGAAGATGGGGATGGTTTTTCAAAGTTTTAACCTTTTCCCACATAAAACTGTTTTAGATAATATAACTTTGTCCCCGATTAAAGTAAAAGGCTTAACTAAAGATGAGGCTGTTAAAATAGCAATGAACCTTTTGAAAAGAGTAGGTCTTGAAGATAAAGCAAATGCTTATCCGGCATCACTTTCAGGTGGACAGAAACAAAGAATAGCTATAGCAAGAGCTTTAGCTATGGGACCTGATGTAATGTTATTTGATGAACCTACATCTGCCTTAGATCCAGAGATGGTTGGAGAGGTTTTGGCAGTTATGAAATCTCTAGCAAGCGAAGGTATGACAATGGTTGTAGTAACACATGAAATGGGCTTCGCAAGAGAAGTTGGAGATAGAATTTTATTTATGGATGGAGGAAATGTGGTGGAACAAGGTACACCAGAAGAAATTTTCTCAAATCCTCAAAATGATAGAACAAAGGACTTTTTATCAAAGGTCCTATAAAAGGAATGGTTTCTTATAAAAAAAGAGTTGTGCACGAATTACCTAGTGCAACAACTCTTTTTTTATTTAATAAGAAAATCCATTAAGGCTAGAAGCAGCTAGTATAACTCCAAGTATAATAAGTAATACAAGAAATGCAGCTAGTATTCCGAATATAATTGGTATTGCAATATTAACTCCACCTGAATAAGCTATTCTTCTAGAAGCCATTTCTGAATCCGACGATATTGACTTAATTTCAGTAACTTTCTTGGTAACATGTATATTATATATTTTATTTCCTAAAACCCCGGAAGCTATAGAGATTGCTAGGCTAAAGATACTATCAAGAGGTGTATCTTTAAGTATAATATTTAGAAATAGGTTACCTGCAAATAAAGCAAAGCCATAAGCATACATTTTTCTATAAAGCATCCATATTGAACTAAAGAAAAATGCAGGCCAGTTCCAAGAAACTGAGGAAGTGGCCATCTTCATATTATACCATTTAGTTAAATAATAAGCTGATTTCTTATATCCAACAAATAATTCTAAATCCTTATCGGTTATTTCAGACGAATTATAATTATAACTTTCATTATAGGATTCTGTACTATTAAATGATGAACAGTACGGACAATCTAAAGTATTATCATATTCTTTTCCACATCTTGGACAAATCATAAAAATCCCCCTTAAGTAATATGAGATATATTCATTAATAATAAATATATCAAAAATTAAAAAATATTACAAATAAGATTAATAATATTTTCACTATTTTTTCGTAAAGAGTATTGTATAATAGATGTTGAGTATTTTTATGGAGGAAAATTAGATGAAACAAAGAAAAGTTGGTACATATGTAGATTTTATTGCTTTAATTACGTATATTATTATTATTTTGAAAAGTGCTATATATCTTTCTATGCTTAGGACAGTAGGATCTGCTTCTATAAATTTTAAGACTATGTATTTTGGAACTCCTGATATATTAGCACATTTAGTTATACCGATTGTAATAATAAGTTTTTCATATTTATTTAAAGGAAAAGCAAAAGTTGGCTTCAATTTAATTATAGATTTACTTATTTCATTATTTTTTATGTTTGATATTTGGTATTATAGAGCCAATGGAACTTTTTTATCTATAAGACACCTATTATATCTAGAAACATTTAATCCACTAGGAAAAAGTTTATTAAATTTTAGAGCTGTGGACATATTATTTCTAGTAGATATAATAATTTTTGTAGTAATTTTGTTGAAAACTTCAATAGAGTATAAAGAACTTAAAAGAAATGTAGTTGCTTTTGTATTGTTATTAACCCTGAGTAGTAGTTATATAGTTTATGCTCATTATACAATAGATATTTATGATAAAACAAATGGAGACAAGATGCTTTTTAGAACTTGTTGGGCACCATTTCAAAGCATGTCTAATATGAGTCCACTAGGATATCATGGGTATGATGTTTATAAATATTTAAAAGAGGTTAAAGATATTAATTTAACTAGCGAAGATAAGACAGAAATAGAAGATTGGCTTAATTTTAATAATGAAAATATAGCAGATAATGAATATAAGGGAATGCTTGAAGGAAAAAATCTTATAGCTATACAAGTAGAGTCTTTAGAAAATTTTGTAATAGGACAAAAGATTTATGATCAGGAGTTGACTCCTAATTTAAATAAGATGTTAGGAAATTCACTTTATTTCTCAAATATCCATGAACAAAATAACTCAGGAACTAGTTCAGATGCTGATTTGATGGTTAATACTTCAGTTTTTCCTATAAGAAATGGAAGTACATTTTTTGATTATACAGCTAGAAGCTACACAACTTTACCGAATATATTAAAGGATAAAGGGTATACAACAATGTCTACTCATCCTGAAGTTCCTGGAAATTGGAACTGGGCAGAAGCTCATAAAGGCAGTTTAGGATTTGAAAATATTTTGGATATTTCTTATTTTAATGTTGATGAGATAATAGGATTAGGTCTTTCAGATGAATCTTATTTAAGGCAAGTAGGCGAGAAACTAAAGGACTTGAAAAGTCCATTCTACGGATATATGGTTACATTGACAAGCCATGGGCCTTTTGAGATACCAGAAGATAAAAAACTTCTAAAGCTTCCTAAAGAATTAGATGAAACTCTTTTAGGCGGATATTTTCAAAGTGTAAGATATGTAGATGAGGTTGTAGGAAAATTCTTAAAACAGTTAGAAGCACAAGGGATGCTTAATAACTCAGTTATAATGCTTTATGGAGATCACACTGGTATACACAAATTCTATAATGATAAAATACAAGACATTAAACTAGAAGGTGACTGGTGGAAAAAGGTTGATATGAAAATTCCATATATAATTTATAATCCTTCACTTAAAGGAGAAGAAATTAGGGCTAATGGAGGCCAAGTTGATATGTTACCAACAATCTCTTATTTACTAGGAGTAGATAGAGAAAAGTTTGGAAAGACGACTATGGGAAGAGTTTTAGTTAACACCAATAGAGATACTACTGTGCTTAATTCAGGAGAAATAATTGGGACTCCAAAGAATCAAGAAGAAGAAAAGCATCTAAAAGAAACCTTAGATGTTGCTAATAAAATAATACTTGGAGATTACTTCAAAAAATAATTTAAACCCTCTTTAGATTCTTATTTCTAAAGAGGGTTTTCTTTATTCATTATAATCGTGATCTATTGTAATTATACAGTTATAATGAGGATGTTTTTCTTTGATAGCATTAATAATATTATTTTTTAAATCATCTTCAGTGGTTTGTTTTTTTAACAAATGATAATTAACTACTACATCAAAAATTAAATTTTTTTTATCTCCTTCTCCAACTATTCTAAAATCATGAATAGATTTTATCATTGGGTAGGAACTGATTATAATGTCTACATCAACTTTTGTAGCAGCTATTTCTTCTGTCTCTATACAAATAGGATCCATGTGAATAACTAAATAAATTTTAAGGTACTCAGATATTTCTCTCTCAGCAGTATCTATTATATCGTGAATTTTCATGATATTTATATCGCTAGGTATTTCAGCATGTATAGAAGCCATGGTTTTACCAGGTCCATAGTTGTGAATGACTAAATCATGAACACCAGTTATGTACTGATATGACAGAACTCTATCTTCTATGTCTTTTACCAGGTCGGGATCAGCAGGTGCTCCTAAAAGTGGGGTTATAGTTTCTCTAACTAATGAAAAACCAGAGTAAAGTATAGCTAATGCAACTACCACTCCTATATAACCATCTATAGGAAAAGTTATAAATTTTGACACTAAAAAAGAGAACACAACAACGCTTGTAGTAACCACATCACCAAGTGCATCTACAGCAGTAGCTTTTAGAGCCGTAGAATTTATTTTATTTCCGATAAGTTTATTAAAGCTGGATAACCATAACTTAAAAACTATAGAAGCGAATAAAAGTAGAAATGGAATTAGTTCAAAAACGACTGGTTCAGGATTTAATATTCTCTCAACGGAGGATTTTATAAATTGTACGCCTACTAGCATCACCATAAAAGCAACAATGAGAGCAGAGATGTACTCCATTCTTCCATGACCAAATGGATGTTCAGCATCAGCAGGTTTTGAACTCATAATAAATCCAACTATAGTTATTACGGAAGATGCTGCGTCAGATAGATTGTTGAAAGCATCAGCAAGTATTGCTATACTACTTGATAGAAGTCCAACAGATAATTTTATTACAAATAAAATAATATTAATAATTATTCCAATAATACCTGCTAGTAGTCCATAGGAGTTTCTAACTTTGTCATTACTAATGTCATCACTATTCTTTATAAATAGAGATACTAGCTTGTTTGAAATCATTTAATACACCCCATTCTAAATTAATACTTTATAATTATTCTATCTTAAATAAGTATTAATTATCAAATTAAATTTATTTATATAAAAATTACATAATTTTATGGTATAATTTTCATAAGAGTTTTTAGGAAAATTATAGAGAATAGGGAGAATAGTGAAGAACAATGAATAAGAAGAAAATATCAGCACTTATATTGTCATCTACTATTATAGCTAATGTAGCACATTCAGTAGAAATTGCTCAAGCTGCAACCAACACAGATAATAGTACTCAGGGGCAGGGTACAAGTTCCACACCTACATTAAACGGAATTAAAGTAAGTAAACAACTTATAGATATAAATTACTCAAAAGGTGTAACAACAGTTCCAAGGTATATTGTAATACACGATACAGATAATAGAAAATTTGGGGCAAATGCACAAGCTAACAGAGACTATTTCGCAAACCATCCAGATGCACAAGCTTCGGCACACTACACAGTGGATCAAAATAATATAATTCAAGTATTAGAAAATAATTGGAGAGGATGGCATGTAGGAGATAAAAGTAATCCTATAATAAATAACTCCAACACTATTGGAATAGAATTATGTGTAAATGTAGACAATGACTTCAATAAAACTTTAGAGAATGGAATTGCATTAACCAAGTATCTAATGGAGAAGTATGCTATACCAGCTCAAAATGTTGTTAGACATTATGATGTAACGGGAAAGATATGTCCTAAATACATGATATGGGACAAACCTCAGCTGTGGGATTATCTAAAGTCAGCTATTGGAAATGGAAACACATCAGCACCTACAGATGAAAAAGTTACTGCTACAGGAGAGGTTTATAATGTATCTAGTTCAGTAAATCTAAGAAAATCATCATCAACTTCATCGGAAGTATTAACTTCTCTAAAACTAGGACAAAAGGTTGATATATTTAAAGAAGAAAATGGTTGGTATAAGGTTAGAGCTAAAGTAACTAGTAACAGCTACAACTATGATGTTATAGGTTATGTATATAAAGATTATATAAAAAGCAGTTCTTTTGAAGAAGAGAATCCAAATAATAATACTCCTTCAACAGGAAATAAAAAAGGTAAGGTTATTAATATATCATCAACTCTTAATGTAAGAGGAAGCGCATCTACTTCAGCTAGCGTAATAGGAAGTCTTAGAAACGGCGATGAGGTAGAGATTAAAAACTCCTTAACTGGATGGTATGAAATAAACTATAGTGGAAAAAGCGGTTACGTAAGTAATAGCTATATACAAATAATTGATAATTCAACGACTCCAACAGAGCCAGAAAAAGAGCCAGAAGTTGAAAAAACTATAGTTGATCTTATTAAAGACAGACACAATATTATTGGAACTTCTGAAGTTACAAAGGAACAATTTAAGCAGTTCTTGAAGAATAAGAATATTAGTTATAAATTAAATTCTAGCATTGAAGAATTCGTAGATATAGCTTATGAAGAAAGTGCCATAGAAGGAGTTAGGGCAGATATAGTAATAGCACAATCATTACATGAAACAGGATATTTTCAATATGGTGGAATAGTAAAACCAGAGGACAATAATTTTTCAGGGTTAGGCGCAACAGGAAATGGTGATGAAAGAAATACATTTAGCAGCGTAAGAATTGGGATAAGAGCTCAAATTCAACATCTAAAAGCTTATGCTACAAGTGATGCACTTAAGCAAGAAGTTGTTGATACTAGATATAAGTATGTAACAAAAGGTAGTGCACCAACTTTAGAAGAGCTTTCAGGTAAATGGGCTGTACCAGGGTATGATAAAACAAAATATTCATCTTTAGAAGCAGCTGTTAATGCAAATGCCACATACGGACAAGTTGTATATAAATTAATACAAGATGCTAAAAAAGAAGTTGTAACAACTAAGCCAGATACACCTACTAATCCAACAACACCAGAAAATCCTACTAATCCATCTACACCAGAAACACCAGTAGTAAAGCAAACTGGAAAAGTAGTTAATGTATCTACTAATCTAAGAGTTAGAAGTGGAGCAGGAACAAATTATGGAGTTGTAGGATATATATTAAATGGAGAGACAGTTACTATTGAAGAGAAAAATGGAACTTGGTATAAGATTACTTCTTCAAAAGGAATACAAGGATACGTAAGCGGAGAATATATTTCAATAGATGGAAATAGCGGCAATTCCAATAATGGTAACAATAGCGGAAATGGTGGACAGACACCAACACCAACATCCTATAAAGCTAAAGTAAAGAATATAACTTCATACCTAAATGTAAGAAGTGGAGCAGGAACTAATAATGGTGTTATAGGTTCATTGAAAAATGGACAAGAGGTAGAGGTAACTGGAGAAGCAGGAGATTGGTTTAAAATAAAATTCTCACAAAATGGAGCTACAAAAGAAGGTTTTGTAAGTAAGCAATACATTGAGAAGGTTACTGAAAACAATACAGGAAATACTCCACCTCCAACTACTCAACAACCAGCACCTCCAAATAATAATGCTAATACAGGTAGTTCAAAAGGTAAGATAAAAGATGTAACATCATACTTGAATGTTAGAAGTGGAGCTGGAACCAATTATGGAGTTACAGGATCGTTGAAAAATGGACAAGAAGTAGAGATAATAGGAGAGTCTTCAGGTTGGTATAAAGTTAAATATGATGGAAGCAAAGAAGGTTTTGTTAGTTCACAATATGTAGAAAAGATTACTTCAAATATATCCAATAATTCACAAACTGAAAAAAGTGGGCAAGTAATAAATGTAACATCAAATTTAAATGTACGACAAGGTGCAGGAAATAACACTTATGTTGTAGGATACTTACTAAACAATCAAAAGGTTCAAGTAATTTCAACTGAAGGAAACTGGTATAAAATTAAATACAGTACTTCAACTGGAACAAAAGAAGGTTATGTTAGCAAAGATTATATAAAAATATTATAAAAAATCTTTAAAGTATAGGTATTAATTATTAAGGGAATTTATAATTATAACAAAAGATATAAAAGAGAAGGTGACTAACATGGAAAAAGTTATTGCAAAAGAATTATTAGACTTCTTATATGATTCTCCTACAGCTTTCCATGCTGTAGAAAATATTTCAGAAATCTTAATGAAGCAAGGTTTTAAGGAATTAAAAGAAGAAGACAAGTGGAAGTTAAAAAAAGACGGAAAATATTTTATGAAGAAAAATGACTCTGCATTAATAGCTTTTGTAGTGGGTGAAGATGCACCACAAGAAAAAGGTTTTAAGATTATAGGAGCACATACAGATTCACCAGGGTTTAGAATAAAACCGAAACCAGAAATGATAGCTGAAGATGTATATTTAAAGCTAAATACTGAAGTTTATGGTGGCCCTATACTAGCTACATGGTTTGATAGACCGCTAGCTCTTGCAGGAAGAGTAACATTAAAAAGTGATAATCCACTTTATCCTAAAATAGAATTTATAAATATAAATAGACCGATTTTAATAATACCTAGTCTTGCAATTCACATGAATAGAAATGTAAATCAAGGGGTAGAAATTAATAGACAAAAAGATGTACTACCACTTATGACTATGATAAATGATAGTCTAGAAAAAGATAATCTATTACTCCAAGTTATTAGTGAAGAGCTTAATGTATCTAAAGAAGAAGTAATTGATTTTGATTTATTTCCATATGAATTTGAAAAAGGTAGTTTAATAGGATTAAAGGAAGAATTTGTTAGTTCTGCTAGGTTAGATGACTTATCTATGGTTCATGCTGGTTTAAAGGCATTAACAGCAGTAAAACCATCTAAAGGAACCAATGTACTTGCATGTTTCGATAACGAAGAGGTAGGAAGCTCAACAAAACAAGGAGCTGACTCAGAATTATTAGCAAGTGTATTAGAGAGAATAGTAATAGCTCTTAAAGGAGATAGAGAAGATTACTTAAGAAGTTTAGCAAAGAGCTTTATAATATCTGCTGACTTAGCTCATGCAGTGCATCCTAACTATGGAGAAAAACATGATCCACAGTTAAGACCAGTTATAAATGGAGGACCAGTTATAAAAATAGCTGCGTCTCAAAGTTATACTACTGATGCTGAATCTTCAGCAGTATATGAAATGATATGCAAAAAAGCAGGAGTTCCATATCAAAAATTTGCAAATCGCTCTGATTCCAGAGGTGGCTCTACTATAGGACCTATAAATTCTACACATCTAAATATTAGATCAGTAGATATGGGGAATCCTGTATTAGGTATGCACTCCATAAGAGAACTTGGTGGTGTTAAAGATCACTACTATTGCATAAAATCATTTGAGGAATTTTATAAACTTTAATAAAAATGGAGGAATATTTTTAATTCCCCCATTTTTTCTAATCCTCTTTATATAAACTTTGGTCTGTATAATCGAATTCCATCCAAGATATGTTGTTTGAAACAATTGGATCCTTAGTAGGATCAGGTAAAATTGTATAATCTCCATTAGGAGAATAGCTTTTTAAATCATGCTCATCTGGCTCATAAAAATCTCTGTCATTTGGTAGATAGATTTTATTTTTATTAGTTATAATAGATTTATCTTTTTTCATTTTAGAACCTCCCTTCTAAATATATTTTTAACTAAAAATATAAAATTACTATTGTAAATCATAGGTAATTGAACTATAATACAGATAGGTAATAATTACTATTAAATAATAATTTTCATATGCATAAGGAGGAGTTTTTATGATAACAAAAAATGAAGTGTACAAGTGTCCAATATGTGGTAATATTGTGGAAGTTTTAAATGCAGGTGGTGGAACACTAGTATGTTGTGGATCACCTATGAAGCTTTTAGTTGAAAATACTCAAGAAGCAGCAGTAGAAAAACATATTCCAGTAGTAACTAAAATAGATGGAGGAGTACATGTAGTAGTAGGTTCAGTAGAACATCCAATGACAGATGATCATCTGATTCAATGGATTGAAGTAGTAACTCCAACTAAGGTACTTAGAAAGAATTTAACACCACAGGACAAGCCAGAAGCTACATTTGAAGTAGACGAAGAAATATTAGCAGTTAGAGAATATTGTAATCTTCACGGATTATGGAAAGCTTAATATATTAATTAAGGAGATAAGGTCAAAAGCCTTATCTCTTTTTAAATTAGTAAATAATATATTTTTAGTGTATAATAAAAAAAGCGATAAAAGTAATCAAAAGTTCAGGGAGTGAGGGAATGAAATATAAACTTATATGTATAGACATGGATGGGACATTATTAAATGACAACCATGAGGTTAGCGAAGAGAATAAGATAGCATTAAAAAATGCTATAGATAAAGGAATCAAAATAGCTATAACTACAGGAAGATCTTTTATAGCAGCAAGCCAATATGCAGAGGTATTAGGAATAAAGGCTTCTATAATAGCATCTAATGGAACATATATAAGGGAAAAGGATGAAGACAAAGTAATATATAAACATCCCTTTAACAGAGAACAATTCAATAAGGTTTGTGATGTAATAGAGAAATATGATATAAAGAAATACTTTAATACTTATAACACCATGATTACAAATGCAGAACCTCCAGAAAATCATGGATATGTGATATCTAATAAGATAGCTCCAGATAACTTACAAGTAAAGTTTGGAATACATAAGGACTTTAGAGAAGCTTATGATATATATATAGATGAGATTTTAAAAGCTATCGTAATCACTGAAGATACAGAGCTTCTAGCTAAAATAAAGCAAGAGCTACAAGCTGTAGGTGGATTAGAAGTAGTTAGCTCAGGATGGCAGAATGTTGAGGTAATGGCTGAGGGAACTTCAAAAGGAAAAGGAGTAAAAGCTTTTGGAGAAATCCTTGGAATAGATAAAGAAGAAATAATATGCATAGGAGATAATGAAAATGACATCTCTATGTTAACTTATGCAGGTTTAGGTGTAGCAATGGGAAATGCTACAGAAGAGGTAAAAAAACTAGCTGGCTATGTAACTGATACAAATAATAATTCAGGAGTAGCTAAGGCTATAAACAAATTTGCACTTTGATATTAAAGACTACAAAGGCTATATTATAAAAGCTTTTGTAGTCTTTTCACATTATAATCATAAAATCTCAAAATAAAGTATAAATATATTTATGAAGTATAGTAGATATAAAACATTAATGAGTATTAGATTATAAGGAGATAAAGTGAATGAATTAATTTTACTAATTATACTATATATGTCCATAGTAATGCATGAATTAGGGCATCTACTAGCATTTATTATATTTAACGTGAAAGTGAGAAGTTATGATATAGGAGTTGGAAAAACAATATTGCATTTCTTTATAAGAGAAGCAGAGTTTAATTTTAAACTGATTCCAGTTGGAGGTTCAGTAATACCTTTTGAGGAAGAATATGAAGATTTAGAATTATATAAAAAAATAATAATTTCTTTAAGTGGTGTATTTGTAAATTTAATAATAAGTATTTTAGGTTTAGTTGTTTTTGCGAAAGGTGATTTAAATATAGTGGCGTCCATAATCGGAGATACAATTTTACTTGTTAGAAACTATCTAAGTTATGATAATCTATCATTTTATAATACAAGCTTTACTCTACTATTAACTGAAGAAATGGATAGTATAAAATCTGTAATACTAAATGAAGTGATAATAATTAATTTTGTGCTATTTATTATAAACCTGATACCTATACCACCTTTAGATGGAAGCAAAGTAATTACAGAACCACTGACAATATTTTTTTCAACAATTGGAATTAAGAAAAAAGCAATATACATGATTATAAATGTATTATCTTTTTTTGGGGTAATTGTTATGTTTATTCCTAAGATTTCTAATATAATAATTATATTTATTAGGGATCACTTAAAAACCACAGTATTTTTGCAGGTATTGATAGTTACACTTATCTTTGTTTTGATATATGAAATTAAAACCTACAAAGAGTAATTAAGAGCTGTAAGCTAACAGAGAAATTCGTTAACTTACAGCTCTTTTATTTATGAACAATTGCCTTTAAGCACCTTCATTCATTAACTTATATTGTGAAGTATATAGATTGTAGTAAGAACCTTTTAATGAGATTAATTCATCATGGGTTCCACTTTCAACTATTCTTCCATCATCAATTACCATAATTTTGTCACAATCTCTTATAGTAGATAATCTATGAGCAATTACGAAAGAAGTTCTTCCGGCTAATAATTTTTCAATACCTTGTTGTACAAGTTTTTCTGTATAGGTATCAATATTTGAAGTGGCTTCATCTAAGATTAATATCCTAGGGTTAGCAAGTAGTGCTCTAGCAAAAGAAATCAATTGTCTTTGCCCTACAGAAAGCTTTGAACCTCTTTCACTGACCTCTGTATCATATCCATTCTCAAGCTTCATAACAAAGTCATGAGCATTAACTGCTTTAGCAGCAGCTATTACTTCTTCGTCTGTAGCATCTAATTTACCATAACGGATATTTTCTTTAATGGTAGAAGAGAAGAGGAAGGTATCTTGAAGCATTATCCCCATCTGAGAACGTAAGGATTCTAAATCCATTTTCTTAATATCTTTACCATCTACTAGAACACTTCCTTCTGTAGCATCATAAAACCTACTTATTAAATTAACAATAGTAGTTTTACCAGCTCCAGTAGGGCCAACTAAGGCTATATTTTGTCCTTTATTAGCTTTGAAGCTAACATTATTCAAAACTTTAGTTTTGTTATCATAGCTAAAGGAAACATTTTTAAACTCAACATTTCCTTTAATCTCTGGGAATTTTTCAGCCTTTTCAATTGAATATATGTCTGGATTTATGCTCATTATTTCAAATATTCTTTGAGCAGCTGAGAAATTAGTGATAAGTGTGTTATAGAAGTTACTTATATTAATTATAGGTCGCCAAAACATTCCTATATACATAGTAAAAGCTATTAAGGTTCCCATTGTTATTTCATTAGAGTCTAATAGTTTTATTCCATTTAAAAAGACTATTATAGTTCCAATTCCCCAAGATAGTTCAACTAAAGGCCAAAAGAAATCATTATATCTAACAGCTTCCATAAATTTATTAAGCATGTCATCTAAAAGGCTAGAGAAATTCTTTTTAGTTAAAGGTTCATTACCAAAACCTTGTACAATTTTTACCCCTGAAAAGTTCTCATGAGTATATGCATTTAAATTAGAACGCTTACTTCTATAAGCAACCCATCTTTTCCTTGAAGCTATTTCTATAGAAAACATAAGAACAGCTAGTATAGGAAGTAGAGTGATAGAAGCTAAGGCTAGTTTAACATTCATGAAAAACATTATAATAGTTACACAAATTAAACTTAATAATTCAGGAATCAAACTAGTTACACTGTTTGTAAATAAGTCTCCAAGGGCATTAACATCCCCTATAACTCTAGCTAATATTTTACCTACTGGTCTTGAGTCAAAAAACTGAAAACCTAATTTCTGAATATGCGAGTATAAGTCATTTCTTATACTTACTAAAGCGTTATTAGTAACGGAAGACATCATTAGTATTCTTATTCTTGAGGCTATCATAGAGCCTATATTTAAAGCTATAAACAAGATAGCCATTATAATTAATCCATTAAAATCACTGTTTGCAACATATTTATCTATAGATATCTTAAGAAAATAAGGATTTAATAAACCTATAATCATTACAAATACCAATAAACTAATTACAATAAAAATCTTTAAAGCATAGGGTTTAAGGTAAGAAAATAAATTCTTAAGCACCTTAGATCTAGAAAGGGTTAAGACCATTTCATCTTCTTTTATACTATTTATACTCATGCAATCACCTCCTGAGTAATAGTCTCAAAATCTTTAAATTGTTCTTTATATACTTCGTAATATTTTCCTTTTAATTTTAGAAGCTCTTCATGAGTTCCTTTTTCTATAACTCGACCGTTATCTAAGAACAAGATAATATCAGCATTTTTAACAGCGGAAATTCTGTGTGCAATAATAAAAACAGTGGAACTATTATTTAAAGTATTAAGATTTTTTAATAGTTGAAATTCTGTTTCCATATCTAGTGCTGAAGTTGCATCATCTAGAATTAATATTGGTGCTTTTCTAACTAAAGCTCTTGCTATAGAGATTCTTTGCTTTTGTCCACCAGACAAACCAAGACCTCTTTCACCTATAATAGTTGCGTAACCATCTGAAAGTTCAGAAATAAATTCACTAGCACAGGCAAGGGTAGAAGCCTGTAATAGCTCTTCATCATTAGCATTTCTATTACCAAAACGTATATTTTCTTCAATAGTATCTGAGAATAAAAATACATCTTGAGGTACTATAGATATAGCATTTCTTAAAATATCAAGTTTAATATTCCTAACATCAATACCATCAATAAGAACCTTACCTTCAGATACATCATAATATCTTCCCAAAAGATTTATTATAGAAGTTTTTCCAGAACCTGTTGTACCCATTAGAGCAACTGTACTACCGACAGGAATATCTAAATCTACATTTTTTAATATCTCTTCTTCTCTATATTTGAAAGAAACATTTTTAAATTTAATATTTCCTTTTATTGAAGAAGGGGATAGTGGACTATCTGAATCTTTAATAGCTGGATCTATATCCATTATTTTGAAAATTTTATTAGCTGATGCATTGTTTTGAGCAATCATATTTGTAAGCCATCCAAGCATTCTCATAGGCCAAATTAAGTTCCAAATGTATCCACTAAAAGCAACCAAAGTTCCTAAAGATATTTCCTTTGTTATAACCAATGCTCCACCTAAAGCAACCATGATTACTAAAGAAATATTAGTCAGCAGCTCTATTGGAGGGAAGAAATCTGCAATTATCTTTGCCTGTTCCATGTTAAGTTTATAATTCTGCTTGTTCATCTTAAGGAATTTTAGTATTTCATGTTTTTCTCTTCCAAAAGCTTTTACCAATCTAACACCGGCTATATTTTCTTGAGCTGTTGTATTAATGATAGCTCCTTGATCGCTTATTTGTTCAAAGGAATCAAGCATCTTCTTTTCAAGTTTCATGGCTATAAGGGCTATTGGTAACATTATAACTAAACAAGCAAGTGCAAGTTTCCAGTTTAAGTAAAAAAGAATTGCTGTACTGAAAATAAAATATAGGGCGTTCTCAAAAAATAACCTAAGTCCAAAGCTTATGGTTCTCCAGATATTTTCTACGTCTTCTCCAATTCTAGACATAAGCTCACCAGTATTCATTGTGTCAAAATATTTAAATGGAAGCTTCTGAATATGATTAAACAAATCCTCCTTCAAATCCTTTGTAACTTTCACTGATAAATAATCAAATAAATACTCTTTTATATAACCAAAAAGGGCCTTTATAATATTGATTATTAATATTCCACCTATTAAATAGGGAATTAAATTTCTTTCTCCATTAGCTATAACCTTGTCTATAAAAAGCTTTTGAAAGTATGGCTCAAACATACAAGCAATTATAACTAAAAGCATTGATATACTAGGTACAAGTAAAATTAATTTATACCTAAACACATAATTCATAACTCGTTTCATTAACTAAAACCTCCTCTTAAAATAAAAAAATTGTCAAGGCGACTTTGGAGCCGTCAATTTTTTTTGCGCATCTGCCTTTCTGAACGCATGTGAAGAAAAAATAGCCACCTATAAGTATTCAATTAATCTAGTCCTTGTAGGCGCTCAATTCTCTTTATTATTTTTAGGGTACATAGATTGTAATAGAGGTTTTTAATGAATCTAAGGAGTGCATCTATCACAATAATGCTCATAATTACCTGAAAAATAATAAAAGCCGTGGAAACTCCACGGCTAAAATAGAGGGCAAAAAGCCCATAAAAAAACCATGGAGCGACAGTCCACGGTTAAAAATACCCTTTTACTTGATGGTTACACTAAAAGAGACAGGACTATCGATAAAATTATTTAATTCTATTAAGTTACTAAAGTTTCTAAATCTAATAATTGTTAACATGTTTCCTACCTCCTTATAATAATTAAAATTAATTCTTTCTTAGGATAACATTCCTGTAAAACATTGTCAACCTCTAAAAATTAAAAAATTAAATTTTTATAAATATTATAAAAATTTAATTAGTTTTAATGATATAGAAAATTTTTTTAGTGCCAAGCTAATTCTTTAAGCCTCTACAGAATAGATGTATGAAAGGAATTAATGAGACTTGAGAAGAAGTCTCCACAGAATAGATGTGTATAAAACAGCAAAATAGCGGAACAGTGGAAAATCGGAAAAGTGGAGCATTGGAACAGTTAAACAGCGATATGATGGAAATCAGAAATTCAAGAATATATCCTTTTAAAAATTAAAAATATTTTAGAAAAAACTGCATAATGAGCTGGCAGAAAAGGTAGACTACCCTATGTCGTAATGTCGTAATGTCGTAATGTCGTAATGTCGTAATGTCGTAATGTCGTAATGTCGTAATGTCGTAATGTCGCAATATAAGAATGTCGTCTGAACTATTATTTGATAGGTGTGTTTTTCAGGGCTTGTCTAGTTTGTTAAGATAAAAAGTTAGAGAAGGACTTTAAAGGGGCTTAAGAAGAAGCCTCAACAGAGTAAAAGTTAAAATTAGGCTCTTGAGAAGATATGAAAAAAGTTTGATGATAAGCTATGGAAAAGGTAGAAGTAACCCATTTAATAATTGAAAAAAGATGGACTAAGCCATCTTTTAAATTAAATTAATCGTCATTTTTACCTACATCAGATAATACTATACCTTTGTTATGATCTAAAGCCCAAGATATACCCCAATCATTTTGGAATATAAGTAGGTTTCTATCTTTAAAGTCTTTAACTTTTTTAGTATCTGAAGTTAGGTTAAGGCTATCCATATCTATGTTTGTATTTTCAATCCATCTAACATAGCGATAAGCCAGTCTATCCATTTTTATATCAACATTATATTCACTTTTTAATCTATACTCTAAAACTTCAAACTGAAGCACACCTACAACTCCAACTATTATTTCTTCCATACCAACATGAATTTCTTTAAATACTTGAATAGCTCCTTCTTGAGCTATTTGAGAAACCCCTTTTATAAATTGCTTTCTCTTCATAGTGTCTATAGGTCTTACTCTAGCAAAATGTTCTGGAGCAAAAGTTGGTATTCCTTCAAATTTAAATTTATTTTTACCTGAACATAAAGTATCACCAATAGAGAATATACCAGGATCAAATACACCTATAATATCTCCAGCATAAGCTTCTTCGATTATTTCTCTATCTTGTGCTAAGAATTGTTGAGGTTGAGATAGTTTCATTTTTTTAGCACCTTGAATATGATTAACATCAAGACCTTTATCAAATTTTCCAGAACAAATTCTCATAAAGGCAATTCTATCTCTATGAGCCTTATTCATATTAGCCTGTATCTTAAATACAAAAGCAGAAAAATCTTCGCTGAAAGGATCTATTTCTCCATTACTTGAATTTCTTGGAAGTGGAGAAGATGTTAATTTTAAAAAGTGTTGTAAAAATAATTCTACCCCAAAGTTTGTAAGAGCTGATCCGAAGAATACAGGAGTAAGATCTCCATCTTTTACTTTCTCTATATCAAAATCATCACCAGCTATATCTAATAATTCTATATCTTCTTTAAGTTTGTCATGAAGTCCATCACCTAAAAAGTTTCTAAAGGTTGGATCATCAATTGATCCTTCCATCATTTCAACTTCTGTTTGACCATGATTTCCAGAATTAAAGATAGCTATAGCCTCTTTATCTCTTTCATAAACACCTTTAAAATCTTTACCTGAACCTATAGGCCAGTTCATTGGATAAGATTTTATTCCAAGCTCTCTTTCGATGTCTTCTAATAGTTGGAAAGGATCTTGAGCTTCTCTATCCATTTTGTTTATAAAAGTAAATATAGGAATACCTCTTAATGCACAAACATGGAATAGTTTTTTTGTCTGATCCTCAACCCCTTTAGCGGCATCTATAACCATAACAGCAGAATCGGCAGCCATTAGGGTTCTATATGTATCCTCAGAGAAGTCCTGATGCCCAGGAGTATCTAATATGTTTATACAGTATCCATCGTAATTAAATTGCATAACAGAGGAGGTAACAGATATTCCTCTTTGCTTTTCTATTTCCATCCAGTCTGATACTGCGTGTTTTGATGCTTTTCTCGCCTTAACAGAACCAGCAAGTCTTATTGCTCCACCATATAAAAGTAATTTCTCAGTTAATGTGGTTTTACCAGCATCAGGGTGGGAAATGATAGCGAAGGTTCTTCTTTTTTGAATTTCTCTAATTAATTCTGTCACTTTGCTTCCTCCTTATTTTAATTTAAAAGATTTTTTGTATCTATAATAAAATCATTATATTTCTGTAACAAAACAAACTACATTATATCAATTGGAAGGAGAAATTTCAACTTATATGTCTTAGCATCTTACAAAATAATTAGAAAAATGTATAATATTTATAGGTATACTTTTGGAATATAGATGAATATGAGGTATATATGTATAGAATGGTTTTAATTTTGAAAGGGAAGGAGAATTATAAATGTACAAGTTAGTTGCAATTGATATAGACGGAACTTTATTAAAAAATGATAAAACAATATCAGAGAGAAATAGAGAATGTATAAATAAGGCGATGAAAATGGGGATAAAGGTAGTTATAACTACAGGAAGGCCTATACTTGGAATAATGACTTATCTTAAAGAGTTGAATTTAATAGGAGAAGATGAGTATGCTATAGCAGATAATGGAGCAACTGTATATAATACTAAGGACTTTTCCTTGATTCATGAAAGAGCTCTAACTGGTAAGGATATAAAATATATTTATCCATTTATGAAAAAGTACAATACAGAAATAGAACTTCATGTCCCAGAAGGTGGATTGGTTGAAAAGGATGCTGGCACTGTGTTCCCTAAAAAAAGAATGCCCTATATGGAATTAAAAACAATAGATATCCTGAAGGATGTTAAGGATGAAGATAAGATATTAAAGCTTTTAGTATTTGGTGAGTCTCATGTAATAGAAAGCATGTACTCTAGTATACCAGAGGAACTTATAGAGAAGTATACAGTTGTTAGGGCTTTAAATCATATGTTTGAGTTTATGTACAAGGGTTCCACAAAGGCATCTGGAATAGCTGTTTTGGGGAAGCACTTGGGAATAAAGAGAGAAGAAATTATCTCAATTGGGGATGAACTTAATGATTTAGATATGATAGAGTATGCAGGACTTGGGGTTGCTATGGGAAATGCTCGAGAAGAGGTCAAAAATAAGGCTGATTTCATAACTAAAAGTAATGAAGAAGATGGAGTAGCTTATGTTTTTGAAAAATTTTGTTTTGGAAGTGAGATTTAAATGTATAAGTTAGTAGCTGTAGATATTGATGGTACCTTACTAAATGACAATAAGGAGTTAACTAAAGAAACAAAAAGAGCTATAAATGTAGCTGCAAAACTGGGAGTCAAAGTAGTAATCACCACGGGGAGAATAATACAATCAGTAAAAGAACTGATTGAGGAATTAGGCTTAGAGGGTGAAGAAGAGTATGTAATTGCTAATAACGGCTGTACAATATACAACACAAGAGATTATTCTCTAGTTTATGAGAAGAGTCTTAAAGATAAAAATCTTAAAGAGGTTTATAAAAAGTATAAAAGAAAAGAGACTGTTATAGAAGTTCATACTTTAAATGGAATATTAACAGAAGATATAAGTGAACATAGGTATCAAATTAATAGATATCCTGAGATGGAAATACTTCAAAAAGATTTTCAAAAGGATAAAATAGAGGATCAAAAATTAGTAAAGATTTTAGTTAAAGGTGATGAAAAATATATAGAAGAACTAACCAAAGTAGTTCCAAGGGAATTACATGAAAAGTATGCAATTGTAAGAAGCTTGGATCATTTACTAGAATTTATGTACAAGGGTTCTAGTAAAGCTAAAGGATTAGAAGTTTTAGGAGAGATTTTAGGAATAAAAAGAGAAGAAATAATAGCAATAGGTGATGGCACTAATGATTTAGAGATGATTGAATATGCAGGACTGGGAGTTGCGATGGGAAACGCGAAAGAAGAGGTTAAAAAAGTAGCTAATTTTATAACAAAGAGTAATGAAGAAAATGGAGTTGCTTATACTATAGAGAAATTTATACTTAATGATAGGGAAAGGAAGGGCAAAATTGGCTAATAAACATGGTGGTGATATTTACACAGATGGTGTTTTAAAAGGAAGGCAAATATTAGATTTTAGCTCTAATATAAATCCATTAGGAGTACCAGGGAAATTTAGAGAAGCTTTAGATGAAATTTATAAAGAAGTAGTTAGGTATCCAGATTACAAATATAGAAAGCTTAAGGAAAGTATTATTACTTATGTAAAAACATATTATGAGACTAATTTGGATATGGATGAAATAATTTTAGGTAATGGTGCTTCGGAGGTTTTGGATTTATTTATATCTTCAGTTAAAAGCATAGGAATTATAGTTCCATCTTTTGTAGAGTATGAGGAATTTGCTTTGAAACATGATAACAGAATTACTTTTGTGCCTTTAAGTGAGGATTTTAAATATAACTACTCTTCAATAAGAAAAAGTCTAGAGGTCTTAGACGGAATAATAATAGGAAATCCGAATAATCCCACTGGAAATCTGATTGATAGAAAAGAATTTATGGGTTTATTAGAATATTGTAAAGAGAATAATAAAAAAGTAATTGTAGATGAAGCTTTTATAGAGTTTTGTGATGAAGAGAACTCCTTAGTTAACTTAGCTAAAAAATACTCTTGCTTATTTATTGTAAGAGCATTTACTAAGTTTTTTGGAATGCCCGGTGCTAGGCTTGGATATGGAATTTCTAGCAATAAGGAACTACTAAAGAAGTTTTCAAATTCTCAACTTCCGTGGAATATAAATACATTAGCTGAATTAGCACTACAAAAGTCCTATGAGGATAGGGAATACATAAATAAAAGTAAAGAGTGGATAAAAGAGGAGCTTCCTTATATGCTAACTAAGCTTAAAGATATTAGTGTAATTAGCAGAGTAATACCAACAAGCTGTAATTTTGTTTTATGTGAGTTAAAGGGTATTGATGAAAATAAATTATATGAAATTATGCTAGAAAAGGGAGTACTGATTAGAAAATGCTCTAATTTTAAAGGACTTAATGATAATTTTGTAAGATTTGCAATAAAGTCAAGAGAACTAAATAATATACTTTTGGATTTGTTGCGAGAATTATAGTTAATATGATATTATAAAAGAAAATTTAATAGTTATTCTATGGTGCCTTTTCAAAAGGTTAAAAGGGAAATGGGTTAAAAGCCCATGCAGCCCCCGTTACTGTATTGAGGATGAAACCTATATGAACCACTGAAGTGAGAGCTTCGGGAAGGATAGGGAGTAGGAAGAATCAGAGCCAGAAGACCTGCCATAGAAAGTAAGGTTTATTTTTCGGGAGGGAAAAGATGCCACGGGATATTGATTTTTAGTAGTTAAGTAGTTAACTATTTATTTTCATACATTAAACCAGTGGGATTATCACTGGTATTTTTTATTTTGGGGGAATAATCATGGGATTAAATTTAGAGGCAATGAAAGAGGCAAAGTTAAGATTAGATAGGCTTATAAAACCTGTAGGAAGCCTTGGAACTTTAGAGGAAATAGCTATAAAGTTTGCTGGTATAACAGGAAGGGTTAACAATAAGATAAATAAAAAGGGGATTGTTATATTTTCAAGTGATAATGGGGTATGTGAAGAAGGTGTGGCATCTGCTCCTCAGACTGTAACAGCTATGCAGACTATAAATTTCTTAAGAGGAATAACGGGTATAGGTGTTTTAGCAAGGGTGAACAATTGTGATTTAAAGGTTATAGATATAGGAATAAAAGAGGACATAAACTATCCAGGGCTTATAATTAAAAAAATAAGAAAAGGAACTTCTAACATGGCAAGGGGAGAAGCTATGACTAGAGATGAAGCTGAAAGAGCCATAAATATAGGAATAGATATTGTGAGGAAATGTAAGGAAGAAGGTTATGATATCATAGGCACTGGAGAGATGGGAATAGGGAATACAACATCTTCATCTTCCGTATTAATAGCTCTTACTGGATGTTCAATAGATGAGGCAGTAGGTCGGGGAGCTGGTCTTCATGATGATGAATTTTCTCATAAAAAGAAAGTTATAAATAGAATACTGGAGGTTAATAATCCTAAAAGTGAAGATCCACTAGATATACTTCATAAGGTTGGAGGATTTGATATAGCGGGAATGGTAGGACTGTATTTAGGTGCTAAAAAATATAAGATGCCCATTGTGATAGATGGATTTATATCAGCTGTAGCAGCTCTTTTAGCTTATAGAATTGATAGTGAGGTTAGGGATTACATGTTTCCTTCACATATATCTAGTGAACTAGGATATAACCTAACTATGAAGGAATTAGGATTAAATCCAATATTGAATTTTTCAATGAGATTAGGAGAAGGATCCGGATGCCCATTTGCTATGCATATTATAGAAAATTCTCTAGCTATAATCAATGAAATGGGAACTTTTGAAGAAGGAAATGTGGATATAAAAAACTATGAACATTATTGGAGGGAAGAAGCATGATATTGGTTACTGGAGGAGCTAGAAGTGGTAAATCCTCATTTGGTGAATCCATCTTAAAAGATGTGAATAGGGTTTTATATATAGCTACATCTATTCCAAAAGATGAAGAAATGGTTGAAAGAGTTAAAAATCATAGAGAAACTAGAAATCAGAGCTGGGATACCCTAGAAAGTTATAAAAATTTAGAGGAGCAGCTTAAAGAGGGATATACAGGAATAATGGTTGACTGTATAACTATAATGGTTACTAATTTGCTCTTCCATGGAATGGAGTCTTTTGAGGAAGCGGATTTTAAGAATATTGACTTTAGAAAAAAAGAAGAGGAAATCATAAAAGAAATAAGTTTAATGGTAAAAAGCTTTAAAGAATATGAACTTAAAAACACTACCAAAATAGTTCTAATAACTAATGAAGTTGGAGCTGGATTGGTTCCTGAATATAAGCTCGGAAGAGAGTTTAGGGATATAGCTGGAAGAGTTAATCAATATTTAGCTAAAGAAGCTAAAGAAGTTTATTTTGTTGTAAGTGGTATTCCTATGAAGATAAAAGGTGAGTAGTATGAAAAACTTTATTTTAATACTTCAATTCATGACTAGAATTCCTATAAATATAAACCTTAAGGTTGAGAGAGAAAATTTTCAAAAAGGTGTGGCTTATTTCCCTTTAGTAGGTTTAATAGTAGGAGGATTAGAGGCATTAGTTTATTATGTGTCAGCTAGGATTTTTTCAGTAAGCATAGCTAGTTTTTTTGCTTTAGTTACTCATATAGTTGTTACTGGAGCTATACATATAGATGGATTTGGAGATACCATAGATGGAATATTTTCAGGACGAAGTAAGGAAAAGATTCTTGAGATTATGAAAGACTCTAGAGTAGGAACCTTTGGTGCAGTAGGAATTATACTACTGATACTAGGGAGGTTTATAGCCATTAAAGATATGCCTTTTGATACTGCAATAACAGCTATAGTTTTAGCACCTATTATAGGGAGAACCTTTGTAACTTTTCTTATGTATAAAAGAAAATACGCTAGAGAAAAAGAAGGGTTAGGAGATTTATTTATAGGGGTTTTAGAGAAAAAAAGTTTTTTAATTGCTCTTGTTATAGGATGTATTTTAACTTTAGTAATAGCTAAAGAACGTGGAATTATTTTATTGATAGCAGGTTTTGGAGTAAGTATATTATTTAGAAACTATGTAGAGAAAAAAATAGATGGAGTTACTGGGGATGTTTTAGGAGCATCTATTGAGTTAAATGAACTTTTAATTTTACTATTATTCACAAGTAGTTTGTTTTAGGAGAGAATATGAAAATAGTTTTAGTTAGACATGGGGAAACAGAGGGCAATTCTAAAGGACTTTATGAAGGCAAAAAAGAAGTAAGTATAAATGATAATGGAAGAAACCAAAGTAAGAAGTTAGGAAATCTACTTAAGGATTATAAGTTTTCTAAAGTTTATTGTTCTCCTCAAAAAAGATGTAAGGAAACTTTAGATGTTATAATAGAAACCTTAGACTATAAACCTGAATCTATTGAATATAAAGATGAACTAAAAGAGATAGATTTTGGGCTTTGGGAAGGCTTAAGCTATAAGGAGATAGAGAAAGTATTTCCTAGGCAATGGGAAGAGTTTATTAATGATTACAAAGAATTTTCTTTTCCTGAGGGGGAAAGCTTTATAGATTTTTACAAAAGAACCACTAAAATCTTAGGTTTTTTAGATGATGGCAGTTATTTAATTTTAACTCATGGGGGTGTAATAAGAGCTGTTTTAAGTAAGTTATTAGGATCTGGAATAGAGGGATTTTATTCTATAAAACCTAAACAAGGAGCTTATAGCGAAATAAATTATTATAAAGACTTTGTAGAGATAGAATATATTAATAAAGATTAAAAGGAAGCAGGGATTAGTTTGAATAAGAGTATAATGCTACAAGGGACAGCGTCTACTGTTGGAAAAAGTATATTGTGTACTGCTTTATGTAGAATTTTTGCGGAAGATGGATATGATGTTTATCCTTTTAAAGCTCAAAATATGTCTCTAAACTCTGGGGTAACACCTGAAGGGGATGAAATAGGAAGAGCTCAAATAATGCAGGCTGAAGGAGCTTATAAAGTGCCTAATGCTAAGATGAACCCAATTTTATTAAAGCCAACATCAGATAGAAAATCCCAAGTTGTTTTACTCGGAAAGCCTTGGGATAACTTAGATGCAGTAGATTATTTTGAAAGGAAAAAAGTTTTAAAAAAAGAGATAATAAAGGTATATGAGGAAATATCAAAAGAACATGAACTTATTGTAATTGAAGGTGCTGGAAGTCCAGCTGAGATAAATCTATCTGATGAGTTTGTAAATATGGGAATGGCTAAAATAGCTAATAGTCCTGTATTACTAGTTGGAGATATTGATAAGGGTGGAGTTTTTGCTTCAATTTATGGAACAGTAATGCTTCTTCCAGAGGATGAGAGAAAACTTATAAAAGGAATAATAATTAATAAGTTTAGAGGAAGTATAGAACTTTTAGAACCTGGATTAAAACAAATTGAAGAATTAACAGGTATTCCTGTAGTAGGAGTTATACCGTATTTCAAATTAGACTTAGAGGATGAAGATAGTGTAACAGATTTTAATAAATTTAAGAAATCAGGGGACTTGAAAGTAGGAGTAATTAAATTACCGTACATGTCTAATTTTACTGATTTTAATTCTCTTGCATTAAGCCCTAATGTAGAATTATCTTTTGTAAGTTTACAAGAAGATTTAGAAAAATATCATCTTATAGTAATTCCAGGAAGTAAAAGTACTATAGCTGATTTAAAGGCGTTAAAAGATAGTGGTATGGACAAAAAAATAATTGAACAAAGAGAAAAAGGAAAGTTTATATTTGGCATATGTGGAGGGTATCAAATTCTTGGTAGAGATATTTATGATTCTATGAGATATGAAACTTCATTAGAAAAAGAAGAGGGATTAGCTCTTTTAAATGTAAAAACAGAATTTTATAAGGATAAAAATACGGTCATATCTAAAGGCGTTGAAAGTATGTTTGACTCAGAAGTGGAAGGTTATGAAATACATATGGGAAAAAGCCAAACCACAGAAAAAGCTTTTATTAAATTAAGTAATGAGGATGTAGATGGGGCTGTATCAAAAGATTCAAAAGTTATAGGTACTTATTTTCACGGCATATTTGATAATGAAGAATTTACCTTAAGATATTTAAATAAGGTAAGAAGATTTTTTAATATAGATGAGGAAAAAGAGAATTTCAATTATAGAAAATATAAAAATGAACAGTATGATAAGTTAGCTTCTATTGTTAGGGAGAGTCTTGATATGAAAAAAATACATGGTATTTTAGATGAGGATATAAAATGTCAGTAGTATTAGCTTTTTTATTAGATTGTTTATTAGGAGATCCTTATAAATTTCCTCATCCAGTGAAGTTTATGGGAAAGTATATTCGGAGATTTGAGAAATTCATAAGAAAGAAAACTCCTACTGAAAATAAACTGAGGTATTTTTATGGACCACTCCTTACCCTTAGTACGATAGCTATATTTTTTATGTTGACTTTCATAATTTTAAAGTTATTAAAAGAATTAAATTATGTGGTTTACTTAATAGTAAATATAATCATACTTTGGACTACTATTGCACCAAGATGCTTAAGTGAGGAAGGATATAAGGTTTATTTACCTTTAAGCAGGGGAGATATAGAAGGAGCAAGAGAGAGAGTAAGTTATTTGGTTTCAAGAGATACTAAGGAACTTAGTGAAAAGCAAATCTGTAAGGCAGCTATAGAAACTGTACTAGAGAATATTTCAGATGGAGTAATTGCTCCACTGTTTTATGCATTTATAGGAGGAGCACCTTTAGCTATGGCATACAAGGCTGTAAATACTCTAGACTCCATGGTAGGTTATAGAAATGAGAAATATGAGAATTTTGGATTTTTCTCTGCAAAAGTTGATGATGTATTTAATTTTATTCCAGCTAGAATAACTGGAATATTAATAATAATGGCTTCATTTATTCTTAGATATGACTATAAATCTTCATTTAAGATTTTCTTTAGAGACAGAAAAAATCATAAAAGCCCTAATTCAGCTCATCCAGAGTCAGCAGGGGCAGGGGCATTGAATATAAGACTAGGAGGTCCTACAAGTTATTTTGGAAAAATTGTAGAGAAACCATATATAGGAGAAGAAGTTGATGAAATTAAAGGTGTGCATATAATAAAATCTATTAAACTACTTTATGTATCAACTGTTATTTTCATCGGAATTTACGCTTTAGTTTTTATAAATATTTAAAAGAGGGTAGTTGAGAAGAGATTATAAAATAATTGGAGGAAAAACAAATGAAGATTAATAAAAAAATATTAGCAGTAATAATAAGTATTATGACTATAATTTTATTAGTAGGATGTACTAAAACACAAGAAATAAAGAAAGATGAAGCTATTAAAATAGTTGATTCTTATAATAGAGAAATTTCCTTAGAGAAGGTACCGGAAAGAGTGGTTTCATTATCACCTGGTGCTACAGAAACTATTTATGCATTAAGCTTACAGAATTATTTAGTTGGTAGGTCAGATTATTGTGATTATCCAGAGGAAGCAACACAAATAGAATCTGTTGGACAGATAACTGAACCTAATATAGAGAAAATAGCAGAACTTAATCCAGACTTAGTTATAGCGAGTGCACATTTTAGTAAGGAATTAGTGGATAAGATAGAATCTTTGGGAATAAAGGTAGCAGTACTTTATGGAGAGGATTCTTTTGATGGTGCTTATAAAAACATTAAAGATATAGCAGTAGTGCTTGGAAAACAAGAAGAAGGCACTAAAATTGTAGATGACATGAAAAAGAAGGTTGAAGAAGTTGAGAACAAAGTTAAGGATTTAAAGAAACCATCTGTTTATTATGTAGTAGGTTTTGGAAAGGCAGATTTTACAGCTGGAGGAAATACTTTTATAGGTCAAATAATTGATAGAGCTGGTGGAGAGAATATAGCTAAAGATATAGATGGATGGAATTATTCTAAAGAGGTTTTAATGGAGAAAAATCCAGATATTGTAGTTTTATCAGATAAATATGACTCTAAGTCAGGTTTTACAACTGGAGAAGGTTATAAGGATTTAAATGCAGTAAAAGATGGTTGTGTATATGAAATAGATGACAATATGTTATCAAGGCAAGGTCCAAGACAGGCGGATGGCTTAGAAGCTTTAGCAAAGATAATTCATCCAGAAGCTTTTAAGTAGAAAGGTATTAGTTTTGAAAAGGAAAAGATTATTTACAAGTTTAGTAATTTTCACATTTATCATAGGGCTGGGATCTTTGACTGTAGGTTCTGCAAGTATTTCTTCCCTTGAAGCTATTAAGATTATAATTAATTATTTTATTAAGGTTTCTGAAGGCAGTATGAGCGAAAAAATCATTATGAATATAAGAGCTCCTAGAGTTCTTATGGCACTATTTACGGGAGCGGGGCTCGCTATTAGTGGCGTAACATTTCAAGGATTGTTTAAAAATCCAATGGGTGATCCATTTGTTTTAGGAGTTTCATCTGGAGCAGCACTAGGAGCAACTATAGGTTTAATACTTAATTTAGAAAAAAATAATTATATATTAATAACTTTACTAGCTTTTGGAGGAGCTATAGTGACTTTAATGTTAGTTTACAATGTAGCTAGGGTAGGAAGTAAGATACCCATAGAAATACTATTGTTATCTGGTATAGCAATTAGTTTTTTATGTAATTCATTAATATCATTAATTATGATTCTTAAAAAAGAGGCTATGGATAAAATAATATATTGGACATTAGGAAGTTTAAATACTTCAAGCTATAAACAAGTCTTATTAATAGTACCAATAGTAGTGTTAGGAAGTCTTTTTATATATAGAAGATATAAGGATTTAAATATACTGTCAATGGGAGAAGAAGATGCCTATAGTTTAGGTGTAGAAGTTGAGAAAGTGAAAAAAGAATTAATTATAATATCTTCACTTATTGTAGCGGCTTTAGTTTCTGTAACAGGGATAATAGGCTTTGTAGGACTTATAATTCCACATATAGCTAGAATGATTGTTGGAAGTAATCATGGGGAGCTAATACCATTTTCATTTATATTAGGAGCCTTATTTTTAGTTGTTTGTGATACAATTTCAAGAGTTATAATTGCTCCAAGTGAACTACCAGTAGGAGCAGTTACCGCTTTGCTTGGTGCACCTTATTTTATCTATCTGCTCTGGAAAAAGAAAAGAGGATCATTATGAGTTTCTTAGAGATAAAAAATTTGAACTATGAAGTTAGAGAAAAAAAGATATTAAAAAACATAAATGTAGACTTTAAATCTGGAAAATTTTATTCTATTATTGGGCCAAATGGAAGTGGAAAAACTACCTTTATTAAGCACTTAGTTAAAGGAATGGGTCTTAAAAATAACATATATTTAGATGGGAAAAGTTTAAATGAATATAGAGCAAAGGATTTTGCAAGAAAGATAAGCTATGTTCCTCAGATAATTTCTTATGAAATTGACTTTAGTTGCTTTGATGTTGTTATGATGGGAAGAAATTATGCACAAAATAGTTTGTTTAAATTGAATAATAAAGATATTGAAAAAGTTGAAGAAGTTATGAAAGTTACCGATACATATTTTTTAAAAGATGTAAGCATTAAAGATATAAGTGGGGGAGAAAGAGGTAGAGTGATTCTAGCAAGGGCCTTATGTCAAGAGGCAGAATGCATAATATTAGATGAACCTCTAGCCCACTTGGATATAAATCATCAGATTAATATGATGAGAATGCTTAAAGAAATAAATAAGAGACTTAATAAAACTATAATAATGGTTAATCATGATATAAATTTAGCAATAAAGTATTCAGACAAAATTATAGTATTTAATAAAGGGGAAATTGAAAAAGAATGTAATCCAAATGAGATACTTGATAAGGAGCTTCTTAATAATGTTTATAAATTAAACCTTAAGGATGAAAACATTAACTTGGAACAATTTTTTATTAATTTTTATTAAAAGGTTGGTAAAGATACAGTTATAGTTTAAAATAACTTTAGATGAAAAATTAGGGGGAGTAAGTTATATGTATAAATTGGTAGCCATAGATATGGATGGTACTCTTTTAAGAGAAGATAAATCTGTATCTGATAGAACAAGAGAAGCTATAAAAGCTGCAAAAGCTAAAGGGGTAAAAATAGTTTTAGCATCAGGTAGACCTATAGAAGGAATAAACAGATATCTTGAAGAGTTAGATTTAATATCAAAAGAGGATTATGTTTTAAGTTATAATGGATCACTAGTATTAAATACTGAAACTAAAGAAGTAATAAGCAGTGATATATTATCAGGAAAAGATATACATGATTTATATAAAATTAGTAAAGAACTAGGAGTAAATATTCATGCTTTTTCTAGAACTCATGGTTTAATTACACCTAAGACTAGTACCTATACTGAGGTGGAGGCTGAGATTAACGGTATTAGGATTAATGAGATGGATTTTAACTTAGTAGGCAAAAATGATGAAATAGTTAAAATAATGTTTATTGATGAACCAGAAATATTAGCAAAGGCAGTGGATAATCTTCCTAAGGATTTATATGAAAAATATACAATAGTGAGAAGTACTCCATTTTTCTTAGAATTTTTAAATATTAATAGTAATAAAGGAACTGGTATGGAAGCCTTAGCTAATTACTTGAATATTAAAAAAGAAGAGATTATTTGCATAGGAGATGCAGATAATGATAGGCATATGGTAGAATATGCAGGGCTAGGAGTAGCTATGGAAAACGCTATTGAGGATATTAAAAATATTTCTCAATATGTAACATCATCAAATAATGATGATGGAGTAGCAGAAGTTATAGAAAAATTTATACTAGATGTTTAAAAAAAGACCTTTTGCACTATTGCAAAAGGTCTTTTAAAATTAACTTTCAAATATAAATTGATGCATTTGTTCAACAGTTTTTGCCTTATCAAAGGTTTGATAATACACTCCATTAATCATTTGACCAGCACCATTATCATCTCTAGGGAATCTATCTTGAACAAGTCCACCAGATAAAGATACTGATGAAGTAGCTAATTTAAGAATATCACCACTATTTAAACTGGTTTTTACTAATGGTAATAATTCATTTAATATTGCTGGATATTGAGTTTTATTAGTTGATTTTATAGTGTTAAATAAAGCTTCAAAAATTATTCTGTGTCTATGAGTTCTTTCTTGATCTCCGCCATCATATCTTATTCTAGCATAGGCTAAAGCTTGAATACCGTTAACATGTTGGGGACCAGTGCTAGTTATATTAGCAGCATTTGTTTTCTTTTCTGCATTAAGACTACCTATATAACTATTTATGTATTTTAAATCACCAGAAGTTATATCTAGATCTATCCCACCTAATTGATCAACTACTTTTGGTAAACTATCAAAATTAACAGTGGCAAAATCTTTAATATTTAAATCAAAATTTGTATTAATAGTACTTATAGATAATTCAGGTCCACCAAAAGCATATGCATGATTTATTTTATCTTTACCATGGCCTTTAATATCAACATATGAGTCTCTCATGATTGATGAAAGCTTTAATTTGTTATGAACATTATCTACAGAAAGAATCATTATAGAATCTGAACGACCTGTTTCACCATCTTCTGAATCTATACCTAATAAAAGTATGTTTGTAATATTTGTATCTTTATATTTTTCCTCAACTTCTTGAGAAATATCTAAATTATCCTCATTAATTTCAACCTTATCAACTTTACCAAGCATAGACATGGTTAATCCTACACCTATACCAGCAATTATTAAAACTACTAGCAATAATGATAATATAATCCATTTCTTTTTATTTTTCTTCTTCTTTTTATTAGGGCCTTTACTTCTTCTTTTTCTATCCTCCACAATAATACACTCCTTCCCATGATTTGTATTTTAACACAATCGTATCTTAGTGTAAATTACAAAATTATTTCAATAAATAGATACATTGTAAAATATAGACTTTCAATAAAATTATATGGTAATATTTTATTGAGATATTTTATTTATGAGAGGAGAGTTAGTATGAAAGTTAAAAAGGCTATAATTCCAGCTGCAGGACTTGGAACAAGATTTTTACCTGCAACAAAGGCTTTACCTAAAGAGATGTTACCGATAGTTGATAAACCAACCATGCAGTATATAATAGAAGAGGCAATAGCATCAGGAATAGAAGAAATATTAATAATAACAGGTAGAAACAAAAAATCTATTGAGGATCATTTTGATAAATCTATAGAACTTGAAATGGAACTAGAAAAATCAGGAAAACAAGATTTGCTGGATTTAGTAAGAGATATATCTGGAATGGTAGATATTCATTATATAAGACAAAAAGAGCCTAAAGGATTAGGGCATGCAATTCTTTGTGCTAAAACTTTTGTTGGAAATGAACCATTCGCAGTACTTCTAGGGGATGATGTAGTACATAGCGAGAATCCATGTTTAGGACAGTTGATAGAGTGCTTTAATGAATATAAAACAACCATACTTGGGGTGCAAACGGTTCCTGAAGATGATGTAAATAAGTATGGGATAGTAGATGGTATCCATATTGAAGATAGGGTTTATAAAGTAAAAGATTTAGTAGAAAAACCGTCTAGAGATGAAGCGCCTAGCAATGTTGCTATTCTTGGAAGGTATATAATAACACCACAGATATTTAATATACTAGAGAAAACTAAACCTGGAAAAGGTGGAGAAATCCAGCTTACAGATGCATTAAAAGAACTTATATCTCAAGAGGCTATGTATGCATATGATTTTGAAGGAAGACGATATGATGTTGGAGATAAACTAGGATTTTTACAAGCTACAGTAGAGTATGCCCTTAGAAAAGATGATTTGAGGGATGCATTTTCAGAGTATTTAAAAACTAAACCATGGGAAACCGTAAAATAATTTCAGTTACTATTATATTATACAAGTATATAAAAACGTCAAGACTTAAACTAGTTTTGACGTTTTTATATGCATTAATTTGCTTATAAATTAATTACCTAGGAATAAGACCTATTTTCTTTTGAACTTTTCTTAGGACTTTATTAGCGGTATAATTTGCTTTTTCTGCTCCTGTTTTATATATGCTTTCCAGATAATTTTTGTCTGCCAAAAGATTTTTGATTTTTTCTTGTAAAGGGGTTAATTCTTCAATTATACTTTCTGCGACATCGCTTTTTAATTGAGCGTATCCTTTATCAGAATAATCAGCAGCTATTTCTTCTGGAACTATACCTTTAATTGAACTTAAAATGTTTATAAGATTTCTTATTCCTGGTTGTTCATCAGAATAATTTATTTTTCCAACTGTATCTGTAACAGCCCTACTAACTTTCTTTCTTATGACATCAGGAGGATCCATTATTAAAATATAAGAGTTAGGATTCTCATCAGATTTAGACATTTTCTTTTCAGGTTCTTGTAAACTCATAATTTTAGCACCGGCTTTAGGTATATAAGGCTCAGGTATTTTAAAGGTTTCACTGTAGGCATTATTAAATCTATTAGCTATGTCTCTAGTTAGTTCTAAATGTTGTTTTTGATCTTTTCCAACTGGTACTAGATCAGTGTTGTAAAGTAATATATCAGAAGCCATTAATACAGGATAATTAAATAGTGCAGAACCTATTGAATCACCCAATTTTTGTGATTTATCTTTATATTGAGTCATTCTGCTAAGTTCCCCAATATAGGTATTACAGCCAAGTAACCAAGAACATTCACTATGAGCTGGAACGTGGGATTGAATAAACAGAGTGTTTTTTTCTGGATCAATTCCTGCACCTATATAAATAGCTAATACTTCTAAGGTTCTTTTTCTTAAATCAGCAGGTGTTTGGCGAACTGTAATAGCGTGTAAATCAACTACACAAAAATAACAGTCATATTCATCCTGTAACTTAACCCAATTTTTTAAAGCTCCTAAGTAGTTTCCTATAGTTAAATTTCCAGAGGGTTGAATTCCACTAAAAATAACTTTTTTTCTTTCATCCATAAGTTGGTTCTCCTTCCATGTGCGTTTAATAAAAAATATCAAATTTTACAATATAAAAAAGTCGCCAAGGCGATTATGAGCCGTCGACTTTTTTGCGCATCTACCTTTCCAAACGAATGTGAGGAAAAACTGGCAGGCGCTCAATTTTCTTGTTTTTTATTCTTTAGGAGATTCATGTAGACTTCTTATATTCATATATAATTTAAGTTATCCACAACTTTGAAATAATATAATTTCCTAAAGAATAAAAAAAGCCCTATGGAAAAGTCCATAGGGCGTTATTTACGCGGTGCCACCTAAATTCAAGAGTAGTAATCTCTTCTTTGAAGATACATTCATATCCTGTCTATATAACGTTAGACGAACGTTTTAACCTACTAAAAGTTTCAGTTAAAAACCTCGAAGATCCATTCAACTTAAGTATACATACTGCATCCCACCATAAACAGCTCTCTTAAATGTAACTTTTAAGTTTACTACTTCTTTTCACAGGTTATGATATAATTTTATAATATAATTATATGTTATTAATAGGAATAATGTCAACCAACTCAATAATTCTTTCTTCTTCCAACAAGAGCATCTATTATAAAGACTATAGCAGCAATAACTAGTAAAACATTTATTGCGTAGCCACCTACTTTAAATAGAAGACCTAATAGCCAAAAGAAAACAACTATACCTCCAAGCCATTTTAAGAATCCCATTATATCACCTCCATTTAAATAGGATATATTAATAGTATGTCTAATTGGCCCTAAATTAATGTACAGGATCATTTAAGTTTTTTTCTAATACTATACAAAAATGAAGCTATAACTGGAATTATTAACATAAATAAAATATTTATTAATGTATAAAACTCTAAGAATAAACTTAGCGTAAAGATATTTTTACATAGGTAATAACTAATAATATAGTTAATTATAGATATTGTTATAAAAAATTTATTAGGATTTTTGATTTTGTCTTTATAGATAATGTAAATAGCAAATATACTAAGTAAATACTTTATTATAAAGCCTAATACATTTTGTAAAAGAACAAAAAACTCACCACTCTCAAAGAATTTTCCATACTCGACTCTTTGAGCTTGAGTAAACTCAGGGAAAAATATATTCGCCCCTCTAAAATGATTAAAAAAGCCTAAAATACTAAGAACTGAATAAGTTGAAATTACTGATACTACAATCATGGTAGGAGCGTAATACTTTTTCAACTCACTTTTTTCTTCAATTTTTTTTATATAAGGCAAGGTTATTCCAAAAGAAGAGAAATAACCTAATATGTATAGTATAGAAAGTAATGAATTAAAATTAAATGGATTACCGAATACAGGGGTAACATAGTTAATTTTAATATAGGGTATAAATAAAAATGCTAATATTAACATACACAAAAACATAGTAGCAATAGAAATTAAAGAAAGCCTAAGGATGGATGAGAATCCCATACAAAGCATATAAGCAGACGCTGATATAAAAAATAGTAATGCAAACCAAGCAGGCGTTTCAATAAATACAGTGTTGTGTATTGAAGTTGAAAATATGGAGACACTTTCAATAGCATTAAACATTAATAAAAGCGAAAAGCAAAACAAAAATATTTTTCCTAAATATTTTCCGTAGGAAGATTCAAATAAATCATTCATACTTGAAATATTGAATTTTATAAATATATTAATTATATAATAACCTAAAACACCAATAAGTATGGATGAAAAAAGAACTAATAACCAACTATCTCTTCCCCCTAATGATAAAAATAGTATCGGATATGTCTTTATAGATATTAATGTAACGCACAAGACTAAAAATATATGGTGTTTACTTGTGTATTTTTTCAAAATATTCACCTCTTAATTAGTAACTTTTAAAAATAGTATTTGCAAATTTGGGAATATTAAACCTAGAAAGGAAAAATAATAAGGAATGGTGATGTTTATGAATAACTACTTAGAAGAACTGAAAAAAACATATGAAAATACCTTTGACGTAAAATATAGAGATATAGAGACCCCACTTGGAAAAGCAACATTGATATTTATTGATGTATTATGTTCTAGCGCATTTATAAGTGAATATATAGTAGCTCCATTAACTTCTAAAAATTATTCTATTAAAAATGTTGATGATATATTAACTAAAGTAATAACAATGAACTTAGCAGGAACTGTTAAAGATATGAAAGATGCTAATGAACATATCTTAATGGGTGATGTTGTTATTGTTTTTGAGAAAAGTGACACTATGATTTATTGTGAGACTAAGAGTTTCGTTAGAAGAGGAGTAGGGATTCCTTTAACAGAGTCAGTAGTTAAAGGGCCAAGAGAAGGATTTGCTGAAGCTTTTGTTGATAATGTTGCCTTAATTAGAAGAAGAGTAAGAAATGTAAATTTAAAACTTGAACCTCTTATATTAGGAAAAGAATCTAATACATCAGTATGTATAGCATATTTAAAGGGTGTAGCTCCAGATAATTTGGTACAGAAAGTTAAAGATAAAATACAACAATCTAACTATAACTTCTTGCTAGATACAAATTACATAGAAAACACATTAACTGAAAAAAGAAGTTTGTTTGATACCATAGGATACTCAGAAAAGCCAGATGAGATTTCCGCAAAGATTATGGAAGGTAGAGTAGCAATAATAGTAGATGGGACTCCTTTTGTAGTAACTGTACCATATTTTTTCGTGGAAAACTTTCAAACTCCAGATGATTATTATTTAAATAGATATTTTGCTAATTTTACAAGAATATTAAGGTGGTCAGCATTTTTTATAGCTATGTTTTTACCTGCCTTATATGTGGCATTTATAACTTATCATTTTGGAATGATACCGACTATGTTTATATTTAGAATGGCTGTTGCAAGAGCTGGAGTACCATTTCCAACTTTCGTTGAAGTTATTTTGATGATGTTATTCTTTCAACTTATAAAGGAGGCAGGACTTAGATTGCCTCAGCCTATAGGAAGTGCTATGAGTATTGTATCAGCATTGATATTAGGAGAAGCGGCTGTAGGAGCTGGGCTAGCTTCTAGAGTAACAATTTTGGTTGTTGCAATAAGTACTTTGTCATATTTCTTAATACCAAAGACCTATGGAGCAATATCTTTATGGTCAATTATATTAGTAATAGTAGCGTCTTTATTTGGTATACCTGGATTTATTATAGGATCCATGATATTAATTAGTCACTTAGGTTCATTACAGAGCTGTGGATATTCATTCTTGTTCCCATTAGGAAGTATAAAAAGATACGGATTTAGGGATGTTATACTAAGAGGTAACTTAGAGGATATATCTAAAAATGTAATAAAGGATGAGGAGGAGTAGGTATGAAACTAAGAAAATATGTGACTGTACTAATAATTATTATTACTACAACCTTCTCATTTACAGGCTGCTATAATTATCAAGATATTAACAAAGTTACATTTGTTACTGCTTCAATAATGGATATAGATGAAGATGATAATGTTTTAATATACTTGGAGTGTATAAATCCATATAGAAGTACTAATGAGAGTTCAGATAAAGGGCAAAAGATGATATATGTAGGAAGAGGTAAGACTTATCTTGAAGCAATTAGGGATGTAAACAGAACCTCAGCCTATAAGATAAATTTTTCTCAAAATAGAGCACTTATATTTACAGAAAATGCAGTCACAAAGGGGATAAAAAAACATATAGACTTAATTAATAGAGACCAGGAGTTTTTAGTAAAACCTTATATGTTTATATATTACGGAGCAGTGGATTCATTACTGAGTTATGGGCAAAATAAAGACGAATATTTAGGCCTGTTTTTAGATGAGTTAACTTTAAAAACCAAGGCTACGCCTAGAGTTATAACTGAAAATACAAATGATTATCTGACTGAAAGGTTAGCTGGTAATGGAATAGCGTTGATGGGAGGTTTAAAGTTTAAAGAGGAGCTAGGAAAAAGTAATTTAGAGTTATTTGGAGGAGGAATATTAAAAAATGATACTTTAGTTAAAAATATAGATGTTGAAGATACTTTAAGTTATAATTTCCTAAATGATAAAGTAAGAACAGGAACATTAGAAATAAAAAACCCCCAAGCACCTAATGAGTTTATAACTTTAGAAATTCTCAAAAGTAAAACAAAAACAGACTTAGAATATGATGGAGAAAGAATTAATTTATACAAAACTGTCTATTTAACAGTTACTATTGCAGAATCTCAGCATAGATTAGTTATAGATGATACTGTAATAGAGATTTTGAAAAGAAATGAGATTAATAATATGAAACAATTTCTTAATGATGTTTTTAATAAATATAAGAATGAAGGGGTAGATATATTTGAAATAGATAGATTGTTAGAGCGGAAATATCCTAATTTGGTTTTGGAAGATACGATAGGAATAACAGATTTAATACTAAACATAAAAGTTGATATTGAAGGAGCTACTAAAATAAAAAATACATATTGAATATGGATATAAGTCATTTCTAAAATATAACTAATTTATATTTTAGAAATGACTATATTTTTTATACTTATTTGGTTATTATATAATATAATGTATATAAGGAACTAGTAAGGGGCATAGTTATGGATAGAAAGAAACTACTTTCTTTAATAAAAAGAGATGAAGGAATAAAATTAGATTATAAACAGAAAATAGATATAAATTCTGAGTATGGTAAGAAAGAACTAGCAAAGGATATATGTGCTATTGCTAATTCAAGAGGGGGAAGAGGTTATCTTATAGTTGGTATTGAAGATAAAAGTAAAGAGATAACAGGATATGAAAAGCAATACTCTTTTACTGAAGAGCAAATACAACAAATCATATCAACAAGATGTGAACCACCTATACCAATTAAAGTTGATGATATTTATATAGATGGAAAAGAAGTATCTGTAATAACTATATATGATGGGCAACAAAAGCCTTATCAAATAAGAGAAAATGGTGCGTTTTATATAAGAAGAGGCTCAACTACTGATGTAATGAGAAAACAAGAGTTGCTTTCATCATTTCAAGAAAATTTGAATCTTATTTTAGAATCTTATCCAGTTATAAGAAGTAGTCAGGAAATCTTAGATAATGATACTATAGAAAAGTATTTTAAAAATAAGGGGATAATCTTAAATAGTGATAACAGAGAATTTTTACTTGAAAGTTCATCTATAATATATAAAGATAGAGATTCAGGAAAATATTGCTGTACTTTTGGTGGTTTATCGGTATTTTCTAATTTTAATAACTTGTATATTCCCCATAATATGGTTAGAATAAAATTAAACAATAAAAACAATATAGTAATAGTTCAAGGCAAATTATTAGATATAATAGACAAATGCGAAAAAGTATTATCTGAAGAATTACCCAATAATTATCCTAAAGAAGCTGTAATTGAAGCATTGAAAAATGCGGTATTGTATAGAGATTATACGCATACAAATAGAGATATAGAGATAATTATTAGCAGAAAGTCAATAAGTGTGATTAGTCCAGGAAATTTGATCTATTCTAAAGAATCTAGTCAAATACCAAATGATTTAAGCAGAAATTCATGGCTTTATGAAAAATTAATTACTTTAGATGATAAAAAGAGGTTTTTGCAGACCAGAAGGGGCTTTTATTTAATGAGAAATTCTTTTAGTGGAAAAGGGAAAGTAAAAATTATTAATTCAAAGGCTGAAGGAACCTTTAAGATCATTTTTCCAGGAACATCTGTGTTTGAATAATAAAAAAATAGAAATATCTATTTTTTATTAAATATATAAGGGGTGGTACCAATGATTCATGTATTTTGTGGACAACGAGGATCAGGAAAAACCAAAAAGCTTATAGATTTGGCTAACGACAATGTTCAATTTGCAAGAGGAGAATCAGTTTATATCGATGATGACAATAGAGCTATGCTAGTTTTAAATCGAAATATACGATTTATTTCAACAGATGATTTTAAATTAAAAGATTATGAAAGTTTTTATGGCTTCTTATGTGGGCTTATATCTGAAAATTATGATATAGAATATATCTATATTGATGAGTTATCTAATATTGTAAGAGGAAAGGACCTATGTAGCGCTAATTCTTTATTTGAGAAAATTAATGAATTAAGTAGGAGGTATGAAGTTAAGTTTTTTATAAATCTTAATCATGATTGCGAAGATTTACCAGAGTTTATAAAACAGTATAACTATAATTACAACTAAAATTGAAAACAATTACCTTGATATATAAAGCCCCAATGGGGCTTTTAATTTTAAGTATATGTTGATTAATAAATGAATTATTTATATACTAATATTATCTTTGTATGAGTTCTAGGAGGAATAGTATGGAAACAGTTTTGGATGAATTAATGGAGCGTGGGTATATAAAACAATTTACTCATGAAGCTGAAACAAGAGAATTATTAGAAAAAGAAAAGATTACATTTTACATAGGATTTGATCCAACGGCAGATTCACTACATGTAGGGCACTTTATCGCAATGATGTTTATGGCGCATATGCAAAAAGCAGGACATAGACCTATAGCTCTTCTAGGAGGAGGAACTGCAATGGTTGGAGATCCTAGTGGAAAAACAGATATGAGACAAATGCTTACAAAAGAACAAATAGAGTCTAATGTTTCATCTATAAAGAAGCAAATGGAAAAGTTCATTGATTTTGAAGATGGAAAGGCTCTAATTGTAAATAATGCAGATTGGTTATTAAATTTAAACTATGTAGATTTTTTAAGAGAAGTAGGAATGCATTTTTCTGTTAATAGAATGCTTACAGCAGAATGCTTTAAACAAAGACTTGAAAAAGGATTATCCTTCTTAGAATTTAACTATATGTTAATGCAAGGATATGATTTTTATGTATTAAATAAAGAATATGGATGTAAAATGCAGCTTGGTGGAGATGATCAATGGTCTAACATGATAGCTGGTGTTGAATTAATAAGAAGAAAAGCAAGTAAAGATTCTTTTGCAATGACTTGCACACTACTTACTAATAGTGAAGGACAAAAAATGGGTAAAACAGTAAATGGAGCATTGTGGTTAGACCCAGAAAAAACTTCTCCTTATGAATTTTATCAATATTGGAGAAACGTTGGGGACTCAGATGTTCAGAAATGTTTATCCTTATTGACATTTGTGCCTATGGATGAAGTAAGAAGGTTAAGTAGCTTAGAGGGTGCAGAAATTAATGAAGCTAAAAAAGTTTTAGCTTTTGAGATTACTAAATTAGTTCATGGAGAAGAAGAAGCTAATAAAGCTAAAGAAGCATCAGAAGCCTTATTTGGTTCAGGCGTTAATATGGATAATGTACCTACAACTACTATTTCAGAAGATAGTATAGGGAAAAGTATATTGGATGTATTAGCAGAATCTAAAATTGTTCCATCAAAGGCAGAAGCTAGAAGATTAATACAGCAAGGTGGACTTTCCGTTAATGGAGAGAAAGTAACAGATATAAAGAGAGTGCTTACTATTAACGATTTTCAAGACGGTTCAGCACTTATTAAAAGAGGAAAGAAAAACTATAATAGAATAGTTGTAGAATAAAAATTGAAAGCAATAAGATTTTTTAACTTATTGCTTTTAGTTTTGTATAATAAGATACGATAATAATATATAGTATTTTGTATGGGAGTGGAGCTAAGATGCCTGGTATTTGGAATATAAATTCAGTATATAATGTAGGTTCAAAAAAATTATCATCTAAGTTAACATTTGAAGTAGGCGAAAAATTTGCAGGCAGGGTAATGAGGATTAGTCAAAATAAAGGAGAGTTTACAATAAAGCTTCTTGATGGATGGCAATTCATAGCTCAACTTGACGAAAATTTAACACCAGAGCAATTAGAAGGACTACTAAAGTTTCAGGTACTAGGATTTCAGGACGGGAAATTAAAATTAAAATTAGTTAGGCAAGAAGATAAAGCAACTAGTGAGGAGAACAATCCACTCAATGCATTAATTAAATCTCAAGGTTTAGCGAAGGAAGAAATAGAAACGTTAAAGCAGTTAGTAAAGTTTAATATACCACTAACTAAAGACAATATATCAAAATATTCGTCTATATTTAATTTCAATGAAAAAATAAAACTTGATGAAAAAGAAGTAGATAATTTTATAAATAATTATATCTCAAGTAAAAATATACCTATTGACTCCGAAGAATCTAAAAGTATTAGGGAAAAACTACAAAGTTTTTTTAAAGAGTTTAAGAATATGAAAGCAGAAGATATTTTAACTTTTATAGAAAATGATATAGATTTAACCGAATCAAACATAAAGGCATTTAATAGGATATTTAAAGGTGATGAATCTATAGAAAAGATTCTTTTGAAAGCTCCAGTAGAAGGGAATGTAATAGAAGAAAGTACTAGTAATGATGTGGTAAAGAATAGTATGGGCAATACTTACGAAGCTAACAATAATGATTTGAAGAATATTGCACCTAAAGAAGTTTATACAAACTCCAGTCAAGAGAAAAAAATAAGTATTTTAGATATGTTGAAAAAAATATCTGGAGATTTTGAAGAAGTTAATAATAATGAGAAAAACGTTAATCTAAACTTGAGTAAAGAAGGAATTAAAAACGAAATAGTTATTAATAAAGATACTATTATTAATAAGAATACTATTATAAATTATTTTAAAGAGAACAATATTAATACAGAAAGTCTGACAGATAAAGATATAGAAAAGTTTATAGAGATAGTAAATAATAAGAATACAGATGAAGCTGATATGCAGGAGTATAAGTTTAAAAATATATCTTTTAGCACAACTAAAGACGTAAAGGAGTTTATAGATATTTTAAAAAATCAAGCAACTATTCCCAAAAATGATAAAGTAGATAAAGTAATGACTCCATTAGAGGTAGAACAAGATGAATTTGTACAAGCAAAAGAGTTAGTTAAAGATGTACATAAAGCTACGCCGGAGATAATAAAAGAAGGTATTAAAGCAAAAGCTTTAGATATTAAGGATATAATCAAAGAGGTTATACTATCTTCAAAAAATGGAGATGATGAAGGGGAAGCCTTTAATAAAGTTATAGAGTTTATTAAAGGAAATGCTGCAGAAGTAAAGGTATTTAATTCAGTAAGTAATAATTATTATTACATGAATATACCTTTAAAGGTGAAGCAAGATGAATACGAATGTAAGCTTATAGTTAAAGATGAAAGAGGAAAAGGAAAAAAATTAGATTCTAGCAATGTAAAAATGATTGTATCTGTAAAAACATTAAACTTAGGAAATGTGGATGCATATATAAAGCTTCAAAATAAGAATTTAGATATTGATTTAAAATGTTCAAAGGAATATGTTAAAATTCTTGATAAAGAAAAAAATAAACTTATAGAATCATTAAATACCATAGGATATAATAGTAAAGTAATAGTATCTAGAGCCATAGAAGAGGTTAATATAAGTACATCAAGGGAATTTTTTAATTCTACTAATCTAGTTATATTAGATAGAAAGGTGTAAGGATAATGAAACAGAGAAAAAAAGCAGTTGCACTTAAGTATGAATTAAATAATGAAGCTCCTATAATAACAGCAGCTGGTATGGGACCAATAGCTGATAAAATAATTGAAAAAGCTGAGGAAAGTGATGTGCCTGTAGTTTATAATAAGGAATTAACAGATTTACTATCAAATGTTGATATCGGGAAAGAAATTCCTGAAGATTTATATGAGGCTGTAGCATACATTATTGCATTTGTAACAGATTTGGATAAAAAGAATGAAAGGTGAGTATTATGGCATTATACGCTATATCAGATCTTCATTTATCTTTTAGTACGGATAAACCTATGAGTATTTTTGGAGATAATTGGATAGGGCATGAAAATAAAATAAAAAAAAATTGGGAAGATAAAATCAATGAGAGTGATACTGTTTTAATTGGGGGAGATATATCTTGGTCAATGAACGCAGATGAATCTAGAGAAGACTTAAAATGGATTAATGCTCTTCCAGGTAGGAAGATAATAATTAAAGGGAATCACGATTATTGGTGGAGTAGTATAACAAAGCTTAATTCGCTATATGTTGGAATGAATTTTATACAAAATAATTATTTTAGTTATAATGAGTGGGCAATATGTGGAACTAGGGGATGGATATGTCCTGACAGTGATAAGTTTGCGGAGAAAGATAAGAAAATATATGACCGGGAACTTATAAGGCTTAGATTATCTTTAGATGCAGCCAAAAGAGATGGATATAAAAAATTTATATGTATGATACATTATCCTCCAACTAATGAAAAATTTAATTCATCAGGGTTTGTTGAAATTTTTAATGAATTTAAAGTTGAGAAAGTTATATATGGTCATTTACATGGTCCAGCTCTTGGTAAGGTAATACAAGGAACATATGATGGAGTTGAGTATATTATGACATCCTGTGATTTTATAAATTTTGACCCAGTTAAAATAATGGATTAGTATAACATAAAAAGGAACCTATTAAAGGTTCCTTTTTATGTTATTTATTTATAATATTTAAAATAGATTCTATGGAATCATGAAGATCATTACAAGCTTGAGAGTCTATTTTTACTGCAGCAGAAATCTCTTGGGTTAAAGCTGTATTTTCAAGAGTTATTGTTTCTAAATCCCTAACAAGACCAATGGAATCATCTTTATTAGCTGCAACAGAAGTTAGATTTTCAATAAATTCATCTATTTCAGTAACAGCCTCATTGATGGATGTTTTAATATTTTTAAAAGTTCCCTTAGTTGATTCAATAGCATCTTGTTGAGAGCTTAATGCAACATTTCCAGTACTCATAGCTGTAGAAGCACTTAAAATGTCCACTTTAATTTCTCCTAATAAATTAGTTATACTTTGAACAGCTTGCTTAGAATTTTCAGCTAGCTTTCTAACTTCTCCAGCAACTACAGAGAATCCTCTACCAGCTTCTCCAGCACGTGCAGCTTCAATTGCAGCATTAAGTGCAAGTAAGTTTGTTTGGCTAGCAATCTGACTTATAGAATCGGTAATTGAATTAACATATTCAAGCTTGCTAACTAATTCATTAATAGTATCAGAACTTACAGTAAAAGCCTGTTTAAGTTCACTTAAAGAATTATCCAAAGTATTTATAGTCTCAACACCTTGATCAGCGGAAGAATCTGTATCAAGAACCTTAATATGTACATTAGTTACGTTATAAGCAAGCTCTTCTAGTGAAGCACCAATGCTTCGTATAGAACTACTAACATTAGATAATTGATCACTTTGTTTTATAGATGAATCTGCTAAAGAAGATACAGAGTCTTCTATGTTACCAATAGAATTTTTTAAACTTTCAGAGTTTGCCTTCGTACTTTGTAACTCTGAAGATATTGAATCTAATATAGTATAATCATTAGTAGGTTCAATAATAGCGTTTTTTGAGGAAATATCTTGAGAAATTTCCTTAGGTTCAACATTTTTCTTTTTTGAGAATAAACTCATAGTAAAATCCTCCTAAGTTTTATTTGATAATATTATTTGTTTTTATAATCTTTTATAAGATCTTTACAATCTCTTGCAAGATCTTTAACTTTTTGAGGAACTCCAGGGGTCGTAATAACGCTAGAGAACCATCTTAATGCCTCATCATAGTTACCAACTCTTCTATTTAATTCACCAATTAAATACATTATACTATATCTATGCATACCATATATAGGGAAATCCTCACTACTATATGCTTCGTTAAAACCATTCAAAGCTTGAGATAAAAATGAAATCTCGTTGTCAGTATCTTCTAGGAGCCTGTACATCCAAGCAGTTTTCAAACAAATCATTGCTTTAGTACTATTTTTTGCTTCCATGAATATAGCGTTAACTAAGGCTAATTTGAATCTCTCTATAGCTACTTTCTCATCAAAAACTTCAGGATATTCTCTTCCTTTCCATTTTGGAGTAATTGAGGATAATATAATTTCCTTTTGAAAAGCCTTTATTTTAGGGAAATCAGCTTTCATGGCAGTATATCCACAACTATTACAAACCCATACATCATATAAATAGGGGTTAATTACATCATAATGAATAAATAAGTCAGAATCTTGTCCCCTCATTCTAGGGGAATTAACTTTAACAGATTTAACCTTGAAAGAAGCACTACAAACAGGACAATCTACTTGTTTATCAAATATATGACTCATAGGGTCCAATTCTTTCTTTTCAACTATAGTCTGTTTTTGCTTTTTCTCTTCATATACTTTTAAACCGTTTAAATTATCGAATCCCAGATTCTCTAATCCGGAAAAAATGTTACCCATTGTCAACACCTCTGTAAAATTGTATTAATATCATTATATCATAAATTTTAATTATCAGAAGCACTTTATTTTGGTATAATAAATATAGATTTAAGGAGTAGGTGAGACAATATGGCTATAAATGACTGGAAAAAATTTCTGATACCCTATGAACAGGCAGTAGAAGAATTAAAGATAAAACTAAAAAGTATTAGAAAAGAATATAGGAAGAGAAAAGAATACTCACCAATAGAATTTGTGACAGGAAGAGTAAAAGAAGTTAGCTCTATGTTAGAAAAGGCTAATAAATTTGAAATTCCTTTAGATAGATTGCAGTATGAGCTTGAAGATATTGCAGGAGTAAGGATAATGTGTCAGTTTGTTGATGATATAGATAGAGTTGTAGAAATATTAAGAAAAAGAAGAGATATGCAGATCTTATATGAAAAAGATTATGTGAGAAATGTTAAAAGTTCAGGATATAGGAGTTATCACATGATAATAAAATACCCAGTTAATATGGCAGACGGACAAAAAGAAATCTTAGCAGAATTTCAAATAAGAACTTTGGCTATGAACTTTTGGGCAACTATAGAACATTCCTTAAATTATAAGTATAAACATCAAAAACCACAGGAGATAATGTCAAAATTGAAAAGTGCAGCCGATGCAGCCTTTAGATTAGATGAAGAAATGCTTTTAATAAAAGATGAAATAAAAGATGCTCAAAAATTATTTGAAGTTAAGTCTGATGTAATATCCAGCATAATGAATAATATATTAACATTAATGGGATTAGGTAGAATAGCTGAAGCTAGCAGATTTCAAAATTCTCTTAATAAACTATTAGAAGAGGGAGAAATGTGGGAATTTAACAACTTACTGTTTTTAATTCAGCGAGAAATTGAAAAATATAAAGAATCTAGATAAAGGGAACTTCAAATGATAGAAGTTTCCTTTTTAATAACTATTATTAAGTAATAGATAAATTCTTTTTAGTGGTATATAATTATATTAAGAAAAAAGTTGTTTTATATTATTAACATAGAAAACGAAGGGAAGTAAAGATGGAGAAATATGATTTAGAAATAAAAATTAAGGATAATCCTATTTATATTAGAGAAATAGATAATCCTAGTGAAGATATTAAAATATTGGCAGTAAGAAAAAATGGAACAGTTATAAGATATATAAAAGAACCATCAGAAGCTGTACAAATAGAGGCAATAAAAAGCAACCCACTTTCTATAGAGTATATAGAAAATCCAGAGGAAGAGGCTTCAATAATAGCTGTTAAAAGCTTATGGAATGCATTAAAGCTTATAAAACATCCAACAGAAAAAATTCTTAGAGCTGCTATACAAACTAAAGGATGGGCAATTCAGTTTGTAAATAATCCTAAAGAAGAACTTCAAATATTAGCCGTAGAAAATGATTATGATGCAATAAAATATATAAAAAAACCAAGTGAAAATGTAGTATTAAAAGCCATAGAGAACTACTGGGGGGCTATTAGGTTTGTTGATAATCCATCAATGGAAAGCAAGAAAAAGGCTATATCATTAAATGAAGAAGCTATAAACTATATAAATTATACTTATGAAGAGTTAGTTGAACTAATTGAAGTTAATATTAATGTAGTAAAGTACGTTTATAACGATATAAGCATTGATTTAGTTGTAGATATACTAACCAAAAAGGTTAGGGAAGATCGTATAGATGAGAAATACTTAAAAGATTTCCTAAATCTAGAGGTTTTAGAAATGGACAAAATAAATTTTATAAATAATTTTGGTAGTAAGACAGCAAGAAAAATCTTAGTTGATTATAAACTTTCAATTTAGCTTAAGAAAGGACGAAAAAAATTGAATTTTAGAGAAGCATTAAAAACAGTGGAGTTAATTATAGAGGCCAAAGATGTACCGCTACTAATTGGAGAAAGTGGAATAGGGAAGACATCATTAATAAAAGAATTAGCATACAATAAAAATTGTGAATTAGTTACTATAGATGCAAATTTACTAAAGGAGGGGGAAATAGGAGGATTACCAACAGTAGAAAAAAGAGAATTCTTAGTGAAGGGAATTTCTAAAAGTAGAAAAGTAACTGAATACGCTACTCATTCAAAATTGATAGAGGTAGATAGTTATATAGAACAAGGTAAGCAAGTAGTTTTATTTATAGATGAATTAAATAGATGCGAACATACAGTTCAACAGGAACTTATGAATTTAATATTAAATAGAGAAATAAATGGATATAACTTAAGTGAAGATGTTTATGTAATAGCGGCTATGAATCCATCTAACAAATATGATGATTATGAAGAAAGTGAATATCAAGTAATAGATATGGACCCAGCCCAAGAAGATAGATTTGTTTGGATCCAAATGGAATCAGAACTAAAAGAATGGGTAAGATGGGCTATGACAAAAGGGCAGATACATGAGCATATAATAGAATTTATATCAACTTTTCCAGAATTTCTTCATACCCCAAACTCTAAAGAACATATAAAAGCTACACCAAGAAGTTGGGAGAGGGTTTCTAAGGGATATAAGGCGTTTTTAAAGAATAAAGACTCTACGGGGAAAAATATATTCTTTAATTTGGTTAAAGGAAATGTAGGAGCTTCAATTGCTGGAGATTTTATAAACTTTTTAGACAATTTAAAGAATCCATTAATTAAACCAGAAGAGGTATTTAGAGAAAATATATTAGTATTTGATATTAAAGATAGAATCTCAAAGGAAAGTCATTCACGACTATATATATTATCTAAAAATTGTTTGAATTATATTGAGTCATTATCTATAAGAGAAAAAGAAATATCTGTTTTTTCAGAGCTACTTAGTTTTTATCCAAAGGATTTAAGATTAGGAATAATGAAGGAAATAAAAAGTGATTACTCTAAAAAACTTTATGATGAGATGCTTGAGAATGAAAACTTCCTAGATGCATTTTTTAATATCTATTCTAATTAGTTGGGGTGATGTTATGGATTTTGAAAAAAATAGTAAGGAATTATTGAAAGTATGTTATGAAATAGAATCTCAGAATGATTTTAAAGATTATCATAAAAGAAAATTTTGGGAACTAATAGAGTTTATAAATATAAGTCTTTTATCCAGCGAAGATAACTTTTTTGGACAATTTATGATTCAGATTAAGAGGGAGATTAATTTTAACATTACTTGGCCCATAGCAACTGAAGTTACGCTGGAAGGATATAAAATGCATTTTAACCCATTTTTAATGCTTTCTTTATCTCTTAAGGAGATGGAAGCACTTATAAAACATGAGATATATCATATAATGTATAACCATTATGAAAGAGAACGTAGCCTAAAGAACAAAGTATCTACTTTGGCTATAAATATAGCAATGGACTTATCTATAAATCAGTATATAAAAAATCTACCTGCATTTTGTAAGAAGCTTCATACAGTAAACATAGAGTATGATTTAGATTTAAAAGAAGATATGCCTATTGAAGTCTATGCGGAAGAGATACAAAAGGCTATAGATAAAAGAAAAAATAAAAAGGTAATAAATAAAGATTCTAATATACAAAGGTCTATAGACTTAGAAAGAGCTCATGAGTTATGGGAAAGAGGAGAGTTAACCTTAGATAATATTAAAGATATAAAGAAAAGAACCTCTAAAAGTGCGTATAAAGGGAAAGCTCCTAAGGATATTGAAAAAATGATTCTATCTTTTGATGAAAAAGAAGAAATAGATTGGAAATCTCATTTAAAAAGATTATTAAATACCTCTAAGATTGGTTATAAAAAAACTATAACCAGAAAAGACAGAAGACAGCCTGATAGATTGGATATTAGAGGGGTGTTACCTAATAATATACCAGAAATATTAGTTGCTATAGATATATCCGCATCTATGAGTGATGGGGAAATTAAAAGCATAATGAAAGAAATATTAGCTTTATGCAGAAATAAGCTTGGAAAGATAAAAGTAATTGAATGTGATAACCAAATTAGGCGTATTTATGAACTTAAATCTACTAAGGATATAAAACAAAGAATGAATAAAAGTGGAGCTACTCAATTCTCTCCAGTATTTAATTATATAAAAGAGAATAACTATAGAAATCATATATTGATATATTTTACTGATGGAGTAGGAGAAAAGGAATTAACAGTTAAACCTATAAACTATAAAACTATATGGGTTTTAACCTCAAAAGATAATCTTTCATTAAATAAAAACTATGGTGTAGTTACTAGATTAGAAAAGGTACAAGTTGAGGGATATGGTTATGATTATGGACTACAGGCAGTTAGAGATGCTATACATGATTGGGCAAGGTAAATAAAAGAAGCTATTACAGGAAGTGATAGCTTCTTTTATTATAAGGAAATTGTTAATAAAGAGTTTATGGTAATATTGTTAAGGAGATGCTATTATTTCTATAGGGAGATAATAATTATTGATGTCAATAATTGTAGAAAAATGAAAGATGGTGTGGTATAATTATCAAAATAGGGGGGGATTGAATGAGACAATTATCCGTAAAGAATTGTTTTTTTATTGTGGTCATAATTCTTGTGATAAGCTTTTCATTAAATATTTATTTTGCCTTAGATAATAAAAAGTATGAGAAAAAGATAGGCGAAAAATCCAATAATGAAATTTGTTCAATTAAAGATAAAAATGAGGCCAATCTTATAATGCTTGAGATGGTTACAGAAAAGGGAAGTATATCTAAAAAAGATATAACTAAGCTATACTCTAATTACAATGATATTTCAAAGAATTTATATACCTTACTTGAGGAATATAATGAGTATAAAGAGGATAGGACAATATTTAATAAGAAAGTTGTAGAGAGTAATGGATTAATTTTAGATGATATTTATGCAAAGGGAAATACATTTATTTTATATATAATGGAGAATAATGAAACACAAAGTGTAGAAGGTACAAAAGTATTTAAACTTAATGAATCAGATAAGGTTAATTTTAAAATGTTATATAATCTATCATTAGAAATTGAAAAATACTTTGAAGATCTTACTGAAAAGTTTCCTATTAGTGGGAATGAATTTAAAAATGAAATTATAAAGAACAGATTATGGATAGATATCTTAAATGATTTAAAGAAAATAAATGATAAATATAGTAGCTTTACTTTACCAGTAAAATAGAAATATAAAAAAAGGAAGAAGTTCACTAAAATGAATTTCTTCCTTTCTAAATGTTATTAGTGACATCCACCACAAGTTCCGCAACCGCTACTTTCAGATTCTATAACAGGTCTTAAACTTAATCCTCTTCCATCATTTTCATCAGTAGAAAGAATTATAAAACCGCCGAATTCATCTATAAGATTTTCTTCAGCAAAAAAAGTAATATCGTTAACTTTTTCAACAACATCATTTTCTTTAGGTTCTTCAACTGATATATTAAAAGCAGGACCACTACATCCATAACCAGCAAGATTTACTCTTACGTTAAAATCAGTAATATCATTTTCACCTAAAAATCCTTTAAACTCAGTATATGCTTCTTCACTTAATATAAATTTATTCATCAACTTCACCTACTTATTTCAATTAATAATAATTATTAATTACATTATAGAATATTTTATAACAAACTTCAAGGGGGGATTTATAAAAAATATTTCTAAAAAATGTAAAACGTGTTATTATAGTAAAGAATGTATTTAATATAAGATCATTAATCATAATATATAAGATACAAGTAATTGACATTATAGTTAGAATGGAAGTGATTATGTGCTTTTTGATAGAGCATATTATATAGATAAAATAAGAGAGTATAATAAAAAAATCAAATGTGAAAAAATTAATAAATTTGAAGTTTCTAAAATTGACGGATTAAAAGGAATAATTCCTCATTATCTTTATGAATTAAATGAGGAGATAGAAGAATCTATTATAGAATTAAGCGATAATACTAAGACATGGATGCGATTAACTCCATTAGAAATAGAAGGCTGCTATGAAAGTATAAAAAGAGCAAAAGGAACTGTTGGAGTAGTAGGATTAGGACTTGGATATTTTATTCAAGAGATATTAAAAAAGAAGGAAGTTAAAAATATAACTGTATATGAAACTTCAAAAGATGTTATAGAAATTTATAAACATAATTTTGGAGAAGATGATAAAATAGAAATAATACAAGAAGATGCTTTTAAAAGTCAATCAAGAAATTTTGATTTCTTTTTTGTTGATATTTATGAATATAAATTGACTTCTAAAATAGCTGAGGATTATAAATTTTTTAATGAACTTCACGATATAAAGGAATATTCTTTCTGGGGGGTTGAAAGGTTTCTGTTAAGTTGTACTATGGAGGATTTAATGCATTTATGTATTCCAGAAGAATGGATGGATATGGCAAGAGATTTATACGATAAATTTAATGATTCCTATTACTTTAACCAGTTTAAACCGCTAGACTATAAAGAGATAGAGAAATTATTAAATGCCTTTGAGCGAATATTATAAAATTATTGGAGAATAAGCTGTGGAGAACTATTGGGGGGGATTAAGTAAATGGAGAAAGTAGTTAAAGTAAAAGATGTAGTGATTGGAGAGGGTTTACCTAAAATATGCGTTCCAATGGTTGGTGAAAGTCTTTCTGAGCTTTTAGAAGAAGCAAATTATCTAAAAGATTTAGATGTAGATATAGTTGAGTGGAGAGTAGATTTTTTTGAGCATGTTAGTGATATAGAAAAAGTAAAACAAGCTTTAAAAGAAATTAGAGAAGTATTAAGTTCTAAACCTATTATATTTACATTCCGTAGCAAAAAAGAAGGCGGACAAAAAGAGGTTAGTTCAGAATTTTATGTTGAATTAAATAAAACAGCAGTAGAAACAAAACTTATTGATGTAATTGATGTTGAATTATTTAATGAAGAAAAAGATGTTAAAACATTAATTGAAGTAGCTCATTTAAATAATATAGCAGTTATAATATCAAATCACGATTTTGATAAAACTCCAGCTAAGGAAGAAATAATAGCACGTCTTCGTAAAGCAGAGAAGCTAGGTGGAGATATTCCTAAAATAGCTGTTATGCCTACTTGTACTGAGGATGTAATCACTTTATTAGATGCAACAAGAATAGTTAAGGAACAGTATATTGAGGGACCTATAATTACGATGTCTATGGCAGGAAAAGGTGTAATAAGTAGAGTTTCTGGAGAATTATTTGGGTCAGCTTTAACTTTTGGAGCCGTTAAAAAGGTTTCTGCACCAGGACAAATATCACTAGTTGATTTACGTAATATAATTGAAGTATTTCACAATAATTTATAATATATATGAAAAAGCAGTAAGGATTAAGCCCTACTGCTTTAACTTTATTTAACAACTATATTTACAAGTCTTCCTTTTATAACTATTACTTTAACAACATTTTTACCATCAATAGCAGCTACTACTTGTGAGTTAGCTAAAGCCTCAGCTTTAATTTCTTCCTCACCTAATCCAGAAGCAATATTTATTTTAGCTTTAATTTTTCCATTGATTTGAATAGCTATTTCAATCTCATCTTTAACTAAAGCTTTTGGATCAAAAGCTGGCCATGATTGGTTAAATATTGAGTAAGAATTACCTAATAGTGACCATTGTTCTTCAGCAAAGTGAGGAACAAATGGTGCTAATAATTTTAAATAATCGTCTAAAGCTTCTTTTAAGAAGGATGAATTCATATCACTTTCTTGAGTGTACTTAGAAAGTGCATTTACAAATTCCATCATTCTAGCTATAGCTGTGTTAAATTGAAGTTTATCTGTATCTTCTGTTACTGATTTTATAGTATTATGTCTCCAGAAGTTTAATTCTTTTTCTGCTTTATCTAAAGTAGTTTTGGAATCTTTATTAGCTTCTATAAATTCTCTTGAAGTTTCTAGGACTCTTTCAATTCTTTCAACAAATCTATTTACAGATTTTATTCCATCGTCGCTCCAAGCGCCACCTTCAGTATATGCAAAACCAAACATCAAGTACATTCTAAATACGTCTGCACCGTATTGTTTTATATAATCATCTGGAGATATAGTATTTCCTTTTGATTTACTCATTTTAAGGCCATCTGGTCCAAGTATAAGACCTTGATGAGTTAAGCTTAAGAATGGTTCATCAAAATTTATATATCCCATATCTCTTAAAGCTTTAGTAACAAATCTTGCATATAATAGATGCATACATGCATGTTCAGGTCCACCTACATATTTATCTACAGGAAGCATTTTGTTAATCATATCTGTATCAAATGCTTTTTCAGAATTATGAGCGTCTGCATATCTTAAATAATAGAAAGATGAACAAACGAATGTATCTAAAGTATCAGCTTCTCTTTTAGCGGCTCCACCACAACAAGGACAAGTCGTATTTATAAAATCCTCATTTTTAGCAAGTGGTGACTTTCCATCTGGAGCAAATTCTACATCATAAGGAAGCATAACAGGAAGATCTTTTTCAGGTACTGGAACAGTTCCACACTTTTCACAATGGATCATTGGAATAGGTGATCCCCAGTATCTTTGTCTAGATACTAACCAGTCTCTTAATCTGTAGTTAACTTTTTGTTCTCCAAGATTGTTTTTATCTAGTTTCTCAACTAGCTTAACCTTAGCTTCTTCTGTTGTTAAACCATCAAATTCTTCTGAATTTACAAGCTTTCCATATTCACAATAAGGAAGTTCTTTAGAATCTCCATTTTTAGCTACGATTACCCTTTCTATAGGTAACTCAAACTTTGTAGCAAAAGCAAAGTCTCTTTCATCATGAGCAGGAACAGCCATAACAGCTCCTGTACCATAAGTAGCTAAAACATAATCTCCAACCCATACAGGAACAGTTCTTCCGTTAATAGGATTTATAGCATATGAACCAGTAAATACACCAGTTTTTTCTCTAGAAATTGATTGTCTTTCTATATCAGATTGCTTTTTAGCAGCTTCTTTATAAGCTTCTACAGCTTCTTTTTGATCAGCTGTTGTGATTTCATCAACCAATGGATTTTCAGGAGCTAAAACTACATAAGTAACTCCGAATAAAGTATCAACTCTTGTAGTAAATACATCAAAGCTTAAATCTGAATCCTTCATATTAAAAGTAACTTGTGCACCAGTAGATTTTCCTATCCAGTGTTTTTGCATTGCTACTGTTTTTTCTGGCCAATCTAAGGTATCTAATTTTTCTAATAATTCATCAGCATAATCAGTGATTTTTAAGAACCATTGAGTTAAGTCTTTTTTAGTTACCTCAGTTGAACATCTTTCACAGGCACCATCAACAACTTGCTCATTTGCAAGAACTGTATTACAAGATGGACACCAGTTAACAGGAGCCTTTTTTCTGTAAGCTAACCCTTTTTCATAAAGTTTTAAAAATAACCATTGAGTCCATTTATAATAATCAGGCTGGCAAGTTACAACTTCACTTTCCCAGTTAAACATAGCGCCCATAGCTTTAAGTTGCTTTTCCATAGTTTCTATGTTTTTTACAGTTGAATCCTTAGGATGTATTCCAGTTTTTATAGCATAGTTTTCTGCTGGTAAACCAAAAGCATCAAAGCCCATTGGTTGAAATACATTATATCCATTCATCTTTTTAAATCTAGCCCAGCTATCTACTGGTCCATAATTAAACCAATGCCCTGCATGAAGCTGACTGCCTGATGGATAAGAGAACATCTCAAGGACATATAACTTCTTATCTAAATTTTCTTTATCAAACTCATATAATTTTGTTTCTTCCCACTTATCTTGCCATTTCTTATCAATGGAAGTTCCGTAGTTTCCCATAGTATTTTCCTCCTTAAACAATAAAAGATAAAAAAATAAAAACCCATCATCTCATAAAAAATTAAGAGACGAAAGGTTAAGTTCCGCGGTACCACTCTTGTTGAAATAAAATTAATTATTTCCACTTGAAACTTTAACGCAGTTAACGTCTTTGCTTTTCACAAAGAAACTCCTAGACAAGTTCATATTTATTCATTACTGTTTTGCACCAAACAACAGCTCTCTAAATAAATGAAATAAAATATTACTACTTCTAATCAATGCTTTAAAATATTACATTATCGTTATTATATTCTATTACAGAATTTAAATCAAGAAATTCCTTTATAAAGATATTTAATAGCAAAAAGAATTAAAGGATAGTATAATATTAAAAATGAATACTGGAGGAGTAATATGAATTTTTTAGGAAATTTAGTTTGGATAATATTTGGGGGATTAATTCATAGTATAGGTTGGCTTTTAATAGGAGCATTGTGGTGTTTAACTATTATTGGGATACCTATAGGAGTTCAATGCTTTAAGATGGCATCTCTTCAGCTTGCACCCTTTGGAAAAGATGTTATTACAGTAGATAATGGAGGGGGAAGTTTAATTGCAAACATATTTTGGTTAATATTTGGTGGACTAGAGCTTGCTATAGGAAATGTCATTTCAGGTGTAATAATGTGTGCAACTATTGTTGGAATTCCTTTTGGACTACAGTTTTTTAAAATGGCGTCATTAAGTTTGATGCCTTTTGGGAAAGAAATCAGATAATATTAATAAGGCTATTACAAATTTAATTTGTAATGGTCTTTTTGTTTTTAAGAGAGAATTGCTTTAAATAGTAAAACTAAACATTAGGCTAAAAGTTAATAATATTAGGTGGAAGATGGGGCCCAACATGAGGCCCAAGACAAGGCCCAAGATAAGGTGATTATAGAAATAAAATCTGGGTTAAAGAGTAAAAGTATGAAGAAGCCAAGGGAAGAAGCTCCTACAAGTTAGAAGTGCAGAAACTCAGAAGATCAGAAATTTAGAAACGTAGAAATTTAGAAATTTTTCTAATAAAATATGAAAAAACTAATATTCGTTGAGTTTATTATTTCTAGCTCTAAGTGAGGATTTAATATAAATCTTCAAATTTAATAATTTGTAATGGAATCTTAAGAATTACAAGGGTAACTTTGTAATTTTTTTTATTTAACATTTTAATAGAGCTAAATCAGCAGGGGGTGTTATAATAATGCTAGGAATTTTAAGGGGGATGCTAGTATGGAAAAATACAATGTTTTAGTAGTTGACGATGAGGTTGAAATAACGGATGCAATACAAATATATTTAGAGAATGAAGGATATAAAGTATTTAAAGCTTACGATGGATTAGATGCTTTAGACACACTAAATTCTGTGGACATACATCTAATAATAATGGATATAATGATGCCAAAACTAGATGGAATGAGAGCAACTTTAAAAATAAGAGAAAATAAAAATATTCCTATAATAATGCTTTCAGCAAAATCAAGGGATACAGATAAAATTTTAGGACTTAACATGGGAGCAGATGATTATATTACAAAACCCTTTAATCCTCTAGAACTTATAGCTAGAGTTAAATCTCAATTAAGAAGATATGTGAACCTTGGAAACTATGGAGGAGAGTCAAAGGAAATCCTTAGAGTAGGAGGCTTATATCTTAATAAGGAGACTAAAGAGTTTAAAGTTGATGAAGAGGATGTAAAGATAACTCCATTAGAATTTAAAATTTTAACTTTACTTATGGACAACCCAGGACGAGTTTTTCCTATAGAAGAAATTTACGAAAGAGTATGGAATGAACCTTCTTATAATGCAGATACAGTTACAGTTCACATAAGAAGAATTAGAGAAAAAATAGAAATAAATCCGAAAGAACCAAGATATTTAAAGGTGGTGTGGGGAATTGGCTATAAAATTGAAAGGCAGTAGAAAAGTTGGGGTTATATGTATAATATTATTTATTTCTTCAATTTTAATTGGGGGATATGCGATATTAGACATAAGAAATAACTGGTATATTTTAAAATTAAAAAATTATACAGAAGATGTTCAGTTTAAAAACATAATGGCAGAATACGTTGAAGCAGTTACTAGTTCTTATATTAGATATGGGGAGTCAAAAAGTAGCGAAAGATTTAACAAAGTGACTGAAAGTGATCTAAAGGAAAAAAGGGAGGAGTATGAAGAAAAATATACACAAGGAAAGGCGAATTTAAATCAAGCTTTAAACAATGGATACATTAGTGAAAATAGTTCAGATGAAAATTCTAATAGTTATTACAGCCTTCCAGATATAGGTAATATAAACGGGTATTTTGATGGATTAGATAAGCTGGAAACAACATATAAAATAGACGATGAAAACTTAAAAAAACAAATATTAGATGAAAGAACACAACAATATAATAACTACGATAGAATAATAGCAGATTCTAAAAACTTTCAATATGTACTTTATGAAAATAATAATGTAGTTAAAGCAAATATTGAAAAAGAATATCTAAATGATAATAATTTAGAAAAGATTATAAATAATTCACAATTTTATTTAATATTAGATGGAACAAAATTGGGGAATTTATTTCAAAATGTTGAGGGTACTTTTTCTCCTGACTATTTTATATATTATACAAGGCGGTATGAAGATATAAAAAACTATAAGCTAAAACTTTTATTATTTCTTCCAAGAGATTTATATTATGATGATACTATTAAATATATTTCAAACAGGTATGAAATGCAAAATGAGATGTATAAAGTAAAACTTATAATAATAGGATTATGTATATTTATAGCTCTAGTAACATTTGCGTATATAATTAAGTTTAGAAAAAAAGTGTTTATAAAATCTAATAATGCATATAAAGAAAAGCTTACTTATAGATTGTATAAGAAATTATGGCTAGAAATTAAGATATTAAATATATTAATCATTGTAGTAATGTCTATAATTATGTATGAATTTATTAAGGGTATATTGCTTTACTCTAGCGAAGATCTTATAATTCCAAGCATATTAATGTTATATTACATGTTTTTAACTTTAGGGTTAAGCTATGTTACTTTAATAAAAGAAATAGATGAAAAAGGATTAAAAAATATTATAAAGGAAACAAGCTTATTATATAAATTCTATTTGTTAATGAAAGAAACCTTTATAATAAAGAGTGTTGGATTTAAGATATCAATATTTAGTATAGCAACAATTATATTTATACTTTTTACTGCATTATCATTACCAATACTGACTTCAGGAGGTAATGGGATTTTTTTTCTTCTCTTTATGATAATTTATATAATTATGTATATATGCTCTATGGGATACTTTGTTTTCAATTTTACAGGAAGTTTTAACAAAATAGTCCTAGGAGCTCATAAGATATCACAAGGAGATCTTAATTATCAAATTGAAGGTAGTTCTATATCTGTTTTAGATGTATTAGCTAAGGATATTAATAATATGAGAAGTGGGCTTGGAAATGCTATTCAAAATGAAGTTAAAAGTGAAAGAATGAAAACTGAGCTTATAACTAATGTTTCTCATGATTTAAAAACTCCCTTGACCTCTATAATAAATTATGTGGATTTAATTAAAAAAGGTGATTTTACAAAGGAAGAAATTGAGGATTATATTAAGATAATAGATAGAAAATCTCAAAGGCTTAAAGTTTTAATTGAGGATTTATTTGAAGCTTCAAGTGCAGCTTCAGGTGAAATGGAGCTAAATATAGAAAAGCTAGATATTGTAGCTTTACTTAAACAATCTATTGCTGAGTTTGAGGAAAAAATAAAAATTAGCAAGTTAGATTTTAGAATAAATATACCTAATGAAAAAGTTTATGTTATGGTTGATGGTAAGAGGACTTGGAGAATATTTGAAAACCAAATATCTAATATATTAAAGTATTCTTTAGATAATACAAGGGTATATATAAATCTTGAAGAAAGTGAAGATAGAATCATAATAATATTTAAAAATATATCTGCCTATGAAATTGACTTTAATGAGGATGAGATAACAGAAAGATTTAAAAGAGGGGATCAGTCGAGACATACTGAAGGATCGGGTCTTGGTCTTGCAATTTCAAAAGGTTTAACAGAACTTCAGGATGGCATATTTAAAATAAAAGTTGATGGAGATTTATTTAAAGTGGAAATTCAACTAAAAAAAGCATAGATATAAAACCTCTGCATATATAGTTATACAGCGGTTTCTTTATATATTTTATTATAAATCATGGAAAATAATTTGGAAAAGGTTTAAGAAAGTACTTTACAATAAATAATAATTGTTATAGAATAATAATTGTCGAGAATAAATAAGATGAAAATTAAAGTTATATAGAGGAGGATTTTTTTTATGAAAAAATTTGTTTGTACAGTATGTGGATATGTTCATACAGGAGATGAAGCTCCAGCAAAATGCCCAGTTTGTGGAGTTCCAGCTGAAAAGTTTATGGAGAAATCAGGAGATTTAGCTTTTGCAGATGAGCACGTAATAGGTGTAGCAAAAGGCGTAGATCCAAGAATAATAGAAGGATTACAAGCTAACTTTATGGGAGAATGTACAGAAGTTGGTATGTATTTAGCAATGTCTAGACAAGCTGATAGAGAAGGATACCCAGAAGTTGCTGAAGCATATAAGAGAATAGCGTTTGAAGAGGCTGAGCATGCAGCAAAATTCGCTGAATTATTAGGAGAAGTAGTTGATGCTGATACTAAAGCTAATCTTCAAGTAAGAGTAGATGCAGAGCATGGTGCTTGCCAAGGTAAAAAAGATTTAGCTACTTTAGCTAAACAATTAAACCTAGATGCTATACACGATACAGTTCATGAAATGTGTAAAGATGAAGCAAGACATGGAAAAGCATTTAAAGGATTATTAGATAGATATTTCAAATAAGCCGGTCACATAGAGGTTCGTGATGCACTTAGTCCCGATAGTCCACTGAAAACAGTGGACTATCGGGACTTTTTATGTACAAATTCTATGTACGCAGTACATGGATTGAGGAAGGAAGGTATATGCTGTAGAGATTAATAAGTTTGAGAGTTTTTGACAAACTTAAGGGAAAACTTATGGAAAAATAGTAAAAAAGCACCTAAAAGTGAAGGATACTGAAGTTACTAGTTTCTATCGATAAGTACAGACAATGAAGTCTGATGAAGACTAGCTTGCGCCCATAGCTGTTTTGTTACTTCTTCTATACTACATGGCATGGAATTCACAAGCCACCATTCTACTACACCAACAAAAGCCGAGGTTAAAAAATGTACTGTAATTTCTTTTGAAAAACCTGACGTATCGTTCTCAGTCACAACAACCGTAGCAACTTTTGAGGCAATCATTGAATAAAGAGATTTGCGAAAATAGCCAATGCCTTCATTTGTCATCAAAATTTTGTATTGGATAAAATTTTCACGTAGGTATTCAAATGTGGTAAGGAGTACATTATAATTAGCACTTTTAACTTCTTGTTCCTCACAATATTGCATGAGCTTTCTAGTATATGTTTCGATGCACTTGTCCAGTAAATCGTACTTGTCAGCAAAATGAAGATAGACAGTTCCTCTGTTTACATTTGCATGTTTTGCAATATCGTTAATCGTTATTTTTTCAAACTTATTCACACTTAGAAGTTCGACAAAAGTAGATATAATTAGTTGTCTAGTTTTTTGTATTCGCCTGTCCATAATTCCTCCATATATTTTCAACAGAAGGTGGAAATCTGTTGAGTATTCAACAAAAGCTGTAATATCAACCATTGATTAATGAGTTAATAATGTTTATATTTATTTTATCAAACATTTGTTGAAAAAACAACAAATGTCATTTGGAGGGGAACAGAATGAAAATATTATTTTTTGGACGAGGTGTAGTATCTACTCAATATGCTTGGGCGTTTGAGAAGGCAGGTCATACAGTGGAGTTTTACGTCAGAAAAGGAAGAAAAGAAACCTATGGTAATTCAGTCCAGCTTGAAATATGGGACGCAAGAAAAAGCTTGAAAGGAAAGTTCGTAAATGAAAATTGGAAAATAACTTTGCATGAAGAAGTTAATCCTAACCATGATTATGACCTTATCTTTGTAAGTGTAAATACTGAACAGGTTTCTAGCGCAGTTGACTATTTAAAAAATCGTGTTGGAAACGCAACGGTATTGTTTTTCAACAACTTTTGGCAAGACCTAAAGACAGAAGTAGTTCCTATTCCATTGAATCAAGTTGTGTTTGGTTTCCCAGGTGCAGGCGGCGGCATTGAAAATAATAAGTTGAGAGGTGGCTTCTTAAAAACTGTCTTTATTGAAGGGGCAAGGCATGGGGTGGAAACTCGTATTGAAGAAGTGAAACAGCTCTTTTGGGGTGCGGAATTTAAAGTTAGTACACTAAAAGATGTGCGTAGTTGGTTATGGAATCATTTTGCGATAAATGCGGCTATGGAAGTAGAACTTGTTAAGTGTGGAAGTTTTAGTAATATGATGGAGTCACCGCAATCACTTTCAAACATCGGCTTGAATTTGAGGGAAATTGTTCCTGTATTAAAGGCAAAGGGTGCTAAAATTGATTTAATCACTAATCTTTTTGCATATCTACCCCATAAGTTTTTAGGATTTTTGTTAGGCAAAGTTGTGTTTGCTCCCAAAAGTCTGTCACGTAAATTTATGGTATACAATAACAGCAAACCCGGTTACGCATTACAAGAAGTATTTAATACAGCTCAGAAATTCAATGTATCCACTCCAAGATTAAAAGCAGCTTTTTAAATATGATATTTATAAGAGATTATTGCAGAGTAATTTGTGATAGCCTCTTTTTATTATTTGTAAAATTCTGAAAAAAGAAATAAATTACAGGTAACTACAGCTATTGACAATAATTATTAGTTATGATACTATAGTTCTATAATTATAGAACTACAAGGTGAGGAAGTCTTTATGAAACTTGATGAAAATACTATACAACAAGCAGTTAAAGTTTATAAGGCTTTAGGAGAGCCTACAAGAATAAAAATAATTCAGATTTTATATAAGACTGAGGAATTAAGTTGTAATGAAATAGAATATAAAACTTGCATATGTGCTAAGTCAACTTTATCACATCACATGAAGCAATTAGCAGATTGTGGACTTATTGAACTTCGCAAGGATGGTATATATCATTATTACAGCTTAAACAAAGAACTATTAAACAAATTTGTAACAATAATTTGGGAATAAAGAAAAAATTTTTAATGGATAGTTCGATAAAAATAGAACTATCGAATAATTTCGATGGAGATGATGAAAATGAAAGATTTAATTAATAATACAGCATTACCTATAATAGCAATCCCAAATACAGTTTTAATGCCAGGAAAATCAATAACATTAAAGGTTAATTCAGAAATAGGAAAACATATTACTAATAAAATGGAGAATGAGAATTTTTATGGTGTAGCATTAGCTATTAGAGAGGAATATGAAGGTGGAGATTTTTCTAGAGAAGATTTTTATACAGTTGGAACATTAGTAAAGCTTGAAGAAAGCAAAAAGATTAAAGATGGATATAATATAACTTTAGAAGTTATAGAAAGGGTAGAAGTTGAGGACTTTGTGTTAGAAGACAATAACTTCAAAGCTATTTATAGCACTATACCTGATATAGAAGACCTGGACAAACAAAATCAAAAAGAAATCATGCAATACATGAGAAACCTAATTTCAGAAATAAGTAAAAATTTCAGAGGCTCTGAAACTTATGTTGAATATGTAAACAGCCTAGAGGATATTCAAGGAATAATAGCATATGTATTCCCATTTATGAATCTATCTTTTAGTGAGAAACAAGCTTTCTTAGAAATTCGTTCTTTAAGAAAGAAGAGTTTAAGATTTTTAGATATACTAATAGAGCAAAAAGAAACTATTCAATTCCAGATGGAGCTTGCTCAAAAATTTAATGATAAAGTTAATAAAAGCTATAGAGAAAACATGTTAAGACAACAACTTAAAGCTATCCAAGAAGAGTTGAATGAAGGGTCAGAGGATAATGTTAAGAGTAAAAATAAAAAAAATTATAGAGAAAAAATAGAAGCTGCTAACATGCCTGAAGAAGTAAAAGAGATTGCTTTAAGTGAATTAGAGAAGTTTGAAAGGCAAGGACCTAATAGCTCAGAGGCAAATGTTATTCAAACTTATCTTGATTTATTAGTTAGTCTCCCTTGGGAAAAGAATAAGGTTAAGGATATAGATATTGAAAAGGCTAGAGAGATACTTAACAGCAAGCATTATGGTCTTGATAAGGTTAAGGATAGAATAATACAGCACTTAAGCATATTGAAGCTAAAAGAAAACAAACAAGGATCAATATTACTTTTAGTAGGGCCTCCAGGAACAGGAAAAACAAGCCTTGGAAAAAGTATAGCTGAAGCCTTGGGAAGAAAATATGTCCGTATTAGTTTAGGTGGAATAAGAGATGAAGCAGAGATCAGAGGACATAGAAGAACTTATATAGGAGCTTTACCAGGTAGAATAATTCAAGGAATGAAAAAGGCAGGAGAAAAGAATCCAGTATTCATTTTAGATGAAATAGATAAGATGATGGTTTCAAATAGTGGTGATCCAGCAAGTGCTTTATTAGAAGTTTTAGATCCAGAGCAAAACAATACTTTTGCAGATCACTACTTAGAAGTACCGTATGATTTATCGGATGTATTCTTTATTGCAACTGCTAATTCATTAAGAAGTATACCAGGACCACTAAGAGATCGTATGGAGATAATAGATATATCAAGCTATACAAGTAAAGAAAAGTTTTATATAGCAAAAGATCATTTATTACCAGCTGTTTTAGAAGAAAATGGTCTAAACTCTAGTCAACTTCAAATTGATGATGAAGCTATGAAAGCCATAATAGATAATTATACAAGAGAAGCGGGAGTAAGAAGTTTAAAGAGACAATTATCTTCAGTTGCAAGAGTTTCAGCAGAAAAGATAGTTCTTAATAAGGTTAAACTTCCACATATAATAAAAGAAGACATGCTATTTGATGTTTTAGGTCATGAAATAGCTCGTTATGATAAGGTTAATCAAAAAAACGCTCCAGGTGTAGTTACAGGGTTAGCTTGGACTCCAGTAGGAGGAGATATATTATTCATTGAAGGTGTATTTATGCCAGGTAATGGCCAATTAATGTTAACAGGACAACTTGGAGATGTAATGAAGGAATCAGCAAGAATTTCACAAAGCTTAATTCGTTCAAGGTTTGCTTTAAATCTAAAGTATCTTGAATTAAATAAAAATGATTTACACATCCATGTCCCAGCAGGTGCTATACCTAAAGATGGTCCATCAGCCGGAGTAGCTTTATTTACAACTATAGCTTCATTGATTACAGGAATAGAAGTAGATCCAAAGTTAGCTATGACAGGTGAGATATCCTTAAGAGGAGCTGTTCTACCAGTTGGTGGAATCAAGGAAAAAGTAATAGCAGCACACCGTTCAGGTATTAAGAGAGTTATCTTACCTAAAGATAATGAGATGGATATAAAAGATGTTCCACAAGAAGTTAGAGAGGATTTAGAATTTATTCTTGTTGAAACAATAGAAGAAGTTATAAAAGAAACTATTGGAATAGAGCTTCCTAAAGTGGCAATGCTTCAGATTGCGGCTACAGAAGAAAAAAATAATGAGAATTTAAAGTTGATTAATGTTGATTAATAATAGAAAAACAGAGACTTTACCGATTATTAGGTAAAGTCTCTGTTTGTTTTATCCTGCATAAGTTACCTATATATTAGATATTTCTACAAAATTATCAATGTAATAAACATTCAATATTTAGTAATAAACGTAGAAATTTATGAAAATAAGTATGATTTTTACCTTTAAATTATGCATTGTTATATAAGTGTGAATATTATACATTTTTATGCTAATATTTATATTAAGATAAATATTGTAAATTTATGGTGGATAATAATACTTTATAGAGGTGGAAAATTTTGAAAGATAGCATAGCATTATTTTTAGTATTTACTTTGCTATTGATTCCTTTAGTTTTATTAAGTGGTATAGAGTTTATAATAAAAATACTATTAATGACTGGAATTGCTGTATCATTAGGGGTTCAATATGCTTTAATAAGCAAAGATTAATTAAAGTTGTGGTGATTTTATGAAAACTGTGAAAATTAAAAGAAAAAATTACATTGAAGAAATATCTAATAATTTAACTCAAGTTTTAAAAACTAGGAGTAGTAATCCTAATTTTAATGAAAATATAGTTAAATATGGAATAGAAATTGTTTTGATAAATTTTACAAAGAGCGCATTTATCATGGCTCTAGCAGCTATGTTAAATATATTTTGGACAATCCTTATAATAATGATAAGTTATGGAGCATTAAGAAGATATGCTTATGGTGTACATGCTTCCACAAGCTTAGGATGTACATTAACTACTATAATATGTTTTTTTTCTGGAGCATTTTTAAGTAGTTATGTACTAGAAAATAAGTTTATACTAGCAGGTATGTTTACTATTTCAATTATCAGTATTCTTGCCTTTTCCCCAGCAGATACAGAGGCAAGACCATTACTTGGAAAGAAAAAGAGAGATAAGTTAAAAAGAAAATCGATTTATGTATGGCTAATTACACTTATTTTAGCTATATACTTTAAAGACTTTAGGGTAGGTTTTTTAATAACCTATGGAAATCTGCTAGAGGCATTTATGATAATGCCAATAACCTATAAGGTATTTAAAAGGAGGTATAAAAATTATGAGAGATATGAACAAGGGACTATTTGAAGAATTAAAGGATATGGTGTTAGATGGAGTTGAGAAAGCATCTGTTAAGGTTGCAGAAAATTCAACTTCAAAGTGTATATTTTGGATGGCATATGAAACTAAAATGCCTGAAGAACTTTTAAAGGAAGAAGAATAGTAAATAATTGAAGTTATAGTACATATCTGCTAATATTAAATAAAAAGGCAACTAGTGGGGGAAGAATTTTGTTTAATTTCATTATTGTAACAATAGCTTGTTTTTCTTTTATTTTTTCAGTATATAATATAGGCATTGTTGACGTAGATAAGAAAAAAATTATAAAGAATTTTATAATTGTAGATCTTTTTATGATACCTATTGCAACTATTAATGTATCCTTAGGTATGCCAATAATGTTTTTAATAAGTTTTTTACTTCTGTATTTTGATAATAAGAGATTATTTTTGAATATTATTAATTGTATTTTTGCAACTATTATAGTTTTTATATCAGATGGGTTAGTAGCAAGTATAGCAATACCAATTATAGGCGAGGAATTCTATACGGCTATGGAAATTCCACGTTTTAAAATAATGGTACATATAGGAATGCTAGTAATAGTTATAATTATTACTCAAGTGGTTAGATTTCTAATTAGAAAGTTCAAAGTTAATCCAGAAAATATAAAAATAAAAAACAAAATGACTATATTAATGATAGTTAACATTTGTATAATAGCTATTACATATTACTTAAATGCCATTGTAGCCCAAACATATATGGCTAGGAATACAACAATGCTTATTTATGTTGCATTGATGATAGTTTATCTTATATCAATGTCAGTAATTACTTTTGTTGTAGCAAACAACATGAAAAAAGAAATACAATATGAAAATCGTAAAATAGAATTAGAAAACTTAAAAGAGTATAACTCTAATTTGGAAGCTATGTATAATGATATGAGAGGCTTTAGACATGACTACACTAACATATTAACTGCAATGTCTGGATACATAGAAGAAAAAAATATAGAAGGTTTGGAGGAATTTTTTTATAAAAAAATTGTTCCTTTAAATAGTGAAATGAATAGAAAAAACAACAGAATAGGGTTACTACAAAATATACATATCACAGAAATCAAGGGACTTATAGCATCTAAGGTTATAAGAGCGCAGGAGCTTGGGATAGATGTATTGGTAGACATTGTAGAGCCAGTGGACAAGATTGATATGGATATAATAGATTTAAGCAGAACTATAGGTATATTATTAGATAATGCCATTGAAGCTGCTATTGAATGTGAAAAATCATGGATAAAATTAACTTTTATACAAAAAGAGAATTTTGTCCTTTTAGTTTTTATAAATTCATGTGTGGAAAGAACTCCTCAGATATATCGAATATTTGAGAAAGGTTTTTCAACTAAGGGTGACAATAGAGGGTTAGGTTTATATAACTTAAAAGAAATAGTCAATAAATACCACACTATATCACTAGATACAAAGGCTGACAAAGGCGAATTTACTCAAGTTTTACAAATTTCTAATAGTTAAATAGGGGGAGTTATGCTAAATATATATGTTTGTGAAGATGACGAAAAGCAAAGAGATAGTTTTGCTAAATTTATTGATGACATAACTATAATAGAGAACTTAGATATGAAGTTAGCTTTAAGTACAGGTGATCCGTACGAGCTAATAGAATATGTTAAACAAAGCAAATACTCAGGTGTGTATTTTTTAGATGTAGATTTAAATTCTAATATAGATGGTATAAGATTGGCAGAAAAAATAAGAAAATATGACTCAAGAGGATTTGTTATATTTGTTACGACTCATGCAGAAATGAGCTATTTGACTTTTGTTTATAGAGTTGAAGCCTTAGATTATATTATAAAGGATGATTATTTAAATATAAAAAATAGAATACATCAATGTATTTTAGAAGCTCTTGATAAATATAGCAGAAGAAAAAAAGACAATGATGTTTTTACTATAAATACTGATGAAAGAATAATTAATGTTGAATATGATAAAATACTTTTTTTTGAAACTTCCAAGAAAATTCATAAAATTGTACTTCATGCTACAGATAGGCAAGTCGAATTCTATGGACAAATGAAGGATATAGAAGAGGATTTAGATGAAAATTTTATAAGAGTACATAAATCTTATTTAGTAAATAAAAAAAATATATCTGAGATAAATAAATTGAGCAGGAAAATAACTATGAAAAATGGGGAGCAGTGTATTATTTCTATAAAAGCGTTAAGAAAAATATAGAAATATTGAGAATATATAAAAAATTTAAATAAAAATTAATGAAAAAGTTTTCTCAGTATTGACATACTATTTTTATTAGTATACAATTTAGAAAAAGATTTTTACAGAAATTCACATAGGAGGTTAGTATGCTTAAAGGAGTTAATAGAATAGCAGGACAATTATTTGGATACTTTTACTTTAGCTGGGGCTTTTATTTTAGCGCTGGTTCATCGTTCTGCAATAAAATACTGTTAATTTCTAATGAGTAGAAATAACCTTAAAACCTTGTATCAAGAATTAATTATGTTGGAATAATAAGACTCATTAGATGAGTCTTATTTTTTTATTATAAAAAATCATTAAGGGGGCAATTTATATGATAGTAATTTTAAAACCAAAAACAGCACAAGAGGAAGTAGAAAAATTATCAAAATCTATTGAAAGACTTGGGGTAGAAGTACATCCAGTTATAGGTAAAGACTTAATAATCTTAGGATTAATTGGTGATACCACTAAAATAGATGCAAGAAAAATAGAAGCTAATAAAAGTGTTGAAAGAGTAATGCATGTTCAAGAACCTTTCAAGAAAGCTAATAGATTATTTCATCCACAAAATTCTGAAGTTAAAATAACTGACGATATTTCTATTGGAGGAAAAAAGATAGCTTTAATAGCTGGACCATGTTCAGTAGAAAGTGAAGATCAAATTATAGGAATAGCTAAAAATGTTAAAGAATCAGGAGCAAGACTATTAAGAGGAGGAGCATTTAAGCCAAGAACTTCTCCATACAGCTTCCAAGGATTAGAGGCAGAAGGATTAGATCTATTAAAAATAGCTAAAAAAGAAACTGGATTACCAATAGTTACTGAGTTAATGTCTGAGAAGTATTTAGAAAGATTTGTTGAAGATGTTGATATAATTCAAATCGGAGCTAGAAATATGCAAAACTTCGATTTACTAAAAGAATTAGGTAAGATTGATAAACCTATACTTTTAAAGAGAGGATTATCAGCAACTATCGAAGAACTTTTAATGTCAGCTGAATACATTATGGCTGGTGGTAATGAAAGAGTAATACTTTGTGAAAGAGGCATAAGAACCTTCGAAACTTATACAAGAAACACTCTAGATTTAAGTGCAGTACCTGCAATAAAGAGATTAAGTCATTTACCAGTAGTAATTGATCCAAGTCACGCAGCAGGGAAGAACTGGATGGTAGATCCTTTATCAAAAGCAGCTGTAGCCGTTGGGGCCGATGGACTTATTATAGAGGTTCATAATGATCCAGCAAATGCTTTATGTGATGGACCACAATCTATTAGACCAGAAGAGTATGATAAGTTAGTTAAAGAACTTTCTGTAATAGCTCAGGCTGTAGGAAGAGAAATATAATTAAGGGGGATGGAGCCTTGGAACTAAAGGTAAATTTAGAAGAAAACTCATACCCGATTATAATTGAAAAAGGAAGTATAAAAAATATTAGCAAACACCTTAAAGATAAGTTTAAGGGAAAGAAAATAGCAATAATATCAGACAATATTGTTTATGGAATATATGGTGATCTCATTAAGGAAGAGCTTGAAGCAGAAGGATATACAGCAAAAGCTATAGTTATTCCAGCAGGAGAAAAGAGTAAATCTTTCTCTACACTACCAGCTGTATATAATGAACTATTAGAGTTTAAATTAACTAGAACTGACATAATCCTTGCATTAGGAGGAGGAGTTGTAGGAGACTTAGCTGGGTTTGTAGCTTCAACTTATTTAAGAGGAGTACCTTTTATTCAAATTCCTACTACACTTTTAGCACAGGTTGATTCAAGTGTTGGAGGAAAGGTAGGAGTTGATTTAGAAAAAGGTAAAAATCTAGTAGGAGGCTTCTACCACCCTAAAATTGTTATTATAGATCCAGAGGTTTTAAATACTTTATCAGATAGAATATTTAAAGACGGTTTAGCAGAAGTAATAAAATACGGCTGTATTAAAGATAAAGATTTATTTGATAAACTTAAGGCTTATAAAGATAAAAAAGCGTTAATAGAAGATATTGAAGAAATAGTATATACTTGCTGTGATATTAAAAGAAAAGTTGTAGAGGAAGATGAAAAAGATACTGGGGAAAGAATGCTTCTTAACTTTGGTCATACTTTAGGTCACGCAATTGAGCAGTATTATAAATATGAAAGATATACTCACGGGGAAGGAGTAGCTATAGGTATGTATCAGATAATGAAAAGTGCTTATAGTAAAGGATTAGTAGCTGAGGGTGTAGCAGAAGAAATAAAAGATATTCTTATTAAATATGACTTGCCTTATTCTTTAGACGGAGAAAATATTGATGAATTGATTAATGTAATAAAATTAGATAAAAAAAATATCAATAACTCCTTAAGTTTAATACTCTTAAAAGAAATCGGTGAAAGTTATATATATCTAAGTAATGAAAATTTCTTTTCGGATATTTAATTAAGGGGGCTATTAAATGAATAGTGTTAAGATTACTCCAGGAAAGCTTAATGGAGAAGTTAAAATTCCACCATCAAAAAGTATGGCTCACAGAGCAGTTATATGTGCTTCATTAAGTAAAGGAAAAAGTAAGATAACTAATATTGAATACTCTGACGATATAATTGCAACTATAAATGCTATGAGAGCTTTAGGATCTGAAATAGAGATATTTGATGATCATTTAGAGATAGATGGTAGTAGGGTTTTCTCCAAAAATGCTGGAGAAATAGATTGTAACGAATCTGGATCAACCTTAAGGTTTATGGTTCCACTAGCTATAGCTAAAGAAGCAGAAATGAGATTTATAGGTAAAGGTAATTTAGGAAAAAGACCTTTAACAACTTATTATGAGATATTCGATAGACAAGGAATTGAGTATAGCTATAAGGAAGGAGAACTTGACCTTAAAGTTAAAGGGAGCATTAAGGGTGAAGAGTTTAAGATAAGAGGAGATATAAGTTCTCAATTTATAAGTGGATTACTATTTACGCTTCCTCTTATTAAAGAAGATTCTAAAATTATTATAACTACTAATTTAGAATCAAAAGGATATATAGATTTAACTTTAAGTATGTTGAATTACTATGGAGTTAATGTAGTAAATAATGACTATAAGGAATTTATAATCAAAGGTAATCAGAACTATACACCTAAGGATTATAAAGTAGAAGGTGATTTTTCTCAATCAGCATTCTTTTTAGTTGCAGATGCCTTAGGAAGTGATGTTTTAGTTAAGGACTTGAACATGGATTCTCTTCAAGGAGATAAAGAAGTTATAGAAATAATAGAAAGAATGGGATGTGAAATCTTATCTAAAGAAGAAGGAATTAAAGCTAAAGTAAAAGATTTAACTCCAACAATAATAGATGCAGCTCAGTGTCCAGATATTATACCTGTTTTAACTGTTTTAGCTTCCTTAACTACAGGAATAACTAAGGTAATAAATGCAGAAAGACTTAGAATAAAAGAATGTGATAGGTTAAAAGCCATTACTAGAGAATTAAATAAGTTAGGTGCTAGTGTAACAGAATTAGAAAACTCTTTATTAATAGAAGGAGTGGAATATTTAATTGGAGGAACTGTGAGTTCTTGGGATGATCATAGAATAGCTATGAGTTTAGCTATAGCAGCTACTTGTGCCAAGGATGAAGTTATTATAGAAAATCCAAGTTGTGTAAAAAAATCTTATCCTAGCTTTTGGAGAGATTATAAATTATTAGGAGGGAAAGTAGATGAGCGTTTGGGGAAATAATATAAAAATATCTATTTTTGGTGAATCTCATGGAATAGCCTTAGGAATTAATATAAGTGGGCTGCCTTCAGGTATACTTTTAGATATGGAAGCTATAGAAAAAGAAATGGAAAGAAGAGCACCAGGTAGAAGTAAGATAGCTACTGCAAGAAAAGAAGGCGATAAAGTAGAAATAGTAAGCGGTGTATTTGAAGGAAGAACAACTGGAGCACCTCTTTGTGGAATCATAAGAAATGGAGATACTAGAAGCCAAGATTACTCTAAACTTAAAAGTTTAATGAGACCAGGGCATTCAGATTATCCAGCTATGATTAGATATAATGGATTTAATGATGTTAGAGGTGGTGGACACTTTTCAGGTAGAATAACTGCTCCACTTGTATTTGCAGGTTCTATAGCAAGACAAATATTAAAAGAAAAAGGTATAACAATAGGTGCACACATTAAATCTATAAATAGTATTGAAGATGATAGCTTTAATCCATTAGCTATAGATGAAGCTTTATTAACTTCTTTAAAAGAAGGCGATATAGCAACCATAAATAAGGACAAAGGCGAAGAAATGAGAGAACTTATTTTAGCTACTAAAAAGCAGGCAGACTCATTAGGTGGAGTGGTAGAATGCGCTGTTACAGGAATACAAGCAGGAGTAGGAAATCCATTTTTTGACTCAGTTGAAAGCACTTTGGCTCATTTAATGTTCTCTGTTCCAGCAGTAAAAGGAATTGAATTTGGAGCAGGTTTTGGAATTACTAAAATGAAAGGTTCTGAAGCAAATGATAGCTATTATTATGAGGGCGATGAAATAAAAACAAAAACTAATAATAATGGTGGTATCTTAGGAGGAATTACTAATGGTATGCCGATTATATTTAGGGCAGCTGTAAAACCAACTTCATCAATAGGTTTATATCAAGATACGGTTGATGTAGTTAATAAGGCTAATGATAAACTTCAAGTTGTAGGAAGACATGATCCTTGTATAGTAACTAGAGCTGTAGTTGTTATAGAATCAGTAACAGCACTAGGAATTTTAGATTTGATGATGGGGTGAAAATAATGGATGGACTAGATGGCTGGAGAAGTAAAATTGACGAAATTGATTATGAAATCATAAAGCTATTTCAAGAAAGAATGGCTTTAGTAGCCAATATAGCTAAATATAAAGAAGAAAATAATCTTCCAATATTTCAAGAAGATAGGGAAAAGAAGGTTATAGAGAAAAATTTAAAGTATGTTACTAATGAGGACATGAAGGAATATGCCGAAGAATTTATTCGTGATTTAATGAATGTAAGTAAAAAATATCAATGCAAAAAAGTTTTTTCAGATAAAAACGAAAGTTTAGATGTGAAAGCATGTAGAGATAAAAAAGACGTTGATAGTTTTAAAATAGGTTATGGTGGAGTAGAGGGGGCATTTTCAGAAGAGGCTTTAATCAAGTATTTTGGTGATAAGGTTAAGAAAGTAAACTATGAGCAGTTTGAATGGGTTTTTGAAGCGCTTAAAGAAGATAAAATAGATTATGGAGTATTACCTATAGAAAATTCCTCAGCAGGTGTAGTAAATGACGTATATGATTTATTAAGAAAATACGGCTTTTATATTATTGGAGAAGAGTATATATCCATAAGTCAACATCTACTAGGACTTAAGGGAACTGAAATTTCTGATATAAAGGAAGTATATTCCCATCCCCAAGGACTTCAACAAAGTAGTAACTTTTTAAAGGCTCATGAATATTGGAGGAAAATACCTTATCATAATACAGCTTTAGCTGCTAAATTAGTTAGTGAAGGTAATGATACTACTAAGGTTGCAATTGCATCTGAAAGAGCTGCAAAAATTTATAATCTTGAAATACTTCAAAGAAACATCAATAATGAAGAAAGCAATAAAACAAGATTTATAGTTATAGGTAAAGAACTAGAAAATTCGGAAGATAAGATATCAATTATATTTAAGTTAGAAAACAAAGTAGGTACTTTATTTAACGTGTTAAAGTTTGTAAATGACTATGGTTTAAATATGCTTAAAATTGAATCAAGACCTGTTGGTAATGAACCATGGGAGTACTATTTCTATTTAGATTTCCAAGGAAATTTACAAGATGATAAGGTTAAAGATGTATTAACATTAATAGAAAAAAATAGTTCATATTTTAGGTTGTTAGGGGCTTATAAAAGTAAATATTAAGGGGGATATTATGTTATTATATGGTTTGCTAGGAGAAAAACTCACTCACTCATTATCCCCAGAAATTCATGATGTTATATTCAAGAATTTAAATTTAAAAGCAAGATACTCTTTATTTCAAGTAGAAAAAGAAAATGTCTGTAAAGTAATTGATTCTCTAAAAGTTTTGGGTATATCAGGAATAAATGTAACAATTCCCTATAAAGAAGAAATAATAAAGTATTTGGATGAAATATCAGAAGAAGCAAAAAATATAGGTGCAGTTAATACTGTAGTTATAAAAGACAATAAATCTTATGGATATAATACAGATTATTTTGGATTTGGAAATATGCTTAAAAGAGAAGATGTTGCTGTAGAAGGGAAAACAGTAGTAGTTTTAGGTGCAGGGGGAGCAGCAAAGGCTATTATACAGTATTTTAAAGATAATAAAGCAAAAGAAATATATTTAGTTTCTAGAAGTAAAGAGAATGTATGTAAAAAATATTCAGGAGTAACAGCTTTGGATTACGAAGAACTTAAAGAAATCTCGGGAGATATAATCGTTAATACAACTCCTTTAGGTATGTATCCGGGTATAGAGGGCATGCCAGTTAGTGGAGAGATAATAATGAAGTATAAAGTGGCAGTAGATGTTATCTATAATCCACTAAAAACAAGGTTCTTGTTAACAGCAGAATCCCAAGGATTAAAAGCTATAAATGGATTATATATGCTTATTGACCAAGCTATAAAGTCTGAAGAAATTTGGCACAATACAACTATTGATGGAAAAATTGGGGAAGAAATATATGAAGATTTATGCAAATTATTTTGAGTGAGGAGAAAAACATGCGCAAAAATTTAGTACTAATAGGAATGCCAGGATCAGGGAAAACTACTATTGGAAAATTAGTATCAGAAAAGCTGAATTATGATTTTGTTGATATGGATGAATATATGAAAACAAAATATAAAAAAAGTATAAATGATATGTTTTTAAATGGGGAAGATTATTTTAGACAAGAGGAAAGTAAATGCTGTGAGGAGATAAGTAAAATCCAAAACAGTATAATATCAACTGGCGGTGGAGTAATAAAAAAGAAACATAACGTTGATTTACTTGGATCTACAGGTATAATAATATTTATAGATAGGACAGTTAATGATATATTGTCAGATATAGAAGTTTCCTCAAGACCATTATTAAAAGATGGGAAAGAAAAGTTATATAAATTATATGAAGAAAGGTACAATCTTTATAGAGAGTATGCGCATATAATTATAAAAAATGATAAAAATTTAGATGAAGTTGTAGAAGAGATTGTAAACAAGTATAAAGAAGCTAATAATTCTTTATAGTGTAGTTTTGTAGTACGGTAGGTTAAGAAAAATTTAAATTATATGAAAATGTAGGAGGACGGTAGTAATGATAGTTATAATGAATAATAACGTGAAAGATGAAGAAATTAAAAAAGTAGTAGCAATAGTAGAAGGATTAGGTGTTCAAACTAACGTTTCAAAAGGAGATAGTCTTTGTGTGATTGGGTTAGTTGGGGATACTTCTAGAATAGATGGAGACAAACTTATGGCACTAGACGGAGTAGATAAGGTTCTAAAGGTTCAAGAACCTTATAAAAAAGCAAATAGATTATTTAAACCAGATAATAGCATAATAGATGTACGAGGAAATAAGATTGGGGGAAGTAATTTCTCTGTTATGGCAGGTCCTTGCTCAGTAGAAAGTGAAGAGCAGATAATAGAAGTAGCTGAAGCGGTTAAAAAATCAGGAGCTAACTTCCTAAGAGGAGGCGCTTTTAAGCCTAGAACATCCCCTTATAGTTTTCAAGGTTTAGAGCTTGAAGGGCTTAATCTTTTAATGAAAGCAAGAGAAGCAACTGGACTTCCAATAGTTACAGAAATAATGTCTACAGACTACATCGATGAATTTGTAGAGAAAGTAGATGTAATACAGGTTGGAGCTAGAAATATGCAAAACTTTGACCTTTTAAAACAATTAGGTAAATGCTCTACCCCTATACTTTTAAAAAGAGGATTATCAGCAACCTATGAAGAATGGATAATGTCAGCAGAATATATAATGGCAGGCGGTAATGAAAATGTAATTCTTTGTGAAAGAGGAATAAGAACATTTGAAACTTACACTAGAAATACTTTAGATTTAAGTGCTATACCAGTGTTAAGAAAGTTAACTCATCTACCAATAATAATAGACCCTTCTCATGCTGGAGGTATGTGGTGGTTAGTTGAATCTATGGCAAAAGCTGCTGTAGTAGCTGGAGCAGACGGACTTATGATAGAAGTTCACAATGACCCAGCTAATGCTTTAAGCGATGGTGGTCAATCTCTTAAACCACAAGTTTTTGATGATGTCATGAAAAAAGTAAAAGTTTTAGTTGAACTTGAGGAAAGGAAGCTTTAAGACTTATAAGCTATTAGGTAAGAAATATGAAGATTACTATAATAGGCTTAGGAGTCATAGGTGGTTCCTTTGCAATGGCATTAAATGCTTTAAATGAGCATGAAATTTATGGTGTGGATAGAAATAAAGAAACTTTAGAAAAGGCTTTAGATTTAGGGATAATAACAAAGGGATGCACATCTGGAGATGAGTTTATTAAAGAAAGTGATTTAATAATAATTGGATTATACCCGTCTCTTGTTATAGATTTTCTTAAAAAGAATAAAGACAATTTCAAAGATGGAGCTATAATAACTGATGTTACAGGTATAAAAGAAACCTTTATAGCTGAAGCTTTAGATATAATCCCAGAAGGTGTAGACTTTATATTTGGTCATCCTATGGCTGGTAGAGAAAAAAAAGGAATAGACTTTGCATCAAAGGAAGTGTTTAAAGGAGCAAATTATCTTCTAACTCCTCATAGCAAAAATAAAGAAGCTAATTTAAAGCTTATGGAAGATTTGGTGTTAAAAATAGGCTTTAAAAAGGTTAGAAAGATAACACCAAAAGATCATGATAAAATCATATCTTTTACCTCTCAATTACCTCATGCAATTGCTGTAGCGTTAATAAATAGCGATAATCAAGAGTTTGATACGGGATCATTTATTGGAGACTCATATAGAGATTTAACTAGAATAGCTAATATAAATGAGGAATTATGGAGTGAACTATTTTTAGGCAATAAAGAGAATCTACTAAAGAGTATAGAAGATTTTGAAAAGCAATTAAATTCTATTAAGGATGCGGTGAAAGAGGCAGATATAGATAAGCTAAAAGAGCTTTTTATTGAATCTGGTAAACGAAGAGAAAAACTATAGAAATACAATAAGAAAAATCTGAAGAAAGAGGGAAAACTCTATCTTCAGATTTTTTTATTAATTAAAGTTGTTATTTAATAAGAATATAAATTAATGAGGTAATAGGAGTGTAAACCTATAAAAATTAAAATAGTTAATAAATTTTGAATAAAACAAGGATTGATATATATAAGAAAATGAAATATACTAATTTCACAGTAATGTTATAGGAATTATATGAATGCAGGCTGTGATTAGGAAAAGTAAATTATAAATACTTTACAGAGAAGAACTTAATGGTGAAAAAGTTCTAAGGAAATATAATTGAAATGCACCTAGGAGCTTTAAACCGAAATAATAGTAGGTGGTACGGGTTCTCACGTTATAGAGAAATTGAGATGAATGTGTAATACATATTCAATCAGAGTGGAACCGCGGAATATATTCTGCCTCTGAATTATAGAGGGAGAATTTTTTTATGTCCCAAAAATAAAAAAATTAATTTCAAGGAGGAAATTCATAATGGGAATTGTTTTATCAGTATTAATTTTAGCACTAATTTATTTCTTAAAGACAAAGAAAGTTAGTTTTGGAAACAGAGTTTTATTAGCTCTAGTTTTAGGGGTAGTAATAGGTTCATTTTTCCAAAATGATGTTCAATATATACAAACAATAGGTGGAGCATATGTTAATCTTATTAAAGCTCTAGTTGTACCTTTAGTTGTTTCAGTAATAATTACTAGTATAACAGCTTTAGAAGACCCAGCAAGATTAAAGAAAATAGGTTTAAAAACATTAGGTTGGTTCTTCTTAACAACAGCTATAGCAGCAGTAATAGGAACAGTTATTGCTTTAGCATTTAATTTAGGTGACGGCGTACAGTTTGTTGCATCAGAAGAGTTTAAAGCTAGAGAGATTCCTACATTTTCACAAATAATTTTAGATTTAATTCCAGCAAACCCAGTATCAGAAGCAGCAAGTGGTAAGATAATACCTGTAATGGTATTTTCAATAATCGTAGCAGTAGCAATAATAGTAGAAGGTCATAATAAACCTGAGCTTGTAAAACCAGTTAAAGATTTCTTTAAATCTTTCTCACAAATAATGTTTAGAGTTACAAGATTCGTAATGCAATTAACTCCATACGCTGTATTTGCATTAATGGCTCAAGTTTCAGCTAAATACGGTATATCAAGTTTATTACCATTAATTAAAGTTATAGGGGCAGTATACTTAGCTTCAATAATACAAATAGTTGTAGTTCAAGGTGGACTTATTGCTTTCGTAGCAAAATTAAATCCAGTGAAGTTCTTTAAAAAGATTTTCCCAGCTCAATTAGTAGCATTTACTACAAGAAGTAGTTATGGTACATTACCTGTAACAATAAAAACTTTAACTGAAAGAGTAAAAGTTTCGGAAGAACTTTCAACATTTATAGCACCATTAGGGGCTAATATGGGAATGAACGGATGTGCAGGATTATATCCAGCTATAGTTGCAGTTTTTGTAGCAAAAGTATTTAACATACCAATGGACTTCTCAAGTTATCTTTTATTAATAGGATTAACAACAGTTGCATCTATAGGTACAGCAGGGGTTCCAGGAACTGCATCAATAATGGCAACAGTAGTATTATCAGGTATGGGATTACCTATAGAAGGACTTACTTTAGTACTTGGAGTTGATACAGTAATAGATATGGCTAGAACAGCTACAAATGTTACTGGAGCAGCAGTTGTATCTACTTTAGTTGCAGCATCAGAAAATGAATTAGATAGAGCTGCTTTTGAAGAAGAAGATAAAGAATTTGAATTAAGTATGTAATTTTAATATAAGCTGTCACATTAGCTATTATATTTAGCTAAATGTGGCAGTTTTTTTGTATAGAATATTTAAATATAGCATAAGCAAAAAGGGCTAAAGAGTCTAAACATTAGGCTAAACATATATAATTTTATAGTAGGTATAAGATTAGGAGGAAAAGGGATTTGATGGAGCTGCACTACTGCTCTATAGAGACCTTTTTTAGATCTCATTAGAATCCTTTTAAGAAACGCTCCTACAGTATAAAAGTGCAGAACATCAAAAGTTTAGAACATCAGAAGAGCAGAAGTTTAGAACATCAAAACATCAGAATTAGTAAATGAATTTAATGAAGCCTCTACGAGACTTCTACAGCATTAATATAAAATGAATTTAATGCAACCACTACGTGGTATGCTACAGTAATAAGGTGTATACTAATTATAAGGAAGATACTTTGAGAGGTAGTTTAATGAAGAATATTAGATATGATTTTTTAACGAAGTCAAATATTGTTTTTGCTAAAAAGAGAGAGAACAGACCTAATAATTTTGAAGATACAGTAAAGAAACCACTTAAGATATATATAGAAGATTGTCCTTTTTGTCCAGGAAATGAGGATGAAAGTATGGATGAAGTTATTGAGTTTAAGAATAATTTTGGTATAAAAATTATTAATAATAAATATCCTGTTGTTAGTATAGATGAGGAAGATAATTACGGACATCATTATGTGGTTATTGAGGATAGTAATCATAATGGAGATGAAAATACAATAACACAAGAAAGATTTTTTCAAATATTAAGAGCATATAAAGTAGCTATAAAAAATATTAAAAAAGATGGTAGGATTAAGTACGTACAGATATTTAAAAATTGTAAGAGAGGTGGAGGGGCATCTTTAGAACATCCTCATTCGCAAATAATTGCACTTGATCATATACCTAAGAAGTATTTAGAGCTATGTGGTGAAACATGTGATGTTTGTGATGAAATAGAAAAAGAAGAAAATGATAAATTGAGAATTGTAGCTAGAAATAATCATTTTATTGCTTATGCGCCTTTTGCGTCAGTAAATGCATATCAAATAAGAATAGCTTTATTAGAACATAAGGGATCACTTTTAAATTTAGATGGGGAAGTATTAATAAGTTTTGCTGAAATATATGAAAATGTAATGAGTAAATTAAGAAATATATTAGAAGATTTTCCTTATAATTTAGGGTTTTATTCTTTAGAAAATGAAAACTTCCATTTTTTCTTAGATATATATCCAAGAAAAGTAAGCCTTGGAGGATTTGAATTATCTAGTGGAATGTTAATAAATCCTAAGCTTCCGGAAGCTGTAGCAAGTGAAATAAACAAATTATAAAAGTTACCACTGAAATAAATTTTTGGTGGTATTTTTATGTTTAAAAATCTATGAAAACCTTTAATAAATCTATTGACTACCTAAGTAAAAAAGAAGTAAAATTAAAGTAAATAAAAGATATATTTTACTAAAATAATAAGTTTTAAAAAGGTGGAGAGTTTTATGGATTTAAGGGAATGTAAAAATGAGTTTATAAGAATTTTTGGAAAAGAAGATTTTAGGATATTTTTTGCTCCAGGTCGAATTAATCTTATTGGGGAGCATACAGACTATAATGGTGGTAATGTATTTCCGGCAGCTATAACTTTTGGGACTTATGGCTTAGCAGGAAAAAATGACTTAAATAAGTTTCGATTGTATTCTATGAATTTTAAAAACCTAGGAGTTATAGAATTTGGTCTTGAAGAATTAGACTATAACAAACAACATGATTGGGCAAACTATATTAAAGGGATGATCCGTTATTTAAAGGAAGCTGGTTATGAGATTAATTATGGAGTAGATATACTTTTTTATGGCAATATTCCTAATGGAGCAGGGTTATCTTCTTCAGCATCAATAGAGCTAGCAACTGGAGTAATACTAGAAGGTCTTTTTTCATTAGATATAGATAGAATAGATTTGGTTAAGATAGGTAAAAAGGTTGAAAATGAGTTTATAGGGGTTAATAGTGGAATTATGGATCAATTTGCCATAGGAATGGGGAAAAAGGAGTGTGGAATTTTACTTGACTGTGAAACACTAAAGTACTCATACGCTCCAATAAAATTAGAAAATTACGACATAGTTATTATGAATACTAATAAACGTAGAGAACTGGCAGATTCCAAATATAATGAAAGAAGAGATGAGTGTGAAGAGGCTTTAAGAAGATTACAAAAGGTAGTTGATATTAATTCATTAGGACAGCTTAGTGAAGAGGAGTTTGAAAAAAATAAGTATATAATAGATGATGAAATTTTAACTAAACGTGCTAAGCATGCTGTTTATGAAAATCAACGTACCCTTAAAGCTTTAGATAAATTAAATAAAGGAAATATTTTAGCTTTTGGTGAACTTATGAATAAGTCCCATATTTCACTAAGAGATGATTATGAAGTCACTGGAAAAGAATTAGATGCATTAGTTGAAGCTGCTTGGGAGCAAGAAGGAGTAGTTGGTGCTCGTATGACTGGAGCAGGTTTTGGTGGATGTTCTATTGCAATGGTTGAAAAGAAAAATACAGATGAATTTATAAAAAATGTAGGAAATAAATATAAAAATATTATAGGATATGAAGCTGACTTTTATATTGCAAGTATAGGTGATGGGGCTGGAGAACTTAAAGAATAGCAATTTTGGAGGATAATTATGTTTGTTTATGAAGTAATACAAGGGTTATTAAATAAAGCAATTGAATGTTGTCTTATAGATAAACAAGATGAGATCTATGTAAGAAATCAGATATTGGCCCAGCTAAAATTAAATGATTTTATAAAAAGTGATATAAAAATTGATAAAAATATACCAGATTTTCTAGAGGATATAGTTAAGTATGCTGTTGAAGAAGGAGTAGTTGAAGACAGCTTTCATGAAAAAGACATATTGTCTACAAATATTATGAATTGCTTTATGCCTAGACCATCTGAAGTTAACGATAGGTTTTATGAATACTATAAAATTAATCCTAAAGAGGCCACAGAATACTTTTTTAATTTAAGTAAAAATAGTAATTATATTCAAACAAAAGCTATAGCAAAAAATATAAACTATAAGGCAGATACAGAATACGGAAATATTGATATAACTATAAATTTATCAAAACCAGAAAAGAATCCTACGGATATAATTAAAGAAAAAGCAGTAAAAAGTAGTAGTTATCCTAAATGCTTATTGTGCATAGAAAATGAAGGATATGAGGGCAGAGTAGGTCATCCTGCTAGAGCAAATCATAGAATGGTAAGAGTTGATTTATTTGAGGAAGAGTGGCTTTTGCAATATTCACCCTATGCTTATTATAATGAACATTGTATATTATTATCAGAAATTCATAGAGATATGAAAATAGATAGATCAGGATTTAGCAGATTGTTAAGTTTTGTTGATATGTTTCCACACTATTTTATTGGTTCAAATGCAGATCTTCCAATAGTAGGGGGATCAATATTATCTCATGACCACTATCAAGGCGGTAGATATGAATTTGCTATGGAAAGAGCAGAAGATGAGGAGTTTTTTAAGATTAGTGAATATCCTAATATCGAAGCTTCTATAGTTAAATGGCCAATGTCAGTAATCCGTTTAAAAGGTAAAACTACCGAGGAGTTAACTAATGCTTCTGAGAAGATCTTAAGTGCGTGGAGAGAATATACTGATAAAGAGGCAGATATATATGCCTATACTGGAGATATACCGCATAATACAATAACGCCAATTGCTAGAAAAAGAAGCGGATTTTTCGAGATGGATTTAGTGCTTAGAAATAATAGAACTAGTGAAGAACATCCATTAGGAATATTCCATCCGCATGATGATGTTCATCATATAAAGAAAGAAAATATAGGATTAATAGAAGTAATGGGGCTGGCGGTATTACCAGGTAGATTAAAAGATGAACTTAAAGAAGTTGAAAAATATATATTAGGAGAAGATAATCTAATTGAAGATTATCATAAACCTTGGGCTGAAGAATTAAAGACCATTTATAGAAATTCAGTAAAAAAAGAGGATGCTCAAGAAATAGTTAAAATTGAAACTGCTAAAAAGTTTCTTAAAGTATTAGAATACGCTGGAGTGTTTAAAAGAGATTCAAAAGGTAAAGAAAACTTTAGAAGATTTATTAAAGCAATAATATAGAAAAATTGAGGCTCTAAATTTAGAGCCTCAATTTATGTTTTAAATACTTTTTAGATGCCAGATTATACTTTGATAATCCCCTTTCAATTCAGGTATAGTAATGCCGGCATACATCAATTCATCTCCACCTAGAGTAATATTTTTATCTGAAATGTTGTAATATTTATCTTTATCTAAACCTCTTAAATATAACCTTACTATAGAAGGGTTAGGCAAAGCGAGAACTCTAAAATAGCATACGAGGACCTCGGTTTTATCTTGAGAAATAATCATCCATGCTGTTTCATTTCCTTCGAAAGGACTTAATAATCTATACATTTCTCCAAATTGTATTAGCTTCCTAAACTTTTTATATGTTTGAATTTGATGACTTATTTCATATTTATCTTTAGAGGAGATTTTAGTCAAATCCATTTGATAGCCGAAGTTACCAGACATAGCTACATCACCCCTCGTTTTTAATGGGGTAGATCTTTGTATCTGATGATTTGGGGAAGCAGATACGTGTGACCCCATAGAACTAATAGGATAGACTATACTTGTACCATACTGTATTTTTAATCTTTCAACTGCATCTGTGTTATCACTAGTCCAAGTCTGAGGCATATAATAAAGCATTCCTGGATCAAACCTTCCACCGCCACCAGAACAACTTTCAAATAATATGTCTGGGAAAGCGGTTGTAATAGTAGCTAAAATTTTATATAAGCCTAGTATATATCTATGTGCTGTTTCTCTTTGTCTTTCTGGAGAAAGAGATAATGTTCCTATGTCTGTCATATTTCTATTCATATCCCATTTTACAAATTTAATGTTAGTAGTTCTAAGAATATTAGAAACTGATTCAATTATATAATTACATACGTCATCTCTGGTTAAATCTAATATAAGCTGTTTTCTTGCTTGGGAAGGTATTCTATTTGGAACATGCAAGCACCAATCAGGATGGGTCCTATATAAATTACTATCTGGAGAGATCATTTCTGGTTCAAACCACAATCCAAAGTCTAATCCTAAGGAATTTATATTATTAGCTAAACTATCTAATCCGTGAGGAAGTTTTTTATAATCAACTATCCAATCACCTAATGAAGAATCGTCATTATTTCTTTTACCAAACCATCCATCATCCAACACAAGAAGCTCAATTCCTAAATCTTTTGCATCACTAGCCAGTTCAAGAATTTTTTCTTCTGTAAAATTAAAATAAGTTGCTTCCCAGTTATTAACTAAAATAGGCCTTACGGTATCTCTAAATTTACCTCTACATAGTCTTTCTCTATAAAGCTTATGATAAGTTCTTGACATTGAACCTAGTCCATCAGAAGAATAAGTCATAACAACTTCAGGAGTTTGAAAAACTTCCTCTGGTTCTAATAACCAGGAAAAGTCAAAAGAATTTATTCCCATTGAAACTCTTGTCGTATTAAACTGATCTACTTCAGCCTGAGCTAAGAAATTACCACTATATACTAGGTTAAATCCATAAACATCTCCATGATTTTCATCAGCATCATTGCTTAACAATGCAATAAAAGGATTATGGTTATGGCTGCTTGAACCTCTTCTGCTTTCTATAGATTGATTACCTGTAAAAAGAGGTCTTATTTCAATATTTCTTTCTCTTGCCCATGAACCATGAAGATGCATGAACTTGTAATTATTATGATTGAAGTCTATGCTCATACTTAGTGCACGTAGTAATTTTAACTTAGTACTTCCACAATTAATAAAACGAACATTCCTAGTAATTACATCTAAATCTTTATATACAGAATAGGAAAGGATTACATTTAGACCTAATAGAGAATCCACCATTGTAATTTCAAGAGTTTGAGCTTCATTATTATTTTCTACATAGGTTGATGGTAATCCTATTAAAGAGGGTTTTCCATCTATAATTATATGAGATTTATATCTTAAATCTGTTAAGGTTGATCCATTGTCTAGTTGAATTTCATAAGCTGGTGAACGGAAGTCAGTATTTCCATACGAGGGATATTCTTGAGGTAAAGTATCTAATGAAAAAGTATTATCATTAGCTTGAGGATTTGAACAGAAAGAACTTCTCTCTCTCAGTACAAGAAGCTCAGAAGAAGTAATGTTTTTAAGTTTTCTTCCCCAATAAAGATGTGAAAGATATCCATCTCTAAATATACACATAGCATAACTAGTATTTTTAGTTTGCAGATGAAAAGTTTTAGTTTCCTTATCGTAGTTTATCATATAATTACACCATCCTTATATAATATAGATTCTTATACTTTTATATTATAAATATATGTAGAGTGATTAAAATGGAATTTTAAAAGATAAACATGGTATAATCTAAGTAATTAACAATAGAGGGTTAGGTATAAATTATGAGAAATAATAATGAAAGTACAGAACTTTTATTACTTAATGAGTCAGCCTTTGATTTAATAGTATATCATTGTGGTATGGAAAAGTGTAAGGAATCACATGCTTATGGTCCAGCAGTAAGAGACCACTTTTTAATTCATTTTATACTTGATGGACATGGTACTTTTTATGTTGATGGTAAGGCATACAAACTTAATAAGAATCAGGGATTTTTAATATGTCCAGATGTAATAACTTATTATGAGGCTGATAGTGAAGAACCATGGACCTATGCTTGGGTTGGATTTAAGGGAATGAGAGCAGAAAGCTATATGAAATTGGCACATTTAGATAGAGATAATCCTATATTTGTTTATGAACAGGGAAATAAAATAGAAAAATGTTTTGAAGATATGATAAATTCAGCAGATTTAAAATATGGAAGGGAACTTAAACTTCAGGGACTATTAAGTATATTTTTATCTGAATTAATTGAACAAGAACAAAAAGAGACAATCATAAATTATAATTATACAGACATATATGTTAAGAAAGCTTTAAAATATATAGAAACTAATTTTTCAAGATATATAACTATAGCTGAGGTAGCCGAAACTATTGGATTAAACAAAAATTATTTTAGTTCATTATTTAAAGATAAATTAGGAATATCTCCTCAAGAACATTTAATAAGATTTAGAGTTAATAAGGCTTGTGAACTTATGAAGAATAAATCTTTATCTATAAGTGATGTAGCTCGATCAGTTGGATATAATGACCCTCTTGCTTTTTCCAAGATATTTAAAAAAGTAAAAGGAAAATCCCCTAAAATATTTAGAGAGTCTATGAATATAAGTATTATAGAAGAGTTTAATTGAATTTGGAATAAAAATGTGTGAAGAATTAAGTCGATATGTTGAGTAAAAATACAGTAAAATTCACTTGGAAAAGTAATGAATTTTAGTTAAAAGAGAGATATAATATAAGTTATATATAATATTTATTAATTTAAAAGGAGAAAATAATGGCGACAATTAAAGATATTGCAGATAAAGCAGGAGTGTCAATAGCTACAGTTTCAAGAGTTTTAAATTATGATGAGACTTTATCAGTAGGTGATGATACTAAAAAAAAGATTTTTAATGTGGCAGAGGAATTGGATTATGAGAAAAGGCAACCAAAGAAAAAAACATTGGCTAAGATAGCTCTTATTCATTGGTATACAGAAAAAGAGGAATTAAATGATTTATATTATATGTCTATTCGTATAGGTATAGAAAACAGATGTAAACAAAATAACTTGGCTATAGTAAAGTTTTTTAAAAACAATATTGATGAATTAATGAAGGAAAAGATACAAGGAATTGTTGCAGTAGGAAAGTTTAGTAACAAAGAGGTAGAGGATTTAGCTAAGATAACAAGTAATATAGTATTTGTGGATTATGCCCCAGACGAAGAAAAATATGATTGTGTTATAACGAATTTTGAGATAGCTACAAAAAAGATATTAAACTACTTAATGGAAAAAGAGCATAGAGAAATAGGATATATCGGGGGAAGAGAAACTTTTAACGATAGAACCTCGGAGATAAATGATTCTAGAGAAGTTGTTTATAAAAGTTACTTAAAAGAAAAGAATTTATTTAAGGAAGAGTATATGTATATAGGAAAATACTCTGCAAGTGATGGTTATGATTTAATGAAAAAAGCTTTAGAGGAGCATAAAGATAACTTGCCAACAGCATTTTTAGTTGGAAGTGATTCTTTAGCTATTGGATGTCTTAAGGCATTAAATGAAAATAAAATAGCTGTTCCAGATAGAGTAAACATTATAGGTATAAATGATATAAGTATAGCCCAATATGTTTATCCAACTTTAAGTACTATTAAAGTACATACTGAACTTATGGGTGAGACTTCTGTAGATTTATTGATAGAAAGATTAAATGACAGGATCATCAGCAAAAAAGTTAGTATAGCTACAGAACTTATAATTAGGGAAAGTAGTTTTTAAAATATTAGAATTGAAAAAGAAAATGGAATATAAGTAAAGCTTAAACTAAATGCGAGTATTAAATGAATTTAGTTTAAGTTTTACTGATTTTTTTAGCTAAATGGAAGATATATAGATATATATCTTTCTATATAACTATATATAGTGTTAATGCGGGTTTGCAGAGATCATAACCCTTTTTCAGAGGATATCCCCTTGTCTTTTAGTATTTCATATATTGTCTTAGAAGTTGTGTCCTCTAAACTATAACCTAAAAGTTCTAAGATTTCTTTAAGTTCTTCTTCAGAAGAGGTTTCAAACTCAACATAGGGAAAAGGACAAAAATTTTTTTCATTAATATCTATTTCAATTAAAGTGTTTTTGTATTTATAACTTTCTCTATATTTCTTTATTGAATCAATAAGTTCTAATCCTAAGGCTTCAAATATCTTTTTACCAACTTCCCCATCTTCAATAATGGTTTCATTCTCTTCCATAACTTTAAATCTCTCTTGAGAGAGCATTTTTTTTGTAGTAATAAAGCTAAAAGATTTTTTGTTTAATAAATCTTCGACTATTCTAATTCTAGCATAACCTTTTTTTGAGAGAAGTCTTCTATCTGGAAAATCATATATGTTGTTAATCTGATTTTCTTCTTTTACCTTTTCAGCATTAATCATTTTTAAATCCCTACGAAACTTATCTAAATCTATATCTATAATACGGGTTTCTAACTCTTTCATATAATATCATTCCTTTCATAAATTTAATTCTATTATAAATCAAATTATTATTCTAGATAAATACCTATAAAAATATGTGATATAATAGGGACTGAAATATACAGGACTATAATGGAGGTACCCCTATGGAATACGTTAATGATATAAATATTGTAGAGGCGGTTATTCATATTTTAGATAATAACTCAGATGAACCAATATTAAATGAATATAAATTAGATTTAGGTGATGAAATTTACAAGTATATATATAGACATATTGAAAAAGCCTTAAAAGATGAGGAACTAAAGTATGCCGTATTTAATCCAGAGAGAAATATAGTAAAAGAGTTATCTCAAGAGTATTTAAATGGTGCGAATACTGATTTAGTTTCTATATCTCAAGAAATGGGAAGACAACTGTTTGCAATAATGAAGGGCAATGGAAATATTCCATCCTGTGATTTAGTAGTTGCATCAATATCTACAGACCAAGGAATTATGTTAGCTTTATTAAAAATGGACTATGTAAGGAACTTTGCTCATAAGGTAGATTTTTTGGATGATAAAATAGGAATCGGTATAATCCAACAATATGGTGGACTACCAGCATCCTCTCAAAGAATACAAAAATGTGCTTTTATAAAACCATTAGCTCAAGATCAAGATTTTAACTTAATGGTGATTGACAAGCAAAAGAAAAATAAAGAGGAAGAAGAGTATGGTTCTAATTATTTTATAAATCATTTTTTAGGTTGTACAGTTATAACAAATGAAAGAGATATGACTAAAAGCTTTATGAAAGCAACAGAAACTTGGACCAGAAATAATATTAATCAGGATGCTGATAAGGCAGAGAAGATAAGAACAACTATAAAAAGTAAACTAAAAGAAGAAGAGAAGATAAATATACCTGAACTTTCTAATGAGCTTTTTAAAGAAGAACCAGAGGCGAAAAGAGCATTTGATGATTTTATTATATCTCAAGGTCTAAATGAAGAGGTTCAGATAGATAAACAATATGTGGAGAAAAAATTAAAAAGAGTTAGATTAAAGATAGATAAAGAAATAGATTTATATATAGATGAGGAAGCTTACCACGATAATTCTAAATTTGAAATAGTTAGAAATGGTGATGGAAGTATAAATATGGTTATAAAACATGTAATAAATTATATAGAAAAGTAATTTAATAGCTTCATTACTCCAAAAGGATTTAAGGTAGAATTGTAGAATATATTATATAAGTGAGAACTTTACAAAAATCTGGAGGGGTGTATATGTTTGGAAAGTTCATAAATGGATCACAGGGAATAGATAGAGGGCCAAACAAGGGATTAAATAGATTACCGATAGTATATGTAAGAAATAACACAGAGGAAAATATAGAAAATATAAGTTTTTCTTTTGATAATGTGGTACTTATAGGATCAGAAATTAAAAAGGTTAAGCCTAATACGACCAAGAATGTATCTTTATATCTAACTTATAGACAAAGAGATCAGCTAGAAAGAGAAGATTATGATTTAATAATGAATCATGGAAAAGAAAATAAATATACAATAAGTGAGGCTTATGGAGCTGAGCATATAAGGGACATTTTGGTTGAGATTATGAAGGTTTATAATGCTGGAAGTTTAGGAATAAAAATTGAGGAAAACTATTTAAGCTGTTAAATAATATTTAATTGTATTTATGAGGTAGATTAGTATGCAAGCACAATTATTACCAATAGTTTATATTAGAAATAATACATCGCAGATCATAGAAGATATCTATTTTTCTTTTGACGATATAGAACTTATGGGTTCAAAAGCTAAGAAAATAAAACCTAATACTACTAAAAATATATCCCTATACTTAGCAGATAGGCAGAAGTTTCAACTAGCGAGAGAAGATTATGATTTGGTAATGCATCATAGAAATGAAAATAAATATGTAGTAGTTGAATGTTATGGAATTTCCCCTTCTCTTAATATTTTAGTGGAAATCATGACAGTTTATAAAGATGGAACATTAGGAATTAAGGTTGATGAAAAGTTTTCTAGAATATAGAAAGTGTGTATGATAAAGGCCAGTATTTAATTAAAAATACTGGCCTCAAAATTTTAGTCTAATACTAAGCTATTCTCATTAGGGTTATAGAAGCTGTTACACCTGAATCTATAAAATCAGTAGTACCATTTATTCTTAATCTTAATACATCTGAAGTAGATAAAGATAGAATTATATGGCCAACAGCTTCTCCGCTTGTACCTGGGAATGAGATAATACTTCCAGGGATATCGGAATTATTCACAAATAAATTTATAGAAGAATTGTTTGTATCTGTAGCATTAGCAGAAAAGGTTATATGATATATGCCACTAATTTGTACAGTTATATCTGATCCATTAGCACCTAAAGTTACATTGGATGGAGCAACAGAATTAAATTCAAATATTTTAAATATTAATCCTTCTATATTGTTTGTTGCTGGTGTAGTACTAAAGAAAGATGCATATCCAGATGCAATACTTCCAGTAGCGCCAGTAGCACCAGTAGGGCCGGTAGCTCCGGTAGGACCAGTAGCACCAGTAGGGCCGGTAGCTCCAGTAGGGCCGGTAGCACCAATAGGACCAGTAGGACCAGTAGCACCAGTAGCACCAGTAACACCAGTAGGACCAACAGCGCCGTTAACGCCGGTAGGACCAGTAACTCCAGTAGGGCCAGTAGCGCCGGTAGAACCAGTAGCCCCAGTAGAACCAACAGGACCAGTAGAGCCAGTAGGACCGGTAGCACCAATAGGACCAACAGGGCCAATGTTACCAGTAGCCCCAGTAGGACCAATAGGGCCAGTGTCTCCAGTAGGACCAACAGCACCAGTAGAACCGGTAGGGCCAGTAGCTCCAGTAGGACCAACAGGACCAGTAGAGCCAGTAGGGCCGGTAGCACCAACAGGACCAACAGGGCCAATATTACCAGTAGAGCCAGTAGGGCCAACAGGGCCAGTGTCTCCAGTAGGGCCGGTAGCCCCAGTAGGACCAACAGGACCAGTAGAGCCAGTAGGGCCGGTAGCACCAACAGGACCAACAGGGCCAATGTTACCAGTAGCTCCAGTAGGACCAACAGGGCCAGTGTCCCCAGTAGGACCGGTAGGACCAACAGCACCGGTAGAACCGGTAGGACCAGTAGCCCCAGTAGGACCAACAGGACCAGTAGAACCAGTAGGGCCGGTAGCACCAACAGGACCTACTGGGCCAATGTTACCAGTAGCCCCAGTAGGACCAACAGGGCCAGTGTCCCCAGTAGGACCGGTGGGACCAACAGCACCGGTAGCTCCGGTAGGGCCAGTAGCTCCAGTAGGACCAACAGAGCCATCATCTCCAGTAGGACCCGTTGGACCAGTAGGGCCAGTAGGACCGGTTGGCCCAGTTGGACCAGTAGGACCAGTAGGTACAGTAGGCCCAGTTGGACAACAATTCCAATCATCACAGCAATGTTTATTATTACATCTACTTGCACTATCATAAAAATCGTTTCGACAAGAGTATCTATTATTCAATTAAAACACCCCTTTTTAAAAAGTTTACTACTAATATACTATTATTTTTATTAAGGAAGAGTGCTTATAAAAAGCCGAATTGTAAACTAATTTGTCAGCGAATACGGAAAACTTCATTTATGGGCCTTTTGATAATAAAAAGAGCAGCAAAATAATATAAAATCATTAAGCTACTCCAGTTCGAAAATATTAATCTATTAATTCTGATCTAACTTTTTCTATATCTTCCGTTTCAGGGGAATCAGAAGTTTTTATGGTTCCAACTATTGAAAAATCTTTTTCTATAAAGTAGATACTGGATTTATTAAGTGTAATATCAATAGATCCTTTAAAGTCTGATATAGTGAAGGAACCAACAATTTCTTGTGAACTAAATTCAACTATATTATAAGTTCCATTAGCAGCAGGCACTTTAGTTAAATTGAATGTAAGCTTAGCTGGAATATTAGTTTTTAAAATTGAAACAAGTGGTTCAAAATAGGTATCTATTCCAGAAATGCTTAGAGCTTGACTGCTACCTGAAATAGAGCTTTTTTTAACTAATCTATCTGTAGGTATTTCAGTTAATGGCAAGCCATAAACCAAGAATTCTTGAGCTTGATTAGAAGAAGAACCTTGACAGCAGCTTCCAGCGGAATTTTGTGAAAGTTCACTTTCTGCTGACGATATATCTTTATCACTTACGCTATCAAGAGTATCTACAACTTTTATGGAGCCTGAGAGCATTCCCATCCAACAACTGTAGTTAATATCTTTTTCACCAGCTGTAAAATTAATCTTTGTTTCACCTTTTTTTAGTTTTTGCTTTATATTCATGGATGGGAAAATAACCTCATTATTACATGACGTTATTGTTTCCCCTTCAAAAATAATTTCAGTAGGAAGATTTTTTTCTATAAATACTACTTTTGGGGAGTAGCCAGAAGATGTTGCTTTTATTTTTACAACCTGTTTTCCATCTATTACTGTAGCCTTATTTTCATCAGTTATCACATTAGATGAATTTTTGTTGTTAAAAGATAATAAATTATTTATTGGAATGTTTACACCTAATAGTGTAAATCCTCTGTTTGCCATTAAAATTCCTAATATAACGATTAAGATTCCACTGAATTTTATAAGTTTTTTAGTGTTTTTCATATTTATGGCATTTATAGCTAACGAAAATATAAGCATAAGAGGAATAGTCCCTAGTCCAAAAATGAACATAGAGGACGCTCCTTTGAAGAAACTTCCAGAAGCTAAAGCATACAACTGCATGGTTTGCAAGGGACCACAAGGCATAAATCCATTTAGTAAACCAACAATTAAAGGACTAGATTTTTTATTTGAAGATTTACAATTACTAAATGGAAGTTTTAAGTTTATTCCTCTAAATAATTTAAAGCCAGACATATTAAAACCCATTATTATCATAAAAAGACCAGCAAGTATTGATATAGAGGCCTGAGTACTTAATGATAAAGAAAAAACAGAGCCTAAAGCACCTACTAATCCACCTAACAGAGTATATGAGGTTAATCTACCTACATTATATAAAAGAGAGGGAAGTAGATTTTTAAATTTACTACCTTTATTTATCGTTATACTTTGAGATAACATTATTCCACCACACATACCTACACAATGAAGAGAAGTGAAAATACCTATTATAAATAACATAAGATAAGTTGTATTTGTACCTAAGTTATTACTTATATTGAAAGTACCAGAATTTTTACTTAGTGCTATAATAACAAAAGCAAGAGCAACTATAGCAAATATAGAGATAATTTCTTTAAAAGTTGTAGAAGAACCATTTGTGTTAATTTTGTTATTAGAGATTTTTATGGTATATCCTGAACTTTCTATAGCAGAACAAATTTTGCTATAAGAACATTTAGTAGAATCAAAAGTTACCTTCACTAAGGAGGTTTTATAATTAACCTCAACCTCAAGGACACCATTTATCTTTTTTATAGAATCTGATATTATTTTTTCACAGGATGTACAAACCATATCTTCAACTAATATATGAGTAGTTTTTATGGACAAAATATCACCTCTTAAATTTATATTACTTTCTGAGACATAATTATATGAAACTAATATGAAGATAAAATGAAGAAACATACTGGTATCTTCATTTTATCTTCATAACTATGAATTAGACTAGTTGTAATATTAAAATTTAGGAGTGAGAAAATGAATAAGAAATTTAATCTTAAGCATATTATGCCTATGGCACTATGTTGTATGTTACCTATACTTATAGTTAGTTTATTACCAGTTATTCAATTAGTATTACCTGGGGTCGCACCTATTTTAGCATTCTTAAGTCCGTTTATATGTCCAATTATGATGGTATCTATGATGTTTTTTATGGGAAAAGGTGATAAAAAACATGGATGTTGTGATCAGAAAAAAGAAGAAAAAATAGAATTATAGAGTTAACAAGTTAGGTGTAAAATAATTTAGATATATACCTAACTTTTTTATTCTTGAAAGAATAACATAATATACTTATACTAGCTAATATAGGTAGTATTTTATATAAAAGGAGTATGAGAGTATGGGAATTAGAAGAGAATTATTTGGAAAGTTAATGAATGAAGTTGAGGTGGATATTTTTACATTTACTAACTCCAAAGGAATGGAAGTAAAAATAACAAATTTAGGTGGCGCTATAGTATCTTTAAAGGTTCCTGATTCTAAAGGGAAATTAGATGATGTTGTTTTAGGGTATGATACTCCACAAAAATATTTAGAAAAGGGACCATATTTAGGAGCTATTATAGGAAGATGTGCGAATAGGATTGAGGATGGCATTTTTGAGATAAATAATATAGAATATAAACTTCAAAAGAATAGTAGACATCACTTGCATGGAGGAAATAGAGGATTTGATAAGGTTTTATGGGAAGCAGAACTTGTTAATTTAGGTGATAGTCAGGCATTAAAACTATCATATCTTAGTAAAGATGGTGAAGAAGGATACCCTGGTAACTTAGAGGTCAATGTTATATATTTTGTTAGTGAAGATAATGAGTTTAGAATAGATTATAGAGCTGTTACAGATAAGGATACAGTAGTTAATCTAACTAATCACTCTTATTTTAATCTTTCAGGACATTCTTCAGGAAGTGTGTTAGAGCATAAAGTTATGATAAATGCAAGTAGCTTTACACCTTCTAACAATGAGTCAATTCCAACAGGTGAAATATTAAAAGTTGATGGAACACCAATGGATTTAAGAAAATTAACTATAGTAAAGGATAAAATATTTAGTGATTATGAACAGTTAAATTTCGCTAATGGGTTTGATCATAATTGGGTATTAGATGTTAGCACAGAAGAACCTAAAAAAGCTGGAGAAGTGGTAGATGAAAAAAGTGGGAGAGTTATGGAAGTTTATACTACTAAACCAGGAGTACAATTTTATACGGGGAATTTTCTAGCAGGGGGGCCTACTGGAAAAGATGGAGTAACTTATGAAAATAGAGATGGGTTATGCCTAGAAACACAATTTTTCCCTAATGCAGTTAGATGTAGTAGTTTTCCATCCCCAATATTAAAAGTTGGTGAAGAATATAAACATACTACTATATATAAATTTTCAGTTATTTAATAAATATAGAATAGAAAAAAGACATGCATTTTTTACTAATTTATGCATGTCTTTTTTAGAATAAAAAAATATGAATTTGTTATATAAATTAATTAAGAAATTCGATAAAAGTGTGAAGAATTTTGTATGGAGAGTAGAAGAGAAAGTTTATATAATTAATAATGTAAACGAATAACAATAATAAAACTAACTAAATGAAAAATAGACAAAATAAAGAATGGATTAATATTTGACCAAAGGAGGATTGTGGTATGGGTGAGTATGTACTGGAGATGAACAATATAACAAAGACATTTCCAGGGGTAAAGGCGTTAGATGACGTATCATTAAAAGTACGTAAAGGTAGTGTTCATGCCCTAATGGGAGAAAATGGTGCAGGAAAATCAACCTTGATGAAATGTCTTTTTGGTATATATCATCAAGATAATGGCGAGATAATATTAGATGGAGAAAAAGTTGAAATAAATACTTCAAAACAAGCATTAGACTTGGGAGTATCAATGATACATCAGGAACTACATCCTATTAGATTTCGTCCAGTTATGGAAAATATATGGCTTGGAAGATTTCCTATGAGAGGAATAGCTGTAGACAAGAAAAGAATGATACGTGAGACAGAAGCTTTATTTAAAGAGATTGATTTAGACATTGATCCAGAGATATTGGCAGGAAAGCTTTCTGCATCTAGTCTACAATTGGTTGAAATCGCTAAGGCGGTTAGTTATAATTCTAAAATAATTATTATGGACGAACCAACATCTTCATTAACCGAGAATGAAACAGAACATTTATTTAAAATAATAAAGCAACTTCAAAAAAAAGGATGCGCAATTATATATATATCTCATAAAATGGAGGAAATTCTTAAAATATCTGATGAAGTTACTATCATGAGAGATGGTCAAGGGGTAGGAACTTGGGAATCAAAAGATCTTACAACAGAGCTTATAATTAACCGTATGGTAGGAAGAGATATGACTCATAGATTCCCAGAAGCAAACTATAAACCTACAAAGGAAGTTGTATTAAAAGTTAACAATCTTTGTTCTCCTTTGGAGAAATCCTTTCAAAATGTAAGTTTTGAGTTATATAAAGGGGAAATTCTTGGTATAGGAGGGCTTGTTGGAGCTCAACGTACAGAACTTGTAGAAGCACTATTTGGTTTAAGAACGATACAAGAGGGAACTATTGAAAAAGATGGTAAGGTAATAAAAATAAAGTCTGCAAAAGATGCTAAATTACAAGGATTAGCTCTATTAACAGAAGAGAGACGTGCTACTGGCATCTTAGGGATATTATCAGTGTTAGATAATACAGTAATTGCAAGTCAAAAAGATTACGCAAAATTTGGAGTGTTAAAAGAAGGAAAACGTTATAAAGCTGCAGTTAAATCTAATACAGATTTAAAAACTAAAACACCAAATATGGAGCAGCTTATAAAAAATCTTTCTGGTGGTAATCAGCAAAAAGTTTTAATAGCACGTTGGCTTCTTACAAATCCAGATATTTTAATATTAGACGAACCTACAAGAGGAATTGATGTAGGTGCAAAATATGAAATTTATTCTATTATGCATGACTTGGTTAAAAGAGGCAAATCAATCATAATGATCTCTTCAGAAATGCCAGAGTTACTTGGAATGTCAGATAGAGTTATGGTTATGTGTGAAGGAAAGGTTACTGGAATTTTAGACAAAGATGAAGCAGATCAAGTAAAAGTTATGAATTATGCAACACAGTTTATGAAATAAAGAGACTTAGTTATGTTAAAGAAGGAGAGGATTAGATATGCAAGAAGCTAAAGTTATCTCACGCAAGGATTTTGGAAAAATATTTTTAGGAATTGGTGCTTTCCTTGTTGTGTTAGGAATTGTTTTTAATTTTATTTTAGATCCAGATGTATTTTTTGATTTACCTATTTATATAGATGGGATAGGAATAATAGCAGCTATTTATGGACTTAAACATTTTTTAGATAAAAAAAATCACGACAGTACAGTGACCTTTTCAGTAGAGACAGTAAAAACCTTTTTAACTAATAATGCAATTATTTTAGCATTACTAGTATTAGTAGTTGTAATAATGATAATTCAACCACGTTTTATGCAATATGAAGTAATGCTTGACATACTAACAATGTCATCAACTAAACTTATAGTTGCCTTAGGTATTTGTTTTACATTATTAATAGCAGGAACAGATTTATCAGCAGGACGTATGGTTGGACTAGCGGCAGTAATATCAACATCAATGCTTCAAAATCCAGACTATGCTAATAGATTTTTCCCTAACATGCCTCAGCTAGCAGTTATAATCCCTATAGTAATAGCAATTATAGCTTGTATGGTATTTGGTGTACTAAATGGTTTCTTAGTAGCAAAATATGATATGCATCCATTTATAGCTACTTTAGCAACACAGGTTATAGTATATGGTGCATGCTCTCTATACTTTGATATGCCGCCAAATAAATCACAACCAATTGGTGGTGTACGTCCAGACTTTATTGCACTTGGACAAACAAAACTTTTTAACATAGGAGATTTTCCAGGAATATCAATTCTGGTACCTATAGCACTTCTATTTGTAATATTAGTTTGGTTTATATTAAACAAAACTATATTTGGAAAGAATGTTTATGCTATAGGAGGAAATCGTGAAGCAGCAGTAGTTTCAGGAGTTAACGTATTTGCAACTATAATGGGAATATTCATTTTCGCATCACTTTTATATGGTGTAGGAGGTATACTGGAAGCTGCTAGAACTGCTGGGGCAACCAATCAATATGGTAATGGATACGAACTTGATGCAATAGCAGCCTGTGTTGTAGGTGGTGTATCACTAAATGGTGGTGTTGGAAAAGTTGGAGGAATTGTAAGTGGTGTATTGATATTTACGGTTATACAATATGGATTACAGTTCATAGCAGTAAGTCCAATGTGGCAACAAGTTATAAAAGGTGCTATCATTGCAGTAGCAGTTGCTATAGACTTAGCTAAATATAGAAAAAAATAAATTGATATATTGATAAGAAGGTTTGCTTCAATTAAAAATTGAAGTTAGCCTTTTTGTCGTTTTAAATAATATGGACATGCATTGCATAAAAGGAATTTTTTAGATATAATAGTAATCGATAATTAAATTATTATATTTAACTGCAACTTAATAAAAGAAGGAGTAATATAATGAGCTTATATAGAATTATTATAGTAGATGATGAAGAAGAGATAAGACTTGGAATTATCAAAAAAATAGACTGGGAAGCTTACGGATTTGAAGTGGTTGGAGATGCTGAGAATGGGCAGGATGCACTTGAAAAGGTTGAAAAATACAGACCGGATGTTTTAATGACAGATATAAAAATGCCTTTTATGGATGGATTAGAATTAGGAAAAAGAGTTTCAGAAATGATGCCTTCTACTAAGATTATAATTTTTTCAGGCTGTGACGATTTTGAATATGCTCACAAGGCTATTCAAATTAATGTAGTTGAATATGTTTTGAAACCGATTAATTCTGTAGAATTAATCGAGGTCTTAAAAAGATTAAAAGAAAAGCTTGATTATGAATATAATGAAAAAAGAAATTTAGAAAAACTACAAGAATATTATATTGAAAGTTTGCCAGTAATAAGAGAGCAGTTTCTGGTAGGAGCTATTGAGGGAAGGATAAACAGTGAAAAGTGGAATGAACAGATTGATAAATTAAACATAGATCTAAAAAAAGAATATTTATCTGTAGCACTTATTCGTTCTGAAGGAAGCTTGAAATTAAAGGATATAAACAATAATATTAATGAAGATTCAGTGCTTACTAATATATCAATAAAAAAGACTGTAGATGAAAATATGCACAAATATTGTAGCTTCACAAGTTTTATTTATTCTGATATTGTGGTAGTAATAGGAGGATTATCTTCTAAAGATGAGATAGGTCATTTTATAAATGGTATAAATGAAGTATGCAAGGTTTATGAGCGTATCACAAATTTAAAAATATCAGCTGGAATTGGATATGTTTATAATGATCCATGCGAGATAAAATTTTCATATAGAACTGCCTTAAATGCATTAGAGTATAAGTTGATACTTGGATTAGGAAAGGCTATATATATTGATGATGTAGAACCAGATAATTCTATTGAGCTTCAATTTCACGATCAAGAAGAAAACTTAATGTTAAATGCAATAAAGATTTCAACAAAAGATGAAATAAAAGATGTTATTAATGGTTTATTTGATAAAGTTCAGCATTTACTTTTACCATTTAATAAGTATAGAATTTATATTATGGAGATAATGACTGCTTTACTGAAGCTTATACAAACTTATGAACTAGATATGGATTATATATTTGGTGAAAAATTTAATTGCTACGAACACTTAGACTCCTTTGGGTCAATAGATGAGGTAAAGGAATGGTTTATAAACAAGTCTATTACGGTAAACGTTTTGATTAAAAAAGAACGTGTAAATTCATCTATAGTACTTGTTGAGCAAGCAAAACAATATGTATTAGAAAACTACACAGATCCAGATTTATCTGTAGAACAAGTTTGTTCTAAACTTCATGTAAGTTCTACTTACTTTTCTACAATATTTAAACGTGAAACACAAAACAATTTTGTAAATTTTTTAACTACAGTACGTTTAGAACAAGCTGTAAAACTCTTAAATACAACAGATTATAAGACTTATGTTATAGCTGAAAAAGTAGGATATCCAGAGGCTAATTATTTTAGTTATGTATTTAAAAAGAAGTTTGGTGTATCACCTTCAAAATATAGAAAGAATTGAGTTTGATCTGTAATGATAAATTTTATAAAGAAAAAAGTTGAAAAAGTATTAGATAAAAGTAAAAATACAAGCATACAGCATATAATATCTATTTCCTTTACTGTAATATCAGTTGTAGGGATGATTATGGTTGTTGGGGCAGTTTATTTAAGATTTATAAACTCAGCAGAAAATATGGTATCTGAAAATAATAAAGCCATACTAGAACAAGTTAATTTAAACTTAGATAGTTACTTAAGAAATATGATGAAGGTATCGGATGCTAGTTATTATAGTGTTATTAAGAAAAAGGATTTAGCAGTAGACAGTATAAGTAAGGATATGGATCTATTATATGAATCAAATAAAGATTCTCTTATAAGTATAAGTGTGTTTACGGAGTATGGCGAGCTTATAGGAGCATCTCCAGTAGGGAAATTAAAAGACTCTGCTAATCCTACAAGAAGTGAATGGTTTTTAAAAGCTATAAGTAGAAAAGAAAACCTTCATTTTTCAACTTCACATGTTCAGAATTTATTTATAGATCCAGATTATAAATATCGTTGGGTTATTTCTTTAAGTAGAGCTGTAGAGCTTACTAACAATGGGAAAATAACTCCAGGTGTACTGCTTGTAGATATGAATTTTAGTGAAATAGAGCAAATATGTAAAAATGTTAACCTAGGAAAATCGGGTTACGTTTATTTAGTAGATGGAGAGGGAGAGATAATATATCATCCAAGACAACAATTGATATATTCAAACTTAATAAATGAGAATAATAGAATGGGATCTACATATGAAGACGGAACTAATATAGAAACCTTTAATGGGGAGAAAAGATTAGTTACAGTAAAAACAGTAGGATATACTGGGTGGAAAATCATAGGGGTCACTCCAATGGTTGATATAACCTCTGACTATAGACAAATAAGTTTATTTGCAATATTTATTATGTTTTTTGCGATATTTATTCTAGTGTTTCTCAATATGTTTGTTTCTTCTCGTATAGCAAATCCTATAAAAGCACTTGAAAAATCAGTAAAAAAGCTTGAGAATGGAGACAAAGATGTAGATATAGCAATAAGTGGATCTTACGAAATTCAGCATCTAGGGAAAGCTATAAAATCCATGGTAAATCAGTTACATGTACTTATGGACAATATAGTAAGAGAACAGGAGTCAAAAAGAAAAAGCGAGTTAAATGCCCTTCAAGCTCAGATTAATCCACATTTTTTATATAATACATTAGATTCTATTGTTTGGATGATAGAAAATGAAAATTATGATGGAGCTATTACAATGGTAACAGCTTTAGCAAGACTTTTTAGAATAAGCTTAAGTAAAGGTAAAAATATAATATCAGTAAAAGATGAAATTGAACATGCACGTAATTATTTAACAATACAAAACATAAGATATAAAAACAAATTCACATATAATATTGATATAGATGAAGAAACATTAAATTTATCAACTATTAAATTAATAATTCAACCTTTAATCGAAAATGCCATTTATCATGGTATGGAATTTATGGGTGGAGATGGAGAGATATTAATAAAAGCGTACTTGAAAGACGAAGATTTATATATTGATGTTATAGATAATGGACTTGGGATGGAGCAAGAAGTTGCAGATACTCTTCTTACAAGAAAAAATAATGGAAAGAAAAAGAGTTCAGGTATTGGATTAAAAAATGTTCATCAAAGAATACAGATATATTATGGTGTAGAATACGGACTTAAGATTTATAGTGAGCCTGATGAAGGGACAACAATTAGAATACATGTTCCTGCTATTGATTTCAGTGAAGCACAGAAGAGGGAGGAAGGTAAATAGTGAAAAGTAAAAAAACAGTTGCATTTATAATTTTATTTTTACTATTAATTATATCCTTTTCAGTACTTTTAGATGATACATTATCAAATCAAAAAAACAGAAAAATACATAATATTTCTTTGATAACAAGTGGAAAAAATAATGAAAGCTTAATGATAATGAAGCAGGGTGTAGAGCAAGCAGCATCAGAACTGAATATAGATGTAAGTTTCATAAATCTTTCGCAAGATAATAATATAGATGAGCAAAAAGAGTTAATTGATAGAGAAATAAAAAATGGAGCAGATGCTATAATATTATCTCCAGTAGATTATGAAAAGATGGCTAATACAGTAGAAGAAGCTATGAAAAAAGTACCTATTATTCTTATCGAGTCTAATGTTGATTTAGAGAAACCTCCGCCAATAATTTGGAATGATAATTATGAGCTTGGGGAACTTTTAGGAGAACAAATGATTGAGATGGGAGATATGGGGAAAAAGGTTGCAATTATAAAAAATAATTTAGAGTGCAAAAGCATAGCGGACAGGTACGAAGGATTTATGAGTGTTATGAATAAAATTAATAACACCTATCTGTTCTGGGAAATTCCAAATGAGAGTCAAGCAAATTACTATACTGAGATAAAGAATCTATTAGAGAACAATGATGTAGATGTAGTAGTAACTCTCAGTACAGGTATGTTAGAGTATGTTGCCGAAGTAAAAAAGGACTCTAATATAATAGATAATGAAAAAAGTTCAATAAAAGTCTATGGTACAGGAAGTACGAGTAAAATAATTTCAGCTTTAGAGGAAAAAAACATTAATGCAACAGCTACGCAGAATGAATTTAATATAGGATATCTTGGGGTAAAGGCTGCTGTAGATAAGTTAGAGGGTAAGAAGATAAGTAATAGCACTATATCTTCAACCATTGTTAATACAGATAATATGTATTCAAAGGAGAATCAAAGATTGCTATTTCCGCTTATTAGGTAAAAATAATGTCTTAAATATATGAGAATTTTGAGGTGTTTATAATGAAAATACTTAAAAAAATATCCTTATGCCTATTAACCGTTACAATTGGTACTTCATTATCAGCATGTAATTATAATAATAATGGAACTAATAAAGATAGTATTAAAAATATAAAAATAGGAGTTACATTATATAGGCAGGATGATGCTTTTATTTCTGCAATTACAAAAGAAATTGAAGATGTAGCTAAGGAAAAAGAGGGCGATAGCAATTATAAGATAACAATTAATGTTGTAGATGCTAAAGGAAGCTTGACGAATCAAAATAGTCAGGTAGAACGGTTTGTTTCTCAAAATTACGATGTTATATGTGTAAATATAGTAGATAGAACTGCTGCCTCTATGATGATTGACAAAGCTAAGTCTGCAAATATACCTATGATTTTCTTTAATCGTGAACCTGTGGAAGAAGACATGGAAAGATGGGATAAGCTATATTATGTAGGCGCAAAGGCAGAACAGTCTGGAGAAATACAAGGTAAAATAATTTTAGACGCCTATAAGAGTAACAAAAGTTTGGTGGACAAAAATGGAGATGGAAAAATTCAATATGTAGTACTTGAAGGGGAACCAGGGCATCAGGATACATTAATAAGAACAGAGCACTGTATAAAACCCTTGATAGAAAATGGTGTTGAATTAGAAAAATTATCTGATGAAATTGGTAACTGGCAATATGCCCAAGCAACTACAAAAATGAATCAATGGATTAAGGAATTTGGAGATAAGATAGAAGTTGTATTTAGCAATAATGATGAAATGGCTTTAGGTGCTTTAGAAGCATTAAATAATGACAATACAATAAAAAGACATCCCCTTGTTGTTGGAATTGATGGAATTCCTGAGTCATTAACCCAAGTTAAAAATGGGGCAATGATAGGAACTGCTATAAACGATTATAAATATCAAGCTAAGGTAATATTTAATATGGCTTATTTATTATCAACAAATGGAGATATAAATTCAGTAGAGGGATTAGAAAAAGGTAAATATGTAATGGCTGATTATTCAGAAGTTACAAAGGATAATGTAGATATATACATGAAAAGCAAATAAATTTAAATTAGAAATGTTATTAGCTTACTACTATAAATTAGTAGAGTAAGTTTATAGCATTTTTATTTTTGTTTAGATTTAATTTCTAATATTTAACTAAGAAATTCGATAAAAGTGTGAAGAATTTTGTATGGAGAGTAGAGAGAAAAGTCTATATAATAAGAAATGTAAACGAATAACAAACCAAAATCATATAAAATAATAAGATTTGATTACGGAGGGGTATTATGAAAAGGTTTAAAGGATTATTAACAATCGTTATGTCAGCTGTTGTAATTGCTGGTGCAATGGCAGGATGTAGTTCAAAAGGAAATGATTCTAGTTCAGGCGGAAAGAAAGATTCTAAAGTTTTAATCGGTTCTGCAATCTACAAATTTGATGATACTTTCATGACAGGGGTTCGTGGTGCTATGGAAGGTCAAGCTAAAGATAAAGGAACAGATATAGAATTAGTGGATTCACAAAATAAACAACCTACTCAAAATGAACAAGTAGATACATTTATTACTAAAGGGGTAACTGCTTTAGCAATAAATCCAGTTGATAGAACAGCTGCTGGTCCAATAATAGAAAAAGCAAAAGCTAAAAAGCTTCCTATAGTATTCTTAAATCGTGAACCAGAAAAAACAGATATGAATAGCTACGATAAAGTATGGTATGTTGGAGCTAAAGCAGAACAATCAGGAACTCAATCAGGAGAAATTCTAGTTGATTACTTTAAAGCTCATCCAGAAGCAGATAAAAATAAGGATGGAGTAATTCAATATGTAATGCTTCAAGGAGAACCAGGACATCAAGATGCTACTCTTCGTACAGAATACTCAATAAAAGCTATAGAAGCTGGCGGATTCAAAACTCAAAAACTTGCTGCTGATACAGCTATGTGGGACAAAGCTAAAGCAACTGACCTTATGAAAGCATTTATAACTGGTCAAGGTCTTGATAAGATAGAAGCAGTTTTAGCAAATAATGACGATATGGCTCTAGGTGCAATAGAAGCTTTAAAAGCTGAAGGATATAACAAAGGTGATGCTTCTAAATACATTCCAGTAGTTGGAGTTGATGCTACAGCACCTGCATTACAAGCTATGAAAGAAGGATCTCTTCTAGGAACAGTTCTTAATGATGCAGAAAACCAAGGTAAAGCTACAGTTAATATAGCTATAGCAGCTGCAGAAGGTAAAGAAATTAACGAAGCAAACATTGGCTACCCTGTAACTGATGGAAAATATGTATGGATTAACTATGTAAAAGTTACTCAAAACAACTATAAAGATTATATAAAATAATTTAAATTAATATAGAAAAGATGCTACCTAAAATAGCATCTTTTTTATATACTTATTTATTACCTAATAATTTAACTAATACAGCTTTTTGAGCATGAAGTCTATTTTCAGCTTCATCAAAGATTTCTTCTGAGTGTTTTTCAAAGGTTTCAGTAGATATCTCCTCATCTCTATGAGCTGGAAGACAATGAAGAACTAAAGATTTTGGATTAGTGTAAGACATTAAATCTTCATTAATTTGATAACCTTTAAAAGCTTCAACTCTTTCTTTAGCTTCAGCTTCTTGGCCCATACTAGCCCAAACATCAGTAATTACAATATCAGCAGATGTAACTGCTTCAACTGGAGAATCTGTAAGAATAAACTTAGCGTTAGTCTTTTCAGCTAATTCTTTTCCAAGCTCCAAGTAATAATTATCTGGAGTATATCCAGACGGAGATGCTATAGACACATCCATACCTAGAGTTAATGCACCTACTATTAAGGATTGAGCCATATTATTACCATCACCTATAAAAGCAAGCTTTAATCCATCAAAGCTCTTTTTATACTCCCTTATGGTCATTAAATCGGCTAAAACTTGACATGGATGTTCATCATCAGTAAGTCCGTTTATTATAGGAATATCAGAATATTTAGCTAAATCATCCACTTCTTTTTGTTCAAAGGTACGAATCATTATACCATCTAGATACCTAGATAAAACACGTGAGGTATCACAAACAGGTTCACCTCTTCCTATTTGTAAATCCTTTGAGCTTAGGAATAAAGCATTTCCTCCAAGTTGATACATACCAACTTCAAAGCTTACCCTAGTTCTTGTAGAAGCCTTTTGAAATATCATACCTAGGGTTTTCCCCTTTAAATGGTGATGTTCTATCCCGTGTTTATGTTCATATTTTAGTTGATCTGCTATATTTAATATATCTAAAATCTCTTCTTTTGAGAGATTTTCCATCTTTAATAAATCCTTTTTCATAATAACCCCCCTCATAAATTAAATGTTATTTATTATATCTACTAATATCTCTAATCCAATCTTTAAGTCTTCCTTAGAAATTACTAATGGTGGTAGAAGTCTAACAACGTTAGGCCCAGCAGTAAGAACTAAAAGACCTTTTTTCAAAGCTTCTTTTTGAACTTTAGCTGCTTCTCCATTTATCTCTATTCCAATCATTAGCCCTTTTCCTCTAACTTCAACTATATTAGAAGTAGAAGAGTTTTCTAAAAATTCTTTAATAAAGTTACCTTTATCAAGAACTTCATCCATAAATCCTTCACTAGATACTGCATTTAAAACTTCAATTGCTCCAGCAGTAGCTACAGGGTTTCCTCCAAAGGTTGAACCATGGTCGCTAAATGAGAAGGTGTCTTTTAGTTTTTCATTACAAAGAATACCACCTATAGGAAGGCCAGCACCTAAACCTTTTGCAATAGTTACAATATCAGGATTAACATCAAAATGATTGAAACCAAATAATTTACCAGTTCTAGCTATACCACATTGAATCTCATCGAATATAACTAAAATATCCTTTTCTTTAGCTATTTCAAATATTTTATCTATAAATTCTGGGTTTAAAGGTCTTATACCACCTTCACCTTGAATAGCTTCTATCATAATTGCGCAGACACTATTATCAACAGATTCTTCTAAAGCGGATAAATCATTAGCATCTACATATTTGAAACCTTCAGTAAATGGATAGAAATATTTATGGAACTTTTCTTGGCCAGTAGCTTTTAGGGTAGTAATAGTGCGTCCATGAAAGCTATTGTTTAAGGTGATTATAGTACTTCTTCCTTCACCATATTTATCGTAGCTATATTTTCTAGCAAGTTTTATAGCACCTTCATTAGCTTCAGCTCCAGAATTAGAGAAAAATACCTTGCTCATTCCAGATAGAGAAGTTATTTTTTTAGCTAATTTTAAAGTTGGTTCTGACATAAATATATTAGATACATGAGTTATCTTATTTAGTTGAGCAGTAACTGCATTTACCCAAGCCTCGTCTCCATAACCAAGAGAAGAAACACCTATACCAGATGTAAGATCTAGATATTCTTTTTCATCAGTATCAAAAAGTTTTACTCCCTTTCCATGAGAAAAAACTACAGGAAGGAAAGGGTAGGTGTTCATAAGATATTCTTTTGCCCCAATTAAATCATTCATTTCAACATCCTCCTAATAAATCATTGTTCCTATGCCATCTTTTGAGAATAACTCAAGTATAAGTGCATGTGGAACTCTTCCATCAATTATTTGAGCCTTTTTAACTCCCATTCTAACTGACTCTACACAACAGTTAACCTTAGGAATCATTCCTCCCTTTATAACATTATCCATATAAAGACGAGGGATTTCATGTAATCTTAATTCTGAAATCAAAGTTGATGGTTCTTTAGGATCAAGCATAACTCCAGGTACATCTGTAAGAAGAATTAAATTTTCAGCCTTTAAAGCAGAGGCTATTTTAGATGCACAAGTATCTGCATTAATATTATAAACTTTATTTTCCTCACCTGTAGCTATACTACCTATTACTGGAATATATCCGTTAGCTATAGAGTTTTTAATGATTTCAGTATTAATTTTTGTAATTTCACCTACATTACCAAGATCTACTTCTGAAGAGATTTTTTTAGCTTGAATCATGGAGCCATCCATACCAGATAGACCAATAGCTTTTCCACCAGAAGCTTCAATCAACTTTACTAAGTCTTTGTTTACTTTTCCTCCTAAAACCATTTGAACTATATCCATGGTTTCATCATCTGTGTATCTTAATCCATCTATAAAAACACTTTCTTTGTTTATTTTCTTTAGATAAGAGGAGATATGAGGACCGCCACCATGCACTACCACAACATTAATTCCTACATAGTTCATAAGAACTAAATCAGCTATAACTCCTTCACGAAGTTCATCACTAATCATGGCATTACCGCCATATTTAACAACAACAGTCTTTCCTTTATACTGCTGGATGTAAGGTAATGCTTGCACTAAAATATTGGCTCTTTCATTGTAATTCAACTCTAGGTTCCTCCTTTAGGATCTGTAATCTCCATTGATTTTTACATAGTCATAAGTTAAATCGCATCCCCAACAAGAAACAGAGTGGGAACCAGATTTCATATCAACTAATATTTTAATTTCTCTTTCTAATAGTATTTCTTTTGCTAGTTCCTCTGAGAAGTTTACAGGAAAAGCATTTTCACATACCTTTATAGTTCCTTTAGCACTTTCAAAGAAGATATCTATGTTTGATAAATCAACTGGAGCATCAGCATATCCAAGAGCACATAAAACCCTTCCCCAGTTAGCATCACTGCCGAATATAGCTGCTTTAACTAAGCTTGAAGATATAACTGATTTAGATAATTTTTCTCCAATTTCTTCACTAGAAACATTAGAAACAGTACATTCAATTAACTTTGTAGCACCTTCACCATCTTTAGCAATCAATTTAGCTAAAGTTATGTTTAAAGTTTTTAAAGCCTCTACAAATACTAGATAATCTTCATTTTCACTATCTATAAGAGTATTTTCAGCAAGACCGTTAGCTAATATAATAACCATATCATTTGTAGAAGAATCTCCATCTACAGATATTCTGTTGTAACTTATATTAACAGTATCTTTTAAAGCTTTGTCTAATAGAGCAGAGCTTATATTAGCATCTGTAGTTATAAAAGATAACATGGTTGCCATATTAGGATGAATCATCCCAGAGCCCTTTGCCATTGCACCTAAGGTAACTTCTTTACCTGATAACTCAAACTTAATTGAGAGTGACTTTGAGAAGGTATCAGTAGTCATTATAGCCTCAGCAGAAGATAGAGAACCTTCTGGGCTTAGTTCATCTATTAGAGAAGTCATAGAGTCTTCTATAGGCTTAACATTAAGCTGAACACCTATAACACCTGTAGAAGCAACTAATACATCTTCGGTTTGATAGTTTAAAGAGTTAGCCACAAGAGAACACATAGTTTCAGCAGCTATAAGACCTTTTTCCCCAGTACAGGTATTAGCGTTTCCGCTATTAATTATTACTGCTTGAGCCTTATTATCTATCAAATGATCTTTAGTAACTAAAAGTGGAGCACCTTTAACCTTATTTTTTGTGTAAACTCCAGCTGCATTACAGATTTTTTCTGAAACTAATAATGCAAGATCTTTTTTGTTTTTATCTTTTTTTATTCCAGCATGTATGCCAGAAGAAAGAAATCCTTTAGGAGAGGTTACCCCTCCTTCTATAATGTTTATATTCAATTAAATAACCCCCTTAGTCATATGCAGATGTCTAAAATGCTGGTGCTATAGTATTTAATCCTTCTTTTTCATCAAAACCTAAGAGGATATTCATATTCTGGATTCCTTGTCCAGCGGCACCTTTAATCATATTATCAATACAAGATATTAATATTAATTTATTGCTGTCTTCATCATAATGAAGAGATATTTGGCAGTAGTTAGATAATCTAACATTATTAATTTTAGATACTTCACCGAGTGGAAGTACATTCACAAAAGGTTCCGTGCTATAAAATTCACTAAATTCCTTGTGGATATCTACAAGATCTATTTTCTCCTTTGGAGTAGTATATATCGTAGATAATATACCTCTATTAATAGGTAGTAGGTGAGGTGTAAAAATTAACTTTACCTTTTTATCTAAAGAAGCAGAATTTAAAACTTCTTCAATTTCAGGTGTATGTCTATGATTAGCTATTTTATAAGCACTTAAGCTTTCATTACAGTCTGTAAAATGAGAGCTTTGACTAAGAGCTCTTCCCGCTCCAGACACACCAGATTTAGAATCAGCTATAATTCCATTTTCTTCGATTAGTCCTTTTGAGATAAGAGGAAGTAGTGCAAGCTCTATAGAAGTTGCATAACACCCTGGATTTGCAACAAGCTTTGTTTCTTTAATCTTAGCCCTATTAAGCTCAGGAAGTCCGTATACTTCGCTGCCATGTAATTCAGATAAATCAAAGCTTTTGCCATACCATTTCTTATATACACTTTCATCAGAAAGTCTAAAATCTGCCCCCATATCTATGCAGATTTTGTTTTTATCTAATACTTTTTTTGCTATATGTTCACTTAAGCCATGAGGAAGAGCAGCAAAAATAACATCACTTTTTTCTATTACCGCATCTTCATCTGTACATATAAGTGAAGTTATATTATAAAAGCTTGGGTATATGCTAGATATATCTTGCCCACTAAAGCTTACAGAGGATATTCCTGAGATTGTAACTTTCTTATGATTCATAAGAAGTCTTATTAGCTCAGCGCCTACATATCCTGTTCCCCCAATTATTCCGACCTTTACCAAAATAAATACCCCCTTTTTCGCCTTTGAAAAACTATACTATTTTATTACTATCTATGAAATTCTTTAAAGCTTCTAATTGAATCTTAACTGATTTAGAACTTGGTCCTCCAATAACCTTACGTTCTTCAACACAGGTTTCAAGAGAGATAGCATTATAGATGTCTTCTTCAAAGTAAGATGAAAATTCTTTTAAAGCTTCTAAAGAAAGCTCTTCTATATTTATTCCTTTATTAATGCAGTGAAGTACGATGGCCCCAACAACCTCATGTGCATTTCTAAAAGCAACACCTTTTTTAACTAAGTAATCAGCTACATCAGTAGCATTTGTGAATCCACCTAAGGCACCTTTTCTCATATTATCTTTTTTGATTCTCATGGTTTTTAACATTCCATTGAAAGTCTTTATAGATAAAAATACTGTGTCTAGTGCATCAAATAAAGCTTCCTTATCTTCTTGCATATCCTTATTATAAGCAAGAGGAATTCCCTTCATTAGAGTAAGAAGAGTGATTAAATCCCCATAAACCCTTCCAGTTTTACCCCTAACTAACTCAGCAACATCAGGATTTTTCTTTTGAGGCATTATAGAGCTTCCAGTAGAGTAGGCATCATCCAATTCAATGAAGCTAAACTCGTGAGTACACCATAATATAACTTCTTCAGAAAATCTTGAAAGATGCATCATTATCATAGAAAGAGCAGATAAAGTCTCTATAACATAGTCTCTATCAGAAACAGCATCTAAACTGTTTAAACTAATAGAGGCGAAGTCGAGTTCTTTTGCAACCATTTCTCTATCTATAGGATAAGTGGAAGTAGCAAGTGCACCACTTCCTAAAGGCATTTCATCCATTCTTTTTAAAGTATCTTTTATTCTACCTAAATCTCTTTTAAACATTTCACCATAAGCTAGTAAATGATGAGCAAAAGTTATAGGTTGAGCCTTTTGCATATGAGTATAGCCAGGCATTATAGTATCTATATTTTCTTCTGCTTTTATTAAAAGAGTTTCTTCAAATGATAGGATTACATTAATTAAGTTCTTTAGTTCCTTTTTTAAATATAATCTTGTATCTAAAGTAACCTGATCATTTCTGCTTCTTCCAGTATGAAGCTTCTTACCTTCATCCCCAATATAATAAGTAAGAGTTGCCTCTATAAAGGAGTGTATATCCTCAGAAGAAGGATCAATTTCAATAACACCATTTTCAATTCTTTTACTTATTTCAGTAAGACCTGAGATGATTTTTTCACCATCTTGTTTTGGGATGATGTCTTGTGCTATAAGCATTTTTACATGAGCTAAGCTTCCATCTATATCTTCCTTAAACATTCTTCCGTCTGTTCTAATAGAAGAGTTAAAGTCATTTACTAAGTTATCAACTGCCTTCTGGAATCTTCCACCCCAAAGTTTCATAATTATTTCACTCCATTCACTTTTGCGTCCATTTTTGCTTTAACTGTTACTGGTAATCCAAATAGATTTATGAATCCTGCTGAATCATTTTGATCATATACTGAATCTTCACCAAAAGTTGCATATTCTTCTGAATATAATGTATATGGAGAAGTAGAACCAGCAGAAACTATATTTCCTTTATATAACTTAAGCTTAACATCTCCAGTTACTGTTTCTTGAGTTTTATCAACAAATGAAGAAAGAGCTTCTCTAAGTGGAGTAAACCATTGACCGTTATAAACTAAGTCAGCAAATTTTAAAGCTATTTGTTCTTTATAATGTAATGTTTCTCTATCTAAACATAAATATTCTAATTCTTTGTGAGCATAGTAAAGAATTGATCCACCTGGAGTTTCATATACTCCTCTTGATTTCATTCCTACTAAACGATTTTCAACCATATCTATAATTCCAACGCCATTTTCTCCACCAACTTTGTTTAGAGCTTTTATTATAGATACGCCATCCATTTTTTCACCATTTACAGCTACAGGAATTCCTTTTTCAAAGCTAACAGTAACGTAAGTTGGTACATCAGGAGCTTTTTCAGGAGAAACTCCCATTTCTAATATTTCATCATATTTTGGTTCATTAGCTGGATCCTCAAGATCTAAACCTTCATGACTTAAATGCCATAAGTTTTTGTCTTTAGAATAGTTTGTTTCGTAAGTTATTTTTATAGGAACATTTTTTTCAATTGCATAAGCTATTTCTTCTTCTCTTGATTTAAGATCCCATATTCTCCAAGGAGCAACAACAGGAAGCTCTGGAGCAAAAGCTTTTATAGTAAGTTCAAAACGTACTTGGTCATTACCTTTACCAGTACATCCGTGAGCTATAGCATCTACTCCTTCAGCTTTAGCTATTTCAACCATTCTTTTTGCAATTACAGGTCTTGCAAAAGAAGTTCCAAGAAGATATTTTCCTTCATAAGTTGCACCAGCTTTTAAAGTTGGGAATATATAATCCTCAACAAATTCTTTTTGTAAGTTTTCTATATATATTTTAGAAGCACCAGTTTTGATTGCTTTTTCTTCTAAACCTTCAAGTTCATCATCACCTTGTCCTACATCTCCAACAACAGCTATTACTTCTTCACATCCATAAGTTTCCTTAAGCCATGGAATGATTATAGATGTATCCAATCCACCAGAATATGCTAATAAAACTTTATTGTACTTTTTCATTTTACAACCCCCGTAATTTCCATATTTAAGATATTTAATATTATAAGACTTGATGAATAAATATGCAATATTTATTTATAAAAATTAATTATTTTTATATTTATGCACAGAAGTATAGGTTTACAGATAATAATATACATTTAAATTCATAATTTTATTGATAAATAAACATAAGAAAAGTAGTATAAACTTGCATAAATAGAGGGAGATTTATTTAGAAAGAATTTATTAATATTTTTTATGAAAGATGAATAATGAGTAGGAAGAAAAGCAGACTACCCTATGTCAAAATGTCGTTATATTGTTGTGTCGTACTTAGAAGAAATTTAATGAAGACCTTAGAAGAAGAGCCTGTTGAAGAAAGCAAGAAAGCAAAATAAAAAAGATGGCCTAAGCCATCTTTCTTTAGAAATTATTTCATAGAATCAATTGATCCTAAAACTTCATCTATTTTAGATTCTACTGTGCTTTGTACAGCATTTCTTCCAGCTCCAAGATATGCTCTTGGATCAAATTCTTTTGGTTTATCTCCAAAAGTTTTTCTTACAGCAGCTGTGAAAGCTAATCTTAAATCTGTATCCATGTTTATTTTACATACAGCCATTCCAGAAGCTTTTCTTAACATATCAACTGGAATTCCTTTAGCTCCAGCTATGTCTCCACCATATTGGTTACAAGTTTCAACTGCTTTTGGATCAACAGCTGAAGCTCCGTGAAGAACTATTGGGAAACCTGGTAATTTAGCTTGGATTTCTTCTAATATATCAAATCTTAATTGTGGTTTGAAATCTAATGGGAATTTGAATGCTCCGTGAGATGTTCCTATAGCGATTGCTAATGAATCAACTCCAGTTCTGTTAACAAAGTCAACTGCTTGTTCTGGATCAGTGTAGATATGTTCTGCAGCAACTACATCATCTTCTACTCCTGCTAAAACTCCTAGTTCAGCTTCAACAACAACTCCTTTAGAGTGAGCGTATTCAACAACTTCTTTAGTTAGTCTAACATTTTCTTCATAGTCATAGTGAGAACCATCAAACATTACTGATGTAAATCCAGCATCTATAACTTCTTTAACAGCATCTAAACTTGGACCGTGGTCTAAGTGTAATGCAACATCTATACCAGTTTCTTCTATAGCAGCATCAACCATTGCTTTAAGGTATGCAGCTCCAGCATATTTTATAGCTCCTGTAGAACATTGAAGTATAACAGCAGAATTTTTAGCTTTAGCTCCTCTTAAAACTCCTTGAATGATTTCTAGGTTGTTGATATTGAAAGCACCTATTGCGTATCCGCCTTCGTAAGCTTTTTTGAACATTTCTTTTGTAGTAACTAATGCCATGATTTTACCACCTTTCATTTATTTACTGGAGAAATATTAATATCTCTCCAAGATATCATTTTTGTTAGTGGACTTGTTACGTCCCACTGGGACTAATCCCTTTATATTAATTATACTAAATGTACAAGCTATTTTCTATATGTAAATCAAAAAAAATGATATTTTTAGAAAATATTTTTAAGTCGTATCTCTTGAAGCTTTAACATTGTCTCAGCAGAAAACTTTATAAGGTGTATGGATGCAAGTGAATCTTCCTCATCTGTAGTCTCTATATATTGAGTTAATTTAATTGCTTCAGAGCTTATATTATCAAATTCTGTATGATTTATATATAAGGATAAAGGCGTAGAGCTTTGAGTTACAGAGTCTATAAGCTCAATGGCTTTAGTGTATCCACCTTCCCAATCTTCGTTATTAATTAATTCCTCTAAATTTTCACTAATATTTATTATTTCGATGCAGGCCTTATTTAATTTAATGTGTGAGTAAAACATAAAACTTATCAATGCTAAAAATAGTGCCAAGGATGTTAATATATTTTTCATGTATTCTCACCATCCAATTTTTCAAATTCTCCTTTTGCTTGGTATTGAAGTTTACCAGAGCTATCCATTATTATTATAAATACTTCGTCCATACTTAGATTTTTTGATGAAACTTTGTCTTGTAGCCATTTAACGTCTTTATGTAATTTTTTTAGAGAGTCTTTATTTACCTTTCCATTGTATAACAAAACTAAAGGTAAATGACGGTTTTCATTATTTTCTTTAGACATTATAGATAACTGACCATTGCTTTCTAATATGGCATATTTAATTGAAGAGATATCAAAATTTCCTGTTAATCTTAATTCTTCAAGAAGGTCTTCTATATGAATTCTTTGACTTTTTAATGCTTTTTCATTAATTTTACCATCTCTTATAAGAACAGAAGGATCCCCATCTATTAGTTTTCTCATGAATTTACTTCTTATTTGAAGTTCAGTAAAAAAGACTTCTAAAATAAGTAAGGTTATTATAGGAATTATTCCTAAAATTAAAGGTAATCTTACATCTTGCATCGGTACAGTAGCCAAATCAGAAATTACTATAGTTATTACAAGTTCGTAAGGCTGTAATTCTCCTATCTGCCTTTTTCCCATTAATCGAATAACTAAAACTACTAAAATATACAATATACAAGTTCTAATTAAAACTATAAACATAAAAAACACCTCCCAAATAATTTATCCAAATAAAGATAATTATATGTAGTAGTTATCAAGTTTAAGGTTTGTTATATAATAGTAATGAATAGTTAATTGTTTGGAGGGTTATGTGACATGAGTAAAATTCAATTAAATTTATGTAGTGGTCTTAAGGTAGAAGTTGATAGAGGAATAGAATTCACTGAAATTATAAATAAATATTATAAAGAGAGTAACTTACCTATAATGCTAGGGAGATTAAATAAAAAGTATATAGAGTTAAGTAGGAAAGTTGAGGAGTCTGGAGATTTTGAGGTTATTTATAACAATAATCCTATTGGAACAATGGCTTATGGAAGAACTGTAACTTTTTTATTTATAAAAGCAGCTTTAGATATTTTCCCAGAATCGAAAATAACTATGGAGCATTCAATTAGTAAGGGGATATTTGGGGAAATCCACAAAGAGGAAGTTTTAACGGAAGAGGATGTTAATAAGATTAAAATTAGAATGCAGGAACTAATTGATAGAAAAATTCCTATAAGTAAAAATAAATTTTTAAAGGAAGATGCTATAGAAATTTTTAAGGATTATGGAATGATTGACAAGGTAAAATTGCTTAATCATATGAATCTAGAAACAGTTAAGTTATATGAGCTAGATGGAAGATATGATTATTTCTATGGTCATATGGCAGTTAATACTAAAGAAATAAAGGTATTTGATGTTATTTATTATGATAAAGGTTTTATTCTAAGGTATCCAGATGATAAGAAACCATTAGAGATACAAGAGTTTAAGGAACATAAAAAGTTATCAAATATATTTTATGAAAATGAAACATGGCTTGATATTTTAGGTGTTGGAGAAGTAGGCTCTTTAAATGATAAGATTGAATCTAGTGAGATTATAGATATTATACAGGTTTCAGAGGCGCTTCATGAGAAGAAGATAGCTAATATAGCAGATATGATTTCAGAAAGAAAAGATGTAAAAGTTATTTTGATAGCAGGCCCAAGTTCTTCAGGAAAAACCACTTTTTCAAAGAGATTAGGAGTTCAATTAAGGGTAAATGGATTTATACCTACTCCAATATCTTTGGATGATTATTTTGTAGATAGAGAGAAAAACCCTATAGGGGAAGATGGAAAACCTGATTTTGAGTCCATAAATTCTTTAGATTTAGATTTATTTAATAAGCATTTAGAGTTACTATTAAAAGGTAAAAAAGTTGAGATACCTAGTTTTAACTTTGTTAAGGGGAAAAGAGAATGGCATGGGCATGAACTTGTATTACCTCAAAATGGTTTGTTAATAATAGAAGGTATACATGGATTAAATGATCAATTAACAGCTTCTATTTCAGATGTGAATAAATTTAAAATTTATATAAGTGCATTGACACAACTGAACCTAGATAATCATAATAGAATTGCAACCACAGATGTTAGAAAAATTAGAAGAATAGTTAGAGATTATCTAACTAGAGGGTATGGTGGAGAGGATACTCTTTTAATGTGGAACTCTATAAAAAGAGGAGAAGAAAAGAATATATTTGTATTCCAAGAAGATGCAGATGTTATGTTTAATTCAACCCTTGTATATGAGCTTTGTGTGCTTAGAAAGTATGCACTTTTTGAACTAGATAAGATAAAGGAAGAAAGTGATGTTTATTACGAGGCTCAAAGATTAAAGTCCTTTTTAGGATTCTTTAAAGATATAGATACAGAAATGGTTCCAGGTAATTCTATATTAAGAGAGTTTATAGGTGGAAGTTGTTTTTATAAATATTAGTTTAACAAAAAGATAAAAAGGTGGTAATTATGAAAAAGTATGGAGTGTTTGATATAATTGGGCCTATTATGATAGGGCCCTCTTCCTCCCATACGGCAGGAGCTGCTAGAATTGGGAGAATTGCAAGAGTTATAGCTGGGGAGGAATTAAAAGCTGTTAAGTTTATCCTTCATGGATCTTTTGGGAAAACTTATAAAGGTCATGGAACAGATAGAGCTCTTACTGCAGGTATACTAGGAATGAATCCTGGGGATATACGTCTAAGGGATGCTTTGGGTATAGCAGAGGATTTAGGTATAAAGATAGAGTTTGAAGAAGGGGATTTAGGAGATGTACACCCTAATACTGTAAAATGTATAATGAATGGAGTAAGTGGTAGTAACTATTCTATAACAGGCTGCTCAATAGGTGGGGGAAGTATAGTTATAAAAGCTATAAATGATCAAGAAGTTGATTTTACAGGAAGTTATCCTACCTTAATTGTAAATCATAAGGATGTACCAGGAGCAGTATCGAAGGTAACATCACTTTTGTATGAAGATACAATAAATATTGCTTTTATGAAGGTTTTTAGAAGCCAAAAGGGTAAGGAAGCAACTATGATATTTGAAGTTGATAATGAAATTTCAGATAAGGTTTTAAATGGAATAAAAAATATAGACTACATATCAAAAGTTATAAGGATAAATCCTATTAAGGAAGGAGAATAAAAATTGTTAGCAAAAACAGGTGAGGAGATTCTAAGTATATGCGCTGATAAGGGCATTTCACTAAGTGAATATGCTATTCTTTATGAAATGGAAACCTCAGAATTAACTAGAGAAGAAGTAATTAAAATGATGGAGAAAAGTTATGATGTCATGCTGGAAGCTTGCAGACAAGGAATGGAAGAAGAAGTTTTCTCTGTAAGTGGGTTAATTGGTGGAGATGGATATAAAATAAATAAATACTTAAATAGTGGAAAATCCCTTACAGGAAATGTTATTATAAAAGCAATGGCAAGAGCTATGTCCTGTGCAGAAGTAAATGCTTCTATGGGAAAAATAGTGGCATGTCCTACGGCTGGATCTTGTGGTATATTGCCAGCGGTTATTATTACAGCCGTAGAGCAGTTAGAGCTTGATTATGAAGGTGCTATAAAAGGATTGTTTGCAGCTTCTGCGTTAGGAATTATAATAGCTCAAAATGCAACTTTAGCAGGTGCAGAGGGTGGATGTCAGGCAGAGTGTGGTTCAGCCTCTGCTATGGGGGCTGCTGCTGTAGTAGAAATGATGGGGGGAACTCCAGAAATGAGCCTTAATGCTGCGGCTATAGTTTTTAAAAATATCATGGGACTAGTATGTGATCCAGTTGCTGGATTAGTAGAGGTTCCATGCGCAAAAAGAAATGTAGCGGGAGCTGTTAGTGCTCTATCAACAGCTGATTTAGTTATGGCAGGAGTAAACAGTAAGATTCCATTTGATGATGTTTTAAGTGCTATGTATGATGTTGGAAAAAATATGCCTAGTGAACTTAAGGAAACTGCTATGGGTGGAATAGCTATTACAAAAACAGGAAAAAAATTAAATGAACAAGTTTTCGGGAAATAAGCTTAAAGGTTTTAAGGAGATATGAAAATGAATTTTGTTGAAGAAGTTAAAAAATTTGATTTAATTAGAAATACTAAGGTTTATGAATTAGCTAAGCTTGAGGTTTTACTTAAGTTAGAGAAGGTTTATATATGGACTAAAGATGGGCATATAGCTGTTTTATCTTCAAATGCAGGAGAAAAATCTATATACATTTATACTGACAGAGAATTGATAACTTCAGATTATAGTAATTATGAAGAGTTTTCCTTATCTAAGTTTATAATTGTGCTTAAAAATAGAGACAATAATTTTAATAGTTGTTTTATTAATAAAGATACAGAAAGTTCTTCTATTTTATCAGAGAATATTCAATATCTTATAAATAGATATGAAGAGATATATACAAATACAAGTTTTAGAAATACTAATTCCTTAGAGCTTAAGGAAAGAACTTATATAGTTGCTAGAGAAGCTACTGATGAAAATAATATAGATGTTTTAATAAGAAACTCAGGTAATGATAAATACATATACATATATACTGAGGCTGATTTAGCTAAAAACAAGGTGCATATGGAACAATTAAGTGCGTCAAAACTTGTGGGACTAAATAAAGAAAAACTAGGGAAATTAATAACTAATCTTAATAGTAACGGTATTAATAAGGTTATAGTTAATTTTGGAACAAACAATGGTATGGTTGTTGGTATTGAAGAGATAATTAGTTCATTAGCTTAAAACAAGGTTACAGCAATTGCACTATAAATAATTAAATGGTATATTAGATATAGATTAAATTTTAATATTTAGCTAGGGGGGCTGGTGTTGCCAGCTGAGATAGAAAACAAGATTTTCTGACTCTTATAACCTGATCTGGGTAAATCCAGCGTAGGGAAGCATTAGTTTTGTACTAAAATTAGTGTAGCTCTTGCTACACTTTTATTTTTTCTTTTTTATTTATGTACAAAAATATGGCGGATATAAGTCTCCTTGGCTAATTTTTAGGGGGATTAACGATGGAAAAAAGAATTAATGTATCAAGCACTTCAAAAATAGCAATAAGTGGAGTATTAATAGCAATAGGTACAACAACAAGTACTTTATTAACGATTCCTGTACTAGGCGCTAAAATGGCTCCGGTTCAGCATTTTATAAATGTGGTTTCAGCAGTATTATTAGGTCCTTATTATGCAGTATTAAATGCTTTTTCAATATCCTTGCTTAGAAATGCCCTAGGAACAGGTACCTTATTAGCATTTCCAGGAAGTATGGTTGGAGCATTTCTAGCAGCATTAATGTATAAGTACTTTAAGAATATATATGCGTCAGCTTTAGGAGAAGTAGTAGGTACTGGTTTATTAGGTGCATTACTAGCTTACCCAATATATGCCTATATTTTAGGTAAACAAGCTGCATTGACCTTTTTTATAGTGCCTTTTTCGATTAGTTGCGTAGGAGGAGCTATAATAGCATTAATATTTTTAAATATACCTGCCATAAAAAATTTATTAATTAAAGGAAGGGAGTAAATATTATGTTTAAAGCCTTAACTATTGCAGGTTCTGATTCTTGTGGAGGAGCAGGTATTCAAGCTGATATAAAATCATTTTCGGCAAATGGCGTTTATGGAATGAGTGTAATTACGGCTATAACAGCTCAAAGCACTCAAGGAGTTTTTGGAATTCAAGATATAAGCCCAGAAATAATATCAAAGCAAATAGAGGTGCTTTTTGACGATATCTATATTGATGCTATAAAAATAGGAATGGTTTCAAAGATAGAATCTATAAAAGCTATAGCAGAGTCTTTTAGAAAAGTAGATAAACTACCAGTAATAGTATTGGATCCAGTTATGATTTCAAAAACTGGTTTTAAACTATTATCAGAGGATGCTAAGGATACTTTAATTAAAGAGCTGTTTCCTTTCGCTACATTAATAACACCTAACTTACCAGAGGCTGAAGAGATTTTAGGAGTTGAGATTAAGGATATGGATAGCATGAAGGAAGCTGCTACTAAATTATATGAATTAGGTCCCAAATATGTTTTGGTAAAAGGTGGTCACTTAGAAAGTGAAGCTGATGATTTATTATTTGATGGAAAGAACTTTACTGTATTTAAAGGTAGAAGAGTAAATACTATACATACACATGGAACAGGATGTACTTTATCTTCTGCTATTGCAGCAAATTTAGCTAAGGGTATGAATGTAGTTGAAGCTGTTGAAGAAGGAAAAAGATATATAACGGTTGCTATAGAAAATGGATTTGAGCTTGGAAAAGGTGTAGGACCAACTCATCATTTTTACGAATTATATGAAAAAAGTGGATTAAATAAAAAATAATTAATAAATGTACCTATAAATTTAGTATTATAGGTACATTTATTTTTTCTTAAATACTAATAATAAGTTATTATAGGAGGTGAATAGTATATGGAAACTTTAAAAAATTGGAGCAAGTGGAAAGATACTCTTGGCAAAGCTGTTGATTTAGGAGAAACTGTAGGAATGTCAGATGGAACAATAACTAATATTGCTGAAAAGGTTGGAACCTTTTTAGCAAATAATGTTGATCCAAAAACAGAGGAAGAAAGACTTCTTAAAGAGTTATGGGATTCTGCAGATTCAAATGACAAAGAAGTTTTAGCAAAACTTATAGTAAGAATTGCTGATAAATAATTTTTATATTTTAAAGAGCGTTACATATAAATTGTAATTGCTCTTTTTTTGTTGATAAGTTTAATAGGATTTTAATTAAAAATCTTAAAAGTCGATTTTTTTATTAAAATAAGGCAAAAATGATTTAATGAAGCACTGGGTGACGTGCTAAAGGATTAATGTTAAAATAAATCTAATGAAGTCTCTGAGAGACTTCTAAAGTATAGAGGTTAAGAATGAGTTTAGTGTTGGGTGAAGGTATGTTTGAGAAAAATAGGATAGAAGAAGTTTTAAATAAGGTTTATGGATATAATAGCTTTAGAACTGGGCAGTGGGAACTAATAAATAACATATTAAATGGAAGAGATACTTTTGGAATACTTCCAACGGGAGCTGGAAAGTCTATATGCTATCAGATTCCTGCGCTTATTTTTGAAGGTATAACCATAGTAATTTCTCCGCTAATATCTCTTATGAAAAATCAGGTGGACTCTTTAAGAGCCCTTGGAGTGGACAGCATTTATATAAACTCTTCTATGAGTATAGATGAAATTAGAAAAGTTGAGATAGATGTAACAAAAGGTAAATATAAAATAATATATATAGCTCCAGAAAGATTGTCTTCTAACTATACTATTAAATTATTTAATAGCCTAAAGATTTCTCAAGTTGTGATAGATGAAGCACACTGTGTATCACAATGGGGACATGATTTTCGAAAAAGTTACAAAGACATATCACCTTTTATTAAAAGTTTAAGTTCAGATCCTGTAATATCAGCTTTTACAGCAACTGCAACAAGAGAAGTTAGGGAAGATTCTGTTAATCTTTTAGAATTAAGGAATCCATATATTTATATAGGCAGTTTTAATAGAGAAAACTTAATTATAAATATATATAAAGAAATAGATAAATTAGAGTTTATAAAAGATTGTTTAAGAGATATAGATGAAAGTTCAATTATATATTGTTTAACTAAAAAAGAAGTTGATAGATTATACATATATTTAAAAGATTTAGGTTTCTCTGTTTGTAAATATCATGGTGGTATGAGTGATAGTGAAAGAAATAGGAATCAAGATGAGTTCCTGATGGACAATTATAATACTATGATAGCAACTAACGCATTTGGTATGGGGATAGATAAATCTAATATAAGGAATATAATACATTTTTCAATTCCTAAAAATATAGAAAGCTATTATCAAGAAATAGGACGAGGTGGAAGAGACGGTGAAAGATGCAATTGTAACTTACTATATTCTAGAGAGGATATTTATTCAGTAGAATATTTGATTAATACAACCAGCCTTATTAATAGGAGAGAGATTGAACTTAGAAAACTTAATGAGTTATTGTCTTTATGTGAATATGATGGATGCTACAAGTCTTTTATATTAAATTATTTTGGGGAAAAAGATATAAAAAGTTATTGTAATAGCTGTTCAAATTGTTTTAATAATGAGGAGCTAATAGACTTTACCCTTGAGGCTCAAAAGATACTTTCATGTGTATACAGAACTAAAGAAAGTTATGGTATATCTGTACTTGTAGATATTTTAAGAGGGGTTAGGGGACCTAAAATAGTCCAAAATCAGCTGATTAATATATCTACTTTTGGAATAATGAAGGAATATTCTAGTGGATATATAAAAGATATAATAAATAAACTACTTGAAGAGAAATATGTTTTATTAAAAGAAGGGACTTATTCAATTCTAAAGCTTAATGAGCAATCAGTAAAGATATTAAAGGGCGTTCAGAAAGTAATGCTTAAAATAGAAAAAAGAGAGCTTACTGTATGTCAGGATGAAGAATTGTTTAAAGTACTTAGACTATATAGAAAAGATAAGGCTAAGTTAGAAAATGTAAAGCCATACATATTATTTAGTGATAAAACATTAATTGAAATAGCTAATAGAAAACCAAAAAGTTTTGAACAACTACTAGAAATTCAAGGTATTGGGGAGCGGAAAATAAAAAACTATGGTAGAGATATTTTAAATATCGTTAATAGAAGAGAAGTTCATTAATTTAAGGGGAGTGAGTGGATGTTTGGTTTTGGAAAAAAGGAAATGATAGCGCTTATAAATTCATATTGGCCCAAAAGTCATAAATCGTCTAGAAATATGGAGAAAATCATTGAAGATTATAAGATAATAAAAGATCGAGAAAAAGAAGATTTCTATTTGACTGAACAAATTTATGAAGACTTATCGATTAGTGAAGTTTATAAACAGATTGATAGAACTAATAGTTCTCCAGGAGAGAGTATGCTTATGCATATGATTAATACTCCTACATTTAATAAAGAAGAGTTGTTTAAAAGAGATAAACTAATCGATTCAATAAAAAATAATAATAAATTAAGAGACGAGTTAAATTATTTATTTTTTGATTTAAATAGAGAAGGGAAAAGAGAACTTTTATCTTTTTTATTAGAGGATAAGAAGATAAATAAACTAAAAGAAATATTGTATTTTATAATTGGTAGTTTACCTGTGTTATTTTTAATATTAGGAGTTTTATTAAATCCTACTTACTTAGTTGGCATACCAGCAGTATATATATTTAATATATACATACATTATGAAGTTGAAGCTAAATATGAACTTGCAAATATACCTTATTTAAACAGCATGATGAAGACTATAAAAAAACTTTCCAATATAAAACATGAAGAGTTTAAGGAACTTAGAGAAGAAGCTGAAATAATATATAATAAAGTAAGAGATTTAAATAAAGAACTATTTTTTATGGTGAGAAATGATAGTATAGATTCCTTAGTTGACTTAGTATTTTTAATTTTTCTATTGCAGGAAAGACAGTATTATAAGTTTATAAAAAAACTTCCTAGATTTAGAGAGGGATTATATGAGGTTTATAAATTTATAGGAAAAGTAGACGCATATTGTTCCATAGCAGCGTTAAGAGAAGATTTAGAGTACTATTCAAAGCCTGTTTTTAAAGATAAAAAAGAAATTGTTATTGAAGACGGATATCATATATTGTTAGAGAAACCGATAGCTAATTCCATAAAAGTTGATAAAACAGGTGCTATAATAACAGGCAGTAATATGTCAGGAAAATCAACTTTTCTCAAAATGATTGCTCTTAACTGCTTGTTCGCACAAACTATTTATACATGTACAGCTAGAAGTTATGAAGGAGATTTATTTTATATTATGACTTCGCTTAATCCTAAAGAAGATATATTTAATAATACAAGCTATTATCTAGGAGAAGCGAAAGCTATTTTAAATATTATTGAGCAGCACAAACAAGGTAAAAATATAATTTGTTTTATTGATGAGATATTTAGAGGTACGAATCCATTAGATAGGATAAGCGCATCAAGGGCACTACTTAAGTATTTTCACAAAGAAGATATGTTATGTCTAATATCTACTCATGATATAGAAATAACTCAATCATTTGAAGGAATATATAACTTCTATCATTTTGAAGATGATGTAAGTAAGGAAAAAGGATTGATATTTGATTATAAAGTTAAAGCAGGTATTGGAACTAAAAGCAATGCAATAAAACTTTTAGAATATTTAGGTTATCCTGAGTATATAACTAATGAATCAAATAATACGTTGAGAGAATTAAGGAATAAACTTATTAAAAAGGAGAATATAAATGGATAAAGATTTAATTGTTGGATTTATTGGCACTGGGGTAATGGGAAGAAGTATGGCAAGTAATATTCTAAATGGAGGATATAAGCTTCTAGTTAATAATAGAACTAAAGAGAGTGCAGATACCTTGGTTGAAAAAGGCGCTGTATGGAAAGTGAGTATAGCTGATTTAGCTAAAGAGGCGGATGTTATTATTACTATAGTTGGATATCCAAATGATGTGGAAAATATTTATTTTAGAGAAGATGGAATATTAAATAATTGTAAAAAGGGTACTATAGTAATTGATATGACAACATCTAAACCAAGTTTAGCTCAAAGGATTTTTAATGAAGCTAAAGCAAAAGGAATATCTGCATTAGATGCTCCAGTTTCAGGCGGAGATGTAGGTGCAAGAGATGGAAAATTAACCATAATGGTAGGTGGCGAGAAAGAAGTTTTTGAAAAAGTTTCACCACTATTTAAGCTTATGGGAACTAGCGTAAACTTATTAGGGGCAGCAGGAGCAGGTCAACATACAAAGATGAGTAATCAGATAGCTATTGCATCTAATATGATAGGGGTTTGTGAAGCTATGGTTTATGCTAAAAGAGCAGGATTAGATCCGGAAAATGTTTTATTGACTATAGGTGGTGGAGCCGCTGCCAGTTGGTCATTAAGTAATTTAGCCCCAAGAATGATTAAAGGAGACTTTGAGCCAGGATTTTATGTTAAACATTTTGTTAAGGATATGAAGATAGCCTTAGAAGAGGCTGAAAATATGGGAATAAAGCTTTTAGGTCTTGAACTTGCAAAATCTTTATATGATGAATTAATGGAAGATAAAAAAGAAAATAAGGGTACTCAGGTTTTATATGAGTTACTAGATAAATAAATAAAACACCCTATAAACGTTAGTTTATAAGGTGTTTTTGTTTTGTACGATTATTTTATAAAATTTTTTTGTAATAAGATGTTTATATAGGTGAATATATTTAAACAAAGGAGGGGATGTCTTATGAACTTCAAAGAAATGATACAAAGTGATAGAGAAAAGCATAATAAGAAAAAGTTTCAGGGAACATTTCTAGATTATTTGGAATTGGTTAAAGAAAATCCAGATATAGCTAAATTGGCTCATAAAAGAATGTATGATATAATCCTAAATCAAGGGTTTGAGATTTTAAAGCCAGAAGATAATCCTAGGATAAAAAAGCTATATGGTAGTGAAGGGATAAAAAGATTCAACTTTTTTAAAGATAGCTTTTTTGGAATTGATAGGGTTGTTATGAAACTTATGAATTATTTAAATTCAGCATCAATGAAAGGCGAAGAAGCAAGGCAAGTATTGTATTTAGTAGGACCAGTAGGAGCTGGTAAGTCGTCTTTAGTTGAATCTTTAAAAAATGCTTTAGAAACAGCTGATCCAATATATGTTTTAGATGGATGTCCAATGCAAGAAGAACCACTTCATTTAATTCCTAAACATATTAGAGGGGATTTTGAAGACAATTTAGGAGTTCAAATTGAAGGGGATTTATGTCCTGTATGTAAGTATCGATTGATAAATGAATTTAAAGGTAAATATGAGGAGTTTCCTGTAGTAACTAAGGATTTTTCCATTAGAAGCAGAAAAGGTGTAGGGGTAGTACCACCAGTAGATCCAAATAATCAGGATACATCTATTTTAACGGGTTCAGTAGATATATCTAAAATGGATATGTATCCAGAAGATGACCCTAGAATATTCTCACTAAATGGAGCCTTTAATGTTGGGAATAGAGGTATGGTGGAATTTATAGAAGTATTCAAAAATGATGTTGAATATTTACACACAATTATAACAGCAACACAAGAAAAGTCTGTACCATCACCAGGAAAGGGCTCAATGATATATTTTGATGGACTTATAATAGCTCACTCAAATGAAGCAGAGTGGAATAAGTTTAAATCAGATCATACTAATGAAGCTATACTGGACAGAATTGTTAAGATTGAAGTTCCATACTGTTTAGAGCTTAATGAAGAGGTAAAGATATATGAAAAAATCTTAGGGAAGAGTAATTTTAAAGCCCATATTGCGCCACATACTATAGAAATGGCTGCTATGTTTGCTATATTATCTAGATTAACAGCCTCTGCTAAAGTTGATCCTATAACAAAACTAAAAATATATAATGGTGATGACATAGTAGAAAAAGGAAGTACCAAGAGAATTGATATAGGCGAACTTAGAGAAGAAGCGGGCCCTATGGAAGGTATGAAGGGAATATCAACAAGATTTATAGTTAAAGCTATCGATAATGCTTTATCTAATTCAGAGCATAACTGTATAAATCCATTATCAATTATGGAAAGTATGATTAAGTCTGTAAAAGAAATGGATGTTTCTCAAGAAGAGAAAAAGAGATTATTAGGTTATATTCAAGATAATATTAGAAAGGAATATAATAAAACATTAGAAAAAGAAATAACTAAGGCATTTATCCATTCATTTAGAGAACAGGCAGAAAGCTTGTTTAATAATTATATAGATAATGCCGAGGCTTATGTTAATAAGAGTAAACTTAAAGATTTGGCAACAGGAGAGGAATTAAATCCAGATGAAGGTTTCATGAGAAATATAGAAGAACAAATATCTATATCAGATGCTTCAGCTAAGGGATTTAGATCAGATGTAACTTCTTATATGTTCTATGTAGTGAGAAATGGTGGGAAAATAGATTATACTTCTTATGAGCCATTAAAAGAAGCTATAGAAAAGAAATTAATGGCATCAGTTAAAGACTTATCTAGAATAATAACCAAATCGAGGGTTAGAGATAGGGAGCAAGATGAGAAGTATAGTTCTATGGTTGAAGAAATGAAATCCAATGGATATTGTGCACATTGCTGTGATGTTGTACTAAAATACGCAGCAAACAACCTATGGAAGGACTGATATAATGTGTGCAATATTTAGAGATAATGCTGAGACACCAGTTGAACATGATAGAGCTATAGAAGATAGAAGAAGACATCGACAATTAGTTGAGAAATCTATAAAAGAGAATTTAGGGGATATTCTATCTGAAGAAAGTATTATAGGGGAAAGTAAAAATAAGAAATTTAAAATACCTATTAGAGGAATAAAAGAATATCAATTTATATATGGAAAAAACAACAAAGGTGTAGCAACAGGGAACGGACAGGAGAAAAGGGGACAAAAAGTAGGACAGGATGATGGTTCAGGTAAAGGGAAAAGCGGAAATGGAAAAGCAGGGAATGGTGAAGGGGAAGATGTATACGAAACAGAAATCACTTTAGAAGAACTCCTTGACTATATAATAGAAGATTTAGATTTGCCAAATCTTGATAGAAAGAAATATTCAGAAATAATTACAGAAAGTGCTGGAAGAAAAAGAGGATATCAAAGATATGGTATAAATCCTAGATTAGCTAAAAAAAAGACAGTTGTTTCTAAAATTGCTAGGCAGCAAGGGAAAAAAAGAGCACTAAGAGAATTAGGCGAGAATGGAGAAATGGAAAGATTTCCATTTAGGGAAGAGGATTTAAGATATTATAGAGTTAAGAAAAAACCTAAAAAAGAGAGTAATGCAGTATTGATATTCATAATGGATGTATCAGGATCTATGGATGTAGCTAAAAAATACTTAGCTAGAAGTTTCTTCTTTGTTCTTTCAAGATTTATAAGAAGAAAATATAATAATATTGCATTTGAATTTATCTCTCATACCACATCTGCTAAAAGAGTTAATGAATATGAATTTTTCCATAAAGCAGAATCAGGAGGAACTTATATTTCATCTGGACTTAACCTAGCGCTTCAGTTAATAAATGAAAAGTATCCACCAGATATGTGGAATATATACCCCTTTTATGCATCTGATGGTGATAACTGGAGTGAAGATAATGAGAGGGCTATAAAAGCAGTTAATGAATTAAGTGATATATCTAATATGGTTGGATATGCTGAATTATTGCCATCCACTTATTCTACAACTATGTATTATAGATTTGAAAAAGAGATAAATAGAAAAAACTTTTTATCTGTATTAGTAAAAGAGAAAAAAGATTTATGGCAGGCTTTAAAGCTTATGTTAAAGAAGGAGCTTAAGGAGGAATCTTATGGATTATAACTTAAGAGATTTAGAAAAATGGAATGAAATTATAGAAAAGAAAGCAAGTGAATTAGGATTAGATTATTATCCACAAGAATTTGATGTAATAGGTCATAATGATATGATTGGGTATGAGGCGTATGTTGGAATGCCATCTAGATACCCACATTGGAGTTTTGGAAAGTCCTATGAAAAGACAAAAACTTTATATTCATTAAACTTAACAGGGCTTGCATATGAGATGGTTATAAATTCTAATCCTTGCTTAGGATATCTTATGAGAGAAAATACTTTACTCCTTCAAATTCTGACCATGGCTCATGTATATGGTCATAATGACTTTTTTAAGAATAACAGATTGTTTAAAGATGGAACTAAGGCCAATTATACAATAGAAATGTTTAAAATAGATGCTGAAACCATAAGAGGGTTTATTAGTCATCCATCAATCGGATATGAAAAAGTGGAAAGAATAATAGATGCAGCTCATGCTATTAGATTTCAGATTTCTAGAGTTATAGGTGAGAAGACAGTTAGTAGGCAAGCAGCTCAAAAAGCCTTAATAGATGACTATAATAAAAAAGTTGAGAATAAAGGTATATTGGATTTAGATGTAAAAATAGATGTACCTAATATAAGTAAAATTCCATTAGAACCTGAAGATGACCTAATGGGATTTTTGATACAATATGGTGATCTACAAGAATGGGAAAGAACTATATTGAAAATAATCAAGAGAGAAACAGAGTATTTTATGCCACAGATAGAAACTAAGACAATGAATGAGGGATGGGCAAGTTTTTGGCATTACAATATACTAAAAGAACTAGATTTACCTCAAGGACTACACTTAGAATTTCTAAAAAGGCATAATGATGTTGTTGCACCTATGGTAGGTGGATTAAATCCATATTATATTGGATTTAAAATGTTTCAAGCAATAGATGAAGTTTATGGTAGAGACAAGATATTTGAAGTAAGAGCATTGGAAAGAGATGCATCCTTTATAAGAAGATATTTAACTGAAGATTTATGTAGAGAATTAAATCTGTTTGAATATGGGAAAAAAGGTTTTGATTATGTTATTGAGAATGTTCCAGATGAAATAGGTTGGAAGAGTATTAGGGATCTCTTAGCACATCATACTGGCGTAGGATCGATTCCATATATAAGAGTTTTAGATTACAATACTAAAGATGGAACATTGACCATAGAACATGTTTTTGATGGAAGAGAGCTTGAAATAAGTTATGCAAAAGAAACATTAAAATATATTCAAGAACTTTGGGGAAGAAAAGTTATTTTAAATACTAAAAGTAAAGATGATAATACTATAGTTATTACTTGTGATGAGGATAAAAAAATATCTATAAGATAAGGAAAAGACCATCTAGAATTTTCTAGATGGTCTTATTTAGATAGAAGTAACAATGGATAAACAAATGAATACTTTATTATATGAAGAAATAAAAAATACATATGATTAGGAAGTAAGGATTAAGGAGTGAGACAGAAGATGTATATAAATTACTTAAAGAAAAAAAACTTATATAATATTATGATATTTACATTTCCAATCATTACATTGTTTTTGAATTTAAATAACTATATTTTAAATATAATTATATTTTCTTTAGCCATAATACCATTAGCTATAAGACTCGGAAATATTACGTCAGACCTTTCAAGCACTATTGGAGAGAAAAAAGGAGGATTAATTGCAGCGACTATAGGGAATATGCCAGAAATAATGATGGGGGTATGGTCTATAAAAGTTGGACTTATATCTATGGCAAAGGCAGCTCTTATAGGATCTATAATTAATAACATGCTTTTGGTTTTAGGTATCTCGGTTATATTAGGTGGAGTTAAATATAAAGAGCAAAAATTTAATAAAAATATTGCAAAGACTAACTTTAATATGCTCCTTTTAGCAATGGCTTCTTTCACAATTATATTTTCAATTAGTAATTATACTAGCTTAAGCGAAACTACTTTAAATTCAATAGGTTTTAAAATTTCAATAATATTAATAGGTATATATCTTTTAGGATTAATATTTTCTTTATATACACATAAAAATTTATTTATATTAGGAGATATAGATGAAGAAATAGAAGAAGTTAAATGGCAAGATTCCTATAAGAATTTAGCATATATAGTAATCATTTCAGTTTTGTTGTATTTCATTTCAGAAAAGTTAATAACTAACATAAGTTTGTTTACAGAAGAAAAAAACATTTCGCCTGAGTTTATAGGAATAATACTTTTACCTATACTTGGGAATATAGGAGAGAATATCTCAGCAATAATGTGCGCGATAAAAAATAAAGTAAATGCATCACTAGAAATAGCTATAGGATCCTCGATACAAATAGCATTGTTTGCAACACCAGTGTTAATTACTTTTGGATATTTTTTAGGGATAAATATGAATATGATTTTTTCATCAATACAGATGGTAATGTTATTTATAGCGGTAATAATGAGCTATATAGTTTTTGTGGATGGAAAAACATATTGGTTTGAAGGATGTATACTAGTAGCTATATATGTCATTGTTACTATTTGCTATTTTTATGTTGCATGAAACAGATAGCTTAGTAATATAATTGAATGAAAGCAGTTGTAAGGGTGATGGTATGGGATATAATAAGATTATGAGCTCATATTATTCAGAGCTAACTAATTTAGTTTTTTTATTAGAAAAATACGTTAATTCATATAGATTACTTATAGGTGGAGCAGGCGAATTAAATGGAATTGCTCTAGCAAAAAAGAAAGAAGTAAAAGATGCATTAAAGAGAGTAGATAAAGTTGGAGATTTGATAGATGATTTAATAGATATTTTAGAATGTTGCCAAAATACTTATTTAAACTATGTTAGATTAAAAAGTGACGTATTAATAGTAAAAACTGAAAAGGACTTAATATTAACTGAAATAGATAATGAATTATTATTCCAAAATAACACAAGAGGAATTGGACCAGGGGAAAATATAAGAAGAAAGGGACCAGGAAGAATAGATATTGATGTAAATGTTGAAAACAATGACAGTTTTCCACTAGGATTTCTTGAAAATATTGGAGACAATACTTAAACATATAAAAAAATGTGTTTTTCAAAAGAAAAACACATTTTTTTATAACTTATTAAAGTTTTTTTAACTTAAAAGTACTAATCATCAGATAAGAAAGTGCTATCATAAAGATTATAGGAATAATTTGAGCACTAGGCGAATTAACAGTAATTAAATCAAATAATGCAATTACTGATCCAGCGATAGTTATAGGGATTCCTGTAAACACTCCATCAAAAGTAGATAAATTATATCTTGCTAATCTAAAAGCACCACAAATTGGGAATATAATAACTAACATGTATCCAATTAAGCCAACAGGACCTAAATTTTGAAAATCATACATTACAAAAGTTAAAAATGCAGGTGCAACACCAAATGAAACTAAATCAGCTAAAGAGTCTAATTCTTTACCTAATTCAGATGATACTTGAAGAAAACGAGCAATTCTTCCATCATATCTATCTACTAAGCCTGCAATTATAATGAATATAGCGGCAAAAGAATAATTATTATTATATGTAGCTAATAATGATAATACGCCAAAACCAAGATTAGCAAATGTAAATATGTTAGGTATACTGCTTTTTCTCATATGATCACTCCTAAAAATTTTAAAATATCAATACCATGGATATTATACTCTATAAAGTTAGAAAAATTAAGAGGTAAATCACTATAAAAGATAAATTTAAGACAAATATAAGGTTATTTACATAATTTGAAAGTGAATATATTAACACTTTGTAATACAATATAAATAAATGGATAAAATAAAAAGAATTATAAATTTTAAACATACAAAATATCTAATATTTGGATTTTTGAACTAGTATACTCGACAACATTTGGTAATAGTGTTATAATTCTTTTGATTCTATTGGAAATATAAGAGGAGGGAACTTCATGAAAAAGGTAAAATTTATTTATAATCCCTTTTCAGGAGAAAATATTATTCTTTCAGAATTAGACAAAGTAATTTCAATTCATCAAGAATTTGGATATCAGGTTTTGCCATTTAGAATAGAAAAAGGAGTAACTATAGAAGAAGCTTTAGATGAAATAGATGATTCCTATTACTATATATTGGTAGCTGGTGGAGATGGAACTGTCGATTCTCTAGTTAATGCAATGAAAAATAGAAATATAAATATTCCTATTGGAGTATTACCAGTAGGAACTGCAAATGACTTTGCAAAATTTTTAGGCATGCCTCATGATGTAAGCACTTGCGTAAGACAAATATTGTCATCTGAACCTAAAGGTGTAGATATTGGTCAAATAAATGATAAATATTTTGTCAATGTAGCAAGTACTGGATTATTTACAGATGTTTCTCAGAAAACAGATGTAAATCTAAAAAATACTATAGGCAAGTTAGCGTACTATTTAAAGGGGCTAGAGCAATTGCCTAATTTTAGAAAACTTAAAGTAAATTTAAAATCAAAAGAAGCTGAATATGATGGACATATGTACTTATTATTGGTATTTAATGGACAAACTGCTGGTAATTTCAAGCTTGCTACTAGGGCAGATGCTATGGATGGATTTTTAGATGTTATAATGTTTAAAGCTACTCCTATAAAAGAGTTAATACCACTTTTTATAAACGTGTTAAAAGGAGAACATTTAGATAACAATAATGTGCTTTATTTTAAGACTAATGATTTAATGGTTTATTCTGACGAAGATATAGTTACTGATATAGATGGTGAAAAAGGTCCTGATTTTCCTTTAAGGATAAGATGTATTAATGAAGGAATAAAAGTTTTAGGCATAAAATAGAAATTAATTTAATAATTATAAGTAGCATTAATAAGTGTTAGGGGTGTTTATGAGAAGAGAGTTCTTACACTATTTTATATTGTTACTTATAATTTTTTCATTTTGTGGCATATTAACGTCTTTAAAAAAATATTGTCCTAAAAAACTCAAGAATTATGTTTTAATAGCTAGTGTTTTAGGTATGGTTTCATTTGGAGTCCAATTTTATATGTCTTTGGCTGTAACGCAAGGGTATATAAATTATTTAAAACCATTAGTTTTTGTAAGTAATTTGGTGGATATATTTTTAATTCTGATAAGTCTTTACATTTTTTTAAGAAAAGAAGGATTAGAGTTTAAGTGGGCATATCTTTATATGTTTTTAATGAGCATAAGTTTTGTTATAGCCATGGTATTTATAAAATCTATTGTAAAAGTAGATAAAATATATGGATATAAGATAATATTAGCTAATGATTTCTTATATAGGATAGTTTTTATAGCAATATTAGTTATGTTATCAGTAGTCATGATAATTTATATGGGGTATAGATATACATTAAAGGTGCCGTTTATTTTATTACTATTTTCTACTCTAATAATGATTGTAGAAAATGTTGCATATATGGCAGAAATAAGTATATTTCCCTATCCATTAATATCAGAACTGATGATAGTTATTTTATTTCTTTATGCAATGTATAGAAGTCGAAAAATTAATTAAAAAAAACAGTATGATTTAATTATATAAAATAAGATCATACTGTTTTTTAGTTATCTTTTTATAGATTTCTTTTTTATAGGGTTTTTAGGTGGAACTGGTGGAATTAGATATTTTGGACCATTTCCTATTAAATCTTCTCTTCCAGCTTTTATTAAAGCATTTTTTACTAATTTATAATTTTTAGGAACCCTATATTGAATAAGAGCTCTTTGCATATCTTTTTCTTCTTGAGTTTTAGGTGTATAAACTTTCTTACCAGTTAATGGATTTACCCCTGTATAGTATATTGTTGTAGAAAGTGAGCCAGGAGTTGGGTAGAAATCTTGAATTTGTTCAGGGTTATATCCCATTTCTTTTACATAAAGAGCTAATTCTATAGCTGCATTTAAGTCAGAACCAGGATGAGAACTCATTAAATAAGGAACTAAAAATTGCTTTTTACCAATAGCTTTATTTATACTAAAATATTTATTAACGAACTTATCATAAACATCTCTGCCTGGCTTACCCATTTGAGTTAATACTCTTGGAGATACGTGTTCAGGAGCAACTTTTAGCTGACCACTTATATGATGTTCACATAATTCTTTGAAAAATTCACCATTTTTGTCTTCTATTAAATAATCATATCTTATTCCAGAACGAATAAATACCTTTTTCATTCCAGGTAATTTTCTAACTTTTCTTAGGACGCCTAAGTATTCTTTATGATCAACAATTAAATTTTTACATGGTTTAGGGAACATACATTGTTTGTTTTTACATGTTCCATGTTCTTCTTGAAGTTTACAGGACTTATGTCTAAAATTAGCAGTAGGTCCTCCAATATCATGGATATATCCTTTGAAGTCATCTAAAGTAGTAAGAAGTTTTGCTTCATCAACAATAGAGTCGCCACTTCTGTTTTGAATTATTCTTCCTTGGTGGAAAGTTAAGGCGCAAAAGGAGCAAGAACCATAACATCCTCTATGAGAAGTTATAGAGAACTTAACCTCAGTTATAGCAGGAATACCGCCTAAAGAGTCATACATTGGATGTGGTATTCTTGTAAAAGGAAGATTATATGTTAAATCCATCTCTTCTTGAGTTAAGGGAAGCTGAGGAGGATTTTGAACTAAATATCTATCCCCGTGAGGTTGAACTATAGTTTTTCCTCTAATTGGATCTTGTTCTAGAGATTCAAGTTTGTAACTTTCCCCATAAGCAGACTTATTACTAGCACAGTCTTCAAAAGAAGGTGTTTCAACATAATTTCTTAAGTTAGAAATATCCTTAGTTAAATAGCAGGTTCCTTTAACATCATTTATTTTAGAAATATCCATTCCATAGCTAAGTAGATCTGCTATTTGAATTATAGTTTTTTCTCCCATTCCGTATATAAGAAGATTAGCCTTAGAATCTAACAATATGCTTCTTCTAACCTTATTGTCCCAATAGTCATAATGAGCAAATCTTCTAAGTGAAGCCTCAATACCACCTATTACAATTGGTATATCCTTAAAAGCCTCTCTAATTCTATTACAATAAACAATTACAGCTCTATCAGGTCTATATCCAGATTTACCTCCAGGAGAATAAAAATCATCACTTCTTTTTCTTTTGGCAGCAGTATAATGATTAACCATAGAATCTATATTACCTGAATTAACTAAGAAACCATATTTAGGTCTACCTAATTTTTTAAAATCATCAGCATTATTCCATTTAGGTTGAGGGATTATCCCTACAGAGTAACCTTGGGATTCGAGGGTTCTTCCGATAATAGCAGTACCAAAAGAAGGGTGATCAACATAGGCATCTCCAGTAACTATAATAAAATCTAATTGTTTTATATTATTTTTCTTTAAATCTTCCGTAGAAACAGGTAAAAATTTCTTATGTAAATTCATTAATTAAACTACCTTTCGTTTTAAGTTTTATAATTAATATATAATAACACAACAAGTTAAAGTTTTTCAACTTTAAAGCAATGAAATGAAAAGTTTTTAGTTGCTTTTTTAGAAGAAAAGAATATAATAAAGTAGGGAATTAAATATTATATTTTTGTGAGGCTCCTACATAGACACACGCTACTGCCCAGAAACATCGAGAGATGCCAACGGGTCAGGAGGTATTATCGAAAGAAGGTATTACCTAATGTAGCTAGAGAATTAACTCTTAAGCTTTGTAGTGCTAAAACTCTGAATTAAAGTTAATATCTTTAATTGAATTTTAGAGCCTTTTAGGCTCTTTTTATTTTTTAAATTTTAAGGTGGTGAAAGAAAAGATGGAGGCTGGACCTCAAGGTGATACGTATAATAATTTGATGATTTTACAAAAGCTTGAAGGGATGGTTCTCTTAAATTTTCTTTAACTGAATCCATTCCTTCAAAAAGGAAAAACTAAATAAGGAGGAATGGATATGATAAAACTAAACGTATTTCTTTATAGTTCCATAATAGATAGAAAGGTTTATGATGAATTTGGAGATGTTTTAGGTGTACTAAAAGATGTTTATGTAACTGCTGAAGAGGGATATCCAAGAGCAATTGGTTATAGGGTAAAAAGAGGCAGTGTTATGTATGAATATGAATTCAGAACAATAGAATTTTATCTAAATGACTCTAACAAGGTTTTAATAAAAACTAAAGGAAGTAAGGAAATACTTCCTAGAAGTTATAGCTTTTTATTATCACAAAACTTGCTAGATAAAAGCATAGTGGATGTTAACGGTAAAAAGGTAGTTAGGGTTAATGACTTAAGAATTGCAGAGATAGCTGGAGAGTATAGAGTAATAGCTGTTGAAACTGGTTCTTCAGCCTTATATAGAAGAAAAGGATTAGAATCAGTAGCAAGGATTATTACAAAGTTTATGAAGAAAGAAATGGAAGATCAAGTTATCATGTGGGATGATGTTGAGTCTTTAGAATTAATTAAGGATTCTTTACAAATTTCTGTACCATATAAAAAACTGTCTACTCTACATCCAGCAGATTTAGCAGATATCTTAGAGACATTGGACTCTAAGAATAGAAGAAAGATATTTGAAACGTTAGATGAGGATTTAGTAGCGGATACATTAGAAGAAATGGAACCAGAATATAAGGGTACAGCAATTAAAGAACTCTCAGAGTTAAAACAAGCAGAGATTTTAGAGAATCTACCTAACGATGAAATAGCTGATATTTTAGATGAGTTAGATGATGAATCTAGAGAAAAAATTCTCTTCAACCTAGAAAAAGAAGATGCAGATGAGGTTAAAGAATTACTATCTTATGAAGATGAAACTGCAGGTAGTATAATGAATAAGGACTTTATTGCATTAAATATAGATATATCTGTAAAAGAAACTATTGAAATATTTAAGGAAACAGAACCGGATGAAGAAGTTATGTATTCAGTTTACATTATAGATAGCGAAGAAAGGCTTTTGGGGAGTGTTTCTTTAAAAGATTTAGTTATGAATGATTCTGATGTTAAATTAAAAGATATAATGAATGATAAAATTCAAACTGCAAATTATAAGGAATCTTTATCTGAACTTGTGGATAAGGTAACTAAATATGACCTTTTATCTATTCCAGTTTTGGACGAAGAAAATAGGTTGTTAGGAGTCGTATTGACTCACGATGTTGTAGATGAAATATTACTTCCAGCATGGAGAAAAAAATCAAAGAAAAATGTTTAATATATTAAAAGACTATGAACTTAACGATTTCATAGTCTTTTAAGTTTTATAAATATTAGAATAGTTTTTATAAAAACATATTGACTTTTAATTTTAATAGAATATAATTATATTATACAAACCATATCAGATTAGTGGGAATTTTAGCGATGATAAAGTAGAGTATCATAAATAGTTAGTTTAAGAGAGAAGACGGTGGTGGAAAGTCTTTACTAAAGTTTTTGAGAAGTGCACTTTTGAGCTGATACCTGAAATTTATAGTAGGGTTATCCGGGAGTCAGCCGTTATAATGACAAAACACGAGGGTGTTTAAAAGCTGAGGCATTATTGTCTAATTAGAGTGGAACCGCGGGATATCTCGTCTCTTTATTTTATAATTGAGATTGAGATTTTTTTTATTAGTAGTAAAATAAAAAGATATAAATATATATTAATATGGAGGGAAAATTATGATTTATAACAGTGCATTAGAATTAGTAGGAAATACACCTATACTAAAAGTAAATAGTTTAGTTGATGAAAATTCAGCAGAGGTTTATGTTAAATTAGAGAAATTTAACTTAGGGGGAAGTGTTAAGGACAGAGCTGCTTTAGGAATGATTGAAAAAGCAGAAGAACTAGGGTTAATAAAAGCTGGTGATACTTTGGTTGAACCAACCTCTGGTAATACAGGAATAGCCTTAGCTCTAATAGGAAAATTAAAAGGATATAAAGTAGTTATTACTATGCCTGAAACAATGAGTAAAGAAAGACGAGATCTTTTAAAAGCTTATGGTGCAGATTTAATATTAACAGAAGGCGCTAAAGGTATGAAAGGTGCTATAGCAAAAGCTACTGAATTAGTTGAAGAGTTTGGCTACTTTATGCCACAACAATTCTTAAATTTAGCGAACCCAGAAAAACACTATGCAACAACAGCAGAAGAAATATTGAAAGATCTACCAGAAATAAATGCATTTATTTCTGGAGTAGGAACTGGTGGAACAATTACTGGAGTAGGTAAAAATATTAAAAGCAAAAAAGCTGATGTTCAAATAATAGCAGTTGAACCAGCCAAGTCTCCAGTTTTAGCAGGTGGAAATCCAGGACCACATAAAATCCAAGGAATTGGAGCAGGATTTATTCCAGATATATATGATAGTTCAGTTGTGGATGAAATAATTTCAGTAACAGAAGAAGACGCATTTAAAACTGCAAAAGAATTTGCTGAAAAAGAAGGCGTGTTAATTGGAATTTCTGCTGGTGGAGCCTTATATGTAGCTTTACAAGTTGCTAAAAAACTTGGCAAAGGTAAAAAAGTATTAACAGTTGCTCCAGATGGAGGAGAAAAATATATTTCTATGGGTCTTTACGAATAAAAAATAGATTAAATTAAATATGTAAAAGCAAGAGAATGCTATAGATAATTGGCATTCTCTTTTTTTATATTAAAGTATTAAGTATATAATGTTATAATAAATTATTAGAGTTTGCAGTTTTTAAGTAGAAGTAGTAAGGAGAATAGAAAATGATATCAACAAGATTTGCAAAAATATTAAGAATTCTTCCAGAAGGGTTATTTATAGCTTTAGCAAAAAGAATTGCTTATGGATATATAAAAAAGTATGCTAATATACACATAATGGGACAGGAGAATATTGATAAAGTTAGTGGTTCAAAAATCTTTGTTTGCAATCATCTAAGTAACTCAGATGGACTAATTTTAAGTAAAATACTTAAAGATAAATATGATCCGTATTTTATTGCTGGGGTAAAACTGTCAAATGATCCAGTAACAAGTTTAGGAACTAAAATAGTAAAAACTATAAATATAAAGCCGAATTCAGCAGATAAGGAGGCTTTAACTAATATAATTAAAGTAGTTAAGGAAGGGGACAATATTTTTATATTTCCAGAAGGAACTAGAAGCAGAACAGGATCAATGATAGAGGCGAAAAAAGGTATAATTTTAATAGCAAAACTAACTAAAGCTCCAATAGTTCCTATAGGAATTTGGGGAAGTGAAAAACTTCTGCCTATTAATAAAGATGGGGATATGGCTAAAGAAAAATGGAATCATGCTGATGTACACATAAAAATTGGAGAAACTATAGTTATTCCAGAGAAAGAGAAAAATGAAGATAAACACCAATATGAAAATAGAATACTAAACTCTATAATGACAAGTATAGCTAAGCAGCTACCTAAAGAATATAGAGGGTTTTATTCATAAAAAAGAGGCGATGTAATGAAAAAGAAAACAAGAGAAATATTAGAGAAATTAAAAGAAGAATATCCAGATGCTTCATGTGAATTAAATTATAAGTCACCATTTCAACTTTTAGTAGCAACTATACTATCAGCTCAAACTACCGATAAAAAAGTGAATGAGGTAACAGAGAGTATGTTTGAAGAGTACCCTGACTTGGAGAGTTTTCTAAATTTAACTCAGGAAGAAATAGAAGAAAGAATAAAAAAGATAGGTTTGTATAGAAATAAAGCTAAAAATATATACATAATGTGTAGGCAGTTAAAAGAAACCTTTAATGGAGAAGTACCTAAAACTATGGAGCAAATAGTTTCTTTAGCTGGTGCAGGGAGAAAGACTGCAAATGTAGTTTTGTCTAATGCTTTTGGTGTTCCAGCTATAGCTGTAGATACACATGTGTTTAGGGTATCAAATAGAATAGGCCTAGCTAAAGCAAAAGATGTTCAAGAAACTGAAAATCAGTTAATGAAGGAGTTACCAAAAAAAGAATGGAGTTTAGCCCACCATCTTTTGATTTTTCATGGAAGACGTTGTTGTTATGCTAGAAAGCCTAATTGTTCTGAGTGTGCTATTAATGATAAATGTAATTATTATAAAGAAAATAAAAAGGTTGTGTTATAGGCACAACCTTTTTTATCTTTACTCAGTGAATTTTAAATAAAATTATAATGATTTGTCAGAATATACATAATTGTGATTATTTATGAAGAAAAACGATTAAAAAGACTTTATTTTGTAATAAAATAAAAGATTAATGCATACAAAAAATATAGGAAATAATGTAATAAAATACTATAATATAGACTATAAGGAAAAAAGCCTAAATATTTAAAGTCAAGTTTATATATAGGAAGGAACTGAGTATGATTACATTATTAAAAAGATTATTCCAATCGTATAAAGTGAGAAAAATATTTAAAAGTGTTTACAATATAAATGAATTAAATGATTCAATAGTTATTGAATTGGATAATAAGTTTCATATAAAATATGTCAATGACAAAGGTATTAATGTACTTGATAATACCTGTAAAGGGCATATTAGGGATGTATTTAAAAGGGGCAATTCTGAGCTTTTGACTTCTGATATAATAAAAAAAATTAAAAGTGATTTAGAGCAGTATCATATATGGAAAGGGAAGGCTTTAATTAAAAAAAAACATGAAAAGAATTCAAAGGGCTATAGTGGGATAATATATAAAATAGAGAAAGAAAATAAATATGTGGCTGTTTTTAAAGAGGATGGTATAACAATGAGTGATAGTTTTGATAACGAAGATCATGATTGTTTTATAAATGAAGCTAGGTATTCTAAGATATTTAACTTATGTACGGACTTAATATACATGGTTAAAGTTGAAGGATTAGAGATTGTAGATGCAAACTTAGCAACTTGTAGATTTTTAGAGGCTGAAAAGAAAAATGTACTAGGGAATACACTAAGTGATGTGTTTGATAAAGAATTTATGATTAATGAGAACTTAATGGAAAGTATAAAGAAAAATAGATCTCCTCAAAGACAAGCTATCTGTACAATAAATAATGGAGAAAAAGTGTACTTTGAAATTAACTACTCTCCAATCTGTGAAGATGATGGGAATGTCTCAGGAATTTTATGTTTAGCTAGAGATATAACGGAAAGAAATAAGATAGTAAAATTAGAAATGGAGAAAGAAAAAAGCAAGAGATTGTTAGAAGAAATAAAACAATATGATAAAATTAAGACTGAATTTTTTGCTAATATATCTCATGAGCTAAGAACCCCAATTAATGTGATTTTTTCTGCAATTCAGGTCATGGACATATATAAAAATAACCTTGATTATTCCAAAACTCAATTTATTAAGTATAGTAAAATGATGAAACAAAATTGCTATAGATTACTAAGAGTAGTAAATAATCTAATTGATATTACAAAAATTGATTCTGGTTACTTTAATGTTAATATAGGAAATTATGAAATAGTAAAAATATTAGAAGATATTACATTAGCAGTTGTAGAGCATGCATCATATAAAGGAATTAGTATAACATTTGATACGTTCACAGAAGAAAAAATGATTGCTTGTGATCCAGATAAAATAGAGAGGATAATGTTGAACCTTTTATCTAATGCTATTAAGTTCACAGATTTTGGTGGGAATATATATATTAATATTAAAGAAAAAAAGGATGGATATATTTATATACATGTAAGAGACAATGGTAGAGGGATACCTAAGGAAAAAGTTGATGTTATTTTTGAAAGATTTCTTCAAGTAGACAAATCTCTAGCAAGAGACCATGAGGGGACTGGTATAGGGCTATATTTAGTTAAGCTTTTGGTTGAGTTACAAGGTGGAAAAGTAGATGTTAAATCTGAACTGAATAAAGGAACCGAGTTTATAGTTATGTTACCAGATAGAAGAGGTAAAGATATAAAAGAAAATTTTCATAAAAAAAATATTGAAGAAAAGTATGAAAAAATAAATATGGAGTTTTCGGATATATATGATATAAATATAAATTGATTTTAATAAACTTCAAATTGCATAATTAAAGTGATATAATAAACAAAGATTTCAGTTATTATGCGGAGGGAAAATTATATGAAAGTTGGAGTTATAATGGGGGGAGTATCTTCAGAAAGAGATATTTCTTTAAAGAGTGGTAATTCGGTAGTTGAAAATTTAGATAGAAGTAAGTATGAAGTTGTTCCAATTGTCTTAGACAGTAAGGAAGATGTTATAGATAAGGTTAAAGGAATTGATTTTGCGTTACTTGCACTTCATGGAAAATTTGGTGAAGATGGAACAATACAAGGTGTTCTTGAGACTCTTGGAATCCCTTATTCAGGATGTGGACTTTTAAGCTCATCAGTTTGTATGGATAAGGATATGACTAAGAAGGTACTTAAAGCATGTGATATAAGAACTGCAAGATGGTATACTGTAATGTCAATTGATGAGATAGATTATAAGTTAATAGAAGAGTACACTTATCCTGTGGTTGTAAAACCTAATAGTGGAGGATCATCTGTAGCAACTTTTGTAGTTCATTCAAAAGATGAGATTGAAAATTGTGTAAGTGAAGCTCTTAAATGGGACAAAGAGGTAATGATAGAAGAGTACATTAATGGAGATGAAATAACTTGTCCAGTTATTGATGGAAAACTCTTGCCAATAATAGCTATTAAACCCAAGTCAGCATTTTTCGATTATACATCTAAGTACACAGATGGTGGAGCAGATGAATTTGTAATAGAGCTAGAGAAAGAACTGCATAAAGAAGTAGAAAAAATGGCTCTTGCAACCTATAAGGCTCTAAAATGCGCTGTTTACTCTAGAGTAGATATGATAATAAAAAATGGTATACCATACATTTTAGAGGTGAATACATTACCTGGAATGACTAAAAATTCATTAATTCCAAAAAGTGCAGCAGGGGTTAATATAAACTTCAGCGAGTTACTAGATATCATAATAGAAAAGTCTATTAAATTAAGAGGATAAGTTAAATTCTAAGGATAACAGAGTAAAATCTATTATCCTTTTCCTATTCTTTAGGAAAACTTAAGAATTTATTGTATATTTATAAAGATTTCAGAAGTAAAATATACACATAAGGCATATAAGGAGAGGATTTGAAATTTATGGATAAAGAAGTAGTGCTTATCGTGGATGATGAAAAAGAAATACGAGATTTAGTTGAGATATATTTAAAAGGTGAAGGATATATAACTATAAAAGCAGGAGATGGAGAAGAGGCTTTAGAGATTTTAGAAAAAAACAAGGTGGATTTAATAATTTTAGACATAATGATGCCAAAATTAGATGGAATAGAGATGTGTTTGAAAGTTAGAGAAACAAGAAACATTCCTATAATTATGCTGTCAGCAAAAACACAAGATATGGATAAGATATTAGGATTAAATACAGGTGCAGATGATTATGTGTCAAAACCATTTAATCCTTTAGAGTTAATTGCTAGAGTGAAGTCTCAATTAAGGAGATTTAAAAGATTAAACCAATCAAGTAATAATTCCAATCAGTCAATAGAAGCTGACAAAACTAATATATTAGAAGTTGATGAAGTTGTTATAAACCTGGAAAGTCATCAAGTTTTTTTAGCTAATGAGGAAATAAAATTTACTCCAATAGAATTTGATATTCTTGCATTACTTTCTAAGAACAAAGGAAAAGTATTTTCTATAGAAAATATTTATGAAAGTGTTTGGAATGAGCAATTCATACAATCGGATAATACTGTAATGGTTCATATAAGAAAAATACGAGAGAAACTTGAAGAAAATCCAAGAAAACCAAAGTATATAAAAACTGTTTGGGGAGTAGGTTATAAAATTGATAAATAAGATTAAGAGATTATTTAATTGGATATTAAATCTTAAAATAATGAAACCAATAAAGATAGCTTATAGAATCTTTAACAGCAAAATGGAGAAAAGCATAAGGTTTGAGTTGGTTGTTGTATTCGGAATATGTTTTTTGATAGCATTTTTTTCTTATGGTATATTAAATAAAAAACTTTCTAGAAATGTATCTTATCAGACAATAAAATATAACTATAGATATGATGAAGATTATTATAAGAGAATAGTTTCAGATCTAAAAAAGGATAATATTAATGTTGAAAACAAGGAAAAAGTAGATGATTTTCTTGATAATTATACTATGAGCAATGCAAGCTTGATCATATGTAACATAGACGGGAAGATTTATTACAAAACTAAGGACATAGTGTATGAGAGCATAAATTTAGAAAGTATATTTACGAATTCTATAGATAGCGTTAGTAGCGAAAAAGAGAAAACTTATATTTATCCGACCAAGACAAATAATGAAAATTTATTTATTATATTTCAAATTAAGGCAGAAATTGCGCAATCACCAATAAGCTATGAAGAGACTAACCCGTTTTTAGCTTTAATAGGATCAGTAATAATATTTGTGTTCGCATTTATGAGAATTACAAATAATAAAATGAAATACATAGAAGAAATATCAAAGGGATTAAAAGTTATAGCATCTGGTGATTTGAATTATAGAATAAATGAAAAAGGAAAAGATGAGCTTAGAAATTTAGCTCAAAATATTAACCATATGGCAGATGAGATAAATAGTAAAATAGAGAAAGAAAGACTAGTAGAAAAAACTAAAAATGAGCTCATTACAAATGTTTCTCATGACCTAAGAACACCACTAACTTCGATTATGGGATATTTAGGATTAGTTAAGGAGGAGAAATATAATAGTGAAGAGCAGAAAAGAGAATACTTAAATATAGCATTTTCAAAGGCAGAAAGGTTAAAGATACTAATAGAAGATTTATTTGAGTTCACTAAACTTACTAACGAAGAAATTAAACTTAATCTAACCGAAGTGAATATAGTTGAGTTTATATCACAATTAACTGATGAAATGTTACCACTATTTGAAGAAAAAGAATTAAAAGTTATCCAATCATATCCTCAAGAAAAAGCAATGGTTCTTTTAGATAGCGATAAAATGTTGAGAGTGTTTGAAAATTTATTAACTAATGCCATAAAATATTCATACAAAGATAGTGAGGTAAAAATTTCTTTATGGATGGTTAATAAAGAGGTCTTTATTTCTGTTAAAAATAGGGGAGACCATATGGATAGAAATAAATTAAAAAATGTATTTGATAGATTCTATAGGACTGACGAGTCAAGAAACTCTAATACCGGAGGAAGTGGTTTAGGATTAGCAATAGCTAAGAATATAGTTACCATGCATAGTGGGAAAATATGGGCAGAATCATTAGGTAATAATATAACTTTTGTGGTGAAATTAAATGTGAAATAGCTGTAACTATTTTACAATGCAGATTATATTATAGTAATAAAGTAATAAATGTGGAGGCAAAAGATGCAGGATAGAAATCCTCGTAGTCTTTTTGGACTTGATATTAATGAGTATACACAAGGTGTAAACTTTCAAGTTCTGGCTAGTACAGTTGATTTTTTGTACTTAAGGTCGTCGGGATCAGCTACAGGTAGATTTAGAGTAGATTTAAAGTTTTTACAGTTTGCAAAAGGTGCAAGGGAGTTTGGAATACCAGTAGGGGCTTATCATTACGGAGTACCATCTTATGATTTGACAACTGCTGATAATCAATGTGATGACTTTATAAATACTCTTCAACAAGGATTTGGAAATAAGGATTATGGTGATTTATTTCCAGTTTTAGATGTAGAAACGCCGCAAGATGATTCAATGACAACTGCAGCAATTGTAAATTGGATAGACAGATTTAGAAAGAGATTTGAAAGCAAAACTAATCGAAGACTTATGTTTTACACAGGGTTATTTTTTATAAATATTCATGATGACTTTAAAGTTAATGGAAGATATCCATTGAGTGATATGCCGCTATGGATAGCTATGTATAAAGAAATCCCTGGAAATCCTCCTTATCCAACAGATGCTGGTGGATGGAAGAGATGGAGAATATGGCAGTGGACAGAAACTGGAACTGTAAGAGGGGCTAATCCTCCTAGTGATTTAAACTGGGGACCTGATAATATAGCATACTTAATGCAACCAGCTGTGGTACAAGGTTTGTTTGCGAGCATGGATAGAAACAATATATATGTTACTTGGACTAAAAACAGAGAACCTGATTTAGCTGGATATAATATTTTTATTAATGGAGAATACTATACTACAGTGGATAAAAATACTACAAGATTGGTTATTCCAAGAAGAAATTTAAAGATATCTCAAAGTGAGCCTATAGAAATATCAATACATGCTTTCGATACAGATAGAGAAATATCTAAGAGAAGGGCAAGATTTACAATAAACCCTAATCAAAGAAAAGAGCTTTTGGATGAAGACAGAATTTATTTTAATGATTCAGATTTATTTTTTTAAGAAACAAGGTTTGCCATTAGGTAAACCTTGTTTTGTTATTGGAATAATAAATTAAGATTTTTGTAAAACTATTTTAGTTTAATGAAAAATAAATTTGTAGTATAATGTATTGACAGGGAGAAAGGAGAGATTAAATGGAGGAAAAGAAGAAAAAGAAAAGTTCTAAAAGTAAGGCAAGAAGAAATATACTTTTTACAGTAGCCACTGTAGTTATGTTAGGAGTTTTTGCTACCTCAGCATACGCTATAGCATCTAATAACAGGGTTAAACAGTGGGAAGATAAAATCTATCCTAACATTAAAGTTAATGGAGTTGATCTTTCAGGAAAAACTAAAGAAGAAGCAGTAGAAATGCTTAAAAATAGTTTTGAAGAAAAAATAAACTCCAAGAAAATAAATGTTAAAGTTAATGATAAGATTTTTACTTTAGGATACTCAGACATTAGTCCTGAATTTAATATAGAAGAAACAATAGATAAAGCTATTTCTATAGGTAAAGGTTCTAATTTTTTCAGTAAAAAATCTTGGATTGACGGCAAACACAATGAGGACTTATCATTAGAATTTAATTATGATGAAACCAAGTTAGAACCATTTAAAACTTCAATAAAAGATAGTGTTAAAGCAGGATCAAAAAATGCATCAATATCTATAAGTAATGGCAAAATATCAATTACTCCAGAAGTTGATGGTACAAAAGTAAATGAAGATGAACTTAATAATAAGTTAAAAGATGTTATAGATGGAAGTATAGATAAAGACATAGAAATAGTAGTTGCTACAGAGATAGATAAACCTTCTATTACTAAAGATCAGCTATCGAAAATAAATTCTAAGATTTCAACTGCACAGACAAATTTTTCTAGTTCAACTTCAGAAAGAGCTTCGAATGTTGAATTAGCAACAAAGTTTTGTAATGGCAAGCTTTTAATGCCAGGAGAAGTATTTAGTTACAATGAGGTTGTAGGAGAAAGAAGTGCTGCTAGAGGATTTAAAAATGCAGCTGTTTTTGTAGGAGATAGAGTTGAACAAGATGTAGGTGGTGGGATATGTCAAGTATCTACGACCTTATATAGAGCTGCTATGGAGGCGAATTTAAAATCCACAGAGAGATATAATCACTCTATGCTTCCAGGTTATTCACTTCCAGGTCTTGATGCAACTGTAGCTTGGGGACTTTTAGATTATAAATTTAAAAATTCATATGATTTTCCTGTATATATTGAATCATATACATCTAATAGAAATGTAATATTTAATATATATGGAAGCAAAGAAGGTATGGCTGGAAAGACATATAAATTAATTGCTGAGACTACAGAAACTTTACAACCTACTGTCACAACAAAAGAGGATGCAACTTTAAATGAAGGAACAACTCAATGGGAGAAGAGTCCAGTAGTAGGTTATAGAGCAAAAAGTTACTTAATAACTTATGAAAATGGAAAAGAAATAAATAGAGAAACTGTTTCAACAGACAAATATACTAAGGTTGATGGAGTAGTTATAAAAGGTACTAAAAAGGCAGTACAAAATAAAGTGCCTTCAACTGAAACTCCAGCAACTCAAACTACAAGTGGACAAAATTCTAATACGTAACAATAGAGAACAAAAAAAATCATCGGTTTAGAGCTGATGATTTTTTTGTTTTCTAAATGAGTATAATAAATTTGCACACTAAAAATATAAAAAATATTAATTTTATAGTAAATTAAGTGGATAACATATGAATTAATTATTATAATTTTAATAATGATGTAAAAAAGTATGGAGTAATTAAGGGAGGATTAAATATTGGATTATAAACTTGTATGTATAGATATGGATGGAACGCTCTTAAATAGTAATAAAAAGGTGACAGAAGAAACTAAAAAGGTATTGCTAGAAGCAAGAAATAAAGGTGTGAAAATAGCGATTTCTACAGGGAGAATATATAATAATGCCGCTTTTTATTCTAAATACATTGGATTGAATTCTCCTGTAATAGCAGCTAATGGAGCTATTATAAAAGATGTCAACGATAAAGAGATTTATAAAGGTGTAATAGGGTATGAAACTTGTAAGAAAGTCTTAGCGGTTCTAAAAAAGTATAAAATGAAACCTAATTTCCACACTCATAATTCTATTTTTTGTGGTGGAATTTTAGAAAAATTATTTATATATTTATTTATAACAAGAGGAATACCATCAGATTATAAAGTTAAATTATATTCTGTAAAAGATAATGAATGGGATAAAGTATTGCTTGATAATCAATCTGAAATTTTAAAGTGTATAAGCATACATACTAGCAAAGAGGTTGTTAAAAATGTAAGAGAAGAGTTAAAGCAAATTAAAGGAATAGAAGTATCAAGCTCTAATATGCTTAATCTAGAAATAAATGCTGAAGGTGTTTGTAAAGGCAAAGGTGTAGAAATTTTAGGCGAGAAGTTAGGTATAAAAAAAGAAGAGATAATAGCAATAGGCGATAATGAAAATGATTTAACAATGATAGAATATGCTGGATTGGGTGTAGCAATGGGAAATGCACCTCAATTTATAAAAGATAAGGCTGATTATATAACTTCTACTAACAACCAAGAAGGTGTATCAAAAGTTATAAGAAAATTTATATTAAAAGAAAATATATAATTCAATAGTAATACATACTACTACTGAGGTGATAAAAATGTTTATTCCAAGTAGAGTAATAATAGAAGAAAAGGCTCTAGAATATAAGCTAGGCGAGGAACTACTAAATAGATTTCGTAAAGAAGATAAAGAAATAATAATATCAAAAGGACGAGTAAGTGGAATTCCAGGTAATACGCCTAGAGAAATGTATGTAGAAGGTAAAAGCACACTGGTAGTAGGAGTAAGGAAAACATTAGAATTTCAAAGTTGTAAGCCTTCTGCTCATTATCAGTTACCCTTAGTAAGCGGGTGTATGGGAATGTGTGAGTATTGTTATTTAAATACTCAATTAGGTAAAAGACCATATACAAAAATTCATGTGAATTTAGATGAGATATTTGAGAAAGCACTAAAGTATGTTGAAGATAGGAAACCAGAGGTAACAATATTTGAAGGGGCAGCAACATCAGATCCAATACCGGTAGAACAATATACTGGAGCCTTGGAGAAGGCTATAGAGTTATTTGGAAGTAACGAATACACTAAGTTTAGATTTGTAACTAAATATGGGGATGTTGACTCTTTACTTAACCTAAAACACAATGGAAGAACTACAGTAAGATTCTCTATAAATACAGATAACATTATTAGGAAGTTTGAACATAAAACAAATGGAATAAATGAAAGAATAGAAGGAGCCTATAAAATTGCAAAGGCAAACTATCCGTTAGGATTTATTATAGCGCCTGTGTTTCTTTATGATAATTGGCAAGAGGATTATAAAGAACTTATAAACAAAATTGGGGAATTATTTAAAGGTCATCAAGTAAATTTTGAAATAATATCTCATAGATTCACAAAAAGAGCAAAAGAAAATATTTTAAGCGTTTACCCAAAAAGCTTGCTTCCTATGGATGAAGAAATAAGAAAATTTAAATATGGACAATTTGGATATGGTAAATATGTTTATACTAATGAAGAAATAAATAATATGAAAGGTTTCTTTTATGAAAATATTACGAAATATTTTGATGAGAAAAATATAAATTATATAATTTAGTGTTTTGACTAATATATTTCTATAGTGTAATATAAATTTAAGATGGATTAGCTTTACCATCTTATTTTCTTGAATAATAAAATTTTATTATTCAAAATGGAGGGACAAAAGAGTGAATCTTAACATAGTTTTGTATCAACCTGAAATACCGCAAAATACAGGAAATATAGCTAGAACTTGCGTACTTACTAATTCTAAATTACACTTAATAAAACCTATGGGCTTTTCTATAGATGAGAAAAGTGTAAGGCGGGCAGGATTAGACTATTGGAAAGATCTTGATTTAGAAGTGCATGAAAGTTTTGAAGACTTTATGGCTAAGTATGGACATAATACCATATATTTATCATCTACACATGCAGATAAGTATTATAATGAAATAAAGTTTCAAGCTGGAGATTTTATTATGTTTGGAAGGGAATCATCAGGGGTTCCTAAGGAGGTTCATGAAAGAGTACAAGGTATGAGAGTGCCTATGATAAATACTAGCACTAGAAGTCTTAATTTATCTAATACAGTTTGCGTAATAGCGTATGAAGCATTAAAACAGTTGGACTTTCCTCAGATGAAGTAAATTTCTTTTTGGAATTATAGATATTTATTTTGTAGAGTAATATATTAAGATGAGTGAGGGAGAGTAAATTATGAATAAAATAAAAATAGTTACTGATTCGACGGCGGATTTGCCTAATAATATTATTTTAGAGAAGAGTATTGAGTCATTGCCATTATTAATAAATTTTGGGGAAGAAAGTTATTTAGATGGAACTGAAATTACTAGAAATGTTTTATTCCAAAAAATAAGAGAAGGGAATGTATTTCCTACTACAGCTCAAGTTACACCTCAAAGATTTTATGAAACATATAAGAAGTTATTAGAAGATGGTTATAAAATTATATCTATTCATTTATCTTCAGATATGAGTGGGACTTATCAATCAGCATGTATTGCAAAAGAAATGTTAGATAGTGAAGATATAGTTGTAATAGACTCTAGAAATGTTACGGCAGGACTAGGATTATTAGTTTTAAAAGCTGCGGAATTAGTTGAACAAGGATTAGAAATACAAGATATAAAAAATGAAATTGAAAGAAGAATACCTCACGTAAGAAGTTCTTTAGCTTTTGAATCTTTAGAATATCTAGTTAAAGGTGGACGTTTATCTAAAACAGCAGGGACTATAGGAAGTGTTTTAGGCATTAAACTTATATTAGAAGTTAAAGACGGTAAAATGGCTGTTAAGGATAAGGTTAGAGGAAGTAAAAAGGCAGTTAAAATAATTCTTGAAGAGTTAGAAGAATACGGATATGAGTCTGGGGAACCAGTTATGATTTTAGATGCGGAAAATAAAGAGATTTACGGAGCGCTTAAAGAGAAGCTAATAGAGAAAAATATTAATTTTGTAGAAGCTGAGGTAGGATGTACAGTTGGTATACATTCTGGACCAGGAGCTGCAGGAATATTTTTCATTCCAAGAGGAAGTATTAATTAAAGAAAAGACTACTTAGATTAAATTGACTCTAAGTAGTCTTTTCCTTAACTATGATTTAAAAATAATTTAATATTTTTCGGATAAACTAACTCTAAAGGAGGTTTGGTTTAATGAAAAATAGGCGGTTAAGTTATTTTATAATTATAATTTTGATTTCTGGTAATTTATGTTCTTGCAATATAATTGAAAATACTTTTCTTAGAAAAACTACTAAAGTAGGCTTCTTATCAGATAAGGGAGTATTTAAAGAAAATAATTTTAATGAACAATCCTATAAAGGTGTATTAGAAGCGGTTCAGGATTTTAATATAAAAAGTGTATCAGTAGAAAATGATAGTAAAGAAACGATAGAAAAAAACTTAAGAAAACTTGCTAATAAGACTGATTTAATTATAGTAACAGGAGAAGACATGAACGTAGCATTAAATAAAATCTCAAAAGACTTCTCTGATAAGATTTTTGCAATAATTGATGGGAAAAGTGACAACGAAAATGTTAAAAGTGTAAAATTTAAAGAGCAAGAAGGTGCCTTTCTTGTAGGTGTATTAGCTGGAAGACTTACAAAAAGTAATAAAGTTGGTTTTATAGGTGGAGATATGGATGATGTTTTAGAAAGGTTTTATACAGGATATGCAGCTGGAGTAAATAACGTAAATAAAATCGCATCAGAATCTTTATTAAATGGAGAAACCGCAAGATATACAATGGATTTTAAGGATAAAGATAAAGCCTATAATATAGCTAAAGAACTTTATGAAGATGGATGCGATATAATTTTTCAAGCAGTAGGAGAAGCAGGTGAAGGCGTTTTTAAAGCTGCAATGGAAGAAAATAAATATGTTATAGGAGTGGATCAAGATCAAGCAGAAATATATAAGGAATATAGTTCGGTAATAATGTCATCTATGATAAAAAGAGTAGATAAGGCTACCTATGAAGTATGCAAGGAAGTAGCTACTGGAACATTTAAAAGTGGTAAAAACTACATCACAACTTTAGGGCTAAAAGATGGATATATAGATATTGCACCTTCAACAGAACAAAAGATTTCAAAAAACTTAATGAATGAAATAAATGATTATAAAAATAAGATAATAGAAGAAAAATTTATAGTGCCTGAAAAGACGATACAAATTAAAGAATATTTAATAAAATAATAAAAATGAGCAAATAAATTCCATTTACTGTAAACCTTTTATTAAAATTAATAATATTGTTGTCGTAGGTTGATTTTTTATAGTAATAACAGTTAAAATAGTTAATATATAAAGGAATTAAGGGTGATGGAATGAATATGAATTTTAATATGACTCTAACACAAGAGCAAAAGCTTATTATGACACAGCAGATGCAACTTTCAATTAAGCTCTTACAGATGTCATCAAGTGAATTATTAGAGTATATAAATAAAGAATTTGCAGAAAACCCAGTTATTGAAACCAATTATGAAAAGGATTTAGACGAAGTAAAAATACAGGATAGATATGATTATAAAGAGATGATAAAATACTTTGAGTCAGATAACTACGGATCCCAAAGTTATGGTAGCTATGATGAGGATGAGGTGTCACCTTTTACATTCATATCAGCTCAAAAGTCATTAAAGGACTTTTTAATTGAGCAGATTATAGACTTAAACATAGATGAATTTCATAAGAGTCTATGTATTTATATAGCAGAGAGTTTAGATAATAAAGGGTATTTAGATATTTCTACACAAGACATAAGTAAGGAATTAAAAGTTCCCTTAGATACTGTTGAAAAGGCTTTAAAAACTCTACAATCTTTGGAACCAGATGGGATTGGAGCTAGAGATTTAAAAGAATGTTTAACAATACAACTAGAGAAGCAATATTTTGATGATGAAAATCTTTTTGAAATAATAGAAAATCATTTAGAAGACATTGCAGATAATAGATATAATCAAATAGCTAAAGCTTTGAATATTACGCCTAAAGAAGCTCAAGAGTATGGGGACATTATAAAGGAATTAGAACCTAAACCATCAAGAGGCTTTTATACAGGGGATGATGTAAAGTTTATAATTCCTGATGCTACAATAAGAAAGATTGATGGAGAATACTTTATACTTATGAATGATGACGTTTTACCTAAGTTATCAATAAATTCTATGTATAAAGAAATATTGAATAATTCTAAGGATGCATTTGCAACAGACTACGTAAAACAAAAAATTAATGGTGCAATGTTTTTGATAAAAAGTATAGAGCAAAGAAAAAGCACATTATACAGAGTTTTAGAGAAAATTTTAGAGAAGCAAATGGATTACTTTGAAAAGGGAGAAAGTTACCTAAAACCAATGACATTAAAGGAAATAGCTGAAGAATTAGGTATTCATGAATCAACAGTTAGTAGAGCCATAAAAGAAAAGTTTATTTTAACATATAGAGGAACAGTTAAAATAAAAAATCTATTCACTACAGGGCTAACAGTAACAGATGGTGGAGAAGACACAAACATATTAAACATTAAAAATGAAATAAAAAGTCTTGTAGATAAAGAAAACAAAGAAAAACCTATATCTGATCAAGTTATTTGTAATGAACTTAATAACAAAGGGTATAATATATCTAGAAGAACCGTTGCAAAATACAGAGAAGAAATGGGAATTAAATCATCAAGTAAAAGAAAAAGATTTTAAAATAAATAGCAATAAAATACTATAGAGATATAATATTTTATTGCTATTTGAGTAATAATAATAATTTTTTAGAAAAATTTTCACAAAATCTCTTTCAAATTTAATTATAGTGTTTTATAATAATAGATGTGGGACATAAAAGTTTCAAGTGGGACATAGGCGTACCAAAGGAGTGTTGGAATTGCAAAACATTTTAAAGTTACTTAAAAGTATTGTCCCTGAATTAGTTGAAGTTCTAGAAAAAAGGTACAATATATTAAGAACTATATATTACTATCAGCCTATAGGGCGTAGAATTTTAGCCAACAAGCTAAATTTAAGTGAAAGAATAGTTAGGACAGAAGTGAATTTTTTAAAGGCACAAAATCTTATCCAGATAAACACTCCCGGAATGAGCGTTACAGTTGAGGGAGAAACAGTAGTGGAAGAGCTAAAAGATTTTCTCCATGAAATTAAGGGCTTAGCTGAACTAGAGGATGAGATATGTAAGATTCTTAAGCTTAAAAAAGTCATCATTGTCCCAGGTGATATAGAAGAAGATGCTTCTATAATTAAAGAATTAGGTAAAGCAGCAGCTAACTACGCAAGAGAAATAATAAGAAATAAAGACGTAGTGGCCATAACTGGAGGAAGTACAATAAAGGAAGTTGTACATAACTTCCCAAAAGTAAATAATCTAAGTGATGTCTTAGTAGTTCCAGCAAGAGGCGGAATGGGTAAAAAAGTTGAAACTCAAGCTAATACCTTAGCAGCGGAACTAGCACATAAACTAAACGGAAGCTATAAAATGCTTCATATTCCAGAGAATATTAGTGGAAATGCTCTAGACACTTTACTTAAAGAAAAAGAAATAAAAGACATTATTCAAAACATTCATAAAGCTGACGTTCTTATATATGGAATAGGAATAGCAGATGAAATGGCTGAAAAAAGAGGTTTATCACAAAAGGATAAGCAAAAATTAAAATCATTAAAAGCAGTAGGTGAAGCTTTTGGATGTTACTTTAATAAAGAAGGTGAAGTAGTTTTTGTATCTAATTCTATAGGTATAAATTACGATGTTGCCAAAAAGATAAAAACTCATATTTCAGTAGCTGGTGGAAATAATAAAGTTGAAGCTATACTTGCTACAGAGAATTGTAATGAATATGGGGTATTAGTAACAGATGAAGGTGCAGCGTTAGGACTGCTTGAATATTTTAGAGCTAATGAATAATACTCACTTAGCTTAAGCAAACTTAAATGGTATAAAATATTTTTTATAAATATTTTAAATAAATCTATATCTTTTAGGAGGAAATTTCAATGGCAAATGTTAAAGTAGCAATTAATGGATTTGGTCGTATTGGACGTCTTGCGTTCAGACAAATGTTCGGAGCAGAGGGATATGATGTTGTTGCAATCAACGACTTAACTGATCCTAAAATGTTAGCACACTTATTAAAATATGACTCATCTCAAGGTAGATACGAAGGAACAGTAGAAGCTAAAGAATCTTCTATCGTTGTAAATGGAAAAGAAATCGAAATATATGCAAAAGCTGATGCTTCTACACTTCCATGGGGAGAATTAGGAGTAGACGTAGTTCTTGAATGTACTGGATTCTATGTATCTAAAGCAAAATCTCAAGCACACTTAACTGCAGGTGCTAAGAAAGTTGTTATTTCAGCTCCAGCTGGTAATGACCTTCCAACAGTTGTATACAATGTAAACCATGATATATTAACTGCAGAAGATAACATAATTTCTGCTGCTTCATGTACAACTAACTGCTTAGCTCCAATGGCTAAAGCACTTAACGAATATGCAGAAATCCAAAGTGGTATAATGTCAACAATCCACGCTTACACTGGAGACCAAATGTTATTAGATGGTCCACACAGAGGTGGAGATTTCAGACGTGCTAGAGCTGGAGCTGTAAACATAGTTCCTAACTCAACTGGTGCTGCAAAAGCAATCGGATTAGTTATTCCAGAATTAAACGGAAAATTAATCGGTTCAGCACAAAGAGTTCCAGTTCCAACTGGTTCTACAACAATCTTAATATCAGTTGTTAAAGGAAAAGATGTTACAGTTGAAGGTGTTAATGCTGCAATGAAAGCTGCTACAACTGAATCTTTCGGATACACTGAAGATCAGTTAGTATCTTCTGATATAATCGGAATCAAATTTGGATCATTATTTGATGCAACTCAAACAATGGTTTCTAAAATAGGAGAAGATTTATATCAAGTTCAAACAGTTGCTTGGTATGACAACGAAAATTCATACACTAGCCAAATGGTTAGAACTATAAAACATTTCGCTAACTTCTTAAAATAATTTAAGTATTTAGTTTTAAGTTTTTAAAGTTAAAAATAAGTCTGGTTTTGTAGTATAAGGCTATAAACCAGACTGTTTTAAAATAAAGAATTATTATGAGGTGAAAAGAATGAGTTTTAATAAGAAAACTATTGAAGATATCCAAGTTAAAGGTAAAAGAGTATTAGTAAGATGCGATTTTAACGTTCCACTAAAAGATGGCGTTATAACTGATGAAAATAGATTAGTTGGAGCACTACCAACAATAAAATATTTAATAGAAAATGGTGCAAAAGTTATTCTTTGCTCACATTTAGGAAAAGACGCTTCTAAATCATTAGCACCAGTTGCTGTAAGATTAAGCGAAATGTTAGGAAAAGAAGTAGTATTTGCAAGAGATGAAGAAGTAGTAGGAGAAAATGCTAAAGCTGCTGTTGCAAAAATGAATGAAGGAGACGTTGTTCTTCTTGAAAACACAAGATGCAGAAAAGAAGAAACTAAAAACGTTGAAACTTTCTCAAAAGAATTAGCTTCATTAGCTGACGTATTTGTAAATGATGCATTCGGAACTGCACATAGAGCTCACTGCTCAACAGTTGGAGTTACTGAATTTGTACCAGTTTCAGCTTGTGGATACTTAATTCAAAAAGAATTAAAATTCTTAGGAGAAACAGTTAATGCTCCAGTTAGACCTTTTGTTGCTATATTAGGTGGAGCTAAGGTTTCAGATAAAATAGCTGTTATTAACAATCTTTTAGATAAAGTTAATACACTAATAATCGGTGGAGGAATGGCATATACATTCTTAAAAGCTCAAGGATATGAAATCGGAACATCTTTAGTAGAAGTTGATAGAGTTGAATATGCTAAAGAAATGATAGATAAAGCTGCTGCTAAGGGAGTTAATCTATTATTACCAGTAGATAACATAGTTGCAGATAAATTCTCAGCTGATGCTACACCAGTAGTAACTGAAGATCAAAATATTCCAGAAGGACATATGGGATTAGATATCGGACCTAAGACTGCAGCAATATATGCTGATGCTGTTAGAGAAGCTAAAACAGTTATCTGGAATGGACCAATGGGAGTTTTTGAATTTGAAAACTTTGCAAAAGGTACAGTTGAAGTAGCTAAAGCTATGGCTGAATCAGATGCTACAACAGTTATAGGTGGAGGAGACTCAGCTGCTGCTGTAAATATATTAGGATTCGGAGATAAGATGACTCACATATCTACAGGTGGTGGAGCATCATTAGAATTCTTAGAAGGTAAAGAATTACCAGGAATAGTTGCTTTAAACGATAAATAATTAAATATTTAGAGGTGAATAGAATGAGAAAAGCTATAATAGCAGGAAACTGGAAAATGCACTACACTCCAGCTGAGGCTGTAAAAGTTGTAGAAGAATTAAAACCATTAGTAAAGGATGCTACTTGTGATGTAGTAATCTGCCCAACTTTTGTTTGCTTAGATGCTGTATTAAAAGCAGTAGAAGGTTCAAACATCAAAGTTGCTGCACAAAACATGCACTTTGAAGAAAAAGGAGCATTCACAGGAGAAATAGCTCCAGGAATGTTAGAAGCTATGGGAGTTAGCTATGTTGTTTTAGGACACAGCGAAAGAAGAGAATACTTCAATGAAACTGATGAAGCTTTAAACAAAAAAGTTAAAGCTGCATTTGCTCACAACTTAACTCCAATTCTTTGTTGTGGAGAAACTTTAGAACAAAGAGAAAATGGAACAACTAATGCAGTAGTTGGAGCACAAATAAAAGCTGACTTAGAAGGTTTATCAGCTGATTTAGCAGAACAAGTTGTTATAGCTTACGAGCCAATCTGGGCTATAGGAACTGGTAAAACTGCTACAGATGAACAAGCAAACGAAACAATAAGTGCTGTAAGAGGCGTTGTTGCTGAAATGTTTGGAAAAGAAGTTGCTGATAAAGTTAGAATACAATACGGTGGATCAGTTAAACCAAATACAATAAAAGCTCAAATGGCTCAATCAGATATAGATGGTGCTTTAGTAGGTGGAGCTAGTTTAGTAGCTACAGATTTTGCAGCAATAGTAAACTACTAATCTGCAAATGAAAATAACAATGGCGACAATCAATCTTATGAAAGAGTGGTTGTTGCTATTGTTTTTTTAATATCAGTAGAATATAATTAATTTAGAAAAAATAAAGAGAATATTTGTTTCTTTTTATAATAATAAGTACTATTTTGGAGGTAGTTATGGCAAAGAAACCTGTTTTATTAATGATATTAGATGGTTTTGGAATCGCACCAAAGTCAGATGGAAATGCTGTTGAGATTGCTAATAAACCAAATTATGATAGATTGTTTAGCAAATATCCACATACTACTATACAAGCATCAGGATTAGATGTTGGACTTCCTAGTGGACAAATGGGAAACTCAGAAGTTGGACATTTAAATATTGGTGCAGGAAGAATAATTTATCAAGAATTAACAAGAATAACAAAAGAAATAGAAGAAGGTAACTTATTCAAAAATGAAGCTTTATTAAAAGCAATAGAAAATGCTAAGAAAAATGATTCTGCATTACATCTTTTAGGATTACTATCTGATGGTGGAGTTCATTCACATATAGATCATTTAAAAGGTCTTTTAAAATTAGCTAAAGATAATGGATTAACAAAAGTTTACCTACATGGATTTATGGATGGTAGAGATGTACCTCCATCATCAGGAAAAGTCTTTGTAGAAGAAATCGAAAGCTACATGAAAGAAAACTCTATTGGTAAAATAGCTACAATAAGCGGTAGATATTATGCTATGGATAGAGATAACAGATGGGAAAGAGTTCAATTAGCTTATGATGCTATGGTTAACGGTAAAGGTGAAACTGCAAAATCAGCAGTAGAAGCTATGGAAAACTCATATCATGATAACAAAACTGATGAATTTGTTTTACCAACTGTTGTATTAGAAGATGGCCACCCAACAGCTAGCATAAAAAATGGAGACTCAGTTATATTCTTTAACTTTAGACCAGATAGAGCTAGAGAAATAACTAGAGCTATAAATGATAAACAATTTGATGGATTCCAAAGAGAGACATTAGACCTTACATTTGTAACTATGACTCAATATGATAAAACTCTTGAAGGTGTAGATGTTGCGTATAGAGCTGATGGAATTAATAATACATTAGGTGAATATGTAAGCAATAAAGGATTAAATCAATTAAGAATTGCAGAAACTGAAAAGTATGCACACGTAACATTCTTCTTTAATGGTGGAGTAGAAAAGCCATATGAAGGTGAAGACAGAGCACTTATTGCATCACCTAAGGTTGCAACTTATGATTTAAAACCAGAAATGAGTGCTTATGAAGTAACAGATGAATTACTTAATAGATTAGATACTGATAAATATGATATGGTAATTCTAAACTTTGCAAATCCAGATATGGTAGGTCATACAGGGGTAATAGCAGCTGCTGAAAAAGCTGTTGAAACTGTAGATACATGCCTAGGTAAAATTGTGGATAAAGTTTTATCTAAAGATGGAACTGTATTTATAACTGCGGACCATGGAAACTCAGAAAAGATGATAGACTTTTCAACAGGAACACCATATACAGCACATACAACAAATCCAGTACCATACCTTTGGGTAAGTAATGAGTCAGAAGGAAAAGAGCTTAGAGAAGGCGGAAGACTTTCAGATATAGCTCCAACTATCCTTCAAGCAATGGGATTAGAAAAACCTTCAGAAATGACTGGAACAAGTTTAATAAAATAATATACAAAAAAGCCATTACGATTTAAAGTGATGGCTTTTTTATTTTTAAGCTCCCATCTAATCTCACTAACCTAATTTAATAAAAGCAGCACCCTATATAATATTTAAATACTAGGAATATTGCTACTATACTAATGAAAAAATAAAAATTTAAGCAGAAAGTGAATAAAGAGTAGGCAGAAAAAGTAGACTACCTATTGAATGTCGTAATGTCGTAATGTCGTAATGTCGTAATGTCGTAATGTCTGAATGTCTGCACTTATTTTTGGTAGAAGCGTCCCTCAGCTTCAGTCTAATCCTACTATATAGAATAAAAGGGAATCTAATGAAACTCTTGAAAAGAAGAGCTTCTACAGGGCAGAAGTTAAAAGGAATTTAATGAGGCTTGGGAAGAAGCCTCTACAGGGCAGGGGGGCGTAATGTCGCAATAGCATAATATCGCAATGTCCTAATGTCACAATATCTTAATATCACAATGTCGCAATACATTATGTTGAAATAAAAATGAATCTAATGAAGCTCTTGAAAAGAAGAGCTTCTACAGGATAGAAGTTAAAAGGAATTTAACGAGACTTGAGAACAAGTCTCTACAGTATATATGTTAAAAGGAATCTAATGGAGCTTGGAAAGAAGCTCCTACAGTATAGAAGTGTGTAAATGTATACTTATTAAAAACAAGGATATTAATAATAAAAATGTTAAAAAATATACTAAAAGATATTGAAAATTATTATCTATAGGTGTATTATTTAACTATTGAAAAGAATTTTCATTTGCATATAGATAAAAGGCTATGGATATTTATTTTAAATGAAAAGGGAGTGAACGGTATGCCAATTACAATGATAAAAGTAGGCGAAACAAATATTATAAAGAGAATCACAGGTAATGATGAGACTAGACGTCATCTAGAACATCTTGGTTTTGTTATAGGGGGAAATGTAACAGTGGTTAACGAGATGGCTGGAGATTTAATTGTTAATGTAAAAGATGCTCGTATAGCATTAAGTAAGTCTATGGCAAACAGAATAATGGTGTAATAAGTAGAATGTTTATATAGAAAGGGGATATATAATATGAAGACATTAAAAGATGTTAAGTGTGGTGAATCAGTTAAGGTTGTTAAGCTACATGGACAAGGCGCTATTAAGAGACGATTTATGGACATGGGTATTACTAAAGGAACTGAGGTTTATATAAGAAAAGTAGCTCCGCTTGGAGATCCTGTAGAAATAAATGTAAGAGGATATGAGCTTAGTTTAAGAAAAGAAGATGCATTAATGATTGAAGTAGATTAAGGACGCTAATTTTTAGTAATATATAAACTTTAAAGAATATACCAATAGGAGGGATATAAATGTCAATTAAAATTGCTCTTGCCGGAAATCCTAACAGTGGTAAAACCACAATGTTTAATAGTTTAACCGGTAGTTCACAACACGTAGGTAACTGGCCTGGGGTAACTGTAGAGAAAAAAGAAGGTAAACTTAAAGGATATAAAGATATAATTATACAAGATTTACCTGGAATATATTCACTTTCACCTTATACTTTAGAGGAAGTTGTTTCGAGAGAATATTTAGTTAATGAAAAACCAGACGCTATTATAAATATTATTGATGGTACTAATATAGAAAGAAATTTATACTTAACTACACAACTTAAAGAAATAGGTTTACCTATGGTTGTGGCAGTAAATATGATTGATGTCGTTAGAAAAAATGGCGACGTTATAGACATAAAAAAATTAAGCCAAGCTCTTGGCTGTGAAGTTATTGAAGCATCAGCTTTAAAAGGTATAGGATCAAAAGAAGTAGCAGAGAAAGCTATAGAACTTGCTAAAGCTAAAAAAACTACTCAAGTTGTTCATAAGTTCTCAAAGGATGTTGAAAGTTCAATAGAACAAATAGCTGAAATTATAAAAGTTCCATTAAATAATGAAAATGTTCATTGGACTGCTATAAAATTATTTGAGAGAGATGAAAAAGCTAAAGAAAAAGTAATACTTTCAAGTGAAGTTAAAAATAAAATCGAAGAGATTATAACAGCTTGTGAAGCTAAACTTGATGATGATAGTGAAAGTATTATAACTAGTGAGAGATATGATTATATAACTGAGGTTATAAAACAATCAGTTAATAAGAAAAATAAAACTAATCAAACAACTTCGGATAAAATTGATAAAATTGTAACAAATAGATGGCTTGCTTTACCTATATTTGCATTAGTAATGTTTGGAGTTTATTACGTATCTATATCTACGGTGGGAACATTAGCTACTGATTGGGTTAATGATGTATTGTTTGGAGATATTATACCAACAGCAGTAGGAAACTTCTTAACTTCAATTGGAACAGCGGAGTGGCTTAACTCATTAATATTAGATGGTATAATAGGTGGAGTTGGGGCTGTATTAGGTTTCGTACCTCAAATGATGGTACTATTTTTATGCCTAGCTATAGTAGAAGATTGTGGATATATGGCACGTATAGCCTTTATAATGGACCGTATATTCAAAAAGTTTGGACTATCAGGTAAGTCATTTATTCCAATACTTATTGGTACAGGTTGTGGTGTTCCAGGGATTATGGCATCACGTACAATTGAAAATGAAAAAGATAGAAGAATGACAATTATGACAACTACATTTATTCCATGTAGTGCTAAGTTACCTATAATAGCTCTTATAGCAGGAGCTTTATTCCCAGAATCAACTTGGGTTGGACCATCTGCTTATTTCTTAGGAATAGGAGCAATAATCACATCAGGTATTATGCTTAAGAAAACAAAACTTTTTGTTGGAGATCCAGCACCATTTGTTATGGAACTTCCTGCATATCATGTACCTGGAATTAAGAATCTTCTTATTCATACATGGGACAGATCAAAGGCGTTTATTAAGAAGGCAACTACTGTAATACTTCTTGCTACTGTTGGTGTATGGTTCTTAAGCTCATTTAGCTGGAGCATGGAAATGGTTGATACTACTGATTCTATACTTGCTAGTATAGGACGTGTTATAGCACCTATATTTGCACCACTTGGATGGGGTGAATGGCAAGCAGCTGTAGCAACATTTACTGGATTAATAGCAAAAGAAAATGTAGTAGGAACATTTGGTATTCTTTATGGATTTGCTGAAGTTGCTGAAGATGGTGCAGAGGTTTGGGGAAATCTTCAAGCTGCATTTACACCACTTGCTGCATACTCATTCCTTGTATTTAACTTAATTTGTGCTCCATGTTTTGCAGCTATAGGTGCATTACGTGGTGAAATGAAATCAGGAAAGTGGACAGCTTTTGCTCTTAGCTATCAAACAATATTTGCATATGTACTTGCATTAATTGTATTCCAAGTAGGATCATTTATTTCAGGCGGAAGCTTTGGAGTAGGAACTGCTGTAGGGTTTGCATTAATTGCAGGAATAATATATTTATTATTTAGAAAACCAAGTAAAGTTTCTTCAAAAATTATTGAAGGATCAATAGAAAAAAAGGCGGCGATGTAATATGGCTACATTTATAGTTGGAGCTGTTGTATTTGGCATCATAGGTTTTGCAGGATATAGAACTTATAAATCCTCTAAAAGTGGAGGAAGTTGTAGTGGATGCTCTGGTTGTAGTAAAGCATCTAGTTGTAAACACTAAAATATATTGTTTTAAAAGGTACAGGCTATATAAAAATAGTCTGTACCTTTTATTATTTAAACACTATAATTAGAATATTAAAAATTGTAGGAGAAGATATGGGAGAATTTATTAAACCACAAGAAAAATATTTTGAAAGCTTTATAAGTGCAATTAATGATAGCAAAAATAATAAAGAAGATAATGAACTAAATTATAGCGTTAGTAACTTTGAAACATTTATGGAAGAAGTTTTAAAGGTTTGGGAAAGTGAAGAATACTATTGGCTAGTAGATAGAGAAAGATTTTTAGGTGATGTGGTTTTAAGAAAAAAACCATCAGTAGAGCAGCTAGTGATTGGAGGGAATATAAGTTATTTTGTTTCTATATCTGAAAGAAACAAAGGGTATGGAAAGATGTTATTAGAATATGGAATAAAAAGAGCAAAGGAATTAGAGTTAGATAAAATAATAATAACTTGCTATGAAGATAATAAATACTCAAAGAGGCTTATAGAAGGTGCTGGGGGAGTTTTAGTAAATAGCTTTTTCTTAAAAAGTATGGATAACTTCCTTTTAAGATATTTATTACGATTGTCAAAATAAGGGGGTATTGCATAGTATAAATATAAAGCAATGTATTTGGGTATAAGTATGGATAAAAAATATGATGTCAGCTTAGATTTTGATGAAGAAGTTGAAAAGCTCTTTAGACAAGGCGAGTATTTGGACAGAGGACATAATGGAGTTGTGTATCTACTGCCTGGTAAAAAAATCATAAAGATATTTTATGATAAAAAAATCTGTTTAAAAGAAGCCTATACCTTAAAAAAGGCTAAAGGATCTAAATATTTTCCTAAAATGACGAAGTACGGAGATTACTATATAATAAGAGAAATGGTAGATGGAATCAGATTAGATAAATACATCAAAAAGGTAGGCTTAACTAAAGATATATCTAGGCAGTTATATGATTTGATTAAGGAGTTTAAAAGGCTAAAATTCACCAAACTGGACATAAGATGTAGAGATATATACGTTGATGATAAAGGGAACATAAGAGTAATTGATCCAAAAGATAATTACGTAAGAAGAAGAGAATATCCTAGACATTTAATGAAGGGGTTAGAAGGAGTAGATGCATTAGAAAGCTTTCTTGAAAATATAAAAGAGTTTGATAGAAATGTGGCCAAAATGTGGAAGAGTAAAATTGATAAATACTTTAAACTTAATATTAAATGATTAGTTAAAAAAGAAGCTGTTAAAAATCTGAGATAGCTTCTTTTTTATTTTTTTGTACTAATATAGAAAGTAGATAATATAATTTTTAGAAAGGATTAATAGAAAAATAAATGATAATTGATTTCAATTGGTTGAATTTATGTAAAATAAAAGGTATAATATAACTGTAAAGAGGAAAAATACTATTATTATAGTAATAATTAGTACTAAAAATGTTTTAAAATTAACATAGCTGTATTATTATTATTACAAAATGAAATAATAAAATGAGTATTTAAATTTAAGGAGGTAATTTCTTATGAAACAATACGTTGAGATTGTAGACGTAGTAGCTAGACAAATATTAGATTCAAGATGTTTTCCAACTGTAGAGGTTGAGGTAGTACTAGAAGATGGAACAGTAGGTAGAGCAGCAGTTCCTTCAGGAGCTTCAACTGGTATATATGAAGCAGTTGAGTTAAGAGATGGAGATAACAGCCAATACTTAGGTAAAGGTGTTTTAAAAGCAGTAGAAAATGTTAATGAAGAAATCGCTACAGAATTAATAGGAATGAATGTTTTTGATCAACCTTTAATAGATAAGGTATTAATAGATTTAGATGGTACAGACAATAAAGGTAAATTAGGAGCAAACGCTATATTAGGTGTTTCTTTAGCTGTAGCTAAAGCTGCTGCAAACTATCTTGGATTACCTTTATATCAATATATAGGTGGAGTAAATGCAAAAGTTCTTCCAGTTCCTATGATGAACATTATAAACGGTGGTAAACATGCTGATAACTCAGTTGATTTACAAGAATTTATGATAATGCCAGTTGGAGCTGCAAGCTTTAGCGACGCATTAAGAATATCTGCTGAAGTATATCATGCATTAAAGAAGATCTTAAATGATAAATCTTATGCTACTGGTGTGGGCGATGAAGGTGGATTTGCACCTAACCTAAAGAGCAACGAAGAAGCTTTAGAAGTTATTATAGAAGCTATACAAAAAGCTGGTTATGAACCAGGAAAAGATGTATTTATAGCTATAGATGCTGCATCTTCAGAATTCTATAAAGATGGTATGTATGTATTAGAAAACGAAGGAAAAACTTTAACAGCAGCAGAAATGGTTGATTTCTATGCTAAATGGGTAGAAAAATATCCAATAATATCTTTAGAAGATGGAATGGCAGAAGAAGATTGGGAAGGTTGGAAGCTACTAACTGATAGATTAGGAAGCAAGATTCAATTAGTTGGGGACGATTTATTTGTAACTAACACTAAGAGATTAGAAGATGGTATAAATAAAGGAGTTGCAAACTCAATTTTAATTAAACTTAACCAAATAGGAACTTTAACTGAAACATTAAACTCAATAGAAATGGCTAACAGAGCTGGCTACACAGCAGTAGTATCACACAGAAGTGGTGAAACAGAAGATGTTACAATAGCTGATTTAGTTGTAGCTGTTAATGCAGGACAAATAAAAACAGGAGCTCCAGCAAGATCTGAAAGAGTTGCTAAATACAATCAATTATTAAGAATTGAAGAAGAATTAGGAGAAGTTGCAGAATACAGAGGTAGAAAAGCATTCTTCAACGTAAAATAGTTTTTCTTAAAGGTAATGGGGTTAATCTCATTACCTTTTTTTAAGTCTAGGATTAACATTAATAATTATTGTAATAATGGAAGCATTATGTTATTATATATTAAGGTATTTTAAACGGAAAGTAGGAGGTGCTCAATGGAGACACTATTGATGGTATTAGAATCGCTATTAGGATTAGGAATAATTATAACGATATTACTTCAACCTAGCAAATCTGATGGATTAAGTGGATTAATTCAAGGTAGAAGCGAAACATTTTTTTCAAAGAATAAAGGTAGAACAAAAGAGGCAATGTTAGCCAGAATAACGGTTGTTTTAATGGCAGGATTTGCAGTTAATACCATAATTTTAAATTTAATAAAGTAATTAACTCAGCCATATTGGCTGAGTTTTGTTCTAATGTACATAATATAACAAATGATTACAAGAAAGGTGGGGGTAATATGGATAATTTAAAAATTAGTAAAAAGATAAGAATACTATCTATTGGTTCAATTATAATAACGCTTCTATTTGGGGGAATATCTACTGTTTTTTTGAAAGTTGCAGATAATAAAATAGATGACCTTTATAATAACAATGTAGTATTCTTACAAAAGTTAGTACAAATAAACAATAGCTCTAGAGATCTAAGAGTAGCACTTTCATCGGCGGGACAAAATTATAAGGATAAAAATGTTTTAACATCCCTGCAAGAAGACTATAAGAGAAAACTTAAACAACTAAATGATGAGATTAAAGATGTTACGGATAATAATTATGGTATAAAGGAAAGTTATATCGGATTATTGCAAACACGTTCACAAACATTAAATAACATAAATATTGATTTAAAAGATTATGTTACAAATGAGGACAAGGTTAAAAAAGATATAATAACGGCGACAGAATCCTTAGGCGCAATAGATGGTACTTTAGATATAATATCCAAAAGTAAAACCGAAGAAGTAGCAACTCTTAAAGCGAATAATAAAAAAGAAATGGGATTAATAATAAAAATAATAATTGGATTAGTTTTATTATTTGCAGCTTTAAATGTAGCGATTACGAGAGCGGTTACTCAAGGAATAGTTAAATCAATAAAAGAATTTGTAGAGTACATAAAAACTATATCCTCAGGAGATTATAGAAAAGAAATTCCAGAAAAATTAAAAACTAGAAAAGATGAAATTGGGACTATGTATTTAGCACTAGACGAGATGCAGAAAAACACTAAAGCAGTCCTTTCTAAGGTTAAAGAAAGTTCAGATGTAACAGTGGAAACATCTAGTTCAGTAAATAATCTAGTGAATAACCTTCATGACAAAGTTAAGGATATGAGCGAAACTACAGAGCACATAGCAGCAGGTATGGAAGAGACAGGTGCATCTACGGAAGAAATGAGTGCATCATCTCAAGAACTTGAAAAGGCCCTTGAAGGTATATCTGATAAGGCTAACCATTCACTTAATATAGTTCATGATATAACAAAGAGAGCAAATTCATTAAAAGAAAAATCCTTACTTTCAAAGGAAACAGCATCAGAGATAGGTAGAAAGCACCAAAATGACTTAACTTCTGCTATAGAAGATGCAAAATCAGTTGAGAAAGTTAAGATACTAACAGAATCTATATTAGAAATAACATCACAAACTAATCTTTTAGCCTTAAATGCAGCTATAGAAGCAGCTAGAGTAGGGGAAGCAGGAAAAGGTTTTGCAGTAGTTGCAGATGAAATAAGAAAACTTGCGGAAGATTCTCAAGAAGCTGTAGTAAAGATACAAAGTGTTACATCTGGAGTAACAGGTACAGTTAATAGATTAGTGGAAAGTTCAAAGGCTCTTATAGATTTCATAAACAATATAGTTATAAAAGATTATGAAACTTCTGTTGTAACGGGTGAGGATTACGCTAAAGATGCTGATTTCATGCAAGAGATAATAACAGATTTCTCTAGCACATCGGAAGAAATATTAGCTTCTATTAGAAATTTAAATGAAGTTATCACAAATATAGCTGAAGCTTCAAATCAAGGAACCATAGGAATAACTAATATCACAGAAACAACATCTTATTTATTACAAGATGCTAATGAAATATTAGAGATGGATGAAAAATCACAAAGTGCTAACGATAATTTAGTAAAAGAATTAGAAATGTTTAAAATATAAATAAAAAACCATTATAGCTACAGGTCGTACAAGCTATAATGGTTTTTTCTATTTTAAATCTTCTAGATTAAACGGAGTCTTTTGATATACACAATAATTCAGCCAGTTAGAAAAAATAATATTAGCTGATGCTCTCCAAGTAACGTAAGGAAGTTTTGATGGATCGTTATTAGGGAAATAGTTATCAGGAATATCTATATCTAAACCTTTGTTTACGTCACGTAAATATTCATCTCTTAGAGTAGACCTTTCATATTCTAGATGACCAGTTATAAATATCTTTCTTCCAGACTTTTCAGAAACTATAAATACACCAGATTCCTCAGATTCAGAAAGAATTTCTAACTCAGGAATTTTTGCTATATCTTCTCTTAATACTTCTGTATGCCTTGAATGAGGAGCATAGAAAATATCATCTAATCCTCTTAAAAGTTCATGATTATTTTTATATACTACATGAGGGTAAACCCCAAATACTTTATTACTTAGTTTATATTTTGGAACTCCATAGTGATAATATAATCCAGCTTGCGCTCCCCAACAAATATGCAGAGTTGAAAATACATTATGACTGCTCCATTCTAAAATTTCTTCAAGCTCATTCCAATAGTTTACTTCTTCAAATACCAAATGTTCAACTGGAGCTCCAGTTATAATTAATCCATCAAACTTTTGATCTTTTACATCTTCAAAATAATTATAGAATTTATCTAAATGTTGAGAGGAAGTATGGGAAGAAGTATGAGTACGAGTTTGAAGTAATGTTATATCTACTTGCAATGGTGAATTAGCTAAATGCCTAAGCAGTTGAGTTTCTGTTGAAATTTTTGTAGGCATTAGATTTAAAATAGCTATTTTAAGAGGTCTTATATCTTGAGACTCAGCTCTTGAATCACTCATTACAAATATATTTTCCTCTTTTAATATATTAAAAGCAGGTAAATCGCTAGGAATTTTTAAAGGCATTTCTTTGCACCCCCATTTTATTATTAAGCTGATGACTCAAGTACTCAGGTAGTCATGTACTTAAGTACTCAAGTAGTCAGGTTTTAATTTTTATTAGTTTTTAAATGAATGTATAGGAGCTGGTATCCTTCCACCTCTCTGAATGAAATCAAAAGAAGAAAATTTATTTGTAGGCATTACAGGAGCGTAACCAAGTAATCCACCAAAATGAACTATATCTCCAACTTTAGTTCCAGGAGCAGGGATAAGTCTAACGGCAGTTGTTTTATTATTTATAACCCCTATTGCAGATTCATCAGCAATCATTGCAGCTATAGTTGAAGCAGAAGTATCACCAGGAATTGCTATCATATCTAATCCAACTGAACAAATAGCAGTCATAGCTTCAAGTTTTTCAAGATTTAAAGAACCCTTCATAACTGCATCAATCATTCCAGCATCTTCAGAAACAGGAATAAATGCGCCACTTAATCCACCAACGTGGCCACAAGCCATAACTCCACCTTTTTTTACTGCATCATTTAAAAGTGCAAGAGCAGCTGTAGTTCCATGAGTACCAACAACTTCTAAGCCCATCTCTTCTAATATATGAGCAACAGAATCTCCTATAGCAGGTGTTGGAGCTAAAGATAAATCTACTATTCCAAATGGAACACCTAATCTATTTGAAGCTTCAAGAGCAACTAATTGGCCCATTCTTGTTATTTTAAAGGCTGTCTTTTTGATTGTTTCAGCAACCACATCAAAAGATTCACCTTTTACTTTTTCTAAAGCAATTTTAACAACTCCAGGACCACTTACACCTACATTAATTACTTTATCAGCTTCACCAACTCCGTGGAAAGCTCCAGCCATAAATGGATTATCCTCTACAGCGTTAGCAAATACAACAAGCTTAGCGCATCCTAAACCTTGAGTATCTTTAGTAAGTTCAGCAGTTTGTTTAATTATTTCTCCCATTTGTTTAACAGCATCCATGTTAATTCCACATTTACTTGAACCAACATTTACAGAGGAGCACACTTTTTTAGTTTTTGCTAAGGCTTCAGGTATTGATTTGATAAGTATTTCGTCTCCTTTGGTGTAGCCTTTATGTACAAGAGCAGAGAAGCCACCTATAAAATCTACTCCTAAAGTTTCAGCAGCCCTATCTAAGGTCTCAGCAAACTTAAGATAATTATCTGCATCAGTTGCACCACCTATGATTGAGATAGGAGTAACTGATATTCTTTTATTTACTATAGGAATACCAAACTCTGTTTCGATTTCATTACCAACCTTAACTAAATCTTTGGCAGAGCTAGTTATCTTATCATATATTTTAGAGCATGCTTTATCTATATCTGGATCTATGCAATCAAGTAAAGATATACCCATAGTTATGGTTCTTATATCTAACTTTTCTTCTTCAATCATTTTTATGGTTTCTAAAATATTATTAACGTTCATTAGTTACCCCCCAATTATAGTGTGTGCATGGAATTAAAAATTTCTTCTCTTTGGATTTTTACATTAACTCCTAGAGATTCACCTTTTAAAACTAAAGAATTTTTTATGTCTTCGAAAGATTTTTCGCTTTTTTCTAGGTCTAACATCATTATCATAGTAAAATATCCTTGCATTATTGTTTGGTTAACATCAAGAATATTTATATTTAATTCTTGAAGCTCATGACTTATTCCAGCTATAATTCCTACTTTATCTTGTCCTAGTACTGTTAAAATTGCTTTCATTGATATCTACTCCTATCTAAAATTTAATAAACAAAAAGGACCTTACCAATAAAGGGACGAAATAATCCGCGGTTCCACCCTTCTTAGCAAATGCCCAACTTAAAAGATAAATACTCCAAAGTTCCCTTCATAATATTAACCTAGTTGTTTCCACCAAACACAACTTCTCTGTAAGGATTATATTATTACTTTTCTTTTTCATCGCATAAATATTTAATTATATTGATTATTTTATATTGTATATGTAAAATTGTCAATTTGTAAAGAAATAAATTAATAATAAATATATTATTTAATAATTCAAAGAAATAAATTAGAAATAGTTAATTGTTATTTTAGGGTATTTCATGAAAGAAGTATCCTTTTTTTAAGTATTCTACATCGTATTTATTAGTAAGTTTAAATAGATAATCTTTAGCATTAGAAAACTTTTTTTCACTCATCATTTTTGTGAAATGATTTTTTTCCTGAGTTTTTGAGATGTCTTTAAAGTATCCCCATACATGATGTAAAGTATTTATATAGTTTCCTTCATCCAAAGGATTTTTTAAGGTTTCATCTATAAATTTATATAAAGACAATATATCTCCATTATCTTTTATTATTTTCCTACATGTTTTATAAGCTTCATAATTATATGCCATAACAACATATTTATATTTAGCCCATTCTTCTGTTATTGTGGATTTAGCATTAATCCCTTTAAGAGAATTTAGGGAATTTATAACCTTTATAGATGATATGTCTTTATCTTTTACCTCAAGCATTATATCAGGATCAAAGTCTTTTGATTCTTTAAAATATTCTAAAAAGTCCTCAATATTAATTGTTGTGGAGTGAGAGCCTATTTTTTTATTTTCAGCTTGCTGGGAATAATGAACTTTCATATTTCCATCTTCTTTTTTCCAAGTTTTATGTACTAATTTATAAATATCTTTGACACTTAAGTCATTACTACCATAACAAGTATTATGAAGATTATCATATACCACTGGAATATTTATTTTTTCACTTATTTCTAAAACGTCTTCTAAAGAATAATTTTTTTCATCATTTTCTATAATCATTCTTTTTTGTGCAGAAGAGGAGAGTCTTTTGAAATTTTCTATAAAGCGTTTTTTAGCAAGAGGCTTATCACCATAAACTCCACCTATATGTAAAATTAATTTATGAGTGTAGTCAAGATCTAAAGAATCTAAAAAATCTGTGTGATATTCAAAGTCTCGTATGGATTTATTTACTATATCTTCACTTGGAGAATTTATAATGGTATATTGACCAGGATGCATGGATACTCTAATAGAATTTTCTTTTATGTAATTTCCTATAGAGGTTAGCTCAGATTTAAATATGGATTTCCAAGGTAAATCATTAATTTCATGGCTTCCTAGAGGAATTATATCTGAAGATATTCTAAAAAGGTCAATATCTCTTTTTTTATTATATTCTAGTATTTTATGTAAATCTGAAAGATTACTTTCTATAATTTCTGAAGCTTTTTCATATGTAAAGTCTTTAAGTAATAGTCTTCTATTGGTTCTAAAGGGGATAGTTAAAGGGATACATGCATAGCCTATTTTCATAAAAAGTTTCTCCTTAATTTTATAAAGTAAATTTAGTATATATTTTAAACATAAAAGTATTCCTTATAAATTTTTTTAATAATATAATAATATAATATAACATTTTTTAAAGAGGTGATTTTTATGAAAAAAATAGTTTTAGCTGGAGGATGCTTTTGGGGAGTTGAAGAGTATTTTTCTAGAATTGATGGAGTTAAGGAAACTAAAGTAGGTTATGCTAATGGACATAAAGAAAATCCAACCTATGAGGAGGTATGTACAGGATTAACTGGTCATGCCGAGGCAATATACATAGAGTATGCACAAGAGGAAGTAACTTTAGATAAGATTTTAGAAAAATATTTTGGAATAATAGATCCAACTGTTTTAAATAGACAAGGGCCTGATATAGGTCATCAATATAGGACTGGAATATATTATATTGATAAAGAAGATTTAGCGGTTATAAATAAATATAAAGAAAAAGAACAGTTAAAATATGATAAACCAATAGTTACAGAGATAGAACCATTAAAATGTTTTTATGATGGAGAAGAATATCATCAAAGTTATTTAAAAAAGAATCCAGGTGGATATTGTCATATTAATTTAGACGCTTAAGATATGTAACATATAGCCTTTCTAAATTTTTAAGGCATAACAATTTTTTGCTAGGAGGAAGATATGAAAGGTATTGAATATGTAGAATCGGTATTAGATATAGTTAAAAAAAGAAATCCAGGGGAGATAGAATTTTTTGATGCAGTAAGAGAGGTATTAACTTCTTTAGCACCCGTATTTGATAAAAATCCTAATTTTATTGAAGCTGCTTTATTAGAAAGGATAACTGAACCAGAAAGATTAATATATTTTAGAGTTCCTTGGGTAGATGATACAGGAAAAGTTCATGTAAACAGAGGATACAGAGTTCAGTTTAATTCAGCTATAGGACCTTATAAAGGTGGTATTAGATTTCATCCTACAGTAAATCAAAGTATTATAAAGTTTTTAGGTTTTGAGCAGATTTTTAAAAACTCACTAACTGGGTTAGCTATAGGTGGAGGAAAAGGTGGAGCAGACTTTGATCCTAAGGGGAAATCAGATAATGAAATTATGAGGTTTTGCCAAGCTTTTATGTCAGAATTGTATAAGTATATAGGCTCAGATATGGATATACCAGCAGGAGATATAGGCGTTGGTGCTAGAGAAATAGGGTATATGTATGGATATTATAAAAAAATAAAAAGCATGAGTGATCAAGGTGTATTTACTGGAAAAGGTCTTACCTTTGGAGGAAGTTTAGTTAGAACACAAGCTACAGGATATGGGCTTGTATATTTCACAGAAGAAATGCTAAAGAATAAAGGACTAAGTTTTAAAGGGAAAAAAGTCATTGTTTCAGGATCTGGGAATGTAGCAATTTACGCTATGGAAAAAGCCATAGAACTAGGTGCTAAAATTGTAGCTTGTTCAGATTCTAGTGGATATATATATGATGAAAATGGTATTGATTTAAAGATACTTAAGGACATAAAAGAGATAAAAAGAGCAAGAATTAAGGAATATATAAAAGATAAACCAACAGCTAAGTTTGTAGATAATTATAAGGGGATTTGGAGTAATAAATGTGATATAGCTCTTCCTTGTGCAACTCAAGGTGAGATAGATGAACATGGAGCAAGTGAACTTATAAAAAATGGTGTTATTGCTGTTTCAGAAGGGGCTAATATGCCATCTACACTAGAAGCTATAGATTTATTTTTAGAAAATAATATATTATTTGGTCCATCGAAAGCTGCAAATGCTGGTGGAGTAGCTTGTTCAGCGCTAGAGATGTCTCAAAATAGTATTAGATATGCTTGGAGTTTTGAAGAAGTTGATGAAAGATTAAAAGAAATAATGAGCAATATATTTAATAACATAAAAAAAACTGCAAAAGAGTATGGTGAAGAAGATAATTTAATTATTGGAGCCAATATAGCAGGCTTTATAAAAGTGGCTAACGCCATGTTAGCACAAGGGGTAGTATAAAATTTTATGCTGTATCTTTAAGTTTAAAGATACAGCATTTTTTATTCGATAAAAAATCTTAAGAAATTTGTAGTGGAATTTAATAAAATTTTAGCCTATCCTTAAGAGAGAAGGAAGAATAAATTATTTCGTTTATAGAGAGGTATTGTTTTGAATAAATATATTTATATATATTTTTTTGTATTAAATTTAATAGGATTACTTATAATGTGGAAAGATAAAAGAGCAGCTATAAAAAAGAATTGGAGAACTAAAGAAAGTACTTTATTTTTAATAGCTATGTTTGGAGGAAGCTTAGGCATAATAGGCGGAATGAACTTCTTTAGACATAAAACTAAACATAAAAAGTTTACATATGGGATTCCCAGCATTCTTATTGTTCAAATACTAATATATATGTATTATATTAATTTTTAACTTATCAAAAATATAGAGCGTATTTTATTATTTTTGATTTAATCTGTATAAATTTTAAAAATATTATCATATTTTAATTAAATTGCAATAGTTTTTTAAGAAAAATATAAGAAAAATAATACATACTTGAGAGTAAGAGAGCACTTGATTTTTTTTATACTATGCAATATATTAGTAGGGGTACATAAATGGAATAGACAATTAATTTTTTTAATGAAAATAAAATTGGATGTACATGAATTTAAATATAATTTTAGGAGTGAGTAGGATGGAATACTACATTTCAGTCATTACTGGCATATTTCAAATATTTGTATTTTGTATTACTGGATACTATTTGATAATAGCGGTATTTGGTCTTTTTAGAAAAAATAAGGAGAAGGATTATACAGCAAATAAGAAATATGCGTTAATAGTTGCAGCTCACAATGAAGAAGTTGTTATTAGTAATTTGCTGGACAGCATGGGAAAGCTTAATTATCCAAAAGAGCTTTATGATGTATTTGTAATTGCAGATAACTGTACAGATAAAACAGCTGAAATTTCTAGAGCACATGGTGTTAAAGTTTTTGAAAGAAATGACAAAGAAAAAAGAGGTAAAGGTTACGCTCTTGAATGGATGTTTGATAAAATATTCAAAATGAAAGAGAACTATGATGCAGTTGCTATATTTGATGCGGATAATTTAGTTTCAACAGAGTTCTTAAGAGAAATAAATGCTAAGATGAATGAAGGTTTTAAAGTTGTCCAAGGCTATCTTGATTCAAAAAACCCAGAAGATTCATGGATTGCAAACTCTTATTCTATAGCATTTTGGTCACAAAATAGAATGTTCCAATTATCAAGAGAAAACTTAGGTTTATCTAACCAAATTGGTGGAACAGGTTTCGCAATAGACATAAATATCCTTAAGAAGCTTGGATGGGGTGCAACTTGTCTAACAGAGGATTTAGAATTTAGCTGTAAGCTTATTTTAAATAATGAAAGAGTTGGTTGGGCTCATGATGCAGTAATATATGATGAAAAACCACTTACTTTAAAGCAATCTTGGAATCAAAGAAAAAGATGGATGCAAGGATTTGCAGACGTTGCAACAAGATTTTTCACAAGGCTTGTTAAAAAAGCTATAAAAGATAAAGACTTTAGAGCTCTTGATTGTGCTTTATATGTTGCACAACCTTTTGTAGTTTTACTTTTAGGAATATCGCTAATACTATCTTTCTTGCAAGCAAATGTGGAAAGTGGATTGAATATATTTGAAATGAAGAGTCTATTTGGTAGTACAATATGGGGAATTTTCTTGATGGTACAATTTTTATTTACTCCATTTGTTTTATTTAAAGACAAAAAGGTTTCAGGGAAATTACTTGCAGTATTTGCAGCATATTCACTTAATGCGTTTATTTTTCCAGTATTATTAGATGGTGTTAAAAATATGTATATTATTACTGGAGTTCATGCGCTTTATACAATAGGATTTTTTATTATTTCTTTTGTATTGTTAGGCAAAAAGGGTTTCTTAGCTTTCTTTAGATACTTATTGTATGCCATTTACAGCTTAACTTGGATACCTATAACTATTCAAGGTATCTTAAATAAGAACAATAAAGAATGGAGTCATACAAAACACGTAAGACAAATAGGCATTTATGATGTTTAATTGATTATTAACCCAATGTAGATCATTGGGTTTTATTTTGCAAATAAATAAAATAACATAATTTTACAGAACATCCGTTTGACAAAGAGGAGAAAATTAGGTATATTTTTTACTATCTAGTGAACATATTATAAATAAACCAATAAAAAATTCGAATATCTTAAAGTGTAGATAATAATTTAAAATATAAATTTATGACTTAATGAGGAAGTACGGAGGGGAAGAATGAGTAAAGAAAGTAGTATGCATAAGTATGATGTGACCTCTTTAACATCTTTAGAGAAATTGGAACCGGTTAGAGTAAGACCAGGAATGTATATAGGTTCTACAGGAAGCAAAGGCTTGCACCATTGTGTATGGGAGATACTAGATAATGCTATTGATGAAATATCAAATGGATATGGTGATAAAGCTACTGTAGTTTTAAATAAAGATAAAAGCGTTACAATAATAGATAATGGGAGAGGTGTTCCTACAGGAATACATCCTATAAAAAAGAAGTCAGGTGTGGAGATGGTGTATACAGAGCTTCACACAGGAGGAAAGTTTGATAATGAAAACTATAAAACATCAGGAGGACTTCATGGAGTTGGTGCAGCTGTAGTAAATGCACTATCAAAATGGCTAGAAGTTGAAGTTAGTCAAAAGGGTAAAAAGTATCTTCAACGATTTGAATACACCTTTGACAAAGAATTAAAAAAGGATATGCCTGGAACTCCAGTTCATCCTTTAAAAGAAGTAGGAAAAAGTAATGTAACTGGCACTAAGGTAACTTTTTTACCAGATACAGAGGTTTTTACATCTACAGATTTTAAATTTGATGTAATAGATGAAAGATTAAAAGAATTAGCCTTCCAAAATAAAGGAATTAGATTAGAGTTTAGAGATGAAAGAAAAGATGAGGCTGTAGTAAAAGAATATTACTCTGAAAGAGGACTATTAGATTTTATAGAATACTTAAATGAGAGTAAAACTCCACTTCATCCATTACCAATAATATTCGATGGAGAAAGAAGTGCTCAAAGCATTAATATGTATGGAGAGATATGTATTCAGTTTACAGATTCTACAACAGAATATATAGCTAGCTATGTTAATAATATACCTACAACAGAAGCTGGTACTCATGAGACTGGATTTAAGACAGGAATGACTAGGGCCTTTAAGGAATGGGCTAAAAAACTTAATTTAGTTAAAGAAAAGGATAAGGATTTTGAAGGTGATGACCTAAGAGAAGGTATGACTGCAATTGTAAGAATAAAAATAACAAATCCTATATTCGAAGGACAAACAAAAACTAAGTTAGGTAATAATGAAGCTTATACCATGATGAATGATTTAGCTTATACTAAGCTTTGTGAATGGATAGAGGATAATAAAGAGATTGCAACCTCTATTATTAATAACGCTTTAGATGCGGCAGCTAGAAGAGAGAAAATAAAAAAGATTAATGAAGCTGAAAGAAAGAAAATAGGAAAAGGTACAGCTCCATTAGCAGGAAAAATAGCTGTATGTACAATGAGAGACAAAACTGTTAACGAGTTTATTGTAGTTGAGGGAGATTCAGCTGGTGGCTCTGCTAAGCAAGCAAGAGATAGAAGATTCCAGACTATTATGCCATCTAAAGGTAAAATAATGAATACAGAAAAGCAGAAACTAGAGAATGTTTTAGCTTCAGAAGAGCTTAAAATATTTAATACAGCAATAGGAACAGGAACTTTAGATAATTATAAAGAAGAAGATATGAAATATGATAAAATCATAATCATGAGCGATGCTGATGTAGATGGATATCATATTAGAACCTTGTGGATGACATACATTTATAGATATATGAGACCACTTATAGCAAACGGGCATTTATATTTAGCACAACCTCCATTATATAAAGTATATAAAAATACTAGAAGTGGAGAAGTTCATAAATATGCCTACTCAGATGAAGAACTAGAAAAAGCAAAAAAAGAAATAGGTAAAGGAGCTCTTATACAAAGATATAAAGGATTGGGTGAGATGAATCCAGAGCAATTATGGCAAACAACCTTAAATCCTGAATCTAGAACCCTTTTACAAGTTACTATAGATGATGCAGCAAAAGCTGAAAAAATGGTTTCATTGCTTATGGGTGATGTAGTTGAACCAAGAAAGAAATATATGTATAAGTACGGAGAGTTTTAAGAAAGGGTGACGGGAATGGCTAAAAAGAAGACAGAAATACCTCAAGATAATAATATAGTTAGAGTACCTTTAGAAGAAGCAATGCCAGATAATTACCTGCCATATGCTATAGAAGTAGCCAAAGACAGAGCTTTACCAGATGTTAGAGATGGTTTAAAGCCTGTACATAGAAGAATATTATATGGAGCATATTTATTAAAAGCATATCCAGATAGACCTTACTACAAATCAGCTAGAATAGTTGGAGATATATTAGGTAAATTCCATCCGCATGGAGATTCGTCTGTATATGATGCAATGGTAATACTTGCTCAGAACTTTACTACTAGAGAGCCATTGATTGATGGACAAGGAAACTGGGGTTCTATAGATGGTGACGGGGCAGCTGCAATGCGTTATACAGAAGCTAGGCTAGCACCAATTGCTATGGAAATGTTAAGAGATATTGATAAAGATGTTGTGGAAATGGTTCCTAACTATTCAGATAGTGAAATGGAACCAAGGGTATTGCCTGCAAAATATCCAAATCTTTTAGTAAATGGAACATTTGGTATAGCTGTAGGACTTGCAACCAATATACCACCACATAACTTAAAAGAAGTAATTGATGGAACTTTAGCCTATATCGATAATAATGAAATAACAACAAAGGAACTTATGAATTACATTAAAGGACCAGATCTTCCAACTGGAGGAGTTATCATAGGGAGAGAATCTATACAAACTGCCTATGAAACTGGAGAAGGAAAGGTAGTTCTAAGAGCTAAAACTTCTATTGAGAAGCTAGAGAATGGAAGAGTAGGAATTGTAATAACAGAATTCCCATTTAGAAGAAATAAGGCTAAATTACTTCAAACAATATCTGAAATGACCGGTGATAAGAGACATGCTAAAGCCTTAGAGGCTATAACAGATATTAGAGATGAATCAGATAGAACTGGTATTAGAGCAGTTGTAGAACTTAGAAAAACAGCAGACGAAGACGCAGCTGATAAAGTGCTAAAATATTTATTTAAGAAAACAGATCTTCAATGCAATATAAGCTTTAACATGGTTGCATTAGCAGATGGAAAACCAGAAACCTTAGGAGTTAAATCTATAATTACTCATTATGTTAATCACCAGAAAGAAGTAATAACTAGAAGAACAACAAAGGAACTAGAAAATGCAGAAAAGAGATTCCACATAGTTGAAGGGTTTATAAAAGCAATTAATGTTTTAGATGAGGTTATCGCAACAATAAGAGCTTCCAAGTCTAAAAAAGATGCAGGAATAAATCTTATAAATAAATTTGGATTTACAGAACCTCAAGCTGAAGCTATATTAGAATTGATGTTGTATAGATTAACAGGGCTAGAAATAAATATATTTGAAAAAGAATATAAAGAGCTTGAAAAAACAATAAAGAAATTAAAAAAGATTCTTGCAGAAGAAAAAGAATTATTAAAAGTAATTAAAGCAGAACTTTTAGAAGTATCAGAAAAGTTTGCAAATCCAAGAAGAACTCAAATTATCCATGATGAAAATGAAGGTAAAATAGATATAGAAGAGTTAATTGTGGTAGAGGATGTAGTTATAACACTTTCTAAGGATGGATTTATTAAAAGGATTCCTTTAAAAACCTATGCTAGAATTAATGCTGATCCAGAGGATATAGAGTATAGGGAAGGCGACTTCTTAACATATACTTTAAATGGTAATACCAGAGATTCATTAGGTGTATTTACGGACACTGGATACATGTATCAAATAAAAATAAATGCAATTCCAGATATGAAGTGGAAAGATAAAGGCGTTAGAATAGATGAAATCATAAAAACCATAAATTTAGATAAAGAAAACATAGTAGGAGCTTTTTCAATAGATAACTTTACACCTAATAATTTATTTAAGTTCATAACAACTAACGGTGGAATAAAAAAGAGCACTTTAGATAAATTTATAAGTGGATATACAAAACTTCAAGCTCTTAAATTAAAAGATGGAGATAAACTTTTAAATGTAACTCTTATAGAAGAAAATAAACAAGAAGAGTTTTTAAAAATTGAAACCAAAAACGGATTAGTTTTCACAGTTGAAGAACCTAAACTTGAAGCAGCTGAGAGAAATATTGTTCCTCAAGCACTGTGTTTACTTCCGGGAAAAGATGAGATAGTTAAAACTGAATATGTAAGTGAATATAATATTTTAGACTTTATTGTTGGAATAGATAAAAAAGGTAATATAAAAATAAATAAAGATGGTAAACTTCCAACATCACTAATGAAAACTCGCACTAATACAAATGAGGAGATATTAATTTTCTCAAGCCTTGGAAAAGTCTTTAAACTAAAAGCAGCACAGATTCAAGAGATAAATGAAATACATCTTGATAAATTAGTAGATTCCTTTGACAAAGGGGAGGAAATAATTAATATAGTATCTGTAAGTGAATATTATGAACAAGAATATGTATACTTCTTCTCTAAAAATGGATTAATTAAGAAAACTTCTTTAAAAGAATTTAAAGGAGATTATAATAATGTGCAAGGATACAAATTAAAAACGCCTAAAGATAGTATTGTATCAACCTCAATAGATGGGGAAAATCCTAATATACTTATAGTAACGAAAAAAGCTATGGGAATATTGTTTGAAGGTAATACAGTAAATGCCATGGGAAAACTAGCATCAGGAGTTACAGGGATATCCTTAAAAGATGAAGATGAGGTAGTAGCAGGAAAATGTTTATCAACCCTAATTGTAAATGGAGAAAAATGTGGGTATAATTATATTAAAAAGCTGATTATTACTTCAAAAAATAAGGAAAAGAAGGAAGTAGCCTTAGAAGAGTTAAAACTTCAAAACAGAGCAGGAAGAGGAAATAGCTTAATGCTCATAGTACTAGAAGATAGCGTTAAAGAGGTTGTTTTCAAATAAGAGGAGGTTTTTATGAAAAAACTTATAATTATGTTAGCTGATGGATTCGAAGAAATTGAGGCATTAACAGTTGTGGATGTTTTAAGAAGAGCAGATTTCGAATGTCATATGGTAGCATTAGGGGAATTAGAAGTTAGAGGATCTCACGACATTGTAGTAAAAGCAGACAAAAGTATTAAAGAAGGTAATTTCTTTGATTATGATGGAATTATCTTACCAGGAGGAATGCCTGGTGCTAAAAACTTAAGGGAAGATATTAAAGTTATAGAATTAGTTAAAGAGTTTTATGCCTCTGGTAAACTAGTTGCAGCTATCTGCGCTGCACCAATAGTTTTAGAAAAGGCTGGCATAGTTAGTGGTAGAAGTGTAACTTCATATCCAAGCTTTAAAGACGAATTAGAACATAGCTTATATAAAGAGGACTTAGTTGTTAGAGATGAGAATATTTTAACTAGTAGAGGTCCTGCAACAACATTAGCTTTTGCATATGAGATATTAAATTACTTCGGTGCAGAAGATAAGGCAGAAAACTTAAAAGAAGGCATGGTTTATAACTTGCTTAAAGAAAAAATATAGTCATAAAAGAAACTTTGCTAAAGCAAGGTTTCTTTTATTTAATAACAGGAGATATGTTATGGAAAGATTTAAATTAGATAATGGTGTTAGGGTAATATATAATCAAATACAAGGAGATATGACTTCATTTTGTATAGGCTTTGAAGCTGGTGCAAATAATGAGAGTGGTTATAATTATGGTGTAGCTCATGCATTAGAACATATGTTGTTTAAAGGAACTAAAAACAGAACTGAAGCAGAAATAAACATAAGTTTAGATAAGATATTTGCTTTTAATAATGCTATGACCAATTATCCTTATGCAATTTACTATGGAAGTTGTTCTTCCTATGATTTTAAAGAAGGATTTAGTATTTTTAGAGATATAATTATTGAGCCAAGCTTTAAAAAGGAAGGCTTCAAGGAAGAAATGGATGTAATACTTCAGGAGTGGAAAGAGTGGAAGGAAGATTTCGAGCAATATTGCGAAGATGAACTATTTTATAATTCCTATAATCAAAAAAGAATTAAAGAAATGATTATAGGAAAAGAAGAATCTATAAAAAATATTACCTTACAAGAACTTAAAAACTTTTATGAAGAATATTACGTAGGAGATAATTGCGTAATAACCATAATATCCTCACTAGGAATTGATGATATAAAATCTATATTAAAAAACTTCACTATTAAAAGTAGTAAATATAATAAGCCAAAGTTTCCAGAGGAAAGTAATAAGTCAGGAACCTATTATAAAGAGGTTCAAGGTTTTAATGGAGCTAAAATACAATATATTTTTAACATAAATGACTTAACTTACAAAGAGTTAGAAGCATTAAGCCTATATTCACTTTTTATAGGGGAAGGAATGAGTTCTTTACTTTTTGAAGAAGTTAGAACTAAAAATGGATATGCTTATGATATATCTTCATCTGTTAAAAAAGAAAAAGGGATAGAAGTTTTTTCTATAAATACGTCTACTTCAAAAGAAAATATTCATAAAACCATTTCCTCAATAAATGAGACCTTAAATAAATCTGTTGAAAACTTAGAAAAGCTGTCTCTAAAGGATATTGAGGTTTTGAAAAAAAGATTAATATTAAAAAGAGAGTTTTGGTTAGAACGTTCAGTTGAATTAGCAAAGTATATAACCACAAATGAGGTTATGTTTAATAACGGAGTAGAAAGTCTAAACTTTAAATATAACCTAGAAAGCATAAATCAGGTAGATGTTGTTAGTGTAGTTAAAAAGGTTCTTAATAAGCCGTCTATTGAGATTTTATACTAAAGGAGAAGAAATGAAAGAAAAATGGATAATGAGAGAGGGAAAAAAGATAGAAGATTCTACTTATAAGGAACTAGGTTTAAATCCTATTATGGGGAAGATTTTATCGAATAGAGGTATAACAACCAGTAAAGAGATTGATTTATTTATAAATGGTTCTATAGAGGAGCTTCAAGATGGGTTTATGATGAAAGATATGCACCTTGCCATTGATATAATAAAGAAGTATGTTCTTGAAAAGAAGCCTATACTGATTTATGGAGATTATGATTGTGATGGAGTAAGTTCCACATATATATTATTAAAAGGACTAAAAGAGTGTGGAGCTAAGGTCTCATACCATATACCTCACAGAGAAAATGAAGGTTATGGTATGAATGAAAAACGAATAGGTGAGCTATATAAAGAAGGTTACGAGATAATTTTAACCTGTGATAATGGTATATCAGCTTTTAATGAAGTTAAATATGCAAAAAGTCTTGGAATGAAAGTTGTAGTTACGGATCATCATGATATACCTTTTGTGGAGTTAGAAGATGGAAGAAATGAAGAAAAAATACCTCCAGCAGATGCTATAGTAAATCCTAAGCAAAAGGATTGTTCCTATCCCTTCAAAAGTCTTTGTGGGGCAGGAATTGCATATAAATTTATATTGTGTTTGTGTAAGGAACTAAGGATAGATACCTCTAGAGTTGAAGATTTAGTTGAAATTGCAGCAATAGCTACAGTTTGTGATGTTGTTGATTTAGTTAATGAAAATAGAATAATAGTAAAAGAAGGTTTAAAAAGATTAAATAACACTAAAAATTTAGGACTTAAATCATTAATTAAAGCAAATAATCTACAGGATAAAATATTAAATGAATATCATCTAGGTTTTGTTATAGGTCCTTGTATAAATGCCACAGGAAGATTAGAAACAGCAGATTTGGCATTAGAATTATTAATGTCAGACAGCGAAAAATCAAGTAATGAATTAGCACAGAGATTATTGACTCTTAATAGAGAAAGACAAGAGATGACCAATGTAAGTTTAGAAAAAGTTATAGATATTATTAGAGAAAATGGTTATGAAAAAGATAAGGTGCTTTTTGTATATGAGCCTAGTATACATGAAAGCTTAGCTGGAATTGTAGCTGGAAGAATAAGAGAGCGGTATAATGCTCCAGCTATAGTAATGACTTCAGGAAAAGAGATGCCTAAGGGATCTGGTAGAAGTATTGAAAAATATAATATGCACAAAGAGTTAACTAAGTGTAGCTACCTTATAGAAAAATTTGGTGGACATCCTATGGCAGCAGGATTATCTGTACGAGAAGAAAACTTACCTAAGCTTAGAGATGCTTTAATTAATAACTGTGAGTTAACCGAAGATGATATGCTTCCAGAAATAAGAATAGATATGCATCTTCCTTTTAGAAATTTAAATTATGAACTTATAGAAGAAATTGAAGCTTTAGCTCCTTTTGGAAAAGGAAATCCTAAACCCTTATTTGGAGAAAAGGATGTCTACTTAAAAAGAGTATGGTTTATAGGAAATGAGCGTAATTCAATCAGAGTTTCCTTCTCTTTTGACACTACAACTATAAATGGGATAGCATTTAATGTTGGAGATGAATTTAGAAAACTTTTAAATAAACACTTTGGAGAAGTTAAAGCATTAGAAATTGAAACTAGTAGTTATTGCAATATAAAGTGTGCTTTAGTTTATTATCCATCAATTAATGAATATAACGGAAACAAAACCATTCAAGCTAAAATTGAATCACTAAGATTTATAAAGTGAAACTTTTCAGGTGGAGTTTTATGCTCCAGCTGAATTTAGTTGAACTAATCCAGGAGCTAGCTATCGGATTAAGTAAAAAATAATTGAGACTTTATGCTAAACATTTAGTATAAAAGTCTCTTTTTATTTAGGTTAAGTTTAAAAAATCATAGGAACAGCGCTATTTGGGAGAGTGAAACAGCAGAATTGAGGAAAAGAGGAGCATCGTTACGCAAAAGCATAAAAACACAAAAGCAGTGCAAAAGCGGTGAATAGGAGCATTACAAAAGTGGTGAATAGGAGCAGTGGAACATAGGTAAGATTTTAAATAATGATATAGCAATAAAGAAAGAGGAGCCATTAAAGCTCCTCTAAAACTAATGTATGGTAGATTTTAAGTGTATAATTATATTAAAAATTTAATATAATTTTATAGCACTTATTATAAGTTTTGTTTAAGGAATTAAGATAATTCTCTTCGAGAATTATAAGTTTTGTTCGTACTTTTCTACCATTCTTTTAACCATTTCACCACCAATAGATCCTGCTTCTTTAGAAGTTAAGTCTCCATTGTAGTCTTTTAGTTGAACACCAAGTTCACCTGCTACTTCGTGTTTGAATTTTGATAATCCATTTCTTGCTTCTGGTACTAATTTTTTATATGCCATAATTGACACCTCCTAATAAATTTGATTGTGATTATATGTTGTCCTTATTGGTGAGAATTATATTATAAAAATAAAGGGTAAAGAGGAAAAGCTTTCAAAAACTTGTATTTAATATTGACTTTTTATTAAAAAAAGTTGAAAATTCATAGAGTGAAGTTTAAAAAAGGGGATGATTTATTTGTATAAAATAATAATGACAGGTGGAGGAACTGCAGGTCATGTAACTCCAAATTTAGCGCTAATACCTAAGCTTAAAGAGAAGGGCTTTCAAATAAAATATATAGGAAGTAAAGATGGAATAGAAAAAGAGATAATTACAAAAGAAAATATAGAATATTATTCTATAAGCTCAGGAAAGCTTAGAAGATATTTTGATTTAAAAAATTTCTCTGATCCATTTAAAGTGGTTAAAGGCTTATTTCAGGCGTTTATAATAATGACAAAAGAAAAACCAGATGTAGTTTTTTCAAAAGGTGGATTTGTTGCTGTACCTGTAGTTATGGCGGCAACCATGAAAGGAATACCAGTAATAGCTCATGAATCTGATATAACTCCTGGTCTTGCAAACAAATTAAGTGCACCTTTTTGCAATAAGCTTTGTGTAACGTTTCCAGAAAGTATTAAGTATATAAAAAAAGACAAGGGAATATTGACTGGATCTCCTATTAGAGAAGAAATTCTAGAAGGAAACAAAGAAAAAGGTAAAAAAATAGCAGGGTTTACAGATGATAAAGAAATTATATTAATTATGGGTGGAAGTTTAGGTTCTCAAATAATTAATAATGCTGTTAGAGGAAATCTATCAAAACTTCTGAATGAATTTAATATAATTCACATATGTGGCAAGGGAAATATAGATAAATCTCTAGAAAATTATAGAGGATATAGTCAGTTTGAGTATGTTTCTGATGAACTTCCTCATCTTATGAAGGCTTGTGATTATGTTATATCAAGAGCTGGATCAAACTCTATTTTTGAATTTTTAGCTTTAAGAAAACCAATGCTACTAATTCCTCTATCTAAAAAAGCAAGTAGAGGGGATCAAATACTTAATGCAAATTCATTTAAAAAGTCTGGATTCTGTTTAACCTTAGAAGAAGAGGAGTTAAATGAAACAACTCTTATTAACTCAATAAATGATTTAAAAAATAATAAGACTAAGCTAATATCCACTATAAAAAATAGTTCTATGGAAAGTGGAGTTAATAATGTAATTAAGGTCATATTGGGTAGTATTAAAAAATAATATAGTGGTTTATGTAGATAAGAAAGTAGATTTTATTTCCTGGGAAAAGTTTGTGAATTTAGTATAATAGGAATAATTAAAATATTAAGAAAATTAGAATAATCTAGAGATATACAATAAATTTTAGCTATAAAGACAAATTATCGAGCAATATAGAGTATATTGGAGAAATATCCGTAAATATAAGGCTAATACCCAAATACTTTTAATTATGAACTAATTTTTAACTTAACTGATAATATGAAACTTGCAAAATAAATCCTTTGTTATATAATATTTATGTAAGCTTTAAGAAGGCATAAATTAGCAAAATACAATCTTGTTAACATTTTAACAAACCAAGAGGTGATTAAGATGAAAAAAATTAGCATTATTTATTGGAGTAATGGTGGAAATGTTGAGGTTTTAGCTAATGCTATAAAAGAAGGTGCAGAGAAGCTAGGAGCAATAGTAAATATAAAACTAGTTTCAGAAGCTAACATATCAGATGTTATTGAAGCAGATGCAGTAGCTTTAGGAAGTCCTTCTATGGATAGTAATAGAATAGAACAAAAGGAAATGGAACCGTTTGTTAAAGAACTTAAACTAATACCTAATGATAATAAAAAAGTTGCTTTATTTGGATCATATGGTTGGGATGATGGAGAATTCATAAATGAATGGAATTTAAGAATGAAAGATTATGGATTCAATGTTATAGGAACACTAGCTGTAAAAGAATCGCCAGAAGATAGTGAGCTAAAAATTGCAATAGAATTAGGAAAAAAGCTTGCGGAAAACTAGTCTGTTTATATATATTTCAGAATTAATGTGTATTTTGAGGTATATTAAATAAATATCTAAGTTGAATAGAAAGAGGGGTCAACACGATGAGAAAAATGAAAACTATGGATGGTAATGCAGCAGCAGCTCATATAGCTTATGCATTTACCGAAGTTGCAGCGATTTACCCAATAACTCCTTCATCACCTATGGCAGAAAATGTTGATGAGTGGGTTGCCCAAGGAAGAAAGAATCTCTTTGGACAAACAGTTAAAGTTATGGAAATGCAATCAGAAGCAGGAGCTGCTGGAGCAGTTCACGGTTCACTACAAGCTGGTGCATTAACTACTACTTTCACTGCTTCTCAAGGTCTATTATTAATGATTCCTAATATGTATAAAATTGCAGGAGAATTACTTCCAGGAGTACTTCACGTATCAGCTAGAGCATTAGCTACATCAGCTCTTAACATATTTGGTGATCACCAAGACGTTATGGCAGCTAGACAAACTGGTTTTGCTATGCTTGCAGAAGGTTCAGTTCAAGAAGTTATGGATTTAGCAGCTGTTGCCCATTTAACAGCTATTAAAACAAGAGTACCATTCTTAAACTTCTTTGATGGATTCAGAACATCTCATGAAATTCAAAAAATTGAAGTTCTTGAATATGATGAATTATCTAAGTTAGTAGATTGGGAATGTGTAGACAGTTTTAAAAGAAGAGCTTTAAACCCTGATCATCCTGTAACAAGAGGTACAGCTCAAAATGCTGATATCTATTTCCAAGAAAGAGAAGTAGTTAACAACTACTACAACAACTTACCAGATACAGTTGAAAGCTACATGGCTGAAATAACTAAATTAACTGGTAGAGAATATCACTGTTTCGATTACTATGGTGCACCAGATGCTGATAGAGTTATCATAGCTATGGGTTCTGCAACAGATGTATGTGAAGAAACTATAGATTATTTAACAGCAAAAGGAGAAAAAGTTGGTTTAGTTAAAGTAAGACTATTCAGACCTTTCTCAAATGAAAGATTATTAGCTGTTATTCCAAAAACTGCTAAGAAGATAGCTGTTTTAGATAGAACTAAAGAACCAGGATCAGCTGGGGAACCATTATACTTAGACGTTAGAAATGCATTCTTTGGAAAAGAAGATGCACCTGTAGTTGTTGGTGGTAGATTTGGTTTAGGATCTAAAGATCCAAATCCAGCACATATTGCTGCAGTTTATGCAAACTTAGCAAAAGCTGAACCTAAAAATGGATTCACAATAGGAATTGTTGATGACGTTACTAACTTATCACTAGATGTAACTGAAGATATCGATGCTACACCAGTAGGAACTACAGCTTGTAAGTTCTGGGGATTAGGATCAGACGGTACAGTTGGTGCTAATAAGAGCGCTATTAAAATCATTGGAGATCATACAGAAATGTATGCACAAGCATATTTCTTCTATGATTCTAAAAAATCAGGTGGTATAACTGTATCTCACTTAAGATTTGGTAAAAAAGCAATTAAGTCACCATACTTAATAAACAAAGCTGACTTCGTTTCTTGTTCTAACCAATCATATGTTAATAAGTACAATGTACTTGATGGATTAAAACCAGGTGCAACTTTCTTATTAAACACTATATGGTCTCCAGAAGAATTAGAAACAAAATTACCAGCTTCATATAAGAAATTTATAGCTGAAAACAACATTAAGTTCTACACTATAAATGCTGTTAAAATAGCTCAAGAAATAGGTCTTGGTGGAAGATTCAACATGATAATGCAATCAGCTTTCTTTAAGCTTGCTAGCATAATACCAGTTGAAGATGCTGTTAAGTACTTAAAAGATGCTGTTGTTAAGTCATACGGCAAAAAAGGTGAAAAAGTTGTTAACATGAACTATGCTGCTATTGATAGAGGAATCGAATCAATCGTTGCTATAGATGTACCTGAAAGCTGGAAATCAGCTGTAGAAGCAGAAGCTGCTGTAACTGCTGTACCAGAATTCATAAAGAAAATAGTTGAACCAATGAACAGACAAGAAGGAGATAAACTTCCTGTATCTGCATTCTTAGGAATGGAAGATGGTACATTTGAAAATGGTACTGCTGCTTACGAAAAGAGAGGAATAGCTATAAACGTTCCTGAATGGCAAGCAGATAAATGTATTCAATGTAACCAATGTTCATATGTTTGTCCTCATGCTGTAATCAGACCATTCTTATTAAACGAAGAAGAAAAGAATGCAGTACCAGAAGGATTAAAATTAGTTCCAGCTAAGGCATTAAAGACAGAAACTCCATTATCATACACTATGGCTGTAAGCCCACTAGATTGTACTGGTTGTGGAAACTGTGCTCAAGTATGTCCAGCACCTGGAAAAGCATTATTAATGAAACCACAAGAATCTCAACATGTTGAGATCGAAAGATGGGATTTTGTAACTAAGAAAGTAGCTGCAAAACCAAACCCAATGAATAAATTAACATTAAAAGGAAGCCAATTTGAGCAACCATTACTTGAGTTCTCTGGTGCTTGTGCTGGTTGTGGAGAAACTCCATACGCTAAGCTTGTAACTCAATTATTTGGTGATAGAATGATGGTAGCTAATGCTACTGGATGTTCATCAATTTGGGGAGGATCTGCTCCTTCAACTCCATACACTAAGAATCATCAAGGATATGGTCCAGCTTGGTCTAACTCATTATTTGAAGATAATGCTGAGTTTGGATTAGGTATGTTCTTAGGAGTTAAAGCTCAAAGAGAAAGATTGGAAGAACAAGCTAAGAAAGCAATAGAAGCTGGTGTATCTGAAGAAGCTAAAGCTGCTTTAGAAGACTGGTTAACTAATGTTAACAGTGGAGAAGGAACTAGAACAAGATCAGAAAGAGTTGTTGCAGCTCTACAAGGTGAAACTAACGAATTCGCTAAAGAATTATTAAAGAATAAAGACTACTTAACTAAGAGATCTCAATGGATCTTTGGTGGAGACGGTTGGGCTTACGATATAGGATTTGGTGGATTAGACCATGTTATTGCATCAGGAGAAGATGTAAACATACTTGTATTTGATACAGAAGTTTACTCAAACACTGGTGGTCAATCATCTAAGTCAACTCCAACAGCTGCTATAGCTAAGTTTGCTGCATCTGGTAAGAGAACTAAGAAGAAAGATCTTGGAATGATAGCTATGAGCTATGGTTATGTATATGTTGCTCAAATTTCTATGGGAGCAGACAAGAACCAAACTCTTAAAGCTATAGCTGAAGCTGAAGCTTATCCAGGTCCATCATTAATCATAGCTTATGCTCCATGTATAAACCATGGATTAAAAGCTGGTATGGGTAATTCTCAATTAGAAGCTAAAAAAGCTGTTGATTGTGGATATTGGGGTATGTATAGATTTAACCCAACATTAAAAGATGCTGGTAAAAATCCATTTACCTTAGATTCTAAAGAACCTAAAGAAGACTTTAAAGAATTCTTAATGGGTGAAGTTAGATACTCATCTCTTGCTAAGGCATTCCCAGAAGCAGCTGATGCTTTATTTGAGAAAACTTACCAAGATGCTATGGAAAGATTAGAATCTTACAAGAAATTAGCTAATCAATAATAAATAATCAATAAAAGGGGTCTAGAGTTTCTAGATCTCTTTTTTTAATTTTTAAATGTTAAGAATATGTTAAGTAAGTAAATGGAATTTAACTTAAGAATGCAAAAAAATATGCACAAATACTAAAAAAAAGCATTTATATAGGCTAAAAAATAACAAATAGATAAATGTAAATGTTTTTTAACGCAAGAATAACAAACTTATACCAAGCTTAATATTCTTAATATAGATTTAACAATGGAGGATTATTATAAGATAGTATTACTATATACATAAGGAGAGGACAGATATCATGTTTAATTTTTCACCTAAAAATGATAAGTTTTATGATTTATTTATCGAGTTTACTAGTATTATAGAAGAGGCCTCAAATGAACTTACGTTATTGTCAAGAAACGTAGAGAATGCAGAAGATATAAGCTTAAGATTAAAGGATATAGAACATAAAGGTGATGACTTAGTTCATAAGATTTTAGAAGAACTAAATAATAGTTTTATAACTCCACTTGATAGAGAGGATATATTATTAATAGTTAAAAGACTAGATGATGTCGTTGATAATATAGAGGACATAGCTGGAAGATATCTTATGTACGATATAAAAACTAGTAGAGAAAAAAGCTATACTATAGTGGACCTTATAGATGAATCTTGCAAAAAGATGAAGGATTTATTTATAAAGTTACAAAACTTTAAAACTGATGACAGTATTTATAAGGTAATATCAGAATTAAATCTTTTAGAAACAAAAGGTGATTATGCATACAGAGATGGTATGAGAGAACTTTTTACAACAGAAGTAAATAATATTGAAATTATAGTTTGGAAAGATTTATATGAAAAGCTAGAAAAAACATTAGACTCCTGTGAAACCTTAGCTAATGTTGTTGAAGGAGTTGTAATGAAGCATGCTTAATTCTACTCAACTAATAACTATAATAATAGTTATATTAGCGTTAGCATTCGATTTTATAAATGGATTTCATGATACAGCTAATGCAATAGCTAGTTCAGTAACTACAAGAGCACTTTCTCCACAGAAGGCAATTTTAATGTCAGCAGGCTTAAATTTTATAGGAGCGCTTGTTAGCACAAAGGTTGCAACAACTATTGGTTCAGGAATAATACATGATGGTGGAGCACCTATAAAAGTAGTTTTAGCAGCCATTATTGCAGCTATCATATGGAATTTAATTACTTGGTATGTTGGTATTCCAAGTAGTTCTTCTCATGCTCTTATAGGAGGATTAATAGGAGCAGCTATAGCATTTTCAGGAAGTATACATACAGTAAATTGGGCTACTTTCTTTATTAAAGTAGTTTTGTGGTTATTTTTATCACCTGTTATAGGATTTATATTTGGATACATAGTCATGACCACGATAAACTGGATTTTTAGAAAAACTAAACCTGCAAAAGCTACAAGAGGATTTTTAAAAGCTCAGGTTTTATCAGCAGCTTTCCTTGCATTTAATCATGGAAGTAATGATGCTCAGAAATCAATGGGAATAATATCTTTAGCACTGTTTAGTGGTGGTGTGATAGGAAGTTTCCATGTTCCATTATGGGTTAAATTAGCCTGCGCAACTGCAATGGCATTAGGAACCTCTGTAGGTGGATGGAGAATTATTAAGACCATGGGAAGTGGGATGGCAAAATTAACTCCGGCTTCAGGGTTTTCAGCTGATTTAACAAGCTCAGCGGTAATATTTACTGCTACCATGATGGATGCACCAGTAAGTACTACACATATAGTATCTACCTCTATTATGGGAGTATCAGCAGCTAAAAGACTTTCAGCTGTAAGATGGGGAGTAGCAAAAAATATTGTTACAACTTGGGTGGTAACAATACCATCTTGTGCTCTAGTTGGAGCTATAGTTTCATTAATTGTAAATCACATATAAGATTATTTAACTCGGTAGAAATGCCGAGTTTTATTATACCTAAATAAAAAAACTCAGCCTAAGCTGAGTTTTTCATTTATCAGGAAGCTTTCTAAATTACCCATATAATTTAGAGCTTTAACATCTCTTCTATTTATAATAATTTTGAAGTTTGGATTTATGTTTAAAATTTCTTCAATCAATGAAAAAGTTTTTTCACCGCCATTGCCACCTTGAGTACAAAAAAGGCTAATTGAATTAATATCTTCTTTGTATTTATTAATAAAAGTTCTAATAGCTGGTGGTATGTGTGAAGCCCATACTGGAAATCCTAATATTATATGATTAAAGTGTTTTGGATTATTTGAAATAGGAGCAATTTTTGTTTCTTTTCCAGTTATAGCTTCATAACTATTAGTTAAAAAACTAAAAATTCCTTTTCTTTTTTTCCAATCTATAATTTCTTCAATGGGACAGTTTAATAAGTCCGATAGGTCTTGGGCTACTGATGCAGTATTTTTTGTCCTTGAGTAATAATAAATGATACTACTGGCACTTTCCATTTCTTTCCCCCTAAAATATTAACTTAAATACTATTATAACAGAGATTTTTAAGAAGTAAATGATATAATTAACTACTTAAGTTTTATATCCATGGAAAATTTAGTATAATTTAATAAAAGAAATTTAGGTGGTGGTTGAGATTTATAGAATAAATGTTGTATTGTTTAATGACTTTGAAACTTTAGATGTATTTGGACCAGTAGAGATTTTTGGATGTGTTAAAGAAGAGTTCAAAATGAATTTTATATCTATGGATTCAGGTATAATAACAAGTTCACAGGGTGTAAGAATCCAAACAGATAAATATGAGTATTCTACAAAATATAAAGAGATATTGTTTATTCCAGGGGGAGCTGGAACTAGAAAAGGTGTTGAGGACTATAAACTACTAAAATATATTAAAGATATATCACTTAACTCAAAATATATATTAACTGTTTGTACAGGTTCTGCATTATTAGCTAAGTCAGGCTTACTAGATGGAAGAGAAGCAACTTCTAATAAAAGATCTTTTAATTGGGTTAAGGAGCAAAGTGATAAAGTATTGTGGATAAAAGAGGCCAGATGGGTAAAGGATGGTAATATATATACATCTTCAGGAGTTTCAGCAGGTATAGATATGAGTTTAGGGTTTATAGGTGATATCTTAGGAAGAGATGTAGCTTTAAATATATGTAATAGAATTGAATATATATGGAATGAAGATCCTAAAAAAGATTTATTTAAAGTTGAATAATAGAGAAAAAATTAATGACTTAATTATAAATGTATGCTATATTATTTTATATGTAAAATATTTTGATTATCAAAGTTTATTAAAAGAAAAGTAAGTTGGAGGATTAAAATATGAGGATTGAACCTAAGTTTAGAGGTTTTATATGTACAGCAGCTCACCCGATTGGCTGTGAAGAAAATGTTAGAGAACAAATAGAGTATGTGAAATCAAAAGGTGAAATTGAAGGAGCTAAAAACGTACTAATAATAGGAGCTTCTACTGGATATGGATTAGCTTCAAGAATAGTTGCAACTTTTTCAACAGGTGCTAATACTTTAGGAATAAGTTTTGAAAAAGAAGCTAGTGAAAAAAGAACAGCAACACCTGGCTGGTATAACAATAAGGCATTTGAGAAATTTGCAAAAGAACAAGGTGGGTTTCACAAAAGTATAAATGGAGATGCTTTTTCAAATGAAATAAAAGCAGAAGCTATTGAAGAAATAAAAAATAATATGGGAAAAATAGATTTAGTTATATATTCATTAGCATCACCTAGAAGAAAAGATCCTGTATCAGGAGAAGTTTATTCTTCAGTATTAAAGACTATAGGAGAAGACTTTAAAAGTAAGACTTTAGACTTCCATAGTTTTAAGATAAGTGACGTAGAAGTAGAAAGAGCAACAGAAGAAGAAATTCAAGGAACTATTAAAGTTATGGGCGGAGAAGATTGGAAGCTATGGATGGAAGCTTTAAAAGAAGCTGATGTATTAAAAGAAGGAGTAAGGACATTAGCTTACTCTTATATAGGTTCTGAATTGACTTATCCAATGTATAATAACGGAACTATTGGAATGGCTAAAAAGGATTTAGATGAAAAAAGCAAAGAAATAAACCTTATGCTAAAAGATCTAAAAGGTGAAGCCTATGTGTCTGTAAACAAAGGATTAGTAACTCAAGCATCTTCAGCTATACCTGTAGTTTCACTTTATATATCTATAATGTTTAAGGTTATGAAGGAAAAAGGAATACATGAAGGTTGCATAGAGCAATGTTATAGATTATTCTCTGAAAGATTATATGGAGGAGAATTAGCTCTAGATGAAGCAGGTAGAATTAGAATAGATGATCTAGAAATGAGAGAAGATGTTCAACAGGAAATCAAAGATATATGGGATAAAATTAATAGTGAAAATGTAAAAGAGTACTCAGATGCAGAAGGCTTTAGAGAAGATTTTCTTAAACTGTTTGGATTTGGGTTTGAAAATATAGATTACACTAAAGATGTTGAGATATAAAATAAAAAAAGTTGATTTGTTCTTAAAAATAATATAACATAAAGTTAAAAGAGAATATAACTTCAGTTCGTATATGCATGGAAATATGGTCCAAGTGTCTCTACCGGGAGCCTTTAAACTACCCGACTACGAACGTTATTTTGGTGTTTTTAACTTATGCCTATGAACTGAAGTCTTTTTAGTTCATAGGTTCTTTTTATTTTAGGAGGAAAAGTAATGGAATTATTAAAAAACAAAATAAGAGAAGAAGGAAAAGTTTTACCAGGAAATATACTAAAGGTTGATTCCTTTTTAAATCATCAAATGGATGTGAAACTTTTTAATGAGATGGGAAAAGAGTTTAAAAAAAGAATGGAAGGTAAGAAGATAGATAAGATACTTACTATAGAGGCTTCAGGTATAGGTATAGCTACTATATTATCGCAACACTTTGACTATGTTCCTGTAGTATTTGCTAAAAAGATAGCATCAGCTAATATGGATAAAGAAGTATACCATTCTAGAGTTCAATCTTTCACTAAAAATAAAATTTATGATGTAGTTGTTAATAAAAGATTTATAAATAAAAAAGAAAGAATACTTATTATAGATGACTTCTTAGCTAATGGATGCGCTGCTTGTGGATTAATAGATGTTGTTAGACAAGCTGAGGCTGAACCAGTAGCAGTAGGTATAGTTATAGAAAAGGGCTTCCAACCTGGAAGATCTGAAATAGAAAAGCAAGGAGTTCCAGTGGAATCTTTAGCAATAATAGATAAGTTAGAAGAGGGACAAGTTTACTTTAAATAAAAAGGAGACTTGTTCTCTTTTTTATTTAAAGTTATTAGGTTAACAAAATTTGTTTATTTATATAAATGTGTACATGTAGTTATTTAAAAAAATATGAATAATATAGGGGATTTTATAACATAATAAATATAATTACTAGTAAATAAGAATTATTTTCTGTTAAATTAGTAATGCTAAATAAATATATATCAGCATTATTCCTTAGAATATGTGGATATATCTAAAAACAATTAAAATAGTGCCATTAATAATATGTTATCTCGTTAAATATTTATTTAACAAATCAATATAAAATACCTATGTTAAATAATTAATTAATAAAATATAGTTGATTTTATTAATGATATAGCATATAATTATATTAAGAAGTAACAGATGAATAATAATATTTAAAAGGAGTTGAGAGTATGAACGTAATAAAGTATATGATCTCTAGGGAGTTTAGAAACGGATACTCCAAAGACTTGAGAGATAAGGTTAACAGCGAATTAGATTCTAACGAAAAGATATATAAAAAAAGATAGCCAGTCTAGGCTATCTTTTTTTATTCATAATAATACTAAAAGGGTAAATACTAGAATAGAAAATATTCAAACTTTTAGGAGGTTAGTATGAAAGTTACAAATGTTGAGGAACTAATGGAAAAACTAAGATTAGTTAGGGAAGCACAAAGAAAATTCTCATCTTTTTCTCAGGAAAAGGTTGATGATATTTTTAGGGCAGCAGCTATTGCAGCAAACAATGCAAGAATTAAATTAGCGAAAGCGGCTGTAGAAGAAACTGGAATGGGTATTGTAGAGGATAAGGTTATAAAAAATCATTTTGCATCTGAATACATATACAATCAATACAAAGATATGCACACCTGTGGTATTTTAGAGCATGATGCTTCTTTTGGAATAACTAAGGTAGCTGAGCCTATAGGTGTTGTTGCGGCAATTGTACCAACTACAAATCCAACTTCAACAGCTATTTTTAAAGCATTGATTTCATTAAAAACTAGAAATGGAATAATCTTTTCCCCTCATCCAAGAGCTAAAAATGCAACTATACAAGCTGCAAAAATAGTTCTAGAAGCAGCTGTAAAGGCAGGAGCACCAGAGAATATAATTGGGTGGATAGATGAGCCTTCTGTAGAGCTCTCACAGCTTGTAATGAAGGAAGCAGATATAATATTAGCTACTGGAGGTCCAGCCATGGTAAAGGCAGCTTATTCCTCTGGAAAACCAGCTTTAGGAGTAGGTGCAGGTAATACACCAGCAATAATTGATGAAACAGCACACATCAAAATGGCTGTAAATTCAATATTATTATCTAAAACCTTTGATAATGGAGTTATATGTGCATCAGAACAATCAATTATAGTTATGGAATCAATTTATGATAAAGTAAAAGCAGAATTAAAGGAACGAGGAGCATACATATTAAAGGGAGAAGAAGTAGAAAAAGTAAGGAATATAATTTTAAATGATAAAGGTGGATTAAACTCAAACATAGTAGGTCAAAGTGCTTATAAGATAGCAGAAATAGCTGGAGTTAAAGTTCCAGAAGAAGCTAAGGTATTAGTTGGAGAAGTTGAATCTGTAGAAATGGAGGAGCCATTCTCTCATGAAAAGTTATCCCCAATACTAGCTATGTACAAAGTTCAAAATTTTGAAGAGGCATTAATAAAAGGGGCAAGACTTATAGAACTTGGAGGGTTTGGTCATACATCAGTTTTATATACAGATCAGTTAAGATCACAAGATAGAATAGAGAAGTTTGGAATAGCAATGAAAACTGCTAGAACCATAGTAAATATGCCAGCTTCACAGGGGGCCATAGGAGATATCTATAACTTTAAACTAGCGCCATCTCTAACTTTAGGCTGTGGTTCTTGGGGAGGAAACTCTGTTTCTGAAAATGTTGGACCTAAGCACCTATTAAATATAAAACATGTGGCTGAGAGGAGAGAAAATATGCTTTGGTTTAGAGTTCCAGATAAGATTTACTTTAAATATGGTTCTCTAGGAGTTGCATTAAGAGAACTTGGAGACATGGGTAAAAAAAGAGCCTTTATAGTTACTGATAAGGTGTTATATGATTTAGGATATACTACTAATCTAGTTAGGATATTAGAAGAAGGTAAAATAGATTATAAAATATTTTTTGATGTTGAGCCAGACCCAACTATAGCTACAGCTAAAAAAGGTGCTGAAGAGATGGAGAGATTTAAGCCAGATGTAATAATAGCCTTAGGTGGAGGTTCTCCAATGGATGCTGCTAAAATAATGTGGGTATTATATGAGCATCCATCAGTTAAATTTGAAGATTTAGCCATGAGGTTTATGGATATTAGAAAGAGGGTATATAAGTTCCCAACCATGGGTGAAAAAGCTTATTTTGTAGCCATTCCAACCTCAGCAGGAACAGGGTCAGAAGTAACTCCATTTGCAGTTATAACTGATGAAAAAACAGGAGTGAAATATCCTTTAGCAGATTATGAGTTAACACCAGATATGGCTATAATAGATGCAGAACTTATGATGAACATGCCAAGAGGACTTACTGCAGCTTCAGGAGTAGATGCCCTAACTCATGCTATAGAGGCTTATGTGTCTGTATTAGCATCAGAATATACCAATGGATTAGCATTAGAATCCATAAGGCTTATATTTAAGTACCTACCTTTAGCTTATAATGAAGGAAATGATAATGTAAAGGCAAGGGAAAAGATGGCACACGCAGCAACAATAGCTGGCATGGCATTCGCAAATTCCTTTTTAGGAATATGCCATTCAATGGCACATAAACTTGGATCTATGCACCATGTTCCACATGGAGTTGCCAATGCACTGTTAATAAATGAGGTAATTAGATTTAATGCTGTGGATGATCCAAGAAAACAAGCTGCTTTTCCACAATATAAATATCCAAACGTTAAATGGAGATATGGAGTAATAGCAGATTATCTAAACCTTGGAGGAAATACTCAAGAAGAGAAAATAGAGAGACTAATAGAAAAGATAGATGAATTAAAGGCTCAAGTTGGAATGCCAAAAACAATCTCAGAATTTGGAGTGTCAAAAGATAAATTCTACTCAAGCTTAGATGAAATGGTAGAGCAAGCTTTTGATGATCAATGTACAGGAGCTAATCCAAGATATCCACTTATGAGTGAAATAAAACAGATGTACATAAATGCATTTGAAGGAAAGAAATAATAGTTAAGGACAGCAATAAGGCTGTCCTTTAATTTAAAATTAAGCTGTGTATATCTTTTTCAAAAGGGTCTAAGCTGTTATATAAGTGATACCTTATTTCACCATTGTCATTAGTTCTAAATAACATAAGATATTTATTGGGATTTCCTAAACTTGGACATATATCTATGTTTTCAATATAAGGTAGGTTATAACATAGAGTTTCGTAGCTAGAGTCTAAGGGATTATAACTAATTATCTTTCCAGAGGAATCATAAGAACTAAAAACTATCTTAGTTCCAGCATAGGTTTTATAACCTGATGCAATAGGAGTTTTAGTACTTTCTATACTTAAAGAATCTGTAGGATTATCTGAAAAAAGCTTAAGGCTATAAAGGTTGTTTTCTTCTTTAGAAATACTTAATAAACCTCTTGAATAATTATCGCTAAATAGCTCTGAAGAATAATATATGTTTTCATGAAGTTTGGTTTCTTTTCCCAGGGGACTAAGAGTATAGCTTGTATTTAGGGGATAGCTATACAGGTTCATACTGCCACTTTCAGGTTTATTATAGTAAATAGTAGTATTATTTAAAGTATCAATAGAAACTATATTATGAATGTTTAATATAAAATTATTATCATCTTTTGGCGTAAGTATATATTCTATGTTAAAATCCTTAGAGTTTGATTTTAATATGTTAGGAGAAGATTCATAAACAAAAAAGTTATAATAAGATGTTGGATATAAATCTTTATAAGGTTCATTAAGGGATGACACATTAATATTTCCCGGACTAAAAGTTGGTATAGTTATAATGTGAGTTGAATTAAATAAGTAAACATTAGACATAGGAAAATTAGAAACTCTTATTTTGAAAGGTTTGTCATCGGATATATAACCTAGATTGTTATCTAAAATGTACGATGATTTATTAAAATCATAAACTCTAACATTAACATTCTCTTGATCTTCAGTTAAAATCAAAAGTTTTGGCTCTTCTTCTGAATTAATTAGTTTTGTATATACTTTTTTATTATCTATAGTAGAAAATAAAGAATCGCTATCTAAATATTCATAATTTAGTTGGTTTTGTTTCATTGTATTTGTAGTTATTAACGAAATAATAGAGATAATTAATAATAAGGGCAAAACAAATCTCTTCATAAATTCTCCTTAAGACTATGGTAAATATATGGTATAATAACATTATATACTAAAAAATAGAAATAAAAAAGGATGCTAATTTATGAGTAGATATGTAAAAGAGGGATTTGAAGAGTTAAAGGATAAGATATTAATTATTATTTGTATACCTCTGTTCGTAGATATATTAGGTTTGATATTATATGGAAAAATATTTAATGAAAAGTTTGAAAGTAATATAAACTTAATTAATTTTAAATTTGGTGTTATAGGAGTACCACCTTCTGCATCATATCTAATTGATGGATTTCCAAGTGAACTTGGTATATATTTATCAACTACTTTAAACACAGAGTTTCTTCTTACATATCTCATTTTTATACTCATAATGGCATTTATAATAAGTGGATACGGAAGTTTGTTGGTTAATTCTCAAAAGGCATCTATAAAAATGTTTTTTAAAGATGGATTTAAAAATTGGAATAAATTTTTTATAGTTTATTTTCCTAATTATATTATTGGGATATTATATACGATTGAAAGTCCATATAAGTGGTTAGCATTAGTAGTATCTTTTATATATAATATAGTTATATTTTACATAGTGCCAGTCCTTATACTAGATTATGAAAATATAGCTAAAAGCTATTCTAAATCTTTTAGAATGTTAATCAATAATTTAAGCAAAACCATAGGGTTGTTATTTGAAATGAGTGCATGCTTTTTAGTATTAAACATACCCGTATCAATTTTGGTGAATAGTTTTGGATACATAGGAGTATATATTTCAATAATTCCAATAATAACATTAGGAGTAATATCAAATAAAAGTTTTATTAAGATATATGAATTGCACAAGGGGGATATAAATGATAACTAAACTTAAAAGAATATTTGGCATATTAGGTGAATTTGAGAAGGGCAGACTTAAGGTTGAACGTATAGGTTTCTTCAAAGCTTTAGGGGTATTAGTTATTTGGCAGCTATTTGCAATGGTACCTGAGCTTATTTCAACAGGAATTTATGCAATAAAAAAAGAATACTACATGATACCTGTAAGTTTTATACTTCAATTTATATGTAATTTATTTTTTGTATATATAATTTTTAGAATTTTTACTCTGCCTAATACAGAAGAAGTAAGGAAGAAGGCAGTTAAAACAAAGAAAATGATACTTTTTAGTATTTTAATATTATTTGGATATAGAATTTTTTACGTTGGAACATTAGAGCATATAATGAATATACTTCCTATGCCACAGTTTATAGAAGACATATTTAATATGCTACAAATAGATGATATTCAAGCCTGGGGATTTTTACTTAGCAGCATATTTATAGCGCCTATAGTTGAAGAGGTTGTATGTAGAGGGATAATATTTAATGGTCTTAGAAAGCGTTACTCAGACCTATGGGCCATATTAATATCCTCATTTTTATTTGGGTTTATACACCTAAACTTACAACAAGGAATTAATGCTTTTATTATTGGTGTATTGTTCTCGTGGGTGTATGTTAAAACAAATTCACTATATCTTTGCATAGCGCTTCATGCTTTTAATAATTTCATTATAAATCCTATGTATTATGTAATAGGTGAAGATGCAAAGGGAGTTATTGTATCAATAATATTTGCTGTCTTTGGATTACTAATATCAGTTATAGGTATTAGATATTTTATAAAAGAAACAGAGAAAATGAAAGAAGAAGATTCCATAGAAATAATTGAATTTTAGATAAATCAAAAATCTTGTTATTTTAGCAAGATTTTTTTTGTTTGTAACCTTAGTTACCGAAAATATCTTTTATACCCTCTATAATAAAATTGTCGATAGGGACAAGTGATTAAGAAAAAAGAATAATTTATATAAATGGAGGAGTTTTAAAAGATGAGTATGTTTTGTTATCAATGTCAAGAAACAGCAGGATGCAGCGGATGTACAGTAAGAGGAGTTTGTGGTAAATCACCAGAACTTGCAGGTCTACAAGATCTACTAATATATACTACTAGAGGTTTATCAGAAATTACTACAAAAGCTAGAGAACAAGGGATAGAAGTATCTCAAGATGTAAATCATTATATAACAATTAACTTATTTACAACAATTACAAATGCTAACTTTGATAATGAAGTATTTTATGGCAGAGTTAGAGAAACTCTTAAGATAAAAAATGAATTATTAGCTAAATTAGCTAACAAAGAAGGTTTATCAGAAGCAGCACTATGGACAGCTGAAACTAACGAAGAGTTTGAAGCAAAAGCTCCTAGCATAGGTGTACTAGCAACTGAAAATGAAGATGTAAGAAGTTTAAGAGAACTTGTAACTTACGGATTAAAAGGTATGTCAGCATACATGAAACATGCTAACGCATTAAACTACAATAATGAAGAAATAGATGCTTTCCTACAAAAAGCCTTAAGCAAAACTTTAGATGATAGCTTAACAGCAGATGAGTTAGTAGCTTTAACTTTAGAAACTGGTAAAGTTGGAGTAGATGCAATGGCATTATTAGATGGTGCTAATACTGGAACTTATGGACATCCAGAATTAACAAAAGTTAATATAGGAGTTGGAACTAATCCTGGAATATTAATTTCTGGACATGATTTAAAAGATATAGAAGAATTATTAAAACAAACAGAAGGAACTGGAGTAGATGTTTATACTCACTCAGAAATGCTACCAGCTCACTACTACCCAGCATTCAAGAAGTATTCACACTTTGTAGGAAACTACGGAAATGCATGGTGGAAACAAAATACAGAATTTGAAAGCTTTAATGGACCAATCCTTATGACAACAAACTGTATAGTACCTCCAAAAGCTTCATACAAAGATAGATTATTTACAACTGGTGCTTCTGGATTTGAAGGATGTAAACACATAGAACCAGGTAAAGATGGAGCAGCTAAAGATTTCTCAGAAATAATTGAATTAGCTAAAAAATGTGCAGCACCAACAGAAATAGAAACTGGAGAAATAATTGGTGGATTTGCACATAACCAAGTATTTGCATTAGCAGATAAGGTTGTAGATGCAGTTAAATCAGGAGCTATAAAGAAATTCTTCGTAATGGCAGGTTGTGATGGAAGAGCTAAGTCAAGAAATTACTACACTGACTTTGCAAAAGCAATTCCAAGTGACACAGTAATCCTAACAGCTGGTTGTGCTAAATACAAATACAATAAGTTAGATTTAGGTGATATCGGAGGAATTCCAAGAGTATTAGATGCAGGTCAATGTAACGATTCTTACTCATTAGCATTAATCGCTCTAAAATTAAAAGAAGTATTTGAACTTGAAGATATAAATGAATTACCAATAGCATTCAACATTGCTTGGTATGAGCAAAAAGCTGTAATAGTATTATTAAGCTTATTATACTTAGGAGTGAAGAACATTCACTTAGGACCAACATTACCAGCATTCCTTTCTCCAAATGTAGCTAAAGTTTTAGTTGAAAACTTTGGAATCGGTGGAATAACAAACGTTGAAGATGATGTTAAAATGTTCATGGAAATGTAATTAATATAGAAGGAGCTATCGTAAGGTAGCTCTTTCTTTTATTTTATAGAAAAGCTAAACAGGCTAAAGATTAGGTTAAAATAAGATAAGGCCCAAGATAAGGTGCAAGACAGGGCCCAAGATGAGGCCTAAGAAGAAGCTAAAAGGAATTTGATGGAGCTGCACTACTGTTTTGTAGAGACTGTCATTTAGTCTCGCTAGATTCCTTTAAGAAGAAGCTCCTACAGTGCAGAAGCTAAAAGGAATCTAATGGAGCTGAGAAGAGCTCCTACAGTGCAGAAGTTAATAGGAATTTAATGAGACTTGGGAAGAAGTCTCTACAGTATAGCAGTGCAGAAATTCAGAAAATCAGAAACATAGAAATTTAGAAAATCAGAAATTTAGAAACGTACAAAATTAGAAAATTAGAAAATTAGAAAGATATTGAAAAGAAGAACCCCTATCATGTAGTGAAATTTAAAACAGGCTGAGTCTCCTTAATAATGAGTTATCATAAAGGAGGCACAGCCTATTTTATTAATAAATTTAATTCGGCTCTGAAGTCCAATTTTCAATATTATCATTAATATTAAAAACTAGTTTTTTATTTCTTATAAAGATTTTGTTCTCATCAGGATATATGGCAACATCATCTTTATCTCTGTTGCCTACATCGAGTATTTGTAGTATTTCAGAACTGTTATTAATAAATTGATGAGCAATATTTTTACCAGCGGGTTTTGAAATTACATCACCTGTTTTTACTGGAATTTCTTCTTCGTTTATTCTTAATAAACCTTTTCCACTCATTATAAGGAAGAATTCTTCTTGTCTTGAATGAGAATGATACATTGTGCTTTTTCCACCTGGTTTTACAAAATCTATATTTACATAAATCTTTTCGCTGCCAAGAGCATCACCTATTAATAGAGATTTCATTTTAGATTCAAAATTAGGGTCATCAATGTACTCATCAGGTATAGTATTGATATTAGATATTTTATACAAATTTACTCCTCCTATTATAAGCAATTTAGTTTTGAATAGGTTTTACATATACTAAATTTATTATATCATAGGAGGAGATTAAAAATATTTAAGTTATTTCTCCTTAACAGGTATCCAAACTTCACTTATATAATCTTCTGATTTAATGTCGCCTTCAGTGTAATATTCTATAGCAAAGGTTGGGATTAATTCATAGGAGGATTGAGGAAGCCATTCGCTATATACTCTTTTCCATAAATCTTGTATTGAGTTTGGCATTGCTCCCACACATTTAAAAACAGCCCAATCATAGCTTGGAACTTCAAGAATTTCAAAACCTTCTGGAATTTCGGAAGATTCATTGTAGAATTCTCCAATACCATACTTAAACTTCGTATCTCCAATATTTTCTTGTATACTTATACCTATTTCACCACATACAACCTTACCTAAGCCAGCTTTAAAATATTCATCCCAAAATAACGGAATATCAATTAGATTACTATCCATGTTGAATTTTTTTGACTTTATAACTAGCTTAAAAACATCTTTTTTGATTATTTTATAATCCATAACACTACCACCTATCAATTGAATTTTTATTATGAGACGATTAAAGGATTTTAGATTTTCACCTTTTCTTTTTGCTTGGTTAGGAGTTATTCCATGAAATCTTTTAAAAGCTTTTGAGAAACTTTCAGGTGTTTCATATCCATACTTTAATGCAATATCTATAATTTTTACATCTTCCTTAATTAATTCTTGGCCGGCTAAAGAAAGACGTCTATTGCGAATATATTCTCCTATTGTTAAGTCTGTTAAAAGGTTAAAGGTTCGTTGAAAATGAAATGATGAGATACAAACATGGGCTGCAATTTTGCTGCAGTCTATGTCTTCAGATAAGTTTTCTTCGATATAATCAATTGCATTATTTAAAGTTTGTATCCATTCCATTTAATCATCTCCTTGAAATAATCATATCATGAGGTATAATTGCAATCCTGTTTTTAAGTGCTTAGTTTTGTCCAGAATAATATCTAATTTTCAGATTTTAGTGTGAAGTTTTCTTCTTTATCATTCCATTTTACAGTGAAGTTAATTTGATCTGTATTTTTAAGAGGTAGACCAGTTCCACCACTAATGCCAAGTGGTTCAGCATAACCTTCATTATTTAGTGTTGCACCATTAGAACTGCCTTTTTGACTACCAGCGTCATACTCAAATGTAAGTTCATCAATGTTATTTATATCAGAGTTTTTATATTTAAGGGAAGGATAGATATTTTTATAACTATCATAATGAGAAACTCCATTTTCGTCCTCAAACCAATTTTCATAATATTTTACTTTAAAAGTTCCTTCCCAGTTTTCACTTTCACCAGTAAAATTTAGTATTTTTCCATCATTTAGATATTTAAAAACTGTGTCATCTATTAAGTTTAGGGTTTTAAGTAAACCATTAATTTCATCTTCTGCTTCAGGTGTTTTTAAAGTTTTGTATACTAAAAAAGAATTATTTGCTTTATAAGAAATATACTTAAGAGAAGGTATATAATCATTCTTAATATCTTTATCTACTATATTTTGACGTATTACAAAGGAATCAAAAATATATATTAAAAGTTTATCTGATGTATTATCTACATTATAAACAGTTGGTTTAATTCCACCTATATAATCTTCATCATCTATTGGTGAATTATCTTTACTTAATATTATACCTTGATCCTTAAAAGTTTTAACTATAGATTTTGAAGTTAAAAGTTTATTCTTAGAGTTTTCTCCTATTTTGTATCCAATTGTTCCGATAGCTATAAAAATAATTAATACTATAGCCACAACAGCTATACTCCACTTCTTAAGCCTTTTTATAAGTTGCTTAAATGTATTAGGATTAGGGAGAGTATCTTCAAAACTTCCTATTTCTATTTCTTCTTTTGAATACTCTTGGAGTAAGGAGTTACAGTCCTCACACTCATCTAAGTGAGTTTCAATTATTTCTTTTGTTTCATAACTTACATCATCTTCGATATATAGAGGGAGTAAATCTTCAATTAAATTACAAGGAATTTTATTCATTTATATTACCTCCTTCACTATAGATTTTTTTAAAAGCCACTCTTCCACGGTGTATATTTACTTTTACCCAAGACAGAGAGTGGTTAGTTATTGCAGCTATTTCTTCATAGGAAATGCCTTGCCAGTCCCTAAGCCAAAGCACTTCACGCTGATTTTTTGGTATTTGTTTTAGACAATTTTCAATCATCTCATATTGTTCTTTTTTGTTATATTCATCTTCAGGTGTACTTTTGTCAGGAATGTTATAAACTTCTTCACTAATAGAACTTGTCTTTAGGTTTGCTTTTTTATAATGTTGGCTGAAGACATTTCTAGCAATTTTATATATCCAAGTAGATACATGAGAATCACCTCTAAATCTGTGAAAAGATCTTACAATCTGAAAAAAAGTTTCCTGAGTAAGCTCCTCAGCCAAATGGAAATCTAAAGTTAATCCATACAAATATTTAAAAATAAACTTCTCATAAGATTCATAAAGCTCCCTTACCCTCTCCAAAAAATCACCCCCTAAACATATAGTGGAAAAGTCCGGGAAAAAGTTACACACCTTGTTGCTGTAGAGGCCGTTCCTCAGGCCTCATTAAATTCATTCTAATCTTAATTCTGTAGTGAACCACGCAGTGGTCACATTAGATTCCTTTTTAGATCATTCCTGTAGGAGCTTCTTCTCAAGCTCCATTAGATTCCTTTTAGCCATAATCATGTAGAAGTCTCGCAGAGACTTCATTAAATTCCTTTTAATTAATCCTGTAAAAGTACGAATATACTTGTCCAAATTCACTAATTAACCCATTTCAGCTATCTCTATTTTTCTATAAATTGAACCATACCTGCACCATAATTGTCAGTTGGTCTTGTCCAAAAACCAAATTTTTTATAAAACTCTTCTTTACCTTTAACAGACATCAAACCAACAACAGCTTCATTACAGGCATTTTCGTATATGTAGTTCATTATTTTTTCCATGATTGAAGCTCCAATCCCCTTTCTTTGGTGATCAGGATGAATTATCACATCTTGTATATAAAAGCAGGTGCTATTATCACCAACAACGCGTGCAGTACCTACTACATCTCCATTCAAAAGAATACAAACACCGTATAAGGAGTTATCCAAGCCTAGCTTTAGAGAATTTTCATTAATTTCTCCCCATCCAACTAAAGTTCTTAATTGATTTAATTCATTTACTGCAGGAAGTTTTTCTATTAATTGATAGTTTTTCATATTTACATCCCCTTTATTTAAAAGTAATAGATTATTTAAGAAATTATAGCATAAATAATTACAAATAGGAGGAAGATTATTGGGCTAGAAGCGTTTATCAGATTAAAGAAATTCAGTAGAACTTGACATAAAGAGCTAAATATAGGTGGATGAATACTTCTTTTTCCTATGGAGAACTATACTTAATAAAGGAAGTGAAGAGAATGAAATTATTAATATCTATGATTATTGCTTTCAATTTAATAACTAATAATAGTACATTAACTGAACCTAACACTACTAAATTTTCTAATCTCATAGATGTATACATATTAGCCTATGATACTATGCTTACAGGAATTAATGAACCTATATTGGATTACATTATATTATATTAGATATGGAGTCGATATACTTTAAGTATATTACTTATTAAGATAGACAGAAAGCTATACAATATTTTCAAAAGTACAATAAGCCAGTTTTAAATGCTTCAGTGGTTACTTTGCAACAAATTGGTTTAGCAGATTCTGTAGGAGAGCTTAAAATAAATGCTCACTTGTTAATGCTAACAAAAGTTGATTCAGTATCTTTAGGAAATTTAGTTATAGGGGGATACAAGTGGTTTAGTCCTAATTCATATACTCATTTTAGAGTAGGTATAGAAAAAGTAAATAATAAATGGAAAGTTACAAAGGTTGATATACTTAAATAATTTATCAGAAGAAAAATTTTATACATATTTAACTAATAAGCAAAACTAAAAAGCTACTATTAGATTTTTAGTTTTGCTTTATTTTTTTATTGGACTAGTCAATTCTTTAGGAATATATATAGATATATTCTTTTCTATATAGCTATATAACTATATATAGTGTTTATGCGGCTTTACAGGGTTTTATCAATAAAGGTGAACACTACATGGATAGGGTGAATACTATGTAGTGAGTAGTAATAATAATATTGATAAAGGTTGTGATAAGCAATAGTATCTTAAAGGAAGCTATAAGAGAGTAATTTCCTCGGCTGAAAGAAATTATTAGTGAAATTTAAGGGAATGCAGCTTTGAACTCTAAGCAGAAATTTTAGTAAGCAAAAGCAGGAGTGCCTGTTATAGCACTAGAGCATTAATGTGCTTTAAATGGAGATAAACTTATCACTTGATAGGTTTAAGAAGAGTGGAATCGTGGACTTACTGCCTCTTTAAGGTAGGAGGTCTTTTTTTATTTATTTATTAATGAATAACTGTGTCTAGAGAAGAGGCACAAGGTAAATTTTAATTTTATAGGAGGAAATCATATGAAAAAAGATTCTTTAGTTATACATGGGGGAGAGCCAATAGATAAATTTACTGGAGCTGTTAATGTTCCTGTATATCTATCATCAACTTTTAAACAACCAGAGTTTGGAGTTAGTTTGGGATATGAATATGCAAGAACCAATAACCCTACAAGAGAAGCTTTAGAAAAGTTAATTGCAGATTTAGAAGGTGGTAGTAGAGGATTTGGATTTTCTTCTGGTATGGCCGCCATATCAACCATCTTAAATCTTTTTAAATCAGGAGATAAAATACTTATAAATAATAATGTGTATGGAGGAACTTTTAGAGTAATAAGTAAGGTGTTTTCTAACTATAACCTAAATTATGATATTATAGAGGACTTTAATGAACTTGATTTTTCTACAGTAAGTGAGGAGGTTAAAGGAATATTTATTGAGACTCCCACAAATCCATTATTATCAATAACTGATATAGAAAAAATCTCAGAAGAAGCCCATAAGAAAAATATTTTAGTTATAGTAGATAATACCTTTATGAGTCCATATTTTCAAAATCCATTAAACCTAGGAGCAGATATAGTAATTCATTCAGCCACTAAGTATTTGGCAGGACATTCTGATATTGTAGCTGGACTTGCAGTTGTAAAAGATAAGGAGTTGGGTGAAAAAATAGGTTTTTTACAAAATGCTATTGGAGCTATATTATCTCCCTTTGATTCTTATATGTTAATAAGAGGAGTTAAAACCTTAAGCGTAAGATTAGAAAAACATGAGGAGAATGCTAAAAAAATATCTAGGTATTTAAATAATCATGAACTAATTGAAAAAGTTTATTATCCTGGACTAAAAGAACACTTAAATCATGAAATTCAAAAAAAACAGGCTAGTGGGTTTGGTGGAATAATTTCCTTTAAATTAAAAGAAGGTTGTGATTTTAAAAAGTTTATAAACTCATTAAACTTAATAACTTTTGGAGAAAGTTTAGGAGGAGTTGAGTCCCTTTTATGTCATCCAGCAACAATGACTCACGCATCGCTGCCTAAGGATCTAAGGGATAGGATTGGCATTGATGAAAGACTACTGAGACTTTCTGTTGGAATAGAAAATTCGGAAGATTTGATAGAGGAAATAGCAAGAGCTTTAATTATTAGCAAAGGAGAGGATTAATTTGAAATATGCTAATGGAATTAGAGAGTTAATTGGAAATACTCCTATTATAAAGCTGAATAACTTTGAGGTGAAAAGTGGGATAAATATATTTGGAAAATTAGAAGGACAAAATCCAGGAGGAAGTTGCAAAGATAGAATTGGCTTGTATATGGTAGAAAAAGCAGAAAGGCAAGGTAACTTAAAAAAAGGATCAACTATAATAGAAGCAACTGCAGGTAATACAGGGATAGGGATAGCCTTGGCAAGTTTAAATAAAGGTTATAGAGTTATATTTGTTATTCCTGAAAAGTTTTCTACAGAAAAGCAAACTTTATTAAAGGCATTAGGAGCAGAACTTATAATAACACCTAAAGAAAAGGGAATGATGGGGGCTTGTGATAAGGCAGAGGAGCTTTTAAAAACTATTCCAGATAGTATATCACTAAAGCAGTTTGAAAATGATGCTAATCCCTTGGCCCATTATGAAACTACGGGAAAAGAGATATACGAACAATTAGACGGGGAAATTGATTATATTGTTGCAGGTGCTGGAAGTGGAGGAACTATTACAGGAGTTTTAAAATATTTAAAGGAACGTAATTCTAAGATAAAAGGTGTACTTGGTGATCCATATGGGTCTACTATTGGTGGAGGAATTGAAGGCTGTTATAAAATAGAAGGGATAGGCAATAACTTTATACCTAAGACTATGGACTTAAGCTATATAGATATAGTAAAAAAGGTTAAGGATGAGGAAGCTTTTTATTATGTTAAAGAACTTGCTAGAAGAGAGGGGATTGTGGTTGGCTCCTCATCTGGTGCAGCAATGGCAGCTGCTATGGCTTTAAGTAAAGATATAGATAGTGGAAATATAGTTGTTATTTTCCCAGATAGAGGTGATAGATATTTTTCTAAAAATATATTTGATTAGATAATAAGTACTAGATTTACTAGAATATATGAAAAACTGTTGAAGGTAAAAGACTCAACAGTTTTTTTAATTTATATTTTCTCAGACAAACTAATTAAGCTTTTTGAAGAAGCATTTAATTCTTCAATAGATGCAGCAATTTGTTCAAGAGTTGCCACTTGATCTTCAAATATTAAGTTTGATTCATTTATATTGCTACTTATGTTATTTATAGATGAGCTGATACTTTTTAATACCTCATCAATTTGTTTTACTGATTCACTTGTTGAGGAAGATAATTTTCTGATTTCAGAGGCAACTACTGTAAATCCTTTTCCAAGTTCACCAGCACGAGCAGCTTCAATGGCAGCATTTATACCTAGCATATTTGTTTGAGTTGATATACCTTGTATAAATTTTAAAATATCATCAGTTTTTTTAGAAGATTCATCTGCTACTTGAACTTTTGTATAAATATCATTATTCATATTTAAAACATTCTGAACACCAGATGATAAGGCGCTGATTGCTTTAGATATCTCACTTAGAGAAATAGTTAGGTTTTGAGATAAGGAAAGTATCTCATTTCTATTAGCCAAACTTCTCCCCATAAGTATAGAACCAACAACTTCATTATATTCATTTTTTATTGGAATTGCATAGGATTTAAATGGAACTCCGTAGACTTCTTTAGGAACAATCTTCACAATTACCTCTCCTGACTTTATGGCATCATAAGCAGCTCCAGAGGATGGAATTTTGTCTCCTTCTTTTATTTTTAAAACTAAAGATTTAGAGTTTTGAACTTTTAGATATTTTTGGGTATCTGTTATACCAAAGGATACATCATCATCAAACATAAAAGGAAAATAGGGAAGAAGATTATAAAAGGAATCAATTATGTAGTTATCAGAAATTGAGTTATGCATATATTAGCCTCCTAAAATTATATGTATTAAAAAACGGGAAGTATAAAATTTACTTCCCGTTTGATTACTTTTAGTAATTTTCATCTAATAATCTAAAATATTTTTGATCATGAAGGCAAGCTGGGCATTTTTCTGGAGCTTTAGTTCCTTCAAATAAGAATCCACAGTTACCGCATTTCCAGATAACAACTTCATCTCTTTCAAAAACTTTATTAGTTTCAATATTCTCTAATAATTTTTTATATCTTTTTTCATGGAAGCTTTCAACCTTAGCTATATTTTCAAAAGCAGCAGCTATTTGTGGGAAACCTTCTTTTCTAGCTGTTTCAGCAGCTTGTGGATAAAGTTCAGTCCATTCTTCATTTTCACCCTCAGCAGCATATTTAAGGTTGTCTATAGTTTCGTCAGAAAGGGCCACTGGATAAGAAGCTGTGATTTCTATAGCTTCATCCTTAAATTCTTCTTTTAAAAATTTGTAGAATCTTTTAGCATGTTCTTTTTCTTGCTCTGCAGTTTCTAAGAATATTTCAGCTACTTGTAAGTATCCTTGTTTCTTAGCAACACTTGAATAATAAGTGTATCTTGTTCTTGCTTGAGATTCACCTGCAAAAGAAGCAAGTAGGTTTTTTGCTGTTTCAGTTCCTCTTAATGATGGCATAAAAATTCCTCCTCTTAAATAAATGGTATATTTTATCACATTAATTATTGTAACATAATAAATGGTAAATTTCAAAGAGCAATTATCTTTTAATAATGCTTCTAAAGACTGCTTTTAGGGTTTCATATTAACCTATTTTATTTTATAATTAGTCTGATATAAAATAAATAAAGGAGTAAAAATGAAAAAGAGATTAAACAAAAGCCAAAAACTAAAAATAACACTGTTTATAATATATTGCATATTTATGATTTATTCCTTTTTTATAAATTTAAATAAGTTAATAAGTATACTTATGTTTATATTATTTAGTGGAATTTATGTACTATATAAGAAAAGAAGAGAAGATAATCTTAAGAATTCTACAATTAAGAAGATAGATAACATGTCAGGTGAGGAGTTTGAAGAGTTTTTACAAGTTGTTTTTAAGAATAAGGGCTATAAAACAATGTTAACACCAATAACAGGAGATTATGGAGCGGATTTATTAGTTAAAAAGAGGGGAGTTAAAACTGTAATTCAAGCTAAAAGATGGAAAAATACAGTTGGTGTGGAAGCTGTACAACAAGTAGTTGCATCAATAAAGTATTACAAAGCAACTGATGCAATGGTTATTACTAATAACTATTATAGCCAAAATGCAATTAATCTTGCAAAAGTTAATAATGTTAGGTTATGGGATAGGGGAGATGTTATAAAATTAATAAAAAATGGAGAGTGTCCTAAATGTGGGGCAGATTTATTAGTAAGAAAAGGACCATATAGTGAGTTTTTAGGATGTACAAATTATCCTAGATGTAAATATACAGAAAAAATTAATTAAGGAGAGAAAAAATGGAAGTGAAAGTTTTTTTAATAGGAAGAACAGAGCCAATAATATATAAAGCTGATAGAATTGATGTTTTAGATTTTGAACTTAATGGAATTAAATATAAGCAGATAAGATGTTTTAAAGGAGGATTTAGCAAAAGTGAACTGTTAAAATCAGAGCTTATTAAAGAAATAAAGTAGTTTATAAGCAAATTTTAGTAAAAAAGTTACCAAAAAGTAATATCTTAAGAAAGTTTTAATAAATTTCTTCGGTAAAAGTATGAAATCTCTAGTAGAATAAAATTACAGGAATTGTTAAGAGGTGAGAGAATGAGAAAAAAAGTGTCGATATTATTTATGTTTCTATTTATTTTTTCTATATTAATACCTTACAAAGCTGTAAAGGCTGCAAAAGGTGCAGAGGAAGTAATAACAGTTAAACCTACATTTGGAGTTGATGGCGTTTATAAATCATACAGAGAGATGCCTATAACTTTAGAAGTGGAAAGTTTAGGGAAAGACATACAGGGAGAGCTAGACGTTATTTACCCGATACAAGATGGAAGAGGAATGGATATTTCTCAAGAAATTAGTATTGCTTCTGGTGATAAAAAGACGTTAGTTTTAAGTATTCCAGTATGGGATAGCCTAAATAAGATAGTGGTAAGAATAAATCAAAATGATAAAGTTATATATGAACAAGAGTTTCAATTAGGCAATAGTAGAAGAATTTCAGAAAATAAGCTTATAGTAGGAGCTTTATCTGAAGATAGCGAAAGTTTGTCCTACATGAACTCATTAAGTCTAAGTCAGAGTCAAAATAATGCTTCTAAAGTTAGTGGGATTAATTTTGAGACTACAGTTATGGCGGTTCCAGTGGATTTTTTGAAGGAAAATTCTAAGATATTAGATATTTATGATGTAATAGTAATTGATAACTTTGATACTTCTAAATTATCTAAGGGACAGATTACCGCAATAAAGCAATGGGTAGAAAAAGGAAAATTACTTATTGTAGGAACTGGAGTATATAGTAACAAAACATTATCCATGTTCAAGGACGGTTATCTAGGAGTAAGTACAGATACGCTAAAAACTATAAATGGTTATCAACTTTTACCTTTTACTATAAAAAATGGGGAAAAAATTGTTGATGATCAAGGATATTTTCAAAAAGAAACTAAAAACTCTGGAGCTATAGTAATTTCCTCATATGCTTTAGGTTCAGAACCATTTAAAACTCAAATAGGTAAAAGTAGTATTACTAAAGTTCTTGAAGACTCAGTAAGTTCAGCTATGTTAGAGGCAAATTATCAATATGGAGAGATGGATCATAGAGTTCAAACCATGGTTGGTAACGTAGTTGATATTAAGTTGCCTAATCTAAAAGTACTCTTTGGTTTATTGATACTTTATGCATTAATAGTCGGACCAATAATGTTTATAATATTTAAGAAATTAAAAAAGAGTAGTGGATTATGGATTGCTATTCCAGTTATGGGATTAGTATTTACGGTGATTATATCATTGGTAGGAGGAACTACGAGACTTAGAAATCCTATAATGAACATAAAAAACTTTATACAAGTAGATGATGCTGGAGAAGGTAAACTGAACTCTGTAGTTGGAATTATGTTTCCTTATAAAGGTGATTTATCCGTTGAAGAACCGGAAAACTCTAAACTTGATAATTTACTTATGAATCAATGGTATGGACAGGGAGATCAGGATTCGTTTAAGAAAAATATAGCTCAAAAAGTATCTTATGTTGATGGCAAAAGAATATATAAAAATAATGGTATGTCTCCATTTTCACCAGCTTATTTTTCACTAGCAGGAGAAAATAAGAAAATAGGTAAAATAGATAGTAATATTTATTTTAGAGAAGGGAAAATAGAAGGGAACCTAAAAAACACTTTAGACTTTGAACTTGAAAGCAGCTATTTATTAACTGCTTCTGGAATTTATGATTTAGGGAATTTAGAGAAGGGGCAGTCTATAAATTTATCTGAAGTAAAAGTTAAATATAAGAATCTTAATGACTTTAATTCCGATATTAATAATTTTAGTGGTGCTCAAACACCAGAAGATATGGAAGAGAGATTAAGAAATAATATAAAATATTCAGATTTAGAATACTTTACTAATAAGTATCTAAAAATCTATGGAGGTAATAGTATAACCATAGGAAAGAACTACCTAATTGGATATATTGATGGAGTAATGGCTGAGAACTTAAATATCGGTGTAGCTAAAGTTGATAAAAAAGAGAAGACATTAGTAGCTATTCCCCTAAATTTAAGTTATGAGAATAATGGCGTTATAGAATATCCATTTGGATTAATTGCTCCAGAACTTAATTCTAAAAGTACTGTACGTGGATTTGATAGTTATAACGGGTATATTTATGAAAATGGAGATGCTTATCTCGATTACACTGTAGAAAAGAATTTAAATGTTGAAACCATATATTTTATGCAAGATACTAGTTCAAATAATAATTATGGAGGAAATCTTCAAAAAATAAGTAAATTTGAAGTTTATAATTATAAAACTAATTCTTATGAGGAACTTAATATAGATTTAGGAAAAGTAGAAATAAAGGGAGACTCTTATTCAAAAGATGGTAAAATAATGACTAAGGCAACTGTAAATGATGCTAATAATGGACCAGTAGCTACACCTCAAATAGCAGTTAAGGGGAGGGCTAAATAATGTTAGAAATTAAAGATTTAGAAAAATCATATGGTAAATTCAAAGCTCTAAATAGTCTTAGTATGGAGATAAATAGAGGAGAAATATTTGGATTTGTTGGACCTAATGGAGCAGGAAAAACAACTACAATGAAGATAATATCAGGACTTTTATACCCAGATAGTGGTGAGGTTTTTTTAGATGGTGTGGATGCAGTAAAAAATAATAAGTTATTAAAAGATAAGATTGGATATATGCCTGATTTCTTTGGAGTTTATGATAATTTATCAGCAATAGAATATTTAGAGTTTTATGCTTCTATTTATGGAATATTAGGTGATAAAGGAAGAAAGCTTGGTTATGACTTACTAGAATTAGTTAACTTAAGTGATAAAAGTGATTCAAATGTAAATGGTCTTTCTAGAGGAATGAAGCAAAGGCTTTGCTTAGCAAGGTGTCTTGTTCATAATCCAGATTTATTAATATTAGATGAACCAGCCTCAGGAATGGACCCAAGAGCTCGTTTTGAAATGAAAAATATTCTAAAAAATCTTAAAGATATGGGGAAAACAATATTAATATCATCTCATATACTACCTGAATTAGCTGAGTTATGTACTAATTTAGCAATTGTAGAAAGAGGCAGGGTAATAGTTCAAGGAACTGTAGATGAAATTATGGTTAATATGAATCATGCTAGGCCAATAAAGGTAAGAGTACTTACTAAGGTAGAAGAAGCCTTAAGAGTTTTAGGAGAAATACCAGGATTAGATAAACCAATATTAAATGAAAAAGAATTGGTATTTGGATTTAGTGGTAGTGAAGAAGAATCTCATGGTATATTAAGGACGTTAATTGAAAAGAAAATAGATGTAGTTTCATTTACCCAAGGTAGTGGAAATTTAGAAGAAGTATTTATGAAAATTACTGAAATGAGTGGAGGAGGAGAAAAAAATGAAAATTAATCCAGTGTGGAGAAAAGAACTAATGCTGTCTATGAGAAGCATTAGGTTTCCGTTGACTCTATCCATTTCAATAGGTGTTTTAAGTGGGTTACTTATACTAGTTTTTGATGGTATTTTATCAAGTGTAAGATATGGAGGGAATTTAAGTGGGCTTGTAGGGCTTTATTTTACAGTTACTTTAATAGAATTCATATTGATAGGTATGATTAGTCCTACACTTACAGCTTCAGCTATATGTGGAGAAAGAGAAAGAGGTACATTAGATATATTATTATCTACTAAAATGTCACCTTTATCCATAATATTAGGTAAACTGTTGGCGTCTTTAAGCAAAGTAGTATTACTTATAATTGCATCTACGCCTGTATTTGCGATAACTCTATCTTTAGGTGGAGTTAGTATAATAAATATAATTCAAATGATACTTTTATATATAATGACAGCTATATTTTGTGGTAGTGTTGGATTATTTTTTTCATCAGTACTAAAAAGCACAAAATCTTCTACAGCAGCATCTTATGGATTATTGATATTTTTAGCTATAGGAACCTTGATTATAACTGTTTTATACTATTCGATTAAATCAAGAGCTGCTAGTATGACAGGACAAATGTTTGAACCTAATATACCTTTTTGGTTATATCTAAATCCTGGACTTGGATATGGATCGGTAGTTTATAACCAGTTAGGAGTAGGAGCAACAAGTATAATAAATGGATTAAACCAATTTAAAGCTATAGGAAACGCTTGGATATATAATATAGCTGTTGAAGTTGTGTTAACTATATTACTTTTATGGGGTGCGGCAGTTAAGCTAAATCCATTAAAGAAAAGGAGAAAGAAAAAATAATGGAAGATAAAGAAAGGCAGATATTAGGGTATATAAAAAAAGCAGGCAAAAGAATTAAAGTACAAATACTTATAGATAAGACTTTACTTGGAATTTTTGTAGGCGCTCTTTTAGGAGCAGTTCTAACTTTATTATCCCTTTTTACGCCTTTTTATGAAGGTATCTTCTTAGGTATATTTTTTCTGACATCAGGTTTAGTAGGAGGGCTAGTTATAGCCCTTTTTACATTTCCTAATATAAAAAAGCAGGCATTGATATTAGATTCAAAGGGGCTAAATGAAAGAGTTACTACTTCTTTAGAACTTATGGGTCAAGATGAGGGATACGCTAGGCTTCAAAAAGAGGATACAATAGAGGCACTTAAAAAATTAGATATTAAAAAAATATTTCCTATAAAAGTTAATAAAAAAATGATAACTTACCTATTAATTGTGTTAACTTTATTTTCTTTAGGTGTATTTTTACCTACAAGTGCAAAGAGTCAAGGCAGGGAATTATGGAATTTAAAAAAAGAACAAAAGGAATTAACTAAAAAAATAGAAGAAGAAAAAAAGAAGGTAGAAGAAAATAAAAAACTAACAGAAGAAGAAAAGACAAAACTTAAAGAGATTTTAGAAAAAAATAAGATGGAAATAGCTAAAGCTCAAAATAAGGAAGAGCTTAAAAAAGCTATGGAAAGAATAGATAAAAAATTATCTCAAGAAAAAAAGGAAAGTAAAAATGAAGAGGTTAAAAAAAGTCTAGACTCCATAAGAAACTCTTTAAATCCTAAAGCAGAAGAAGAGCGAAAAAAGAATAATGAAAAAGATTTAGAAGCATTAAAAGAAGCTTTAAATAAAAATAAAGATACAAAAGAACTTGCAAAGGCGTTAGAAAGTAAAAACCAAGAGGATATAGATAATGAACTAAACAAATTAAGTGATGCACTTAAAAACATGGGGGATTTAGAAAGAGGAGAAATTTCTAATACCTTAGGTGAAGCTAGTTCAGAAGTATCTGATGAAGATTTGAAAGAGTTACTAGAAAATTTATCGAATGAAGCTAGACAAGGACAGCTAAGTGATAAAAACAAAAAGGCTACTGCAAAAGCTATTAAAGATGCTCAGGATGGAAGCTTATCTGAATCTAATGGTTCTTCAGAAGGTGAAGGAGCAGGTAGTGGGAACGGACAGGGAAATGGTCAAGGAAACGGTTCGGGATCAGGTCAAGGGTCAGGAAGTGGTTCTGGAGCTGGTCAGGGCTCAGGATCAGGTCAAGGATGGAATTATGGAAGTAAAAATGGGAATCAGGGAGATTCATCGGATAAATCTGGAGAGCAGGTATATATACCAGGCAGAAATGAAGGAGGAGATGAAAATCTCACTGGAGAAAAAGGTCAAACAGGAAACTCTCAAACAGGATATTCTAATAATGGAATTAATGAAAGAGGTGGATCTGTTAACTTAGATAGTATAATAGGGGATTATTCTAAGGAAGCAATAGAAGGATTAGAAGGAAATTCTATACCTGATTATTTAAAAGACATAATAAAAGAGTATTTTAAAGAATTACAGTAGTGGAGGGTAAATATGGACGTAGATAACATAAAAGGTGTATTAGAAAAAATAGAGGAATGTAAAAGAGAAATAGGTAAGGGAATAGTTGGCCAAAAAGATATAATAGATGGAGTTTTAATGGGGATATTTGCAGGCGGAAATATCCTTTTAGAAGGAGTACCTGGACTTGGAAAAACCCAGTTAGTTAAGACTTTATCTAAAGTTTTAAATCTTTCTTTCTCAAGAATACAGTTTACTCCTGATTTGATGCCAGCAGATGTTGTTGGAACAAATATCATAGTTAATGAAGAAGGAGTAAATAAATTCAAATTTGAAAAAGGACCTGTTTTTACAAATCTTTTATTGGCAGATGAAATAAATAGAGCAACTCCTAAAACTCAGTCTGCGCTATTAGAAGCTATGCAGGAGAGGACAGTAACTGTTGGTAATAATACCTATAAACTTTCAGAGCCATTTATGGTTTTAGCAACTCAAAATCCTATAGAAATGGAGGGGACTTATCCTCTACCAGAAGCACAGTTAGATAGATTTTTATTTAAACTGCAAGTGAAGTTTCCAAACCTTGATGAGCTTATGCAAATAATGGATATAACAGTAACAAACAAAAAAGTGGAGCTAAATGAGATAATATCTGGTGAAGATATATTAAATATAAGAAGTTTAGTTAAGGATTTACCTATGGCAGAAGGGGTTAAGGAGTATGCTCTAAAGCTTGTACTTGCTACTCATCCAGAGTTAGAGGATTCTCCTGAAATAACTAAAAAATATGTAGCTATAGGTTCAAGTCCAAGAGGAGCTCAAGGGATTTTTAATGCATCTAAAGTTAGAGCTTTGATGGAAGGGCGATATAATGTAAGTTTTGATGATATTAAAAACGTAGCTTATCCAATTTTAAGACATAGAATACTCCTTAACTTTGAAGGGGTTTCAGAAGGTATAACTCCAGATTATATAATAGATAAAATTATAGAAGAAATTAAGGTCATATAGTTATGGAGGAGAAAATTTTTGACAAAGATTTTTTTAATCAGCTTAAAAATTTAAAGATTATCATGAAAACTCCTATTAATTCTGCTTATGCAGGTGGAAGAAGGTCAAAAGAAAAAGGAGTTAGTGTAGAGTTTTCTGATTTTAGAGAATATAGCCCAGGTGATGACTTTAGAAGAGTGGATTGGAATGCCTATGGAAGGTTTAATAAGTTATATCTTAAGATATTTATGGAGGAGAGAGAAGCCTTATTTAATATTTTTATAGATACAAGTAAATCTATGCACTTTGGTGCTCTTAATAAGGGGATTTTTTCTTTAAGACTAGCAGGAGCTATAAGTCATATTGTATTAAATGGAAATGATAGAGTAAAATTATTTCCTTTTAATAGTGAAGAAAATAAAGAAGGTATAACTATTTCTGGAAGAGCAGGTATAAACAGAATACTTAAATACTTAGAAGCTATAGAATTTAATGGGACTACTAATTTAGGTAGAAATATTAAAACTATGCCTATTAAGGGAAAAGGTATAAGTGTAATTTTATCTGATTTTTATAATTTAGAGGAATTAAAAGAAACTTTGATTTTTTTAAAACATAAGGGGCAGGAAATAATATTAGTTCAAGTATTGAGTCAAGAGGAGCTTGAGCCTACTTTAAGAGGGGATTTAAAGCTAAATGATATAGAAGAAGATAATAAAATGGATATAAGTCTCTATGGAAAAGCAATGGAAATATATAAAGATAAACTTGATGAGTTTATTACGGATATAAAAACCTTGAGTAGAAAATATGGAGCAACTTATATTTTAGCTAATACCAAAGATAATTTAGAAAAAATAATATTCAAAGAATTTACCTCTAGGGGAATAATTAATAGAAAATAAGGAGGAGAATATGAGCTTTGTAAGACTATGGCCATTGTTATTTTCTCTAAGTATAGCAGGCGTTATATTATTATACATGCTAAAACAGAAGAGAAAAAATGAAGATGTTCCCTCCTTAGTTCTTTGGAGGGAAGTATTTAGAGATGTAAAAGCAAAAACCCCTTGGGAAAAGCTAAGAAAAAATATTCTTATGTTTTTGCAAATTTTAATATTAATTTTTTTAATATTTTCTTTTTTAGAGCCACTAACCCTTTTTGGAGGTAGAGAATTTAGGAATCTAATTTTAGTATTTGATACTACTGGTAGTATGAAAGGGAAAATAGGAGAGCTAACAAAGTTTGAACGAGGAAGAGAAGAGATAAAGAAGCTTATTAATTCAACTAAAGAAGGCGCAAATATCACTATAATAACCTCAGGAAAAGAAAGTAAAGTTGAACTTTCAAATGGAAGAGATAAAAATGAAATTATAAAGAAAATAGATGATCTTAAAGTTACAGATAGCTCAGGTAATATAGAAGATTCATTATCTTTAGTAAGAAGCCTAAGTAATTCTGGAGAAGGTAGTGAGGCTATATTCATAACCGATAAAGAATTTTCTTTAGAGGATGTTAAAGGCAGTATATATAATTTAGCCAGGAAAGGGAAAAATGCATCCATTGATTTAGTAAGCTATAAGTTAGAAAAAGATAATATTTCTGTTGTTGCTAGGATTAGTAATAGGGGAGCTGAGAGTTATGAGGGAGACTTCTCACTTTATGGAGATGATAAAATTCTTGAAGTAAAGTCTTTAAACTTATCTTCAGGAGAAAGTGTCAATGTTTCATTTAAGGTTGCGGACAGAAATATATCTATATTTAAGGGAGAACTATCAGAAAAAGACGATCTCATGGAGGACAATGTATATTATTCATTGGTTAGAACAGAGAAAAGTCAAAAGATATTATTGCTTTCAGAAAAGAATATTTTCATGGAAAAAGCATTAGCTACTGTCCAAGGAATAGAGGTATTTAAAGTTAATTCTTTAGATAATTACAATGAAAAAGATGAATATGATATTTATATATTTGATGGAATTGTTCCTGATTCACTACCTGCAAAAGGAAATTTAATATTTATAAATACTCCTACAAATGATTTGTTTACAGTAGGAGAAGATATTGAGGGTGGAGAAGGTAAGGTAACAGAAAGTAACACTATAACAGAGAATATAAAAAATATTAAGTTTGGGGTAAGAAGCTTTAAGGATATAGAAAAAGCAAGTTATTTAAAAAGTTTTTTAAACATAGGGGAAAAAGAAGCAGCCTTTTATGGTGAAAAGGATGGAAGAAAATTAATAGTACTTCCATTTAAGTTAAATGATAGTGATATAGTATTAAAACCACAGTTTCCTATTATGGTTCATAATATGATTAATTACTTGAGCCTTAGTGGGATATTAGAAAAAGGAGATTATATAGCAGGGGAAGAAGTTGAGCTTACTCCTAATATTAACGGAGAGGATATAAGAATATATACTCCTGACAACGAGGAAAAAGTAATGGCACTAAGATTTCCTATGAAAAATTATGATGGTACATTAAATACTGGAATATATACAGTAAAACAAAAGGTACTAGAAGAGGAAAAAGAAGAAATTTTAGCTGTAAACTTCCCTTCTCAACTAGAGTCTGATATGAAGGAAGAGGGGGTAACATCTGAAGGTGAAGAAGAATTTAAAATTAAAGGTGGAAGAAATTTGACACCTATACTTATTATTCTATCCATTATAATTCTTATGATAGAATGGTATATCTACGGGAAAAGGAGCTGAGGTAATTAATTATGAGTATAGAGTTTTTAGCACCGTTATATCTTTTATTAATACCTTTGTGTCTAATTTTCGTTATATATTTTAGTAAAAACATAGGAGAGACAAAGGATAGAAAACTTTTAATTGTTATAACAAGATGTTTAGTTGTAGTATTTTTAATATTATCTTTAGTTAATATTAGAATAAGTAAGATTACAAAGGATACTGCTACAGTTTTTCTTTTAGATTTATCTTATTCTAACGAAGAATTTAAAGATAGTGGAGAAACTTTTATAAAAGATGCACTTAAGGAAATGGGAACAAGAGATTATTCTGGAGTAGTTGTTTTTGGAGAAGATGCTAAGGTTGAAAAATTTATTTCAAATAGTAGAGGTATAAATTCAATAGAGTCAAAACCTAAGGCTGTTGCAACTAATATTCAAAATGCAATAAATACCTCACTTTCCCTTTTCCCATCAGATAAGGGAAAAAGAATTGTTCTTATAACTGATGGAGAAGAAAACCTAGGAGAGCTAGAGAAGACCGTTCCATCAATAATAGAACAAAACATAGATATGAAAGTATTTAAGGTTGAAAAAGCTGTAAAAAATGAGGTTTATGTAGATGCTTTAAAACTTCCTGAGAAAATAACTATGGGTGATGAATTTTCTATAGGAGTTAACATATACTCGAATATTCAAACTAAATCTAAGGTGTTTTTATATGCTGGAAGAAATCTTAAAGGAGAAACAGAAGTAAATCTTCAAAAAGGTAACAATAGCTTTGTATTTAAAGATGTGCAAACCACAGGTGGTTTTAAAAATTATAGAGTAGTAATACAACCAGAGGAAGATACGGAGCTTAAAAACAATGAATATATAGGTTTTACTAATGTTGTATCAAAAGAAAAAGTATTTATAGCTGAAGGAACTAAAGGAGAAGCTGATAATTTAGTTAATATGTTATCGTCTTTAGGTTATAGTTATGATAGAGGGTTAGCCAGTGAAGCTCCAAGTGACTTAAAAGAGATGTTAGAGTATAAAGGTATAATATCTGTTAACTCACATGTGGACGACATTCCGAAAGGATTTAAAAACTCCCTAGAAACATATGTTAAGGAGTATGGGGGAGCTTTTATAACCACAGGTGGAGAGAATTCCTATGCATTAGGAGGTTACATGGACACTCCACTAGAGAATGTTCTTCCTGTATACATGGATATGAGAGGAAAAAGGGAAATCCCGAAGATGAGTATAACTCTTGTCATAGATCACTCTGGTAGTATGAGTGGAGGAAATGGTCAAGTTTCTAAGCTTACTCTTGCAAAAGAAGCAGCTCAAAAGGCTGTTGACACTATTAGAGAAGGGGATGAAATAAACGTTATAGCCTTTGATGATAAATATGAGTGGGTAGTTAAAGGTGGTAGTGGATCTAATAAAGAAGAAGTTAAAGAAAAGATAAGTGGAATTCAAATACAAGGTGGAACAAGTATATATCCAGCATTAAAGGAAGCTTATGAATATGAAAAAACAGCTGATGCGAAAATAAAACATATTATATTATTAACAGATGGGCAAGACGGATTTAGAGAGTATACAGATATATTAAGTGGACTTGAAGAAAATAAGATAACTTTGTCAACTGTATCTGTTGGGGAAGATGCAGATAAAAATCTGCTTCAAAGATTAGCAGATGTAGGTAAAGGAAGAAGTTACCATACTGATATTTATACAGATATACCTAGAATATTTGCCAAGGAAATATTTATGGCAGCAAGGGTATATGTTAATAATAGAGAATTTACTCCAAAACTTGTAAGCTCTCATGAGGTTGTAGATGGAGTCTTTAATGATAATACAGCTCCCAATCTTCTTGGGTATATAGGAACATCACAGAAGGAGCAAGCAACGGTAATTCTCAATTCTGATGAAGATGATCCAATTTTAGCTCTATGGCAATATGGACTTGGAAGAACTATAGCATGGACTCCAGATGTTTCAGGTAAATGGGATGGAAATTATACTAGTTGGGAAGGGTACAAAAAGCTCTGGAATAATATTCTTAACTGGAGCCTTGAAGATTACTCTTCTGAAGGTGGAAACTTAAATATAGCTGTAAGTGGAAATGAAGCTAAAATTGAGTATAAAACTAAAGAGCTTCCTGATAGTAGCAAGGTAACAGGAATATATACAAAAGAAGATGGTACTCAAGGAGAGTTTGAACTTGAGATTAAGGCGCCAGGAGTATATGAAAAGACTGTTAACTTAGATGAAACTGGATTTTATTCAATAAGTGTTAGAGAAGAGCTTGATGGAAAAATAAATGCCACTAAAAATGGAGTTATAGCTCTTCAATATCCAATCGAATACAAACTTGTTGAAGATAGTAGTGTATTGGAGAGATATGTTGATGAAACATCGGGAACATTTATAAAACTTCCTAAAGAAGTATTTACAGGAGAAGTTAAAAAGGTAATGGGAGGAGTAAATTTATCATTGCCATTATCAATATTAGCGATGTTGTTATTACTATTTGAAATAGCTTATAGAAGACTAGACTTCAATATAAATATTAATTTTTTTAAAAAGTTTATAAATAAAAAATCAACAAAAAACACACCGTTGGTAAAGAAGGAAGTTAAGATAAAAGAAGAGGTTTCTAAGGAATTGCCCCCAGAACCAAAAAAGAAAGCAATTCCTAAAAAGGAAAAAAGTAAAGAGAAAGATAAAAAGGATGTTCTTGATACATCCTTATTATTAAAGAAAAAACAAGATAGAAACAATAATAAATTTTAAAAATAACAGCAGATAGGATTACAAGACCTATCTGCTGTTATTTTAAGATAATTTAAAAGTATTAACTCGATTAATCATTTCTTGAGTTATTTCAGTTAGTTTTTGTGAGGATAAAGCAACTTCATAAGAAGACTTATTCATCTCACTAATTGAAGCTGATATTTCTTCAGCTGAGGCAGAATTTTCTTCAGATATTGATGAAGCTGAGTCTACATTCGTAATTATTGAGTTTCTTTCTGTATCTATTATAGAAGCTTGATTGGCTATGCTTTTAATTTCAGGTAGCATATTTGAAAAAGAATTAATTATAGACTTAAAAGAATCAGTTGATTTTTTTACTATAGTTAATTGTTCCTTTAAAGTTGAATTAACATTGTTTGTTGTATTAATTACTAAATCCGCTTCATTAGAAACTGAACCAACTAAGTCATTAATATTTTTAGAAGAAGTTTTAGTTTGTTCAGCAAGTTTTCGAATTTCATCAGCTACCACTGCAAACCCTCTTCCTGCCTCACCTGCTCTTGCGGATTCTATCATAGCATTTAGTGATAAAAGATTAGTTTGATCTGCTATATCTTGGATAATGTCTGTTATGTTGTTTATTTGACTAATATCATTACCTAAAGTAAGAATTTTTTTGGAAACCTCATTAAATTCAAAAGTAATTTTATGAATTGAATTAAGTAAAATACTTAGATCTTCGTTACTGAGTGAAATCTCTTTGTTTATTACAGAGGCCTTTTCATCTACATTATGAATAGAAGTTAAAATAGAATTCATATTGTTTGAAAAATTATTTAAAAGTTCTGAGGTATTCATAAGCTCCTGAGATTGATTAGTTGCACCATCTGCAACCCCTTCTATTGCTGAAGAAACCTGTTCTGCTGAAGAGTTCATTTCTTCAGAGATAGCTGATAGAGAACTGCTTTGGTCAAAAACCTCACTTGAGATAGCTTTTATTTTATTTAACATTTGAGATATTTCTTCTATTGATTTGTGAAGTTCTCTACTAATTAACCCAAACTCATTATTAGAGTGTGTATCAAATTGAACTGTAAAATCTCCACTAGATAAAATCTTTACTTTTTCATATATATTTTTAGACATATGTTGTACTAGTTTTCTAAAAACTACTGTTGTTAAATATCCAATGATTACAATTATTACAAGTAAAATTAAATAAGCGTTTGAAGTTGTTTTATATGTACTTTCTCCGTTTTTGTTAAGTTCGTCAGCTGAATTAATTTCATAGTTTTTAAGGTTTTTAATATTTTCAAGTATGTTATCTTCGGCTGATGTAATTTGAGTAATTTCATCTTGATTTAATTCTTTAGAGTTTTTTAATTTATTAATTGAATTATTGATTGATAAAAAATAACTATCTATTGATTGAGTTAAGCCTACATATAATTTATTTTCTGTTTCATCCATTTTAATATTTTTTGAGAAAGTATCCATATTTTTAGTTATATTGGATTGAAGAGTATAAATTTCCGATTCTCTAACAATAGTATAATTGCTTAAGATTTCTTTTGATGCTATCTTAGCTTTTAAAATGGAACTTTCAATATTTTGTATGGAGGTAATAGGAATTAGATTGTTGTTATATATTTCATTTTGATATTTATTAATTTTTTGAATATTAGTGTATCCTATAAATCCTATAATAAGTATAAAAATTACAGCAATTGTTGAGATACTTCTTAAAATGGTTTTTATGCTAAGGATTTCTAAAGAGTTGTAAAATTTATTTTCTTTAGTTTCAATAAGGTGGCTTGTACTGTTTTTAGATCTTTTAAATTTATCTTTTTTATTAGATATTTTATGCTTATCTCTCATTTTTTCTCCTTAATTTATATTGTGAATATTTCCATTTTTTATATAAAGTAAAACTGGTAATAAATCCAAATTATATCAACAGTATAATTAAATAAATATCTTTATGTCAAGCTTCATTAAGATATTTAATCTAGTTTTAATGAAGTTATAAAGTTTAAGTGAAAAACTAACTGAATAAAATATGTATTAGTGTAGAAACTACATTTTAGATACTTGATGGAGGTGAGATTATGGCTAAAAAGGATCAACAATCTTCATGGAATAGTAAGAGGTTTGAAACACCTAAAAAGAACACTGTAGAACCAGTTCCGGAAATTCAAAACAAAAGAAATAAACACTAAAATAAAAACTGGGAACTATTCTCAGTTTTTTTATGTTATAATAGAAGTTAATGAAAGGAAGAGTGAAATGTCAGGAATAAATTTAGAAAATATAATATTAGTAGTAGTTGCAATTATATTATTATATATAGCTGTAAAATTTATTAAAGGAATTATAAAATTTATTATATTAGTTATACTTATATTGACTCTAGGGGTTAGCGCATACAATATACTAATTACTAAAAAATCTATAAGCTATGAAATCAATAGATATAAGGTGGACTATGGATATTTTAAAAATATAACTTCAATCTCTAAAGAATCAATAAATCTTGTAAATGATATCAAAGAAGGAAGAAACGTTAAAGAAAATACAGATAGATTAGTAGAAATTAAAAGTGAGGTCGGAAAATTAGAACATAGCAGTGAAATAAGCCTTATAAATGACAGATATTTAGATGCATTAGATACAGCTATAATAGTTGGAAAAGGTTATGAGACAGCTAACAATGTAAAAGAACAAACTAAAAAATTAGATGAGGTTACAAAATCTCTTGACTTAAGTTTGAAAGATATATTAAATTAATACTTGATTAAAAGCAGATATGAATGTATAATTAACGAAAAGTAATAGTTTTGAGATAGAGGCGCGATGTTTAATAGTATCATTATGGAGGTAAGCACTGAGAAGTAATGAGAAAGGAACCATCGCCGAAGTATGTAACCTACGCTTTAAGGGTTATATTGCTGGTCTTGCATAAAATATATGTAAGATTGTCACAATTTTTTGTGGAGAGCTATCCAATGGATTTTATTCTTATTTTTGTATGAGTAAGAAGCCTTGGATTTTTTCCAAGGCTTTATTTATTTTAAATTTAATTTAATGCTTTAGGAGGGTAATATATTATGTCATTAAGAGGAGTATTTGTTCCATTAATCACGCCATTTAAAAATGATGAGGTGGATTTTAATTCTTATAAAAAAATGGTGGACAACTATTTAACAAAAGGAATTCATGGATTCATACCACTTGGAACTACTGGTGAAAGTCCAGTAATATCAGATAGAGAATATGAAGAGATAGTTGAAAAAATTATGGAATATGTAGATGGAAAAGTTCCTGTTTATGTAGGATTAGGTGGAAATAATACTAAAAAATTAGTTGAAAAACTTAAGGTCGTTGAAAAATATAAAGTTGATGGAATATTATCAGTATCTCCATATTATTCGAGACCAGATCAAAGAGGTATATACGAGCATTTTAGGACTATATCTGAAGCAACTTATTTAGATATAATCTTATATAATATACCATATAGAACAGGAAGAAATATCGAAAATGAAACTATTCACAAGTTAGCAGAACTTAAAAATATAGTAGCTATTAAAGACTCTTGTGGGGATATGAAACAAAGTACAGATTTATTATTAGAGCCACCTAAAGATTTATCTATATTAACAGGAGAAGATGCTTCTTTCTTCTCAACTCTTGCGTTAGGTGGAGATGGAGGAATATTAGCTTCTTCACATATGAGAACAGAAGAGTTTGTTAAAGTATATAATAATATTAAAAACAATGATCATTTAGCTGCTTTAGAAACGTGGAAAGAATTATATAGTTTTGTTCCACTTTTATTTAAGGAACCAAACCCAACACCTTTAAAATATTGCTTATATAAATTAGGTCTAATAGAGTCGTCAGAAGTGAGACTTCCACTACTTGAAATAACAGATGAACTTAAAAAAGAATTAGATAAAGTTTTTAAATTTTAATAAAGGCTACAAAACTAGTTGATGATTAGTTTTGTAGCTTTTTTGTTAAAAAAATACATACTTAATATATTATCTCTTAATTACCTGTAAAAAAGTATTATGAATAACTTTAAAAAGCTCACAATAATTGTAGGAGGTGAAGTAATGAAAAAATTAATTTCTTTAATTATGAGTGCTATGCTTTTAGGTTTGCCTTTATATGGATGTAATAAAGCTAATAATCCTAATGATGTTACAGAAGAGACAACACCAGAGACTATAGAAAATTCAACTAATGAAAATGCAACTGAAGTACCTGGAACACCAGATTCTAATCTACCTGCTCCTGGAGTGACAGGAGATGGCACAACAGCACCAGGAACAGGAACAACTACGCCAGGAACTGGTACAGCAACACCAGGAACCGGTACAACACAACCATCAACAAATAACAATACGCAAACTCCAGCTGCTGGGGACACTAATAAGGATGTAAATCAAGCATCAGGAGATCTTGTAACAGACATATTAAACAGCACTAATGCAGAGAGACAAAAACAAGGGCTTCAACCATTAAAGTTAAATAGTGAGGTATCTAAGCTTGCAGCAATGAAATCCAAGGATATGCATGACAAAAATTATTTTTCACATACATCTCCAACCTATGGAGATCCAGGAAAAATGTTAACTGATAATGGTTTAAGATATTCTGCAATGGGAGAGAATATATATACGTCAACAGGAATGACTCCTACTGGTGCATATACAGTTAATCAATGGATGAACTCACCAGGACATAGAGCTAATATACTTTCTAATAATTATGATGAAATAGGTATAGGAGTCTACTATAATAATGGAAAGTATTACGCTACACAAATATTTTATAAAGCTTAATTATAAAGCTTAATTTTTGGAGGTTTTTTTATCTATGAAAGAAGGAACAATAAAATGGTTTAATTCAGAAAAAGGTTTTGGATTTATTGAAATTGAGGGTGGAAAAGATGTATTTGTACATTTTTCTGCAATTAAAGGAGATGGCTACAAAACTCTTCAAGAAGGTCAAAGAGTAAGTTTTGACGTGGTGGAAGGAAACAGAGGACCACAAGCTGAGAATGTATCTATAATGTAAAAATGCAACAAAAAAGCTGTTAGTAACCTAACAGCTTTTTTGTTGCATTTAATTATACACTGAACTACATAAAAGAGTATTAGCTTCTTCTTCAGTTAGACCTTTAGCTAAAGATATTTCGCTAAGTAAAAGTTTTTTTGCACTGTTTAACATTTGTTTTTCACTGCTATTAAGTGCTTTCCCTTTTTCTAAAATCATTAAATCATGGATAACTTCTGAACTTTGAATAAGATCACCAGATTTAATTTTGGTCATATTAATAGTGTATCTTTCTTTGTATGTAAGAGATTCGTTTGTATATAAATCAACACTACGAAGATTTGAAAGTACAGTTTCTAAGGTGTTAGAATCAGTTACAAAGCGTATCCCTATAGCAGATATTTTCTCGGATGGTATCATAATTTGCATATTATTAAGTAAGTTTATTATATAATAGTTCTGTTTTTCTCCGAATAAGTCCTTTTCTTCTATAGCAGTTACAGTACCAGCACCTTGCATTGGATAAACAATATTATCACCAATCTTAAACAAATAATCACGCTCCAATTGTATAATTTATATATAGTATACCACATATCGATAAAAATAACAAATTTATAGAATAACATAGACTTTATAGAGGTGTCAATATAAAAATACAGAAAAATAGTGATAAGGTAATGAGTTTTAAGTTATGGTATAATAATTCTAATTTAGTTGGGGAGGAAAACATATGAGTACTATAATTTATACAAAATTTGATGATTTTAAATTAAGATTTGCAGAAGAAAAGGATACAGAAATAATATTAGGTTTTATTAAAGAACTAGCGGAGTATGAAAATTTATTAAATGAAGTTTTGGCTACAGAGGAGATATTAAAGAAATCTATTTTTGAAAGAAAAGTAGCTGAGGTTGTTATTGGAGAATATCAGGGGAAAGTAGTTGGGTTCATATTGTTTTTCTATAACTTCTCTACGTTTATTGGAAAACCAGGAATATACTTAGAAGATTTATATATACAACCACATATGAGGGGAAAAGGCTTTGGAAAAGTATTTTTAAGCTTTTTAGCAAAGTTAGCAGTAGAAAGAGATTGTGGTAGACTTGAATGGTCTTGTCTTGATTGGAATGAACCTTCTATTAAGTTTTATAAAAGCTTAGGAGCTATTCCGATGGATGAGTGGACAGTTTATAGATTGCATAAAGATTCTCTTAATTCTTTGGCTGAAAAGTTTTAGTAATTAAATGTCCGAACATTCGAATATTCGAATGTTCGGACATTTAGCGTAATAAGAGTTTTATTTAGTAAGTTTAAATTATTTTCTTATAATTCCTAAATATTAAGTTAAAACTAAATAAAGTAAATATAGAACACTGGTACAGAGTTTTTGAGATAGAGCATTCTTGGGAAATATTATGATAATTATGCTATAATATATTAAAGTTTAAATATTAGCAAAGTGAAAAAATAACATATATTAAAAAAACTACTTTTTAAGTAGTTTTTTATTACATAGGAGATAGGATGAAAAATAATCTGGTAAAAATAAAGTTTACTCCTGTTAGGATATTAGCAATTGGATTTGGATTAATAATATTAAGTGGAGCAATGCTACTTACCCTTCCAATAGCATCAGCTTTAGGAGAAAAGACTCCGTTTATAGATGCATTATTTATGTCAGCCTCTGCTGTATGTGTAACTGGATTAACTACACTTGATACAGGAGTATATTGGAGCTATTTTGGTAAGACGGTTATAATAGTACTTATTCAGATAGGCGGCTTAGGTTTTATGTCTTTTGCTACCTTAATTGCCGTAATGTTAGGGAAAAAAATAACATTAAGAGAGCGCTTGGTTATGCAGGAGGCTATGAGCTCTTTTGGACTTCAAGGATTAATTAAACTTGCACGGTATATAATAATTTTTACATTTGTAATAGAAGGTATAGGAGCAACACTTTTAGCTACAAGATTTATACCTGAATTTGGTTTTAAAAAAGGTGTTTACTATAGTATATTTCATGCTATAGCAGCTTTTTGTAACTCAGGAGTAGATTTATTGGGTGATTTTAAAAGTTTGATGCCTTATTATGATGATATTACAATAATATTGACTATAAGTGCTCTTATAATTGTTGGAGGACTTGGATTCCCTGTATGGCATGAGATATATGTTAATAAGAGATTAAAAAGAATGTCTTTACATAGTAAGGTAGCTTTACTTACTACTGTGACTCTTATTGTTTTAGGAACTATTCTAATATTTTTATTTGAATACAATAATTTAGGTACTATGGGAAGTATGAATATTAAAGACAAACTACTGTCATCATTTTTCTCATCTGTAAGCTTAAGAACTGCTGGATATAGTTCCATTTCTGTTAGAGATATGACTATGGCTGGGATATTTTTAACAACTATTTTGATGTTTATTGGAGGATCGCCAGGATCAACTGCCGGAGGAATAAAAACTACAACATTAGCAACTATATTATTTACTATAGTTAGCTTTATCAAAGGAAAAGACGATACTGAAATTTTTAAGAAAAGAGTAGCTAAAGATTCTGTTCATAAAGCTTTTATAGTTTCTATATTAGGTTTTATATTAGTAACTGTTGTAACCATGATACTTTCCTTGACAGAAAAGGGTGTTTCTTTTCAATATCTGCTTTATGAAGCTACTTCAGCATTTGGAACTACTGGATTAACTTTAGGATTAACTACAGAATTATCCTTTATAGGCAAGTGTATTATATTGATTAGTATGTATTTAGGAAGACTTGGACCAATAATGGTGGTTTTATCAGTTGCTAGAAACACAAAAGCAAACCCTATAAAATATCCTGAGGATAAAATATTGATTGGGTAACATGGTTTCCTCTTAATTGTAATGAATAGTAGATTTTGATATAATTTTGATTGGATAGGGTTTATAAATGACGTTATTATAGAGGAATTATAAAGGGGGATTAATATAGTGGAGTATGAAAATAATTGTAGAAATGATGACTATATTAATATAGAAAATTTCTCTAGAAAAATAGGAGAAAAGATTGGCATAGGAACCTCTATAGTTAAGGACTATATATTGGCTAAAGTAAGTATAGGTTTAGCTTCTAGTAGTGATGCAAGAGTTAAGATAGATGAAATATATAATAAAGATAACGATAAATATTATGGTGCTTCAATAAAATCTTCAACTATAAATTATATTTTGATGAATCAAGGTGATTTAGAAGAAGAGATATATGCAAGAAAAGTTCTTGGTATTTTATTAATAGCTGAATATGATTTTAATCTAAGAAACAGCATTATAAAGATTTTAAGGATTTACTATCCAGAAGTTTTTAATTCGGTTAAAAAGGTAGACAAGAAGAAATTAGTTAACAAGTATTCAAAAATGGATAAGATAACCAGAGAAATTGAGGCTAAATTAGATTCAGCAGTATATTTTTATATTACCATATATAAGTCACCAAATTGGTTAGATGAGGGCTTTATAACAGCTATTATAGATGACATAATGGATTTTGAGTTTGAGGACTTTATTTCAGTAGATATTCAAGAAGAAATAAGAGTTAAAAGCAGTGATATTTATAAAATCAAAGAAGAATTTTACAAAAAATATGGTCCGATTAATGACTATAAGGATTTTATAGCTTTTATTAATAAATATGATGAAGAAAAGTTAAGCATGTTAAAGAATATATTTAAAGCAAATAAATTAGATATGGATTATTTATTTAAGAATGATGAGTTTAACATTGATAAAATAATTTTAGCTTACATAGAAGCAGATAAAGCAGTATTTAAGTTAGAAGATATTTTTATAAATAGTGTTATAATGCAGCTTTTAATTGATAAATATAAAGAAGCTAAGGAGATTTATTTTAATAGCAATGAGGAGACAGTAAATTTCAAGTTAAAAGATTTAAAAAGTGTAGTAAATGAGGTTAGGGATAAAAACAGAAATTTAAATCTTGAGGTTAAAGATCTTGAAGAATATAAAAAGCAAACAGAAAATATATTACATAATGAAAGAAATAAATTAATCAAAGAACATAATATAGAAATAAATTATCTTAAAAATAGAATAAAAGATCTAGAAAATAATCTATATGAAGAACAAAAGTATAAAATGGAATTGAATGCTTTAAGAGAGTACGTATTTGAAAAAGATAATAACTATGTGCCACAAGAAGAGGATAAAAGTCTAGTTGATTATATAAATGGTAAAAAGATTATAATTATTGGTGGAGCTAAAGAGTGGAGAAGAAAATTTAGAGAAAAGTATCCAGAAATAAGAAGTCTTAATGGATTTAATGAGAACTTTGATGTTACAGTTTTAGGTATGGTTGATTATGTATTCTTTTTTACTGGACATATGAGTCATGCGACTTACTATAAAGCTATAAACTACATAAGATTAAATCAGATCCCTTTTGGTTATATAGGTAAAACTAATTTGGATTTAGTTGAACTTGAACTTATAGATGGACTAGAAAAATATAAAGCTTAGAGGAGAACCTTATGGTAAATGAGTTTAATGTAGAAAAATTCCTAGGTATATATCCAACTATAGAAGAGGAAATAAAAGAGTATGATATTGATATAAATATTTTAAAAGATATATATGAGGATTATGTTTTATATGTAGATACCTATGAAACACAATCAGAGTTTATATCAACCATTCTTAGAACCCATTCTAAAGTTCATTCTGTTAAGTCCAGGGTAAAAAGACCATATAGGCTAATAGAAAAGATTATAAGGAAAACACCTGAGAGAAGAGAGGTATATGGGGAGCGTTTTAGATTTTCTCTAGAAAATTATAGAGATGAAATAAATGACCTTATAGGTATTCGAGCTATTCATATTTTTAAACAGGATTGGGAGAGTATTCATGAATTTATATTAAATACTTGGAAAGTGGTTGAAATTACAGCTAATGTAAGAGATGGTGACGATACTAGGCGATTTGAAGAGCTTGATATACAGATTAAGTCAAGAAAATCAGGATATAGGTCAGTGCATTATTTAATAGAATTTTATCCAACCAGTCAGAAGGTTATAGCAGAAATACAGGTTAGAACAATTTTTGAAGAAGGTTATGGAGAAATAGATCATCAGCTTAGATATTCTCATAATAAAATACCAGAGGTATTAGAGTCTAATTTATTATTATTTAATAGAATATCAGGAAGTGCAGATGAAATGGCATCATTGATACATCTTCTTAATAAAAATCTTTGTGATATGGAAAATAAGTATAAAGAAATAATAGAACAAAAAGATGAAGAGATAAAAAGACTAAAAGAGAATATCATATAAATATTAAACCTAGATGCATTGGTTCATCTAGGTTTTCTAAGTTGTAAAGGTTCTGAAATGATTTGTAACGGTTTTGTTGGTAACGATATAGAAGGTGCTTGTGGTAAAATTTATGATATTGAATGTTTTCTATAAACAAGGAGGGAATATTATGGATGCTAGAATAATAATTGTTTTAGTGATGAATTTTATAATTTCTTTAATCGGTACTTTAGCTTATTCGGTGAGACTTGTTGGGGTTAGAACTGGTAAGATAGCAATATCTTTTGCTTTATTTAACGTACTTATGCTTGTATCTAGATTGGCAGTTACTATACAAAATCCTATATTATCAAAGTTTGTAGAAACAGGTGCTGAAAATATAAATATAGTCAATTCCTTTAATTTAATTATAATAATTTCAGGAGTAGCTTCTATAGTGGGCGCTTTTCTTATTCCATCTTTTCAAAGAATATTAGGAAAAGGGGTAGAATCTTTTTCAGAGCAAAGATCCTTTCAAAAATTAATTATGCATAGCTTTTCTAAATCTGGAATAAAATATGTTAAAAATTCTATAGCTATTCCAGTAAAAGAAAGCATTACGTCTATAGATTTTAGAAAATTCCCAAAGAGAATAATAGTACTTAATATAATAATTGTAGCTGCGTCTACGGTAGGGGCACTTGCACCTATATATGCAGGAAGCTTACAACCAGACTTAGGGAAAACATGCATGTCTTTATCAGCATTAATAAATGGGGTAGCTACAATATTAATGACGTTAGTAACAGATCCACAGTTATCTATGATGACTGATGATGTTATGGAAGGAAAGTGTACTGAAGAGGATTTTAGAACTTGTGTTATTGGTATGGTTGGAAGTAAAGCAATAGGAACCTTTTTAGCGTTATTTCTATTAATACCAGCTTCTTATATAATAATTTTTGTAGCTAAGATAATATAAATTTGGATTTGAGGTAGTAGAATGAAATTTTGTATAGTCTCAGATATACATGGAAATCTCATGGCTTTAGAGTATATAATTAATTATGCCGACAAAGAAAATATTAAAACCATTCTTAATTTAGGAGATATCTTTGGAGGGGAAAACGATAAAGAAGTTTTCTTAAAAATAATAAATGATAAAAAATTTATAAATATAAGAGGGAATCATGATGACAATATATCAGAGTATATTAATGATAATTCTCTCAAAGAATACATACTTAGGTATAAAAATATTCCTCTAAAACGAGTAGTAACTCTTGGGGATAGAAATTTTCTTATGGTACATTCAAGAGAAACTTCAAACAGAGATATTCCTATTATTTATAATGGAGGTTCCATAGAGGAGTTTATAGATGATTATTCTGAGGAGGTTGATTATGTTTTGATGGGACATACTCATCTTCAAATGTTGTTAACTTATTATGGGAAAAAGACTATAATAAATCCAGGATCTTTGGGATTATCTTACGATAACTCAATATCTTTTTGTGTAGGATATGTAACTGATGATGAAGTGAGTTTTGATTTTAAGAAAATTAATTTAAACTCTTAGAATTTTTTAACAAAAAATTACTCATACTAAAAGTGAAATATTTAGTAGAAGGAGTGATTTTTTTGAAAAAAATATTTATATCAGTTATTATAGCAGGGATGGCAATATCTAAACCTGTATTTGCGACAGAACTTAATGTTTTGACGAGAAGTGAAATAACAATACAAGCTGATGAAGGACAAGATAAATTTAAGGAATTTAAAGAGGCAAATAAGGCTGACTTTGAAGAGGTATTAAGTGAAAAAAGAGCAATTAGGAAAGAAATGCAACAGCTTTATGAAAAAAGACTAGGAATGAAAAAAGAATCTAAAGATGAAATGCGAACTTTTATAAAAGATATAAAAGATAGAGTTGACAAAGGTGAATTAACTAAAGAAGAAGGAATTCAGATAATTAAAGATAAGAGAATCAGTGATCAAGAGTATTTAAAGAATTTTAGCGAAGAAGGCAAAAAAGAGCTAAAAGCTATAGATGAAAAGATTAATGAACATTCTCAAGAGGTAAAAAAATTAAAAAAGGAATTAGAATCAAGTATAGAGGAAAAAGACTCAAAGAAAATGGAGTCAGCTAAGAAAAAGTATATTGATGCTATGAAAGACCATAATAAACTTCTAAAGCAAAAATTGGAGGTTATAAAGAAGTATTCAAAGAAATAGAAATGTTAAAAGAGGGAGAGGTTAATATTGAATATTAGAGAGAAAATCAAAAAGTTACCTAAAGTTGAACTTCATCTTCATTTAGATGGAAGTGTTAGAGAAGAGACTGTTTGGGAGTTATTAAATAAACAGGGAGAAAACACTAATTATAAATCATTTGAAGAGTTTTCAAAAATATTAAGTGTTGATGGTAAATGTGAATCACTTAAAGAATACTTAAAGGCCTTTGATTATCCAATTATGGTAATGCAAAATAAAGAAAATTTAAAAAGAATCTCTAGGGAACTTATAGTGGATTTAAGTAAAGAAGGCGTAGTATATGGGGAGATACGATTTGCACCTATATTACACACCTCTAAAGGATTAACAATCGAAGAGGTTATAGAGGCTGCCATCGATGGAATAAAAGAAGGCGAGAAGTTATATGGAGTAAAGAGTAATTTAATTTTATGTGCAATGAGAGGATTTCCTTTAGAAGATAATATAAATGTTATTAGAAAAGGGGCAATATATTTAAACAAAGGTGTAGTTTCAGCAGATTTAGCTGGAAATGAGCATGACTTTCCTCCAGAGGAAAGTAAAGAGGTTTTTGATTTAGCTAAGTCATTAGGTTATCATATAACAATTCATGCAGGTGAAACTGGGAGAGAAGAGAATATAATTAAATCTATAGATATAACACATGCTGAACGTATAGGTCATGGAATGTATGCTTACAAAAATCCTAAGATATATGATGTACTTAAGGAGAAAAATATTACCCTTGAAATGTGTCCTACTAGTAACCTAAACACCAGTGCTGTTGATAGACTTGAGGATCACCCTATAAGGAAGTATTTTGATGAAGGAATTAAAGTAACTGTAAACACTGACAATATGACAGTATCAAGAATTACTTTAGAGGAAGAACTATATAATTTAAATGAAAAACTAGGATTTTCATATGAAGAGATTGTAGAATTAATGCAAAATGCTATTGAAGCATCTTTTTGTGACGAAGAAACTAAAAAGTGGATAAAAAATAAATTTTAAAAACCTAATATTAGTAGTATAAATGAATGAAGAATAGATGATACTATCAGGGAAATTAAAAACAGAGTTTTGCCATAACCCTTTATAAGTATCCTCAAAAAACTCCTATATTATAGGGGTTTTTTATTTATGGATTTTAAGATAATATATTAATATAAGAAAATCAAAGAATAGGAGAAGAATTATGGAAGAACTTAAAAGCACAGAAAATATAGAAGAATCTTTAGGATTTATGGTTTATTCATGTAAAGAACAATTACAGGATGAAAAAGATATTATAGCTAATTTGTCAAATATATCAGCTATAATTAAATTCTATTTAGATAGATGTAACTGGGCAGGATTTTATTTAATGAAGGATGGAGAATTGGTTTTAGGGCCATTTCAAGGATTACCAGCTTGCATTAGAATACCTTTAGGAAAAGGTGTGTGTGGTAATGCTGCAGCTGAAAAAAAGGTTCTTAGAGTAGATAATGTTCATGAATTTCCAGGACATATAGCTTGTGATGGGGCGTCTAATTCTGAGATAGTAATACCTATAATAAAAGATGGAGAAGTTTATGGTGTTTTAGATATAGATAGCCCAGAATTTTCTAGGTTTACAGAAGTTGAGGAAAAGTATCTAACTGAAATTGTTAAGTATATAGAAGCCTCAATATAATAATTAAAACCACCCTAAAATAAGGGTGGTTTTAATTAGACAAAGGAGGTGTAATGTCTAATTCAGCTTTAATTAAAATGAAATCAATTCAGGTATATTGCCTAGAAGAATTATCACTAAATAATTCTAAAGAGGATAGATTAATAGTAATTTTATATAATCCAGTATCTTTCAAATAATCCTTTAAAGGTTCCCCATTAATATCCTTTAAAAGAAACGTTGCATTTGAAGGAATTGGTATATAAAATTGCTATTAATTACTGCAAAATGATCTCAAGTAAGTGCACTTACAATAATATAATATTGAATAATTGAATGTATTGTTACAATTATTTGAAAAAATAAGTAGGTATTTAGGAGGAAATTTATGAATAGGGAAGAAATATTTAATAGAGATGTTTTTATACTTATAAGTATTGTGAATATGAAACTTAGAGATTCTTATGGAAGCTTAGAGGATTATTGTTATGAGGAGGAAGTTGATAGGGATGCTCTTGTAGAAAGGTTTAGTGAAGAGGGGTATGTTTATAACAGTGAAACTAATTCATTTACAAAAGCTTAGTTGGTAATTATAATTAAAATATATTATTGGCGTTATTTACTATATGATAGGAGTGAGTGAGATGAAACCAATAGGTAAAGGGAGAATTGCTGTAGTACTAGTAGCAACTGCGGCTTTAGTAGCAAGTATAATAAAAGATAAAAAAGATAAATAAAAATATAATTAGAATAGAGGGCGTACTATTATCCACGTGGAGGGAGCATTTTGAAAAGTAGGGTTGTAATTATTAGGGGAATAATAGCAATAGGCGTTATATTAGCTATAAATATTTATGCAAGATACAGTACATATGGGAATGTTATAAGTAATGTTTTATTAGTAGGGATAAGTGCGTTCTATTTAAAACTATATCTTGAAAAAGAGGCGTTTAAAAGTAAAAATGAGGTTTTAGAATCTGAACAAAAAACGTTAAAAGATAAGGAATCGGCACTAGATGAAATTGAACGTAGACATAAATTAGCTATAGAAGGTTCAATAGATACTATTAAAGAAAAAGAATTGAAGATAAGGTATATGAGTTATTATGATTCCGTAACGGGATTATATAACAGACATTATTTAAAAAAATCGATAAATAAATACATTGAGATTCACAAAAAGGAAAAAAATAGAGCGGCATTGATTTTTATAGATTTAGACAATTTTAAGTATATAAATGATTCTTTTGGACATGAGTATGGAGATGTACTTTTAAAAACATTGTCTGATAAATTAAAAAAAACTATTAATGAAAAAGATTTGTTAGGTAGATTTGGCGGCGATGAATTTATAATATTTTTACCTAATATTGAAAAGATATCACAAGTTGAGGATGTATTAAAAGGGGTAACGAATGTATTTAAGTATCCCAAAAACATATTAGGAAACTATATATATACTTCAGGAAGTGTAGGTATATCAATGTTTCCAGACGATGCAGCTGACTTTGCTACGCTTCTAAAAAATGCTGATGCAGCTATGTATAGAGCTAAGAGCAATGGTAAAGATACATATCAATTTTTTAATGATCAGATTGCAAATGAGATAATAAGACTATATGAAATAGAAGAAGGGCTTAGGGAAGCTTTGGATAATAATGAGCTTTATGTGGAGTTCCAACCCAAGGTTGTGTTAACAGACAACAAAATTATGGGATTTGAAGCTTTAGCTAGATGGAAAAATAAGAGGTTAGGATTTGTCTCGCCAGCTGAATTTATTCCTATAGCTGAAAATAATAGGATGATATTAAAAATAGGAAGTTTTGTTTTAGAAGAAATCTTTATTAAGTGTAAGCAGTTTATAGAATTAGGACATGATAATTTTAAAATAGCTGTAAACTTATCGGAAGTACAATTAAGAGAAGGGGACATTGTTGAAGAATTTAAACAACTAATTGCTCAATATGATATATCTCCTAAATTTATAGAAATAGAGATAACCGAGAGTATGTTAATGAAGTCATTTGATAATAATATAAAAATACTTATGGCTTTAAAAGATTTAGATGTTAGTATAGCACTAGATGATTTTGGAACTGGTTATTCTTCTTTAAATTATCTAACTAAGCTGCCTATAGATATATTAAAAATAGATAGAAGTTTTTTATTAGATATAATGGAGAATAGTAAAAGTAAATTTGTAGTAGAAAATATAATCCAGCTTTCACATAAATTGGGAATAGAAGTTGTAGCTGAAGGGGTGGAAGTAAAGGAACAAGTTGATTATCTAAGAAGTATATTCTGTGATTTTGTTCAAGGATATTATTTTTCTAGACCACAAAGCTTTGAAAATGCAGCTATTATGATGAAAGATAGATATATAGCTGTTTAGTTTATTAAATAATATAGTTAAGGATGTTTACTAAAAAATTAGCTATAGTAATTGTATAGCTAGAAAGTAAATATCCTTTTTATTAGTTCTGGAGGACAGGTTTTGAATAAAAATATAGATTTAACAAAAGGAAAAATATTAAGTGTATTATTGAAGTTAGCACTACCTATAATGGGGACATCATTTATTCAGATGTTTTATAATATGGTAGATATGTTATGGATAGGAAGGCTTGGAAGTGGAGCAGTAGCAGCTATAGGAACGGCAGGTTTTTTTAGTTGGTTTGGAGGATCTTTTATTTTAATATCTAAGGTTGGTGCAGAAGTTGGAGTTGCTCAATCTGTTGGACTAAAGGATGATGAAGGTGTTAAGAAATACATATCAAATAGTATAATAATCAACATCATACTTGCTTTTGTATATGGAATAGTATTGATTGTTTTTAGAAACCCAATAATAGACTTCTTTGATTTAGGAGATGAAGGAATAGTAAGGGATGCAATTATATATTTAGTTATTATAGCATTAGGAACTGCTTTTAACTTTATAAACCCTATATTTACCTCTATATTTAATGGGACTGGAGATTCAAAAACACCATTTATAATAAATACAGTAGGATTAGTGTTTAACATAGTATTTGACCCTGTATTGATATTTGGCTTTGGACCATTTCCTGCTTTAGGTGTAGCAGGAGCTGCAATAGCTACAGTACTTGCACAAGTTGTGGTAACATTAATATTTATATATTATATATTTAAGATGAATCACTATTATTTCAGATTTAATTATTTTAAATATTGGGATAAAGAGTATGTATATAAGATTAGTAAAATGGGATTTCCAGTGGCTGTTCAAAATGGACTTTTTTCATTTTTCTCTATGATATTAGCAAAAGTAATAGCTGGCTTTGGGCCTACTCCTATTGCGGTTCAGAAGGTAGGATCCCAAATAGAAGCAATTTCATGGATGACAGCTGGAGGGTTTTCTACAGCAATAGGAACTTTTATAGGGCAAAATTATGGAGCAAAGAAGTGGGATAGAATAAAAAAAGGTTATATAGCGGTTATGGGAATGGCAATAATAACAGGTTTAGCAGCAACAATATTATTAGTGTTTTTAGGAGGGGAGATTTTTTCATTATTTCTACCTAATGAAGATGCTATAAGACTAGGGCAAACCTATCTAAAAATATTAGGTTACTCTCAGTTGTTTATGTGCGTAGAAATAACTGCTGCAGGAGCCTTTAATGGGTTTGGGAAAACTACAATTCCATCTGTAGTAAGTATTGTTTTTACAGCTCTTAGAATTCCATTAGCATTATTTTTATCTAAATCAACAGCGTTAGGGTTAGATGGAGTATGGTGGAGTATTAGTTTAAGTTCTTTTGTTAAAGGTATATTAGTAACTTTTCTTTTTTGGCTTTTAATTCTAAGACCTGTTATAAATAATCAAATATTAAAATATAAATAATTATTGACAACAATTTGTATATAGTATAATATTATATAAAATAAAGATATATAATAATCCTGTGATAAGGAAGAGTAGTTTTAGATGTATGGTTCTAGAGAGTTGAGAATGGTGGGATCTCAATACCAAAGTTTATTATGAATGGGCCTTTGAGGAATAAAGTGAAATCTTTTTGGAGAGTAGCCTAATCGTAAATCCCACGTTATAGGGATAAAGATATGTTAGTATCTTTAAGAGTGGCGTATTTACGCAATTTAGGTGGCACCACGGATTATAGTCTCCGTCCTATTATTTTATAATAGGACGGAGTTTTTATTTTACCTTAAAATAGTAAGTTTATTTCTTTAATAAGGGGGCAGAACCATGAAATGAAAGGCAGCTTTAGAAAATCCATAGAAAATATATGAAAAAATATAAAAACTTAGGGGGCAATTTATTATGAAAACAAAAAAATTAGTATTAAACTCAATATTATTAGCTATAGGACTTATGTTACATCAATTTACACCAGCATTAGGTTTTCCAATGCAACCAGATTTTGCGCTTGCAACATTATTTATCATTATGATTTTAAATAAAGATTATAAAACTGTTTTAATAGCAGGAATAGTTACAGGAATATTCACAGCAATGACAACTAAGTTCCCAGGTGGACAAATTCCTAATATAATAGATAAAATAGTCACTGTTACTATAGTTTATGGAATTTTATATATAATAAGAGAGAGATTGAATAAGAACGTTGTTTTAGGAATAATACTTCCTATAGGAACTTTAATAAGTGGAACAATATTTTTGGGGTCTGCATCCATACTAGTAGGTCTACCAGGAGGAGCATCATTTGGGGTATTGTTTATGGGCGTTGTTTTACCAGCTGTTATAATTAATTTAATTGCAGGTTTTGCATTGTTTAAAGTATTTGAAACATCTTTAAGAAGAAGTGGTCTTACAAGAGATTTTAATATATAGTTAATAAGTCATGGGGAAATTTTCTCATGACTTTTTTATTTTTGAAAAGCAATTTTTGTTTGTAACCTATGTTACTGATAAAAATTTGAGAATGAATTATACTATGATTAAAGAAGTCAAGGAAAGAGGTTGAATAGAATGAGTTTATTTTTAGGAAAAGTTCATTTTTGGTTATTTAATAAAATAGTTTGGTTTGAAGGTCTAGAAAAAGAAGTAGAAAAGGTAATAGAAGAAAAAAAACTTCCTTTAAATAGTTGGAGAGAAGATATATATAACAAATATGGAAAACCAACAGAAGATAAACCTTTAGAAGATATGATAGATACATCTAATATTCATGGTTGGTTACAAGGGAAAATAGCTTCAGCAGAAGGAAGACAGGCAGCCTTTATTACTAAAGGAGTAAATGAATTAGGGAAAGGGTTCCTAGATTCCATAAAAGAAACGTATAAAGAGCAAGGTAATAAAGCAGCTAAAGAATATTTAGAAAGTGGGGCTAGTGTAGAAGACCCAGCAGAAATATTTACAGCATTAAATAACTATATTTTAGATGGAATGCCTTGTGATAGAGCTAATGAAATACTAGAAAACTCAGAAGTAAAACTATCATGGGAAACAACTCTAGATGTTCATGAAGATTATTGGAATGCAGAAGGCGGAAATATGCTATGGTTTTATGATGCAAGAGATTTCTGGATAGAAGCTTTTGTAAGTGGATTAAATGAAGCTTTTGGATTTAGAAAGACAGCTGATAATGTAAGAGAAATTTATAGAAGATAGGTGATAAGTATGAATGCAATTGATATTATGGTAGATGAACATAAAAATATCAAAAAGATGCTTGTTATAACAAGAAAGTATTGTAGCATGCTTTTAAATAATGAAGATTTTGATTTAGATGTATTCAATGAAATAATAGATTTCATTAGAAACTATGCAGATAAACATCATCATGGAAAAGAAGAAGAAATGTTATTTAATAAGATGGAAGAAGAATGTGTGGAAGCTATTAAAAAAACAATTAGATATGGTATGTTAGTAGAGCATGATATGGGAAGAATGTATGTTAGAGATTTAGAAGAGGCACTTAAGAGATACAAAGATGGTGACAAAGATGCTAAACTTGATATAATAGCTAATGCTATATCATACACACATCTTTTACAAAGGCATATTGATAAAGAGGATAACATATTATATAAATACGCTATAAACAATTTATCTAAGGATACTTTAGATAAATTAGATAAAGAATCTTTAGAGTTTGAAGAAAATGCTAAAAAGAATGGCACACAGGATAAATATATTAAGTTAATTGAAAAATTATCTTAAAAAAGGTAGATTAAAAGATCAATAAATCTTTTAATCTACCTTTAATTTATTAGATATATATTCTCATAAAATACATATTTAATAAAAAATATTCTGGATTAATTTTTTTGTTAATAGCATCAATACTATGTTGTGTTATTAGAGGCTCTCGTCTAGTTGAGAAAGATGTAATTATAGCCGAATGGAAAACATGTCCGTTTTTGTGTTGGAAAAATACTAAATCCCCAATTTCTATTGAATCATCATTAATAAGTACTCCTTTAGGACCTTGGTGTAAATACTCTAAATTCTCTCTTAAAAGCCAAAATAGACTGTGTGCAGTAGACCACGAAACTGAATAATTATTATCAGATTTATAGTACCAATAAGGAGAAATATATCTCATAGGAGCACCAGCAAAATGAATTATTTGAGATATAAAATTGGAACAATCATTTCCACCTGTGCTTTTAGAACCTAAATAAACATATTTATCATTTGGAATTAAAGCATATTTATATGCGTAATCTACCATTTTATTTCTATTTAATTCCTTCATTTAAATAACACTCAATTTATTGATTTATTTAATTATATGGAACTGTTCTTTAGTTTGTTCATCTATAGTTTTGAAAGTATATCCCTTTTCCTTATAGTATTTGATAATATAAGGAAGTGCTTTTACTGTATTTTTATGTTTATTACTACAATGAAGTAATAAAATTATTGAATCTTTTTCACTAATTGAATTTTTAAATATTTTATTTGGTTCAAGATTATAATTAGCACCATCTCCACTATCTTGAGTCCAGTCATAAATTTTTAAGTTTTCTTCATGTAATAATTCAACCATAGAATTATTAATTTTGTAGCTAATATTGTTGCAACCAAAAGGAAATCTTAATATATTTGTTTCTAAACCTATTAAGTCCTTGATTTCAGTCTGAGTTTTTTTCATTTCTGATAAAAAAGAAGCTTTACTTAAATAGAGATTTTCTCTTTTATGAGTATAAGAGTGTAAACCTATACTATGACCATCATTGTTCATACGTATGAGGGTTTCTTTATTGTCTTTAATTTGTTCTCCGATAACAAAGAAGGTAGCTTTAACATTTTCTTCTTTTAAAATGTCTAAGATATCATTCGATAGTTTAGTAGGGCCATCATCAAATGTTAAGTATATGGTTTTTTGAGGATTTTCTTTGGATAAATCTTCTGCAAATACTATATTAGAATTTAAAAGTAGAGCAACTATGAATAATATTAGAAACTTTATTTTTGACATCTCAATTACCTCCATTTCATTTTTATAGTATGTACTATTGAGTAAAAAATATTAAATATTAAAATTAGTAAATAAAACTATAAGAAGTTTTAATATTAATTTATAATAAAACAATATAAACACTTTAGAAATTATAAAAAGAAACGAAATATTAATTAGAGTAATAAAGAATAAATGCAATTGGTGGTGCTTACGTGGGTAGAATTAATTTTAGAAGTGCATTTATAGGTTTTTGTATATTATTTTCTATTATAATAACTTATATTTATAAAAATAGTATGTTTAATAGCATATTAATGATAGTGATTTTAGGAATTGTATTTTTTGAAATAAATAAATTGTTAGTGAAAAAAACTTATAATTTAAATAATGAGAAAGATCAGTATTATTATAGGTTTAAGACAACCCTAGATTCTTTAAATGCAATGTTAATAGAGGTTTATGAATCAAATAAAGTATTATATATTTCAGAAATTATAAAGAAAGAATGGCTTATTAGTGAGGATATAAATTATAAAACTTTATTATCAATGTTTTCAAATGAGTATAAAGAAGCTTTGCAGTATGTTTTAGATGATTATATTTTATATAAAAAACAAGAAGAATTTAGCTTGTTTAGTGAGTTATATACTAAAGATAACAAAAAGAAATATTTATCCATAAAAGGCAAAGGTCAAAAGAATAGTCATGGTGAATATCATATAAGTGTGGTTATTTTTGATATAACCCATGAAAAAGAGCAAGAAACCAAGATAGAATATATAAAACTACATGATGAAATAACGGGTTTACCGAATAGACATCATTTCAAGCAAAAAGCTAACAGCATTATTATGGAAATAAAAGATACTTACGAAAATATAGCATTAATATTTATAGATATAGATAATTTTAAGTACATTAATGATGCATTTGGAAGTGAAATTGGAAATAAAGTACTAAGAAAAATAGGAAGTTTATTAAAGGAAAATGGAGATGCTGATAGTTTTGTATCCCGTTATGCTGGAGATGAATTTATAATATTAAAAAGAAATATTTTAGACTTAAATCTATTAAATACTTATTTAAAAAAATTAATAGAGGATTTAGGGAATTGCATAAGAGTTGGCGATAAAGAGATTTATACAACTATTAGCATGGGAGTGGCATTATATCCTAAAGATGGTGAGGATTTAGAAACCTTATTAAAGCGAGTAGATGTGGCTATGTATAGTGCTAAAAATGAAGGTAAAAACACATATAGATATTTCAATATGGACATACTTAACTCTATAAATAGGCAATATTTAATTGAAAAAGGTTTGAGAAATGCAATAAAAAATAAAGAATTGTATTTAGTAATGCAACCTAAAGTTAGAAGTAATGATGAGAGTATAGAAGGTTTTGAATGTTTAGTAAGATGGAATAGCGAAGAATTAGGAGTAGTTTCTCCAGCAGAGTTTATACCAATAGCTGAAAGTTCCAGTATAATTATTGAATTAGGGAAGTATATTATAAAAGAAGCCATGGAAAGATGCAGAACCATGATAAATGAAACCAATAAAAAATTTAAGCTATCAATAAATTTATCAGAAGTTCAATTAAGAGACGAGTCATTATTAGAATTCATAAATCTTGAAGCTAGTAAATGGGATATAGATCCTTCGTATATAGAATTTGAAATAACAGAAACGGTATTAATTCAATCGGCTGAAAGAAATGTAACTATTCTCGAGAGATTAAAAGAAAGAGGTTTCTCTATAGCTCTAGATGATTTTGGAACAGGATATTCCTCATTAAATTATTTAAATATACTGCCTATAGATATCTTGAAGATAGATAGATCTTTTATAGTAGGTATTGGAGTAGATAAAAAAAGCGAATATATCATAAGAACCATAATAAATCTTTCTCACGATTTAGAAATAAAGGTAGTCGCAGAAGGAGTAGAAACAAAAGAACAGTTAGAATTCCTTAAAGATTGCAAATGTGATATTATACAAGGATATTTTTTCTCTAAACCACAAATGTATAATAAAGCTCTGTTTATGCTAAGAGAAGGTGTAGTTGGGGTAGCTGAATAAATAAGTACCATGTAGATAAAGGTTTTTAAAAACCATGAAATGTGATATAATAATTATATAAATAATAAGAAAAGGATGATCTATATGGGAAGAGGTTTTAGTAATATTGTCTATATAATACTAACTATAGTTGTAATATTAGGAGTAATAAACATTGTAGCTTTCTTACTTCCATACATAATCATTATTATAGCTGTTTTATGGTTATATAGACTTATAAAAGGAAAGAAATATAGTAAGAGAGAAAGAAATTCAAGTAACTATAGATATAATAGTAATCAAGCTGACGATATTCAACATAATGAAGATGGGGATGTTGTTGACGTAGAGTATGAAGAAATAAACAAATAATTAAATAAAAAAATGCTGTACTTTTATATAGTACGGCATTTTTTTATCGCCAATTTTAGACACCAAAGCTGTAGTTTAATCATAATATGTAGGGAAAGTAAACCTAAGGAGGAATTAAAATGAGTCACAATCATCAAGACGGATACTATAATATATACGATGGATATAGTCCATGTGAGGAAACAGTTAATAGCTGTGAGGACACAAATGATACAATACCAAATCCATGCCCAGTTCCACCAACAAGAAGAGGAACTATAACTGTATTTTCTAAACTTGGAACTCAAGATGGAGAACCTTTAGAAGGCGTTAAAGTAAATCTTTATAGGCTTGGAGATTGCCCTAAATTAGTTCAATGTGAAGTAACAGATTGTCAAGGGAAAGTAGTTTTTAATAATTTAGAAGAAGGATCATATAGAGTTATCCAAATAATTGATAGAAACTATTTCCAAAAACCATGCTATATTCCTTGGAATGAAGTAAATATAGATGGAAATACAAGAAATTCAACTATTACAGTAGTAAATAGACTTAACCCATCAGTAATAAATAGACACAGATGTAATTGTAATAATAACTGTGATGACGGTTTAGGATGGCTAGCATTAATACTTTTATTTGGCTTCTGTGGATTTGGCTTCTTCTGGTAATAATTTTATACTATATTGAAATAAGCGCAGTTTTAAACTGTGCTTATTTTATTGAATAAAAAGCTTTTTTAATATACAATTTTATATGTATTTTAATGAAAAGAGGTATATGATATGGAAAATAATATTGATGTATATATTAAGCTAGGAGAGAATGGGGTTATACCTAAGTATGGGTCTATTAATGCAGCAGGGTGTGATTTATATGCAGCTAGTGATTTGGTAATAAGACCAGGAGAAATTAAGGTGTTATCACTAGATTTTATTATGGCAATACCAGAGGATTGTGAAGCTCAAGTTAGACCTAGAAGCGGTTTATCATTAAAAACAACACTTAGGATTCCTAACTCACCTGGAACTATAGATGCTGATTATAGAGATAATGTTGGGGTAATAATAGAAAATAACTATAGTATAGAAAACTTGCCTTATGAAATAATGAAATCTCCTGAATTAATAGAGGTTTTAGAGAAAGAATATAGAGAAGTAAGTTTATCAGAGATAGTTAAGAGTGATAGTAATTGTAGTATTTTAAGTAACAAAATTTATTTAGATAAAAATAATAATCCTTATGGAAGTATATACATAAAAAAAGGTGAAAGAATTGCTCAGATGATTTTCTGTAAATATAAGAGAGCAAATTTTATAGAGCATGAAAACCCTAAAGCTATAGGTGAAAATCGTGGTGGCGGTTTTGGACATACAGGAATATAAAGAAAGCAGGAATATATCCTGCTTTTCTAATCTTCTACAAGAGTTTCCCATTCCTCATAAAGAGAGGATATCTTATCTTGAGTTTCAGAAATTTCTTTATTGATTTTTACAATTTCATCACCATTAGAAAATACTTCAGGTAAACATTGCTTTTCCTGTAAAGCTAACAATAATTCCTCAGCGTGACTTATTTCTTTTTCAATGTTCTGCAGTCTTACTTTTATAGATTTAGACTCTTTTTCTATTTCCTTTTTCTTTTTTCTTTCTTCTCTTATTTGGGTTTTAGTTTTTCCTTGAGAATCTTCAAGTATAGACTCGAATCTATTAGGATTACTTTTCTTTTCGCTATAATAAGTATAGTTACCCAAATACTCCTTTATTCCATCTTCCTTCAACTCATAAATTTTAGTTATGACTTTATTTAAGAAATATCTGTCATGAGATATAACCATAAGAGTACCATCATAAGTTAAGATAGCATCTTCTAAGGCCTCTCTAGAAACTATGTCTAAATGATTGGTAGGTTCATCTAGAAGCAGGAAATTGTCCTTAGCTAGCATAAGTTTAAGTAAATTAATTCTACATTTTTCTCCACCACTTAAGAGATGGATTTTCTTAAAGGCATCCTCTCCTTTAAAAAGGAATGCAGCTAAAGCGCCTCTTACCTCTGAAGTAGTAAGCTGTGGAAATTCACTCCATACTTCATCTAGAATTGTATTATCAAGGTTAAGGTCGGATTGTTCTTGCTCATAATATCCGATCTCAACATTCCTACCTATTACTTTAACTCCAGTATCAGCTTTTATTTTCTCTAAGATTATCTTAAATAAAGTAGTTTTACCTCTTCCATTTTCTCCAATTAAGGCAACCTTATCTCCTCTTCTTAAATCCATTGAAAGGTTATTGAACAAAACCTTATCGCCATAAGCTTTTTTCAAGTTTTCTATATGAATTACATCATTACCACTTTTTACTTTAGTTTCAAAACTAATTTTAGAAGCTTCTTTTTCTTTTTCAGGAGCATCAAGTAGTTCGATTTTATCTAAAGCCTTTTCTCTACTTTCAGCAGCTCTTATGCTTTTTTCTCTATTAAAAGAACGAAATCTATCTATTATTTCTTTTTGTCTTTTAATTTCTGCTTGTTGAAGATTATAGGCTTTGGCTCTAGCTTCTTGATCTTTTTTTCTAAGTTCTAAAAACTTAGTATAGGATGCATTATAGCAATATATAGTGCCCTGAATTACTTCAAAGGTGGAAGCAGTTACTTTATCTAAAAAGAATCTATCATGGGATATAACTAAAATAGTACCTTTATATGTAGATAGGTATTCTTCTAACCATTCTATTGCATCCAAATCTAAATGATTTGTAGGTTCATCTAAGAGTAATATGTCTGGGCTTCTTAAAAGAAGTTTTACTAAAGCAATTCTGGTCTTTTGTCCCCCACTTAAAGTAGAAATATATTTATTAAAATCATTTTCTGTGAAGCCTAATCCTTTTAAAATTCTCGAGATTTCACCTTTATATGTATATCCACCCCTGTGAGAATAAATATCTTGTAGAGTTGTATAGTCATTAATTAATTTGTCATGATAAGAAGAGTTAGATTCATCATAGGGTTCTTTTAGCCTTTCTTCTAAGGTTAAAAGTCTTGCTTCTATATTTAATAATTCTTGAAAAACTGTTAAAGTCTCATCATAAATTGTGTTTTCTTCAGAAAGTTCTAGATGCTGAGAAAGATAACCAAGTGTTTTATTTTTATCTAAAAAGACATCACCTGAATCGGCAGAAAGTTGACCGGTTAAAATCTTAAATAGAGTAGACTTACCTTCACCATTTCCACCTATAATACCTATTTTATCTCCTTCATTTATAGAAAAACTTATTTTATTTAAAACAACCTTCGTTCCATAACTTTTTTCAAGATTTTTACAACCTAAAATAATCATAGTTAATACTCCTTTATGGAAAATAAAAATACTTATACCATTATACTATCCTCACATGATTTAATCAAACAACACAATATTAGTAGATAAAAAATTAAGCATCCAATAAAAAGAATATTGGGTGCTTAATTTATAAAAAACTTTATTATGTTCTTAGAAGTTTATTTCTATGTTTATTTTTCTTCAAAATAATTAATAAGTGATTTATTATGATGTTCTAATGTTATTGAAATTATTTTTTTAGTAAATAACTTAATCATATGATCAGGCATTTTATAGGATCTAAAATTAGAAATAATACTTTGATAGTCATTTTCTATTATATCAAAAACTGTATCAGCTTCTTTTGAGTTATCTTGACGGAAATCTAAGTCATCATCTTCATCTAAACTTCTTATTAATGAAAAAGTATTAGGAATATCAGTTACTATAGTATTTGGGGCAGAGCTTGAGAATACTTTGCCATTAAACTCTCCTATTAAATCTTTAGATTTTGTTATGGTAGAAGAAAACCCTTTGGAAAACATCATTAAACTTAATGGATCTCTAAACACTTCAAAAACAAGGTCATCACTCATATATTTATCTGCTGGAACCATTGTATACCTCCTTAGAAACTTATTTTATTATTAAAGATTATGAAATTAATTTATTTATTAGAACTTTTAATTCAACAAAAGTTTTTCATAAGAATATGATGTTTATAAGGAGGTAATGAGCATGTATCCTGAAGATAAAAGAATAAGAGAAACCTTTATTGGTATAGAGGAAACAGTAAAAATAAACAATGGAAAATTCACAAAATCAATAAATTTTGATAATGCAGCTACCACTCCTGCTTTTAAAAAAGTTCTAGAAAGTGTAAATAATTTTATACCTTATTACGGAAGCGTTTCTAGAGGGGAAGGGTTTAAATCAAAAGTAAGTACAGATATATATGAAAAGTCTCGAGAAAAAATTCTTGAATTATTTTCTTTATCAGGTAGGACAGATTATGAAGTAATATATGTAAAAAATGCAACAGAAGGACTAAATAAGTTATCAAATAGATTGATAACTTCCCCAAATGATTTAGTTATAAGCACTAGAATGGAACATCATTCAAATGATTTGCCATGGAGAGGAAAATGCAGATTAGATTATATTGAGGTGGATGAATACGGAAGATTATCAGTAGATGATATAGAAAAAAAGCTTAAAGAAAATGAAGGACAATTTAAATATTTAACTATTACTGGAGCATCAAATGTAACTGGATATGTAAATCCGGTTAATAAGATAGCTAAATTAGTTCACAAATACGGTGGAAAAATTATAGTTGATGGAGCTCAACTTATTCCGCATGAAAAAGTTAATATGGCAGGGTTAGAGCCTGGGGAAGAGATAGATTACTTGGTATTTTCAGCTCATAAGATGTATGCACCTTTTGGAATAGGCGTTATTGTAGCTTTGAAGGAAGGGTTTATACATGGAGAACCTGATTATAAGGGTGGCGGAACTGTAAATTTTGTAACTGATGATAATGTTATTTGGGGGGAAGGATCTAGTAGAGATGAAGCCGGAACTCCAAATCTTTTAGGTGTAATAGCTTTACTTGCTGCAATTGATGAAATTAATAAAATTAGTTACAGGACAATAGAAAAAAGAGAAGAGTGGCTAACAAGAGAACTATTAAGAGGATTAAATAATATTGGTAATATTGATATATATGGATATCCATATTATGATGGCAATAGATTAGGAATAGGGGCTTTTAATGTAAGAGGTTTATGGCATGGGCACGTAGCTAGTCTTTTATCTGAGCTTGGAGGAATTAGTGTCAGAAATGGATGTTTTTGCGCTCAGCCATATGTCCAAAGATTATTAAATATAGATAATGAAACTATTGAAGAACATTTTAGAAATCCTCATAGAATAAAGGAAGGTATGGTAAGAGTAAGCTTTGGAGTTTATAATACCTTAGATGAAGTATGGAGGTTTTTAAATACACTAGAGTATATTGCAAAAAATTATAGGTAAAGGTGATGGATTAATCCATCACCTTTTAAAGTGGCTTTATTTGTTAAAAGCTTTATACTTTGGAAGACTATTCTCAAAGTGTAAAGAAGGATTACCTGAAATCAAAGGATTTAAATAGTCTAGGGCTTTTTCAGTTACATGATTTCCAGCCTCATTAATCCATTCACTTGGGAAATACTTAACTTTATTAGCAACTTTAGTAGTCTCTATAGGGAAAGTTGAGTATTCGTAAGGAGCGTTAGACTCTCTTTTTATAGCAACCATCATACCTGTTAAGCCCTCTAGAGCATACTTTAATGCATCATAGCCTACTTGGTAAGCCTCGTCAATATCAAGGTCAGAAGCTGAATGCATAGAGCATCTTTGAAGTATTCCAAGCTCTAATGCTTTAACTCTAGTTGTAATACCAGCATCAACAATAGTTGATTTTAAGTAATTTCCTACACCACCTAACTGAGCATGTCCAAAGTTGTCATGTAAGCCAAGTGGGTTAATTTGAGCTAAAAAGTCACCTTGTTCATTTATTAAACCTTCGGATGCAACCACATAAACTCTGTTCTTTTCCTTAAAACGAGTGTTAACATCCTCTAAAAATTTTCCTACAACGAAAGGTTTTTCAGGTAAATATATAAAATCAGCAACTGAAGAACCATTCTCTTTAGCTAAAGCAGCAGAAGCAGCTAGCCAGCCAGTATCTCTTCCCATAGTTTCTAAAATGAATATTCCATTATTCATATAAACAGAAGCATCATAATTAGTTTCTAAAACTGTAGTAGATATAAACTTTGCAGCAGAACCAAATCCAGGGGTATGATCAGTATACATTAAATCATTATCTATAGTTTTAGGAATACCTATAAACTTTATATCTATGTTATATTCTTTTCCATATGCACTTAATTTAGAAATTGTGTCCATAGAATCATTTCCGCCTACATAGAAAAAGGCCTTTATATCTAATTCTTTAAATATTTCCATTAATTTTTCATATTCTTCAAGGGATTCTGTGTGACTTTTTAATTTATATCTACAAGAACCTAAGCCAGAAGATGGGGTGTACTTAAATATATCTAATTTACTTTGTGATACATCACTTAAGTTAATAAATTTTTTATTTAAGATACCTTCAATTCCATGTAGTCCTCCATAAACAGTATCAAATGCATTTAAATTATGGTTTGCTTCAACTAAACCTACAACACTAGAATTTATTACTGACGTTGGTCCGCCAGATTGTGCAATAATACAATTAGCCATTTTTTCCTCCCTATATTAAATGGTATATCACTCTAAATGTGCTATACTATTTCTTTTTAAATGTTATCCTATTATATGATATATGTATTATTATAATATGTCAAAGGAATTTTGTTGAAAAAACTCAGAATTTACATTGTTAATATAAGAAAAAGAGTTGAATGTGCTATACTATATAAATTTAATAGAAATTAAAAATATTAAAAATTTCGAGAATAATTATGTTAATGTGAAATATTATATAAAGATAGTATTAATGAGGAGATTAGACGGAAATGGAGAAGGTTTTAATTATTGCATTAGCTCTAGCAATGGATGCGTTTGGAGTTTCGCTTAGTATAGGTATAAATTGTGCAGTAAAAAGAAAAAATAAATTTTATTTTGCATTATCATTTGGAGTATTTCAGTTTTTATTATCATTAATCGGAGCTGTAGGGGGATACTTCTTCAATAATTATGTAGCAGACATACCTAATATATTAGGAGGAGGGGTTATCGCAATAGTTGGTGTTATGATGATAAAGGAGGGAATGGAAAGCAAGGATGAGTGTATTTTATTAAACCCTAAAATGTATATAATATTAGGACTGTCTGTAAGTATAGATGCATTGGTAGTAGGATTCACGGCACTACATGATATAATAAATCCTGTGCTTATACTTATGGATACACTAGTTATAGGTGGGGTAACATTAATACTTTGTCTCTTTTCTTTTTACTTATCTAGATATGCTAAAAGGATAAGCTTTGTAGCTAAATATGCAGATTATTTAGGTGGAATAATATTAATGTTTTTTGGAATGAAAATGATGTTTAATATGTAATCACAATAATAAAAACTTGAATACAATGACATATACTTATGATATAATAAAAAGAAAAGTAACAATAGAGGGAACGTATGAATTGGGAGAATTTATTAAAAGATAAAAAAATAAAAGTTACTAGAGCTAGAATAGATATTTTAAAAATACTACAAGAATGCCAAAAAAGTATGACAGCAGAACATATCTACTCTATATTTTGTGAGCATAATAAAGATGTAAACATATCGACTATATATAGAAGTCTAGAATTATTTGAGGAAAAAAATATTGTAGACAAAGTGTTCCTTCCAGAAGGTGTTAATGGTTTTTCATTAAAGAAGGATGATCACAAACATAGATTAAAATGTGAAGTTTGCAATAAGGAAATATTAGTTCATTGCCCATTTAAACAAATAGAAGAACTAATTAACTCTGAAGCGAATTTTAAGATAACAGATCATTCTATAACCCTAAAAGGAATATGTGAAGACTGTAATGATAAAAACAATAAAGGAAAACATAACTAAAGGCACAAAATTATTTTGTGCCTTTAACTATTATATAAGTACTTGTTGAGTATATATTGTATTTTTAAAATCATTTATAGTATAAAGATTAGCACAGCAGTCTTTAACGTTTATTATATGAGTAGAATAAGCTAAAGCTTTAGAAATATTATGTTCAACAGAAAGAATTGTAATCCCTTTTTCTTTATTCAAAGTTCTAAGTAGTTCATAAAGTTCTTGTTGAGTCTTAGCATCTAATCCTGAAGAAAGCTCATCTAGTGCAAGTAGTCCTGGATTACCTAATAAAGCTCTTCCTATAAAAATTCTTTGTTGCTGTCCTCCAGATAAGGAACCTATGAGACTATTTTTAAAAGAGGTCATATTAACATATCTTAAAACTTCATCTATGGCTTTATTATCTTTAATACCTAGAGTTTTAGCGTGAACTTTTAATAGTTCTTTTACAGTAATAGGGAAACTGCTATTAAAGCTGTCCATTCGCTGAGGAACATAACCTACAGAGTAATTAGAGGTAGTTATAATACCTTTAATAGGTTTTAGTAGTCCTAATACTAACTTGAGTAAAGTAGTTTTTGCACTACCGTTTTCACCTATTATAGATAAAAATCCACCTTGGGGAATATTAAGATTAACGTTATTTAATATATAAGGATCTTTTCCAGTATAAGAAAAGAAAAGTTCTTTAACTTCTAGCAAAATTTATCAGCTCCTGTATTTATAATTATATATTAAATTATATAACTAAATGCGAATTGTTTGCAACAATAAAAAGTTAATCCACAGAAGCAATATTTTCTAGTTTCCAATATTTTTTTTCGGTTTTAGATAAAGAGACTCGATAAGTTAAATATTTATGAGGTGATTTATCATCTAAACCTGAGGCAATAACAACAGCAGTTTTATCATCTGAATAAAGTACATTCATTTCCTTAACTCGTAGGAGCCTATTATCTTTAGAGTAAGAGGATGTCATATAGTAATCTATAGAATAATAGATGTCCTTGCATTTACTTCGTATATATAAAGCTTTAAATGTAACAAATAGAGTAATTAACATTATTGAAGTTATTAATATTTTTAATAATCTTCTTTGAAGTCTAATTTTTTTATATTTATGAAACTTATAAATCCTTTTTTTCTTTCTAAGTTTTTTTGAATATTTTCTTTGGACTTGAACCTGAGAATTTAACATAATATCCACCTCCTTTTAATATATTACCAAATAATGGAATAAAAATAAATGAATAAATCTTAAATATTCCAATAATTGTAAAATAAAAATACAGTTGTTGCATAGAAGTGGCAAAAAACAATATAATAGAATCATAACATTTGTGAAAGGTAGGTATTTGAAGATGGATTTTTCGGCATTAGTATTAATGGAAAAAGATAAAGATACAGGTCACCTTATAAAAGAGATAGGAAGTTATGCAGTTAATGAAGGTGCTGTGTATGTTAATAAACTATATGTAATAGATGGAGAAGTAAACTTATATTTTCAGGTAAATAAAGATGTAGAGGATTGGGAATACTCAGCAGTGTATGATCTTTTTGATGTTGAGGCTTTTGAAACCTTAGGATATGACATTGAAGAAGTTGATGATGAGTTTAATCCAACTTGGATGATATCATTTCCTTTTGATGAGGAGCATGAAGAAGTAAGAGCTATATTAAATGAATTGTGTACTTTAATTAAGGATAATATAGAAAAAGTTTTTGAAAATATCCAAGATAAAAAAGCAGAATATGAAGAATAATAACTAAGAGGTGAAGTTTATGAGTGAAACAAAAAAAGTTAAACTTAGAGAAGAAATTCCTAGTGAATATAAATGGAAAATAGAAAAGGTTTATGAAGACACCACAGCTTGGGAAAATGACTTCAAATCTTTAAAAGAAGAGGGCATTAGGCTTAAAGATTTTTCAGGGAAGTTAACTACGGGAGAAAAGATATTAGAATATTTAAAATTAAATGAAGTAATATCTAGAAAAGCAGAGAAATTATTAATTTATGCTCACTTAAGAAGTGATGAAAATACAGCTAATTCGGAGTTTCAAGTTTTAAAAGATAAGATAGATACATATCTTTCAGAACTTGGTAGCTATGGAGCTTTTTTTGTACCAGAGATATTAGAATTATCAGAAGAGTTTTTAATGGGAGAAATAAACAAAATCCCAGAACTAAAAGTATATGAGTTTTTATTTAAAGATATACTTAAGGAGAAACCACATACTCTTACAAAAGAAATGGAAGAGTTAATGGCTTCAGTTTCTGATTGTTTAGATGCGCCATATAATATCCACAATATGCTTACAAATGCAGATATGACCTTTGGAAACATAAAAGATGAGGATGGTCATGATGTTGAGTTAACAGAAGGTAACTATTCTTCTTTCGTTAGAAGTAAAAATAGAGGAGTAAGGGAAACTGCTTTTAAAACTCTATATACTTCATATAAAGGACTTCAAAATACTTTAGCAACAAGTTTAAGTGCATCATTAAAAAACTTTATATTTGGAGCTAAAACAAGAAACTATAAAAATTCTTTAGAATATGCTCTAAAACCTAACGATATTCCATTAGAGGTTTACCATAATGCAATAAATACAATTCATAAGAACTTACCATTACTTCATAGATATATAGGACTTAAAAAGAAGTTACTTGGATTAGATGAAATGCATATGTATGATTTATATGTTCCTGCTATAGAGGTTCCAAAGGAACACATAGAATATAAGGATGGAATAGATATAATATTAGAAGGATTAAAACCATTAGGTGAAGAATACTTAAGCATTTTTAAAGAAGGAATAAATAATGGCTGGATTGATGTATATGAGAATAAAGGAAAAAGAGGCGGAGCTTACTCTTGGGGTGCATATGATACAATGCCTTATGTACTTTTAAACTACAATTATGACATTAATGATGTATCAACTTTAGCTCATGAAATGGGTCACTCTATACATTCATATTATTCAAGAAAATATCAACCACACTTTTATTCCTCATATACAATTTTTTGTGCAGAGGTTGCTTCAACTACCAATGAAGCTTTATTAATACATCATCTTATAAATAAAGAAACTGATAAAAATAAAAAATTATATCTAATTAATCAAGAACTTGAGCAAATAAGAACAACAGTATTTAGACAATTGATGTTTGGAGAATTTGAGCTTATAACTCATGAAAGTATAGAAAAAGGAGAACCTTTATCTTCAGAAAGTCTTAATAAGATATGGTTAGATTTAAACAAAAAATATCACGGAGAGCATATGGTGGTTGACAATGAAATAGAAAGTGAATGGAGTAGAATTCCACACTTCTATACTGACTTCTACGTATATCAATATGCTACAGGTTATGCAGCGGCATCTGCTTTTGCTAATTCTATATTAGATGGAGAAAAGGATGCAGTAGAAAACTATATAGGTTTCTTAAAGAGCGGTGGTTCAGATTATCCAATTAATATACTTAAAAAAGCTGGGGTTGATATGACTACACCAGAACCTATAGATGCGACTATGGAAAGATTTAAAGAATTATTAGATATGCTTGAAAATGAAATTAAGTGAAACTTGATTTAGGTGTAGTTTGATCTCCATCTGAATCTTAGTTGAACTTATCTAGGATCGTGGCATTGTTAACTCACTCCTTAATAGAGGATGGGAGTGTTACAGTGGCTAGACATCAGATAAGTAATAATTTGGGTGCTGCATAATTTGCAGCACTTGTTTTTTATAAAAAATATCTATAAAATTAATTTAATGATAGAATGGGGTTAAGTAAAAACAGTCTATAAGAAGTTGAAAGGAATTTATTAGATGAAGAATTTTGAAAAAAGATTATTTGATACTTTAGTAAACCAATATAATTTCTACATAAAAGAGATTGAAAATGAACACTTAAAGTGGGTAGCAAAATTAAAAATTGATAATGGGGAACTTGCTGTAGGAGTAGTAGATAAAACTTATAAGGATTTAGAAATAGCTGTAGAGGAAGGTTTTTTTATTAGGGTTATATATGGAAGTTATGATGGAGAACCGTTAAAGCAAGGAGATGTATATTTTTCTCCAGAAGAAAAGAGAGTAGTAGCTGCTTGGAATAATGAGACTCCGTTTATACAGATGATAGATTCTATTTATAAAAAAACATCTCGAGATTCAGAAGATAAAAACTCTACTATAACCTTTGGGCTTATAGCAATTAATGTTATAGTGTTTTTAATATCAGCTTATTTTTCAAAAAGTATAGTTAATATAGATTATAGTGTTCTTTATATAATGGGGGCAAAATTTAATTATGCAATATTAAATTATGGAGAGTATTGGAGACTTATAACATCAGCTTTTTTACATGGAGGGATTGTACACATAGCTGTGAATATGTATTGTCTTTATTATGCTGGAAACCAAGTAAGTCGGGTATATGGTAATAAAAAGTATTTACTTATATACTTACTAAGTTCTGTAGGATCATCAGTTTTATCTATGGTTAACAGCCAGTCACTTTCGGTAGGGGCTTCTGGGGCTATTTTTGGATTGTTTGGTGCAAGTGCTGTTTTTGCGTTTAAAGAGAGAAGTAGAATAGGTAAAGGGCATCTAATAACCCTAATATCTATTATAGCTACCAATCTAGTAATAGGATTTATGCTTCCTAATATAGATAACTTAGGACATTTAGGAGGATTAATTGTTGGTGCTTTATTAGGATTTGCATTATATAAAAAGCAAACAAGGAATTAAAGAATTTAAGCACCAAAGAACTTAAGTTCCGAAGAATTAAAGAATTCTCCTAAGAAACATACAAAGACTTGGTAGAAAAGTAAAAAATGCAGAAGAACTCTCTTTACAAAAGTTCTTCTGCATTTTATTTAAGCCATAGCAACTAAATCATCATAGTAAATAGTTTCTTCTTTTAGTAGCATTCTAGCTATCTTATCAAGTTGATCCATGTTTTCATTAAGTAAAAGTTTTGTATCCTCGTAAAGCTCTTCTAAAAGGGTTTTAGCTTCTTCAATTACTACATTTCCATAGGAAGTAGAAAGTGAACCTAAAGAGGACATTTTTAATAAGCCTAAGTTTTGTCCCATTCCATACTCAGATATCATAGACATAACTATCTCAGTTGATGAATTTAAATCTCCATAGGCTCCTGTAGTAATATTATCTTTCCCAAAGATTAATTCTTCAGCAGCACGTCCAGCTAATAAAACCATTATTTTATTTTTTAAATTTGTAATAGTTTGATAAGCTTTATCCTTAGGAACTGTTAAGGTATATCCTCCAGCACCTTTTGTAGTCGGGATAATAGTAACCTTTGATATTTTATCTTCAGGTGTTTTTAATAAAGAACACAGAGCATGTCCAGCTTCGTGATAAGCTGTTATTTTTTTCTCTAAATCAGTTATATGAGATCTATTTTTTTTCTCGTAACCTGCAATTACTATATCGTAAGCTGAATTTATATGCTCATTAGTTAAAAATTCTGTTTCTTCCTTTGCTGCTAATATAGCTGCTTCGTTAGTTAAACTTTCAAGTTTAGCACCAGAAAAATAAGCTGTTTTTTCAGCTATATCTTTAATATTTAAATCTTTATAAGGTTTATTTTTTAGATGAAGATTAAGTATATGCTCTCTGGCAGTTATATCAGGAAGAGAGACTTCTATATGTCTATCAAATCTTCCAGGTCTTAATAGTGCAGGATCTAATATATCTAATCTGTTCGTTGCAGCAATAACTACAATACCTTCTTTTTCAGTAAATCCAGACATCTCAGTTAATAAGGCATTTAATGTTTGATCTCTTTCATCTGTACCAGAAGAGTTTTTAGAGCCATCTCTTTTTTTACCGATAGCATCAATCTCATCTATAAATATTAAAGCTTTTCCTTTATCCCTTGCCTTTTTAAATACAGAACGTACTCTTGAAGCGCCGACACCTACATACATTTGCATAAAGTCTGAACCACTCATAGCATAAAAGGGAACATTACTTTCTCCAGCAACTGCTTTTGCAAGTAGTGTTTTACCTGTTCCTGGTTCTCCATATAAAATGACTCCTTTAGGAATTCTAGCTCCATAACGTGCATATTTATCAGGGTTTTTTAGAAAATCTACTACATCTTGAAGACTTTCTTTAGCTTCGTCATTTCCAGCAACTTTTGAAAAATCATATTTTGTCTTCATATCAGTTGAAACATCTTCAGGAGAAAATGAAGATCCTATAGGTAATCTCTTAGTATTAACAGAATATAATACTATAAAAAGTATTGAAGCAACTAAAGTTAAAGCAGGGATAGTCTTAACCAAGGGGGTGCTACTTTGTCTTTTTACTATAACTCCGTTACTTAGAAGTTCTTCCTGAAAATCAGGGCTTTGAGGGTTAGTTGTTATATATTTTTCACCAGAGTTTAAAATTACAAGGATATTTTCTGTGTTATTTAATTCAACCTTTTGAATATTTCTGCTTTGAAAGTCTTCCTTAAAGTTTAAATAGGATTTTTTTTCATAAGAGTTAAAGCCTAAATCTACATATATAAGAGAAACTATAGAAAGTAAGGCTGTTATTAATGGTATTATAAGTATTTTCTTCTTTAGTTTATTCATAATTGCCCCCCAGTTTTTAGAATATTAACGATTATATACTTTAAATTATATATTTTTAATAGATATTGTCTAATGAATTACATAAGTTTTGGTAATGTAAGTTATGGATAATTGACCAAATATGAGTTATACTTAATTAAGTTAAAATGTGTAATTTTAGGGGGAACCATGAACATATCAGAAGTAAAAGTAAAACTTACAAAAGAGGATTTGTTAGATTTATTAAGAGAGGTAATTGATTTAAAAGGATTGATTATAAACTCAATAGAGCTAGATAATAAAATAGGAATAAAAGGTACATATAAAAAATTATTTAATATAAAATTTTCAATTTTCTTTAATATAGTGGAAGTAAGGGGGCAGGATTTAGTTATAAAGTTATCAGAATTAAAAGCTCTTGGTATTCCAGCAATAAAACCAATAAGAAAGTTGATCCTTAGAAAAATACTTACTGATTTTAAAAAGTTAGGAATTGAAGTTGAAAATGATACTGTAATTATACACTTAAATGAGTTAATTAAAGATTTTAAATTCTTAAGATTAGGTTCATTAAATATAGTTCAAGATAAAGATAGTCTAACAGTAAATTTATATAACTCAAAGATAGAAGTAAAGAAGTTAATGGATAAAAGTCCTATGGAGAAATCAGAAGTTATAGGGGAAATATCTGAAGTAAGAGAAGAAGTAAAAACTTTAGAAGAGGCTGATAAAATTGAAGAGAACGTGGAAGTTGTTTCTACTGAAGTTATCGTAGAAAAGACAAAGGATTACTATAGTGAGGGAAGAGATTATGTGGAAAATAAGATTCCTGAGAGGCTTAAGTCTGTTGAGGATTACATATTATTAGTTCCAGATATACTTGCATTAATAGTAAGGCTTATGAAAGACAACAGAATTAATAATCAAACAAAGATAGCAGTTGCAGCATCAATTGGTTATATTGTTGTTCCTAAAGATATTATTTTTGATAAAATACCTATAGTGGGAAGTATAGATGATATGGCTGTAGTATTATTTGCATTAAATAAGTTAATAAATGATGTTCCACTAGAGGTTATATTAGAAAATTGGGCAGGTAATGAAAAGAATATAATAGTTTTGAAAAATGCTTTAGAGTACGTAAAGAGATTTACTAAAGCAAATAACTTGGATAAATTATATTCAGTAGTTGAGGCTTTGACTTAGTAAGGAGGATAAAATGGGAAAGTTTTATGCTGTAGCACAAGGTAAGAGTAATTTACCTCTTATTCTTGAGAGCTGGGATGAATGTAAAAAGGAAGTTATAGGTTGTAAAGGGGCTATATATAAAAGTTTTGGAAATAGAAAAGAGGCAGAAAATTTCATAGCACTTCATCTAGGGGATAAGGTAGAGGGCGAAGAGCCTGAAAATGGAGTTTTTATATATGTTGATGGTAGCTTTATGGAAGCTAAAAACAATTATTCTTATGGATTAGTAGTTGTAAAAGATGGAGAAGTAATTCATAAGGATAAGGGTGTAGGTTATAAAAAAGAAGATATTTCTCTAAGAAATGTTGCAGGAGAAGTTATGGGTTCCATGAAGGCAGTTGAATATGCTATTAACAACGATTATAAGGAAATTACAATATGTTATGATTATCAAGGAATCGAATGTTGGGCTAAAGGAACTTGGCAGAGGAATAAGGATTTAACTAAATATTATCATGAATTTATGAAAAAAAATATGAACCTTATTAATGTGTCGTTCAAAAAAATCAAAGGTCACAGTGGCGATAAATATAATGATTTAGCAGATAAACTTGCAAAGGAAGCACTAGATAATACCAACAATTAATCCAAAATTTTCAGTGAGTATTAAATTTATTACTGCATATACTATAATCGACAAAAAAAAATAAAATATTACAGTGAGGTGTAGTAGTATGGGAAAATTTGTGAGCGGAATAACTACAGGGGCAATAGTAGGAGCAGCTTTCGGTATGATGGTCCTACCACAGCTAGATAGAAAAACACAAAAAGCTTTTAGAAAAGCTGGCAAAAAAGTCATGAATGCGGCAGGCGATACCTACGGAGACATGATGGGATGGATGAAATAGTTCGAGAGATTCTCTCGAACTTTTTTTTTGACAGAATTAAATTTTTTTAATAGAATTTTGTAGAAAATTTAAATTTTAACAGGTAATTTTTTTATAAAATATATTAAAAAATAAGGTTATATGGTATAATTTAAATAAATTTTTAGAATAAATTTAATATTTTCGTAATGCTATAGCAATGATATAAGAGAAGGAAGAGTGATTTATGGAAATTCTTTCATTAGGGGAAAAAATTAAAAGAAAAAGAAAAGAGTTAAATATGACTCTAAAAGATTTGGCAGGGGATAGAATAACTCCAGGACAGATATCTTTAGTTGAATCTGGGCGTTCAAATCCATCAATGGATCTTTTAGAATATTTAGCAGATGCTTTAAAAACCTCTGTAGAGTACTTAATGGAATCTGAGGAAACTCAAGCAGAGAAGATATGTATGTATTATGAGCAGGTAGCTGAAGCATATATACTATCTGGAGATTATTTTATGGGAGAGAAGTATATAGAAAATGGATTATACTATTCTGAAAAGTATAATCTTGAATATAGAAAAGCTAGAATATTGTTTTTAACAGGCAAAATTCATATGTTAAAAGATGAACTGGTTGCAGCTCAACAATACTTCTTGTCTTCTAATGTAATCTTTATAAAAAATAATAATTTTGAAGAGGTAGTTAAGACATTTCTTTGTTTAGGGAAAATAACACTAAAATTAAAAGCATACCATTCTACAAGCTCCTATTTAAAACAAGCAGAAAAAGTTTATATAGATAATAATATAGGTAATGATCAGCTACTTGGAGAAATATATTATTATATGGCAAATTCATTTTTTAAGACGGATAATGTTAAGCAGTCAATAGATTATGCTTTTTTAGCTAAGGAAAAATTTCAAAAGATATATAATAAAAAAGATTATGCTAGAACACTTTTATTGCTTTCAGATGAATATAGTGAAAGTGGAGACCTTATTAATGCTATTAAATATTCTAAAAAAGCTTTAGAAGTATATCAAGAGTTAGAAGACATATCCAGTATAGCAGAAATAGAAAATAGCTTGGGAAGGCTATTTTATGAATTCGAAAATATTGAAGAATCCTTTATTCATTATAACTTGGCTAAAGGCATCAGACTTAGTAATAATGATGAGAAACTTGTTAATACACTTCTTAACATATGCGAAAACTATTTAAAGATAAAAGATGTGGAGAAGTGTGAAGAGGGTATAAAAGAGATATATAAACATATTAGAGATGATGACCATGAGAATAGAATAGAATGTAATTTATTAGAGTATAGAATTAACTTAATTAAAGACATACAAAATGAAGCTGAAAACATACTTATAGATACATATAAATATGCAATTAGTAATGATTGCAATAAGAGAGCAGGACAAATTGCTATAATGTTAGGGAAATTCTATATGGATAGTAAAAGGGAAAAGGAAGCTGCTAAATATTTGGATTATGGGATTGATATATTTAATAGTATTGGGTTATTAAGAAATTAATGGCAGATGGGTGGTAAGTAATGGAGATACTTTCAACAGGAGAAAAAATAAAACGTGCTAGGATATATAAGGGGATTACCTTAAAGGAACTTTGCGGAGATAAAATATCTATATCAAAGATGAGTTGTATTGAGAATGAGAAGATAAAAGCAGAAATTGAAATCCTAGAATATGTTTCATCTAAACTCTTAATTGATGTAGATTATTTATTAAAAGATGTTAGGGAGCAGTTAATTTCTAATTTAGAATTATTGAAGGAAGGTCTTTTCTCAGATAAGGACATAGAAAGTAAGATAAAGTATAATCTGGATTTTGCTCAAGCATATAAATATTATGATCTTGCTTTTGATTTAATGCATTTATTATTTAATTATTATTTAGAAGAAGGTAAATATGAAAATATACAAATAATAGTATCCCAATATTATTTCCTTCATCAAAATAATAAAAGTTCTGAGAAAGTAATTGAGTATTATTATGATATGGCTAAATATTTCTTTAATAACAAAGAGTATATGGAAGCTTTATCATACTATTCAAGGCTTAAGGAAATTCTAAAAGAGAATGGATTAAGTGATAAGGGTGAATATGCATATGCACTTTACAGTGAGGGCTTATGCTACTATAAACTAAAAGATAATAATCAAGCTTTTGATAATATGAAAGAAGTAGTTCAATATATAGATTATGTTGAAGATAACATAAGTAAAGGGAAAATATATAATCTGCTGGCAACACTTTGTATTAAATTAAGAAAACCAGAAGCAGGAGAGTTTATAGAAAAAGCTTATGAATACCAAAAGGATAATCCAGTTTATTTAGCTTTGTCTAAAGGTAATTATGGAGAATGTTATTTCGAAATAGGTGAAAAAGAGAAGGCTAAAGCTGAGTTTAATGAAGGTTTAAATATTTTTCCTAAATTCAACAAGGTTAGATATGTTGAGTTTATGAATAATTTCATCAAGCTTTTTATAGAGAATGGTGAATATGATGAAGCTTATAAGGTTTCAGATGAATCTTTAAATTTAGCAATAGATTGTAATAATATAAGATTAATTGAGCAATCATACTACTTAAAGGGAAGTATTTTACAAAAGCAAGGTAAATATAAAGAAGCTGAAATGTACATGAATCTTTCTTTGGACTCATTATTTAAGTTTGGAAGTAAAGAGGAAAGATATAATAGATATATAGATATGGCAAATATGTATTATCATTTGGGTGATACGAGAGATGCATTAAAATATTTCTCATTAGCATTTTCATTAGAAAAAAATTTATAGAATATTTGAAAGGGAGCATATTAGGTGTACTGATTAGCTCCCTTTTGGGCAAGTATTAAAATATAAACGTTATAGAGAAGAGGAAGGAATTTGAATAAAAAGATGATGTTTTTAGTTGTGGCAGCAATGCTTATTGTGTATACATTACTGAACTATTACATAGGGATAAGAGGTTTAGAATTAGTAGGGATTTTTATTAAAGATATCAATAGGGTAATATATTGGGTTATATTTTACTTGTTTGCTTTTAGTTACATTGTTAGTAAGCTTTTAGAGAGATATATGCCTAATAAGATTTCAGGGGTGTTTAATTATTTAGGTTCCTATTATATGGCTGTACTTTTATATTCAATTATAATAATTGTAATAGTAGATTTATTTAGGCTAGTAAATTGGAAATTTCATATTTTAGGGGTAAATGATACCTTTAAAACCTATATGGGGATAGTAATAGTTTGTATATTAGCCTTTGTACTTATATATGGAACTTGGAGTGGATCAAGTACAGTAATAAATAAATATACCTTAAGTGTTGATAAAACTGCAGGTGATATGAAAAAGTTAAATATAATAATGGCTTCTGATATACATATAGGAAGTGTAGGCTATAGAAATAGAATGGAGAAATTAGTTGAATTAACTAATTCAGTTAAGCCCGATATTGTTTTATTAGCTGGAGATATTATAGATGATAGAGTAGAGCCCTTTATAGAAGGAAATGTTGGAGAATATTTTAAACAAATTGAAGCTCCATTAGGTATTTATGCGGTAACTGGTAATCACGAATATATAAGTGGAAAAGTTGACGAGTTTGTAAAAATTTTAGAAGAAAATGATGTTAAGGTTCTTAGAGATGATTACTTAGAGGTTAATGGAAGTTTTTATGTTGTTGGAAGAGATGATATTTCTGGTGGAAGTTATCAGGAAACAAAGAGAAAAGATTTAAGTAACATAACAAAGAATATAAATAAAGACTTACCTATAATAGTTATGGATCATCAGCCTAAGTATCTTCAAGAGGCTGTAGATGCAGGTGTAGATTTACAAGTATCAGGACATACTCACAGAGGACAGCTATCCCCTAGTAATCTAATAACTAAAAGATTATTTGAAATAGACTGGGGATATCTTAAAAAAGAAAATTTAAATGTTATAGTTTCATCAGGGTTTGGAACTTGGGGACCACCAATAAGGATTGGAAGTAGATCTGAATTAGTGAATATAATACTTGAATTTAAATAAAAAAAGCTTTAGCTGCATTAAGTGGCTAAAGCTTTTTTATAAAATATATAATTTAAGTCTAATTAATATCTTTTGCTAATTAAGTCAAAGGTTAATTGGAATAAACTTAACTTAGGACTAAATGAACTTAATTTAACTGATTTAAACATGTTTTTTAGTGTTTTCATAAATCCACACTCACTTTCTTACTTCTTGTCTATATTATATTTCTAATTATTATAAAAATCATTGATAGTTATGATGAATTATAGGTACAATTAAGGGGTCTTAAGTTATTTAGAATTAATAAAAAAACAAAAAAACACCTTATTTAAGGTGTTTCTGTACTTTTTTTATTAAAATAAGTTGAGCTCCATAACCTTTTAGTTTTGGTAATAGATTTAGGATTGTACTTTTATTGTTATATATAAAATTTATACCTGGAAAAGATGCTTTGTGAAGTATCTCACGTTCTTCCTTATTTAATCTATTTGGTTTTCCCATACCAAGCCAATAGTTATAAGAAGAACCTATTTTTTCATTAATCATATAAGTAGTAACTTGGTTAGCACTATTTATATTAACTATATTTAAAGAAATCTTTTTCTCAGTAGTATTTTTTATTCCTCTTCTTTTTTCTAGGGTTTCTGAGCTTATTAAATAATCAAGTTCTTCTCCATAATTATATAATAATATTTGGAATTCATCATCGCTTTTAGTCACTATATAACCATCACCTTTTTGAACTAAAACATCTCCAAGTTTACTTAGAAGATAAAAGGCATAATAAGACGGTTTTTTTATTCCCATATCATTAACTAAACCAGAAGAGCCAAAAAACACTTCGTTTGTAAGTATAACTTCTTTCTCTAAAACATCAAAAGCCCTTATAAAGTTCAGCGGAGTTTTGTAGTTTATCACTTGGTGAATAATGTAAGGTATCATATAAGCAGTATCATATATTTTATTTATTTCTAAATGATTGCCTTCATAATCATCACTAAAATAATCTAAACCAGCATCTTCTAAAATCTCAATTATAGAAGCTTTAAATGCTTTATCAAGAGAATTTTTAAACTGATATTTAGTATTAAAAAAATCTACAGTTTCGATTTCAGAGAAATATTCTATATAGCTTTTTAATGCGTTTATAAACTCTCCTTGCGATAAATCACCTTGATCTATAAGTATAAGTGCTTTAAGTTCTATATACTGCATAAATTCTAAAACTGTTTTAGTTTTATTCCAGTTGTAAAATTGACTGCCAGGGAAAATACCCATGTCTCTATCAAACAAATTAAATATTCTTCCATACTCAAAAGAGATTTCTTCTTGAAGTTCTTCTAAATTATCTTTATTTTCTTCTATAAGTAAATCAAAGGCATCTCCAACGTTTATTACCTCTTTAAACCTATGAGTCCATTCAGAAGACTCCTCATCCATATTTATATTGATTTTATGGATTTTATTTTCATAATTAAATCTATCGTAATCTTCTAAATAAGGGTATAGATATTTTAAAGAATCATTAATTTCTAATTGGGTAACTTTCTTAGCTTTTTCATAAGCTTTTTCATCTAACTTAAATCTCTTTCTGTATTGAAGAGGAGTTAGTTTATAGTAAAATTTAAAGTTTTTATTATAATATCTAGCATGAGAAAAACCCACCTCATCTGATATTTCAGAAATACTTAAATCGCTATCCAAAAGTAATTTTATTGATTCTTCTACTCTTGTAAGATTAAGAAGATCAGTAAAACTATAACCAGTAGCATTTTTTATCTCATGAGAGAGATAATCTGCACTTAAAAATTCCTTTTTAGCAATTTCCTGAAGACTTATCTTGTTATTATAATTATTGAAGATATATTTTGCTATTCTGTGATAACGCTCTAATTGTTCTTCATTTTCCCTAAGCTCTTCCTTTTCATATATTAAATAATGGAAGTTATTAATTAAGTGATACAACAAATCGATTAAGTTATCTTCAATTTCCTCATCATAATCTTCTCTTTTTTGAATTGCCTCGCAAAGAATTATTGATAAAAATATTCTAAAATCATCGTATTCTTCACTTTCTTGGGCACCTTCATCCGATGTATTTACATAGAAAAACATGTTTTCTATATCGCTATAGTACTTTTCAAAAAAGCTAGGGTCAATATGAAACATAAGAACCCTGTTATCTGGATCATCAGAATAAATTCTATGTGCCTCATCTATATTTATTATCTCAAGTTCTTTTTCTTCAATTTCATAAGTATCTGAATCTATAGTAATGTTTACTGTACCTTTAAGTACAAATATTATCTCTATAGCATTATGCCAGTGGATAGGATATTCCTTAATGGAACTGTAGGAAATAGAAACTGGCATATCTAAGGGATAACTAATGTGTTCTCTTCTCAAAATCTCACCTCATTCTCATATCTCCTAATATATATTATATCATATAATATATATTATAATAAAAAGAAAAAATACACTTTGACTTTCTTTGACCTTTGTATTATTATTTTATTAGAGTAAAAAATAAGAAAAAAGCTAAGAGGTGGTTATATGAATATTGATAAAATGACTAAAAGAGTGCAGCAAAGCTTAAATGATGCCCATGTAGCTGCTGTTAAATTTAATCATCAAAATTTAGATGTTATTCATCTATTTTATGCGCTTGTAAATGACAATGATGGATTAGTTCCTAACTTATTAGAAAAAATGAATGTAAATATCAATTTATTGAGAAATGAGTTAGAAAAAGTAATAGATAAAACGCCTAAAGTTTTAGGTAGTGGAGCGTCTACTTCAGGAGTATATGCAACAAGAAAAATAGAAGAGGTTCTTATTAAAGCAGAAGAATATGCTGATGAATTTAAGGATTCTTATATAAGTGTTGAGCATATTATGATTGGCATTATGCAGATAGAAGCTAAAGGACAAATAGGAGAAATTCTTAAGAATTTTAATATAGATAAAAATAGTTTTTTAAAGGTATTAAAAGAAATACGAGGAAGTCAAAGGGTAGAATCACAAGATCCAGAAGGAACTTATGATGCCTTATCAAAATATGGAACTAACTTAGTAGACTTAGCTAAAAAACATAAGTTAGATCCTGTAATAGGAAGAGATGAAGAAATAAGAAGAGCAGTAAGGATTTTATCTAGAAGAACAAAAAATAATCCTGTACTTATAGGCGAACCAGGTGTAGGTAAAACTGCCATAGTAGAAGGATTAGCAGATAGAATTGTTAAAGGAGATGTTCCAGAAGGATTAAAAGATAAAATAATATTCTCTCTAGATATGGGTGCATTAATTGCTGGAGCAAAATACAGAGGTGAATTCGAAGAAAGACTAAAAGCTGTCCTAAAAGAAGTTCAAACTTCTGAAGGAAGAATAATCTTATTTATAGATGAAATTCATACTATTGTAGGTGCAGGTAAAACAGAAGGGGCTATGGATGCTGGCAACTTGATTAAGCCTTTATTAGCAAGAGGAGAGCTTCATTGTATTGGAGCAACTACTTTTGATGAATATAGACAGTATATTGAAAAAGATAAGGCCTTAGAGAGAAGATTCCAACCTGTAATTATAGATGAACCTACAGTTGAAGATACTATTTCAATTCTTAGAGGATTAAAGGAAAGATTTGAAATACATCATGGAATTAGAATACATGATTCAGCTATAGTTGCAGCAGCTAAGCTATCTCATAGATATATCCAAGATAGATTTTTACCAGACAAAGCAATTGACTTAATAGATGAAGCTGGAGCTATGATAAGAAGTGAAATAGATTCTCTGCCAACAGAACTAGATATGATAAGAAGAAAGATATTTTTGTTAGAAACAGAAAAAGAGGCTTTAGGTAGAGAAAAAGATGCTGCGTCACAAGCTAGGGCAAAATCTATAGAAGATGAGCTTAAAGAATTAAAAAGTAAAAATGACGAAATGACTGCTAAATATGAAAAAGAAAAAGATCATATTACTGAAATAAGAAACTTAAAAAAAGAACTTGAGGATGTAAGAGGTAAAATTGAAAAATATGAAAGAGAATATGATTTAAATAAGGTAGCAGAATTACGATATGGATTAGTTCCGAATCTTGAAAAGAAAATAGAAGAAAAAGAAGCTCAGATGAAAGAAAACTATCAAGGTGCTTTATTAAAAGAAGAGGTTACTGAAAATGAGATTTCTGATATTGTTTCAAAGTGGACTGGAATACCTGTAACTAGATTAGTTGAAGGGGAAAAACAAAAGCTATTAAGACTTGAAGAGGAGCTTGGAACTAGAGTAGTAGGGCAAGAGGAAGCAATAAAATCAGTTACAAATGCAGTAATAAGAGCAAGGGCTGGTTTAAAAGATGAAAATAAGCCAATAGGTTCATTTATATTTTTAGGACCAACAGGTGTAGGTAAAACTGAGCTAGCTAAAACCTTAGCAAGAACTTTATTTGATTCTGAGGAGAATATAATAAGAATAGATATGTCAGAGTATATGGAGAAATATTCAGTATCTAGATTAATAGGAGCTCCTCCAGGATATGTAGGTTATGATGAAGGTGGACAGTTAACAGAAGCTGTAAGAAGAAAACCTTATTCAGTTATATTATTTGATGAAATAGAAAAGGCCCATGAGGAGGTATTTAATATATTTCTTCAAATTCTAGATGATGGAAGGCTTACAGATAATAAAGGAAAAACTGTAGATTTTAAAAACACCATAATAATAATGACATCTAATATAGGAAGTTCTTATATCCTTGAAAATGGAGAAAACATTGTAACTAAAGAAGCAAAAGAGAAAGTTATGATGGAAATGAAGGCTAGGTTTAAACCAGAGTTTTTAAATAGAGTAGATGATATAATAACATTTAATCCATTATCATCAGATAGCATAAAACATATAATAGATATCTTCTTAGAAAAGGTTAGAAACAAGTTAACTGAAAGAAATATAATTTTAGAAATTACTGATAAAGGAAAAGAGATTATAGCTAATGAAGGATATGATTCTATATATGGTGCTAGACCCCTAAAAAGATATATAGAAAATACTCTTGAAACTAATTTAGCTAGAAAGATAATAAGTGGAGAAGTATATGACGGAGTTAAGGTTGTTATTGATGGAGAAGATGATAATTTAAAGTTCACAGTAGTTTAAAGAAACAGGGTTAATTATTTTATTAAAATAATTAACCCTGTTTAAGTATGTCAGACATATAATAGAATTTTTTTGCTTTTTCCTCATTTTCTTGAAGTTCAGATATTCTCCCAATCAGATGATATATTTCCCAATTTTGATTATCTATAGTTAGCGCTTTATTTAAAACTTCTTCAGCTTTTGGGTAATCCTCTTCTTCTATGAGTTTTTTAGCCAATGTTATATAAGAATTTAAATCTTTTTTTAATGTATCTTTTCTTAATACTTCCTCTAAGACTGCCTTAACTCTTTTAGTTGTAAATGGTTTTTGTAAGTAAGCAGCAGCACCGTATTTAGTACACTCTACAGCGTTTTTAATAGTTCCAAAGGCAGTCATAACTATAATTGTCACAAAGCGATTATTTTTCTTTATTTGCTTTAATAACTCTGTTCCTGATACATTTGGTAGTTTAATATCTGTAAATATTAAATCTATATTTTCAGTGTTAAATATATTTAAAGCTTCTTCAGCATTTTTTGCCTCAAAAACAGTAAAACCCTCCATCTCCAAAAATGTTTTTAACATTTCTCTAATATTTTTTGTATCGTCTACTACTAAAATCTTTTTCATAAATTTCCTCCTGTAATTGGTATGTTTACCTCAAATATACTACCTTCTCCTAGTTTACTTTCACATGTAATAGTTCCATTATGCAATTCAACTATTTGCTTAGACAACGGAAGACCTAACCCAGTTCCATTAGAAAGTTCATTTTCTCTATAAAATTTATCAAATATTTTTGGTATACTTTCAGGACTAATTCCTATACCAAAGTCCTTTATTGTAAGAATTACAACCTTTTTTCTATATTTTAATTTTATAATAATCTCTCCATATTGAAGAGAATATTTAATTGCATTGGAAAGTAAGTTATTTATAACCCAAAAGAACTTTTCCCTATCAATATTTAATAGAGGAATATTTTTATCTTTTTCAAAAACTATCTTTATGTTTTTTGAAAGGGCAATAGTTATAAAGTTTCTTATAGAATTATTTATTATTTCAGATATGTCGGTTGCTTCTAAGTTTAAGTAATTTTGTTCATTTTCAAGTTCAGTTAATCTTAGAAGATTATCAATCATATCTAAAAGTTTCTGCGAGTCTTCTTGAAGTGTTTCAATTATTTTTCCGCTTTCTTCTTCGTTTTTTATGATACTATCTTCTTCTAACATGGAAGCTCCCATCATAATAGAAGTAAGCGGTGTTTTAAGTTCATGAGATAAAGTGCTTATAAAATCAAATTTAACATGGTCAAGTTTTTTGATTTTAGTTATATCTTGAAAATATATAATGATTCCGTTTAAATCAGAATTCATGCTTATAATTGTAGATATTGATATGTTAAAGACATATTTTTCTTCATCAAAACTCATGATCTTAGTTTTTCCTTGAACTCTTTCTTTTTTTGATTCATATATAAAATCATATAAATCTTTATTAGGGATAAAATTTAAAATGTGCTCTCCAAGTATATTTTGTTCCTCAATATTAAAATAATTTTCACATGAGTTATTTACTAAAATACATTTAAAATTACTATCTAATACTATTAAAGGGTTTGATATACTTTTAACAATTGAAAGAGATTTGTTTTTCTCTTCAACTAACTGACCTAAGGTTGAATTTTTAAATTCAACTATTTTATCGGACATATTTTTGAATTCCTTATATAATTCACCTATTTCATCTTCTGAATATACTTGTGATTCAAAGGAAAAGTTACCATCTTTAAAACTCTTTATAGCTTTATGCAAAGTGGATAAAGGAAGTAAAAGCTTATTTAAATATCTGTTTGATACTATTAGACTAAAAACAACTGTAAATAAACATATAAAAAGTAATAAATTAAATGACAAACGAATTTCTTCTTGTGCATGAGTCATTTTAATAGTGAGAGCGTTTTTATTTATATCATATAAATCTTTTAAATGATCTTTTAACTTTATGTAATTAACTTGTATTTTATCATAATAATCTGTTAAATGTACACTAACGATTTCAGAAGTTTCTTTAGAAAAAATATCATCACATGAATTTAAATAAATTCTATAACTATTATATATTTCTTTTGTTATTTCTGGCTCTCCAGTTTCTTTTGCTCTACTTATTTGAAATTCATAGCTATTAATAAAAGAATCCTCCATATTATAAAAATCCATTTTGTAGGAAGGATTTTGAGTAGCTATGTAATTTAATAAAGCTATATTTTGTTTTTCACTATAGTTTATCATATCGTTTATAGCAATTATGCTTTCAAAGTTATAAGTCATAAGTTCGTCCACAGATTTTCTTATATTAAATAATTTAAATATAGATAGAAAAATCATTAATCCATTTATTGCAATTAATGAAAATAAGAGAATTTTAAATTTATATTTTAAATTTTTCTTCAATATAACAGCTCCTTAAGGAAAGATTATTTCTATACTATTATAAGATAGAAAGATAAAATAAAAAAGGTGTTTTCCAATTGGAAAACACCTTAAAATTTATTATTGGATTGATTTTTCGTATTGTTCAACCATTCTCTTAACCATTTCTCCACCGATTGATCCGGCTTGTTTTGAAGTTAAGTCTCCGTTGTAGTCTTTTAATTGAACACCTAATTCACTTGCTACCTCATTTTTGAACTTAGAAAGTCCGTTTCTTGCCTCTGGTATTAAAGTTTTATTGTTTCTTGCCATAATAGTTTCCTCCTTTTATCCTTTATAGGATTTATAATTTTTTTGTTTTTGCTAAGCTTTATTTGCTTTGCACTATTATTGTGTGCACAGATTAAATAAATAATCTATATAACTAAAGGCAATGGAGGAAAAGTGTACATGTATACCCAAAAAACTGGAAAGTTCTTTTTAATTAATAATTTCTATTAATAATTTTTTGTTTTTAAATCTTTAAAGGAAGCTATTCCGTGTAGTGTATCAGCTTCTTTTATAGCTCTGACTATAGCTTTTTCCATAACTTTTGCAGCAAGTAAACCTACAACATTAATATCAGCTTCAATCTTATTTGTGCATAAAGAGAAGATTGTATCACCATCAAACATGGTGTGAGCTGGTCTTATAGCTCTACCAAAACCATTTTGAGCCATTGTAGCTATTTTATTAGCTTGAGCTTTATTTAATTTAGCATTTGTAACTATAGCTCCAATAGTAGTGTTACCTGAAAAAACATTTTTTTGATTATCATATTGTGAAATCATAATATTCTCTGTATTGTCTAAACTTAATTTATCATCAGCTAAAACCCCTGCTATAAAGGAGTTTTTTTCGTTATCTAAAATATCACCTAAAGCATTAACAGCGACTATTGCTCCTACTTGAAGCTCTCCAACTTGAAGAGCATAGGTTCCAAGCCCACCTTTCATAGAAAATGAAGGTCCTTTAATCTTACCTACAGTAGCACCCATACCGGCACCTATATTACCATTTATATCATCAAGATTATTTTCAGAATTTATACAAGCTTCATATCCCATATTTTTATCAGGACGAATATTAGAATTACCTATAACTAAATCAAAAAGTACAGCGCTGCAGACTATTGGAACTTTTGTAACACCTACATCAAACCCAATATTATTCTCCTCTAAATATTTCATCACACCAGCAGAAGCATCTAAACCAAAAGCACTGCCTCCAGATAAGACAACCCCATGAACCTTATCTACAAATTCAACAGGATTCAAAAGATCAGTTTCTCTAGTTCCAGGCGAGCCTCCACGTACATCTACACCACCAGAAGCACCTTCAGGACATATAATTACTGAACAACCAGTAGCAGCATCTTTATTGTGAGCGTGACCTAATTTAATACCATCTATATCATTAAATTTAATTTCAAACATATAAATCTCCTTATTACAAAGGCATCCAAGTATACATAACCTTGGATGCCATAAATTTTATATTAAGTTTATATTCTAATTTTTTTTAAGGTAGTTATTACAGGGATAGCTATTAATGCAGAAATTATAGCCTCTGGAATACCATTAATAACTCCTGTTGTTAATAATGCTTTTTCAACTGTATCAGGATTTATACCAATTGCCTCAGCAAATTTCGCTGCGTATAATATATAGGCTAGTCCTAAAACTAAGATAGTGTTAGTTAAAGTTCCAGCTAAAGCGGCAACACCTATACTAAGCTTAGGGAATTTCTTTTTAACTAAAGTATATACATAATAAGCAACTAAGCCGATTAATACTCTAGGTACTATTGCAATAATAGGATTCCAAAATAAAAATGATGTTGGAAGTGGATTTGCAAAAGCTTGATACATAGAAAATAATCCAAAACATAGTCCGACAGCAGCACCAACAAGTGGTCCTTCAATAATTGCACCTATTATTACTGGTATGTGCATGATAGTTGCTTTTACAGGTGGAATAGCTATAAAGCCAAGTCCTGTAAGTCCCATAAAGATAGTAATGCCCGTTAGCATTCCTGTTACTACAAGCTTTCTTACACTCATAGTAGTAGTTTTTCCTCTTTCCATTGATAAACCTCCGTTCTTATTCCTTTTATAGATATAATTCGGTTAAAGGAATTGAAATAAATTTAGTTCAGTTTCAAAATGAATACCGACAATTAAATTTTATCATCTTTATTCAGAAGTTCAAGAGAAAAATTGTTAAAAATTTATCTAAGTTATTATTTTTCTACTGAAACCTAGTAATTAACAGCTATAGAAGCAATAAAGAATATATATTCTGAAAATTTAAATATTATAAAATATCCTTGTTAAGTAATTGCTTTTTACATAAGGTTGGAATAAAATATTTAAGATGAATGATTTTAGTAGGTGAAAAGATGAAAGAAGAATTAGTTCCAATATATAAAAAAATAGCCTTAGACATTGCAAGTAAAATAGTAAGGGGAGAAATCCAAACAGATAAGAAAATTAGTGGGCGTTCTACCTTAGCTGGACTATACAATGTATCTCCAGAAACAATCAGAAGAGCAATAGCACTTTTGGAGGGAATGGAAGTAGTTAAAGCTAACCCAGGAAGTGGAATTCAAATATTATCAGTTACAAATGCAGAAAGGTTTATTTCTTCAAACCAAGATAGAAAGTACATATCATCAATAAGAGAAGATATAGTAGAAATAATAAATACAAGAAATGATTTAGATAGAAGATTAGAAGAAAACTTGAATGAAATATATGACTATTTAGAAAGATTTAAAAGTATATCTCCATTTTTACTTATTGAGATACCTATAAAGAATACATGTAAGTTTTTAGAAAAAAGTGTTAATGATAGTAGGTTTTGGCAAAACACTGGGGCAACAATAGTAGCCTATAGAAGAAATAAAGAAATAATAGTATCTCCTGGTCCAAATTACACCTTTATAGAAGGGGATATTATAGTAGTAATAGGAAAAGATGATGTTTTTGAAAAGGTAAATGAATTCCTGTATGAGTAAAAATAACATAGTGATGTAAGGCAAAAAAAGCTGTTAGATTTTATTGAAAAAATAAAATTTAACAGCTTTTTACATTTGGAAAGGGATATAGTGATTTGCAAAAGAAACAACTTTGTGATATCATAGAGTTGCTAGTTGGAGACAACTTACATTTACAAAAAAGTTGTCAGTTTAAAAGGGGGAAGAATATATGCTAGAATTTAAAAATGTTTCCAAAAGCTACGGGAAAACAAAAGTACTAAAGAATATAAATTTAACCATAAACACAGGCGAGTTGATGGTGCTAATTGGTCCTAGTGGATGTGGAAAAACAACTTTATTAAAGATGATTAATAAATTAATACCAACATCTGAAGGAGAAATATTGCTAAATAATACAGCAATTAAGGATATAGATACCATAGCTTTAAGAAGGAATATGGGGTACGTAATACAGCAAACTGGATTATTTCCTCATATGACAGTAGGTGAAAATATAGCTTTAGTTCCAAAGTTATTAAAATGGGATGAAGAGAAAATAAAAGCTAGAACCGAAGAGTTATTAAATTTGGTTGGATTAGAGCCACAAAAATACAGAGATAGATATCCAAGAGACTTGAGTGGTGGTCAGCAACAAAGAGTAGGAGTAGCTAGAGCCTTTGCAACAAATCCAGAAGTAATACTTATGGACGAACCATTTAGTGCACTTGACCCTATTACAAGAGCACAATTACAGGAAGAGCTTTTTAATATACAACAAGAGTTTAAAAAGACAATAGTGTTTGTTACTCATGATATGGATGAGGCAATAAAAATAGGAGATAGAATCTGCATAATGAAGGATGGAGACATACTGCAGTTAGATAAACCAGAAAATATTATTAAAAATCCAGCAGAAGGATTTGTAGAAGAGTTTATAGGAAAAAGCAGAATATGGAACAATCCTGAAATGATAAAAGCTACAGATATAATGATAGAAGAGCCTGTAGTATCTAATAAAGCAAGAACTCTATTCCAAGCGCTTGAGTTAATGAGAGGTAAAAAAGTAGATTCTCTACTACTAGTAAATAAAGAGAGAGAACTTGAAGGTATAATAACCATGAAATCCATAAGAATAAATCAAGATAAACAATTTGTGGAAGAAGTTATGGAAAAGGATATAATATCAGTATCTAAGGATGCCTCAATAATAGAGATATTAGAAACTATGAATGAAAAATCTATTGGGTATGTACCAGTAGTTGAAAATAAAAAGTTATTAGGATTAATAACTAAATCAACATTGGTATCAGTACTTTCGAATCAATATTTAGAGTAGGGGGAATATCTTATGAAGGCATTTATAGATTTTGTAATAAGTAGAAAAGATCAAATTATAAGTTTAGTAATTGAGCATATACAGCTTACTTTTATAGCAGTTCTTTTAGCTATAATAATCGGTGTACCATTAGGAATTTTTATAACTAGAAAGCGTTCTTTGGCAAAACCTATAATTGGATTTGCTAATTTAGTTCAAGCAGTACCAAGTTTAGCCCTATTAGGATTTTTAATTCCTATACTTGGAATTGGTTCTGAACCAGCTATATTAATGGTGCTACTATATTCACTTTTACCAATACTTAAAAACACCTATGCAGCAATAAATAACTTAAACAAAGATACTATGGAAGCTGCAAGAGCAATGGGAATGACAAAAACAGAAATGTTATTAAAGGTTGAATTACCACTATCACTTCCCTTAATAATGGCAGGTATAAGAATATCAGCAGTTACAGCTGTAGGGTTAATGACCATAGCAGCCTTCGTTGGAGGGGGAGGTCTTGGATACCTAGTATTCTCAGGTGTACAAACTGTTAATTCAAATATGATTTTAGCAGGTGCAATTCCAGCATGTATACTTGCTTTACTTATAGATTTCTTAATAGGTAAGATAGAAGATGTTGTTACTCCAGAAGGAATAGCTGTAGATAATACTATTAAAAATAGAAAGCTAACTAAAAAAATATTAGCTGTTACATGCGGAGTATTGACTTTAGTTATATTATTTAATTTTTCAAAAACAATGTTTGTAAATAAAGATAAAATTGTAATAGGTTCTAAAAACTTTAATGAGCAGTTAATATTAGGTAATATGGTAGCAACTCTTATTGAAGAAAATACAGATATAGAAGTAGAAAGAAAAATGAATTTGGGAGGTTCATCTATAGCATTTAATGCCTTAAAAGCTGGTGGAATTGATATGTATGTAGAATATACAGGAACAGCCTTAGTTAACATACTTGGGATGGAAAGTACAAGCGATAAGGATATAGCTTATAATACGGTTAAAGATGAATTTGAGAAGAACTATGGGTCAACTTGGCTTGAACCATTAGGTTTTAATAATACTTATACACTTGCAGTTAAACAAGAAACAGCAGATAAATATAATCTTAATTCCTTCTCTGATTTAGCTAAAGTAAGTGGTGAACTTAGGTTAGGTTCAACTATGGAATTCTTGAATAGAGAAGATGGATATTTAGGACTTCAAAAGACATATAACATGAACTTTAAAGATACAAAAGGAATAGATGGAGGTTTAAGATATACCTCTATACAATCAAATGAATCAGACGTAATAGATGCTTTCTCCACTGATGGATTACTGGAAGGCTTTAAGTTAAAAGTTTTAGAAGATGATAAAAACTTTTTCCCACCATATGATGCAGTTCCAGTTGTAAGAGAAGATACTTTAGAAAAATACCCAGAGCTAAAACCATTAATAAATAAGTTAGCAGGGGTGTTAACAGAGGAAAAAATGAGAAGTTTAAATTATAAAGTTGATGAAGAGAATATGGATCCAGATGCAGTTGCAAGAGAGTTCTTAAAAGAAAATAATTTAATTTAGATGAAAAGTTGTAGAACTAGTTATATAATAGTTCTGCAACTTTTTTTGCTTATTAAGCTATTGAATACAGCTAAAGAGCTTAGGTAATAATAAGAATAAAGAATATTAAATTAGTGAGAGGTAAATATGGACAATAAAGAAGTGTTTAATAAAATTGAAAAATATCTTTTGGAAGAAGAAAAACCATCAAATAGTCTTAATGAACTAATTGAATCTAAAGAAATAAATGACACATCATTTAGTATAATACGAGAACTAATGGATATACCTCAAGAACCTAAATATCATCCAGAGGGAAATGTGTGGAACCATGTTATGTTGGTTGTGGATGAGGCGGCTACACTTAGAAAAAAGAGTACAGATAAAAGAGCTTTTATGTGGGGAGCTTTGTTACATGATATAGGAAAGATTAAAACAACAGTCAAGAGAAAAGGGAGATGGACGTCTTATGATCATGATACAGTAGGGGCAGAGATGGTTATAAGATTATTAAGAGAAGTAGAGGATGACCAGGATTTTATAGATAAAGTTAGTAAGTTAGTAAAATATCATATGCATTATCTTTATGTTGAAAAAAATCTTCCTTTTGGGAACCCAAGAAAACTTGTTGAAGAAACTTCTGTAGAAGAAATTGCTTTATTATCCTATGCAGATAGATGCGGTAGAGGAAACCTATCAAGGAAAGATAGAGAAGAAACTAAAGAGGCTATAGACAGATTTAGAGACAAACTAAACAACATGTGGAGTTTATGTTAATATATTAAATTATAAAACAAGCATTTACATATAAAGTTATAAGATGTATAATGTACCAAAATAGAATAATTTTTTGCTAGGGGTGCCTTTTGGCTGAGAGGAATTGATATTCTAACTCTAAGAACCTGACGTGGTTAGTACCACCGTAGGGAAGCAGATTTATAAGTGTATACACATAGTATCTACTTTTAGAAAACTTTAGGCTTCCTTCGGGAAGTCTTTTTTTTATGATAATTTGACCAGTTGACAGGTCAAGTAGTCAACCGGTCAGGTTCAAGATATATAAATAAAGTTAGGGGAGGTGATAAAATGCAGGTTAATGGAAAAGAATACGCGCTTAAAGAGAGTAGAAGTTTAGTTGAATTACTTAGAGAGCTTAAGGTTGATCCAAATAGAATTGTAGTAGAAATTAATTATGAAATAGTTAATAGGGAAGACATTGAAGGCAGATTATTAAATGAAGATGATTCTATAGAAATAATTAGTTTTATGGGCGGAGGCTCAAAATAAAATTATTAAATGAGGAGTTTTAGAATGGATAAGTTAGTTATAGCAGGTAAAGAATTAGATAGCAGATTATTAATTGGAACAGGAAAATATTCATCAAACAAACTGATACCAGAAGTAGTTAAAGCATCAGGTGCAGAGGTTATTACATTAGCTATAAGAAGAGTAGATTTTGATAACAAAGAGGAAAACATACTAGAACATATTCCTAAAGATATGGTATTGCTTCCTAATACTTCAGGAGCAAGAAATGCTGAAGAGGCAATAAGAATAGCCAGGATAGCTAAGGCTATGGGATGTGGAAATTGGATAAAAATCGAAGTTATATCAGATTCAAAATATTTAATGCCAGACAACTTTGAAACCTTAAAGGCAACAGAAGTTTTAGCTAAAGAGGGATTTGTAGTTTTACCATACATGAATCCAGATATATATTTCGGAAAAATGATGATTGAAGCAGGAGCTGCAGCTGTAATGCCTCTAGGTGCACCAATAGGATCAAATAGAGGCATTAAAACAAAAGAAATAATAAAAATAATGATAGAAGAAATAAATGCCCCAATTATAGTAGATGCTGGTATAGGGAAGCCATCTCATGCAGCAGAAGCAATGGAAATGGGAGCGGCAGCTTGTTTAGTTAATACAGGAATAGCTTCATCAGATGATCCAGTACTTATGGGAGAAGCTTTTAAATTGGCTATAAAAGCAGGCAGATTATCCTACTTAGCTGGAGCTGGAAACGTATCAGATTTTGCAAAGGCATCATCTCCATTAACAGGATTTTTAAAGGTAGGCGATAGAAATGAATAACTATAGTAGTTATGAAGAGGTAGTAGATAGCTATAAAGATTTTGATTTTGATGAATACTTTTCTAAGGTGACTATAGAAGATGTTAGAAAAAGTATTTATAAAGATAATTTATCACCAAAGGATCTTTTAAATCTTCTTTCACCAAAGGCTGTAGAAGTTTTAGAAGAAATAGCTCAAAGAGCTAATAAATTGACTAAACAGTATTTTGGAGGGGCAGTTTTACTTTACACTCCTTTATATTTAGCTAACTACTGTGTTAATTTATGTGCTTACTGTGGATATAGTGCTAAAAACAAAATAAAAAGAAGAAAGCTAACTATGGAAGAAATAGAGGTTGAAGCTAAAGCGATATCAAGTCAAGGGTTTAAGCATATATTGATTCTTACTGGGGAAAGCGAGTACCATAATCCAACTGAATATATAGTAGAGGCTACAAAGAGTTTAAAGAAATACTTCCCGTCTGTATCTATAGAAATATATCCAATGAATGAAGAGAGTTACAGAAAAGTAGTGGAAGCAGGAGTAGATGGACTTACTGTTTATCAAGAGGTTTATAATAAAGAAATTTATAAAAAGGTGCATATAAAAGGACCTAAAAGTAATTACAGCTTTAGAATAGATGCTCCAGAAAGAGGGGCAAAAGCAGGCATGAGAACTTTAGGAATAGGTGCACTGCTTGGGCTAGAGGACTTTAGAAAAGAAGCGTTTTTTACAGGGTTACACGGAGATTATTTACTTAAAAAATATCCGGAGGTAGACATAGCTTATTCCTTTCCTAGGATAAGACCTTGTGTTGGAGGATATGATGATATTCTTCCTTTAAGTGATATGGACTTAGTACAAGCCATATTAGCCATGAGAATATTTAAACCTACAGCTTCTTTAAATATATCTACAAGAGAAAGTGGAGAACTAAGGGAACACTTAATACCTTTAGGGGTTAATAAGATATCAGCAGGAGTTTCTACTCATGTTGGAGGACATTCCTCTGATGTAGAAGTTGGGGAAGAACAGTTTGAGATATCGGATGGAAGATCTGCAGTAGAAATAAAAAATATGCTTATAAATAAAGGTTATCAGCCAATATTTAAGGATTGGGAAACTATATAAATATATTGAGAGAAGATGCTTAAATTATGAAAATATATTTAATAACTAATAGAAAACTCGTAAGTAATGAAGAGGAGTTCTTACAAGTAATTAAAGAATGTTCAGAAAATGGAGTAGATAATATAATACTAAGAGAAAAAGATTTAGGTTTTGATGATTTAGTTAAACTAGGGAATAAGGTTAAAGAAGTTATAGATGAAAATAAGACAAAACTTATCTTAAACTCAAATATAAAGGGTGGAATAAAACTTAAGGCTTACGGAATACAGCTACCATTTCAAGTGTTTATGGAGCAGGATAATAAGCTGATTTATAGTTTTAAAGAAGTAGGTGTTTCAGTTCATAGTTTAGAAGAGGCTATTGAAGCTGATAAAAAAGGGGCTAGTTATGTTTTGGTTTCTCATATATTTAACACTGAATGTAAAAAGGGATTAGAACCAAAAGGAGTAGACTTTATTAGTAAGGTTAAAAAAGAGGTTTCTTGTAAAGTTGTAGCTTTAGGAGGAATATTGCCAAGCAATGTTAAAGAAGTTAAAGACACAGGGTGTGAGGGAATAGCTGTAATGAGTACCTTGATGAGAAGTAAAGATATAAAAAGTACTTTAAAAGAATATAGAGTATAGATACAAAACAACCTGGAATTGTTAATAAAACTAACAATCCTAGGTTGTTTTGTTTAAGAATTCTAAATAAAATAGGCTGTGATTATTTTTTAATACCAAACATATTTCTTAAAAAATACACTTTCCTAAAAACTTCATAAGTAATCATTGTTAATATAAAGCTTCCTAAAATTATAAAAATAACTTGTGCAGAGATTGATGTAAATAATTTTAGTGAGTAATAACCTACTAATATTACATAAGATTGATGAAAAATATAAATAGGAAAAGAAGCTTTAGAAAAATACTTAGTAATGTTATTTGAGAAATTTAAATAATGTTTTCCCATACCGATAATTGCGAGTATTCCAATCCAAGCAATAATTCTAATAAAAACATCATGAAATATTCCAATATTAACCTTCCAAAGGTATATAATTAATAGATTTAATGTTGTTAATATAATAAAGCTTATAAATAAAATAAACCTATTGTTTTCAAGTTTTTCTTGAATAATATCCTCAGATAATACCATATACCCTAACATAAATAGAGCAAAAAATTCTCCTATACTTTTACCACCTATATCTAAGATTAGTGACATAAATAAAGGAAATATAAAGAGAGGAATCAATCTAATAACTGATAGATTAGTAATCTTCAATTTAATATTACTTTTATCATATTTAGTCACAATAGGAATAGCTAAAAGTGAAATGATGAATAAATAGAAAACAAACCATAAATGAGCAGGAGTAAAACCTCCAGTATATCCTGATAAATCATTTAGCTTTGTAAAAAACAATATATATTGATAAAAATAACTTCCTATATATCCATTATGAAATTTCTCAGCAAAAAAGGTTTGAATAGGAACTAGAAATAAAATTCCATAAAGAAGAGGATTTAATAATTTTGCTCTTCTTTCATTTATAAACTCTTTAGGAGTTCTTTTCTTAAGTGCATAGTTAGAACTTATTCCCGCTATAACAAATAATAAAGGCATAAACCAAGGAGAAGTACCTTGGATAAAGGCACTTAAAATAGATACACCAGAACTTTTAACATAAAAGTTCTCACCCCAATTATTATAAATCATGAAAGTGTGATAAGGAAAAAGTAATAGAATACTTATCCATCTTATATTATCTAAAAAGTATTTTCTCATGTATTTCCTCCTTGTTACTTATCTAAAAATCTTCCCATTATTATAGTGTTATGATATTTTCCATCCTTATGTATACGGTCATTTATAAGCGATCCTTCTCTAGTAAAACCAAATTTTTTATACATTTGAATTGCTTTTTCATTTGATTCAACAACAGTTAGAGTGATTTTCTTAACTTCTGAAGAGTCCATACATTTAAGCATATTTTCTATTAATATTTTACCTATCCCATAACTCCAGTAATCTTTTAATATACATATTCCAAACTCAGCTTTATGCTTAAACCTTGATAAGGTATTACCAGCGCATCTTAAAAATCCTACAATTTGTCCTTCAACTTCTGCAAGTAGAAATAAACTTGTATTAGAAGCGTTATCTTCATCAATTATTTTTTCAAAGTCATCTTTAGTAAGTAAGTTTTCACCCGCTTCTCTATCCAGGTATTCAGTTTCGCCATCTATTTTAACTCTTAAAGTTGATAGCTTTTCGGCGTCTGATTTACTTGGACAACGAAGAGTCCAGGTAAGATTCTTGTGAATAATTAATTTATTTTCTATAAACATTAGTAGCCCCCTAAATTATTAGAAAATGTTGTCGAGTTTATCAGAATAGAATGATATGGCTTTTTTATAATTTTTTATATTTTCATCAGAAGAAGTTTCAGCCAAGTTTTCTAATAAAATTCTCATAGCTTCTGAATGTTCATTTAAATTATATAAAGTCATAGAGTAAAAGATTTGAATACTTCTGTCATGAGGGAATTTATCTAAACCGATCTTAAGAATAGCTTTAGATTTTTCATACTCTCCTATAGTTCTATAGGTACTGCCTAAACCTAAAATTGCGCCTTGTAAATCTTCCCCATCAAGACCAAGTGATATGGCATTTTCGTAATATTTTACAGCTTCTTTTTCTAGTTCTAAAACATCGAAGCTCCAAGCACATTGATAATTTATAGTAGGATTATCTGGGTGTGAATTAACAAGAAGAATTAAAAGTTCATTTGACTCTTGAAGTTTACCTTGTCTTCTTAATTCAATTGCAATATCTAAATCTATCATATGCATCATACCTTTCTATGACTATAACTCAGCAAATATCTCATGAATATTTCCATCAGGATCTGCAAATAAAGCTGTTCTTTGATTCCAAGGCATATTTTCAGGCTCATGGATGGGTGTTGCGCCAAGAGAGATTAATTTCTTAAAAGACTCATCAACATCATTAGGATTATCACATGGAAACGCTAATTCAAAAGATTGGCCAGTAGCTTTCTCTTTATATTTGCTACTATGACTAAACATAACATCTCTAGTACAAATAGCAAATCTTGCACCTGGATTTTCAAATTCTACATAGCTATCAAGTTCATTTTTAATTTTAAAACCAAGAACTTCGTTGTAAAACTTTTTCATTTCTTTAAAATTATCTGCCCAAATTGTAATAAGATTAATTTCCGATTTCATAACAGACCTCCTTATACTAATTAATATACAAATTATATCATATATCAAAAGAATATAAGAATATATCTATATAAGAATATAACTATATATAGTTTTCATGCGGGTTAGAGCATATTTATCTAGTTTTTTAGTAAATCTGTTGAGAAAATTTTGGTAGAATGATATAAGTGGCTATGACAATTTCGTATATAGGGTAAAAGGAGGGGATAGTGTGGAGGATAAGGAAATAGTCCAAAAGATTATTGAAAAAGACCCTAAAGCTATAGAAGATTTAATAAATAAATATGGGAAACTAATTTTTGGTGTAATTAATAAGGTTCTAAACTCTTCTAATGAAAGATGGGAGATTGAAGAATGTTTTAATGATATTCTTATGACTTTGTGGAAGAATATGTATCTTTATAAAGAGGAAAAAGGTAAACTTATTAACTTTATTATTTCAGTTGCTAAGTTTAAAGCTATAGATTATAAAAGAAAGATTCAGAAAAAAATAATGTTATTGAACTTAAAGAAGAGATATTAAGGAAAGAAGAGTTTCAAGATGAGATTGATATAAATGATCAAGAGGGATTTTATAACTTAATAAAAGAGTTAAAGGAAAAGGATAAAGAGATATTTATAAGAAGATATCTTTTAGATGAATCTATGGAAAAGATATCAAAAGACTTAAATCTTTCTAAGGAATATATTTATAACAAGTTATCCAGAGGAAGAAAGAAAATCAAAGAAAGATTGGAGGGGATTTAGATGTTAGAAGCGGAACTAATAAATGAACTTAATGGAATAGAATATAGCAATGAAGAAATAGATGATTATTTAAATTGGGCAGAAATAAGTGAAGATGAGCTTAATAAAATAAGTGGAGATATACAGACTAAACTTGCTAGAAGAGCGCTTAGAGAATGTGGTGAATTTATTGAAAGCACTATGGAAAAAGATGAATATACAGAAGCTGTAATAAAGGGAACTGATAGAGATGCTATAGTGTACTCTGCTTTTTTAGGTATGTTTATGCCAGGAGCCTTCTTGCTTTCAGGTGACTATTCTTTTGGATATATTATGTTTATTACTAATAAAAGATTAATAGTAGTAAATTCTAATTACTTTAACAAAGCTTTGGGAACTAGAATTTATACAAGGGAAGAAATAAAAAATATAAGATTTAAAAGAGTTTTGGATAGATCAAAGAAAGGTTTGATTAAAAATTTCTTAAAGAATATAATTACAACTCCTGGAGGATTTGTTTCTGTGCTATTTAGTATAGGGGTATTCTCAGATAGATTTTTTAGTTTATATGATTTTGAAGTAGATTTTTATGCAAAGCTTGTTATTAAGTTGGCAGCTGTTATAGCTTTAATAATAAGTGGAATAGAACCAGACTTAGAAACCGAAGCTATAATTACTATGAAAGATGGAAAAAAATATGATTTTCTTGTAAGAAACGCAAATTATAAAGAGATTTTACGATACCTTAAAAAACTTTCTAACAATATAAGAATGTAGAATGTTTATAAATAAAAAACACTTGTATTCTATGAGGGGACAGGGTATAATTTTTTTAACGTAATTGTTATATCATGTAAACTTGGGGTGATTAAATGTTATTTAAAAGTACAAGAGGATTAGAAAGTAATTTATCCTCGTCAGAGGCTATATTAAAAGGAATTGCAAGGGATGGAGGGCTATTTGTTCCTGAGAGTTTTCCAGAGGTTTATTCAAAGTTAAAGGGGAAAACAAATTATAATTATGAAGAATTAGCTGAACTAATTATAGGGCAATATTTTACTGACATTTCGAGTGAAGATTTAAAAGAGGCTATTAAAGATGCGTATACTGGTAGATTTAATGTTGAAGTTAAAAATGGATTTTTAGAATTATATCATGGGCCAACTTCTGCTTTTAAGGATGCAGCACTTTTGTTTCTTCCTCAAATAATGAAAAGAGCTAAAAAAGTAATCAATTTTAGTAAGGATATAGTAATTTTAACTGCTACATCAGGAGATACTGGTAAAGCTGCTTTAGAAGGATTTAAGGATGTAGACGGGTTTAAAGTAGTTGTATATTATCCAAAAGATGGAGTCTCAGAGGTTCAAGAAAAGCAAATGAGAACTCAAAAAGGGGATAATGTTTATGTAGTAGCTATAGAAGGTAACTTTGATGATGCACAAAGAGGAGTAAAAACTATATTCAGTAATAGTGGATTAAAGGAAGAACTAGATATAAATAATATAGCACTTTCTTCTGCAAATTCTATAAATATAGGCAGACTAGTACCACAAATAGTTTATTACTTTTATGGGTATTTTAAACTTATAGAGCAGGGCGAGATAAAAGAAGGAGAAAAAATTAATGTAGTTGTACCTACAGGAAACTTCGGAAATATTTTAGCTGCTTACTATGGAAAACAGATGGGACTTCCTATAGATAAGTTTATATGTGCATCTAATGAAAATAACGTGTTAACTGACTTCTTTAAGGAAGGGATTTATGATAAAAATAGGGAACTTGTATTAACAGAATCTCCTTCAATGGATATTTTAGTGTCTTCAAATCTTGAGAGACTTTTGTTTGAAATAGCTGATAGAGATAGCAGCTTAGTTAAAAGCTTGATGGATTCGCTGCAGAAGGATGGAAAGTATTCTATAACTAATTCTATGGAAGAAAAGCTAAAAGATTTTTATGGAGATTTTTCTGATATAGAAGAGGTATATGAAGTTATAAAAGATGTTTATGAAAAAGAAAACTATCTAATGGACACACATACAGCAGTTGCTTATAGTGTTTATAAAAAATACGCACAAAAAACAGGTGACGATAAAAAAGTATTAATTGCATCAACTGCAAGTCCATTTAAGTTTAATAGAAGTATAATCAATGCATTAGGAATAGATGCTGGGAATAAGGATGATTTAGAATTATTAAATACTTTATCAGAAAAAACCTCACTAGAGATACCAATGGCTTTAAAGGAATTAAAAGACCTTCCTGTAGTGCATAACTTAGAGTGTGATGCTGATAAGATGGAAGATATCCTTAAGAAGATATTAAAAGTAGGTGAGTAGTATGGTTAGGGTTAAAGTACCTGCTACTTCTGCAAATCTTGGAGCTGGTTTTGATTGTATGGGATTAGCTTTTGAGCTTTTTAATGTGTTTGAATTTGAAGAGATTAAAGAAGGCTTGGAGTTTGAAGGTGTAAAAGAAGAGTATTGCAATAAAGATAACATCATATATGAAGCCATGATGTTATGTTTTAATAGAGCAGATTATAAGCCTACTGGACTTAAGATAAGTATTTTAGAAGAGAATATTCCGATTTCAAGAGGTCTTGGAAGCAGCTCTAGCTGTATAGTTGGGGGGCTTTTAGGAGCAAATGAACTTATGGGTTCTCCCTTTAACTTAGAGGAACTTTTTAATATGTCTGTAGAAATAGAAGGGCATCCAGATAATGTAGCGCCAGCTTTTTTTGGCGGAATTGTAGTTTCTTCTATGGAAGATGGTAAAGCTTATTATAATAAGGTGGATATAAAAGAGGGAATAGAATTTTTATCATTTATTCCAAGTTTTACTTTATCTACAGAGAAGGCAAGAAAAGCACTTCCAGCTACAATACCATTTAAGGATGGGGTTTATAATGTTGGAAAAGCTGCTCTTACTTTAAGTTGTTTCTATTTAGGCAATTATGATATGCTAAAGTATGCTTGTAAGGATAAACTTCATGAACCATATAGAAGCAAACTTATACCTAACTTTGAGGAGATAACTAAAGAAGTTTTGGATTTGGGAGCATTGTGTGTTTTTTTAAGCGGAGCAGGTCCAACTATTATGAGTATAGTTAAGAAAGAGGATAATACCGCTAAAGATAAAATAAAGGCTCATATGACTAAGTTTGAAAAAGAGTGGTCAGTTGTAACACTTAAGGAAAACAATATAGGGGCCGAAATAATTAAAGGGTGAGTTAAGATGAATAGTAATTATATACTTGTGGATAAAAGGGTTTTGCCAGAAGTATTTGAAAAGGTATTAAAGGCAAAGAGATTATTAAAAGATGGGAAAGTTAAGGAAATAACTGAGGCTGCTAAGGTAGTTGGAATTAGTAGAAGTGTATATTATAAATATAAGGATTATGTTTTTGAATTCGCAGAAAGCAGACATGGAAGAAAGTTTACCTTTAATATGATTATTTCTCATAAAAAAGGAGTTCTCTCAAGTTTATTGAATTTTTTAACTGAAAAAGGTGGAAATATACTAACAATAGATCAAGGAATTCCTATAAACAATCTAGCAAATGTAAGTATTACCATGGATATAACTTCTTTAGAAGGGGATGCAACAGACCTTTTAGAAGATTTATACTTGGTAGATGGCGTAGAAAAGGTAGATTTTGTCGCAATGGAATAAAGTTAAACTTATACCCACAAGGGGCACAATGTCTAGGGTCGTGCCACTGTTATCTCCCACTTTAATAGGGGTGGGAGAGTTACAGTGGCTAGACATCAGATAAATTTAAGAAGTAATTAAGAATTTAAGAAGATATATTTAAGAAAAGTACGATAAGATATAATCATAAACTTAAAACGGAGGACTATCAATGAAAAATATATTGAAAAATCATTGGGGAAAACTTCTTACAGCTATGATTATTATTGTACTTTCTTTTTATGGATTTATTTATAGAGAGAGTTTAGCTCAAGCAATAAACTTAATGAAAGATCCGAAAGCAATTAGTTTATATATAGAAAGTTATGGTCACTTTGGAGTGTTAATGTTTATTTTACTTCAAGTCACTCAAGTAGTTATATTCTTTATACCAGGGGAAGTCACCCAGGCAGCTGGAGGATATATTTTTGGAACATTTCTTGGAACACTATATTCTATTATAGGAATAAATTTAGGTTCAGCAGTATTATTTTTTGGAACAAGAAGGTTTGGGAATTCTTTAGTGGATAAAGTTGTACCTGAAAAGTTAAAACGACCATTTGAAAAGCTTTTAAATGCTAAGAAGATAAACTTAATAGTATTTTTAATATATTTAATTCCAGGAATACCTAAGGATAGTTCAGTATTTTTATGTGCTCTATCTAGAATCAGTTTTAAAGATTTTCTAATCTACTCAACACTTGGAAGAATGCCAGCATTAGTTATATCTTCTTTTTATGGAGCTAATATAGCTACAGGGAACATGCACATTATAATAATTTTATCCGTTATAATGGTAGTAGGTTTAGGAATATGTATGATGTTAAAGAAATTTTTTATGGAAAAACTAGCAAAAATAAGTTAAATAGATTAATTAAAAATCCATTATGATATATTCATAGTGGATTTTACCTATTTTAAATGAAACTTACCTTTGACATAATGATGGTTTTTAATTAATCTTGTATTAGAGTCTTTTTAAGGAAGAGAGTAATATAGAGAAAGGGTGATAGGAGTGAGTATATATTTTGATAACGCAGCAACTACTCCACCTACAGAAGAAGTTATAGAATCAGTAGTAGTAGGAATGAAAGAATATTATGGCAATCCATCTTCTCTTCATAAGTTAGGGTTAAATGCAGAAAGAATGTTATTAACTAGTAGAGAAGAGTTAGCTAAAACTATAAATGCAACTTCAGATGAAATATTTTTTACTTCAGGAGGAAGTGAAGGAAATAACTTTATATTAAAAGGAATTGGAAAATCAGGGAACAATATTATTACAACTAAATTTGAACATCCTTCAGTTTTAAATGCTTTAAATGAGCTAAGAGAACAGGGAATAATAGTTCATGAATTATCTCTTAATGAAAATGGTGAAGTTGATTTAGAAGAACTAAAAAGCTTTATAGATAAAAATACTGTATTAGTATCCATAATGCATGTTAATAATGAAATCGGAACTATTCAGCCTATTGAAGAAATAGGGAAAATAATTAAAGATAATTCTACTAGAGCAAAATTTCATGTAGACGGAGTTCAAAGTTATGGTAAAATAGCTATTGATGTTAAAAAAGCTAATATAGATTATTTAACTGTAAGTTCTCATAAATTTCATGGACCTAAGGGAGTAGGTTTTTGTTATATAAGAAAAGGCTTAAGACTAAAACCATTGATTTCAGGTGGTGGACAAGAGTCTGGTTTTAGAAGTGGAACTGAAAACTTACCTGGAGTAATGGGAATGGTTGTAGCAGCAAAGATGGCACAAGCCTCAATTAAAGAAAGTTATAAAAAGGTTTGGGAAATAAAAGAACATTTTATAGAAAAACTTAAAGGAATAGAAAATATAAAAATAAATTCTCCTCAAAAGGAAAACATAAGTCCATACATATTAAATGTTTCTTTTACTGGTATAAGAGGAGAGGTTCTTTTACATGCCCTTGAGGAAAATGGTATATTTGTATCCACAGGTTCTGCTTGTTCATCAAGAGGTGGCAAAGAGAGTCATGTATTAAAAGCTTTAGGTTTAGATTATAAAGACATAGATGGTGCTATAAGATTTTCTTTTTCAAGATTTAATACCATAGAAGAAGTGGATTTATCCAATGAAGCACTTAAGAAATCATTGTTATTTTTAAGGAGAGTTAGAAAATGAAAAAATTATTACTTATAAAAAGTGCCCCTGAGATATTTTTAAAGGGACTAAACAGAAATAAATTCGAGAGACTATTAAAAAAGAATATAGCTAAAAAACTTGAAGGAATAGAATATGAATTCATCACAGACATGGGAAGATGGTTCGTATATTCAGAAGATTTAGAAGAAGCTTGTAGTAGAGTTAGAAAAGTATTTGGAGTAACTCAGGTTTGTATAGTAACTCAAATAGAAAGAGATTATGAAGAAATTAAAAAACTTGCTTTAAGTAAGGTAATAGAAGCTAAAGCATCAAACTTCAAAATAGAAACTAATAGAGCTAATAAAGAATTCCCTAAAAATTCTATGGAAGTTTCAAGAGAAGTTGGAGGATATGTTTTAACTAACTATGAAGGTGAGCTTTCAGTTAAAATAAATGATCCTGAATGTTTAGTTAAGGTTGAGATAAGAGATAAGGCTTATCTATATACTAAGTTAGACATAGTAAAAGGAGAAGGTGGTCTTCCTTATGGAGTTAATGGAAGCACTATGCTTATGTTATCTGGTGGAATAGATTCACCTGTAGCTGGATATATGATGGCAAGAAGAGGGGTAGAACTTCACTGTGTATATTATCACTCTCACCCATATACTTCAGAAAGAGCTAAGGATAAGGTTAAGGATTTAGCAAAAGTATTAGCAAGTTATACAGAAAAAGTTAATCTATATGTAGTTCCATTTACAGAGATTCAAATGGGCATAATTGAGAAATGTAGAGAAGATGAGCTTACAATAATCATGAGGAGATTTATGATGAGAGTAGCTTGTGAATTGGCTGAACAAAAAGGAATTCAATCAGTATCTACTGGCGAAAGTATAGGTCAAGTAGCATCTCAAACTATGGAAGGTTTAATAGTTTCAACAGATGTAGCAGATAGACCAGTATTTAGACCATTAATATCAATGGATAAAGAAGACATAATGGATATATCAAGAAGAATAGGAACTTATGATATATCTATAAGACCATATGAAGACTGTTGTACAATATTTGTACCTAAACATCCTAAAACCAAACCACAAGTAGAGCCAATAAGAAAATCAGAAGAAGCTTTAGATATCGATGCTTTAGTTAAAGAAGCTGTAGATAATGTTGAGGTTTATAGATTCTAGAATTTAATATAAAAATAGAGTAGTCCTGCTTTTGCAGGACTATTTTTTGTTTTGTAATAACTATGAAAATAATGATTGAAATATACTTATTATAACTAGTTATTTGAATCTATTATCTCTTTCAAAGTAACATTTTCATTTATAAATCTAGAATCACTTTTTTGATTTTTTAGTTTAATAGCTTTTTTAGGACAGTTTTGAATACAAGCTAAACAATGTTGACAGTTACCATTAAATTTAGGTTTAGTGGAAACCGTTATGTTGTTAACTGGGCATACTTTTTCACAAATTTTGCAACTTATACAACTGTCATTAACTATAAATTTTTTATCAAAATTAGGGTCATATAATTTTTCATTAAGAGATCTTACAATTTCAGAAACCTTGGAGTGTTTTTTCAAGTAAATTTTATTTGAAGATACTTCTTCAATAATTTTATTAAGATTACCCTCGATATTTTTTTTGGATTGAGTTTTTATCTGTTTGTACATGTCAAATCCAGGAAGATAGTTATCTACCATTACCATTTCATTTACGTAAGAAAACTTTATTCCGTTTCTTTCACCTATTTTTAATAGATGTATTGTAGATGCTCCTGCATACATTCCGTAAGTAGCTATTCCAAAAAAATAATTACTCTTAAGTTTAGCTTTATCCAAAAATTCCTCAACTATTTTCGGTACGCCGCTATGATATACTGGAAAAACTATACCTATTTTATCATCCTCAAAATCAAGTTTATTTTCTTTTAATAGTTTTGGTATAGAGTAATAATCGGCTTCAAAGCTTTTTGCTACATATAAATTATTACCTGTTGCTGTAAAATAAAAAATTTTCATAAGCTCCTCCTCTTAGTAGTGTTACAATTGTAACGCTATATTGGATATAGTATAATATAAGAAAATAGCGAAAATCAATATCTTAAGATAGAAGTGTTACAAAAGAGAGGGATTTGTTTATGGGAAATAATAATGCACAAAACCTAATTACAAAAGAGAGTATTTTCACAGCTTTAATGATTTTAATGGAGAAAAAGAATTTCAAGGAAATATCAATAACAGAATTAACTAAAAAAGCTGGGGTATCACGAATGGCTTTTTATAGAAATTATAATAATTTAGAAGATATTATAACTGACTATTTAGATGAATTTTTTGAGGCGTCATATAAAGAGTTAGTTATATGCGAAAAAAATGATAATAATGAAATTCTAATAAGATTTTTTTCATATTTTAGAGAACATAAAAAATTAATCGACAACTTAATTAAAGCTAATTTAGCTAACTTAATACTAGAAAGATGTACTAACATATTCTATTCCTTATCCAAAGAAGTAGTATGTTCTAATCCTCATCCACAAGAAGTTCAAAAATTTATAATTGAATTTGTTTCAGGAGGACTATACAAAATTTTAATAGAATGGGCTAAAAGCGGAATGAAAGAATGTGATGAAAAAATGGGAAGTATTATACATTCATTAATGATTGGAGCTTCGGAAAAGACCATAATATCATACTAAGAGATAAGGAAAATAAGAATAAATATCTTATAGATTAATAGCTACTGGGATGATAAGCATAATACTTCAAATATTCTCAATATATTAATAAAATAATAGAGAGATACTAATATATATAGATTATTAGTCTTCATAAGGAGGATAATAGTATGAAAAGACGATTAGCGGTAATATCTTTAATAATTAGTATATCTATTTTATTATTTCAAAATAAGGCATGGGGTGTTGAAAAAACACCATATACTAAGTTAGGATTACCTTATAAATATACACCAGAAGAAGGATCTATAGAAGAATTATATAAAGATATAATAGCTACACTTATAGAACCATATATAACTAAAGAAATAGAAAAATATTATGGAAAAGCATATATGTACGATTTGTTTGATATGGAATTTTTAAAAATAGAAAGACCAAATGGATATAGAAGTTTTTCTTTTATTGTTACGGTTGAAGTAAGACCATTTATCGGAGCACATAATACCCTTGGTGTAGATGATATAATTATGAAAATAGAAGCTGGAGAAGTGAAAGTTGAAAAATTTAAACATATAAAAAGTTTTCCTATACCTGATTATTTAAAACAAGAAGTATCTTAATTTTAAGAACTTCTTTTTATTTTACAAAAATCTCAAGAACATATTGACAGAAAGTTGAATAAGATGTACTATAAATACATATTAACAAATTGATAATATCAAAAGGAAAATAAGTATTAAGATTTAGGAGGAATGCAAAATGATTTATTTTAATAATGAAAAAATAGATATAAAAAAGTTTCCTAATGGTGAGGCACTTATTCATAGTGGTGATTTAAATATAAAAGATAATAATGAGATTAAGGTTAAGTTTGAAAATAATGAAGATATAACTAATTTGATATTTTTAAAAGGACATTTAGATGAGTTAAGAGTAAAGTGTAGTTTAGTACTTCCCTATATGCCTTACAGCAGAATGGATAGAACTGAAGGTGTAACAGTATTTACTTTAAAGTATTTGTGTAAGTTAATTAATAGTTTAGATTTTGAAAATGTAACAATTTATGAACCTCATTCTGAAGTATCTGTTGCACTAATAGATAGAGTAAAAGTAGTAAATATGTCTAAGAAACTTACAGAGCAATTGATAGAAGAATTAAATGATGAAAATGTATATCTAGTTTATCCAGATGCAGGAGCCTCAAAGAGATATGCTCATCAGATAGCTTATGAAAAGATATTAACTGCAAATAAGGAACGTGATTTTAAAACAGGATTCATAAACAAGTTAGAAATCAATGGTGAGGTAAAAAGTAAAAACTTTAAGGCTATTATAGTGGATGATTTATGTTCAAAAGGAGGAACCTTTGAACTTACAGCTTCTAAGCTTAAAGAAATGGGTGCAGGAGAGATATATCTTGTAGTTACCCATTGCGAAGATACAATATTTGAAGGCAAGTTATTAGATAGCGATTTAATAACAGGAATATATACGACTAATAGTATTTTGAGTAAAGATCATAAAAAAATTAAGGTATATGAGATTTAAGGAGGAATTTAAGATGAAAAAATTATTAGTAGTTATTGATTATCAAAAGGATTTTGTGGATGGAACTTTAGGGTTTAAAAAGGCTGAAACTCTAGAATCAGGAATATATGATAAGGTTAAAAAGTATTTAGAAAATGGAGATAAGGTTTTATTTACCTATGACACTCATTATGATGAATATTTAGAAACTAGAGAAGGTAAAAACTTACCTGTAGTTCACTGTATTAAAGGAACTAATGGGCACGAGCTTTATGGAAGACTTAATGAATTTTTAGGGAAAGAAAATACCCTACATTATGAAAAAGAAGGTTTTGGTTTATCTCCAAAAGATGTGATTAGACTCTCAGAAGAATTAGGAGAGGAAATTAATGAGATAGAGCTTGTAGGTGTTGTAACTAATATATGTGTAATAAGTAATGTGGTAATGCTTCAATCACAATATAGAAATGCAGAGATTCTAATAGACGCAAGTCTTTGTGCAAGTTTTGATGATTCACTTCATGATAAAGCACTAGATGTAGCAGAAGGAATACACATAAAAGTAGTAAATAGGGGGAATTAAGCATGATAAGTCCATTTTTATTAACAGATTTTTACAAAACAATACATCATATGTGTTATGCAGAAGGAATGACGAAGCTAGTAAGTTACTGGACACCAAGAATGTCTAGAAAAGAAGATATGCACAAGGTAGTCATGTTTGGCCTTCAACCTTTTTTAAAGAAGTATTTAATTGAGTATTTTAATGATAATTTCTTTTCAAGAGATAAAGAAGAAGTTATATCAGAGTATAAGAGAGTAATATCCAAAACCATGGGGGATATAGCGTCTGATACAAAGCATATTGAAGCACTGCACGATTTAGGATATCTTCCTATACAAATTAAAGCTGTTGAAGAAGGCTTTAGGGTAAATATCAAAACCCCTATGATTGAGATAACTAATACTCATGAAGATTTTCCTTGGCTTGTAAATTATCTAGAAACTTTTATGAGTTGTAATATATGGCAGCCTATGACTAGTGCAACTATTGCCTATAGATATAGAGAGATAGTAGAGAAATATTTTGAACTAACTGTAGATAATGGGGAGGTTAAAAGAGCTTGTGGAGACTTTAGTATGAGAGGTTTCAGTTCAATAGAAAGTGCAGAAATAAGTGCCTCAGCTCACCTCTTATCTTTTGTAGGTACGGCTACAATACCTGCTATAACTTATTTAGAGGAGTATTATAATGCTAACTTAGATAAAGAGGTAATAGGAGTTGGAACGCCATCTACAGAGCATAGCGTAATGTGCAGCTATGGAGAAGATGAGTTCTCAGCTTATAAAAGATTAATAACTGAAGTTTTTCCAAAAGGACCGTTAAGCATAGTATCTGATACCTATGACTACTGGAGTGTTATAACCTCAATACTTCCAAGACTTAAAGAAGAAATTTTAAATAGGGATGGAAAGGTAATTATAAGAGGGGATAGCGGAGATCCAGTGAAAATAATCTGTGGAGACAAAAATGCAGAAAAAGGCAGTGATGAGTATAAAGGAACTGTGGAACTTCTATGGGATATATTTGGAGGAGAAGTTAATTCAAAGGGATATAAGGTTTTGAACCCTAAAATAGGAACCATATATGGTGACAGCATAACTGTAGAAAGATGTGAAGATATTTGCAAAGGCTTAGAAGAGAAGGGTTTTGCAGTAAATAATTGTACCTTTGGAATAGGTTCTTATACCTACCAGTATAACACACGAGATACCTTTGGATTTGCATTAAAAGCAACTCATGCAGTAATAAATAATGAAGAAAAATTCATTTTTAAGGCTCCTAAGACTGACAAAGACAACTTCAAAAAATCTCAAAAAGGTATGTGTTATGTTTATAAAGAAGGGGAAGATATTTTATATAAAGATGAATTAACTATAGAAAAGCAGGCCTCATATAAAGACAACTTGCTAGAACTTGTATTTAAGGATGGAAAGTTAATAAAAGATTATTCATTAGAGGAAATAAGAAATAGACTACATGGAAGTTTTTAAATAAGGAGGGGTAGAAGTATGAGAGAAAATTTTAAGGTTGAGAAGGTATGTGAAGAAATTAAAGAATGGATTAGAGACTATTTCGAAAAACAACCTAATGCTAAAGGTGCTATTATTGGAATCAGTGGAGGAAAAGACAGCACAATAACCTCAAAACTTTTAGTTGAAGCTTTAAGGAAGGAAAGAGTATTTGGTGTTTTAATGCCAAATGGGGAGCAAAAGGATATAGAAGATAGCTTGAAGATTGTAGATCTATTAGGAATTAATTATAAAGTAGTGGACATAGAGAAGGCATATAAGGGATTATTAGAAGGAATTGATGAAGCGAGCTTATCAAAAGATGGAAAAATAAATATTCCACCAAGACTTAGAATGACTACCTTGTATGCTATAGGCTCCTCCATGCATTATAGAGTATGTGGTACAGGAAATAAATCAGAAGGTTTCGTAGGATATACTACAAAGTGGGGAGATAATGCCTATGACTTTAATCCTATAGGTGACTTAACTACAGAGGAAGTAATGGCTATAGGTGATTATTTAGGATTGCCTTATGAGTTAGTCCATAAAACTCCAAGTGATGGATTGACAGGAGAATCTGATGAGGAAAAACTAGGTTTTACCTATAAACAAATTAATGATTATATAGAAAAAGGAACTAGCGGAGATAAAGAAGTAGATGATAAAATAAAAGCTAAACATGACTATAATAAGCATAAAGGAATTTTGCCGCCTAAATATGAGCTGCAATAGGTAGAGACTATGGAAGAGATTAAAAATAAGCAAGGATTAACAGAAGAAGAGTTTTTAAAAAAATATAAGGATGATATATATAAGAAGCCATCTTTTACAGTAGATATGCTTATATTTACTGTAATGGATAAAGAGAAAGAAAACTACAGAAAGCTTCCTGAAAAAGCTTTAAAAGTTCTACTAGTAAAAAGAGGAGATCATCCTTATATAGGTAAATGGGCTCTTCCAGGAGGCTTTGTAGGAATTGATGAGAGTTTGGATGAAGCTGCTTTGCGTGTATTAGAAGCAGAAACAGGAATAGAAGATATCTATATGGAACAACTATACACTTGGGGAGAAGTAAGTAGAGATCCAAGAACAAGAGTGGTAAGTTCTTCTTATATGGCACTAGTTGATAGCAAATCTTTAAATATTACAGCTGGTGAAGATGAAACAGACGCCAGTTGGTTTAACGTTAGTTATGATATATTAGAAGAAAAGAAAACGTCAGTAGAAAATGGATATATATACGAGCAATTAGTAGAAATAAAACTTTGGAATGAAGTAGAGACATTATCAGCTAAAATAAAAACTACAGAGAATCTAGAGGGAAAAATAAAAAGAGAACTTATTGAAAATGAAGGATTAGCCTTTGATCATGGAAAGTTTATAGAATATGCTGTTGAGAGATTAAGAAATAAAATAGAATATACCAGCCTAGCTTTTAATCTTATGCCAGAATTATTTACATTAACAGAACTTCAACAAGTTTATGAAATAATTCAAGGAAAAGAACTTTTAGCAGCTGCCTTTAGAAGAAAGATAGCAAACATGGTAGTTGAAACAAATGAATACACAAAAGATGCTGGACATAGACCTTCAAAACTATTTAGATATAATTCAGGGTGGAAAAGAGGATTCAACTAGGAATCCTCTTTTTATATGTAAGTGTTTATTTTAAGATATACCTTTTCTTCTAAATATGTAAACAGCATTGTCTTCTGATGGTGGAAGTATATATGAAGATAGTTTTTCGCTATATTCCATAGTAAAATTCTTTTGAAGGTTATATGTTTCGTGGTTACAGGAGTATACGGAATTTTTAGTGCCTACTACAATATAAAGATTAACAGAATCAGTTGTAAAGACATCTTTTTCAAAACTGTTTCCTGGCGGTGGCCATGAGCAGATTACTGTAGACGGATTATACTTATTTAAAGCTGATTTTGAATCAATTTTTTCAACAAAATCAGGATATTTAATGTAATGTTCCCAACTGTAGTTATCCGAAGCTATACAGTTTACTTTTGATTTGTTTGAAAATTTTGTTAAAGTACCATCTCCAGCAGCAATTTCAAGGCATGTACTATCTTTAATAATATCTGAAATAGCCTTTATAAATTGTTGAGAATAAAAACAGTAAATTCCCTTTTTATTAACAAGAGGCATAAGTATTTTCTTTTTTAGAATAAAAGGCCATACTAGTTTAAAAGAAGATAAGGATACTGGTTTTCTAACTAGATCTTTTTTAAAAAGAATTTTTTGAAGCAGTAACCCATCCCATAGATTGAAACGAACAGTACCAGAGTTTTCACCAGATTGTGCCATGAAATTAGCTTTTTCCAGAAGATTTATTGCAAGTCTAGCTTTAATGACATCTGGTAAAAAGCTATTGATAGTTTTAGTATTTCCATTAGATTTATTGATTTTATCAATTGCAAAACTGGCTTTATTTCTGTAAGAACTAATAATAGAGTTTATATTATTAATACTGCTATTACTGTGAATACTAGAAAAAGAGTTTATAACAGAATCATTTAAATCAGGATAAAGTTCAGCAAGCGTTTCAGAATCAACTTTGCCTTGAAGTATTTTTTGAACAGTCTCTTTTGTAAAATTCATCAATTCACCCCATTTATATTTATAACTTCTATTAATCTAATTTCATGGATAATTATAGCATATTATGAAGAGATATTCATAGTGAGATACCTTTACGTAGCTGAAAAAATAAAGTATATTATATAAGTAATTTTTCTTTGAATTTTAAGAGAATTACTTATATTTTTTATAAAGGATTAATGTGAACTCATGAGATTAGATAAATTTTTAGCGCAATCAGGTATTGGAAATAGTAAAACTGTAAGAGTATATATACAAGATGGAAAAGTAAAAGTTAATGGACAGATTGTTATAAAGCCCGCAATAACAATTAATGAAAATGAGGACATAGTTGAGTACCTTGATGAAAAAATTTCTTATATGGGAAAAGCCTATTATATGTTTAATAAACCTTCAGGGTGTGTTACTGCAAGAAGAGATGAGAAATATAAAACAGTATTTGACTTCTTCAAAGAGGAGAATATGAATGGTGTATCTCATGTTGGAAGATTAGATAAAGATACAGAGGGCTTATTATTACTTACAAATGACGGTGAGCTTAATAATAAGTTGATGAGTCCACTGAAACATGTTGATAAAAAATATTTCTTCATAGCATTAGGATTTTTAGATGAAGAGTGTATTGATAGATTAGAGCAAGGTGTATCTATAGGAGTTAATGAAGAGATAACAAAACCATCAAAGCTAGAAAAAGTAACCAATGGTATTTATAAAGATTTTGAGAATGAAAGTGAACTTATAAAAGTTTATAATGAGTCATCAAATTACTATAAACAGCCAGCCGTATCAGGATATCTCACAATCTCAGAAGGACGTAAGCATCAAGTAAAACGAATGCTTAAAGCAGTAGGATGTCATGTTATATATTTAAAAAGAATTTCAATCGGAGAGTTAGTGCTTGATGAATCCTTAGGAAAAGGAGAATATAGAAGTTTAGAAAAAGGTGAAATAAAAAAATTATTAGGGAAATTCGATGTGAGTTAGATTAATTATCTAGCTCACTTTTTTTTGCGAAGAACTAAGGAACTTTAGAAGCAAAAAATAAAGGAACTTTAGAAGTTAAGAAGTAAAGAACTTTACTGGCAAAGAACTTTAGATTCAAAGAACTAAAAAACTTTAATGCAAAAGTTCCATGTTTACAATAATAACGTTATTTAATTAATAAGATAATAGGGTTATTACAATATTATTTCTTGAATTAATCCTTTGTTTGTTGACAAATTTTTATAATCTAGTATAATTTAATCTAAATACTTCATCAATTTATCAGAATAAAGTGATGAAGCAAAGTGATTGGGGGCTATAATTGTGGCGGTGAAAAATTTCTTACCTGAGGGGTCTAGAGATTTAATCTCGGAGGACTGTTACAAGAAAGAGGAAATCAAGAGGTTTCTTGAGAAGAAAATGGAGATTTGGGGCTATGAACAGATAATAACACCTACCTTAGAGTATTATGATATCTTTAATTCTCATCCAGAAGGTTTTAAACAGGAAGACATGTATAAGTTCTTTGATAACAAAGGAAAAATTCTTGTCTTAAGACCAGATATGACTATTCCAATAGCAAGAGTTGTTAGTACAAAGTTAAAAGAATATAAGAGGCCTATTAGAATAAGATATACTTCAAATATTTATAGAGTCAATGAAGCTTTTGGGGGAAAAGCAAATGAAATAACTCACTGTGGGGCTGAGTTAATAGGAAAAGAAACTTTAGAGGGAGATTTAGAGGTTATATTTCTAGCTATAAATTCATTAAAGGCCTTAGGTCTTAAGGGTTTTAAGATTGAGCTTGGGCATATGGGGATAATAACTTCTATATTTGATGAGATAGATATATCTGAGGAACTTAAAGAGAAAATAGCAGTTTTAATAGAGAAAAAGAGACTTGGAGAGCTTGAGAATATATTAGAAGAAATAAGCTTAGAAGAATCTAAAAAAGAGTTTCTCAAAAAGCTTCCATGGCTATTTGGTAGCGAAGAGATACTAGAATCTATTAAAAAGCTAGATATATATGCACAGATAAAAGAGCCCGTAGAGTATTTAGAAAATCTTTTAGAAGGAATTAAAAAATTAAATCTAAAGGAGTATGTGTCTATAGACATGGGAATGATACCTAAAATAAATTACTATACAGGCATAATAATAAGAGGTTATGTACAAGGTGTCGGAAAATATGTGCTCCAAGGAGGACGATATGATAATTTAATCAAATCCTTTGGTGTTGATAATGGAGCAATAGGTTTTGCAATAGATATAGATTCCTTAGTGGATATTTACGAAATTAAAGAAAAACTTCTAGAGAAAAAAGTTTATTTCTATAATGAAAAGTTTTTACAAGCTTTAGAAAAGGCAGAGGAATTAACAACTGGTGGATATAAAGTTAGACTAATTCCTATAACTGGAGATATAGAAATAGGTGAAAATGAAATAGTGCTTTAATATGGAGGGGTATCGTGGCAATAAATATAGCTTTAACTAAGGGGAGATTAGAAAAGGAAAGTATCAAGATATTTGAGAAAGCAGATTTTGATGTATCAGCTTTAAAGGATAAAGGGAGAAAACTTATATTTAAAGATAACAAGATGGACTATAACTATTTTTTAGTTAAAAGTGCTGATGCTATAACCTATGTTGAACATGGAGTAGCCGATATAGGAATAGTTGGAAAAGATACTTTAATAGAGAGTAATTCTAATTATTACGAGATGTTAGATTTAAAGATAGGACAGTGTAAGTTTATAGTAGCATCACTTCCAGATTCAAAGTTATTTAAATCCTACAGTAATATAAAAATAGGGACAAAGTATCCGAATGTAGCTAAAAAATACTTTTATGAAAAAGGAATGGATGTTGAAATAATAAAAATTGAAGGTTCTGTAGAGCTGGCACCTATATTAGGGTTATGCGATGGAATCGTGGATATTATGGAAACAGGAACAACACTAAAAGAGAATGGGCTTATAGTAAAAGATGAAATATGTGATATCAGTGCAAGAGTTATAGTTAATAACACTGCCTTTAAATTAAAAGAAAAAGAAATAAAAGAATTTTTATTTAAGGTTAGTGAGGTAATATAGTAAAAAAAGAGGGGGCTATATATGTTAAGAATTTTTAGATTCAATGAGGAAAACAGAGACACAGTAATAAAAGAACTAAAAGATAGAGAAGGAAAAGAAGATAAAAAAATTCTTAATTCTGTGGAAGAAATTATAAGCAAGGTAAGGACTGAAAAGGATAAGGCACTTAAAGATTTAACTAAAAGCTTTGATGGGGTAGAGCTAGATGATTTAAAGGTATCTTATTCAGAAATTGAAGAAGCTTTTAGTTTAGTTGAAGAAGATTTTATAGAATCGCTTCAAAAAGCCAAAAAGAATATCTATAAATTTCATGAGATGCAAAAGGGAAATTCATGGATAAATACTGAAGCTAATGGAGTATATATGGGGCAAAGAATTATTCCATTAGATAAAGTAGGGGTTTATGTTCCAGGAGGAACAGCAGCTTATCCATCTTCTGTACTTATGAATACTATTCCTGCTAAAGTTGCAGGAGTAAATAAAATTATTATGACTACACCACCTTCTAAAAATGGAAAGGTAAATCCATATATTTTAGTTGCAGCTAAAATTGCAGAAGTAGATGAAATTTATAAGGTTGGTGGAGCTCAAGCTATAGCGGCTTTAGCTTATGGAACTGAAAGTATCGAAAAGGTGGATAAGATAGTAGGGCCAGGAAATATTTATGTAGCTACAGCTAAAAAACTGGTTTTTGGGAATGTAGATATAGATATGATAGCAGGGCCTTCTGAAATATTGGTTATAAGTGATGAAACTAGTAAAAAGGAATATATAGCAGCAGACTTATTGTCTCAAGCTGAACATGATGTTTTAGCATCTTCAATATTTCTAACAACCTCAGAAGAACTATTAAATGGTGTTTGTGAAGAAATGAGTAAGCAAACTGAGGAGCTTAGCAGAAAAGAGATTATAACAAAATCCATGAGTAAATACGGTATAGGAATACTTTGTGAAAGTATAGAGCAGTGTATAGAACTTTCAAATATAATATCGCCAGAGCATTTAGAACTTATGGTAGCTAATCCTATGGAGCTACTTGGAAAAGTTAAAAATGCTGGAAGTGTATTCTTAGGACAATATACTCCAGAACCAGTTGGGGATTATTTTGGAGGACCTAATCATGTATTGCCAACCTCAGGAACAGCAAGATTTTTTTCAGCTTTATCAACAGATAGCTTTATCAAAAAATCTTCATATATATATTATTCAAAGGAAGCCTTTTATGAGGCATCTAAAGACATAATTAATCTAGCTAGTAAGGAGGGGTTAACAGCCCATGCAAATTCAATAAAAGTGAGGTTGAAGTAATATGAAAAAGATAAATTCTTATAAATCAATGGATAGATCAAAACCAATAAGGCTTAATTCTAATGAAATATCTACTAATATGTATAGGGATTCCATATTCTCAATGACTTCAATATTATCAACTATTCAGTTTAACAGATACCCAGAGGATAATCCTTTAGCTTTAAAAAAGGCTTATGGAAAATATGCAGGTGTAAGTGAAAAGAACATAATAGTTGGTAATGGCTCTGACGAGATGATAAATCTTATGATTACTTCAACTATATCAAAGGGGAAAAAGCTATTAACCTTAGATCCTGATTTCTCTATGTTTGAGTTTTATACCTCCCTACAAGACGGAAAGCTTATAAAAATAGACATTAATAAGGCTGGGAAAGTAGATATAGGCAAGCTTATTAAAAAAGGTAAAGCTGAAGAAGTAAGTTTAATTATAGTATCTAATCCTAATAATCCTTCTGGAATAGTTTTATCTAATGAAGACATAATCAGAGTGTGTGAGGCTTTTGATGATATCCCTATAGTAATTGATGAAGCTTATTATGAGTTTTATGGAGAAACTATGATTGGATATATAAATAAATATAAGAATTTAATTATTACTAGAACCTTATCTAAAGCATGGGGGTTATCTTCTTTAAGAGTTGGATTTTTAATAGCCTCAGAAGAAAAAGTAAATGAACTTATAAAATATAAGGCACCATACAATGTTAATAGTATTTCTCAGGCTTTAGCTGTAATAGCTTTAGGCTACGTTGAGCTAGTTAGGCAAAATACTGCAACAGTTATTGAAGAGAGAGAAAATCTTATAGAAAAGCTAAAGAGAATAGAGAAAGAAAGTTGTATGGATATAGTTTTTTATCCATCTAAAGCAAATTTCATATTTGGAAGAACTTCTTATAAGGAAGCTCTTATAAATGGACTTAAAAATAAGAACATATTAATAAGAGATTTTGAAGATGATGATAGCTTTAGAATTACTATTGGAACTTATCAAGAAAACAAAAAGTTAGTGGAAGCCTTGGAAAGTATATTAATTTATCAAGGAGATTATGGATATGAAGTTGAGAGCATCTAATAAAGAAAGAAAAACCAAGGAAACAGAAATTAAAATAGAACTAAATTTAGATGGAAAAGGAAATGCAGAAATTAATACTGGAGTAGGTTTTTTTGATCATATGTTAACTTTACTTGTTTTTCATAGCTCTTTTGATTTAAGGGTTGAAGCTAAAGGAGATTTATATGTAGATGATCACCATTTAGTTGAGGATACAGGGATCTTACTTGGGCAGGCAATAAAGGAAGCTTTAGGAGATAAAAAGGGAATAAAAAGGTATGGAACATTTTTTCTGCCTATGGATGAAGCTTTAGCTATGGTGTCTTTAGATATATCAGGAAGAGGATTTTTACATTTTGAAGGTGAGTTTAATAGAGAAAGTATAGGAAATTTCTCAACTGAGATGGTTAAGGAGTTTTTTAGAGCTTTAGCTATAAATGGGGAAATAACGTTACATGGAAGAATTCTTTATGGGGAGAATGATCATCACAAGATTGAAGGTTTATTTAAAGCCTTAGGAAGAGCATTAAAAGAAGCAGTAACTATTGATGAAGATAATAAAGATAAGATTCCATCATCAAAGGGGACTCTCTAGGAGGAAGTTGTATGATAAGTATTATAGATTATGGCATGGGTAATCTTAAAAGTGTAGAAAATGCTTTTAAGTTTTTAGGAATAGAGGCAGTTATTACAAGAGATGAAAAAGAAATAAAGAATTCTAAAGGGATACTTCTTCCTGGAGTTGGGGCATTTCCAGATGCTATGAAAAATTTAAAAGAATATAATCTTGATAGCATAATTAAAGAGGAAGTAAAAAGAGGAAAACCCCTGCTTGGGGTATGTCTTGGTATGCAGCTTCTTTTTTCTAAGAGTTATGAAGGTGAAGAGTGTGAGGGGTTAGATTTAATTGCAGGAAGCATTAAAAAGCTTCAAGGAGATATAAAAATACCTCATATAGGATGGAATTCTTTAGAGTTTAAAAGGGAAGATAAACTTATAGATGGATTAAAAGAGGAGAGCTATGTGTATTTTGTTCACTCCTTTTTTGCTACCGAGATTAAGGAAGAAGATTTACTTGCCTATAGTATTTATGGAGATAATAAAATACCTGCCTTAGTTAATAGAGGCAATGTATATGGAGCACAATTTCACCCAGAAAAAAGTGGAGATGTGGGGCTTAAGATTCTAGAAAATTTTTGGGGGATGATTAAATGATAATATTACCTGCAATAGATATAAGAGGGGGCAAAGCTGTTAGATTATATCAAGGAGACTACGAAAAGGAAGAAGTTGTAGCTAAGGATATATACGAGCAAGCAAAAGAGTTTCAAAAGCTAGGGGCAACTCACCTTCATTTAGTGGATTTAGATGGTGCTAAACAAGGGGCAGGAATTAATGAAGAAATAATATTAAAACTTGCAAAAACCGTTGATATGTCCATTGAAGTTGGTGGAGGAATAAGAACTCTAGCTAGGATTGATAAGCTATTAGGAAATGGGATAGATAAGGTTATATTAGGTACAGCTGCTATGGAGCAAGAGGATTTAGTGAAAGCAGCATTAGCTAAATATGCAGAGCGTATTAGTGTAGGTGTAGATGCTAGAAATGGCAAGGTGTGTGGAAATGGATGGCTTAGTGAAAGTGATTTAGATTATATTGATTTCACTAAGAAAATGGCTGACCTTGGAGTTTATAATGTAATAGTTACTGATATAAGTAGAGATGGAACCCTTCAAGGGGCTAATATTGAGATGCTAAAAACTCTTAGTGAAAAGGTTGATATAAAAATAACTGCTTCTGGTGGAGTAAAAGATATTGAGGATATTAAGAAACTTAAAGAGGCAGGAATATATGCAGCTATAACAGGAAAAGCCATTTATTCAGGAGAACTTTCCTTAAAGGAAGCTTTAGAGGTAGGTGGAGAATATGCATACTAAAAGAATAATACCTTGCTTAGATGTAGCAGAAGGTAAGGTTGTTAAAGGTATAAACTTTAAAAGTTTAGTAAATGTAGGAGATCCTGTAGAGCTTGCAGATTATTACAGCAAGGAAGGGGCAGATGAATTAGTTTTCCTAGATATTAAAGCTACTCATGAAGGTAGAGGAATCATGGAAGACATGGTAAGGAGAACTGCTGAAAAAGTATTTATTCCTTTTACCGTAGGTGGTGGACTAGGTTCTTTAGAAGATATAAAGAGGATATTAAGAGCTGGAGCAGATAAGGTATCTCTTAACTCAGCAGCAGTAAAAAATAAAGAGTTAATAAAAGAAGGAGCCTACTACTTCGGTTCACAATGTATCGTTTTAGCTGTAGATGCTAAAAGAAGAGAAACAAAAGATGGCTGGAATGTTTATGTTCATGGAGGCAGAATTGACACAGGTATCGATGTTCTTAAATGGATAGAAGAAGGTGTTAACCTTGGAGTTGGTGAAATTCTCTTAACTTCTATGGATAGAGATGGTACTAAAGAAGGCTTTGACAATGAGCTTTTAGCCAAGGTTAATGATATAGTAAATGTTCCAGTAATAGCTTCTGGGGGCTGTGGAAGCTTAGAACACTTCTATGATACCTTTAATGAAGGGAAAGCAGATGCGGCCTTAGCAGCTTCTTTATTTCATTACGGGGAGCTGACTATAAATGAGGTTAAGGATTATTTAAGAGGAAGAGATATACCAATAAGGAAATAGAGGTTAGAGATATGTTTGATATTGAAAATTTAGATTTTAATAAAGGGAATTCTTTAATACCAGCTATAGTTCAGGACTTTAATACAAAAGAAGTTTTAATGCTTGCATATATGAACAAGGAGAGCCTTAAAAGAACTATAGAAGAAGGCACTACTTGGTTTTACTCTAGAAGCAGAAATGAATATTGGAATAAGGGAGCAACTTCTGGTAATATGCAATACGTTAAGGAAATGTATTATGACTGTGATGGAGATACAATACTTATTTTAGTAGAGCCAAAGGGACCAGCTTGCCATACAGGTAAAGTGAGCTGCTTTTTCAATAAAATTGAGAGGTAATTAATTATGGAGAATGTAATAGAGAATTTATATAAAATAATTTTAAGTAGAAAAGAAGAGGGAGAAGAGGGGTCTTATACTAAATATCTTTTTGATAAAGGGTTAGATAAAATATTAAAAAAGGTAGGGGAAGAAGCTACAGAAGTCATTATAGCAGCTAAGGGAGATAATAAAGAAGAACAGGTAGCTGAAATATGCGATTTAACCTATCATCTTTTAGTTTTAATGGCAGAGCTTAATATACCTATAGAAGAGGTTAGCGAGGAACTTAACAAAAGAGCTAAAAAGATAGGGAATTTAAAAGAAGAGAGAAAAGAGATAGAAAAATTATAAGGCTAAAGTAGAACAGATTAAGTATCAGTTCTACTTTAGCCTTTAAGCTTTATGGGCCTCAGTTGAAGCTTGTTTTTTAAATATTATAGTTTTATTTATAATAAATCCGAATATACCAGTGATCATTGCTGCAAAAAGTGCTGAGGCATTTGCACGTAACTCTCGTGGTATATGAAAGATGTGTATTTGAGTCAACTTAACTAAAATTATTGCATCTAAAAAACTTAAGACTGCTAGCAGGGAGATATAACTAAAATAGGATTTTGCACATGCCTTAGTCTTAAATGTAAATTTTCTATTTAGAAAATAACCTGTAGTTGAATAAATACTAAAAGAGATTAACTTAAAGAAATAGTTTATTTCCCCTAAGTAGTGGCCTGATACAGCCCAAAGAACATTCAATACTATTAAGTCTATTATTACGTTTGATGTACCAACTAAAGTGTATGTAATAAATTGAATAATTGAACTTAAATTATATGCTTTTTTGTCCAAAGTGGTCCCCCCATAAATTCTTTTAATTATTAATTATTTATGTAGTTTGTAAGGCCAATCGCTAAGCCCTTCATAAATATGATAAATTTTTTCATATTCTAATTCTTTTAAGGTTTCTATAGCTAAATGACTGCGTCTGCCTGTTCTACAATATATCAAAATAGGTTCTTCCTTACTAGAGGAAAAATCCTCTATATCAAATTCTAAGTCTTCATAAGATATATTATCAGCACCAGGAATATGACCATCTCTATACTCAGAAGAGCTTCTAACATCTAAAATTTTAAGGTTAGGATTTGAATCTATAAGTTTTTTTGTTTGGGTATATGTTAAGTTAATTATCTTGCTTTCCATTATATTTCTCCTCATTTATACAAATACAAAGATATTCTATCACAATAATTTTAGTTTGTACTGAAATTATTATAAATTTAAGAATATATACACCTTATTGCTGTAGAAGTTCTTAGAACTTCATTAAATTCGTTAAATTAACTAATATTCTGTAGAAGACTCCAAAGGAGGCTTCATCAAATTCACTCTATTATTTATTTTATGAGTGGTATAATTAGAAATATACAGAAAAATTGGAGGGGTTTATAGTTGTCGGAAAATATTAAAGAGTTTAAGCTTTTAAATAGTGAGCAAAAGCAAGTGGTTGAGAATTTAGAAGATAATATAGCCCTTCTTGCTCCAGCAGGTACAGGGAAAACAAATACCTTAGCTTTAAGGGTAGCAAATATAATTCATAATAATAAATGCAAACCAGAGGAGATTTTATGTCTGACATTCACTAATAAAGCTGCTAAAGAGATGAAAGATAGAATAAGCAAGCTTATAGATAATGACTTAGGGGATAGGGTAGAGGTTTTTACCTTTCATTCATTTTGCTTTAATTTATTAAAAAGTAGAGGAAGGAATCTACAGGAAATTTCTTTGGATTTCATAGTTTATGATGAAGAGGATTGCAAGGATATAATAAAAGAAATTCTTCCTAAAGAATTTAAATATGGAGAAAAAGAAATATATACTTTCATAAATCTTATCAAAGGATTGAAGGATTTTAATGAAAGTTATGAAGATACTCTAAACAGAGTAATTAATACCTCAGAGAAAGATGGCATAACAGAACTTCATAAGATATCATCATCAGGAAGATATTTTGATTATGAGCTTTTTAACTTCTGCAAGGAGTATGGAATAAAGCTATTAAGAAAGTATGATAAAAAGTTATTAGAATACCATGGAATGGACTTTAATGATTTAATAATAAATACAATAAATTTATTTCAAGTGGAAGATTTCTATGAAACTTTAAACTTAAGCTACAAATACATTCATATAGATGAGGTTCAAGATACTAATTTAAGAGAATATGGGGTACTACAAAAACTTTTTAAGGATAACAAGATTATGTTATGTGGAGATACTCTTCAAACCATATACAGATGGAGAGGAGCCACTGGAGGAGCTATATTTAGAAAGTTTATGAAAGAAGAAAAAGCTATACTTATAAAGCTAAAAACTAATTATAGAAGTACTGAAAGCCTGCTTTTAGGGGCAGCCTCCTTTGTTAAAAATGTACTTCCAAACCCTCAAGGATATGGATATGACTTAATCTCTAACAACGAGAATAAAGGGGAAAAGATAAAAATAACCTCCTATGGGACTCTTCAAAAAGAAGCTTTAGGGGTTTATGAAAAGATACTTTCATTAGGCGATATTAATTACTCTAAAGTAGCCATACTCACAAGAAATAATTATCAAAACCAAGAGTTATCAAATATATTAAGAAAAATAAAAGAGACTATGCCAAAGGAAAAACAATTAGAGTTTATGCTTGTAGATGAATTTAAATTCTTTAAAAGAAGTGAGATAAAAGATTTATTAGCTGTTTTTAAGTTTTTAGTTAATAGCTATGATAACAATTCTTTAAAAAGAATCGTAAAGAAGTTTGGGAAAGGTATAGGAAATATAACCATAGAAAGCCTTGAGAAAGGTGAAGAATTAAATATAGGAATAAGATTTATGGACTTAGTTCAAGAGGAAACCTTTAACTATGGGGAACCTTTTAGACTGCTAAATGATAGTATTAACAGCGGTAATGTAGTAGTTATGGATGTTGAAAGTACTGGAATAGATACCTCAAATGATGAAATTGTTCAAATAGCTGCTATAAAAATTAATCTTTTGGGTGCGGTTATTGAAAGTTTTGAGAGGTTTTTAATCCCTAAAAAGGAGCTTGGCTCTTCAGAAAAGGTTCATGGTTTTTCTAAAGAGTTTTTATTAGAAAATGGAGTAGAAAGTATTAAGGGCTTAGAGGAATTTGTTGATTTCTCTAAAGGCTGTGTAATAGTTGGTCACAATATTAACTATGATCTTACAATAATGAAATCGCAGATAGCTAGAGAAGGAGCCAGAGAGTTAGATATTACAGGAGTTTTTGATACTCTTGATATAGCTAGAAGATTTTATCCAGAGTTTGAAAATCACAAATTAGAGACCTTAAGTAAAAAGTTTAAGGTTGAAAACCCATCTACTCATAATGCTATGGATGATATTTTGGCAACAAAAGATATATTGATGGAGATGGTTAGACAAAAGATTATTCCAACCTCCTATGATAGAGCCAATTTTTATTCACCATATCTCAATAAGTTTAAAGAGATAAAAGATAATATAAATAACTTAAAAGAACTATCAGAAAAGCTTTCTCCAGAAGAACTTTTAGAAGAAGTTATAAACATGTTTAACGTATATGAACTGTATGACAAGATAAAGATTGAAAACATAAAAGAGCTATATGAAATAGTTAAGAATTTTTCAAGAGAGTTAAAAGGGAATATTAATGATAAACTAACTGAGATATTAAAGATAACAGCCCTATCTAATTCTGAACTTGACACTCTTATAGAAAAGTTTCCAAAGATACCTATACTAACAATTCATGGAGCTAAAGGTCTTGAGTTTGATTATGTTTTTATGCCTTATTTAACAGAAGGAAGTTTCCCATCTTTTAGAGCTATTAAAGAAGATAAATTACTTGAAGAAAAAAGCATCTTTTATGTAGGGTTAACTCGTGCTAAAAAAGAACTTTTCCTTAGTTATCACAAGTTAAATGGAAGTAAAATAAGAAATAGAAGTCAGTTTATAGACAATATAGATGTAACGTTTGTAGAACAGATAAATTAAAAGGCACTCAAAGAGTGCCTTTTATATTTTCATTATTCTATTTTCAAAATGTACTTCCTTAAGACCTATTGAATCTACAAATTCATGTGCTATTTTAAAGTTAATGCCTATTGCACTTTTCCCGTGGGCATCAGAGCCTAGGGTAACATACTTTCCGCCTAATTCTTTATACCTAGTGTATATTTTATGAAGGGAAGCATATCTTTTTTTATCAGCAATAGTTCTAGTATTAAGTTCTAAGATCTTACCTTTATTAAGAAGTTCAATAAATATTCTATCAATATACTCTTTATAGACTTCTAGATGTATTTCTTTATCTTCGTAAGGTGCATATCTGCAAGGATAATCTATATGTCCTAATGCATCGAAACAGTCAAAGTCTTTAACATCCTTTTCCATTGTCTCGAAGTATTTTAGATATAAAGCATGTTTATCTGAACCAACTTTAAAAAAGTCCAAAGACATATCGTGTCCATCAATGCTATGAACTGACCCTATAACAAAGTCAAAGTTATTAGAATTTACAAGGCGAGTATATTCTTGTAAAAAGTCTGAATTCATACCTATCTCTATACCAAGACCTAAAGTTGCAGAACGATAAGATTCATAGGTTTTAAAATAATTTTGAACATCTAATCTAAACATATCTGGATCAGGAAAATCTAAATCAAGGTGTTCTGTAAGTACGATACCAAGATTTTGTTTTTTACTTTCTTCAAGAACTTCTTCGATTTTCATAGTAGAATCACTAGAAAAAATAGTATGCATATGATTATCAAAAATCATCTTTATCCTCCTAAATTTTAAAGATATAAGTTATACCTAGATTATATCATAAAACTCAATGAGATTATATGAGGAAAATCCTCTTAAAAAGAGCATAAGAGCCTTGAGAGGGGACTCAAAACTCTTATTATAATAGGGAAGAATAAATCTTCTATTTCATTATACATAAATTACCTTATTAAATAATTACAAATAGCTTAAAAGTTATTAAAAAATACTTAAGAATATATTAAGTTCGTAAGGATTTGTGGTATTATTAGTTTCAAGAAAGAAATTATCAGTAAGAAAGGTTGCTAAAGAATATGTTATTATTTAAAATTGATGGAGTTAGTTTTTATAAAGAGGATTTTCAAGATGATTTTCATGAATATCAAGACATTATTCCTATAATAGAGGAATTTCAAGACGCATTAAACATAGAAAAAATAACTTGTGCAGATTTAAATGACTGCTGTGAAAAAACAAAAGAGAATTATTTTGCTCAGATACAAGGTTTTATTAATGAAGAAGATGAATTTTTACTTATAGATGAAGTTGAAGAAGGAAAAGAGCATTTAGACTTATTTGTTATAAGAATATATAAATGTATGAGCTGTAATAAATGGATGATTGACATCTTGGAGTAATTTAATTGGGGGGATGTTAGTGAAGGATAAATTTTTAAAACTTTTAGAAAAACTAGTAGTATACTTTAAGAAAAATATTAAGATTATAATACCTATTATTTTAATCATTTCCTTAGCTGTAGGTTATGGAATAGGGTATGTAAGAAGTACAAAAAGGTATTTTTTTAATAACCTAACAAAGGCAGTAAACAAAGAGGACACAAAAAGATTATCTAACCTTATCTCGTATAAAGGAGATAAAAACGATCTTATACCATTAGTTGAATATTTAAAAATTGATAATAATAAAAATAGTTTTCTACAATCTATTAAAAACAATGAAAAATATAATAACTTTACTTTAACTCAAGATAAAGGATTTTTATTTAATAAATATAAATTAGAAGTAAAGCCAGTAGAAATACATATTGGGGTTAATTATCCATCGGAAATCTACATAAACGATTTAGAGTCTGGTAAAGCTGATGAAAATAACAAGCTTAGTATAACTAAAGCTATTCCAGGTTTATATAAAATAGAAGGAAAAGCTGTAAATGAATATGGTGAAGTTAAGGCAGATAAGGAAGTTTCAATTTTTAAAGATACAGATGTGTCCTTAGAACTTGAAGGTAACTCTTTAACTATAAATTCTCCTTATTCTAATGGAAAAGTTTATATAAATGGTGAAGATATAGATAAAAAGGTAAGTGATATTAAAGATTTCAGCTTTTTTTCTTCCGATGAAAAAAACAAGGTATCTTTTGATTACGATTTTCCATGGGGAACTATAAAAAGTGAAGAAGTTTCTATAGGTAAGTATCCAGAGGTAGCCCCTAAAATTAATATAGTAAATGATAAACTTAAAGAAGATATAAATAGTACTATAAAAAGTTTTTATGACAGTGTATTAGCCTCTCTAAATAAGGAAGATATGAACCTTATTAAAGAAGTACCAGAGGATTTAAGATTTTCAATTTACTCTGATTTAACTAAAAAGTATTTTCTTCTTAAAAATACCTACACATTAAAAGACCTAGAAATAAATATGGAAGAAGATTCTTTTAAATACGGTGAAGGAAATAAATATACAGGTAAAGCCTTAGTTAAATTAAGTTATTCTACTTCAAAAAATATTGCAGGTTTAGTTTTTGGAGAAAATAAAGAAGAGAAATCTTTTATAACCGCCTGTGAGTATATTGATGGAAAATGGAAGATTGTTTCTTTAAACAAAAATTAATTAATATAAAAAATAAAAAATTATATAAATAGTAGTAAGAAATATTTTTGGAGATGTAAATATGAAAAAATCCTTAGGAATTTTAAGTATTTTCTTTATCTTAATAATATCCTTACTACTATTTTTTGTATTAAGTTATAGAGAGAGGCCAAGTAATATTAATAAGGAATTATGGAGTTATGGAAAAAAGGTTACTAAAAGTTTAAACAATTCTATTGAAGATTTAGCTAAAACTAATATACGTGATGATAGCGTTTTTTTAAATAATTCAAATAAAGCTAAATTCTTTTTAATAAAAGATGAACAAAAATTTAGAAAGTTGATTTTTAGGCAAGGAAAAGACTTAGTAGATGAGGGGAAAGTAGTTACTAGCGAAGAAAAAACACTTTATAAGGCGGTAATAGATTATTATATACAGATGGAGAAGGTTGATGAACTCATCAATGAACATGATGGTGTTGCATTAAAGAATTTGGCTGAAGAAAATAAGGACAACTCAACAGGGGAAGCTAAAAAAACAGAGATAATAAATGAACTTGTGGTATTAAATAATTACAATAAAGCTATAAAAAATATATATGGATATGATGAAGAAAGCAAAATTAACAAAATAATAAAAAAGTTAAAAGCTTTTAAAAGTTAATAATAGAGGATATGAAAAAATTCTATAATGATAAAAATTAACCATTCTAATGTGAATATTTTCAAAATAATCTTAAATATAATTAAAAATTCAGTTATATTGTTAAAAATAATTGATTTTACTGTTATAATGTTGAAAGAAGATATTTTATGGGGGTATGGAATGGTAAAGAAAAGTATAATAGTTATTATGAGTATCTTTTTTTCATTGACTTTATTTCCTGTAAATGAAGTTAAAGCAGAAAATTCAGATCAGATTAAGAATCAGATTGAAAATAATCAAGATAAGATAGATGGACTAAATAATCAAAAAAATAAACTTAATCAAGAAAAGAAAAGTAATGAAAGTGAATTAGATAAGCTTCAAGAAACAATTGATGAAAAAAATAAAGAGCTTTTATCATCACAACAAAATGTTTCTAAATATCAAAAAGAAATAGATGCCCTGCAAGCAGATATAAATTCTGTACAAGCTGAGCTTGATTATTTAGAGAAAGATATAAAAGACAAAGAACAAGAGATTATTAAAAAAGAAAAGGACAGGGAAGACAAAGAAGAGTTATTAGGAAAAAGATTAAGAAGCATATATAAGACTAGTTATGAAGAAGAACTTATAGTTATGTTATTAAACAGTCGAAGTTTTGGAGATTTTATTTCTAAAATGTCAATGGTATCAAGAGTTATAAAAACAGATAAAGGTATGATAGAAGAAGTAAAAAAAGCTAAAAAGGAAGTTGAAGAAGGAAAAGCTTCTTTAGAAAAGAAGGTTTCTTACTTAAACACTGAAAAAAATCAGATAGCACTTATGCAGGAGGATGTAAAAGCCTCACAAAAAAGTTACATAGAAGAGCAAAATAAAATTAATGCTCAAGTTAGCTCTTTAAAGACTTTAGAGTCGCAAAAACAAGGGATTATAAACAATATAGCTTCTAAAGAGCAACAGTTACAGGGTGAAATAGAGGATTTAAATTCTTACAATAAAGATTTACAAAATCAATTAGATCAAATATTTAAGGATATAAACAATAATAATAATTCAAACAATGGTGGACAATCTAACAATTCAGGTTCGGAAAGCTTTATAAGACCTTCTACAGGAAGAGTTACTAGTGTATATGGAGCAAGAGTAAATCCTGTTACAGGAGTAAATGGCTTTCATACAGGAATAGATTTAGGAGCACCAATGGGGGCACCTATAAAAGCATCAAAAAGTGGTAAAGTTGTTACTGCATCATACATATCAGGATACGGAAACACAGTTATATTAGATCATGGAAGTGGAATTCAAACACTATACGCTCATTCGAGTTCTTTGGCTGTATCAGTTGGACAAACAGTTAGTCAAGGACAGGTAATAGCTTATGTAGGTTCTACAGGTAATAGTACAGGACCACATTTACACTTTGAAATTAGAGTTAATGGACAACATCAAAATCCAACAAATTATCTTAGTTTTTAATAAGGTATCTCTTTAAAATAGTAAAATATATATAAATTTATTAAAAAGTTATTTATTACATAGAATTATATTATATAATCTATTACATAAGTAAAAAATAATGTTAAATTATATAGAATAGCTTTTTAAGGAGGAAAAAATGATAAGAATAGAAAAGCCATCTTTATTAAAAAATACACCAGAGTATGAAGATGCGGGAGATAATGTTGTTGTACTTTCTGCAAAGGAAAGAGAAGAACTTGGATATGATAGAGGTTGTTGTGCTAACGGTAATCCTTGTTGCAAGGATAAAAAATAACCTATAAATATTATAAAGAGAAGAATAAATAAGTACCTTACATAAATGTAAGGTTAAAAAGGGAAATGTAAGCCTAAGTTATGGCTGTACATTTCTTTTTTTATTACAATTAATGTATAGTCAAATCAATTAATTGGAGGAAGTTTTATGAAATTATTAGAGGTAAATAATTTAAAAAAGATATACACAACTAGATTTGGAGGTAACCAAGTTCAGGCTCTTAGCAATGTAACATTTTCTGTAGAAGAAGGTGAATATGTTGCTATAATGGGTGAATCTGGTTCTGGAAAAACTACTTTACTTAATATACTTGCATCCTTAGATAAACCTACCAGTGGAGAGATTTTACTTCAAGGTAAAAATGTAGTTTCTATTAAAGAAAGTGAAATAGTTGCATTTCGTAGGGAAAATTTAGGATTCGTATTTCAAGATTTTAACTTACTTGATACCTTTTCTTTAAAAGATAATATATTTCTACCACTTGTTTTATCAAGAAAGTCCTATGATGAAATGGAGAAAAGATTAACTCCAATTGCTGAGAAATTAGGCATAAAGGATATATTAAATAAATTCCCATATGAAGTATCTGGTGGACAAAAACAAAGAGCAGCAGTAGCTAGAGCTTTAATTACAAATCCGCAGCTTATTTTAGCAGATGAACCAACAGGGGCTCTTGATTCTAAAGCTACAGATCATCTTTTGAAGTTATTTTCTGACATCAATAAAGAAGGTCAAACAATACTTATGGTTACCCATAGTACAAAAGCTGCAAGTCATGCTGGAAGAGTTCTTTTTATTAAAGATGGGGAAGTATTTCATCAGCTTTATAAAGGTTCAATGTCAAATGAGGAGATGTTTGAAAAGATTTCAAATACCCTTACAGTTATTGCAACTGGAGGTGTGGTGAATGAATAAACTCTTTTACCCAAAACTTGCAGCTATAAATATAAAAAAGAATAGTAAAACCTATTTGCCTTTTATAATAACCTGCATATGCACTATCTCAATGTTTTATATAATGCATGCACTTTCAATGAATGAGGGTATAGAAAAAGGACCTGGAGCTTCTGCAGTAAAAAACACACTTCAATTTGGAACTATAGTAATAGGGATATTTTCAGCAATATTTCTTTTCTACACAAACAGTTTTCTAATAAAAAGGCGTAAAAAGGAGATTGGATTATATAATGTGTTAGGTCTAGAGAAAAAGCATATCTCTAAAATATTGTTTTTTGAGTTTATCTATACCTTACTTTTCAGCCTAATATTTGGACTGATTTCAGGTATTATATTAAATAAACTTATGTTTTTAGCATTACTAAAGATTCTGAATTTTAAGGTAGCTTTTGGATTCCAGTTATCAGTACAATCTATTTTATTTACGTTGACCGTTTTTGTAGGAATCTTTGTAGCTAATTTATTATTTAATTTGATTCAAATAAAAATTTTGAAACCTATAGAATTATTAAGAGGTAATGAGATTGGAGAAAAAGAACCTAAGACAAAATGGTTAATGACTTTAGTAGGATTAATAGCTCTTATTAGTGCATATGTAATTGCATTAACTATTAAATCTCCAGTTGCAGCTTTAGGAAGTTTCTTTATTGCCGTTATATTAGTTATGATAGGAACCTATGCACTTTTTACAGCAGGAAGTATAGCGGTTTTAAAAATACTTAGAAAAAATAAGAGATTTTACTATAAGACAACTAATTTTATTTCTGTTTCAGGCATGATGTATAGAATGAAGCAAAATGCAGTTGGTCTTGCGAACATTTGTATTTTAAGCACTTGTGTACTTGTGATGATATCAACAACCGTTTCTCTTTATTTAGGTGTGGATGATGCTATAAAAAATAGGTATCCTAGAGAGATAATGATAAGCAGTAACAAAATTACAGAGGATCAGGCTAAAAATATAAATGAAATAATAGATGCTGAATTAAAAAATACTAATATAAATTTAGATAAAAGATTTAATTATTGGAATAACGAATTTAATACTGAAAAAAATAACGAAAACTTTCAAGTTGTAAATAAATCTGGTTTTTCAAATGATTTACATGGTATAAATCTTATTTCTATTTCTGATTACAACAGAATAACAGGGGAAAACATAAGCCTTAAAGATGATGAAGCAGTTTTTTATTCAAATGTAGATGGTTTTGATAAAAACAGTATTACTATAGAAAATAAGGTTTTTAAAATAAAAAAAGCATTAGATAAACCTATAGAGGAATTTGAAAGTGACGGAGATGACTTAGGTAACAATTATTTTTTGTTCGTAAATAATATAGATTTACCCAATGTAGAAGGTAATAAATTTTATGATCTTGAAATGGATGTTAATGGTTCAGAAAATGATTTAGTTACACTAACTAATAAAATTAGAGAGGGCTTTAGTAAAAATGGAATTGATATTTTTGTTGATAGTGCAGCTGGAGTTAAAGAGGAGTTCTTTTCATTTTATGGAGGTATGTTGTTTATAGGTGTATTTTTAGGAGCATTATTTTTAATGGCAACAGTACTTATCATTTATTATAAACAAGTTTCAGAAGGATATGATGATAAAGAACGTTTTGATATAATGCAAAAAGTAGGAATGAGCAAAGCTGAGATTAAGAAAACTATTAGTAGACAAATACTTATGGTATTTTTTCTACCCCTCATTACAGCAATAATACACGTTGGTTTTGCATTCCCAATGATAACTAAGATTCTTAAAGTGCTAAACATTACAAATGTTAATCTATTTATGTGGCTTACATTAGCAACAATACTAGTGTTTGTTATAATTTATGGAATAGTATTCAGTTTAACTGCAAGAGCTTACTACAAAATTGTTGAATAAATAAGTTGTTCTTTGAAGATCTAAAGTTTAAATTATCGCTTTTATTTTGAAGTTTCTGAAGATTTTAGACTTCAGTTAATTACAATTACAAATATTAAATAAAAAAGAAGCTTAGCACTTATTAATGCTAAGCTTTATAATCTTTTATTATTCAACAACCTCATCAACTAATGAGATAGTTTCTAAATCTTTTGGTACAAAAACATTCCCTCTAAAGAAATAATTAGCCTCAGCAGAGTAGAATTCTTTTTTATTAGCTAAATTATCATCTTCTGTATGTATTAAGATTAGGTTTTTAACTCCTAACTTTTCAGAGATTTCAGCTGCATCTTTTACTGTAGAATGATGTTTTTCATATGGTGAGTAGATATCTTTTTGCTCATAAAGGCAAAAAGCTTCATGAATTAAATAGTCAGCATCATTACAATAATCGAATAAATCATCTTTATAACCTTCATCACCTAAAAAGACCACCTTTTTATTGTCTAAAGTCTTAAAAGCAAAACCAAATTGTTTTAGTTTTGAGCTGTTAATATTAAAGAAAGTTACATTAAAATCTAAAATATCTATATTAAACTTATCAGCTACTTCAATAAATTTAATTCTATTGTCAAAGAATTTAGTGTTTTTTTCGCTTAAAAGTATAGTACATAGTTGTTTTGCTGTTTCTAAAACCTCTTTATGTCCATAAACATTTAAGTTTCCTTCATAAACTTCGTTAGAAATTTCACTAGCTATAGCGCGAATAATCCAGCTTATTCCGTTAATATGGTCATTGTGAGAATGGGACAAAAACATATTATGAATTTTGTTTAAGGGTATTCTAGCCTTCTCTAAATTAGTTAATATAAGGTTTCCACCACCTGTATCAACTAAAAAATGCTCATTATTTTCATCTGATATAGTGAAACAAGTATTGAAACATTTCGTAACCATAGCACTACCTGTTCCTAAAAAATTTATTTTACACATAAAACCTCCGATAACCTTAAATAATAAAGTTATCAATAATTATATAACATAAATATAAAATTTACAAAATGTATTATTAATTTTATACACTATAAGGTATAATATATTTGTTGAAATAAAAACCTAGGAGGGAAGAAATTTGGGAAAACCTAGTATTTTTAGTAGAGAGTATGAAATAAAGATGAAAAGAAGACGTAGAAGAATATTTTCACTAATCTTTGTTTTAGTAATAATTGTAGGGATTTTTGCTTTTAGAAGCAATTTAAATACTTATATAACTAAGGCAAAAGATGGAATTTCCTCTATATTCAACAAAAAAGATGAAGCTAATGAAAATCAGTTAGCTACTTCAAAAGAAGAAGAAACAGAGGTTATAGAAGATAGCAATAAAGAAGAAAATATTACTGATCAAAAACCAGTTGATAATCCTCAGGATCAAGAACAAGCTGTAGAAATTAAGTTTGGGAATGGTGATACTGCAAAAGCTTTATATGAAGGGGAAGGAGATAATAAGCAATATAAGCTAGTTACAGGCCTTCAAAACAGTAATACAGCCTATGTAAGCCCTTCAGGAAAAAGTATAATAGCTACAGATATTACAACTCAAGATCTTAAGCTTATTGATATAAATGGAGCAGAAACAATAGTAACAAAAACTCAATATGTTTCTAAAGCTGGAGAAACCTTTAATAAAGATGACATAATAAAGAGGTATCAAGGATATAAATGGGCAAATGATGGAAGATTTATAGATGATTCTCATGTAGCTTATTTAAGTTATCTTCCATATTTTAAAACTGGTGATATAGATACATATGTATGGATATTAGATACTTCAAACGGTAATCATACTGCTATCTGGGGCTTAAAAGGAAAAAACATTTCCTTTGGGAATTTAACTGACAATAAATTAGAAGTAACAGTGGATGAAAAAAAATATCTATTGATGAATAACGGAAGCGTATCAAATCTGTAAATCATGGATATAATTAAAATACATATTGCTATTTGAAAATAGGATGGGTTAATCTCATCCCTTTGTTTTTGGAATTCTTATAGGGAAATTAAGGTTATATAGCTTTATTATAGCTTTATTTTAGAAACTTTTCCTAAAATATTTGATATATTAAAAGTTTGTATGTTATAATAACCTAGTTAAATAAGAACTATTTTCTAAAGGCGAAGAAATTAGGAGGAAAATGTAATGGAAGTTAAAATGGAAAAAATAGAAACAAACGTAGTTAAACTTGAGATAAAAGCTACTGCTGAGAAGTTTAACGAAGCTTTAAATAAAGCTTTTAAGAAAAATCAAAAGAAGTTTAATGTTCCTGGATTTAGAAAAGGCAAAGTGCCAATGGCAATAGTAAAAAAATATTATGGTATGGAAGCTTTATATGAAGATGCTATAAATATAGTTATAGATGAAACTTATTCAACAGCTTTAAACGATAATAATGTAAGACCAGTTGATTATCCAGAAATCGACGTATTAGAAGTCGGAGAAGGAAAAGAACTTGTTTATACCGCAAAAGTTACTGTATATCCAGAAGTTGAACTTGGAGAATATAAAGGCGTAGAAGTTGAAAAAGTAGCTTATGAAGTTTCTGAAGAAGAAGTTCAAAAGAGACTAACTTCAATGCAAGAAAAAAATGCTAGAGTTGAAACTAAAGAAGAAGGAACTGTTGAAAAAGGAAATATAGCAGTTATTGACTTCAAGGGATACATAGATGATGTTGCATTTGAAGGTGGAGAAGGAACTGATTACCCATTAGAAATAGGTTCAGGAAGCTTCATTGGAGATTTTGAAGATCAATTAGTTGGTTTAGCTATAGGAGAAAGCAAGGATGTTAATGTTAACTTCCCAGAAAACTATGGCAAAGAAGAATTAAATGGAAAACCAGCAAAATTTGAAGTAACTATTAAAGCTATTCAAGCTAAAGAAATGCCTGAATTAGATGATGAGTTTGCAAAAGAAGTATCTGAATTTGACACTATAGAAGAAGTTAAAGAAGATATAAGAAAGCAAATAGCTGATGCTAATGCAGATAGAGAAAAAAGAGAATTTGAAGAAGCTGTTATAAATAAAGCTGTAGATAATGCTAAAATCGATGTACCAGAAGTAATGGTAGAGAAAGAATTAGAATCTATGGTTAAAGATCTTGAAACAAGATTACAATATCAAGGATTAACTTTAGAGCAATATTATCAATTCACAGGTAATGATGAAGAAAAGATGAAATCTTACATGAAAGAAACTGCTGATAGAAAAGTTAAAACTGATTTAGTATTAGAAGCTATAGCTAAAGCAGAAAACTTTGAAGTATCAGAAGATGAATTAAAAGAAAAAGCTCAAGAAGTTGCTAAGATGTACTCAGCTGAAGATTCTGAAAAAATGGCTGATTTAATATTAAAAGCTCAAGAGTCAGTATTAAAGCATGATGTATTAGTAGAAAAAACAATAAAATTATTAGTTGAAAATGCTAAAGTAAAATAATAAAATAGTATATAAGATATAATTGCCAGAAACAATATTTCTGGCAATTATTTTCAATATAGTAATTAACAAATGATGAAAAGTTTTATATAATTTTAATATAATTACTTTTATATAAATTGGATATATTATAACTAAAAGGGTAATGTATATAGAAAGCGAGGGATTTAGAATGAGTTTAGTACCATATGTCATCGAACAAACAAGTAGAGGAGAAAGAAGCTACGATATCTTTTCTAGATTATTAAAGGATAGAATAATAATGCTTAGTGGAGAAGTAAACGACGTAACTTCAAACCTAGTTGTATCACAGTTATTATTCTTAGAAAGTGAAGATCCTGATAAAGATATATATTTATACATAAATAGCCCAGGTGGTTCTATTACCTCCGGTATGGCAATTTATGATACAATGCAATATATAAAATCTGACGTTTCAACTATATGTATAGGAATGGCTGCTTCCATGGGAGCATTCTTACTATCATCAGGAGCTAAGGGTAAAAGATTTGCACTTCCTAATAGTGAAATAATGATACATCAACCACTTGGTGGATTCCAAGGTCAGGCTACTGATATTGATATCCATGCAAGAAGAATTTTAAGAACAAAAGAAACTCTTAATAAAATATTAAGTGAAAATACAGGTAAGCCATTAGAAAAGATAAATGCAGATGTTGAAAGAGATTATTTCATGACTGCAGAAGAATCAATGGAATATGGTTTAATAGATAAGGTTATTAGAAAAATAGAAACTGCTAAAGAAAAATAATTGACTATTTTAGAGAGGTGTATTGGATGGCAAAATTTGATGATAAGAAGCAACTAAAGTGTTCCTTTTGTGGAAAAAATCAAGATCAAGTTAAAAGATTGATAGCTGGTCCAGGAGTTTATATCTGTGATGAATGTATAGAACTTTGTTCTGAAATAATTGCAGATGAATTTGAAGAACCTAAAATACTGACATCTACAGAATTACCTAAACCATTAGAAATTAAAAGTCATTTAGATGAATATGTAATAGGTCAAGAAGATGCTAAAAAATCACTTTCAGTTGCTGTCTATAACCATTATAAAAGAATTAATGCAAAAGAAAAGGAAACTGATGTAGAGCTTCAAAAGAGTAATATATTACTTTTAGGGCCTACTGGATCAGGTAAAACTCTTTTAGCTCAAACTCTTGCTAAATTTTTAAATGTTCCTTTTGCCATAGCAGACGCAACAACTTTAACTGAAGCTGGTTATGTAGGAGAAGATGTAGAAAACATTCTTTTAAAGCTTATTCAAAACGCCGATTATGATGTAGAAAGAGCAGAAAAAGGAATAATCTATATTGATGAGATTGATAAAATCGCTAGAAAATCAGAAAATCCTTCAATAACAAGAGATGTATCAGGAGAAGGTGTTCAACAGGCACTTTTAAAAATATTAGAAGGAACTACAGCTTCTGTACCACCACAAGGTGGCAGAAAGCATCCTCATCAAGAGTTTATACAAATAAATACATCTAATATTCTATTTATTTGTGGTGGAGCATTTGATGGTATAGATAAGCTTGTTGAAAAGAGAACAAGAAGAAGTTCTATAGGTTTTGGAGCAGAAATAACTTCAAAAACTAATAAGGACGTAGGTAAACTTCTAAAAGATGTAATGCCAGGAGATTTATTAAAGTTTGGATTAATTCCAGAGTTTGTAGGAAGACTTCCTATAGTTGTAACATTGGAGTCTTTAGATCACAGTGCATTAATAAGTATTTTAAGTAAACCTAAAAATGCTTTAGTTAAACAGTACAAAAAGCTATTTGAATATGATAATGTTGAATTAGAATTTGACGAAGAAGCTTTAAGAGCTATTGCAGATGAAGCAATAAAGAGAAGTACTGGAGCTAGAGGACTTAGAGCTATTATAGAGGATACTATGACAAACATAATGTATGAGATACCTTCAAGAGATGATATTGCTAAAGTTGTAATAACTAAAGAATCAATAATATCTAAAGAAGAGCCTACAATTATCATAGGGGAATCTAAAATTAAAGAAGCGAAAAGTAAAAAACTTAAAAAAGGTAAAGATGTAGAAACAGCTTAATGCTATATTAAAAGTCTCTTATATAGAGGCTTTTTTTATTTTCTTTTTTTAGAATTTGTTAACAAAATTTTAGAATAGGATTGTATAAGACAGTCAATAATAACAATGTAAAGAAGGGAGGGTAATTAATGGAAAGTATTAATGTGATGGTCTTTCTACAAATAATATTGATCCTTGTTTTATTTATGCATGTGGTTACAAATTCTAAAACTACTCGTAATCAAAGAGTGGTTATAGATAAAGAAAGTAAAAAGGAAATGGAGAACCTTAATAAGCTGAGAAATATAAAATTAAGTGAGCCACTTACTGAAAAAAGTAGACCTAAAGAATTTAAAGAAGTGATAGGTCAAGAAAAAGGAATAATGGCATTAAAAGCAGCGATATGTGGTCCTAATCCTCAGCATGTAATAATTTATGGTCCACCTGGAGTTGGTAAAACTGCAGCTGCAAGATTGGTATTAGAATATGCAAAAACTAAAGGAAATACTCCATTTAGCAATGAAGCTAAGTTTGTTGAAGTTGATGCTACTACAATAAGATTTGATGAAAGAGGGATAGCGGACCCTTTAATAGGCTCTGTACATGATCCTATATATCAGGGGGCAGGATCTATGGGTATTGCAGGGATACCTCAACCTAAACCAGGAGCTGTAACTAAGGCTCATGGAGGTATATTATTTTTAGATGAAATAGGTGAATTACACTCCACAGAGCTTAATAAATTATTGAAGGTTTTGGAGGATAGAAAGGTATTTCTAGATTCTTCGTATTATAGCGCAGAGGATCCTAATATGCCTGTGTATATTAAAGAAGTATTTGACAATGGGTTGCCAGCAGATTTTAGGTTAATTGGTGCAACCACTAGAAGTCCAGAGGAGATAGCGCCTGCAATTAGATCAAGGTGCGTAGAAATATTCTTTAGGGCTTTAGATGAGGAAGAGATACAAGTAATAGCTCAAAATGCTATTAATAAAATAAATCTAACTATAGATAAAGAAAGCTTAAATAAAATTTCAAGATACTGCACAAATGGAAGAGAAGTTGTTAATATTGTTCAGTTATGTTCGGGTTTAGCTATAAATGAAGATAGGAAAAACGTAACTGTTAAAGATGTAATGTGGGTAATTGAAAATGGGCAGTATACAGAACGCGGAGATAAAAGAATATATGATAAACCTCAAGTAGGAATTGTAAATGGGTTAGCTGTATATGGATCAAATTTAGGAACCTTGATGGAGATTGAGGCTACAGCTAAAAAGGTTGATAAGGAAAAAGGAAATGTTAAAATTACTGGTATAGTTGAAGAAGAGGAAATAAGCAGTAATAATAGAAAAATAAGAAGGAAGAGTAATGCTCATTGCTCTGTACAAAATGTATTAAGTATTTTAGAAAACATTTTTAAAATAGATTGTTCATCCTATCATATTCATGTTAATTTTCCGGGTGGTACTCCAGTAGATGGACCTTCAGCCGGAATAAGTATAACTTGTGCAGTTTATAGCGCTATTAATGGAATACCAATAGACAATAAGGTTGCTATGACTGGGGAAGTATCATTAATAGGCAAGGTTAAGCCTATAGGAGGAGTAAGTGCAAAAATATTAGCGGCTAAAAAATCTGGAGCTACAACTGTTATAATTCCAAAAGATAATTATGATGAAAGCTTAGAGAAAATAGAGGGCATAAAGATAGTTCCAGTAGAAAATATTAAAGAAGTTTTGGAAGTAGCTTTATTTAAAGATTATTCTCAAAAGAAAGATGATAATGTAAGTATTGAAGTATTATACGCAGAGGGTAATGAGAGCTTTTAGTTAAAAAGAAAAATCCATCTAGATTTTAGGTGGATTTTTTCTGCTTAGAGAACAAACATACTCTTAACAGATTGAAAATTGTTGAAAAATAAGAGGTTTATGTGTATAATTATTTAACTAGAGAAGTACAATCTTTAAAGGGAGGAAATTTAAATGAGTGAAAAGGTTAAACTTCTTCCTCTTATTCCACTTAGGGGCTTAACTGTATTCCCTAATATGGTGATTCATTTTGATGTTGGAAGAGAGAAGTCCATAGCTGCATTGGAAGAAGCTATGCTAAATAAACAAGAGATATTTTTAGTATCACAAAAGGATGCTAAGATAGATGATCCAGAGATTAGCGATGTATATAATGTTGGAACTATATCTATAGTAAAACAACTTTTGAAGTTGCCAGGAGATACCGTAAGAGTATTAGTTGAAGGTATAGAAAGAGGAAGATTAGTAGAGTTTATAAATAGGGATAAATATATTAAAGGAAATATAGAATCTATTTATGACAATAATGATGAGTATAAAGATAATGTGGAATTTCTTGCATCCTTAAGAAAACTAATGGATGATTTTAGTGAGTTTTTAGATTTGTCAAATAATAAGACGGCTGATGAAGTTTATGACATGGATGAAAGTGATGAGCCAGGTAGAGTTATAGATATAATTGCGTCCTATTTAATGTTAAAGCATAAAATTAAACAGGAGATATTAGAAGCTTTAGATATTAAAGAAAGAGTGGAAAAGCTTTTAGTAATAGTTAAAAATGAAATAGAAGTTTTAAAATTAGAAAAAAAAATTGGTTTTAAAGTTAAGAAGAAAATTGATAAACTTCAAAAGGAATATTATTTAAGAGAGCAGCTAAAGGTAATTAAAGAAGAACTAGGTGAAGATATTGAAGAAAAACTTGAGATAGAGAAATATGAGAATTTAATAAAAAAAGCAAAACTTCCAAAAGAAGTGAAAGAAAAAGCTACTTATGAGTTAAATAGATTAAAAAATTCATCTTCTTATTCTCAAGAAGGTTCAGTTATTAAAACTTATTTAGACTGGATATTAGAGTTGCCTTGGAACAAATCAACTAAAGATAATTTAGACTTAACTAAAGCTAGAGAGATATTAGAAGAAGATCATTATGGATTAAGTGATGTAAAAGAGAGAATAATAGAATATCTAGCTGTAAAGAAGATGAGCGACAGTTTAAGAGGGCCTATTTTATGTTTAGTAGGGCCACCAGGAGTTGGAAAGTCATCAATAGCTAAATCAGTAGCAAAATCTCTTAATAGAAACTTTATTAGAATATCATTAGGTGGAATAAGAGATGAGGCTGAGGTTAGAGGTCACAGAAAAACTTATGTTGGGGCTATTCCAGGAAGAATAATATATGGTATAAAAAATGCAAAATCAAAAAATCCATTAATATTATTAGATGAGATAGATAAGGTAAGTAGAGATTTTAAAGGGGACCCATCAGATGCCTTGTTAGAGGTTTTAGATCCAGAACAAAATTCTAATTTTAGAGATAATTATATTGAGTTAGATATGGACTTATCAAAAGTTATGTTTATTACTACAGCTAATTCTTTAGATTCTATTCCAAGACCATTATTAGATAGAATGGAGATAATAGAGGTTTCTGGGTATACATATGAAGAAAAGTTCAATATTGCTAAAAAATATCTATTACCAAAAGTTTTAAAAGAACATAATTTAGATGAGAATAAGCTTAAGATAAGTGAGTCTGTAATTAAAGATGTAATTGAATATTACACTAGAGAATCAGGAGTAAGAAATCTTGAAAGAAAGTTAGGAACTGTTGCTAGAAAAGCAGTTACTGACATAATGGAAAAAAACAAAAATAGTGTTTCTATTAACACAGGTAATTTAGAAAAATATTTAGGAAACAAGATTTTTACTTATGATAAGATTGGAAAAGACGATCAAGTTGGAGTGGTAACAGGTATGGCTTGGACTGCTTACGGTGGAGATACTCTTCCTGTAGAGGTTGTAGTTATGAAGGGTACTGGAAAACTGGAACTTACAGGTCAATTAGGAGATGTAATGAAGGAGTCTGCAAGGGCTGCTTATTCTTATGTTAGAGCTCATGCTAGTGAATATGATATAAATGAAGATTTCTATAAAGAAAAGGATATACATATACACGTTCCAGAAGGGGCTGTACCTAAAGATGGTCCTTCAGCAGGAGTTACATTGATAACTGCGCTTGTAAGTGCGTTATCTAACAAAAAGGTTAGGCACAATGTTGCAATGACAGGAGAGATAACATTAACTGGAAAAGTGCTTGCTATAGGCGGGCTAAAGGAAAAAGCTTTGGCAGCATTTAGAGCTGGAGTTGACACAGTAATTGTACCAAAGCAAAATGAGAAAGATGTTAATAAAATCCCTAAAACTATAAAGAGTAAATTAAAATTTATATTTGCGACTAAAGTGGAAGAGGTTTTAGAACATGCATTAATTGGAGTTGAATTAAATGAATATTAAACAATCTGAATTTATAATATCAGCAGTAAAAAGAGAACAATATCCTATAGATGGGATGCCGGAAGTAGCTTTTGTAGGAAGATCAAACGTAGGAAAGTCTTCAATTATAAACGCAATAACTAATAGAAAAAAGTTAGCGAAAACAAGTCAAACCCCAGGAAAAACTAGATTAATAAACTTTTTTCTTATAAATAAAGAATTTTATCTTGTGGATTTACCTGGTTATGGATATGCTAAGGTATCTAAGACGGAAAAAGCAAGTTGGGGTAAAACTATAGAGTTATATATCAATGATAGAGAAGAACTTAAAAGAGTTGTTTTATTAGTAGATTGTAGGCATAAACCAACGAGTGATGATATTACAATGCTTGAGTGGACTAAACATTTTGGATATGATTATGTTATAGTAGCAACTAAAAGCGATAAACTTTCTAATAATGATCTTAAGAAAAGTGAGAAGATAATAAAAGAAACCTTAAAATTAGGAAAAGAAGATAAGCTGTTTTTCTTTTCCTCACTTAATAAAAAAAGAAGAGATGAGTTAATAGATTTTGTGTTTGGTGGAATTGTAGAAGAATCAGAAGAGTAATAAAAATAAAAAATCCCATTCTAGGTTAAGACCTAGAATGGGATTTTTGTTGTATATAAATATATATTCCATATAATCTATAATATTCCAATATTTTGTAGCAACTTTTTGAATTCCAGAATAGTATATACTATAAAATCTTAATTATTTAAAAACGAGAGGAGGATTTTCCTGTGGAAATTAATGAAATTTTAAATGGATTAGGCGGACAAAAGGATAACTGTAACAATAATGGGTTCGGCGGAAGTTGGATCTGGTTAATTCTGTTGTTTATACTATTTGGTAGCGGCTGTGGTGGCGGATTTGGAGCTGGTGCCCCTGGCGGATATCAAGGATATGCTCCAGTAGGAGACACCTATACTTGTAAGTGTAAATGCAAAAAGAATAAGTGCTGCTGCGGAAGTATGCCAATGTATCAACCATATGCAGCTCAACAAGGTGCTGGCTGTGGATTTAATTCATGGTGGATAATAATATTATTAATATTCTTCTGTGGTTGTGGAAGAGGTTTCGGAAACAATGGCTGCGGATGCAATGATAATAATAACGTTTGTGTTTAATCTAAAAACATTATTCGATAAAAAAATAAAATAACTTGAATTTAGGAGGAAAAATATATGAGTAAATGTTGTTGTAAACCTGATCCATGTTGCGGACATCCAATGGGAGGTTATCCAATGGGCGGATACCCAATGGGAGGCGGATACCCAGGCGGATTCGGTGGATTCGGTGGATGTGGATTTGGTGGAAATGGAATATGGTGGATAATAATATTATTAATATTCTTCTGTGGTTGTGGAAGAGGAAACAATAATAATAACTTCTGCTAATATAAAGAATAACTTTAGAAGAAAAATAGTATAAAGATACAATTGAAAGGAGCGATTTGTATGAGTAAACATCGTCATTGTGATGAATATGAGTATTGCTATCAAACAGCAGTTAATCCTTATATGAGTGCTGGAGTAGCTCCATATGGTGGTGGTTGCGGATTTGGTGGAAATAATATTTGGTCACTTATAGTGTTATTAATTATACTTTGCAAACCAGAAGTATTGTGCAATGACAGAGCATTTATATTAATTTTATTGTTCTGGCTTTGTGGAGGTTCTGGAGTAGGAGCTGGAGCAGGAGCACCAGGTTTCGGATTTTAGTATAATAGTTGGAGGGCAAAGCCCTCCAAAAAAATATTCACATATAAAAATACATACATATAGATATCTAATTATACATATAAAAATACATATCTATCTAACAATATGTAGGAGGAAACTTAATGTCAAGAAGAAGACATCGAAATAGATCTGAGAATATACCTAATCCTCAAGCGCAGCCCAATAATATGAATCCTATGGGGAATCCTATGGGATTTAATCCAAATCAATTAATGGACCTGCTAGGTGGCAATTTTGATATGGGACAAATTGCAAGTTTATTGGCTGGAATGAGTGGAGAAGGCTTTAATATGAATAATTTTGCAAATCTTGCAAATATGTTTAATATGAATAATAGCGCACCTAATATGGGGAATATGGGAAATGCAAACGGTATGGGAAATATGGGCAACCTAGGAGGCCTTGGTAATATGGGCGGTCTAGGCAATTTAGGAAATTTAGCAGGACTTGGTGGTTTAGGTGGATTAGGAGATATAGGAAATATAATAAGCATGATGGGGTTAGGTAATATGGGAGGAAATAGCTCCAATAATTTTTCGGATAATTCAGTTTATAATGAAAATGTAAACTTCAGTGAAGCTAGTACTGAAGAAGTTACTGATGATGATAGAAATATGCAAATGATGAAAGCAATGAGAAGAATTGTGGATCCTGAAAGAGTAAAGTTTATAGATAGAGTTATTGATCTTTATGAAAAAGGAAAATTTTATGATTAATATGAAACATATTGAATAGAATATGACAAGAAGGTAATACTACAGTTATAAGGAGATTTATCTCCTTGTTATAGTAAGTTTAACTTATTATAACTAAACCCCCCATCCCCCTTTTTAGGCCGCTTTAGCGGCCTTTTATATTTATGAATAAGCTATGGATGATATATTATATTTATTATCTGAATATTTTAAAGAAATTCGTATACTTATAGATTCATTAGCTTTAGATTTTGATTTATCTGTCTTTTTAAAGTTAAGTTCCCACATAACTGATGATATGTTTCCATTATTATCCCAGTCAGTGTCTACAAAAAAGGCATCCTGTAAGTTATAGCTATAGAGTTCTTTTTCTAATTTCCACAATAAAGCAGTGTCATTTCTTGATATGGAGCTACTAAAGATATTAGGAAGCTCAGAAGGTTCATAAGGATTTTCTACAAGATCTGTAAATTTAATAACCTCATCTTTACCTGGAACAGGAGAGTTTTCATAGGTTATATCTTTAAAATTACTACCTATAAGCATATGACTTTCAAAAGAAAATACTCCATTAACAATAGATCCAGAAAATACTTTTGGTGTTTTATTATTTTTTGAATTAAGAATCCCTATAATGTTATTTTTGGAGAAATGAATATCATCAAAACCAGTACCATTCCATCTAAAAATATGTGAAATAGGTGTACCTTCTTGAGATGATTGAAGAAAAATTTCTGGAATACCATCTCGAGATATATCACGTATGAAAAGTCTCATTCCCCAATAAGGATATTCTTTTCCTAAGGAGCCTATTTGTTTGTCTGGAGACAACATGTAGCTTTTATCTTTAATATTTATACTAGCATAATACTTATCCTCTTTAGTCGTAATGTATAAAATGTCCTCATTTCCATCTCCATTAAAATCTTTTTTAACTCCTTTTTCTATATCCTTTTTTGCCATTACCATAGAAGTTTCATCATAAGATTTTTGTGAAAAGAGACTATATATAAACAAAAGCGATAAAAAAGTAAATATAAAAAAAAGTGCTATATATATATTTCTCTTAGTTAGAAAAATAACTTTAAACTTCATTAATAATCACCTCAATAGAATTATATGAAGGCGAAAGGATTTTATTCTAAATATAAATAGTATGAAGGAATTAATATTGAGCAAAATATTTATTAAAGGAGGCGTGATATATGAAGAAATATATTTGTTTTTTGCTTGTATTAATTTTAGGGTTTATGCCAGTAGCTTGCAAGAAAATTGACAAGAGTAGAGATAAAGAAGTTATTGTTTTAGTAGAGAATAATAGTATACCTATTATGGATAATTTAAATAAAATATTAGATAAATTTAAGGAAAGTAATAGTGAGATTAATCTACAGATAATAACCAAAGATAATATTAAGGATGCAATTAGTAATAAAGATTTGTCTCCAGATATATTGATAACTACTAGAAGTAGTTTTATAGAAATATTTAAGGAAAATGAATTACAAGCAATAGATGAGATAATAAAAGAGGAAAAGTATAATGAAAATTTTTATAATATAAATACATCAAGTGGAAGATTAAAGGATAAATATTATGGTATAGGTGCTTTTCCATACACAATAGATTTTTTATATAACCCTACGGTTCTCGAAAAACTTAATATAAAAATCCCAGAAAATTCAGCAGATATGTTAAATTTATTAAAAACTTTAAAGGATAAAAACATAAAAATCCCCTATATTCTACCTGAGGAGGTTAGTCTAGAGTTAGCATTATCATCCTATATAGCTAACTTTTTATTAGTATCATCTCAATTAAAAGATATTTATGGAGATAGTGAAGAAGATTATAAAAAGCTAGAATCTATGCAGCAGATGTTTTCTATAATGAATTCAATAGTTTCTAGTGAACAATTTAACCTAACTAACTTTTATAAAGGTTCAGAACATAACATAGAAGAACTTGAAAATGAAGAAATACCTATATTAATAGGTACATCATTTTTATCTAAAAACATAAAAAAAGTTAATTCAATAAAAAGTATATCAAATATTAATTTGACTGAAAACACAATGTTTTCCCCTGTAGGATTAGGTGCGATGATATCTCTTTATGCTGAAGGAGAAAATAAGGATTCTTCAAGAAAGTTATTGGGATATTTAGTTAAAGAAGATATGTATTCTGACTTATCAAAAGAAGGAATAATAGTTGCTAATAAAAACTTAGATATGAGTTTAGAAGGGGTAAGAGGAGCTATGGCAAAAAACATTGTTAACGCAAATGAAAATAATGTTTTCTACTTTTATAATATTCCTAAGAAATATTTATCAAGCCTAAAAGAAAAGTTAAAAGAAGTAATGAATGGCAAATATAACGGTAATGAATGGAATGATATTATTAAGTAAAAAAATAAAGCTACCTAAAAAGTAGCTTTATTTTTCTTGGCATTCTTCACAAACACCATAGAAATAAATTTTGTTTGAAAGTATTTTGTACTTTGAGTTTTGTTCAGCTTCAGTGTTTAGTGAACTAAAGTCTAAGGTATCTAAATCATCGACTCTACCACATTCAACACACTGAACATGAGGATGCTGTCCTAAAGTACCATCATACCTAAAATTGCCTTCGCCAACATTTATCTCTTGAACAAGACCAACCTCTACTAAAGTTTTTAATGCTTTGTATACGGTTGCCAGGCTCATAGTAGGATATTCAGTTTGAAGGGCTTTGTAGATTACTTCTGCTGAAGGATGTTCATGTGTACTTTTTAGGTACTTATAAACAGCAATTCTTTGAGGTGTTAGTTTAAGCTTTTTTTCTCTGAAAATAGAAGTTATATTATCCATGGTCACCATCCTTGAATTTAATTAATTATATTATATGATAATTATTATTTATTGTCAATTCTTATTTATTAATAATTTATTCATAAAGAGAAATAAATTTCAAATAATATAAAAAAATGCTTGTATTACTACGAAAAGTTTGATAAAATAAAAACATGGTTGTTAAACAATTAACAATCCTCATAAATCCATGTTCATTTTATTTCATTTAACTTTAAGAACAGTTTTACTGTTCTTTTTGTTTTACACACCTTATTGCTGTAGAGGCTTTTTCTCAAGCCTCGTTAAAGTCATTTAGTATTATTATTACTGTAGAAGCGCACTACTGACCTGTAGAAACTTTTGATTTTAAAAGTTTCATTAGAGTCATTTTGTTCTCAGCTTCATTAGAGTCATTTATTATCCTGTAGCACGTCACGTAGTGACTGCATTAGATTAATTAGTTATTATAGATAATCACATGCATTAGTAAAATCTACGACAACTAATTCTACTGGAAATTTTTTATACTCAATATAAAATAATAAAGTATATACGTATAAAAAACAACATAAAATTTAAAAATAATACAATATTTTTAAATGAGAAGTTTTGTACAAGGATAAAGTGAAATTACTGAAAATGTTAAATTTATAATAAATATGTTATAAATTAGAGTTATGCTTTATTTAGGTGTTGAAAGAAATATTTAACAATGGTAAACTATTCTATAAAGTGAAACTTAGCTTCAGAGGGAGGTTTAATCTCTCACTGAAGGTTAGTTGAACTAATCTAGGGGCGTGCCACTGTTATCTCCCACTTTAATAGAAAAGTAGAGAACCAAAATCTTTGATTTTGTGTGGTTCACTTTCTCCTTTAGGTCAGATGGGAGTGTTACAGTGGCTAGACATCAGATAATGAAAACAGGAGGTGTAAGTTATGGCAAAATACAAAGTTGGAGAAGAATTAATAATAGTCAATGATGAAAACGTAGAAAAAAAGAAATTAAAAGAATTAACTTATCTTAAAACAGATGAAGACTTTGCACAAATTTCTTGGGGACTTAAGATCATTGATGTAGAATACAACAATCCTAATGTAACTCTTACATATAGAAATGTTGATGGAGAGATAAATAAGGTATTTGCTGTTTGCAGAGATATAGAGAATTTTGATCAAGAAAAAGTTTTAGAGAAAGCCCTTCTTAAGGCCTTTCAAAATGAGATAATAAATATATCTGTGGTTAAAAATACAAATTTTAAAAAATAGATAAAAATAAAAATTAAATTATTTACTGGTAATATAATCAGTAAATAATTTAATAATTAAAATACATTATTTAAAGTGGAAACCTTTACGGGTATGGGGGTATGAATATGAGTCAGTGTCCATTTTGGTCAATAAATGGGGAGAAAATTAACTGTTATTCTGAATGTCCTATTCATGATGGACTAAAAGCAGATGAGATTTGTCCGTTTAAGGAATTAGTAGAAGTTAAAAATATATCCATGAGTGCTTTTGATAGGTTTAACTATGAAGAAGAATTTAATTCATTAGATTTACCTAAAATATCTGTGTATAAATAAAGAGGATGATTTATCATCCTCTTTATTTATACATATTTGAATATTTATGAAGTAATCCTTGTTTTAGTATCCATAAGTCTTCAGACAAGTCTACATAGTAGGTATGTGGATTTTCAAATCTTAGAACTTCCGGCCATAATTTAGCACTTTCACTAATTACTAAGTCTCTTATATCCATAACTGATGGAGAAGAGTAGCAGCTTTTACCTTTGTTAAAAATCTGAACTCTCATGTCTTTAAGATAATAATTAGTTATTTTTTTTCTTTTCCAAGTGTGGATAGGATTAAATAACTCTAAAGGTTCATTTTCATCAAGGTTTTCATTTCCTAAAGCAATTAGGTCAGCGATAGCCATATGACTGTTTTTATCAAAAACTCTATAAAGTTTTTTGAAACCTGGATTTGTAATTTTCTCTTCATTTTCACTAATCTTTATCTTAGGAATAATTTCTCCGTTTTCTTCAATAGCAACTAATTTATATACGCCACCAAATACAGGTTCACTTTTAGCTGTTATTAATCTTTCACCAACTCCAAATATATCTATAGTTGCTCCTTGCTTTAGAACATCACTAATTATGTATTCATCAAGAGAGTTAGAAACGATTATTTTACAATCAGGATATCCTGCATCATCAAGCATTTTTCTGCATTTTTTAGAAAGATAAGTTATATCACCTGAGTCAATTCTTATAGCTCGTGGTCTATAACCTTGAGGTGTAAGAATTTCATCAAATACTTTTATAGCATTAGGTATACCAGATTTAATTACATTATAAGTATCAACTAAGAAAACACAATTATCTGGGTAAGTTTTTGCCCAAGCTGCAAAAGCTTCATATTCTGTAGAAAATAGTTGTACCCAGCTATGGGCCATAGTACCAGAAGCTGGAATGTCAAACATTTGCTCTGCTATTGTACATGCTGTAGATGTGCATCCACCTATCATTGCTGCCCTTGCACCATATATAGCACCATCGTATCCTTGAGCACGTCTAGAACCTAATTCGATTACAGGCCTTCCACCAGCTTCTCTACATATTCTATTAGCTTTAGTAGCTATTAATGTTTGATGATTTATAGTTAGTAATATCATAGTTTCAATAAATTGTGCTTGGATTATTGGTCCCTTTACAGTAACTAAAGGTTCATTAGGAAATACAGGGTTTCCCTCAGGAACAGCCCATACATCACAAGTAAATTCAAAGTTTCTAAGATAATTTAAAAAATCTTGAGAAAATATATTTTTACTTTTTAGATATTCTATATCATCATCATTGAATCTTAAGTTACTAAGATATTCAATTAATTGTTCAACTCCAGCCATAATGCAGTATCCACCGCCATCTGGAACTCTTCTAAAAAACATATCAAAATATGCTACTTTATCATAGATATCATTACTAAAGTAACCATTACCCATAGTTAATTCATAAAAATCAGTAAGCATAGTAAGATTTCTATCATTTTTAACATCAAAAACTTTAGTCATATTAGTACCGTCCTCTACTAAAAAATAATATAAAATTATTGTAACCCTATAAGATAATTATTACAATATAGTTATTTAATAAATAACATGTCAATAATATAGATGATAAGGTAACTTGAGGTATTTTTATGTATAAATTAGATGAGTTTCAAATAAAGGCTGCAACTTCAGATGAACGAAATTTACTTGTGGTTGCAGCTCCGGGGTCAGGGAAAACCACTGTAATAGTAAATAGAGTAAGGTACTTAATTGAAGAAAAAGGGATAAGTGCAGGGAATATTATTGTGATTACTTTCACAAAATCTGCTGCTATAAATATGAAAGAAAGATATCTTAAAGAGAGTATAGATAAGAAAGCTCCCTTCTTTGGAACATTTCATGGATTGTTTTATAAACTATTAATAAGACACTTAGGAAAGATAGATATTATTTCATCAACAGATACTTATAGAATTATAGAAAAAAACTTAAAGATATATATAGATGATGTATCAGAGGACAAGGTGAAGGAAGTTTTAAATGCAATATCCCTGCATAAAACTTCTTTAGGAGAGGTACCTATTGATGATTCCATTATAGCAAGTTGTTTTGAGCAATATGAATTATATAAAAAGGAGAAAGATTTATTAGACTTTGACGACTTACAGATAAATATGTTTAAGATTTTGTCTGAGGATCAGAGTATATTAGATAAATATACTAAAATGTTTAAGTGTATTTTAGTAGACGAGTTTCAGGATTGCGATAGTTTGCAACTTAAAATATTGAAACTTTTAAATAAAAACAATAGTGTATTTTGTGTAGGTGATGAAGATCAGTGTATATATTCTTTTAGGGGATCTAGGCCAGAATGTATGGTTAATTTTCATGAAGAGTTTAATGGAAGTAAGGTATATCTTTCTTACAATTATAGAAGTTCAAAGAATATCGTTGATATTTCTAAAAGACTTATTGAAAACAATAAAAATAGAAATTTTAAAGAAATAATGAATTATAGAAAAAGTGATGGGGAAATTAGATTAATTAATCCATATAGTGAAAAATTTCAAGGAGAAGATATTGTTAATCGTATAGAAGAAAAATATACACATGGAATTCCTTTGTCAACAAATGTTGTGATTTATAGAACAAATGTTGAAGCAAGAAGTATAAGTGATGAGTTAATTAAAAGGAAAATTCCATTTAGATTTTTAGATAAGGAGTATAATTTTTTTGAACATTTTATATGTAAAGATATAATTGCGTATATGAAGTTAGCAGTAGATCCATATGATTTTAATAGCTTTAAAAAAATAATAAATAAACCTTTTAGATATATAAGCAAGCAAAATATAGATATAGTTGGAAATGATATAATTAAGGATAATGTATTTAGTAAACTTATCAATAAAGGAGACTTAAAAAGCTTTCAATTAAATAAAATAGATAGATTAAAAAGTGATATAGCATACTTAAACAAGGTTTCTATAATGACAGCCTTAGATTATGTGCTAAATGATTTAGAGTATAGGGAATATATAAGAGAGTATTCAGAAAAGTTTAAAATATCCTCAGATGATATAGAAATTATAATACAAGAGTTAAGAACTATACTTACAGAATTTAAAACAATAAGTCTATTTTTAGCTCATGTAGAGCTAGTAAAAGAAGAGCTTAGTTCCCTAAAGAGGACAACAAAAGAAGATGGGGTACTATTAAGTACTATTCATGGTGTTAAAGGGCTAGAGTTTGAAAGTGTGTATATTTTAAATTGCTGTGAAGAAATAATACCCCATGGAAATTCCAAAAATATTGAGGAAGAAAGAAGACTTTTTTATGTAGGGATAACAAGAGCTATAAATAATTTATATATTTATTCTCCTAAAACAATTAGGGGGAAATTTGTTAATAGTTCAGTATTTTTAAAAGAGTTAGACTATAAAGAAGAAATCAGGGATTATGGTTATAAAAAGGGGGATAAAATAAGGCACAAAGCTTATGGCAGTGGAATAGTTAAGGACATAAGTGGAGATACTATAGATATAGTTTTCGAAAATGGAGTCGAAAGGAAGTTCTCATTGATAGTCTTGGTGAAAAATGGTATTATAGGTTAGAATATGGATTGCTTGGGGGGTATATAAAAAAGGAGTGATTGTATGGTCTCATTTAAAAAAATGTGGGAAGATGTTAACTCATTAGTAATTGCAGGGAAATTTAATGATTTAGAAAACATTAAAAGTTATGAAGAAGGCTTCATTGTAAATAATGAAGGTGAAACTATGTTTTTGGATTCTCAAGACTTTATTGACTTTTGGTGTAAAATGCTTCTGTATAAAGAGATAGATATGTCTTCAAAACTTAATAACCAAAACGATAGTTTTAATCTGATATACATGTTAATAAGACAGTTACCATATATAGAAGATAATCAAGGAAAGTTAACCTTAATGTCTTCTTTTGTTGAAAAGCATTAACGTATATAATATAATTTTATTATGCTCATATTCATATGAATATGAGCTTTTATTATAAGGAGTAGATGCAGATATGGATATTAATGATTTTAATGGTGATGATTTAATTTTCGCATTAGATATAGGAACAAGAAGCGTTATAGGAACAGTTGGTGTAATTAGGGAAAATAAGTTTTATGTTATAGCAGAAGAGTACATAGAACATGATGAAAGAGCCATGATAGATGGACAAATACATGATATAACTTTAGTAGCTTCTAAAGTTATGCACATAAAAAGCAAACTTGAAAAATCTTTAGAAAAAGAGTTAAAGGAAGTTTTTATAGCAGCAGCTGGAAGATTTCTTAGAACCTTAGAGGTAAGTGTAGATCAAGAATTAGATTCTAGTGAAGAAATCACTAAGGATGTAATAAGAGGTTTGGAACTTCTTGGGGTAAGTAAGGCTCAAGAAGAGATTCAAAGAGAAAAACAAGGAAAGTTATATGCTGTTGGATATAGTATTAAAAACTATTATTTAAATGGATATAGTATATCCAATCTATTAGGACATAAGGGTGAACAAATAAAAGCAGAAGTAATAGCAACATTTTTACCGAAGTCAGTAATTGAATCCCTTTATGGAGTTATGAATAGAGTTGGATTAAAAATAATAAATATGACTTTAGAGCCTATAGCAGCTATGGAGGCTGTAATACCTCCAAACTTAAGATTATTAAACTTAGCATTAGTAGATATAGGAGCTGGAACGTCAGATATAGCAATATCATCGAATGAAACTATAGCTGCTTATGGCATGGTTCCTTTAGCTGGGGATGAAGTCACAGAAGCTATTGTACAAGCTCTTTTAGTAGATTTTAATATGGCAGAAAAAATTAAAAGAGAGATTTCTACTAAAGATAAAGTTGAATATTTGGATATCATAGGGCTTGAAAACACAGTATCTAAAGATGAGGTTTTAAATATAGTAAAACCAGTTGTAGAAAAAATATCAGAAGAAGTTTCTAGTAGAATTATTTCTTTAAATGGTGGTAAGTCTCCATCAGCAGTATTTTTAGTAGGAGGGGGAGCTCATACTCCACTAATGAAAGAATTATTAGCTAAAAAATTAAATCTTCAAGAGCAAAGAGTTGCTATAAGAGGAAGAGAAGCAGTCACTCAATGTGTTGTATTAGATAATAATATGGGGAGTGTAGGTGTAACTGTATTAGGAATAGCATTGGTAGGGGTTAAAAGTGCAGGACGAGATTATATAGATGTGGTACTTAACGATAAAGTCATAAGTTTATTTAACTCTCACAGTCACAAGGTCATGGATGTATTGATTCAAGCTGGAATTAGTCCTAAGGTTCTTATGGCCAAAAATGGGAAAAGCTTAAGATATACTTTAAATGGTATTAAAAGAGTAGCTTTTGGAGAATTAGGAGATAAAGCTAAAGTATACATAAATGGAAAAGAAGAGACATTAGACAGCAAAGTTAAAAATGGAGACAATATAGAGCTTATCTATGCAAAAGAAGGTAAAAATGCATCTGTCAAATGTATTAATTTAATTGAAGAAATCAATACCTTAAGCTTTAAAATAGACGATGAAAATAATAATCTGGAGCCTATGTTTATTAAAAATGGAGAAACTGTTTCTCCAACTGAATATGTGAAAGAGGAAGATGAAGTACAAGTAATTATTCCTAAAACTATAGGTGATATTAAAAAATATTTATTTGATAAAGAAATTAAATTATATAAAGAGAATATAGAATTGGGAAATGAGTACATAATAAAAGAGGGAGATAAATTAACTACAAAAGTTAAAAATGTTGAAGAAAGTGTTAATACAAGCGGAGAAGTTTTAAAAGTTAATATTAACGGAAAAGAAGTAGTTTTATCTGGAAGAAAAAGCTATGTGTTTGTGGATGTTTTTAACTATATTGAGTTTGATCTTTCTCATGCAAAAGGAACTATAAACTTAAAGTTAAATGGCAAAGCAGCAGCTTATACTGATGTATTAAAAAATGGGGATAATATAGAAGTATTTTGGAGTTAGTAGAAGGGGGCAAGTTATGATAGATTTTCTAGAAGAAGCAAAGGCAATAAAAAAAGAGCTATTGGCATGGAGAAGAGATTTTCACGAAAATCCAGAACTAGGATTTGAGGAATGGAGAACTTCTGGAGTAATTAAAGAGTTCCTTAAAAGTGAAGGAATTCCATATACAGAAGTTGCCAAAACTGGTATATGTGCAGTTATAAAAGGAGGACAAGAAGGTAAGACTATAGCATTAAGAGCAGATATAGATGGGTTACCTATTCAAGACAAAAAAAGTTGTGATTATAAATCAAAGGTTGAGGGGAAAATGCATGCATGTGGACATGATGCTCATACAACCATATTATTAGGTGCAGCTAAGCTTTTGAATAAGTATAAATCAGAATTAAAAGGGAATGTTAAGCTTTTATTTGAACCAGCAGAAGAGACTGTTGGGGGAGCGAGATTTATGATAGGTGAAGGTGTGCTAGAAAATCCCAAAGTAGATGGAATAATTGGACTTCATGTAAATGAGGCATTAAGTGCTGGTGAAATTAAAATAAAAAAAGGTGTTGTTAACGCTGCATCTAATCCATTTAGAATAAAGGTTAAAGGGAAGGGTGGTCATGGTGCAGAACCTCATAATGCAGTAGACCCTATAGTAATGGCATCCCATCTTGTTCTTGCACTTCAACCTTTAGTAAGTAGGGAGATTTCTCCTGTTAATCCAGCAGTTATAACTGTAGGTAGTATAAATGGTGGATACGCAGAAAATGTAATCCCTGACGAAGTTACATTAAAGGGAATAATAAGAACCATGACAACAGAAGATAGAGAATATGCGAAAAAAAGATTAGAAGAGATAACTAAAAGTATAACAACAGCTTTTAGAGGAGATTATGAAATAGAAATACAAGAAAGTTATCCTTGCCTTTATAATAATGATGATATGGTAGACTTAGTTTCAGAAGCCGCAGTTAAAATTATAGGTAAAGAAAATGTTAAAGAGCAGCTTGCTCCATTTATGGGAGTTGAGAGTTTTGCATATTTTGCTATGGAGAGAAATGCTGCCTTTTACTTTTTAGGAATAGGTAATAAAGAAAGAAATATAGTTAGTCCTATACATAATGCTCTATTCGATATAGATGAAGATTCTCTACCAATAGGAGTAGCTATTCAATGTCAAAGCGCATTTGATTATTTGACAAGAAAGTAATTTAATATTAATCTATTTAGATGGAGAAATATACATTTGGAGTTGATTGTGTGAAAATAGAAATAGGAACAAATGAAGCAGGGCAGAGATTAGATAAATTTTTAAGGAAATTACTAAAAGATGTGCCATTAAGCGTTATATTTAAAGCACTGAGAAAAGGTGACGTTAAAGTTAATGGGAAAAAGCAAAAAGAGAAGTATTCTTTAGAAGTAGGAGACTTAGTTGAAGTAAGGTACGTAACTACTGAAACGAAGAAAAAAGAACCTAACTTTCAAAAAGTTGATGCTTCAGGATTAAAGATTACATATGAAGATGAAAATCTTTTACTTGTTGAGAAATGGCCAGGAGTATTAGTACATTCTGATAAAAAAGATGGTCCTCCAACTTTAACAGATTATGTATTAAGCTATCTTAACGATAAAGGGGATTATCTTCCAGAAAAAGAGGTTACTTTTACGCCAGCTTCTTGTAATAGATTAGATAGAAATACATCTGGAATGGTGTTTTTTGGTAAAAACTTCGAGGCTTTGAAAAGTTTAAATGAACTTATAAGAGACAGGGAAGTTAAAAAATATTATACAGCCTTAGTAAAAGGTCGTATAAAAGATAGAGTTTATGAAGGGTACATATTAAAGAATCAAGAAAATAATGTATCTAAAGTATATAATGATAGAGTTCCAAACTCTAAAAAAATTGCTATGGAAGTTAAAACTATACAAAGTAATGGAGCTTTTTCATTAATTGAGATAGAGCTTATAACAGGAAGAAGTCATCAATTAAGAGCTCACTTAGCAGAACTTGGCAATCCTATAATAGGAGACGCAAAGTATGGGGAGAAAAAGCTAAATTCATTTTTTAATAATAAATTCGCACTAGATTATCAATTTTTATACGCATATAAAGTTATATTTAAAAATGTACCAGAGAAATTTAGCTATCTTAAAAATAAAACTATAGCAGAGGGACTTCCGCCAATGTTTAAGAAGATAAAGACGGATGTGTTTAAATTTTAGTATAAGATAGGGGTTTTCTTATGAAAGAACAATCAACAACTAAAGGCTTTGCCATATTATCTATAGCAGGGCTTTTAGTTAAGATTTTATCTGTATTATATATTCCTTTTTTAATTGGTCGTATAGGTGATGAAGCATATGGGATATATAATAAGACTTATGAGGTTTTTGTTTTTATATATGCAGTTTCTAACACTGGGATGCAGGTTGCCGTATGTAAAATAGTTGCAGAACTTAGAGCTTTAGGGAGAGAACGTGATGCAATAAGGGCTTTTAAGCTATCTAGAAGGATGCTCTTAATAATAGGAAGTATATTTACTATTATATTATTTGTTTTTGCCAGACCTATAGCTGAGTTAAGTAAAAGCCCTGGAGTAACTTATGGACTTATGGTATTGTCACCTACAATAGTTATAACATCTGTTCTTGTGAGTTATAGAGGATATTTTAATGGAAGAAACAGTATGGATTCTCTTGCAATATCTCAGGTGTTAGAGCAAATTATAAATGTAATTGTAAGTTTGACTTTTGCAACAATACTTATAAAAACGTCTGATGAGCTTGGAAGTGCTGGAGGAACTGTAGGTACTTCAGTAGGAGCGTTAGTAGCTTGTATATATCTAGTAATAATATTTAAAAGAAAAAGATTTATGGATGAAGCATCAAAACAACCCTATACAGGAAGAAGAATATCTGATAAAAAAATAATGAAAAGAATAATTAGATATGGTTTGCCTATAACTTTAAGTGCTGGATTAGCTAATTTTGGTTCAATGATAGACATGTTTAATGTAAGTGCTAGATTGCAGGCCATTGGATATTCACAAAGCAATCAAGATATTTTATATGGATTGTTAGGGAAATATAAGACTTTAGTAAATGTTCCACTTATTTTTATTATCTCTTTAGGAGCAGCATTACTTCCAGCTATTTCTAGGTCTGTAGTTTTAAAAGACAAGAAGGAGCTTAAAAGAAAAGTAAGTTTTGCATTTAGAATGACCTATGGTATAACAATTCCTGCTGCGTTTGGATTAGCAGTTCTTTATAATGAGATATATAAATCTTTTTATAATAATTTGACAGGTAGTATGCTTATGCTGTATGGTTCAGGGGTAGTTGTTTTAATGGCTTTAAATCAGATACAATCTACTATGCTTCAAGGAGTTAACAAATTTAGTTTCTTAATATTAAGTTTTGGGACAGGAATAATAGCTAAAATAATAGTTAACTATGTGTTAGTTGGAATTCCAAGCATAAATATATATGGAGCAATAGTTGGGGGATTTGCATGTTACTTATTCCCGGTTATTCTAAATCAAATGAAGTTACAAAAGACTATTAAAATCAAAATACCGCTTATAAGAACAGCAATTAAACCAACGGTTTCAGCTATAGGAATGTCAATAAGTATTATGATAACAAGATTATTACTTACTGCAATATTGCCAAGCTGGTTTATGGAGCGAAGAATATTTATGATTATTCTAACCTTCACTTATATAATGGTAGGGGTAGTTACCTATGCATATATGATGATATTTACAAAAGGCATAAGAAGAAAAGAAATAGAAGATATGTCACCAAGAATATATGGTAAAATACCTTCTTTCATGAGAAAACATTTAAAATAGAAAAGACTATAGTATTAGCTTTAAAAAGTTAGCACTATAGTCTTTTTTTGTTACTATAGGAAAGCCACACAAAAGGGATGCTGGCTACTGTCTAATCTTCTCCAAGTCGCCTGCTTGCAAATAGTAAAAATATAAATAAAGCACCTATGAGAGCCATAACAATTAGATTTTTAATAAGTATTGTATCTGTAGCAAAAAAATTAAGTAATAAACCGATGCTTAGGTATGCTAGAATTCCTATAAATATATAAATTAGTATGTTTATATAAGAAAATTCTAAGCTAATAACTTTATTTACTTCTCTTAAATTTATTGTCAATCCTATTGCAGAAGTTATAACAGCTGTAATAGCTATTCCATAAATATTTATAGAAGGTATAGATGTTAAAATAAATAAAGAGCTTATTTCAACTATTTCAATTATTAAAGAATTTCGAACTATTATACCTTGTTTCCCTAAACCATTTAATATCCCAAACATGCTTATGGCTGGGAATAAAATTGGGCTAGCAAATGACGCTGCTTTAATATAAGAACCAAGGTCATCTCTAGTAAAAAACATATACCCAAGAGAGTCCGGAATAAGCTGACAGAGTATAAAGGTACATAATCCTAAAAGAAAAGCAATTTTAATTACTTGTTTTATTCTATTAGAAGCATTGAAATAGTCTTTACTTCCCATGGTTTGTGATAAATCAGGAATTAAAAGTGAATTAATAGATGAAATAACTATTATGGGAAAAGTAACAATAACAAAGGCCATTCCATTAAATTTACCTATCATAGCTAATGCTTCAGAATAGGTAAGTCCAGAAGCCATAAGTCTCCGGGGTACTATCAATGTAGCTGTTGTGCTAAATATTGAAGTCAGAAAACTATTTAAAGCTAATGGAAGAGATATTACTAAGACATCAAACAATAGTTGAGGTCTTCTTTCTGTTTTTGTATATACCTTAGGCACATTCCTTAAGGTGTGTTTATAGTAAATAAAAAGAAGTATAAGGCTTTGTAATTCTCCAATACATAAAGAAAAATATGCAACAGTAACTAGTGCAGAAAGACTTTTAGCCTTTAGGAAATATATTAATGAAGCTAAGATAAATATTCTTAAAGCTTTTTCTAAAATATCAATGAAAGATGGTATAGAAATTTTTGAAACTCCAAAGAAATATCCTTTAAGTATGTTTGAAACTGCAATAAAAAACATCGCAGGACAAGTAACTCTTATAGCATTTATAGTTCTTGAATCATTTACCCCATAGGCACCTATATATGGAGCAAAGAAAAATACTACAATACTAATTATTGCTGCCCATATTAAATTAAAAAAGGCCACTGTTCTTAAAGTTTTAATTAAATTGCCATAATCATTTTTACTACTATAAAGTGCAGATATTTTTGAAATAGCAGCTATAATACCGGCAGTCATTAGACCTATAAAAAGATTATATATAGGCATAACAAGACCATATAAACCAACACCTTCTGGTCCTAAAACTTTTGATAAATATATTGAAAAAATAAAACCTAAAACTCCAGTTGCAATATTGGAGGAGGTTAGTATAAATGAATTTTTGTAAAATGAGTTGCTTTTCAAAAAGTATCCCTCCTTTGAACATTAATAATTACTATTCTGAATTATTGTTAAATATAACCATGATGAAAGCTTTTGTAATTATTATTACTTTACCTAAATATAAATAAATAGAGGTTGTATTAGGGGGAGTGAGTGTGAAGAAGTTTTTAGGTTTTGTGGCATTATCATGTGTTATTACAATAGGAGCGTTTATAGCATATAATTTATCTAAAGATAAAGTTAAGTTAGATGTAATGAAGGGATATGAATATGATATTAAAGCTAAAGGCTTAAATGGAGCTAAAGATATATCCATAGATGAGGACGGTAATGTATTAGTAGCCTTCGAAAATGAAGTTAGGACTATAAGATCTGATGGTAAAGAAAATAAAATTTTACTAAATCGTAATAGAAATATACAATCTATTATGTATAATAAAGGTAATATATTTTATATATCAGGGAATTCTCTATTTCAATATAATATTAAAACGGAAGAGGATAAGGAGTTATTATCAAACTTACCTAATTCAGGAGAGTACCAAAATAGTAAACTAGCAATAAATGAAGATAAGATATATATTTCCATAGGTGCCGCAACTAATTCTGGGGTAGCTGAAGATGGGAAAACCTATGATTTATCTCCAATAAAAATAACCTTAAAAGGAAAGAATTTTGATGGAGACAAAACAGGAGCTTTTGTTGAATATGGCACTAAAACTTCAGAGGGACAGGTTGTGAAAGCTGCTTATCCTGGTAATGCATCTATAATTACTTATAATATAAATAATAATAAAAGTGAGCTGTTTGCATGGGGAATAAGAAATATAAAAGGCTGGGATTTTTATTCTACCGGTGAGTTATTTGGAATAGTAGGAGGAATGGAAAACAGAGGCTTAAGACCTATAAAAAGTGACGTAGACTATATTTATAATATAAAAAAAGGATATTGGTACGGATGGCCAGACTATAGTGGTGGAGATCCAGTTAATTCTCCTAGATTTAATGAAGCTGAAAGTGAAAAAACTACATTTTTATTGGATAAACATCCTACAGTAAATCCAGAAGCACCTTTTTACCAAAGTGAGAGAATAGATAGCCTACAGGCTTTAACTATAGATAAACAGGGCGATTTTTCAAGTGAAAATGCAATACTTTTCTTTGATAAAAACGAAAAGAGGCTAGTTAGTTTAACTAAGGATAGAATTTCAAGTAGTTTGATTAATATTAAGGGGAATGGAGAGATTATTGATATAGAAAAATTCAGGGATAAAATTTTTATGCTAGAGAAAAATGAAGGAATAATATATGAAGTTTATAAAGAAAATAAATTAATAAACACATTTTCTCAAAGATTACTGATTTCAATAATAAGCATATTGCTGATTTTTATAATAACGATAATAATAAAGGTTAATTTAACTAAAGAGGTGAAATAAGATGGTAAAGAGAATAGAGAATGCATATGGGAAAATGCTTAGAGGTGTATTCTTTGCAGTAAATCCAATAAAGAAAATAGCAGTAAAAACTACATGCATAATCCATAAGTTTATAAATGTTCAGAGCATACAAATGTTGCACAATCATGGGGAAGTAGAAGCTTGGAAGTTTTACAAAAAAAATATAAAAGCGTTAAATGCAGGCGTTACATGGGCAGATGGAGATTTTAAGAGTAGTAATCACTTTTTTCACTACAAAAAGGAAAAAGGATTATATGGATTTTCTAATGCTTTAGCAGAGTGTGAGAAATATTATAAATTATCTTTAGATCACTTAAAAAAAGAAGAAATGGATAAGGCATTATTCTTTTTAGGGGCAGCTTGTCATTTGGTTCAAGACTCTACTGTACCACATCATGTTAATAATAAGTTATTAAAAAAACATAGGGAATTCGAATTATGGATAATATCTAGACTCTTTAATGATTATGATTTTACAGAAGAAAAAGGGATAATAGAGTATAAAACTGTAAGGGAATATATAAAAGAAAATGCTCTTTATGCCTATGGGGTTCATGAAGAATATAATAATATTTTAGAAAAAGAAGAAAGGTATTATAATATAGCATTGAAAATATTATCTAGAGCGCAACAAAGTACAGCAGGTTTTCTTTTAGATTATTATAATAAAAACTTTTTAGAGAAAAATTCTTCCAATTAAGGAGGGATTTTTTTTTATTTATAGAATACTAAATGGTATATAATGTAAAATGGGTGGGGTTTTATGAATAAAACAATAGTTTTAAATATGAATGATGTTAATTTTGAAGGAAATATATTAGATGTTGGAGGAGAAAATTACGGAATAATATATAATATTAAAAAGTTTTTAGATGATGAAGTAGCTGTAGATTATGTGGATGATTCTAAAGCTATGGGAACTTTTGAATACGATACTTGCGTATTATTTTTTTCTTTAGGCAAAATAAATACACAAAAAGAACGTGAGAATATGTTAAATGAAATATATCCCCTTATTAAAGAAGATGGTGAAATATTTTTATGGGATATGATAAAATATAAAAATCAAATATATAAAAATAAATTAAGAGTTATACTTCCAGGAGATAAGATTAAGGAGTTTATTTTAAGGGATATTAACTTCTTAAAGGAATGGGGAGAAGAAGACGGGAAAAAAACACTTGAAAAATACTTTGAAATACAAGAAACTAAAGTATGGGAAGATGTTTACTATATAAAGGCTAAGAAACGGAAAGGAAGTAATACAAATGAAGATACTATTGCTAGCAATAAACTCTCAATTCATCCACAGCAATCTAGCAGTGAGATACCTGAGGTCTTTTACACAGGACTTAAATTATGAGGCAGTAATAAAAGAAGTCACTATAAATGATAGAGTTGAAAATATATTAAAAGAAATAATTAAGGAAAAACCAAATGTTGTAGCTTTTTCAGCATATATATGGAATTTAGAGTATGTAGAGAGATTAACTGAACTTATAAAAAGAGTTGATGAAAATATAGAAATACTATATGGTGGGCCAGAAGTATCTTATGATAGCGAAGGTTTCTTTCAAAACAATCGAGTGGACTACATAATATCAGGAGAAGGGGAAGAAACTTATAGAGATTTTGTTTTATATAAATTAGGAGAGCTACATTTAAGTAAAATAAAAGGATTATATTTCAAAAAAGATGGAGAAGTTTATTTTAATGGGGAAAGAAAGCTTATGAATATGAATGACATAATATTTCCCTATTCTGATGAAGATAATCTTGAAGATAAAATGGTGTATTATGAGGCTAGTAGAGGATGTCCATTCTCTTGTAAATATTGCTTAAGTTCTACTATTCATGGCGTAAGATTTTTAGATACTGAAAGAGTTAAAAAAGAATTGCAATTTTTTATGGATAAAAAGGTTAGGTTAGTTAAATTTGTAGATAGAACATTTAACTGCAATCATAAATTTGTTATGGAGATTTGGAGTTTTTTAATTAATTCAGATACTAAGACAAGATTTCATTTTGAGGTATCAGCAGATATATTAAAAGATGATGAGATAAAGCTTTTAAACACAGCACCAAAAGGAAGATTTCAACTAGAGGTTGGAGTTCAAACCACTAATCCACAAATATTAAAAAATATAAATAGGACAATAACCTTTGAAGATATTAAGGAAAAGGTAGTTGAAATAAAAAAAGGAGATAATATTCATCAACATTTAGACCTAATAGCAGGACTATCTGGAGAAGATTATGAATCCTTTAAAAAATCCTTTAATGATGTATATAACCTTGGAGTTGAGATGGTGCAGTTAGGGTTTTTAAAACTTTTAAGAGGGTCAGATATGAGAATTGAAGCAGAAGAATGGGGTATTGAATATTCACCTTATCCTCCATATGAAGTTTTAAAGACATCATACATAAATTATTTTGAGTTATTAGAACTTAAAAAAATAGATGAGATGGTTGATAAGTACAATAATTCAGGAAAGTTTTCAAATATATTAAAATATCTAATACCTAAATTCGAAACACCGTTTGATTTCTTTAAAGAGCTCGGAAACTTTTTTGAGGAAAAAGGATATTTTAATAGAAATATAGGAAGTGTAGAATATTACAAGGTATTTTTAGATTTTTATAATGAAAAAATGCAAGATAAAGAAGAAAGAATTTTGAAAGAAATAATAAAGTATGATTATTTGTGTTTTAATAAAAAGAGATGGCTGCCTGATTTTCTTATAAGAGAAGTTAATAAAGATTTAGAAAAAAATATAAAGGAAGCTAAACGAAACAAAATAATTGAGTTAGATTATGATAGTTATCATGTAGAAAAGTTTAGTATAGATATAATTGGTTTTGTTAATAATGATGTAATAAAAGAAGAGGATTGTTATTTGATTTTTGATGAAAGAGATTTTAATAATTTTATAGACTTTACTAAAATTATTAAAGAGAAAGATTTAATATAATAAAAAAAGCTCTGTTTCTTATTTAGTAGGAACAGAGCTTTTTTGCGAAAATTCTTAATAAGATGAATTTTCAGTAAATTATATTAAAATACTTTGAATTTTTGTATAAACTACAATTTATATCGCAATTGCTTCAATATAGTATAAAGATCAGTTTTGGACAGAGCTGTTAAAAGTCATTATAATATACATAAATGTATATTATAAGCAGAGTTATAAAATCAAGGAGGTCAATAATTTGGAGTTTGTAATGAATAAAATTATTAGTATTGACAAAGATGCTGAAACTTATCGCCAAGGAATAGAGAAACTGTTGATAGAAAAAGAGTTGGAATTAGAAAAAAATATTAATGAACTTAGGCAAGAGTGGGCAATTGAAGAAAAGAAAATACGAGAGGATATAATGAAGGAGAAACTTGGGGTTGCAGAGGAAAAAGCAAAGTCAATTTCTAAAGAAAAAGAAGAATCTATAGAATTAATTAAAAATAAATATGCTGAGACCTCTGATCAAATAGTAAATGAAGTTTTTCTAAAAATAATTAATTCATTATGAGGCAATAATATGGGGAATATAGTTAAATTTAGTGCTGTAAATTCAAAGATAAAGACCTTAAAAGGAAAAATGTTAAAGAAGAATCAGTATTATCAGCTGCTTAATAGCAAAGGGTTTAAAGATGTATTAACCATTTTAAAAGAAAATACTTATTATGGAGAAGTGTTGAAACAGTATGATCTCGACAAAATAAATAGAGGGGAATTAGAAATAATTTTATATAGACATTATGTATCTATACATAATAAATTTATTAGTTACTTTAGTGGAGAATACAGAAAATTCATTAAGAATCTTTTTTTGAAGTGGGAAATAGAGGACTTAAAAATAATAATTAGAGGAAAGTATATAGGTAGATCTAAAGAGGAAATAGAGAGGACTTTGATAGCTAGAAGTTCTTTAAGCACTTTAGATTACTCATATCTATTAGATTCAAAAGACTTAAATGTGCTGATTGAACGATTAAAAGAGACTATTTATTATAAAAGTATAAAAAATCTTATAAAAGATATAGATATGAATGGATTATTTAGAATTGAAACTGAATTAGATTTTATTTATTTTTCTAATATAAGAAAAGAACTTAAACATTTAGATAAAGAAAATAGAGAAGTTATAAATGAAATAATAGGTCTAGAGGGTGATCTTTTAAATTTAAGCTGGATTTATAGAGGGAAAAAGTTCTTCAATTTAAGTTCAGAAGAGCTTTTTAATTATACTATTTATGATGGGTTTAAGCTTTCGAAAGAGAAGATTAAACTTTTATGTTATGCAAAAAATGGAGAGGAGTTTCATGATATTATAAAAAATACAAAATATGGGTATATTTACGAGCAAGATGAGACTAAAACTATTGAGAAAAGAGAAAGGGAGTATGAAAAAAGATATTATGGTAAGTACTTAAAAGAAAATAAGCAGAATTTTGGAATGCTTATGAGCTATTTAAACCTATACAGGATAGAAATGAAAGATATAGTTTCAATTGTAGAACAAAAGAGATACTATGGGGATAATAATGCTATGAATTATGTTTCAGTAAGCTTGTAATTTGGAGGTGAGGTTTTGGCTATTGAAAAAATGTACATGGCCAATTTAGTTGGAGCTTTTTCTGATTTTGATAAGTTAACTAAGCTTCTAGCGTTAAGTGGATTTATGCAACCTATAAGTGCTTTACAAGAGATAAATACATCAGACTTTTCTTTAAAGACTTCAGAAGATAATATAGAGGCTTTAATTGATGTAGGTTATATAAGGCCGTATATTTATGATAATGACATTGGAGTAAGTTATAAAAAAATTAACGAATTACTAGAGAAGCAAAAAGAATATGAAGTTTATAATAAACCAAGTAAAGATATAGAGTTCAATATAAATAAAGTTGAGGAGACTTTTGGGAATATATACACAACTTATGAGATATTAAAAAAGCAATTAGAAGATTTAATAGATAAAAAGCAATATCTAAAGCATACTCATGAGGTTGTTGAATTTTTGAAAGATTCATCTATAGTTATAGAAGATTTATATTCCATGAAGAATTTTAAAGTTGGATTATATAAGGTTAAAAATGAAAATATGATTAAACTTAAAGCTAACTATGAGAATATACCTTCAGTAATCCAAAGTATTTGTAAACAGAAAGATTTCACTATATTTATATCGTTTACTCCATTATTATTAGTGATTGAGGCAGAGAGAATTTTTAAATCTGCTAATTGTGAGGAAATAGAAATTCCTAATCATTATGAAGGTACACCTAGCGAAGTTTTAGAAATTATAAACAATGAGATGAATAGCGTAAACTCATCTATAAGAGATATAGAAACTGGACTAAAAGACTTTTTTAAGACAAATCATAAAATTATAGGGGTTTTAAAAAATAGTTACGAGCTTGAGCTTAAAGCAGGAGAAATAAAAAAAATGTCAGCTTGTACACAGGAGTTCTTTTATACTTCTGGATGGATACCTAAAAGCAATATAAAGGACTTGGAAAAACTTTTAGAAGGATTTGACGAAAAAATATTATTAATAATAAAAAATACAAATGAGCTTAACAATGAAAATATTATTCCACCTACAAAGTTAAAGAACAATAGATTTATAAGACCATTTCAAAGTATAGTAGGAATGTATAGTGTACCTAATTACAATGAGATAGATCCTACCTTATTTTTAGCTATAACTTATACATTGATGTTTGGGGCTATGTTTGGAGATGTAGGTCAGGGAATGGTGCTATTTATAGCAGGGATATATTTAAGAATTAAGCTAAAAAGAGTTAATTTGGGAGGGGTATTAGAAACCCTTGGGATCAGCTCCACTATATTTGGATTTTTGTATGGAAGCATATTTGGATCAGAGCATATTATTAATGCAGTACTAATAAGACCTATGGAAGAAATAAACGATATGTTAGTTGCAGCCATAATTTTTGGATGTGTCTTTTTGTTAATCGGGTTTGTACTTGGGATTATTAATAAATTAAAAATAAAAGATATAGAACATGGGATTTTTGGAAAAGAAGGATTGATGGGCTTTATTTTTTATGTTGGAGTACTTCTATTAGTAGCAGATAAATTATCAAATACAAATGTATTACCAACATTTACTGTTATTGTATTTTTAGTTTTGTGCTTGATAGTTATACTTTTAAAACAACCTTTAGCTAATAAGATTACTGGTAAAAAAGTGTTATTTAATGATGGTGCTAAAGATTATTTTATAGAAGCAAGTTTTGAAGTTATAGAAACATTATTATCAATGTTTTCTAATACTGTTTCATTTATAAGAGTAGGAGCTTTTGCTTTAAACCATGTTGGATTATTTGTAGCCTTTTCTGCTATGGCGGAAATGAGCAATAATGGAGTAGCTTCAATTTTAATATTAATAATTGGAAACATAATAATAATAGGACTTGAAGGTCTTATTGTATTTATTCAAGGATTAAGACTTCAATATTATGAACTTTTTAGTAAGTATTATAGTGGCGGAGGAATTCTTTTTGAACCTATAGAAGTTAGTTTTAAATAGTGAAAATTTATTATTAGAAGAGGTGTAATTAAATGATAATATTATTGATTTCAACGTTTTGCATAGTAATAGGAACAATAACATATGGAGTTGTTCAACAAGGAAAAGAAGAAATAACAGGAAAAGGCAAGGTTAAAAAAGCACTAAAGGTTAATTTAGGTGTATTTCTACCTATAATGACCTTTGCGTTAGTAATGAATATACCAACTATAGCTTCAGCAGCAGATGTGGCTACATACAATCCAGCAGCTGGATTAGGTTATATAGCAGCAGGATTATCAACTGGGCTTGCAACTATTGGGACTGGATATGCAGTTGGAGCTGTAGGGTCATCTGCTCTTGGAGCTGTATCTGAAGACCCAAAGATTTTAGGAAAGACTATGATATTTGTTGGATTAGCTGAAGGAATAGCAATATATGGGCTTATAATATCTATAATGATTTTATCAAGAATATAATACACCGCTATTCAGTAGAAGCTTAACTCAGCTTCATTAAAGAAAGTTTATTAAATGTTATTTATAAATAAATATTCGAGGTGTGTTATGAGAAGCTTTCTAATTAGTGATAATAGGGATACCCTAATAGGTATGAAGATGGCTGGAATTGATGGAGTAATTATTAGAGAGAGACAAGAGGTAATAGAAAAAATTGAAGAACTAAAGAAAACTGATGATATAGGAATAATAATAATTACAGAAAAAATCTCACTTATGGTTAATGATTACGTATATAAGTTAAAGTTATCTAAGGATAAACCGCTTATAATTGAAATTCCAGATAGACACGGATCTAATAAAGGACAAGACTCCATATTAAGATACATAAAGGAGTCAATAGGTCTTAAAATTTAGGGGGTATATTTATGACTACAATTGAGGATAAGATAAATTTATTTTCTAAAGTTATATATGATAAGGTCAATGATGAAAAGGAAGAAAAGCTTAAAGCTTTTGATGAGAAAGCTTTGGAAAAAATAACTTTAGAAAAGAAAAAAATAGATGAGCTTAGAAAAACTATTAAAATTAGCTTAGATAAGAAATACAATATTAAAGCTAATGAAATAATTGCAAAAGAGAAACTTAATAAACAAAAAGCCATATTAGCAATAAAGGAAGAATTAATCAATAATACCTTATCAGAGGTTAAGGCTAGGCTTTTATATTTTATTTCATCTAAAGAATATAAAAATTATTTTATTTCCTTGTTAGTAAGTATTTTTGATGAGCTAGAGGAAGGTAAATATAATCTTATTGTTCTAGATAGGGATTATAAAAGATTTGAGGAAGATATTAAATCTGCTATAAATAAATATTCTCATATAGATATAAAGGTTGAAACATCAAATGAGGAGTTTATAGGTGGGGTAATATTGAAAGACGAAAAAGAAACCTTCAAAATTGATAATAGTCTTTATTATAAGTTAGAAGAATGTAAAGAATTTATAGGTATAAAGGTTATGGAAAAGTTAGCGTAGGAGATGGTTTTATGGAAGGTAGAATAATAGGAGTCAATGGTCCTGTTATAAAAGCCGAGGGAATGAAAGGCTTTAAAATGAGAGAAATGGTCACTGTAGGATCAAAAAAATTAATTGGTGAAATAATTATTTTAGAAGAAGATTTTGCGACCATTCAAGTTTATGAAGAAACAGGCGGACTTAAAATAGGAGAAAAAGTGATTTCCACAGGTAATCCACTTTCATTAAAATTAGGACCTGGGTTATTGGGAAGTATTTTTGATGGAATAGAAAGACCATTAGAGAAAATAAATGAAGATTCTGATGGATTTATACCAGAAGGAATAGGTCTTATATCTATAGATGAAGAAAAACTTTGGGAAGTAAAGGTAACGGTTAATATTGGTGATGAGCTAGAAGCAGGTCAAGTGTATGCTGAAATTCAAGAAACACCTTCTATAACCCATAAGTTAATGGTTCCTCCAGATTTACAAGGAAAAGTTAAAGATATAAAACCAAATGGAAAATATAATATAGAAGAGGTAATAGTTACTCTAGAAAATAATGATGGTGTTCATGAACTTAAACTATACCAGCTTTGGCCAGTAAGAAAACCAAGACCTGTTAAAGAGAAGAAGACGATATTTAGACCCTTAATAACAGGTCAAAGAATAATTGATATGTTTTTTCCACTTGCAAAAGGTGGAACCTGTGCTATACCAGGTGGATTTGGAACTGGGAAAACAATGACTCAGCATCAATTAGCTAAATGGTCAGATGCAGATATAATAGTTTATATTGGATGCGGAGAACGTGGAAATGAAATGACTGAGGTATTAGAAGATTTTCCTAAGCTCATAGATCCTAGAACTAATCTTGCACTTATGAATAGAACTATTCTGATAGCTAATACATCTAATATGCCAGTTGCAGCTAGAGAAGCCAGCATTTATACTGGAATAACTTTAGCTGAGTACTTTAGAGACATGGGTTATCATGTAGCTATTATGGCAGATTCAACATCAAGATGGGCAGAAGCCTTAAGAGAGATTTCAGGAAGACTTGAGGAAATGCCAGCAGAGGAAGGATATCCAGCTTATTTACCTTCAAGAATAGCAGAATTTTATGAGAGAGCAGGATACGTTGATACATTAAATGAAGAAGAAGGATCAGTAACTGTAATTGGAGCGGTTTCACCAGCAGGAGGAGATTTCTCAGAGCCAGTTACTCAAAACACCAAACGATTTGTATCAGCCTTTTTAGGTCTTGATAAAAAACTTGCTTATGCAAGACATTATCCAGCTATTAATTGGTTAGCTAGCTATAGTGGATACTTGCCATTACTTAGAGAATGGTATGAAGAGAATGTAGCTGATGATATTTTTAACTTAAGAGCAGATATGCTTAAACTATTGTATGAAGAAGATAAACTTTTGGAAATAGTTAAGTTAGTCGGTGAAGATGTTCTTCCGGATGATCAAAGGCTTATTATAGAAGTTGCTAAAGCGTTAAAGGTAGGATTCCTTCAGCAAAATGCTTATAATGCAGTGGATACCTATGTACCACTAGATAAGCAATATAAAATGCTAAAGGTTATAAATAATTTTTATAAACAAGGGGTAAAAGCAGTTAAGCTTGGAATACCAATAGCTATAATAATGGACAGAGATCTAATAGAAAGAATATATAAGATGAAATATAATATTCCAAACGATAATTTAAATGAAATAGATGATCTAGAGAACGATATAGCAAATTATATGAATAATCTTATAGCAAAATATAGATAGGAGGAGGATGGAGTGAGGAAAGAGTATTTAACCTTAAATAGAGTTCAAGGACCTTTAATTGTATTATCTAATGTAAAAGATGTTGCATACGATGAAATTGTAGATATCATAGTTGATGGAAAAGATAAGAAGAAAGGCAAAGTAGTTCAAATTCATAAAGACAAGGCAATAATACAAGTATTTGAATCTACTATTGGTATGTCTGTAGATAATACTTCAGTTCATTTTAGAGGAGAATCACTTAAGATACCACTATCTAAGGATATATTAGGAAGAGAGTTTAATGGGGTAGGAGAATGCAGAGATAAGGGTGGAGAGATATATTCATCTAAGAAGTATGATGTTAATGGAAGACCTATGAATCCTGTAGCAAGAAAATATCCTAGGGACTATATTCAAACAGGAATATCATCTATTGATTGTTTATCAACCCTTATAAGAGGACAAAAGCTTCCCATTTTCTCTGGAAATGGTATGCAACATAATGAGCTTGCAGCGCAGATTGTTAAGCAAGCTAAGATTTCAGAAGAAAATGAGGATAATTTCTGCATTGTTTTTGGAGCCATGGGAATAAAATACGACGATGCTAACTTCTTTAAGAAAAATTTTGAAGAAGCTGGAGTTCTTGAAAAGGTTGTTATGTTCACTAATTTGGCAGACGATCCTATAGTAGAGAGGATAGTAACACCAAGATGTGCTTTAACTGCCGCTGAATATTTAGCTTTTGAAGAAGGTATGCATGTGCTTGTAATATTAACTGATATAACTAGCTATTGTGAAGCTTTAAGAGAGCTATCATCTTTAAGAGAAGAGGTTCCTAGTAGAAAAGGATATCCAGGATATTTATATTCAGATTTAGCATCTTTATATGAGAGAGCAGGTATGATGATAGGAAAACAAGGCAGTATAACTCAGATACCAATACTTACAATGCCAAATGATGATATAACTCATCCTATACCAGACCTTACTGGATTTATAACAGAGGGCCAGATAGTTTTAAGTAGGGGCATACAGCAAAGAGATATATATCCATCGGTTAATATACTTCCTTCTTTATCAAGACTTATGAAAGACGGTATAGGTGAAGGTTTTACTAGAGAGGATCATAGTGAGGTTTCTAATCAGATATTTGCAGCATATTCTAAGGTTCAGGATGTAATAGCCTTAGCTCAGGTTATAGGAGAAGAGGAACTTTCAGAACTTGATAAAAACTATATGGAGTTTGGAAGAGTATTTGAAAATAGATTTTTAAAACAAGATTATGATGAAAATAGAGAAATGGAAGAAACATTAGATTTAGCTTGGCAGGTATTAGGTATATTACCTAGAAAAGAATTAGATAGAGTTTCACCAGACATATTGAATAAATACTATAAAGCTATGGAGAGATGATATGGAAAATTTTGTGCCAACTAAAGCAAATCTAATGGCTGCTAAAAATTCTTTAGAGTTCTCTAAAAAGGGATTTGAATTACTAGATAAAAAAAGAAATGTTTTGATTAGAGAGATGATGTCATATGTAGCTACTGCGCATGAGTTACAAGAAAAAATAAATATAACTTTTGGAAAGGCATATGAAGCATTGATTGAAGCTAACATCATATCTGGTGTAGTAAATGTTGAAGATATTTCTATGACTGTAGAAGAAGCTAATGACTATGAATTATTATTTAAAAGTGTTATGGGAGTTGAAGTGCCTATAATAAATTTTGATAAAAAAGACATAGACCTTAAGTATAGTGTTTTTAGAACTGGTGCAGCTATAGATGAGGCTATGAGAGAATTCAATAATGTTAGGTATTTAACTTATGAATTAGCGGAAGTTGAAAATGCTGTATACAAATTAGCTATGGAGGTCAAAAAGACCCAAAAGAGAGCCAATGCGCTTCAGAATATACAAATTCCGAAATTCCAAGAGATAGTAAAGTTTGTTACAGAGGTTTTAGAAGAGAAAGATAGGGAAGATTTCTTTAGATTGAAAATTGTAAAAAAGAAACATAAAATAGAATATTAATAACTTATAAAGCATAGAAGAATTTAGACTTTCTATGCTTTTTTGTTTATATTGTAATAATTATTTTAATATTTTTAGGCTAAAAATGTGATATTATAGAAGTGAGTCGGAGGTGCTTTGTTAGAAAATAGTATTAAAGACTGTTTAAGTTGATTATATATGTATCTGTAGGATATAATTATGTATAGTTATAAGTTTTAAGGAGACGCATTTATGAAATACGTAATAGCACTAATAAGCACTTTTTTAATCGTGTATTTTATAATACCTTTTTTGATGAAATTATTTGTAAAATATGATTTTTTGGATAAGCCTACTCAGAGAAAAAATCATAGAGAGCCGATTCCTCTTTGTGGTGGAGTAGGTATGTTTATAGGTTTTTTTGTAGTTTATTTTGTAGCTATGGGAAGGAATATAAACAAGGAAAATATAAGTGTTTTTATTGGAGCATTAGCAATATTAATTATAGGACTAGTTGATGATTACTATAAAACAAGAGGAAAGGAATTTCCTATTTACCCAAGATTTTTGGTTCAAATATTAGCTGCTATATTAGTTTATAATAGCGGAATATCATTTTCTGGATTTACTAATCCAATAACAGGTCAATTTGTGCAACTTCATATAGCTTTACAATTTTTATTAACTGTAACCTGGCTATTTGGGGTAACAACAGTTATAAATTGGTCAGATGGAATGGATGGACTTGCAGGTAGTATTTCTACAATATCATCTGTAACGTTGTTTATTGTAGCTCTTGTTATGAATCAAAGTGATTCTGCTATTGTATGTATTATTTTAGTAGGAGCAATACTCGGGTTTTTAAATTATAATAGACATCCAGCAGTGGTTTTTATGGGAGATTCAGGAGCCAACTTTTTAGGTTTTATCTTAGGAATAATAGCCTTAGATGGAGCTTTTAAACAAGCTACTATAATGAGTCTTTTTATACCTATATTAGCATTAGGGGTACCCATATTTGATAATATATTTGTTATATTTAAAAGATATACAGAAGGGAAACCAGTATATCAAGCCGATAGAAGCCAAATTCATTTTAGATTACAAGAAAAAGGTCTTACCACAAATCAAGTTGTGGCATATATATGTGCCATAAGCTTTGTATTAAGTATGTTATCAATAGTATTATTATTTATTAAAATATAAAAGCGACTTGTTCGCTTTTTTATTTTAGAGATATAATATTTTAAAAGGGGTGATTTAATGAGTATAAATTTTAATGAAAAAATAAATCGATTAGATACTGGCAACATAAAATGGGATAATTATGGAGAAGAGTACATACCATTATGGGTAGCTGATATGGATTTTAAGTCTCCAGATGAAGTCTTAGAAGCTCTAGAGAAAAGAATTGCTCATGGAATATTTGGTTATACAAAGGAAGACAAAGAATTAACAGAAATAATAGTGGAGCATTTTAAAAAGCAATACGGTTATGAAATAGACAGCTCTTGGCTTGTATGGCTTCCGAGTGTTATGCCAGCAGTAAATGTTATATGCAGGATGATTGAAGGATCTATAATGATTAATACTCCTATGTATATGAATATAAGAAGTGCTCCTATTAATGCAGATAAGGAGATAATAGAGGTTCCTTTAAAGCATACACAAGGAACATATACCTTTGATTTTGAAGCCATGGAGAGGTTCATTAAAGCTGATACAAAATTATTTATATTGTGTAATCCTCATAATCCAGTAGGAAGAGTTTATACAAAAGAAGAATTAGATAAATTAATAGTTTTTGCTAAAAAACATAATTTAATAATTTGTTCAGATGAAATTCATTGCGAACTGGTTTATGAAAAGAAACACATTCCAATGGTTACATTAAAGGATGAATTTATCAATAGCATAACTTTAATGAGTCCAGGAAAAACATATAATCTTCCTGGAATACCTATTGCTTTTGGTGTGATTCCAGATAAGGATTTAAGAAACCAATTTTTGAAAGCTTCGGCAGGGGTGCTACCAAAACCAGGAGTATTAAACTATGAGGTGTGTAAGGCTGCTTATAGTAAAGGGGAATCTTGGAGACAAGAACTTTTAAAGCATTTAAAAGATAATATAGATTTTCTAAAAGAAGAAATTAATAAAAGAATGCCAGCTTTAAAAGTAGGAGAAGTTGAAGGAAGTTACTTAGCCTGGATTGATGCTAGAGAATTAGGAGTAGACGATCCGTATAAATTTTTCTTAAAGGAAGCAAAAGTGGTTTTCTCTGATGGAAGAGATTTTGGTGAAAGTGGATACCTAAGATTAAATTTTGCTTGCAGTAGAGAAGTCTTGGAAGAAGCCTTAGATAGGATGGAGAATGCTATAAATAAAAGATTTAAGTTATAAATAATAAATTATTTACACTTTAAATCATATAATGTATAATATAAAAAACACTTATCGAGAGAGGTGGAGGGGCTGGCCCTATGAAACCCAGCAACCCATAAGTTTTCATTTAGACTTACAGGGTGCTAATTCCTGCAACTATTTAGTTGGAAGATAAGGATATTGCTTGGGGAAGTCTATTTATGCCTAAAGGAAATATCCTTTAGGTTTTTTTATCTTTGTTTTAAATTTTAAGGGGGTTAACAAATGTTTATAAAGGATATTTTTAAAGAAAAAAAGGTAGTATTTTCGTTTGAAATATTTCCACCAAAAACAACATCATCATTGGATACTATATATAAAACTATAGAGGATTTAAAAGATTTAAAACCAGATTTTATATCGGTAACTTATGGTGCTGGGGGAAGTACTATAGATAATAAGACAACTTTACTATCATCATTAATAAAAAATAAATATGGAATAGAATCAGCGGCTCATTTAACCTGTATAGGTTCATCTAAAAAGGATATTGAGACAATACTAGAAGATTTAAAGAAAAATAATATTGAAAATATTTTAGCTTTAAGAGGTGATATTCCAGAGGATAAAACTTCAAATGGTGAGTTTTCATATGCATATGAATTAATATCTCATATAAAAGAATATGGGGATTTTGGAATAAGTGCAGCTTGTTATCCAGAAGGACATCTTGAATGTAGAGATTTGGATTTAGATATAGTTAGACTTAAACAAAAAGTGGAAAATGGGGCAGATCATTTAGTTTCACAACTTTTTTTTAACAATAATGTTTTTTATGATTTTTTAGAAAGATGTTATAAGAAATCCATAGATGTACCTATTGAAGCGGGTATAATGCCGGTAATAAATAAAAAGCAAATAGAGAGAATAACCGCTTTATGTGGAGCAGAATTACCAGAAAAATTTATTAAGATTATGAATAAATATGAGCATAATCCAGAGGCTCTAAGAGATGCTGGAATAGCTTATGCAGTAGAACAGATAGTTGATTTATTATCATCAGGTGTAAGAGGAATTCATTTATATACTATGAATAATCCTTTGGTTGCAAGAAGGATAACAGAAAGTGTGGGATCGATTATTACAAGTTTAAACAAGGATATAATTGTTTAAATAAAATCATTGCTCTTTGAGAAAAATATCTATGACTAAACATAGAAGGAGTGATTTTATGAACAGAGAAAATCAACAGGACGCATTTAAAGTTGCCAAAAAGATGATGATAGATGGTGAAGATTGGGATAAAATAATGCAAGAAACTAGACTTAGATTAAAGGATTTAAAAAGAATACAGCAAAATGAAATAGACCCACATTTCTAGGATTAAGTAAAAGAACCTATAGACTAAATAATTAGTTTGTAGGCTCTTTTTATATTATGGATTTTCTCCTTTAAGAAAATATTAAGAACATTACTATAAAAATATTAAGAAAATGAAGATATTATAAGTTTATAGAATAAAAGGAGTGAGTAGTAATGAAGAGCAAAGGGAAAGCATTAATATTTTCCATATTACCTGGAGGAGGACATTTCTATTTAGGTACCTATACTAGAGGAATTATTTTTCTTATAAGTTCAATAATATTTTCTATGAGTTTTAGAAACTATGGATACGGGCCATTTAATGCCTTTAACGGATTAAACAATTTATTTCATAACTTTGCCGTTTTAATTTGGATTTATTCAGCTATTGATGCATATGTTAGCGCTGATTATATTAATAATGGCGGAATTAATTTGGAAGATGAGAGGAGTTTTTCTACTAGAAATAAAAATCTTTTAGGAATTATCTTGGCCTTAGTACCAGGATTAGGACATCTTTATGAAGAGTATTCTGAAAAAGGATCTAAGCTATTAGTTATTTTCATTGTAACTGCGGCAATAGGTGGATTTTTTAATACTGGACTAATAAATGACTTGTTGCTTATTTTATCAATATATTCAGTTTTAGATTTGATGGCAATGAGAGAAGGGAAAAGCTTTGGTTTTAAGGTAGAAAACTCAAAAGAGTTTAAGACAATTATTAAAATCGCAGGAATTGCTTTAATAGCATTTGGTATATCTCAAGGCTTCCAAATAGCATCAACATATTTAGTTGATTATGGCTTTAACTATCTATTAAATATAGTTTCATTAGGAATGAAAGCTCTTATTTTAATAGTAATAGGTATGATTATATTATTTAAAACAAGAAAATAAGTTTTTTAAAACAGTACACGATAAATCTTAATCGTGTACTGTTTTTTTTATAATGGAATATTTTTAAATAATTTCAATTATAAAATTAATGCAAAAATTCGTAGCATATGCAATAATTATAGTATATAAACTGAAAGGGGAAAAACGATGGCAGTTAAAACAATCGTACAATTAGGTGATGAACATTTAAAAAAGATATCAGAGCCTGTGAAAGAAATTAATGAAGAAATATTAAACCTTGTTAAGGATTTAAAGGATACTTTAGCTACTGTTGAGGGAGTTGGACTTGCAGCACCTCAGATAGCTGTGAATAAAAGAGTTATATATATAGACTTAAGAGATGGCTCAGAGCCGATTGTATTAATAAATCCTGTTATAACTGAAAAAGAAGGCAGTGAGATGGATTATGAAGGCTGCTTAAGCTATGTAGGTTATGAAGGTATGGTTGAAAGACCTACTAGAGTTGTAGTTCAGGCTTTGAATGAAGACGGAGATTTAATGGAATATGAAGCAGAAGACTTTTTAGCTAGATGCTTCTGCCATGAAATAGATCATCTTGAAGGTATTATGTATACAGATAAAGCTACTGAGATCTTTGAACTTGAAGAAGAAGAGTACGAAGATGAAGAAGAATACGAAGAATAAAAAAGCGACATTGTCGCTTTTTTTATTGTATAGGAAAGTAAAGTTTATATTGTAGACATTTTAGAAGAATTTATATATAAAATGAGCTGAAGCCGCATAAACACTATATATAGTTATATATCTAGCTATCTATATAGAGAAATATATATCTAGATATATTCCTATTTCTTTATTGACATGTATTTTTTATAGAAGTATAATATCCTTTTAATGGGAAAAGAAGGTGATGTAATGCATAAAGATTTTAATGAAGAACAAGAGATTTTAAAACAAAAGATTCATAGAGTAGAGCGAGAAATAAAAAAAAGAGAAGATGAAGAAGAAAAGTTTAAGGATAAAATAGCACTTTTAAAAAAAGCAGCTAAGGGCAGTTATAACTTAGAACTAGAAAATACAAAAATAATATATGATATTGTAAATAAAAATCTTCAGAATTATAGAGAATCTATAGTTAATCCGTATTTTGGAAGGATTGATTTTAAAGAAGATAAAAAAATACCTGAGAGTCTTTATATAGGTAAACATGGAATATATAGTTCAGAGGATGGAGAAGAAATAGTAATAGACTGGAGAGCTCCTATATCAGATCTTTATTATAGTGGAACTGAAGGTGAAGCCTATTATAGATCACCTATTGGTGTAATAAGTGGAAAGCTATTACTAAAGAGAAAGTTTTTAATAAAAGACGGTGACCTTGAGAAAATTTTTGATGATGGAATAAATGAGATAATACTAAAGGGTGAAGAAGTAGATCAAGAAAACCAATTAGTGGATGAATTTTTGAAGATTAATCTAGAGGAAAGTGCCGGTAGCAAATTAAAAGAAGTTGTGGCAACGATTCAAAGAGAACAGAACGACATAATTAGAGCTCCACTAAACTTCCCTATAATTGTTCAAGGATCAGCTGGATCTGGGAAAACTACAATAGCTTTACATAGGTTAGCTTATTTGGTGTATAGATATAATGAAAAAATAACAGGAAAAGATATATTGGTTTTAGCACCTAATAAATTATTTTTAGATTATATATCTGAGATACTTCCAAACTTAGGAACTTATGATGTTAATCAAAAAACTTTTGCACTACTAGGTAAAGACTATTTAAACTTTAAAAGTAAAGTGTATTCAAGAGATGATAAGTTAAAGGAAATCCTTGAAGGTGATCAAGAGAAAAGTAAACTAATTAAAAATTCTAGTAAAGTAAAAGGCTCTTTAGTATTTAAGGTTATACTTGATAGACTTATAACCATTTGGGAAAGAGAGTCACAAAACCTGAAAGATATAAAGGTTCAAGGCTTTACATTATATAATGAAAAAGAAATAAAGAGATTATATTTTAAAGATTTAGTACACTTTCCAGTAAATAAAAGAATAGAAGAAATTTATAAGTATTTTAAAAAGAAATTAGATAATACACTTGTAAAAATATATGAACAGCTAGATTTATTCTATGATTTGAAGATAAATAAAATTAAAAAGAATAATGAGGACTCCAAAGAGAGAAGAGAAAGATTAATTAGCATATATAATCAAAGAGATGAGATAAAAAATAATCTTAAAAAAGAAGCTTTAGTGAAGCTTAAAGAATATTTTGATACATGGAACAGCTCTAGTGGAGAAGGACTATATTACAGACTTTTTGAAGATGAAGAAATATTTAATGAAGCTACTGGTGGGAAAATACCTAAAGTGTTAGCTGATTTTATGAAGGAAGAAGTTTTAAATAACAGAGATAAGAATATAATAGATGAAGATGATATAGCTCCACTTTTATATTTAAAATTTAAAACTGAAGGGGTTAAAGAGGAGAATAAGTTTAAACATATAGTAATAGATGAAGCACAGGACTACTCGCCACTTATGTTTATAGTATCAAAAATGCTGTCTATAGGAAGCTCTATGACAATAGTAGGAGACTTAGGACAAGGAATATATAGCTACAAAGGTATAGACAGCTGGGATGGGTTAATTAGAGATGTATTTGAAGGTGATTGCACTTATATATCATTAAGCCAAAGCTATAGAAGTACTATTGAAATAATAGATTTTGCTAATGAAGTTTTAAGTAAACAACAAAACGCTCCTAAACCAGCTAAGGCAGTTATAAGAAGAGGACCAAAACCTCAGTTAATAAAATTTAGTAATTTTAAAGAATTAGCATCTACTATAGACAATTTAGTAGAGGAAATAACTTCAACTAACAAAAAATCTATAGCTATAATTTGTAAAACCTTCAGAGACTGTAAAAAGCTTAGAGATAGAATAAAAGCCTACAGCAAAACTCAGTGGACTTTAGTAAAAGAAGGTGATAGTGAGTTAGATGTAACTAATATAATACTACCATCCTATCTAACTAAAGGCTTAGAATTTGATTGCACTATAATATATGATGTATCTAAGGATGTCTACAGAGATAGTGAAGAAGACAAAAAGCTATTGTATGTAGCATTAACTCGTGCACTTCACAATGAGTACGTTATTTATAATGATGAAGTCAGTGAATTAATAGAGTAATATTTTTAGAAATGGTTGTTAGTAGAGTAGCTCTATGATAGAATTAATGTGAATTTAATAGTAACTAAAAATTCCCCATTCAAGGGGAATTTTTTATGAAGAAAATATAATCAAAAAGTGGAAAGGTGAGTATAATGGAAGAAAAAGAAATAATGTCATTTAAAGATGAAGATGGAAATAAAGTAGACTTTGAGGCAATAGCACGAATATATTTAGAAGAACAAGAATATTTAATACTATCCCCATTAAATGGAGATGGAAATGAAGATGATGCATATATATTTAGAGTAGACTACGTAGATGAAAAGCAAGAATTAAACTTAGTAGAAGATGATGAGGAATTTCAAGCAGTTAAGAAAGAATATAAACAATTACTGTATTAAGGAGAGGGAAATATGGTAAAAAATGAAATTATTAAGGCGCTTAAAGAAAAGGGCGTAAGTGACATTGAGGAGATAAAATATAAAAGAGGTTATCTGTTGGTGAAATTCTTTTATGATTTTGATGACGATGAAATATCAGCAGCTAGAACTTATTCAAATGAAGAGGGAACATATGAATCAGAAACAGAGGAATGGTTTAAAGAGTTATATCTTCCTTACCTTTATGATATCTCATTAGACAATGTTGAAGAATATATAGAAGAGATAACAGAAGAGTATGAGGTTCAAGGGCAATTTGTAGCTTATGATGTGGATATAAATAACCCAACCTTTGGAGAATTTTTAGCTATATTTAGCGAAGATGAAGAAGATGTAGATATTGATGAGGTTGTAGAAGAATTAGATCTATAAAGATATGGATAAGCAAAAAAAGAAACTCAATTAATTGAGTTTCTTTTTTTATGCAGAGTTATGCTATGTACTTTAAATATGTCCTTTTTTTTAAACTTAGTTTATTCTTATAAGTTTTATAAAGTTGTTTTTGTTTTAAAGAAACTGACTTGTCCAAACTTTGACTTAAATTAAGAACTATTTTATTAGTAGGTAACAAAAACTTCAAAAAGAAGTTTAAAAGTGCTCTTTTAATTAAAATTTTTCTATTTAGTATATAACAACCCATACCCAACACCCCATTTATTAGTTGATACTTCAACAAATCTCTTAAGATAATTATAACAAATTCGGAAATTATGTAAAATCATTTCGTATGTCAATTAATTACAAAAAATATATATGTTTGGACAAGTATTTACAAAAAAGTATTTTATAGTGCGGCTGTTTGTTACATAATGTAACAAATTAACAAAAATAGGAAATTATTCAAAAATAATTATATGTCGAAATAGTTAAAATTGATGTATTAAAGTTAGCAACAACAGCTGTTATATGATATAATTTTCCTTGATAAATGTTGAATTTATTTGTAAAATAGTTTTAAGTTTATCTGATGTCTAGCCATTGTAACACTCCCATCTTATATTAAAGAGGGAGATAACAATGGCAGGACCCTAGACATTGTGCCCCATGTGGGCAAAGCACTCTATGAGTGTAAGTTCAACTAAACTTCAGTGGGAAATCGAAACTCCCTTTGAAGTAAGTTTCACTTTATATAAGGAAGAAGGTACATAATGGACATAGATGCATTAATAGCAAGAATCAATGAATTATATAAAAAAAGTAAAGAAGTAGGATTAACAGAAGAAGAAAAAGAAGAGCAAGCTAAATTAAGAAGAAGATATATAGATTCAGTGAAAAGTAATTTTAGGGCTCAATTAGAGACCGTTAAACCTAATAAACCGACAAATAAATATAGAAATTAATTAATTTAATGATGGGGGCGTTTAGAATGATTGTGACTGTTGAAAAGCTTATCAAGGACTTTAACCTTGAAGTGCTAGTAGAAGGGTGTGCGAATAAAGAAATAACTGTAAGCGATATTAATAGACCAGGATTACAACTAGCTGGATTCTATAATTATTTTGCTGCAGAAAGAATACAGGTTATAGGAAAAGCTGAGTGGAGCTTCCTAGAAGACATGGGTATTGAAATCAGAAAAAAAAGATTAAATAAATTTTTAAGTTTTGATTCAACTTGTATTATTATAACAAGGGACTTAGAACCACATGAAGAACTTATAAAAGCTGCGGAAAAAAGTAAAGTGTGGGTTTTAAGAAGTGATACTATAACAACAAAGTTTATAAGCAAGTTAACTATATATTTAGGTGATAAAATGGCACCTGAAACAAGACTTCATGGAGTATTAGTTGATGTATATGGAGTAGGAATATTAATAACAGGAGAAAGCGGAATAGGTAAAAGTGAAACAGCTCTAGAATTAATAAAAAGAGGGCATAGAATAGCTACTGACGATGCTGTTGATATAAGAGAAATAGATGGGGAACTTGTGGGTTCATCTCCTGAAATAACTTTTGGAATGCTTGAAGTTAGAGGAATGGGAATAATAGATATCTCTGCTTTATATGGACTAAGCTCAATAATTCCATCAAAAGACATAAAATTAGTAATACATTTTGAGCATTGGAAAGATGATGGAGATTACGATAGATTAGGTACTAACGCAGAATTTATGGATATACTAGGGGTTAATGTTAGAAGACTAGTAGTTCCAGTGAGACCAGGTAGAAATATTGCGGTTATAATAGAAGCGGCTGCTGCAAACTATAGATATTCATTGATGTCTAAAGTTACTCCAGTAGATATAATAGAAAGTAGAATGAATAAACTTTAATATTATAGCTAAAACATAGGCATACTATAATAAATATTATAGTAAAGGTGGGCCTATGATAATATATGATATTTCTAATAAATTTAAAGAAGTTGAGGAATGGGATAAAGAAAATAGCTTTTATTGGATAATACTACATGCAGAAGAGCTATATAATTTAGAACTTTTGCTGGATGAAGAGTGCATAGTTGAATGTATGGATTTTTCACAATCAGCACAAATTCATTACTATAATGATTATATATTCATGGTACTAAATGTACTGGATTTAAATAAGAAAGATGTTATCTCCAAGGAGCTTAACATCTTTCTTAGTCATAACTTCATTATTACTGTATATAAAGACAGGATAGCAGTTTTAGAAGAGATAATACAGGATATAAAAGCAAATAAAAATTGCTTTTCCTTAAAGAAAAAAGGAAGACCAGAAGTTGTTTTATATTATATATTAGATAGACTTATAATAAGAAACTACAACATTATGTCAGTAGTTGAAGAGATGGCTGATAAAGCAGAGATAGATATATTAAAATCTCCACGGTCAAATCAAATAGACACTTTAGTATTTTTAAGAAGGCAGACTTACAAAATAAGAAAAATATTAAATCCTTTAAGATATATAGGAGATGCCTTAATTGCTAATGAAAATGGAATAATAGATGATGAGTACATAGAATATTTCAAGAATATAAATAATAAGATAAGCAAGCTCATGAAGGTAATAGAAACTTTAGTTCAAGACTTAGCTATGGTTAGAGAAGCCTATGAAGCTGAAATATCTAATAAGACTAATGACCTTATGAAGGTATTTACTGTGGTTACAACTATATTTTTGCCGCTAGAATTATTAACGGCAATATTTTCTATGGGATTTAACTACATGCCCTTTAAAGATCACCCATACAGTTTTTTTGGAATATTAGCATTAATGTTAGCTATTGCCTTTGGTATGCTCTTATATTTTAAGAAACATAAAATGTTTTAAGGTAAATTTGAATATACTAAAAAATAGGTGTAAAATATAGTAGATATAAGGCAAGGAGGTATCAGTATGGAACAAAATTTAAGAAAAGAATATGCTTTAGCATGGGATAAATATGATGAAGAGGATCTTAAAAAGGTATTTTCAATAAGTGATAGATACAAGAACTTCATATCTAAATGTAAAACAGAGAGAGAATCAGTAGATGAACTTATAGTACTAGCTGAAAAAGAAGGCTACAGAAATGTTCAAGATATAATTAATAATGGAGAAACATTAAAAGCTGGAGATAAGGTTTACGCTAACAATATGGGTAAGACCTTAGCACTATTTTTAATAGGAAGTGAACCATTAGAAAAGGGACTAAGAATATTAGGGGCTCATGTAGACTCGCCAAGACTTGATTTAAAACAAAATCCATTATATGAAGATGGTGGTTTGGCTTTATTTGATACTCATTACTATGGTGGTGTTAAAAAGTATCAATGGGTAACTATTCCTTTAGCTATACATGGAGTTATAGTTAAAAAAGATGGAACTTTAGTTAAAGTTGAAATTGGTGAAGATGACAATGATCCAGTAGTAGGAATATCAGATCTTTTAATTCACTTAGCTGGAAAACAACTAGAGAAAAAGGCTAGAGAAGTTATAGAAGGCGAAGATTTAAATGTTTTAGTAGGTTCTATGCCTATTAAAAACAAAGAAGTAAAAGAGAGAGTTAAAGAAAATATATTAGTTCTTCTAAATGAAAAATATGGAATAGTAGAAGAAGATTTTGTATCCTCTGAATTAGAAATAGTACCAGCAGGAAAAGCAAGAGATTATGGTTTAGATAGAAGTATGGTTATGGGATATGGACATGACGATAGAATATGTGCTTATACAAGCTTTGAAGCCCTTCTAGAGCTTAAAGATACTGATAGGACATGTGTAGCTCTATTTGTAGATAAAGAGGAAATAGGGAGCGTAGGAGCCACAGGAATGAACTCTAAGTTCTTCGAAAACATATTAGCAGAGATTATGGATAGAAAAGGTGAATATTCAGAATTAAAGCTTAGAAGATGTTTAAATAATTCTCATATGCTTTCTTCTGATGTAACAGCAGCTCATGATCCTAATTTCCCAGGAGTATTAGAAAAAAACAATGCTGCATACTTCGGTAAAGGGGTTGTATTCTGTAAATATACTGGAGCTAGAGGAAAGTCAGGATCAAATGATGCAAACCCTGAATATATAGCTCGTATAAGAGAAATAATGGATAAAAATGAAGTAGTATGGCAAACAGCTGAACTTGGAAAAGTTGACCAAGGAGGCGGTGGAACAATTGCCTATATACTAGCTCAATACAATATGGAAGTAATAGACTGTGGTATAGCACTTCACAATATGCATGCACCATGGGAAGTTGCAAGTAAAGCTGATATATATGAAGCTGTAAAATGTTATAAAGCATTTTTAAAAGAAATATAATAAAAAAGAAACCTTGGGTTCCTGTCAACTGATAGGGATACAGGGTTTCTTTTTTTATTTATAAAGGATTACCTGGATAAATAAATTAAGTTACATCCATATTGGAATAATTTATAAATTTATGTAATATATACTTGACTTACATAGAAGCCCGATGTAATATTAATACATAGAATTTCTATGTAAGGATGTGATAAAATTGGTGTCAAAAGATCTTATGGCTGCTTCAGCTAAACCCCTTATTCTTTCGATTTTAGCAACTAAAGAAAGCTATGGATATGAAATAATAAAATCAGTTAAGGAACTATCAAAAGATGAAATAACTTGGAAAGATGGAACCCTGTATCCAGTTCTTAAAAAGTTGTGTGAAAGTAAACTCATTGAATCAGAATGGAAGTCCATAGATGGAAGAAAGAGAAAATACTATAAGATAACAAAGCTTGGGTTAGATACGTTAGAAGAAGAAAAATCTCAGTGGAAGGTAGTAAATAATACTCTAAATAGTTTATGGGGGAATTCGGCATGTTTGAATTAGAAAAAGCATTAAATCAGTGGAAAACAAAACTATATAAAAGCAATTCTTTTTGTGAATCGGATATATTAGAGTTAGAAGAACACCTGATAGATGAATTTAACTCTTTAATGAATACTACAAATTTGTCAGAAGAGGAGGCTTTTTTAGTTTCTTGTAGCCGTATTGGTTCAGTAGACTTATTAAGTGAAGAGTTTGAAAAAGTGAATCTAAGAAGTATTTGGTTTAGGAAAATATTTATGTTTTTTTGTGGCTATATTTTAATATCATTTCTACAAAAATTCATCCTTCTTTTTTCTATTATATTAACAGTGAACTTTAGCAAAATACAAACATTAAAGAATATAAAATTAGAACATTCTAATTTTATAATAAGTACAGTTATAACATTAGTATTCTTATTAATTGTGTTTACTTCAAAATTCACATTTATAACTAAATTGCATAATAAATTTAGTAAGCTGTTCTATAAAAATAAATGGATATTTATTTTTTGTGTACTTATGATAGCACTGTTAAGTAGCTTTTCCAATATTTTTTATGTTCCAACACTTCTTAATCATATAAGTGTTGAAGACTACGGTAGAATATCTTATGGAAGTAACATGTTTATAATAATATGGACAATACTAATAATTTTATCTACATCATTTTTATATCTAAAAGAACGTAAAAGAGTAGCAACATAAAAAAGAGGCTTAACGCCTCTTTTAAGTTTATTCTCCTAAATATGCACTTCTTATTTTATCATCATTTAGTAGCTCTTTAGCATTTCCTTCAAGAACTATTGAACCAGTTTCAAGAACGTAAGCTCTATCAGCTATTGAAAGTGCCATGTGAGCATTCTGCTCAACTAATAAAACAGTAGTACCAGCTTTGTTTATTTCCACAATGGTATCAAAAATTCCTTTAACAACTATAGGTGCTAGACCCATAGAAGGTTCATCTAGAAGTACCATTTCAGGTTTAGACATTAAAGCTCTTCCCATGGCTAACATTTGTTGTTCTCCACCAGAAAGTGTACCAGCTTTTTGTTTCATTCTTTCTTTTAATCTTGGGAATCTAGTAAAAACAGTTTCCATATCAGAATTAATTCCCTTTTTATCTTTTCTAAGATAAGCACCTAGTTCTAGGTTTTCTAAAACAGTAAGGTCAGGAAAAATCTTTCTTCCTTCAGGTACGTGTGATAAACCTAAAGAAAGAATCTTATGAGATGGTATAGTTTTTAAAGAAGTATCTTTAAAACTTATATCTCCTGATTTAAAAGGAACTAAGCCTGAGATGGCTCTTAGGGTTGATGTTTTACCAGCTCCATTAGCTCCTATTAGAGTAACTATTTCCCCTTTATTAACCTTTAAAGAAAGATCTTTTAAAGCATGAATTCCACCGTAATATACATTAAGACTATCTATTTTAAGCATTTTAAGCCCCCTCTCCAAGGTACGCTTCAATAACTTTAGGATTAGTTTTAATTTCCTCTGGTGTACCTTCTGCAATTTTTCTTCCGTAATCTAAAACAACTATTTTTTCACAGATACCCATAACTAATTTCATATCATGTTCAATTAGTAATACAGATAACTCAAATTTATTTTTAATCCAATTAATCATATTCATTAACTCTTGAGTTTCTTGAGGATTCATACCAGCTGCTGGTTCATCTAGTAATATTAGTTTTGGCTCAGCGGCTAGTGCTCTAGCAATCTCAAGACGTCTTTGCTCACCATAGGAAAGATTCTTTGAAAGCTCATAAGCTTTACTCTCTAAACCAAAGTGAGAAAGAATTTCAAGGGATTTTTCTTCAATTTCACGTTCTTCTTTTGTAAATCTAGGTGTTCTAATCATTGCATCAAAAATTGTGTATTTAACTCTATAGTTAAAACTTATTTTGATGTTATCTAAAACAGTAAGATTAGAAAAAAGTCTTATATTTTGAAAAGTTCTTGAAATTTTCTTTTTTGTAATGTTATAAGGTTTAGAACCTTGGATTTCTTCACCAAAATAAGAGATGGAACCTTCAGTAGGCGAATAAACTCCAGTAAGCATATTAAATACAGTTGTTTTACCAGCTCCATTTGGTCCTATTAAACCAACGACTTGTTTTTCACCTATATTTAAATCAAAATCCGAAACAGCTTTTAATCCTCCGAATTGTATAGATAAATTATCAACTTTTAACATGGTTTATTCCTCCTTCCCTTTTTGAGGTGATAGTTTTTTGAAAATATTAAATGATATTTCCTTTGTTCCAAGTAAACCTTCAGGTCTAAATATCATAAGTGCAATAAGTGCTACTGGATAGATTATATTTTTAAAATCCTGTAGAGATCTTAAAGCTTCTGGTAATGCTGTTAAGATAAATGTTGCTATAACAGAACCAGATAATGAACCCATTCCACCAAAAACTACAAAAGTTAAAACTTCAATTGATTTCATAAAGGTAAATGATTGTGGTTGAATGAAAGTGTAGTAGTGTGCATAAAGACCACCAGCAACACCCGCTATAAATGCAGCTATAATAAAGGCTAATAGCTTATATTTAAAAGTATTAATTCCCATAGCTTCAGCAGCTATTTCATTTTCCCTAACAGAAATCATTGCTCTTCCAGGAGAAGAGTGAATTATATTATAAATAACAAGTACGGATAAAACCATTATAATAAATGCCCAAGTGAAGTTAGTATTTCTAGGAATACCACTTAATCCTCTAGCACCGCCTATTAAATCAGTATTTGTAATTATACCTTTAATTATTTCTCCAAAAGCTAGGGTAGTTATGGCAAAATAGTCTCCTTTAAGCTTAAGCGTAGGAACACCTACTATTAATGCTAGAGCAGAAGCCAGTAAACCACCTAAAACTAAAACCAAAATAAAAGGTAAATGATAGGTTTTAGATAAATAAGCTGATAAATAAGCTCCTATAGCCATAAAACCTGCATGTCCAAGTGCTAATTGACCTGTGAAACCAACTACTAAGTTTAGAGAAACTGCTAATATAATATTTATAAAAGCTAAAACTAAGATACCACTATAATAAGAATTTATAACTTTTCCATTGATAAGTGTTGAAAGTACTAGGTAAACAGCTACAATAACAGCAAATGTTATTAAAGATTTAAACATTGATTTATTATTTTTCATATATTTCACCTACACTTTCTCGTTTGTTTTCTCTCCAAGTAAACCAGTTGGTTTAACAAGAAGGATGATTATTAGCAATGAAAATGCTATAGCATCTGATAATGATGTTGAGATGTATGCTTTAGTTAAAGTTTCTATAGATCCCATAAGTATTCCACCAAGAAGAGCCCCAGGTATACTTCCTATTCCACCAAGTACGGCAGCTACGAAAGCTTTAAGACCAGGCATCATTCCCATGTAAGGATCTATTGTTGGATATGTAATTGCAACTAATACACCAGCAATTCCAGCTAAAGCTGAACCAATAGCAAAAGTTAAGGATATTACCGTATTAACATTAATACCCATCAATGATGCAGCCTCCATATCTTGGGAGGCTGCTCTCATTGCTTTACCAACTTTTGTTTTATAGATAATGTATTGAAGAAGTAGAACAAGAAGTGCGGATACACCTAGCATTAACAAAATTTTTCCGTTTATGTGTAGGGGACCTATATCTATAGTCCCTACAGGGAATAAATCTGGAAATGGTTTAGGATTTGGACCTACTAAAAATCTCATTCCGTGTTCTAGGAGCAATGACATACCGATTGCTGTTATTAAAAGTGCTATTCTTGGCGAATTTCTAAGTGGTTTGTACGCAATTTTTTCAATTATAACACCTAAAAGTGCTGATGCTACCATAGAGACAACTAATGTTGGCACTAAGGATAAACCTAAGTTTGCTGAAGCATAAAATCCAGCAAAAGCCCCAATCATATAAATATCCCCATGTGCAAAGTTTATAAGTTTTATAATTCCATATACCATTGTGTAACCAATAGCAAGTAGAGCATACACGCTACCTAAAGCTAAGCCGTTAATTATCTGTTGTAAAAGCTCCATTATTCTACTCCTCCATTTTAAGTATTAAATATTAAGGATTAACCTTATCAACTAGTTCTTTTTTATCTCCATTTACTTTTATTATTGAAGCTCCTTTAACAGCAGATCTATCAGAACCAAAAGTTATATTACCAGTTACTCCATCAAGTTTAGTTTTTGCTAAAGCATCTTTTATAGCAACAGGATCAGTTCCAGCAGATTTTATAGCTTCAACTATAACTTTTGTTGAATCATAAGCTAAAGCAGCAAAAGCATCAGGTTCTGCATTGTATTTAGCTTTGTAAGCTTTAACAAAGTCTGCTACTACTGAAGCAGAATCTCCTGAGTAATAGTGATTTAGGTATAAAGCACCATTAACAGCTGTTCCACCAAGCTTAGTTAATTCTTCTGATTCCCATCCGTCTCCACCTAAAAGTTGAGATTGTATTCCCATGTCTCTAGCTTGTTTTGCTACAGTACCAACTTGAGTATAGTAGTCAGGTAAAACTAAAACATCTGAATTTGTTCCTTTGATTTTTGTTAATTGAGCATTAAAGTCTTTATCTCCTTCATTATAAGTAAGGAATTCTGTTACTTTACCGCCTTTGCTTTCAAATTCTTTTTTGAATGCATCAGCTATTCCTTTTGAGTAATCTGAATCTTTGTTATATAATACAGCAGCAGTTTTTTTGCTCAATTTAGAAGTAGCATAGTCTGCTAAAGCAACTCCTTGGAAAGAGTCAACAAAACATCCTCTAAATACAAACTCACCACCATTTTTTGTGATGTTAGGTTCTGTTGCTGTTGGTGTTAACATTGGAATTGATCTTGATGTAGCTTGAGGTGCTACTGCATTAGTTGCCCCAGAAGTTACTGCCCCTAATATTACAGGAACCTTGTCATTATCTACAAGTTTATTGAAAGCTTGTATAGCTTTATCTGGATTAGCTTCATCATCTTCAAATAGAAGACTTAATTTCTTTCCATCTACTCCGCCATCAGCATTTACTTGTTCTAAGTATAATTCAGCACCATTTTTAACTGATTGACCATAAGTTGATGCTGCGCCTGTTAATGGTCCTATAGCTCCTATGTTGATTGTGTCGCTGCTAGCTGAACTTTTGGAACAACCAGCTAATACTGATCCCATTACAGCTGTAGCCATTAAAGCTGATAATATTTTCTTTTTCATAAAGTGTGCCCCCTTAAAATATAAAAGTAATTAATAATTTATCAAATTTATTACTTTGAAGTAATTAAATAGTTAAAGATTCTAAAAAATCTTTAGTGATATAGTAACATAGAGTAGATGAAATTACAATATATGAATTTTAAATATTTTCATTAAATAATTAAAGAAAACACGAAAAATGTAAAAATATGTTTCAACATCTGGTGATTATGTGAATAAACTAATGTTGAGGAGTGATGATAAATGAATGATAGTTCAAGGTTCAAAAATTATGCACTATGGATATCTGTTTTTTCACTTATTCCATTGATATTAGAGGCTTTTGGTCTAAATATAATCCCAAAGAATTATAATGAAATAGTTACTGCTATTTTGTCAGTATTAGTAATGGCAGGAATTATTAATAATCCAAGTACTGAGAGTAAATGGTATCTAGATGATGAAAAGAAAAATGAGAATTCTGTAGAGGAAAAATAACTAAAAGAAGAGGACAGTCTTAGACTGCCCTCTTTTATTTACCTATATGCGATTAGAAACCTTTCTAATAATTCTTCAGGTATTTCTGTAATTCCTAAATCGCCATGTCGATCATCTCCAGCTAAATCGCCGTGAAAATCGCCACCGGCAGAGACTAATAGATTTTTTTCTCTGCATAATTTTAATAATCTTTTTGTATCATTTTTTTTATTTTGGAAATATATAGCTTCCAACCCATCAAAATTAAAACTTAAAAAGTCTTTTATTGGAGTTTTTCTTATTAAAATAGGATGAGCTAGAAATACTAAAGCATTATATTTTTTTAATAAAGCTATACCTTCTTCTACACTAACTTGTTTATTTTCAACATAAGCAGGACTGTCTTTTGAAATAAATTTATCAAAAATCTCAGCTTTAGTATAAGGATAGCCATTATCTATTATTGCCTCCGCAATATGAGGTCTAGCAATAACACCTTTTCCTCTTTTTAGAACATCTTCATAAGATATTTCAATATTAAAATAAGTCTTTAAGTTATTAACTATTTTTTCTCCTCTGGTTCTTCTATGTTCCTTTAAACCAAATAAAAAATCCTGAAGTTCCTTAGACTTATAGCTATCGTCTCTAAAAAAACCTAACATATGAATAGATTCATTATTGTGAATAGTAGAAAGCTCAATACCTGGAATAAAATCTATAGAAAACTCTTTAGATGCTGCAATTGCTTCTTCTAATCCAGCTGTAGTATCATGGTCAGTAAGTGCCATAAGAGTACTACCTTTTTCTTTAGCTCTTTTAACTAAATCCCTTGGAGACAACCTTCCATCTGATGCTTTAGAGTGAGTATGTAGATCAACTTTTACCATAACAATCTCCTTTCAGTTTAGAAAATATATTAATCCTATTGTAATATTATTTTTAGAAAAAACCAATTCTTCTGTAAAACTAATCTTCTTGCTATAATATAAGAATGACCAAGGAGGTATATATGTTTTTAATAATAGATAATTATGATTCTTTTACATTTAATTTGTCTAGGTATATAGAGGAACTAGATGAAGAAGTTAAAGTATATAGATGTAATAACATAACTGTAGATGAAATAAGAGACATTAATCCTTTAGGAATAATAATTTCACCAGGCCCTAAATCGCCTAAAGAGGCCAAAGAATCTTTGAAAATTATAAATGAATTCAAAAAAGATATACCTATACTGGGAGTATGTTTAGGGCATCAGTGTATAGGAGAAGTTTTTGGTGGAAAAATTGTTAAAGGCACTGAACCTGTACATGGGAAAATATCTAAAGTAACCCATAAAGAAAAGGGGATATTTAAAGGAATAAAAAACCCTATAAATGTTACTAGATATCACTCATTAATAATAGATAGAGAAACTATTCCGAAGGATCTTTATGTTACTGCAATCACTGATGACGGAGTTATAATGGGAATAGAACATAGGGAGTATCCTATATATGGGGTTCAATTTCATCCAGAGGCAGAATTAACAGAGTGTGGACATTTACTTTTAAAAAACTTTATAAATATTTGTAGAGAAAGGATAAAGCTTAATGGAGATATTAATTAAGGAAATAGAAACTTCTTTAAATGTAGCAGAAATATATGCACATTTTAATAGTAGAAATAATATAATGTTAGATTCCTCTAAAGAAGATAAGGAATTATCGAAGTTTTCATTTATTGGAGTAAATCCCTTTTTAATATTTAAATGGTTTGGTGAATTTGGAGAAATAATTAAAGATGAAGAAATAGAAAAATTTGAATCTGATCCTTTAGAAAAATTAAGAGAATTAACTGAAGCTTATAAGATAGAAACAGATAACAAAATCCCCTTAGTTTCAGGGACAATAGGATATATTTCTTATGATTATGGAAAAAGAATTGAAGGGATAGAGGGAGTAAGTAAAAAAAATATAGAAATTCCTGAAATTTATTTTGTTTTTTATGATAATATAATAGTCAAAGATTTGAGTAAAAATAAAACATTTGTAACTTCTAGAGGGATTTTAAAAGATAGAAAAATTAGTATAAAAGAAATAGAAGATAAAATACATAATATAACTAAGACTAAAGATGAGAAATTTAATTTTAATACAAATAAATTTACCTCTAATTTTTATAAAGAAGACTATTTAAAAGCTATCAGTAGGATGAAGGATTATATAGTAGACGGACATATTTATATAGCAAATATGACTCAAAACTTTTGCTGTGAAAACAGTGAAGATTCTTTATATATATATAGAAAATTAAGACACATTAATCCAGCTCCATTTTCAGCATATATGAACCTTGATGGATTTGAAGTAATATCATCTTCCCCAGAAAGATTTCTAAAGCTAAATAGAGGTAAGGTTGAAACAAAACCCATAAAGGGAACTAGAAAAAGAGGGAAAACCTTAGAAGAAGATGAAAAAAACAGGAGAGAACTTGAAAATTCAGAGAAAGATAAAGCTGAACTTTTAATGATTGTAGATTTAGAAAGAAATGATTTAAGTAAGGTGTGTAAACCTCATTCAGTTAAGGTTGAGGAATTATTTAAAATAGAGGAATATTCCACTGTTTTTCATTTAGTATCCAAAATAGTTGGAGAACTAAGAGAAAAGGAAGATGTTTTTTCATTACTAAAGGCAACATTTCCAGGAGGCTCTATTACAGGAGCACCTAAGCTTAGAGCTATGGAAATAATTCATGAGCTAGAAAAGCTAGAAAGAGGCTTATATACAGGATCAATTGGATATATTGACTTCAGAGGAAATAGCGATTTTAATATTGTAATAAGAACTATAATAAAACAAAAGGATAAAGCTTATTTTGGAGTAGGTGGAGGTATAACCTACGACTCTTTAGAAGAGTCAGAATATGAGGAGACTTTAGATAAAGGAAAGGCTCTAATGAAGGTATTATAAATGGATTGGATAAAGGTTTATAAAGGTGAATCTAAGATAGATATAGATGAAGGAATATTTTTTGGAAAAGGTGTATTTGAAACAATATTGATACTTGAAAAGCCAGTTTTGCTAAAAGAACATCTAAAAAGATTAAATACTTCTCTAAAAAAATTATCTATAGATAAAGAGATTAATTATAATGAAGTAGTAGACATAATTGAAAAAGATAATATAAAAAATAGGACTCTCAAGATAACAATTACGCCTAAAAATAATATAATTTCTTTAAGGGATATACCCTATAAAAAAGAGGATTATAATAAAGGTTTTTCCTTAGGCATATCAGAGATAATAAAGGACTTTAATGCTTTTTTGACTTCGATTAAATCTACCTGTTATTATGAAAACCTACATATAAGAGATGAGGGCTTAAAAAGGGGATTTAATGAAATGCTTCTTATAAATAATAAAGGGAAAATTACTGAGGGAACTTTGAGTAATATATTTTTTATAAAAGAAGAAAAAATCTTTACACCATCTCTTTCTTGTGGATTATTAGATGGGATTATGAGACAATGGTTAATAAATAATTATGATGTTCAAGAGGGACAGTTTAGAGCTCAGGATTTATTACTTGCAGAAGAAGTTTTTATAACTAACTCTTTAGTAGGAGTTATGTGGGTAAATAGAATTAAAGATAATAAATTTTATAAGGGAAAAATAACAAACAATATAATAGAAAGATATAAAACATTTTTGAAAGAAAATGGAGGGGCATAAATGATTGATAAAAACAAAATAGAAGAAGCTGTTAGGATGATGTTAGAGGCTATAGGAGAAGATGCTGATAGAGAGGGACTTAAGGAAACACCATTAAGAATAGCTAAGATGTATGAAGAAATATTTGATGGAATAGGTAAAACAGCTAAAGAGCATTTAGAGAAGACTTTTACAGTAGAAAGAGATGATTTAGTAATAGAAAAGGATATAACTTACTATTCTATGTGTGAGCATCATCTAGTTCCCTTCTTTGGAAAAGCTCATATAGCTTATATACCAAATGGTAAGGTTGCTGGATTATCTAAACTTGCAAGATGTGTAGAAATCTATTCTAAAAAACCACAACTACAAGAAAGACTGACATCTGAAGTTTGTGATGCACTTATGGAGTATTTAAAACCAAAGGGAGTTATGGTTTTGGTTGAGGGTGAACACATGTGTATGACTATGAGAGGTGTTAAAAAGCCAGGTACAAAGACAATAACCTATAGTTATAGAGGTGTTTTTGAAGAAGATGCAGAGCTTAGACGAGAAGTAAGAGAACTTATTAATGGATAGAGTTAATGAGATTTTAAATAATCCTATATATAAAGAGAATTTAACCAAGATTAAAGCTTTAGAAAAAGACAGGATTTTTTGTAAGCATGACTTAGAACATTTTATTAATGTGGCAAGGATATGTTACATAATTAATTTAGAGCGAAATTTAGGATTTTCTAAAGAAATAATATATACTATTGCCCTTTTGCATGACATAGGAAGAGGGGAGCAATATGAAAATGGAACTCCTCATGAAATAGCTTCTTATGAAATAGCTAAAGGGATAATTAAAGATATTAAATTTAGCTTAGAGGAGCATAGGTTAATAGAAGATGGAATTATAGGTCATAGAAAAAATGAAAAAGCATCTATTATAGGTAAACTTATGTATGAAGGTGATAAAGTTTCTAGAGAATGTTATAACTGTCCTTCAAAATCTCTATGTAACTGGAAAGAAGAAAAGAAGAATTTAAAGATTAAGTACTAGGAGTGAAATTAATGAAAATAGGTACTAAAGAATTTAACTTAGGTGAAAGAACTTTCATAATGGGGATATTGAATGTTACTCCAGATTCTTTTTCTGATGGAGGAAAGTTTAATACCTTAGCTAAAGCCTTAGAGCAGGTAAATAAGCTTGTAGAAGAGGGAGTAGACATAATCGACATAGGAGGAGAGTCTACTAGACCTGGATTTTTATACGTTGAAGAAGATGATGAGATAGCTAGAGTGGTACCTGTTATAAAAGCAATAAAAGAAAAATATGATATAGCTATATCTATTGATACATATAAGGCAAAAGTTGCAGAAGAAGCTGTTAAAGCAGGAGCAGATTTAATTAATGATGTTTGGGGATTTAAAAAAGACTTAAATATGGCTAAGGTTGCTGCTAAATACAATGTGCCATGTTGTCTTATGCACAATAAAAGTGAAAAAGAATATGACAATATAATAGAAGACATGCACCATGAACTTCAAGAAAGTATAAATATTGCTTTAGAGGCTGGAGTTAAAAAAGAAAATATAATTTTAGATCCAGGTATAGGTTTTGGAAAAACCTATGAGCATAATATAGAAGTTATGCACAATCTAGAGAAGTTTTTAGATTTAGGATATCCTATGCTTTTAGCTACTTCAAGAAAGTCAATGATAGGTTTAACCTTAGATTTACCTACAGAAGAACGAGTTGAAGGGACTATAGCAACTACTGTAGTTGGGATAATGAAGGGGTATGATTTTGTAAGAGTCCATGATGTAAAAGAAAATAAAAGAGCAGCACAAATGACTGATGCTATTATTAGAAGAAAAAGGTGAGTACGTGGATAAGATTTATATAAAAGATTTAGAGGTATTTGCATACCATGGAGTTTTTAAAGAGGAAAAAAAACTAGGGCAGAAATTTTTAATTTCTATTGAATTAGGATTAGATTTAAAAATCCCAGGAAAAACTGGAGATTTAGATACATCTGTACATTATGGAGAACTTTCTCATAAGGTAGAAGAGGAATTTAAAAAAGTAAGCTATGATTTAATTGAGACAGCTTGCAATAAGACTTGTGAATTTATACTATTAGAATATCCTATAGTAAAAGAAGCTAAGGTTTCAATAAAAAAACCTTGGGCACCTATACATAGAAGTCTAGATACTGTAAGTGTAGAAATAACTAGGGTAAGAAGAAAAGCAATAATTGCCTTAGGTTCAAATCTAGGTGATAAAAAAGACAATTTAGATAATGCAATTAAACAAATAGAAAAAAATGATTTTTGCAAGATAACTAAAACTTCAAGTTATATAGTAACAGAGCCTTGGGGGTATACAGACCAGGAAGAGTTCTTAAATGGAGCAATAGAAATAGAAACTATATTATCTCCAAGGGAACTTATGGAGCTACTTTTGGATATCGAAAAGGGATTAAAAAGAGAAAGAATTCTTAGATGGGGGCCTAGAAGTATAGACTTAGATATTATATTCATGGATGATATTATATCTAATGACGAGTATATTATATTACCTCATCCTAGAATGCATTTAAGAGAGTTTGTACTAGAACCTATAAATGAAATAAGTCCGTATTTTTTACATCCACTAAAAAACAAAAGAGTTTTTGAACTATTAGAGGATTTGAAAAAACAGGAAAGTTAAAAAGGTAGCTTTAGGGCTACCTTTTAGTTTTTCTTTGAAGTATTACTATTGTTTTTATCTAATATATAGTTACAGAAAGTAGTAAGTTTATTTCCAAGAGGAATAGACTCCTCTTTTAATACATCTTCCTTAAATACTCCATCCCAGGGAGCTATAGATACATACTGATCTTGGAATACTTTGATTTGATACTTAGTATTATCTATTGTAACATAAACTCTAAATAGGCATTTTTTACTGCTATCAATTGCTTCTTCAGTAAAATTATCATCTTTTATGGATTTAAGAAAAGCCTTAAAAGATTTCTTATCTTCGTCATCTACCGGCATTTGTTTATAATAATTTGAATCAAAGACAACTAAAGAAAAGTCTTCAGAACTATTTAAAGCATTATTTAATTCTTGAGTATAATAATCATTTGAGGGCTTAGATTTTAAGTTTATGTATTGCGAACTATTAAAACTACAGCCTGACAAAAAGAATAAACATATAAATAAAAATGTAACATAAAAAATCTTTCTCATATGAACTCCTTTTAGTGTACTTTATTATAATTTATTAATATATGTAACTTCTTAGAACCTTTTTACATTAAATACATAATATATTAATAAAGTGAATTATGGAGGAATCCATATATGAAGTATGGCTTGGATATTAAATCAGACTTTTTAAGAGAAAAAATTGAAAAAGCTTTAAGGAATGAAGGACATACAATTATATCTATGGATAAGCTTGAATACTACAATAAAGGAGATTTGTTAGTTAAAAAGGTACTGTTAGCTAATCAAACAAGAGTAGACTTCTATATTAAATTAGATATAAGTGAAGATGTAGAAAATAGATTGATTTTTTATGGAGATAGAAGTGTTAAATCTCTAGAATTATATGAAAGTTTACATGAAGAAAAAGAACTTTTTAATAGTGAAGATATAAAATATATTGAAGGTCTTAATTATTATCTTATAAAAAATATTAAGGGAAGTGTTGTATTTTTAGATATACACCTTAAAGAATTAGAACCTCAAAAAATAGCAGATTATGTTATTAAGGCACTGCTGTCGTTAAAGGACAGTTGATGTATAAAAGTCCGTAGTGAGCCTACGGACTTAGGATAAAATTAGCAAAGATCGTTTTTTTTAGATTTTGATAAATAGTTTTTGTCCTCGACATCACTTAAGGCTTTAGACATTGAGGTTAGAAATCCGACTGAAGCAAACAATAGATTTTTAAATTCACCTATAGGAGCAGAATTTAAGTTAGTGAAAGTGAACTCACTAATAATTAATATTAATGTTGTAATTAAGGCTACAAAACCAGCAACATAAATTCTAAATCTCCTGCTACCAATACTTTCTATAACTGAGTTATTACTTTGACCAAAGATATATCCAAAAATTGATAACATTATTGAACGAATAGCTTCATCCGAAGAATTGTTTATACTTTTAACGGAGAAAGTTGTTATTATCATATAAGATAAACTAGCGAAGCAAATCACCGTCAAAAATTTAGTTGATAAGCATAAAGAGCGCCAAACTCTTCTAAGATCTCTAATAGTTTTAAGCATAAAATCACCCTCTTAATGAATATAATATGTACAAGTACCAATTATGTTAAGAAATTGTGCATTAAACTTGTAATAATTTTATTTATATAAGTATAGGATTAAATGAAGCACTTTTTAAGGAGATTATATGGATATAATTATAACTTTAGGACCAAAAACCTTGGATGGGACTAGCATTAAAGACATTAAAAGTTATGGTGCTACTGCAGTTAGATATAATTTCTCGCACTTTGACGAGGAGCTATTTAATCAAAACATTAAAGAAATAAAGGAAGGTAACATAGATTTAAAGCTTATAGGTGACATACAAGGTAGCAAAATAAGGGTATGGAGAGGTTTAGAAGCTCCTATGAAATTAAAAGAAGGAGATCAAGTTAGATTTTGCTCACATGAGGTTTATGAAGACAACTTTAAAGATAAGGATAAATTAATTCCTCTAAATCTTAATTTAAATATGTTTAAAAAAATAAAATCAAAAGAAATTAGTTTAAAAGATGGAAGTATAATAATAAAAGTTCTAAAAATTCAAGAAGAATATGTAATTGGACAAGTAGTTAAAGGTGGATTAGTAAGAGGAGAAAAAAGCTGTAATATAAAAGGGTATATAAGAGAAAAAGGTGCATTAAATAATAAAGATAAAAAAGATATAGAGTACTGTATAGAAAATGAATTTGATACAATTGCCTTTTCATATATTGAAGATAAAGAAAGTCTTATAAAATATAAAAAATATATAAATAAAATGGCTATAGAGTTATCAAAAAAAACTCCTAAAATTTTCGCTAAAATTGAGACTATTAAAGGTGTAAAGAATATAAAAGAAATTAGTGAGGAGTCAGACGGAATTATAATAGGGAGAGGAGATTTGGTACCAGAGATAGGCATAGAAAATATCCCTATTGCACAAAGAATAATAATAAATTGTTGTAAGAATAAAGAATTAATTATAGCTACACATGTGTTTAATTCTATATCAACAGGGATAGGAATATCACCAGCTGAGGTTAATGATATATATTGGTTTATTAAAAGTGGCGTAAGTGGATTTATGCTTGCAAAAGAAACCACAATATCATCAAATCCTAGAAATGCCATAGAAAGTTTAAATAAATTAGTGAAAAAGTATATTAAAGAATAGATAAATAGCTTAAAATCCTTCATATTTAATTCAATAATTGGTATAATTTAATAAATTGTACGTAAAAATTTGATGAATTTGGAGGAAATATGCACAAGAAAAAACTTTTAATAATTATATATGCTTTGGTCATAGTAGCAACAATTTTTGGAGGCTACAAATATTTTGATAAATCAACAAAGGTAGATAAAGATAGTGTGTTAGGAACTAAACTTAATACTGGAGATAAAGATAAAACTAAAGAAGAGGACAAGGTGCAAGAAGATAAAAGTGTTGAACCTGTAAAGGTAGATGAGAAAAAAGAGGAACCAAAAGATAATACCAATTCAAATCAAAATAATACATCAACTACGAACACTAATAATACTAATTCCAACACTAATGTAAATAAGAATACCAATTCTAGTAACAGCAGCAGTAATGGCGGTACTAATAATAATAGTAATGGCGGATCTAGTTCCACAGGTGGAAATCAAACTGGTAGTAGTAACCCTGAAAATTCGGGCAATCCTACAAATGAAGAAACTCCACCAAGTACTGATCCAAAAAATGATGATAACAAGGAACCTGAGAACAAGCCACCAGTTGAAGAACCAAAAAACGAACCTCAAGATGGAGGAAATGAAAATAATAATGGGGTAGATAATAATCAAAACAATTCGCAGACACCTCCAGCTACTTCATAATTGGAAAATTATGTTCTTGCATTGGTAAAAAATCTGTGATAATATGTTAAAGTAACTTGCCGATGTGGCGGAATGGCAGACGCAGTGGACTCAAAATCCACCGGTGGCAACACCGTGCCGGTTCGACCCCGGCCATCGGCACCAGAAAGCTCTATTACAGGGATTAATCCAGTAATAGAGCTTTTTTTCATGCCTTTTTTAAGCTTTTCTTGCAAATAAAAATAGATTGATTTTATTTAATGAAGTCTGTCATTTGAAAGTTGAATAATGTTAAGTTGGGAAAATATGATATAATTGTTTTGCAATGTAAATGGGTGTTGAATAGTAATTTATAGAACAGCTTTGAAACAAAGATTATATTATCTGAATGGAGTATAAATATGGAAAAGAAATTCAATATTATGGATCATTATGATGAACAAGAGTTTTTGAATAACGTGCGTATAAACGGTTTGTTGAAATATAACATGGATAAAACAAAAGGAAAGCTAAAAGATCCAAATGTTGAGATAATGAAGGTTGCTCGTAATGAAAACGGCATTATTATAGGCGGTATAGCAGGTTCTACATATCTTTCATCACTTGAAATAGAAGTGCTATGGGTTAGCGAAGCTTATAGAGGGCAAAGCATCGCTTCTCAATTACTTAATGAAATAGAAAATGAAGCTAAAAAAGCTGGATGCCTATTGGCTCATCTTACAACTTACTCTTTCCAAGCTCCGTATTTTTATCAGAAAAATGGGTATGTTGTTTGTGGCGAAATTGAGGGGTTTCCAGATAATATTAAGTTACACATATTGAAGAAACTATTATAACTGTATGGGGTATTGTTTTGGATAAAAAAACTGGGCTATGTATATTAGGTGAGGTGAGGGGATTTGGAAAGATTAATTATTATAGGGGGGAATGGTTGTGGAAAAACTACATTTGCAAAGGAATTATCTGATAAATTAAATTTGCCTTTAATTCATCTTGATGTATTGTATTGGAGAGATAATTGGGAAACTGCGTCTCAAGATGAATTTGATGAGTTATTGGTGCAAGAAATTACAAAGCCTAAATGGATTATAGATGGAAATATTGGTCGCACTATACCATTTAGATTAAAATATTGCGATACTGTTATTTATATGGATTTTTCTAGACTAAAATGTGTTTATGGTGTAATAAAACGAGTGATAAAATGTTATGGTAAAAGTCGTACTGACATGGGTGGATATTGTCCTGAAAAGTTTAATATGAAGAAATTTGAGTTTTTAAAGTCTGTTTGGAATTTTAACAAAAATAACAGAAAGCGTTATTATGATATGCTACAAAGTGCAAATGATGTTAAGATAATTATATTAAAAAGCAGGAAGCAAGTAAGAGAGCTATTGCAACAATTATGAGAATAATACAATGAAATAAATTAATATTACTGTAAGTCAACTTAGTAACTTCTCTTTGAGTTAAATGAGCTGAATACTTAGCAGTTACTTTATTCTTAAAACTTTTATTTACATTTTTTTATTAAATTTATCTATGTATAAAAGTTAAAATAATTAATATGAAATTCAACCTGTTTTTATTGGGAAAATGCTCTGAAGCCGCATAAACACTATATATAGTTATATAGTTATATAGATATCTATAAAAAAATATATCTATCTATATTCTACAAATTCTAAAATTTACAAGTAATTTTATGCGTGAAGGAGCAACAAAGCTTTCATAAGCGGCTGATTGCTTTAGCAATTAGGAATTTTACTTATGACGATAAGTTAAGTTGTTCTTTACTTGAAGATGGATTAATAAAAGATTGTAGCCGTTTTAGGAATCTATTTTTATTTTAGAAAATTATATTTTTTTAAAGTTGTTGTTAACGTAAATTATATTTGAATATAAGAAGGCAATTGTAAAAAACTATAATAGTTGTCCAGTTTATAAATCAATGTAAGATAACAAAATACTGCAACAACTAAGGTTGTAAAAGTGGCGGTCAGAATGTCGGTCAAGAAGCTGACTTGTAGGAACTCACAATAAAGCGCATAAGTAAAAATAATAAGGTTACAAAAAATAGGTTGAAAAGGCTCTATTACTTGGCTTAACCCTTGTAATAGAGCCTTTTTACTTATACTTTTTTGCGTGGCAACACCACTGAATCTGATTTATTTGAATTAAGCGAGTGTTCTTCAATGATAATATTTTCTTCTTTCTGTATATATTCTGTATCCTTTGCTTTCTCATATACAACGATTCCATTAATTTTAATTGATAAGATGTTTGCCTCTAACATTACAATTCCCCCCAACTAAATGTGAAGTAATGTTCTAAATATCTATTTTTATAGAACATAGAAAGGTTGTTAAAAATTTAATAAACTTATATGGTTTTATATAATATTACATAAACATTTAACAAATGTAAATATATGGAGGAAAAATTAAGAAAATTATAATAAAAAAATCCAAATCTGAAGAATTGTAATTTTTTAGCAATACTTTTTCAGATTTAGATTGATAATAAATTATAACAGATAAATAATTACTCTGTAGGTTCTTTGGCGTTTTTAATTAGTGTTTCTACATCAAAACCAACAGCTTTAAGCTGATTTATAAGATTTTGTACCTCTTTATCTGATAATTTATGAGGGTGATTTTTAGATATTTCAATCTCTATTACCTTACCATCAACTTTAGATTTATATACGTTTGAATTTGATTCAACTTTGCGAACATCTGAATTACCTATAAGATAATCTAAATTAACGTTAAAATAGTTTGCAAAATCTTTTAATGCATCTATCTCTGGAATTCTTTTATTGTTTTCGTATTGAGAAACTGCTGATCTAGTAAAAGAGTAATGATATTTATTATTAAAGTCATTAATTAATTCTTCTTGCTTTAATTTTTTTTCTAATCTAAGTGTTTTAAATCTTTCTCCAAAAGTACTCAAAATATCACCTCCTATCATAATTGTAAAACAAGTTAACACTAATAGAAACTTTTGTAACGATAAGAATACATAATTTTGTAGAAATATTAATAAAAAATTATTGACTGTTTTATTTATGTTACATATAATTAACTCATAAAGTAACGGTAATAGCACATAAAAGGAGGTGCAAGTGTTGCAAATCTTACATTTATATCTTTAGGAGTATGAAAGACTGTACTCTTAAAGATATGAAAAAAATTTATAGAAAAAGGTAACACAAAAGATACATTTGATGTTTGGTATTAGTTTTTGTAAAAGATTCATTTAATATGAAAAGAAATGTATGGAGGAAATCACCAAGATATTATAAATCTAAATAAATTAAGGAGAAAATGATTTTGAATATTAAAATTCTACAAGATTATATAAAAAGGTGTACACATATGAAGATTACTCCAACATGGAAGGGCTTAAAAAATTTCAAGTGGTTTTATTTTTAAATGAAGGAGAGGGTTTTATGGCTGATAATAGGAAATATTACTATCTGAAACTAAAGGATAATTTTTTTGACAGTGAAGAAATAAAGATATTAGAAAGCTTACCCAATGGTATATATTACTCAAATCTCTTAATTAAATTATATTTAAAATCCTTAAAGTATGACGGGGCACTTAGATTTAATGATTTTATACCCTATGATGAGAATATGATAGCAACAATAACTAATTTAAATATAGATACTGTTAAAAGTGGACTTAACATATTAAATTCTATGAAGCTTATAGAAAGGCTAGATGATGGCACTATGTACATGATGAATATACAAAGCTTTATAGGAAAATCCAGTAGTGAGGCTGATAGAAAGAGACTTTATAGAGAAAGAATAGAAGAGGAAAAGACTTTAATAGGTCAAGGTAAAAGGGAAAATAGTGGACAAATGTCACAAAAAAGTCCTAAAGATGTCTCAGAAACCAATGGGACATTTTTGGACAAACATTCACCAGAGAGAGAGATAGAGAATAAAGATAAAGAGTTAGAGTTTAAAGAGAGAGATAGAGAAAAAGAAAGTTCCAATAATCATAATGAAGATATTGAAAGTCTCTCTCAAGGTCTATTAAGTTACTTTAGTGGTATAACAGGGGATACTGAAGAGATATCACTAACAGCAGTTAAGGTATCTATAGCTAAGTATGGAGTTGAACATGTAAAGATGGCTATGAACACTGCATTAAAAAGAAGTAAACCTACTATGAAATATATAAATGGGATACTTAGAAATTGGGAGAAAGAAGGGTATCCAGTTAAAGGGGAGGAGGATTTCAATGGAAGCATTAACGAGAATAATGAAACAGGTAAAGGAGAGAAGTACAACCTTAAAAAGCAATGGGGAAGAACACTCACTGAAAGAGAAAGAAATGAAATATGTGAAGAAATCTTATAAATGTGAAAAGTGTCGTGATACAGGTTGGATATTAGTTCCTCAAAGCAATAGTGCACCGATAGCAATTAGCTGCAAATGCAGAGAACTAGATAAGATAAAAAATGATTGGAAGAGATCAGGCATAAAGATAGAACAAAATAAGCTAACATTTTCGAATTTCTCTGTTTGGAATGAAAGCTCAAGAAAGGCTAGAGATATAGCACTAGCATATTATCAAGACTTTAGTTCCATAAGAACCTTTAGGAAAAACAGTATCCTCTTTTGTGGACAAGTTGGTGGAGGAAAAACACATCTATCAATTGCCTTAGCTTTAAACTTTTTAAAGAAAGGTATAAAGGTTGTGTATATGCCATATAGGGATAGCATTATGAAAATTAAGCAAAATATAATGGATGATGAATACTACCAGAAGATAATTTCTAAATATCAACTAGCAGAAGTACTCCTTATAGATGATTTATTTAAGGGAAAGATTAGTGAATCTGATATAAGCATAATCTTTGAGATTCTTAATTATAGATATCTAAATAACCTCCCTATGATAATTAGTACAGAATGTGTATTAGAGAAGCTTCTTAACATTGATGAAGCCATAGGTTCCAGAATATATGAGATGTGTAAGGGCTATATTATGGAGATTCAGAAGGAGAGCGGTAATAACTATAGGCTGAGGTAGGGGGAGTGAGTATGAGTTTAAGCAAGAGGAATCCTTCTTTTGTATGGGGATTTTTTGAACTGTTCTAAAGTTGTAATACCAAATCTAAAAAAATTCACTTAGGAAAACACTGAATATTAAACGTTTTTTCCTAAGTGATAAATTGAAATATAAACTCACACAGCTATATATATTTTATTTTTTAAATTGCCATAGCAATTTCATATGCATCCCAAATAGCTCCCATTAGGTTAGATACCTTTGTTGCATCTCCAATTAAATGTACATCTGCACCACAATCTTTTATTGCTTCATATAAAGATTTATCACTGATGTATCCAATACTTGCTATAATTGTGTCGGCATCTAATTCAACAGTGCTACCGTTTTCCTCAAACTGCACACCTTTTGATGTGATTGCAGTAACCTTTGTATTAGTATGAACACCAATTTTATGAGATATTACAAGATTTTGAAGCATAGTTTTATTGGCAGCATTTAAGCCTTTTACTTGTAAAATATCAGGAAGCATTTCAAGAATTTCAACTTGTTTGCCTTTATCTTTTGTTAGGCTATATGCAATTTCAACTCCAGTAAGTCCTCCACCTATAACAACAACTTTTTCTCCTATAGGTTTTGTTCCTAACAATGCTTCAACTGCAGTTATAATTTTTTCTGAATTTGCTCCATCCACATTTAGTTTTCTTGCAGTAGAACCAGTTGCTACGAAAATAGAATCTGGATTAGAGGCTTTGATGATATCATCATTTACTTCTGTATTCATATGAACTGTAACGCCAGTATCTTTAAGTTGTTTTACATACCATTGTATTAATTTTTTATCTTCTTCTTTAAAACTCATAGAAGCAGCAGGAATAAAAACTCCTCCAAGACTATTTGTACGTTCATATAAATCTACTTTATGGCCTCTAAGTGCGCTAACTCTTGCAGCTTCCATACCACTTATACCACCACCGACAACCATAACATTCTTTTTAACATCAGAAGGTTTAATTTCATATTTTCTTTCCATGTTAACTTGTGGATTAACTGCACATGAAGTATATTTTCCAGAGAAAAATCTCTCCAAACATCCTGCATGACATCCTATACAAGGTCTTATATCATCTAAATTATCATTTTGTACTTTATTTACCCATTCAGGGTCAGCAAGTAGAGCTCGTCCAATAGAAATAGCATCTATATTTCCACTTGCAACTGCCTCTGCTGATATTTCAGGATCATCCATTTTACCTGCACATATAACAGGAATATCAACAAATTGCTTTATATATTGAGCATCTGCCAAGTTACATGCTTTCGGCATATATACTGGAGGGTGTGCAAAATACCATGATTCATATGTTCCATTATCTACGTCTAAAGCATCGTAACCAGCATCTTGAAGAATTTTTGCTATTTTAGCACTCTCTTCTAAATCACGGCCAAATTCTTCAAACTTTTCTCCAGGAAGAGCACCTTTATCAATACCCAATCCTTTCATATAGCTTTTAACACTATATCTTATCAAAACAGGAAAATCTTTTCCGCATTTCTCCTTTATTGCTTTTACTGTTTCTGTAGCATAGCGAAGTCTATTCTCTAAGCTTCCTCCATATTGATCTGTACGACGATTAGTACATTCCATAGAAAATTGATCCATCAAATAACCTTCATGAAGGGCATGAACTTCTACCCCATCAAACCCTGCTTGTTTTACAGCATAAGCTCCATCAGCATAAGATTGTATAAGAAATTGAACTTCTTCTGTTGTTAATGCACGATGCATAGTTTCAGGATGCCAAACATTTGGATTTTCTGATGAAGAAATGGGGTCATTATCTAAAAAGAAACCATCTTTACGATTTCTACCGGCACCGTTTGCTATTTGAATTATAATTTTTGCACCATATTTATGGACTTCCTCTGTAAGCTTTTTGGAAGCTTCTATATAAGAATCACCTGCTGTTGCTAATGTAGCTCTCATTGAGTCAAGTTTATTCTGACATGCTATACCTGTTGTTACAATTAACCCTACACCACCTTTAGCACGTGCTACGTAAAAATCTACACCTTGTTGATTAAAACTTCCGTCAGGATTTTTTGAATGTGAGCCCATTGGAGCCATAGCTATTCTGTTTTTCACTTCCATTGTACCTATTTTCATAGGGTTAAATAATGCATTAATTTTACCTTTCATAAAAAGCACCTCTCTCTTATAAGTTAAAAAGAATTTTGTTACCGCGGTATACTTTCATTGTATACTGCGGTATACTTTATGTCAATATTTTAACAATGATAAATTTATATGTTTCACTAAATATGATATAATGGCATATATACATCGGAGGGATAAATATGATAGAGAATATAAAACATACGATTTTGGTTAAAGCTATTGAACTTTTTAAGAAAAATGGGTTTGATAATGTAACTATTAATGAGATATGTGAAAACTGCAGTATTACAAAGAGGACATTTTATTATCATTATGATTCAAAGAAAACTCTACTTTTAGATTATTTTTCTTTAGTAGATGAAGATATAGAAACCACTTTAAAGGATATAGATAATGAAAAAACATGGCTTGATAAATGCTGGAGAGTAAAACAAATTCATGCAAGCGGTATTGCAAATTTGAATGCAGATATATTAAAAAATTTAATTAAAATCGATATGGAACAACAAAATCATATGTTTAGCTTTAGTTTAAATGATTTTGACCCGAATTTGAAAAGATTGCGACAAATGGTTATTGAATACACTCGTAAAGCACAAGAAGCAGGAGAGATTGACGCAGATACTTCTGCTGAAGATTTATCATATTGTTTTGCATCTGCATTTTTGGGATTAGCTGTACACTGGAGTTCAACAGGAGGAAACTATGACCTGGTAGAAGCATCAAAAAAGTATTTTGATTTAATCTATAAAAAAAATTCAAGTACTAAATGATAGTTAGATTATAGCAGGATTTATGCTTTATATTAATTCGCTTACACAAGGAGGTCTAAATGCCTAGAACACGGAAAATAGCCTTCTAAAATAGAATGAAAATTTTAGGAGGTATAAATTATGAAATTTAATTTAATAGATATTGAGAATTGGAGTAGAAAGACATACTTTGAGCACTATCTAAATAATGTTAGATGTACTTACAGTATGACTGCAAATATAGAAATAACTGATTTGTTGCATGAAATTAAACTTAAAAATATTAAGTTGTATCCTACAATTATTTATATGATTTCAACTATAGTCAATAAACATGAGGAATTTCGCACCTGTTTTAATGAGAATAATGATTTAGGATTCTGGGATGAGTTAAATCCAAGCTATACTATTTTTCATAAGGAAGATGAGACATTCTCAAATATTTGGACGGAGTATAATGAAAAATTTTCATTGTTTTATAAGAGTTATCTTTGTGATATAAAGAAATATGGTGATATTAAGGAGTTTACTCCAAAGTTGAATGATTATAATAATGTATTCCCAATATCAAGCATTCCTTGGTTAAGCTTCACAGGATTTAACTTAAATGTGTATAATGATGGAACATATTTAACACCTATTTTTACAATAGGAAAGTATTTCAAACAAGATGAAAAAATATTTATTCCTATAGCAATACAAGTACATCATGCTGTTTGTGATGGCTATCATGTGAGTAGATTTATCAATGAGATGCAGGAATTAGCTATAAGTTCTCAAGATTGGTTAGAAATTAAATAAATATGATATAATTGATTAATATTTGCGAAAAAAGTGTGAATATAAGGAGGATTTAATATGGCAATTGGTACTTTTCTCATTACTGGATGGATTCTAAGTTGGTTTAAATTTGATGAAATAATTGTTCAAACATTCAAGGAGTTGTTTAATAAGGATATAACGAAGGCAACCTACTATTTTATATTTTTTTGTTTGGGTATTTTTGGTGAAATAGTTTTACTATTTCAAGGTGCTTATTATGAATATTTCTTACGTTAGATAAGATTACAACTTAAATTTATGCTATTTTACAGATTTCTATATTCTCCAATTGAATAAATAAGATAAACAAAAATGAGATACTTTATTATTCAGAAATGAATGTATGGTATCTCTTTTTATTCTACAATACAAAAATATATCTTAGCATTAGTTGACATATGTAAGAATTATAAATATATTAATTATTGATAGGAGTGAATGGAATGGATAGCAAAATAATTAATATTGTAAAAGAAATTAATCAATTAGAATATGCATGTAATAGCATGCTCACAAAAGAATATGAAAAATTACTAGATGACAATATTAGCAATAGTCAGATTATTGTATTAGGGCATATTCATGAAAATGAAAGTATTTCTACTAAAGAATTAGCAAATTTGATGAATATTTCTCCCAGTGCTATTAGCCAGACATTAAATAGACTTGAGAGTTCAAAGTACATAAAACGAACCATTAACCCTGATAATCGTAGAGAAATTATTGTTCAATTAGATATAAAGGGCGAAGAGTATATAGAAAATAGCAATAAATTAGAGCTAGAAATTATTGAACGTTTTTATTCAAAAATGAGTTGGGAAGACTTACTTAATTTAAAAAATATTATGGGAAAGTTCGCTGAAATAATAAAGGAAGAGCAAGAAAGTAAAGAATAATATACAATAAACTTTAGTATACAGAAAGTTTGTAGAAGGGATATTTTCATTTTTGAAAATATCTCTTTTTTAATGATTTAGAACTAATTTGTTAAAATCCTTATAGTTGACAATGATATTTAGTTAATGCATATTAATAATTAAGTAAACTTAATCATTTTTCTTTAATATTTTAAAAGAAAAGGGGGGAAAATGAATGCGTATTTTCGAAATATTACTTTTTGTTGCAAGTATTTGTTTATGGTTAAAAAGAATTTGGGGAGGGTTAGTACTTAAAAGCAAGGTATATTGGATATTATTTTTTAGTGTAGATATTATCCTATTTCTTCACATTATTATAGAGGGTGCACGTTGGCAGATGAGTTTTATCTATATTAGCTTAATAATAGGCTTAATTTTAGAGAGCGTGAGTATATAAAGGTCTTAATAGTACAAGCAATAGTTTAACACGTTCAGTAATTTTAACATTTATCTTAGGAATTTTTTCTTTAATATCAATTAGTATTTCAATTGTATTTCCTGTTTTCAAGTTAGTAGAGCCTACAGGGGTAAATTCTGTAGGAACTTCAAATGTTATATATACTGATCAATCCCGAAAAGTTTCTAATGGGGAACCTAGGAAGATAAATGTCCAAATATGGTATCCAGCTGAAATACAATCATCAATAAAAAAAGAAAAATATATTTCAAATTTAAGTGAATATTCAGCTGCTATTCATAAAGTGTATGGAGTACCAAAGCTGCTATTAAGCTATCTGAGTTTAATAGATTCACATGCATATAAAGACGCTCCATTTACAGAAAAAGTTGAAAAAGCATCTGTTATATTTTTTTCTCATGGAAATATGATGGGGCAACGATTTACGAATACATTTCAAGCTTTAGAACTTGCAAGCCATGGGTATATTGTTGTAGCAGTGGAACATCCAGAAACTGCTTTAATGTCAGTCTATTCAAATTCAGATTTTGTGACTTTTAAAGATACTTCTTCAGGATTACCAATGGAATATGAAGTTCAGAACAGAGTGTCTAAGCCTGTTATTGAGCAACAAACACTTGATATAGAATTTGTATTAAAACAAATTCAAGATATGAATGAAAAAAGTGACAATCCTACAATAATTGACAGAATGGATTTTGATAGACTAGGAATCATAGGACACTCACAAGGAGGAGCCACTGCAGTTGATGTAATGTATAAAAACAAGGGATTTAAAGCTGCAATAGATATGGATGGATATCTTTACGGAGAAGAAAGAATGGAAGCATTAGATAGACCATTACTAATAATGAACGGAAAATTTGAGTATGAGGAGTTAAAAGATTCAATAGAAATGTCAAATTCCGAGCAGGCAAGAAGAAAGATTGTCTTAGGTGATTTAGGAACTTCAATTGATATAAAAGAAGCAGGACATTTAAGTTTTACAGATATTCCTTTATATTCACCGATTATAAAAATCTTAAGTCCCAAGACAAAGCAAAATCATAAGATTATTAATGAATTGACATTGGTTTTCTTAAATAAGTATTTTAAAGAAGATATAAAAGATTTTAACTCTCTCCTAGATACATACCCAGAGATCTCGTTGGGTAAAAATTGAATTTAATTTTAATATAGATATGGAGTGAAAATGAATTTGTGGAAAAATATAGTATAATTAATTTATATATAATACTACGAATTTAAATAAGGAGATGAGTTTATGGGAATATACGAAATAGATTCTCAAAATATCCTGATGGTATCTAGACTTATGTCAAATATTAAGCCAGAGTGGTGGGATATTGAAGATGCTACGCAACAATTAAGTGAAGGCACAGGTTGGTATTTTGGCACAAGTAAGGATACTCCCAAAGGATGGATATTATGTAAATCCTATGAGGGTTATAAAACTGGTGAAATTGAATGTCTTGGATATGACAATAATGGAGTTTGTGAGATTGGGGAAGCATTACAACCTTTAATTGAAAAGTCAGAAGAATGGGCAAGAGAAAAAGGATTTGTTAACATGCGTTTTACAATAGGATCAAGTGGATTATCCTGTCATGGAAAAAACTTAAGGAAGCCTTGGGAAGAGTTAAGAGATATCCAAGCTATTGATAGAGAGGAATATAACTGGTTTCTATCAATGGGATACATACCATCTGGTGTACTACCTAACATCTATGGAGAAAAATATCATGGAATTCTATTAGTAAAAACTTTATAAGTTAAATATTGATAGTTCCTGGGATAAAAGAATAAGTTTAAAAATGCCGTAGTATTCAATGAATATGCGGCATTTTCTATTACAAAATAACTAACCTTCTAAAGATTTAGTATTACATAATATGTTAAAGATGATATGATTAAGCTATGATTATTATCTATATAATGGAGATGAGCATATGCAGATATATGAAATTTTAAAAGAACTTCGAGAGAGTATGGCTCTTGATTTTGATGAAAGAGCAATAGAATTTAAAAACTATATGGATATCCTTAAGTTAGAAGTAACTAATAATCCATCCAATATAGAAGCCTATTGTCTTATGGCAATGATAATTTGTGAGTTGAGAGAAGATAGCTATAAATCTATTAAAATATTAGAGCAATGTTATTTAGAAAATAAATCAAGTTTTTCAAATAAAGGTTTTGCCTTATGGGCCACTGATATGGCTTATTTTCTGCTTGAAGAGTGTACTGATAGGAGTGAAGAAGCTGAACTGTTACTTACAAAAGCTATTAACTGCGATTCAAATTATGCAAGTACTTATTACGCCTATGGAAAATTCTGCTTTATAAAAAAAGATTTCAATAATGCATCAAAGCTATTTCATAAAGCAGCTGAGATATCAGAAAAAAAGCCATATAAATATTGTGAAGCAGTTAGTTTATTAGCAAATTCTAGTCAAGAGGAGGGTATTGCGATATTAAAATCAATATATACCTATCCATTTGAAAGTGAAGAAATTGATGTGAAAATTGCACTAACACTAGGAAGAGCCTTGGCTTTAATTGGGGAAATTGATGAAGCAAAGAAGATAGCTCAAATATTATTGAAAACTAGTTATAAAGAGTTTGATATAGAAATTGATGAAATGGCTGATTTTATGTTTTTATTAAAAGACTACAATACTTGTATTGAACTATACAATAAATATCAATTTTTTGAAGATAATAGCTGGCTTAAAAAATATTTTTATTCTTTAAAGCAAATAGGACAAACAGATACAGCTCAAAAAAAGCTGAAAGAAATTACAAAAAAAATAGAGAAAGATATTATCGAAGAGAGAATGAATGTTGAGGATTGGGATGATTATACAGAATACGAAAGTTATATTTGTTCTGAAACTAAACGATTAAAAGATATACAAGAGGAATACGATAAGATTTTTACTCATTCAGTTAATATAGTACCAGATATATATTATGATATTTACTATGAATGCTATTATATTCACTGCCCAAGACATTATGTATAACAGAATTGGTAAGCAGTAGAAATGTTTTATGTTTAATTAAGTTTGTTCTTTAAAGATTTATACAAATCTAGCTTAACTAAATTTAATGGGAATTTATAAAATAAATGATATAATAATACTAAAATTAACTTGTAAATATAATACTTGGAGTAATAAAAAATATGAAGAAATTTTTGAAAGTTCTATTGTTTTTAATAGTAATTTTAAGTATAGGATTTGTTTACTATTCAAAAGTATATAAAATAAAAAATGATATAGAAGTAGTAAAAAATAGTTTAATGAAGTTTATAAATAGACCTACAATTATAACAAAGGATATTGATATTAAAGAAGAATTAAATATTGATAACAAAAAATATGTTTTATTTTTAATTAATAATAAACTAGGTGATGCTGAACTAACTAAAGGAATTAATAATAAATATAAAATTAATACTGTGGGGTATGGTAGTGGCTCATCAAGAGATGAAATAAGTAAAACTAATAAGGGGAAATACCTCATATTAAAGGGTAAAAACCTTGATAATATAATTGCTTACATAAAAGTATTGTTGGATGATAAAGAGTATAGAATTAGCGTTCCTGAAAAGGAGTATTATATGGTTTACTGTTCAGTACCTAATGAAACTGAAAGTACATTTTTAGATATTAATAATGTGAAATTTTATAATAAGAGTGACAATGACATTACAGATGATATATTGAAAGGTTAAATTTAATAACTGGTTTTTCTGATGGGGATCTAGTTGTAGTAAAATAGTAATACTAACTGATTAAATATAGAATTTCTTGAAAAGTAGTAGGATTTTATAAATCTTGCTACTTTTCTTTATTTTAAATTATTAAGAAATAAGTGATCTTTAAAAAGTTGAATAATATATTTTGGGAAAATATGATATAATTTGCTTGTAATTGTAAATATTAATATACAATGTTTAGCTATGAGAAAAGATATTCAGTTGGAACTATATAAAAAGTATTATATTAAATAAATCTTATTAGAAATAAATAAGATTTTCACTAAACTCTCGATATTCTACTTTTACTCTATTAATTCTACCTGCGGTGGGTTTAGATATATTAAGCCTAGAATTATAATTTTATTATAGTAAGGAGGTATAAATATGGATGCAAAAAAGATTGGGGTATTTATAGCGGATGCTAGAAAAAAGAAAAAACTTACACAGGCAGAGCTTGGGGAATATCTAAATGTAACTGACAAAGCAGTCTCAAAATGGGAATGTGGTAAGTGCCTACCAGATAGTTCATTATTCGATGAGATAGGTAAAGTATTGGAGGTTTCAATGAGTGAATTGTTAAAAGGTGAATATATTGAACAAGAAAATATAGTGATAGAAAGTAATAAAGCCATAAATCTGCTACTTAATGAAGTTCAAAAATTAAAGAGAAATGAATCGTTGGTTGGAGCTTTATGTGCACTATTAATATCATTTATAACAGCTATTTATTCTGCTATATGGAAACCAGGTGAAAAATTTTATCAACAATTTTTCTCCGGATTTATTGAAGCAATAAGTGGTACATGTCTTGTTTTAGGAATATTACTTATATTTTATACATGGGTTAAATATTCAGGGAAAAACAATATTAGGTAGTTATGGGAGGTTTAAAATGATTAAGATTAGGAATGAAGAAAAAACAGATTATGAGAAGGTTGAAGAAATCACAAGAAAAGCTTTTTGGAACTTATATGTCCCTGGGTGTGGTGAACATTATTTGGTTCATGTTATGAGATCCCACAAAGATTTTATTCCAGAGTTAGACTTTGTTATTGAAGTTGATAATGAAATAATTGGTAATGTCATGTATACAAAAACAAGGCTAGTTGATGAGTCTGGTGAAGAGAAAAATATTCTTACCTTTGGTCCAGTTTGTATTTTACCAGAATATCAGAGAAAGGGATATGGGAAAAAGCTATTAGAGTATTCCTTTGAAGAGGCCATAGCACTTGGTTATGATGTAATCGTAATATTCGGAAACCCAGGTAATTATGTAAGTCGTGGATTTAAAAGCTGTAAAAAGCACAATGTGTGTCTTGAGAATGGCACATATCCGTCCCCAATGATGGTAAAAGAACTAAAACCAGAAGCTTTAGATGGCAGGAAATATATTTACTATGAGAGTCCTGTATTTGAAATAGATGAAAAAGATGCAGTACGATTTGATGAAGGTTTGGAAAAGTGGGAGAAAAAATACCAGCTAAGTCAAGAAGAGTTTTATATACACAGTCATTCTATTATACAGTAATTTAACTCTAATGGGATAAGAATAAAATAGGAGGAGTAGTTATGAAAAGATCAATGATGCAAGCATATGTTACAAGAAGCGATGAGGCTGTGGCTCTTTATCAAAAGGCTTTTGATGCAGTTCTAATCAGTAGTTATCTAAATGAAGATGGAACATTTTTTCATTCAGAGCTAGATATTGAAGGGGAGATTTTAGCCGTAGCAGAACGAAATTCAGATATTGGTAAAGAAACGGTTACTGGCAATGTAATGCAGTTTTGTTTACATTATGGAGAAGGTAATGAAGAAAAGGTAAGGAAAGCTTATGAAGTGTTAAAAACTGATGCAACAATCTTGATGCCCCTTGCACCATGTGAATTCAGTTCACTTATGGCAGATTTCATTGATAAGTATGGTATTAGATGGTGCTTATTTGTATAATGCGACTTTTTAGGTAAAAAGGAAAAAATGAGCAAAATATGAAACTGAAAAGTTCTACTTTATATAATATATAATGTTTAAGTTTTTAAGATCAATTTTAAAGTGATGGAAACCTAGCTGATTGAATTAGTAAAAAGTGATGAGAAAAAATATTTGATGTAAACAGTTGCGATGTATTTTATTTATGATATAATAAAAACATAGAGTTTAGGATTGTTATTATTAAGTTAAGCAAGACCTGTTTCTAAGATTTATTCTTGAAACAGGTCTTTTTTGTTTTGAAAGGAGACGTTGAAATGAAAGTAGTAAGTCCTATTGATGGAGAAATGAAGTTGTTAAATGATGTAAATGATGAAGCTTTTGCAAGTAAAATGATGGGGGATGGTATAGCTGTAACTCCTAGTAATGGGATAGTATATGCACCTGTTAGTGGTGAAATAACAATGCTATTTCCGACAAATCATGCATTAGGAATTAAGACTAAAGAGGGGGTAGAGTTGCTAATACACATAGGTATTGATACTGTGGAACTTAATGGAAGAGGTTTTACTGGTTTAGTTAAACAAGGTGATGTTGTTGATATTGGAGATAAATTAATAGAATTTGATGTAGATTTAATGAAGAATTCAGGATATGAAAGTGATGTTATGATAATTATAACTAATACATCGGATTTTAATTCTATTAATTATATTTCAAAGGATACTCTTAAGCATGGTGATTATATTCTTGAAATAATGTAGGTGAGATATGTATATAAAACACATATTAAATAATAATGCAGTAGTTACATTAGATACAACTGGAAAAGAAGTTATTGTTAAAGGTAAAGGAATAGCTTTTAAGAAGGCAGTTGGAGATGAGATTGATGAAAGCAAGATAGAGAAAAAATTTGTTCTTGATAATAAAGAAACAAGTCGTAATTATCAAGAAATAATAATTAATATACCTAGCGACTGTATTGAAGTAAGTGAAGAAGTTATTGAAGTTATAAAACAAAATATTGATAAAAAGTTAAGTGACAAAATATATGTAACTTTAACTGATCATATTTCTAATTTACTAGAAAGAATATCTATGGGAATAACATTTAATAATATTTTATTATGGGATGTTAAACGTATGTATAAAGAAGAGTATAAGGCAGGCTTAAAGGCAGTTGAGATAATCAGAGAGAGATTTGATATAAAGGTATCAGATGATGAGGCCAGTTTTATAGCTTTGCATATTGTAAATGCTGAGATGAATGTAGAATTTGAGAAAGTTTTTGATATTACAGCAATGATTGATAGGGTATATTCTATTATAGAAGAAGAATTTAATTTAGAAGTAGATAAAGACAGCTTGGCATACAATAGATTTATTATTCATCTTAAGTTTTTTTTTGAAAGAATTGTCAATAAACAAAGTCTTGAAATAGATACCTCGGATAATCTCTTAAATATGATGAGAAAAGAATATCCAAAACAATACGACTGTGTTGAGAAAATTGTAGACTATATTTCCTCGAAATATTCAGAACCTATTGATGGAGAGCTTATATATTTAATGTTGCATGTAGTAAAACTAACTAGTTAAAAAGAGAGTTTTACTTATTATATAGTGTTATTAATGGAGGTGAGTTTTTTTTAACTGGATGGTTACGGTAAGGCCGGCTAGACCTTTATTTTATTAATTAAAATTATTAATTATAAGATGGAGGTAATTTGTATGAATTATGAATTATTAGCAAAAGAAATTATAAAGAAAATTGGGGGAAATGAAAATGTTAATAATGTTGCTCACTGTGCAACAAGGCTTAGGTTTAATTTAAGAGATAAAGAAATTGTAGATGCAGAAGAAGTTAAAAAAATTGAAGGTGTTATGGGAGTAGTCGATAAAGGGGGGCAATTTCAATTAATTATAGGGCCTCAAGTAAGCAGCTTATATGATGAAGTAATAAAACTAGTAGCTCATAAAGACGTTGTGGAAGTAAAAAAAGAAAAAATACAAGAAAAGAAATCTTTTAAGAACATTATAAACACTGTGTTTGACTATCTTGCAGGAAGTTTAACACCATTAATACCTATTCTTTTAGCTGCATCACTATGTAAAACTATTGCAGCTATTATTGGTCCAAGTTTGTTAGGGGTAGTATCAGATACCAGTGATATTTATACTCTATTTACTTTTGTAGGGGATGCAGGGTTCTACTTCCTACCAGTTTTTGTAGGATATACAGCTGCTAAAAAGTTTGAATGTAATCAAGCTATAGGTATGTTACTTGGTGGAATACTTATACACCCTACCTTTATAAATATGGCTCAAAATAAGGTTTCATTTAGTGTTTATGGAATCCCAACCATAATACAAGGATATTCAAGTACAATTATTCCAATGATGCTAATTGTTTGGGTTATGTCATATGTAGAAAAATTCTTTAAGAAATATTCTCCAGATGTATTAAAGGTATTTTTAATTCCTTTTGGAACATTAATTGTAATGTTACCTCTAGCATTATCTGTTCTTGGACCTTTGGGAGGATTTTTAGGAACTTATGTCTGTGAAGGAATATTAGCTATAAATAGAGTTGCGGGTCCATTAGGCGTAGCTATAATCGGAGGAACTTTTGCTATATTAGTGTTAACTGGAATGCATCCTCTATTATTTACTTACTTATTTGTTACATTTCCAACTATAGGCTATGATAACTTCTTATTGCCAGGAATATTATGTGCAAGCTGGGCAGGAACAGGAGTAGCTATAGCATGTATATTTAAATTTAAAAATAGAGAGAAAAAATCTTTAACTTTTGGATATATAACTACATGGTTTTTAGGAGGAGTAGGAGAACCTCTATTATATGGTATATCAGTTACTTACAAAACACCGTTATATGCTGGAGCTATTGCAGGTTTTGGTGCAGGATTAGTTGCAGGGTTTTTAAAGCTTACTGCATATGTATTAAATACATCTAATGGAGTTTATGGATTAGCGGCTTTTGTAGGAGGCTCGACATCAAATTATGTTGCATTAGTAATAACTGTTGCTGCATCTCTTATAATAGGTTTTGTAGTTATGTTATTTATGAAACTTGATGAAAATATAAATTAGGGGTGATAAAATGGAGTTTTTTAAATCAGAGAAATTAAGTAATAGATTATATCGTATTACTGAATTTAGTGGAGTATGCTGCTATCTGATAGTTGGAGATAATAAAGCCTGCCTTTTAGATACTTGTTGTGGTTATGGAAATATTAAAGAGTATGCTGAGACATTGACAGATAAACCTATATTTCTAATATTAACTCATGGGCACTATGATCATATGGGGGGAGCAGCTCTATTTGATGAAGTATATATGAATCTTGATGATATGCCTGTATTTAAGAATCATGGAGATATGAAGTTAAGGATCAAAGAAACAAAAGCATTTCCACAGACTGCTCATGTTAAAGAAAAGGATATTGTTCCAACGAGAGTTGAAGAAATCAAAGATATAAAAGATGGTGACATCTTTGACTTAGGAGGAATTACAATTAAGATGATTCTTGTGAAAGGACATACACCAGGAATGATGTGCCCTCTTATTCAAGAAGAAAAATCTATAATTTTTGGAGATGCTTGTGGAGTAGGTGTTTTATTATTTGATGAATATTCATCAAATGTATCAGAATATAAAAATAGTCTATTAAATTTAAAGAAATATGAACATTTATATAATACAGTATATCGTAATCATGGTACATTCTTCTCAAATAAAGATTTATTAGATAATGTTATAGAGTGTTGTGATTTAATTCTTGAAGGAAAAGATGATCGTGAACCGGTAGAGATTCACGGATATAAATTATTTGCAGCTAGAAAAACTAATAACGGGCATAGTAGAGCTGACGGAAAAGAAGGAAATATAATGTATGCTTTAGAAAAAGTAAAATAGACTTACAAAGCTCTTCAATGTTATACAAAAAGTTGGGAATACAAAAAAAAGGTTTAGCGAAATGCTAAACCTTTTTATATGGCAAGAAAAATATGAATACTATAAGTCAAAGTACCAAGGGGAGGTAAAGGAAGTTTAATTATTAACAAAAGGTTAACAAATAATGAACAAAAGGTAAAATATATATTTAAATTAAGAAAAGTTGTGTATGTAATATTTTACATATAAAATTAAGAGTGTATAAAACTGCTACACACTTAAGAAAAAGATAAAAATGATTTTGAACACTAGAATAAGTGTATCTATATAATTAATCAAATAGTGTACAAATAGATAATATAGTGTATTAAAAAGCTATGAAAAATGAGCATTTTAGCGTTGTTGACACACTAAAATTCATATAGTATCTTTTATCTATAGTATTAAGTGTATAGCTTCTTTGGGAGGTATTTTGATGAAGACAAATAGAGAAATAATTCTTCAATTCATGAAAGAGAATTCAGACTCAACCAATTATGAAATATCTAAAGGGGTATCTACACAATACTTATCTGAATGTTTAGTTATGCAGAGGACCAATATAAGCAGTATATTAAATACTTTGGTTAAAGAAGGGATTGTTGAAAAGATTAATGGTCGACCGGTTCTATATAAAATTAGAACAAAACACTCTCTCCAAAATGGAGAACAATCTTGCTTTAATCAATTAATTGGTTGTAACGGAAGTCTTAAGAATGCAGTTCAATTGGCCAAGGCTGCAATTCTTTATCCGCAACATAGCTTACATTCATTAATATTAGGACCATCAGGAGCGGGTAAAAGTTATTTTGCTAATTTAATGTACCATTTTGCAATTGAAAATAAAATCATAAAAGAGGATGCTCCATTTATTAAATTCAACTGTAACACTTATAATGACAATTCAAAACTTATGATTGAAGAGCTGTTTGGAAAAGATAGAGATAATTTTGTGGAACAGGCTAGAGGCGGAGTACTATTTATCGATAATATTGAGTTACTTCCTACCATTGGAAGAGATAATCTAGTCAGAATAGTTGAAAATAACAACAATATGAAAAATAATATCGATGTTATCATAATATGTGCAATGAATGACAACGTAAACAAAAATTTAATTGATACCTATAACAGTTATTTTTCAATTAAGATTCAAATGTCAAAATTAGAAGAAAGAACATTAAAAGAAAGACTTGAAATGATTGAAAGGTTCTTTTCTATAGAAGCTAAGAGGAGTAATAAAATTCTTAATATTAACTCGGAACTTATGATATGCTTATTACTTTATAATTGTGAAGCAAATATAAAACAATTAAAGAGAGATATTCAATTAGGGTGTGCTAATGCATATGTAAGAGAATTTAATACTGAAAAAAACAACATATGGATTTACATGTCAGACTTTCCGTATAATGTGAGGACTGGATTGTTAAATTTTAAAAATCATAAAAATGATATAAAAGAGCTGATATCTGATAATTATGAGTATAAGTTTTCTATAACAGAATCTACAATTACTTCTCTTAATGAAAAAAGCTCAACAGATCAAAAGAGTATGTATGATTGGATAGATGAGAAAGTAAAAGAGCTTAGACAAAGGGGAATTGAAGAACAAGATATAAATACAATAATAAGTATAGATATTGAAACTGAGTTTAAGGAGTACAGTAAAAGACTAACCAATCAAGTTATCAATGAAGATCAGCTATCAGAAATCGTAAATAGTCGTATTATAACAATGGTCAAAGAATTTTTAGAAAAGGCAACACAGAAATTCAATAAGGTATATCCTGTATCAATTTTTTATAGTTTGTGTCTGCATTTGAACTCAACTTTGAGCAGAAAAAATAGAGGACAAAGATTAAGCAACGAACAAATAATGGAGATTATAACAAGATATAATGATGAATATGGGTATTGTGTGAAGTTTATAAGTCTTTTGGAAAGAGAATTTAATGTGAGGCTTCCAATAGATGAAGTAGTATTTATAACAATGTTTATGACCAAAGATTCATTAGAAATAGAAAAAAGACATCCAGTAGTTTTAGTTGCACTTCATGGAGATTCAGCTGCAAGTTCAATTGTCAATGTAGTTAATTTTATGAGTAGTAATAAAACCTATGCTTATGATATGCCTTTAGATAAAAGTACTAATATAGCTTATGAAGAGTTGAAATCCTTAATAATAAAAATACATCAAGGAAAAGGAGTATTTGTCATATATGATATGGGATCATTTAAAACATTATTTGAAATGATTTCAGCAGAGACAGGAATAGAGATTAAGTTGTTACAAGTTCCTATTACTTTGATAGCACTGGATTGTACTAGGAAAGTTATGATGGATGGGAGTTTAGATGATATTCATAATAATTTAATGAACAGTTATACTTCTTTATTACCTATAAATCAAGAGAACTATTATAAAGTAAATAGTAAAAAAGTAATCCTGACTTTATGTATGAGTGGTAAAGGAGCTGCTATTCAGATAAAAAGCTATATTGAAAAACATATACAGCTTAATGATATTCAAGTTATTCCTTTATCAGGTATAGATAAAGATTTATTGATAGAAGAAGTTAATAATTTTAAAGAGAAATACGATATACTTTGCGTTATAGGAGGATATGATCCAGAGCTTTTAGGGATACGCTATCTACCAATCACAGATATTTTTCAAAATGAGGCAAGGGAGTTAAAGCAATTACTTAATTTAAATTCAAGCAATATTGAATTTAATGATAATTTTGATGCAATTTTTAATCATTTAAAAGAAGAGTTGGTATTGGTTGATATAGACAAGCTAAAGATACATTTGATTAAAATAATTGATGAAATAAATTATACGCAAGGGTGTAATTTTACTCAGGAGCAAAGGCTAGCATTAATGATACACATAGCTTGCTGTATAGAACGTATACACGAAAAAGCAATCATACCAGTAAAGGTTTTTAAGGATGATATAATTAGCAAAAACTATGACTTATATAAATGCATAAAGAAGAATCTTTCAATTATAGAAGAAGAGTTCAATGTGAAATTTGACGATAATGAATTTGCAAATTTAATATCTATAATTAAAATGTCTAATAAAGGTTAGATAATGAAAAAGAATTACCTTTAAACCGTACGTTATTATATTAAAGTAAGGAGAAATGAAATATGTCTAACATAATGGAAACCATGGAAAAAAAGGTTATGCCGCCAATGGCTAAATTAAATAAAAATAAAGTCATAAAAGCCCTTACAATGGGAATGATGTCCACAATGCCACTTACTCTTGGAACCTGCTTAATAGCAATAGCAGTAAATTTTCCGCTAAAGTCTTGGACTGATTTTCTTGCAAAAACTGGAGTAGATGTACACATGAATGCCGTTATTAATGGGACAACCCAGCTTATGGCATTATACATTGTATTTGCCATTGCATATAATTATGCAAAGTTAAAAGGACATGATGGCATGACAGCTAGTATGTTATCTTTAGGTTCATATATTATTCTAATGCCACAACAAGTTATGGTTGATAATGCACCAATACTTGCACTAACAAAAAACTATTTAGGAAGTACAGCTATTTTTGGTGGAATGATTATAGCCTTACTAGTAACACATTTATATTGTTATCTCGATAAAAAAGGTCTTGTAATTAAAATGCCTGATAGCGTACCTGAAATGGTATCTAAATCATTAAGTCCAACTTTTATAGCAATAATAGTTTTTATAGTTGTATTGTTTGTACGTATTGGTTTTGCTGCTACAACATATGGTAATGTATACGATTTTATTAATGGAACAATAGGATCACCAATAATGAAATTTGGAGCATCACCCTGGTCTGTTGTAATTGTATTTATGATTATTAATTTTTTATGGTTCTTTGGAATACATCCTAATACTATATTAAGTGTATATATGCCAGTACTTATAACGGCTGGTACAGCAAATATTGCTGCATTCCAATCAGGACAACCATTACCTTATTTTGCCTTCTCAGCAATAGCTGCATATATAGGACTTGGGGGAGCTGGGTCAACACTAGGATTAGCAATTTGTATGCTTACTGCAAAGTCAGAACGTTATAAAACAATGGGTAAACTAGCTATTGTACCTTCATTATTTAATATTAATGAACCATTGATATTTGGTGTACCTATAATGTTTAATCCAATTTACTTTATTCCAATGCTTTTATCTACACCAGTAGGTGCCTTAGTTGGTTTGATATTTATTAAGCTTGGAGCCCATGCTAAAATGAACCCATCAATTAGCCTACCTTGGACAATGCCATCACCAGTAGGGGCTGCTATTACAACCGGATTATTTGCATCTTTAGGTATCTGTTGTGCTATATTAGCTGTAACATTATTATATTTCCCATTCTTCAAATATGCAGATAGACAAGCTTTTAAAGAAGAGTCAATTGGTGAATAAGATTAGAGATTTAATAGTATCAGTAAATTAATAAAGGAGAGATGTAAGATGATTCATATTTTATTATGTTGTTCAGCAGGTATGTCAACTAGTATATTGGTAAAAAAAATGAGACAAGCAGCAGAAGAAAAGGGAATAGAAGCTGAAATATGGGCTATACCAGAGTCAGAATTAGAAAAAAATAAAGATAAAGCAGACATAGTATTGTTAGGACCTCAAATTCGTTATGCTCTTGAAAATGTAAGGGAATCAGTTGGACCTGATAAACCGGTAGATGTAATTGATATAAGGGACTATGGAACAATGAATGGCAAGAAGGTTTTAGAATTGGCTTTGTCTAAATTAGCTTAAGTTATAGAAAGGAGAGCATACCATGGAAGGTTTGGAGATGACTTGCTTTGAGATTATTTCAGCAGTAGGTTCTGCACGTTCTTGTTATGTAGAGGCAATACAAGCTGCAAAAAAGGGAGATTTCAATAAAGCAACTAATTTAATGAGTGAAGGTAAAAAATTATTTCAAGACGGACATAAGTTTCACAAAGTATTAATTGAAAATGAGTCATCTGGTAAAAAAGTAGAAGCTGGATTATTGCTAATTCATTCTGAGGATCAAATGATGAGTGCTGAAGTGCTAGAAATTATGGCACGTGAAATTATAGAACTCTATAGAAACAAATAGATACTTGGGGTGTTTTATTAACACCCCTTAACAATATATATAAGAAAAGATAGGAGGTAGAAATGATTAATGTGATTATTAATGCAGATGATTTTGGTATGTCAGAAGCATTTAACTATGGTGTTATTAAAGGATATAGAGATGGTGTTGTATCTTCAACAACATTGATGGTAAATATGGATGCAGCGGAACATGCAGTTTCCTTAGCTAAAGCTTTTCCAGATTTATTTATAGGACAGCATACAAATTTAGTATTAGGAAAACCCTGTTCTAATCCTAAAGATATTCCATCACTAGTAGATGAAAACGGATATTTTTGGAGTTCTTCTTACTACAGAAATGGTAGCAAAAGTTTTGTATATGAAGATGTAAAAAAAGAGACTATTTCGCAGATGGAAAGATTTAAAGAACTACTTGGCTATTATCCACAACATATAGAAGGACATTCAGTTTTTGGAGAAGTTGTAGAAAAGGCATTTAAAGATATAGCATTAGAATATAACATTCATGCTTCATTATTTTCTGAAAATTTACATGGATATAAGGAAACCGTAGGCCCAAGTGACTTTAAAACTATGATGAACATAATGTCAAAAGGACTTTCTGTTGAGAACATACTTAACGATGATTTGAATATTTTAAACTGTGATGGCAAGATTGTAGAGTTACACTTTCATCCAGGATATTTAGATCAATTTATTTTAGATAATTCTACTCTTACTACACCTAGGTGTAAGGATCTTGAGACCTTATGCCATGACAAAGTTATTAATTGGTTTAGGGAACATTCTATTAAGCTTATTAGCTTTGGAGAATTAAGACAATAAATAAAAAGTATATTTAAATATATCACTGATTTTATAAAGTAAGAAAAGGATAACGTCACTTAAAATCGAATTATAAAATTAAGTAAAAATGCAAAAGAAATTAAAGGAGTTGTTAATATGGCGCTAATTCAAGCTAATTTCATATCAAAATCTTTGTTTAGGACAGTTACTATTAATGTGATACTACCAGTTGATAGAATTTTATTACCAGGTATGGTTGAAAGAGAAGAGAAACCATTTAAAACATTATATTTACTACATGGAATATTTGGTAATTATACTGATTGGGTTTCTGGGACTAATATTCAGAGATGGGCAGAAGAAAAGGGGTTAGCTGTTGTTATGCCTTCAGGAGATAATGCATTTTATCTAGATAATCCGCTAGCTCAAAATAATTACGGAGAATTTATAGGAAAAGAGCTTGTTGAAGTAACTAGAAAAATGTTTCATTTATCTGATAAGAGAGAAGATACTTATATAGCAGGTCTTTCAATGGGGGGATATGGAGCTCTTAGAAATGGTTTAAAATACAACGATACTTTTGGTTCTATAGCAGCACTTTCCGCTGGGTTAATTCTTGATAATATTGATAAAAGAACAAATGACTCGGAGTTTTTTCTAGAGAGACGTAACTTTGTTGAACAATTTTTTGGGGATCTTACAAAAGTTGAAAATAGTGATAAAAACCCTAAGTGGATTTTAAAAGAGTTAATTGATAAGAAAGCCAATATACCTAATATATATATGGCATGTGGCGAACAGGATCATTTGATTGAAGCAAACAGAGATTTTAGAAATTATGTAGAAAAGCTTGGTCTTGATATAACTTATGAAGAAGGACCTGGGGGACATGAATGGGATTTCTGGAACAGATATATAAAGAAAGTGGTTGATTGGTTACCTTTAGAAAGTAGTGATGCAGGTATTAATAGTGGAAATATAGGAAGGTAAATATAATTTTAATATTTACGTGAGGAAAAAATGAATGTTAAAGACTTTTTATTATATCTACAATAGAGATATCACTCAACTATATGAAATAACAAATATAACCAAGGGGGATTCAAATGAAATATTTAGTACTAGATATAGGCGGAAGTTCTATTAAATATGCACTAATGAACAGGGAATCAGAGTTTTTAGAAAAGGGGAAGGTTAAAACGCCTAAAGATTCTTTAGAAACATTTGTTGAAGTCATTGGAGAAATTTATGATATATACAAAGATAAAATTGAAGGTATTGCAATAAGTATGCCAGGACGAATTGATAGTGATAGAGGATATACTTTTACTGGTGGAGCATTAACATATAATGATAAAAGAGATATGGTTGATATACTTAAAAAGAGATGTCCGACTTCTATAACTATAGAGAATGATGGGAAATGTGCTGCACTTGCAGAAGCTTCATTAGGTAATCTATCGGATTGTAATGATGGAATAGTAGTGATATTAGGAACAGGCATAGGTGGAGGAATAATAAAGGATAAAAAACTTCATAAAGGTGCTGATTTTATTGCAGGTGAGTTTAGTGTTATTATGACTAGCTCAAACACAAAAAAAAATCCAATGGAATCTATGTGGGCAAGAACCTGTGGAGTTAACGCACTTATAAACGAAGTAGCTTCAGTGAAAAATATATCTGAGGAAGAGATAAATGGTGAAAAAGTCTTTGAATATGCTAATTCAGGAGATAAAGAGGTATTAGAAATCTTAGATGAATATTGTTATAAAATAGTTGTGCAATTATTTAATTTACAATACATTTATAATCCAAAAAAAATAGCTATAGGAGGAGGAATAAGTGCACAAAATATTTTAATTGAATATATACAAAAAAATATACACGAATTAGCATCAATGATTCCAGTGGATTTTCCAGCACCTACTGTTGTGGCGTGTAAGTTTAGAAACGATTCAAACCTAATAGGTGCACTACAAAATTTTATTAGAAAAGTAATATCTGAAAGGAGATATAAATAATATGAGTTTTCCTAAAAAATTTTTATGGGGTGGGGCTACTGCCGCTAACCAATACGAAGGTGGATATTTAAGTGGTGGAAAAGGTCTAGCAGCTGCTGATACGGTTACTGACGGTGATATGAAGAATCCAAGAAAGATAGTTATTGAATTAGAAAACGGTGAAAGAAAGACAATATCAAGATTTGAAGATGTACCAGAAAATGCAAAAGCAGTAGTGGAGGAGAATAACTATTATCCTAGTCATGTAGCTACTGATTTTTATAATCATTATAAAGAAGATATTGCATTAATGGGCGAAATGGGATTCAAGACCTTTAGAATGTCTATAAATTGGACACGTATTTTCCCAAATGGGGATGATGAAATAGCAAATGAAGAAGGTTTGAAGTTTTATGATGAAGTTTTTGATGAATGTCATAAACAAGGAATCGAACCATTAGTAACTATAAATCATTTTGATTTACCCCTAAACCTTGCTATTAAGTATGAAGGCTGGTTACATAGAGGAACAATAGATTTCTTTGTAAAATATTGTGATACAATTTTTAGAAGATATAAAAATAAAGTTAAATATTGGCTTACCTTCAATGAGGTTAATTTTTTAAGAAGTTATCTAGAATTGGGTATTACTAATGCTTCTAATATACAAAAGCAACAACAAGCAATATATCATCTTTTATTAGCAAATGCTAAAATTGTTAAATTAGGACATGAAATCAATCCAGAATTTAATATAGGTCTTATGATAGCTAATATTTTATTCTATCCAGAGACCTGCAATCCTAAGGATTCTATAGCTGAAATGGAAATTTCAAGAGATTTTAAAGATTTCTATTATGATGTTCAATGTAGAGGATATTATCCTTCTTATAAATTAAAAGAATTAGAGAGACAAAAGGTTGTTTTAAAGAAAGAGTTAGGTGATGAGGATATCCTAAAAGAAGGAGTTGTAGACTTTATTTCTTTTAGTTATTATAATTCTTCAGTTATCTCTACTAAAAAGAACTCTGAAGGTTCATTTGGAAATCAGCTAGCTGGTGTAAAAAATCCATATCTAAAAGAATCAGAGTGGGGATGGCCAATAGATGCAGAAGGCTTAAGATTAGTTCTTAATAGGCTTTATGACAAATATCAATTACCATTAATGATAGTAGAAAATGGATTGGGAGCTTTAGATACAATCGAAGCTGATGGTTCAATTAATGATGATTATAGAATTGACTATTTAAAGGAACATATTAAACAAATCAAAAAAGCAGTTGAATATGATGGGGTTGAGGTTTGGGGATATACTCCTTGGGGATGTATAGATTTAGTCTCAGCTGGTACTGGAGAAATGAAAAAACGTTATGGTTTTGTTTATGTTGATATGGATGATAAGGGAAATGGAACATTAAAAAGAACAAAAAAGAAATCCTTTGAATGGTATAAAAAAGTCATTGAAACTAATGGTGAAGATTTAGAGTAATATAATCATTCATAGAAAAATAATTATAAATTTTAGACAGTTTTACTATATGAAGCACCTATCATTAATGATAGGTGCTTATAAATATTCTCTATTTGCTGATTATTGTAAATCAAACTTAGTAACTGCTCTTTGAGTTAACTGAGCTGTATACTTAGCAGTTAATGAACCATTTTTACTTAAGAAAACATCGTTAGCTATAATAGTATCCATTAAAGCTGATATCTCAGATTTAGTTATGTCACTCTTAACACCAGATACTGTCATGGAAACCTTGTCCCCAGTTTCAGTAACAAAAGTCATTGATAATGAATATTCCATAAATTCATCTCCTTTCTATAATAAAATAAATTGATTAAAAGTTAAACATTAGCGATTTTTGATGTTTCATTTAATAAGTAATCACGAGCAGGATTACTTAAAACACCTTTGATGGCTTCAGCTACATCAAATACATTTTCGGGAGCAGCATTAATCTTAACACCTGAGAAGTTTTTCTTCTTATAGACAACTTTGCCAGATCCATTAACACCATTCTCCACTTCAATAGCAAGAGAAGTAGAATTTAAAACCTTACTAACAGCCATAGATCTCACCTCCTTTAAATCTTTATACAAAGAATATATGTCAATCCTAAAATTATTGCTAAACTTTTCATAAAAAAATTTATGCAATTTTATCATCATTTCCATTATCTATAACAACTCCAAGTTTGGTTGAAATAATCGTATTTAGTTTGTTTATAGATGAGGTCAAACTGTTTAAGTTTTTCTCCAGTCTAATAAGTAGATATGCACTAATAGCAACAGGAAATCCTAGATTGGCTATTAGGGATATTAGTTCATTAACTTCCATAGAAAATCACCTCCTTATCTTTTTAACTATCTAAGAACACCTTGTTTCTGTATAGACTTCTTCACAAGCCTCATTAGATTCTTCTTAACACTTAACATATATGCAAAAATATAAAATATTCACATAGTTATTCTTTGTTTTCATAAAAAGTTAGATTATAAAAAACATTAATGGCCTCATCCAGTATGGTACATAAATAAACATTAACATCCGGATGTTTTGCTTTAAGTTCGTTTAATTTTCTTATAGTTGATTCTCTGTAGTTGTGGCAGCGTTTAAGGTTAAAAGGCTCACCATCAATAGGGGGAGCAGCACCGTTGGCAGTTGGTTTTCCATAACGGTTATCCATTGATTTTTTATTAGATTGTTTAGTAAAGAGAATATCTTTGGTGTTATTATTAAAATCTGTATTATTAGAATTATCTTCTTCAGTGGTATCATTACAAAAAGAAAAACTAGATACTTGTGTTCCAAGAGGTGCAACATCGAATCCACTTTCATCAAAATCTTCTTCAAAAGATAATTCATCTTCAACAACTGTTTTCTTAAAACTTTTCTTTTTCATACTCATACCTCCTCAACATTTTTTTATTTAACTTAGATATATGAAAAAGTTAAAATAATTAATGTAAAATTCCATCAATTTTTATTGGCAAAACCCTCTAAAGCCGCATAAACACTATATATAGTTATATATCTAGATAGACATATAGAAAAAAATATATCTATACAGAATGTAAAAAGCTAATGTTGATTATCTTTTAGGCAAATGTTTTAAAAGTAATAGAAAAGACACAGGAAGAGAGATAAACTTTCCAGTGTCTTTTTAGCTCCTAGAGGGAGCGTAGCTATACAATTTATTATGTGCTTAGAAGTAGGGATGCTCCCAAAAAAGTTGTAAATAAATCTATGGAATTTTATTTAGTTACATAGCTTAATATCCATAGTAATTCTAGTAACATAATCATCTACGCTTTTTACACAAATCTCATCTATTAGAAACTCTTCATAGGCAAAACCATTCATTTCCAGGTTGTTTCGCTTTAAAAAAGCAAGCATATTTTCATATGTTTTTCCTATCATTTCATAGTCTCCACGATGGTATGAGACGGCATAAAGTCCTTTAGATTTTATGGTTATCTTTGTATTAGGCTCTATGCTAGTGGTCTTTACATAAAAATAATCTACATCATCGTAAGATTGATTCAAAATTCTTTCTTTTGTCAAAATTTTTCCTGCAAAAGAGGTTTCCATTGAAGATGTATTGTATTCAAAATCAAGAAAATCCATTAACGATTTTATAGAGTCTTTTGTTTCATAATCAATTAACTCACTGAGGATGAGTTTTTCCTCATCTTGTTCCTCTATGAATATTTTAGTAAAATCAACCTGCAATCCCTGTAAAATATATGAAATACCACCTTGTAATGAGTATTTGACATAGTTTAGTCTTTCTATTTCTTTATCAATTTCATTAATTTTTGTTTTTGACAAATTAAGCATAAGTTCAGGTGTTCTCTCATCAAGGTATTTTTTTATTTGTTTTAACGGAACGTTTAACTCTTTAAAAATTGAGATTATAAAAAAAACTTTCACTTGATTATAAGAATAAAAACGATATCCATTTTTATCCTTTATAGCAGGTTGAAAGAGCTCAATATCATCATAGTGAAATAAAGTCCTTTTATTCACTCCACAAAGTTTTGCAAATTCACCTGTTGTAAAGTGTGGTTTAAAAAGTTTAGCCATAAATGCCTCCTTATACTATCTTGTTACGTTATATATAAACTTATAGCTAATTATAAAATGAATCAAGTTTTATATACCCCATATTATATAATAATTATCCCTAAATATGTATGCATTAATAGCAGAAATCTTAAGTTATCTATTAAAAACAGATAATAGTCGAATTTCACTTGACTATCTGGTTACGTAATACTGTATTATATGTTTTATGAAAATAAACGTGGTGATACTAAAATTACCGCACAAACTTAAAGGAGGATTATACATGATAAAATTGTTGCGATTTTTGCGCCCCTACAAAAGGCGAATTATAATGATGCTTATACTTTTATTTATACAAATGCTAGGAACTCTTTACATACCTACAGTAACTGCAGGTATTATTAATAATGGTATTGTTAGAGGGGATCTGGATTATGTTTGGAGAATGGGAGGAGTTATGTTACTTTTGGCTCTATTCACTGCTATTGTTTCAATTTTAGGAACTTACATGTCAACGAATGTTGCAACAGTAATGGGACGTGATGTTAGAGAAGAGTTATTTCGAAAAACACAAATTTTTTCTACAAATGACTTTAATAAATTTGGTGCAGCCTCATTAATAACACGGAGCACTAATGACGTAACTCAAGTCCAACAAAGTTTTTCTATTATTATTGAAATGCTCCTCCCTGCACCTATAATGACTGTTGTAGGCTTATTGTTAGCATTTTCTAAGAACCGTCTTTTAGCATTTACAATTATGGGTGTTATGCTAGTAGTTGTATTAATAACTATTCTAATCGGCAGAAAGGTTATACCAATTTTTGAAAAACTACAAATATTAATGGATAATATCAACCGTACAGTAAGAGATAATATTATCGGTGTCCGTGTTATCCGTGCATTTAATCGTACCGAGTATGAAAAAAATCGTACAGACCAAACTTTTTTAGAATATGCTAACACTGCAATTAAAGTAAATAAAATTTTTGCTGTTTTGATGCCAGTTATAATGGTAATGATGAATTTAACCACGTTGCTTATTGTTTGGCTGGGTGGACAACAGGTGGCTATGGGAAATATTGAAATTGGCGATATTATGGCTATTATTGAATATGCCATGCTAATTCTAATGTATTTAATAATGGGTATTGCAGTTTTCATTATGATTCCCCGTGCACAAACATGTGCTACAAGAATCAATGAAGTGCTAGACATGGAACCAGAATTTTCAAAGCAAGTGGCAGTTCAGAATAATCTTAATAACAGTAAAAGTAATGCAAAAGTTGAGTTTAGGAATGTTACATTCCGTTATGAGGGAGCAGATGAGGATGTTTTGCACGAGATAAGCTTTGTAGCGCCACCTGGAGGAACGACTGCTATTATAGGAAGTACAGGTTCAGGAAAATCTACGGTTGGAAGTTTATTGATGAGGCTTTATGATATACAATCAGGAGAAATATTAGTTGATGGAAAGAGTATTCGTGAGTATTCTGAAGAAAACTTGAGAGAAATGGTTGGATATGTTTCACAAAAAGCATTTTTGTTTAGTGGAACAATAGCAGATAATTTACGACATGGAAAAAAAGATGCCACAGTTGATGAAATGTATCGTGCAGCAAAAATTTCTCAGATAGATGATTTAATTTCTGGGTTAGAGAAAGGATTAGATTCTTCAGTTTCTCAAGGAGGAAGTAACTTTTCTGGTGGGCAGAAGCAAAGACTTTCTATCGCAAGGGCAATTATTAAAAAACCCCAAATTTATTTTTTTGATGATAGCTTTTCAGCTTTAGATTTTAAGACAGATGCAAGGCTTAGAGCGGCACTAAAAAAAGAAGTGATAAGCAGTGCTGTAATTATAGTAGCCCAGCGTATCAGCAGCATTATTGACGCTAATCAAATAATTGTTTTAGATGAAGGGCGTATTGTAGGTATAGGGACACATAAAGAATTGTTGGCTGATTGCTCGGTTTACCAGCAGATTGCAAAGTCACAATTAAGTGAGGAGGAATTGGCATGAGCGAAGAAAAAGATAGACTAGATGAAGTGAATAGTAAAGACAATATAGATATATTTGGAGATGGAATCTCAGCAGAGCGGGCAGAAGATGTTAAAGGCACGATGAAACGTTTTTTCAAGGATTTAATGAAGCAAAAGGCTAAAATATTAACTATTTTAATCTGTATAGTAGTAGCATCTATATTCAGTATAATAACTCCTAAACTGATTGGGAGGGCAATAGATCAAATTTTCAAAGGTATACAAAGTGCAACGTCTGAAAATAGAGTTTTCGAGTTAAATATTAGCACTATGGGAAATATAGTTTTTATAATTTTCATCCTATATGTTTTAAATGCGATGTTTAACTATTTACAGCAACATGCAATGGCAAGTATTTCGCAACAATTCTCTTTAGATATGCGAAAATCAATTAGTGGCAAGCTTAACCGACTCCCATTAAGTTATTATGATACCCATAAAAAGGGGGATATTTTAAGTCGTATTACTAGTGATATGGAAAAAGTTTCAGACACTTTGCAAGAAGGTTTGACCCAGATATTAACTTCCTTTGTAACAATTATTGGTGCCTTCGTTATGATGATGGTAATAAGCCCTGTACTGACACTAATTGCTTTCATATCTATTGTAGCAAGTATGGCTGTTGCAGCACTGATTTCTACCAAAACTCATGGTTATTATGCAAAAAATCAAGCTGCACTTGGGGAGTTAAACGCAAATATTGAAGAAGCTTTTACTGGTAACTTAGTAATTAAAGCCTTTAATCTCCAAGAACAAATGATTAAAACAAATGATGAGCTAAATGAAAAAATGCGTAAAGAGTCTAGTAAAGCACAATTTATTACTTATGTAATAAACCCTATTGTCCGTTTGATCGGACAGATGGGATATGTAGTAGTTGCTGTGAAGGGGGCACTTTCTGTTATTAGTGGAACTATTTCTATAGGTGATATTCAAGCGATTTTTCAATATATTAACCAAATCTCTGAGCCAGTCACGCAATTTGCATTTACCATGAATAGTTTACAGGGAGCTATAGCCTCAATAGAACGAGTATACAAAATTATAGATGAGAAGGAAGAGATTCAAGATGCCACTGATAAACAGAAAATACTACTGCCAAAAGGTAATATTAGATTTGAGCATGTGAGTTTCGGGTATAGCGAAGATAAAATATTGATGAATGATGTTAATATTAATGTCAAAGCGGGAAGTAAAATTGCTATTGTAGGACCTACAGGAGCTGGGAAAACAACCCTTGTCAACTTGCTTATGAGATTCTATGAGCTGAAAAGTGGGAAAATCACTATTGACGGTGTGAATATTAGTGAAATAAGTAGAAAAGAATTACGATCGATTCTTGGGATGGTTTTACAAGATACTTGGTTGTTTAATGGAACTATAGCAGAAAACATTGCATATGGACGAGAAGATGCTAGTGAAGATGAAATTAAGAAAGCAGCAAAAGCTGCTAGAATAGACCACTTTATTCGTACTCTTCCACAAGGGTATCAAACAGTTCTGGATGATGAGGTTACTGGTATGTCAGTTGGACAAAAGCAGTTAATTACAATTGCCAGAGCAATTCTGGCTGACCCAACAATTCTTATTTTAGATGAAGCAACCTCAAGCGTAGACACTCGAACAGAAATAGAAATTCAAAAAGCAATGAAAAACCTGATGAAAGGACGTACAAGCTTTGTAATTGCACATAGGCTTTCTACAATCCGAGATTCGGACTTAATTTTAGTGATGAAGGAAGGTACTATTATCGAGCAGGGTACTCATAATGACTTGATGTCACAAAGGGGCTTTTATGAAGAGCTGTACAATAGTCAATTTATGAGTAAAAGTTCTGTAAATATAAACGTAAATATCGTCTAATAAATATTAATAATTTGACTAATCCTCGACTGTATTTTCAGTCGAGGATTTTTGAATCTTTTTTGAAATTTCCTATAAGTTTAGGAATTCTTTGACATTTATAAATATCATAATTATGATGATAGTAATAGCTCGTACCTATTTCCTGCTTATCTTGTTTTTATCTGAGTCGCTAAAAAAAGTCATAGCGTTAGGAAAATCTTAATAATTTCTTATGCAGGAAATCATAAATAGCAAAAAAGATTTTGATACAATAATAAAATATCTTAGATATGCTTAAAAGGAGGACAATAGTTATGAATGATAAAATTCTCGTGGTAGATGATGAACATGATATAGCAGACCTTATTGAGGTCTATTTACAAAATGAAAATTATATCGTATATAAATATTATTCAGCTAAAGAAGCACTTGAATGTATAGAAAATACAGAGCTAGACATTGCTATTTTGGATATTATGATGCCTGATTTAAATGGGTTCGATATTTGTAGAAAAATACGTGAGAAGTTTACCTTTCCAGTTATAATGCTAACTGCAAAAGATGAAGAAACTGACAAGATTACTGGACTTACTCTAGGAGCAGATGATTATGTAACTAAGCCTTTTCGTCCGCTTGAATTAATTGCTAGAGTAAAGGCTCAGTTGCGTAGATATAAAAAGTATAATCCCCTAAAAGAAGAATTAGATACAAGTACAGTTCTAAGTTATTTTGATTTAGAAATTAATACTAAGACATATGAGTGTCTACTTGATGGAAATCCTATTTCACTAACACCAACAGAGTATTCTATACTTTGCATCCTACTACAGAATAAGGGGAATGTTGTTAGTTCAGAGGAGTTGTTTCATAAGATATGGCAAGATGAGTATTATAGCAAAAGCAATAATACTATCACAGTTCATATACGACATTTGCGTGAAAAAATGGGTGACACTATTGATGAACCTAAATATATAAAAACTATATGGGGAGTGGGGTATAAAATTTAATTGCCATTTAAGATGAAAAGAAAGAAGTTATGGCATGGAGGTGATAGCAATGATGAATACTGGTACAGAAAAGAAATTACGTGTGAAACTTTGTATAACTTTAATTATCTATATTTTAGCTGGGTATATTTTAGCAATATTATTTGATTATGGATTTAGTAGATTTTCAAATACATTTTTTCTTTGGATACACCTTAGAATTGAATTCATCTATTTTTTATATCTGGTTATAGGATTTTTCTATATTTATTATTATTATTGGAAGAAGCCTTGGGAATATTTGCAAGAAGTCATGAATGCAATTAAAATAATATATCAATCAAATGACAGAACTATTGAATTATCTGAACCACTTAAAGATGTTGAGAAGCAAATGAATCAAATAAAGTTGGCTGTTATGCTTAGTCAGAAAGCTGTAAGAGAGGCTGAAAGTAAAAAAGATGAATTAGTTATGTATTTAGCTCATGATATTCGAACACCTCTTACATCTGTAATAGGTTATCTAAGTTTGCTTGATGAAGCACCTGATATGCCAGTAGAGCAGAAAGCAAAATATGTTGGAATTGCTTTGGAGAAATCTATACGTTTAGAAAAGCTCATTAATGAATTTTTTGAAATTACTAGGTATAATACACAGCAAATTCAATTAACAAAAACAAGTGTAGATTTATATTATATGCTTGTACAGCTTATTGATGAATTTTATCCAACATTATCTTATAAAGGAAATTCTGCTGTGCTTAATGCAAATGAAGATTTAACTGTAAGTGCTGATGCTGAAAAACTAGCTAGAGTGTTTAATAATATGCTTAAAAATGCCATTGCCTACAGCTATCCTAATACAGAAATTCTGATTTATGTCTATAAGGAAGAAAATAAGATTAATATTAGATTTGAAAACCAAGGGGATACTATTCCACAAGATCAGCTTTCTAAGATATTTGAAAAATTTAACCGTTTAGATTCTGCTCGTGAATCCAATAGTGGTGGTGCAGGTCTTGGACTTTCTATAGCAAATGAAATTATTCGTCTGCATGGTGGAGAGATTTTATCTAAAAGTGAAAATAATAGGATTACTTTTACTATATCACTTCCTACTTAAAATTAGTAAAACATTAATAGGATATTAGGATTTTCTTAGGAATTTATCCTGTTAATATTAAAGTTTAAAATGTCCTTGTTCAGTAAAATAAAACTGAACAAGGACATTTGTTTTTGTATTATAAAAAAAGGGAGAAAGACATGGAGTTGATAGTTAAAAATCTAAAAAAGGAATTTAAGGATAAAATTGCAGTTGATGATGCTTGTTTAAATCTTACACCTGGTGTATGGGGTCTTCTTGGGGCTAACGGTGCTGGTAAAACTACTCTTATGAGAATTATTGCAGATATTCTAAAACCAACTAGTGGGAAAATACTTTTTGATGGTAAGGATATTCATTTAATGGGAGAAGAATATAGAAATATATTTGGGTTCCTACCACAAGATTTTGGCTTTTTTCAAGATTTTACAGTAAAGGACTATTTGGAGTATGTGGCTGCACTTAAAGATATTCCAGTTCGAGAAACGAAAAAAAAGATTGATGGCTTACTGCATACACTTACCTTGACGGAGGTGAAAAATAAAAAAATTATCAAGTTATCTGGTGGTATGAAACGTAGAGTGGGGATTGCACAAGCAATGTTGAATGACCCAAAACTTTTAATAATGGACGAACCAACAGCTGGGCTTGATCCTGGAGAGAGGGTGCGGTTTAGGAATTTTATTTCAGAGTTTTCCAATGACAGGATTGTACTTATTTCAACTCATATCGTATCTGATATTGAGTATATTGCCACTAAAAATGCCATTATGAAATCAGGAAAAATAATTGATGTAGGAACAACTAATGAATTGGTGAAGCAAGTTACAGGTAAGGTTTGGACTTGTATTGTACCTGCTGAAAAAATGCCAATGTATGAAATGCAACTTCGTATTATTAACCAACGCAGTGAGGGTAATAATAAGGTATCAATTCGTTATTTAGCAGATGAGGCAAAAACAAGCGATTCAGTAATGGCTCCACCTCGTTTGGAGGATTTGTATTTATGGCTATTTCCACAAGAAGATATCATTAAGGAGGGAGAGTAAATGAGTCGTATTTATCGTCTTGAAATAAAGCGTGTTTTAAAATCGCGTCGTTCTATAATTTTATTACTTATGGCATTAGTCATGTCTATGGTGATGGCTTGGCTTCCAGTATTGTATGAAGATATAAATCAGTATGATGACACTGGGAATAAGGTAGCAGCCTTAAATGGATTGAAAGCAATTAAATATAAAAAATCACTTCGCTCTGAAAATAACGGAGAAGTTACTTCGGAAAAGCTTAAAGAAGCTTTGAATATCTATCAAAAAGAGGTTTTACCATATGGAGAAGAAAGTCTTAATAGTGGTGAATTTCCTACAAATATTTATATAAAAAAGATATTTCCAGTTCAAAGTTTGTTAGGAAGGCTACCAGAAACCTATTCTAATTCTAAAACTGGTCAAGGAATAAGCTTAATGGATATTCATCCAGATAAATTGGATAGGTTTTATGATCAGACAGCCGAACATCTTAAAAATATAATGGAGATGGAGCAGAAGGAATATCCAAGGGCACAAGAACACGCAATAAAAAAATATACACAAATAAATAGACCTTTTAAGCTTTATTCTGGATATTCAAGAGACGCGTTTGATTATATTGTTCTGTTTATTTTTCTACTAGTTATTATTTGTATAGCTGCTGCAACGCCTACCTTTTCTAATGAATACCAAACAGGTTCAGATAGCATTTTACGTTGTACAAAATATGGACGTTCTCAATTAGGGATTGCAAAGATTATGTCAGCACTAACTATTTTCACGACAACATTCATTATATGTATTTCAATTCATTTGCTAATTTCAAATCTAGCATTTGGAACAGAGTGTATGAAAACATCAATGCAGATGCTATTTTCAGTTATAAGCCTGCCAGCACTCAATTTAGGTGAGCTTCAGATTACCTTGGCATTAGGCGGAATTATTTCCTTATTAGCAACTGTTAGTTTTACATTGTTTTTGTCAGCTAAATGCAAAGATTCACTTACTGTTATACTAATTGCCATTGTAACTTGCTTACTTCCTATATTCACCTATTCAGCTGGAGCTAATTGGTTTACTTTTATATTACCATCAGCAGGAGTAGGTACGCAAAATAGTCTGCTTTACCAGTTAACTAGCTTTAATTATCTGCATATTGGTCAGTTGAGTATTTGGACACCTTACGTCATAATAGCCGCAGCAATAATTGAAATTCCTGTATTTCTTTTTCTTGCTATACGTACTTATAACAAACATCAGGTTGCATAAATCAAGATTTTATAAAAAGTTCAGTAATAATTTTGGATTTTGCATATATACTGAGTGTACAGTTAAATGATTTGATGAGGTTTGGGAGGAAGCCTCTACAGGACAGAACTTAATGATTTGACTAATTTCTTCCTACGTCAGAAATTTTACAGTATTAAGGTGTATATCTTTTGCGTAGAGGTGAAATTAAGTTTTTGATTAACTTCTTACTGTCTAGAAGAAATTTTATAGGAGGTGTTAAGATGATAAAAGATAAGATAACTGTAAGTTCTAAAGAAGAGGGACAGAGCTTTGATAAGCTACAGATTGCTTTAGCTATTAAAAATTCTACTTATGATGATGAGTTAAGCTGCTCTTTACTTGAAAATGGAGTAATTAAAGAGTGTAGCCGTTGTAATCTAAAAGAGATTTGTGAAGGAATTGAAGAAGTTTCTAAGGATTATTATGATAGGACTACTAAGGTTGTAGGAACATTTAAATTTTAGAGATTTATATATGCCACTTAAAGGGAGGATATCCTTTTGAGTGGCATTTATTTTATTCTCAAATAATTTTGTAGGAAAATAATATGTTAAAATTTAGTTAGTAATATTTAATAAGTAGAAGAGTCCATTTATAGAAAGTGTATTGTACTTTGGTAGAAGAGAAAAGAAATTTATACTTAGTATATTATTCAGTATTAAAGTATCTTAAGGTAATGTTAAGGTTAGCCGTGTTTAACTGAAAGGTAGGGCAACTATAATTAACTTAAGGTTCGAAGGTATGATAAGACAAAAGAGAGAGGTGAAACCATGAATAAAAAGATTATGATTGTAGATGATGAGAAGGAAATTCGTGAGCTTCTGAGGTTATATATAGAAAAGGACGGATATTCTGTGATACAGGCTAAAAATGGCTTGGAGGCACTAAAACAGGCTAAATCCATGCAGGTTGACTTGGCTGTTATAGACATTATGATGCCAGAGCTTGATGGCTATAAGCTTATCAAAGGTTTGAGAGAGCATAGTAATATTCCTATTATTATTGTTAGTGCGAAAACAGAAAATCATGAAAAAATACTGGGGCTTGACCTTGGTGCTGATGATTATGTGACAAAGCCTTTTGATCCATTAGAAGTCATTGCTAGAATTAAAGCTCAACTACGCCGTTATAATGGGTGTGTGGCAGATTCTGAAGTAGATTTACTAATTGCAGGTGAGTTGCGTATGGATATTTATACTTGCAAACTTAACTTTGGCAGAGTAACGATTCCTCTTACTGCTACTGAATTTAACATTATGAAGCTATTTATGCAAAGTCCCGGACGTGTATATACCAAACAGCAGATTTATGAAGCTGCATGGCAGGAGGGAAGCATCGTAGACGATAATACGGTGATGGTTGCAATCAGCAAGCTACGAGGAAAACTTCCTGAAGAAGGAGCAGTATCTATCGGAACAGTCCGGGGATTGGGGTATCGTCTGGAGGTGTGTAAATGAAGAAAAAGCGTAGCTTCAGAAGCGTCATAATGCGCAGTTTTATAGTCTATAGCCTTGGAATTGCACTTACGCTTCTGGTATTGGAGATTTTATTCAGCCTTTTTACATTAAATAACGGGATGAATTTTTCGGAGCTAGCATCTTCCCCTCTTGCGGAGGAGACAAAAAAGCTGCAAATCACACTTTCGGTTTTCTGGAATCTTATCACAGCTGCAGTATATTTTATAGGGGTTGTTTTTTTGGGACGTGGAATTAGCAGAAAAATAATGGAACCTGTACAAAAAATGCAAGACGGATTTAATGAGGTTACAGCTGGTCACTTAGACACTACGCTGGACTTTGAAACAGAAATAGAGTTTGGAGAAATGCGAGATGCTTTCAATTTTATGGCGCGAAAGCTAAAGGATTCTGAAGAAAAGCGAATGATAATGGAAAATGAGAGAATGCGTCTTTTCTCCCATATTGCCCATGACTTAAAAACCCCCATGACAACTATTTATGGATACGCAGGGGCTTTAGCAAATGGTATGGTTGAGGATGTGGACAAACAGAGAGAATACAATTTGGCGATAAAAGCGAAATCTGCTCAGATGAACCAATTGATTGACCAATTACTTTCTTATTCCAAGATGGGAAATTCGGAATACCAGTTGAATTTAGCGAAGGTTGACCTTGTAGAGCTACTCCGAGTATCTTGCGCCACTTTGTTTGGTGAAATCGAAAACAAACAGATGAAGTTGGAGCTTCATCTGCCAGATAAGCCTATATTTTACATGGCAGATTCGTTAGAAATCCAGCGTGCCATTGGTAATCTACTGACTAATGCTATTCGCCATAACCCGGTGGGAAGCCAGTTGTCCATAAGAATTACTGAGGAGTACAATCGAATTGAGATACAAATTTCGGATAACGGAGCGGCTATCCCAGAGTCTATTTCTAAGAACCTGTTTGAGCCTTTTGTTTCAGGAAATGATTCAAGAAGTACCAATAGCGGAACAGGACTTGGACTTGCAATTGTAAAAAAGGTAATGGAACAGCACTCTGGAGAGGTTTTTGTATTGAATGCCCCCTCTCCTTATACAAAGATGTTTGTTTTGAGGTTCCCAAAAGTTTCAGAATGTAGAAAGGGGGAGGTATAAAGATGTATCAAAAAATAATTAAAAATGATATACGAAAAAGTAAGCTAATTACCGTGACAATTACAGCTTTTATTCTTGTTGCCTCCATGCTAACCGCTTTGGCTGCATCTATGACAGTAAATCTGTTTGGTGCTATAGATAATATGCTTGTTTCTGCAAAATCACTCCATTTCATGCAAATGCACACAGGAGACGTAGATAGGGGACAGTTGCAAAGTTTTGCAGAGGATAATGATAGGGTAGAGGATTATCAGGTGTTAGAGTTCCTTAACATCGAGGGTGCGGACATTGTAATAGGTGACGATTCCCTTGCTGGAAGTATACAGGACAACGGACTTTCTGTGCAGGGTAAGAAATTCGACTTCCTACTTAATTTAGATGGTGAAGTTATACATCCGAATGATGGAGAAATATATGTTCCAATATATTACATGAAAGAAGGAAACGTGGCACTTGGCGATAAGGTGAAAATACACGATATTTCCTTTACCGTAGCTGGTTTTTTAAGGGATTCTGTCATGAATGCTGCCCTTGTAAGTTCAAAGAGGTTTCTTGTGAGCCAAGCAGATTTTGAAAGAGTCCGAGAGTTTGGAAAGCTAGAATACCTTATTGAGTTTAGACTAGCAGAGGATGTTTCCTTCCCCGCTTTCGAAGCATCTTATATTAACGCTGGCCTTCCTGCAAACGGGCCTCCTGCTATCACTTACAAACAAGTAAAGATGATAAATGGTATTACAGACGGCATCATGATTGCTGTGCTGATGTTAATAAGTCACCTTGTTATTATTGTGACATTTTTGTGCATTCGCTTTACGCTACTGGCTAAAATTGAAGATGATTATAAGGAAATAGGTGTACTTAAGGCTATTGGTATACGTGTATCACTAATTAAAAAACTCTACCTTGCAAAATACGGAGCTATAGCGGGAGTAGCATGTGCGTTAGGTTTTTTGGTTTCTCTACCGCTTCAAACGCATTTTTTGAAAAATATTAGTTTATATATGGGAGAAAGTAGAAGCAAAATTTCTGGCTTACTCTGGGGACTTTTGGGGGCTACGGTAATTTTCGGAGTTGTCATGTTGTATGTGAACAGTGTATTAAAGCGCTTCCATAAAATATCCGCGGCGCAGGCGGTAAGGTTCGGAGCTCCAAAGGAAAAATCGAAATTTACAAGAACATTCCGTCTGAGCAATAACAGGATCTTCTCTAGAAATATTTTTCTTGGAATCAAGGATGTTCTATCAAGGAAAAAACTGTATGTTACTATGTTGATGGTGATGATAATTTCTTCATTCATTATGATTGTGCCACAAAATATCAGTAGTACTATTTCTGCGAAAAGCTTCATTACCTATATGGGTATGGGAATTTGTGATGCTAATATTGGGGTGATGAGGACACAGGTAGAGGATGTTGTGGGGAAGGCTAATGAAATTGCTGATGTACTTGTGGAAGATAAGAATGTTGAAAAGTATACTTTGTTTACTAGTAGGATGTTAGACAGGATAACAGACGATGGAACGACAGAGAAACTTAGGGTAGCATTTGGTGACTACTCTGTATTTCCTATCACCTATTCCAAAGGTCATGCTCCGCAATTAGAGTCAGAGATTGCCCTCTCAAATCTCAATGCTAAAGACCTTGAAAAAACTGTTGGGGATGAGATCGTTTTAATAGTTGATGGATTAGAAAAGCACCTGAAGGTGTGCGGGGTTTACTCTGATGTCACCAATGGTGGACGAACAGCACAAGCTATTTTTGATACAAATAGTGGAGATGTTTTGAGTGTAGGTATAGCGGTCACATTCCTAGACCGAAAGAGTGTAAATGAGTCAATAGAACAGTACAGAGGACAGTTCCCTTTCGCTAAGATTACAGGGATAGACGAAAGCATTAAGCAGATGCTTGGATCAATGCGGGACGCAGTCAAAATTGCTTCTACTGCAGCCATAGGAACAACTATCCTGATCGCACTACTAGTTACTATGCTATTTATAAGAATGATAGTGACCAAAGACCGTCATCCTATAGCAATACTGAAATCAATGGGATTTACTAGTAAGGATATTCGTGGACAGTATCTTACGCGCTCAATCACTGTGCTGATACTTGGATTAATCATAGGGACTATTATGGCTAATACATTAGGAGAGCTTGTTGGTGTGGCAATCGTTTCTTCTTTTGGAGCAACAACATTCCGTTTTGTAGTAAACCCTTGGTTTGTCTACCTGATTTCCCCACTACTAATTGCGTGTTGCATCATTACAGCAACAAGGCTAGGTATTTCAGGTATCCAGACATTAAAAGTTTCCGATTATATTAAGGAGGATTAATATTATGAATAGCATCATTGTAGGTAAAGATATCGTGAAAATTTTTGGCAAAGGTGGCGAGGAAATCAAGGCTCTGAATGAAGTAAACGTGGAAATAGCAAAAGGTGAGTTTGTTGCTGTGATGGGACCATCTGGTTCTGGTAAATCTACACTGCTGTTCGCTCTCAGTGGTATGGACGACATTACAGGTGGGTCGGTAAAATTTGACGATATAGAACTATCTAAACTTAGGGAAAACACACTTGCTGATGTTCGAAGAAGGAAAATGGGCTTTGTATTTCAGCAACCTACCATGTTAAAAAATTTAAATATTTTAGATAACATCATCCTTCCAGCAGAGTATAAGGGCAAAAAAGATAGTAGGAAACTTACACAAAAAGCGAAAGAACTGATGAAGAAAACAGGGATTTCAGGGCTTGAAAACAGGGATACCACAGAGGTTTCGGGAGGGCAACTCCAGCGAGCTGGAATTTGTAGAGCTTTGATGAATGATCCAGAGATTCTATTAGCTGACGAGCCTACAGGTGCACTCAACTCAAGGTCGGCGGAGGAAATCATGGAGCTTTTAGTGGATATCAACAAAGAAGGTACGGCTATATTGCTCGTGACCCACGACTCTAAAGTTGCAGCAAGGGCTGATAGGATTCTGTTTACGAAGGACGGTAATATAGTTTCCGAACTGTCGCTACAAAATTTTAGCGATAAGGATATAGATTTGAGAGGGAAAAAGGTACTTGCTGGAATGGCTGCTGTAGGTATTTAGTGTAATTGGCAAACTAAGAACATATTAAAAAGTAGATGCTTTAGGGCATCTATTTTTTTACCTCTATAGAAGTATTTGACATGAATACATTTTCTATGATAATATGATGTAAATTTGGTGAATTAAAGGAGGACATATATCTATGTATTCAGTACGTTTAAGATAAGAAGGCAATAAAAAAAGCGTTTAAAACATCCATGATGGTGGGCTTTTTTGTTGTGCTTATTTTACGTATTAGGACATAGATAGAGGGAGTGTAGTTATATTAAACTATGCGTTTTTCTTTGTGTCTTTTTAACGTTGATATGCAGACTAAAGATCCCACTGCGGACTTTAGCCTGCATTTTTTATTGCCTAAAACTTATAAGGAATCAACAATAAAAATGCAAGGAGAAATTTGATATGAAAACATGGTATTTTAGATATTGATAAAAGGAGAGTGTTCGTATGACAAATAATATCATTAAATTAGTAACAGAGAAATTATCCCTTTTGCCTTTTGCAGAAGGTGTTGTATTAGGTGGTTCACGTGCAAGAGGCACACATACAGAGGATTCTGACATAGATATTGGAATCTATTATAATTCAGAATTATTTGACCTGACTTCTATCAATCAACTTGCTACAGAGCTAGATGATGAGCATAGAAGTAACCTTGTTGTACCTCCAGGAGCTTGGGGTGAGTGGGTTAATGGAGGTGGATGGTTAGTCATAAATGGGTATCATGTTGACTTGATTTTGCGTGATAAAAAACGTGTAGTTCAAATAATTAAAGATACTGAACAAGGCATTGTTACTGCTAATTATCAGACAGGACATCCCCATGGATATATTAGTGCCATGTATCGTGGAGAATTGGCAATCAGTAAGTTGCAATACGCTAATGATGAAAATTTTTATGAATTAAAAAAGCAAGCAGAATGTTATCCAACAGCTCTTCAGAAAGGGTTATCTGAATTTTTTATGTTTGAGGCAGGTTTCTCTTTAATGATTGCCAAGAAAAATATAAATAAAGATGATATATCATATGTTTGTGGGCATAGTTTTCGAAGCATAGCTTCACTTAATCAAGTCTTATTTGCACTAAACAGGGAATACTGTATAAATGAGAAAAAGGCTGTTAAGATGATTGAAGATTTTAAGATCAAGCCAAGCAATTACAAGGAAAGTATCGATAAGATTATTTCCTTAATATCAACAGATATAGATTGTACAATAAAAGGAATTGATATTCTTCAAAAACTAGTAGATGAGGTTGAAGAACTGAAGGGAGTTAATATACAATGATGGGACCAGATAAGAAAAAGCTTTATCCAAATGAAAATATAAAGACAGTTTGCTATATAAGTAACCTGCCTAAAAGATCTAATGTTGAGATTGGGGAATACACGTATTATAGCGATAATAAAAAGTCTCCAGAGAAATTTTATGATAATATAGAGCATCATTACGAATTTTTAGGGGATAAACTGATAATAGGAAAGTTCTGTGCAATTGCAGAGGGAGCTAAGTTTATTATGAATGGTGCAAATCATAGAATGGATGGAATTACAACTTATCCTTTTAATATCTTTGGCTGCGGATGGGAAAAGGTGACACCTACAATAGATGAGCTTCCTTTTAAGGGTGACACAGTAATTGGAAATGATGTGTGGATAGGTCAAAATGTAACCATTATGCCTGGTGTTAAGGTTGGAGATGGAGCAATTATAGCAGCTAACTCAACTGTAGTAAGAGATGTCGAACCTTATACGATATATGGTGGAAATCCTGCTAAATTTATTAAAAAACGATTTAGTGATGAAAAAATAGAGTTTTTATTAAAACTTCAATGGTGGAATTGGGATGAAGAGAAGATATTTAATAATCTTGAAAATCTGACATCTGGAGTTGGGGTAGAGCAATTACTTTAAATTTACTATAAATCCTGCATTCTTTTGAGTGTAGGATTTATTTTTTATGCCAAAGGAGCTGGACACTAATTATTTAGTGCCCAGCTCTTTTTAAAGTATAACATTGAAATGTTGACGGTGTAGATTTTAATACTTTAGGTCCCATATAGTGCGTCTAACTTTAGATAAAGCTTCTTTTGATTTATCTTTATTCATAAACATCAAAATTACATAGAGTGAATCTAATATGCTCAATTGAGATATACGAGAAGATAAAGCTTCTGAATGAAATTCTATTTCTTCAGATATAGAAATAAAAACGATATCACCTATTTTAGCTAAAGGAGAAGATGCGTGGCTAGTGATGACAATTACTTTTGCACCAGCTTTTTTTGCTACTTCAGCAATTTTGATAGTTTCTTTTGATTTTCCTGTATGGGAAATACAAATTGCACAATCCTGTGATGTTAATAAAGATGCTTCCATAAGTTGAATATGATAATCAGTACTATGACGAACATGAGTTGGAGAACGTAAAAATTTATGATATGCATCTGCTGCAAGTATACCTGATCCACCCACACCAAAAAAGTATAGTAGATTTGAATTTGATATAATTTCAGCTGCTTTTTTCAGATCGTCTAATTGTAAGATTTTCTTAGTATTAGTTAGGGTTTTAATGTTTGAATCAAAGACCTTTTGTGCCATAGTTAACTCGTTATCATCAATTTCAATCTTTTCATGAATTGATGTAGTTGAAAAATTATTTTCTTCAACTAAGATAGCCATCTTAAACTCTCTAAATCCAGAATAACCTAGCTTTTTTGCAAATTGAAATAATGTAGAGACTGCAACATTGAGCTCAGCAGATAAATCGCTGATAGAATTTTGAGCCACAGAAATTGGATTTTCAAGTATATAATCTGCAATATTTTGTTCTTTGGAACTTAATCCACTATATAGTGATTTGATTTTAAGTCTAACAGATACATCCATGTTGGGCCTCCTTTGTTTAGATGATTTATTGTAACTTCAAAATAATAAAAAATTTTAGTTTTAATTTATATTATAAATATTATCATAGTTATAGCTACTTTATATGAATATCATATTATTTCTTAAATTGCAATAGTAGGTGAAAATAGAAATACGAGGTAAAAAATATTTAGAAAAATTTTTTTCTTAAAAAGCTTTACAGAAAAAAATTTTTTTGATAAAATAAAGCCATGAAATGGAGGGATTGTATGAAAATAGCTATTATAGGTCTTGGCAAGATGGGTTTAAACATAGCATGTAATTTAAAGTATCATAATTATGATGTTATAGGGTTTGATTTATCTGATCAAGCAAAAGAAAATGCTGAAAAGGCAGGTATAAAAACATTTGATGATTTAGAGGAAATGATTACTTCATTTACTGAAAAAAGAGTTATCTGGTCTATGCTACCTTCTGGAGAAATTACGGAAACTGTATTGAATCAATTGTTGAATTTACTTTCTCCAAATGACATTGTTATTGAAGGTGGAAATTCAAATTTTAAGGATTCAATACGACGTGCAAAAACTTTTAATGAGAAAGAAATATCTTATTTTGATTGTGGAACATCAGGTGGAACTTCTGGTGCACTAAGTGGTGCATGTACAATGATTGGTGGAGATCCTGAAGTGTTTAAACATATAGAACCAATTTTTAAGGACATTTCAGTTGAAAATGGGTACTTATATACTGGCCAATCTGGAAGTGGTCACTTTTTGAAAATGATTCATAATGGAATCGAATATGGAATGATGCAAGCAATCGGTGAAGGTTTCCAAATTGTTAAAGAAAGCGAATTTGATTATGATTTAGCTGCTGTTGCAAAGGTTTGGAACAACGGATCTGTTATTCGAAGTTGGCTTATGGAAATTGCTGAATCACAATTTAAAGCTAGTCTAAACTTAGAAGATTATAAGGGAGTAGTTGCTGCATCTGGAGAAGCAAAATGGACTATTGAAACTGCTTTGGATATGGGAATTGCAGTACCAACAATTGCTTTGAGTTTATTTATGCGTAATTTGTCTCAGGAAGATGATAGTTTTTCTGCAAAAGTGGTGTCTGCTTTAAGAAATGGATTTGGTGGGCATGCTGTTGTAAAGAAGGATAAGTAAAGATGAGAGAATATAAGATAGCAATTGTTAATTCAAGTAGTTTTGGAAAGATATTCCCTAAGCACATTAATCGTTTAAAGAAAATAGGATCTGTTGATTATTTTCAAGTTGATAATGAAATGCCTGGAAAAGAACTTGCAAAATTATTAATTGGATACAATATTATCATTGCAAGTGTAACCCCTTTTTTCACTAAAGAGTTTTTTGATTATAAAGATGAGCTTTTGCTGATTACACGTCATGGAATTGGATACAACAATATAAATATAGATGCGGCAAAAGAACATGATACTGTTGTTACAATAGTGCCTGCTTTAGTAGAGAGGGATGCAGTGGCAGAAAACAACATTACAAATCTACTAACTGTATTAAGAAAAACAGTAGAATCCAGTAATAGAGTTAAAGCTGATCGTTGGGAAGATCGAGCTAAATTTGTTGGACATACACTTTTCAATAAAACAGTAGGTGTTATTGGGGTTGGAAACACAGGAAGTTGTGTTGTAGAGACTGTTAGAAATGGTTTTCGATGTAATGTTTTGGCCTATGACCCATACAAGTCAGATTTATATCTACAGAGTTATGGGGCAAAAAAGGTTGAATTAGATGAATTGTTGAATTCCTCAGATATTATTTGTCTTTGTGCAAATTTAACTGAAGAAAGTTATCATATGATATCTAAAAACGAAATTGAGAAGATGAAAGACGGTGTTTATATATCGAATAGTGCAAGAGGAGCATTATTGGATGAAAATGCGGTTGTTGAGGGATTGAAATTTGGAAAAATTGCTGGTTTTGCCACAGATGTTTTAGAAGAAGAACCAGGTAGAAAGAGTCATCCGTATTTAGTTTTTGATAACGTTGTAATGACTCCTCATACATCAGCTTATACTATGGAATGTCTAGAGCAAATGGGGAATAAATGTGTAACGGATATTGAGCAAATAGTTTTAGGTATTTTACCGGAGAGGGCAATTCAGCCAGTAAGTAAATTTATTAGGGAATAGGGGGAGATCAAAATGTTGACAGATTTAAAGGTTAAAGTTGGTCCTGAATTCTATAGGTATCATGAAGGTGCAATTGATTTTATTCCGGAATTATTAAAAGAACATAAATCAAAGAACATCTTGATTGTACATGGAACAGTTTCTTGGGAAAAAACTAAACCTAAAATGAAGTTTTTAGAAACTTTAGAGCAAAATGTTTTATATCATCAATATACAGGTGAGTGTAGCTATTATGGTGCAGATTTAATATCACAAATCGTTGAGGAAAATGATATCGATTTTATTATTGGAGTTGGTGGCGGAAAACTTGTAGATTTAGTTGGATATGCTGCTCATATTTGTAATGTAAAATATGGTGTTGTTCCAACTTTGGTTAGTAATTGTGCACCATGGACACCTTTATCTGTTATGTATAAAGAAAGTGGAGAATCAGAAGGGAAAACAGAGCATTATATGAGACAAGCTGTTTTCTTAATAACAGATCCCTATTTAGTGATTGACTCTCCAGTACGTTACTTCATTGCAGGTTTGGCAGATACAATTGCAAAATGGTATGAATCAGATTCTATTTTAGCTCAAAAACATTTACAGAACGAACCCTTTTTGAATTTAGCAGGTTATACTGCAAAGTTATGTAATGAATCAATTGTTAAACACTCTGCTAAAGCAATGAAGGATATGGAGAATAAAGTAGTTTCGGAAGAATTTGTACATTTGTCTGAAATTGTTATAGCAGTTGCAGGTTTATGTGGAGGACTAGGAGATAAATATGCCCGTAATGCTGCAGCACATGCAATGCATGATGCAATAGCTAAATATATTCCAGAAAGTCATTCATATCTTCATGGAGAAATAGTAGCTTATGGGGTTTTATATCAATTAGCTTTAGAGGGGAGGTGGGCGACGATTGATTCTTTAATGCCTTTCTATTCAGATTTGAAACTGCCTGTATCTCTAAATCATATGAGATTGTATCCAGCAGATGAAAAGGTTATCGATGATATAGTTGGTTTTATTGATTCAAAAGAAAAAGTTCATTTGATTCCTATTTCAATTACACCGGAGATTTTGAAAAAAACAATTTTTGAGCTAGAAAAATATATAGAAAAGAGGTAGAAGAAGAGTAATGGAAACTTTAAGTGTATTACAGAGTTTTTTAATCGCTTTGTGGGTTGGAGCGGTTATGTCAAGATGGTTAGGTGGAGGAGCAACCTTAACACTTCGATTTTCACCTTTAATGACTGGTTTGATTGTTGGTATTGTTATGGGAGATGTTGGACAAGCAATGATTGTTACAGCAGCTTTACAGTTGATTTATATGGGGGTTTTCTCTCCAGGAGGATCCATGCCATCAGAACCATCTATTGCAGCAGCGATTGCTGTACCAGTTGCTTTATTAGGAAATTTACAGCCTGAAGCAGCTATTGCTGTTGCAGTTCCTGTTGGTTTGTTAGGAAGTTATTTATATCAATTCCGTTTCTTTATCAATACATTCTTAGGTAAATATACAGATAAAGCTGTAGAAGATTTAAATGATGGCGCTATTAAACGTTCAATCATTCTTTTACCTACAATTGCATCATTCGCCCTATTTGTTCCACTGGTATTTATAGCTTTATATTTTGGGGCACCAATGATTGCAGATGTAATAAATGCTTTAGAAGGAACTTTTGTATTCCATATTCTTGGAGTTGTTGGTGGCGGATTGGCTGCTATTGGTATTGCAACAACAGTTTATGTAATTGGGCGTAAAGATTACTTAGTATTCTTTTTCCTAGCATACTTCATGAGCGTTTCATTAAAGTCATTGAATATTACTATGGTAACTTATGCTGTGTTTGGTCTATTAATTGCTTTAATTTTCATCATGTCTCAAAAAGGAAAAAATGTTCCTATTACATCTACTGCTAAGGCTACGGAGACATTAGATGAAGATGATTACGATGACGGGTTTTAAAGGAGAGAAGATAAAATGAGTGAAAGTGTAAAAAGAGCTGCTGCAGCTCCAGAAGAGATTACAAAAAAAGATGTTACTAAAGCATATTTAAGATGGCATTTTGCAAATGAAATTCCACATTCATTTGAAAGATATCTTGCATCTTCTTTATTGTATGCAATGATGCCAATTTTAAGAAAACTATACAAAGATGATGAATCATTAAAAGCTGCTTATAAGAGACAACTATTATTTTTCAATACTCAGTTAAGCTGGGGTGGTGGAGTTATTACTGGTTTGATGGCTTCTATGGAATCAGAACGTGCAAGAGAAGAATATGAAAAATCAGAAATAATGATGAAAGACGATTTGATGTATAATACAAAAGCTGGTTTGATGGGTGCACTTGCAGGAATTGGTGATGCAATCGACTCAGGGACTGTACAATATATATTTATTGCAATAGCAGTTCCTTGGGCTCAGCAAGGTAGTGCATTAGGAGCATTATTCCCATTCGTTTGTTTTGCAATTTATCAGGTTTTATTAGGTATATTCTTTTCTCGCCAAGCATTCAATATGGGACGTAACGCAACAGGACTTATGGCAAGTGCAGGCATTCAGACTGCAATTGACACTTTATCCGTTTTAGGTATATATATGATGGGAATCTTAGCAGGTAACTACGTAAAAGTTAGTTCAACTTTGCAATTCACAATTTCAGGGAAACCATTCGTTATCCAAAGTATTTTAGATTCTATTATTCCAGGACTTTTACCATTAACAGTAGTTATGGGAGTTTATTGGTTCTACAATAAAAAGGGGTTAAAAGTTACCTCAGCATTATTATGGTTAACATTAATTTTAATTGTTTTAGCTGGAGTTGGAATTCTATAAAATAAAAAGGAGATTTGAAAAAATGGGTGTTATAAATTTAGCAAGAGTAGATGAACGTTTAATTCATGGACAAGTTATGATGACTCTTTCACAAAAGAGTGGAGTAAATTCAATCTTTGTAGTGGATGAAGTTGTAGCAAATGACAAATTCATGAGAGAGTTATATAAAAATGCAGGTAGTCGTACTGGACAAAAAACAATAGTAATTACTCCAGAGAAAGCTAAATTTTATTGGGATGAATATCAGTTCAAAGATTATAATTGTATCTTGTTAGCAAAAACTGTAAAGGTTATGTATGAGCTAGTTAAACATGGAGTACCAATGAAAGAGTTGAATATCGGTGGTATTGCACAAAAAGATGCAAATAAAGATTTATTAGTTACAAAATCTGTTTATATAAACAAAGAAGATGTGGATAGATTAGTAGAGATGAAAGAGAAATATGGAGTAGAGAATATCTATTTCCAAGCTACTCCTTCTGCTCCTAAAACAGAACTAAAAGATGTTGTTAGTAAATTTAAGTAATTTTTCCTAAAATAAAAACTGGAGGTTTATCATGGAGGATATTTTTAACGATAGATTAGCTAGGTACTCCTTTATGTATCGTTCACGGAATAGCGATAAAGAGAAAACTAGATTTCTGAAGGCACTTGTAACAGATATATCACAAGTGAGAAAAGATATTTCCGTAATCGAATATAGTAATCAAAAAAAATACAGTGCACGAAATGTGTATGTTGGAGATATCAAAAAGGCAGATCAAATCGTTTGTACTTATTATGATACACCTCCAGCTTATTTAGGAGATTATGTATTGTTTGATAGAAAAAAACAAGAAAAACAAACTACAAAAGCGGTTCTTTGTTCATCTCTCATTTGGGTATTCCTAGGTATTTTAGGAACACTTTTATACATGAGGTTGGTTTCTTCCCCATTTGTTTTATTTTCAGTGCAAACAGCATGTCTTGCACTGATATATGGTGGATATTTTATGATTTTATCAAAACTAACAAAAGGTGAGTTGAATCGAAAAAATTTAATTAGGAATACATCTTCAGTACTTTTTTTACTACAGATGTTAACAGAGAATAAAAATCAAAAAAAGGTGGCTTATGCGTTTATAGATGAAGGCTCTTATGGAAGTCGAGGATTAGACGTCTTAATGAGCTCTGTAAAAAAGAATGCAAAGATTTATTATTTAGATTCTATTGGAGCTGATGCCACTTTAAATGCAATGGGTAGACAATTTGAAAAAGAGGTTACTGAATCTAAAGGAGTACGTTATGTATCCCCTAAAGATCAAATCAATTATTTGTTTTGTGCAGATATGAATCAAAACAAAGAGTTTTATTTAGACAAATCAAAGTTAAATAAGAAAAATTTAAATTATGACCATTTTACTAAGGCACTAGAATTGTTAAATCAAGATATAAAAGGAGATTAATTTATGCTAGGAATTGTAATAGCCACACATGGTACTTTAAGCGACGGTATTAAAGATGCAGCTGAAGTTATTATGGGAAATACAGAAAATATCTTAACAGTAAATTTAAATGCTGGAGACGATGTTGAGAAACTTGGTAAGAAAATAAATAGCTCTATTTTAGAAGTAAATCAAGGCGATGGTGTTCTTGTATTGGTTGATTTAGTAAGCGCAAGCCCATATAATCAATCAGTTCTTGTTACAAATAAATTAGAGCAAGACCTAAAAGATAAGGTTTATATTATTGGTGGAGTTAACTTACCTATGTTATTGGAAATAATAAATCATCAAATTTTAGGAACACAAATAGAAATAGTTGCAAAATCAGCTGCAGAACAAGCAAAAGACTGTATTAGTTTATGGCATGCACCTGTAGATGTAGATATGGATGATAATGATGAAGATGATGATTTTTGATGGAGGAATAAAATGAAGTGGGGATTTAGATGGTATGGAGCGAAAGACTCTATTCCTTTAAAACATTTCAGGCAAGTTCCAGGGACAGATGGGGTTGTAGGAACCTTATTAAATAAGTTGCCTGGAGATGTTTGGGAAATAGATGAAATAAAAGAATTTAAAAATTCAATTGAAAAAGAAGGCCTGGAGCTACTTGGTATTGAAAGTGTTGCGGTTCATGATGCAATTAAAGCAAGGACAAAAGATTGTGATCATTATATTGATAATTACATTCAAACAATCAGAAATTTAGCAGCATGTGATATTCATTTAGTATGTTATAGTTTTAAGCCAATCTTTGGATGGGCTAAAACAAATTTAAAACATGAAAATCCAGATGGTAGTTATTCATTACTATTTGATCAAGCTGTCGTAGAAAACATGGATGCGAAAGATATGTTTAAACTTATAAACAGTCAATCGAATGGTTTTAAATTACCAGGATGGGAAGAAGAACGTCTAAAGAAGTTTAATGATTTGATGGAAATGTATGAAAATATTACAGAGGATGATTTATTTGACAACCTTGCGTATTTTCTAAAAAAAGTTATTCCCGTTTGTGAAGAGGTTGATGTAAAAATGGGGATTCATCCGGATGATCCACCATGGGAAATCTTTAATCTTCCAAGAGTAACAAAAAACTTAGAGGATTATAAAAGAATAATAAATATTATAGATTCTCCTTATAATGGAGTAACACTTTGCACAGGATCTTTAGGAGCAAATCCGGAAACAGATTTAGTCAAAGTAATACATGAATTAGGAAGTAGAATTCATTTTGTACACTTAAGAAATGTTGAATTTTTAGGAGAACAAAGATTTAGAGAATCTGCTCATTTGAGTATTGATGGATCATTTGATATGTATTCACTTATGAAGGCACTCGTAGATATTAATTTTGATGGTGTCATCCGTCCAGATCATGGTCGTTCAATTTGGGACGAAATAGCAATGCCAGGATATGGTTTATATGATCGTGCTTTAGGTTTTACTTATTTAAGAGGCTTACATGAAGCTGTTACAAAATCTCAAAAAGAAAATGGATTGGAGAAAGAGTAATGAGTGTAAATGTATATAAAAAATTAGGAGAAATAAAGTTATTACCTCTTTATACTGCTACTGATTTAAAATATTTAGATGATTTGGAAGAGATTCTTTTGCAAAATGATGTACCTTTTATAGAAGTAACATTTAGAAGCAATCTTGCTTTAGACGCAATTAATAAACTTTCACAATCTGGTAAGTTGATTGTTGGAGCAGGAACTGTGCGTACATTAGAAGAAGCTAAAAATGCAATTGAAAATGGAGCAAGCTTTATAGTTTCTCCAGCTGTGATTCCAGAGGTAATTGAATATTGTATTGAAAATAAAGTTCCAGTTTTCCCTGGAACAGCAACTCCAACTGATATTCAAAAAGTAGTTAGTTATGGACTTAATGTTGTAAAGTATTTTCCAGCGGATATTTATGGTGGTTTAAAGGCTATTAAAGCATTAAGTGGACCATTTTATGATGTTAAATTCTTGCCAACAGGGGGAATTAATGCAGATAACTTTATGGATTATGTTAGTAACGATTATATTTTAGCAGTTGGTGGATCTTTTATTATTTCTGAAAAGATGATCAAAGATGACGGTAAAGAAAAGACAAGCAACTTGTTAAAATCATTAGTTGATCAAATTAAAGCTTAGTGCAATATTGCACGGCTTTTTTTTTAAGGAGGATTATGTGAGAATGGAAAAACCTGAATTAGTTATATTTGATATGGATGGGTTAATGTTTGATACTGGACAACTAGCATATCGTGCATATATAGAAGGTGCTAAAAATTTTGATTTTACAGTGAATCATTCTGTATATTACTATTTGACTGGACGTAGAGAGGCCGAGATTCGAGAGGGAATGAAAAAATTATACGGAAAGGATGCTCCTGTATATGAATGGAGAGATAAAATCATTTTAAATAGAGAAAAAATTTTAAGTGATGAGAAACGTGTATACAAGAAAAAAGGTTTATTAGAACTGTTGGAATTTTTAAAGAAAAATTATTATAAAATAGCTTTGGCTTCTTCTAATAGCAGAGAGAAAATAAAACACTATTTTAAAATTGAAGATATGCCTGATGTATTTGATATCATTGTATCAGGAGATGAAGTCTATAATGGAAAACCAAATCCTGAAATATTTTTAAAGGCCTGTGAAAAAGCAAATGTTTTACCAGAACATTCTTTAGTATTAGAAGATTCTATAGTAGGTATTAAGGCTGCTTTGCAAGGAAATATTAAGCCTTTTCTAATTCCAGATGACATATCTAATTTACCAACACACAAAGGAAAACATCCGTTATTAATAAATCCTGAAGAGTCTCTTATTACGATACCAGAGAATGTAGAAACTTTTAAAAATTTATTAGAAGTTATAGATTATTTAAAATAATTAACGTGAAAACACACCTGTTTTTATTGATAAAATACCTTGAAATGCTCTGAAGCCGCATAAACACTATATATAGTTATATAGCTAGATAGATAAGAATATATCTAGTTATATTCCAGGGATTTAAATTTTAAATAATTTTATGCGTTAATCAGCGCTTTAATTGAAAAGAAAAATTAATTGAAGAAGTTGAAAAACTTATAAAGAAAATAGCTAAATATAAAGGTGTTAACAAAATAAAAGTTTGGAGGATTTTTGTTAAGGAAATTTATGATAGTAGAAGATGTTAGAGTTTGAATATAAATTATTTTTACAGGGAAGATGGTAAGTCATCTTGCATAAAAAATTGTAATTGTTCAATATATGCAAACACAGTTGGTTAGTAAGTTTCGTATTTCAGTTTTATAAATTTTGCTAGTGAGCAGACATGCTACTAAAGGATTAATTTAAGGTATAGAGTTTTCACTCTATGCCTAATTTTTTGTTTTGAGATTAATGGTGTTAGAGTTATTTTCTAAATATTAGCGGGTTTCAATAGACACTATATCTCTACTTCAATAAAATTCAATTTTACTCCTACTTAACTTAGCAATTTTTTGGATAATGACATATATATTCTGTGAGGAGGTTAATAAATTAAACAATGAATTTAATTGATCATAGGTGGAGGAATTTAATGAATTTCCTTCTGCGAAGTAAATTCTACAGAACTAAGGTGTATATCTTTTACAAGGAGGTTGATAGAGTAAGTGATGAATTTCTTTATTCGTAAAAGAATTTGATGAGGCTTGGGAAGAAGCCTCTACAGGGCAGAAGTGCACTGCAACTTGGTGGACGCTATTTTCAGCGTCAGTCTAATCTTTTGTTAGAAGTTAAAAGGAATCTAATGCAACCACTGCGTGGTATGCTACAGCAATAAAGTGTGTATCTTTTGTGAGGAGGTTGATAGATTGAGTAATGTATTAAAACTAGCCATTGATATTGGTCATAATTGCAGTTATGACCTAGGGGCATCTGGGATTAAGTCAGAGGATAAGTTAAATCTTGAGGTGGGTACTAAACTAATTGAGAAATGCTTAAGTGCGGGTATTGAGGTTATTAAATGTTTGTCTAGTAGTGCTTTAAGTCTTTATGACTCTTTAAACAAGAGAGTAGCTATAGCTAATAATCATAATGCAGATTTCTTTATATCTATTCATCACAATGCTTTTCCAGGAGCACAAGGATGTGAGATTCTTTGTTATCCAGGTAGTAAGGGGATAGATATTGCAAAGGTAATACTTCCAGAGATTGTTTCTTTAGGGTTTAGAGACAGAGGGGTAAAAATTAGGGATGATCTCTTTGTATTAAAAAATACTATAATGCCTGCAATTCTTATTGAATGTGCCTTTTGTGACAGTGAACATGATATGCAAATATATAACCCTGAAGCTATGGCGGCTGCAATTTTTAGAGGAATTAAAAAGGCTTTTAATATCCATAATGAAGAAAGCAATCAGGCAAAAGAAGAGGGGCTATATCATGTAGTAAAAAAAGGTGATAACTTATGGACATTATCAAAGATTTATTTCACAACGGTAAAAGACATCATAGCTTTAAACAATATTGAAAATCCAGATTTAATATATCCTGGTCAAAAAATAAGAGTTAAGTAAATAATCAAAAATTCTATTTAAAATGAAAGGAGGCGAGTCATATGACAGAATCAATTTTAACTTCATTAGCTTTAGTTGTAGAATATAAAAGCGGACTAGATAAAGAAGGAAAAGATGTCTACAAGAAGCAAAGATATTCAAAAATATCTGAAGATGCTACAGATGAAGCTTTATATGATGTAGGAAATGCCATAGGACAAGTAATAGATACACAGACCTATAGAGTTTCAAAAGAAAATAAATTTGAGCTAATAAGGTTGTAACCCTTATTGCTGTAGAAGCTTGGTATTCAAAGCTTCATTAGAGTCATTTTTAGCCCCATCAAACTCTATTTAAGATTTTGATGGGGCTAATTCTTTATAAAAATGACAGTGGTTGTCAGGGTTTTGTTGATATACTAATAATAAGAAAACAAAAGGAGTGAGTTAATCATAAATATAGAAGGTTTACTTAATGTAAGGACAAGGGAAGAGCTAAGAATTTGGTTGCAAGATAACAGTTCAATTGAAACAAGTTGTTGGGTAGTGGTTAGTATTGTGCCTAAAGCAGATACATTATTATATCTGGACGTAGTTGAAGAGGCTTTATGTTTTGGATGGATTGATGGAATTAAAAAGAAAAATTCAGAAAATCAGCTTGTTCAACGATTATCTCCTAGAAGTAAAAAAAGTTCATGGACAGAATTGAATAAAGAACGTGTAAGGCGTCTTGAGAAACTTGGACTTATGACTGATGAAGGAAGAAAGGTCTTACCTGATATGAGTAGTAATTCTTTTGTTATTGATAAGTTTATAGAGAAAAAGTTGAAAGAAGATGAGTTAGTATATAAAAATTTTATGAATTTCCCTGAGTTGTATAGAAGAGTACGAATAGATACAATACAACAGGTGAAAAACCAACAGGAGTTATTTATGAAGAGATTGGATAAGTTTATAGAAAATACTAAACAAGATAAGATGTACGGTTCATGGAATGATAATGGACGCCTTATTGACTAAGAGAGGCAAGTGAAAAACTAATCAACCAGAATAAACTCTAACAGATATAGCCCAGTTTTATATAATGTATGTAGAAATATGAAAACAGTTACTGTAAAATAGAAATAAGTGTAAGTAATTAATAAAAGTATTTTGGTTAGTTTAGGAGGGTGCTATTTTGTTCTTTATTTTATTTGAAAAAATATATACTAATCCATTTGTGGAAAAAGCATTCTATTTAGTATGTGGAGAAAAACTTATTACTGATGGATACTGTGATATGAATCGTTATATATCTGGTAAGATTAGCAAAGATTCAATGCTGCAAATATTAAAGAATATAGATTCTCCATTTATTGAATTATATAGGAGCAAATTCGTTGAAGCAAAGGATATTGAGAAAGCTCTTGATGAATTTATTAATTCTAAAGCTATGAAGAATTACGGAAATGCTGACTTTATGAAATTTGAGGAAGCGCAAGCTTTAATTAATTGGATTTACAAGTCAATAAACACAATTGATGAGCGTTTAGTAGCTACTAAGGAAATGATGAAGTCATTAAAAGAAAAGTACAAGCTGTCAAGTGAAGTAAATATTTCTCAAGGGATAGTATACCTAAATTCAATAGTTGAGTTAAATTTTTTGTCTTCCATTGAAGAATTTTTTAAATATATTAGAGAAATGTCACTACCAGGGAAAACATTATTTTATAGGGGACACGCGGAAGCTAATTATATCTTAATTCCTTCATTAATGCGTAGGCATAACTGGAGGATTAATGAAAGAAAAATGTACAATGAACTAATAATTAAGTGTCCAAGTAGTTTTGAAAAAATGAAATCTCATCTTGAATATCTTGTGGAAATGCAACATTATGGGTTGCCTACAAGGCTATTAGATATAACAACTAATCCTTTGGTTGCCTTATATTTTGCATGCGAAAACTATCAGGATTCTTTTGGAGAGATTGTAGTTTTTTCTGTTGATGATAACTCTATAAAATATCCCCAAAGTGATACTGTTTCTATATTAGCAAGTTTACCTATGTTTGACTATGCAAAACAACAAGAAATGTATGAGTGTGCAAGTGATAAAAATATGTCTCAAGAGCAGTTTAATACAAAAGTACATCCTTTATTACAGGAAGTGAAATCTGAAAAGCCTGCATTTAGAGATGAGATTGAAAAAAATGATTTGCTTAGTAGTGTAGTTGTATTGCCACTTAAAAATAATAATAGAGTACTTAAACAGGATGGAGCATTTATATTATGTGGTTTATCTAAGAATTATAAAGAGCTGGATTTAAATGAGTTACGATATAAAGATTCTAATAAAAAAAGACAAGTATTTATAATTAAGGAGAAGAAAAGTTTTATAGATATGTTGAATGCTTTTTCCATAAACAAATCGACTCTTTTTCCTGAAATTGATGATGTTGCTGATTTTATAAAGGGAAGATACTAATATGCGGAAGACAAGTTGTCTTCCGCATAATTACTTATTATTTAAGCTCAATATGCCTTAATTACCACTAACTGAAATCCCATTTTTAAGATTGAATTTCAATTTATTAATAATACTATTTTTCTTATTAACAACTTTTGAGTAGTTAAGATTGCTATGCAAGGAATACTGCTTTAAGGTATGCTTTTTTAGAAAAACATAGTCTACAAGATTCTTTTCAGTGTGACTAAGCTCACTAATTGCCTTTTTTAAGTTATCAATATCAATTTTTTTAATAACTTCATCTTCAATAAATTCCTTATCATTTGAAACTACATGTTCGAGATTATCAGTAAGAATTAATGTAGCTGCCCCATCAGTTTCGTTTCTTTTATTAGCTAATCTTATTAATAAGCCTACTGAGTTTTTTATTGAGATAGTAGCATAGGCAACAAACCTGTGTTTATCAGGGTTATATCTACTTAAGCAATTAAACAGACTGTTATAACATTCATTAACTATGTCTTCAAATTCAAAACCATGAATATAAGATTTTTTTGCTAGATTCAATATAAATGGTTTAAAATTTTCTGCTAATTCTTCCTTTGCTCTCATATCTCCTTTTATCGATAGTAACGCTAATCTTTCCACTTCATCAAAATTCAAATTTATCACCTCTTACTCATTTTTTAAGAGTAGGTTGATAGGGTAAGTAATGAATTAAAATAGGCATTAATATTAGTCATAATTGCAGTTATGACAGGGGTAAAGGAAGGAATCCTTCAAGTATTTTATCTATAGGAAAATTATACCATAAACCAATCTTGATAGGAATAGGTGTTCTAGATAGCTAACTATTTTTATATTTTAAGCTACTACTTTTTTATCGTTTTTGAATGTTTGTTAAATCTCCAAAAATAAACAAATTAGTTTATATGAAAACTAAATTTTGGTAATATTTTTATAGTAATCATTGACTATGGGGTTACCCCTTGATTTAAAATTGATTTGTTTTTAATAGAAACAATCAAACAAAGGGGGATAATGATGAAAAGTATAAAATCAAAATTAATAGTATTTGTGGGATCCCTGTTCATAGTTATATGCATAAGCATGGGAATAGTGGCCTTCTTAACAGCAAAAAGTTCTCTAGAATCTAATTTAGAGAAAACACTTCCTAATATTTCAGTAAGAACTGCTGCAAATATTGAAAGTAAAATAGAAGGTGAATTAAAATCACTTGAGTCAATAGCTGCTAGAGATGAAATAAGCAATCCTGACATATCTTTAGAAAAAAAATTATCAATTCTTTCAGAGGAATCTAAAAGGATTGGAAGCTTAAGGATGGGGGTTGTAGATAAAAATGGATCAGCTCATAACACAAGTGGTACAACCGCTGAGATAAAGGACAGAGAGTATTTTCAAAAAGCATTATTAGGGGAAGGGACTGTTTCAGATCCAATAATAAACAAAACTGATGAAAGCGTAATTATTATTTATGCAGTTCCGATTAAACATAATAATGAAGTAGTTGGAGTACTAATTGAAACTAGGGATGGAAATTATTTAAGTGAATTAACTAATGAAGTTAAGGTTGGCGAAACTGGGTATGCATTTATGATAAATAAAAAAGGCGTAACTATTGCTAATACTAATAGTGACTTAGTAGTTAAAATGAATAATGCTATAGAGAAAGCAGAGAAGGATGAAAGTTTACATAGTCTTGTAGAAATCTACAAAAAAATGATAGTCGGAGAGACTGGATTAGGTGAATATAAGTATAATGGGGTTAAAAAAATAATAGGATATGCTCCGGTAAATGGTGGGGAATGGTCCGTAGGCGTTACAGTAAATAAAAAAGAAATTTTATCAGAATTAGATGGATTGCTTGTACTTATATCACTATCAGCTGCTGTATTAGTACTAGTAGGTTTTATTATGATTTATATAATATCAAGTACTATAGCAAAAGGAATTAAATCAACTTCCAAACATTTAAAGCTATTATCAGAAGGGGATTTAAATAAAGAAGTATCTCCCAAGTATTTAAGGCTGAAAGATGAAATTGGAGATATGACAAATTCAATGAAAGTAATGCAAGAATCATTGGGATCAATGATTAAAAAGATAAAGAATAACTCTGAAAATATTAATTTTCGCTCTGAAAATCTAACAGCTATATCAGAGCAGATAGCAAATGTATCAGAAAATGTAACTGAAGCCATTTCTGATATCACTAAGGGGACAGGATCTCAATCAGAAGACTTAATGTTAATTGTAACAATACTTAATGAGTTTAGTGATAAATTATCTGAAATGGTTAAAGAGATTCAGGACGTAGACTCAAATTCAAAGCAGATAAATATTATGGCAAACAATAGTAGTAATGATATGAATGAATTAAATAAATCTGTGATAAATGTAAGTACTTCTTTTAAGAGTTTTTATGATAAAATAAAAATCTTAGGAGAAAATATTAAACAAATAAATGAAATAACTAATTTAATCAATAGTATATCAGAGCAAACAAACTTACTAGCATTAAATGCTGCTATTGAGGCTGCTAGAGCTGGAGTATCTGGAAAAGGTTTTTCGGTAGTAGCAGAAGAAATAAGAAAATTAGCAGAGCAATCAAAAGATTCAGCAGAAAATATAAGTAAATTAATAAGTATAATTTCAAAGAATTCAGATGTTATAGTAAAAGATTCAGTAACTATGGATGATGAATTAATGAAACAAGTTGAGATTATTGATAATTCAACAAAATCTTTTAAAGAAATTATATCTGCTGTGGGCGAAGTAATACCTAAAATTGATAGTATTAAAAGCTCTGCTGAAAATATAGAAGGCGATAAAAATGTTATATTAAGTAGGATAGATGGAATATCTTCAATTTCATTAGAAACTTCAGCATCATCTGAGGAGATATCAGCGTCATCAGAAGAAATGTATGCTTCAACTGAAGAAGTAGCCGAAGCTGCAAAAACTCTTAATAGTATGACTACTCAAATGATAGAAGAAGTAAATAGATTTAAGATTTAATGATAAAAGAAAAATAGAATTACTTGCTTATTAGCTAGGTAATTCTATTTTTCTTATTTAGCTTCAACTCGAGCCCATATTAAAATATAGTATATAGGGATTGTGTCTGCATTTTCAATAAAAAGCAATCTTCCAGAAGTATTATCTACAAATTCATATCCTTTTAATTTTGCATAAGAGGTAAGGGAAGATAAATCATCAGGAGAAATAGAGAATATATCCTTTACAGCAATGCAGGTTCTAATACATAGACCTTCATTAGTTATCTTAACATTATTACTACAACTTAAAGATAGATCATCGAAATATTTTTTTGTTATTCCTATACCTATAGTTGAAGAATATTTTTTGCTAAAGGTATCATCATTTAATTCCTCCTTGGATAATGATATAGATATATATGAAAATGGAAAACAATTAACCCACTCTTTTATAAAATTGAATTCTTTTATTGAAGAATCTTTGGTGATTATAGGTAATGAATATATTGTTGTACCATGAAATTCATCAACAGAATTTATTAATTTCATACCAAAACTTGAGTATTTTTTAGTTTCTTTTAAGCGGAACAATTCATCCTCAAGTCTCTTAATTTTATCTTCAAGTTCTGTTTCTTTGTCACATAGAAAATAGTTGAATTCATTTAAGGAGGTATTTTTAATAGTATGTCTTATTTCTGATAATGGCATATGTAAACTAGTTAGCTCTTTTGTAAGTAGAGTAATAAGTGCTTGTCTATTATCATATTTAAAATAACCGTTTAGTGATTGAGTTGGTGCAAGAATATTAATATCTTTATAGTGACGAATAGTGTCAATACTCAAACCTAGTAATTGTGCAAATTTTCCTATAGTATACATAGATAACTCCCTTCAATATTAATTGATGATTCGACATATAAGTACAAATTTAGAGTTTATAATAATTAATTATAATAATTAAATTATGTTTAGTATATAGATTATGGAAGAGAAAAATTTTTTTATGAATAATCTATTAATAAATATTGACTATTGTGTTACCCCATGGTTTACAATCAAGTTGTTAATTTTTAAACAATATTTACATACTAAGGGGGATAATATGAAAAAATTATTAGGAATTCTATTATGCGTATTAATGACAAGTACTATGGTTTCTTGTGGAAGTAAAGTAAAAGATGAAACTACAGATATTGTTATCGTAGGTGGTGGTGGTGCAGGAATGACAGCTGCTATAGAAGCAAAATCACAGGGAATGAATGTTATACTTGTAGAGAAGATGCCTGAAATGGGAGGAACTACTCTTCTTGCATCTACTGCATTTAATGCGGGAGGAAGTTCAGTACAATTAGGTGAAAAGAAGGAAGCGACTGATACAGACGCTACTTCATCAGCATCTGTTGATACAACTGTTGATGAGAGTGAAGTGTATACAGCTGATGATTATTATAAAAAGCTTTTAGGTAGCAAAAAGGAAGACGATCCTTCATTGAGATTATTAGCAGATTTATCAGGGAAGACTGCTGATTGGCTTATAGATATGGGGGCTGATTTATCTAAGGTTATAAATGGCTCTCAACATACAACTGAAGATGGCAGTGCTATGGGGAAAATGCTGGTTTCTGTATTACTAAAAAGAATGGATGAATTAAAGATAGATTACAGAACAAATAGTAAAGCAACTAAGGTTATAATGGATGGAGATAAGGCTGTAGGTGTTGAGATTGAAAGCGATAAAGGTAGCTACAAAATAAATGCAAAGGCTGTAATTCTTGCAACAGGAGGATTTGCATCTAACGCAGAAATGGTAGCAAAATATACTCCTCAGTGGGCTGGATATCCTTCGACTGCAAGTGAAGGAGCAACTGGAGATGGTATTACTATGGCTATGGAAGTAGGAGCTGGAATAGGCAATATGGATGTTACATCTCCACAAACTGTAGCATTTGATACTGGTAATGGTGCAGTGTCTTTGACAAATGTGCGTTACAATGGAGCTATATTAGTTAACAAAGAAGGAAAAAGATTTGTAAATGAATTAGCGAATACTACTGAACTTGGTGAAAAAATCACTAAGCAAACTACTGGATATGCATACTTAGTATTTGACCAAGTATCTGTAGATAATGCAGCTCTTATGCAAGAATATAAAGATAGTGGTTATTTTACAGAAGCTGATACTTTAGAAGAGCTAGCAGAAAAGCTTGGCTTAGATGATGGACAAACTTTAGTAGAAACGGTTAATACTTATCAAAAATATTTTGATGCAGGTAAAGATGAAGAGTTTGGTCGTAAAGAGTCTATGTTCAGTCGTATTGATACACCTAAATACTATGGAGCTAAAATTTCTCCTGCAAGCCAAATAACAAATGGTGGTGTATTAATTGATTCAGGTGCACATGCATTACGTGAAGATAAAACTGTTATTGAAGGGCTTTATATAGGAGGAGAAACTGCAAGTCAACTAGGACATGGATTAACAGTATCATTTGTAATAGGACGTCTAGCAGCTGAAACTGCCATAGCTGACATTAAAGACAGCAAATAGACTAAATTCAGAATCATTGATTAAATTATCTGTAATAGTTTTTTATATTAAAAAGTTAAATTATAGAGCTGTTGTATTAGTTAGTATAAAACTACTAATACTCAGCTCTTATTTTTTCAATTTAGAATTATTAATATCCCAAGGTTTAAATACTCTATAATCTTCTAAATGCTTCTTCTTTTTTAACGTTGTTATCTTCATAATATTTAAAGATATTTACAATATCATTTTTGTCTTTAGCGGATATAAATTTATTAAAAGCTTTAGGATTACAAAGTGTATTCATTGTAGTAAAAAGCATATTAAGATTTTTCTTAGTATCTATAATAGAAATCATAATTATTATATTTATTGGATCATTAGTCTTATGGCCAAACTTTACAGGCTTTTTTAGTCTTACAAAAGAAGCACCAAGCTTTTTTGCTCCATCTTTAGGAGAGGCATGGGCAATAGCAACTCCAGGTGCAAATACAAAGTAAGGACCATTGTCTATTACATTATTGACTACAGCTCTAATATAATTGGGTGTAATTATATCTTTCCATAGAAGGGGTTCTCCCGATAAAATTATTGCCTCTTTCCAATTTTCAACCTCTTTATCTAATATAATTAACTCGTCAGTTAAAAGAGAGGAAAAGGTTTTCTCTTTTAAAATAGTAGGTTTTATTTTTAGATTTTCGTATTTATCATTGGAGAAGCTATCTATCATAGATTCTTTATTTTTATCTATTTTTGTTATTGCTTTATATGGAGTTATTTTATTTAGGAAATCAGATACCAGTATATTGATATGAACAATATCATCATCAGATAAAATAGGGTTTACTTGAATCCAAGGGATAGATATACCGATTAATGGAATTGTACTAATAATTAGATCACAATTAAGCTGTCTTTTCTGCATATATTCTTTAAGTTTGTGTGAGGATATAATTTCTAAAATATTTAGTTTAAAATGTTTTGATAATCTTTCTGCTAAAAAATGAGATGTTCCAAAACCTACATGACAAACAATAATTACAGAAGGGATAATAAGACTTTGACGTATTTTTTCTAATGAAGCTTCTATATGCATTAATATATAAGAGCTCTCATCTTCGTTAATCCTCACATTGAGATTTTCTTCTAAGAAGTTAATATTGTCTCTTAATATTTTAAAATCTTTTGGATAAGTTGAAATAAGCTGATCTTTATAGGGATTTATTAAAGAATCTCCTTCTTTTATCCTATGGCAAACTCTAGCTATATGGGCTGTTAAAAATTCTTGAAGTTTGTATTCTTCTTGAAGATTTATATTAAAAGCTTGAGATAGGTTGTACAAGAAGCCGTTAACTATTATATAATAATTGATAAGTTCTTGATTAACAGGAGTATTGTTTTTATAAGTTATTTTATATCTTAATTTATCTGCGAGGTATAAAATGTCTCCTTTAGAGAACCCTCTATCATTCATAATTAGTCTTAATGCATACTCAGATATTTCACAGAATATATCATCTGAGTGAATATCTCCTACATAATCTTCTATAATTCTTTTTTTATCTAACCTATAGCATATTATGCAAAGAAGAATTAATATTTCATTGAAATCTATATCTGTCATTGCGATACAAAAATGAGGTTCAAGAATGTAAAGTGCATTTTCAGCCATTGATTTATAAAAATTGAAGTTAATTTGATGTTTTATATAATATAGACATATGTCACCAGAAGTATCTAAAGAGTTTGGATTGGAAAGCTCCTTTTCTTTTAAGAAGCTGTATATGACATTTCGTCTAGTACTTTCATCTATATCTAAAATATAACCATATCTCTTATTTTCAGAAAAGGATACACCATATTTATTTAATATATTTCTTGCTAAAGAAATGTCTTTTTTTATTGAGCTTCTGCTAGCAAATAGAGCATCTTCAAAATCTGCAATAGTTATGGGTTCATCTGATAATAAAAGCATTATAGATATTATTATCTGTCTTTCCTCAGAAGAAAGTCTATAATCGTAAAAATCACTTTTAGCTGCAATATTTAAAATTTCATTTATGTGAGCTTTTTCTCCTATGAAAGATACCTTACTATTATTTTTTATTAAGATATTCTGAAAGTCATTATCTATTAAAAAGTCCTCTATTATAGATATATGATTCCTGATAGTACGAACATTAACGTTAAAATAATCCCCAAGTTCTAATAAATGAAATTCCTTGTTTTTATTGTTTATTAAAAAAACCAATAGTTCATAAACTCTATTATTCATATGGAACTCCCCTCTATAACACTACCTTCTAAGATATAAGACTATTATAATATACTTTCAAATTTAGTTGAAACTGTTTGCAATATAATTTATTAACAAATGTCTTCCCGATTTTGAGAAAACTTTTAACCAGTTAAATAGTTTCAATATGTTCTATGAAATAGGTAAATTTATTGCCCTTTTATATATTTTTTATTGAACTTATAATTTAGGCATAGACAGATTGTGCTTTTGGTCATTGTGAAAGTTAATAATATAAGTTTATGATTTAAAAATAATTAGTGAAGGAGTAAATCATGGTAGAGAGAGAAATAACAGTAAAAAATAAAACAGGAATTCATTCTCGTCCAGCATCAGAACTAGTAAAAAAATGTTCTAATTTTAAAAGTAATGTTGTTATAAAAACTGATGATAAAAAAATTAATGCAAAGAGTATACTAAATGTTTTATCAGCAGGTATAGTTCAAGGAACAAAAATCACCCTCTGTACAGAAGGTGAAGATGAGGTTGAAGCATTAGAAGGCATTTCAAATTTTATTAATAACTTAATAGATTAATTATATTTATTTCTTTATGGAGGCGGTGTTATGGGGAAAGAAATAAATGAGATTCCTTGTCTTTACTGTGGCAAAAAAACTACTAGCAGAAAATTTATAATAAACCCTAAGGCAAAAGAGGAAATGCCTTGCTGTAGTAGTCAGTGTATGAATGAGGTTAAAAAATTTATTGAGTGGGATAAGTATAATAGAATGAAGTTGTATGTTATGTTGTTTATTTTTGTTGTTTTGAATTTGATTATTTTAGGATTTGATTGGAGTTTTAGGTGGAGAAATGCTCCAATTATATGTATAGCTATTTCTGTTTATTTTTACCCCTTAATTTTTACAAGGTATATAAGATATCAAAAACTAGGAATTAAAAAGACAATTAAGAGTGTGAAGGCAATAAGTATTTTTATAGTAGCATTTAATATTTTATTAATGCTATAGCTTATAGATTATAAAAAAGTATTAGAGGAGAAAAGTACATGAATTTATTAAATAAAAATTTAATTATTATGAATGCTGATGTATCTTCAGCTGAGGAGTGTATTAGATTAGCAGCAGGTTTATTCTATAAATATGGATATGTAAAGGAAGGCTATGGAGAAGCTGTTGTTGAAAGAGAACAGAATTACCCAACAGGGCTTCCAGGTAAAGGTGTTAATATTGCAATTCCTCATACTAATAATAAACTTGTAAACAAACCAGGTATTGCAGTAATTATTCCTAAGAGACCAGTGAAATTTACTATGATGGGAACAGATGATAATATCTTAGATTGTGAAATTATTATTCCTTTAGTGGTTTTTGATTCACATATGCAAATAAATATGTTAAAGAAAATGACAAAGATTATTCAGGATGAAAAATTACTTAAAATGATTTTAGATTCAAAAAATGAGGAAGAAGTAATAGCGTGTTTAATCTCTTTAGAAGAGAATTAAATAAAAAATAACATGTAAAGGGGAGTTTATTATGAGATCAGTAAAAATTTTATCAGTCTGCGGTTCAGGTACTGTTAGTTCGGCTATGCTTTCATCAAAACTCGAGGACGTTTTAGAGGAAAATGGATATTCTATGGAAGCAACAGAAGTTGCTCCAGGGGGAGTACCACTTGCTATTCAATCTGGTAAGTTTGATTTAATAGCATACACAAGTCCTGTAGAAGGTGATTATGGAATTCCAATATTAAATGCTACACAATTTTTAGTAGGTATTAATGAAGAGGATTTCATTGATAAATTATTAGAGATACTTAAAGAACTAAGTCTATAATTTAAAAAAATAATAATTTGTTAGGGGAGAATATAATGTCAATTTTTGATTTTTTGAAAACCTTTTTTGACACATTTGGTAACTATATAACAGTGCCAATAATTATTTTTGTAATTTGCTTATGTTTTAAAACTCCTGTAAAAAAAGCTTTTGCCTCAGCAGTATTGATAGGTGTTGGGTTAAAAGGTATGGCTTTTATTACTAGTGCATTTGGAAGTGTTCTTTCGGTATTAGTTAAACAAATTATTGATTATACTGGATTAAGCCTTCCAGCTCTTGATATAGGTTGGCAAGCTGTAGCATCGGTTGCTTATTCAACTAATATAGGGATGATGTTTATCGGAGTAGGACTTATTTTTCAAATTGTATTATGGCTTATAAAATGGACTGATATATTTATGCCTTCAGATTTATGGAACAATTATTCAATTATAGTATGGGGCTCTATGATATATCAGCTTACAAATAATTTAATTTTAGCTTTTGCAGTAATGCTTTTTATAAACTTAGTGACACTATTAATTTCGGAAGTAGTACAGAAACGTTGGTCTATATATTACAGATACCCTGGTTGTGCTATGACAGCTCCACATCATATGGGAGATGCACCAATGTATCTTGCTCTTAATATAATTCTTAGCAAATTAGGTATGGATAAAATAAAAGTAGATCCTGATACAATTCGTAAAAAAATTGGATTCTTAGGAGAACCAATGTATATAGGCATAATAGTTGGTCTTATTCTTGGAGTAGTTGGAAACTTTACTAATCTTGCTTCAATGGAAGCTTGGGGACAAATTGCTAATGTAACAATAACTTGTTCAGCAGTAATGGCTATATTCCCTAAGATAGCTGGTATATTTGCATCTGGTTTCACTGCTTTAACAGACTATTCGAGGAAGACCCTTAAAAAAAGCAAGTATGGTAAAGATAGAGAGTTTATAATTTCCGTAAACGATGCCTTGGGATATGGTGAAGCTGCAACACTTACTACTGGATTATTAGTTATTCCTTTTGCAGTATTGATAGCTTTCTTAATACCAGGAAATTTAGTTATTCCTGTTATGGTTTTACCTTCACTACCATATATGGTAGAGGTTCCAGTTTGTTTATCAAACGGAAATATAATGAAGTCATGGGTGATGGGATGTATAGTATTTACAGCAAAGATTCTTATGGCCTCTTATTGGGCGGCTACATTTACTCAAGTTGCTGCTAATGCAGGGTTTGAATCTGCTATAACAGCTTTAGCTGGAGGAACATTAATAATAGGATTTATAATGTCAAATTGCACTGCAGGAGTTATTACAATGGCATTTTTAACAATGAATCCTTTAATAATTGGTGTTGTAATAGCAGTTTATCTTGTATTGTACATCTTATTTAAGAAAAATAAGGTTTCAGTTCATCAATATCTTGAAAACTTGGCTCTAGGTACCAATGATTCAGAACAAACAGTAATTAGCTAGCTATAAAATGTGTTTTATTAATGATACTGTTTGATTTTTTAATAAAGACAAACAGTATCTTATTTTTAAGTTGATATTACTATAGGTGATAATGAAAGGAGAGTATATATGAAAATATTAGTTATAGGGGATCGTATTGTAAGCTGTGAGCTTTTAGTAGAAGCTTCAAAGAGTCTATCTATTAGTGAAGAAGTTATAATAAAGGAAATACTTTGGAGTAGCGATAGCAGACAAGATTTTCAAAAGAAAGCATTAAACATCGAAAAAAATGGTCCTGAGGCAGAAGAAATTCCACAAGAGCTATATAAAGAAATAGAAGATGCAGATATAGTATTAACACACTTTTGCCCAATTCCTAAAGCATTAATTGATAAGAGCAACAAATTAAAACTTATAGGAACTTGTCGTGGTGGTATGGAGCATATAGATATTGAGGCTGCTACTAAAAGAAACATACCAGTTATTCATTGTATTCGTAATGCTGAGGCAACATCAGATTTTGCTGTGGGATTAATGTTTGCGGAGACAAGGAATATTTCTAGAGCTCATTTAGCTATAAAAAATGGTAATTGGAGAAAAGATTATGTTAATAATAACTACACTACATCAATGAGAGATATGACTGTAGGTATTGTAGGATTGGGGCATATAGGTAGGTTAGTAGCTGAAAAATGTATAGGTATAGGAATGAAGGTTGTAGCTTATGATCCTTTTGTCACTCAAGAGAAGGTAGATGACATAGGACTTAATGTTAGTATGATATCTTGTGAAGAGCTATTTAAAAATTCAGATATTATTTCATTGCATCTAAGATTAACCCCTACTACAAAAAACTTCGTAAATGAAGATTTAATAAAATTGATGAAACCAACAGCTTATTTAATAAATACATCTAGAGCAGGTGTATTAGATAAAGATTCACTAGTAAAGGCACTAGAGAATAAGACAATTGGTGGTGCCGCTTTAGATGTTTTCTGGGAGGAGCCATTATCACTAGATGATCCTATGTTACAGCTTGATAATATAACGTTAACTCCTCACAATGCAGGGAATGTTGTAGATGCTTTACCAAAATCACCATTGTTATTAGCCAAAACTATAAATGCCTTTTGGGAAACAGGTAAAAGCGATATGGTAGTTAATTTAAATAAATTAAATAAACAGTTATAGAAAGGAAGTAGTTATTATGTTAATGGAAAAAGAGAGAAATGAAGTTGTTGAATATGGAAAATTAATGAGTTCATCTGGTCTTAGTAAAGGAACAAGCGGAAATATAAGTGTATATAATCCTGAAAATGGATATATGGCTATAAGTCCATCTGGTGTAGGCTATTTTGAAACTAAGCCTGAGGATGTTGTAATTATGGATTTGGAAGGAAACATAATTGATGGGGATAAGAAGCCATCTAGTGAGCATGATCTTCATAGCATATTTTATAAAGAAAAACCTGAATCAAGAGCTGTTGTTCATACTCATTCTACTTATTGTACAACCTTTGCATGTCTAAATCAGCCGATAAAAGCAGTTCACTATGTAATTGGAGGTGCAGGTTCATCTACTGTTCCTTGCGCTGAATATGCTACATTTGGTTCACCAGAGCTTGCCCGTAACGTAATTGATAGTTGCGGAAGTGGGAAGGCAGTACTTTTGGCAAATCATGGGCTTGTAACTTGTGGACCAAGTCTTAAAAAGGCCTTTGGTTTAGCAGTAAACATGGAGTTTGTAGCTGAAATGCAGTGGCGTGGAATGTCTGTTGGAAACCCTGTTGTTTTAGACGACAAGGAAATGGACCATGTTATGGAATGTTTCAAATCATATGGACAACCAGCAAAAAAAGTTGAAGAAAATAAAGAAGGAAATTGTTATTAAAAAGAGAGGGCGATATGTTAAGAGCTGTTTTATATAAAGAAGAGGATTTACGTATAGAGGAGTGTTCTATACCAGAGATAGGATCAGGAGATGTATTAATACAAAATAAGATTTCAACTACTTGTGGAACTGATGTCAAAATATTTAAGAGAGGTTATCCTCTATTAAAGCCACCTCATCCCTTTGGTCATGAATTCTCAGGAGTGATTGCTGCTGTAGGAAAAGATGTAAAGGGCTTTAAAGAAGGTGATAGAGTTGCTGTTCATAATACAGCACCTTGTAATCAATGTTATTTTTGTAAAAAAGGACTTCCGTCTATGTGTGAAGATATGTTATTTAACAGAGGTTCCTATGCAGAATATGTAAGAGTTCCAGAAAGAATAGTTAAGCAAAATATGTTTCTTTTGAATAAGTCTATTTCTCATAAAACAGCTTCTCTAATGGAACCTTTTGCTTGTGCTGTCTATGGAATAGATAATTGCCCTATTCATAGTGGAGATGTTGTAGTCGTTAATGGAGCTGGCCCAATAGGACTTATGTTCGCAAGATTGGCAGTTATGTCTGGTGCAAAAGTAATAGTAACAGATATTATGGATAATAGACTTGATCTAGCTTTAAAACTAGGAGTCTGGAAGACTGTAAATGTTGAAGGACTAGAAGAGAGTGTGGAAGCTGTAAAAGCTTTAACTGAAAACAGGAGGGGTGCAGATGTAGTCATTGAGGCTACTGGAATTATAGGTGTGTGGGAAAATAGTATTAAGATGGTTCGAAAGGGTGGTTTTGTATTACTTTTTGGTGGAACTAAGTCCAATAGTATTCTTAATATAGATTCTACCCTTCTTCATTACTCTCAGATAACTATAAAAGGAGTTTTTCACACTACTCCTCTTCATGTTATGACAGCCTTGGAGCTTCTTAATATGGGAATTATATCTAGTGAAGATTTCATTCAAAATGAATATAAGATTGAAGATCTAGAGGTAGCTATTAGAGAACATGCATCAGGAAAAGTAATAAAGAATTGTATTGTATATCCATAGATAAAGGAGATGATAATATTGTATTCTATAAAATTTGGTTGCGAAAAAATGTTTTGTGGTGAAAATGCAATTAAAGGATTACGGAATTTAGAATCACAGAGAAAAAAGGCCTATATAGTTATGAGTGGTACTATATTAAAGGATATAGGCTACTTAAAAATTGTTACAGATGTTTTAGAAGAAGCAGATTTTAAGTGGAAGATATACACTGATGTTGAAGCAGAACCAAGCTTTCAAAGCATTCTTCGTGGAGCTAATGATATGAAAGAGTTTGAGCCAGACTGGATTATTGGATTTGGAGGCGGTTCTGCTATGGATGCAGCAAAAGCAATGTGGGTATTTTATGAAAACCCAGAATATACGGAAATTGAAGATGTTATGCCTCCAAATGAAATAAAAAATCTTAGAGTAAAGGCTAAGATAGCATGCATACCTACATCAGCAGGAACTGGAAGTGAAGCAACAAGGGCTGCATTGATAAAAGATCCTATAAAGAAAAAAAAGTACTCTATACGTTGTATGAATGGAAGAATGGTTCCAGATGTTGCTATTCTTGATCCAATATTTACTGTATCAATGCCTAAAAGTCTTACAGCAGCATCAGGAATGGATGCTATAACGCATGCAATAGAGTCTTATGTTACTCCATTAGCTAATCCTTATTCTGATGCTATGGCACTAGCTTCTTTTATAAACGGATATAAAAATTTAGCAGAGTGTTATGAAAATGGAAGTAATATGGAGGCCAGAGGAAAGATGTTAGCTGCATCTTGCATGGGTGGAATTGCTTTTTCTAATTGTGCCTTGGGTCTTGTTCATAGTATAGCGCACACATTTGGGGCAGAGTATAATATACCTCATGGCTTAGCTAATGCTGTAGTTTTACCTTATGTCCTAGAGTTTAATTCTAGGAATAATGATACCAAGAAGAGATATGATGAGTTAGCATATTATGTAGGAACTAAATCTCTACTTGAGGGAATTTTAGAGCTAAGAAAAAGAATAGATATACCTGATAGTATGAAGGAGATAATTTCTAATGAGAGAGAGATTTTAGATAAACTAGAATTGTTAATTGACAAAGCTTTTTCCGATGTTTGCACACCATTTACGCCTGTAAAGCCTACTAGGGAAGAGATGAAGGAACTAATATTAAAGGTTTATTATGGGAAATAATATAGAATGTTAAAATGAGATAAGGGTGTTGCAAAATGATATTTTTAAATTATTTTGTTAACCCTTATTTTTTGGTATCTTTTAATATGTCTAAATAATAAAAACAACTAAATTTATTAGTTATAAGGAATAAAAGTATATCTTAATACAAATATTAATTTAGTGGAATAATTAAATTGGAGTTGATACAAATGATGGAAAAAGCTATGTTTACACAAACTGAATTATTAAATATATGTAGAGCTCAAGAGTATATTAATAATATGAAGAGAAATGGATATAATGTTGAGATTAGTGAGCTTGTAGATAAGGAAATAAGTAATAACATTGACAGGTTAAGCACTAGAGATAGAGAAGTTCTATTTAGTGAGATAGACAAAATAGTTAATGAAATTAAAGATTATAGCTTTGTTAATCCAGAAGCATATAAAGATTATGTTCAGGACATAACTTCTGTTAAAAATGATATACAAGCGAGCTACATTAATGATATGCAGGAATTAGTAAAGCAGCATCTAAGTGATTATGTAGGTTCATAATTATATAAAACAATATAATATAAAAATAGGATGTACTTAGTTAGGTATAGTATTTAAACTATAAGGTAACTTAGTACATCCTTTATTGTTTTTAATTTAATATTCTTCTTGCTCCAAAGAAGGTCCATATTGGTGATATATTAACTACACTACCAGTTCTAGGTGCGTGAATAATTTGTCCATCTCCTACATAGATACCAACATGTCCAGAGTTAGTAAATACTAGATCACCTGCCTGTAAATCAGCTCTAGCTACAGATGTTCCTTCTTTAATTTGAGTATAGGTTGTCCTAGATAAATTTATACCTAATTGACCGTATACATATTTTGTGAATCCAGAACAATCAAAAGATGAAGGTCCAGTAGCACCATAAACATAAGGTTTTCCTAAATGTTTTTTTGCTTCATTAACTATATCTTGTCCACTAACAGTAGCTGCATTTGCTTTAACTATAGCGATTGAGGTAGATGATACTATGAATATTAGAAACAGCATTAAAAACTTTTTAATAAATTTCATATTAATTCCCCCTCTTATAATATATTTATAAAGCATTATACTAACGTTTTCAATGAAGAATATATACAAGATAAGGAATAATCTTCTTATAGATAAAGAATTAACCTAAGATATTAGGGGGAGGAGAGATAGGTAATAAAGTTTAAATAAATTTTTTATATTGTAAAGATTAATACATTGATATAAGGATGTATTATGGTATAGAATTAAGTTATTGTGTTAATTTTAGAGGAGATGATATATTGAACTTTATTGAAAGAAATTTGACAAGTAACTCATTTAAAAAAGCATTGGCATTAGTTTTATTAATAGCTGCACTATTTTTGTTAAAAGATTTTATGTCATTGATACTTCTTACTCTAATCGAGGTGATACTGATACTGGATCTTTCAAAGACCTTGTATAAAAAAGCTAGGTTTAAAAGGATATTTACCAAAAGAATAGTTGATATAATATCATATTTTTTAGTAGTATTAGGTCTAATTGGTTTTTTAGTAGTTTTTATTCCTAATATAGCTAATCAAGTAAACTTATTAATAAATGGAATTAAAAATTATGATTTTAGTGAGTTTATATCAAAATTTGATAAGTATAATTTAGATATAAAAGAAGACACTTTGATGAAGGGATTATCCAGTATTAATGTACTTACTATGAAAGCTGTGGGATACATTAAAAATACAGGCTTTAATATAGGACTTTCAATATTATTATCTTTTATGTACATATTAGAACAACATAAACTTAAAGCATTTTTCCAAAGATTTGAGACTGGAAAAGGAAATTTTCTTTATACATATTATAAATCTTTAGCTAAAATTTTTATGAAATCATTTGTTGTTGTTATAGAAATGCAACTAGTAATTTCTTTAATAAATGCTATAATCTCAAGCATAATATTAACTCTACTTGGCTTTGAAAATGTCTTTATACTTGGACCAATGATGTTTATATTAGGACTCATGCCTGTAGTAGGAGTAATAGTTTCCTTTATTCCTTTAAGTATATGTGCATTACAGATTGGAGGAATATCTAAGCTGATATCTGTTGTGGTAATGATTATAGTACTACATGCTTTTGAGAGTTATGTTTTAAATCCAAAGATAATGTCTTCGGCTATACATTTACCTATATTCATAACATTCACTGTTCTTATATTATCAGAGCACTTTTTAGGGGCATGGGGTATGATAATAGGAATACCACTCTTTGTATTTATTTTGGAACTTGTAAATGGGGAAAGAGAAGAAATAGCATAAATGATATAAACTACTTAAAGTTGTACAATTTTACGACTTTAAGTAGTTTATTTTTTTATCAAAATTAGTGTAGCATCTTTTCAATTATTCAACTTTAATTTAAAGTTTAAATGTATTGTATAAAACTATAAAAATATATATAATTATGTCATAATATACATAATTTTCTGAAAAATATTTATGGGGGTGCTAAGAATGAAAATATCAAAAGAAAGTATTATAAGTGTTATCAAAAATACAGACAAGCTGCCAACAATTAAAGCAGAAATATCTGATTTAATAATAATGATAAACAAAGAAGAGGACATAAATATTACTGAACTTTCACTGAAAATAAATGAATGCGGAAATTTAAGAGAAGCTTTGCTTGTAAATATTAATTCTGGATATTTTAAGCTTCAAAGAAAAATTGAATCAATTAAAGATGCAGTTGTTTATTTAGGGATGAGAGCAGTAGAAAAATTAATAGTAGCATATTTAATAAAATCTCTTTTACCTACTAATTTAGGTAATTCTAAAGAGTTAAATAGTGAAATGTATTGGAAACATTGCTTGGGTACATCAATAGCTGCAAATTTAATAGCTGAAAAGCTTGGAATTGAAGATAAATATAGATATTTTGCCTATGGGCTAATTCATGATATTGGGTACACTGCATTAGATGTGTGTTTCCCTGAGATAGTTGATGAGGTATATGAGATTCAGAAAAAAGGAGTAAGCCAGGTTGTTGCTGAAAGAATGATAATGGGAGGATGTACTCATAGCGATATAGGGGAAGTGCTCTGTGAGAAATGGAATCTTCATGAGGATATAAAAACAGTAGTTAAACATCATCATACTCCTTTAGGAGCTGATAATTATAAATTAGAAGTAATGATATTAAGTGTTGCTGACGCTATAAGTACACTATATTATGAGAAACTAGTAAAAGTAAGTACTAACTTTTCATTAAGCCATAAAATAATTGATGAATTAGGATTAGATATGGAGTTTATAGAAGAGATTAGTAAAGTGCTCCCTAATAAAGTTGAAATGGTTAATAAACAATTAAACTTTGCAATTCTAAGTCTTTAAGTTATTGATAATAATTATCAATAAGAAGATTTTAAACATAAATACATAAAGTAATGGTTTAAATCAGTTTTAAACACATTTTATTAGGTTATATGAGATGTGATATTTTAAATCAGTAGTGATAAAATTAATATATAGAAAAGAGATAGTACATATTATTAACTGGTATAAAGAGAGGGATTAAGAATGAAAAAGATAGTATTATTAAGACATGGAGAAAGTGTTTGGAATAGAGAAAATAGATTTACTGGATGGTCTGATGTTGACTTATCAGATAAAGGTGTACAAGAAGCAATAAAAGCTGGACAAGTGCTTAAACAAGAAGGATATACATTTGATGTAGCTTTTTCTTCAGTATTAAAAAGATCAATAAAGACTTTGTGGTATGCATTAGATGAGTTAGATCTTTTATGGATTCCAGTTCAAAGATCATGGAGATTAAATGAAAGACATTATGGAGCTCTTCAAGGACTTAATAAAGCAGAAACAGCTAAAAAGTATGGGGACGAGCAGGTTCATAAGTGGAGAAGAGATTCAGCTGTCTACCCACCAGCATTAGATAAAAATGATGAAAGATATGCTGGACTAGAAAGTAAGTACAAGGATCTTAAAGAAGATGAAATACCATTAACAGAAAACTTAAATGATACAATAGATAGAGTAATACCATATTGGAATGATGTTATAGCTCCAACTATTAGATTAAACAAAAAAGTTATAATAGCAGCTCATGGAAATAGTTTAAGGGCTTTAGTTAAATACCTAGATAACTTATCTAATGAAGAAGTTACAAACTTAAACATTCCAACAGGAACTCCGCTAGTTTATGAACTAGATGATGATTTAAAACCAATTAGACATTATTACCTAGGAAATATTGAAGAGATTGAAAAATCAAAACTTGAAGTTGAGAATCAAGGCAAAGCACAATAATATATTAAGTCAGTAGAAGTAAATTATTATTTCTACTGGCTTTTTCCATTTATTATGAAAACAAATTCTGACTACGGTACATATATTAATAAAGAACGATACTTGCCCATGAAGTTACAAAGGAGGAAATATTAATGAGAATTGCCGTAAGAAGAGGATATCAAAGAACTGGAGAAGATTTAGGTGCCATAGGACTTTTAAGAGAGGTTGATATTGCAGAAGATTATCATATAGAACTAATGAAGCAGTTAAGAGCTTTAGGACATGAGGTTTTAGATGTAACTCCGCCAGAAGCTCATAGAAGCTTAGCTGATAGTATTGATTATGGGGTAGAAAAAGCTAATGCTTGGGGGGCAGATTTATATATCTCTTGCCAAACCAATAATTTCTATCATAGATTTAATGGAGCATTAGGATCAGAGGTTCTTTATTATAAGTGGAGCAATAAAGGGAAAATATATGCAGAGAATATTGAAAAACATTTGGTTAAAATTGGATTCAGGTCAAGAGGGGCTAAAGGTGATGCTAAATATTTAATAGAATTAGCTAAAACAGAAATGCCTGCAATTATTATCAAAGCATTTTTTGTAGAAGCCTCAGAAGATGTAGCTCTTTGGAGAAGTGTTGGAGCTAAAGGTGTAGCAGAAGCTATAGCTAAGGGATTAAAATAAATATAATACAGGTAGCAAATTTTGCTACCTGTATTTTTAGTACATAGAATCTAGATATGTTTTAAAGGTTTGAGTTTGTCCGTATTTTTCCTTAAAGATTTTTATGGACTCAGGTTTTATGTTATCTTCGTATGCATTAACTAAAAAATCTGCCTCAACCAATATTTGCAAATCAATACCATCTATCTTGTTATAACTATGATGATTTCCTATTAAATAACTAATCCTCTTAAGAATATCATCATCTAAATTTAAATCCCTAAGTAACTCTTGAGCAACAGGAGGCCCTTCTATTTCTTGATAGTTTCCAGCAGAACTACTATATTTTCTTTCGCTTTCTTTAATGCCTATATCATGTAAAATTGAAGAGATATCAAGTATTAACTGAGTTTTATCATCTAATCCTTCCATCTCTCCAATAGTTTTACTAAAAGTATAAACTTTTAGCGCATGATTTATCCTTCTAACATCTTTCTCAAAGTAAGCTATCATCTTTTGAACAACAATACTAGTTATATTTTTCATTCATATTACCTCACTTTCAAATTATTACTATTTTATCATTAACATATATTGGCTTCAAGCTATAAAGATAGTATTATACACATTTTTAGTACTTCCGAAGGAAAGGATATATAAGAAAATTTATGCATTATTATAAGATTAGAGGAGGAATTTTTAAATTTTGAAAAATTTATATTGTTTGAGTCATATTCATTTGATAGAATATATGTAGGTAATTAATAACCCGGCGGGACTAAAAAGTTCCCGTGTGAAGAATAGCCCTTTCGAGTAACCTTTAATTATAGGCTATAAATTCGTTTGTTAGGGAGGAGTAAAAAAAATGATGTATTCAAAAGAAGTTGAAGAAATGTGTGTAGTTGCCAAAGGCCCAAATCATGGCGCAGCACCAATTCCTGTAGAAGGAAGATGGGTACAAGCTAAAGAAGTAACAGATATATCGGCATTAACTCACGGAGTAGGCTGGTGTGCACCACAACAAGGAGCTTGTAAATTAACATTAAACGTTAAGGATGGAATTATTCAAGAAGCTTTAGTTGAAACAATAGGATGTTCAGGTATGACTCACTCAGCTGCAATGGCATCTGAAATATTACCAGGAAAAACTATATTAGAAGCATTAAACACAGACTTAGTTTGTGATGCTATTAATACAGCTATGAGAGAACTATTCCTTCAAATCGTATACGGAAGATCACAAAGCGCTTTCTCAGAAGGTGGACTTCCTATAGGAGCAGGTCTTGAAGATTTAGGAAAAGGATTAAGAAGCCAAGTTGGTACAATGTATGGTACTTTAGCAAAAGGACCAAGATACTTAGAAATGGCTGAAGGATACGTAACTAACGTTGCTTTAGATGCAGATGATCAAATCATAGGATACAAGTTTGTTAACTTAGGAAAAATGATGGAATCTATCGCTAAAGGAGCAGATGCTCAAGAAGCTTTAGAAAAAGCAACAGGTCAATATGGTAGATTCGATGAAGCTGCTAAAGTAATAGACCCAAGACATGCATAATAAAGTGGTTGAAGGAGGATTTTAAAATGGCATTATTTGAAAGTTATGAAAGAAGAATAGGACAAATAACTCCAGTTCTTGAAAAGTACGGTATTGCATCTCTAGAAGAAGCAAGAAAGATTTGTCAAGATCTTGGATTTGACCCATATACAATAGCAAAAGAAACTCAACCAATAGCATTTGAAAATGCTGGCTGGGCATATGTTTTAGGAGCAGCAATCGCTGTTAAAAAAGGAACTAAAAAAGCTGCTGACGCTTCTACTTGTATAGGAGAAGGTCTTCAAGCATTCTGTATCCCTGGTTCAGTTGCAGATGATAGAAAAGTTGGTTTAGGACATGGTAACTTAGGAGCTATGCTTTTAAGTGAAGAAACTAAATGTTTCGCTTTCCTAGCTGGTCATGAATCATTCGCAGCAGCAGAAGGTGCTATAAAAATAGCTGAAAAAGCTAACAAAGTTAGAAAAGAGCCATTAAGAGTTATATTAAACGGTCTTGGAAAAGATGCAGCTCAAATAATCTCAAGAATTAATGGATTTACTTATGTTCAAACTAAGTTTGACTATTACACTGGAGAATTAGCAATAGTTAACGAAATTGCTTACTCAAACGGACCAAGAGCTAAAGTTAGATGCTTTGGTGCAGATGATGTAAGAGAAGGTGTTGCTATAATGCACAATGAGGGAGTTGACGTATCTATAACTGGTAACTCAACTAACCCAACAAGATTCCAACATCCAGTTGCAGGAACATATAAGAAAGAAATGATAGATTTAGGAAAGAAATACTTCTCAGTTGCATCAGGTGGTGGTACTGGAAGAACTCTTCACCCAGATAACATGGCAGCAGGTCCAGCTTCTTATGGTATGACTGATACTATGGGAAGAATGCACTCAGATGCTCAATTTGCAGGATCTTCATCAGTTCCAGCTCACGTTGAAATGATGGGTCTTATAGGAATGGGTAACAATCCAATGGTAGGAGCTACTGTTGCAGTTGCTGTTGCTATAGAAGAAGCTTTAAACAAATAATTTAAGCTTTCTTTAATCGTAAATAAATCTAGAAATTGGCCCTGTGCTTAGGAATTGACCTAGGTATGGGGCTTTTTTAATTTATGAAATTATAGAAATAAAAGGAGATAATAACTGTGATTAACTCATCATTATTATCTCTTCATCTTTGTCAAATTTAACTCTTGTTTCACTATGACAAAAGGAATAACTATTTGTTCTAATTAATATAGTACTTACGTTAGCAGTTTATAATTGATATTTTCTAAAAACAGTAAGACCAAGAACAGTAACTATAATCATAATAAGAACCGAATTGATTACAATGCTTATCACCATATTTGATGAAAAGGAGGTTGAAGAAATTATCGTAGACATGCCATAAATTGAGTGTCGCATACCTAATTCAACTATTTTTATAAGGATTGAAGAAAAACCACTTAGATTTCTAATGATAGACCATAATGTTTCGCTAAAAAGCACATAACATAAACAAATAATTGTTGAAGCAGTATTATTTTTTATCAGCATAGAAAGTAGACAAAGAACTGATCCTAAGGAGGCGTATACTGCAATACCACAAATAACCGATAAAACATATCCACTTAGTATAATGTTACTTATCTGACCAGAGCTTAACAAAGCAATCAATTCAAACAGTAAGAAAAGGGCGGAAGATATGACTGATGAAATAATAGATTTTGATAGATATATACTGAAGCGGCTTTTATTGATAATCCATTTGTGCTGCCATGTTTTCCATTGATACTCTTGTCCAATCCATACAGAGATTAGAATGGCGATTAAAATACCAAGTCCCTTTTGATATTCTGTGCCCGCTCGAATAATATCTTCAATCTCCTTAAAGGTGGTTAGGTTTCCCAAAACAGAAATTCCTACTCGAATGTCTTGACGAATAGTCATCATCATAAAAAAGGGCACAATACTTGCAAATACTATAATGATATATAATAACTTGCTTTTTCCAAGTCTATAAAAGTCGCTTCTTAATACATTAATCATATGATTTATCCCCCGTTGTGTACTGCATATATAGCTTTTCTAAGGAAGTTCCATTTTGAAAAGCATCATGTATAGCTATTTCTTTTACAATTATGCCATCATGCAAAATACCAAGATGGGTGGCTATCTGCTCCAATTCACTTAAAATGTGGCTAGAAATTAGGATAGTAATTCCACTTTCATTTAAATGTAGCAATAATTTACGTAAATCTGCAATTCCATCGGGGTCAAGACCATTCGTAGGTTCATCTAAAATTAGAATATCCGGCATTTGTATTAATGCCATTGCGAGTTTCAATCGTTGAGTCATACCAAGAGAAAAGTTTTTTACGGGCTTGCAATTGATATCTGACAAACCAACAGTTTTTAGGACTTTCTCAATTTGGTTATTATCACTTAGACCAAGCAAATGAGCCTGCTCTTTCATGTTTTCAAGTGCACTCATATTAAGAAAAAGCGACGGATCATTAATGACAACTGCAAACTTATTATCACAACCGTTTACTTTCTTCACGAAAACTGTCCCATTAAAATCATTGATTAGACCGGTAAGAATACGAAGCAAGGTAGTTTTTCCGGAACCATTTTTCCCAACTAACGCATAAATAGCTCCCTGTTCTACATGAATAGAAACATCTCTAAAAATGGTGTTTGCTCCATACTGCATTTTGATATTTTTTGCTGTTAAAGCATAATCATTCAATTTATAGGCCTCCATTCAATAAGATTTTGGTACAGCTCGTATATCCATAAACAGATATAAAACTAGAGCAATTGCAGCAATTACAATAATTGTGATTAAGACTCCTTCTATTAAGGATTTCAGCATTCCTTTTTTCCACATGCGTGATAGTTTTTTTACCGCTTCCGCTTCATGTAGATTTTGGTCTTTGTTATTTATTAGAAGCACTTCGTCCATTGCTAGAAGCTCGTTCTTGCAGCTATCGCACTCAAGAACATGTTTCTCAATCGTTGCTCGGCTATCATCGCTACATACTCCGTCGTGATATAATGGAAGCAAGTCTTTTATAATTTCGCAAGATATTTTCATTTCATTACCTCCTGTAATTGTTTTTTTGCCCTATAAAAAATCAGTCGTGCCCAACTGTCAGTTTTCCCGAATAATTCTCCAATTTGAGAGAATGGCAGTTCTCCAAAGACCCGTAGAGTAAAAACCTCCTTGTATGGGTCTCTCAGCTTGTGCAACTCAATATGTAGCCGTTTTGATGTATCTTTGTTGATGTAACAAGCTTCCAAGTTGAATAATGTGTCAGGTATACCTGTATCTAAGTCTGATAATAGGGGCTTTTTCTTTTTATAAAGAGTAAAATAGGTATTTTTTGCTATTTGACAAAGCCAAACATATAATTTGCAAGAACCACTAAATTTATCTATGTGCCTCATTGCCTTAAAAAAAGTTTCTTGTGTAATTTCTTCTGCAATGGATTCATTCATACAAAGAGATAGCACATATTTATATACGCCTGAAAAATATTCAGAATATATTTCACTGAAATCTGTCACTGCCTCACCTCCTTACTCATAAGACTTACATTCAACAAAAACGTTTCAAACTTTTTTATTTTTTTGTATCAGTAATATACACTTAAACTATAAAGCCTTTAAGCGTTCTTCTGAGAAATATTTCTAAGTTATATGTGTAGTTCATGTTTATCCACATTATAATATAAATTATGTTTATCTTTCATTGAGATTTTAATATATCAATAAAAAAGAAGACAGAAAATATATTTCTGTCTTCAATGGGGAAATTGGTGTTTCTTATAAAAAAATTTCAACTTAAGTATATTAAATAATTAGAACTTAATCAATAATTAGGACACTAAAGTAGTTTTTAAGAACATTGAAATTTAAAATATTATGTTTTGTTATTAATACTATTAAAATTTCTAAAGTAATAAAATAAAAAGCTCCAAATTAATGGAGCTAATTTACCAATGAAAGGAGTTATCTTCTATGACTGAATTAAAACTATAATAGTTAATATATTATATGTATGCAATTAGCCATATTGTTACAAAAAAGTACATCTAGAAAGTCAAAAAATATTCGTTAGTTATAGTTAATTTTACTAAAGTATAATAAATCAAAAGATATTCCGTCAATAAGGTTTGCATCTTTTTGTATTTTTTCTAATTCATATCCATCTTTTCTCAGTATCTTACTAGATGCAATGTTGGCATCAGTTACTCTGGCATTAAGCTTATTAAGCTTAAGAGATTTAAAAGCAAAATCTGTAATTAAAGAAACAGTTTCATTCCCACAACCTTTGCCCCAGTGGTTTCTACTAAGAACATATCCAAGTTCTGCACTTTTTGTTGAGTTATTAAAATCAAATAACATAGCTGTTCCTATAATCTCTTTAGTTGTATTTAAAACAATAGAGGCATACAAATAGTCGCCAGATAATTCTTCTTTCATCATTTCTTTAATATGTTCTCTGGTGTCATCTAAGTTCTTCATTAAATTCCAACCTATAAATTTTTTAACTTCCTTATCTGATAAAAAGTTATGGATATCTTGAATATCATCTAAACTTATTGGTTTAAATGATATGTTAAGACCTTTTAGTTTATGAAATAAAATTGAATTCATTGTTGGGTCTCCTTTAGCATAATATGATAATTAATATCATAATTATAACAGGTTTTTATTAGAAGTAATTTGCAGCATAATAATATTTATATAATTTATGTGAAAAAAATGTTGCAAATTTCACAAAAAAGGTCTATTATAGGAAAAGTGAGGAAAAGATTGACTTGTTAATTATAAGGTCCCATGCTTTGCAAAGGTGCTTGGTGTGAGGACTTTTTTTATTAAGAAAAATGAGGAATGATGATAATGGAGTCACAAGGATTTAAAATTATTAAGTTAGCTACATATAACAAAAGACTAAATGACGAAGATAAATACGGAAGAATTATGACAGAGAAAGGTGAACTTGCAATTTTGCCTGCAGATGATATAAATTTTTTAGCTTACTGTGATTTTATAAAAGGTAAAGAGCCGAGAGGGAATCATTATCATAAAGAAAAGATTGAATATCTATATGTTTGTAAAGGAAGACTAAAGGTTTATATAAAGAAAGCAGAAGATTCAGAAGCAGAAGTGCAAACTTTTGAAGTACAGGGGGGAGATATAGTCTGTATTGAGACTGGATATACCCATGCTGTTGAGACTATAGAAGAGGGATATGGAATAGAATTCTCAAAAACAAAACAAGAAATAATAAAACAAGATTCATTTTATGAAAAAATTACAGAGATTTAGAAACATTTAATAGGAATTAAATATAATAATAAAAAGAGCCTTGTATTTAGGATTAGCCTAGGTACTTGGCTTTTTGTTTTGTAATTTATTGAAAAGCTCTGATTTAGTGATAATATTAATGTATAGAAATATTTAGAAAAAACTTGTTATTGATAGGGGGAGAAAAATGAACATAATATTGAAGCAACCACAATTATATAGGTTTTTAAGTTATTGTAACGAAAGTGATCTAGATAAAGAGGTATTGGACTGCGGAGCAGGAGGAGACTTACCACCACTTTCATTATTTTTGGAACATGGTTATAAAACTTATGGATTAGAAATAAGCGATGATCAATTACATAAATCTAATGAGTTTTCTAAGAAACATGGAATTAATTTAAATATATCAAAAGGAGATATGAGAAGCCTGCCTTTTGAGGATGAATCCTTAAGCTTTATCTATTCTTATAATTCTATTTTTCATATGACAAAAAAGGATATAGAAACATCCATAAATGAAATTAAGAGAGTTCTAAAGCCCGGTGGGTTATGTTGTTTAAATTTTCTCTCTATAAATGATGAATGGTATGGAGACGGAAAAGAACTTGGTAAAAATGAATTTCTTCAGATAGAAAGAGGAGAAGAGGTTATTCATACCTATTATGAAGTTAATGAAGGTGAAGGCCATTTTAATGACATGACAATACTTTATAAAGAAGATAGGGTTATTGAAAGGTTATATGAAGGAGAAATGATAAAACAAGCTTATATAGATTATATAGTAAAGAAAGAAGTGATTGAATGAGTACTGTTACAAACCTTTTTCCAGATGGAAAGAGAAAAGCATTGACTCTTAGCTACGATGATGGCGTAATTCAAGATAAAAAACTTGTAAGTATTTTCAACAAATATTCCTTAAAGGCGACCTTTAATCTAAATTCTGCTATACAAAGTGAGGAAATTTATTGGATTAAAGATGGAAAGACTATAAGTAGAATAAATATTGATGAAATTGATAAGCTTTATAGAGGCCATGAGATTGCTGTTCATAGTTTAACTCATCCTCATTTAGAAGAACTTCCAAAAGAAATGATTTTAAATGAAGTATTTGAAGATAGAAAAAACTTAGAAAAAATAACTAAGTATCCTGTAAGGGGGATGGCATATCCATTTGGCACTTACAATAAAAAAGTCCTTGATGTAATAGATAGCTGTGGAATTGAATATTCAAGAACTGTAAAGCAACATGAAAAATTTACTTTGCCAGATACTTTTCTAGAATGGCATCCAACTTGTCATCATACAAATCCAAGATTTTTAGAAATTACCAAAAACTTTTTGGAATCAGAAGATAAGTCTATGGAATTATTATATGTATGGGGACATAGTTATGAGTTTGACTTAAATGAGAATTGGGACTTAATTGAGGAATTTAGTAAACTAGTTAGTAATAATAACTCTATATGGTATGCAACTAATATTGAAATAATAGATTATTTAAAAGCTTTAGATGCTTTAAAGTATTCAGCAGATTGTTCAATTGTGTATAACCCTACAGCTATATCAGTTTGGATATGTGCTTATGGAATAGATATTGAGATTAAGTCAAGAGAAAAACTGTCTATATTACCAAATAAGCAATAGTTAAATAATAAATAAAAAAAACTATAAAAAACCTGTTGACTTTAACGCAACGTAAAGGTGTATAGTTAAATTGTCAGGAGGGAGCTTATGGAGTATACAGTGAATAAATTAGCTAAACTAGCAGGTGTTAGCACCAGAACATTAAGATATTATGATGAATTAGGTATTCTTAAGCCGGCAAGAATTAATTCTTCAGGATATCGTATATATGGTGAAGCTGAAGTAGATATGTTGCAACAAATACTATTTTTTAGAGAATTGGATGTAAGTTTAGATAATATAAAGCTAGTCATTACATCTAAAGACTTTGATAAAACTAAAGCACTGAAAGAACATCATGAGAAACTCCTAGAAAAAAGAAAACAGTTAGAAACACTTATCAAAAATGTTGAAAAAACTATTGATAAGGATGAAAGGAGAATCATTATGTCAGATAAAGAAAAATTTGAAGGCTTTAAACAAAAGCTAGTTGATGATAACGAAAAGAAATATGGTAAGGAAATAAGAGAAAAATACGGTGAAGATGTAGTTAATGAATCTAACAAAAGATTCAAAAATATGTCTAAAGAGCAGTATACAGAGTTTGAGGAATTAGGTCAGACTATATTAGATAAGCTTGAAGAGGCTTTTGAAACTGGAGATCCAGCAGGAGAAGCAGCTCAAGAAGTAGCTAAACTACATCGTAAATGGATTACCACTGCATGGAACAGATATTCAAAAGAAGCCCATGCAGGAGTAGCGCAAATGTATGTAGATGATGAGCGTTTTACAGCTTATTATGATAAAAACAAACCAGGTCTTGCAAAATTCTTAAGAGATGCAGTTGTAATTTATACAGATGCATTAGAAGAATAAAATAGAGCCATTGCAGAGATGCAATGGCTTTAAAGCATTTAAAGAGAAACTATTTTTGTGATTTCACTAGGATGATCTATAACATATTTTGGTGAATAACTTTCAAGTTCTTCACGTGTTCTAAATCCCCAAGTAACCCCAATAGTATCCATACCAGCTTTTATTCCAGTTTCCATATCAGTGCTGGTATCACCTATGTATAAGCATTCTTTAGGGGATATACCTAAAGATTCAGCTGTAATGATGGCTCCAATTGGATCGGGTTTTCTTCTAACCCCTTCTTTTTCACCAGATATCATATCAAAATAATCTTCACCAAAAACTCCATAGATATTATCGAGAGTTCTTTCATGTGGTTTGTTTGATAGTACAGCTATCTTTACCCCTTTTTCTTTTAAGGCATGAAGCATGTCCTTTATTCCATCATAGGGTTTAACCTCATGCATACAATGAATTTCAAAATACTCTGTATAAGTTATAAGAGCATCTTCATAGTTAATTAAATCTTTATCTCCAGAATAGATTAACGCTCTTTCAATCAACTTTTTATAACCATCTCCAACAAAAATCTTATATTTTTCCTCAGAGATTGGACCAAGTCCATATTTAGATAAAGTTAAATTAGAAGTATAGGAGATTGCCTTTATAGAATCAACTAAAGTACCATCTAAATCAAAAATACAACATTTATACATATCAAACCTCCTGCTAGCAAAAAATTAAAGTGATTATCATAAGTTTAGTATAGCATATAAAGAGAATGCAGTAGAAGTCATATAAAAGATTATAAAAATAATGGGAATATAAAGTTTTAAAATGTAACAAATTTCGCTTTTATTGTATATATTAGTATTATAAGTAGCTAGCAATTCTATAAAATGTATAGAATCTAGAATAAAGTAATGATTAGGTTTGCTGCCGGTATTGCCGGACGGATAATAGGTCTCGCAATCGTAAAAGCTTTTTTAAAAGATCTAGGGAAAGTTCGAAAGAACTTTCCTCTTTTTTATCTGTAAAATAGAGGAAATGTCAATAAAGTTAAATAATACAACAGTTTTAAAGCATAATAAATAATGAAAAGAAAATAAAAGACAAGGAGGGGGAAATGGAAAATATATTTAGACAAAAGAAAAAGAATAGAATTGTAGTTAAGGGATTGATTTATGGAATAATTATTTTAGCTGTAGCATTTTTTATTTATAATTTTACAAACCTTAAAGAAAAGATCATAACTAATTTTTCTGAAAAATTATACACTGATGGTATCAGTGAAAGTATAGAATCGGCATATCAAGATATGGGTATATTATCAGATAGCATGGCTGTAATGAACATGCTGAAGTCTGGAAATTTTAAAAGTTTGGAAAAAAAGGTTGCATATCTTACCTTTGATGACGGCCCATCAGTAACTGTAACTCCTAAAATTTTAGACATACTTAAGGAAAATAAAGTTAATGGTACTTTTTTTATAGTTGGTAATGAGTTAAATAAATCAGATAAGTCAAAAGAAATATTAAAAAGGATAGTAATAGAAGGGAATGCAATAGGGGCTCATACATATTCCCATAACTATAAAAAATTATATCCTGGTGGTAAAATTGATATCAATACATTTATAGGTGAAATAGAAAAAACTAATAATCTAATCACAGGGGAATTAGGAGAAAAATATAGAACCAGAGTAATTCGTTTTCCAGGAGGAAGCTACTCATGGAAGGGAATGGGTGAAACAGAAAAAATTCTAGCTCAAAAAGGTTATTCCTACATAGATTGGAATTGTATCGTGGGAGATGCTGAAGGAAAACCAAAAAATAAAGACGGACTCATAGATGTTTTTAATGAAACAAAAACAAAGGTTGCTAGAAATGGTAATCTAGTTGTTTTAATGCATGATACATATGGAAAAGAATCTACAGCAGAGGCACTACCAGAAATCATAAATAAGTTAAAAAAAGAGGGATACGAATTTCATACATTAATTTGAAAGTATATAAGAAGGCAGTAAAATCTAGAGTGATTTTGCTGCTTTTTTAATAATGGAGATTAAAATGGAAATTTGATTAAAATAAATAAAACCTTTTTGAAAAATTACTTGTCTAATAGTTGTAGCTACGATATAAAGGTAGAAGGAGTTTTGAGTTTAAGGAGCATAATAATGAATTTAGATGATAGAGTTAAACGAGCAATTAAGGGAGATGAAGAGTCCTTTGAGTATTTAATAAATACTTTTAAAGAGAATCTTTATAGGACAGCCTATAGTTATGTGAAAAATGAAGAGGATGCATTAGATGTTCTTCAAGAAACTATTTATAAAGCGTATATATCTATAGAAAAATTGAAGGAACCCAAATATTTTAAAACTTGGATAACAAGAATTTTGATAAACAATGCTTTAGATGTAATAAAAAAAGAGAAAAGAATTATTGAAATAGAAAAGGTAGTAAAAAAGGATGTAAATTATCATGAAAATCAAAAATTAGAAGAACGATTAGATATTATAAACTATGTAGACAAGCTTGAAGATAAATATAAGAATGTAATAATACTAAAGTATTTTCAGGATTTAACTATAGTAGAAATATCAGAAGTCCTAGAATATCCAGTAGGAACTGTAAAGACACATCTTAACGCTGCACTTAAGAAATTAAGAGTGTTTATGAGTAAGGAGGGTGCGTAAATGGATGATTTAAATAATATAAAAGAAATGATTAAGATACCGGAAGGAATAGATTTAGCAGTAAAAAAAGGATTTGAAAGAGGAAAAAAAGAGAAAAAAAGAAGAAAACATAAGAAGATATATAAGAGGATAGGAGCAATAGCTGCAACTTTAGCATTAGTAGTTATAGTCGGAATTAATAATCCAGAGATTGTTCAAGCTATACCAGGGGTAGGATCAATATTTAAACTTATTAATTATGATAGAATGGGAAGAAATCTATCGGAATACGAAAAATTTGCAACATCAATTAATAAGTCCGTTGAAAATAATGGAATTAAGGTTACAATAGATGAGATAGCCATTGATGATAATAGCTTGGTTATAACATCAACAATTGAAGGCGATGGACTTCAAGAAGAGCGAGGAATCATATCCCCTAACATAGAAATTAACGGAGAACATTTAGGAAGTTATGATAGTAAAGATAAAAAGGTTTCTGATAAAAAGCTTGTAAGTGTAATAACCTCAAATATATCGGAGTTTACTTTAGATAGAAGCGTTGATATTCATTTAAGGATGGGATCAATTGGTAATATCAGAGGGGATTGGGAGTTTAAATTTAACGTAACTAAAATGAATAATATTTCAAAATCCAAAACTATAAATCTAGATAAAAGTATAAAAACACCTAACAGCACATTAACACTTAATAAATTAACCATAAGTCCATTAGGAAACACCATAAATTATTCAGGTAAATATGATAGTACAAATAAAAGTCAGAGAGATGGAATTTATAGCTTTATTGTTATAGATGAGAATGGGAAAATTTTAGATGCTGGAGAGCTTGGGGGAGGTTTTGGTGAAGAAGAATATGAAGGAAAGATAGCGATATTTGATGATCTATCCACTGTTAAATCATTAACTGTAGTTCCGGTGTTTAAGGAATGGGGAATAAAGAGGCAAGATATTGATTATCTTGGTAGAACTATGTTGCAAACTACAATTAGTGATAATTCTACACAAGAGCTAATAACAATAAGGAGAGCAGCAACTAAAGAAGAAAAAGTTAAAGGATACGTTCCTAATGAGGTTATTTATTTATACAATATAGATAAAGAAAGAAGATTTACACCATTAAGTGAATTAAGAGATCAAATTATAAAGGTTAGTGATAATAATTCAGTTACAATAAAGAATATTGAAGCTACAGATGAATATACGAAATTAACCTTTAAGTTAGAAGGAAATGGCGCTTACGATTATAGTAACATTAATGAGGCTGTAATTTTGGATGAAGATTATAAAGATATTGGAAGAGCAGAAGATGGAGATAGAGCTGTTATGGAGAATCAAGCAGAAAAGATTGTTTCAATAAAACTACCAGCTGTTGATAAAAATAAAAAATATAAGATTGCAATACCTATGATTACAGAACCTGAAATTGATGATAGATATAGAATAGATATTGATCTAAGTAAATAGAAAAGAAGACCGTGTACTCAAACCTGTACACGGTCTTCTTCTTATATAAATAGCAATAAACTTACTGCCATAACTACCATACCAGCTACTAAGCCGTATATTGATAGATGATGTTCGCCATACTTTTGTGCTGAAGGAAGTAGTTCATCTAAAGATATAAATACCATTATTCCAGCAACTCCAGCAAAAATTATTCCAAATACAAAGTCATTTATAAATGGCATTAATACTAAATATCCAATCAATGCGCCTATAGGTTCAGAAAGTCCAGATAGGAAAGAGTAGAAGAAAGCTTTTTTTCTGTCCCCTGTTGCATAATATACTGGAACAGATACAGCTATTCCTTCTGGAATATTATGAATTGCTATGGCTACAGCTATTGGTATAGCTATAGATGGCTGTTGAAGAGCTGATATAAAGGTTGCAAGCCCTTCTGGAAAGTTATGAATACCAACAGCTAGAGCTGTGAATATTCCCATTCTTAATAATTTGGGGTCCGAGGTTTTGTCGTTTATATCCTCAACTGAATGAACTTCGTGAGGATTCTCTCCACTTGGGATAAGTTTGTCAATAAGTGCTATTATAAACATTCCCCCGAAAAATGCACCAACAGTAGCCCAGGAACCAGACTTTAATCCTAGTTCAGCTACAAGAGCATCTTTGGCCTTAAAAAATATTTCAATCATAGAAACATAAATCATAACTCCAGCTGAAAAACCAAGACTAATAGATAAAAATTTTGTGTTTGTCTTTTTTGTGAAAAAGGCTAACGCACTTCCTATGCCAGTACATAAACCAGCGAAGAGTGTTAATCCAAATGCAAATAAAACGTTATTCATGTATCGTCCTCCTTTATAATATATAATTTATTATAAATCTACTAAAAGATAATTGTTATTATTTAATAATGCATTTATAGCTTTAGTATATTATAAATCTTAAATTCAGTAAAGTTTTATAATTAAATTTATATGCTAAAATAACAGTAAAATGAAAAAAGTGAAACTTTATGCAGTATCAATAAGTCTTATAGAGGTAACATCGATGTTAATAAAAAAGTTATAGGAGAAAGCTATGGAAGGTGTGTCTGCAGTAAAACTAAAATTTTTAGATGAAAATAATGAAACTATTATAAAAAGGGCAATAGATGGAGACAAAGAAAGTTTTATTGAGCTTATAAAAAAATATAAAATCTATTTATATAAAATAGCGTATAGTTATGTAAAAAATGAGGAAGACGCTCTAGAGATAATACAAGAATGTACTTACAGAGCAATGCTTAATATAAAAAGTATTAAAAATATAGCATCTTTTAAATATTGGTTAACTAGAATTGTAATTAATTGTGCATTAGATTTTATAAAAAACAATAAAAAAATTTGTCCTTTAAATGATGAAATTGAGATTTCTTCGAGAAGAGAGGGTGTATCAATAGATGAAAAATTAGATTTATATAGAGCTATTGATATATTAAGAGATAATTATAAAACTGTAATAATATTAAAATATTTTAATGATATGACCATAGAAAGTATAGCAAATGTAATGAACATACCAGAGAATACAGTTAAAACTTATTTGAGAAGAGCAAAAGAAAATCTTAATAAGATTTTGAAGGAGGATTATCTAAATGAATAATAGTGAATTTTTTGATATAAATATATCTGATAAGTTAGAGGATTCTATTGATAAAGCAATAGCTAATGGTATAGAAAAAGCGGATAAAGAGTTACAAATTAGAAAAGTTAGAAGAAAAAGAAGATCAGTAGCATCGGTTGTAGCATTGCTTGTTATAGCATTTACCTTTGGAGTTTCAAATCAAGCATTAGCAGCAAAGATATTATTGATTAGCAATGTATTTAAGGAAATAGAAGAAAAAATACAGTTTCAAGGAGATTATTCAGGGTATGCCACATCTGTAGAAGAAGCTGTCTATGATAATGGGGTGAAGGTAACATTATCGGAAATAATGTGTGATGGGGAAGGGTTATATGTAACTTATAAAATTGAAAGTGACGAACCTTTTAAACATACTTCAAGAGGAGAGAATCCTTTGGATAATGCACAACTTATGACAAGTGAAGAGTACAATAAAGTAAGTTTTTCTGATAAGGAGTTAGATAATACAGGATTTGCTGGGTTAGAAGGCGAGTTTGTAGATGAAAATACTTTTATAGGAATGGAGAGATATTATTTAAAATCTTTAGATACAGAAATTCCTGATAACTTTGATTTTGAAGTTAAGTTAAAGTCTGTAGGCACAGCAGGTTTTAGTGAAAATGATAAAGGTCAAAATTTTTATGGAACTTGGGCATTTAAGGTACCAGTTAAGTTAGATAAAAGCATTAGCAGAAATATAGCTGTAAACTATAAAACTGACAAAGGATTATCTTTAGATTCTGTTTTTATTACACCAGTTAGTTTAAGAGTAAATACTACGAATCCTGAAAATTATCATTATGGTATATTGGTTTATGATGACAAAAATAATCAGCTTAGGGCAGATATGTCTAAAATTTATGATGATAATAAACAAATAAGCTATTTTAGTGCAGTACCTAAGGATTCAAAAACCTTAAGGGTAGTTATTTATAGAGATATATTAATTGAAAAGGAAACAACTCAAAATTCTGATGGAAGTTACTCAACTCTCTATGAAGATACGGGAGATAAAATTTTTGTAGATAAAACTATAGAAATTAAATAGATTGATATAAACTAAAGGCAAGTTGATAATAAATTTACTTGCCTTTAGTTATTTTGAGTTAAAGGATAAATAAAAAAATAATATAGGGATAATGAAAGACATGAAGCGATACCTATATTTTAATTTCTATTAATCCTCTTCATAAAACCTTAGGGTTTTAATTCCAAATGTCGAAAACACTGATCCAAAAAGTAGTAAAATTAAAATGTTTATATAAACTTCTTTGAAGGAAGAACCGTTACTTAGTTTATTGTAAGATTCCATGAGCCATTTGTTTGGTATGAAATTTGATATTGTCTGCAGCGCAGGAGACATACTACTTACGGGAATAAATGTACCTCCCACTGCACAAAAACATCCTGCCAATACAAAATTGATAATGCTTAAAGCTTGTGTGGTTTTTATTAAACTTGTTAGAGCGATATTTATACCGAGGGAGGCGATGAAAAAAGCCATTAAATTAATAAAAAAAACAGGAGACGAGATTCTGTAATCCATATGAAGTACATATTTAGACAAAACTAAAAATAAAAAAATTTGTATAGAACTTAGGAAAATGCTTGCTAAAATATGACCGAAAATTATATTATGGGATTTTACTCTAGCACAGAAAATTCTCATAAAGGTTTTAGAATTAATATCATCTATGAGAATATTTGTACAAGTTCCTGAAAACATAAATAAGGACATAAGTAGGAAACCAACTGAAGCAGAAAGTTTATAATTATCTTTACTATTTTCTTTAACAGTTAAATTTGTATCTATATTTTTAAATTCAGTAGGGTTATCTAGAGATTTAAAGTATGAATCTAGCAATAAATTAAGCTCATTTACATTTCCATTTTGTCTTTTACATAGTATCTTAGTCTTTTCATAGGGGTAAGACATTACAATACCTATTTCTATACTTTTATTATTTACGAATTTCTCTATATCTTCTTCATTAAGTATTTCGATTTTATATTTATTAGTGTCCTCTAATAAATTTATGACAGATGAAGTGTAGTCGCTATCAGTTATGGCTATTTTTATTAAAGTATCTTTGTTAAACATAAATGACGAGAGAACTCCTCCTAGTAGAGGAACTATTAGGATTAAGGATAGTGCTACTGGGTCTTTAAATAATCGTTTCATTATATTTAAGCATATTCTAATACTATTCATATGTTTTCTCCCTTTTGTATAATAGAATTCCAAGAACGTTAAATAATGTACCTAGTAACATAAGGACGATTAAATTTTGAGTTATGGAACTAAGGGGGTTTTCTTGCATTAAACTATAATAACTTTCATAAATCCACTTGTTTAAGGTGAATTTTGAAGTTGCATCAAAGTCTCCGCTTAGTGAAAAGCTATCACTAAAAAGAGCCAAGAAAAATAAAATAAAAGCACAGGTGCTAACTCCAACAGTTGAATTTTTAAATAATCCAGACATGAAAAAACCAAAAGATGCTGAAATATATACTGCAAAGATTGTTACTATAAAAATTCCAACCAAGCTGTTTCCATAGCTAATTTTAAATATGATAGAAGAAAAAAGCATATAAAAAACCGCTACAATTAAGGTTATTAAAAATTGGCCAATAATATTTCCTAAAATAACGGTGCTCTTTTTTACAGGGCAGGAATACATTCTCATAAAGGTTTTATTTTTTCTGTCAGAGATATTAAGTCCAACCATAATAATAGCAGTTATGAGAAGAAAGTACGCTAAGGTAGAGGAACATAGAAGCTGATTTATATTAGCAGTCTTATTTACACCTATAATCATTACCTCTGTATATTTTTGAGATATAGAGTCAGTTATGCTGTTAGCCGCACTATTTATATTTGAACTTACCAAAAAAGTTTCAAGTAAAGAGCCTACGAGTATGAGGATTACAAGAAACGGGTTTGTGAAAATTCGTTTTAAGTAATTGATTGATATATTAAAAACCTTCATGTTATCCTCCTAATCCCTTAAGTTTCTTCCAGTAAGAGAAAGAAATACACTTTCCAAATCAGGTTCTTTTAGTGTTAAGCTTTTTACTCTTACATCACTTTTTGATAGAATGAAAAGAGCATCTTGAAGTATACTTTGCCCTCTTGTTGAGATTACTTTTATAGTATTTTCGTTAATTGAGACATTTTTAACTCCAGGTAAATTTTTAAGATCTTCAATAGGATTATATCTTATATCAGTTGCTTCTATGTTTAAAATTTCATCTGTTTTTGAAAGTTTTTTTATTTCATTTTTCTCACCATAAGCTATGAGTTTTCCATGATCCATTATTCCAATCTTGTTACATAAAGCATCAACCTCCTCCATATAATGGCTAGTATAGATTATAGTTGAGCCTTGTCTATTAAGTTCTTTTACGGCTTCTAATATATGATTTCTTGATTGCGGGTCTATGCCTACAGTAGGTTCATCCATTATTACTATTTTAGGTTCATGTATAATGGCGCAGGCTATGTTAAGCCTTCTTTTCATACCACCTGAAAATGTTTTTGGTTTATCTTTAGCTTTATCTAAAAGTCCAACAAATTCAAGAGCTTTTTTTGCTTTTAGATTTAAATCCTCTCCTTTTAAATCATAAAGACTTCCAAAGAATTTTACATTATCTTGCGATGATAAGGATTCATAAATTGCTATATCTTGGGGAACAAGACCCATAAGTTGTTTTGCCTCTAAAGAGTCTTTACTAATATCCAATCCATTTATTAAAACATTTCCCCCATTAGCTTTAATAAGACCCATTAAAATATTTATAGTAGTGCTCTTGCCAGCTCCATTTGGACCAAGAAGTCCAAAGATTTCTCCTTCGTTTATATCTAAATTTAAACTATCCACAGCAAGTTTATTTTTATAGCGTTTAATTAAAGAGTGTATTTCTATTAGTGACACATTCTCTCCCCCAGTTTTTAAAATCTTTATAATAATAGTTTAAAAAATATAGCCACCTATTTCCACAACAGAAAGTCATGAAGATGGGTGACTTAGGTCATTTTTAACTAAAGTTTTTTAAATAAAAAATTGCTATTTGAGTTCTATCCCTTAATTTAAGTTTGCTTAGGATATCTGTTATCTTATTTTTAACAGTTCCTTCAGTCAAAAATATCTTTTTTGCTATCTCTCTATTGCTTAAACCATCTGAGATTAGTTTTATTATTTCTATTTCAGTTTCAGATAAGTTCAAGTTATAAATAAGTTTTTTCTTGTCAGCTTTAAGCATAGATGAAAGTTTTGTAGCTACTTCTGGATGTACTAGAAGATTTCCTTCATGAACTATCCTTATTGCTTTTATTATTTCATCAGCTTTGATGTTTTTAAGTAGATAACCTTTAGCACCATTTTTTAGAGCTTCAAAAATATATTCATCATCGTTAAAGGTTGTAAGTATGATGATTTTTATATCAGGTCTTACTTTAAGGATTTTTTTAGTTGAGAGTACTCCGTCACACACGGGCATTCTTATGTCCATTAAAACAACATGGATATTATTATTTTGGAGAACTTTTTCGTAAGCTTCATCTCCATTTTGGCATATAAACAAAACATTTATGTCATCTTCATAATCTAGAATCATTTTGAGGCTGTTGGTTATTAGCTCTTCATCATCAGCAATAAGTACATTTATAGACATAGTATAGTTACCTTCCTTTAACTTTTAATTGGAATTATAGTAGTAATTTCAAAACCTTTTTCAGTAGAAATGAAAAGTTCTCCATCTATGATTTTAACACGTTCTTCCATTCCCTTAATTCCCATACCTCTAACAAGAGTTTTACAGCTAATTCCATCATCTATTACTGTAAGTATAACCTGTTTTTCTTCGTACTTTAAAGTAATCCATATTTTTTTAGCTTTACCGTGTCTAGCAGAATTAGTTATAGCTTCTTTAGCATTTTTATAAAGGGCAACCTCCATACTTGGATAGAGTTTTACAGGAGTTCCTTTAATATCAAAACTTATATCAATATTAGACGAAAATATAAAGTCATCAATCATCTGTTTTATAGAAAGTACTCTATTTGAATATTCCCCAGGATTAATATTTTTTAAAGTATCACTTAGCATATCTACAGTGGAACTTAAAGTAGTTCTAGAGGATTCTATTATATCTAAACCTTTCTCTAAATCTTTTTTAGAAACTCTCATTCCAGCTTCGAGCTGAAAAAGCACGCCAGTTAGTTTATGACCAAGATTATCATGAATTTCACTTGTTATTCTAGCTCTTTCTTGAAGCGTTGATAAGGATTCAATCGTGGAGGAATAGTCTTCTAAAATCTTCTTAGTATTTTCAAGTTCATAACTATACCTTCTGTTTTCATCAAATAGAATTTCTGTTTCCTTAAAATCCTTATTAATATTCTTTTTGTTTATAGAAAAAATAGATAATGAAAGAATGATAAAGAGATTAAGTATAAAAATATCATGACCTTTTTCTTTAATAAAAAATAGTATAAAGGCAGAGGCGATAATAGATAAAATATAACCCTCACTTTTTAATAATGATAGTGAGTCTAATATTGTTATATAAAGCAAAAAATAAGTTATATAAGGATATTTAGAAGATAATAAAAACACTAGAGCTAAATCTGAAATAATTGAGACTAACAAGAGATTATTTCTATTTTTGGGTGTTAAAAATAGTAATCTAATTCTAGAATTAAGTATAAATATGAAGAAAATCATTATAAAATAAGGGGCATTTTGAATTTCATAAGATAATGCAGTGCCTATAGCTGTCAATGTATAAATTGATAATCTTGTAATGTTTTCAGATTTCATAAACTTACCTCAATCTTATCATTTGTTTAAATATACCATATATCCCAAAATAAAAACAATATTAAGAAAACTTTAAGATGAGAGACGACATTTAGGACATATAATTAATTTATAATAACTTAAATAAAGTTATATAAGGGGAGAATAAAAAATGAGTAATGAATTTAGTTTATCTGATTATGTTAGTAATGGTATAGAGAACATAATTAAGGGGATAATTAAAGCCTCTCTTAAAAATCCAAAGGAAACTGCTTTTGTGGTTAAATATGCATTAGCAAGTAAAGAGGCTAAAAAGAGAAGAGAAGCTTTTATAGAAAAAGGAGAGAATGTTCCAGCTTTCTTAATTTCAAGTATATCAAGCAACTGTAATTTATTTTGTAAGGGTTGTTATGCGAGAGAAAATAAATCTTGTGGTGAAGGCTTAGAGAATAAACAAATGAGTACAGAAAGATGGGCAAAATTATTTAAAGAAGCAAAAGAAATGGGAGTTTCATTTATATTACTTGCTGGTGGGGAGCCTTTAATGAGAAGAGAAGTTATAGAAAAGGCAGCTGAGATTAAGGAAATAATTTTCCCGGTGTTTACAAATGGAACTTTGTTTAGAGAAGATAATTTAAAGTTGTTTGATAAAAATAGAAATCTTGTACCTATCATAAGTATTGAAGGTGATAGGGAGCAGACTGATAATAGAAGAGGTCTTGGAGCTTACAATACTATAATGAAGGCTATGGATACCTTAAAGGATGCTGGGCTTCTGTACGGAGCCTCTGTTACTGTAACTACAGAGAATGTAAATACAGTAACTAGTAAGGAATTTTTTCAAAAATTATATGACAAAGGCTGTAGAGCTGTAGTTTTTGTTGAGTATGTTCCTGTAGCTGAGGAAAATAAGTATCTTGCTCCAACTGATTTAGAACGTGAGAAATTGGAAGTTAAACAGCAAGAGCTAAGAAAAGTATATCAAGATGCAGTATTTATATCTTTCCCAGGAGATGAGAAATATTCAGGTGGATGTTTAGCTGCTGGAAGAGGTTTCTTTCATATAAATGTGGATGGAGCAGCAGAACCATGTCCATTTTCACCTTATTCAGATATGAACCTAAAAGACTGTTCTTTAAGAGAAGCTTTAAAATCACCTTTATTTAGAAAGCTAAATGAGACAGGAATGCTTATAGGTGAACATGATGGTGGATGTCTATTATTTCAGAAAGAAAATGAAGTTAAAGAGATGCTTGGTGAATGTATTTAATTTTTTAGGAGGAAATATTAAATGTTTCATATACTGGTGTTTTAAGATAGTGAAAAATATAAAAAAACTGTCATACTAATGGCAGTTTTTTTGCCTACAATTAGCGAAGTAAAATTTTGATAGTAAATTGAGATAAAATTCGTATTTAATATATGAGAGCTCTTAAAAATATATAAGTTTGCGAAGATAAAAGTTGATTATTAAGGAGGGGTGGATATTGAAGGTTGATGAAACTAATTTTATAAATGAGCTTAAAAAGAAGAATCCAAAGTCCATGGAGTTCATAGTTGATATGTATGGAAATCTTATTTATAAAATAGTTTATAGTGTTTTATATAGAGATTACGGTATTGGTTCTGTAGAAGAATGTACAAATGATGTTTTTATGAAGATTTGGGAGAACATAGAATGCTTTGATGACACAAAAGGCACTTTCAAAACCTGGATTATGGCAATTTCTAAGTTTAAAGCTATTGATTATAGAAGAAAGCTCATGAAATATTCAGAGTGTACAGATATAGATGATTTAAATCTTTCTTCAAGTGAAGATATTGAGAAAGATTTTATATTAAAGGAGAGAAGAGATGAGATATTATCAATAATATATAGGATGAAGGAACCTGATAAATATATATTTCTCAAGAGATATTTTTTTAATGAAGATATTACTACAATAGCAGGTAGTTTAAGTTTAACTAAAGCTGCTATCGAAAATAGGTTATCAAGAGGGCGAAAGGCTTTAAGAGAAAAGCTTATAAATTTTAAGGAGAGGGTAATTTGAATGAGTGAAAAAAATATATATAAAGATCTTAATAATATAATTATTGATGAAAATGAGTTTGATAATATTAGTATGACTGATATGCAAAAATTTAGACTTAAACGAAGTGTAATGAAAAAAATTAGAACAAAGAAAGTTTCAATTTCTAAAATAATAGCAGCTAGTGTTGTAGGATTAATAGTTTTTATTGCAGTAGGATATGCAAATCCAGCTTTTGCAGTTCAAATACCTATATTGAATTCTATAGTTGAAATGTTTGGGAAAACAGGAGATTATATTAGTTACTCAAATGTAGTAAATAAAACAATTTCTTGTGACGGAAAATCTTTTACGATAGACAGTATTCTTTCCTATGACAATAGAATACTTATTGGATACACTGCTGAGAGTAATAAAAAAATAAATTCTTCTGATGCTTTATTTTTCCCTAAATTTAAAATTGATGGAAAAGAAATAAATGTTGGTTATTCAGGAGGAGTAAAGAACGTAACAGATAATAAAATTATTGGAACCACTGAAATAATATTGAATGATACATTACCTAATAACTTTAAATTTGATATGATGTTTGATAAATTTGATGATACCTCTGGAGATTGGAGTTTTAAATTTGATATTACTAAAGCTGAGTTAGATAAGGATGCTAAGATTTATGAGACAAATAAATCAGTAGCATTTAATGACCATAAGTTTGATATTGATAAAGTTACTTTAACACCATTAAATACTTTAATTTCAATTAGCAGCAACTCAGCAAATGAAATCCCAAGTTCATTTTTTGACTTTTGGATAGTTTTAGATGATAAAGGGAATGAGATTACACAGGTTGGGGGAAGTAGAGAGCCAGCTTCTAATGTTACAGTAGCTTATTCAAGCGTAGATAAAAATACAAGTTCTTTAACACTAATACCATTTAGAAGAAATAGTGGAGTAGGAGTGGAATCTTCAAAAACAGTAGATATTGATGAAAAACTACCGATGGAATTGTCAGAAGGTAAAGACAGTAAAGTAGTTATAAATAATGTTGATTTCTCAAATGACAAGGATAATGTAATAATAAAAGGTGTTATATATGGTAAATTACCTAATTACCAGGTTGTTTTTCTAGAGGGAGATAATCCTAAAGCAGATATTTCACTTTTAAATACTACTATTAAAAGAGTAGACACGGATAAATATGAGTTTACCAGAGAATATAGTGGTTTAAATAATGATAGAAATTATAAACTTATAGTTCCAAACATTGATAGCACAGTAGATTATGATTCTAGAGTTACAGTTGAATTAAAATAATTATATGGATATTTGCTGTTTAAAAGGATAAGGCCCAAGTTCCATCAACTTGGGTCTTCACAGATATCATTTAAGTGAATCTTCAATCTTTCTAATAAATAGCTCTGCTTTTTTTAAGTCCTTAACATTAGGGTGTCCCTGTGATAAATTACCCATAATGTAAAAAATCTTATTTTTACTAAACTCCCTTGCGTTAAAACTTCCCTTACATGCAAAGCTTCCTTGATTTATAGCTCCCTTTGACTTTAATAGTTTAATTAAAGAGTTGTTATAGAACTTCATTCCAACTCCACTGGTTGAAAACACAAAAATGTTTTTACCTTTTAAATTCATTTTATCTACAAGTTTAAAAAGCTTGGGTGATAGTTTTTCCATGTATACTCCAGAACCAAATCCAATCAGATTATATTTTTCTAAGTCAACATCTCGGAAATTTCTTGCATTTATTAAGTCTGAATTTATTTTCTCTGCGAACATTTTGGCAATTCTTTCGGTATTATTTTTATAATCGGAACAATATATAATTAGAGATTTCATAAAACATTCTCCTTTAATAGTTTTATTTTAGCTAACAAGATACGTTTTAATATAAAATTTTATATTAAAATACGTATTATATGGGTTAAGTAAAATAATGATTCTCGAACAAATATTATGATTCTTTAAGCGTAATTATTACCTTTATATCAATACATTAATCATTGAATTCTTTTTTCTTGTTAGATATGACTATCTTTCAGGGTTAAACACCTTAACATCTGAAAAGTCTGCTTTATTGAATTTATATACGCATAGAGAGAAGAAGATAAGGCCCATGATGATTATGATTAATATTCCTGTGAAGGGCCCAACTATGAAACCATGAATATCAAAAGAAACTCCTTCTTTTACAAGTTCAGCTGTTGATAGATCATTCATTTTTAAAGCTATATATCTGAATATAGAAGTTGTGTAGGTTAATGGATTTATGTATACAAAAGGTCTAAGGATTTTTGGCATAATAGTTGTTGGTATATAAGCACCTGACAAAAAGGTTAATGGTAATGTAAATGCGGTAATCATAACTTGGAAAGTAGTTGATTTCTTAGCAACGGTTGCTAAGAATAGGCCCATGGAACTGAAGGTTATCCCTACTAGGGTCATCACAGATATCATTTGAATGAACTGAGGTGCATCAAGTGTGAGGCCCATGAATAATGCAATTATGATAATCAAAAGACCTTGAATAACAGCTATGATGGTTGATGACAGTACTTGTCCTATAGAGATTTTCCATCTTTCTATAGGAGAGACTATGATTTCCTTCATGAACCCCATTGATATATCTTCTAATATATTAGTAGAGTTACTTAAAGCAGATTGAAAAACTGACATTATTATTATGCCTGATATCAAATAGTTAATAGGTTGACTGATATCAGCTGTTGTTGGTTTCATAACAAATGAGAAAACAAAAAGCATGAATAAAGGCATAACTATTGAGAATATAAGTTGAGTTTTATTTCTTGCGAAGTTTATTAAGTTTCTTTTTAAAATAGCAGTCATTCCACGCATTATGCTCTTATCTCCTTTCCTGTTATAGATAAAAATACATCGTTAAGGGTACCTTTAGTAGTTTCTAAATCTGTGATTATATCTTTAAAGTTAGATGTTAGTTCTAATATTTTCTTTAAGTTATTTGAGTATAAAGTGAACATGGTTTCCTCCTGCGAATACTTTATATGGTTCATTTTTAGATATTCAACAAAATCATATACTTTTGATACACCTATTTTAGTTACAAGTCCTGTGTGTTCTTTTTTTAGATTATTAGGTGTATCAAAAGCAACTATTTTACCATGATCCATGATAGCTACCTTGTCACATATCTCAGCTTCATCCATGTAATGAGTTGTTAAGAAGATGGTGATGTTTTTTTGTTTTTGAAGCTTGTATATGTATTCCCAGATGTTTGCTCTTGTTTGAGGGTCAAGACCTGTAGTAGGTTCATCTAGAAATAAAACTTTAGGGTAATGAACTAGTCCTCTTGCTATTTCTACTCTTCTTTTCATACCTCCAGAAAGGCTGTTTATAGGAGCTTTTCTCCAAGCTTCAAGGTCTACTAAGTTTAATACAAAGTTTATTCTATTTTGAATGTCTTCCTTTGGAACATTGTAAAATTCACAATGAAATTTTAAGTTCTCTTCTACAGTTAATTTATTATCTAAAGTTGAATCCTGAAATACTATTCCAATATCACGTCTAACATTTCCTTTCTCTTTAGATACCTCATTTCCATTTATGGTTAAGGTGCCTTCTGTTTTATTTACTATTGTGCAAAGTGTATTAATGGTTGTACTTTTTCCAGCGCCGTTTGGTCCTAAGAATGCAAATATACTTCCTTCTTCAACCTCAAAAGATATATTGTCTACAGCTTTAAATTCTCCAAATTGTTTTGTGAAATTTTTTACTTCAATAATATTTGCCATTAGATTTTTCCTCCTAGAATTTTTCTTACAGGCTTATATTAATGGACAGGTTTAAACTTCATTTAAAAGAGCTATAAAAAATTTATAAACAAATATAAATAATTTTTAAACAGAAATTTAGTTTATACTTTTTTTATAAATACGTTAAAATATGTTTAATAGTTATTTATAAAATAAGGTTAATGCTATTAAATTTAGGAGTATATAATGAAGAAAAAGTTGAAAAATTTGAAAAAATCTCTTGAGATAAAGTTCAATAGACATATTCAGTATCATAATGAAGAGGATCTTAGGAATATAAAAACTAATTTAGACTCTTTTGAGTTGTTTAGAGAATATCAAAAAGATGTTGAGGAACTTTCTAAAAAAGATTATCTAACTAATAGGGAACGACATGAGGAGAAACATAGGATTGAGAAGAATTTTAAGAAGAGTCTTGAAGGGCTATATAGAAACAATAGGGGATTTCAGTGGTATTATTCTAAAGTAAAGTATACCAGGTTTTTATTTTTAATAATTAACTTAGTTATATGTTATGTGTTATTTAGATATATAGGATTTAATGCTATAGGAGTTATCTATATGTCATTAATTTTACTTGGAGGAATTGGGCAAATATTATTTTTAGCTAGTATTGAGAAAAGAATTTTGATTCCACTTCAACATTTAAATGAGGGAGTTGTGGAGATAGCTAAAGGAAATTATGGAGTTAATGTTTATTGTGAGGAAAATAGTGAAGTTGATATGGTTATAAAATCCTTTAACGAAATGGCAAAAAGGCTTAAAGAGGGTGAAGAATTAAAAAAAGAGTACGAAGAAAACAGAAAACTTCTTATTGCAAATATTTCACATGATTTAAAAACACCTATAACCTCTATTCAAGGATATATTGAAACTATGGCCTATACCGAAGATTTACCGAAAGAAACCATAAAGAAATATAATCAGATAATATATAATAATGCTGGATATATGAACAAGTTAATAGATGACTTATTTTTGTTTTCAAAGCTTGATATGCAGAAGTTAGAGTTTAATTTTGAATTGATAAATATAAAAAACTTTATGGAGGATTTAATGGAAGAATTTCAGTTTGAACTGGAGGACAAAAATATAAACTTTACTTATAAAAATAAAATAACAGAAGAGTTGATAGTTAAAATAGATAGAAAAAGGATACATCAGGTTTTTAGAAATATTATTGGAAATGCAGTGAAATATGCGCCTACAGATGGAAGTAAAAATGATTCAAATAAAGAAACTAATATAGATGTAGAGTTATATGTTAATAATGGATTTATAAATATTGATATAAAGGATAATGGAGAGGGGATTCCAGAAGAAAAACTTCCATATATATTTGATAGATTTTATAGAATTGATTATGCTAGAACTAAAGACTTAATGAGCACTGGTTTAGGATTAGCTATATCTAAGGAATTAGTTGATGCTCATGGAGGAAGTATAAAGGCTGAGAGTAATATAAATGAAGGAACTTGTTTTACGATAACACTTCCCATAGAAGAAGGAGAGTAAGAGATGAGAGAAATTTTAATTATTGAAGATGATATAAATATAGCTGAAATGGAAAGAGATTATCTTCAGCTTAATGGATATAAATCAGAAATTATTACAGATGGAGCAAAGGGACTTAAACTAGCTTTAGAAGGTAGATATGACTTAATAATAGTGGATTTAATGCTTCCAAATGTAGATGGTTATGAAATAATAAAAGAAGTTAGAAAAAAGTATGAGATTCCTATAATAGTTGTATCTGCAAGAAGTGAGGATATAGATAAAATAAGAGGGCTTGACTTTGGGGTAGATGATTATTTTAGTCCAGCTGAACTTACAGCTAGAGTAAAATCTCACATAAATAGATATGAAAGACTTAAAGGAAATGATAAAAGTTCTTCTGAAATAATAAGCCATGGAGGACTAGAAATAAATACTTCATCTCATAGAGTTTTAGTTTATGGAAAAGAAATTCAGATGACTTCAAAAGAATATTCAGTTTTATTACTTTTAGCTTCAAATCCTAATGTGGTGTTTACCAAGGAGCATATCTTTGATAAAATCTGGGGAGATGAATTTTATGGTGATACTGCAACCATACCAGTACATATTCAAAGAATAAGAAAAAAGATTGAAAAAGACCCTTCTAATCCAGAATTTATTGAGACGTTATGGGGAACAGGATATAGATTCAAATTATAGAAGAAAAAGAATGTTGTGAATACTCGCAGCATTCTTTTTCTTATTTAAAAATTATCCATAAAAAGTTAAAAAATATTTGATAAAGCAGCCATCCTTATATATAATATAAGAACAACAGTTCACTTCTAAATTTTAAATGATTGGAGCGAATAATTAATATGAATAGAAACTGGAAAAAAGATATAATACTTTTTTTATCTAGCCAAACAATATCGCTTTTTGGTTCATCATTAGTTCAGTATGCTATTATGTGGTATGTTACTATGAATACTCAATCTGGAGTAATGATGACTGTATACATTATATGTGGATTTTTGCCTACATTTTTTCTATCTCCGTTTGCAGGAGTGTGGGCAGATAGATATGATCGTAAAAAACTGATTATACTAGCAGATTCCGCTATTGCACTTGCAACACTTATTTTAGCTATAGTATTTATGTCAGGATATAGAGAGATGTGGCTTCTTTTTGTTGTAGCAGCTATTAGAGCATTAGGAGCTGGGGTTCAAACACCTGCAGTTGGTGCATTTTTACCGCAGATAGTACCAGAAGATAAATTAACAAAAGCAAACGCAGCAAATGGAAGTATACAATCAATAATTATGCTTGTATCCCCAATGATAAGTGGAGCACTTTTAACTAAAGCTTCAATAGTAACTATTTTCTTTATTGATATAGTTACAGCTTTTATAGGAATATCTATTTTAGTTATATTCTTAAGAGTTGAGGCTCATAAAAAAGCATTAGAAAATTCTAATTTAAGTTATTTTGAAGACATGCAAAAGGGCATTAATTATATAAAGGGTCATCATTATGTAAGAAATTTCTTTATATTTTGTGCAGCTTTTTTCTTTCTGTTTACACCAGCAGCTTTTTTAACGCCTCTTCAGGTTACTAGGAGTTTTGGAAATGATGTGTGGAGATTAACAGCTATAGAAATAACTTTCTCAATAGGCATGATTTTAGGTGGAATTATTATGGCTTCATGGGGAGGCTTTAAAAACAGGGTATACTCTATGGCTTTTTCAAGCTTTGTTTCAGCAGGATGCACCATAGCCCTTGGAATAGTTCCAAGCTTTTATATATACTTAATGTTTATGGGTATCTTTGGAATAGTTATGCCTATGTTTAATACACCTTCTACAGTTTTACTACAAGAGAAAGTTGAACCTGATTATTTAGGAAGAGTTTTTGGAGTCTTTGGGATGATATCTAGTTCTATGATGCCTTTAGGAATGCTAGTCTTTGGCCCTATAGCAGATATGATTAGGATAGAATATTTACTTATAGGTACAGGTTCCTTGTTAGTTATATTAAGTTTTTTCCTTATAAAAAATAAAGCTTTAGTTGATAACGGGATTTAGTTTGTTCAAACTGCACTAAAATCTTGTTTAGAGGATTTATAGAATAGCTTAAAATAATATGCTATTATTGTGTAAACAAAGGTGTCTTTATTTTATTAATGGAGGCACTTTTTTATTATGGATGAAGTTTGGGAGGTCTTATGATGAATTTTAATTATAATTTACCTGTAAATTTACTGTTTGGAAGAGGAAGAAGTTCAGAGATTGGAATAGAGGTAGCCAAGTATGGTAAGAGAGCACTTATTGTAACTGGAAGAAGTAGTACTAAGAAAAGTGGATTACTTGATAAAGCTATATCTTTACTAAAGGAAGAAAATATAGAATATGAGATTTTTGATAAGGTGGAACAAAACCCTTTAACTACAACTGTATATGAGGGAGTAGATATAATAAAGGAAACATGTTGTGATGTTATCTTAGCTCTTGGTGGAGGAAGTATTATGGATGCAGCTAAGAGTATAGCTTTTTCCGCAAAAAATCCTGGGGATATATCTGAATATATATTTGGAATAAAGCAAGGAACAGAAGCTTTACCTACAGTTTTAGTACCAACTACATGTGGTACAGGCAGTGAAGGAAATAGTTTTTCAGTACTTACAAATCCAGAAACCAAGGATAAAAAATCACTTAGAACTAATGCAATAATTGCAAAAGCTTCAATTATAGATCCAGAACTTATGATGACTATGCCTAAAACTATACTTGCATCAGTTGGGTTTGATGCTCTTTGTCATAACATGGAGGCTTATGTTTCTAAGATTGGTCAACCACTAACAAGTATGCAGGCTTTTTATGGAATGAAGCTACTTTCTGAAAATTTAGTGAAGGCTTATAATGATCCTAGTGATTTAGATGCATTAGAAAAGGTAGCTTTGGCAAGTACTTTAGGTGGAATGGTAATTGGCATAGCAGGAGTAGTAGCACCTCATGGACTTGAACACCCAGTTAGTGGGCTTTATGATGTTGTCCATGGAAAAGGACTTGCGGCTTTAACACCTGTAATAGCCCAAGAGTCATGGGAAAGTGATGTAGAGAAGTATGGTGATATAGCGAAGTTATTAGGAGGAAATCATGCCAGTGAATGTTCTGAACTTATAAATAAGCTTTTAGAAGATCTTAATCTTAAGGTTACATTAGGTGAACTTGGAGTTAAAAAGGAAGATGTTACATGGATGGCTGATAATTGCATGAAGGTTTCAAAGCCAAGTATACTAAATCATCCTAAAGAATTTACTCTAGAAGAAATTAAAGATATTTATTATAGTGCACTTTAAACAAATTTTTAAAATATATTGTTCATACTGCACTAAAATATTGTCACTAAAGTAAATAGACTTAGAGATTGTAAATGTGATAATATACATGTATTGAAAGACAGATGTTTAATTAAAGGAATATAAATGAGTATATTTTAAATGCAAAGGTGCACTGAAATAAAAAATCAGTGCACCTTTTTTATTTGAACTGGAGGGGTGTAGAATGATGTATAACATTTTAGGATTATCTAAAAAATTTGGGGATTTGGAAGTTTTGAAGGATATAAGTTTGGATATACAAGAAGGGGAAGTAGTATGCATAATAGGTCCATCTGGATCAGGTAAAAGTACATTACTAAGATGTCTTAACTTACTTGAGATACCTAATGATGGGAAGCTATATTATAATGGCAACAATGTTCTTGATATGGGTATTGATAGCAGGAGCCTTAGAGAAGAGGTGGGCATGGTGTTTCAGAGATTTAATCTATTTCCTTTATACACAGTTTTAGAAAATATTATGCTTGCACCAGTTCTTACAAAAAGAAAAAGTAAGAAGGAAGCAAGAGCCTATGCCCTTGAACTTTTAGATAGAGTAGGTTTAAAGGATAAAGCAGAAGCATATCCTAAGACTTTATCAGGAGGACAACAGCAAAGAGTTGCTATAGCTAGAGCACTTGCCATGGAGCCTAAAATGCTTTTATTTGATGAACCAACTTCTGCTTTAGATCCAGAACTTGTTGGCGATGTATTGGATGTTATGAAAAGATTAGCTAAAGATGGAATGACAATGGTGGTTGTAACTCACGAAATGGGTTTTGCAAGAGATGTATCAGATAGGGTTATATTCATGGAAAAAGGCTATATAGTTGAGGAAGGAAAACCAAAAGACATTTTCACAGAACCAAAACACAAAAGAACCAAAGAGTTTTTATCAAGAGTATTAAGTGATTTTGCTTTAGAAGCTTAGGCTTTAAAAATAAACATAAAAAGGGGAATGTATATGAAAAGGGGATATAAAAAGTTATTAGTTATTCTTGCATTAATAAGTTCAGTTTCAGTAATGACAGGATGTGGCGGAAAGTCCACGGAAGCAAGTGGAGGAAATAAGGATACTCTAGCTACAATAAAAGAAAAAGGGGTTCTTACCGTAGCATCTTCAAATGATGCACCATTTGCTTTTATAGATGCAAAAACAAATGAGTTCAGTGGTATTGATGCTGAAATAATTAAAGAAATTGCGAAAAGACTTGGAATTAATAAAGTTGAAATGAAACAGATACCTTTTGAAAATCTTTTAGTTGAGTTAAATAATAAGTCTGTTGATATGGTAACTGATGGAATGTATGTTAAGGAAGAACGTAAGAAGTTAGCCTTATTTACAAACATATGGTACAAAGAAGGTGAAGCTATAGTTATACCTAAAGATTCTAAGGTTAGCAGTAAAGCTGATTTGAAAAATTTAGTTTTGGGTGGGCAAAAGGGAACAGCTTTCCTAGAAACAGCTCAAAAATGGCAACAAGCAGGTCAAGTAAAAGAAGTTAAGGTATTTGGTAGTCAATCTGAGCTTATGTTAGCTGTTAACACTGGAAAAATTGATGCATGTATAACAGATGGTATGGTTGCAGGATACACATTGTCACAAGATAGCAGCCTTAGCTTAAAAATCTTATCTCCATATGAAGCAGAAGCTTCAGGAATGGTAGCAGCTGCTGTTAGAAAAGATGATACAAGTTTAGCAGATGCAGTTAACGAAAAGCTTGATGAGATGAAAAAAGATGGAACAGTACTTAAATTACTTGAGAAGTATGGAATGAACAAAGATTATTTTGTTTCAATAGAAGATGGTCAGAGTAAATAATAAAAAAGAATCCTTTTGGATTCTTTTTTAGAAAGAGGAGGTAACTTATATGGATATTTTAGCTAACTTAGATTTTTATACTGCATTTAAGTATTTAGTACCTTCATTAATTGATGGTTTATGGATTGTGTTGCAGGCGACTATATTTGGTTTTTTACTGGCAATGATATTAGGATTATTTATAGCAATTGGGCGTATAAGTAAGTTTAAGATATTAAGAGGAATTTTAACTGTGGTTTTGGAGTTTATAAGAGGAACTCCCCTTTTAGTACAACTAGTATATATGTATTATGTTGTACCTTTATTGATATCAATGATTGTACAGTTTTGGAATCCTGGATATCAGTTTAGAATAAGTTCATTAACTGCAGGAATTTTGGGGCTTGGAATAAACTATGGATGTTATATATCAGAAGTAATAAGATCCTCAATTCTTGCAATAGAGATTGGACAAACTGAGGCAGCTTTAGCACTTGGTCTTACTAACACACAGTTATTAGTAAGAATAATAATTCCTCAAGCACTTAGAAATGTGGTTCCTGTATTCGGTAATTATTTGGTTATGATGTTAAAGGATACATCACTTTTAGCTTATGTTGCAGTTAGTGAACTACTTCTGCGAACTCAAAGTTATGCATCACAATCCTTCTTAACTATTGAGTCTTATACTCTTTTAGCAATAGCATACCTTATATTAAGTTTACCTCTTTCTCAATTAGTTAAATTATTAGAAAAAAAGATGCAAAAATTCAACTAAATTTATTAAAGAAATTACCTAAAAGGGTATTTTTATATGAAGATATGTGATAAAAATAGTATAAGTAAATGGTGATTTCTTAAAATAAATTATGAAATAGGGTGGATGTTGTGTCAATTTCTGTGAGAGATATACTTAAATTAGATTCATTAAAAACTCTTCAAATTGTTGGAGGGGAAACTGGACTTGAGAAGTGCGTAGAATGGATATATGTAGCGGAATGTTTTGAAAATCCACTGGAAGGAATTAAGTGGCTTCAAGGGGGAGAGATTATCTTTATAACTGGGGTTGGTATTAAGGATAATACTGAGATGTTATTAGATTTTATAAAAGGTATTGATGAAAGAAATGGAGCAGGACTTGTAGTAAATGTTGGCCCTTATATAAAAACTGTGCCAAGTGAAGCTATTGAACTTGCAAATAAACTAGGAATGCCTTTATTTGAACTTCCTTGGGAGGTAAAGCTAGTTGAGGTTTCAAGAGAAATAAGTAACGCAATTGTTTTATCTCGTATAGAAGAAAATTCTCTTACTCACTTTTTAAGCAATATACTTTTTGGAGATGGAGAATTAGAAGGGGATGCTATACAAAAGGCTGCCTATTTTGGGTACAATTTATCTGGGGAATGTTGTATATGTGTCATAGATATAGATGGATTTGAAAAGTATTTGAAGTTAAAAGATTTAGATGATGAAGTTAGTATATCTAAACTTAAAGTAACTTTTAGAAAATTGGTACAAGATGTATTAGAAAAACACGCACTAAAGGTTCCAATAATAGATAAGGATGATTCTGTTATCTTTTTTGCAAAGTCAGAAGAAAACTTTATGAAAAGAGTTGAGAAAGCTTTAATAGAAATTCAGCAGTTAATTCACAAACGTATTGATGGAATTACTGTAAGTGCAGGTATTGGGAATCCGTATAAGGATTTAAAAATGATGAAGCAATCATTAAATGAAGCTGAGATAGCTATTGATAGTTTAAAATGTGAAGGACTTAATAATACTATAATAAAATATAAAGATGCAGGGGTTTATTCTCTTTTATTTAATATTAAAAATAAACATGTTTTAGAAAATTACTTTAGAGATACTCTAGGAGCAATCAGCAGTAAGGAAAACAAAGATAAAGATTTAATTGAGATATTAGATACTTATTTAAATGAAAACTGTAATATAACAGTTACTGCAGAGAAGTTATTTCTGCATAGAAATACTCTTAAGTATAAGATTAAAAAAATAGAAGAATTATTAAATTGTGATTTGCACAACTTTAATGATTGTATGAAAGTGAGAATAGCACTAAACATACAAAAGATGCTTTAGTCAATATAGACAAAAAGCTTATGGAACTTGGACATATAAATATGAAAGTGAAAGTATTAGTATATAAATATAAGTTAAATTGAACCATTAGGGACAAGGGAGTCTTCATGTTAGATAACATGGGCTCTCATTTTTTTGATTATCATTGTTAGGAGGACTTATTTATGATAGAAGAATTAAACGTAAAAATAGTAACCGAGATACCAGGACCTAAATCAAAGGAGATCTTGGAGGAGAGAAAAAAGTATGTAGCTGATGGTGTATCTGTATCCACGGATATAGCTATTGAAGAAGCAAAGGGAGCTTTAATTAAGGATGTTGATGGAAATGTATTTTTAGATTTTGCAGCAGCTATTGGGGTTCAAAATGTTGGACATTGTGATGAAGAGGTAGTTGATGCTTTAAAAGATCAAATAGAGAAATATATACATCCAGGCTATAATGTAGTGACTTATGAGTCTTATGGAGCTTTGGCAAAGAAGTTAACTGAAATAACAGTTGGTGATTATGAGAAGAAGGTTATGTTTGCAAATAGTGGCGCAGAGGCAGTAGAAAATGCAATAAAACTTGCTAGAACCTATACTAAGAAAACTGGAATATTATCAGCTACAGGTTCTTTCCATGGACGTACCAACATGACTATGTCTATAACAAGTAAATACAAGCCATACAAAAATGGATTTGGTCCATTTGCACCAGAAACTTATAAGTTTGAGTTTCCTTATGCTTATAGAGCACCTTTTGGAGTTTCAGAAGAAGCTTATGTTGATGAATGTATAGATAGCTTAAAAACTATGCTAAAAACAACACTCTCTTCTGATATGATAGCTTGCCTTATAGTTGAACCCTTGCAAGGTGAAGGTGGTTTCGTAGTTCCGCAAGCAAGGTACATGAAGGAAGTTCAAAAAATCTGTAATGAAAATAATATAGTTTTTATAGTAGATGAGATTCAAGCTGGTTTTGGAAGAACAGGAAAAATGTTTGCCTATGAGCATTATGGAATAGAACCAGATTTAATAACTTTATCTAAATCCATTGCAGCAGGAATTCCTTTAAGTGCAGTAGTGGGAAAAAAGGACATAATGGATTCCGCTTGTGTTGGAGGTATAGGAGGAACTTATTCTGGAAGTCCTCTTGGGTGTATAGCTGCCCTTAAAGTTATAGAAAAAATAGAAAAAGAAAACCTATGTGAAAAGTCACAAAAACTTGGAGAATATATGCACAAAAGATTAAGTGACATGAGAGAGAAGTACGATGTAATTGGTGATGTTAGAGGACTTGGTTCCATGATGGCAATAGAACTTGTAAAAGATAAAGAAACAAAAGAACCAGCCTCAGCTTTAGTAAAAGAAATAATCGGAAAGTGTTATAAAAAAGGAGTTATATTTTTAAATGCAGGAATTTTAGGAAATGTAATTCGATTTTTACCGCCATTAGTTATGACAGATGAACAGGTTAAATATGGGATGGATGTTTTAGAAGAATCTATTTACGAATGTCTATAGTTTCATTGCCATCATTTTATATTGATAATTAAGAGAGTTAATAGTGAAAGAATTTCAACAATCACTATTAACTCTTTTATATTAACTATCTAGCCATTTTATAGATTTCTATCATATCTTCAGTATTTAAGGCTTTTACACCGCCAACAGTTCTAGTGTTTTGGAAACTGCATTTATAAGCGAGCTCTTCCATTTCATCTTCACAGATTTCAACACCAAGTTCACTTATGGAAGTAGGCATATTTATGGAATGATAATAGGCTTCCATAGCTTCAATACCAGCTAAAGCTGTCTTTTCTTGGTTAGAGAAATCATTAGGAACCCCAAGAACATTTACAGCAAATTGAGCAAAACGAGCTACATTATATTTATAAACATATCTTGCCCAGCTTCCCCAAACAGCCGCTAGTCCGGCACCATGAGCTACGTCAAACATTCCCCCAAGTTCATGTTCTAATTGATGGCAAGCCCAATCACCTATAGATCCGCAGCCTGTTAACCCATTATGTGAAAGACTTCCAGCCCACATAACCTCTGCACGTGCTTCATAGTTAGTTGGATCTTTCATAAGGATTTTAGAATTATTAATTACCGTTCTCATAAGAGCTTCACTTATACCATCAGTAAGTTCCATAGTTCCACCTTGAGTAAAGTAACGTTCCATGGTATGCATAAGAATATCTGTAGCACCACTAGCTGTTTGATATGGTGGAAGGGTATATGTTAACTCAGGATTCATTATTGCAAATTTTGGGCGACAGTAATCTGAGTTACAGCCTCTTTTAAGCCATCCTTCCTCATTAGTTATTACTGAAGAATTACTCATTTCACTACCTGCAGCAGACAAAGTAAGTATAGTTCCTATAGGAAGACAGCCTGTTGGCACAGCTTTTTTCATATAGAAATCCCACACGTCACAATCATTTGCCATACCATAACCAATTGCTTTTGCAGAGTCTATAACACTTCCTCCACCAATAGCTAAAATAAAATCAATATTTTCTTTTTTACATAAATCTATACCTTCATAAACCTTAGAAAGTCTAGGATTTGGAACTACTCCTCCAAGACTTACGTAATCGATTCCTGATTGGGTTAAAGAATCAAAAACTCTATCTAATAAACCAGATTTCTTGGCACTATTTCCTCCAAAGTGAACTAATACTTTTTTACAGTTTAGGGCGTTAATTAGTTCTCCGACTTTATCTTCGCCTTTTTTACCAAAAACAACTTGGGTAGGTGTGTAAAAATTAAAATCTTGCATATAAAACAACTCCTTTTAATATCTAATAAGTATAATACCATTTTAACATATAAAGTAAAGTTTGATTAAGATGGTTCATGAAAATTGATAACTATCATGAAAATAAAGAGCAGGTAAATAAAAAGTTACAATTTCCAGTAAATGTTGTTTTCAAAGATTAAAAGTAGTAAGATATTGTTATTAAACTTTAATAATATAGCATAAATGTATATGTGATATACTAATTGTGAATTAGGAGTGATTTTGTGAATAAGGAATTGCAGATAAATAAAGAAGATGTAATAAAAAATATAAGATATCTGAACTTATTAGCAGAACAATACCCAACTATAAATGCAGCAAGCACTGAAATAATTAACTTAAAGGCTATCTTAAACTTACCTAAAGGAACAGAACACTTTATTACAGATGTTCATGGTGAAAATGAGGCTCTGATGCATATATTAAAAAATGCCTCAGGAGTAATAAAGAGAAAATTAGATGATATATTTGGGGAAACCTTAAGGGAAAGTGATAAAAGAAGCTTAGCAACTTTAATATACTATCCTGAGCAGAAACTAGATATTATATTAGAGCAGGAAGAAAATGTTGATGATTGGTATAGAATAACTCTATATAGACTAGTTGAACTGTGTAGGAGAGTATCTTTAAAGTATACCCGTTCTAAGGTTAGAAAAGCACTTCCTAAAGAGTTTTCATATATAATAGAAGAGCTTTTACATGAACATCAAAATAAAGAAGATAAAGATGCCTACTATAAAGAAATCATAAAAACCATAATAGACATAGATAAGGCTAGGGATTTTATTATAGCACTTTCTAATCTTATACAAAGGCTTGTTATAGACAGGCTACATATAATAGGAGATATTTTTGATAGAGGACCAGGAGCTGATATTATATTAGATACCTTAGAGAAATATCATTCTGTTGATATTCAATGGGGAAATCATGATATTTTATGGATGGGAGCGGCTTCAGGCTCTAGGGCATGTGTTGCAAATGTTCTTAGAATATCAGCAAAATATGCGAATCTAGGCACTTTAGAAGATGGTTATGGCATTAATTTATTGCCACTTGCTACATTTGCAATTGAATATTACAAAGATGATCCATGCGAAAGATTTATACCAACATTTGAATGCAGCAGAGAATATAGCAATAAAGAAGCAGTACTTATCTCAAAGATGCATAAAGCTATAAGTGTAATCCAGTTTAAACTAGAAGGAGAAATTATAGAAAGAAGAAAAGAATTTAAGATGGAAGATAGACTTATTCTTAATAATATTAATTTCTCTAATGGTAAACTTGAACTTGAGGGAGAGGAATATGAGCTTATAGATAGCTTTTTTCCAACAATAGATAGGGACAACCCTTATAGACTTACTCTTGAGGAAGAGGAACTTATAAATAAACTTACTCATTCTTTTATAAATAGCGAAAAACTAAATAGACATATAAGATTTTTGTTTGCAAAAGGGAGTATGTATTTAAAATTCAATTGCAATCTATTATATCATGGATGTATACCTTTAGATGAAGAAGGATATTTTAAAGCAGTTAAAATAGATGGTGGAGTATACAAGGGAAAAGGTCTTTTAGATAAGTTTGATACCTTAGCTAGAGAAGGGTATTTTAATAAAGATGATAATGAAAGAAAATCCTATGGAATGGATATAATGTGGTACCTTTGGATTGGAGAAAATTCTCCTTTGTTTGGGAAAAATAAAATGGCTACCTTTGAGAGATATTTTCTTAAAGATAAGAAAACTCATAAAGAAGAGAAAAACTACTATTATAAATATAGAGATGAAGAATTTCTATGTGATAACATTGCAGCTGAGTTTTCTCTTAAAGAAGAAAACTATCATATCATAAATGGACATGTACCAGTTGAAGGAATAAAAGGGGAAAGCCCTATTAAAGCAAATGGAAAACTTCTTGTCATTGATGGTGGTTTTTCTAAAAGTTATCAAGAAAAGACAGGAATAGCTGGATACACTTTGATATATAACTCCTTTGGACTTTTATTAGTTTCGCATGAACCTTTTGAATCTACTGAAAAAGCTATCAAAGAAGAAACTGATATATTATCCTCTAGAGTTATTTTAGAAACTGCTAAACTAAGACAAAGAGTAAGAGATACAGATATAGGAGTCGAACTTAATGAACAGATAAGTGACTTAAACATGCTTTTATACGCATATAAAAATGGACTTATAAAAGAGAAAAGTAAATAAGTAATTAGGCCCATCACAGAATTTATTAAATAAGTTAGTGTGATGGGCCTAATTCTTAAGAAAAGGCCCATCAAATTATGATATCAAATCTTTTACCTTAAGTGCTGTTTCTAAAGAAATTATAGCCTCATCAATACTTAGCTTACTTGGTACATCTTTTTCTATACACTCAAGTACATGTTTGATTGCACTTTCGTAACAATCAACTTCAGAAAGTTCGATTTCTTGATGACAGTCATCAGTGAATAGCTTTAAAGATGTTTCTGTTCTATTATAATATCCGTTTTCTAGATATTCTAAGGTTCCATTTTCAAATACAGCTTCATAAGAGGTTGTAAAAGGATGATATTCTGGCATCATGGAAGAACATTGAATTTCAACAAAGGAGTTTTCATAGTTTATGATAGTTTCTACATGGGCCTTATCTTTATCTTTTTGAGATGCAGTTGATATGATATCATCTGATGGGCCTAATAACCAAGTAACAAAATCAAATTCATGTAACATCAATTTTGTTGTGATTTCATCTAAACCTAAAGAACCCCATAAAGGAGGTGTTTTTCTTTTTAAATGTAGAGCTTTTAATTCTCCATACTTATTTTCTTTTACAAGCTTATAAAGAATATCATAAGGCCCATCAAATTTTATAAACATGTCCACAAAGATTTTTTTGTTATACTTTTTAGAAGCTTGCTCCATCAAAATAGCATCTTCAAGTGTTAGTGCTACAGGGGTTTCACAAAATACATGTTTACCGTTTTTTAAAGCTTCTATAGTATAATCTTTGTGTAATGAACTTGGAATACATATATCTATTAATGAGATATCAGGGTCATCAAGAATATCATTGATGTTTGTTGTTGTCTTGATATTTATATCATTTTTTATATTTCTAAGTTTCACCTCATCTCTTCCCCATATTATAATTGAATCTATGTTTTTTAGTTTACTGTAAATTTTAGCATGATAAGCTCCAAAACCTGTTCCTAAAATACCTATTTTCATAAATAGTTCCCCTTTCAACTTCTGATATGATAAGTATAACAAGATATTGTTGACATCTTGTTGTCATGAATTTATAATTTATCTAATATATAGAGGTGATGTGCCATGAGATTACATAGAATGATTTCAATACTGCTTTTAGTGGAAGCAAAGGGAAAAATAAAAGCTAAAGAACTTGCAGATAAGTTAGAAACATCAGTTAGAACCATATATAGAGATATTGATTCCCTATGTGAAGCTGGAATTCCATTAACAACGGATACTGGGCCTAACGGAGGGATTCATTTTGTGGAAGGTTATACTGTTGGTATAAAGAATTTTGAGGCTTCTGAGCTTATAAACCTATATCTAAATGGTATGGGAATAAAACCAGATAGACAAAGTGATATGGCAATGAAGGTTAATAATGCGCTTTTAAAAATAAAAAAAGGCCTAACACCTGAAATCAATAAAGACATAAACAATATTTCTAAAAGGTTTTATGTTGATGATACTCCGTGGTGGGGAATTTTTAACAAGATAAACACTTTTGATGTTCTCATGGAAGCTATATGGAAGCTCAAGAAAATCAATATTAGCTATGAAAATAAAAAAAGAGGTTCATCAAACAGAGATATAAGACCTTATGGAATAGTTGTTAAACAGATGGACTGGTACATTATAGGTTATTGCGAAAAGAGTAATGAAATAAGAACTTTTAAATGTGATAGGATACTTGAATGTAGTCTTTTGGATGAGGAATTTGTTTTGCCAGGAAACTTTTCTTTAGAAGAGTATTGGACTAAGAGTAGTAAGGAATTTATAAACAGTAGATCTGAAGTTGAAATATATCCAGTTGTTATTAAAATAAAAAAAATTAACGATGATGTTTTAAAGAACTTTGAGATTTACAAAGTGGAAGAAGAGGGAGCGTATATAAAAGCTACCATAAATTTGTATAAATATGATTATGCAAAAGACTATATATTAGGACTTATAGGTTATGGAGAAGTGATCTCCCCTTTAGAACTAAGGATTTATGCAAAAAATGAATTAAGTAAACTAATTAATTCATATATGTTAAATCTTTGTTAAATCTTTGTTAAATGTGAGGAGGTTTTATATTAAATTATTAAGTTTGTCTATAATGATTCGATAAAATATATTAGATAGTAACTTTAATGATTTGAAAGAAGTTGCTATAAAACATTTTTAGACAAAAATTCCTTTTAAAAAAGATTTTTTGATTTAAAGTTACAGTGTTATAATATAATTAATACTATTTTGTAATTAGAAGAGAGGTTCAGGGGGTTAACATGGATATATTTTTATTTTTAGGTATTATTACAGGATTTTTAGCAATAGTAGTAGGAATGATTGTGAAAGGAACAGATGTTGCAGTATTATTAAATCCAGCAGCAGCAATAATAATTCTTGTTGGTACCTTTGCAGCAGTAATGAATTCTTTTCCTAAAAAAGATTTTCTTAAAATACCAAAGATAGTGAGTGCTTTATTTAGTGAAAAAGTACAATTAGATCCAATAGATATAGTTAAGCAGATAGTTACTATGGCTCAAGCTACTAGAAAAAATGGATTATTATCATTAGAGCAAGAAATAGAAAAGATGGACAATAAGTTCTTGAAAAAAGGATTAGGAATGGTAGTTGATGGGATAGATCCTGACTATATAAAAGAAGTTTTGGAGATTGAAATTGATTCTTTAGAAGAAAGACATCGTGTAGGCGCTTCTGTTTTTACAACTGCAGGAGGTTCTGCACCAACTCTTGGAGTTTTGGGTGCGGTTATTGGACTTATAGGTGCCCTTGCAAACATAAATGATGTAGAAAAACTTGTACATATGATTGCGGCAGCCTTTGTTGCAACGCTTTATGGTATCTTCTTTGGATATGTAATATTCCATCCATTTGCAACAAGACTTAAAAGAAAATCAGGCGATGAAGTAAATAAAATGTACATAATGCTTGAAGGAATTTTATCTATTCAATCAGGGGACAACCCCAAGAGTATAGAAATAAAGCTTTCTGGTATGCTTGAACCTAAGGATAGAGAGCGATACGAAAATCAAAGTAAAGGAGAATAAGGATGAGAAAGAAAAAGCATCATGAAGAAGAGCATGTTGATGAGACTTGGCTTATTCCTTATTCAGACATGATGACACTTCTACTTGCTTTATTTATAGTTATGTTTGCTATGAGTAAAGTAGATCAAGATAAATTCAAAAGCATTAGCCGAGGATTTAATTCTGTGTTTTCTGGTGGAAATGGAATAATGGACGGTAGTGGAAGTCCGGCTTCGATTGAAGAGATTGTTACCAATGAAACAATGGAAGAAAATCAAATGAATGATGTAAAGTCAATGATAGAAGAAGAGATAACATCAAGCGGATATGGAGACAAGGTTAAAGTAGACCTTAATAGTGCAGGGTTAAACATAATAATACAAGATGCTGTATTATTTAATTCAGGAGATGCATCTATACTTAAAGATGTAGAACCCTTACTTAATCAAGTTGCAAAGTCTCTTAAGACACTTAATAATGAAATTGAGATTGTAGGACATACAGATAATGTGCCTATAAAAAATAGCAAATACGATTCCAATTTAGATTTAAGTTCTTCACGTGCTATAAATGTACTTAATTATATGGTAAGTGTAGGTGGTTTAAATCCATCACATATGTCTACAAGGGCTTACGGCGAATATAAGCCGAAGTATGATAATTCAACTGAAGAAGGAAAAACTAAAAATAGAAGAGTAGAGATTTTTGTAGTTCGTAATTATCCTGTAGATAATGATAAAAGTACAACTACTAAAAATTAATAAGAGATATGTAAATCCCTCTGAGAAAAAACTCAGAGGGATTTTTTAACTATTTGATTATATTAGTTTTTATATTATGTTTATTAGCTTTTTCTTCAAGCGGTTTAGTTGGATATCCTACTGCTAAAGCACAAACAGGAAGAAAACCTTCAGGTAAAGCTAGTTCTTTTAAAAGTTCTTCATTAGTATTTATAGCCATTATAGCTCCCATTAAGTATACGCTTCCTAATCCTAAATCTGTACCAGCTAAACTCATGTTTTCAACTATACATGATCCATTTGCAAGTCCAATGCTTGGTGCTTTTTCATTAACTGTTGAGGATACAATAATTAATGTTGGAGCGCCATATAGTGGGTTAGCCTTTGGATTACCATAAAATGTAGCAGCAGCTTCAGTAACCTTAGCTAATAAATCTGAATTTTGAACAACTGTTAAGTTAAGAGAATCATAAGCTCCCATTCCAACTGGTGCAGCATATCCAGCAGTAAGTAGAGTTTGTAATTCATCTTCACTGATTTGTTCTGGTTTATAACTTCTAGTGGATTGACGAAGGGCAATTGCTTCAATAGTTTTCATAAATAAAATCTCCAATCAATATAATATATTTGCTCAAGTAAAAACTTGATATAGATTATTATAATCATGTGAATTTCTATAAACAAGTACTAATATTTTTAATGGTAAGTATCCTAAAAGATACTATATAGATTTTAAGACTAATGTGATATTATAAATGTATAATAAAATGAAGAGGAGATAAGAGAATGTTTAGACCGATTTAATGTACCAAAGAATTGCAATTATTTTTAAGCCTTTTTTATTGAAGGTCTTTTTGTCGTGTAATTTTGGAGGTGCATTAAAATTGAATAAAAGATTAAACATTTATCTTATGTACGGGATTATATTTCTACAAGGGTTTGTTTTCTATGGACCTGTGGCTGTGCTTTACAGGGAAAATAGGAATTTGTCCTTGTCTAATATATTTTTAATAGAATCTATATCATGGATTTTAGTTATTATTTTTGAGATTCCTTGGGGTTGGTTTGGTGACAGATTTGGTTATAAAAAGACCTTAATCATATCAAATCTAGTCTATCTTTTAAGTAAAGTGTTTTTTTATAATGCCTATTCTTTTGAAATGTTTTTATTTGAAAGAGTACTTTTAGCTTTAGCTTTGTCTGGTGTTTCTGGATGTGATTCCGCACTTATTTATTCTTCCATAAAGGAAGAAGAGGGGGAAAAAGTATTTGGAAGATATAACGCTTCATCAACAGCAGGGTATTTAATTGCTTCACTTTTATCACCATTTCTTATAAGGAAATCTATTGATAGTACAGCTTTTTGGACCATGATACCTTATGGATTAGCATTTCTTTTAACTTTATTTATAAAAGATGTTGAAGTTAAACATGAAACTAAACCAAAGTTTAAAGAAAGTTTATCAAAAGCTTTAAAAAAGAAAAATATCATAATTTTAGTGGTTTCTGCTGCCTTAATAGGGGAAGTAGTTCAAGCGGTAAGTGTATTTTTAAATCAATCTCAGTACTTAAAAAGTGGAATTGATATTAAATACTTTGGGTTAATTGGAGTTATAGTTCAGCTTGTGAGATTGAGTTCTGCTAGAGGGTATAAGCTAAGCGAAAGATTCGGAAAAAATCAAAGCATTAAACTTTTATATATGCTTATAACAGCTGGTTGCGTGGTGCTTCTTTTTACATCTAACGGAATATTAACTGTTGGTTCTATAATTTTAATATGCGGGAGTTATGCCATCCTATCACCACTAATATTGGATATTGAAAATAAAAATATAGATAATATCGATAGAGCTACTTTGTTATCCATATTTTCCATGTTTGGGGATTTAGTAGGAGCAGGTGGAAATGTATTTCTTGGAAAAGCAGCAGACATATCTATAGAAGCAGCCCTTGGGGTTTGTATTTTTATGTGTTTGTGTGGATATATATTGTTTATATTTAACCTTAAAAAATTGAATTAATACTTTTAAAATAAAGAAAGCTAAGTTTTTAGCTTTCTTTATTTAATGTACGTTAAGATAGACGAAAGTAATTAAGATATACTAAAAATCTGTACAATGGTAGGGTATATTTCAAAAAAAGAAAAGAATTACTATGATTATGTGGTAAATTAGTAGTATAGAAGAAAGTAAAGTGATTAAGGAGAATTTATATGTATAAAATGATAGTTAGTGATTTAGATGAAACTTTACTAAATGACAACCATGAAATTTGTGAAAGAAATAAGGAAGCTATAAAAAAGGCTACTGAAATGGGCGTAAAGTTTGTACCAGCTACAGGAAGAGGATACTGGGCTATCCAAAATGTATTAAGAGACTTAGATTTACTTCAAAAGAAAGATGAGTATGTTATTTCTTTTAATGGGTGTGCTTTAATTGAAAATTTCAGTAATGAAACTTTATTTTTTAATGGGCTTTCCTTTGAAAAAGCGGATGAATTATTTAAATATGGACTTGATAAAGATGTATGTATTCACATATATACCCCAGATACCGTTTATTTATATAACCTAAATGAAGATGAAAAAAATAGATTCATAAATCAAAACAATGACTTTGTTGAATTAAAGGAAGCTTCAATTGACTTCTTAAAGGATACTCCTATTGCTAAGATAATATATCAAAGTTTAGATATTCCATATCTTATGAGTATTGGCGAAGGGATGAAAGCTATAACAGATGGAGTTATAAGTGTAAGTTATTCTTCAAATAGATATTTAGAATTGAATAAATATGGGGTTAATAAGGGAGATGCTCTTATTCATTTGGCAGAAATGGTTGGAGTTAAAATAGAAGAAACCATAGCTGTTGGAGATAACTACAATGACATGTCTATGCTTAAGGTTGCAGGTTTAAGTGTTGCTGCGGGAAATGCAGTAGATGGAGTGAAAGAAGCTTGTGATTATGTATGTGAAAATGATAATAACCAAGGGGTGTTAGCTGAGGTTATAGAGAAGTTTATACTTAGGTAAGTTGATAGTTTATGTGAAAACTCAGTATATCTGAGTTTTTTACATCATTATTGTGTATAATATAAAAAGTATATATAATAAAATTAAAAATAATAGTTTTTTGAGATAAGGGGGTATTTGAATGAATGAATTATTAGAATTAAAAAGAAAGATTTTACTTTTAGAAAGTAAAAAGGATAAATTAAAATATTATGAAGAAGATTATATAAAACTTAAAGAAAAAGAGGAATTTCAAAAAGAGGCTTGGATTAAAGAGCAAAGAGATGTTGAAAAATTGGAAAAAGGATCTTCAGTTAGTTTTTTTCTAAAACTATTTGGAAAGTTAGAGGAGAAGATTGAAAAGGAAGAACTTGAAGCTTTAGATGCAAAACATAAATATGAGAGTACTCAATATGAGCTTAATAATGTAAAAGTTAGCATTTTAAACTTAAAAGATGAAATAAAAGATTACGATAAATTAGTAAAAGAATATGAAGCTTTATGGAAGCAAAAAGAAAGAGACCTTTTAAATTCTTCTTCCTTTAAAAAACAAGAATACGTAAACAGTACAGAAAAACTAGCTTCTCTTAAAGTGTTAGATAAAGAATTGAAGGAAGCTGTAAATGCAGGAGATTCTCTTATAAAAGTTCTTGAAGAAGCAAAAAAAGAATTTGAATCAGCTAAAAGCTGGGGAACTCTAGATATGTTTGGGGGAGGCGTAATGTCCTCAATGATAAAACGTGGGCATATAGAAAACGCAAACAGGGTATTAAATGAAGTTCAGTATCTAGTAAAATCATTCAAAAAGGAATTAAATGATGTAAATGTATCTTTAGATATGAAATATGTATCTGGAGATTTTAGTGATATGACTGATATCTTTTTTGATAATTTCTTTTCAGATATCATGGTACAAGATAAAATAAACAATGCACTTAACAATGTTAATAGAACCTTAAGAGTGGTTGAAAGAAATACAAAAGAACTAGTAAAGTCTATTGAAGTAAATAATACAGAAATGGATTTATTAAGTGATAGAATTAAAAGTATAGTGGAAGATTTTAAGGGTGATATTTAAACCGTACATTTAAGTTTGGGGTGTATAAAAGTGAAATATGTACATGCTATAAGAAACATCATATATATTCTTTTGTTATTTGCGGTTGTCCAATTAGTTGCAACTAAAAACTTTATGCCATGTAGTCTGACTAAAAATAATTCAATAAAAATAATCTTGTTTTTAGTTTCATTATTCTATTTACTTAGTGGACTCATTCTAATTAAAATAGATAGAAGCTATGAAAAAAGATTTGGATATATCTATGTTTTTTTATCTACGTGTATCATAGTGTCCATTGCTCTACTAAATGATGTTTCGATATTATTATTATTAGCAATTATATTAGTGGCATTAATAGAAGCTGTAATGAATAGAATCTACAAAGTTTAAAAGTAGGTTATCTCTAGATGATTTTCATATCATTTTATGAGATAGCCTACTTTTTTAGCAAAGCAGGAAATCAAATCCATAAAATATCTGTTATCATAATATTAGTAAATAAGCTTGCAAGTGACTTTTGCTTAAGGGAGGCCCATATGAACTATCTAGATATTCTTCAAGATAGCATTGATTATATTGAAGATAACTTGAAGTCTGAAATATCAGCTGAGGAATTATCTAAAAAAGCAGGATTTTCAATATTTCATTACTATCACTTATTTCAAAAAGGGATAGGTATACCTGTAAATAAGTATATCTTAAAAAGAAAACTTCATAGTGCAATATATGAAATAAGTTTGGGAAAGAAGAGTATACACAAGTGTTCTGTAGAAGCGTTTCTCAGCTTCATTAAAGTCATTTTTCAGGGGCCCATGAAGATATTAAAAATATCATGAACCTACCTATAGATTTCTATAAGAAATATGATGAGGAGTTTGGAAAACTATACCCATATTTAAATAGTCACATTATTCATAGAGATCCTAATCCAAGTAATATAATTATGAGAGATGATAAACTAGTAAGCTTCATAGACTTTGAATTATCAGAGAGAAACTTAAGAATTTTTGATCCATGTTATGCAGCAACCTCAATATTATCAGAAACTTATCCTGAAAAAACAGCTAAAGAATTAGAAGTTTGGTTTATCATATTTAAAGAAATTATAGAAGGATACAACAGCGTGTGTAACTTAACCAAGGAAGAAAAACAAGCAATTCCTTATGTTATTTACTCAATTCAAATTGTCTGCATAGGTTATTTTAGTAAATTCAATAAATATAAAAACTTGGCTGAAATTAATATAGAGATGCTAAAGTTTTTGTATGAGAATGAGGAGAAACTAATTATAAAATAGTTTATAAATTATACATTAAAGGTAAAAAGGTATAAAATTAAACTAATGAAAAAAGTTAGGAGCTTAAGAGTATGGAAACTACTATATATTATTTTACTGGAACAGGTAATGGGTTAAAAATAGCTAAGGATATAAAAGAAGAACTTCCTAAAGCTAAGCTTATAAGGATATGTAATAAGAACATGAAGATTAGAGAAGATATAAGTTCTGATATAATTGGTTTTATATTTCCGGTATATTATAGGGGCCTTCCTCATATGGTCAGAGATTTTATTGAAAATCTAATAGTGAATGATAGTGCATATATTTTTGGAATAGCAAGCTATGGAAGTTATGAAGCTATATCTTTTCATCAAATAGATGAGATATTAAAAAATAAAGGAACTAAACTTTCAGCAGGTTTTGGAATAGATATGCCAGGAAATATGTGGTTTATGTATTATCCACATCCTAAAAGTGATTTTATAGAGAGAATTGAGAATCAAAAAGATAAAACTATTAAGATAGTAGAAAAAATTAAAAATAAGGAAATAAATAAATTAAAAACGTTAGAAAACTATGAAGAAGAGTTAAAGATTTATGAGAATTTTAATCCAAAAGAAATGGATAAAGATTTTTGGAGCAAAGAAAATTGTAATGGATGCGGAACCTGTATTAAAGTATGTCCAGCTTCTAATATTGAGCTTAAAGATAAGAGACCAAAGTGGAGGCATGAATGTGAGTTTTGTTTAGCATGCATACATTGGTGTCCAAAGGAAGCGATAGAATTTAAAAAGGATTCTGGTAATAAAGAAAGATATCATAATACTTATATAAAAATAAAAGAAGTTATGAGTTGAAAAAAGTTTAAAGATAGAAAGTGTACATTATTATCCATGTAGCTTTCTATTTTTTTTGTAAATAATTAAAATAACTATATTTTTTGCAGAAATAATGATGAAATGCATTGCATAAATTCATAAATTGCGACATTATTGTGGAAACGATATGTTATATATGTGACAATAAAACCATGATAATATAGAAACATAAAGAGAAGCGCTTTTTTTCTATATAGAGGGAGGGAAAAAACATGGATAACTTAACTGCTAGAAATAAAGATCTTATAAAGATAATGTTAAACGAAGAGGAATATAAACCAATGAGTTATTATTCTAGTATTCTAAATGTTTCTCCAAGAACTTTATATAGTGATATTAATGCAATTAATTGCTATATAAATGAATTCAAAATGGAAGTTGATAGAAGACCTGGTCAAGGAATTAAGTTAATAGGGGATTTAAATGAAAAGATTGAATTACTACATTCTCTTAATTCTAGTAATGAAAAAGAACAAAGTTTTTCTACTAAAGAAAGACAATTAGAAATTGTAAAACTTCTTTTGCTAGAAGAGAAAACGATATCGTATCAAAAGTTATCTGATTATTTTTTAGTAAGTAAAACTTCTATAGCAAAAGATATGGAGTTAATCAGCTCATATGTAAGTGAAGAGACTGTTATAATACAGTCCAATAAAAAAGGGACAAAAATAATAGGAAGCGAAGTCCAAAAGCAATATTCATTAAAAAAGTATACAAATATATTAATGGAAGAAAATAATTGTTTTGGAGAAGAGGATTTTTTTAAGTCTGCACCAGCAGTATTGAAAAAAATTTATCCAGCTAAGATTGTAGATATTTCATTTAAATTAGGGAATGAAATTGAAACAAAGCTTAACATTTCTTTATCAGACTATTATCTTAAGTCCTTAATTATAACACTTATAATTTTGATATTTAGAATCTCTAAAAGAAATCACATATATTCAGAAAGAAATTTTGTTTTTGAAGAAATAAAAACCTTGGAAACTTATATAGTTGCAAAAAACATACTAGAAGTCATAGCTAAAGAACTAAATATCAGCTTTTCAGAAACAGATATAGATTATTTAAATAGACAACTTATGGCTCATGGATTAAAACCTAAATTGAAAAATGAAACTGAAACTAAACGTTATAAAAAAATTGTTAAAGACATGGTTAAAGAAATGAGTGAAGTAATGCATGTGGATTTAACTAGGGATGAGAAACTATTAGATGGAATCATGTTTCATCTAATCCCTATGGAGTACAGATTAAAGATGGGGATAAGGATTCAAAATCCGTTGCTAAGTGAGATAAAGAGCCAGTATTCAGTTACTTTTAGTGCTACATGGTACATCATGGCTAAGGTTGAGAGTGAATTAAATATAACTCTTACAGAAGATGAAGTAGCTTTTATCATGGTACATTTTCAAGCAGCGATAGACAGGAATACAAGAGTGAAAAAGATACTCATAGTATGTCCAACAGGAATAGGTTCATCAGAGCTTATTGCAAACAAGATAAAAAGATTTCTACCAGCTCAGGATATAGTTGAAGTAGTACCCATGAGAAAGATATATGAAAATGATATTGAAAATGTAGATCTCATAATTTCATCTGTTCATTTGGACATAACTAAGAAACCCATTATATATGTTTCACCACTAGTAACAAACATTGATTTGAAAAATATATCTAATTTTTATGCAGATATTTTCTACAAAGAGAATGATTTAGGTGAAAAGATAGAGCAATATAATTTCAAATACATTCCTCAGATATTGGATAAGGAAATGATTTTTGTTGATAAAGACTACAATTCAAAGGAAGAATGTTTATTTGAGATGATAAGGGCTATGGAAGAGAAGGACATAGTATATGAAGGTTTTAAGGAATCTATTTTAGAAAGAGAGAGGCTTGGAACGACTTCATTAGAATCAGGGGCAGCCATTCCTCATGCATCTCCTGAAACAGTGAAAGAAAGCAGAATAGCTATTATGACGCTAAGAAAGTTTATTCGCTGGGATAATAAATATGTAAATACAATCATCTTAATTTGTATAGCTAATAAAGACATGCACAAGGTTAAGAGCATATTATCAGAGATATACCAAATTGTAGAAACTAAAGACACTATTAGTCATTTATTAGTAGGAAAAAAAGAAAAAGAAATAATCGAACTTTTAGGAGGTGCTGCAAGTGATTAATAAAGATTTAATAATATTAGACTCATATTTAGAAACAAAAGAAGAAATAATCCAATTTTTAAGTGAAAAAGCTTATAACTTAGGATACACTACTAATTTAGATAATTTTATTGGAGCAGTAAGAAAGAGAGAAGAGGAATTTTCTACAGCTGTAGGATATGGAGTTAGTATCCCTCATGGAAAATCTGAGGCTGTCAATGAAGCATTTATTGCCTTTCTTAGATTAAAGAATCCTATATTGTGGGATGATGAGGGGCATGGACCAGTTAAACTTGTATTTTTACTTGGGGTTCCAGAAAGTAAAAAAGAAACTCTTCATTTAAAGATATTAGCTCAAATTAGCAGAAAACTTATGGATGAGGACTTTAGAAATAATCTTGTGGAAGAGAATGAAAATAAGGTTTATGAATTATTGATGCAAATTGAAGAAAATATAAAATAACTTTAAGGGAGGATTTAAAAATGAAAATAGTAGGAGTTACAGCATGCCCAACAGGAGTTGCACATACTTATATGGCGCAAGAGGCATTAGAAAAGGAATGTAGAAGAAGAGGATATGAAGTTAAAGTAGAAACTCAAGGAAGTATAGGAATAGAAAATGAATTATCACAAGAAGAAGTTGACGCAGCAGATGTTGTAATACTAGCGGTAGCTGTATTTATAGAAGGTGAAGAAAGATTTGAAGATAAATTAATCTTAAATGCAGATGTTAACGATTCTATTTCTTATCCAGGTAAGGTTATAGATGAAGCAGAAAAACTATTCAGAAATAATCAATAATAAAGGAGTAAGAGAAAATGAAATTTAAAGCAGTTTTAAAAGAAATTCAGAAATCTTTTTTAAGTGGTGTATCCTTCATGATGCCAGCTGTTGTAGCAGGTGGAATCATGCTTGCAATATCATTAGCTACTGGTGATAAGACTGAAACAGGGGTTGTTGTAACAAATCAACTGATGAAACAAATAAATGTTTTAGGTAAAGGCGCTTTTGCTATGATGATTCCTATTTTAGGTGGATATATATCTTATACAATTGCAGGTAAACCTGGACTCGCACCTGGTATGATACTTGGATATATAGCTAATAATCCAGTAAACGTAAACGGGGTTGACGTAAAATCAGGATTCTTAGGAGCTATGCTTCTTGGAGTTGGTGCTGGATATTTAGTTAAATGGATGAAAGGCTGGAAGGTAAGTAAAACCGTTAAGACTATTTTACCAATTTTAATTATACCGACAATATCCATCTTTGTACTTGGACTAATATATATTTATGTAATAGCAGGTCCTTTATCTATATTCATGAATGGGCTTACAAGTATTATGAGTAGCTTAAATGGAAGCAGTGCAATATTACTTGCTATATTTATTGGATTGTTTGGTGAAGTTGATATGGGTGGTCCTATAACAAAATCTGTATCTATGTTTACTTTAGCATTAATGAATGAAGGAATATATGAACCAAATGGAATGTTTAGAATAGCAGTTGCTGTACCACCTTTAGGAATATTTTTAGCAACTCGTTTCTTTAAAAATAAGTTTAATCAAGGAGATAAAGATACAGCTGTAGCAGCTGGTATCATGGGATTAATCGGAATTACTGAAGGAGCTATACCTTTTGCTGTAGCTGATATGAAACGTGTACTTCCATCAACAATGATAGGAACAGCGGTTGGATGTGTAGTAGGCGCTATAGGAAAGGTAAAATGTTATGTGCCACATGGTGGGTTTGTAGTTTTACCTGTAGTAGAAAATAAGCTTTGGTTTGTAGCTGCGATCATTATAGGATCTTGTGTTACTGCAGTATTACTAGGGATATTAAAACCTACTATAGAAGAGCCAGCAAAATAAAATAAGAATTTGGGAAGGTGAAGATATGAAAGAAAGTATAGTTAGATTTATAGAAGAAAATAAAATAATAGCTATTTGCAGAGGAATTTATGCACAAGACTTAGTTAATTTAGTTTCTGCATTAAGTGAAGGTGGAGTAAAATTAGTAGAAGTTACCTTCGACCAAGGAGATAAGGATTGTATCAATAAAACTTCTGAAGCTATTAAGCTATTAACTTCAACTTTTAAAGGAGAGGTTAAAATTGGAGCTGGAACAGTAGTTACTCTTGATCAAGTTTTTGCAGCAAAAAATGCAGGTGCTGAGTATATATTATCACCTAATGTGAATAAAGAAATAGTACAAGCTGCCAATCAATTAGGCATGGTTACTATACCAGGAGCCATGACACCAACTGAAATATTAGATGCACATTTTGCAGGAGCAGATTTTGTTAAGTTATTCCCAGCTGGAACACTAGGATTAACTTATGCTAAGGATCTACTTGGACCTATTAACAACGTTAAGTTTATTGCAACTGCAGGTGTAACTCCAGATAATCTAGGAGAGTTTTTAAAATTAGGTTTTGCAGGAGCAGGGATAAGCAGTTACCTTACAAATAAGAAGTTAGTAAATGAAAATAAGTTTGACATATTAAAGGAACACGCTAAGGAATTAGTAGCAATTTCAAAAGAATTATAAAAGGATGGTGAAGATATTATGAAATTTTTCTTAGATACAGCAAATGTAGATGAAATTAAAAGAATTAATGAATTAGGATTAGTAGATGGAGTTACAACAAATCCTACCATAATATCAAAAGAAGGTAGAGATTTTGAAGAGGTTATAAAAGAAATTTGTAGTATCGTAGATGGACCAGTTAGTGCGGAGGTAATATCTTTAGAAGCAGAAGGTATGGTAAAGGAAGCTAGAGTTTTAGCTAAATGGGCATCTAATGTAGTAGTAAAGGTTCCTATGACAGAAGAAGGTTTAAAAGCAGTAAATATATTATCTAAAGAAGGAATCAAAACAAATGTCACATTAATATTTACAGTAGCTCAAGGATTAATGGCAGCAAAAGCTGGAGCAACTTTTGTAAGTCCTTTTTTAGGCAGATTAGAAGATATAGGCACAGATAGCTTGGCTTTAATAAAAAAATTAAGAAAGGTATTGGACTTTTATGGATACAAATCAGAAATAATAGCTGCAAGCGTAAGAGGATTAAAACATGTAGAGGATGTTGCTGAAGTTGGAGCACATATAGCAACTATTCCAGGTAGTTTATTCCCTAAATTGTGGTCTCATCCACTAACTAATAATGGAATAGAGCAGTTCTTAAGTGATTGGGAAAACTTCAAGAATAAAAAATAAAGTATCTATCAAAACATAAGATTTATAAACATTAGTAAGAAAAATATGCCAAAATATTTATTTTCCATAACTTAAAGTATATAATTAAGTTAAGTACAGGAATACTAATGTTGAGTTTCAAAATGAAGAAGGAGGAATGAAAGTGTTCGATAATGTAGATCAATTAGCAGTAAATACAATACGTACTTTAAGTATGGATGCTATTCAAAAAGCAAATTCAGGTCATCCAGGATTACCAATGGGAGCAGCTCCTATGGCATATGCTCTTTGGAGCAAACATCTAAAGGTGAGTCCAAAATCTTCAAAGTGGGTAGATAGAGATCGCTTTATTTTATCAGCTGGACATGGATCAGCTATGCTTTATAGCTTGTTACATTTAGCTGGATTCGATGTAACTATAGATGACTTAAAAGAATTTAGACAATGGGGAAGTAAAACACCAGGACATCCAGAGGTTCATCACACTCATGGAGTTGAAGCTACTACGGGACCACTTGGTCAAGGGATAGCAATGGCTGTAGGTTTTGCTATGGCAGAAGCCCATTTATCAGCAGTTTATAATAAACATGAATATGAGGTGATAAATCATTACACATATGCTATTTGTGGTGATGGAGACTTGATGGAAGGTGTATCACAAGAAGCAACTAGTATGGCTGGACATATGAAACTTGGAAAACTTATCTTACTTTATGATTCAAATGATATATCTCTTGATGGGCCTACATCAAAGGCATTTACAGAAAATGTTGGAAAACGCTTTGAAGCTCAAGGTTGGCAATATATACTTGTTAAAGATGGAAATGATTTAGCTGCAATATCTAAAGCTATAGAAGAAGCTAAGTTAGAAAAAAATAAACCTACCATAATAGAAGTGAAAACTGTAATAGGTTTTGGGGCACCTAATCAAGGCACATCAAAAGTTCATGGTGCACCACTTGGAGCAGAAGGGGTACTTCATGCTAAGAAGAGCTATGAATGGGCCCATCAAGATTTTGAGGTTCCAGAGGAAGTAGCTAAGAGATTTAAAGAAACTATTGTGGCTTCAGGAGAAAATGAAGTAGAGAAGTGGAAAAATCTATTTGATGGATATAAAAAAGCTTATCCAGAACTTGCAGCTCAGTTTGAAGAGGCATTTTCAGAAGAACTTCCTAAAGGATGGGATAAAGATTTACCAGTATTCGAAGAAGGTTCAAGTGCAGCTTCTCGTGTAACTAGTAATCAAACTATTCAAACACTCGCAAAGAATATTCCTAACTTCTGGGGTGGTTCAGCAGATCTATCATCTTCTAATAATACTATGATAGCTGGACAAAAAGATTTTGAACCAGGTCAATATGAGGGGCGTAATATATGGTTTGGAGTTAGAGAATTTGCCATGGCAGCAGTTATGAATGGAATTGCATTACATGGTGGAACAAGAGTTTATGGAGGTACATTCTTTGTATTTGTAGATTATATAAAAGCAGCTATTAGACTAGCAGCGCTACAAAATCTTCCTGTAACTTATGTGTTAACTCATGACTCAATTGCAGTTGGAGAAGATGGGCCTACTCATGAACCTATAGAGCAACTATCAAGCTTACGTGGATTACCAAACTTAAATATAATTCGTCCAGCAGATGGTAATGAGGTAGTTGAGGCTTGGAAACTTGCAATAACTTCAAAAGATCATCCAACATTATTGGTACTTACTCGTCAAAACTTACCAGTAATTCATGGAACAAAGGAATTAGCACCTGACAATCTTAAAAAAGGTGCATATGTACTATCACCTCAAAAAGGAGCAAAACCTGAAGGTATATTAATAGCAACTGGATCAGAAGTTAACTTAGCAATAAATGCTCAAAAAGCTTTATTAGAAAAAGGTAAGGATGTTTCAGTAGTATCTATGCCAAGTATGAATTTATTTGAAAAGCAAGATAAAGCCTATAAAGAATCTGTACTCCCTAATGATGTTCGCAAACGTCTAGCTATAGAGATGGGAGCAAGCTTTGGTTGGGAAAGATATGTAGGACTTGATGGAACTACACTTACTATTGATCATTTTGGAGCAAGTGCACCAGGACCAAAGGTAATAGAAGAGTTTGGCTTTACTGTAGAAAATGTAGTTAAAAAATATTTAGAATTATAATATAAAAAGGATGTTGTGTAGAGCAACATCCTTTTATTTTTTAAAACTTTTCAGTTTTTGCATCATCAGTAATTAGATAGTGATTTTCATGAGACATAGTTGACAGGCTGATGTCACAGAAATATGATATTATGAAATTAATAAAGGAGGGAGAGAACGGTGAGGCTACATAGGTTACTAGGAATATTATCTATAATGTTATCTCGTGAAACTATTCCTGCAAAAGAACTATCAGAAAAGTTCAATGTATCAATTCGCACTATTTATAGAGATATTAAGGTAATAGAGGAATCAGGTATTCCACTATATACTGTTCCTGGAAATGGTGGAGGAATAGGAATTGTTCCAGAATACAAACTTAATAAAAGCGTGTTATCAAATGATGAAGTTAACTATCTTATGACAGGGATATCTGGATTGAAAACTATAACAGATACAGACAAACTTCAAATTTTGTTATCCAAGCTGTCTCCAGCTAATAATTACATAACGGATGATTCTGATATAATTATTGATTTCTCATCTTGGAATAAAAATACTACCGAAGTTTTAAAGAAAAAGATCGATATAATTCGTATTGCTATCATGAATAAAAACTATTTGAATATAAAGTATATCTCTTCTCGTAAAAAATCAAATCTAAAAATTGCACCGTCAAAGGTAGTTTTTAAAAACTCATCATGGTATTTATTTGGTAAAAGTTTAAGTCATAAAGAATTTAGGTTTTATAAAATCAGTCGTATAGTAAAAATAAATACAATAAACGAACAGTTTGTCGAAGAAAGTACTGAGATTCCTATTAACTGGAGTGATGATTTTGATGATTACAGTGGAGAAAAAATAATACTGGGTTTTGATAAATCTATGGAGTATCAAGTGATTGATATATTTGGTGAAGATGGTTATATGAAGGATGAAGATGATTGTATAATTGTTAAATTCAATTGCTCTAATAGAGACTGGGTAATACACTTTGCGTTAAGTTTTGGAAATAAAGCTAAAATTATTTATCCAACGGACTTAAAAGATAAGTATTTAGAGTATTTGAGAGAAATAATTAACAAAAATAATTGTTGACAGTATGATGTCAAAGGTAAGTAGTATGATATTAGAAAAAGAAGAGTAGATCTTATGTTAAATACTTATGTGGCAGAAATATTTAAACATAAATAATTTAGGAGAGGATATAAAGGAAATAAATATCTACAAATAAAAAGAAAGGCGGATGAACATGCAAGAATATAGTAATAAAGATGTTTTGATTAATGAAATAAAGAAAAGAGCTGATTTATTTATTAATGAATTTAATGGTATTGCAGAAAAGGATAAAGATACTAGATATGATGAGGTTGATAGAACTCCACAAGAGATGATAGCGTATCAACTTGGTTGGATGGGATTACTTCGTAGCTGGGATAGCGATGAGTTAGAAGGGAAAGAGGTTATTACTCCAACAACCGAATATAAATGGAACAAGTTGGGTGCCTTATATCAAAGTTTTTATGACAAATATAAGGATAACTCATTGACTGAGCTTTGTGAATTATTTACTGATGAAGTTGATTCGCTTACTGAATGGCTGAATGAATTTAGTGATGATGAGATATTCAAACCTGGAGGCAGAAAATGGGCTTCATCAACAAGTTCTAACTGGCCTGTATGGAAATGGGTTCATATTAACACTGTTGCTCCATTTAAATCTTTTCGTACTAAAATACGAAAATGGAATAAAATGTATTCTGAATAGTAAGTTTTCTTTACTTTACTTACTTTTTGAAATTAAGGCAAAGTTTAAATTAACAGCTGTATACTCTATATTTAAGAGCATACAGCTATTTTTTATATGAACTGATTTTATTATGAAGTATTATTAATAAACATAAAAAACTCTTGCTCATGACGTAACGTCGTATATTATAATTAACTTAAGGGGTGGTAGAAAATGGAGAATATTAAAATGATGACAGTAGGAGAACTTGCAAAAGAAGCTAATGTTTCTGTGAGAACTCTTCAGTATTACGATAAAATAGATATTTTGAAACCTTCAAGTTTTAGCGAAGGGGGAAGAAGATTATATAATAGTAAAGATATGGCGTTACTTCATCAGATAATTACCTTAAAATCGTTAGGGTTTTCTTTAAATGATATAAAGGATAGAATAATGCCTGTTAATAAGCCAAGTGATGCTACTAAAATACTAAATACTCAGGCAGAAATAATTAGAGATAAGATATCTAAGCTGCAAAAGCTAGAAGAATCTATAAACATGTTAAGTGATGAAATAAAAGAAACCAACAATATTGATTGGTCTAAATATGCGAAAATGATGAATCTGGTAAATGAAAATAATGAGTTTTATTGGGTGGTTAAACATTTAGATGAAAATACGCTAAATACTTTGGTTGAGGGTTATGAAAATAATAAAGCTGACACTTCTATAGATTGGTGGAGATCAGGTTGTGAAAAGGCTATTGAACTTGAAAGTAAGGGTATATCTCCAGAAAGTTTTGAAGGGCAGGAACTTGCCAAGGAGTGGTGGGGGAACATCATTAAGTTTACTAATGGTGATAGTGAGGTGTTTGGAAAGCTTATGGATTTTCGTGAAGATGTAGATAACTGGCCAGAAGATTTCAAGATACTTTTGAAAAAGGCAGATGCTTATATTAATAAAGCATTAGAATCGTATATTATAAAAAACAATGTAGAAATTCCAGAAGGAATAGGAGGGGAATAAAATGTGTGTAGCCTTAAAGGTTAATAATCTAAAGAAAAGCTATGGAAATTTTGAAGTTTTGAAGGGGATTGATTTTGAAGTAAATAAAGGGGAGATATTTGGAATACTTGGACCAAATGGAGCAGGAAAAACAACAACCTTAGAATGTATTGAGGGAATAAAGTCTTTTGATAGAGGAATTATTGAGGTTTTTGGTAAGGACATAAGGAAAGATAGTTCTTGTGAAAATCTAATAGGAGTTCAACTACAATCCACTTCACTGCAAGAAGATATAACTGTACTAGAAGCTATGAAGTTTTTTTGTAAGTGGAGGAAGTTAGAAACCAGATTTGATCTTTTAGATAAGTTTGGGCTTAAAGAACAGTACAAAAAACGTTATAGAAACCTATCTACTGGACAAAAAAGAAGACTTCATTTGGCTTTGGCTATAGCTAATAATCCAAAACTTCTAATATTAGATGAACCTACAGCTGGACTAGATGTTGAAGGAAGAGTAGCTCTTCATGAAGAGATAAGAAAGCTTAAGGAGGAAGGTGTAACTATAATATTAGCAAGTCATGATATGGCTGAGGTTGAAGCCTTATGTGATAGGCTTGTGATAATAGTTAAAGGTGAAGTTAGAGCCTTGGGCAATTCTAGAGATATAGTAACAGAAGGTCAAAAAGAAAAGAAGATAGTGGTTAGAACCATAAATAATTCACTTCTAAAGTATACTGGATTCAAAAATTCTAGTATTGTAGATAAAACAAAAGATAGCGTAACTTTATTATCAGAAAATTTAACTGAAGCAATTTCAGAGATTGTAGATATTGTTAAAGAAGAAAAAGATTTTCTAGTAGATTTAAAGGTTGAAAGTTTATCTTTAGAAGAAAGATTTATAGAGCTTGTAAATACAAAGAAAGAGGTGGTTTAATATGAGTGAGATATTATATAGTGTTTGGCTGCAATGTAAGTTAGATATTAGAAATAAAAATGTTCTAATTGTATATTATATTTTGCCCTTAATATTCTTTTTAATTATGGGTTCAGTGTTTACTACAATAGATCCAAATGCTAAAAGCAGAATAATACAGTCCATGAGTATAGTGGCGATTTCAATGGCAGCTTATCTTGGTACACCAGTACCAATAGTAGAAATATTCTCATCAGATATCAAGAAAACTTATAAGGTAGGAAACATTCCTCTATGGGTAATATTGTTAACATCCTTTCTATCGGCATTAGTTCATATACTAATAGTTTCAGCAATAATCTTTATAATTTCCCCTATAATTTTTAAAGCAGATATGCCAAATAATATATTGATGTATTTTTTGTTCTTAATTTTAGTAATCTCAGTTAGTTCTATAATAGGAATTTTAATAGGGCTAATATCAAAAAGTAATACTGTTATGACCATGTTTTCGCAATTTATATTTCTTCCATCAATGATTTTAAGTGGAACTATGTTTCCGAGAGAAATGCTTCCAAGTGTTATAGGAAAGATTTCAAATATACTTCCTGCAACTCATGGAATGAATATTTTAACTTCGCTAGGTGATGTGAATTTTAAATTAATATCCCCACTATTTTTAATAGGAGTTGTATCATTAGGAATTTTAGTTCTTGTTTATAGAAAAATACAGATAGATTAATAAAAATATAAGTAAAAATGGTTGTTACCGAAGTAACAACCATTTTTACGCGCGAAAAAACCATTGACCTATAATCTTGTCAGTGGTAAAATTGATATCTAAAGCAAATAAATATCTATATAAATTAACTATAACATATTTTAAAGAGAAAGTCAATAGTAAAATATAAAATTTTAGGAGAGGATTTTTATGGAAGAAAATAAACTTATGAAAATTTCTGACTCTGTAGTAACTAAACAGACTTTTATGGAGATTAAAGCCTTTAATGAAGAAACTATAGAATATGGATTAAAACTTTCCGATGAGGACATAAAAACCATATTAAGAACAAGAAGTGAGTCCTTAAGGAATAATGGTAGAGTTGAGTTTGGTGGAGCAATAATTAAAAATATCATAGAAGTATTTTGTGATTCACCATACATTTCTCAATATAACTATTTGGAAACTTTAGATGAGCTTATAGAAATTTTTTATTACTACAAAAATGAAACTTTAGATTTTATAGGTGATGATGAATTAATAGAAATCATGAAAAATTATTTTGACAATGAGTGTCAAGGATCTCTAGAACAGCTAAGAGATAAGTATTTAGATTCCATAGCTCACAATATTAAATATGGAGTAAAAGATTATTTGAAGATTGATGATAAAGAGGAGGATCAGGAGGAAGATGAACAACAAGATTATTAATAAAGAAGATCTACTTGAAAATCAACTAAATGATGAGCATTATCTTCAATCTCTGTTACAAGTTTTGCACTTAAACAGATTTTTAACCATAGAAGAGGTAGAGAATACCCAACTCCAGATTTTAAATATTTTAACTGAAACCTTAGGTTATTATACTAGAAATGAAAGTTCATCGGTGCGAGTTGAGGTTGCAGATAAAATCATGTTATCTATTTATTACACAATAGGCCTATCACTTAAAAAAGATGCCCATGTTAATGCTAAGCTAAGAGCAATGAAACAGCTTAAAATCAAGAAACTATTTAATGATGGAGAAGAAATAATCAAAGAAAAAGTAAAAGAATGTGGAAATCTATTAAAACAGGTGCAAGAAACAAGACTTAAAACTATAAATTATGCCTATGTAGATACTTTGGAGTATGGAATTCCCTTATTTTTTAAGGAGTATGATGTTAGGTTTGGGGCCCATGAAACTCAAGGGTCTATAGATTATCCTCTTGGATATGATGAAATGAAACTTGTTGGAGTTGAGTATATAGAAGATTACTTAAAGAAAATTGATATGGAAAATAAGTTTTGTTCTTATTTTAAACAAGAAGACATAGAAGCTTTACTAAAAGGCTTTAATGTTCAATCACATCATCTGCTTATCAATATCTTCACCCTTGTACTCACGAATTCACTCGGGTGTTCATTAGCTGGAAAAGAAATAACAAAATTAGATATCAGCGAAGGGGATAGAGTATATCTAAAGGATAAATTAGAAACATCTCATGATTTCAATAAAAGTATTTATGATGGAACAGAAAAGATAATCAAGAGTTTATCTATTGAAAATGAAAATATGATTGAATATATAAAAATAGTTATAGAAAAACTCATACCACATATAAAAATTAGTTTAGAGAATGATAGGTTAGAAATGATATTCCTTAGTTTAGATAAATCATCTGAAGATATCATTGAATATGAAGATGGGGAAAGCCTAGACAACAGCATATTTAAAGAAATAACAGAAGAAATCAGAGATTGTGAAGATGTGAAAGAAAAAATAGAGATAATCAGGGAAGAATTTCATAGCCTAAAGGATTTAGTTGATGTATTAGGTGCTGATTGCATTTTTGAAGATGAGTTTATAGAGCTTTTCAAGGTATTAGATGATTTTGAAATAGCTTTGCTTTTAAAAGAAATATCTAATGAGTATGATGAATATGATTATGGTACAGAAAGTGAAAAAGAGTGGCATGAAAAGCTACATCAATATCTAGATATGATGGATTCAAAAAGAAAAGAAGAAATAATAAAACTGTCTAAAGGGGTCAATGTTTAATAAGGTGGATTCATTTCTAGAGTTTTTTCATATAATACATGGAACTTTTAAATAGGGAGCTGATATATATGAAGAAATATGAAAGCCTTGAGGCTGCAGTGAAGGCTAGTGAAAATGAGGAGTTAGAAGACACGTTTTTAGTTGATGTCAATCTCAGTGAAGAAACAACACATAAAATATTAGAAATAATAAAGGTTCATAAAGACCCTGATATCGGTATGAGCAGTGTATTAAATGAGGCTATATGTAGCTACTATGATAATGAAATCAATAAGAAGAAAACTAAGAAAAATAAAAAAGATAAGGAAGTTAAAAAAATCAAAAAAATAGATCCTATAAATATTGATAATGATGGGGAAGAAGAGTATGAAGTGGGTGGAACTTGGTTTGATGGTGAGGTTGAATCTGGTGGAAGACTTGTAAGAGAGTATTTCTTTGATGGGTTAACAGAAAATACTGTAGAAAAGAAAAAAGATAGTAAAGAAGCTTCAACGGAGAATAAAGATAATCCCTTTGATGACGAAGTAAACTTAAATGCAAATTATGAAGATATGAGACTGTCTTTAATTAAGGAATATCTTTATGATACAGGAAATGAACTATATGATGAGACATCAAAACTTTCAAAAGAAGAGTTATTAAAAAATCTTGATATGATTGATGATGAACTAAGACCTAAGAACATAGGCCTTTTGATGTTTTCTGATAGTCCAGAAAAATTCATTCCAGGTTGTCAACTTGAATTAGTTCATTTTCTTGGAACAACTTGTGATGACTTTATAGAAAAGAAGTTTCATGGGCCTATACATGAGCAAATAAGAGCAGTTTTAAGTTATATAGAGAATAACTTAATAAAATTAAAAAATATAGATGGAGAGATATTTTTTAACTATCCGTTAAAGGCAATAAAAGAAGCCATAATAAATGCTTTTTATCATAGAAATTACGCACAAAATACCCCTATAGAAGTGAGGATAGATAAGGAAAAGATTGTAGTTGTAAGTTATCCTGGCCCAGATAAGTTTATAGAAAAAGAAGATATAGATAAAGGAGAAGTTACAGCTAGGATTTATAGAAATAGAAGAATAGGTGAGTATTTAGAAAGTTTGGGACTTGCAAATGGAAATGCTGTTGGATTAGCCAGAATGATAAAAGCCATGAAAGATAATAATTCATCAGAGCCTATATTTGAAACTGATGATAGCAGGGCATATTTCATAGTCAAATTATATGAAAACACTTGTTATTTTGATGATGAATATCAAGACTTATACATTGATGAAAAACAACAAAAAGATGTTTTAGTAAGCGTAATTGAAGACCAGATCTTAGAACTTTTGTCTGATGGGCCTTTATCAAAAAAAGAAATATCAGAATATCTAGGATATGAAAATGTACCAGGAAATATAAAAAGATCATTATGTAAGTTGTTAGAAAAGAAGCTTATAACCTATACGATACCTGAGAATGTAAGAAGTAAGGCGCAGAAGTATAGGATTACGAAATAAACATTTAAAAAATAATTATTGATATTTAAGAGCAAAAACTCTTGGGAAGCAGGAAGTCTTGTAGCTGCAATCCAAGAGTTTTTAGGCTGATATAATTAGTTATTCTGCTATTAAACCATATAAGGCTATGTCATACATTGTTTTTAAACCAGAATTAAAACTTATTTGATTTTGAGCTGTAAATTCAAAATCAAGAAGTTTTTTTAATGTTTCATTAAACATCAATTTAAGAATTACAGTATCTACATCTTTTAAAATTTTATTTTCTATTCCTTGTTCAACTAGCTCCATAAGTTTATCCCAAATAACGTTCATATACATATCAACTTTAGCGTTCAAGTTTGGATAATACTTTTGTAAATCATCTTTATGACGAAGTATATTGCCTATATTGTATACATCTGGAGTAGCTTGAAAACAGAGCTTGATTTTTTCCTTAATAGAAAGTTTTTCATCCTCAATTATAGCACTATCAGAATTAATTATTTCTAAGAAAAAAAAGTCAATAGTTTTCTCAATAATGTCGCTTTTATTTGAAAAAGAGGAGTAAATTGTGCGTTTGCTTGTGCCTAAATCTCTAGCTAAGTCTTCAGTTGTAAATTTACACCCCTTATTTCCAAATAATTTTAAGATTTTTAAAAACATATCGTTATTCATAACACTCATCCTACTTAAATATTTTTGACCATTCTATAAAGATGATAGGGTTCCTTTTCTATAAAATCCACAACTTCATAGCCTAGGTTTTTATATAATTTTAAAGCTTTGGTATTTTCCTTCTTTACAGTTAAAGAACATTTTTTATAATTGTTTAACCTAGCTTGATTTTCAGCAAAATCTATTAATTTTGAACCTATTCCATATCCACGACTTTCAGGTAAGGTAGCTATTGCACCAATATGATATTCATCATTTCTTCCTTCTTTTAAATCTACAATTGATAACGCTGCACCTAAATTTAAAATAGAATGTTTTATTAAATCCCATTTTCTTAATTTTAAAAGTTTATTGATTGTAGGTACAGCCAATTTATTCATTACAGAAACTGGATAACAAGTAACCATTCCAACTGTGTTAGTATCTATTTTAGCTTCAAAAGCATATTCATGACTAAATCTATTTGACTTCGATTTCCATAATGAGTTTAATGTGTGCTCAATAATAGAAGAATTTCTTGTACCAACCAATGTATGAGTCATATAGTCAAGAGCTATATGACTAAGTTTTCCGCCAACATTTGAATTTGGATTTCCTGGTGTTATTAGTATTTCAGACATAATTTATTTCCTCCTTGTTTTGTGGTACTAAAAAAGTTTTATTAGTACCATTGTACAATATTAAATTTTTTTGTCAATACATTAGTTAATGCATTGACAAAAAAAATCGTGGTATAAAATATGAGGAATAATTACTTTTTTATATAATATTTATCTTTGGTATAATAAAATAAAACTCTGTATATTTCCCTTTTTCACTTATAACTCCGTATTCAAAGTTATGAAGTTTCAAAATCTCACTGCATATAGCTAAGCCAAGACCCATTCCACCGCTTTTTTGACTTTTGTAATATCTTTCCCAGATATTAGATGCATACTTTTCATCAATGCCTTCTCCATAATCTTTTACAGATATTCTTATATTATCTTGTTCTTTAGTGGCTCTGAGTTCTATTTCTCCACTTTCATAGCTAAATTTTATTGCATTATCTATAAAATTATAAATTACCCTGTATAAATAATTGCTATCAGCATAAATATCCATATCAGATTCTAGTAACCTTATTTTTAGTGAGAGATTTTTATTTTGAAGATGAATCCTAAATGAGTTTTCAAAATCCTTTAGAAATTCACTTAAATTGATGTTTTCTTTTTTTAATATATCTATTCCCTTTTGTAGCTTTGAAAGCTGTAATATATCCATTACAAGCAGGTTTAACCTATCAACTTCTTTAATTATTTCTTTTAGATACTCCTTTTTATCTTTTTCTTCTAACATATCATCATAAATGGCTTCACTATAATTCCTTATAACACTTAGAGGTGTTTTAAAATCATGAGATACATTTGCAATAAAATCACGTTGCATAATATTTTTCTTTTCTATTGAATCTGCCATTATTTTAAGGCTATTAGATAAATCTTCAATTTCATCCTTAGTGTTTGTCTCTACATCAATATCAAAATTCCCTTGAGTTATGTCCAGTGCTGCTTTTTGAAGCTTAATTATAGGTCTAGTAATTCTTTTGCCTAAAACAGATACAACAGGTATTGAAATAATTAAGGCAATTAAAAATATGATAGATAAAATTATATATGTGGACGTCATATACTCAGTAGAAAACTTATTGTTTTGAAGAATAATTATATCTCCTATATCAGTGCTGTTTTTATAATATAGAAAATCTTGGTTCATTGGACTTGTGTATTTACCTTTTTCTTTTAAATCCTCAAAAGTAGTGTTTTTCATAATAGACATCATACCCATTTTTGAGGAAGAAAGAGTAGTTATCTCTCCATTTTTTACAAGGAATGCACTAGAAATTTGATATTCTGATACTATATCTGAATACTGATTTCCAGACTTAATTGCTTCATATATTTTATTTGAAGCTGTTTTGAGCTCTGAATACTGCATATTAACATAAAAATATGATAAAAAAATACTACTGGTTAAAAAACAAAATATAACTACTAAAACAATAATTCCACTGAAGTATCTTATGAGTCTTAATGTTAGTTTTCCCATAATGTTTCCTCCGATTATTCACTTTTAATCTGTAATTTATATCCCACACCCCATACTGTTTTTATATGTTTATTACAGTATTCAATCTTTTCTCTCAAATTCTTTATATGAGTATCCACAGTTCTGGTATCTCCCATAAAATCATAAGCCCAAACTTTTTGCAAAAGCTGCTCTCTTTTAAATACCTGCTCTGGATTTTTACATAGGAATAGTAAAAGATCAAATTCTTTTGGAGTTAAAGTTATTTCACTTCCATTTTCAGTGACTATTCTTTTCTCCTCTGAGATATCCATATCTTCGAATTTATAGCTTTCTTGTTTTTCAAAGGCATCTTTTCTTATTCTAAGTTTTGCCCTAAGTATAAGCTCTTTCATACTAATTGGCTTAACCATATAATCAATTGCACCAAGCTCTAACCCAAATATTCTATCTTCTTCTTCCCCTCTAGCTGTAGTTATAATTACAGGAGTGTCACCTATATTTTTAATTTTTCTTAAAAGCGACCAGCCATCTTTTTTAGGCATCATTATATCTAAGATTATTAAATCATAATCCCCTTCATCAATGGCTTCTTCACCTTTTTCACCATCATTCATAACTACTACATCATATCCTTCATTTTTCAAATAAAGCATCATAACTTCAGCAAGCTTTTTTTCATCTTCAATTATAAGAATTTTTCCATTCATATAAAGATTCCTCCTTTACTGCTTACTTCTAAAGATACATCCTTTTATAGTTACATTCTAGTGATATTCTTAAACTTTCACAATTCTATCACAATTATCTCATAATTTACTCAAAATATGTCTTTATTATATAGATATAGGGTTCACCTAAATAAACAAATTAAAAGGAGAGTTTTTTATGAAAATCAAAAATATTATATTAGCTTTATCAATAGTATCTGTAATTGGGGTAGGTACAACTGCATATGCAGCTACAACTAATTCCCCAGCTGAAAGTAATTTATATAACCAAAGCTGTTCAGGAGCTGGATTAGGAAGGGTTGCAAACCTACGTGGTAATGATATCTTAAGAAGTCTTTTAAACAGCAAAGGTGTTTCAGAGGTGGAAATTTCTTCAGCATTAAATTCAGGTAAAACTCTACATGATCTTTTAACTGAAAAAGGAGTTACTGATGAGGAAATTAAAGAATACATGGTAAATGAGAAAACAAAGGCTATAGACGAAGCTGTTTCTAGCGGTAAAGTTACAGAAGAGGAAGGCAATCAATTAAAAGAAAATATAAATGAGAATTCTTTAAATTGCACTACTCCTGGTGAAGGAAATGGCAATATGATGGGTACTGGCAATAGAGGGAATGGTTCTGGAAGAGGAATGGGAATGCATCGTTTATAACTTTAAAAGTGACAGTAAGTAGCTTTGTTTTATGTGGCTATATAAAAAGTACTCCCTATATGATAGAAACTAAAAGCTTTATCATATAGGGAGCATTTTATTCTGGAATTAAATTGTTTTGGAAAATATTGCATCTATTGATTAAACTAGTAATCAATATTAAAATATTAATCCCCAAAATGCCCTGAAGCCGCATAAACACTATATATAGTTATATAGATATATAGCAAAATATATAGCTATATATATTCCTCAGGAACTTATAACTACAGCATATTTCAGATAATATATTATTTTTATCTTTACAAAAAAAGTGCTCCAACTACGATAATCATCATAGTTGGAGCAAAAATTACTTCTAATATTTAATCTATTAATTATAAACTGTCTTAGTAAACCCTATCTCCATTAAAAATAGAGTTTTTAACTACAACATAATCAACATTTCTTATAGCATCAAGTTTATTTCCACCTGCATAAGATATAGAAGATTGAAGATCTTGTTGCATTTCTATTAGAGTATCTTTTAATGAACCTTTATATTCAACAAACATTTTTTTACCTTCAACGTTTTTCTTTTCACCTTTTTGGAATTCTGATGCTGAACCAAAGTATTCTTTATATAACTTTCCGTCTCTCTCCATAGTTACTCCAGGTGATTCTTCATGACCTGCAAATAATGAACCTATCATAACCATAGTTGCACCAAATCTAATTGATTTAGCTATATCACCATGAGTACGAATACCACCATCAGCTATAATTGGTTTGCTTGCAGCTTTTGAACACCAACGAAGTGCAGCTAATTGCCATCCACCAGTACCAAAACCGGTTTTTATTTTAGTTATACATACTTTACCTGGTCCTATTCCAACCTTAGTTGCATCAGCTCCAGCATTTTCAAGTTCTCTTACTGCTTCAGGAGTTCCTACATTTCCTGCAATAACAAAGCTTTTAGGTAAAAGAGCTTTGATGTGTTTGATCATATCTATTACTGCATTTGAATGACCATGAGCTATATCAATTGTTATAAATTCAGGGCAAAGTTTTTCATCTGCTAATTTTTCAACAAATTTATACTCTTCACTCTTAACTCCAACACTTATAGACGCAATTAAATTACGACCTTGCATTTCCTTAATAAAATCAACTCTTTTTTCAGGATTAAAACGATGCATAATATAAAAATAGCCGTTTTCAGCTAAATAAGTAGCTATATTTTCATCTATAATAGTCTGCATATTTGCTGGAACTACAGGAAGTTTAAAGGTATGTCCACCAAGAGTTACAGTGGTGTCACATTCTGAACGACTGTTAACTATGCATTTATTTGGTATCAGCTGTATATCTTCATAATCAAAAACATTTTCCATAAACAACACCTCAAAAAGTAAAAATTTAGACTTCTCACATGATTGTTAGTATGTGAAGAAATTTGTCTATCTATGTACTAAATATAGATTAGATATTAATCATATGTCAAGTTTATGTTAATGTGAGAAATTTAGTAGTAAAAACCTAAATCAAGCTATATAATTGATATGATGGGAAATAAAGGAGGAATGAGAATATGGTAACTTACAAAAATCTTTATGAAAACGATAATATTGAAATTGTAGAGTCTAAGGGAGACATAAAAGTTCTTGAATATAGAAAGGACTTAAGTGTAAATTTTCAAACTGCTATTAACTCTTATTATGCATCACAAATGAATATAAGAAGGAGACAAGTTCTTATTGAACTTAAAGGAAATTCTTATGTTATAAGTGCAGGGGCAATGCAATGGACAGCAGGAAATGTCACTATGGGTGCTGATGTAAAAGGGCTTGGTGATTTGTTTGGCAAAGCTCTATCTTCAAAGGTAACAAAAGAATCAGCAATTAAGCCTAAGTATAATGGAAATGGATTATTGATGTTAGAACCTACTTATAAACATATTCTTTTAGAAAATGTAGAGGATTGGGGCGGCATGGTTTTAGATGATGGATTATTTTTAGCTTGTGAATCTACTGTTCAACAAAAAGTAGTAACTAGAACTAATATATCGTCAGCATTGTTAGCAAAGGAAGGTTTATTTAATCTATGTCTTAAAGGAAGAGGAGTTGCAGTTTTAGAAAGTCCTGTTCCAAGAGATGAGCTTGTAGAGCTTATAGTTGAAAAAGATGAAGTTAAAATTGATGGAAACTATGCAGTAGCTTGGTCAGACACCTTAGATCTTAGAGTTGAAAAATCAGGTAAGAGTTTAATAGGTTCAGCTGTTTCTGGTGAAGGTTTAGTTAATGTGTATAGAGGCTCAGGAAGAATATTACTTGCACCTGTTGCTTATTAAAAAGCGAGAAAAATTAAAGATGAGTAAAGAAATAAGTTCTTTGCTCGGATGAATAAAAGATTAATATAGCTTGTATATCTCATTTGAGATATACAAGCTATATTTTTCGTCTATTGACAATAAGCTATTAAAAGGGTAATATATGACTATATAAAAATATTTAGTCATATATCATAAGGAGGCAATTTATTATGCCAAAAGGATTTACTGGAGATGAAAAGAAGATTATCAATGAAAAGCTAATAGGAGAGTGCAAAATAAATTGGCAAAAGTATGGATATAAGAAAACTAGCGTAGATATTCTTTGTCAAAACATTGGTATTTCAAAGGGCTCATTTTATAGTTTTTTTGATAGCAAAGAAGCATTATTTTATGAGGTGTTAAAAAATACATTAGAAAAACTTTATGCTACTGTAGAAGAAAAAATTTCTCAAAAGAAAAATAAATATGGAGTTGCTGATGCATTGAAAGAAATATATCTTGAATATAGTCAAAGTAGTTTCATGTATGATGTAAATAATCCTGATTTTTTAAGCTTTTATAATAAACTTAATACTGAGCAAAGAAGTGAGATGGAAGATAGAAGCCATATTGGTGCCAAATTCATGATTAACAAACCATTTCTTTCTTTAAAGGTTGAGGAAGACTTAGCCATTTCTCTTTTGTTTGCAATGTTATCTACAGTATCTCAAAAGGACAATATGTTGTGTGATGGCAAAAAAGTATTTGCGTTTATGATTGATAATTTAATAGATGATATTTTTGAATAGGAGGTTGTGTTTTGAAAAAATTTGATGTAAAGGAACATACTAAAAAATACTATGAAATTTCTAAAAAAGCTGGTAATGGAACTTTTCCAAACAAGAAAATAGCTAAAGCTGGATCAGTTGTAGGCCTTGGAATAGGTGGCATTTTATTAAGTGTTGGAATTATAGGGGTAGCTACAGGAACTGTTTATGGATTAGGTGCTTGCATAGCAGGGATAACTACAGGTGCATCTAATATATATAACCTAAAGCGTATTAAAAGAAATAGCTAAGGTTAGAAAAATATAGATTTAAATTAAATAATTAATAAAATAATATAACCTCTCATCTTTGAATTATTAAGATGAGAGGTTTCTTAATATATAATAAAACAATGTAAATAGATAAAATGATTAAAGGAGGATTAAAGTAATAATGAAAATTATGAATACATTAAGATACAAGTTACACTTTAATTGTGCAAATGTTAATCTGTTCAGTATTAATAGGAAAATCTATAATAAAATCAATGAAAGAAATCGATTTCTAAAGGAGGGGTATGAGAGTGAGAATATATCATATAATGAAAGATTTTCAAGAAAGTATAGAATTTCTATCAGTTGATTATTTCACTAAAAAGTATAAGGTTTCAAAAAGAACCATCCAAAATGATATTGCTTATCTCATACATATTTCATCAAAGAAAGGTTTTAAATTGCAGCAAAAAAGAGGGACAGGATATTTATTAGAGATATTAGATGAAAAGAAGCTTGATGATTTTATGAAATCAATAGATTATGATGAAGCCTTAGAAGTTAAAGATAGAATAAAAAGTATATTAGCCTATTTGTCCATGGAAATTGGATTTACAACTATGGACAAAATAGCTGAAGTATTTGAGGTAAGTAAATCCTTAGTTAAGAAGGATATTAAAGAAGTAGAGAAATTGGCTGAGGACTATGATCTTAAGCTTGTAAAAAAGTCACACTATGGAATTTATATAGATGGAAGTATGAAGCAAAAGAAAAATATAATTATAAAGTTTATTTTTGATGAAAATAAGCTGGTTATAGATGAGCTTGGAAAAATTATAGAGGATGAGACCTATAGAAAGATTGAAAATAAACTAATAACTGAACTAAAGAACAGTAATTTAAATATTAATTACAACGAATTAAGGCATATAACAGCTTGGCTTATGATTACCATCTACTCAAATGTAAAATTAAAAACTTCAATTCCACCCTTAAAAGAAGAGGAGGATGTTTATTTCAGAATATGCAGTTCAGTTATAAATAAAATATCAGAGATTTATAAGGTTGGATTTAAACATGAAGAAGCTTTAGAGTTTGTGGAGTTAATTAAAAGTAATGTAAGAGTTAGAGAACTTGAAAAAACTCTATCTACTAATAATTTAGAAAAGGATATTGATGATTTTTTAGAAAAGATTGATAAAGAATATCATAAGGATTTTAAAAGCGATGAAAATTTTAAACAGATGTTGTTAACCCATGTATCGCTATTAATTCAGAGGCTTAATAGAAAAAAGTCCTACAAAAATTCTCTTATAGATGAAATTTGCATTAAGTACCCAATGACTTTTAATATCGCAATTAAATTTTGCGATATGCTATCAGAAAATTATCATGTAGAAACCACTAGAGATGAGATGGGCTTTTTAGCTACCTACTTTGCTTTCCATATGGAGAAAGAAACTAACTCTAAGATGAATAGGTTTAGCAGAATTGCAGTGGTTTGCTCTAGTGGAGGAGGAAGTGCTTATATAATTAAGCTCAAGCTTGAAACTTTATTTGATAATGCAGAAATTAGAGCTTTTTCTTTCTTAGATATAGAAGAGATAGAGAAGTTTATGCCAGATCTTATATTTACAATAAAGGACTTAGATTTAGAACTTAATTTTAAAGCTCCTGTTATTTATATAAAAGAACTTTTGGATGATATGGATATACTTAGGATTAAACAAGTACTTAGCTTTGATCAATATGATAGGTTTTCTTTAGAAGAAAATAAGGACTTATATTATACCTCCCTTTATAAAAAAGATTATTTTGAAGTAATAGAAGGGTCTATAGAGTATAGAAAAGTTCTAGAAGATATGTCTGAAAAAATTGAAAACAGCGGTTATGGGGGAGAAAATTACAGCCAATATGTAATACAGAGAGAAGATTATTTAAGCACTATTTATCTAAATGGAGTAGCACTTCCTCATCCAATTCAAATGTGTGCCAAGAAAAATTTAGTATCTGTTGCAATATTAAAAGAGCCTTGTATATATGAAGGGAAAGAAGTCCGAATTATATTTATGATATCTTTAACGAAAGATGGATACGAGCTTTTAAAGGATGTTACTAAGAAGTTATATGAAATTATGAATAAAGATGATTTAGTAGATGAGTTATGTACTACAAAATCTTATGAGCAGTTTATGGCTGTTCTAAATACATGGAGATAGGAGAGGAGAAATGACAGTAGATTTATTAAAGGAACTCAGCAATGGGGATTCAATTGCATCAAATGAGAAGGAAGTAAGAGATATTTTAATAAGAGAGCTTAAAGCTTACAGTGATGAAATAAGCTTTGATGGGTTAGGAAGTGTAATTTTTCATAAAAAAGGAAATGGACCAAAGGTAATGTTTTGTGCTCATATGGATGAAGTAGGCTTTATGGTAAGAAGCATTTCAGATATTGGAATGATATATGTAATCCCTATTGGTGGAGTAAAAGATGAAGCAAAGAAGCTACAAAAGGTCAGAATTACTACCGCTGATGATAATAAGATTATTGGAATATTAAATTCAAGTATAGATGATAAAACAGGAAAAGTTAAGGAGTCCTACATAGACATAGGATGTGACAGTAAAGAAGAGGTTGAAAATTTAGGTGTAGATATAGGGGATATGGTTTGTTTTCACTCGAGTTGTGAGAATTTAAATTCTGAGGAACTTATTATGGGAAAAGCCATGGATGACAGAGCAGGTTGTTATGTTTTAGCAGAGGTTCTTAAGGCTATAGAAAATACACACCATGATTGTGATGTTTATATTGTTGGAACAAGTAGTGAAGAAGTAGGAATGAGAGGTGGAAAAACAGCTACTGAAAAGATTAAACCTAATATTGTTTTTGCAGTTGATGTAGCTAATGCTCCAGAGTTAGTAAGAGATCATAGAAATAAGAGAAAAATAGGACATGGACCTATGCTTGTTCATTATGATAAGGCAATGATTCCTAATAAAAACTTATTAGGGTTAGTGAAAAAGTTATGTAAGGAAAATAACATAGAATATCAAAGTGATATGTTCAGCGGTGGAGGAACAGATGCTGGTAATGCACATCTTCAAGGGGAAGGAATACCCTCTATGGTTATAGGAATTCCGCTAAGATTATGTCATGGACCTTATTCAATTGTTCATACAAAAGATATTAAAAATACCATAAGTTTAGTAGTTAAAATAATAGAAAATATAGATGAAGAAGTTTATAAAAATATATCTGAACATATAGGAGGAATATAAAATGAACGAGTTAGAACAACAAGTTGTAGAAATAATAAGTACCGCAGGTGAAAGTAAATCTAAGGCTTTTGAAGCATTGAAAAAAGTAAAAACTAAAGAGTTTGCAGCTGCTAGAAAGCTTCTTCAAGAATCGAGAGAAATTGATATAGAAGCGCATAAAATTCAATCTAAGCTAATTACAGCAGAAATGAGAGGAGGAGAAGATAAACCTGAAATAGGTCTTTTAATGGTTCATGCTCAGGATCATTATATGACAGCTCAATTAGCAAGGGATTTGATTGAAACATTAATCGAAGTTTTTGATAACGGGGAGGAATAATTATGAAAATTGTATTATGCTGTGCTGGTGGATTTTCAACCACAATGTTAATGGACAACATGAAAAAAACTGTAAAAAATAGTGCTAGATTAAAAGAAGAGGACTTCAGCTTTATAGCAATTCCAGTTGATTTGCTACAAAGTGAAGTTGAAGACTGTGATGTACTTTTAGTAGGACCTCAAATTGCTCATAAAATTGATTATATTAAACCTATTATTGAACCTAAAAATATTCCATATGTAGTAATTGACAAAGATACCTATGGAAAAATGGATGGAGCTACTACTTTAAAGTTAGCATTAATTGCCTATAAGAAAAATCAATTAAAATAGAGGAGAGCGAAAACTATGTTTGATAAATTTGAGAAGTTTATGAATAGATACCTGACACCTATTGCAAATAAAATGGATAAACAGCAACATCTAAATGCAATAAAGAAATCAATGGTAGCCATGACACCAATTTTAATAATAGGAAGTCTATTTGCAGTTATTCCGGCACTTCCTAATATGCTACCACAGGGGAATTTTATTTCAAATTTTATTACTTCAAATGCTGAGATAATTGACTTGCCAGTAACTTTATCTCTTGGACTTATGGGGCTATATGTGTGTTTAGCTATAGCCTATGCATTAGGGGAACATTACAAATTATATATTCCTGGATGTATTACTTTAGCTGGGTTTGGATTTTTGTTTTTAGTAATATCGTTTACAAATGATGGAGGAATGGTAACTAAATATTTAGGAGCAAAAGGACTATTTATTTCTATGGTATCAGCTATGCTGGCAGTGGAATTGTATAGATGGTGCACTGTTAAGAAATTTACTATAAAGATGCCGGAAGGAGTACCAGATTTTGTATCTAGATCCTTTGAAATGATTCCAACTACAATTATAGTAGTAGGTGTATTTATAACAATTCGTCAGCTTTCTATAACTATTTTTGGAACTTTACCACCAGAAGTACTTACAAAATTCTTATCACCTTTAATTGGTTCTATGGACAATCCATTAGTATTCTTATTTGTAACATTTTTATCTTGTTTATTATTTTTCTTCGGAATTCATCCTTCAGTATTAAGTCCAATTACAGGAACAATTGGAGTACAATTTTTAGCAGAAAATATTACAGCTATGCAATCTGGACAACCATTACCACACTTCTATACAGGAGGAATGGTATCAGCTTTTGCAAACTTTACAGGAACAGGTATAACTTTTGGATTAGTATTTTGGTGTCTTCTATCAAAATCCAAAGCGTATAAACGTGTAGGACAAGTTTCATTAATCCCAGCATTGTTTGGAATTAATGAGCCAATATTATTTGGAGCGCCTATTGTATTAAATCCAACCTTCTTTATACCTTATGTAGTGGGTGGAGCAATATTAGGTTCCTTCCCAGGATTTTTGATGTACTTTGGTCTATTAGATAAACCATTTTTTAATCCTCCTTATGTTGGAGTATTTTTAGAAGGGTTCTTAGTAAATGGAGACTGGAGAACAATTATAGTTAATGCTATACAGATGATAGGTTCTATTTTAGTATGGTATCCATTCTTTAAGATGTTTGAAAAGAGAGTAACTGAAGAAAACAATAAAAAGGTTATTTCTGATGAAGATGAAGCTTTATTAAAGGATTTAGATTTAGATTTTTAATATTATAAGCAAAACTAAGACAAGAAATTTCTTGTCTTAGTTTTGTATATGAAAGTAGGTAGCATTATGGCAAAAAGAATAGATAAAGTACAAGCTTTACTTAAAAATTTAAATGTGGATGGGGTTTTAATTAAAAGTAAAACAGTAAAAAAGTATTTAGATACCTTAACAGGAAGTGGCTGCAAGATACTAATTACTAGAGAGAAAGGTTATCTAATTTTAGATGGAAGATATATAACAGAAGCTAAGGAAAAAGAAAAGGACTTAGAAATTGTTTTAAGTGATAGTGGAGGTTATTTAAAATCCGTTAAAGAAATATTAGATAAGCAGAACTTTACTAGTCTTGCTATAGAAGGAAATAGCATGCTTATAGATGAATATATAAAGATTAAAGAGACTATAGATAAGGTGCATATATTAAAGGATGAACTAAATATGCTTCGTATAATTAAGGAGCAAGAAGAGATAGCTGTAATAAAGGAAGCCTGCAAGTTAACTGATGAGATATTTTATAAGGTAATAGATAAGCTGAAGATTGGTATGAGTGAACAGGAAATTTCAGCCTTGATACAGTATTATGGAATTTCAATGGGAGCCTCTAGAATGTCTTTTGAAACAATTGTAGCAACTGGTAAGCGTAGTGCAATGCCTCATGGAAGACCTACAGAAAGAAAGATTAAGGCCCATGAGCCTATACTTTTAGATTTTGGAATTGAATATAAAAATTATCAATCAGATATGACTAGAACTATATTTATAGGTGAACCTAGTGATAAGATGAGAGAAGTATATGAAGTAGTACTAAAAGCCCAAACTTCAGGAGTTAAAGGTATCAAAACAGGGATTAGTGCAAAGGAAGTAGATAAGATAGCTCGTGATATTATTAAAGCTCATGGTTATGGAGAATTTTTTAGTCATGGATTAGGACATGGCATAGGAATAGGAGATGGAGAAGAGTATCCTATTTTAAATGAGAAAAGTGATACTATTTTAGAAGAGGGGATGATTATGTCCTGTGAACCTGGTATATATATTCCAGATTTAGGTGGAGTGCGTATTGAGGATGATGTTTTAATAGAAAATGGTGTTGGAGTACCACTTAATCATGTCTCAAAGGAATTGATTGTGTTAAAGGAGAAATAAACTATGAAATATAATTTTGATGAAGTTATAAATAGAAAAGGAACCTATTGTACACAGTGGGATTATATTGAGGATAGATTTAATAAAAAAGATCTGCTTCCATTTTCAATTTCTGATACAGATTTTAAAATACCTAGGCCCATCACAGATAAGCTAAAAGAAGTCATGAACCATGAAATATACGGCTATACTAGATGGAATCATCATGATTTTAAAGGAGCTATAGCTGAATATTATGAGAGACGATTTAAATGTTTTATAGATGAGGATTGGATTTTATACAGTCCCTCAGTTATGTATTCTGTATCTGTGTTAATCAGGCTTCTAAGTAATACTAAGGATAAGATATTAACATTCAATCCAATGTATGATGCTTTTTTCTCTGTAATAGAGGAAAATGACAGGCTTCTAGTAAGTGAGAATTTGAAGGAAGAACAGGGAGTTTTCAAAATAGATTTTGAAAGCTTTGATAAAAAAATAAAAGAGTGTAAAATAATGCTTTTATGTTCACCTCATAATCCTACAGGACGTGTTTGGACTAATGAAGAAATAGAACACATAATAAAAAGTTGTAAAAAACATGGAGTTAAGATTATTTCTGATGAGATTCATATGGATATTATCTTAGGAAAAAACAAACATATTCCTATTTTAAAATATACAAAAGAATATTCCCATCTGTATTTAGTATCTAGTGCAAGTAAAACTTTAAATACACCTGGATTAATAGGATCTTACAGCATAATTCCAAGTGAAGAAATAAGAGAAAAGTTTTTACTTCAAACCCGTAAAAAAGACTTCTTAAATTCAGTAAGTATTTTTGGAATGTATGCCACTATGATTGGATATAGAGAATGTGATGATTATATAAACCAACTTGTTGAGTATATTAAAGAAAATACTGTAATAGTAGAAGAGTTTATAAAAAAAGAATTACCTCAGTTAAAATATAAACCAGCAGAAGGAACTTATTTAGCTTGGATTGATGGGAGAGAGCTTCCCTTTACTAAAGAGGAGATTCAGCAGGCTTTAGTTAATGAGGGCAAGGTTGGTATTATGCCTGGGGAAACCTATGGAGACAATGGAGCAAAATACTTAAGATTAAATTGTGGTTGCCCTAAAGAAAAACTGATAGAGGGATTGTGGAGACTTAAAAAAGGAATAGAATATCTTTATAGGTAATATTTCTTCTTTACAATAATATATTCCACATGTATAATTGATTTGTATTTTGTAAATAATTAAAGAAAATGCAATGATAAAGAAGAGTAGATGATATTTTAAATATTAGAGAGCTTGGGGAAGGTGAAAGCCCAGCATTTAAAAGCATTGAAGGAAGCTTTGGAGCAGTGAATAGAAAGCCTTTTGGCGTAGTATATTTATGGGGTTATTCCCTTAAAGATAAATTAAGTGGATTAAGAAATTAATCAATTTAGGTGGTAACGCGGAATTAGTCTTTCGTCCTAAGTAGTTTTAGGATGGGAGGCTTTTATTATTTTTTAAGGAGAGATACGAATGAGTTTTGAAAGATTATCAGAGATAATATTCCCAGAGGTTAAGAATTCAAGAGAATATTATATTGAAAAATATCCAAACAGAAATTTAAAAGAAGGTGCAAAGGTTACTAGATATGCACCAAGTCCAACAGGATTTCAACATATAGGTGGAGTTTATGCGGCACTAATTAATGCAAGATTAGCAAGCCAAACAGAAGGGGTTTTCTATTTAAGAATAGAAGATACTGATCAAAAAAGAGAAGTTCAAGGTGCAATAGAAGATACTATAAAAACTATGCACAATTTTGGGATGGATTTTAGTGAAGGGATGACTGGACAAGAAACATCTAAAGGAGAATATGGTCCATATAGACAAAGTCAAAGAGCTGATATATACAATACTTTTGCAAAAGACTTACTTATAAAAGGATTAGCTTATCCATGTTTTGCAACTCCAGAAGAATTAGCAGAACTTAGAGAAAAACAAGTAGCAAACAAAATAACTCCAGGATATTATGGAGAATATGCTAAGTTTAGAGACATAACTGAAGAAGAAGCTCTAAAGAGAATTGAAAATGGAGAGCAATATATCATAAGATTAAAGTCACCAGGAAACCCAGAAAAAAGAGTTGAGTTCCATGATTTAATAAAGGGAGATATATCTTTCCCAGAAAATAATCAAGACATAGTTCTTATAAAGGGAGATGGACTTCCAACTTATCACTTTGCTCATGCTATAGATGATTATCTAATGAAAACTACAGATGTAATAAGAGGAGAAGAGTGGTTATCATCACTTCCTATACATGTTCAATTATTTGAAGTTCTAGGTTTTGAAGCTCCAAGATATGCTCATATTCCAACAATAATGAAGCAAGATGGCGGATCTAAGAGAAAGCTTTCAAAGAGAAAAGATGCTGAAGCTGCTGTATCTTATTATAAAGAAGTAGGATATCCTACAGTAACAGTAATTGAATATCTATTAAACATAGTTAATTCAACTTTTGAAGAATGGCGAGCTGAAAATCCTACAACAGATTATCATGAGTTTGAAATTCACCTAGAAAAAATGGGTAAAAGCGGAGCTTTATTTGATTTAGTTAAGTTAAATGATGTTGCTAAAGATCGTATAGCTGTAATGAAGGCTTCAGATGTTTATGATAACTATATAGCTTGGGCTAAAGAGTTTGATGAAGAAATGTTTAAATTAGTTACAGAAAATGAAAAGATGTCAAAAGAAATCTTCAACATAGATAAAGAAGGCCCAAAACCAAGAAAAGACTTTGCTAAATGGGATGAAGTTAAAGAAAAGATCTTCTACTTCTTTGATGAATTATTCTACAAAGAAACTTTGGAACAAGTAGAACTTCCAAAAGGTCTTACAATAGAAGCAGCTAAGGCAATAATTGAAGTTTATAAAAATGAATTTAACTTCAATGCTGGAAGTCAAGAAGCTTGGTTTGAAGATTTAAAAGTAATAGGAGCAAACCTTGGTTACTGTGCTAACAGAAAAGAATTTAAAGCAAATCCAGATCAATTTAAAGGCATGATTTCTGATGTTGCAGGAGCAGTTAGAATAGCTTTAGCTCATAGAACTAACACACCAGACCTTTACACAATAATGCAGATATTAGGTGAAGAAAAAGTTAGAGAAAGATTTGAAAAGTTTTTAAGTTTATAAGTGAAACTTGATTCAGGTGGGGTTTTATCCCCAGATGAATCTTAGTTGAACTTATCTAGGGTCGTGCCACTGTTATCTCCAAACTAATAGAAAAAGTAGAGAACCAAAATCTTTGATTCTGTGTGAGTCACATTCTTCTTTAGGTCGGATGGGAGTGTTACAGTGGCTAGACATCAGATAATAAAAAAGAAGTCATCACAGATTTAGTTTGTGATGACTTTTTTTATGGAGATTTTTATGATGTTGAAAAATTTTAAATTGAATTATTACAAAAGATATGTTGTTTTACGGAAATTGATTAATCTCAGTAAAATGTCAAAAACTATTGACATTATTTGAGGTGAGTGTTATGCTAAAAATGTAAAAAGAATTTGACATTAAGGAGGGAATTTTATGAGAAAAATGGATGAAATGGAGTTAAGGGTAAATCAAAAGGGGATTAAATGGAGTTGGGCTTTTATGGTGTTTTCATTATTTATATGGGGTGGATATAACTACGTTAGCCATCAAGAAGCATCACTTCCATTAATTTTATTTTCACTACAGTTTCTAGTTTACTTTTTTGTTACGAGTATTGAGAAAACGAAAGTGGACGATAATAGTGGCAAAAAACAGATTTTGATTTGTTCATTTACGATATTATTGATGATTGTATTTGGTGCTATTTTACACTTTGCTATTGGGCGTTAAGATATATGAAGAATAATATAAAAGAATTACGTAAAGAAAAAAAATATAGGCAGGAAGACTTAGCTAATGAATTAGGTGTTACAAGGCAAACAATAAATGCGATAGAAAATGATAAATATGATCCAACTCTGCTATTAGCTTTCAAACTTGCAAGTATACTAGAAACAACAGTAGATGAGCTTTTTGAACACGATCCAAAGGAATATGATGTTTAATATAATAGAAATAGCTGCTTTTAAATTCAAAAGCAGCTATTTTTAAGTTAATTATAAGAACATGCCCAGGCTCAATTTCTACTTTTGAGATGACTTCTTTTTTTTATTGGCATTGACAAGGTAGAACTCTACTTATATAATGAAGGTAGAATTAAACCTAATTAGAAAGGAGAGAAATAAATGCATAAAGCTAGAGGAAAACCTAGTGCAGATTTTTATATTCGAGGTATAGCACATAGATTACGTTATTTAAATGATCAAAAATTAGCTGAGTATGAAATAACTAATCAGCAGGCTAGACTTTTAGGTGCAATAAGAAGAAGTGTTTATGAAGGTGTAAACATTAGCCGAAAGTTTTTGCAAGAGAGGATGGAACTTAGTGGACCTTCAGTAACCAGTTTATTAAATGGGCTTGAGAAAAATGGTTTTATTATTCGTTATACTGATAGTGAAGATGGTCGTGCCATGCAAATTCAAGTAACCGACAAGGGAAATAGAATTATGGAAGGCTTAGATCAAGTTTTTAAAGATTCTGAAAAACAATTGCTTTATGGAATGAATGAAGAAGAGAGGGATTTATTTATTACTATTTTAGAAAAAGCATATAAAAACATGCAATAAAAAATGGTATATAAGTTCAGGTTATACCTGAATTTATTTTAAACAAATAGGTAGAATTAAACCTAAAATTAAGGAGGCTTTTTTATGGAAAAATCTAATTTAAATATGGAATCAAAAGCTCCTACACGTTTAACACCTTATTTAAGAGCGATTTTAGCAGTTGTAATTATAGCTGATATATTAGATTTGATGGATTCGACAATAACTAATATTGCAGCGCCGGCAATTGTTCAAAGTATTGGTGGGGGAGAAATGTTTATAAAGTGGTTAGGAGCAAGCTATGCTTTAGTTATGGGAATTTTACTGGTTATAGGGGGACGTTTAGGGGATAGGTATGGCAAACGTAAACTATTTCTAATAGGTATGATTGGATTTACATCTGCTTCTGTTTTATGTGGATTATCTATTAATCCAGTAATGATGATAATAAGCAGATTAATACAAGGTGGATTTGGAGCATTACTTATTCCACAAGGTATGAGTATTCTTGTAGCAACTTTCTCTCGTGAACAGTTACCAAGAGCATTTAGTGTGTTTGGTCCAGTAATGAGTATTTCATCAGTATTAGGCCCAATATTTGCTGGATTTATTATAGTAGCTAATATTGGAGGATTAAGCTGGAGACCTATGTTTCTAATTAATATTGTATTAGGAATAGCTGGTATAATTGCAGCTATAAAACTTTTACCACATGATGAACCAATTTCTAATGAAAAACTTGATGGATTAGGATCAGTACTTCTTGCATTAACAATGTTTAGCTTAATATTTGGATTGATTCAAGGCTCAACAGATGGATGGACAAGAATTCCTATAATGAGTATATGTGTTGGTATAATTACATTTATAGCTTTCGGTATTCGTCAAAAGTATGCTGTAAATCCTCTTATAAAAACATCGCTTCTAGCAAACAGAGGGTTTACATCAGGAATGATATTGGGACTTGCCTTCTTTGCAGCTGTAAGTGGGTTGTCTTATGTCATATCGATATTTTTTCAATTTGATCTTAAGTTAACTCCAAAAGAAGCTGCATTAGGTCTATCACCAATGGCTATTGGAATAGTTATCGCATCTTTAATATGTAGACCACTACTTATAAAGTTTGGAAGAAAAATTGTTGTAGCTGGACTTTTAGCTACACTAGTTGGTGTGCTTGGACTTTGGGGAATAATAATAATGAAAGGTGAGGGAGTTAATGCCTGGTTTACTGCACCAGCAATTCTTGTGATTGGAGTGGGAATGGGAGCTTGTTTTAGTAGTATTTATGACGTTGCTCTTGGAGATTTAGAGCAAGATGAAACTGGTAGTGCCAGTGGATCTTTAAGTGCGGTACAACAACTTGCTGCTGCTATTGGCTCGGCTGCTATTACTACTATTTATTTCAAATACCAAGGTAGTAATGGAGCTACAACAGCCATGACAATAAGTGTTATGCTTGTTGCTGCAATTGTAACTCTTTGTTTGGGACTAGTTTGGTTATTGCCTAAAACAGCTCCTGCAGAAGAATAATATAAAAAATTTGCGTAAGTAAAAATATAGTTAGGAATACTTAGTTAATAAAATAGCTGCTTTTGAATTCAAAAGCAGCTATTTTTAAGTTAATTATCAGAACAGGCCCATGCATCAATTTCTACTTTTATAGATGGATTAGCTAAAGAAGCTACATATAATAAGGTCATACATGGTTTATGACCTTGCAGTACTTTTGAAACAGCTTCAACTCGTTTGGAATTATCAATATTCCCAACTAAATAAAAAACTACTTTTACTAGATCTTTAACTTCCATATTGGATGCTTCCAAATTCTTCACAATATTATCCATAGCTATTTCTATTTGTTCTATTGGATCTTCTGGAATAGGGACATCGTTATATTTTCCAATCTGTCCAGACATAACTAACCAACGAGCCTGTCCTGAAACCTCGACTTGATGCGTGTAATCAGCAACTGGTTCATGAATGTTTCTTGGGTTTCTGAATTCTTTCATAGTATAACTCCTTATATATTTGTATTTATTTCTGTGTATAAATTATAGCATATTATGTAAACAATGAAGAATTCAATAGTTGAGGACTATTTTTTGTATTTAATAAAATCAGTTTTAGCTATTATATTATCAATATCGCTAAGTGTGCTTTGAATTTCATTGTTATTATTTAAAACGGTAACTTCCTGAATATCAGATGAATCATCAATTATTAAAAGATACCCTTTATCTAAAGAGACATCTTCATTAATATTTTTGTTGTCTGTAAGAATGATATCTATTTTAGAAATATTTACACGTATCTTTTTATCTTGTGAAGGAATGTACTTACTATCATTAAAACTGCCAAAAATAATTCTTTTGTCATTATAAACTAAAGTATTTACAGTAAAACATTGACTAATTGGCATTTGGCCACTAGTCCAACTTAAAATCTCATTATTTTCATTGAGTAAAAAAAGATTAGTGGATTGCGCTCCATCTTTTTCAGGTTTTTGAGCTAAAATAAGTTTCTCATTATCAATTTCTTTTATAAGTAAAATATCTACTTTTCCATTTGAAGAGTTTTTGCTAAAAAGTGTCTCAATAGATTTTTCTATAGTTGAAACTTTACTATTACAACTTATTAAAAGAGAAATTAAGATTAAAGAAAAAGTACTTAAAATAAATTTTTTCACATCTATAAACCTCCTAAAATTCTATTATTCAAAATCAATACTTTCTTCAAATACATATATAAACTTCGCACTATTTTCAACTGACTCTTTTAAGTGGACGTTATCAAAGCCTATCAATTCTAAAACTAAGATTTTATGTTCTCCAATTTTATTTATATCATATTTATATACTGCATCGCCAACATGCATTTTATTTCCTAGCACCTTCATCTCAGAGACACTATTTTTACTATCACTTTGAAAGCTCTCCATAGTCCTGTTTGAAAATTTTATATAATCTTTTGAGTTTAGTTGATTTTTTATATTAGAATCAGTATTTATATCATTTCCATTATACAAATACCACCGACCATTTAATTTAGCAGGTGAAATAAAAACTAATATGATAAGCATTAAGTGAGAAACTAATCCTAAAATAGTAAGTTTTTTAACCTTAGTAATAATATCAGCTCCTTTCAAGTAACTATTCTAGTAGTTTTTCGTATTCTTCAGTATCATTAAAACGTGAATCGAATTTTGCAGGAAGATCACCTAAGTTTTTCATTAAAATCGGGTTTCCATCATTTACTTTTTTCATAGTAATTTCAAAAGAATTATTTTTATCTAAGTTTATTTCAATAGTTTGTTTGTCTCCAACTAAGCTATATTTTTTGCCTTCTATAATATCAAAAGTGCCTTTGTTAACCTCTCTATTATCAATATATTCCACGAAACTATTTTCATCAGAATATATTGAAATTTGGACAAAATGTCTATCAGAAGTTCTTTCGCTTTGATAGGAACCTCTCAAAAAAACGCTATTAATATTTCTACAGCCAGAAAGCATAAGTAAAAATGTTATTGATATTATTAAAAAAAGAGTCTTTTTCATAATAAATTAGAGCTCCTTTATTAGTACTCTTATAAAATAATTGTAGCATATATTTCCAGTTGATTTGCTATCAAATTTAAAATGATTAAGAGATTTGAAGTATGGACATATACAACTTTTTAGTGTTATAATTTTTTAAAGACTATGAAGAGAAGAGTAGATAAGTAGATGAATTTACAGAGAGCTCTAGAAGATGAGAATGAGCAAGGAGTTTTTTATTGAAGAAGGTCTCAGAGTTGCACACCGAGTCTGGTTTCAGAGGTAGGCTGTGACGGTATAACCCGTTATAAGTTATAGAGTATATTTAATTATGTACTTGAAAAGGTCTATATGGCGACATATGGATAAACTGAGGTGGTACCACGAATATATAACTTTCGTCCTCAAGATTAAATTCTTGGAGGTGAAGGTTTTTTTATTTGTTTTAAAATTTATTAAATCATAAATAAATATTTAAAGGTGGTATAACTAAAATGTATAAAGAATTTGAAAGTATAGAAAACCTAGAAAAAATAATGCCAGATTCAAATGAATTTGTAGCTGAAAGAGTTAAAAAGTTAAATAAACTTTATGAGTTAGGAGTTAATCCGTATCCTTATAGTTATAAAGATACAACTCATACTAAGGATATTTTGGATAACTTTGAAAATATAAAAGAAGAACAAGAATTCACATTAGCAGGAAGAGTTATGCTGATAAGAAGGATGGGCAATGCTACGTTTGGGAACATCATAGATGAAAAAGGAAACATACAAATATTCTTAAGTAAAAAGAGCTTAGGTGCTGAAAGTTATGAAATCTTAAAATTAATTGATGTAGGTGATAGCATTGGAGTTGATGGAACGGTATTTAAGACTCAAACAGGTGAAGTCACTATAAGAGTAAAACAGTTTGAATTATTATCAAAGTCCATTAGAACACTTCCAGAAAAATATCATGGTATACAAGATGCTGACCTAAGACAAAGACATCGTTCATTGGATATGATAATGAATGAGGACGTTAAAGAAAGATTTATTAAACGTTCAAAAGCAATAACAGCTATCAGGGAATATTTAAATAATATAAACTTTATTGAGGTGGATACTCCTATCTTAGATACTAAATATGGTGGAGGAGAAGCAAAACCATTTGAAACCTTTGTTAATGCATTGGATTGTAATGTATATATGAATGTTTCCCCAGAATTATATTTAAAAAGGCTGATAGTTGGAGGAATTGAAAGAGTTTATACCTTTGCAAGGGCTTTTAGAAATGAGGGAATTGATAGAACACATTATCCGGAATTCAGTTTATTTGAATGTTACATGTCTTATGCTGACTATAATGACATGATGAGGCTCATGGAGAATATATATGATTATGTATTTAATAAAGTTAATGGAACAACAAAAATTCAATATGGAGATGTGGAAATTGACTTTAAAGCTCCATGGAAAAGAGAGAAAATGTGTGACCTTGTAAAAAAAGATACAGGAATTGATGTTGAGACACTTACTAAGGAAGAAATTATACAAAGAATTAAAGAAAATGGATTCTTAATAGCAAGTCAAAATGAGGGTTTAGTTATCAATGAATGTTCAAAGGGAGAATTAATAGTTAATCTATTTGAAGCTTATTCTGAAAAGAATTTAATTCAACCAACCTTTGTTATAGACTTTCCAGAAGAATCTTCTCCACTGTGTAAAATTCATAGAAATAACTCTGATTTAATTGAGAGGTTCGAGCCTTATGCTTACGGTGTTGAGCTTGGAAATGCTTATTCTGAACTTAATGATCCATTAAAACAAAGAATACTTTTGCATGAACAAGCATCAAAATTAAGAGCGGGTCTTGAAACAGCTAGTCCAATGGATGAGGAATTTGCAGTTGCTATAGATACTGGTATGCCACCAACTGGAGGTTTAGGAATAGGAATAGATAGAATGATAATGTTTCTTACTGGTTCCCATACCATAAAAGATGTTATAGCATTTCCTTTAATTAAAAGATAATAATATATAAGAAAAGGGCCCATATCACTGATGAAAATCTTGATATGGGCCTTTTTGTTACTAGACGATATTTGAAATGTATTTTAGCTACCAAAAAAATAATGTAAAATGAATCTAATGAAGCTGAGTGAAGCAAAATATATATTAAATAATATTTTTAGTTAGAAGGAGAACTTATGAAAAACATAAATAAAGTACCACTTAACAAAACAGGTTTTTCAAACAGCTATGATGAAGGTTCAAAACATAAAAATCTTAAAGACTTAGAAGGAAACTCTAAAGACGAAAACAATTGCAGAAATAACAAAAAGTAGTAAAATGATTAGAGAGAAGTAGTTAAAATGCTTCTCTCAAAATAACTTTTAGGAGAAGTAAAATGCAGAAAATAGACTTATCAGAGTATAAAGGAAAGATATTTAAACATTTTAAAGGGGATTTATATTTAGTTTTAGATGTAGCTGAGCATTCAGAAACTAGAGAAAAGCTAGTTATTTATAAGGCTTTATATGGAGATTGTGGAGTTTATGCAAGGCCAGTTGATATGTTTCTAAGTGAAGTAGACAAGATTAAGTATCCTAATGTTGATCAGAAGTATAGATTTGAACCAACAACTATTAATAGTGTTAAGTAAAATTATTAATATTATTGTAAGATTATTCTAAGTAAAAATTAACTTGTTTATATTATAATCAAAAAAGAGAAGTTTATTAAAAGGAGAATAAAAATTATGAAGATGAAATCATTTATAAATAAGCTTATCATATCATCCATGGCTTTGGGAGCTTTTGTTACTGGATTTACAGGAGTTACTGCTCATGCAGATTCTTTTAAGTCTGTAACTTTAGGAGCAGATTTAACACAAGCACAAAAAGATGACATGCTAAAGTATTTTGGTGTTAAGAAAAATGAAGTTAACTTATTGGAAGTTACATCAAAAGAGGAGCATACATACTTAGGGAAGGTTGCAACTCAGGCTCAGCTTGGTAATAGAGCAATATCTTGTTCTTATGTTGAACCTACAAGTAAGGGTGGTATAAAGGTAAGTACAAACAATCTTACTTGGGTTAATGATGGGATGATAAAAAATGCTTTAATTACAGCAGGAATTGAAAATGCGAATGTTGTAGCAGCAGCGCCTTTTGAAGTATCTGGAACAGCAGCATTAACTGGGATATTAAAAGGATTTGAAAACAGTACTTCAGGACAAAAAATAGATGAAGATAAAAAAGAAGCAGCAAATGAAGAGTTAGTGACTACAGGTGATGTAGCTGAAAAGATAGGTCAAGATGATGCTTCAAATTTAATGAATGATATAAAGAAAAAAGTAATAAAGGAAAAACCTAAGACAGAAGAAGAAGTCAACAAAATTGTTGATAATGCTGTTAAAGATTATAAAGATAAATTATCTAGTGAAGATATAGCTAGCATAAAGACACTAATGAGTAAAATAAACAATCTAGATCTTGATTATAACAGTATAAAGGATCAATTAAATGATGTAACAAATCAATTAAAGGATAAGTTAACTAGTGAAGAAGCAAAAGGATTATTTGCAAAGATAGGGCAGTTCTTTTCAGATGTATTTAATGCAATAAAAAACTTATTTTCAAAATAAAAACCCCCTTGACAACTGAATTTTGATTTAATATACTTTGAGTAAATCAAAAGCTATGAAGAGAAGAGTAGTTATTATGGAAGCTTACAGAGAATTCCTGGTGGTGAGAAGGAATGGTGAAAGTTTTAATGAAACAAGTCTTGGAGCCTCATACGGATTCTATATTTAAGTAGATGATGCTATGACGTTTGTTCACGTTACAGAACTAGAGTATGATTGTACTTGATAAGATTAATATGGTGACATGTTAATGAATTAGGGTGGTAACGCGATATATAATTCGCCCCTACACATTGTTTGTGTAGGGGCGATTTTTTACGCACTTTATTGCTGTAGAAGTGTTTTTCAGCTTCATCAAATTCATTTAATTATTGCTGTAGAAGCGCTCATCAGCCTCATTAGAGTCATTTCTTGTGAATTAAATACTACTAAAAAATAAAAAAGGTATAAAAATTAAGGAGTGAATATTATGGAAAAAAGAAAATTAGAAAGACCTGTCTTTCCTAAGAGAGCAGTTATAACTTCTGGAATGCCATATGGTAATAAAGATTTACACTTTGGTCATGTAGGTGGTGTATTTGTGCATGCAGATACCTTCTCAAGATTTTTGAAGGATAGAATAGGTGAGGAAAATGTTATATTTGTATCAGGAACAGATTGTTATGGATCGCCAATACTTGCAAGTTACAAAAAACTTGTAGATGAAGGTTCTTATAATAAAACATTAGAAGAGTATGTTCTTGAGAATCATGAAAAACAAAAAGAGGTATTAGAGAAATATGAAATAAATCCAAGTCTGTATGCTGGTTCTTCACTGGGAAGAGCAGGAGAAATACACAAGGAATTATCAAAAGAAATATTTAATAATTTATATGATAATGGCTATCTAGTTAAGTTATCATCACCACAATTTTATGATCCTGATTTTAAAGCTTTATTAAATGGAAGGCAAGTAATAGGGAAATGTCCTATAGAAGGATGTAGTTCCGAAAAAGGTTATGCAGATGAATGTGATTTAGGACATCAATATATGCCTAATGAGTTAATTGACCCTAAGAGTATATTATCAGGCAAAACACCTGAACTTGTAGATGTAGCTAATTGGTATTTTGAATTAGATAAATACATGAACCTATTAAGTGATGGTGTAGAGCATTTAAGAAAAACATCAAATTGGAGAAAATATGTCTTAAATACTATTGAGGAATTTTTAAAACTACCAATTATATATGTAAAACGTAAGCAACTTGAAGAAATAACAGATTTAGATGAAAAACTTCCAGCTCATACAGTTGAGGATGATTCTAAGAAAGCTTCCATCTCTTTCATATTTAAAAACCTAGAAGATAGAGATAAAGCAAGAGAAGTATTTGATAAGATGGGTATAAGATTTAGAACAGGAAAAACTTTAGTTCCTTTTAGATTATCAGGAAATGTTGAATGGGGTATAGAGTTACCTGATAAAGAAGAACTCAAAAATCTTACTTTTTGGGTATGGCCAGAATCTTTATGGGCCCCAATATCATTTACTAAGGCCTATCTAGAATCAATAGGAAAAGACAAAGATGAGTGGAAGAATTTCTGGAATTCAAAAGAATCAAAGGTGTATCAATTCATGGGAGAAGATAATATCTATTTTTATGGTGTTGCTGAGATGGGCCTTTTCATGGCACTTACAGGAATAAACTATGATAACAAGGTAGACTTCGAAAACATCAACATTCCACACTTGATTGCAAATAATCATCTATTGTTTATGGATAAAAAAGCTAGCAGCAGTGGTAAAGTTAAACCACCTATGGCAAGAGATTTATTAAATTTCTACACTCCAGAACAATTAAGAATGCATTTTTTAAGTTTGGGTTTATCAAGAAAAAGTGCCAGCTTTACTCCACAAGTATTTATGAGTGAAGAAGAGAAACAAGGAGCAGATCCAGTATTAAAAGATGGAAATCTTCTTACTAATGTATTTAACAGACTTGTTCGCTCATGTTTCTACACTTCTCAAAAGTACTATGATTCAGAAATACCAGTAGGGGAAATAAGTGAAGAAATCTTAGAGGAATCTAAAGATGCTATCATAAACTATGAAAACAACATGTACAATCATGAATTTCACAGTGTGATTTATGTTCTTGATAGTTATATAAGAAAAATGAATAAGTATTGGGTAAGTAACATGAAAAAAGCAGAAAGTGAAAATGATGATGTACTAAGAAAACAAGTTCTCATAGATAGCTTCCATGCTGTAAGAACCATCATAACCCTACTTCATCCTATAGCTCCAACTGGATGTGAAAAAGTAAGAGACTATCTAAATGTTGATAAAAAACTTTGGAGCTGGGATTTTATATTTGAACCTATATATAATTTTATTCATGGAGGGCATAAGTTAAAGCATTTGATGCCTAGAGTTGATTTCTTTGAGAAACATGAAAGTCAATTAAGTGAAAATTCTTCAAAGTGATAATCAAGTTTCTTGTCATGATGGGCCTAAGAGGTACATGAAAAGGCCCATCATAAAATTAATATACCTCCCTATCTTATCTTTATTTACATATATAATAATTTTCCGGTTTCTTGTAAAAGTGTAAAGAATTTAATTAATGTGTCGATATAAAATATGTATAAATTATTAATAAACAAACTTAGGGGGACTAATTTAATGAATGATTCTTATGTTTTTAAAATGCACAAGAAATGGAGGCGTGGCAGATTTCTAGGGGTAGCAATTTTTTCTCTGATTTTATTTTTGCTAATTGGTTATGGAGTCTACGAATATAATGATAAGAAAGATAATCCGTTTATAATAAATACATTATCTGATTATTATAATGCTAAATCTAATAATTACTATGTAAAAATAGAGTCTAGTGAAATATATGATATGAATTTTGCTATGTTTAACTCCAAAGATAACAGTACATTTGATAATGTTACAGACTATTTTTTGGGAATTAGAATTGAAGATAAAATTCTTCCTGTATCTGTACCTAAAGAAGATATTGAAAAAGTTATTAATGGAGAAATTTCTTATTATGTGGTGAGTGGGAATATACGTGCTTTTGAACCTGATACATTAAGAACGTTGAAAAACGTTTTAGTAGAAGATGGATTGACTTATGAAGAAGTGAATTCTATAATACTACCAAATTATCTTGAACATGCCTATCCTGTAGAATCTCTTTATATGTTTATAGGACTTGCTGTTATATTTATTTTTATATTTTCAATATTGTATGGAAGAATATTTATAATGAACAGAAGGGCTAAGAAAAGTCTTCTAAATTACTTTAATGGTAATTTAGAAAATGCCTACTCAAGTATTGATATGGACATTAATAGTTATGAAACATTTACGATTAAACCTTTTACTTTAACTCAAAACTACATTATAGTAGATAGCAAACACGTTGTTTTAACCCTTCCTTTAAAAGAGATGATGTGGGTGTATGTTCATAGAGTTACATATAGAATTTTCTTTTTTGTAAAAATTAATGTATCTACTAGTTTGGAACTAGTTTTTTCAGATAATAGAAAATATAGGATTGCAGTACCTGGGTTTGCTTCAAAAGGTGTTGAAAGAGCTAATGATATTATTGACGCCATATCTCACAGAACGCCTGTTTTTATTGGCTACTCAGATGAACTTCGTGCTTTATTTAAGAAGAAACCAGAAGAATTCAAATATCAATGGGAGTTACTGAAGCAACAATCTTACAGTACAGAAGTAACTGAATTTTAATATATCCTGTTAAAACGTATCTATCAGTTAGTGTAGTAAAAGTTTTGAAAAGTTAATAATCTATTGAGATCCTAATATCTTAGATAAGCTAGATGTTAGGATTTTCTTGCTATGATGGGCCTAAGAGGTACATTAAAAGGCCCATCATAAAAAAGAAATACAATTAGATTAAAAGTATATACAATAGTTTTAAAATTTGAAACCACAAAGTATTGTAGGGGGTGTATAATTAAATAGAATTTTAATTTAAAAGGAGGATATATGTTTAATACAAAAGTGGACTTAATAAATGGAAAAATACTTAAGTCGTTAACTATATTTACAATTCCACTGTTTATATCAAGTATATTTCAACAACTATATAATATGGCAGATATAATGATTGTAGGAAATTTTTTAGGGGATACATCGTTAGCTGCAATAGGATCTACCACAGCTATATATGAGATGTTAATTGGGTTTGCGTTAGGTATAGGCAATGGACTTAGTATAGTAACAGCCCGTGGTTATGGTGCAAAAGATGAAGAATTAGTAAAAAAATCAGTAGCTTCTTCCATTGTTATAGGAGGAATAATTACTATATTTATTATGATTATAGTTAAATTATTTTTATTTCCTCTATTACAACTATTGCATACTCCAGAAAACATTATAAATGAAGCTTATTCTTATGTTTATACGGTTACAATTTTTGTTGGGGTTACCTTTGTTTATAATCTGTGTGCAGGCTTTTTAAGAGCAATTGGAAACAGTTTCATGCCTTTGGTATTTCTTATAATATCATCAGTATTAAATGTCATATTAGATATTCTTTTTATTACTAAATTTAGCATGGGAATAAGGGGAGCAGCAGTTGCAACGGTTATAGCTCAAGGAATATCAGCGCTTTTATGTATTGTCTATATATTTTATAAGTGTAAAATACTTATTCCAAAGAAAGAGCATTTTAAATTCGATAAGGAGTTATATATGGATCTATCTGGACAAGGTTTATCCATGGGAATTATGCTTCTTATAGTGTCAACTGGGACAGTTATTCTTCAAACTGCAATTAATGGATTTGGATATCTTATTATTGCAGGTCATGTTGCTGCACGTAAACTTAGTAGTTTTCTTACGTTACCTATTGGTATATTATCAATGAGTATTTCAACCTTTGTCTCACAGAATAAGGGGGCAAATAAAGTGAAAAGAATAAGGCAAGCTGTCAGGTATGTAAATATAATTTCTATAGCTTGGGGAGCCCTAGCCTTTATAATTTCATTATTTTTATCACCAGTACTTATGAGAGCAATATCAGGATCAAGTGAATACACTGTAATTCACAATGGGTCATTATACTTAATGATAAATGCACCTTTTTATGCAATTTTAGGTATACTTCTAAACTTGAGAAACGCCCTTCAAGGCATTGGGCAAAAGATTATTCCTCTAATATCTAGTATAATTGAATTTTTTGGTAAGATAGTATTTGTATATTTCCTTATAGGAAAAATGGGTTACTTTGGTGTTATAATATGCGAACCAGTAATCTGGTGTTTAATGGCTGGACAACTAGTATACTCATTTTATAAAAACCCCTATATTAGAGATGGTGGCAATAAGATTCAGCAAGAAATAGCAAGTTAACATCTATAACTAGAACTTATTATAATGATGGGCCTAACATGTATATGAAAAAGGCCCATCATGAAGTGTTTTAATATATATGATATTACATTTATGATGAACCATGAAAATATGAAGATAAAATCCTTTAGGAAATTTATGATACAATAGAGTTAATTATATAAAGTGAGTATGAAAAATAAAAATATCTAAAAAATAGGGGATACGGATATGTTCAATGAATTTCCAGTAATCGAAACAGAGCGACTAAGACTAAGACTTATTACAGAAAAAGATTTAAAAGAGATGTTTTCTATATATTCATCAGAAGATGTTATGAAGTATTATGGAATATATCCAATTAATGATATTACAACAGTTGAAGTTATGATTGAAAAGTTCAAAGAGTCTTTTGAAGTAGATATGGGTATAAGATGGGGAATAGAATTAAAAAGTACAAGCAAGTTAATTGGAACATGTGGCTATCATAATTGGAATAAAAGGCACTTTAGAGCTGAAATAGGGTATGAATTGGGTAATGAGTTTTGGAGAAAAGGTTATGCTAAAGAAGCTATTTCATCAATAATAAAATATGGGTTTGATGAAATGAACCTAGAAAGAATAGAGGCACTTGTTTATCCAGAAAATGAAACATCTGAAAACATGCTTAAGAAACTAGGTTTTCTGCATGAAGGTTATCTTAGGAAGTATGTTTACTTTAGAGACAAACATCAGGACTTAAACATGTTTTCATTAATAAAGGACTAAGTTAATTACTTATTTTTATAAAGATTAATTCCTTTAAATAAGAATAGAGATGATATTAAAAATATAAATAGAATTTCAAAAATATCAAAGGTATTGTTTTGTAGCGATGTGATAAAAGAAATCATAGAAAAAATAATCCCGAGAATCCCCAATACTAATAAACCTAATTTAGATTCACCTAAATTCTTAACTAAAAGAGTTTGTTTCCCGGAAGTCAAATACTCTGGAGTATTAACTTTTTTATTAAACTCCTAAATGTCATTGATGGTTTTTGAAAAATCATTATTAGATTCTTTCATAGACAAAACCTCCTAATATTAGATAGTAATATTATACCATAAAAAGGATTAGATTGAAGCTGATAATCGCTTCTGCCAAATAGAAGTACACTTTATTGCTGTAGAAATACGCAAGTATTTCATTAAAGCAATTAAGAAGATATTTAAGTCTGATATCTAAATTAATTTTAGATATCAGGCTTCTTTTAGTTATAAGAAAATAAAAGGTACATCAGGAGGCCCATCAAATTATCAGTATGTGTTAATCATGGAACAAATATAATCTATGAAACTTAAGTTATCAATTTGGAAATTACATGGTATAATGGATATAATTACACAAATGGAGAACGTGATATGAATAATACAATTATTAAGGCTATAAAAGAATGGGTACTGCCTATAGGAACTGCAATAGTATTAACATTATTGATAAACAAGTTTCTTATATTTAAAGTTAAAGTTCCAAGTGGGTCTATGATTCCAACAATAAATAAAAATGATCAGCTTTTTGTAACAAAGATATACAACTATGACAAGATAAAAAGAGGAGATATATTAGTATTTAATTCAAAGGAACTTAATGAAAATTTAATAAAAAGAGTAATTGGATTACCTGGAGATAGTATTTCTATAGCTGAAGGGACAGTAATTGTTAATGGAGAAGTAATAGAAGAGGATTATGTTAAAAATAATAGTTTGAATTATGAAGGAACTTTTAAAGTACCAGAAGATGAATATTTCTTTTTAGGAGATAACAGAAGTGATTCAAAGGATTCAAGATTATGGCAAGAACCGTATATTAATAAAGAAGACATATTTGGAAAAGCGTTAGTTAAAATCTATCCATTTAATGATACCGGGAAGTTAAAAAGGTAATATTGTTTTGGAGGTAATGAATATGATTAAAAATAAAAGAGATGTTATAATTCAAGTTATTGCCACTGTGATTTTTATTGTAACTGTATGCCTACCAGATGATAGATATATTTTAAAGGGAGCTGGGCTTATAGTATTTCTTACCGTGTCACTAAAAGATAAAATTAAAGATAGATTAACTAAAGGAAACAAAAGAGATATCACAATACTAGCAATTGCTTTTATGATTTTTTGTGTGGTGATGGTGTTACCTATAAGGGTGTTTCCGCTAAGGTTTATAGGAATATTTTTATTTTTTATTGCAATGTATAAAGACAATATGAGAGACTCAATACAAAAATTCAGAAAAAAGGATAGGATTTAAGAATAGGATATTATTAAAAAATAAGAGGACATACTATTTTGTCTAGTATATCCTCTTTATTATTAGCTTAATTTAAATGATGATTTTAGTGATACTATTCTGTTGAATACTAATTTCTCATCAGTTGAGTATCTTGTATCTACATTAAAGAATCCGTTTCTAACCATTTGGAATTTATCTTGAGGTTTAGCAGTTTTAAATGCTGTTGGTTCTATGAAACCTTGTAAAATTTCCATTGAGTTAGGATTTATTTGTTCTAGGAAATGTTTTCCTTCATTTTCAGGTGCATCATCTAAGATTAATGGTTCGTATAATCTAAATTCAGCAGGGACACAAGTTTTAGAATCTACCCAGTGAATAGTTCCTTTAACTTTTCTTCCAGTGAAACCAGAACCGCTCTTAGTTTCTGGGTCATAAGTACAATGAACTTCTACAACTTCACCATTTTCATCTTTTATGATGTCAGTGCATTTTACAAAGTAAGCACCTTTTAATCTAACTTCATTTCCAGGGAAAAGTCTGAAGTATTTCTTTGGAGGTACTTCCATGAAATCTTCTTTTTCAATATATAATTCTCTTGAGAAAGGAACTAGTCTCTTACCTTGAGTTTCATCTTTAGCGTTATTTTCAAGTTCAATCATTTCTGATTCGTTTTCTGGATAGTTTGTTATTACTAGTTTTAATGGATTTATAACTCCCATAGTTAATGGAGCTTTAAGCATCAAATCTTCTCTTATGAAGTAGTCAAGCATTTGAGAATCAACGATGGAATTTGCTTTAGAAACTCCAATAGCTGTGCAGAAGTTCTTTAAAGCTTCTGGTGTACATCCTCTTCTTCTTAAACCAGAAATAGTAGGCATTCTAGGGTCATCCCATCCATCAACTACTTTTTCATCAACTAGTTGTTTAAGTTTTCTTTTACTCATAACTGTGTTTGTGATGTTTAATCTTGCAAACTCTATTTGTCTAGGAGTACAATCCATTTCACATTCTCTTACAACCCAGTCATAAAGAGGTCTATGATCTTCAAATTCTAAAGTACATATAGAGTGAGTTATTCCTTCTATAGCATCTTCAAGTGGATGAGCAAAGTCATACATTGGGTATAAACACCACTTATCACCCGTGTTATGGTGAGTTGAGTGAGATATTCTATAGATTATTGGATCCCTCATGTTTATGTTAGGAGAAGTCATATCTATTTTAGCTCTTAGAACTTTTTCTCCATCCTTGAATTCACCTTTTTTCATTCTTTCAAATAAATCTAAGTTTTCATGAGCGGATCTAGTTCTATATGGACTATCAACACCTGGTTTTGTTAAAGTTCCTCTATATTCTTTAGCTTGTTCTGGAGTTAAATCACAAACATAAGCTAAACCTTTCTTTATTAATAAAACAGCTCTAGCATACATTTCATCAAAATAGTTAGATGCAAAGAAAAGTTCATCCCAGTTTCCACCTAGCCATTTAACATCTTCTTTGATTGATTCAACATATTCAGTATCTTCTTTTACAGGATTAGTATCATCAAATCTTAAGTGAGTTTTTCCTCTGAATTCCTTTGCTAAACCAAAGTTTAAAAGTATAGATTTAGCATGACCTATATGTAGGTAGCCATTAGGTTCTGGTGGGAAACGAGTGATTATTTCTTTATGTTTACCGTTTTCCAGATCCTCAATAACTATATTTCTTATAAAGTTAGACGGATTAATTTCATTTGCCATAAGTTTAACATCTCCTATAAGTATATTTAAATTAAGAAAACTAGTTTCTTAACTAAGTTTTATTTCCAATACTCTAATAATTTTAATCTAATATAAAGGAAAAATAAAGCTAAAGTGCTAGAAAATATTTAAATTTGCATAGAAAACACCTTAATTTCTGCACTATACTATGTATATTCTTTAGAAAAACGAAGAGATTTATTCTTTTACAAAAGAAAAACAATAGACAAAATAAATAAAAGTTTATAAATATATAGACAAAACTAAAAATAGAACATAAAATATAAATAAGATTACAATGAGAGAAGGTTAAAATAATATGAAAGAAGATAATATAGAATTACTTTGGGATGCAAGTATTGATGAAGTTAAAAAAGGATTTATAGAAGATGAAGAAGGGTATAACTGCATCATATGCAATGAAAAATTTATAAAGGGAAGAATATATGAAATAGATGGAGCTCTTTATGATGGTAAAAAATCAGTTGAACTTCATCTAGAAAGTGCTCATGGTTCAAGTTTAGATTATTTGCTAGGAATGAACAGCGCCTTCACAGGTGTATCAGATGTACAAAGAGAATTATTAACACTTATAGCTTCAGGGCTTACAGATAAAGAAATATCAGCAAAACTAGGAGTTGCCCAATCAACTATAAGAAATCATCGTTATAAATTAAGAGAAAAAGAAAAACAAGCAAGATTGTTTTTAGCCATCATGGAACTTATAACAGAAAACACTAACAAGAAGGTAAACAAACTAGATAAAGAAACTCTACATGATGCTCATAGAACAGCAACTACTGTAGATGATAGATATAACATCACAGATAAGGAAAGAGAAAGTGTTATCAAAGCTTATTTTGATGAAAATGGAGCTATCAAGACTTATCCAGCAAGAGAGAAAAAGAAGATAATCGTACTTTCTGAAATAACTAAGAATTTCACTAAAGGTAAGAAATACACTGAAAAAGAAATAAACAGAGTTTTAAAAAGAATATATGAAGATAATGCAACCTTAAGAAGAGCAATGGTTGAGTATGGATTTATAGAAAGATCCAAGGATTGTAGTTCTTATTGGGTTAAGGAGTAGAGTGAGGAATTTATATGTTATTTGATGTTGATGGTTTTTATGTAGATTTAGTTGAATATAAAGATTTAGATGAAATTGTTGATGTTTATAATTCTAATAAGAACTTTTTGATGGTACATCTAGATGCTTATAAAGTGGACCATGAATGGTTGATAAATGATATCAAAGACATGAAAGAGGCTGGATTTTATTCATGCAAGATAATAGAAGGTCCATCACAAAAAATAGTAGGTATCATGGATTTTAAGTTAGGGGAAGAAACCTATCTATCGCTACTAATGATACGTGATTCATTAAAAGGCAAAGGTTTAGGAAATCTTATTTTTAAAGCTTTCGAGGAGTATGTGAAATCTAAGAAAAGTAAATTTATAAAAATAGATGTAGTAACAAACTATGATAAATCAGTAGTTGATTTTTGGATTAATAATGGATTTGTTAAAGAAGAAAGTGTAAAACTGGCATGGGGAGAGGTTAGTTTGGATGGGGTTTCTATGAAGAAAAGTTTGAATTAAGGAGATATAAATGAATAAATACCTATTAGATACAAACATCATCATAATTCTTTGGAACAAACATCCTGAAATTATAAATGACCTAATAGAAAAAGAGAAGCTTATTGTATTAAAAGAAATAAGTGAGGAGCTAGTATTAAAGGAAAGAATAGTTTATAAAGGACAGCAAGTATTATCAGAAAGGTTTAGTAAATTGCTTTTTTCAATCCTTGAAATAGATAAAAGTGAGTTTAGTAAATTTCTTTCTATTATTGAAGGAAAAGAATTTAAAAGGAGAAATCTATCTGAAAATGATCTGCTGCTTTTATATGCTTGTTATTTAAATAAAAACTTTATATTAGTAACTGAAGATAGATATCTATTTAATGTTTCAAAGGATTTATTAGGTGAAGAGAGAGTAATGAAATTAAAATCAATGATAAAAAAATATTTAATAGTAACCACTTAAGCACAGGTAACTAAGGATATGTTTCCTACATAATCTAACAATATAGTAACGATTATGGGAGGAAAAGATGATTAACTTAACATTAACCCCAATTCATTATATTTATTTAGCTTTTATTATCATAATAATATTAGCAATGATTAAGAAAAAAGATATATCTTTAATATGCATACTGGGTATTTTTATACTTGGTGTAGTTGGAACTAGTTCTTTGTATCAATCTGTAATGGGCATATTTAATAGTTTTGTTTATGCAACAAAAGAACTTATGCCCACAATTTTTATAATATCTATAATAACAGCTATGAGCGGGACTTTAATGGATTCTGGAATAAATGATGAAATGGTATCACCTTTTAGAAAGGTTATCAAAAACTACTGGGTTGCTTATTGGGCAATAGGAATTTTTATGATGATCCTATCTTGGTTTTTCTGGCCATCTCCAGCAGTAGCTCTTATAGGGGCTTTGTTTTTACCTATAGCTAAGAAGGCAGGGCTTCCTGCTATGGGGGTAGCTATTGCCATGAATTTATTTGGACATGGTATAGCCTTATCTAGTGACTACATTATTCAAGCAGCACCTAAACTTACAGCTGATGCAGCTGGTATACCAGTAGCTGATGTTTTGCATTCAAGTATTCCCCTTACAATAACTATGGGTGTAGTAACTACTGTGGCTGCATTCTATTTTCTAAGAAAGGATTTAAAAGCGGGTAATTTATCTGATGAATATGCATTAGATAGTGAAGAGGAAAAACCTAATATGCTTATTGAATCAAGAATGATTAGAAGAATTTTAGCTTTAGGAATAGTAGTACTTTTTGGGATAGATATAGTTATAATGTATATCTATAAATTGCAAGGTGGAGATGCTACAGCCTTAATTGGCGGAACAGCTGTATTTATATTAAGTATAGTTTCAATCTTAAGTTATAAGAAAGAATCTCTAGAGAAAATCACTGATAATCTTGTTAAGGGACTTCAATTTGGATTTAAGATATTTGGTGTTGTAATACCAATAGCAGCTTTCTTTTATCTTGGAGATGCAGCAATTACAGAAATATTTGGGCATATACTTCCTGAAAGTTCTAATGGAATAGTTAATGATTTAGGCGCAGCTCTTGCAAATACTGTTCCAATAAATTCTGTTGTTTCATCTGGTACTGTTACAGTTGTAGGTGCAATAACTGGCTTAGATGGATCAGGTTTTTCGGGTATATCCTTAGTTGGTTCAATTTCTAAGATATTCTCGACAGCTTTAGGTGGTGGAGTAGCAACTTTAACAGCTTTAGGACAAATAGCAGGAATATGGGTAGGTGGAGGAACTATAGTTCCCTGGGCTTTAATACCTGTAGCAGCTATCTGTGGAGTTGACGCTTTTGAACTTGCAAAAAAGAATCTTAAACCTGTAGTAATAGGGTTAATAGCAACTACGATTGTAGCTATGCTGATTATATAAAAATGATTATAAGATAGATATTTGAAGAAAGCTTTGAATATCTATCTTTCTTTTATAGTGTGATTATTGCAACTAACATCAAGTATTTAATAACATAAAATGATATAATAAAGGTTAAAGGAGGTGGATTGCGTGTCTACAAAAACCATAGAAACTATGATTAATTGGGTTGAAGATAATATTATGGATAATCCAAGTTTAATAGATTTATCTAATCATGTTGGATATTCTTCTTTTTATTGTTCAAGTAAGTTCCGTGAAAATGTGGGGATTACATTTAAACAATATATCTCAAAACGTAGATTAAGTCTTTCTGCTATTGAAGTAAGGGAGAAGAAAACTAGACTATTAGATATAGCAATAAAATATGGATACTCATCTCAAGAATCCTTCACAAGAGCTTTTGTAGATGCTTTTGGAGTAACTCCATCAAAATATAGAAAGCAATCTATCCCACTTAATTTATATATGAAACCAGATTTTTTAAAATCGTAAAATACAGATTTTTAATATATAGCTAAAAGATAAGGTTGGAGGATGTACCATGAATAACAAATTAGGAAGAAATGATTTATGTTGGTGTGGAAGTGAAAAAAAGTATAAAAAGTGCCATGAGGACTTTGATGATAAGATTGAAGCTTACAGAAATGAAGGTCATATAGTACCAGATAGGGAAATAATCAAAAATCAAAAACAGATAGATGGAATACGTGAAAGTGGAAAAATTAATATAGCTGTTTTAGATGCTGTGGCAGATTTTATAAAAGAAGGGGTAAGTACTGAGGAAATTAATCAGCTTGTATTTGATAAGACAAAAGAACTTGGTGGAATACCAGCTCAACTTGGATATGAAGGTTTCCCGAAGAGTGTATGTACATCTATTAACAATCAAGTGTGCCATGGAATACCATCAAAAGATGTAATACTTAAAAATGGAGATATTATTAATGTAGATGTTTCAACTATATATAACGGATATTTTTCAGATTCTTCAAGGATGTTTTGTATTGGAGATGTAAATGAAGAAGCTGAAAAATTAGTTCGAGTAGTTAGAGAGTGTGTAAATAAAGGTCTAGAGCAAGTAAAACCATGGAACTTTCTTGGAGACATGGGGGAAGCTGTACATGAATATGCTCTTAAAAATGGATACACTGTAGTAAAAGAAATAGGAGGACATGGAGTTGGACTTGAGTTCCATGAAGATCCTTGGGTTAGTCATGTCTCAAAAGCAAAAACAGAAATGCTTTTAGTTCCAGGAATGATTTTTACTATAGAGCCTATGGTTAATGAAGGTAGTGATAAGGTATTTATGGATGAGGAAAATGGATGGACCTTCTATACTGAAGATGGAAGTTTATCTGCTCAATGTGAAGTGATGGTACTTGTAACTGAGGATGGATATGAAATTTTAGCATATTAACGCTAAAATATATAAAAAAATTTAATTTCAATATTGAACAATTTCTGTTATAGTAGTATAATAAATTCATCATATGTATAAAACTATGGCAGTTTTATTGATGAGTGTAATAATAAGTATATGAATAAATTATGAATTATATAATTTTAGCAATGGAGCTAAAGAAAATTATTGTTTTTCTTTGGCTTTTTATTTTTGTGAATATGTAAATAATGTAAAAAATGTATTTAAAGAGAAAAGTTTTATCCTTGTAAGTAAACTTTTAAGGAACAAATCAAGTAATGTGCAATACGAAAGGGGATTTTTTTAATGAGTAAAGTAACTGAAATTTTTGCATCAAATGTATTTAACGATTGTGTAATGAAGGAACGTCTTCCAAAAGCAACTTATAAAGCTTTAAAAAAGACAATAGAAATGGGAACCGCTCTTGCACCAGATGTAGCAGATGTTGTTGCAGCTGCAATGAGAGATTGGGCTGTTGAGAAGGGGGCTACTCACTTCACTCACTGGTTCCAACCAATGACTGGAATTACTGCTGAAAAGCATGATGCTTTTATAAGTCCAACTTCTGATGGAAAGATTATATTAGAATTTTCAGGTAAAGAACTAATAAAGGGAGAACCAGATGCATCTTCATTCCCTTCAGGTGGATTAAGAGCTACTTTTGAAGCAAGAGGATATACTGCATGGGATTGTACTTCACCAGCATTTATTAAAGATGATTCTTTATGTATACCAACTGCATTCTGTTCTTACCATGGAGAAGCATTAGATAAGAAAACTCCATTACTACGTTCAATGGAGGCTTTAAATAAACAAGCTCTACGTGTTTTAAAAGCATTAGGAAATACTACTACTACAAAAGTTACTACAACAGTAGGACCGGAACAAGAATATTTCTTAATTGATAAAGCCATGTATGATGCTCGTAAAGACCTTATATTAACTGGAAGAACTTTATTCGGAGCAAAACCTTCAAAAGGACAAGAACTTGAAGATCATTATTTTGGATCATTAAAACAAAGAATATCTGATTACATGAAAGAGTTAGATGAAGAACTTTGGAAGCTTGGAATTTTAGCTAAAACTAAGCATAACGAAGTTGCGCCAGCTCAACATGAATTAGCGCCTATATTTAGTACTACAAATATATCAACAGACCACAACCAACTTACAATGGAATTAATGAAAAAAGTTGCAGGAAAACATGGATTAGTTTGTCTATTACATGAAAAACCATTTGCAGGAGTAAATGGATCAGGTAAACACAACAACTGGTCAATGGGAACTGATGATGGAGTTAACTTACTTGAACCAGGTAATTCTCCACACGAAAACCTACAATTCCTTTTATTCTTAACATCTGTAATAAAAGCTGTTGATGAATATTCAGATTTATTAAGATTATCAGCTGCTAACGCTGGAAATGATCATAGACTAGGTGCTAACGAAGCTCCACCAGCTATAATCTCTATATTCTTAGGAGATCAATTAACTGATATATTAGATCAAATTGAAAATGGACCAGCTACAAGCTCAAAATTAGCTAGTGATTTAACTATAGGGGTAACTACATTACCACCACTTCCAAAAGATGCAACTGATAGAAATAGAACTTCTCCATTTGCATTTACAGGAAATAAATTTGAGTTCAGAATGACTCCATCTTCAGCTTCAATTTCAGGACCTAACTTTGTATTAAATACAATAGTTGCTGAAGCTTTATCAGAAGTTGCTGATAGACTTGAAAAATCTACAGATGTAGAAGAAGAAGTTAAAGTTCTTTTAACTGAACTTGTTAAAACTCATAAGAAAGTTGTATTTAATGGAAATGGATATTCTGATGAATGGGTTGAAGAAGCTGCAAAAAGAGGACTTCCAAACATTAAATCTACTGTAGAATCTACTAAAGCGTTACTTTCTGAAAAGAACCAAGCTGTATTAGAAAAACATGGAGTTTTAACTAAAGTAGAATCAGAATCTCGTTATGAAATAACTTTAGAAGGTTATAACAAAACTATAAATATAGAAGCTTTAACTACACTTGAAATAGCTAAACGTCAAATATTACCTTCAGTAATTAAGTATGCAACAAGCCTTGCATCTTCAATCAACACAATAACTGCTGTTGGTATAGGAGCTGATGTTTCAGTTCAAACTGAGTTATTAAAAGAAGTTTCAAGCTTAACAGCTTCATTAAACAAAAACATTGCACTTCTTGAAGAAGTAGTTGCAAAAGCAGACAACTTTGATGGTGATATCTATGATTTAGGTATGATCTACAGATATGAAGTATTTGAACAAATGAATACTTTAAGAGAAGTTGCAGATACTCTTGAAACTATAGTTGACAAAGAGTTCTGGCCATTACCAACTTACTCAGATATGTTATTCAACGTTTAATAAAGTTATAAAAGGAGCACTTCGCTTATGAAGTGCTCCTTTTTGTATGGTAAAAACTAAAGTTATTTATTAATTTACTTCTCAGCAACCAGTAAAAACGTATCATTAGTAGGATGAGTAAACCTTTGTAGTTTAAAATTAGAAGCTTCTAATAGATCTGTAATTTCCCTTTGAGAATACTCATGAAAGTCTCCTTTATCAGAAAATCTTAAAAAGAAGTTTGTAATCTGTCTGAGTGGAGTAGGAAGCCAAGGATCAGCGAGTATAAGATGTCCACCTTTCTTTAATACCCTGTTCATTTCATCTAAAACTTTTTTAGGGCGTGGATAATGGTGAAAGGAGAAAGTACATAAGATAGTGTCGAAATAATTATCTTCCCAAAGTAAAAACTCTGCATCACCTACAATCAGTTCTGCTTTGTCTTTAAGCTTCTTTTTAGCAACATCAATCATAGCTTTTGAAAGGTCAACTCCATGAAGCTTGTTATTTTCATTCATCTTTGATAACATTACTCCATTTCCGCAGCCGACATCTAAAATTGATTCGTTATTTTTTTTATTAAGCTCGTCCAATATGTAGGGATAAATTCTAGAGCAAAACTTTCCATCAGAACTTTTTTCATAAACTTCTGCTTCTGAATCAAAATTCCTCAAGGATTTCTCTTTAATTATTTCTGCATTCATATTAATAACCTCCCAATTACTTAACTATATAATACAACTTCCAGTAAAATCCATCAAGGATAAAAAGAGATATATTGGAAATTATTTGTTGACAAAGTCAAATAAACCCTTTAAAATGCTTCCACATTAAAGAATTAACGATTTAATTAACTAAATAGTTAATCAAAAATAGGGGGTTGAATAAATGACAGGAAAAGTACTTAAGGCAACGTTTAAAAGAAATTTTATAGTAATGATAAGAGCATACCCTAAAGATTTTTTTATAGGAAATGTTTTAACTGGTTTTTATACTGTAATAGGAGCGCTACTTATTTATAAAATGCTTTTTAATGGAGTTGTGGGAGATGAATTTTTTGAGTTTACTGGTACAGGGGATTACATGAGCTACGTTATTTTAGGATCTTTAACTTATCTATATGTGGTTAGGACATGTTTAAATGTAAGTAGAAGTCTTATTACAGAATTAAGAGAGGGCACCTTAGAAAGTCTTATGATTACTCCTTTTAAGAGGGGAGAGTATTTTATAGGCAATATGCTTCAGCAGACAGTTACAACTACTTTTGAAGTAATAGTTTCCTTGATTATTGCAATTCCCTTTGGTCTAGATTTATCTAATATAAACCTAATATCATTTGTAGTAAGTGTACTTCTTGCCTTATATGGTTTCTTTGGATTATCCATGGTACTTGCTTCAATAATGTTATATACAAGAGATACTTATATTTCACAAAATACTTTATTTGTTGCCATGTTACTTCTATGTGGAATAACATTTCCCAATGAATATTTACCAAGGGTTTTAAGATGGATAGGAGAACTAATACCAGTAACTGAAACCTCAAACTTAATAAGAGGATCAGCTTTACTTGGAAAAGGGATGTCAGAACTAAGTAGTACCATGCTTTATGTTTTTTTACTTGGTACTGTTTATATGATTGTAGGATTTTTAAGTCTTAGAAAAATAGAATATATAGCATTAGAAAAAATTCAAGGATAGGTGATGGGTATGATAGAAGCAAACAACTTAAAAAAGGTCTATGAAACTAAAACAAGTAAGGGGATATTTAAAAATGAGAAGGTTAAGTTAGAAGCAGTAAAAGATGTTTCTATAAAAATAAAAGAAGGAGAAATAGTTGGGCTCTTAGGCATAAATGGTGCAGGAAAAACAACAACTATAAAGATGTTAACTACCTTACTTTCACCAACTTCAGGAGAGTATTTTCTTGATAACATAGATGCTGTAAAAAATCCAAGAGCAATAAAATATAAGATTAACATGATAGCTGGTGGGGAAAGAATGATATATTGGAGACTTACAGCTTATGAAAATCTATGGTATTATGGGCAGCTTTATGGAATTCCTAATAACATATTAGAAAAGAGAATTGAAGAACTACTTAAGTTAGTAGGCCTTTATGAAAATAAGGATAAGAAGGTTGAAGAGTTTTCAAAAGGAATGAAACAAAGACTTCAGATAGCAAGAGGACTAATAAATGATCCAAGTTATATATTTATGGATGAACCTACTTTAGGACTTGACGCAGTGGTATCAAAGGAATTAAGAACTCATGTTAAGTCTTTAGCTAAGGAAAAAGGTAAAGGCATATTATTAACCTCTCACTACATGGAGGAGGTTGAGGAACTTGCTGATTATATTTATGTCTTAGATAAAGGGATGATAATAAGACAAGGTACATCAAAGGAACTATCAAAACAAGTATTTAAAAAAGTTGAATATAGATTAACCCTTCATAATAAAATAGAGGCCCTTCAAAGATATATGTTAATTAGTCTTTTAGGACATGATAATACAGTTGAGATTTATGAAGAGGATAACTCCTATCATATCATAAGTTCTAAGAATTTAAGTTTAAATATATCTCAAATATGTTCGGATAAAGGAGCAATTATAAAGGAATTTTTTGAGATTGTACCTAGACTTGAAGATACTATAATTAAGCTTTCAGAGAAAGGAGCTTAAATTATGAGAAGTTTTATAAAAGTAGTTATGGCAGAAATGAAGAAACAACACTTAAACTATTTTCATAGTAAGTTTATATATATTTCCTTGTTTATATGGCCTATTTTAAACTTCATAACCTCATATTACAGTTTTAAGCCATTTAAAATAAATAATAGTAATATCAGTTATCTTAATGAAGATAATGTGTTAGTATTTATAGTATTGGGATATATGACCATGAGCCTGTTTAGAAGCTTAGTTCAAACTGCTTGGAACTTTTCTTTTGAAAGAATAAGTGGGACATTAGAGCTAATCTACCTTTCACCAGCCAGTAGGCAAGGGGTAATACTTGGGAATGCCTTATCTTCTCTTTTTGAGAGCATAGTTTTTATGGTGATTTTCACCCTAGGAGTTTTGATATTCAAAAGAGAGGTTTTAAATGTAAACTACTTAAGTTTGATGATTGTTTTTATAATTACGTTATTGATGGCAGTAATGTGGGGAATGTTTTTAAATTCTTTGTTTTTATTTTCAAGGGATTCGGGATTTCTATTTACAGTACTTGAGGAGCCTATGGAGATATTTTCAGGAGTTAAGGTACCAACAGCAGTTTTCCCTATGTGGGCAAAGGGGATAAGTATTATATTTCCTTTAACTTATGCTATTGAAGGAGTAAGAAATGTTATTTTAATAGGAAGCTCTATACAAGAAATAAAAAGCTTCATAGTTATAGGAGTTGGGATAATAATTATCTTATACCTTTCATGTTTGAAGATAATAAAAGTAGTTGAACATCACAGCAGAAAAACAGGTAATTTTACTTATTTTTAGAGGTAATATGAAAATAGATGTTATTTATGAACAAGATGTACTATGTGAATTTGTGTATTCGCCACTTTTCGAGATGTTCTGTGCTCTTCATGTACTATCAAATCCAGAACATCATATTCATAGAAAGAAGTGGGCAGAAAAAGTTAATAAACAGATGAACCCAGATATGAAACAAGACATAAAGATTTATGCAGATATCACTGATGAGTATTGCATAATCATGGATGTATGTCATTATTTTGAAGAGTGTTCAGATTTAAATATATTGAGTTCCATAGATGTACTATCAAAAATATCAATACATGAGATAAACAAGATATTTAAAGAATATGATAAGAAAATCACTAAAAATCAGTACCAAGGACTTTTAAGGTTATTAAGAGACTTCTATATTAATATATTTGAAGGTGAATTAAAATATATAGAGCCTTTTATAGCTAGAATGTTAAAGCAAAAGGTGAAGTTTGCAAAAGAAAAAGGGATTTTCAATTTAATTCAAGAGATTCATGAGAGAATAAAGGTTCATGAAGATAAGATAGTTTTTTATAAAAATAAGCAATATGAGGTTTATAAAAGAGATCTTAAGAGAGTTTCAATTAATGTATCAACTTTTGTTGGGCCTCATCTTCTAATAGGAATACTAGATGATTTTCTCAATTTAACATGTTTAGTTGAAACAGAAAACTCTGAAAAAGAAAGTCCTAAAGATTTAGAAAGAACATTAAAGGCTTTAGGGGATTCTACAAGATTAAAGATATTAAAAGCAATAAGTAAAAAAGGTAAAAGTACACAAGAGCTAAGCAGTTTATTAGATATATCAGAAGCTGCCGTATCTAAGGCTTTAAAACTTCTTCAAGAAGGACAGCTTGTAACAAAAGAGAGAAAAGGAAACTACATGATTTATTCAGTCAATAATGATACTATTGATTTTATAAGTTATAGGATATATGAGTATATTTATTAGAATTATGATTTTAACCCCCAGCTATATTTTTAAGGTAGCTGGGGGTTGTTTTTTTATCATCAGATTGGATATGTCTACTTAATTGGTACAATTTAGTTCTTGACTCTGGAATGGTTTTAAACTTTTGTTTTAAAACAAAAGGTGGTAAAGTAACACTATAAGGTAGACTTGCTTTTGAGATAAAGTATACTTTTGAAAAACAATAGAGAAATATATTTTACTACTGGAAACGTTTTATGATTTTGCTATTTGAATATACAACTAAAGTAAATATAAAGGTTGGTGTTAATCTTGTATAAAAGAACTTGCGAAATTATTAAGATAATATACGAAAGACCAAATGAATTAGATATAAAAGCATTATCGCAGATTTTAAATATCAGCGTAAAAACTATACAGGCAGATATTCAGGAAGTTAATGAGTTTTTAGAAGGAAAAGGAATTGCTTATTTAAAGATTATAGATAACAAGTTCTACATAGACAAAATAAGTAAATCTATATATCAAACACTTTCTACACTTAGCTTTTATGATTATAAACTATCAAAAGATGAACGCTTGGTAGTTGAATCTTTATTACTTATATTTACCCATGAACATGTAACTTTACTAAATATTGCGGATTTCATGTACGTATCTAGATCAACGGTTATTGGAGATTTAAAATATCTAAATAAGTTTTTAAATAAGTATAATCTTTCAGTAAATTCTCAAACCAATACAGGGATTTGTATTAATGGTTCTGAAGAAAATATACGAGATTTATTTGTAAATATTCTATTTAGATATGGTGATTTATACGAGCTCTTTTCCCATCAAGAGCAGGCAAAAAATATTAAGATTGGCGATATACGTGCAATAGATAAAGATACAAACATAATACTACAAAACCTTATATCAGAAGCAGAAAAATATTCAGAAATGCAGTTAACAGAGTATTCCTTTAATATGCTTTGGAATTACCTATGTGTAGCAATTTTTAGAATGAGGTTAGGTAAGTATTTAGATAGCCATAAGTTAGAAAAACAAGAAACCAACAATAAATTAATAGAAAGGCTATATATACTTGTTTGCCAGCATTTTGACCTTGAGTTAAATAAAAATGAACTAAGATATTTAGAAAGTTTCTCAAAAGGATTTGGATACCTTAAGAAAAGTGATTCCATAGATGGAAGCAAAGAAATAGTAAAAATACAAACCATAACTAGATTATTTATTATGAATTTATCAAAAGCCTTAGATCTTCCTTTATATAAAGACTATGAGCTATTTCAAAGTTTATCAAACCATCTAGAAAGAATATTTATAGACGGCTTTACAAGCTTTAACGAAAACTACGAAATAAATTTTATTATAGAGAAGTATGCACCTATAAAAGAGGTAGTTATAGAAAACATAGATATACTAGAGCAGTATGCAAAAAGGTCTATCTGCGAGGAGGAAATTGCATATATAGTCATATATATTTGTGCCTCAATTGAAAAAATGAAAACTCAAAAGACTGTGTGTAATGTAATACTAATCTGCAACAGCGGAATTGGGACAAGTCAGCTTTTAAAATCTAAGCTTTTAGAAAGATTTAATCTAAATATAATAAATGTACTGCCAAAACATAGACTAAAAGATTCATTAAGAAATGATATAGACTTTGTTATTTCAACAGTAGATTTAGATAGTGTTTCTGTTCCTTATATTAGGATATCTCCTCAATTAACTGATAGTGATTTTTTGAGAATGAGAGAGATGATAGATAACTGTGGTTCTATTAATTCCACAAAATTATGCAAAAATGATTGTACAGATATCATGAAAAAGATAGAGCCTATAATAAAAAATGATGAAATACTGGAGGTAATTAGAGAAAGTTTAAATAGTTATTTTGAAAGAAAAAATAGAGTGGTTTTAGGTCTTTCAGATTTATTAACAGAGGAATTTATTGAATTAGATGTAGAAGCAGATAATTGGAAGGATGCTGTAAAGAAAGCTTCAACCAATCTATTAAATAAAGGATATATAACGGAAAGCTATGTTGAATCTATCATAAGAAATACAGAACAAAATGGTCCATATTATGTTATTTCAGAAGGATTTGCTATTCCACACTCAGAAATTGACGATGGAGGAATAAAGCTTGGATTCAATCTAATTAGATTAAAAAACCCAGTAGTTTTTAACGCAGGAATTTATGACCCAATAAAATATGTATGTATCATAAATGCTGTAGATAAAGAAAAACATCTAAATGCTTTATTTAATTTAATAAATTTATTACAGATTTCAGAATTTAAAGAAGCGATAAACAATGCAAAAAGTAGTATTGATATGGCACAAATAATTGAATTGTTTGAAAGAAGAATACAATAGGAAGCGGAGGTATATGAAGATGTATTTTGATAAGGAGATTACATTTTTTAATGAATCAGTAAAAAACAAAGAAGAAGGGATAAAAAAGTTAGCAGATGAATTTTTGGAAAAGGAATTAGTAAAGGATACTTTCTTTCAAGCAGTTATAGATAGGGAAAAAGTTTATCCTACTGGACTGAGTATTAATGATATAGGTATAGCTATTCCACATACGGATAGCATTCATATAATAAGGCCTCAGATTGGGTTTATGTCATTAAAGGAACCAGTAATTTTTAAAGATATGGTTGATGAAAAAAACGAGATAAAAGTTAGTGCAATCTTTATGCTTGGACTTTTAAAGTCAGAGCAACAGATAGATATCCTTCAAAAACTTGTTGATTTATTTCAAGATCAAGAGATGCTTAAAAAAGTTATAGCTTGCACAAATATTGATGAGTTTAAGAGCATAATGAAAAAAGCTAATATAGATTAGAACTAATTTTTAAGGAGATGATGTTATATTAGTTTATTAAAAAAAATTATAAAAATATATATACGAAAGGAAAGTGTTGAAAAATGAAAAGAATATTATTAGCATGTGGAGCAGGGGTTTGTACTTCTACTGCTGCAAGAGTAAAGGTTGAAAAAATACTTGATGCAAACGGATACAAAGGTCAATACAAAGTTGAGCAATGCAAAATAGCAGAGGTTGCAGCTAAATCAGGAAGTTTTGATTTTGTTATATCAACAACAATGAAACCAGAAGGGGTTAAATGTCCTTTTATAAATGGTATATGCTTTTTGACAGGAGTAGGTGTTGACAAGACAACTAAAGAAATTTTAGATCTTATGAAATAATTAAAGATTAGGAGAGGTGTGTATTATGTCACAAATATTAGGTTTTTTTAGTGCTATACAAGGTTTAGGCGCTACCGTAATGATGCCAATTATTATCTTTGTTTTTGGATTAGTTTTAGGGACAGAAAAAGGAAAAGCCTTAAGAGCAGGGTTAACAGTTGGGGTAGGATTTATAGGGTTAAATTTAGTAATAGGTGCCTTAGGAACTAACTTGGGACCAGCAGTAGAACAGATGATAACACGTTTTGGATTATCTTTATCGGTTATTGATGTTGGTTGGCCAGCAGCAGCTGCAATTGCATTTGCATCAACTGTTGGTATGGTTATAATTCCAGTATGTTTACTTGTAAATATTGTTATGATAATAACTAATACAACTCAAACAGTAGATGTAGATATCTGGGATTACTGGCACTTCGCATTTACAGGAGCTTTAGTTGCAATAGTAACTGGTAGTCAAACTATGGGGCTAATTGCCGCAATTTTAAATATGGTAATTATAATGGTAATTGGAGATTATACAGCACCAGGAGTTGAAAAAACATTAGGATTACCTGGGGTATCTCTTCCTCATGGATTTACAGGAGCATATGCTCCAATAGCAATAGTAATAAATAAGATAATTGATATGATTCCAGGGGTAAGAAAAATAGATATTAATATGGAAAAAGTACAACAAAGATTTGGCGTATTTGGTGAACCCATTATAATAGGAACTGCCTTAGGTCTAGTAATAGGAGCTGTTGCAGGTTATGGATATGGCGATGTATTAAGACTAGGTATTTCAATGGGAGCAGTACTAGTTCTTATACCTAAAATGGCATCTTTACTTATGGAAGGATTACTACCAATATCAGATGCTGCCTCTGAATTTATAAGCAAGAAATTTTCTAATAGAGGAAAAATGTATATAGGTCTTGATTCAGCAGTAGGAGTAGGACATCCTCTAACACTTTCAGTATCACTTATACTTGTACCACTAACAGTATTTATGGCAGTTATTTTACCTGGTAATAAGGTTCTACCATTTGCAGATTTAGCAGTTATACCATGGATGTTTGTTCTTATAACTCCAGTAGTTAATGGTAATGGATTTAGAGCTTTAGTTAATGGAATAGTTGTACTTGCAGCTGGGTTATTAATTTCAACTAATTTGTCTCCATTAATAACTACAGCAGCTGTTAATGCAAACTATACATTACCTTCAGGTGCAGCCCAAATATCAAGTATCTGTGATGGAGCAAATCCATTAACCTGGGCAATTGTAAGATTAAATGATTTTGGATGGATTGGTATGGGAATAGTTGCTGTTATAGCATTAGGATTAGCTCTAATAAATAGAAACAGAATACTTAAAGAAGCAAGAGAATTAAAACAAGCTTAATAAATTATATAGGAGGAAGCATGAGAAGAGAATATGTATTTGATAGAAAAACATTTTTAGTTAGAGTTATATATGCAGGTATTTTAGCGGCAATTGCACTATTATTTGGCATCTATAAATTGAGTGTAGGATCAACAATGAATTATTTATGGGTATTTGTATGTTTTTTATGTATGTATACTATTATAACAAATTTTATAGCTGTGGCTTATCCAGAAAAAATAGTAATAGATAATAATCAAATAACTTTTTCAGCTTTCGATAAATCTTATGCTTACCTCAAAAGCGATATAAAAAGTTTTAGGATTAAAGAACAGAAGTTAGCTGGAAAGATGTATATAAGGGTTAATAATCCATCACTATTTAAAGGACGATACTGGATAGATTTAAAGGCTTATAACGATTATAAAGAGCTAGAAGAAAAACTATTAAAAGTTGAAGCCGTTATACATCCTAATTCTCTAAAACAGAAAATAAAAGTAAATAATGCAAGGTATGCAGAAAGGAAGATGAAGAATGTACGATAAGGAAAAAAAGGAAGTTATTAATGCTGGCATTAAACTTGATAGATATGGATTGATAGCACTTTCTGGAGGGAATGTAAGCTTAAAGGTAGATGAAGATAGGGTACTAGTTACGCCATCTGGAATGATATATGAAGAGTTAGAAACAGATGATATAATTCTTATGGACCTATCTGGAAAGGTTATAGAAGGTAATAGAAAGGCATCAGTTGATACTAAGGCTCTCTTATATATCTATAATAACATGCCAGAGATTAATGCAGTAATTCACACTCATCAACCCTATGCAACGGCATTAGGATTAGTTGAAGAAGAATTTAAGTGTAATCTAACTACACTTGCAAATGCTACAAAAGGTTCAGTTAATGTATGTCCTTTTTCATCAGCAGCAAGTGAACAAATGGGAGTAGAAGCAGTTGAAAATCTAAATGGAAAACTTGCAGTTATTCTAAAAAATCATGGAGTAATAACAGTAGGGAATTCATTAAAGCAAGCTTTATATTCTTGTGTATATCTAGAAGAAGCTGCAAAAACCTATTGTATATCTAAATCAATGAGTGATAATGTAGCTATGATGACCGAAGAACAGATTGAACAAGCGGTTAAGATATTTGATTATTATGGACAAGGCAAAGAAAATGTTCCAGATGAATTAGTTATGAGATAATATAAATATATAAGTAAAAAAATAACCCTTAAGTAATGAGTGTATTACTTAAGGGTTATTTTTATAGATTTTTTCTAAATGTCCGAATATTCGAATGTTCGGACAAATAGATAATTAAGATTGTTATTGAGTTATTCTATGAATAAACAATGCAATAATCTGAGTTATAATTCCAAAGATACAAACACCAACCCAACCAAAGTTTGAATATGTAGAGGAACCTAAAAATGAACCTAAAGATCCTCCAAGGAAAAAGCTTACCATATAAACTGTATTGATTCTGTTACGTTTTTCTTCATTCATTGAGTGAACTCTTGCTTGGTTTGATATATTGGAAGATTGAACACCTAAATCAAGTAGTATAACTCCTATTATTAAGCCAATCATCTTAAATCCAAGTAAAAGAAATAATATATAAGATAAAGATACAATCATGATACAGATTCCTATAACATAACGAGAACCTTTTTTATCAGCTAACTTACCTACTAAAGGAGCAGCTAAGGCACCAACAATTCCTACTAGTCCTAATAATCCAGCTGCTTGAGAGCCCATGTTATAATGAGAGCTTTCAAGTAAGAAGGTAAGGGCTGTCCAAAATGCACTAAAGGCTGCAAACATCAAAGCTCCGTTTAAAGAGGCTTCTCTTAAGATAGGTTCCTCTTTTATTAACTTAGGTAATGATCTTAATAAATCAAAATATCTTACTTCAGAAACTGGATTTGTAATGGGGATAACTTTTCTTAAAACCAATGTTAAAATTATCATCATAATAGCTGCAACTATATAAACTACTCTCCATCCAAAATAATTTCCTATAAGACCACTAATAGTACGTGATACTAAAATCCCTATTAATAGACCACTCATTACAGTACCAATTATTTTCCCTCTTTCATTAGGATTTGATAACTGTGCTGCTAGTGGAATTATAAGCTGAGGGATTATTGAAGTGAAACCTACAGCAAAAGAAGAAATAATAAGCATATATATATTTTGTGAAAAAGCAATCGTAAAAAGTGAAATAACTGAAAATAAAAGCATAATGGTTATTAGATTTTTTCTCTCTTTAATATCTCCTAGGGGTAAAATAAATATCATTCCAACTGCATAACCTATTTGAGTAAGCATTGCTGCTGAGCCAACACTTACCTCATGAACATTAAAACTTTTAGCCATGTCACCAAGCAAGGGTTGTATATAATAAAGATTTGCAACAGTAAGTCCACAAGTTATTGCCATGATTAAAATTAGTAATTTAGTTAATACATTAGTATTTTTAGTATTATCATTATTTATTGCTTCCATTTAAAACAGCTCCTTTTAGCGAATAAAATTTGTAAATATCTTTTCTTCCATTTTGGGTTTTGGTAATGATTTTTCTCCACTTTCTAGTAACTTCATAAGCCAAGCCATATTTTTACCAAGAACTCTCATTATCTGAATACCTTCTTCATCAAGAAGTACATCTCCAGGTTTTGTTCCATTTATAACATTCCAATAATTAGATGTAGGCATAAACATTTCTGAATGATTTATATAGTTATTTAGTTGATTGAAAGTAGGGATTCCTCCTGAACGTCTTACTGCAACAACGGATGTTCCGACCTTATATCTTAATAGATTATCATTAGCTTCAGCTACTCTAAAGGCTCTATCTAAAAATGACTTCATTGTGCCAGCTATAGCAGAGTAGTGTACAGGGGAACCTATTATTATTCCATCAGCCTCTTTCATTTTTTCAATCCATTCATTAACTGGATCTGTAGCTATTATACATTTACCATTTTTGTTTTGAGAGCATTTTCTGCAAGCTATACATCCCCTTATAGATTTATTACCAACATGAATTATCTCTGTTTCTATGTCTTCTTTTTCTAGCTCCTCAAGAACTATTTTTATTCCGTGATAAGTGTTACCTTCCTTGTTTGGACTTCCATTAAATGCTATAACTTTCATTTTAAAATTCCTCCTCAATTAATATACTGAACGTTTAGTTTATAAATATATAATATACTAAACGTTCAGTATTGTAAAGAGTAGATTTTTAAATTTTTTTAATTTATAATATAACTATAGTTTTTAAGTTTATTTGTGTAATACATAAGGAGGATATAACTTATGGAGAAGAAATTAGGACGTCCCCGTAGTGAGAAAACAAAATCGGATATTCTTACTGCTGCATATGATTTATTACTTGAAAAAGGTTTTGATACAGTTACTGTTGAAAAGATAGCTGAAAAAGCTGGAGTTTCTAAAGCTACTATTTATAAATGGTGGCCAAATAAAGCGGGAGTTATTATGGAGGCTTATTTAGAGGCTACTTCAGTAAAGCTACCAGTTCCAAACACTGGCTCAGCTTTAATAGATATGCAAATGCAAGTAAGTAACTTTGTTAACTTTATTAAAAGTAGAGAAGGAAATGTTTTAATTGAAATAATAGGAGAAGGGCAGTTTGACTCAAGTTTAGCTGATGTATATAGAAGTGCATACTTTAAACCAAGAAGAGATATTTCCAAGGAAATTTTGAATCGTGGAATCATAAGAGGGGAGATAAGATACAATATAGATGTAGAGGTAACAGTTGATTTAATATGGGGCCCTATATTTTATAGATTACTTATTACAGGAGATATGATTGATGATTATTTTATTGAGGCTTTAATAAACCATACCTTTATGGGAATTAAAGTTATTTAAATCTAGAGTGGAGTAGATTAATGTATAGAGACAAATTAAAAATTGTTTTTTTATCAGAGTTAGTCAGCAGCAATGATGGTTCAACTAACTGTCAGATAGCTTCATATATACTAAACAATATAGAAGAAGTTAAACAGTCTAATATAAATGAATTATCTAAAAAATGTCATGTGTCCAACAGTTCAATAAGTAGATTTTGCAAGGAAATTGGACTTAATGATTTTTCTGAACTTAAAGAGCTAATTAGTACTACTTCTTTTAACTTTGAGTTGTACTCTGATAATATTAGTACAAAAGTTCGGTCAATTGATTTTATAGATAGGGTTAAAGAGAGCATGGATTTAGTGTCAAAATCCATTAACTATGATATTTTTGATAAGCTATCAAAAGATATATATAGATATAATAAAATAGGGATATTTGGATTATTAAAGGCAGAGACAGTAGCTATGAATTTACAAAGTGATTTATCTTTTTTAGGTAAAAATTCTTTTACTAAGGTATCTTTTAAACAGCAACTTGAGTATTTAGAAAAAACTAATGAAAAGGACCTTATAATTATTTTTAGTTATACTGGAATATACTTTGAGCATACTTTTCCAAGAAGAATTCCAAATAGAGATTCAAAACCTAAAATCTATTTTATAACTAGTGATAAAAATTCTTTAGATAATGGTTACTTTGATGAAGTTATTTACTTCAAGTCTTTACAGGATTATGCGTCTCATCCTTTTCAGCTTCAACTTATAGGAAGCTTGATTTCTCAAAATTATGCATATTACCTAAGTAGAAAAAACTCTTCTCATATATGAGGGGAGTTTTTTACATGAAAACAACAAGGAGTCTTTCTATTTCCTAAATCGGGAAATCAATAGAACTAATTAATTAACTTCAGTATAATTTAGTCATAAAAGATTTAGGATAAATGAAAGGATGAGTTAAATGAGAAAAATTGCTGTTTTTTTAGCAGAAGGTTTTGAAGAGGGAGAATCTCTTTTTGTTATTGATGTCTTAAGGAGAGCAGGTTTTAAGTGTGATTCAATTAGTTTAAATGATGAATTAGTAAAAGGATCTCACGATATTGTAGTTAAAGCAGATAAGATAATCAGTGATGAAATTAAGGACTATGATATGATTGTATTGCCAGGGGGATTACCTGGAGCAACAAATTTAAGAGATAATGAGAAAGTAATTGAATTAGTTAAGTACTTTAATGAGGATAAAGAAAAATTGATTGCTGCTATTTGTGCAGCTCCTATGGTTTTAGAGAGAGCTGGAATTATTAAAGGACGTACTATAACTTCTTATCCAGGAGAGAAGTACAATAACTTATTAAAAGAAGCCAATTATATAGAGGATATTGTAGCAATTGATGACAACCTAATTACAAGTAGAGGACCAGCTACAACGCTTCCTTTTGCATATGCTTTAGTTGATATATTGGGGGGAGACAGTGAGGCTTTAAAAAAAGGAATGCTCTATAATATGGTTAGAGAAAGTGATTTTTAAAATGACTCTAAAGGAAATACTAACAAACTATACTAAACTATATTGGAAAAGAAGTATAATGCTTTTAGGTGGTATTTTTATATCAGCTTTTGGAATGACTCTTCTAATAAAGTCAGGTTTGGGCCAAAGTACAGTATCAGGAATAAGTTATAACATAGGATATGTAACTAATATAAAAACTGGAACAATTTTAGGATTAATTAATTATCTTTGTTTTATTGGACAGGTTATTTTACTTAAAAGAAGTTTTAAAGTAATACAAGTTTTTCAATTACTCATAACAACAATATTTAGCTCTACAGTCAATCTATTTATGTATGACTTTAAGTTAATATCAGAATTACAGGTAGATAACTATATAGTTAATTTAATTATATTAATTATAGGAATAGGATTTATGTCTTATGGAGTAAGTTTAATGATGGTTGCAAACTTGATATTTTTACCTTTTGAAGGTTTTTGCAATGTATTATCAGTTAAATTAAAAATGCAGTTTGGAACTTTAAGAAGATATGTGGATATTTTATTAGTAGTAATATCATTAGTATTAATATATGTTTTCAATATACCAAACACTTCAGTAAGAGAAGGAACTATTATTTATACTTTTCTATTTGGAACATTGCTTAATATCTTTATGAAAGCAATTAAAAATTATAATGAAGATAAAGAAACAGAATAAAAATTGAAGATCTTATTTAGTAAATTAAAACTGTCCCATAGATTATTTTAAAATCTATGGGACAAAAATTTATTTATATATAGTTTGAACTAAGTAGAAACTGTCTGTTTGATAATAAGAATTTCCAATATTAAAAGGCTTACCATTTGATAGGCAGGCTGAAATCTCCATATAAATTAATGCACTGTTTTCTTGTATATTTAAATAGGTTGCTAGTTTTTGATTAGCATTAACAGCCGTAATTTTTTGATCCACATATTCATAGGTAATTCCTAAAGAAGATAGATATTCATAAATGGATGTTTTAGAAACTTCTTCAGGTATTTCCTTTACTATATTTGCATCAAAATATTCTAATTCATAACAGATTGCTATGTTATTAGCATAACGTATTCTTTCAACTTTCCATATAGGAGAATCCACTGGAACTTGAAGAGCTTCAGAAATATCCTCATCTGCTTGAAGTTTTTCTAATGATAGAAGTTCAGTAGAGGGCTTAAGACCTCTTTTTTTAGCTTCCGAACTAAAACCTACACCACTTTTAAATCCAAAATATTTTGGAAGAGGATTTACAAAGGTTCCTATTCCTTTTTTCTTATTAAGCACTTTGCTATTAACAAGCTCCTCTAAACCTTTTCTTACAGTTACTCTTGAAACATTAAGTTTATCAGAAAGTTCATTTTCAGATTCAATCATTTGATGAGGTCTATATAATCCATTTTTAATATTTGAAAGAACATAGTCTATGACTAATTCATATTTAGTTTGAGTAGTATTTTCCATCTTTAATATGTCCATCCTTATATATCAATATTAGTTACTTTTGATTTAAATTATATTAAAAAAGTGTAGTATTAGCAACTAATTAAGTTTTTACCAGCCATATTTTTCAGATCCCCATTCTTTAATGATAAGTTCTTGCTTTTTTAAAACAATTTTTCCATGATCTATATCTTCATCTACAATTAAACCAGGATATAAAGCACAGTTAGAACCTATTTTACAGCCAGGTAAAAATATATTGTTAATTCCTGTTCTAGTAAAGTCTCCAATAAAAACAGCATTAGTATTTTTACCAGAATAGTTTTTACCATCAACTTTTTGAACTTGGCTTGAGTCGTTAAATCTTAAAATACCCGATACACAAGCAGCTGCTATATCAACGTATTTTCCGATAACTCCAAATATTTCACTATAATGTACGGCTGACACCCCATCCATGGTTAATCCTTTAATTTCAGCATTATGACCTATTTTATTATCTTTTCCTATAACAGAATTGAGGCCTATTTTAGCATAATCTTTTATATATGTGTTATCCCCAATATAATTATTACCTTCTAAAATAACTCCATTATCAATAAATACATTGTCACCTATGATACAATTACCATTTATAACAACGTTCTTACCAATCATGCTGTTTTTTCCTAGCTTTACAAAACCATTTAATACAGCAGATGGATCAATATCTATATTATTTTGAGCTTGGGCAGACATTTCAGTGCAAAGTTTATTAATATAATATTCATTGGCATTTAGTAAGTCCCAAGGGAACTTTAAGCTAAAGACATCAAAGTCAGTTTCAATTGAGTAAATATTATCAGTTTCTAAAACATTATTTAATCCATTTTCAAAAAAATACTCTTGAGGAGGCATTGCTCCCGAAATGTTTTTCTCAAAACCTATATCAGCTTGAAGTGCTGATTTTAGGTTATCATGACTTAAAGTAAAGATTCCAGAAACCTTATGAGTAACATAGTGCTCACGGGGATGTCCCAAGAAAACTTTAACTTTACCATTTTCAACATTTGCACAAATATGATCTATAGAGGGCTCATTGTTTTTTATAACTAGAGTTTTATTAGTATAATTTGATGAGAGGAATTTTTCTACATCGGAGTCTGTTACTACGCTATTACCATAATAAATTAGAAAATCTTCTTTAATATCTCCACTAGCTTGTTTAAGAGCAGATTTTAAATCATTATTTGATATATCTATATAGTTAATATTAGTATAATGTCTTAAAGTAAACTGTACTTGATCTTTTCTGTGATTAATGATTAAATAAATATCTTTTTCTAAAAACGAGTTATTAAGTAGCTGTTTAACTATTCTTTCTATATTAGAGGTATCAACAATTGGCAAACAAGCTGGTTGCCAGTTTAAATCATAAGGAAACATTTTTGATTCTTTATAGTGACATAATAAAATAGCTTTCATTAAAACCCTCCTTATTAATTTTATTTCCAGTAGCCATAGTATTTACTAAATAAGTTATCGTTATATTCATCAGCGCCATCTAAGTTTGAGCTTTTAAATACAGGTACATCAACGCCTCTTTCTACTAATTTTGCTACTGTTGCTACTATAATACTTTGTGCTATTCCTATACCAGTAAAATCAGAAGTTGGACCAAGATCAGCATCTAAACCTTCTATACGATAAGCTGCATCACCTTTTGGAGCACAATTATCAATTACAACATCAGAAACTTCAAACATTAATTTGCCAGATGAATGTCTAGAAGTAACATTTTTAGAATGTGATAAGGAGGTCATAGAAATAACTTTTGTTCCCCTCTTTTTAGCTTCTATGCACATTTCAACAGGAACATTATTTCTTCCAGAGTTTGATATCACCATCAAAGTATCTTTTTCATCAACCTTGTATAAATCTAAAATGTTTTTTGAATATCCATCTAAACGTTCGAGATAAGTACTTTTATTAGGCATCTGATGAAGCATAAGCTCTGGTGTTAATATTGCTTTAACAAAAGCTAGTCCACCAGCACGAATATATATTTCTTCGGCAACCATATGAGAGTGACCTGATCCAAAAACATAAAAACGTCCACCTTTTTCACATGAGTCAGATACTAATTCAGCAGCCTTTTCAATAGAATCAACTTCATTTTCTATTACCTTATTCCAAGTTTCATTTAAATATTTAAGATAATCAAGGGTAATTTTTTTACTGTTCATAATTAACACTCCTATTATTTTTTACTTGTCCTCACACATATAATTATATTATATATTTACAACTTGTCAATACAAGCAGAAAATATAAGTTATAAATGAAATTAATATGTAGACAGAAATCTAGTGAAAAATATAATATAAAAGTAAAGGGTAAAAGGATTATAATAATATAAGGAAAACTATTTTAAGTAGAAATAGTATTAAAAGAAGGATGATATTTAAATGAAAAATATTTTAGTAATAGAAGATAATAAAGACGTAAATAATATGCTTTCAGAGGAGCTTATTGATTCTGGGTATAAGGTTAAATCAATATATACTGGAACAGAAGGTCTTAAAGAAGTTAAAGAAAGTAACTATGATTTAATTTTGCTGGATATTATGCTTCCATATAAAAGTGGAGATGAAATTCTTAAGGAGATTAGAACATTTTCTGATGTACCAGTCATAATCATTTCTGCAAAGGATATGGTAGGAACTAAGATTGATCTTTTGAAAATAGGGGCAGATGATTATATAACTAAACCTTTTGATTTAGGAGAGGTTGTTGCAAGGGTTGAATCTAATTTAAGAAGAACGAGTAGACAGATACAAGGTAGCAAGAAATTTACCTATAAGGATTTAACTCTAGATGATAATAGAAAACAAGTTATGGTTAATGATGTTGAGATTGAACTTACTGCCAAGGAGTATATGCTTCTAGAAATGCTAATAAAAAACTCAGGTAAGGTTTTTAGTAAATCTAACCTTTATGAATCAATATGGAAGGAAGAATATCTTGGAGATGATAATACAGTAAAAATTCATATAAGTAACCTACGTAATAAATTAAAGAAGATAAACCCTGATGAAGAATATATAGAAACTGTATGGGGACTGGGATATAGATTATATAAAAATTAATTATCTGTTTTTAAACACTTTTATTCAAAGTCTTAACCTTTTCTAAACCTTTGAAATTTATACTAAAACTAGAGAGGACGGGTGAGTTAGATGAATAAATATATTTTAAAAACAAATAACCTGAAGAAAAGTTATAATGGTATAAATGCATTAAATGATGTATCTCTAACTTTAGAATCTGGTAAGATATACGGATTAATTGGACAAAATGGTGCTGGAAAGTCTACTTTTATGAAACTTGTGACAGGACTAAGTTTTCCAACTAGCGGAAGTATAGAACTTTTTGGGCATGTAGGAGAAAAAGAACTTCAACTAGAACGTAAAAGAATAGGTGCTATGATAGAGTATCCAAGTCTAGCTTCCAACATGACTGCAAAAGATAATTTAAGATTTCATAGAATTATGAAGGGGATACCTAATAAAGTGATTGAGGATGAACTATTAGAACTTGTAGGACTTTCTGATACAGGAAAAAAGAAAGCTAAAAATTTTTCGTTAGGAATGAAGCAAAGGCTTGGAATAGCAATAGCGTTAATAGGAAATCCTGAACTTCTTATTTTAGATGAACCTATAAATGGACTTGACCCATTAGGAGTAGTTGAGATTCGTAACCTATTAAAAAAGCTGTGTGAAGAGAAGCAAGTTACAATTTTAATATCAAGTCATAATCTTCCTGAACTTTATCAAACGGCTACTGATTATATAATAATCCATAAAGGGGAAATAAAAGAGACTCTTACCCTTGAAAAACTTGAAGAAAACTGCAAACATCATATTCTCATTAACTGTGATAGCCCAGAAAAGTTAGCTAGTATATTAGAAACAGAATTAAAGACTAATAATTTTAAAGTTATGCCAAATAGAGAAGTTAAACTTTATGATTATTTAGATAAAAAGGATTTAGTTGCAAAGGTGATATTTGAAAATGGAATAATTACAACTAATTTCTCCGCTCAAGGAGATACACTTGAGAATTACTTTATTTCTGTAATAGGAGGGAATGTGAATGTTTAATTTAATTCAAGCCGATTTATTTAAAATGCGTAAAACAGTTGCTATCAAGGTGTTATTTTTAATTACAACCCTAAGTTCCTTAATAATGGCAGTAATAGCTTATTCAATAGCAAAGGGAAGCTTTGATGGAATGAATGGAATTGGTTTTATGTTTTCTGATATCAATATAATTAGTATCTTGGGTGGAGTTATGGCTGGTATTTTTATAAGTGGAGACTTTGAGAATAAAATAATCCATGGATCAGTTTCAAGTGGAAATAGTAGAGGGGCAGTTATAATAAGTAAAGCAGTTACATTTTTCTGCTCAATTATAGTTATTCTTATACCATATGTTGTTGTGACTATAGTAGCACTTAATATAGGTAATAAGTTCAATATGGGAAATGTGGCTTTAGGATTTTTAAATGTCATGACTATTGATTATGGAACAGTTTTTTCTTCTGCAGAGGTATTGAAACTATTAGGAGTAATTATTACTTTAATAATAGTATATGTAGCTCAACTAAGTATTTGTGTACCTATAGCACTTACTACTAAAAAGCCAGTTATAGTTGTAGGAATTTATTATGGAGTTACTATTCTTGTTGCACAGCTCTCAGCACTTGGTGAAAATAATTCAGTTCTTAAAAATATCCTATCATTCATGCCTTATGGAGGCAATTATACACTTATCAACTTAAATACAGGAACAGCAGATATAGTAAAAGCTGTAACTGTAAGTTTAGTATTTATTGTTTTAATGCTTGGAGTAACTTATAGTTTATTTAGAAAAGCAGAAATTAAGTAGAAAGAAAGGTTGTGGAAGCTTTGTTAATTGTCTTTGGAGTTATAATTATATTTTTGATAAGTTATATAGTGTATCTCCAACATCAACTGCGAAGTATTAGCAATCAATTAAATAAAAGAAGGTTAGAAAAGACAAGGCAACCAATTTCTATAGAACTTATAAATTCTGAACTTAATAAACTTGTAGCTAATATTAATAAATGTTTAAAAGATGAGGAAATTCTTAGACTCAATGATACAAAAAAGGAAAATCAATTTAAAGAAATGATAGCAAATATCTCTCATGATTTAAGAACTCCGCTTACTGCAATAAAGGGATATCAGCAGCTTCTACTAAAAGGAGAACTATCAGAGGAACAAACTAGAAAGTTAGAGATAGCTCAAAAACATGCTGATGAGCTTGGGATATTAATAGAAAACTTTTTTGAATACTCCTATGTTTTAAACATAGAAGCGAAACCTAAGCTTGAAAGTATTAATATTACAAACTTAGTTGAACAATGTATTGTGGAATCAATTGAGGTTCTTGAAGATAAAAATCTTGTAGTACACTTTAATCCACAACAGGCTATATTTGTTTTAGGGGATAAAAAGATGCTTACTAGGGTTATCCAAAACTTGATACGTAATTGTTCCATTCATTCAGCTGGAGATATAGAAGTAAAAGTTATAGAAAATGAACAAGGAATCATTTCTTTCAAAAATCCTATGAAACATAGTTCAAAAATAGATGTAAAAAGATTATTTGAACGTTTCTATACTGGTGATAAAGCAAGAGGAAAAACTACTGGTCTAGGACTGTCTATTGTTAAATTATTAGTTGAGCAGATGAATGGAAAGGTTCGGGGGATAATAAAAGAAAATTATCTAGAGATTCAGGTTCAAATTCCTTTGAATAAAAAATAACTACTTAGATTCACACTAAGTAGTTATTTTTTTAATTTTATGTACCCTCTTTTTAAGGCCATTTCTTCTAATATTATAGTTAAAGCACCTATAGATAAAATTGTAACTATAAGAGAAATAATTGAAACCATTTTATTAGATATTATTGTATTTACTAGCGATATTAAGAGAAATATAATTGCAGCCATGCTACCCAAATTAAATTGTACTTTATAGAAGGAATTATTTACTACAAGTAAAGGTCTTTTACTTAATGGACGAATTAAAGTTTTTTTCTTATAACACATAAAGGCATGTGCAAATGTGATAATGGCTAAAAAGCCGTAAATTAAAGCAATATTCATAGCTAATCCTTTCTTAGAAATACGTCTCAATATATAATAACACACCAGCCATTAAGAGTAAAATTCTTTAATTAAATTTTAGAAGTACATGCCCTTTATAGAGAAGGAAATTTTTATAAAATATTGAATTATATTAATATATAGATAAAGTTTTTTACTTAATCATAAATAAAGAATAAGAAAGATATAATTTGTTAGAATGAGAAATTAACTTAAAATGAGAGGAGATATGTTATGACTATTTCTTTCAATGATTTTCTTAGTCAAATGTTAGATAATCCAGCATTGTTAATTACTACGATTTTAACTTTAGGAGTAGTTCTAGTAAATGGATGGACAGATGCACCTAATGCTATTGCAACCTGTGTTTCTACTAGAGCAATAAGTCCTCGTTCAGCTATTTTAATGGCAGCTGTGTTTAATTTTTTTGGAGTATTTATAATGACAATTATAAATGCAAATGTTGCGCAGACTATATATAATATGGTGGATTTTGGTGGTGATTCTAAGTATGCACTTATAGCTTTATGTGCGGCTTTATTTGCTATTGTTGTGTGGGCAACGGCTGCATGGTATTTTGGAATTCCAACAAGTGAAAGTCACGCTTTAATAGCAGGAATATCTGGAGCTGCAATAGCACTTCAAGGTGGATTTAATGGTATTAATGGGGCTGAGTGGATAAAGGTTATATATGGATTAATATTATCTACAGTGTTAGGTTTTGGAATGGGCTGGTTTACAGTAAAGTCCGTAGAATTTATATGTAGAGGTTTTGATAGGAGAAAAACTAATAGATTTTTCCAAGGAGCTCAGGTTTGTGGAGGAGCTGCAATGGCCTTTATGCATGGGGCTCAAGATGGACAAAAGTTCATGGGGGTATTTATGCTTGGAATATTTTTAGCAAATGGACAAAGTTCTGTTTCAAATTTTGTTATTCCTATATGGCTCATGGTACTTTGTTCTGTAGTTATGGCGTTAGGAACTTCTATAGGTGGATATAAAATCATTAAGGCTGTGGGAATGGACATGGTAAAATTAGAAAAATATCAAGGTTTTTCAGCAGATTTATCAGCAGCAGGATGCCTTTTGTTATCATCATTAACAGGAATTCCTGTAAGTACTACTCACACTAAAACTACTTCTATAATGGGAGTTGGAGCAGCTAAAAGAATTAGATCAGTTAACTGGGGAAAGGTTAATGAAATGGTTTTAACATGGGTACTTACTTTTCCAGGTTGTGGGCTTATAGGACTTATAATGGCTAAATTTTTTATTTGGATATTTTAATATAGATTTTAACTAACTGAGAGGAGACCGGTTAAAAAATGAGAAACAAAAAAGGTAATGACTATTTTGAATTATTAATGGAGCTATCAAATTTTTCTTGTACTGCAGTTTCTTTACTTCATGATACTTTATCAAACTTTGATGTAAACAAATTAGATGAAAAGATAGTAGAAATGCATGATATCGAACATAGTGCAGATATCAAAAAACATGAGATGATGAACAAACTTATAAAAGAATTCATTACACCTATTGAAAGAGATGATATTATAGAACTTTCTCATCATATCGATAATTTAACTGATGATATTGAAGATATACTAGTAAAGATATACACTTTTAATATAAGTACCATGAGACAAGAAGCGCTAGACTTTTGTGATTTGATTTTAAAAGGATGTGATAAGGTTAAGGCCTTGATGGAAGAATTTCAACACTTTAAAAAATCACAGAAGATACATATTTTAATAGAAGATATAAATTCATTAGAGGAAGAGGGAGATAGGCTCTACACTACAACAATAAGAAATCTTTATATAAATCTTAAAGATCCTATAGAGTTAATGAGTTGGAAAGATACCTTTAGATATTTTGAAAAGTGCTGTGATGCTTGTGAAAGTGTAGCGACTGTAGTAGAAAGAGTAATAATGAAAAATTCATAATAATTAAAAGGGCTACTTATAAAAATTCAGTAGTCCTTTTGTTAACTTTACTTAAACTTTAAAATCATTTATAAATATTATATAATATGGTAAAATTGAAAGATGAAGTTAATACCTATTTTTTGCTTTTAGGAAGGAAGGTAGTATATGTTACAACAGTCGTTTGAAGAAGAAGCAGAATATATTAAGGCCTCCAAAAAGAGATGCAAGCTATTAGGAATGGATACTAATAAAGTTCAAATACCTAAAGTTGTAATGACAAAAGATGAGTTAGCTAGAAAAAAAGAAGAATATAAAGAAGTTTTAGAGGTTGCAAGTTTTTTTAGCAATAAAATAATTAATTCACTTAAGGGAACACCTATACTGGTTGTTATATCTGATGATAAAGGTTTTTTACTTGATACCTTAGGAGATAAAACTATAGAAAATACTGCGAGAGATCTTTGGATTAAGCCAGGTGTTCAGTTTACAGAGGATGCTATGGGGACAAATACTGTTAGTTTATGTATTGAAGAAAAAGCTCCTGTTCAGCTTATAGGAACTAATCATTATCATAAACATTTATATAAAAGTGCCTGTTATTCTGTACCTTTTTACAATTCAGATGATGGAAAGTTAATTGGAACCATAAGTGTTATGACAGCTGTAATACTTCATAATCCACTTTTTCTAGTAACTTTATCAACTGTAGTAGATTCTATAGAACGTGAATTATTACTTAGAAAACAAAATCGGGAGATAAGCAGACAACAAAAATTACTTTATGAATCAGAAAAGGCTCAAAGAGAAATCTTGGAGCAGGATTTAATTAGGAAGGATGAGTTTATAACATTAATAACTCATGAATTTAAAACCCCAATCAATGTAATTTATTCAGCAATTCAGTTAATTGAAAAGATACATATTAAAAATGTTTCTGAGCCGGTCAAAAAACTTTTAGGAAGTATGAAAAGAAATACTTTTAGGCAAATAAGGCTTGTAAATAACATAGTAGACATAACGAAATTGAGTTCAGAAGAAATGAAGCTGAATTTGAGAAAAATGGATATTGTATGGATTACAAGATTTATAACTCAATGGGTACTAGATTATGCAGAGCAAAAGGACATAGATCTAGATTTTGAGAGTAATGTAGAGAGTAGAGATTTAATTATAGATAACGAGATATATGAACGTATACTTTTAAATCTCATATCAAATGCTATAAAGTTTACACCAGAGGGTGGTACCATTATGGTTAGCATTAATGAAAATAAAGAAGCTCAAACAGTTGATATATCTGTAAAGGACAGTGGAATAGGGATAGCTAAAGATAAGTATGAATTAATATTTAAACCCTTTGGACAAGCTGAGAATAATCTTTCAAGGCAGGCAGAGGGGAGTGGAATGGGTTTAGCTTTAGTAAAAAAATTAGTTGAGATGTTGGGTGGAAACATAAAGCTTGAAAGTGAATTAGAGAAAGGTAGCACATTTACTGTTACTCTTCCGATTGGAAATGACTTTAAAGATAAAAAAAGTGGAAATCAGGTAGATGGGGATAAACTTATGAATGCTATTAATGTTGAGTTTTCAGATATTTATTTCTAAAATTACATATATGTTTTATAAACAGCCCCTGTAAAAAGACAGGGGCTGTTTACTTTTAGTTTATCTTTTCTAGGTGATAACCTTTTTGTTCTAACTGCTTTAATATACTATCGTCTCCTTGAAGATAGTTTGTAGATAAGACTATAAAGTAATTTTTATTTTCTTTAATATAGCCATCTATTTTAGATGAGTACTCTGATTTAAGTTTTGAATATAAAGATTGGTCATAGTTATTTACTAAGGTGTTAAGTTTAGTAAAGTTTTCTTTTTCTGACTCTGGAACTATATACTGCTCATCATAAGACTTCTCTATAGCCTCTAAATCACTTTTTTTCCAAGCTTCTAAACGATCTAAGCTCTTTTTAGTAGAATCCTCATTATAGTATTTAAGTAGTTTAAGTGATGCATCGCCTACTTCATCTGGAGGATTTGCTAAATCATCATAAAGCTTATAGATATCTCCAATTGAAACGACAGGTTTATCAGTTTTTCTAGCACTATATAAGAAATAGATATCAGGAATATAAGCTTGGTCAACCTTAGCTTGAGCTAAATATACAGAAATACAGTTTTGTGCTAAATATGAAGCTTTAAATTGTTTAACCTTATCATAATCCGCTTTAAAGTAAGAGACTTTTTCTTTATAAATATCAATTGCATCAGAAGAAACATGATTTTCAACATTATCACCTTTTTCATAGAGAAGTTTATTATTGATTTTAGGCCCATCAATTTTATCAAGTTCTACTTCAAGTGCTAAAGCTTCAGAAGACTTAAAAGCTTCTTCAACCTTTGGTGATAATGGGTATAAGTTTTTATCACCAACATCTAAAGAACCATACAAGTAAATGCTACTAGTACCAGATGATATTTTCCACATGGGACCAACTATATTTGATGATGGTGCATTTTCATCAAGTTTTAAATCTATCGATGGACTTATTCCATTGCTGTTTGTTGTTTTTGATGGACCTTTTGATGATACAAGACCTATGATTAATGCAACAACTAACAAACTTGCCATTAATCTAATTTCTTTTTTCTTATTTAAGGTGTAGAATGGAACTTTTTTTCTAACTATAAAATAAGAAAGAGGTACAACAACTAAGGTTACCATGAGAAAAACTAAAAAAGAGTTAGAGGAAACCTTAGGTAAAAGTCCATAAACAAGGAATTGAAGAAGTTCATGAAGACAATATATCCAAAGGCTCATGTCTCTTAATAGTTTAGCTTTTCTATCAGATAGCACTTTCTTAGACCTCAAAGATAACAAAAATATACAAGAAACTAAAAATATAAGAGAAATATACATGTTATTATCTCTTGATATGTTGTTTGATATAAGTACATAGGCCTCAGAAGCAAATATCACAGCAGAAAACAATGTTAATGCTTTGAGATGTTTGAGTTTGTTTTTCATATCATATTTGCTTATTAAAACTCCTAGAGTCAAAAAAGGTAAACCAAAACAAAGCCCATTTCTTGTATAAACAAAAACAGCTGAATACATTTCTACCAGATTTTCTAAAGGAGTTCCTACCACTAATCCATAATATGAATCACCTATAAGACCTAGTGCATATAAAACTAAACTTACTATTACTAAAGGTTTAATCCAGTTTTTCTTTAAAAATAAGTACAAAACACTTATTGAGAATATCAATGCAGGAAAAAACCAAAGACTTGGAGACACCCCATTAAATAAAAGATTTTTAACTAACTCCAAAATGTTTGAGTTTCTGCTTTTTATAAAACTAAATAAAATCACTGTATAAACAACTGTAGAAATTAAATAATACTTTAATATTCTTATAATGTACGCTTTTAAATATCCTTCATTATTAAACCTCTCATAAAAGAAGTAACCAGAAGCTATGAAGAAAAATGGAACAGCTATTCTTGCAATTCCTAAACTTAAAACCTTTCCTGGAACATCTCCAAAGGAATATAAGGCTGAGGTGTGAATTGATATAACTAAAATTGCACAAACAAACCTCAGTACATCTACTTGATAATATCTTTCTTTAACATTTTCCATAAAATTAACTCCCCCTTCTACTATATATACTGTTACAAATAGAAAAATCTATCAATTTTAAACCTCTAAATAATACATTTTTTAAATTGAAATGTCATTTTAAGGTTAGGTTAAGGTTATTCATGTTTCTGAGAAAGATTTAGAAATTATTATAAGAGTATGAAATGAGAAAGGTGGATGACCATGAAAAATGAAGATGTTATTTTAGAAGTTAAACATTTAAAAAAAGGGTACAAGGAAACAGAAGTATTAAAAGACATCAGTTTTGAGATGAAAAAAGGAAGTATAATGGGCCTTCTTGGAAGAAATGGAGCAGGTAAAACAACATTACTCAAATGCATCTTGGGACTAAATGCTCTATATGAGGGTGAGATATTATTTATGAACCATCAAATTAACCATGAAGATGAGGCAGTAAAAAAGAAAATAGGTTCTTTAGTTGATGTAACATTTTTTGGAGACTTAACTGCCTATGATAATTTAAAACTTTCCATGATGATAACTAAGGATTTTTCTATGAAAAACATCAAAAGTAAGATAGAAGAACTTTTAGCTCTTGTTGATTTATCTAAAGATAAAAACAAGAAGGTTAAGAACTTTTCCTTTGGAATGAAGCAAAGACTTGCATTAGCTCAGGCTTTTATAGCTGAACCAGAACTTTTGATTTTAGATGAACCTTTTGTTGGACTAGATCCTGCTGGAATATGTGATATGAAGGATTTTCTGAAAAACATCATAAAAGAAAAGAAAACATCGATTATCTTTTCAAGTCATCAGTTAGATGAGGTTGAAGATTTAGCAGAGGATATCATAGTTTTAAAAGATGGATATATAAACTATGATGACAGCTATGAAAACATCAAAAACAACAATATATCATTATTAGATTTAATAAGGTAGGTGGAAGTTATGAGAATATTTGAAGTATATAAAATGGAAATGTATAAGATGTTTAAGAGAAAAAACAGTTTGATTTTAGTTATTCCTTCTTTGTTAGCTCTTCTTATAACACTTGGCTATAAAAATGGGGCAGTTAAGATAACAAGTGAAGAAGCTTTAGTAACTGCATATTCATGTTTAGACTTTTTTGGAGTGATTTGGAGTTTCTTATCTGGCCTTGGTATTATAGGAATCCTTATTATCTTGTTATCATCATTTCAGTTTTCAGGAGAGGTTCATGAAGGACAGATTAAGATGATGGCTTTAAGAGTTGGAAAAAGAGAAAAAATCATTTTTGGAAAACTACTTTCAATGATTACTATGATAGTTATATCAATAGGTTTGCTTTTCATAGTTTCAACAGCTGGTTATTATATGTTTATATCAAGTTCTGACTTAGGCACAGGAACTTTTCTTGGGACAATGTCAGAAAAAGCTTTGATATTTTCTCTTTTAAGCACAGTTATAACATCTATATTTTTAGTTACTATAACCTATGTAATAGGAGTGAATATGAGCATGTTTATGACTTTTATCATTACCTTAGTAGTTATGTATGTAGGTAAATATCTTTCTGGATTAGAAAATTTAAAGTTCATGAAATACACTTCATTTTTCAGTGAAAGGCTTGATTTCTTGTTTAATGACTTTACTAATACCTTATTTATTAAAGGATTTTTAGGTTCATTTTTGCTGATAGCTTGTGTAGTCTTTTTAGGAATAATGAGATTTAAAAAAGTTGATATAAGATGATTTAATAGCTGTACAATGATATCATATTAATAGGTTAGATTTGACAAGAGGTGATAAATTTGATGTACAGTGTATTACTTGCAGATGATGAAAAAGAGATAATGGACTTCTTAAGTTTATATCTAGAAAAGGATGGCTTTAAGGTTTATACATCTAAAGATGGACATGAGGCATGGGAAACTCTTGAAAAAGAAAAGATAGATTTAGCAATCATTGATATAATGATGCCTCGCATAAATGGATATGAGTTAATCAAGAAAATAAGAAATAAAAGCAATATGCCTATAATGATATTATCAGCTAAAGGAGAAAGTTCAGATAAAGTGTTGGGCCTTGGAATAGGTGCAGATGATTATATAACTAAGCCTTTTGACCCTCTAGAAGTAGTAGCTAGAGTGCAAGCTAATATAAGAAGATATTATAATTTAGGCTCTGGAGAAACTAATAGAAATTTAAATGTCAGAGATTTAACTCTTGATACTTCACAGTGTCTTTTATTAAAAAAAGGTAGGAAGATTGAACTAACTTCTATAGAGTTTAAAATACTAAAACTATTTATGGAAAGCCCAGGCAGAGTTTTCACTAAAAAGCAGATATATGAAGCTGCTTGGGAGGATTCCTACATTGTAGATGATAACAACATCATGGTTTATATAAGCAAAATAAGAGAAAAACTTGGAGAAAGAGAGGGAGAAGCATATATTAAAACTATAAGAGGTTTGGGGTATAAGATGCTTCCTTAAGTATGAAAAAGAAAACCATAAGTCAGTTTGTAATTAAAAAATACTTTATATTCTCCTTTAGGCTCTTATTAGGAGTTTTGATATTATATGCTCTTATAAGTCTAATTAGTAAAAACTCTATAGATAATCTTTTAAATGGAATTAGTGCAGAAAAGTTAGTGAAAGTAGACTATGAAAATATTGATACCAGTTCATTAGAAAACTTAGATGGATGGATAGAAATATTAGATGATAATAATGATGTGATATACAGAAAAGGAAAGGTGCAAGAAGAGGTACATCACTACGCTCAAGGAGAGTTATTAAAATTATCATCCATAAACAGGATAACAGAAAATCAGCCCTACAAAATAGCTGGGGTAATTGAAATAGGTATTAAAAAAGATAAACAGGAATATTATGCTTCTGCAGCTGTATTTGAAAAGGTTGGAAAAGATTATACTTGTCTTGTTAAAATTCCAGTTGAAAAGCTAAGAATAAAGTATACAATCATGAACCCAGGAGGGGAAACAAAATATGATATACTAAAATTAACTTTGCTATTTCTCTTTGGGGTAGCTGTTGTGTTTTTGATGGGCCTAATTAGTTACAGCAAAAGCATACAAAAACATGTAGCAAAACCTAACAAGGACCTAGTTGATGGGCTTGAGAAAATAACATCAGGAGACTATTCAAATAGATTAACCCTTAATGGTGAATATGAGTATAAAGAAATTGAAGAAGCCTTTAATTTCATGGTTTATGAATTAGAAAAAGTAAAGAAAGAAAGAGAAAACCTTGAAAAAGAAAGACAACAACTATTTAGCAGCATAGCTCATGATCTAAGAACCCCTATAACAACAATTAAAGGTTATACTAGGGCTCTTCTTGATAATTTGATAGACAGTCATGAAAAACAAGAGGAATATCTAAACACTATTTTTAGAAAAGCTGATAACATGAGTGAACTTATAGATTTACTTATGGTTTATACTAAGATGTCCAATGAAGAATATAAGTTAAACTTAGAAAAAGTAGACTTTAAAGAATTTATATTGGAAATAGCTGCTGAATATTTTAATGAGTTTGAGAAAAGTAAAATGTACCTTGATATAATAACAGATGAAAATGATATAACATGTGTAATTGATAAGCTTGAAATGAGAAGAGTTTTAGTAAACTTATTAATAAATGTTATAAAGCATAACAAGGAAGGTACATCAGTTAAGATAGTTATAAAACAAGAAAATAAGAAAACTATTTTTGAGGTTCATGATAATGGTGGGCCCATCAAACATGAAATAATTGATAAGATATTTGATCCCTTTGTATCTGGTGATGAATCAAGAACAAGTAAAAATGGAAATGGGCTTGGACTTAGTATATGTAAGAAGATAGTAGAGAAACATGGAGGGGCCATCAAGTTAATTATGATAGATGATAATTGGAAGTGTTTTAAGGTTGAGATTTAAATGTAACAAAGTGAACTAGGAAAGGATGAACTTATTATATGAAAGAATTAAACATTGAAAAAGGAAGGGTAAAACTAAATCTAAAAGCCGTAGAAATAGGAGAAGATTTATGTATAATCATATCAGGTGGTGATAGACCCCACATTGGTTGTGTAACCTTAAGTGTACCAAGAAAAAGTTTAGAAGATGAAAATGTAATAAGTTCAACAACTTCAGTGCTTAATATGACAGGTCATAAGGATGATGAAGCTGCAAGATATGTGGCTCATGAACTTTGTTCAAAACTTAATAAAAACATAGTTATAACCTGTGGAATTCACATTGATAACATTACAAAAGAAGAGATACATGTTACTATAGATTTATTGAAAGAACTAACAAAACAATTGATAAAAATGATTCAGTAAGGATGAAAAGTATGGATAAAAAAAAGAAAAGATTAGTAGTAGGAATGAGTGGAGCAAGTGGCGCAATACTTGGCATAGAACTTTTAAAGATTTTAAAAGAAAATCCAGAATGGGAAACCCATCTTGTTATATCAAGAGGAGCAGAAGAAACCATATTACAAGAAACTACATATAAGTTAGAAGAAGTAGGGGTACTTGCAGACAAGGTATATTCAAATAAAGATATTGGAGCAAGCATAGCAAGCGGGACTTTTAAAACAGAAGGAATGATAGTTATTCCATGCAGTATGAAAACTGTTGCTGGAATTGCATCGGGCTATTCAGATAACCTTTTACTTAGAGCTGCTGATGTAGTTATTAAAGAAAAGAGAAAACTTATATTAGCAGCTAGAGAAACTCCACTTAGCACAATACATCTAAGAAACATGCTCACATTGTCAGAACTTGGTGCCCACATAATACCACCAATGGTTAGTTATTATAATAAACCAGCTAACATAGAAGATCTGAACAAACATATTGTGTCTAAGATTTTAGATAAATTTGATATTGAGGTTGAGGGGTTTAGGAGATGGGGAGAAGAATAGTGGTAGAAAGAGAAATGTATGAAAAAGCAGTTAACTTGTTAAACAAAAGTAATACACTTGCATTATCAATGGTAGACGAAGATGGTTATCCTAAAATTTACCCAATGGAGAAGGTAGTTTCAGTAAACTTAGATAAGGTTATTTTTATTACTAAGAAAGACTCCAATAAAGTAAAACTACTAAATATAAGTAATAAATGTTGTATAGAAGTTCATACAGAAGATGATATGGTTTTACTTAAGGGAAATATGGAGATTCATGAAAGTGAGTATATAAAGAAAAAAAGTCTACCTAATGATTATATAAAAAGATTGGAACGTAGTGGAAGTGAAAGGTATTGTGTGTTAATTTTTAAAACTTTTCAGGTTGATTTATATATAGACGGGGATAGGTGTACTTCTGTTATAGAATAGACACAAAACGTTAGTAATGAGAAGTCTGATGAAATCAAGAGTAAATAGCTATACTCAAGGTATTAAAGAGAATATGTACTGGATACCTATCAATAATTTAAGTGATTATAGTGAATACCCTACGTTTTTAAAGAGAAATTAAATAATCTTAAAAATGAGATAGAACATATAGTTACATACGAATAACTACATAATATATTTTGTAGTATCAAAGGGAGGTATCAATAATGAAAATAGTTTTTATGGGAACTCCTGATTTTGCAGTTCCTTCATTGAAGAAGATGATAGAAAAATATAATGTAAGTGCAATTGTAACACAACCTGATAAACCAAGTGGAAGAGGAAAAAAGGTAGCAATTTCACCAATTAAAGAGGTGGGACTATCGAATGGAATTCCAATTTTTCAGCCAGAAAAAATAAGAACAGACTCTGTAATCATTGATAAATTAAAAGAAATAAAACCTGATTTTATTATTGTTGTAGCATATGGTCAAATCATAACTCAGCAGATACTTGATATACCAAGACTTGGATGTATTAACCTACATGCATCTCTCCTCCCAATGTATAGGGGGTCATCACCAATAAATTGGAGTTTGATAAATGGGGAAATAAGAACTGGAAATACAACTATACTAATGGATACCGGTATAGATACGGGAGATATGCTTGTGAGAAGTGAGGTTGACATATCTGAATCTATGACAGCAGGAGAATTGTACGAATTATTGAAAATAAATGGTGCTGAACTGTTAGGGGAAACAATTAATGGAATCATCACAGGTAAAATTTGTGGGATAAAACAACAGCGTGATGGAGGCTCTTATGTACAGATGTTAAACAAGCAAATGGCAAAGATTAATTGGAATGACAGTAGTATTAACATACATAATTTAATAAGGGGATTGAGTTCTTGGCCATATAAAAATATAAACTCATGGCCAACTGCCTATACTTATTATAAAGATATTCCAATTAAAATATTTAAATCTAAATCAGTAGAGTCAAGTATTACTAAACCACCTGGTTATATCATAGATGCAAATAATGAAGGAATTACAGTCTCCACCAATAACGGTATTCTGATTATAGAAATATTACAGCTTCCAGGAGGGAAACCTCTTGAGGTAAAAGAATTTTTAAAAGGAAATAAAATAGAAAAAGGAATTGTATTATCATAATCATAATTAATTATGATTATTGATTCGTAATTTTCTCATATTAAGAATTATAGGTGGGTAATCCCACCTATTTTTTTGCTATATTTAATCCTACATTAAAACTTTCACCAAGAATATAAACTTCATATATACAATTTATATGAAAATACAATTAGAAATACAATTATCATATATCAATCACTCCTGAAATAATTCAATAAACCTTTCTGCAAGTGGAGATAAGGAGGAGTTTTTTAGCCAAGTAACTGCAATTCTTGTATGCATTTTATCGTGAAGTATATCTTTAACTATAAGTTCTGAACAATCCATAGTTAAAAGAGCTGATCTTGGAACTATTCCTATGCCAAACCCTTCTTTAGCCCAATTTAGTGTAGTTCTTGCGTCATCATTTTTGCAGCAGATAAAGGGTTTTATTTCAAAATCTTTAAAAACATCATAAATAAGTTCCTCAAATCTCCTATAGATTATTAGAGGCTTGTCTTTAAGTTCTTCAATAGTTATAACATTTTGAGCTTCTCCACATATAAATTTCTCCTTCATAACAGCAACCATAGGCTCCAATGAAGCATAACGGCACTCTAGCATGTTATGTTTAAAGGGAGTTCTTATTATTCCAAGCTCAATGATACGCTTTTCTAGCATTTCTATAACAGAAAAAGTATTTCCCTCATAAATTTCAAAGCGGACATCGGGATAATGTTCAGTAAATTCAAGCATATTAAAATTAGGGATTATACCTCCAGAGGAAGATATAGCACCTATAGATAATACACCAGATAACCCTTTTCCACAGTTTTCAACCTCACGTTTAGTTATGGCAGCAATATCAAGTAACTGTTCTGCACGTTTGTAAAGAAGTCTACCAGCATCAGTTAATTCTATGTTTCTAGGACCACGTTTTACTAAAGTTACACCTAGTTCTTGCTCTAAAAGATTTAACTGATAACTTAGTGGAGGCTGAGCTATATGTAGTTTTTTTGCAGCGGCTGTAATCTGTCTTTCTTCAGCAATAGTTAAAAAATATTTTAGTTGTTTTAAATCCATATAATCACCCTAAATTAAGTATACCATATTATTTTTGTATGGTTCATAGCTAAAATAAGTATTTTTTATATATATGAAAAAACTGTATACTATATTTTAGTAGATAAAAATTAAATTTGATTATCCTTAAAAATTAGAATAGAACACTAGCTTTTTTGTAAAAATCTATTTATACATGTTTAATATTATTAGGAGTGGTGAGATGAGGAAATTATTAATTCATTTAAAAGATTATAAAAAAGAATCTATATTAGCACCTTTATTTAAGATGTTAGAAGCTGCTTTTGAATTGTTTATTCCGATTGTAATGAAATCAATCATAGATGTTGGGATTAAAAATGGAGATAAGATGTATATCTTTAAGATGTGCACTATTATGATAGCTCTTGGAATAATAGGTTTGGTTTGTTCAATTACAGCACAATATTATTCAGCCAAAGCTGCAGTTGGTTTTTCAACAATTTTAAGACAAAGATTGTTTGATCATATTCAAGATTTAGGTTTTTCAGAGATGGATAAGTTAGGTACATCAACAATGATTACTAGAATGACAAGTGATATAAACCAGATTCAAGCTGGGGTAAATATGGTACTAAGGTTATTTATGCGTTCACCATTTATAGTTATAGGTGCAATGATAATGGCCTTTACAATTGATGTTCAATCAGCACTAATATTTCTTATATCAATACCTGTTCTTTCAATAATTGTTTTTGGAGTGATGTTTGTAAGTATACCTCTTTATAAAAAGGTTCAGATAGCTCTTGATACTGTATTAAAAAATACAAGAGAAAATCTTATTGGAGCTCGTGTAATACGTGCTTTTCATAAAGAAGAGGAAGAAATAGAAACTTTTAAGAAAAATAATGAGATTTTAAAGAAGTTACAGCTTTTTGTAGGTAGAATTCTTGCCTTCATGAATCCAGTAACCTACATCATTGTAAATGCAGCTATTGTAGGGATTTTATATATAGGAGCGATAAGAGTTAACAGCGGTGCATTAACAACAGGAGCAGTTATAGCACTTGTAAGTTATATGTCTCAAATATTGATTGAGCTTATAAAATTAGCAAATTTAATCATTTCAGTAACTAAAGCCTTTGCATGTGGAAACCGCGTACAGTCAATTTTTGAAATTCATCCTCTGATTAATAAGGAAGATAACAAGGTAATTAATGTAGAAGAAAAAAATACTAAGAGTGCATTTATTGAGTTTAGAAATGTTGCATTAAAATATCATAATGAAGGAGAAAATGCCTTATCTGAAGTTAACCTTAAAGTTGAAAAGGGAGAAACCATTGGAATTATAGGTGGAACTGGTTCAGGTAAATCTTCTTTCGTAAGCTTACTTCCAAGATTTTATGATGCTACTGAAGGGGAACTTCTTATAGATGGAGTAGATGTCAAAGACTATAACATAGAAGACTTAAGAAGAAAAATAGGAATAGTAATGCAAAGAGCTATACTATTTAAAGGTACTATAAAAGAGAATCTTTATTGGGGGAAGAAGAATGCCTCTAGTGAAGATATAGAAGAAGCTTTAGAAATTTCGCAATCAAAAGAGTTTGTATTGAAAAAAGATAAGGGAATAGATAGCTTTATTGAACAAGGTGGAAAAAACTTATCTGGTGGACAAAAGCAAAGACTTACAATAGCTAGAGCATTAGTTAGAAAACCAGAGATTTTAATATTAGATGATAGTGCATCTGCTTTAGATTTTGCAACAGATGCAAAGTTAAGAGCTGCTATAAGAAAGATGAAAAGTAAACCTACAGTGTTTATTGTATCTCAAAGAACTTCTGCCATTGAACATGCAAACAAGATAGTTGTGTTAGATGAAGGAAAAGTTGCAGGAATTGGAACACATCAAGAATTACTAGAAACTTGCCAAGTATATCAAGAAATATATTATTCACAGTATTCTAAAGCAGAAAGTGGAAGAGGGTGAAAAAATGAGTAAGGTAAAACAACTGAAACATCAAAAAGAAACAATGGCGAAGGTATTAATCTATGTTAAGAAATACTGGACATATATAACTTTATCAATAATACTTGCAGCAGCATCAGTAGCCTCAACACTTTATATATTAACCTTAATTGGTGATGGGATTGATTGTATAGTCGGTGTAAATAAAGTTGATACTTACGGACTTATAAAAGTACTTAAAAGCATAGGCTTATATACTGCAATAACGGCTTCATCACAATGGGGTATGAATATATGTAACAATAAAGTTGTTTATAATGTTATAAATGACATAAGAAAAGATGCCTTTGAAAAGATTGAGAGATTGCCTTTAAAGTATATAGACAGCAAGTCTTATGGGGAAATTGTAAGCAGAGTTATAGCTGATGTTGATCAATTTGCTGATGGGCTTTTGATGGGCTTCACTCAGCTTTTTACAGGGGTAATCACTATTTTAGGAACTCTTTTCTTTATGTTTAGAGAAAATGTATCAATAGCCTTTATAGTTGTATGTTTAACTCCAGTCTCTATATTTGTTGCTAGTTATATTGCTAAAAAGACCTATAGCATGTTTAAACTTCAATCAGAAATAAGAGGAGAACAGACTGCTTTTGTTGATGAAATGATAGGAAATCAAAAGGTAGTTCAAGCTTTTAGTTATGAAGAAGAAGCTGCGAAAAACTTTGGAGAAATAAACTCTAGATTAGAAAAGGCATCTTTACATGCTATATTTTACTCATCAATAACCAACCCAGCTACAAGATTTGTAAATGGGTTGGTATATACTGGAGTTGGAATATTTGGAGCAATTTCTGTTATAAATGGGAACTTAACAGTTGGGGTTTTAACTAGCTTTTTAAATTATGCAAATCAATATACAAAACCTTTTAATGAGATATCAGGAGTTGTAACTGAACTTCAAAATGCATTAGCTTGTGCTAAACGTGTATTTGAACTTATAGAAGAAAAAGCAGAAGTTCCTGATGCACCTAATGCAATAGAATTAGGAGAAGTAAAGGGTAATGTTATTTTAAATGATGTTGATTTTTCATATACACAAGATAAAAAATTCATTGAAGATTTAAACATCAAAGTAAAGTCAGGACAAAGAATTGCGATAGTAGGCCCAACAGGATGTGGAAAAACAACTATAATAAATTTGCTAATGCGCTTTTATGAAATAGATAAAGGAAGTATAATGGTAGATGGGTATGATATTCGTGAAATAAGTAGAAAGAGTTTAAGATCTAATTATGGAATGGTTCTTCAAGAAACTTGGCTCAAGTCTGGAAAAATAAGAGAAAACTTAACTATGGGAAAACCAGATGCAACTGAGGAAGAAATAATAAATGCTGCAAAACTTGCTCATGTTCATGGTGTTATCAAAAGAATGCCTCATGGATATGATACTGTAATATCAGATGATGGCGAAAGTTTATCTCAAGGAGAAAAGCAACTACTGTGTATAGCAAGAGTAATGCTTTGTCTACCACCAATATTGATTTTAGATGAAGCCACATCTTCAATAGATACAAGAACAGAAGTCAAGATTCAAAAAGCCTTTGCAACAATGATGAAAGATAGAACTAGTTTCGTAATAGCTCATAGATTGTCTACTATAAAAGATGCGGATATAATACTTGTTATGAAGGATGGAAAACTAATAGAACAAGGAAGTCATGAAAAACTACTTGAAGAAAAAGGATTTTACTACAACCTTTATAACAGCCAGTTTGTTAAACAGGCATAAAATATATTATTATACGGAGGAGTTTCATGGAATTTTTAAAAGCACTGATATTAGGGATAATACAGGGGATTACAGAATGGCTGCCTATTAGCAGTACTGGACACATGATTTTGGTAGATGAAATATTAAAATTAAACGTAAGTTCAAACTTTATGGATTTATTTTTAGTAATAATTCAGTTTGGATCAATATTAGCGGTTATAGTTATTTATTTTAAAGATCTAGTTCCTTTTGAAGTAAAGGGTGGCTTTAAATTAGATATGGAAAAAATAAATATGTGGGTTAAAATCGTCATAGCATCAATCCCAGCAGGAATAGTTGGTGTACTATGGTCAGATGAATTAAATTCTCTTTTCTTTAACAGTAAAGTTGTAGCAATAATGCTTATATTAGTGGGAGTTGCATTTTTAGTAATAGAAAAATGGAACAAGAACAAAAGGCCTAAAGTTAATTCAATTGCAGATATAACATATAAATCTGCTTTTATAATAGGAGTTTTTCAACTGGTAGCAGCAGTTTTCCCAGGAACCTCAAGATCAGGTTCAACTATAATAGGGGCTCTTTTACTTGGAATTGCAAGACCAGTTGCAGCACAATTTACTTTCTTTTTAGCAGTTCCAATAATGGCTGGAGCAAGCCTTTTAAAACTAATCAAGTTTGAAGGAAGTTTTACTAGCACAGAACTTGGAATACTAATAGTAGGAATGGTAAGTGCATTTGTAGTTTCTATAGTATGTATTAAATTCTTAATGAGCTACATTAGAAAACATAACTTCAATGTATTTGGATGGTATAGAATTGCCTTAGGAATATTAGTTTTACTATTATTAAGATAAAATTTGTTAAACAAATGAATTGATTTAATTAACATAAAGAAGGTAGTCTATAATGACTACCTTCTTTATGTTTGCATACTTAAACATCCATAAAAGAAATTTTTAAAGGATTTTATAGAATGGTACTTATTTACTTCAGTTAGTGGTATTGCTTTATGAAAACCATCGTTTACTTTAACAATAAGTTCTTGATTATCAGAATTGCTTTCATAAATATTGAAATACTGAATGACATATGCTGTTTCATCAGGTGAATTATCAATAAAGTTGTTTGTGGATTTAAGTTCTCTTAACTCTAATAGGGAATATTGATCATTTAACAAGGCAACTTTTTGAATATAACCAACCCAATTTCCAAGCATGTCTTTACTAATAAGATCTTCTAAAATTATATAATCTTTAGATTTATAGGAGAATATTCGAGCATCTTTTTCATTAATAATGCAATATTCACGGTTGCTTCTTCTAAAGAACATCTGATTTTCTAAAAAAGAACATTCTGATATGCTTAAAGATATAATTAATAATAAAAATATAGAAAAAAATCTTTTCATTTTAAATTCTCCTATTCACAAAATAGTTAACAACTATAATGCTAACATTCAAATTTAAAGAAATCATAAGGAAAATACAATAGTATACCAAAATTTTAGTATGTAAATTAAGTATATTATTTTTGGTTAAATGTATCTATCAATCTTAGAGAACGCTGTGCTTCAGCTTTAATTATATGATTTTCATTGCTAGCTATAATTTGGTTTAATACATCAATACTAGCCTTTGTTCTAAAAGAAGAGAGACAACATACACACTTCCAAACTATCAAGTTATTATCTGAATACTTGTCTAAGGTGTCAGTGATTGATTTGAAAAAATCATCATTAACGTGGTCAGGGTTATAGAATAATAAAAAGCCAATAGCATCAATAACTTCTGAAATTCTAACCTCATCATTACTATCTAACACATCAAATAATACAGGTGAAATTCCAAAGTTCATTTTTCCTAAACTTCTTGCAATAATATCCCTTGGTAAGGGGTAACTCTTTTTTTGAGAGACCTTTTCTGGTAAACATAGGTGCTGATTTTTTCCTATACAGCCTAAATAAGCAACCATCTGCTCTGCAGTTTTAATATCGCCTTTTTCAAGAGCATTACAAATTTCAATTTTTGTATAAAGAGACTTTTCGATACAAAGTCTATCTAATAACATTTTAACAAAATCTAAATCCTCAGTATGAGGTCTACTCGATAACAAGCTTATAGCAATTGATCTTTCAACAGAAACTTGAGAGTTTATTAGTAGAAGTAGCTCACTATTAGTTAAGTGCTGAAATTTAAGAATATCTTCTTTTAAAATAAAACCTCTTTTACGTAAATCTTCATTACTGCTTTTCATAATCAATCTCCCTCGAATAACGTCAATAACTATTAATAAATTAAATACATTATATACCAAATAGTTTATAAAACAAAATTTAAGAAGTTTAAGTATTGAAAGAATAAATCAAAAACTACATAAAATTGGAAGGTGATGATATAATATACATATGTGTATCAGTAAAGATTTAAGGGGATGTAATAATGAAAGAATTTATTTTAAAAGATAAAAAAACACGTATGAGATATCATGATTTCCCAGGAAAAGAAATGCCTATACTATTTATACATGGACTAGGATGCGCAGGTTCTTTTGATTATCCGGAGGTTGCAGCTCAAGAGGAATTAGCAGGACATAGAAAAATAATCGTTGATTTACTTGGATCAGGATTTAGTGATAAACCAGATGATTTTGAATATAGTGTAAAAGCCCATGCAGAATACCTAAGTGATTTTGTTGAGTTTTTAGGTTTAGAAAGGCTTATTATATTTGCTCATAGTCTTGGAGGTGCTGTTGGAATCACATTAGCTAACTTGTGTAAAGACAAGGTACATAGATTAATTTTATCTGAAGCGAATTTAGATAAAGGTGGCGGATTTACAAGTAAAGCTATAGCTGAGTATGAGATGAATGACTTTATTAAGGAAGGATTTCAAGAAATTATAGCTAGAAGTAAAAAACATTCAAGTGAAATATGGACAGGAAGTTTTTCAGTATGTTTACCTAAAGCTATGTACTTAATATCTAAATCTGCTATCGAGGGAGATACACCTTCATGGAGAGCGCTATTATACTCATTAAATTGTCCAAGAACTTTTATATTTGGTGAAGAGTCTTTACCAGATCCAGATATGCAGGTTTTAGCTGAAGAAGGAATACATATAGAAGTTGTTAAAAATGCTGGACATTCAATGGCTTGGGAGAATCCTAAAGGCTTGGCTGAAGCTATAAGAAATGGAATCTATAGGAGAGAATAAAATGGATAATTATTTTAATGAAGCCATCTCTGTTATGAAGGAGCTGTATGGAAAAGATGTAGCTATGTCTCTTGCTACAGTAAATGGAGATAAGGCAAATGTCAGGGTTATAAATGCTTATTATAAAGATAAAGTTTTTTATATTACAAGCTATGGGTTAAGCAACAAAATGAAAGAGATATCTAAAAATAAAAATGTTGCTTTAAACCATAATTTGTTTGTAGCTCATGGTACAGGAGAAAATATAGGGAATCCATTAGATAAAGGAAATGAGAAACTAAGAGAGGAACTAAAAAAGGTCTTTTTTGTTTTCTATGATAAACATGTAAATGAGAAGGATAAAAACACATGTATCTTAAAGGTTACTTTAAGTGATGCTCTTGTCTTTGCTAATGATTATAAGTACTTCATTGATTTTGAAAATGAGACATCAACAAGAGAGAAGTGTGTAGTTGATATAATATTTTGATGTATGGGGAGAGTATTATGGAATATGATGTAAGAAGATTAGAGTCTTGTGAACTAGAGGATGCTTTTAAATTGGCTTTAAGGACCTTTATGGAATTTGAAGCGCCTGATTATGGATTGGAAGGTGTAAATGCATTTAAAAAAGATGTAATTGAAAATGAAGAGTTTAAAAACGCTTGTAGAAACGGTAATAATCGTATGTGGGGAGCTTTTGATAATGATAAGCTTATTGGAATTTTTATTATGAGAGGAGTTTCGCATATATCTATGGTTTTTACGGATAAAGAGTACCATAGGAAGGGTGTAGCAGCTAGTATATTTAAGCAGCTAGTTAAAGATGTAAAAAAGCAAAACCCAGAGGTTAAAGAGTTAACTGTTAATTCATCACCATATGGCAAGCCATTCTATTATAATATGGGATTTACAGCAACAGATGATGAGCAAACAATAAATGGAATTCGTTTTACTCCTATGGTGTTTAATTTATCAAAATAGATTTTAAATATAATGGGAAGTCAAAAATAAAGATTATAAAAGTTTATTTGAGAAATGAGGAAATCAAATGAAAGATGTTGGAGTAATATTTGAAATTCCAAATGAGTACGGAAAATATTTATCAGAGATATTAGAACCGTTACCAGTAAGTTTGTATGATTGGGTAATAGATAATGATGAAATACACCTAGTAGACAATGATGAATTTTCAAATAAATTTCTATTTAATGAAAATGGTATGATATCAGGAGAAAAACTATATGAAACATCTAAAACTAATACTTACTATATGGTGTTTGTAACCTTAAAAGGATTTTTTAAAGATGGACACATTAAGGATATATCAAATTATGAAGAGTTTTTAAAAAGTGATTGTCAAATCATACTTGGAGTATATGATTGTTCTCAGGTTATGTTTTGGTGTAAAGATTCAAATTTAATATCTAATATGTATGTTTATGCGCAGTCAAAAGGATATGAAAATGTTGGATATATAAATGAAAAAGAGGTGAATGAAGGGAAATATAGTATTGAGTAGTAATTGTTGGAGCAAGAATTAATATAGAATGGAGAAAAAGAGATGATAAATTATATAGAACAAATATCTGATAACAATCTTTCGGATTTTTTTAGTTTATTTAGTAATGACAAATGCGAGAATTGTCAATGTACTTTCTATTTTTCAGCAGATAATATAGATAAGTGGATGAATATGAATGTTGAAGAAGCTAAAGAGTTAAGAAGAAATATTACTAGCAAATGTAATGATGGTTATATTTACTACATTGATAATAAACCAGTTGCATGGTGCCAATGTTTATCACCAAAGGATTCTCCTTATTTGAAAAAGCTGATAGATATTAAAAATGATAAAGACACAAGAGTTATATCATGCTTTTTTATTAAAAAGGAGAATAGAGGAAAAGGAATGATAAAGGACTTATTAAAAAAAGTCATAATACAATGCAAAAAAGAAGGCGTTAAGCTGATATATGGTATACCTGTTTACGATGGATTTCTTAAGAGTATTGATGAAAATTTGATAAATGAAAAGCTGCATACAGGATATAAAAAACTGTTTGATCAATTTAAATTTCATTGTATAGGAAACAATAGTAGATATTATTTCATGGAACTTAATTTAGATAAATCCATTGATATTAATTAAGAAAAAGTAGATATTATTTTTAAATACAATTTCTAAGCATACACATAAGAAATAATAGATGAGGTGTTAAGATGATTGGACAAATTATACGAGTGGTTTCTTATATAATATTAATAATCATTAATATTAGGTTATTTAGAGAGAAGAAAAAAATACATAACGTTATATTTGCCATTTTCTTCATGATTGAAGGGGCAAGAAGAGTTTTTCTGAACCAATATTTATCTGAAACCCTACAAGCAGGTGCAGAAGCTTTTCAACTAACATTGTTGATGGTAGCTTCATTTCTGTTTTTAAGAGATAGAAAGTTAGAAGATAAAGTTAAAGGGTGATTAATAAAGGGGAGTAGTTATGAGAAAAGTATGGAATAACAGAGTAGTTCAAGCTGTAGTGTTTGTGTTAATAGCAGCAACTATTGGAATAATTTATAGCAAAATTAGTTCACTACAATTTGTACTTGAAAATGCAGGTATAATCGAGAGTTCAGTAGCTGAAAGTTTAATTAGTGATGCAAAACTTATAAAGGTTCTAGTCTTGATAATTGGTGGAATAGCAATAGGGTTATATTGCAATTTCACTTATTCAATAAATAGGAACAAACTATAAATTTAACTTGGAGAGTATTTATGAAAAGAAATATTGGATTAATAAAAATTTGGTCATTATTCATAGGGTTTGTTGCACTATTTTTAGTTAATTTCGGTTTAAAAACAAATATTGGATATACATCAATGATGTGGTTAATATTAGATTTTTGTGTACTTATACTATCTATCATAATTTTAATTAAAAATAAATTCCCTAGGAAAAATCAAGTATTAATTTCATTAGTATTTGGATTTTTAATGTTTGTAGCTTATCAAGGTATATCATTTTCATCCATTAAAGGGTTTTTGATTACTTTTTTAACATCTTTAGCTTTGTTCAGTATATTTAACTTATATGAAAAAAACTCTTTAAAACTGCTAAAGGCTAATGATATAAAATCTATATTGATAACTATTGTGATTGGAATTATAGTCGGTGTTGTATTGGGAGGTATTAATCTTTTTATTAGTGGTAAAACTCTTAATTTTAATATTAAGCTTTCGTATTTCTTAGTAGCATTAAGTCCAGGTGTATATGAAGAAATTGCTTTAAGGGCATTTATATATTCATTATGCCTATATATGCTTAAAGGTGAAATCAACACAAGGTTTCAATGGTTTACTTGTTATTTTATGATGACAATTCCTCATGTGATGATTCATACACCCGAGCAGTTTGTTAATCAAGGTGTAATTTCAGGAATCATGGCAATGATTATCTTAACAATTTTGTTTGGATTGCCATTTGCTTTTTTACAAAGAAAAAGAGATATAAGTTCAGCAATGATTGGACATGGGCTTGTTGATGTCATAAGATTTTGCTTTTTAGGATTGCCTTATTAGAATGATTTTATAAACGATTATTTAGCTAGAAATATTTTGACTAAGGAGGAAAAGAAAGTGGGAAATTTAGAAGAAAAAGATTTAGAACTTATTAAAAGAGCCTCAGAGGCAATAAAAAAGAATTATGATAATATAAAGTTTAATCATACAGTAGGTGCAGCTGTTAGATGTAAAAATGGGAATATATACACAGGAGTAAATATCTATTCAATGCATGGGGCCTGTGCAGAGCTAATAGCTATAGGAGCAGCTATAACTAATGGAGAAAGAGAATTTGAATCTATAGTTGCCCTTAGAGGAGAAAATGGTGATGAGATTTTACCTCCATGTGGTAATTGCAGACAAGTTCTTATAGATTATATGCTAAGTTGCAAGGTTATTGTTAGTGATAAAAGTGGACTTAGAAAAGTAGCTGTAACTGAGTTGGTACCATTTGCTTATAATGTGCCAGAGTAGCAAATATGAGTAAAAAATTGTCAGAAATGAGTCTTGAAGAATTGTGGCAGCTATTCCCCATATTTTTAGTAGAACATCAAAACTCTTGGGCGGAGTTTTATGAGGAAGAATTAACTTTTCTTCAAAGTATAATACCCAATAATCTAGTTGAAAAGATTAATCATATTGGAAGTACATCTATAAAAACAATATGGGCGAAACCAATTATTGATATTCTTGTTGAGGTATCACAAGATTGCAATATAAGAGATCTAAAAGAAATACTTATTAATAATGGTTATCTATGTATGTCTGAGGAAGAAAAAAGAATCTCCTTAAATAAAGGTTATACTGATAAGGGATTTCAAGAAAAAGTGTACCATCTACATTTAAGATATTTAGGAGATAATGATGAATTGTATTTTAGAGATTATCTTAATGAAAATCCTGATATAGCAAAGAAATATGAGAAATTGAAGCTTGAGTTATGGAAAAAATTTAAGCATACCCGTGATGATTATACAAATAGTAAAACAGAATTTATTAAGCTTTATACAAATAAGGCTAAAGAAAAGTATAAAAACAGATATTGATAGGGGTGGGGTTATATAAAGTGAAGGTATTTATATCAAGACATGGGGATAAAGAGTTAGGGGAATATTACAATGAAATTTTAAAACATCAGGATGAGCCATTGACTGAAAAGGGAAAGAAAATGGCAAAAAGATTGATAGATTTTTTTGAGCATTTAGAAATAAAAAGAATTATAGTAAGCGAATATATTAGAACAAGCCAAACAGCAAAATATTTAGCAGAGCATAAAGGGATAGCTATTGAAAAAGATAAACGGCTTAATGAAATTGATAATGGTCTAATAGAGTCAATGGATAAAAAAGAAATAATAGAGAGATATCCTGAATTCTGGAGAGATTTCAGTTCTCATAATATGGATGTTAGATTTCCAGATGGTGAAACTGGTGAAGAGGTTATGATAAGGCAGAAAAGTTTATTAGATGAAATTATAAAAAGAGGTGAAGATATTTTTCTTGTATCTCATGAAGGTTACATCAGACTTTTAATATGCCATTTACTCAACGTTCCAGTTTATAAAAGACATGTATTTCAGGTAGATATGTGTGGAATAATGGAAATAGAGTATAATGAAGTCTCTAAGGAATGGAAAATAATCCGTTTTAACTACACTTTAGACATGCCATATTAATAAATAATAAGGAAAATAAGTGAAATTAAGTGATTTTATTAGGTTCATCAAAGGTACATCAGGTTTATAAAGAAATATAATAGGCCCATCAAAAGGTATATCAAAATAAAGAGGTTCATGAAGTATAAGTATAGGACTATGAGTAAATAAGAGAGGCCTATGATGTAACATGATAAAAAAAGAGGTTCATGAAAACTAAGAAAAGAACAAGATACATAAGGTGAAAGGAAGTTTGGGGATGTCAATAGAAATTAAGTTGGGTTATGATAATAGTAAAGAAATTGCGGAGTTATTTTTAGAATATACAGAAATGGTTGTATTTAATGATCCAAGTTTTGAAAAATACTTACAAGTTCAAAATTTTGATTATGAACTTAAACATCTATCTAGCAAATATGGATTACCAGAAGGAAGGTTGTATATAGCCATATTTGAGAATGAAGTAGCTGGATGTATTGCTTTAAAAAAGATAGATAATGAAAAATGTGAGATGAAGAGATTATATGTTAAACCTAAATTTCGTGGTAAAAAGATTGCAAATAAGTTAGTAGAGAAGATTATTGAAGATTCTAAAGAAATAGGATATAAGATTATGCTCTTAGATACTTTTCCTTTTTTAGAAGGTGCAATAAAGTTATATAAGAAATTTGGGTTTTATGAGATAGAATCATATAATAACAGTCCGATGGATGATTGTATTTATATGAGATTAGATTTGTGATTTTAAAATATGTTTAATGGGATACCGTATTATTCAAAAGAATTTACGGTGTTTTTCTTATTCTACATTCCAGATAAATTTAATGATTAAGTAAATAGGCCCATAAAATGTATATAAAAAAAGTGCTATTTTTATGTGTGCAACCGAAGCGCAACCGAAAATATCGTAATGGGTGATGGTGGCAACCACAGGATATTGATAAAATAAACCCAAGAAAGGAGTGGTTAGTATGAAACTTGATTTTTTAGGAGGAGCCATTTTGGGTGGCATACTTCTTATTGGGCTGGCAGTATTAATAACTTTTATCAGTGTAGGTATATTTATTATAAAAGCATTAATTAAATATATCAAAGCAGGAGATGTTAGAAAAGAAAAGTCAAGCATCAAAAAATCTCTTGGTCAAGTTTTAAAACAGCATCGAGAGGAATGTAATATGACCCAAGAGTTTGTTGCAGAGGCAATCGGTGTAAGTAGACAAGCGGTATCTAAATGGGAGAATGGAACATCTGATCCAAGTACATCTAATTTAATTACACTTGCAAAATTATTCAAAATCTCTGCTGAAGAACTATTACACGAGGTGCAATAAACAGGATATAGAAAAATTAATATTAAACATGAAAGGAAATATAGTTATGAAAAAAAGAACAAAACGCTCTAAGATAAGGTCTATAATATTTGGACTACTAGGAGTAATTGTTTTGGTAGCACTTATATTTATGCGTTTCGGTGGCTTTAGTACAGGAAAAAATATAAATCCAGAAGAATTTGCAAAATATGCACAATCAGTTGATAATATCAAAATACCAGAAAATTCAAAAATAATAGCCTTAGGAGAGGCTACACACGGGAATGTAGAATTTCAACAGCTTAAGCTTGATGTATTCAGAAAAATGGTAGAAGATTATGGCGTAAGAGCATTTGCGATTGAGGGAGACTATGGTGGTAGTGAGAAAGTAAATAGCTATATACATGGAGGTGAAGGTACAGCTCAAGAAGCAGTATCAGCTATTGGTTTTGCTATATATCGCACTGAGGAGATGGCTGAACTTATTTCGTATATGCGACAATATAATGACAATGCTGCAGAAGGTGAGGATTTGCGTTTTTACGGTTTTGATATGCAAAGATATGCACACAGCTTTCAATTTTTAATGGAAGCTTGCAAGGAATTTAGTGTAGACACAAAGAACATGGAAAAACTTATGGAGGGTGAAGAATGGAGTAGTGAGTATGACTACCCTGCACGAATGGAAATAATAACTCAGGTTAAATCAGAACTTGAAGGCAAAAAAAATTCTTCAGAGGCAGTACACTTTGCAGATATGTTATTACAATACTGTGAGTTCCAATTGGAATCCAACACAGATGCTGGAACATTAAGAGATAAATTTATGGCTGACAATGTTAAGTGGATATTACAACAAGAGCAACAAATTGGATGCCAGCGTATCTTTATTTCAGGTCATAACGGTCATGTGGCTAAATGGGGTAGCTTTAATTCAATGGGCAAGCTGCTCTCAAATGAAACAGACAATGGTTACTATGTAATAGGTACAGATTTTTATAGAACTCGTTGTAATATGCCAACACGTTCTCCTAAAAAGCGTACTAATCAAGTGTTTTATTCTCATGATCCATTAGCTAAAACAGCAAAGATGGCTGGTCTTGATGTTTGTTGGTTGGACTTTTCACATGTTCCTGAAAATTCCGAGCTATCTCAGTTAATTTCACAATACACCTATATGGGTACTCTTGGAGAAAGCTATTCTTGGTTTATGCGTATTCTTCCTCCAAGTTACAGAATGTTTCAACCTCCTGCTGAACTTTATGATAGTATGATATTTGTAGCAGATGCAAAACCAACTAAAATAATCACAGGAAAATGAGTCACAGTTGATTTGATAATAAGAAATGTTATAAGTTTTTAAAAACAATAAAATTTAATGGTTAAACAGATTAGGGGGAACATTATGCCTAAAAATGATAATATGCTAGCAATTTTATGGATGCTTAATTCAGGTACAAAAATAACTGCAAAGCAAATATCTGAAAGGTTAGAAATAAACATACGATCAGTTTATCGTTATATTGATGCACTATGTGTTAGTGGAGTGCCAATAATATCGGAACCTGGTCATAACGGCGGATATAGTTTGCTTAATGATTTTATCCAAGCACCTCTGTTTTTTGATATTGAAGAGAAAAAATCACTTTTGCATGCTGCTGTTTTTGCAATGGAATCAGGATATCCTTTTACAGAATCACTTAATAATGCAACATCAAAGTTAAAGATGTTTTCGAATCAAAAACAAGAAAAAGTTCTAAGTCGTCATTTAGTTGGGTTTGAAGTAGTAAGTCGTATTTGTGATCCAGCTGTAAAACCTATATTAATGGAACTTGAGAAAGCTGTTGCTAATGAATGCTCTATGGAAATTGAATACCATACAGGATATGAAGGGCATCTTAAAAATAGGGTTATTGACCCCTATGGGTTACTTTACTGGAACAATAAATGGTACGTTGTTGCATTTTGTCATCTTAGAAATGAAATTCGTAACTTTAGAGTAGATAGAATAATGAATATTTTAAACACTAAAAATACATTTAAGCGACCTGAAGCTTTTTCTGCGCGTGAGTTTTTTACAGAAAGCTTATTATCGGATATAGAAATTAAAGCAGGTCTTTGCACTTTAGTGATTGAGGGCAAGACAGAAGCATTAAATGACCTAAGTTCACATTGGTTTTTAGGATATCATCTGATAAAACAAACTGAATGCAGGTTGATTTTTTTGATGGATGAATACTCAATCCATAACTATGTTCCTCATATTATACTTCCATATGGTAAAGCAATAAAGGTGATTGAACCTGATAGTTTTAAAGCTGCTATGGCATCAATTCTTAAAGATTTGCTAGACTACTATCTCCACTGACTAAGTTTGTCAGTAAAGATAATATATAATTTCTTTAGATGGAGATTGAAGCCATCCTCTGATAAATAGTACTAAGAGAATGAAAGTGGAGGAATAGAAAATGAAAAACAAAGTATATCTTTATGTATTTGATACAATGGCAGACTGGGAAGTGGGTTATTTAAGTGCTGAAATTAATTCGGGAAGATACTATAAAAAGGGAGTAACGCCTTTAAAAATAGTAACTGTAGGAATTAACAAAAACCCTATTACTACAATGGGCGGTTTAGAAATATTGCCAGAAATTGAATTTAAGGATTGTAATATTGAAGAGACAGTTGCTTTAATTTTACCTGGTGGTAATACATGGACGGAAGCAATTCATATTCCCATCATAAAAATAGCTGAGGAATGTTTAGAGAAAGGTATTGTTGTAGGGGCAATTTGTGGTGCAACAATTGGACTTGCTATGAAAGGAGTATTGAATAAGAGAACTCATACAAGCAATGACTTAGGATATCTTAAAATGGTCTGTCCAGGCTATTTAGGAGAAGAATATTATAAGCAAGAATGTGCAGTAACTGATGGAAGTTTGATTACCGCCTCTGGAATAGCTCCTCTTGAATTTACTTTGCATATATTGAAAATTCTAGAGGTGTTTTCACCACAAACCTTAGATTCTTGGTACAATCTTTATAAAACTCACGATTCAAAATATTTCTTTGAGTTGATGAGCTCTATTCAATAGTTGGAAAATTAGTAATTAGGTGTAAAAAAGTACAACTTATCTTGAAATTAAGTTTTAAGTAGTTAATTATAATAGCTGAATATGGTATAATTACCATTAACTAAATTACAATTAATAAAATATAATCATTTGATGTGTTTTTTATTTGAGATGGGGATGAGAAGTTAAATGAATAGAAAAAGTATAGCTTATGCAGGTATTAGTTTATGTTCAGTATTTATTTTAGTTACATTCATGTTGATTGTGACAAGTTCAAAAATTTGGTTAACTGCTTTTGAAATTATTACAATGATCTCTGGGATATTTATGTTACTATTAATATTATTTTTACCATCAAGTGAAAATGAAGTAACAAAACCATACAGAATAGTATCGGTAGTTTTTGTAACTGGAAATATGATACTTACAAATGTTACTCATTTTGTAAACCTTGCAGTAACTGAGAAGCTGATAAGATCAGGAATGAATATACCAGACTATTTTCAAATTGGTAAGTGGCCTTCAATAGAAATGGCTATCGATTATTTAGCATGGGGAATGTTTATGGGGTTAGCATTTTTGGCATCATTTATGTTTATACCCAAGGAGAAAGGTTATAAAAAACTAAAGTATACATTACTTATATGTGGAATTCTATGTGTATCAGGATTTCTTGGAGCAATGATTAATGAGAACTTGTGGTATTTAGCCCCAATGGGATACGGAGTTGGAACCATAGTTATTTGTATTGAGTTACTAGTAATTGAAAAAATAAGCAAAGATAGTATCATGAGTATAAAATCAAGTTAATTTAATTAGTCATTTTCTTATAGTTAATCAACTATAAAAATGAATAATAACATCAAACACCACATCATTCAGAAATGAATTTTGGGGTGTTTTTTAGTTCATAATGAAAAATTGGTGCTCTGAAAACTGGATAAAGTGGCATTGGATAAATATGATATAATTGTAAATTATCATGAAGATTAATTTTGCAATAGGGGTGATTAAAGTGAATATAAAAAGAGCGAATTTAGAGGACATTCAGATAGTGAAATATATAGTGCATGCTACAATAAAAGAAGTATATCCACATTATTATCCAAGTGGAGTAGTAAATTTTTTTCTGAACCATCATTCTGAGAATAATATTCAAAAAGCCATTGAAACAGAAATTGTTCTATTACTTAATATAGATGGAACAATCGTAGGTACTGGAAGTGTTCATAAGAATGAAATAAATAGAGTATTTGTATTACCTAAGTTCCAAGGTTTAGGTTATGGCACTAAACTTTTAGAAGAGTTAGAAGATATAATAGAAAAAGATTATTCTAAGATTATTTTAGATTCTTCATTACCAGCTTATAATCTATATCATAAACATGGATATTTACCAGTTAAATATGAAAAAATCATAACATCAAATAAAGATGTACTTTGTTTTCATACTATGGAAAAACTATCAAAAGGTACATCAAAGTAAAGAGGGTCATGAAGTATAAATACAGGCCCATGAATAAATAAGAGAGGCCCATGATACAACATGAGAAATAAGAGGTTCATGAAAATTATAAGGTGCTAAAAATAGTCAACATTAGTTCTTCGTCTCGATTTACTTTCTCAATGTTGTTAAGGTAATTAGTATTTGCTATTATGGATTAAAAGATTAAACCATTATAAGAAAATCTAATAAATTTAAATACTTAAAGGAGATAAAGATGGATAAATTAGTAGATTTAGATCAATTAGAAAATGAGTTTAAAAAATGCAGAGCTACACTAGCTGCCATTGGAGATGAAACAAGACAATTGATTATTTTATGTTTAATGAAAGGTACATTTCCAGGAATGAGAGTTGGAGAAATAACTGAGAATGTAAAATTATCACGTCCAGCTGTTTCTCATCATTTGAAAGTTTTAAAAGATGCAAAAATTGTGAGTGTAGTAAAACAAGGAACAATGAATTTCTATCATATAAATCCTACTACAAGCGATTTAAATCTACTAAAAAAACTATTTTCACAGATTGAAGCTTCTATGTTCGAGTGTTACAAATCTGAATAAAGGAGCTGAAAATAGGTAAAAATTTCATGATTTATTTATTAAAAGGAGAGTAGAGAGAGAATTATGATTAATAACGAAATAGAAGCAGTAAATGGAGTCAAAATTCCACAAGTTGGTTTTGGAGTATATAAATTATCAGAAGGTAATCATCTCGAAAGCGTAGTTGAAGAGGCAATAAATGTTGGATATAGGCATTTTGATACTGCAAAAATTTATGGAAATGAAGAAGGTTTAGGTTCTACTGTTCAAAAAAGTAAAATAGCGCGTGAAGAATTTTTTATTACTTCAAAGGTATGGAATACAGAGCTTGGTTATAACGCCACAAAAAAGGCTTTTGAACAGACTTGTGAAAAACTTAAAGTAGAATACCTAGATATGTACCTTATTCATTTTGCTGCGCCAAATTACATTGAAGCTTGGAGAGCTATGGAAGAGTTATATTTGGAAAATAAAATAAAAGTAATTGGCGTAGCAAATTTTGAGATACAACATCTTGAACGATTAATTAAAAATTCAAGGATTACTCCAATGATTAATCAAATAGAGACCCATCCAGAGTTTCAACAAGATGAGTTACACAAATATCTAGTTGATAATAATATTCTGCATGAGGCTTGGGCCCCATTAGGACAAGGAAATAAAGCATTATTAGAAAATAATATTATTAAAAATATTGCAGATAACCATAATAAAACTATAGCTCAGGTCATTTTGAAATGGCATATACAACGAGGTGTTATAATTATTCCTAAATCTTCAAATCCTAAAAGGATTAAAGAAAATTTTCAGTTATTTGATTTTGAATTAACTAGTAAAGAAATGGATATGATTAAGCAATTAAATACAGGGAAAAGATATTCACATAGTCCTACTGGGTATATGATTAATCCACTTTATAATAAACTAATGAAGGTATTTATTAAATGATTTACTAAGATATAGAATCATTCAAAATTAATATATATTTTATGTTTTTAATAAACACCCTTGACTATCCCCTTAGGTGTTAGGTTAAAGTTAAACCAGAGGTGATGAGAATGTTAATAAAAGAAGTATCAAAAGAAACTGGATTAACGAAAAAAGCTATAGAATATTACTCTGAACATGGACTAGTAGATCCAAAAGTTTTAGAAAATGGATATAGAAATTTTTTAGGTGAAGATGTTGAGAAGCTTAGAAAAATTTCTCTATACAGAAAGCTCGGATTAAATATAGCTGATATAAAAGCCGTTCTAGAAAATCAAAATCTATTAAAGGATATCGTTTATAGAAGATCATTAGAATTAGATAGGCAGCAGGAGAAACAAGAGGTATTAAAAAAATTAAGTGATGGAAGTAAACTTGAAGATGTTGAGAGAGAAATAAACTCCATCACAGCAAAAGCAACTATTTTAGAAAAATTGTTAGATATGTTTCCAAGTTATTATGGAAGATTTTTTAGTATGAACTTTTCTTATTATCTTAATGGCACAATAGAAACAGAAGAGCAAAAGAAAGCCTTTGAGGAAATAATAGAGTTTTTAGATAACAGTCCTAGTTTAGAATTTCCAAAAGATCTAAAAGATTATTTAGATGAATATACAAGCTATCTTAGTTTAAAAGATATAACAAAAATTATAAAAGCAAAAGAAGAAAATATAATAAACTATGAAGCGTTTATGGAAAATAATAAGGATATGTTAAATCAATATATTGAGTATAAAAAGACAGATGAATTTAAAAATTCACCGGAAAATAAACTTGCAGAGCTCACTAAAGAGTTTTGTAAGACAAGTGGTTATTATGATAAGTTTATCCCTGCAATGAGAAGATTAAGTTCAGAATACAACAAATATCAAGAAAGATTATCTGAAGTTAATGAAAAGTTTATTAAGGACTATCCAGAAATAAAAAATTGGTAGTTGAAGGTGCATGAGTTCCGAGATGTTGGAGTTGGAACTTAGGCACTTTTTTTATATTAATTTTGTTTATATTATGCTTAGCTCAATATAAAAATAAAATTAATATTAATGAATTGACAATAGTGTACGACATACAGTATAATAAATTTGAGGTGATTACATGGATTCAATAGATGAACTTATGGCTTCACTACTTGTTGAACTTAGAAGAGGGACATTAGTTCTTTCAGTACTTAGTCAGCTTAATAGTCCAGAGTATGGTTATTCTCTTGTTCAGAAGCTTGAGAAAAAAAACTCTCCAATAGATTCAGGGACATTATATCCACTACTTAGAAGACTAGAAAAACAAAAACTTTTAACTAGTGAATGGGATACAACTGAAAGTCGTCCAAGAAAGTTTTATGTTTTAAGTAATGAAGGAAAAGAAGTATATAAGCGTTTAAAAAATGAATGGAAAATTATTTCTAGTCAATTAGAGATATTGTTGAAAGAGGGGGACTAAAATGAATTTGATTGATCGTTATGTTTATGCCGTAACTGAGAATTTGAAGGAAGATATAAAAGAAGATGTAAGCAGGGAACTTCGCACAAATATAGAGGATATGCTACCAGATGATCCAACAGAAAATGATGTGAGAGAAGTTCTTGAAAAGTTAGGAAATCCTAAGAAGCTTGCAAGTGAATATAGTGATAGTAAGAGGCATTTGATAGGACCAGAACTTTATGATAACTATATCTATGTTCTTAAACTTGTTACGGGAATTGTTGCTGCAGTGGTTGTATGTGCTTCACTTTTAGAAAAGATATTTTCACTTTCACCTGATGCTGGTTTCTTAGGAACTGGAATTGGAATTTTTGCAGGTGTAATTTCAGCAGGTATTGAAGGTGCTATTCAAGGAGCGTTATGGGTTACAATTGTATTTGTTATTCTAGAGAGAACAGGAACAACAAATGTAAACTATGGAAAAGGAACTGGGTTTAAGAATAAATGGTCAGTAAATGATTTGCCGGAGATTCCTGTAGGAGGTAAAGGGAAAATTTCACGTGGTGAAACTGTATTTTCGATGATATTCACAGTTATATTTACTGCTTTAATATACACCAATGCCCATCTTATAGGGATTTATATTACTTCAGAAGGTAGACTTATTCTTTCTGAATCATTGTTTAATGATGAGCGTTTAAAGTTCTATATGCCTATGTTTTTAGTAGTTGCATTATTTCAGTTTGGTGTTTACGTTTGGAAATTTGTTGCTGGAAGATGGAATACCCCTCTTGCAATAGTAAATACAATATTTAATGTTGCCTCTTGTATATTGATGTATGTAATGGTAAAGGACGCTACTCTCATTAATGAAGGCTTTATAAACAAATTAACTAGTTCTATTGAAGTTGCAAGTTCTAATATCACTATAGCCTGGGAAAAAGGTATAAACATCTTTATAGCAATCTTTGTTCTGATTGCTTTATGGGACAGTATAAGTGGATTTTTAAAATCTAAGAATTTGTTAAAATAAATAAGAAAACAGCAGTTTCATTTAATTATGGAGCTGCTGTTTTTATAATTTAATTCAGTTTTTTATAATTTCATAAATGGAAGGGTTTATAGAACCAATCACAAGATCAGCAAGTTCTTCTGGAGTTTCTTTAAAACCATTTTCCATCCAATGAGTTTTTACCTGAACAAGTCCACCAAATAGGAAATACTTTATATATCCTATTTCAGTAGTAGATTTTCCATGTAAGTTCATGATGGATTTATCAAAATAATCGCTCATAAAAGGATAATAAAAGTCCATAATATTGTAGTTTAGTTTACACTTAGTAACTAGCAGCAAAAAATCCTTGGTTTTATGCCAATAATCAAAATAAGTTATGAAGATATTACGTATATTTTTTTCAGCCATTTTATCTATTTCATCGAAACAGTCTTTATATAATTTACTGACATATTCATATAGTACATTTTCTTTTGATTCAAAGTTTCTATAAAAGGTTTGGCGTGTTAAGTCAGCTTTGTTTATTATTTCAGTAATTGTGATTTTATCAAAATCTTTTTCCTTCATTAAAACTAATAGGGATTCAGTAATCCAAGATTTAGATTTTAGAGCAGTTATGTTTGTTGTTTCCTTCTTCATAAACTGTTACATTCCTCTCATTTTGTATAACTTAAGTTTAAGATATTGACCAGAGAATAATAGTAGTATATTATATTCTCAAATAAGTTACAAGTGTAACATTTTTGATGTTTATTATGGGTTGTATGAAGGGAGAGTATTATGAGTATAAATGAATTAAGTGCTAAAGATGTAGAGGTTATTTTGGAAGAACAGAAGAGGTATTTCCATACTCAAGCTACAAAAGATTTAGATTTTAGAATAAATCAGTTAAGGCTATTAAAAAAGGCAATAAAAGAATATGAACTACAAATACTAGAGGCTTTAAATATAGATCTTGGAAAACATAAAAATGAAGGTTACATGACTGAGGTTGGATTTGTTTATCACAGTATAGATTTAACAATAAAAAATATCAAAAAATGGGCTAAACCAGAAAGAAGAAAAACGCCTTTTTATTTAATGCCAGGAAGAAGTTATATAATAAGTGAGCCTTATGGTTCAGTATTAATAATAGGACCCTATAACTATCCATTTCAACTACTTGTTGAACCTTTGATAGGTGCATTATCAGCTGGTAATACAGCAGTTTTAAAACCATCTGAAATGACCCCAAATGTTTCGAGAGTAGTAAAAGAACTTATAAAAACTACCTTTAATAAAAAGTACGTAGAATGTGTAGAAGGTGGAATAGAGACAAACACTTCGCTTATAAATGGGAAATTTGATTATATATTCTTTACTGGAAGTGTTCCTGTAGGAAAAATTGTTATGGAAGCAGCAGCCAAAAATCTTACTCCAGTTACTTTAGAGCTTGGAGGAAAAAGCCCAGTTATTGTAGATGAAAGTGCTAATATAAAAGAAGCAGCAAGAAGAATCATATGGGGAAAAACAACTAATGCAGGACAGACTTGTATAGCTCCTGATTATGTATTAGTTCACGAAACCGTAAAAAATAAGCTTATTGATGAAATGAAAACTGCTATTAGAAGTTTTTATGGAGATGATATAGAGAATAATGATTCCTTTGGTAAAATCATAAATGAGAGACACTTTAATCGCATAAAAAACATGATTGATAGGGATAAAGAGGGTATTGTATTTGGTGGGAATTACAATGAAAAAGAAAGATATATTGAACCAACCTTAATAGAAATATCATCCTTAGATGCAGCAAGTATGCAGGAAGAAATATTTGGACCAGTTCTTCCTATTATGACTTATGGAGATTTAAATGATGCAATAAAGCAAATATTAAATGCCCCTAAACCTTTAGCCCTATATCTTTTCACAACCAATAAGGCTGCTATAAATAAGGTTTTAAGCGAGATCAGCTCTGGAAATGCCTGTATTAATGATACAATTATGCATACAGCTAATCCTTATCTTCCTTTTGGTGGGGTTGGTAATGCTGGAATAGGTGCGTATCATGGAAAAGATAGTTTCATTACATTTTCACATAGAAAAGGTGTACTAAAGAAACCATCAGGATTTGGGACATCTCTTATGTATCCATCATATACTGAAAAACAGTTGAACCTAGTTAAGAAGATTTTTAAATAACGGATAAAGATGGTACAATAATTGTATCGATTTTAAATATCAGAATAAATCAGAACAGGGGGTATAATAATGAAACATTTAGGAACGGTAGAATTAGAAACAGAAAGATTGATATTAAGAAGGATTAAGAGTTCAGATGCAAAGCCTATGTTTGATAACTGGGCAAGTGATGATGAAGTTACAAAGTACTTAACTTGGCCTACTCATAGTTCAGTTGATGTATCTAAAGATGTAATATCAGAATGGATTCAGAATTATTCAGATAATAAGTTTTATCAGTGGGTAATTGCTTTGAAAGATAATGTTGATGAACCTATAGGAAGTATCAGTGTTGTTCACATGGATGATGATGTTGACATGATGCATATTGGGTACTGCATAGGTAGAAAGTGGTGGCATCAAGGTGTGACATCAGAAGCTTTTAAAGAAGTTATCAGATTTCTTATTGAAGAAGTTGGAGCTAAACGTATTGAAGCACGTCATGATTCTAATAATGCAAACTCAGGAAAAGTAATGCTTAAATGTGGTTTGCAATATGAAGGTACATTAAGAAACTCTGATAGAAACAATCAAGGGATATGTAATTCTGTTATGTATGGACTTTTAGCTGAAGATTATTATAAGGAAAAAAGCAACTAGGGGGAAGTGCCATCTATCTAGTAAAACTTTATGTATGGAAAAAGAAAAGTTGCACAAAATAAAACAGGAGGTGTTTTATTATGCAAATAACTTTAAGCCAAAAAGAAAGACTGTTACTAGAAGACCTAAAGAGCCATGAGGAAATCTGTATCCTGAAATATTCAAACTATGCGAATCAAGCACAGGATACTCAATTAAAGCAGCTTTGCAAAAATAATGAGCAAATTGAGAGAACTCACTTAGATACCATTAATCAACTTTTAAATGGTACTGTTCCTCAAATGAATCAACAGCAAAATCAAAATTCTACTCAAACTCCAGAAGTAGCAAAGCAAACTCAAAGCAATATATCTGATAAAGATATATGTTCAGATTTATTAATGGCTGAAAAATATGTATCAGGAACCTATGATACAGCAATATTTGAATTTAAAGATACAGAGGTTCGTGATGTACTAAACCATATACAAAAAGAAGAACAAAAACACGGTGAATCTATATTTAAGTATATGGAAAGCAAAGGTATGTACAACGTTCAATAAAATTAGATATCATTAAAAGCACAAGAAAGTTTAGATTAGAAGTCTAAACTTTCTTGTGCTTTTATATAAAGAAGAATTATACTCCTTCATGAAAGAAATGGTATAATATACATATTGTTGAATGATAAAGAGATTATCTTATTGGGGGATTGATAATGAAACATCTAGGAACAGTACAATTAGAAACAGAAAGATTAATATTAAGAAGATTTAATATATCAGATACACAAGCTATATTTGATAACTGGGCTAAGGATGATGAAGTAACAAAATATCTTATGTGGCCTGCACATACTTCAATTGAAGTCACTAAAAGTCTTCAAGAAAGACGAATGGAACATTACATAAATGACAAGTTCTATCAGTGGGCAATCATATTAAAAGAAAATGGAGATGAGCCAATAGGAATCATCAGCATGGTTGATATGAAAGAGGACATTGATATGATGCAAATAGGCTATACTATAGGGCGAAAATGGTGGAATCAAGGAATAACTTCAGAAGCATTTAAAGAAGTTATTAGATTTCTTATTGAAGAAGTTGGAGTTAAGCGCATTGAATCACGTCATGATCCGAGAAATCCAAACTCAGGAAAAGTAATGCTTAAATGTGGATTGCAATATGAAGGTACCTTGCGTAAGGCTGATAGAAATAACCAAGGAATTTGTGACACTTGTATGTATGGACTTTTAGCTGAGGATTATTATAAGGGGTTAATGAAGATTATAAAGAAAGATCCAAACCACAGTGATTCTATATTATTAATGGAGGAATTATCTAAAACTTTAGCAAAAATAACAGGTGATAGTGGTAAAAATTCCTTTGATCCTAAAGATGTTTGTGTACCACGCTCATTATTTGTTGTTGCATATGACCATGAAGAAAAGGCAATAGGTTGTGGTGCATTTAGACCAATCAATGAAGAAGTAGCTGAAGTTAAAAGGATGTTTTCAAAAGAGAAATCGAAAGGTGTTGGAGGAGAAATTTTATCTTATTTAGAAAAAGAAGCCTATAACATGGGTTATTCAAAGCTTTGGCTTGAAACTAGAATAATAAATGAAAGAGCTGTAGAATTTTATAAAAAAAGAGGGTACCATAAAATATCTAATTATGGAAAGTATGTAGGAAATGAAAAAGCAATTTGTTTTGAGAAGATACTGAAAAATTAGTGATTTTATTTCTATTATGTTTAATAAGAAGGTAAGCACTTCTAATCTGTAGTAGCGTCTTCTCAAGCTACATCAAAGTCATTTTGATTGATAGTTATGTTTAATAAGAAGTTAACTTCTTAAATAGAAAAGTATTTAAGTAGAAAAATAGAAAAGTACGCAATTTTTTAAATATTATTTTACTAAGATGTTATGAGTATGGTTAAAAAGGAAAATTTAGCAGAAAAAGAAATAGTGGATATAAGAAACGAGCTGTCGCACTAGCTCTTTAGTGCGACAGCCTCCTTTTTAATATCTAAATATCTAACATATTAATTATGTTTTTTACACTTAACAAACAAGAGGTATATAAAAATAAAAGAAAAAAGATTATATAATCAACAAGTATTATTAAATTGATTTTAACTATTTCAGCTAACAAACCGGCAATAACCATACCAGCAGGTATTAATGCTGAGGATAAAGTTCTCTGAAAGGCAAAGGCCTTTGATCTCATATTATCAGGTACGGTAACTTGTATACTAGATTGAGTTAATGAATTATTTACTGCAAGACAAAATCCATTTATAAAAAACAATATAGAAATCAAATAGAAATTAGTAGTCAGAGAATAAAAAATCATTGTAATAGATATTATTATTCCGCTTAAAATAAAAAAGTTGAATCTTTTTTCTGTTTTTATATCAATTGCAGATAAAAGTGAAAATCCTAAAAACATTCCAGCACCATTAATAGCCATGGCAACTCCATATAAACCTAATCCTAGATTGCTGTTTTCTTTAAATAAGGGCAAAGTTAAAGTCATGGACATAGATGCAACAAAGTTACAAAAGCAAGTTAAAATATATATGTACCTTAATCCTTTTGATTTACTGATAAAAAGCAAACCTTCTTTTAAATCTTGAAAAAAGTTAACCTTTTTTGATTCGATTTCTATTTTAGGTACTATCATAAACATCTCAGAAACTGCTGATATTAAAAAACTAGATCCATTTAACAAAAAGGATATAGGAGCTCCAACAATTTGTACCAAGAAACCACCAAAAGCATTTCCCATCATGTCATCGCTTGTACTAATTAATGAAACCACTGAATTAGCTTTTAGTAGTTTAGATTTTGGAACAATATCAGGCAAAATAGAATTGATGGTGGGATTAAAAAAACATCCACAAATCCCTACAATAATGCCAGTTGAAACTACCATCCAAAGTTGTAAAAGGTCTAACTTAGCCAATATACCTGTAAAAAGTAAAGTCATGGCACAAATCATGTCACAAGAAATTAAGATGATTTTCCTATTATGCCTATCAATAAAGGTTCCAGCAAAAGGTGATATCACTATCCTAGGTACAACTGAAATCGCCATAAATAATCCCATAATGGCAGTTGAACCTGTTTTGCTAAGAATCCAAACTCTAAGAGCTATGTCATAGATATTATCTCCAAAAATTGAAAACAACTGTCCTTGTAATAATAATATAAAGTTCTGATTCCATAAAGGTTCCTTGTTTATAGTTTTCATTGTTATTTCCCCCTAGTACTTTGTAATTAAGTTAGTGCATTAAAAAGCTTCATAAAAAAATAGCAGTCTCCATTTCTTTATGAAGCTGCTATTGTTTATTTCTTTCTTTTTCATATATGTAGATATCAAGAGCTTTTATTCCTCTATGAGCAAGTTTTATAAATAAGATAAATGAGTAAATTCCCAGAGCCAATATCGGTATGTAGAATAAAAGTAATATAAGTCCACGTGCCATAAAGCCACCTCCTATAAATTTCATAAAATAATTATATCATATAACTTGGTACATATGTTAATGTTTATGTAATAATATGATTTAAATGGTATAATATTCATATCAGCAAGTGTAGGAGATGGTTACATGGTACAATGTCCATATTGTAAAAATGACATGAAAAAAGGTTTTGTAGAGGGTGATGGAAGAAACGATATAATATGGGTGGAAGAAAATAAAAAGAGAAATTTTCTTGACAATATGCTTGGGAAAAAGTGTGTAATATTAGCAAAAAGGGAATTCTGGGTAAGAAGCAGTGTTGAGGCTTACTACTGTGAAGAGTGTAAGAAAGTAATAATTGATGTACCTGATAATGAAGAGGATTAAGATTTGGAGGGAAATATGAAATTAGGTGAGGTTGGATTATTAACAAATGATGTTATAAGATTGGCAAACTTCTATAAGAAGTTGTTAGGTATTGATAATAATAGTAATGATAGTGTACATCAAACAATTATTTCTGAGGAAACTATGTTAACAATATATAATGATGGATCTATAAAAAATAATTGTAATCAAAATATTTGTATTGCTTTTTCTGTTGATAATATTGATGATGAATATAAAAAAGTAATTGAACTTGGAGTGGAGATTATAGAAAAACCTAAAATACGTCCATGGGGGGCAAGGAACATGAGCTTTTATGATCCAGATAAAAATATAATATATTTACGTAGTATAGTTGAGTGAATTGATTTGGATAACTTTTATAAAGAATTAGTTGAACTTTTTGAAGAGAATTCTGATATAATGTGGGGAATTTCAAATATTGATTTCAGTGGATATAAGAAGGTTTATAAATGTTCATTAGTTATGGCAATACCACATAAAGAAATCATAGAAATAAGCAATTATAAGGAAGAAAAGTTTGAAAAGTTGATAGACGAAGCTAGAAACAGGATTAATGTAATTTTAGAAGACATAAAAGAAATATTAGAAAAATATAAAATTAAATACTATGTACCACCAGTTGCTCAATCAAGTGAAGAAACACTTGTTGCACCATTTTCATTTAAGTTTGCAGCTATTAATGCTGGACTTGGATGGATAGGGAAAAATGGAGTTTTGATAACAGAAAAGTATGGTCCAAGAGTAAGACTTTCCTCAATACTTATAGATTATGATCTTCCTGTTGGTACGCTTATAACTAAAAGCAAATGTCCAGAGGAATGTAATTTATGTGTAGATATTTGTCCATACAAAGCTTTGATTGGACATACTTGGAACATTAATTCCAAACGTGATGAATTGATTAATTATAAGTTGTGCAATGAAAAAAGAAGCTTTTATTTAAAAACACATAATAGAAAAAATTCCTGTGGATTATGTATGGTTGTATGTCCTGTTGGGACAAAATAAGAATGGAGTAAATATTATGAGAATACAAACAAAGCGAATAAAGATAAGAGACTTTGAAAGGAAGGATGCAGATAATCTTTATAGAATCGTTAGAGAAAAAGATATTCTTAGATTTATGCCTGATTGGGCAGAAAATGGAGCTTCGCCTAAAGAGTATTTTGAATATATTGATTGGCATCAAACTCAAAAGGATTCAACGGATATTTATGAAAATAAAAGATATGTAATAGCATTACCTGATACTGATGAAATGATTGGAATGGTAGGCATGGGACTCGAAGATACATTAAATGAGATTGAGATCGCTTATTTTATGAGTGAAAAATATAAAAACAAAGGATATACAAAAGAAGCTGTAGAAGTTTTAGTAGAATGGTGCTTCAAGGTATCAGATGTAAACTACCTTATTGTGACTATTGATTGTGCCAATATCCCTTCATGTAATCTTGCCGAGAAGTGTGGGTTTGAACTATTTGAGAAAAAGAACACCGATAGGACATAGGCAACCGAATATGGAAAGTGATAGCTATTTTTATTATAGAAAATACAGAACTTTATAGGCAGGTGAATAAAGTGCTTTTTAATTATACATTAGGAATCAAAGAGGAATATGAAAAGACAAAAACAAATTATAGGAAAGCTGTAAGAGCAGTTATTTTAAAAGATGATAATATTCTCCTGGTACATACAAACAAAGGGGATTTTAAATTTCCAGGTGGAGGAATGAACAAAGAAGAAAGTCAAGAGCAAACATTAATAAGAGAAGTTAAAGAAGAAACTGGATATATAGTAGGAGCTGTAAAAGAAAAAATAGGAGTTTTTATAGAAAGAAGTTTAGATAGATATAGAAAAGACTTTGTTTTTGAAATGATTTCTACTTATTATTTATGTGAATTAACTGATGGCATAGCTGATCAAGAATTGGACGACTATGAAATTGAACTAGGATTTAAACCTATTTGGGTAAATCTTAATGAGGCAATTCATGTAAATGAGGAAATAATTAAAAATGATAGTTTAGATATAAATAAATGGATATATAGAGAAACCAAGGCTTTGAAGGCTGTTAGGGAAAACTATGATAGTTTGATTAAAGGTAAATAAGGTGGAGGCAAGATGTTAGATAAAAATTATATAATTAAGATGCTTAATGATTTAAATTTGCCACCAAGTGAGTATTGGATAACTTCAGGTTCAGCATTAGTAATGCATGGAGTAAAACAATATACAAAGGATATTGATTTAGGATGTACAAATAGTTTATGGGATTTCTTTTTACAAAATGGACATATGTTTAGGGTTGGAAAAGACAATTCTAAAATTATGCAAATAAATGAGTATGTAGAAGTAATAAAAGAATACCATGTTGAAGAAATAGAATTTGTTGAAGGATTGCCTACAGGTAGCTTAAAGAGTATCAAAAAGCAAAAAGAGAGGCTAGGAAGAGAAAAAGATATTATAGATATTCGACTAATAGACGAATATATTAAAAAAATAGATGCTTGATATAAAATTGGGGGGATTACATGTTTATTGGAGGATGGTCTGTTTTATTTGGAATATTTATTTTTTCGTTTTTATATTCAATTTATAAGATTGTCAATAAAGAAAAAGGTAGTATTCTTTGGATTATAATAACATCAGTGGTTGCAATGTTTTTATTTAACGTTGTTTATGTTATTAATGGGTTATGACCCAATGAATATTTGATATATTATTAATTTTTATAAGGAGAAAACCATGGATAAAACAAAATTATTTTCAGAGTTTCCACTTATTAAAACAAGTGAAATAACTCTAAGAAAGATAGAAAAAACTGATTTAGATGAACTTTATTTAATATATAGTAATGGGAATTTATTTAAATATAGGCCTGGTTCCACAAAAAAGAATAAAGCTACAGTTGAAAATATGATTACACATTTTGAAAGAGATTTTGGTAAAAAGAAAACCATATTTCTTGGAATTTGTAGTAATGAAAATCCGGAGAGAATCATTGGAGTTGGGGAGATATTTGATTTTGATGACAAGGTAAATATGGTTACTGTTGGATATACTTTAAATGAGGAATACTGGGGAAAAGGTTTTGCAACTAAGGCAGTGGAGGCAATGAAGGATTATTTAATAAATGTAATTGGAATAAATAGAGTACAAGCTTTTGTTATGCCCGAGAATATTAAGTCTAAAAATGTATTAGAAAGAAGTGGATTCACAAAAGAGGGTACTATAAGACAAGGAGAAGTTTGGACAGGTAAAGGAGTAGTTGATTTAGATTTATATTCATTTTTAAAGTCTGATTTGTAAAATAGATTTTTATTTAATGGAGGGATAGATATGGGATGTTTAATTTGTGAGAGAATTGAAATGATAAAACAAAAGAGTAATCCATATTTTGTAATGGAACTTGAAACTGGATATGTGGTTATAGGAGATCATCAGCATTTTAAAGGATATACATTATTTTTATGTAAGCAACATGTTAGTGAATTACATGACTTGCCTAAAGATTTTAGAGTTAAGTATCTCGAAGAAATGAGCATTGTTGCAGAAGCGGCATATAATGCATTTAAACCTGAAAAGATGAATTATGAATTGCTTGGAAATGGAGATTCTCATGTCCATTGGCATCTATTTCCTAGGGTTACAGGAGATACACCTAAAAAGGGACCTGTATGGTGGCTGCCAAGAGAAGAGATGTATGATGACTCAAAGCGTATAAAGGGCAATGACCTTAGTAATATGGTAGAAAAGCTAGAGAAAGAACTTAAGAATTTAATGGCAAAATAAAGCTTGCTTTAATATAATGGTATTCTCAATAATTTAAGGGAGAAAGTACATGGAAAACTTTAAATGGGAGATATTAAAATCTGAACATATTGTTAAGGATAGATGGGTTTCTCTACGTGCAGATACATGTAAAATGCCAAGCGGAAAGATAGTTGAGCCCTATTATGTGTTTGAATATCCAGCTTGGGTAAATGTTGTTGCAATAAGTAAAGAAAAAGAAGTTGTACTAGTTAAGCAATATAGACATGGAGCTCAAAAAACTCTTTTAGAATTGCCATCAGGAGGGGTTGAGGTAACAGATAAGGCACCGGTTGATGCTATTAAAAGAGAATTAATGGAGGAAACAGGATATACAGCTAAGGAATTTATTCACACTTGTACTATTTCTGCTAATCCCTCAAACCATAATAATCTTACTTACTGCTTTCTAGCTTTAGATGCTGAATTAATCTCAGAGACTGATTTAGATGAAACAGAGCAAATAGAAGTTGTTTTAAAACCTTTAGATGAGGTAATCTCTGATCTTAAGGAAAATAAGTTTTTGCAAGCTTTAAATGTTACAGCTTTATTTCATGCATTGATGCATATTAATATGATAAAATTTTAATATAAATACTTAACACCGTATTATTTAAGAAAATTTTACGGTGTTTTATTATAGAAATGTAGATTGGGGAGAACTTGATATGAACAATTTTGTAAAAACACATGGATTAGGAAATGAATACATAGTTTTAGATGAAGAAAGTATAAGTTTTAAGTTAACTGAAAAAGCCATACAAAGAATATGCAACGTGAATTTTGGAATAGGATCAGATGGGGTTTTACTTAAAGTGAAGTCAGATAAAGCAGACTTTGGGTTAAAGATTTTTAATCCTGACGGTTCAGAAGCAGAAAAAAGTGGAAATGGGTTAAGAATATTTTGCAAATATGTTTATGATTATGGATTTAATAGTAATAAAGAATTCACAGTTGAGACAAAAGGCGGAATAGTTAGAGCTAATATAGTTGAAGAAACTTCAAGTAAAAAGGCAAAGATGATATCAGTTGATATGGGTAAGGCAAACTTTAACTCTAAAGAAATTCCAACAAGTTTTATTACGGAAGAAGTAGTAGGAGAAAAGTTACAAGCAGATGATAAGGAATATGAAGTAAACTGTGTATCTATGGGAAATCCTCATTGTGTAATCATTAAAGATAAGTTAGAGATAAATGAAATAAAAACCTATGGTAAGCTTATAGAAAATCATGAGATGTTTCCTAATAGAACTAATGTCCAGTTTGCAAAAGTTTTATCAAGAAATGAAGCTGAAATTCTTATATGGGAAAGAGGAGCAGGTTTTACCTTAGCATCTGGAAGTTCTTCCTGTGCAGTTGCTAGTGTTTTAAAAAAGAAAAATCTAGTTGATAATGAAATAAAGATAAAAATGTTGGGGGGAGAGCTTATTATTGAAATAGATGATGAGTGGAATGTAAGAATGACAGGCGAAGTTAGGCAAATAGCAGAAGGTATTTTAAGTGATGAACTTATTGAGGACTTTAGTTAGGTTTTTAATAAAAATTATTGGAAATACTAAGAATAAAAATTACCATTAGTATAATAAATTATCTATTATTATGCTACAATAATATTATTAAGAAAGTATATGCACTTTGCTTATAATTCTAATAAAATGGAGGTGTTAATTTGTTAGTAAATCATGATAAAACCTATACATATAAAGACTATTTAAATTATGATGAAGACGATAAGTTTGAAATAATAGATGGTCAAATATATAATATGAGTCCTGCACCAAGTAGAGTACATCAAGAAATAATATCAGCCTTAGTAGTTGATATAGGAAATTATATAAAATCTAATAAAGGACAGTGTAAGGTTTATCCTGCTCCATTTGATGTTGTATTAAAAGATGAAGAAGAAGATACAATAAATAGTAAAAATATAGTTCAACCTGATATATCTGTTATCTGCGATAGAAGCAAACTTACAGATAAAGGATGTACAGGATCACCAGATATGATTGTCGAGGTTATATCTCCATTTAATCCTAGTAATGATTACGTAAGGAAACTAAATTTATATGAGAAGTATAAGGTTAAAGAATATTGGATTATAAATCCCATGAGAAAAAATATATTGGTCTATACTTTAACGGATAATGGATATGATGCACCTCTTACTTATACGTTTCAGGATAAGATTAAAGTTAATATTTATGAAGACCTTGAAATAGATTTTAAATCTATAGAAATATAATTTTAAATTTGAATTAAACACTCTATTATTCAGGAATGGATTATAGGGTGTTTTTTCTATACTAACTGTAATTATATTTTAAAAGACTAAAGTAACCACATGGATTAAATGGTATAATATCCATATTATATATGAATATTAGAAATATAAATTATTATTTTGTGATGGGGTGATGAAATGGATTTAAGATTAAAGTTTAATGAAGACCCATTAAACTATGACAAGTATAGACCAACTTATAGTGAAGAATTATTTAAGGATATTATTGATTATGGGGAATTAAATAATTCTAAAAGTTCACTTGAAATTGGGATAGGAACAGGACAAGCGACTTTACCAATTTTAGAGGCAGGCTGTAGTGTTAGGGCCATTGAACTTGGAGAGGATTTAGCTAAATATGTTAAAGAAAAATTTTCTTCCTTTAGGAATTTCGAAGTTCAAAATATAGGTTTTGAGGACTTTATTAGTGATAAAAATCAATATGATCTTGTATACTCTGCAACAGCATTTCATTGGATACCAGAGGATATCGGATTTAAGAAAGTTTATGATTTACTAAAGCCTGGTGGAACAATAGCTTTGTTTTGGAATCACCCATTTGTAAATCGTGATGATGATAAAATACATAGAGAAATCAGAAAAGTGTATAAAAAGTTTAAACCATCAGATAAGGAACTTACTGAATTTAATGAAGATTCTTGCAAAAAATATACACAAATATTAGAGAAGTACGGATTCACAAATATAAAAAGTAAGATTTACAGAAAAACAAGAAAATTAAAAGCTAGTGAGTACATATCTCTTCTAGAAACTTATTCAGATCATAGACAGTGTGCTGAGGATTTAAAAAACAATTTATATAATGGAATAGCAGAGGCTATAAATAAGTTTGGAGGCGAAATTAATATTTATGACACTATGGACTTGTACTTAGGGAAAAAGCCTTTAAGTGATTATGAAATTAAAAAACATAAACTTGTTTGTTTTGATTTAGATGATACATTGATTAGAGAAATACATTCTGTAATGTTGCCTTGCATTTTAAACGGCATGGAAAAAGAACATTCCTTAATACAGGAGAAAGAAGAAGAAGGCAAAATTGATTATATAGAGGCAGATTATCTTAGAGCAAAATTACTTTTGGGATTACAGGAAAGTAAAATTAAACATTCATTTCTAGAGATTGTAAAGCCACTAAAAAATATTAGAAGTGTAATTGAATTATTACATAGCCAAGGTATTAAGTGCATTGTAATTACTGTAGGGCCAAAACAAGTAGCTAAAGTTGCATGTGATATTTGGGGCTTTGATGGCTATTATGGAAGTGAGTATGAAGTCAGAGATGGGATATTCACTGGAGAGATTATAAATTATATTAAATCAGAAAATAAGATTGAGTATTTAAAGGATTTTTGCAAAAGAAATAATATAAATCCTGAAGAATGTATTGCAGTTGGTGATGGATCAACAGATATTCCCATGTTTAATTTTTGCAGTAAATCTATTGCTATAAATGCATCTAAGAAGGTTAAAGAATATGCAAGTTATGCAGTTGATACTGATGATTTGATGGATATTATGAAATATATTAGGCGTGAATGTTAATAAAATTCATCAAAGAGAAAGTTAAATGGACTTATTATATTAAAAGAATTATCTAGAATTGGGTTCATGATGTATATCAAGAGGCCCATCAAAACATAAAAACTAAAAGAAGTATTGGATATATAGGAACTGATATCGAAAAAAAGTCCATCAGAATATGAGTTATATAAAAGAGGTGTGATATATGAAAAGTTCTAATAAAGGAATTCAGTATGACAAGATGATTCAAGAGAAATCAGATGATGAACTTGGATTATTTGATAAATATCAAGAAACTTTTGTAAAGATAAGAGAGAAGATCTTAAGTTATGAAGTGAAAACTATAGTTGATTTTGGATGTGGGACAGGTAATCTATGTGGTCCATTAAGTGAAAAGATAAATGTTATTGGTATAGATAAAAATATTGAAATGATTGAAGTCGGTAAAAGGAAATATCCTAACATGAGCTTTGCTAAAAGCAGTATTTTTGATGCACCTATCATAAATCAAAGGGCTGATATCGCAGTATCTTCATATGTGTTACATGGATTTAATGAAAAAGAACAACAACAAGTTCTTTCTAATATGTTATCAATTAGTGATAATAATAGAGTTATCTTGATAGATTTCATGTTTGAAAATATGCACCTTAAAAAAGAGCGAAAAGAAAGCTTTCTCAGAAATGATAGAGATGATTTGTGGGAGTTTATAGAAAGTAAGAACTTTTTTATAGTTGAAGATTTAAGAAAATACATAGAACAGATGGGCCTAATGATTTCTTTTGAACATGTAGGAAATTTTACATGGATTGCTGAGATTAAGAAATAAAAATATGTGTTATATGAGTTTCTAGACGGGCCCATGAAAAATATGATATTCATATGGTTGGTGAAAACAAGATGAAGAAAAAGAGACTTATTTATGATGAATGGACAGGAATAACATCAAAGAGATATACACAATTAAATATTGATAATGAAGTTTTTAAAGGTATTGCTGCTATGTTGTACATAGATAAAGTATCAAAACCTTATATATGGAATTTTAATGGTGAAGAAATCATAGTGTGTGATAGTGGGATGAAGTGGCTTCAAATGCTATCAGATGATGGTGCATATATTATTACATCTATGATAAATATGAAAAATGAGATTGAGTTGTGGTATATAGATATAATTGCAAGTCATGGAATTGATGAGGATAACGTTGTTTATTTTTATGATTTGTACTTAGATTTGATCGTATATCCTAATGGAATTATTAAAGTTGATGATATGGATGAACTTGTTGATGCCTTTGAACAAAATATAATAACAAAAGAGTTATATGAGCGTGCATTAAAAACAAGTGAGAAATTACAAAATGGAATTTTAAAAGACATACATCAATTAAAAAAGTTGTCCTTAAGTTGCATAAATGAACTTGAGAAAAAGATTAAGAGGTTTTATAATGAGAAAATATAAAAAGATATTGGCATTTGTTATATTGCTTATTGCAATAGGGCTTGTCACATATAATATTGATTCAAAGAGGATATCAAGAGAGGAAAAGCCTATATTTGTTGTACCAATACTTGTAGCAAAAGATGGAGGAAGTACCGTATATAGAGGTCTAGGATATAAGGCTATTAGATGGAATACGATCAGTATAAGACAAGTTGATGGTAATGAAGTTCAAGGATTTATGACTGGATATGAAATAAGTACCATGTTTAACTCTCAAGATATTAATGATGGGCCTAAGAAAGATTTGAAATTTGTAATAAATGAATAAAAGTTATTTTCATCGATGGTTTTGAAATGAAAGTATATGAAGAGGATCACCATGAATTAAGATAGTAGTAACCTAAATGGGTGCTGCTATTTTTTGCTTTGTAGGTTAAATTAATAATATAATAAAAATTTTTATAAAATGAGTGTAATATTTTATGGCTTAATGTGACTTATTATATGAAAGGGGGATTTCAGTGAATAGTATAGAAAATTTGTATTTAGAATATAAACAAGATGTATTTAACTATTTATTAAGTCTCACTCACGATCCTGCACTTTCAGAGGATTTACTTTCAGAAACATTTGTTAAAGCCATATATTCAATCGGGGGATTTAGGGGGAATTCGTCAATTAAAACTTGGTTATTTGGTATTGCACGGAATTTGTGGTTACAAAATTTAAGAAAATATAGAGTAACTGTGGAGTATAGTGATCTTTTGGAGGTATATGTTACGGATAATATTTTTGAAAATTTTTATACAAAGCAGATATATGAAAGAGTAGATGAGCTACTGAAAACTAAGGATATACAAGTGCAAAAGATTGTAAAGATGCGTGTTGAAGGTATTAGTTATTCTGAGATATCAGATAGAATAGGTATTTCAGAAAATTCAGCAAGAGTAATAGACTTTAGAACTAAAAAATGGCTTAAGGATATGTTAAAAAAGGAGGGTTTAACTTGAAGATTTCTTGTGATGTTGTAGCTGATTTAGTACCTCTTGTGATGGATGGAGTTGCAAGTGAAGATACTGCTTATTTAGTTACAGAGCACCTAAAAAATTGTGAAAAATGCAGAAGTGAATATGAAAACAATATTGTATTACATAAAATAGAACCTGATGATAAAAAAGTGGTGTCTTCAATTAAGAAAAAGTTGTTTTTTATATCATCAGCCTTGTTATTAGTTGGAGGAGCTATTGGACTTTCATTAAATAAAAATTCATCATTTAATTTTATTCCTATTATAATTAGCGTGATTGCCATCCTTTTGGTAGGTACATTGATATTTAAATTTAATCGATTCTGTTAGGTTGTTATGAAAAAATAGCTTAACATTTCGTAGAATTACTCGTTCTTTGAAAATTATATAAGTTTGAATAAATTTTTGTATGGCAAATAAGCCTACAAAAAGTTAGATTTTTGCAGGTTAATCAAAGATATTAAGTTGAGATTAAGCAGCGACAAACCAAGATTTACGATCAATGCTATTGCTAGCGAAGCCTGCAACTTCAGCAGGTGTGAGATTATTTAATGAACCATGAGGCCTAATGAAATTATAGTGAAAGACAAATAAGTATATTAAGTTATTTGCTTTCTCAAAAGAGTTAAACCCTTTTTTAGCTTTATACCAAGCTTTAAATGTTTTGTTAAAAGACTCAATTAAATTGTTTGATATGTCGCTAGACATAGGAGCAACAGGCACATGCTTGTTTTCGCCCAATAGCTTCGCTACAGCTTGGTTATATGAAGGTAGTCTATCAGTTATAAAGTTTGATGGCATTCCAAATTGTTTAGCTTGGTTTACTAGTGTAAATGCTGAATCCTCACTACGTGATTTGGTTAGATGAAAAGCTAAAATAAATCTCGTTTCAGAGTCAATAGCTAACCATAAATAATAGCGTTCACCATTTATAAAGACCACTGTTTCGTCAGCATGCCAATCGTCAGATTGGAGATCTAGCTGCTCTTTAAACTTATCAGCTTTTTGTTTGAAAAAAGGTGCAAACTTTTGAGTCCAACTAGCTATTGTGACATGAGAAACCTTTATATTTGAAGTTACGAAAAGGAACTGTGAAATAGTTCTTGTTGATGAGTTGTTTAAAAAATATAAAGTTAATGCAGTCAGAATAGTATGGAGTGGAAAACGCATACCTTTCATAGAAAGGGAACCGGTTAGGTTTTCACTGGAGGCATCATCTATATTTAGGTTATGGTGATGAACAATGATATGATTGCACTTCTTATTACCACATTTATAGCGATTATAGTGTTTATAGATGTGATGCAAGAAAGTTGCTTTACCACACTTTGGACATCTTGGATATTTAGATGTTACCCGCTTTCTGACGGAGTCAGGTGCGAATTGTCGCTTACACTTTTTACATTGATATTTTTGATTAGCCTGCTTATCTAAACCAAACTTATATAGTTGGTCAGAGTTACAACGAGGACATTTTACTTTTGTTTTGTTCATTGCGCTTCTCCTTTCAAGGGGGACATTTAGTTCTAGTCAAACTTATTGTATTTCCTAGGATTGAGAAGAGCAATGTTCATATAACTTAACAGAACGATTTAATCTAAAAGGAGATGATAATATGAAGAAATTTTTTGTTGGAAGAGCCATTGGTACTGCTATAGTTTTTGGAATAATAGGAATTTATTTGTTAGTTAAGTATTTAATACAGCTTTTTTAGTGTTATAATTATCTTTATCAAGGAGTGATAATAATGATTATAAGAGAAATTAAAGGTGCAGATGGGGAAGCCTTTTGGGAAATGCAATCTAACCTAGATAAAGAGACTAAGTATATGCTTTTTGAGCCAGATGAAAGACCTAAAAATCTAAACTTAATTAATAATCTTATTCAAAACTCATTGGAAGGGAAGAACTTATTATTAGTTGCTGAGGATGGAGACGAAATAGTTGGGTTTATATCTGCTCAGAGGGGGACTCTTAACAGAGTTAAACACACAGCTTATATAGTTGTTGGAATAAGGAGAGAGTTCCAAGGGCAAGGTATTGGAAAAGAATTTTTCAAAAGGTTAGACTTATGGGCAAAAGATAAAGGAATAACTAGGCTTGAGCTTACAGTAATGTGTCCTAATACCGTAGCAAAAAACTTATATGAGAAAAATGGTTTTGTAGTTGAGGGTATTAAAAAGAATTCAATGATTGTTGATGGGGAATATGTAGACGAGTTTTATATGGCAAAATTGTTATAAGTGAAGGGGGAGCTAAATGATTACTATAGAAAGAATTACTAGAAATGATGTTGAGGAGCTTTCAAAATTATATGAGGAACTTTTAGATAAAAAAAGTAATCTAGAAAGTTTTTATAAGACTTTTGAGAAGATTAATTCATATGAAAGTTATATTTTAGTTGGAGCTAAGGATGAAAATAATAAAATAGTTGGTACAGTCATGGGAATAATTTGTTATGAGTTAAACAGTGATTGCAGGCCCTTCATGGTTATAGAAAATATTGTAGTTAGCAGTGAATGCAAGGGACAAGGTGTTGGAAGAAAGTTAATGACTTTTATTGAAGATGAAGCAAGAAAAAGAAATTGCAGTTTAACCACGCTTGTATCTGGAGATAAAAGAAAAGGAGCTCATAAATTCTATGAGACAATGGGTTATGGAAAAGAACTAGTTAAGGGATTTAGAAAGTATTTGTAAGTTAAATATTTCCTATTAAAGTTGCACCTTATTGAAATAGAAATGAAAATCTAATATAATATGTTTAATATATAGCATGTAGGAGGATATGTCATGGATAAAGAAGAACAGGTTCTAATGGGTCTAAGGAATTTAGTTAACAAAATGTCTTGGATTAATAAACCTAAGATGGAAAAACGTCTTGAGGGTTATAAATCTTCGGAAGTTCATTGTATTGAATACCTTGGGAAAAATACTGATTCTAATGTGACAAGACTTGCAGAATCTTTCTATATGACTACAGGTGCTATAAGTAAATTAACTAAAAAACTTATAAAAAAAGGTGTTATCGAAAGTTATAAGAAGCCTGATAATAAGAAAGAAATCTATTTTAGACTAACTAAAGAGGGCCAAAGGGTTTTTAATATCCATGAGGAACTACATAAAGAGTTTCAAGAGAGAGATAAAAGTATATTTGATCAGATGTCTAAGGAACAATATGATAGTATGATTAGTTTTATGGAGAGTTATAGCAAACATTTAGATGAAGAAATGAAAAAGATAGATGAAGATAGTGAAGTAGAAAAATTTGAATAATGGAAATGTAGCAGCCAAACTTTATTTAAGGTAGGCTGTTTTTTTATTGGAGGTTTTTTGTTGACAAGGAAGGAAAAAGTTGATAATATAAAATTACTTCCCAGGAAGAAATAATTGATATTGAAAGGAGAACTAATGTTTAACTTTAAATCACAAAATAAACAATACATAGAACAAAGTGTAGATAAAAATGCTTTAATATTTGGACTTATATCTGTATTTCTTTGCGGAATAGGTTTTGGTATCATATCACCAGTTGTTCCGTTTTTGGTACAACCTTATATAGCTAATCCTGAATATCAAGCTATAGTTGTTACTCTGTTAACCTCAGTTTATGCAGCTTGTGTATTTTTTGCTGCTCCTGGTCTTGGGGCCTTGAGTGATAAATATGGACGCCGTCCAGTGCTCTTAGTATGTCTATTTGGTTCCTCAATAGGATACTTAGTTTTTGGACTTGGAGGAGCTTTATGGATATTATTTGTAGGACGAATAATAGATGGTATAACAGGAGGAACAATAAGTACTATATTTGCATATTTTGCAGATATAATTCCTCCAAAGGATAGAACTAAATACTTTGGATGGGTGAGTGCAGTTGTAGGTGTAGGAGGTGTTGTTGGACCAACTTTAGGAGGGTTACTTGCCAAGTTTGGTTATGCGGTGCCAATGTATTTTGGAGCAATAATAACTTTATTGAATGTTATTTATGGATACTTTTTTATGCCTGAAAGTCTTGATAAAAATAATAGACTTAAAGATATTCGCTTTGTAAGATTAAATCCATTTACTCAACTTACAAGTATACTTTCTATGAAAAGTTTAAAAAGACTGCTTATCTCAGCATTTTTACTTTGGATACCAAATGGATCTTTGCAGGCAGTTTTTTCACAGTTTACAATGGATACCTTTAGCTGGAAGCCGGCAGTAATAGGACTTATGTTTTCAATTATGGGACTTCAAGACATAATTTCTCAAGGCTTTATAATGCCGAAGCTTTTTAGGAAACTTGATGATAAACAGATAGCTATTCTTGGTATGGCTTCGGAGATTATAGGTTATGGTCTTATTGCAATGTCAGCTCTACTATCATTTTATCCACTTCTTATTGTTGGAATGTTTATCTTTGCTTTTGGGGATTCAGTCTTTGGACCATCATTTAATGGTATGTTATCTAAATCAGTAGATTCTAGTGAGCAAGGAAGGATTCAAGGAGGTAGTCAATCTATTCAAGCTTTAGCTAGAATGATTGGACCTATAATTGGAGGTCAACTTTATGTATCAATTGGTCATGCCTCACCAGCCTTTATGGGTATGGTTCTTATAGCCATAGCAATACCAGTTTTATATAAGAGAACTGCTGTAAATATATAAATTAGATGGTTTCAGAACTTGTACTAAAGTTTTGAAACCATCTAATTATATTTACTTAAAAATTTCTATCACGAGTCTTTTCTTCTATGTAAAGGTCTAAAGCTTTAATTCCCCTGTGAGCAAGTTTTATAAACAAAATAAAACAATATATAGATATTCCAAACATACCTATAAGTATAAAAATATTGATAAAGCTAAACATTATAAATCCTGGATTGCCCATTAAATATCCCCCTTTTTTATAGTTATTATATATTATATGATGGATAGGAAATTTATTCAAATATTTTACAAAGCTTAATTTAGCTTATCTAATATTCCTTTAATATACTTTGTAGCTTTACCTAATTCTTCATCTAAAATCATGTGTCCACTATATTTGAAATTAATAATCTCTAATTGATTTACATTTTCTTTGTATTTTAGGATATCATCATCAGTTAGATTTGATGGAATATTAGAATCTAAATCTACACCTCTAAATAACCATACAGGGCAATTTATATCATTTAAATCATGGTAGAATTCTTTGTAGGTTGATTCATTCTCTATGCCGTTTAGTGTTTGGTTACTAATAAAATTATCTAATTTAATTCCATTATAGACCATGTTACTCCAGAACTTAGCTGCACCTTTTTCTAACTTAGAATGAATAGCAGGGTAATCAATTATAATAATACCTTTAGCCAGCTCTATATTTAATGATAAAAATCCAAGCATATAGGATACGCCTTTAGAAAACCCTAAAAACAAAGGTTTATTTATAGGTTCTTTTTGAAGGACACATTTTATATCAGATACATGATGCTTCCAATCAAAACCCGATTTTGGTGTACTGCTACCACCTCGACCACGATAGCTAAGAACAATACAATGTATTCCTGTAAGCCTTGATATTAAAGGGAGTGCTCTAATAGCGGGTTCCCATATTCCCATAGATATAACCAAAGTAGGTTTATCATTAACTTGATTACTCACATAATATTCAATTTTATTTCCATTATTAAGTACAAATTTTTTCACTAAATCTTCTTTCATAATTCATCCTTTCATCGTAAAACCATAGATTTACAGTTAATTTTGTAAAAACATAGATATAAAGTAATAGGAAAATTGTGTATAATAAATATACACCTTATTGCTGTAGAAGTCTGAAGGACTTCATTAAATCTAATAATATAGGGCGATGATATTATTAACAAGTACGCACTTTTAAGTAATGTAGTTACCAAATGTATACTTAGAAATTATATAGGAGTAAAAAATGATATTTAAAGGAATTGAATATAATTGTTCTATGGAATTGACGCTTGATATTATAGGAGGAAAGTGGAAGCCTATTATTATTTGGCATCTTGGGAAAGAAACTATGAGATTTAATGAGCTTAAACGAAAGCTTCCAAACATCACTCATAAGATGTTATCTCAACAGCTTAAAGCCCTAGAGGAAAATAATTTAATAGTTCGAAAAGTTTATACCGAAGTGCCGCCTAAGGTAGAATATTCTTTAACTGATCAAGGGAAAAGTTTATTGCCCATATTGATTACTTTATGTGAATGGGCAACGAATCATGTTGCTTCAATACAGGTTGAGGAAAGTGAGAATTGATATGAAAATATATATAATAGGCTCAGTAGCCAGCGGAAAGACAACTTTAGCAAAGAAACTTTCAAAAGAGTTAGAGGTTTCTTGGTACGAATTAGATAACATTGTACATATGAAAACAGATGATGGAGAAGTTAGAAGAACTCCAGAACAAATAGATGAAGAATTTAATAGAATTTTAGATACTGAAAAGTGGATAATTGAAGGGGTCGCTAGAAGATATTTTGATAAAGGTTTTAAGGAAGCGGACAAGATCATATTAGTTGATACACCTCCATTAAAGAGAAAGTACAGGATATTAAAAAGATGGGTCTATCAAAACATGAAGTTAGAAGAATGTCAGTACAAGCCAACCATCAAAATGCTCTTTTCCATGTACGGTTGGAGTAATGATTTCGAGAAATCTAAAGAAGATCTGATGGACAGACTTCATGGACATGAAGATAAGCTTATGATAGTACGTGATGGAAATGTTGATATTTGATAGAACAACTGAAATGAAACAAGTTAATATAAGTTCAATTTACATTTTACAGAAAGGAGCTAAAAAACTTGATAGCCTACAAAGAAATAGAAGTAAAACATGAAAAAGGACTTCATGCAAGAGTCTTAGCCATGGTAGTTTACAAAGTCAGTGAACTACAAAAGAAATATAAGGTAGAGATTTTTATAAAGTATAAGGGAAAAAAGAAGGTATCAGCGGCAAGCCTTATGCCACTTGTTTTACTTAAGGTAAAGCAAAATGAAAAGATAATTGTAGAAGCACAAGGGGAGGCCCCACAAGAGGCCCTAGATAAGATATGTAGTTTTTTAGAAAGTGATTTTGATTTAGAGGACAAGAGTACAATAAATCAGGTGGATACCATTATAAATAACAATACAATGACTTTAGAGCAAGTGTTCAGCAACATTCCTAATGGAATTATTGCAACAGATGAGAACGACATAATAACTATATTTAATGAGGAGGCAGAAAGGATACTTAATTTATCTTCAGGAGAAGTAATTGGCAAAGATGTAGATAAGGTTATATATCAAAGTAAGCTTAAGGAGATAAACAAATCTGGAAAATCAGAGCTTATGGTAAGGGAAGTTATAAATGACAGGATACTTCTTATAAATAGAACGCCAATAATGATAGATAAGATATCAAAAGGTGCATTAGCTGTCTTTAGTGATATATCAAATTTAGAAAAAGTAAAAAATGAATTAAAAACAGTTAAAGAACTTAAAGAAAGATTGCAGCTTATATTAGAAACTGTACAAGATGGAATATGTGTTATGAGTTCAGATGGGGTCATCACCTATGTGAATAGGGCCTATCTAAGAATTTTAAGCGAAAAAGAGGAAAACATACTTAATAAAAACATCAGAGATATCTCTCCAGATGGAGTAAGGAGAAGGGTTTTAGAGACAGGGAAAAGTGTAGTAGGTGCATTAAGTTATAAAGAAAATGATGTCACTATTGTTTGTAATGTTAATCCAATAATAGTTGATGGTGAGATAACAGGTGTTGTTTCTGTAATCAAAAACATCACAGAAGTTAAGCAGTTATCAGAGAAGTTAAAGAAGGCATCTGCAAAGGCTGAGTATTTAGAAGAAGAGTTATTTAGAACTAAGAAACCAGACTTAGCTTTTTCAAAATATATAGGTTACAGTGGAAAGGTACTAGATGCATTAGCTACAGCTTCAAAGGCTGCAAAGACTAACACTACAGTTTTGATAAGAGGTGAAAGTGGAACTGGTAAGGAACTTATTGCAGAAGGAATTCATTATGGAAGTAAAAATTCTAAAGGGCCTTTTGTAAGGGTCAACTGTGCTGCAATTCCTCAGAATTTATTAGAAAGTGAACTTTTTGGACATGAAAAAGGGTCCTTCACTGGTGCCATCAAAAGAAAGCTTGGAAAGTTTGAACTAGCCCAAAATGGAACCATATTTTTAGATGAAATTGGGGAAATGGATAAGAGCATGCAGGCAAAGATTCTAAGAGTAATTCAAGAAAAAGAGTTCCAAAGAGTTGGAGGAGAAGAAACCATCAAGGTTAATGTAAGAATAATAGGTGCAACACATAGAAACCTAGAAGAGATGGTAAGGACAATGGAATTTAGAGAAGATTTATACTATAGACTTAATGTTATACCTATCTTTTTACCTCCACTTAGAGAAAGAAGACAAGACATAGCACCATTACTTGAGCATTTTATAAATAAGATAAGTAAGAACATAGGCAAAAGTATAAGTTTAGTCAAAAATGATGCTATGGAGGCCCTACTTAATTATTCTTGGCCAGGAAATGTAAGAGAGTTAGAGAATCTAGTTGAAAGATTAGTTGCTTTAAATGAAAATCAGGTGATAGACCTTGATGATTTACCTTCCTACATGAGACAAGAGAGGCCCATGAAACATGAAAAGGCCCATGTAACATCAATAATTGAAGATGATATACTTCCTTTAAAAGAATATGAAAAAATCATAATTGAAAAAGCTCTAAAAAGGTACGGTAGTTACAATGCAGCAGGAAAGGTGTTAGGATTAACTCATAAAACAGTAGCTGCTAAAGCAAGGCAATATGGAATAGAAAAAAAGATAAGTTGGGAATAAGTATCAGGGTAAAAAGGAACAACTTGATATTTATTCCCAACTATAACTTAAACATATTTGTAAACATTTACTGAATAATGAAGATTAACAATGATTGGTTATTATTGGCTTGAGTTTTGCTATATATATTATTGGGGCAATTAATTTATATATTTAAGGGAGGAAGAGGTTTATGAAAAAGATAATAAATAATCCAGAATTAGTAGTTGAGGATATGTTAGCAGGAATGATAGCTGCTCATCCGGATTATGTGAGAAAGCTAGAGAATGCAACAGTGCTAGTAAGAGCAAATTCACCAGTTCAAGGAAAGGTAGCTTTAGTTAGCGGTGGAGGAAGTGGACATGAACCATCTCATGGTGGATATGTTGGAAAAGGAATGCTTGATGGAGCAGTTGCAGGAGCAGTATTTACATCACCAACTCCAGACCAAGTATATGAAGCTATAAAAGCTGTTGATTCAGGAAATGGTGTGCTTCTAGTTATCAAAAACTACACTGGAGATGTAATGAATTTTGAAATGGCAAAAGATATGGCTGAGATGGAAGGAATACAAGTAAGCACTGTAGTTGTAAATGATGACGTTGCAGTAGAGAATAGTACTTACACAGCAGGAAGAAGAGGAATTGCAGGTACAGTATTTATACACAAATTAGCAGGAGCAAAGGCTGAAACTGGAGCAAGCTTAGAAGAAGTTACAAGAGTTGCTGAAAAGGTAATTGATAATGTAAGAAGTATGGGTATGTCTATATCCTCTTGTATAGTTCCAGCAGCAGGAAAACCAAACTTTACTTTAGCTGAAAATGAAATAGAAATAGGTATGGGTATTCATGGAGAACCAGGCACTCATAGAGAAGAAATAAAAACATCAGATGAAATCACAGAACATCTAGTTAATAAGATTTTAGATGACATGCACCTAGAAGATGGTACAGAAGTTGCAGTAATGGTAAATGGACTATGTTCAACTCCTCTTATGGAACTTTATATAGTAAATAAGAAGGTTAATGAAATGCTAACTGAAAAAGGAATCAAGATTCATAAAACATTTGTAGGTGAATTTATGACATCTCTTGAAATGGCAGGATTCTCTGTAACCATATTAAAACTTGATGATGAACTAAAAGAATTATTAGATGCACCTGCTGATACTCCAGCTTTAAGGGTACTTTAATTACAATACAATCTATGGGGGAGATAACATGAGTATAAACGGCAAAAAAGTTATAGAAATATTAACACAAATAGCAGTAAAAATAGATGAAAATAAAGGGTATCTTTCAGAACTAGATGCAACCATAGGGGATGGGGATCATGGTATAAACATGAGCAAGGGCTTCAAGGCTGTAACTGAAAAGTTAAAGGAGGATAATGGCGTAGATATAGCAGGAATTCTAAAGAAAACAGGAATGGCTTTAGTATCCACTGTTGGAGGTGCATCGGGCCCTTTATATGGAACAGCTTTTATGAAATCATCCATGAGTGTAAATGGAAAAACAGAAATAGATATCAAAGATTTTTCAAACATGCTTAAAGATGCTCTTGACGGAATTAAGATGAGAGGTAAGGCTACGGAAGGGGAAAAGACAATGATAGATGCTCTAGAACCGGCACTAGAAGCTATAAATAAAGGAATAGAGCAAGGATTAGAATCTAAAGAAATATTAAAACTTGCTAAAGAAGCTGCTTATAATGGAGTAGAATATACTAAAACTATAATAGCTACAAAAGGAAGGGCAAGCTATTTAGGTGAAAGAAGTATAGGACATCAAGATGCAGGAGCAACTTCATCTGCAATAATACTAAAAACAATATATGAAGCTATTGAATAATAAGGAGAGTAGTCATGGTAGGAATAGTAATAACTTCACACAGTAAAAACATAGCAGAAGGCGTAAAAGAACTAGCTCAGCAAATGGCACCAGAAGTTCCTATAGCTGCATCTGGAGGAACCTCTGATGGAAGAATAGGCACAGATTTTATGAAAATAATGAATGCAATAGAAAGTGTTTACTCAGAAGATGGAGTAGTTCTCATATTTGATTTGGGAAGTGCCTTTATGAATGCAGAAATGGCAATCGAGATGATGGATGAAGAAAAAGCAAAGAAAATAAAAATAGTAGATTGCCCAATAGTTGAAGGAGCTGTAACTTCAGCTGTAGAAAGTAGTATAGGAAAGTCAATAGAAGAAATAGAAGAGGCATTAAAACCTATGAACCTAGGGAAAATGCCATAAAATAAACCGCAAATAGTTTAATACTGTTTGCGTTTTTTTTGCTATTAATTTATTAGTCATCATCTTTTATTAATAATTTCTTTATGTTTTTTAAGATTTATTTAGAAGCCTCTTAAGAATTTACTGATAAGATTATCAACAGACAGTTAAATATTTAGGAGGGAAAATAATGGAAATTAGTAATAGAAAAGCTGGTATAAAGTTAACTAAGATATTGTTTATAATTTATTTAATTGCATTATTTTGGATTATAGTATTTAAATTTAATATACACTTACCTTCTTTGAGAAATATGAGAAGTATAAATTTAATTCCATTCAGTGAACCTCTAATCTTAAATGGTAGACTTGCCTTTGGTGAAATGATTATGAATGTAGTAATTTTTATACCACTTGGAGTATATGCGGGAATTTTATTTAAAAGATGGGGTATTTGGAGAAGAATTATCTTGTTTTTCTTAATTAGCTTAGTATGTGAAATATCCCAATATATTTTGAATATAGGGGCTTCTGACATTACAGATATAATTAATAATACTCTAGGCGGAATAATTGGATTAATCATATATAAAATCATTGAAAAACTATTTAAAAATGGTGTTAAAGTTGAAAGATTTATAAATATAATTGCATCAATAGGAACTGTTTTAATGATTTTATTTTTATCATTACTGAAGATAAATAACATATGGCTATTTAGGCATTAATACTTTGTGTTGGGATAATATGTTATAATTGATTTAAATAAGTATGGTTAATTAATGGAGAAGTAGTTTGTTATGAATTAATAGAAATAAAACGTTAAGACATAACTTTCATTATACTATTTAAAAAGGAGAAAAAAGATGAACACAGAACAAAAACACAAAAAGATTATAGAGATAGTTAAAGATAAATTAACTTGTTCAGCACATAACTTAGATCACGTATTTAGGGTTTATAACCTTTGTTTACTTATAGCTAAACATGAGGAAAATGTTGATTTAGATATTTTGATTCCATCGGCATTGTTACATGATATTGCTAGAGTAGAAGAAAGCAATGATAAAACAGGAACAGTAGATCATGCAGTTTTAGGTAGTGAACAAGCAGAAGAAATATTAAAACAATTAGGTTATGATGAAGAAAAAATTCAAAAAATAAAACATTGTATTAAGACCCATAGATTTAGGACAGGTAATGTACCAGAAACTATAGAAGCTAAAATTCTATTTGATTCAGATAAATTAGATGCAATAGGAGCTACTGGAATAGCTAGAAGTTTTATGTTATCAGGACAATTTGGACAAAGGTTAGCATTTGATAGTTCAATTGATGATTATTTAAAGGAAAATACAGCTGAAAATGGAAGAGTGAAGGACATGTCTAAACATTCTCCACTAATTGAATATGAAGTAAAGCTTAAAAAGATTCCAAACAAACTATTTACAGATAAAGCTATAGAAATAGGAAAAGAAAGAATTAAAATTATGGAAGCTTATTTTGATAATCTGAAATTAGAGTTAAAGGGACTTAAGTAGAATGGTTATGATGGGAAAAGAGTTATAGATTATGGGAGGAAATATGAATAAGGTTTATTTTGTGAGACATGCTAAACCAGATTTTTCAGTTAAAGATGATTTAATAAGACCACTTACGAAAGAGGGAATTAATGATTCTAAAAAGGTAACTGAGTTTTTGATGGATAAGAATATAACAAAAATATATTCAAGTCCATACAAAAGAGCAATAGATACAATAAAGGACTTTTCAGAAAAATTCAAATTAGATATTAATGTTATAGATGATTTTAGAGAGCGAAAAATAGATAGTATGTGGATTGATGATTTTGTAAGTTTTTCTAAAAATCAATGGAAGGACTTTAATTATAAACTTTATAATGGCGAAAGTTTAGGAGAAACTCAAATAAGAAATATAAAAGCTCTTATAAACATATTAAAAGAAAATCAAGAAGGAAATATTGTGGTAGGGTCCCACGGAACTGCATTAAGTACTGTAATAAACTACTTTAAAAAAGATTTTGGATACTACGAGTTTGAAAGAATAAGAGATATAATGCCTCTTATAGTTTGTCTCACCTTTGAGGGACAAGATATTATAGATATAGAAGAGTTTACTTTATAAAAGAGGATTAAAAAATGATTAAATACTTAATGGAAAATCGACTATTACATATAGGAATGCTTGAAGTAATTAATAGAAATTCAGCAGAAATATTATATTCTGAGGATGATGGAGTGTTATTAAAAGAAAAGATAAGCGGAGCATATATGCTTTCAGTTGAGAGTTTCTATAAAGGAAAAAGTTTAATAGATGAGTTAAATGAAGGTAATCTATTTTTAGTTCATCAAGAATTTATGACAGATTATATTATTAAAAAGTTTAACTTAGCGCATAAGCTTGAATGTTTTCAAGCTTCCTACATGGGCAAAAATAAACTTAAAGTGAAATCTGAACTTGAAATAAGACCTTTAAATATAAATCAAAAAGAAGTTATTTTAGAGAATTATAATAAACTATCTGAAGAAGAAATAGATATTTTATTAAATACTGAAAGTTTATTTGGAGGTTATAAAGAAGATAAGCTTGTAGGATTTATAGGTAATCATCTAGAAGGCAGTATAGGACTTTTAGAGGTTTTTCCAGCTTATAGAAGGCTTGGCTACGGGGAAACACTTGAATGCTACATGGTAAATCATATGCTTGAACAAGGTAGGGTACCTTTTGGACATATAGAGATAGATAATGATAAATCCATAGCACTACAAAAGAAGCTTGGATTTACTTTATCAGAAGATAAGCTTTATTGGTTATTCTAATATTTAGATTTATTAGAAGATGCCAATTATATAAAACAGTTAAGTTTCAGGAGGTGATTCTAATGAGATTACTTGGTAGTTTGTTTTTTATATGTGTAGGTGTAGTACTTCTTATTATTAGTTTTAATACCTACAAAAAGAGAAATGAATATAATAAAGGTACTGTTAAGTTAGGTGAGAGAGAAAAATTTAGAATAGGATTGTCTGTAGTTGAGAGTATGATAATTATAGTAATAGGATTAAATTCATTAGTAGTTAATATTGATTTTCAGTTAATTATTCTAGTTTTTTGTGTAACTGGGCTTGTAGATATTATAATAAGTCGTAAACTAGAGAAAAAGATAAGTGAAGAATAACTGTAAGTTATATAAAAAGATATATGATTAATGACAAAGATAGGTTTAAAGAAATATTTAAGAATGTAGAGGTATCTAAATTAATGTTTAAGATATCAGATAATTTTGAAGATAAAGAATATATTAGTAAGCTTCAAGAGTTATTTAATAATTATTGATTTAAACACTATTACTAAAGTAATGGTGTTTTTTAATTTCAGATATCTTAAAAGACACGTAATCTAGGTGCCTTTTAAGATAGGTATACTTCACCATTACCTACAATGACAAGCCTATAATCAGCTTTTAATGGAGCTAAATTATACTTATCTGACCTTGGAGGTAGCTGAAAAGCCTGAATTCCAACTTGATTTTCATTAAAAACTATAACGTAGATATTTTCGTTTGAAATGTTTTGAATAAAGTACTTATTATCAGGAGCTGGATTAAAGTCAGATAACTTATAAACCCCTTCTTTAAATGTATTAGGAGAGGCGTTAGATATAATAAAGTTTAAATTTACAAATATAAATAAGGTTATTAAAAATGAATAGATAAATTTTTTCATATGAGTGCACTCCTTTCAAGCTTAGTGTGATTAAATGAATAGTTAAATATACCTTTTAAAGCAATAAATAATTTAAAGGAAAGTTTTATGGATAATTACTGTTTTATTGCTTAAAATTAACAGGTAAATTGTGTATAATATTTATAGGATAAAAAATATGCAAAAATAAGGAGATGATATATAGTGATAAATATATTATTAAGTGGCTATAATTTTGGGGAAGAATGGGCAAAAGAAACGATTAAAAAGTACATAAGCTCAGAAGATAAAATTGTAGTTATTCCTTTTGCATTTAGTGAAGCGTGGATAAATAATTCTAACGAATGGGACAATGCTTATAGTAGAGAGTATGGTAAGTATTATAGAGAACTAATTAAACCATTTGGAGAGATTGGAGTAAGTGAAGATAACATTACATGGATTAATTTTTTTAAAGATAAAAAAGAGGATATGAAAAAAGCTATTGATGAGAGTGATGTTGTATTTTTTACAGGAGGGCTGCCTGATAGAGCTGTTGAGCGTGTATTAGATAAAGGACTACTTAATTATATTTCTAAAGCTAAAATAGTAATGGGTGCAAGTGCAGGCGCTTTAATGCAGCTAAAGGATTATCATATATCACCTGATGAAGATTATTCAGAATTTAGTTATCAATCTGGATTAGGTTTAATAAAGAGTAATTTTTATATTGAGGTGCATTATGAAGATACAGAAGTTCAATATAGTTGCATAAAGAAGGTTTTAAAAGAAAAGACTGATACAGTTTATGCTATAAAAGAACAAGGTGGAATTATTTTAGATGATGACAAGCTTATATTACTGGGAGACGTAACTACCTATCAAAATAATTAGGAGGTTAATTATGATTAAAGCAAAAAAAGTTATTATCACTTTTATTATTTCATTTATAGTTTCTTATTTGATAGTAGGATATGCTGCAAATAGTATGTTTGTAGGTATAAAGTGGGTAGAAGATATCACTATTTGGGGGAAGCTTAAAGAGTATTATGTGAGAACTGCTTCTTTTAATACATTACCTACATTAATATTGTCTATAATAGCTACTTGTATTATTAATTATCCCTACAATAGAACTAACGAGAATATAGTTTAAAACTGAATGTTGAATAACCTTTAGGGAATAAAAGGAGTTTAGTATGGAGTTAGATATTTTTACAAAGTTAGATGGAATTTCAGTAACTAAAGAAAATAAAACTAATGTAGACTATTTTATTTTTGATGAATTTGAGATTCACTTAAATAAAATTCCTCCAAATACAAAACAAGAATGGCATAAACATAAGACCATAGAGGAAGTATTAGTTGTAACTAAGGGGGAACTTATAGTTAGATGGAAAGAAAATGAGTCAATAGAGACAACAACTGTATTTAAAGATAATATAGTAAGGGTAAAAAAATCTATTCATACTATTGAAAATCATACTGATGAATGGGCTGAGTTTACTGTGTTTAGAATGGTACCATCAGGTGAAGACAAGAGAGAGATAATAAAGAGAGATAAAGTAATCATAGATATTTAGATTAAGGAGAAAGATAATTGAAAAATCCTTGGGAAAAAATAGATTTAGAAGTTTATGAAAAGCATATGTCTCATGACAATGTATATCAACTGCAAAAATTAAATGAAATTATGAAAGAACAGTTTCAAGATAATAAACATGAAAATGTTGGAGTTCTTGGAGTAGCAGGGGGAAATGGACTTAATAATATAGATATTTCCAATGTCAGAAAAGTTTTCGCCATAGATGTTAATAGAGAATATCTTAATGTTTGTAGAGAAAGATATGATTATATGGGAGAGATACTGGAAACTATTTGTAGAGACATAAATGACAAGGAATTTAGTTTTCCAAAAACAGATTTGATTGTGTGTAATCTTATTATTGAATATATTGGGGAAGAACAGTTTGTAGCTATTGTTGAGAGAAATAAGGAAAATATAAAATTGATATCTTGTGTCATTCAAGATAATGAGAAAAATTCTTTTGTAAGCGACTCAGAATATTCTTCACATTTTACACCTATAACATCAATAAATCATGACATAAATGATAATAAACTTAAAAATTTGTTTGCTAAGATAGGTTTTAATTGTATTAAGATTAAAAGCTACAATCTTCCTAATAATAAAAGTTTCATTAGAATGGATTTCAAGAAAGTATAGTGTTATTGATAACAAAATATTTAATATATATCAAACACCTCCCATGTATAGTGGTATTAAAAAATACACAGTATACATGAGAGGTGTTTTTTATGAAAGTAGCAATTATGGGAGCTGGAATATCAGGTTTATCTTGTGCTATAACTTTAGAGAAAAATGGAATAGAGCCAGTGATCTTTGAGAAAAGGTCTAGAGTTGGAGACCGATTTATTAATGCTGAGGCAATGTTTAGTATTTTAAATAGACCAGCTAAAGATTGTTTAAAGTTAATAGATGAAGATTATGGAATTCATTTAAGGCCTATAGATGAGGTTAATAAGTTGTTTATTCACTCAAAAACCGAAGTGTCAAGTATAAATGGAAATATAGGATATACAAATATTAGAGGAAGACATGATGATTCTTATGAGCATCAGTTAGAAAAACAAATAAAAAGTAAAATAAATTTTAATTCCAAGGAAAGCTATGAAGACCTTTGTAGAACTTTTGATTATGTAGTTTTAGCAACAGGAGATGGAGCTTATGCATCAAGTATTGGAAACTATAGAGCAGATCTTACCTGTACTATCAAAGGTGCAATAGTAGAAGGTGATTTTCAAAAAGATAGTTGTAATGTATGGTTTAACTATGAAATTATACCTAAGGGATACGCATGGCTTATACCTTTTAATGAAAAAGAAGGAAATCTAGTGATTGCTTTTCCTGAGTATCCCACTAACATAAAATTATCTATTAAAGATACGTGGGAAAAGTTTTATGGCTTAGCTTGTAAGGGTTTGCAACAGAATTTTAAGATAACTGATAGCTTTGAGGTTAATAATTATATTATGGGAATATGTAATAAACCATGTATAGAAAATACTTATTTTGTAGGGAATTGTTTTGGAGCTATATCTCCTGGATTCGGGTTTGGTCAATTTGTATCAATTTTAACAGGTATATATGCTGCCTATGATATATGTGGCTTAGGTGATTATGAAAAACTCACAAAACCATTATTTGACAACTATAACAGCTCATTGGTTTTAAGAAAAAGCTTAGAGAAACTAGATGATAATAAGCTTGACAACATAATTAGATCTATAGACAGCAAGTTATTAGATAAAGCTATAGATAAAATGTTTAGCAATGATAAAAGTATGGATTTGTTAGGGTTACTTACTCCATTTATGAAAATTAATAATAAGAGGTAAGGTATTAAAAGGGTATTAAAGATGTTATAATTAAAAAGATTATAAGGCGATTTATAGTAATAATTCCATTTCGTGAGAGAGGTAGGAAAAGTAGTATGAAGAAAATGTCTATAAGATTTAAACTTATGATATTAACATTAATACCCTTAATACCCTTCACCATTCTTCAAACTATAGGAATAAAAAATAACTTCAATAGAAGCATAGAGCAGAAATTTGAAGAAAGTGAAGAGTTAGGCAGATCGATATCTAAATCATTTGTTAATTATATAGAAGAATTATGGTTTCAAGAATTGATTATAAGTAAACATATAGTTGAATATGAAGATAAAATAGATGATATTCAAGCATATTTAGATAAAGTATTAGATACTGATGAAACTACTATGGAAAGATTGTCTTTTATAAATACTAATGGGGTTATAATTGCAAGTACTACTAAAGAGCTTGTCGGAAAATCAGTAGTTAATCAAGATCACTATGAAAGAATAAAAGCTGGAGAAGATAAAGTTTTAACTAATCTTGTTAAAGAATATAATGGTGGATCAGTTGTATTTCCTGTATCTAGAGCAGTTAAAAAGGATGGACAACTTATGGGGGTAGTAGCAGGTGTTATAGATGTTAATAAATTTGTATCAAAAATGCCTGATTTTAAGAAAAATGAGGGTGATATTTTTTCATTAATTGATGGAAATGGCTATAGAGTGTATTATAGTGCAAATTTAAATATGTCCTTTGAGGAAAGATTAAGTCCAAAGGATGCTCCTACATGGGAGGCACTAAAGGGAGAGGAAGTAAGAATTTACAAACGGAAATCTTCTTTTGATGGTAGTTATAGAATGGGCATAGATTATCCTATTAAAGAATTTGGATGGGATATTATGATAAATTCAAAACGTAGTGTAGTTTTGAAAGACGCCTATATACAAGTTATAGAATCTATAATTACTCTTATAATTATAATAATAACAGCACTAATAGCTTCTTATATATTTGGCAAAAGAATTGTTGATCCTTTAATGTTGTTAAAGAGAAAAACAGATGAATTAAAAAATGGTGATTATAGTGTTAGAACTAATATTAAGGGTGAAGATGAGATTTCATCTATGGCTGAAGCTTTTGATCACATGGCACAAAGCATACAAGAGTATGACAATATGAAAGGGCAGTTTTTTGCTAATCTGTCCCATGAACTTAAAACACCTATAAATGTTATATATTCAAGTACCCAGCTAATAGATAGTATCAAGAACTCAAAGGATTTAAATAAGTTTAAAGAAAAAACTATAAAATATATGATAGGAATAAAGCAAAATAGTTTTAGGCTTATGAAACTAGTAGATAATATGATTGATGCAACAAGATTTGAAAATGGATATATAAAAATGTCTTGTAGGAGTACAAATATAATAGGTGTAATAGAAGATATAAGTTTATCTGTTGTTAGATATGCAGAACAAAAAGGAATAAAGATTATTTTTGATACTGATATAGAGGAAAAAGAAACTTTCTGTGACCCATATATGATAGAGAGAATAATATTAAATATCATATCTAATGCTCTTAAGTTTACTGATGAGGGTGGGTACATATATATAAATGTTGAGGACCATGAAAACAAGATAATAGTATCAATAAGAGATACAGGTATAGGTATACCAAAAGATAAGCTAGAAGAGATATTTGATAGATTTAGACAAGTAGATACATCTTTAAATAGAAATCATGAGGGTAGTGGATTAGGGTTATCAATAGTAAAATCATTAGTTGAAGCCCATGGCGGAAATATAAATGTAAAAAGTCAGTTAGATGATGGTACAGAATTTATAATAGAATTACCAATAGTTAATGCTCCCAAAGATTATATTAAAAATAAACAAGAGGTTTTAAATAGTGAAAGCAACACAATTCATAAGATAGAAATTGAGTTTTCAGATATTTATTCAATACAATTTGATGATTTTAAAGATGATAATTGATGGTACATCAAATGAAAAAGATTAGGTCACATAATAATGATGGGCCTAATCTTTTTTTGTTACTCAGTTTTATGAACAGGTAATAAAAGTGCTGGGAATAATGCAATAATTGCAAAACCTACAGACCATAAAAATGCTACGTGATAGGCATCTAATAAACCTTGAATACTTGTCGCATTATTCACTAAAATTTGATGTTGAACAATTGTTGCAAGAACAGCTGAACCAAAGGCTCCTCCTATTGTTTGAAGTATTCTTGTAGCAATACTAGCATCGGGGATTTTACTTCTATCTACCCCTTCATAAGCAGAAGCCAATATAGGTATTGTTACGCCTCCTAAACCAGCACCGCGTATAAGCAAGGCAAGGAATAAAGTAAAACTTTTTGTATCTTGATTAGCAAAAGCAAAAGGCACAGTCCCTAATATAGTTACAACTAAGCTAACAAGTACTATTACCCTAGAGCCTATTTTATCAGTTAATTTACCAACTTGACTTCGAGTTAATAGCATACCTACCCCTTGAGGGATAAGAGCTACTCCAGTTAAAAAAACACTTTGCCCTCGAACTTGCTGATAATATAAAGGTAAAAGCAGCATTGCTCCATTTACAGCTATTCCTGATAAGAATAACAAAAAGGAGGAGGCAGAAAAGTTAACTATTTTAAATAGACGAATATCTATTACAGTGTTTTCTTTATTTAGTGAATACACTGTAAATATAACAAGGAGAATTAAGCCAATCATAGAGGGGATGATAACTTCTTTATTATTAAATCCTCCATTAGAACTTACCTTTGATATTCCGTAAATAAGTACAGCAAAGCCAGAAGATAATAGAGAAATACCTATAACATCTAGCCTTTGTTTTAATTCTTTGCTTTTATCTTTAGGTAATCCAAACCATGATAGAAAAAGTGCGATAACGGTTATAGGGATATTAACATAGAAAATCCATCTCCAGTTTAAACTATCTACAATTATTCCTCCAAGCATAGGACCAAGTATAGGACCAAGAACTGCTGGAATACCAACTAGAGACATTAAACTTCCAAGGCTTTTTCCACCAGAAGCTTGTACAAGAAGTGTTTGAAGAGTTGGTATTAATAGACCAGCTCCAGCTCCTTGAATGATTCTAAAAGCTATAAGGCTTTCTATGTTCCAAGAAACAGCTGATAAAACAGAACCAACTAGAAATAAAAAAAGTGAAAACATATAAACATACTTTCCGCTAAATCTTTGTATAGCCCATCCTGATATAGGAACAACAACTGCCATAGCAAGTACATATCCAGTTGTTACCCACTGAATAACTGATACAGTACTGTTTAAATCAACAGCAATTGTTTTAATTGCTATATTTACCATGGTGGAGTCAAGTAGTGGAGCTAAAGAGCCAAATATCATTATTAGTGAGATTTTAACTAATAAAGGATCAAGTTTTTCTTTTTCCAGAGATGAAATTTTTTCTGCATTATTTTCCATGATTAAACTTCCTTTCATAAAATAAGATACGATTAGTTTCTTATTTTATGTTATAATAAATTTATAAGTAATGCAATATAAAAAAGTTTTTGAGGTAATTTAGGCATGGATAAAAATGATATAGATAAAAGAATAATAACAAGGCGGCGTGGAGATGAGCTTGTTGATGCAATACTTAAGGCTTCTTGGGATGAACTTTCAGAGATGGGATATACAAGCTTAACCATAGAAGGTGTTGCAGCAAGAGCAAAAACTAATAAGGCTGTAATATATAGACGATGGGAAAATAAAAGTAGGCTTGTCATTGAAACATTAAAAAAATATATCCCTAGATCTGAAAAAGTAACTCCTAATACAGGAAATCTAAGAGATGATGTATTTCTACTATTAAAAAGAATTGCAGTACCACTACAGATGATAGGGGGAGAAACTATTCATGGTCTTATGGTAGAGTATTTCAGTAAACATATAATAAATTCATTTCCTCAGATTATGAGCGGAATTGAAGGTAGATTTGAAAATTATATGAGAGATATTTTAAAAAATGCTGAATTAAGAGGAGAGGTTGATTTAGAAAAAATAACTTCTAGAATTATTTCCTTGCCTTTAGATTTAGTAAGGTATGAAATTCTTACTACTCATAAACCAATAACAGAGAATGTACTGAATGAAATTGTGGATGATATTTTTATGCCATTAATCAAATAAGTGGCTTTTTATTAGTTTGTAAACAATTTCTGTACCATATTAAAGTATACTGGTCTTAAATTGTTGACATAAATTATTAAAATATAGGGGGAGAATTAGTATGTTAGAAGAATTAAAGAAAGAAGTTGTAAAAATAGCTAAAGAAGCAGATCAATCAGGGTTATGTAAGCACAAGTCAGGAAATTTTAGTATAAGGGATAAAGAAACAGGATATATTGTAGTTACACCAGCTGCTGTAGATAGAGCAGAATTAACTTATCATGATATTTGTGTAGTAGATTTAGATGCAAACATTATAGAAGCAGTAACTGATTTGAAGCCTACAAGCGAACTTTTAATGCATTTAGAAATTTACAAAACAAGAGAAGATGTAGGGGCTGTTGTACATACACACTCACGTATTGCAACCTCATTTGCTGTAGTAAATAAACCAATACCTGCAATAATATATGAATGCGCAACTTTAGGACTTAAAGATGCCATGATTCCTGTTGCACCTTATGGAAGACCAGGTACAAGGGAACTATCAAACAGTGTTATAGAACCTATAAAAAGATCTGATTGCATTCTTTTAGAGGCCCATGGTGCAGTAGCTGTAGACAGTGAACCGAAAAATGCATTATTAAAAGCTCATTATATAGAAGAGCTAGCTGAGGTATATTATAGAGCTTTGGTTATAGGTGGAGGAAAAGAACCTAGAGCTTTTGCTCCTGAAGAACTTGAGAGATGGGAATATCCATCTGAAATTAAACTTAAATAAGTAAATCAAAATACAATAGGGACTTAATTATAAAAACATCTGGAAATAATTGTCTAAAAATGTTGATATAAGTCAAAATATTTATTTTCTTAGGAACAATTATAAATATAAACGCGTATTATGAACAGAGTGCACTCACATTAAATCATTTTAGAGGAGTGATATTTTGTGAATAATATAGATTTTAACAAAATTAGAGAAGAAGTGCTAGAATCACTAGGAACTAAAAATGGATCAAGTTGGGATTATAATGATTTTGCATTAGCTTTTTCAGCTGCATTTGCTTTAGCATTTGCAAAAGCTGAAGCAGAGGCTAGGGCAGAAGCTAAAGCAGCTGCTGAGAACGAAATTTATGATTATGAAAAGGAAATAGAAGAAGAATATCATAAACAAAAACAATACAACAAACAAATTAACTATAACTATATCTCACAGAGGCAATATCAGGGACAAAAAGCTGAGAACGATGCAGATAATGATGCAGATAACGATGCAGAAAGTTATTCAGACAGTGATGCCAAAGCAGAAGCAGAAATCAAAATCGAAAAAGAAGAAGACAAAAAGAAGTGCTAGAAAATAGCAGAGTATAGTGGAGAGTTTCTCCGCTATACTTTTAAACTAAGAACACCTTAATTTTAGGAGGTGCAAAATGTATACAAGCAATAGAGGAAATGAAAAAGTTCCTATGGTAAAGGTTCCTCAAAATAGAGAAGCAGATAATAATATTCAAAAAAGTTCACAAGAGAACATCCAAGATCTTGATCAAGAGCAAACTGTAAATCCAGTTCAATTTAGTTCACAAAATATACAATTTGTTGTTGGAGATAATAAGATTAATTATTCAGCAAAAATCTCAGGAACAACTTATATAGAGAAATATAATAAAATAGTTGAAAATGTGATTATATGGTTGTTTTTTGGTAATGATACCAAAATTCCAGTATATAAAACTAGCTCTGATAAGAATGGAAAATTCTATATAGATGATATTCCACCTGGATACTATACTATAAAGGCATATCTTGAAGAAGATTATATATATTCATCTCATTATATTAGGGTTTTGCCATGTGAAAGTATAGACCATTCTATATTCTTGAAACTTGGTAGAAAAAGAAGCGACTATGAGTAATTACAAGTAAGTAGGGGATTAAGCGTATTTAAAGATAACTTCTAAAAATATATATAGGAGTTATCTTTTTATTTTTGTAATAAAATATGAATAATTGGGAAAAATACCAAAGTCGCGTTAATTATGGATAGGAGGTGCATTATGATAGGTGTATCTAAACTGCTATGTGGAACAGAAAGTTTTGGAGATAAACTTAGATATACTCATGGTGCAAATGAAGCTAAACATGGCGTTAGTTTAGATAGAGGCCCAGTAGTTGTTTGGAACTGTACTAGAACTTGTAATTTGAAGTGCAAGCATTGTTATGCAGACTCAGATAACAAGAAATATGAAGGTGAACTTACTACTTATGAAGGAAAAAAACTAATAGAGGATTTACACCATTTTAATGTACCTGTAATACTATTTTCAGGAGGTGAACCCCTTATTAGAGAAGATATTTTGGACTTAGTTGATTATGCTAGAAGGTACAATATAAGAAGTACCATATCAACTAATGGAACACTTATTGATAAGGAAATGGCAAGAAAACTTAAAGAAAGAAAAGTTGGGTATGTTGGAGTTAGCTTAGATGGAATAGGAAAAAGACATGATGATTTTAGGGGCAGTAGAGGTGCTTTTGATAGTGCACTTCAAGGTATAAGAAACTGTCAAGAGGCCCATCAAAAAGTCGGATTAAGATTTACTATTAACAGTAATAATTATGATGAACTTGAAGAGATTTTTTACCTTGTTAAAGACGAGAAAATTAAGAGAGTATGTTTTTATCATTTGGTGTATTCAGGCAGGGGTAGTGAAATGATGAAGGAAGATATATCTCATGAAGAAACAAGAAGAGCTATGAATATAATAATTAATAATGCAATGAAACTAGGAAGTGAAGTTGAGATTTTAACGGTAGATAATCATGCTGATACAGTATATCTATATCTAGAGGCAGAGAAAAAATACCCTCATCTATCTCAAAATATATTAAAGTTAATGAAAATGAATGGGGGAAATCGCTCAGGGATAGCGATAGCTAATATAGATTACAGGGGAAATGTACATAGTGATCAATTCACTACGCAGTATACATTTGGAAATGTTAAAGAAAGAAATTTTAAGGATATATGGACAGATATATCAAATCCAATTTTAGCAGGATTAAAAGATAGAAAGAGACTTCTTAAGGGAAGGTGCAGTAAATGCAACTGGCTTAATGTGTGTAATGGCAATTTTAGATCTAGAGCAGAGGCTGTGACGGGAGATTTTTGGGCATCTGATCCTGCGTGTTATTTGACTGATGAAGAAATAGGGGTAGGGGAGAAACTTGGATTAGTTTAGGAGGATATCAATGATTATATCATGGAACACAACTAATAAGTGTAATATGCATTGCAAACATTGCTACAGAAACTCTGGAATTAAAGCTGAGAGAGAATTAAACACCTTAGAAGGAAAAAAACTTATAGATGAAGTTAAAAAAGCTGGCTTTAAAATAATGATTTTTTCAGGTGGAGAACCTTTAATACGTGAAGATATTTATGAGCTTATTGAATATGCTTCTAATAGTGGACTTAGGCCTGTTATAGGAAGTAATGGAACACTTATAACTGAAGAAATCGCAAAAAAATTAAAAGATTCAGGTGCAATGGGTATAGGAATAAGCTTAGACAGCCTTAATTCTAAGAAACATGATGAGTTTAGAGGCTTTAAAAGTGCTTGGGTGGAAGCTGTTAAAGGTATGAAAAACTGTAAAGAGGTAGGATTACCTTTTCAAATACATTCAACTGTGATGAAGTGGAATAAGGATGAGATACTTAATATAACTAATTTTGGTATTGGACTTGGGGCGGTTGCTCATCATATCTTCTTTTTAGTTCCTACAGGAAGAGGAGAAAATATAGAGGATCAATCTTTAACCTCTTTTCAATATGAAAAACTTCTTAAAGATATTATGATAAAGCAAAAACAAGTAGACATAGAATTAAAACCAACCTGCGCGCCACAATTTATGAGGATTGCAAATGAACTTAATATGAGATCAAGATTTAGAAGAGGATGTTTAGCAGGGGTTAGTTATTGTATTGTAAGTCCAGTTGGTGATGTGCAGCCTTGTGCTTATCTGGATAAACCTATAGGAAATGTTAGAGAGGTTCCTTTCAGTGAATTATGGAGAGACAGTCCTGTATTTAAGGAACTTAGGACTTTAGAATATGAAGGAAAATGTGGAGAATGTGAATATAAAAAGAGCTGTGGAGGATGTCGTGCTCGTGCAGCCTTTTATAATGATGGAGATTATATGTCATCAGATGAGGTCTGTCTATACTCAGCTAATGAAGAAGTTGAGGTTATTAATGGATAAGATATGTGTTGATTTACTTAATTTAATTCAAAATGAATTTCCATTAGAATCAAGACCTTATTTAAAGATATCAGAGAAACTAGGAGTAAGTGAAAATCAGGTTATAGAACTTCTAAAAGATCTTAAAAGGGATGGTTATATAAGGCGTTTAGGAGGAATAGTTAATTCTAAAAAGATAGGTTATTATAGCACTTTATGTGCGGTTAAAGTTCCAAAGAAAAAAATTAAAGAAGTTTCAAAAATCATAAATAGCTATGATGGAGTTACCCACAATTATATTAGAGAGCATAGCTTTAACATGTGGTTTACTTTAACAGCATCATCTAGAGAAAGTGTTAAAAGAATACTTGAGGAAATTAAAAATAATACAGGAATAGAAGAGATAATGGAATTACCTTCTATAAATTTATTTAAGATAAATGTGAGTTTTAATCTTAAGGAGAAAAGCTATGTTTAGTTATTTAGATAAAGCTGTAATTAGAAAACTTCAAGAAGATTTACCACTAGTTCCTAAGCCATATGAAGAGATAGCCTGTGAACTTGGAATTACAGAAGAAGAACTCTTAGATAAGATAAAAGAACTTAAGGATAAAGGAGTTATAAGAAGATTTGGTGCTTCTTTAAATCACAGAAATGTTGGAATAAAAGGGAATGGAATGGTAGTATGGATTGTTCCAGAAAAAGAGCTTAAGAGAGTGAGTAAGATTATGGTTTCTTTTTCAGAAGTTACTCACTGTTATGAAAGACCAACTTATCCTAATTGGCCTTATAATGTATTTACTATGATTCATGGAGAAGATAGAAAAACTTGTGAGAAAATAGTTGAAAGAATTTCAAAAGTTTCTGGGATTAAAACTTACAGCATATTATATAGCACTGAAGAACTTAAAAAAAGCAGCATGAAATATTTTGTAGAAGAGCATATATAACAAAACCTACTCTAAAGTTTAATAATAAGTAAAGGATTATTGAATTGATGTCCTATGTAATGTAAACTATTTATATAGGAAAAAGGAGGTAGCAAAATGGTAAGATTTGCGGTAATAGGTACTAATAAGATAACAGATGGATTTTTGAATGCGGCTATGTTATGTGAAGATTTTAAGTTAGCAGCTGTTTATTCAAGAAGTAAAGAGAAAGCGTTAGAGTTTGGAAGTAAATATGGAGTTACCTTAGTTTATGATGATTTAGATGAACTTGCAGCAAGCAATGAAATAGATGCAGTGTACGTAGCTAGTCCTAATAGTCTACATGCTAGTCAATCAATAAAAATGTTAAATGGTAAAAAACATGTTTTATGTGAAAAAACCATAGCATCTAATATTAAGGAGTTAGAAGCTATGTTAAAAGCTGCAGATGATAATGGAGTTATTTTATTAGAAGCAATGCGTCCAGTTTTTGATCCTGGATTTAAAGCAATACAAGATAACCTTCATAAGATAGGAAAAGTAAGAAGACTTACATTCCAGTACTGCCAATACTCTTCAAGATATGATAATTTTAAAAATGGTGTTATAGAAAATGCCTTTAATCCTAAATTTTCAAATGGAGCACTTATGGATATAGGTGTTTACTGTATCCACCCAATGGTAAAACTTTTTGGAATGCCTAAAAAGATAGTAGCAAGTGCTATAAAATTAGAAAATGGAGTAGACGGAGCAGGAACTATTTTAGTTGAATATGATGGTATGCAAGGTGAGTTATTATATTCAAAAATAACTAATTCAAAGCTGCCTAGCCAAATTCAAGGGGAAAAAGGCTGTATGATCATAAAAGAAATACCAGATACAAGAGAACTTTCAATCATCTACAATAACGGAGAAACAGAAGAAATTGAAATAAGTAAACATCCTAACAACATGTATTATGAAGTTGAAGAAATAGTAAGATTAATAAATTCAAAGGAAAATGCACATAAACATAATAAGTATTCAGTTATGGAAGTAAAAATAATGGACGAGGTTAGAAGTCAATTAGATATTAAGTTCCCAGCTGACCTTTAAAAATACTATAGAAGCTGGAGTTATGGATAAGCTATAACTCCAGCTTTATTATTATAGATTAAACCTAATTCTTCACAAGTGATAAAGACTGTTTTGGGCAAGTTCTTACACATCTTTTGCATTTAACGCAAACCTCATTGTCAATTACCCATGTACGTTCATTTGGATTTACTTTTATAGCATTGGCTGGGCAAATTTTTTCGCACTTTCCACAATACACGCAGGAGCTTGTATAATTTTTTATATTTCCTTTTGATTTTAAAATAGAATGCATGAACTTAAACACAATGTATTTCTCCCTTCAAGTTAAGAAAATCTTATATTTATGAGGAATCCTCCTAAATATTTAATAGATATAGAAAATACTTAGGCACCAACATAGTTTCCTGAGAAACTAAAATAATATTAACACAACATGGTTTCCTTGTAAACAATAAATTTCACCTTGTTGATATAAAAATATTAAAATGATATAATTACATTGTTTCTTAGGAAAGTATATATTTAGGAGAAGAATTATGAATAATAAAGTTCAAGATATAACAAAAAAGATGAATAAGTTGATAAATAGATTAAGTACTTTTGATGATGAACATGAGAAGGCTTTAGAAGAGATGTTAGATAAGTATGAAATAGCGGAACTATTAAATAAAAATTTAACTTTGTCAGAAGTTCATGTTATTGATTGTATAGGTAAAAATAAATTTTCTAATACCACATTTATATCAAAAGAATTGAATATGACGAAGGGAGCTATATCTAAGATAACTACTAAGCTCCTTGATAAGGATTTAATAAAGTCAGATAAACTTGAAAGCAATAAAAAAGAAGTTTATTACATATTAACAAAGTTAGGTAGAGAAATATTTTTTATACATGAAAAAATTCATAAGGCTCAGAATGAAAAATTTGAAGATATGATTTCAAAATATAGCACAGAAGAATTGGTTGGTATAAATAAATTTTTAGATGACTTAACTAATAATATTTAAAGGAAAAGATAGCTGTATGAAAAACTATTATAAAATTGGAGAGGTAGTAAAAAAATTAAATATAAATAGGGAAACTATAAGATATTATGAGAATATAGGATTATTAACGGAAAACAAAAGGGATAAAAATGGTTATAGACTTTATTCAGAAGACGAGGTTGAGAAAATTGAATTCATTCTAATGGTTAAAAGTTATGGTTTTTCTTTAAAAGAAATAAAAGTGATTTTTGATGAGGTATATGAGGACATTTTAGGTGGACATATTGAAGGTATAAAGAAAATAGTTGAAGAGAAAATCAGGGAATTACAGCATAAAATAGAAGCTTTAAGTGAAACAAAAAAGCTTTTAGAAAAAGTTAATGATAATGTACTATCAGAAAATAGAGAATGTTATAGAGAAGAAAATGAATGATAATAATTATTGTTTAATAACACATATTATGGTATAATAAAACAAAAATAGACAATACAAACTATTTAGAAGCTAGGCAGAAAGGAGAGATTATAATGAAATTTTTAAGATGGTTAGGTGGAATTGTAGTTTTCTTTTGGTTATTAGGTCTTCTATTTAGAATAGGAGGAGGGCTTATACATATATTATTGGTAGTTGCGGCTATTGTATTTTTGTATGATAAGTTTTTAGGTAACAGAAGAGAATAACTAGTATATCAAAAGCTTTCTTGAGGTATTTCAAGAAAGCTTTTATTTTGCCCTTGACTCTGTAGTATGGTACAAGGTGTATACTTGCTGTAAAAGAAGAAGGGGGCATTTATGATGATTATTAACGAAGATACTATACTTTACTTTTCAGGTACAGGAAACAGTTATCAAGTAGCAAAAGATATACAAAATAGCTTATCTACTCTTAATTTATGTAAGATAGCTTCTATGAGAAATGAGGAAAAGATAGAGGTTAAATCAAAAATTCTTGGAATAATATTTCCTGTTTATTATGCACGGTTACCTTTAATAGTTGAGAAGGTAATAAAAAGCTTAAGCTTAAGTGAGGATACCTATGTTTTTAGTATAGTAACTCATGGAGGTGCACCTGCTAAGGTGTTATTTAAACTAAAAGATTTATTAGAAAAAAATCATGGACATCTAAATTCAGGATTTTTAGTTAAAATGCCTGCAAATAATATCTTAAAATATGATACTAAAGACATGCACAGTTATGATGATATTTTTCAACAAGAAAAGAAAAAGATAGAAATGATATCAAAAATAATTAAAGAAAGAAAAAATCACCCGTGTGAGGTGACGAGTTTAGTTCTTGATAGATTAGTTGATAAGATCTTTATAAAACAAACTAATAAAATAGTTGAAGGCTTTCATGAAAGTGATAGAAACTTTTGGGTAACTGATGATTGTAATGGTTGCAAGCTTTGTGAAAAAGTTTGTCCAGTAGAGAACATAGAATTTAATGGAGAAAAACCAACATGGAAACACAAGTGTGAACAATGTACAGCATGTATTCAATATTGTCCTAAAGAAGCTATTCAATGGGATAAGAAAACCATAAAAAGAAAAAGATATAGAAATCCTAATGTTAAGATATTTTAATTAGGCCCATCAAGAGGTGCATCAGGGATATGAAGATAAAAATTAGGTATAAGAAAAGGTGCATGAAAAAATATGAGAGGTCAAAGAAGATAGAATCTCTGACCCCTAATACTTAATAGTTGAAATAAATTAATGAAACTTAAAAAATTTTGGTGTTTAGTCACCAATTCTGAATGCAATCAGTGTAGCAGTCATAAAAATATCCTGTGAAGAGCCAAGGGAGCCCATTCTTATAGCATTTAAACCAACATTTTTTACTGTGATTACTGAGTTTGCTGTGATTCTTCTAAGGGTAGCATGAGAGAGGGCTGTTACTCCACTTCCTAAGTTCCCGGTTACAATATTGAGATATCCATCAATATACGGAACATCGTTGATACAAAGTGCTAGAATAGATGATTGATCGTAATAAACGTTCACTTTATATCGAATATAATACATTCCGTTTAATTCAATCTGAAGACCATTTGGGACAATCGTAATATTATTTGATAAACTACTGCCCCCACTAAAAGGGAGAGGTTCTCCAGTTGCAACTAGTATAGAACCAGCTGAAAATGTTGAGCCAACTGTTTGAAGTCCCCAAGCACTTGAGAAAGGAGGGGCTTCGGGAATAACAAAATCTAGAGTGACGTCGCTGGTAGAACCACTATTGGTAACATTGGCTGTACCATTAGTGCTTACGGTCACAGTACCGATGTTAATGATAGCAGCTTCGCCAGTAATACCAGTAGCTCCAGTAACACCTGTGACCCCAGTAGAACCAGTTACACCTGTAACTCCTGTGACGCCAGTAATGCCTGTGGCACCAGTAGAGCCGGTAGTTCCAGTAATACCAGTTGCCCCGGTGTCTCCGGTAGAGCCAGTGGCGCCGGTAACACCTGTAGTACCAGTAAAACCCGTGTCTCCAGTAGGGGAAACTATATCATCTTGTATTATGATTAATGTTGCTTTAACTGGAACTAAAGAGCTTAAAACCGCAGTTCCATCGCTTATATAATTTAGTGTTACAGTAACAGGTGCGGATATTACATCAATGATTCCAAAACCAACAACTTCACCAGTCTTAATAGGAGAGTTTCCTTCAAGCACATCTCCTTGAGAGGAAGTTAAAGCAAATACAACAAAATTAGGGCTTGTAGCTGTTTGTGTTGATACCCACCAATTTAAAACGTAACGTCCAGCTTCAGTAAAAGTTACTACGCCAGTAGATATATCATAAGAAATATTACCTGAATTATAAACCACATTATCAAATACTACACTTGAACCAGAGGGAATATATTCATCATTTAAACGTTCAAGATGTAAAGCTGAATTACTCATATGAATCCTCCTTTTATAAAAATAATCAGGACATAGAGAAAATAATCCTGTATTTTATTTTATGGGTATTAAAAAGGTATTGTGTCAAGAAGTGTAAAATTTTATATGTTTATAGGGGATTATGAACAGTATTTAAAATACAATTAGTTTGTAATCAAAAATAAGGCCAAGTATTTTGAAGTTAGTAAAAGTATAATTGTGAATAATTATCTAAAAAGTAAACAGTAAGGTATTAATAAAACATGGTATAATTTAATCATAATTATGATGCGAGATAGAGAAATAGTAAATTAAAAGAAATTTGGAGTATAAAATGGAGTTTAAAGTAAATAAATTTGAAGAGAAATATTTAGAAGGGTGTGTTGATTTATTTATAGATACATTTTCAAAAGAACCTTGGAATGACGAATATGATTCAAGAGAGCAGGTAAAGACCTTTTTCATAAATCATATGAAAAACAATTATTTTTTAGGTTATATAGGTTTAGTAAATAATAAAATTGTAGCATTAAGTATAGGTATGAAAAAGCCTTGGATATGTGGCATGGAATATTATATAGATGAGTTTTGTATAAGTTATGATATCAAGGGGAAGGTATCGGAAGTTTATTCCTAAATCATATAGAAAAATTATTATTGGATGAAAATGTTCAAGGAATGATACTTAATACAGAAAAAGACTATCCATCTTATAAGTTTTATAAAAAGAATGGATTTCGTCCTTTAGGAAATCTTATTGTTTTAGGAAAATAGATTTAGAATATTGAAAAGTTGAAATAAAGTGTAAGGTACTGTATTTTAATTAATAATCGGAATAAGAGGTATAATAGATAAAAATTAACTTTAAAGGGGAAAGATATGGATCAGATATTTATGTTTTTTGGTGTGCAATTATTTTTTTATGTACAAGGGCTATGGACAATTTTTGATAACTTTATAATCAGTATGTTAATAATAATCTTAAATATATTAATACTGTATTTTTTAAAGGTAAAATATATAATAAGATATTCATTAGTATTAATTATAATGCTACCTTGGGTTCAAGTAATTTCTATTTTTATAAATAATGAGATATCAAGGATTTCAAAAGGGGTAATATTAAATTCTAAAACATTGCTTTGGGATTATTTGTTAATTATCGTGCAACTTATAATCCTATTAATTATTATAGTTGTATCAGCACGAAATTATATAGAAAAAAGAAATGATTTTAAAGAAATAAAGTTTTTAATACTAAATTATTCTATAAACATATTATTAATAACATCATTAATATACTATAATTTCATTCAGGTTCCCAAATTAAGTTTGCTGTAAATATGTTGAATTTATCTTTATTTATATATGTAACAAGTGAGATGTATTGAGTTTTAGAGGAGAGGATTTTATGATAATAAGAGATATTTTAGATAAGGAATGGAATTGTGAATGTCTAGGCTGCTCCATAGGAAATGGTGAGTTTACTCCACCTGGTGATATAATAAAAAGTACTAAAAATTTCGTTCTTCATCAAGACCCAGAAGTTCCAATTAAGGCATTTTTAATAATTGATTCAAAAAAACATATTAAGTCAATCTCAGAATTAACTTATGAGGAATCACAAGAACTATTTTATTTGGCTTACAAGGCAAGAGAGGCATTAAAAATCATAAAGGATATTAAAGAAGTAACAATTATTCAAGAAGAAAGGTCAAGGCATTTTCATCTATGGCTGTTGCCAAGATATGAGTGGATGGATGAGAAGTTTGCAAACTCTTTATCTGCAGTTCGTGATATGTTTATTTATGCCAAAGAGAACAACAAAACTGAAGAAAACATCAATGATATATTATCAACTGTAGACACAATAAGAAATTATATGAAATAAGTCATAGATTGGAAGCAATTTAAGAATTAGGCTTTGTAAGGGAGGAGAATTAAAACATGGGTGCTGATTTTATAAACCTAACAAAAGAAAACCTTGCCAATGAGCATGTATGCTGCATTATACGTAGTAAAAAGCCACATAAAGGTATTGATTCAAAAAAAGAATGGCTATCAGAACGGTTAAATGAAGGTCATGTCTTTAGAAAATTAAATGAAAAAGCTACTGTTTTTATTGAGTATGCTCCTCTTGAAACAGCTTGGGTTCCAATAATCGGAGACAACTATTATTATGTATATTGTTTATGGGTTTCTGGTAATTACAAGGGAAAAGGTTATGGAAATTTGTTGATGGAGTATTGTTTAGCTGATGGTAAAGCAAAGGGAAAATCAGGAATTTGTATGCTTGGAGCAAAAAAGCAGAAGGCTTGGCTTTCAGACCAATCATTTGTTAAGAAGTTCGGCTTTGAGGTAGTTGATAATACAGATAACGATTATGAATTGCTTGCGCTTTCTTTTGATGGTACAATGCCAAAATTCTCACCAAGTGTTAAAAATCATAAAATTGAAAGTGAAGAATTAACAATTTATTATGATATGCAATGTCCATATGTTTATCAAAGTATTGAGATGATAAAACAGTATTGTGAAATAAATGAAGTTCCTGTATCTTTAATTCAAGTTGATACACTACAAAGGGCAAAGGAGTTGCCTTGTGTTTTCAATAACTGGGCAGTTTTTTATAAAGGAAATTTTGAAACTGTGAATTTGTTAGATATAGCTTATTTAAAGAGGATACTTAAAAAATAAATCATCATCTTGATTACTAAAATGAAGTTTATCTAATTAGGTCAATCAAAAGGTACATCAAGAAAATAAAGGAGAGATTTCATGATATTTAAGAAACCATGGTTTTATATAATTCTATATGCTATTATTTTTCTGTTATTTAGGTATTTAGATTACTCAATAATTAAACAACCAAGGCTTTCATATTATAACTTCATAACATCAATGATTGCAATGATAGTAATATCAATTATTGCTATTATATCATCATTTAAGGAAATGAAAATAAACAAAAGAGCTGGTCGTGGTTATCTTATTTTTTCAATTTGCTTAAATATTTTTGCTTCAGGATGGTTATGTTTAATTTTATCAATTCAGTCATATTACAATTAATACTTAGTTCCATTGAAAGGACTTTCTTTGTTAATTGGTTCGATTATATTTGTTTTAGGTAAGGGATATCAAGATTCAAAAAAGAAATTATAATATTGATTATTAAAACAAAGTTGATTTTACTAGGGTTCATTAAGAGGCCCATCAAAAGGTACATCAGATATGAGGTCCAAGAAAAGGTATATGAAGAAATATGAGAGGCTCATGATAAGGCTTTTTATAGTCACGGAGAAAAGCATGTCTCCAAGTTAGCAATAAAAGAATAAAGAGAACTTAATACAAGTTCCCTTTAAGATCTTATTGTTTTTTTACAACTGGTATCCATATCTCACTTCTGTAGGTTGGAGAAGAGGTATCTTTACTTTCATTCCATAAAATTTCAGGACCCTCAGCTACTTCATAGTTAGATGATGGGAACCACTCAGAGTAAATACGTCCCCATATATTTTGAAGTGTTTCTGGAAAAGGCCCAACAGCTTCAAATACAGCCCAAGTTGATGTTTTAACTTCAAGTTTCTCAAATTTATCTGGACATTCTTTAGTTGAAGCAACTCCTATATAGTGATCAAGTTCACCTTTTTCCTCCATTCTTCCTTCAGAGAAGTTTACAGAAGCACTTATAAGTCCTGATGGTTCAATATCTGAAAGTGCTTTAAGTTCAGTTATGATTTGCATGTTTAGACTTTGCCACATCTTAGAAATCTCAGGATTAACCCCTTCAAAAACTATAGGAACCCTCTTTTTTAATCCAATAATATTAAATTTTTCTTTTTCTACAATACGATAATTCATTTCGTTTCCTCCCTTAATAGATAATTGGAAGGTCATAGGTGGATAAGCTTTTAATGAATGACTATTATCTCTAGCTTCTGATGGAGTAACTCCATGTAAACTTTGAAAGGCCCTTGAAAAAGCATCAGGAGAATTATATCCATACTTAACAGCAAGGTCTATCACTTTTATATCACTGTTCGTAAGTTCAAAAGCAGCAACTGTAAGTCTTCTCCTTCTGATGTATTCTGATAGTGGAATTCCAGCTAAAAAAGAAAACATCCTTTTAAAATGATATTCAGAACATAAAGCAAGTCTAGCCATCTCCTTATAATCTATTTCATATTCAAGATTTTTTTCAATGTACTTTAGAGCATCATTCATATTTTTAAGTGAATCCATTAAAATCCCTTCCTTTCATATACAGGATAACAGAAGCAAAAATAGAGAATCCGACATTTTAGGTATAACTATTGTAGGATGTATTGTTTTATATGAACATCAAGCTTTAATTATCTTCTATACCAATTTTTATATAAGACTCTCCCCACTTTTCCATAAGATCAAGTACTGGAATAAAACTTTTGCCTACCTTTGTTAGTCTGTATTCAACCTTAGGAGGAACTTCATTGTAGATTTTTCTTTCAACAATATTATCATCTTCAAGTTCCCTTAAATGCTGAGTGAGCATTTTTTGAGTAAGGGAGGAATCATCAAAGGCCCTTTTTAATTCTGAGTGCCTCATAACTTCATTTCTGGCTAAAAACCATATTATAGATAACTTCCATTTACCCAAGATTATTCTCTGGGTTAACAATAAAGGACATCCTTCTTCCCATTCATTTACTATCATAATTATCTCCTTAGGTACTTTTTTGTAACTATAGCACAATAAAGTACCTAATTTCAATATTTTAGAACCTAAAATATAATATTTTTAGGAGGTGTTTTAGATGGAAAAAATATTATTAGGAAGTTCATCATTAAGAGTATCTAATATTGGACTTGGAGCAATAAATTTTGGAACAAAGACAAGTGAAGAGGACTCATTTAAGTTAATGGATGATTATATTAATGAAGGGGGTAACTTTATAGATACAGCAAACAACTATGCAGTTTGGAATGGTGGAAGTGGTGGTGAGAGCGAGAGAGTCATAGGAAAATGGTTAAATAAAAATAATAACAGAAAAGAAACTATAATAGCAACAAAGCTTGGTGCACTACCTAAAAACATTGAAAATAGAGATTTTTCTAATATGCAAGGATTGGGCCGTAAAGTTATATTAGAATCTGTACAAAAGTCTTTAGAAAATTTAAAAACGGATTATATTGATTTATTATATTTACATGTAGATGATTATAACACTCCGCAGGAAGAAACTTTAGAAACTTTAAATGAACTTGTAGAAAAAGGGTTGATTAAAGAGATTGGATGTAGCAATTTTAGAACTTGGCGTATTGAACGAGCAAGAAATATTTGTATTAAAAAAGGTTATAAATTCTTTTCAGTAATTCAACAGAGATATAGTTATTTAACACCAACTATTGATGCTGATTTTCACCCACAAGTTGCTGTTGATGGAGATCTTAGTGATTACTTAAAATATCATAATGATTTAACTTTAGTTGCTTTCTCTCCATTACTTAAAGGACAATATAATAAAAGAGAGATAGAAAAAGATGAATATAATACATTGTATAATCAAAGGAAGCTACAAAAGTTATTAGATAAAGAATCAGATCCTAACTCATGGGTAATAAAATATATTACTGAACAATTTGGAGGGAGTGTAGCCCTAGTTACAACTTCTAATAGAAAGCATCTAATAGATATAATGAAATTTTAATGTATAAGTTTCCCCTAGAGAAGATGAGTGAGTTATTATTTGAAATGGTCTATTTCTACTTTTAGATTTGTTCATAGTACCATTAAAGAAATAACACAAATTTTTACCCATATGTGTTATAGTAAATTTAGTAATAGAGGAAAGGATATTAACGCTATATAATTTCCTTTGAGGTAAGAGATAAATTTGTTTAGGGGGATACAAATGAAAACAAAAAAGAAACCGCTGATTTTTGATGGAGCAATGGGTACTTATTACAGTGTACTAAGTAAAAATCCATCAACTAAGTGTGAGCTTGGAAATCTTTATGATAGGCAAACAGTTTTAGATATACACAAGGAATATATAAATTCAGGTTGTGGGGCTATAAGAACTAATACCTTTGGTGCAAATAAAGAGGCATTAGAAAGTGATTTTGATGTAGTTAAGAGGGTAATCAAAGAGGGTTATGAAATTGCAAAAGAGGCAACTCAAGGTACATCAGTTTCAGTTTTTGCTGATATTGGGCCCATCAAAGAACTAGAAGGACATGAATTATTTAAAGAGTACCAAGAAATAGTAGATGTATTTCTTAATTTAGGCGCAGATAACTTCATATTTGAAACCTTTAGCCAAGAGGAATGTGTAGTTGATATCTGCAAATATATAAAAAGTAAAAATCACAAAGCTTTTATTCTTGTGGAGTTTGCTGTTTCTCCAGAAGGGTATACAAGGCTTGGAAATTCAGGAAAGAAGCTTATAGATAAACTTTCAAAGATTACTGAAATTGATGCTTTAGGTTTTAACTGTTTTTCAGGTCCCTACCATCTTCTTCAGTATATAAAAGAGTTTAATATTGAAGATAAAACCATATCCATAATGCCAAACTCAGGTTATCCGACTATAATAAATAACCGTACTTTTTTTGATAACAGCAAAGAGTATTTTGCAAGTCAGATGTTTGAAATAGCGAAATTAGGAGTAAGTATTTTAGGTGGGTGCTGTGGGACAACTCCAGAGTATATAAAAGCAATGGTTTTAAAACTAAAAGAACTTAGTTTAGATGATATTATTTATGACAAGATATCAAAACCATCAGAAATCAAAAAATCAGAGGTGAAAAATAAACTTATCGAAAGGTTAGATAAAGGAGAGAAGATAATTGCAGTTGAATTAGATCCTCCTATAGATACAGAAATAGACTTTTTTATGAGTAGTGCAAAGAAACTAAAAGATCAGGGAGTAGATGCTATAACTATAGCTGATTGTCCTATTGCAAGGGCTAGAGTTGATAGTAGTATACTTGCTTGTAAGCTTAAGAGAGAACTAGATATAACACCAATTCCTCATATGACCTGTAGAGACAGAAATATAAATGCTACAAAAGCGCTTCTTTTAGGTCTTAATATAGAAGGGGTGAACAATGTTTTAGTTGTAACTGGAGATCCTATACCTTCTGCAGAAAGAGATGAAGTTAAGGGAGTATTTAGTTTTAATTCATCAATACTTGCAAACTATATAACAAACCTAAATGAAACAACCTTTAAAAGTCCATTTAATGTTTGTGGGGCCTTAAATATTAATGCAAGAAACTTTAATGCTCAGATGGTACAAGCAAAGAAAAAGATAGAAAATGGAATAACCATGTTCTTAACCCAACCTGTGTTAACTAAAGAGGCCCTAGAAAATCTAAAACTTGCAAGAAAAGAACTAGATGTAAAAATACTAGGTGGAATTATTCCAGTTGTTAGTTATAGAAACGCCTGCTTTATGAACAATGAAATATCAGGAATCAACGTTTCAGAAGAGATAATTGAGATGTATAAAGATATTTCAAAGGAAGAGGCTACAGAGCTTGCAGTGAAATTATCCACCCAAATTGCAGAAGAGATTTCTGAATATGTAGATGGGTATTATTTAATAACTCCATTTAAGAGGATAGATATAATTACTAGAATAATTGAGAATATAAAAAACAAATAAATCTTCATGAAAAAGAAACCTAGTGAGGTTTCTTTTTTTGTACATGGATATACTAGTAAATATAGTATATAGTGAGGATGATGTCTAAAGTGTTTAAGAAGATGATAAACCCCATACTTTTTCAAGGGGATTTAAAAAAGAAAAACTATTTTGAAGGTTGGTATTATAAACAGGTATCAGAAAATCAAAAAAATGTTATAAGTTTTATACCTGGGATAAGTTTATTTCATGGAGATTATCACAGCTTTATTCAATATATATTTGTAAGTGTAGATAAGAATGATAAAAGGACAACCAAAACAGGGTATGTACGATTTAAATTAGAAGATTTTAAGTATCAACAAAACCCTTTTAGGATAAGTATAGGAGAAAATATATTTTCTGAATCAAAAATCTCAATTAATATAAAAGATAAAGATTGTGATATAAAAGCTGATATAAATCTAGGTACCTTTACTCCTTTAAAAAAATCTATAGTATGTCCTAATATAATGGGCTTTTTTGCATACATACCTAATATGGAATGTTACCATGGGGTCATCAGCATGAACCATGAGGTTTCTGGAAAGATTAAGATAAACAATGAGGAAATAGATTTTAATGGGGGAAAGGGATATATAGAAAAAGATTGGGGAACATCATTCCCTAAGGAGTATCTATGGATTCAATGCAATAATTTTGAGGAGAAAGGAACTAGCATTTTTTTATCAGTAGCTGATATACCTTTCGGAAAAAAATCTTTTAGAGGTTATATAGTGAATTTCTTAGTTCATGGTAAGCAATATAGATTTGCTACCTACAATAATAGCAAGCTAGAAATAGAAGAAATAAATGATAAAAAAATAAAAATATCTTTAGAAAATAAAGAAGGTATTCTAAAACTTGAAGGTAGATTAACTCAACCAGGGGGACTATTAGCCCCTAAAAAAGGAGAAATGAACATACAAGTAAAAGAAGAGTTATCTGGAGAAGTGAAACTTTACTTTTTGAGCAAAAGAAATAACCAAACCTATGAAGGGAAAGGAAGTATAGTAGGTATTGAAGTAGTAGGATTTAATTCTTGACAGGAATATACTTCGGTATGTAATAGAATAATTAATATATTTTTCTTAAAACAAAGCCTCGTAGTAATTTGCGAGGCTTTTTGTGAATTTAATTCATTTCTATTTGAATCCCTCTATGATCAACTGGGGTAGAAAATACTATTTGAGTTTCAGTATTTCCAAATCTCTGTATTTCATTAATAAAACCATCAAGTTCTTCAGTGGTGTGAAAGGAAACCTTTATAAGCATAGAGAACTTTCCTGTAACACAATTACATTCAAGAACATTGGGACAGGCGGCTATAAAAGGATAAAACTCAGGTTTTTGCTTTGGGCTAACTTCAAGATTTATAAATGCCTTTATATTGTAGTTAAGTTTAGGTAAGTTAACTTGAGCTGAATATCCCTTAATTATTCCAGATTCCTCAAGTTTTAGTATACGAGAAGACACTGCGGGCGTTGATAAGAACACTTCTTTAGCCAAATATTTAAGCGAATATCGAGCATTTTCTTGAAGAAGTTTAATAAGTTTTAAATCTATTTCATCCATAATAATAGGCACCTCTTTTTAGATTTATTTAAAAAATTCCTTTATAGTTAATATAATAAAGTTTTAGAGGTAATGATACAAGCTTTTTGCATATTTTGGATTAAAAATATTAAGTTTAAAGGCTAATATTAAAAAAATCCCCTTAATAAAATTAATTAAAGTATGATAAAAAATATTTTTAATTAAGTTAGGTATGCATTTTTTCACCTTTTTTAAGTAAATGCTTTTTAAAGATTTACATGAGTAGAAAATAATGATAATCTCGCTATTGTATTAATAAATAAAATAAAAGCGAGGGTATTTATATGGAGACTAGAATAGAATTTGATTCAATAGGAGATATGCATGTACCGGTAGAAGCTTATTATGGTGTACAAACTTTAAGAGCAAAAAACAATTTTCATATTACAAATAGAACAATCCATCCAGAGCTTATAATAAGCCTAGCTGAAATAAAAAAGGCGGCGGCTATTACAAATATAGATATAAATAAATTAAATAGAAAAGTTGGATCAGCTATTATACAAGCTTGTAATGAAATTATTTCAGGAAGACTTCATGATGAGTTTATAGTAGATCCAATACAAGGGGGAGCAGGAACCTCTGCAAATATGAATGCAAATGAAGTTATAGCTAATAGAGCTATTGAAATACTAGGCGGAAAAAAGGGAGACTATAGTTTAGTTCATCCAAATGACCATGTAAATATGGCTCAATCAACTAACGACGTGTTTCCAACAGCAGGTAAACTAGTAATTATAAAAATGTTAGTTAATGCAGTTTATGAACTTGAACGTTTATATGAAGTTTTAGAAGAAAAATCAATAGAATTTAATGATGTTATTAAGATGGGACGTACTCAACTTCAAGATGCAGTTCCTATAAGACTTGGGCAATCTTTTCATGCGTTTGCATCTGTTATTAAAAGAGATATAAACAGATTGACTAAGGTTCAAGAAGAGATGTTAACTGTAAATATGGGTGCAACAGCTATAGGAACTTCAATTAATGTAAGTTTAGATTATTTAAAAAATATCACTTTAAATCTTAAAAAGGTTACAGGTTTAAATCTAACTCAAGCAGAAGATTTAATAGATGGAACTCAAAATCTTGATGGTTTTGTAAGTGTATCTGGAGTATTAAAAACTTGTGCAGTTAATTTATCTAAAATGGCAAATGATTTAAGACTTTTATCAAGTGGCCCTAAGACAGGTCTAGGAGAAATCAATCTTCCATCAATGCAAAATGGCTCATCAATAATGCCAGGAAAGATAAATCCAGTTATTCCAGAAGTAGTTTCTCAAGTAGCCTTTAATATTATGGGAAATGATTTCACTATAACTATGGCAGCAGAAGCAGGACAATTAGAACTTAATGCTTTTGAACCAGTATTATTTTATAATTTATTCGAATCAATAGAAACTCTGAGAAATGCAACAAAAACTTTTGTTGATAATTGTATAGTAGGAATTACAGATAATAAAGAAAGATGTGCACAACTTGTAAATGATAGTGTAGGAATAGTAACTGTGCTTTGTCCTTATATAGGTTATAAAAAATCAGCAGATATAGCTAAGGAAGCTTTAAAAACAGGAATATCTGTAAAAGAAATTATATTAAGAGAGGGTATTTTAAGTATAAGAGAATTAGATGAAATATTAGATCCAGTTTCAATGACAGAGATTGATAGGAAAGAGCCTGTTAAGATAAACAGCCTTGCAATATAGTTTTTTATAAGGTATAGATAAGTCTATGCCTTATTTTTTCGTTTATATTAAGGGATTTTAGGAATACTAAGATATAAACAAACTTAAATGGAGGGCAAAATATGGAGAGTAAACATAAAGGATTGTCTGCTTGGCAGTTAACTATGATGGCATTAGGAACAGTAATAGGAGGATCTTTTTTTCTTGGGTCTTCTGTAGCTATTCATGCAGCAGGGCCATCTATATTAATAGCGTATATATTAGGAGGAATATTAGTTTATTTTATATTGTTTGCAATGTCAGAAATGACTGTAGCAAATCCAGATTCAGGCTCATTTAGAACTTTTGCAGCTAATATTTTTGGAGAAGGTACAGGTTTTGTTGTAGGATGGGTATATTGGACGGGAATGGTTTTAGCTATATCCAGTGAAGCAACAGCAGTATCTATTTTGGTTAGGGAATGGTTTCCTAATGTTTCTATTTCCTTGCTTGGAGGAATCATAATAGTTGGAGTTACATTACTTAATTTATTAGGTGCAGATAAACTAAGTAAGCTAGAAAGTGGGTTAGCAGCTATAAAAGTATTAGCTATAATATCTTTTATATTCGTAGCTTTTTTATTAATAGTAGGAATAATATCAGGAGGCGGAGCGGTTGGAGTTGGCGAATTAAGTAGAGAGGAATTTATGCCAGGAGGAATACAAGGGCTTGCAGGAAGTATGCTTATAGTTATGTTTTCTTATGCAGGTTTTGAAATAATAGGATTAGTTGCATCAGAAGCTAGAGATCCAAGGAAAACAATACCTAGAGCAATAACCTATACAGTGTTATGTCTTGTGGTGTTTTATGTAATTTCAATAGGAGTTCTTCTTCCATTAGTTCCAACTGCGGAGTTAAGTGAAAGTATAAGTCCTATGGTTGTAGCACTAAATAGATGGGGAATAAGCTGGGCTGGAACTGTTCTTAACTTGGTTTTAATTACAGCTATATTATCAACTATGCTTGCAGCTATGTTTGGACTTGGAAGAATGATAAGATCCTTAGCAGATGAAGGGCATGCTCCTAAATGGCTAAAGGATAATAAGGATGTGCCTCATAGAGGAATTCTGTTTTCAGGTCTTGGGATGTTAATAGGATTAGGATTAGGTATGTTACTTCCTAGAGTTTATTTATTTCTAATAAGTGCTGGAGGATTTGCACTTCTATTTACTTATGCTGTAATAATGGCTACTCATATAAGATTTCGTAAGAAAAATGGATGCCCACCAGAAGGGAAATGTCAGATGCCTGGATATCCATATACATCATGGATAGGACTTATAAGCATGATTATAATTATCCTAAGTATGCCATTTATATCAGGGCAAGGATCGGGTCTTATAGCAGGACTTTTTATGGTAGGAGTATATTCAGGTGCCTATATGGTATTAAGATATAGCAGAGCAAGGGGAAGTGTTCATAAACTTATAAAGACCAAGTATAAAACTAATCTATCAACTGAGTTTTCAGATGAAATATCAGAAAAAGAAGTAGGGACGAGTGAAGAGGAAAATTGAGCATAAACTATTCTGAATCATTAATGATGTTGATTAAACTCACTTAAGATATTTATAATTTAAGTAAATAGATTTAAGGAGAAAAATATGTTAAACATGAGAAATTTTTTAGAGTTAAATGGAAATATAGTTTATCTAAAAAAATTAGATAAAGAATATATAGAAGAATATTGGGACAATTTTAAAAATACTAGTATTGAAACAATGATTTTTACTGGAAGTGCTCAAGCTTTTAATAAAACAGAAATAGAGAATTACATTGATAGAGTAGCAGCTGATAGTGATAGAGTAGATTTTTTGATATTCTCAAAGCAAGATAATAAGCTAGTAGGGGAAGTAGTAATTAATGAGGTTGATAGAAATAATAGATGTGGTAATATCAGAATCCTAATTAATAGAAAAGAGGATTTTAGTAAAGGGTATGGTACAGAAGCTATGATTTTAGCTTTAAACTATGGGTTTGGAATGTTTAATCTTCATAGAATTGAACTTGAAGCTTATCCTTTTAATAATAGAGCTATTCATGTTTATGAAAAGATAGGATTTAAAAGAGAAGGTTTAAGAAGAGATGGGGCTTATTATAATCATAAATATTATGATATGATCACAATGAGTTTTCTTGAAAATGAATTTAGAGAGAAAGATATTTAAAAACTTTAGATTTAGAAGACTTTATTTAAAACTATCTTTGAAATGGACTTAAAACTAGATTAACAGCTAGTTTTAAGTCCATTTATTTTTAGTTCAAAACTATTTCTTTATTTCAAACTCATCTATCTTTTTGCCTTTTGAGGTTATTGCAGAAACTTTGATAGAGTATTCATCAATATCAACAACTAAAAAATGATATACAGCTACAGGAGCTACAACTATTCCTTTTTTACTTTTGTATTTATTACGTAACTTTTCACCGCCACCACCTGAGATTATCTGTGGTACTTTATTTTGATAAGTAAAACCACCTTCACTAAAGGAGCTGTCTATGACTCTTCTAGAATAGTTATGCTCATGACCTGAAAATACTATGTCTATATTACATTTGTCAACTATATCCCAAAACTCATTTCTATCTTCAGGATATAGATCAAGTGAGTGACCTAGATGGGCCCCAGTAGGAAACGCTGGGGAATGAATAAAAACAAGTTTATTTTTACTTGGTACAGAGGCCATGGATTTAAACCAATTAAGTTGTACCTTATCTATTTTATGAAGAGAAGAGGGGTGGAAGGAATTTAGAATAATTAATCTTGTATCATCAAAATCAACACAATAAACAGTGTTGTTGTAACCATTTAAAGAATAAGTAGGAGTTAGATTTCTGTAAAATTGATTGAGAACTTGTTCAAATCTATCATCCTCTGGTTCAATATTAACTTCATGATTACCTATAACGGGGAATAAAGATTTGTTTGGATGATATTTTGATATTATATCTCTAAAATCCATAAGTTGAATGGCTAGAGTTTCCTCTTTACTACCTCCAGCCACACTATCTCCGCATACTAGTATAAACTCAGGAGAGGGATACAATTTAGAACTTTCTTTCATAAGTGAATGTAGAACTTTTTTGTTTATACCATTTTCTTTACCTTTAGAATCTCCAAAAACTATGAATCTCATATTTTCTCCTCTTTTACTTAATTACTTATGATGGTTAATCCAATCATTATAGAGTTTAGGATTAAAAACTTTAACATGGTTTAGAAATTCCTCCCTGTAGCCCAAATCATTTAAACCACTTAGAATCAATTTAGGATAGGTACTTTCTTTAACCATAGCCCTAGCAGTATCAATAAGCCGAATATCTTCAGAAGGAGTTAGAAAAATATGAAATAATGCAGAGTCTAAGCGAGAGTAGCCTATTTTTTTCATGGCCTCATATAATCCAATAAGTTTACTTGAAATATCGGGAGTAAGGGGGTTAGAACTTAGATATTTATCGAGTTCTATGCCATCTATATATTCTCTTATTATATATCTATTGCCGTACTCATAAAGTATTGGAAAATGTTCATCCTTTTGTCCCATTACTAAAGTATATAGCTCAGCAGTGCAGATTTTCTTGCTTTTAAAGATCTTTATACATTTTTTAGAATCTATTTTATATACCTTACCTTGAGTGCCTTCACCTAAAAAAATAAGTTCATTTATGTTTAATCCAGAATAAATTTTAATAACAATCACCTAATTAATGTATTAGTATTACTACCAATATATGTATTGTTGCTATTTTTGACTTAACAAATTCTATATAAAAACCATTATTTTTTTGTTTAAGGTTGACAAACTAAGGAATAAAACATATTATGAAAGTGGAAATTAAATAAGCCTCGGTAGGTGAGGTTACTACAAGGATACGGATTGCTGCCGTAAAAGGATGGAAACATTTTGAACTGGTTAGCAGGTTTTACCGAACAAAGAAGGTTTAATCTAACGCAATTTCATTGCCTTGCAGAGCCAAAACTTGAACGAGAAAGTTATTATGGTAGCTTCGTCACGTTTAAGTTTGGCGAGGTTTTTTTATTTTTATTAAATTTTCGGAGGTGAAGAAGAATGGATATTTATAGTAGTAGTGACAGTGATGGCGGGGGTGCTTATTATAGAAAAAAACGGACAACTTCAGAATTAAGTTTAAATTATTCGTTTCTTAGCTTCGATTTAAAAAAGATTGTGAAAATATCCTAAGAATTTCTATATAAAACATTTCTATAAAGCTAATCGCTGCTTCTCAGGCTAATATAAATTTCAAAAATAGTAATACTAAGTAAATACAGATAGTTAGGTTAAAAATAATATTGTTTTAACCTGTATTAAGTGTTGTCATTTTTAAGTAGGAGGAGTGAATTATGCTAAAAAGAAAGAATTTTGATATAAATAAAAATGAAAAAGAAATAAAAAATAGAGTTTATGAAAATAGTGCTATAAGCATAAAAGAACTATATGATAAATTACAAACAAACATTTCTGGATTAGAAGGGCAGGAAGTATTAAATAGAAGAGAAGAGTATGGTCTTAATAAAATTTCCAAAGATAAACCTAAAGCTTGGTATAAACATTTATTTGAGGCGATTATAAATCCATTTATTTTGGTTCTTATTTCTTTAGCTGTAGTATCATTTATAACTGATATAGTAATGGCTTCAAAGGAAGAAAAAAGCTATATAACAATAGTAATAATTACGACTATGATAACTATTAGTGTACTTTTGCAGTTTTTTCAAGAACTTAAATCCTCAAATGATGTAGAAAAACTAAAAGGTTTAGTTACAACTACAACTGCTGTAAAAAGAAAGGAAAAGGGAGTAAATGAATTAAATATAATAGACCTTGTTCCAGGTGATATAGTTCACCTAGCAGCTGGAGATATGATACCTGCGGATTTAAGAATAATAAGTTGTAAAGACTTATTTATAAGTCAATCTTCACTTACAGGTGAATCTGAACCCATAGAAAAATTTCAAGAGTTAAAGAGAGATATAAAAGATGTTAACATATTTGATTTAGATAATATTTGTTTGCTTGGAACTAATATAATTAGTGGAAGTGCAGTAGCTCTAGTAATTGCTACTGGTGATGAAACTTATTTTGGATCTATGGCATCATCTTTTACAGAGGATAAAAAGACAACAAGCTTTGAAAAAGGCGTAAAAAGCGTAAGTTCTCTTCTTATAAAATTCATGTTTATTATGGTTCCTATAGTATTTGTTGTTAATGGTGTAACAAAAGGGGATTGGCTTGAGGCACTTCTTTTTGCTATATCAATTGCTGTTGGGTTAACTCCTGAAATGCTTCCAATGATAGTAACTACAAATCTTGCAAAAGGTGCAGTAGTTATGGCAAAAAGAAAAACTGTTGTAAAAAAACTTGATGCAATCCAAAACTTTGGAGCTATGGATATTCTTTGTACAGATAAGACCGGTACATTAACACTTGATAAAATAATTGTTGAAAAACACTTAAATATTCATGGAGAAGAAGATATCAGAGTTTTAAAACACGCTTATCTAAATAGTTTCTATCAAACAGGATTAAGAAACTTGATGGACATTGCAATACTTGAACATGGAGAAGAAAATGGGTTAATTGCTTTTAAAGAAAAGTATGAGAGAGTAGATGAAATTCCCTTTGACTTTGTAAGAAGGAGAATGTCAGTAGTATTAAAAGATAAAGAAGGAAAAAGACAGCTTATAACAAAAGGTGCTGTTGAGGAAATGCTTTCAATCTGTAGTTTTGCAGAGTATAAAGGTGAGGTTGTAAATCTTACGGATGAGATTAAGAAAAAGATATTAAAAACAGTAGAAAATCTAAATAAAGAAGGTATGAGAGTAATTGGGGTAGCTCAAAAAAACAATATACCTGATGAGAACAACTTTAGTGTAAAAGATGAATCTAACATGGTTTTAATGGGATATATAGCATTTTTAGATCCTCCTAAGGAATCTGCAAAAGATGCAATAAAAGCCCTTCATGAAAATGGAGTAGAGGTAAAAGTGTTAACTGGTGATAATGATGCAGTTACAGTGAAAGTATGTAAAGAAGTTGGTATTGATGTTAGTAATGTTCTTCTTGGAAATGAAATAGATGATATGGAGGATGATGAACTAACAAAAGCTATAGAAACTACAAATGTTTTAGCGAAGTTATCTCCTATACAAAAATCAAGAATAATAAGATTGCTTCAAGAAAAGGGGCATGTTGTTGGATTTATGGGTGATGGTATAAATGATTCCCCAGCGCTTCGTCAATCAGATGTTGGTATATCTGTTGATACGGCAGTAGATATAGCTAAAGAATCAGCTGATATCATCTTACTTGAAAAAAGTTTGATGGTACTAGAAGAAGGAGTAATCGAAGGAAGAAAAGTTTTTGGCAATATAATGAAATATATAAAGATTACTGCAAGCTCTAATTTTGGTAATGTATTTAGTGTACTTGCTGCAAGTATATTTTTACCTTTCCTTCCTATGCTTCCAATACAACTTTTAATTCAAAACTTATTTTATGATGTTTCACAGATATTCATTCCATGGGACAATATGGACAAAGAATATTTAATGAAACCTAAAAAGTGGAATGCAGATGATATAGGTAAATTTATGGTTTATATAGGCCCTATAAGTTCAATATTTGATATAATAACATTTTTATTGATGTGGTATGTGTTTAAAGCTAATAGTGATGCTACACAAGGTTTATTCCAGTCTGGATGGTTTATTGTTGGATTGATATCTCAGATATTGATTGTTCATATTATAAGAACCAAGAAAGTTCCTTTTATAGAGAGCAGAGCATCTACACCAGTTGTAGTTTTAAGTTTAGTTATCGTGATTTTAGGAATAAGTGTGCCATTTATAGGTTTTGGGGAAGCCATAGGTTTAGAAGCATTACCTATGAATTACTTCTTTTGGATAACATTAATATTATTGATGTATTGTGTTGTTGTTCAGATGGCCAAAAAGATGTATATCAAAAAATTTAATAAATGGATTTAAGCAAGATAGACAAGTCAAATGAGGCTTGTCTATTCTCATTTACCAAAGAAAAAATGCATTAGGAAAATCTCTGTGATATAATTAAGAAAAAAAGCAGAATAAGAGGAATTATGAAATTACAAAATAAGATAACTACCATGGTTATGATTATAATTATTTCTGTTGTATCTTTAGCTACTTTTATATCAGTACTTGAGATTAATAGAAAAATAAGAGAAAAAGTTGAAAATGGACTCATGGACATGGCGATAACGTTGTCAAAAAGTCCTGTATTAATTGATAATGTTGGAGAGCTAGGTGGAGAGTTAATAATAAACCCTTACGTAAATAATATAAGAGAAGAAGCGGGGGTTACCTTTATAACTGTTACAGATATGGATAGGGTGAGGTATTCTCATCCACATATTGAAAAAGTAGGTGGGCAGTTTTCAAATAGCACTATAGATAGAGCAATAAAGTATGGTGAGGTTTATGCTGATGAAGGAATTGGAACAATGGGAGCAACAGTTAAGGCTTTTTCGCCAATATTTAGAGGAGATAGACAAGTAGGTGTTGTTTGTGTTGGTACATTAAAAGTAAATATATTTGATGAATACATACAATTCTCAAAAAATCTTCTTCCTTTTATTATACTTGTTGCTTTATTTGGGTTGTTTCTTGCTAAGTTTGTTGCCGTAAGTATAAAGAAAACAATATTTGGTTTAGAACCAGAGGAAATTTCACTGTTATTAAAGGAAAGAGAAGTAACCTTAAATAATATAACTGATGGAATCATCGCAGTAAATAAAGATGGTACAATATCATTAATCAACAATAAGGCTATGAAAATATTAGAGGTTCATCAAGATATCAAAAACATGAGTGTAGATAATTTAGATAACAATATAGGAGATACTTTGAGAACGTTATTAGATAAGGAAGAATCAATATTAAATCTAGAACAAACACTAAATAATAATACGAAAATTATAAGTAACTATTCAATAGTTAAAGACAACGAAACAACTGTAGGGGCAATTGTTTCATTTAAAAATATGATAGATGTAGAGGAGCTTGTTGAAGAACTTCAAGTTATTAAAAAGCTTAATTGGGATTTAAGAGCACAAAATCATGAGTTTATGAATAAACTTCATACTATTTTAGGGTTAATACATTTAGAAGCCTATGATGATGCAAAAGAATATATTCTTAAAACTAGCAAAAAGCGAAATGAGGTAATGCTTGTTTTGGATAACATAAAAGATAAATCCATATCAGCCTTATTATTAGCAAAGTATAATAGAGCTGCTGAGGCAAAAATCGATATGGTGATTGATAAAGAAAGTAATTATGAAAATGTTGATAATCCTATAGGCCAAGATAAAATAGGATGTATAATAGGAAACCTACTAGAAAACTCAATTGAGGCTCTTAAAGGAATAAAGAATGGTAAAATACATTTTTCAATAATTCAAAAGGATAAGTTAAAGATAACGGTTAAAAATAACGGACCTAAGATAGAGGATGAGGATTTTGAAAAGATATTTAAAGCTGGCTTTAGTACAAAAGGCGAAAATAGAGGACTAGGTTTATTTAACGTAATCAATATAATAGAAAATGCTAATGGAAAAATATATGTTGAATCAGATGAAGAAGAAACTGTGTGGCATGTAGAGTTATGAAGGGAGAAATGTTAATATGATAAAAATAATGATTGTTGAAGATGACCCTATGGTTAGAAAGATAAACGAAAATTATTCAAATCAATTTGAAAGTATGAATATTGTTTCTTCAGTTTCAGATATAGAGGAAGCAAAAGAATATCTCTTGAAAAACGAAGTGGATTTAATACTTTTAGATGTTTTTCTACCTTCAGGAAATGGACTAGATTTTCTAAAGTGGATTAGAGGAAATGAAATTTCTTCAGATGTAATATTAATAACGGCAGAAAACAAAATAAATTCTATAAACGAGGCCTTTAGGTATGGGGTTATGGATTACTTAGTTAAACCCTTTACTTTTGAAAGATTTGAAGAAGCAATGAAAAAATACCTTGTAAGATATAAGGATATAGGCTGTTCTGATAGAATAGGACAAGAGTATATAGATAAATACATAACAGGAATAAATCTTAATAAAGATAAAAAAGAATCAAAAGAAAAGGTACTTATAAGAGGATTAAATATAGATACCTATAACCAAATTAAAGATCATATTGATAGTTTAGATGACAGCAATACAGCAGAAGTAATTGCAGATGGAGTTGGACTCGCTAGGGTTACAGTTAGAAGATATTTAGACTACATGGTTAAAGAAGGAGATCTAAAACTTATTAGGGTTTATGGAAAAGTCGGAAGACCAATACATCTTTATAAAAAGAAATAATATAAGAAACTGTAATATCAATAGTTATTTAAAGTTGATATTACAGTTTTTTTCATGTCCTAATATTAGCTTTCATGGCACTTTTGATAAAACATAAAAGGCCCATCATAATGTGCATCAAAACTTTCATCAAAAAGTATATCAAAGAGGACCATCAGAAGGTATATCAAGAGGCCCAACACAAATATGGAAAAGAAATTAATATTGATGGTACAAGTAAAACATCAGACCAAAAAGATAAAAAAGATTAAAAAGACCTTAAGATTGAGTTTTTTTTAACAATCAAATAGTATGTATTTGGTGGTAAAAATAATGCGGAGGTAATGAATATGAATAAGAAAAAAATAGTTATCGCGTTAAGTCTTGTAGTAATGTCTATGGCTACAATGATGGGATGTGGAGCAAAATCAAAATCAGAAAGTGCTGACCTTGTAATAATAGGTGCAGGTGGAGCAGGACTAGCAGCAGCAGTACAGGCAAAGGAAGAGGGCGTAGAAAAAATAGTCGTTCTTGAAAAAATGCCTATGGTTGGAGGAAACACAAATAAAGCAACTGGTGGTATGAATGCAGCAGAGTCTACACCTCAAAAAGCAGCTGGTATAAAAGATAGCATACAAACTATGATAGATGACACAATGAAGGGTGGAAAGAACCTTAATGACCCTGAATTGGTTAAAAAGTTAGCAAATGAAGCTAAAGACGGAGTAGACTGGCTAATTGGGTTAGGCGCAGACTTAAACGAAGTTGCAAGAGCAGGTGGAGCTACTAATGACAGAATACATAGACCAGTAGGTGGAGCTGCTGTTGGAGCAACAATAGTTAAAACTTTAAAAACTGAAGCTGAAAAACAAGGAGTAGATATAAGAACTCTTAATGAAGCGACTGAAATAGTTAAAGATTCAGAAGGAAACATTTCAGGAGTTAAGGCTAAGGACAAAGAAGGAAAAGCGTATACAATAAACACTAAAGTTGTAGTAGTTGCAGCTGGTGGTTTTGGAGCTAACATGGAAATGATTACTGGGTACAAAGCTGAGTTAGAAGGTTTTGCTACTACAAATCATCCAGGAGCTACAGGTGATGGTATAAAATTAGTTGAGAGTCTTGGCGGTGCATTAAGAGATATGGAACAAATCCAAACTCACCCAACAGGAGTAGCTTCACAAGGGCTTCTTATTAGTGAAGGTGTTAGAGGTGATGGTGCAATATTAGTAAACAAAAGTGCAAAGAGATTCTATAATGAATTAGATACAAGAGATAAAGTATCTAAAGCAGTTTTAGGACAAGAAGGTAAAGAAGCATTTTTAGTTTTTGATGATAATGTTAAAGATGGATTACACGCAATTGAAGAGTATGTTGGAGCTGGAGTTGTAGTTGAAGGAAATTCTGTAGAAGATTTAGCTAGCAAAATAGGAGTAGATGGAGCTACATTAAAATCAACTATAGACGAATACAATACTTCAGTAGATACTCAAAATGATCCATTAGGAAGAACAAGTCTTTTAAAGAAATTAAACAAAGGTAAGTTCTATGCTATACAAATCACTCCAATAATACATCACACTATGGGTGGAGTTGTTATAAATACAAATGCAGAAGTTTTAGATAGTAACGGAAAAGCAATAAAAGGATTATTTGCAGCTGGAGAAGTTACTGGAGGAGTACATGGAGCAAATAGACTTGGTGGAAACGCAGTAGCAGATATAATAGTATATGGTAGACAAGCTGGAAAAAGCGCAGCAGAATTAATTAAATAATAAGAATGTGGATTTAGGAGGAATAGAATATTATGAAAATAAAAGCATTGATACCAGTAGCAGTTTTAGCAGCAACTTTATTAGTAGGTTGTGGTGGATCAGATAAATTTAAAGATGGAACATATAAAGGTAAAAGTGACGGTCTTAAAGGACCTATAGAAGTTGAAGTTAAAGTTGCAGATGGAAAATTATCTGATATTGTTATTCTTGATAATAAAGAGACTGAAACAATATTTGAATCAATCAAAGAATATTTAATTCCAGATATGATTAAGAAAAATACATCCGAAGTTGAGACAGTAAGTGGAGCAACAACATCTAGTAAAGCAGTTATTAAAGCTGTTGGAAATGCTTTAGAAGAAGCAAAATAGTAGTTTTCATTTGAGTAATTCCCCGATTATTCAATAGATTTAAGGGCAAGTTTAGAAGTAGCAACTAAACTTGCCCTAATTTTATAAAAATTTATTGAGGTAGAACATTAATTTGCTTGTTCATATAATATCAGTGGAATATATTGTAGTAAATTATATGGAGGAAAAAATTTATGGGTACAGATATAAATACAAGTTTTCCGGATAGATATATGTTATATGGAAGAGTTCATATGGGATTTGGAACCTATGGAACACCAATAGTTAGAACATGGGGAGAAAACACAACACTTGATATAGGGAAGTTTTCTTCTATAGCAGATGCAGTAACAATATTCTTAGGGGGAGAACACAGGAGTGATTGGGTTACAACTTATCCATTTAATGCGTTTTTAGATGAATATGCTTATATAACTGGGCATCCAAAAACAAAAGGAAATGTGATAATTGGAAATGATGTTTGGTTATGTCATGGTGCAACAATACTTTCTGGAGTTACTATAGGTGATGGAGCTGTTATAGGATGTAATTCTCTTGTAACAAGAGATGTACCTCCATATGGAGTAGTTGCAGGAAATCCAGGGAAGGTAGTTAAATATAGATTTGATGAAGCTACTATTAAAGAGTTACTTGAAATTAAATGGTGGGATTGGGATCTAGAAATAATAAAAAAATCAGTTCCATTACTAATGAATGAGGATATTAAATCCTTTATAGAATATGCTAAGAAAATAGAATGTCCATAGTCGCCTTGAGTATCTTTTTATTATATAATTAAATATAAATATGTATCAGGAGGCAGTTTCGTGAAAAACGTTGCAAACATTATATCTATAAGCAGAATAATATTGTTATTTGGATTATTTTTTACTTTCAATAATATTATAGTATTTATAAGCATTTACCTTATATGTGGATTTACTGATATTTTAGATGGGTATATCGCAAGGAAAACTAATACCCAAAGTGTATTAGGATCTAAATTAGATTCATTTGCAGATCTGATTCTTTTTTTAGTAATAACAACTTCTATAATCATATACTTAGGAGAAAAAATATTGGTTTTTATTCCAGGAGTTATTGTAACTTTTATAATTCGTATAATTAACATGGGGGTAGTGGCATATAAATATCACTGTTTTGGAATTTTGCACACTTGGGGAAATAAACTTACAGGCCTCCTTCTTTTTGTAGCTCCATTATTTATTATGTTTAATAAAATTCAATTATTATGGATCATAGTTTTAGTTGCAGCTTTATCATCTATAGAGGAACTAATTATACACCTTACTTCTTCAAAACTTGAATTGGATAGAAAGAGTATATTTAAATCATAATTGCAACTAGAAGTTGTCAACTTTGTAAGCTTTATTTGGTAGAGGTTTGTATAAGACACTTATATAATTAAATAGAGGTGATTTTATATGAGTTTTAAAAATAAATTGCAAAATATTAGAAAAGAAAAAGGGTTATCACAAGAGAGTATAGCTGAAAGAATAGGTGTATCTAGACAAGCTGTTGCTAAGTGGGAAACAGGACAATCTTATCCAGATGTAGAAAATTTGATTTTAATAAGTGATATGTTTAAGGTCAGCATAGATAAACTAGTAAAAGAGGACTTTGATGAGTGCGAATATAATGATATAAAAGAAGAAAAGGAAATTGATGATAAAATTATTGAGTTTTTATGTAGGGCAAAAAAGGTAACTTATGCTGGAAAAGGAGCTGAAGTAGAATCATCAAGACCTAGATCACATGATTTTGAGCATTCAGAAGGAGAGTTAAAATATATAGATACCTATTTAGGCGGAGAAATATTTTTAGGAGAAGAAGGAATATGGAAAGATAACGCTCCTATATGGGCAATGAATTATAAAGGAAGAGTTTTAGAGGAGGGCTTTTCAGGGGACTTCTTAAAGGAAACTCTATCCTTAGTTAATAAAGAAATGCCATATAGAGGACCCCTTGTATATGAAAACGGAGATTATAAATATCACTGTATTGTTCAAGGGGATTTTAAATGGTTTAAAGGATACGAAGAAATTTTCTATAATAATAAAAAAGTATATGAATGTATGTTTCATGGAGGAGCAATTAAGTAATTTTTTAAGTTAAAATAGGGCAAAGTAACAACATAAATATGTTGTTAGGGAGCTGAAGAAATGGATTTATTTAAGGACTTTATGATAGTATTTTTAAGGATTTTTACTATTTTACCATTCATGCTTATGGTTACTTTATTCATGGGAAGAAGAACAATAGGAGAAATGCCTATATTTGATTTTTTAGTAGTTATAGTAATAGGAGCATTAGTTGGTTCAGATATATCAGAGCCTAATATACCACATATACACACAGTTGTAGCGCTTATCTTTGTAGGGATTTTGCAAAAAATAATATCTACTCTCATGATTAAATATAGAAAAATTGGAAAGCTAATAACCTTTGAGCCGGTGATAGTTATACAAGATGGGAAATTTATAGCTAAAAGCCTTAAAAAGATTGGATATTCAGTAGACAATGTACTTCAGATGCTAAGGGAGCAAGAAGTATTTGATGTTGGAGAGATACATTTAGGAATAATAGAGGCTAGCGGTAAGTTGTCTTTACTTAAAAAACAAAACAAGGCAACTGTTACTATAGAAGATATGCACCTAATTAAGAAGAGTCCATCTTTATCCTACGTTGTTATAATTCGAGGAGCGGTAATTAAAGATGCACTAGATAAACTTAAGCTTTCAACAATATGGTTAGAGGAAGAGTTAATGAAGCTTAATATTACTGCAATTGATGATGTGTTTTTTGCTACAGTAAATGATAATAAAGAACTTAGTGTATCACTAAAAGAATATACAGGGGAAGAAACAATCCCTATATATAACTAAATCATGGTATAATTTACTTTGAACAATATAGTTTAAAGGGTGGCTTAAAGATGAAATATGATATAAGAAACGATATTAATATATATAAAGAAATACTAGATTTAATCTACATATGTATAAATGAAGAATATGAAATTAAAAATAGGTTGGATAACTATGAAAAATCAGGTGTAGATTATAACGTTTTTGAAAAGAAATACTGTGATAATATAAATAAATATATAAAAAACTTCAAAAAGCTTATAAAAATTAATAAAGAGGATGCTGATTTTTATTTTACTTCAGAGATAGATTTGGTTTATGGAATAGGGCAAATTCTTTTAACTGATTTTGAGCTTGAGGAACTTGGAAATATAATAGAAAATATAGACTTTTTAAGCATTGAATTCTTAAGAGATAAATTGATTAAGGCATTAGAGGAAACCTTTGAACTTGAGAATAGAGAAGGATTAAAAATAGAGTCACTTTCTCATTATATTAATTTTATTAATAAGTTAAATATTAGTGAAAATGTAAAATGGAGATTTGTAAAAATTTATGATGATCCGAAGTTTTATTATGAAAAACTTCTAAAGATAATCAGCAATAATTATGTAGCTTTTACAAAAGCATATGAAGAAGTTAAAGAGGATGTTAGAGATTTTATTAAATATTTATTAGATAATGCAGAAACTAATTTCAAACTTTTAGATGATAAATATGGTATTAAAATTCAAGAAAACACTATTATTTATCCGTCAGTAGTAAGAAATAGATTTATAGAGGCAACATATCTTGCTAAAAGAAATGTTATCTATTATGGGATATTATTCAATAAATCTATGGAGTTTTTAGATAGTAATAAACTTGATAATGAAAACTTACTACAATTTCTAAAAGCTATAAGTGATAAAAGCAAGTTTGAAATAATTAAATTATTAAAATCAAAAGAAATGTATGGTCAAGAATTGGCTGCAAAACTGGATTTATCTACAGCAACAGTTTCTCATCATATGAATGCATTGTTAGTTACTAATATAGTTAAAGTAAAAAGGGAAAATGGAAAATCCTATTTTTATTTAAATGGAGAATCTATAAAAAAATTTCTTAAGGAATTAGGAGATAATATAATCTAAGAAAAAAGATCTGTTGGATTAGCAATGGATCTTTTTTATTTGAATATAATTAGATGTATATCTAATTATGTATTTGATATATATCTAATTAAGGTGTAAAATGATATAAAAGATATTTTAGGGGGAATTAGTATATGAGAAGTAATTTATTAACAGCCGATGGTATTGGATACAATACTTTAATAAGAGAGAGGAATTATTTTAAAGAAACATTTGCCGCAGCTATATCAAGGTTTGGAGATGGAATAGATACAGTTGCATTTTCATGGCTTGCCTATGAGTTAACTGGATCAACATTGTTGGTAGCAACTTTATTCGCTGTAAATGGATTACCAAACTTAATTTTTGGAATGATTTCTGGCGTGTTATGTAAATATATATCCGATAAAAAGATAATGTATATATGTGATATAGGAAGAGGGATATGTGTTACATTGATAGCATTTTTACTGTATACAAAAACGATTCAAATATGGCATTTATATTCTATAACATTTCTTAATTCATCTTTTGAGTCTTTTAGAAATCCAGCATCTACAAATATAATTCCTAAAATTCTAAAAAAAGATTATTTAGAAAAAGGATTTGCTTTAAGAACATCAATATCTAAAGTTTTAGAACTAGGAGGACTTGCAATAGCACCTTTGTTAATAACACTGATAGGTGTTTCAGGTGCATTACTAATAGATTCTATAACCTTTTTTATCTGTGGAATAATTATAATGTCAATAAAATTGAATTCGCAAAGTGAAAAAGCAGAATATATTGGGATGAAAACATATTTGATAGATTTGAAAGAAGGCTTTAATTATGTAAAAAACAATAAAATAATATTAAATATTTGTGTTTTCACATGTATTGTTAATGGATTATTTGTACCAATTAATACCTTTCAAGCGCCTTATGTGACTGAAGTATTAAAAAGAGGTAGCGAAGCTATATCTATTTTAAACATAGGAGTTATTATAGGTATGGTAGTAGGACCTATACTTACACCTCATTTAAAAACAAGGTTTGCTGGACGTATTATATTTATTGGGTCAGGAGTAATAATAGGTTTAGGAGTTTTTGTATTAGGACTTTTAGATAATGCTCCCGAAAATCTAGTAGGTGTCTTATTATTTATGAATATGTTTATGGTAGGGTTAGGGGCTGTAATGATAAATTTAATTATTCAAGTTGAAATATTTAAAAGAGTTGAATCTAGTTATTTATCACGTGTAAGTTCCATAATTTCAGCATTAGCACTGTGTATAATTCCTATAGTTTCTTGTATAGTTGGAATTATATCCAAGTGGGTAGCTATAAAAACTCTATTTATAACTTTTGGAATTATAATAGTAGTTATATTTTCCCTTCAGGTTCTTAATAAATATGTGAGGGAGTTTCAATAAATTTGATGACTTTATTGACAATATGAAAGCAGCATGATAACCTTAATATATACTTATTAAAAGACTTTTAAAAAGTATTTTAATAAAAGGAGGAGTAAATGAAAAATATAGGAGGAAATTCTTTAGTTATTAAAGAAATAAATATAAATCTTGTAAAAAAAGCTTTGAAGATTGAAAAATACGCAACGAAGCAGGAAATTGCAAAAGTTACAGGATTAAGTATTGTTACAGTAGGTACAGTTCTTCAGTATCTGGTAAAGGAAAATGAAGTTATTGAAACTGAGTTAATTTCTTCTAAAGGGGGAAGACCAGCTCAGCAATATAAATATAACGAAGATTTTAATCTTGTACTTGTAATTTTCCCTTATGATAAAGATGATAAAAGCATAGTAAGTGTTTCAGTAGTAAATCTCGGAGGAAATTGTATCTATGAAAAAGAACATAGAGTTAAGGTTGTAAATATTGCAGTTCTAGAAGATATAATTAAGCCGATTTTAGATGAGTATAAACTTATTAAATCAATAGGATTTGGTAATCCAGGAGTTGAGATTGATGGAGAAATCATACACTCAGATTATTGGATGTTAAAAGGGGTAAATATAATTGAATACTTTAGTAATCTTTATGGAATTAAAGCTGTGATTGAAAATGATGTTAATGCAGCTGTTGTTGGATTTAGTAATTCCAACAATTTAAAAGATAAAGGAACTTTTGTGTATTTATATTTTCCAGATAAATATCCTCCTGGTGCAGGTATCTTTATTAACGGAAAAATATTTAAAGGTGGAAGAAATTTTGCTGGAGAAGTTGCAACTATTCCTTTAGGAATAACTTGGAATAAGGAGCTTTATGATAAATTTGAGGATTTTTGTGAGGCTGTATCTAAATTAATAGTTTCGGTTAGCAGTATTTTAAATCCAGATGAGATCATTATGAATGGTACTTTTATAAGTGATAAACATATTGAATTAATTAATGATAAATGTGAGAGAAAGCTTATAAAAAACATATTGCCTAAATTTTCTCTTTCAAATAACTTCTTAGATGATTATAAAAAAGGGTTAATTGTTGAAGCTTTAAGTGTGTTAGAGCCAGATGTTACATTAATTAAAAATAAATAAAAGAAAGTGAGGATTTATTATGAGGTATATAGACTTGCATATGCATTCATTTTACAGTGATGATGGAGAATTTAGCCCTAAGGAATTGGTTGACTTATGTGTAGGTAAGGGCATCAAATATTTCTCTATAGCTGATCATAATTCGGTTAAGGGTATAAAAGAAGCAAAGGAGTATTGTAAAGATAAAGAGATAAATATAATTCCTGCAGTTGAATTAGATTGTACAATTGATGGAGTGAATCTTCATGTATTAGGATATGGAATAGATTATAACAATGATGTTTTTGATAGAATAGAAGAAGATATCATAAAACAAGAACAAGGTGCATCAAAAAAGAGAATGAAGTTAATAAGAGAGCTTGGAATTGATTTTTCTGATGAAGTAATAAAGAAATTATCTAAAAATGGAGTAGTTAATGGAGAGATGATAGCTGAAGCTGCCATGGAATTTGATAAACATAAAAAAAATCTATTACTACAACCTTACTATGAAAATGGGAATAGAAGTGATAATCCATACGTAAATTTTTATTGGGACTACTGCGCTCAAGGAAAACCAGCTTATGCTGAGGTTAAATATATAAGTTTAGAAAAAGCAATAGAAGTAATTAAAACAAGTGGTGGAATTCCTGTTTTAGCTCACCCAGGAAATAATGTTAAAGAAAAGCATTCGCTTCTTGAATCTATAAGAGTTTGCGGAATAGAAGGAATAGAAGTTTATAGCAGCTATCATAGTAAAGAGCAGGTTGAATATTATAAAGAATATGCTATGAAGAATAAACTTATATTAACTTGTGGTAGTGATTTTCATGGAAAAACCAAACCAAGTATAGCTATTGGATCTACAGATTGTGAAAACAAAGAAAATGATATTATTTCAGAAATAATCAAAGAGGTTTAAACTTTAATGCAGATGAGTGATGATCATCTGCATTTTTGTTACAAAACAATTAATATTACTTAAAGGTGTTGATAAATTACTTAAAATTACTTAAAATTAAAATAAGAGGTGATATCATGAATGATAAAAATGAAATTATAAACCTGTATAAAACTACTAAAGAAGTTGTTAACTTATCACATGAAGAAAGACTTCAATTAAATATTTCAGAAAAAAAGAGTATAGCTGAAAAGGCCTTGATATTTGTTCATAATAACAAAAAGTATTTTTTAGACTCATCTACAAGTGTCCAGCTTTTAGCAAATCTTATAGAAAAGTCTGTAGATGTATATACAAATTCTCTAGATAACATAGAAATTCTTTCTAAAAAAGAAAATGTTGTTATTCATACAACAGGAGAATATCTAAATAAGAATAATAGATTTTTCTATAATAAAGGTGATGTCAGTTATTTCAGTGATGATACAGAGTTTGATGTAGCTTTTTTAGGTGCATCAGCGGTACATGAAGATGGTGTGTACTATGTAGATGAAGAAGATGTTGTAATAAAAAAAGAGGTAGTAAGTAAATCAAAGAGGGTGATATTACTTGCCGAACATCAAAAATATCAAAGAAAAGCTATTTATAAAGGGCTAGACTTAAAAGATATACACATCATAATTCTTGATGATATATCATCAAGTCATTTTGCTGATATCATGAACTCAGAAAACATCAAGATAAAACCAGAAACTTTATTGATTATGTAAGGAGATGTTTTTAGATGTACCAAGAAGAAAGACAGTTAAAGATATTAGATTATTTAAATGAAAACATCAATATGTCTGTACATGATATATGTGAGCTTCTTGATGTATCTAGAGATACAGCTAGACGTGATATATTAAAGCTCATAGAAAAAGGTGCTGCCATACGTACTCATGGAGGAATTTCTCTGCCTGTAATAAGAAATACTATTGAAGCTTACAAGGAAAGAGTATTAAAATATTCTACAGAGAAAAAAGATATAGCCAATAAAGCTTTGGAATTTATTAATGAGAAGGAGCACTATTACTTTGATGTTTCTACTACAGTATGTTATTTAGCTGAACTAATTGATAAGAAAATCACAGTAGTAACACATTCCTTAGATAATATACAAATACTTTCAGAAAATCATAAAGTAAATATATGTTCAACAGGAGGAGCCTTCAATAAAAACAATAGATTTTTTTATGGAGATAATGCAAAAACATATATTGAAAATAGATTTTTTGATGTAGCTTTTTTGGGAGCAGGAGCAATAATGCAAGATGGGGTTTATCTCATAGATGAAGAAGATGCAGTAATAAAGCAGACTGTAATAAGAAGAGCAAGAAAGGTTATAGTTCTTGCTGACTCAAAAAAGTTTAATATTTTAAGCTATTATAAAGGTGCAAGTTGGAATCAAATAGACGTTATAATTACAGATAAAAAGCCGCCGGCAATCTTTTTAGATATTATTGAAGATAATAATATACAACTTATTATTACTTAAGTTTAAAAGCTTTTACATATTTTATGTAAGGCTTTTTTTATTATAAATAGGAATATAATGGAGTTTTGTAGATATATTTATAAAGATTGATATTAAATATAGTTAAGTTTTAAAAGAAAGGTATAATTATGGATAAACAAAAAATAAAATCTAATAAAACTTTATTAATGCTTTTAATATTGCTTTCAATATCTATTTTAATATATTTTATGATGTCATTATATTTCATGAAACATTTTTATTTTGGCACTGTAGTTAATTCTGTTAATATTTCTGGAAAAAGTCTAAAAAAAGCTAATGAAAAGATGGAAAATGAATTTAATAACTATACAATCACTCTTAAAGAACGTGGTGATGATGAAAAGATTAATGGAGTTGATATAGTACTAAAATATATACCTAATAATAATCTTGTAGAGTTAAAAAGACAGCAAAATCCATTTTTGTGGATGACTATGTTTTTTAATAAAGAATCCATAAATTTAGATATACTTACTTATGATGAAAAGCTACTAAAAGAAAGTTATGATAAACTTTCTTGCATCACAAACCCCAATATAATAAATCCTGAAAATCCTAAATTAAAGTATGTAGAGGGTGGATATGAAGTTCAAGAGGAGATTTATGGAAATAAGATAAAAAAAGAAAATCTATATAATAGTATAGTAGAAGCTATTAAAAAAGGAGAAAAGACTTTAGATTTAGAAACTAATAATTGTTATGAGAACCCTAAGTATGTTGCATATTCTAAAGAAGTTGTTGATGCTAAGGAGCTTCTTAATAAATACATTAAAGCTGAAATAACTTATATTGTTGGAAACGAATCTGAAGAACTTGATGGATCCATAATAAATAATTGGATAAATATTAAAGATAATTATGAAGTTGAGATTGATGAAAACAAGGTCAAAAGCTATGTAAAAGAACTAGCAAATACCTATGATACCTATGAAGCGGAGCGAGATTTTCTAACATCGGTAGGGAAGAACGTAAAGGTTTCTGGAGGAAATTATGGCTGGTTAATTGATACTAATAAAGAAACGAAGGAAATTATTTGGACTATAAAACAGGGAGAAAAAGTTTCTAGGGAACCTATTTATGCACAAACTGCTCTTTCAAGAGAAGAAAATGATATTGGGGATACCTATGTAGAAATCAATATGACAAGACAGCAGCTTTGGTTTTATAAAAACGGTAAGCTTTTAACAACAGGAGATGTTGTTACAGGAAATATCAACAGAAGTAGATCAACCCCAACAGGTGTCTTTAGATTAAACTATAAACAAGAAAATGCAACTCTGCAAGGAGAAAACTATAGTGCACCAGTTAAGTTTTGGATGCCTTTTTACGGAAATGTTGGTATTCATGATGCTACATGGAGATCTTCATTTGGCGGTAATATATACAAAACAGATGGCTCTCATGGATGTGTAAATGCACCTCTTTATTTAGCTAAAACAATTTATGCAAACATTGAATCGGGAACTCCTGTAATTTGTTATTATGAATAAACAATAAGAAATGATTGTACTTTGACAGTAGTACAATCATTTTTTCTATGTTACTATTTATTTATAAGTAAATATGGATATTTTTAGGAGTGATAGCGTTGGTGTGGTTAATAGCAATTATGATTCTAATTTTTCTTTTATATATAGCAAAGAAAAGAATTAAAGGAAGCAAGATTCAAATGATAGCCAGTATATTTGCAGTAGAAGCGATGGTGTTTGCAATAGCATATATGACGAGTCGAGAAAGTAAATACAATTTAATTTGTTTTATATGTTTATTAAGCAAGGTAATACTAGATATTTCAGAGAGGTTTATCTCTAAAAGGAGAAAAGTATGAGTGGATCAATAAAGGAGATTTTTGTAAAATATATATTTTCATTTCTATTTCTCAGTACATTAGCATATTTTTGGAAGTGGCTAGATATGAGTATGGAGACCGCACTTTTCATGTCTTTAGGAATGGGGATTTGTGATTTTCTAATCTATATAGTAAGAAAATATAGAAATAAGAAAAAGATAGAGTAACACAACTATATTTGTGTTACTACAATATTAAGATAAAAAGATTAAATTAAGGAGAATAATAAATGAGTATTGGTAGAAACGATAGTTGTTGGTGTGGTAGTGGAGTAAAATATAAAAAATGTCATATGAATTTTGATGAAAAGCTAGAGAGTCTTAAGGATAAAGGACATATAATTCCAACACGAAATCTCATAAAAAATAAAGAACAAATTGAGGAAATAAAAAAGAGTGCAGAAATTAATAATGCACTACTAGATTATATAAGTGATAAAGTTAAAGAGGGTATTACTACAGAAGAAATAGATAAACTAGTTTATGAATTTACCGTTTCAAAAGGTGCTATACCTGCACCACTTAATTATGGAGGATTTCCTAAAAGTGTTTGTACATCAATAAATGATGTAATATGTCATGGAATACCAAGTAAAAATGAAGTGCTTAAAAATGGTGATATTGTAAATATAGATGTATCAACTATACTAAATGGATATTATTCTGACGCTTCAAGAATGTTTATGATTGGAGAAGTAAGTGAAGAAGCCAGAAACTTAGTTGAAGTGTGTAGAGAATGTCTATATAAAGGTATAGAAGTAGTTAAACCTTGGGGTTTTGTAGGTGATATTGGTGCGGCTATACAAGAGTACGCTGAAAGTAGAGGATATTCAGTAGTTAGGGATTTTGGTGGACATGGTGTAGGAACTAAATTTCAAGAAGAACCTTTTATACCTCATTTCGGGAAAAAAGGTCAAGGAATGGTTTTAACTCCAGGAATGATGATAACTATTGAGCCTATGATAAATACAGGTGACTATAGAGCTTATATAGATGAAAAAGATGGTTGGACTGCTAGAACTGTAGATGGCTCGCTTTCAGCTCAGTGGGAGCACATGCTTTTGATAACAGATGATGGTATTGAAATAATATCAAAATAGTAGCTTATCAAGACGAATATGACATGTAGTTGTCTATAATAGAATGTTACTATAAGGGTAATATCTAAAAAGGAGATTAATAAAATGGAGATTATAACATTAAATAAAAACAATATAGACAATGAACATATTTGTTGTGCTATTTCTGATAAAAAGTGCAGAGAAGGTTACGAGAAGAAAAAAGAGCTATTAAAGAAAGAGATAGACAAAGGATACAGCTTCAAAAAGTTTGATGTAAAGCATAAAGTATTTATTGAGTATTGCCCATCAGAGATATCTTGGCTTCCTATAAATGCAGATAATTATATGATTATTAACTGCTTTTGGGTAGCAGGTATGCATGCTGGAAAGGGATACGGTAAGAAACTTTTAGATGAATGTTTTAAGGCAGCTGAAAAAATGAATGGAATTGTTGTATTAACAAGTTCTAAAAAGAAATCATACATGGCTGATAAAAGATTTTTTATAAAGCAGGGGTTTGAGGTTTGTGATAGAGCAGATCCATATTTTGAACTCTTAGTATATAAAAATAAAAGGGATGTAGAAAGTCCAAACTTTAATGATTCAGTTAAAAAAGCTATACCTAAAGGTGATAAAGGTTTATGTTTATATTACTCAAACTTTTGTCCTTTTACAGAGCATTACGCAAAAGTACTTAAAGAATTAGCAGATAAAAGCAATATACCTATAGAAATAATAAAAATTAACAATAGAGAGCAAGGGAAAGAAAATCCGTCGCCATTTATAATTTATAGCTTGTTTTATAATGGAAAGTTTCTAACTCATGAAATTGTGAATGACAAAAGGTTTGATAAACTTATTTTATCTTAAAAAGTGAATATATAATATAAAAATACAGATTAGAAGTCTGTATTTTTTTGTGAAATTAATGAAAGTTACTCCGTATATATTTATGAAGACATATAAGAAAGGAGTTAAATATGGTTATTAAAGAGGACAATCTTATAGAAGAATTGGACAAGAGAAATAGTGAAGCCTTAGAGTATATAATTCAGAAGTATGCTAACTTGATTTTTAAAGTAGTTATAAATGTTTTAGGTAGCGATAATAGAGAACTGGCAAAAGAGTGTATTGGTGATGTATATATGCTTGTTTGGAATAAATATAAGCTATATAATCCGGAAAAAGCCTCTTTTAAGAATTGGCTACTAACAGTAAGTAAATACAAAGCAATAGATTATAAGAGGGCTTGTAAGAGCTTAGAGAATGTAGAGTTAGATAAAGAAGCTTTAAAAGCACCTATCGACATTGAGAGAGATTTTATAGATAAAGAAAATGTTAAAGAGGTATTAGGGTTCCTCAACGATGAAAAACCTATAGATAAAGAAATATTTATTAGAAAAAATATATATGAAGAAAGTATAGAAGAGATTAGTAAAAATTTAAATTTATCTAAGGGAGCTGTTTATAATAGGCTTTGGAGGACAAGAAACTCTCTTACTGAAAAAATAAAATGTTATAAAAAGGAGGTAATAGAATGAAATCACATTTAAACGAAGATGATATTTTAGTGCTTCTTAATGATATAAATATAAATGAAAATGAGTTAAGCGATTTAGAACTTAATGATAAAGATATAAATCAAATTACTACTGAGGTTTTAAGTAGAATTAAAAACAAAAAGCCAAGAAGGAAAAAGTGGATGATAGCAGCTTCTATTGGGACTATACTTGTAGTTTTGTTTTTGGGACGACCTGTAATCGCAGCTATAAGTTCAAAAATATTTGAGAACAACAAAGATATTAAAAAAGCAGTTGAAAACAACTATGTTCAGAAATTAGATGAGAAAGTTGCTTATGATAACGGGGTTAAAATTGAATTAACAGATGTAGTTTTAGATAAGCGAAAATTGGCCTTATCATTTAAAATCAAGTTTGAAGATAAAAAATTAATTAATAATATAAAGTTAATAAATTTAGATTTGAAAATAGAAGATGAGAATGGAAAAATTATATACGGAAAGATGTCTAGTCAAGAAGATGCTAATAAACAAGTTATACAGGGAGGAAAAATAACTAATTGGAATTATGAGGTTTTAAATGATGATGAGGGTACTTTAAGATATGATTTTGTATTAAATTCAATAGATGTAGATATTCCTACATTAAATAAAATGAATATTTGTATTGAAAAAATACTATATGCAGATCACTTAAATGTAAAGTCTGAAGAAGATGTAGAAAAAATTGATGGATTGTGGAATATTGATTTTGACATAGATAGTAAATTTAAAGACGAAAATAAGATAGTGTTTAGATATGAAAATATTAATGATGAAGTGAAGATAATTAGCGCTGAATCAAGCCCTACAGGTTCTGTAATAAAATTTACTACCCCTCCTAATACAGATATTATAAGAGAAGAAGGGATTTCCTTAGTTTCTATTAATGGGAGCATAAATAATGCGGATTTTATGTTCCGTAATACAGATTATAGGGGTATTTCAACTTATACTGTTGAATTTAATATATCAACATTTGATGATTTAAATGATTTGGTTTTCATAGTGAAAAATTATAATGGGGAAGATATAAAGATAAAATTGATTAAATAATAGGTAATGAAAAAGAGTATGAAGAGATATAAATCTTTGTACTCTTAATTTTTTCAAATAATTTTGACTAAACTTGCTAATATAGGGCAGATAATATATAATGAGCCTAGGTTGTAAGTACAGTAATACGAATATAGAATTATTTTTATGCTATAAATTAATAATATATTTATAAAACTAATAAATATTATTGAGTTATTGGTTTGTATTTATTGATTTATTGTTCAGAATAGTTTCGGTTAAAATTGTAATACTGTTTTCGGACTTATATTTTTATGTAGAAGCAAGGAAAGATTGAGTTCTTGCTGGATTGGAGATTAAATGAATAACAAAAACAAAGCTAAAAGTAAGAAAAAAGTAAAGATAATACCCTTAGGTGGATTAGGTGAAATCGGGAAAAACATAACAGCTGTAGAATATGATGATGAAATCATAGTTATAGATTGTGGTGTAGCATTTCCAGATGTTGAAATGTATGGTGTAGATTTAGTAATTCCAGATATAACTTACCTTTTAAATAGAAAAGAAATGGTTAAAGGAATAGTGTTAACTCATGGTCATGAAGATCATATAGGTGCTCTTCCATATATATTGAAACAGTTAAACGTACCTGTTTATGGAACTAGATTAACCTTAGCATTAGTAAAAAGTAAACTTACAGAACATAATATACTTTCTGATTGTACTTTAAATGAAGTAAATGCAGGAGAGGAAGTTAAAACAGAACATTTTTCTGTTGAATTTATAAGAACCTGTCATAGTATAGCAGATGCTTGTGCATTAGCTATTAAGACTCCAGAAGGGGTTATATTCCATACAGGAGACTTCAAGATAGATTATACTCCTACTTATGGAGAGGGTGTTAATTTTGAACGTTTTGCAAAGCTTGGTAGCCAAAAAGTTCTTTTACTAATGGCTGAAAGTACTAATGTTGAACGTCCAGGATATACAGTTTCAGAAAAAATAATAGGTGAAAACTTAACTAGAATGTTTGGAGAAGCTAAAGGAAGAGTTATAGTAGCATCTTTTGCATCAAACTTAGATAGACTTCAACAAATAATTAATTCCTCTCTTCATTATGGAAGAAAAGTTGCTTTTAGTGGAAGAAGTATGGAGAAAAATTCAACTATAGCTATTGAATTAGGTTACATGCATATACCAGAAGACTTCCTTATAAGCTTAGATGACATAAATAAATATCCACCAGAGAAAATAACTATTATAACTACAGGAAGTCAAGGGGAGCCAATGTCAGCTCTTTCAAGAATAGCATCTGCTACCCATAGAAAGATAACTATTCAAGAAGGTGACTTAGTAATTGTTTCAGCTTCACCTATTCCAGGAAATAAAAAATATATATCTAAAAGTATAGATGAATTATTTAAAAAAGGCGCAAAAGTAATTTATGATGACATAGAAGAAGTTCACGTTTCAGGGCATGCATGTCAAGAGGATTTAAAATTAATTCATAATTTAATTAAACCTAAGTTCTTTATGCCTGTTCATGGAGAATATAGACATTTAAAGAAACATGGGATGTTAGCTGAAAGTTTGGGAATGGATCCTAACAATATATTTATATTAGAAACAGGTGATTCTTTAGAATTAACTAGAAGAGAAGCTAAAAAAGGACCTAATGTCCAAACTGGCGCTGTTATGGTAGATGGATTAGGAATTGGTGACGTAGGAAATGTAGTTTTAAGAGATAGAAAACATTTAGCTCAAGATGGGATATTAACAGTAGTTTTAACTATAGATACAGAGTCTATGAATATTTTATCTGGTCCAGATATAGTTACAAGAGGATTTATATATGTAAAGGAATCTGGTAACTTACTCCATGAAGCTACTAAGGTAGTAAGAGCTGAAATAGATAAATGTATGGAGAAGAAGATTACTGATTTATATGTAATTAAATCCAATATAAGATACTCTCTAGGACAATTTTTATATACTAGAACAAAAAGAAATCCTATTATATTAACTGTAATAATGGAAATTTAATAGATAGAGGTTATCGCAAATTAGTTTGTGGTGACCTCTTTTTTAACCATTAATTGAGGCTTCCTGCATAGAAACATAGGAACATAAAAGCATAGGAACATAAAAGCATAGGAACATAAGAACACAGGAACATAAAAACATAAAAGCATAGGAACATAGAAACATAAAAACATAAAAACATAAGTGCACAAATGTAAAAAATATAGAATGGAGAATGAGGTACCATGAGAATAAATAAGTTTTTTAGTAATATGGGACACTGCTCTAGGAAGGAAACTAATCGGCTTATAGAAGAAAAGAGAGTAACAGTAAACGGAAAACTCTGCATACCAGGTCAATGGGTAGAAGAAACTGATGTAATTTTGGTAGATAATAAACCGTTAGTGAGTAAAAATAAAGTATATATATTATTAAACAAACCTGTAGGAATTACTTGTACTGCTGCAAGGGAAGTAGAAGGAAATATAGTATCTTACATGGGTTATCCGGAATATATATTTCCTGTAGGAAGATTGGACAAGGAATCTCAAGGATTAATTTTAATGACAAATGATGGTGAACTAGCAAATAAAATATTAAATTCAGATAATGAACATGAAAAAGAGTACATAGTGACCTTAGATAAATCCTTTGATGATAGTTTTATAGAAGGAATGTCTGGTGGAGTTGAAATATTAAATATTAAAACAAAACCCTGCAAAGTTACAAGAGTGAGTGATGATACATTTAGAATTATCTTAACCCAAGGGCTTAATAGACAGATAAGAAGAATGAGTAAAGCTTTTGGCTACAATGTTGAAATCCTTGAAAGAGTAAGAATAATGAATTTGAAGATAGATGGTATAGAAATGGGAAAGTGGAGACACTTAACTAAAATAGAAGAGAATGAACTTAAAAAAGAACTATCCTTATGAGAAGCTAATCTCAAAAGGATAGTTCTTTTAAACTTCCTTTGAATATGGAGAAGATGGATTAGGTGTAAGTACTATAAATAGTGACATGTCTTTAGTTCCTGTATTTTTTAAACTAAAAACTTCTTTTCCATAGCAGTGTATAACATCTCCTTCAGTTATATTATGTAGGCTGCCATCTACAGTCATTTCTCCATCACCTGCTAAAACATGAACTAACAAATCGCTTTGTTCATGATTATGAGGTGGAACACCTTGACCAGGTTTAAAATTAAGAACAAAGTTTAATATTTTATCTTCTTTAAAAATAATTCTTTTAGTAAATGATTCATCTGTAAAAGCTATTTTATTTGTTATCTTTTCTAGTTTCATGTTTTCTCCTTTACTGAAGTTATTTCAATTTTAATATACGCATTGACATAATTTATTATACAATATATGTAATGGAAAATATATTAATGGATGAAGTGTTAAGATTAGTGGCTTAATATTAAAGAGAAATTTAAATATGTTAATTAAAGATAAGGCTTTAGATTATATAATTAGGGGGAGAGTATATGGAGATTAAAATTATTCATGAGAGGGAAATAGTATATAATTTTTTAAAAGAAAAAACTAGATTTAATTATATTTATCAGTTCAATAATATTGATAAGAGTAATTGGGGAAATGTTATATGTTATGGTCTTTTTGAAAATAAGGAACTGAAAGATATAGCAATGCTAAATATTAATTATGGAATTCCAGTTTTATTAGCTGCAAGTTTTGATGATAGTAATTATTCAGTAGAATTAATTAAAAGTATAAAAAACTTTCTCCCAAAAGAATTCTATACGCATATTGATAAAGTTACTATAGATAAAGTATTTAATGATTGTGATGTTTTAGAATATGAAGAGTATATAAACATGGGAATAGATAATAATGTAAGTATGAAAGAAATTACTTCTACAGACGTTGTTAGATTAGGAAGTAATAATTTAGATGATATAAAGGAACTGATTTTAAACAGTTACCCAGAAGCATGGTTAGATGATGATCTTATAAAATTAAATGAGAACTTTGGTATATATAATAGGGAAAAACTAATTAGCTTTGCTGGAATACATGCTTATTCAGAGGAGATGCAAGTCGCTGCCATAGCCCATGTTACTACCAATCCTGATTATAGAAATAGAGGTTATGCAGAAAATGTAGTAAATGAACTTGTAAGAAGCTTAAAAAATAAAATAAATTTTATTGGACTTAATGTTAAGAATAATAATGTAAGTGCAATAAATTGCTACAAAAAACTTGGATTTAAAGAGTATGGAAAGTTTTCAGCTTGTACAATAAAAAGAACTTAGTGTGAAATATTAACACTTAATTTAAATATAATATTATAAAGAGAATGAATTTAATGTTTATAGTGCTAAATATTAAGCTCAACAGATATTTATTATCAATAGAGAAGAAAATTAATTGATAATAAAACTTGATAAATGATAAAGGTTATGATATACTTAGTAATAAGTAATAAAAAACTATGTTACTTAATTTAGATCAAGGAGGAGAGCAATATGAATATAGATAAAACTAATAATAAATCTAGCAAGAGTAGTAAGGCATCCAAGTATGATCTTGAGGAAATAAGAAAACATCTAAAAGAAGCTCTTGATAGTGTTAAAGAATTAAAAAGTTAATGATTTTGCAGATATTTTCCCTAAGAAGTGTTGAATATAAACTTCTTAGGGACTTTTTTTATACTTGTGTGACCAAGTCACTTAATTTTTTTTGATTTCTTTATATAATTAGAATATAGAAAAGAAAAGGGAGATTTATCAAATGAATATTAAAGAATTATATAATGTATATCCAGTTCTCGAAAAAATAGATAAAGATAATAATGGAATAATAGCTTCAAGAGCAACTTTTAAAACTTTATATTCAGATGAGTATATATCTAGCAATGAATCTTCCTGCCAAGGAGTAGTATTTGTAATAAAAGGAATGATAAAGATTCAAAAGATTAATAAAGATGGGGAAGAAACAAATCTCTATAACATAAAACAAGGAGAGTTTTGTCATGAAGCCTTAAGTTGTTTATCAACACTTAATTCTTTAAATATATCAGGAAAAGCTATTCAAGATTCAGAAATCTGCATTATTCCTTTTGACGTAGTTAAAAAATATCTCATAAGTAGCAATGGATTTTTGATGTATATGTATGAAGATTTATATAAAAAGTTCAGCTCAATAATAGAAAACAAAGAAGAGAGAATGCATGAATCTTTAGAAAGCAGGATTATAAAATTTATCATTGATAGAAATAGTAAGGTTGTATATGCAACCCATAGTCAATTGGCATTTGAGATTGACTCTGTAAGAGAAGTGGTAAGTAGGAAGCTTAAAGTTATGGAGAGACAAGGATACATTAAGTTAGAAAGAGGGAAAATAATAGTTCTTAAGAATTTAAGTGAGTTTGAAGGAGGAAATAAAAATGTTTAATCTATTAAGAAGAAATACTGGAAAAGTAATAAATGTAAATGATATTGATAATGTTATAGGGAAAGTTGAATTAATTGATATAAGGGAAGAATATGAATATAAAGCTGGAAGTATTAGAAGCGCTAAGAATATACCTATGGGGAAACTTTTAAATGAGCCAGAAAGATATTTAGATAAGAATAAGGAATATTATATAGTATGTCAATCTGGAGGAAGAAGTTCAAGAGCCTGTAGCAATTTAGCTAGCAAAGGATTTAATGTTGTTAATGTAGCAGGAGGAGTAGGCTCTTATGTTGGGACAAAAAGAAAATAGATAGAGATATAAAAGGTTCTACAAGCTTATGAGGTTTGTAGAACCTTTTATTTATATTAACTACAAAAACTATTTAAAATCATACCTATAATGACAAGAGATAAACCTATGAAACCTAAGAAAGAAGGAAGGTTATCTTTAAATAGTATAACACCCATTAAAAGAGTAAATAAAATCTCTCCTGCTTGTGTAGATTCTACTATAGATAGTTTTAGTGGGTTTGTCTTTACTAACTCTGTAGCTTTAAAAAATAGGGTTGTAGCTATTATTCCAGAAAAAACTGCAACAATTAATGATTGAGCTATTTGATTAGAGCTTGGTGGGCCTATATAAGATAACCCCATTAGAGATAAAACTATCCAAAAAGGGAGACTACATAAAGTCATTCCAAATATTCTTTCTAGAGTAGTAAGCTTATTATCACAAATCTCCATCATCTTACGATTACCCAATGGATAGGAGAATGCTGCAATTAATACAGCTACGGTTATTATGAGCGCATTTAGAAAAGAAATATTTTTGGCTTCTTGAAATTGCATTATAAATATTCCAACAAGAATAATTGTTGAATTCATTATAGATTTTTTAGGTATTCTAGATTTCTTTTCAAGTTTTTTAAAAAACATAGGGGATAGCAGGGGCCCTGCAATTATAGTAATTTGCCAAGTACCAGCAACCAACCATGATGCTCCATAAGATGAAGCAAAACATAAGGGAGCATAAAATAAACCAAAACCAATGGTACTCCAAACAAACCATGAAACAGGAGATTTCTTTATAGAATTTATTACATTAATAAGCTGGTTTTTTAGAATCATATAAACTAATAAAATAAAAAACATAAAAAAATATCTTAAAGAGGCGCTCCAAATCCAGCTGCCTCCTGCAATATCCATTTGACGATTTAGTACAAAGGTAAAGGCAAAAAAGAATGATGATAATATTCCTAGTATGATTGATTTATTCATTGATAGACCTCTCTTATAAAAAGATTAATATATAACATTTTATTATATAACAGGATATATACAAAGCTTTATTCATAGAAATAAAGTCTTTGGAAAGGTACTTGACAACTAAAAAAGTATGTGATGAATTTAAGGATCTGATTAGAATTATTAGATTTTCTATGCAATAAATTTTTTGAGCAAGCTTCAGAGGCATTATATAACATTCAAAGTTATATTGAGTTAATATAAAACTCCTATTACATTAATTGCAAATATAATTTATAATTAAAATATCATAAAATTATGCAGGAGGATGGAATGATTAAGAATATAGTATTTGATTTAGGTAATGTATTACTAGATTTTAATCCTTTAGACTATTTAAAAGCTAAGGGAATAGAAGATAGTGTTAAATGTAAAGAGATATTTAATGAAATATTTAAAAGTGAAGAGTGGCTTATGTTAGATAGGGGAACTATAACTGAGGAAGAAGCAGTAAGAGTCCTATGTGAAAGAAGTAAGGGGAATTCTGAACTTATTAAATTAGCCATGGATAATTGGTATGATATATTAACTCCTATAGATGGAACCGTAAAGGTATTAGAAGAGATGAGTAATGCTGGCTATAATTTATATGTTCTATCAAATTTTCATTTATTAGCTTATGAAAATGTAACTAAAAGATATCCATTTTTTAATTATTTTCATGGTGGTGTTATTTCATATAAAGAAAATGTAATAAAGCCAGAGGAAGAAATATATATAAGGTTAATTAAAAGATATAATATAATCCCAGAAGAGACAATATTTATAGATGATACATTAGAAAATGTAGAAGCATCTAAAGTTTTTGGAATTAATGGCATAGTTTTTAAGAGTCCGAACAACTTGAGAGAAGAACTTAAAGAATATAAAATTAATATATAAACAAGAGGCTGCTCAAATTTTAGCAGCCTCTTGTTTATATATTTAGTTAATTAATTCTAAAATGCCAAGTATAATTAATAAAAATCCAGATAATAAAGGCGCATATCTTCCTAATAGCTTTCCTAAGAAACTATTTCCTAAATATTGTCCTATAATAATAGTAAAAATGCTTAATATAAAGGTAAAGATTACGGTTAACGAAATGCTAATTCCAGTTACACTAGCAGCAACTCCTGAACCTAAGTTATTAAGTGCCAAACCAAAAGAAATTAAAAGAGATTCTCTCATGTTTATGTCTCCAGAGTTATCTAAATCAGTTTTTTTTGCATATTCAATCATGTCATCTATATCTTTTAAAGCTAGATCATTGCTTTTGCTGTTATTTATAAGGTTGCTTTCACTTTTATATATAAAATATCCCCCTAAGAAAATAATTAATAAAGAGCCTAGAGCATTAGCTATATTGTGTGGTAGAAAATTAGTTATATAAAATCCTATGGACATTGCTAAAAATGTTCCTGTAGAAGTTATAAAAGCTATTATAAGATTAGAAAATATTTTTATATTTATCTTTTTTATACCATAAGCTATGCCTATAACTAAGTTATCAAGATTTGAATATAAGGCAAATAGCATTGCAGATAAAATCACAGACATGTTTATCACCTTCCTTTGTATTCACTTTTTAATATATGAAAAGAGTTAAAGGAAAGTTCTAAATAGTAAGCTAAGTGAATACAGGGTACAAATATATTTCAATGAAAAGTAATAAGTTAAATAATGGTTAAATAATTATTATATTTATCTTAAATTTAGTTAATATTATACAAAAAGTGTATATTGTGTAGTATTATGGGTAGGTAACTTATATTACGGGGGGACGAAAATGAAAAGTAATGCGATAAAAAAAATATCAGTTGGTATTTTGATGTTGTTAGTTTTACTAACTGGAGTTTATGGATGTACAAGCAAGACAGTAGCAGTTTCAGGAAATGGACCAGCTGATGTTAACGAAGAAAAAAAATTCGATTACAGTAGTTTTAAAGAGTTATCTTTAAATAAAGATGATATTAAAATTAAGTTTGAAGGGAAAAACTTAGATACAACTTTGCCTGTTTATGTTGAGAACAATAGGTATTACCTTCCATTAACTGAGATAGTAGAAAGATTGGAAGGAAAGATAACTAAAGAAGGAGATATAATTAAAATATCTTTAAATGGGAATGAGATAAGCATAAACACTAAAGATAACAATTTTACAATTAATGATAAAACTCAGAATTTAAAGAAAAAATTAATGATTTCTGAAGACATAGTTTACATATCAATGTTTGACTTTACTAAGATTTTAAATCTTAAAACTGATTGGAGTTTTGATAATAAAACTATCACTTTCTTTAATAATAGAGAAAAGATTGATAAAAAAGAAGTTGGTGATGCACCTAAAACAGCACTTATAAGAATAGAAGATATTGGAGTTAGTAAAAATTATAGATACGTAAATGAAGAAACTTTGGAGAAATTAAGAATTGTATCAGATTATATGTACTCTGAGGGAATACCATTTCATGTTGCTTGGGTTCCAAGATATATGGATCCTAAAAGAAATGAAGATAATGATTTAACTAAAGAAAATAATATGTATTATTCAGACTTTTTATTTACTTTAGATTATTTTGAGGACAGAGGTGGACTTATAGGACTTCATGGATATACTCATCAAGCAGGAGATGATGCTAGTATTGAAGGGAAAGAATTTGCAAATCCAAAGGACCCAAAATCTTATACTAAAGAATTTACAGAAGAGAGAATTAAAGCAGCATGTGATACTGCAAAAAAATTAGATATCAAGCCATATTTTTTTGAGACTGGTCATTATGCTGGATCAGATGATAATTTTAGAGTTATAGAAAAAGAGTTTGATTATATATATCAGCCTAAAAAAGATGGGTCAAAATATATAGTAAGTGCAAAAAATGAAACTAGAACTGCAAAATATATACCAGCTTACTTAGATTGTATAGATGGTAAACAAGATACAGATAACATGCTTAACAAAATCAACAAATTACCAGCTGATGTTATGGCGTCTTTTTTCTATCATCCTAATATAGAGTTTGAAGATATAAAGATTACTAAAGATGATACTGGATATCCAACTTATACATACTCAGAAGAGTCAACTTTACATAGAGTAGTTAAGTTACTTGAAACTAAAGGATATAAATTTAAAAAAATAACTGATTTTTAATATACAAATAGAAAGGACTAGCTGTTTTATTTTCAGCAGTCCTTTTCTATTTTAGCTACAACCACTTGTAGAACCACAAACTAAGCATAAGGAGCAAGTTCCATTAGGAACTATTTGTTCACTTCCACAATTATTGCATTTTACCTTATGATGACCTTCTGGGATGAGTTCACTTGAAATATCTATTTTAGAAGGTATATTTTTAATCTTATTTTCAAGAGACTTAGCATAATCTAATAGTTCTTTATAATTCATAGATTCAAGAGACTTAGTGGTACCATCTAATGATACATTAAGTGGTTGTGAAACCTTTGAACCATCTCTGTATAGTGCTATACATTTTACTCCAAGTTTCCAGGCTTCTTCATGAACCTCTTTAAAATCTTCTATAGTAGCATCATTAGGAAGATTTACAGTTTTAGAAATAGCTCCAGAAACAAAGGGAGTTAAAGCAGCAACCATTTTGACATGGCCCATAGGAGAGATAAATCTATATCCTCCAGAAGACTTATTTGCAGTGTCAAAAATTGAATAATGATTTTTATTTAAATAAGGAGCTCCTTCTATTTTGCCACTTTCATCTATATATGATACTATAGATGAAATTTCTGCACCGCTATAATTTAAGCTTCCTAAAGCAGTTTTAATAGTGGAGTTAACAAGTTTCATGTAACCACCACCGCTTAGATTTTTCCATACTATATGTGAGAAAAAAGGCTCTATGGAAGTAGTATCACAATCCATTGCTAAAGCAATGGTACCTGTAGGAGCTATTACTGTTACTTGAGCATTTCTAAACCCAACTTCACTTCCATGTGAATAAGCTAAGTTCCAAGAAGTTTTTAAGGTTTCAGATAAATTGTTTAGAGAAAGCTCATTTAAAACTTTATGGTTAACTTTAATTGGAGTATAATTTAAATCTTCAAAAGCACCAGATAAAGCACCTGCGGCTCTTGAGTGATTTCTAATTACTTTTAACATATATTCCTTATTAATATCAAACTTCGGAAAAGTACCAATTTTCTCAGCCATAAGTGAAGAAACATAATAAGAATATCCAGTAACAATTCCCATTAAAGCTGCAGAAATTGTTCTTCCTTCTTCACTATCATAAGGAATTGCCATAGCCATTAAAGTTGAGCCAGTATTAGCAATACCTAGACCAGTGGTCCTAAACATAAAGGATTTTCTTGCAATTTCTTCTGTAGGAAATTGACCTTGATAAATTGTGGTATCTAAAACAACTTGAATTAATGCAGTTAGATGTGTTAAAGCATCTAAATCAAAGGCTTTCTTATGTTCATCGTAAAATTTTCTTATGTTTATACTTGCTAGGTTACATGCGGTATCATCAAGGAAATGATATTCAGAACAAGGATTTGATGCATTGATTCTGTTGTGTTTAGCATCATATAGACCATCTTCTCCAGCAGGGCAAGTGTGCCATGCATTTATTGTATCATCAAATTGGGGAGCTGGATCTGCACAATTCCAAGAACTTTCATTAAAGCTATCCCACAATTCTTTTACTGAGATTACTCTATTAACAGCATCAGTTTTTCTTCCTTTAAGAAGAATAGTTTCATCAGAATTAGTGGTAGCCTTTTTCATAAATTCATCTGAAAAACGTACAGAATTATTAGCGTTTTGACCAGAAACAGTTTCATATGCTTCTCCTTCAAAACCTATGTCATACCCCATCTTACCTAAATCTCTTACTTTTTGTTCTTCTCTTGATTTCCAAGTTATAAAATCCATTATCTCTGGATGGTCATAATCTAAACAAACCATTTTTGCAGCTCTTCTAGTAGTTCCGCCAGATTTTATAGCACCTGCATTTCTATCAAGTACCTTTAAGAAAGACATTAGGCCTGAGGATTTGCCACCACCAGATAAAGGTTCATCTAATGCTCTTATGTTTGAGAAATTGGTACCTGTACCAGAACCAAGTTTGAAAAGTCTAGTTTCAGTAGTTATTAAATCTGTAATAGAACCAGGGCCTAGCAACTTATCTTCAATTTTGTTTATAAAACATGCAGAACCTTGAGTCCTAGTGTATGCATCTTTTGATTGAAGAGTTTTACCTAATTCTTCATCATAATAAAAATGTCCCTCAGCTTCCTTACTTATATTATAAGAGAGTTTTAATCCAGTATTAAACCATTGAGGTGAGTTAGGAGCCCACATTTGATTTAAGAGAGCAAAAGCAAGTTCATCATAAAATATTTGAGAGTTTTTTTTATTTATAAGTCCTTGTTCTAAAGCGTAAGTAGTCCAAAAGTTAACTAATCTATGAGTTATTTCCTTCATGCTTCTTTCATAGCCAAGAGAGTTTGGAACACCACTTTGTCTAAAATATTTACTTGCTATAATATTACATGCATTTTGTGAATAAAAGTCAGGAAATTCTAAATCTTCTCTGGAAAAAATAGTTTTATTAGTTTTATAGTCTACAATATGAACAGCTACGCTCTTCCATTTAAAAAGATCATAAACACTCTTATTAGTAGTCTCTAATTCTTTAGTAAAATATCTAGTTATTAGTTTATATAAGTCATTCATAAAACAAATCTCCTTCAAATAAAAACTTCATTAATATATTTTCACACAATATATTGTGGAATGCAAAAATTGAAATACTATATATAGTTGAATAGTCATGAGTTTTATTAGTAAATAATGCTATTATCTTCTCATTTCTAAGTTTTTTAATGCATGAGAAAGTATATAGCTTAAAATTATACATTGTGAATGAGAAAGGGGATTTGAGAAGATTATTAAAAAAATAATGGTATATAAGCAGATAAATACATATAAGTAGAAGGAAGAGAAATTTTAAAGGAGAAAGGTAGGATGATAGAAGATAATAAAAATTCTTTAGAAAAAACAAATAAATCTTTTGCTAGTGGATTAAACTGCTACAAAATTTTTTGGATTTTTTTTATAGGATGTATTTTAGGAGTGGTTATTGAAACTATTTGGTGCATTATAACACGCTTTAGAATTGAGAGCAGAAGTGGTCTTATATATGGACCCTTTAATCTTGTATATGGCTTTGGAGCTGTTATAATAACTTTGAGTTTATATTGGTTATATAATAAACGTGATTTGTGGGTATTTGTTGGAGGAATGTTAGTTGGGGGAGTCTATGAGTACTTATGCAGTTGGGTGCAAGAAAAGATATTTGGAACAGTTTCCTGGGAATATAGTCAGATGAATTTTAATTTAAATGGAAGAATTAGTTTATTGTATTGTTTTTTCTGGGGAATATTAGCGCTAATATGGGTAAAACAAATATATCCAGTTTTATCAAATCTAATCGAAAAAATCCCAAATAGAATAGGAGTTTCTTTAACATGGGTATTATTTATATTTATGATATTTAATACAGGTATTTCAGGTTTGGTAGTAGAGAGGCAAACTGAAAGACGTGAAGGAATACAAGCGGTATCTTTTCTTGATAAATATTTAGATAAACATTATTCAGATGAAGTATTAAGGAAAATATATCCTAATATGATATACGTTATTGAAAAATAAAAGGTTGCCAGTGATTATTTATTACTGGCAACTTTTTCTTATATATTTGGATCTTCGGCAATTTTCTTTAAATTTTGAATCATACCGGGTTTTATTTGATTTGAATATATTTCATTTTTTATCTTAGGAAACTTAGTCATTATTAAAAATATTGTACTCATTATTTTATATTTAAGAGAATTATGTGAAAAATCAAATATTCCTAATTTCTTATAAGCCTTATAATCTGCTAAAAAAGGAAATCTAAGTTTACCGTAAATATCATCTCTAAAAATCTTCGTACCTCCAACACCAAGGAAAGTTGAGGGTTTAATAAAATTAGCTAATGATAAGTTTATAGCTTTTGAAGCTAAAGCATAAAGCTGATTATCTATTTCATTTATAGAAGAATATTCATCAGTAACAAAATCTACTAGATTTGCTCTCTGCCATTGGGTATAAGACTCAAATATTTGTTTTAGATTAGGTATTTGAGTTAATGGACCTGATATTATAAATCCAATCTGTTTACCTGTAATACTTGGTGTATGGGTATTAAAGAAGCTTCTATCAAAAAATCTTTTCCATAGAGAAGATAAATATCTGTCTTTAATATTTCCACAAAAAATTATAATATCTGAATTTCTAATTTTATCATTATAAAAACCTATAAATTCATCTTTTCCAGTATAAACACACTCATAGTTATATCCACATTTTATACAACCTAAGCAGCCACCTTTTATATCTATTTCCTGAATATTAATTATTTCTATATCATCTATAAAAAAAGAGCTAAAAGTATTAATCATATTTGATAGATTGCTATTTTCAAGAGAGTCAGTTATTAGAGTTAACTTTTTATTAGAAGTATTAATTTTGCTAAAATTAGCTTCACCTTTATATTCTATTGGATTATATGATAATTTAGAGTAGTTTTTAGTTGTAGTAAATTTATTATTAATTGCATTAAAGTAATTTTCATAAAAGGTTAAAATGAGTTTTCTACTGCTTTCTTTTTCTAAATCATCCATATGCAAAGATAAATAATCTACAAAGTTCATGTCTAGGTCATCGCAAATAGCGTTTATATAGTTTATTGCAGTATGATCTTGAAAGTGAATGGATGTAGCTAAGGCGCAGGCGTATTTACCTTTAAAAGAATTAGTGACTTCTCTTTCAAAAATTAATTCAATAAATCTTTTATATTGGGATGCAACTAAGTGATAATAAAGTGGAAATGCCCAAATCACTCCATCGCTAAAATTTATTTCATCTATAATTTCCCCAAAAAAGTTCAAGTCTTTTTCAAGCTTATTTATCTGCTGTGCAATATTAATTATTTTAAGCTCATGTTTAGGAAATTTCTTTTGAATGTGTTTGATATACTGCATAGTAACGCTTATATCACCTTTTGGACTTCCGTTTAAAACTATTAGTTTCATTTATTAATCCCCCTTAAAAAACTATGTTTACGGTGTAAACTTTATTCCATTATATGTCGGTAAGTTTACACTGTCAACATATAATGATATAATTTAATAAAGAAATATTTTTTATTTCTAGGAGGAAAATATGAATAGAGAAAATTATCATCATGGAGATTTAAAGCAAGAGCTTATAGATAAAGGATTGTTATTGTTAAATAGGGAGGGATTTGAGAAATTCTCTTTAAGAAAGGTTGCTAGTATGTGTGGAGTTAGTCATACTGCGCCTTATAAGCATTTTAAAGATAAAGAAGAACTAATAGAAGAGATTATCAAAAAGGTTTGGAAAAGTTTTAATATGGCGTTATCAGAATCTACGCATAAGTATAAATTTTCACCTAAAGAAGAAATCCTCGAAATGGGAAAAGCCTATGTAAAATTTATGGTTGAAAATCCAGAATACTTAAATTTCATGTTTTTATGGGGAAATACTACACCAATAAAGATTGAAGAAAATAAGTTTAACTCTTATGAGGGAAGTACTTTTGAAGTATTTAAAAATTCTGCTGAAAGATACTTAAAAGAAATTAATATAGATGAGAGTGAGTATACTGAAAGAGTCTTAACTATGTGGAGTATGGTTCATGGAATATCAATATTATTAGCTAAAGGAAGCATAAAATATAATGGGGATTATTTAGACCTTACTGAGAGAATGATAAGAAGTGGGTTAGGAATTTAAAAAAATATTTTCTGTTAATGAATAATTGACAATGTAATATTCAAAAATATTTAAACCTATGCTAAAGATAAAAAAATACAATATTTATTAGTACCTATAGGCACTTCTTCTAGATTTTTCATATATTGATTATGGAAAAATCTAGGGGAGTGTTTTATTACGAGTATAATAAGCAAAGTGATATATAAAATGATGCTACAAGGTGGAGGAATAGTTGAAAAGAAATTCAACTCAAATACGAAAAATTACAGTAAGGTGAACAATGAATTGTTATTTAAAATATTAAAAAACAATTCTAAAAGTGAATTTGGAGTTAGTCATAATTTTAATGAAATTATGACTATAAAAGAATTTAAGGATAAAGTTAAATTAAGTGAATACAAAGATTATGAGGGATATATAAATAGAATGGCAGAGGGTGAAAAGAATGTTTTGATTAGTGAAGATGTAGTATATTTTAGTCATACATCAGGAACTACAGGTAAACAAAAATTAATCCCCTGTACTAAAAGTAGTAGGAAAGTTGCAGCAAAGTATATGGCCTTACTTATTAATAAATTTACTTATAATAATTTTAAAGATACTTGGAAGTTAAATAAAGGGTTAATGATAGCTGATATAGTGATGACCACTTATACTCAAGGAGGACTACCTATTTGTTCAGCAACTTCTGGGGGCTTTAAGAATATAAAATCTTTGTTGCCATTTTTATATACTTCACCAATAGAAGTTATGGAAATAAAAGATAAGGAAACTGCTTATTACTTACATTTATTATTTGCATTAGAAGAATCTAGACTTTCGTATATAAATGGAATTTTTATTTCAAATATATTAGACTTACTAAGAATTTTAGAAGAGAAACATCAAGACTTAGTAAGTGATATAAGAAAAGGTCGTATAAATAATAATTTAAATATAGATAAAACTATTATTGAGAAATTAAATAAGCTTATTGCTCCTAATTCTACTAGAGCGGATGAATTGGAAAAAGAGTTTAAAATAGGATTTGAAGGAATAGCTAAGAGAATATGGCCAAGGCTATCATATATAGCGACAGTAACAGGAGCAAACTTTTCTATATATGATGATAAGGTAAATCATTATACAGACTCAGTACCTATATATTCTCCTGTTTATGCAGCCAGTGAAGCTATGATTGGAATTAATCCATATGCGGATAAAATAAGATATGTAATTGTCCCAGATACAGCTTTTTATGAATTCATTCATGTTAAGGATGGGGAAACAGAAAGCGGAGATACCTTAAGCTTAGATGAGATTAGATTGGGTGAAAAATATGAAATAGTAGTTACTAATTATGCAGGGTTTTATAGATATAGAATAGGAGATATCATTAAAGTGGTAGGATTTTATAACGGCTGTCCAGAGGTTGAATTTGTATGTAGAAAAAACCAGCTGCTTAATATGGTATCTGAAAAGACTAATGAAGAACATATAACAAATTCAATAAAAAAAACAATGAAATATTTAAACTTAAGTTTGGTTGATTATACAACATTACCTGATAATTCTATTACACCTGGAAGATATATTTTCTACTGTGAGTTTAAGAATGACATTTCTATTTCTACTGTGAGATTGATAGAAGAAAAACTAGATAAGGAAATTAAAAATTCTAATTTAGCTTATGATAGAGCAAGAAATACTAATAGATTAGGAAAGGTAAAGGTTATAATCCTAGCACCCAAGACATTTAATTCAGTTAAACAATACTTATTCAATAAAGGAATATCTAAAAATCAGATAAAGATACCAAGAGTTATAACCAATAATACAAGCATATTAAATATATTAAAGCGCAATAGAAGATTATAGAATGTATTAATAAATATTGAAGGCACCAAAGGATAACTTTGGTGCCTTTTACAAAGTAAAGCATGAAAATAGCTTATTAGGTAATGAAACTAAAGAATAAACTACAATAATATCCATATGATATACAAAAAATAAAAGGAGCGAAAAATTTTGATTAAAAGTAAATTAATTAAAAAGGCTGTTTCAGTTATAGCTATGACAACTCTTATGGTTACGGGGGTAATACTTGGGAATACAAAAACAGTATCCGCAGTAACATCAAGTGCTATTCCAACTCATGTCTTAGTAGGTTACTGGCATAATTTTAATAATGGATCAGGAGATATTAAACTTAGAGATGTTTCATCAAACTTTGATGTCATTAATATTTCTTTTGGAGAACCAACTACAGTTACTTCTGGGGATATAAGATTTACTCCATATAATGCAACGGATTCTGAATTTAAAAGTGATGTTCAATATCTTCAAAGTAAAGGAAAAAAAGTTTTACTATCTATAGGAGGACAAAATGGTGAGGTTCAACTAACAAGTGCTGGAGCTGTTACTAGTTTTGTTAATTCCGTAAGTACTATTATTGATAGATATGGATTAGATGGATTAGATGTAGATTTTGAAGGACATTCACTTCATTTAGATGCAGGAGATAAGGACTTTAAGAATCCTACAACGCCAGTTATAGTTAATACTATTAGTGCATTAAAACAATTGAAAGCAAAATACGGTACGAATTTTGTTTTAACTATGGCACCTGAAACTTTTTTTGTTCAACTTGGACATACCTATTATGGCGGATTAAATTCATATGTTGATAATAGAGCAGGATCATTTTTGCCAGTAATCTATGGACTTAGGGATTATTTAAATTGGGTTCAAGTACAATATTACAATTCGGGTTCGATAAATGATATAAATGGAAAGGCACAATCCATGGGAACTGGTGAATTTTATGCATCTTTAGCTGATATGTTATTAACTGGCTTTAATGTAAATAATGATCCTAATTATTTCTTCCCAGCATTAAGACAAGATCAAGTTGTTATTGGTGTTCCAAGCTGTAATAGTGCGGGAAATGGATATGTTTCAAATTCTGAAGTTCAAAGCGCTTTAGATGGATTAATTTATGGAGGAACCGTTGGAAGTTATAAGATTAATAATAAATACCCTAATCTAAGAGGGCTTATGACTTGGTCAATAAATTGGGATAAGTATACAAACTATAATTGGTCAAACTATTTCAGAAACTATTTTAATAATTTAACTCCACCTACTAACACACTTAAGGCAGCAACTTTAAGCTCTTCAGCTGTTACGAGTGGAAACTATACAATATCTGCAGTAATTCCAGGCTATAATACTGCAACTTCATATAAGATTTATGAAGGAACAACTGTAATAACCTCAGGAAGTTTAACTGTTGGGCAGGCAAGTAAAACTATTAACTATAATATTACATCAAAAACTCCAGGCACTTATTCATATAAATGTGAATTAAGTGATGGTAGTAAAACAGTTACTTCGAATCAGATATCAGTAACAGTTTCAAGTTCTACAAATAACAATGCATGGGTTCCAAATCATGCATATAAAGTTGGTGATATAGTAACTTATAATGGTGGCACCTATATGTGCCGTCAAGCCCATACCTCATTAGTAGGTTGGGAACCAAGCTCAGTACCAGCTTTATGGCTAAAGCAATAACAGTGATTTATATGTAAGAAATAAAGAGTTGTCCATAGCTTAGGCTTGAACAACTCTTTATTATTTAATATCTTAAAAGAACACAGGAAGCTATTACTCCAGCGCCTACTGTCCAAAGAATAACATGGTCTCCAGGATTAAGGTTACCATTTTTTATAGAATCAGCTAAAGCTAAAAATGGACTAGTTACACCTGTGTAACCAAACCTGTCTCCAACAAAAGGAAATTTCTCAACTGGTTCTTCTAGCGTAGCTTGAATCATATCAATATTTTTTTTTGCAAATTGAGATAAACAATAAAGTTTAACATCCTTTTTAGTTAAATTATTTCTTCCTAAAATATCATTTATTGAATCTACAGAACTTGCAAAAGCATCGTCTGTATTAAAGTCTATCCACTCTATTATTCTGTTATCTTTTTCAGGTGCTTCTTCGGTTGCAAGAACATTTGAGAATCCTTCAGGTGGGAAGTTTATATAGCAGCTTAAAGAACTGTCCACATAAGAGGAGCTATCTATAAAATCGGAAGGACCGTTATCAACATTTTCTAATAAAACTGCACAAGCTGATTCACCAAAGTTAGCATAAGTTATAGCTTCGGATTTTCTAGAATATCTAATAAGTAAATCTGAGCCAACTAAAAGTGTATATTTTATTCTATTATTACTTTTCATAGTTCTGCAAACTTGATCAAAAGCATTGATCATTCCAGAGCAATTACCGTTCATATCATATGCATTAGTTTGTTTACCTAAACCTAAAGCTTCATGTATTTTAACAGCATTTGTAGGAGATAAATACTCTGGGGTTGAGGATACAAAAACAACTAGATTTATATCGGTTGGATCTATGTCAGAAGTTCTTAAAACTTTTGTACAGGCTTCAATTGCCATAGTCAAAGAGTTTTCATATGGATCTTCTGAAATATATCTCTCTTTTCTCCCTGTAACTTTTAAAAGCCCAGAAATGTCTACTCCTTGTTTAGAGAAATGATCTAAAAAGTATTCGTTTGAATATTTTGTTTTTGGATGATAATAGTCTATCGCTTTTATTTTCACATTCATTTTAAGTTCACCCTGCTTTCAATAATATTTAGTATTTTTGAACTTACAAAAACAAAATTTTATATAAGTAGTTACTATTTTACTAAAAAATATATATAATGGATTATTTTTTTATGTATAAAAATGAACCTTTAGTGAAAAATGAGGAATTATGTAATAAAGTTTGAGATAATATAGAAGAAAATATAATAACATGATAAACTATTAGGGAGATTATGACGAAAATATATATAGATGGATATTAAAACATATTAAGGATGATTATTATACAATCTCTAAGAGGGGGAAAGACAATGGATTATAAAAAGAACATTGATTTAAAAAATAAGATTATGCTTGCAGGATTTATAGGATCCGTAATATTAAGAGTTATATTTGATGTTATTTTGAAAGTAGATCAAAAGGCTATAGTGATTTTAATAGCGGCAGCTATACCTTTAGCTTTAGTTGACATCATTCTAGTGCTAAGAAAAAAAATCATACCGGCTATGTATTTTGGGATATTTATGTATGGGGTCGTAATATTTATAATGTTTATATCTGATCCTAATTGGGCAAATTTTATTTTGATTTATTATGGGGTAATGCTTATTAGTGTTTATCAAGATTTTAAAGTATTGATAATAGAGGCTCTGGTATCCTCAGCATTAATCATATATTTCTTTTTAACATATAAGACAAGCCTATTTGCTTCTGTAGGCTATGAAGAATTGATATTTTACATATTATACATTGTAGCAGCATCAGCTGTACTATCTATTAATGCATTTATAACAAAAACAATATATAAGAACATAGAAGACAACCATAAAGAAACGAAAGAGGCAAAACAAAAAGCAGAAGTATTATTAGAAAAGATATACACCACTATAAAAACTTTAACAGATGCTAACAAAAAAATAAGAAATGGAATCTCTTCAACAGGTCAGATAACAGAGGAGATTACAAGCTCAACTAGTGAGGTTTCAGCAGGAGCTTCAAATCAAGTAGAGGTAGTAGACAGCATGAAATCTGTCATGGAAGTCGGCGTAGAAAAGGTTGAGGAAGTTACAAACGCAATAAGAACTATGGAAGAACTTTCAAGGTCTACGGAAAATGTTGTGTTAGAAGGTACAAATAAAGTGGATATACTATCATCAGAAATGAATAAGGTTAATTCAGATATTACTAGTGTAGTTTCATTAATAACTGAGCTAAGTGAAGAAAATAGCAAAATAGTACAAATAATAAACAGTATTACAGAAATATCAGAGCAAACGAATCTTTTGGCACTTAATGCATCAATTGAAGCAGCAAGAGCTGGAGAACATGGTAAGGGGTTTGCTGTAGTAGCTGAAGAAGTTAGAAAATTGGCAGAGGACTCAAAAGCATCAACAGATAAAGTTGAATCAATACTTAATAATATATCAAATAAAACGCAAGTAGTTGCAAATCAAATACTTAAAGAGCAAAAATCTATACAGGCTTGTAATGACCATACAAATGATGTAAAAGATTTATTTAAAAATGTTAATTCTAATACCTCGAATGTACTTAGTCATTCAAAAAATGTTAGTTCTCAGTATAGAATATTAGAGAAATCTATGAAAGATTCCTTAGATTCTGTTCATAATATCAGCGATAATGTTGAAGAAACAGCAGCATCTATGGAGCAAATATTTTTAGCAATAAATGAATTAAATAAAAGCATAGTAGATATGACAAGCAGTTATAACGAAATTGATAATATATGTAAAGAATTAGAAAGCTTATAAAATAAAAACCATTATTACATTTGTGATAATGGTTTTTACATATTAGAAATTATTTGTTCTTTACTGATTGACATATATTTATTATAATTATAAATAACCATATAATAAGGTAATGAAAATTATAATACATTATTCAGGAGGATTTGGCATTAATGAAATTAGATAAAAAACTAATACAGTATTGCTTATATTTTGCAGGAACGGCTCTTTTAATTTATGCGGGTATAAGTCTTTTCGATAATATAGGAGGAATAATTAATTTTATTTCACGAACAATAGGATATTTTATGCAGTTAGTAAAGCCTCTTTTTATAGCATTAATAATAGCATATCTACTTTATCCTGGAGTTAAATTTATTGAAGAATTTTTAAGAAAAAATAACATATTTAAAAAAGAAGGCACAAGACGAACAGTTGGAATAGTAACTATGTACATATTAGTAATGGCAATATTTATAGCTATAATTTCTGGTATATATATCATGGTTGGAGGCAAACTTTCAAATAATACATCCATAACAAATATGACCGCGTATTTAACTGATTACTTAAACAATTCAACTCTTTCAGTAAATTCTATAAGTGAAAAGCTAGAAAGTTTAAATATTTCTCTTCTTGGAGGAAATTTAAATGATAAAATAGCGCAAATAGTAAGTTCTATACAGGTATATGTAACAAACAGTATAGGGGCTATGGGGAACTTTGTAGTTAATACAGGTGGAAATATTGCAACATTTTTTATAGCTTTAGTTCTTAGTATTTATCTTATAAAGGATTCAGAATACTTTATGGATTTATGGAATAAGATTTTTAATCTTATCTTTGGAAAGAGCAAGTCTGGAAATAAGTTGAAAGAAATATTTAATATAATCAATGATACTTTTAATAATTATATAAAAGGACAACTATTAGAAGCATTTATGGTTGGAGTATTATCAACAATTGCATTATTCCTTATAGGAATAGACTATGCCTTAGTTATAGGTATAATAGCTGGTATTTGTAACATGATACCATATATAGGACCAGTTGTAGGAACTATACTTGCTGTAGTTATGGCTTTATTAAGTGGAGAACCAATAACTGCCGTATGGGCAATCATAGGAATGCTTGTGGTTCAGCAAATAGACAATAATCTATTAGCACCTAAAATAGTTGGTGATAGTGTAGGGTTACATCCAGTATTTACTATGCTTGCAATACTTATAGGTGGAAATGTTGGTGGTCTTATAGGAATGCTTATAGGAGTACCACTTGCAGCTTCTTTGAAAATACTATTTAGTAGATGGTATGCAAATCATATGGAAAAAGTTGATGTTTAAACATAAAGTTAAGCTACAGAAATCTTTTTGTAGTTTAACTTCTTTTTTTTTGATTCTAAAATCATAGGAGCATAACAGCATTGGAACAGCAAAACAGGGAAGCATAATTGCATAAAAACATACTTGCGTAGAAACATAAAAACATAGGAACAGCGGAACAGTGAAGCATTGGAACATTGTAACATTGAAACAGTGTTATGAAAATATATTGACTTTCCAGTGCAGGGGATAGGTTATACTGATGTTATGGAGGGGAAGAAATGTATAAAATAGGTGAGTTTTCAAAGATAACAAATATGACTGTAAAGACTTTAAGATATTATGATGAAGAAAATATACTAACTCCATCTTATAGAGATGAGGATACTAATTATAGGTATTATAGCGAAGAGGATTTTAAAAAGGCGGAGCTAATACTGATGTTACGAAACTTAGATTTTTCTATTTCTGAGATTAAAGATCTACTTAATAGCTATGAGGATAAATCAGATTTATCTTATTATTTACAAGAAAAGAAAGAGTTAATAGAAAAGAAAATTCAGCAAGAAAAACTATTACTTAAAAAGATAGACCTCTATATTAATTTAGATAAGGAAGAGGAGATTAGTATGAGCTATGAAATTAAAATTAAAGAGCTTGAAGCTGTGAGGGTTGCATCAATTAGATTTAAAGGAAAGTATAGCGATGTAGGAAAGCATATTGGGAAAATATATAAAGCAATAAAAGGGAAAGCAGTGGGAGAGCCTTTTAACTGTTATTATGATAGTGAATATGCTGAAGAGGCCGACATAGAACTATGTGTACCAACATCAGAAAAAATTGAAAATGACGAGGTAACAATAAAAGAATTACCTAAGATAAAAGCAGTTGCTACAATTCATAAAGGTGATTATGGGAGCCTAAATATGGCTTATAAATCCATATTAGATTATGCAAAAGATAAAAATTATAAATGTTTAACACCATCAAGAGAAATATATATTAAAGGGCCAGGTAAAATATTTAAAGGCAACCCTAATAATTATATAACTGAAATTATAATTCCAATAGAGTAGGAGGAGAAAATAGAATGACTCAAGTTAAGTTAGATTATAAAAAAGAGTTTAAAGATTTATATCTGCCTAAAAATGAACCAATGGTGGTTGACGTTCCAGAGATGAATTTTATTATGGTAGATGGAAAAGGAAATCCAAATGATGAGGAAGGAGAATATAAATCTGCAGTAGAAATTTTATATGCTTTATCTTATGCTATAAAGATGAGCAAAAAGGGAAGTTATAATATAGAAGGTTATTTCGAATATGTTGTTCCACCGCTTGAAGGTCTTTGGTGGGTAGAGAATGATGAAATGGATTTTACTAAAAAGGATAAATTTGAGTGGACATCAATGATAAGACAGCCTGAATTTGTTACAAAAGAGGTGTTTGAGTGGGCATGTAGTGAGGTATTAAGAAAGAAACCTGATTTAAATGTTTCTAAGGCTAGATTACAAAGTTTCAGAGAAGGTCTTTGTGTTCAAATTATGCACATTGGTTCATATGATGATGAACCTAAAACTGTAGAAAAGTTAGATAAATATGTAGAAGATAATAATTTGATAAATGCAATCTCTACCATAAATGAACAAGGTATAATAAAAAGACATCATGAAATTTATCTGTCTGATCCTAGAAAAACAAGCTTAGATAAACTAAAAACCGTAATAAGGCATCCTGTAAAAAACTCTTAATATCAATAAAGTTAGAAAAATAAGCTTTAAAGTATACTTTTACTAAGCTTTAATTTAGTAGAATGTATACTTTTATTTATGCTATAATACTAAAAATAAATATTTAATTTTGTAACGAATTAATCAAATCAGAATAAGCTAAAGTAAAGAAGTAGTGATTTTTATAGGGAGGGTAAAGAATGTGGAAATTATTTGCCATACTTTCAGCAGTATTTGCAGCGCTTACATCAATTCTAGCCAAAATAGGTATTAAAGGAGTAGATTCTAATTTAGCTACTGCTATAAGAACTGTAGTGATAATAGTTCTAGCATGGGGAATTGTTTTAAGTACAGGAGGATACAAAGGGATAACCAGCTTAACTAAGCAAAATTGGACATTCTTAATACTTTCAGGTATAGCTACCGGATTGTCTTGGGTATTTTATTATAAAGCTATTTCGTTGGGACAAGTTGCACAGGTTGCATTGATTGACAAATTAAGCATAGTACTTACATTGATTTTATCATTTTTCATATTAAAAGAAGATTTCACCATAAAAACATTTATAGCAGGAGCACTTATAACTTCAGGTACTATTTTAATGATCTGGAAATAGATAATTGGATATATTTTGAATTTTAATAAGATAAGAAACCTTGAGAAATTGAGGTTTTTTATTTTTTATAATCTAAGTAAATAAATTAGAGGTATAATAGTTAGTGTAATTAATTGTTATATTTCAAGGAGGTAGAAATGAATATAGAATTGGACGTTCACACACATACAATAGCAAGTGGTCATGCTTATAGCACTATAAGAGAAATGGCTAAAGAGGCTTCTAATAAAGGTTTAAAATTGTTAGGAATTACAGAACATGCAACAGGAATACCAGGAACATGCGCACCTATTTATTTTGCCAACTTACGAGTGGTTCCTAGAGAGATGTATGGAGTAGAACTTATGCTTGGAGCTGAGATAAATATTTTAGATTATGATGGTAAACTTAGTTTAGAGGATAGAATCATAGATAAGTTAGACATAAGAATAGCAGGAATACATCATCATTGTTATACACATGGAACTATGGAACAAAATACAAATGCTATAATGGAGGCAATAAAGAATCCGAGAATAGATATTATAAGTCATCCCGATGATGGAGATTGTCCTTTAAATTATGAGATTATTGTACAAGCCGCTAAAGAGTATAATACACTTTTAGAGCTTAACAATAACTCCTTAAATCCTATTAATAATAGAAAAAATGCTAGAGAAAATAACATTAGTATGTTAGAGCTATGCAAGAAGTATGATGTGGAAATTATAGTAGCAAGTGACGCTCATATAGATACAGATATTTGTAAATATGATTTAGCATATGAAGTTTTAAAGGAAGTTAATTTTCCAGAGGAACTTATAATTAATAGATCAATTGAGAAATTCAAACATAAAATAAACTTAAATAGAATTGCTGAACATAGCTAGGGTCGTGCCACGGTTATCTCCCACTTGAAGAAAAGAAGATATTCCAAATTTTATATTTGGCATAGTCGCTTTCACACAGTGCGTGGGAGTGTTACAGTGGCTAGACATCAGATGAAATTAGCAAGAAGCAGTTGGTAGAAATACTAACTGCTTCTTGCTTTATTAATACAGAAACAATTATGAGCAATAAGATTAAAAATAATATGATATAGTATTAAGTATAGATTTATCAAGGAGTGAGAAAATGAGCACTTTAGAGGTATTGGAATTAAAATATTTTTATAATGATTCAGTTAATAGTATTTTTCCTGTGATCTTAAGGGATGATAAAGAAATGATTTTGATTGACTGCGGTTATCCAAATTCATTAGAGCTAATAGAAAAAGCAGCCAAAGAAAATAATGTAGATATAAGTAATTTAACAAAGGTTATAATTACACATCATGACTACGATCATATGGGATCTTTAGCTGAGCTAAAAAGAAAGTATCCAAGTGTTGAGATTATTTCATCTATAGAGGAAGAGAAATATGTAAGCGGAAAAGTAAAATCATTAAGGTTACAGCAGGCAGAAGATATTTATGATATTCTTCCGGAAAATGAAAAAGCTGGTGCTAGAGAGTTTCAAAAGCAGCTTGAAGCTTTAGAGAATGTTTTTGTAGATAAATGTGTAGAAGATGGAGAAGTTCTTAATTGCTGTGGAGGGCTAGAGATAATAAATACTCCAGGGCATATGCCAGGACATATATCAATATATGTTAAAGAAAGCAAAACCTTAATTACTGGAGATGCAATGGTCATTGAAAAGGGTCATTTATCTATTGCTAATCCTGAGTATACCTTAGATATGGTTAGTGCAAAAGAGTCTATAAAAAAGTTTATGCCCTATAATATAGAAAAGCTTATATGTTATCATGGGGGAGTACTTACAAATAATATTAAAGAAGAGCTTGAGAAAGTATTATAAATGATCAGGATACTGTAGTTGATGGTTGAACGCGCAAGCTTATAATATATAATTAAGACTTTGAAATGAAGTATACAACAAAGCTAAAGCACCTAGATTTTTCTAAGTGCTTTTATTTTACTTAAGGATTAGAGTATCTTTAGAAACTTCATTACCATTTATGAGAAGAGTTATAGAATGCTCTCCAGGATAGTGTTTACGTGTAGTTAAATCTTTAAAGCTATGAGTACGCCTTCCTTCTATATTAATATCTTTTGAAATTTCTTTATCTGATAGAAGAAAGGCTTTGCTGGACTTTTTCCCTTTAGCTTTTATAAAATCTATCTTATATTCTATTCTAATTTTAGTTTTTCTATTTACCTCAAGTTTTAAATCGTAATGAAGGTCACAGCTATCTCCTATGGTTATGTTATAAGGATTTATTTTCAGTAAAGCTTTTTTTATTAAAAAATCATTGCTGCCATTAAGAGAATAACCGAAAAGTTCAAGAGCTTTTGGATGCGACTTTTTTATTAAAGTTCTACAACCATGTCTTATTATCCAATCGGTATTAGCGCTTACACCTTTCCAAGCTAAAGCCGTTTCTAATACCAAATTAGGATTATCTTTTGAGATATCATTTAAATTATTACTAACGCTTTTTCTTACATAAAGTGATTCATCATTTTTTAATATTTCAAGTACAGATAAAACTGGAATAGGATCAGTTTTAAAAATTGGAAGAGACATTCCCCAAGGTAAACGTGGTCTTAAGCCCTCACTAGCGAGTCTTCGAACATGTTCATTTGAACTAGTAGCCCAAGATTTCATTTGAAGTATCATAGTTTCAGGTTTTTTAAGTATAAAGGGCCTAACAGCAAATTCAGATGATGACTTAATTGTGAATCGTTCAAGTGCCTTCATTGATAGGGACCAGTGTTCATCAGCTTGCCCATATACCTCTACAAAGTCAGGGAAAAATAAATAAGGAAATCCAACACAAGATTCATCAATAGAGAATAATATATCTAAGGCTTTTTCGTATTCAGTTGGGAGATGTTCACCTAGTGCAAGAGTTATCTTACGAATTCTCTCTTTTAGCTCAAGACTTTCCCAAGAATTGTCCATTACTGTATGTATAAAACTATCTATATTAAATTTATCATATACGCTATGTATTTTTTTAGCAAAATTACTTAGGAAAGTTTCATCGTACATGTATTTCAAAGGAGTTGGCATTATATCACCTCTTATAATTAGTTATCTTTATTATAAATCAAATAACATGACAATAGTACGTCATATTATTTAAAAGTGCATTATATTATAATTAATAAAAATAAATGATTTTGTAAAGTAATAAATGAATACAAAAAGAGTATTCTATGTATTAAAGAGTAATTATACTTAGAGGTAAAAGTGTTTTTATTAATGCCAGAAAATTTTTTAGTACCTACTAGGTACGTTTCTAAAGGGAGTTTAGATATTGAAGAAATTGTAAATAAAGAATTTAATTTAAAAGAAAGTTTTGGAAATATGTTTTTTTCTATTAGACAAGGATTAATAGGTGTTTCTCTACCAAGTGAGGTACCAAAAAGATGGGCCAGAGATGGGAAAGCTATGGAAGAACAAGCAGATATGTTGGGGATACCGATAATAGTTAAAAATGCCAACAACAGTGAAGAAAATCAAATACTACAGATAGAGGAGCTAATAGCACAAGGTGTTGATATATTGATAATAGTACCTATTAGTGGGAGTGCTTTAGAGGAAGTAATAAAAAAGGCTAAGGATAAAGGGATAAAAGTTATAGCTTATGACAGACTTATACCTAATGTAGATCTTGATGCTTTTATAACTTTTGATAGTGTAAGGGTTGGGGAAATTATGGGTAGATATTTAATTGAAAAGGTTCCAAGAGGAGATTATGTAATAATTTTGGGACATCCATATGATAATAACGCTACATTAGTTAATCAAGGAGCTATGGATTATATTAGACCTAGGGTTTTGCAAAGATATATAAATATAGTTAAGGAAGCTACAGCGTTTAAGTGGTCACCTGAAGTTTCTTATAATATAGTAAAAGATGCCCTGAAGGTAAATAATAATAAAATAGATGCTATATTAGCTCCAAGTGATTCAGTAGCAGAGGGTGCAATTAGAGCATTGGGAGAACAAGGATTAGAGGGAAAGACTGTAGTCACAGGTCAAGATGCAGATTTAGATGCAGCTAGACGGATAGTTAAAGGGACTCAAAGTATGACAGTTTTTAAAGATACTAGGGAGTTAGGAAAAGAGGCTATAAATACAGCAGTTAAGCTTGCAAGAGGAGAAGCCCTTGATGCAAGTGGTACAACTAATAATGGCAAAGTTGATGTACCATCAATTTTACTTAATCCTGTATTAGTAGATAAGAATAATTTGGATAAAGTGCTTATTGATAGTGGCTATCTAGATAAAAACGCTGTATATGAAAGAAATAGTTTTGTAAAGTAATAAATGCATATAAAATGAGTATTCTATGTATTAAGGAGTAATTATATTTAGAGGTAAAAATGTATATATCATTACCAGATATTTTTCTAGTACCAATCATTTATATTTACAATGAGATTCTTGAAATCAAAGAAATAGAAGTAAATAGATATAACTGGGTGGGACGATTTAATAATAGATATATTAATAGCAGGCAGGGGCCTATAGGAGTATCATTACCAAATGAAGTACAGAATAGGTGGGCAATAGATGGTCGATATATGGAAATGCAGGCTGATATGTTAGGAGTGCCACTTAAAGTTACTATAGCTGAAAATAATGCTAACAGGCAAAATGAGCAAATAGATGAGATGATAGATCAAGGAGTTCAAGTTCTAATAATAGCTCCTATAAATTCTAAAAGCTTAGCCCCTGTACTTGATAAAGCAAAAAAGGCTGGAATTAAAATTATAGCTTACGATAGATTAATACTAGATGCAGATATAGATGCATATATAACATACAGCAGCTTAAGGGTTGGGCAGATTCAAGGAAGATATTTAATAGAAAAAGCTCCAAGAGGAAATTATATAATTCTATTTGGGGATCCAGCGGATAACAATTCATCTCTGCTTAGAGAGGGAGCTATGGAGTATATAAGACCTCGTGTACTACAAAGATATATAAATATAGTAAAAGAAGCACCAGTTATTGATTGGAATCCATTAAATGCATATAATATAGTTAAAAATGCACTTGTAGAAAATAATAATAATGTAGTTGCAATATTATCCCCTAATGACAATATTGCAAGTGCTGTAATTAGAGCGTTGGACGAGCAAGGGTTAGCTGGAAAGGTATTAGTAACAGGGCAAGATGGAGAGTTAGAAGCAGCTCGAAGAATTGTAAATGGTACCCAAAGCATGACTGTTTTTAAAGATAGTAGAGAACTTGGAAAGGAGGCAGTTGATCTTGCTGTAAAACTTTCAAAAGGAGATCCTGTGGATGCTAGTACAACTGTTAATAATGGAAGAAAAGATGTTCCAACTATTTTACTCACCCCTGTGTTAGTTGATGAAAATAATTTAGATAGGGTTTTAATAGACAGCGGATATCTTGATAAAAATCAAGTTTACCAAAGATATTAGTAAGGAGTATAATTTATGAAAATTTATACAATAGGACATTCTAATTATTCTGTTGAAAAGTTAATAGATATGCTTAAAATTTTTAATATAGATTGTGTAATAGATATAAGGGGAACACCCTATTCAAAATACAATGTTCAATTTAATAAAGAGACAATAAGAAAAACACTTACTGATAGGGGCTATTTATATATCTATATGGGTAAAGAATTTGCAGCTCAAAGAATGAATAGAAGTTCTTATACAAAGGAAGGATATGCAGATTTTGAAAAAGCCATGAGAGATGAACATTTTTTGGAAGGCATAAAACGATTAAAAAATGGTTTAAATAAAGGATATAAAATAGCTTTGATGGGAGCTATGCAAGATCCTATTAATTGTCATAGAGCAATACTAGTAGGAAGAGCTTTAAGGGAAAAAGGCTTCGATGTTAAACATATATTACATGAAGGAACCTTAGCTTCTCAAGATGAATTAGAGGAAAGAATTTTAGAAAAATATTTCAGCACTAGAAATCAACTCACAATTGATGCTCTATTAGGGCAAGAGCCAACTAAAGAAGAGCTCATAATAGAAGCTTATAGGAAAAGTAACAGAGAAATTGGTTATAGAGTAGAAAAATTAAAAGATAAAAAATAGCTATACATTTTAATATGCATAGCTATTTTTTATTATGAACCTAAAGAATATTGAAGAACATTTTTAACTTTAGGTACAAGGTAATGTGTGCCTCCTATGGATTTAGTATCTTCCATCATCATTGCGATTACCATTTTAGGATTATCCATGTTTATTCCAACAAACCAAGAATTCTCAGTACCTGCAGTATCTCCTTGATTTAATTTTATTTCAGCTGTACCAGTCTTTCCACCTATGTTAACTCCATTTATTTTAGCTAAATTACCTGTAGCTTCCGGACTATTTACAACTGCAATTAAATCATTTTTTAATATATCTATGTTATCCTTACTTATAGCATTTTCTTTCCATATCTTTTGAGGATTAGAATCACTAATTTCAATTATAGGATTCATTATATTACCATTATTAACTACTGCGCTATACATTAAAGCAGCGTGTAAAGGTGTAATTAAAAGTTCCCCTTGTCCATAAGCTGTATCTGCAAGAAGTTCATCGGTTTTTAAGGAATTGTCACTAGATATTTGATTTTTTGCCATAGGGTATGGGAAAGGTAAATCTTCACCTATACCAAAAGATTTAATTCCTTCTACAAACTTATCCTTGTCAACTTTTAATGCTTGTTGTGCAAAATAAATATTGTGTGAGTATATAAAAGCATCTTTAAGATTTACAGGTTTTCCAGGATCAACTGTAGTAGTTATAGTTTTGCCACCCCAAGAACTGTCTTTTTGCCAAGATGCTCCCTTAATATCTAATGCTTCATCTGGTTTTATAACTCCTTGATCTAATCCGATAGAAGCTGTAACAAGCTTAAATATTGAGCCTGGAGCATAGGAATTATTAAATCTGTTTACTGAAATATTAGACCAAGTTGAATCTATTTGTTTCTTCAATGTATCAGATCTATAAGTTACAAAAATGTTAGGATCATAAGAAGGTGAGCTAACTAATGCTAAAACTTCACCAGTTTTAGGATCTAGTGAGGAAGAAGCACCTTTTTTACCGCTCATTTCAGTATAAACTTTTTGTTGTAGTGGTAAATCTATAGTAAGTTTTATATTTTCACCAGGTGATGATTCCTTCTGAAGTATTGTAACATCTTTACCATCTCTTGTTGCGGTTAACTTAAATCCATCTGTTCCTTTGAGTCTTGTTTCAAAAACTTGTTCTAAACCAGCTTTGCCAATATTACTAGTAGAACCGTAACCTTTATCTGAACTTTTTTCAAGCTCTTCTGCAGTTATTGGAGCAGTATATCCTATTAATGACCCTATAGCTTCTCCTCCATTATAGATTCTTGAGGAAACCTCCATATATTGTACACCAGGAAGGCTGGTAGCTTTTTGAATTTTTTCTTTATCATTTAAGGAAATTTTAACTAGTGGAATAAACTCATCTAGCTTATTTTCAGCATCTTTAAACTTATCTTTTATAAAGTCAATACTTAAATCAAGTATTGAGGATAGGGCTTGTATATTAGAATCTTTAGCTGTAAGAAACTTACGTGGATGTATTCCAACAGAAGCCACTTTGCCGTTTGAAGCTAGCTTAGTTCCATTTCTATCCATAAGTTCTCCTCTGACAGCAGTTATTCTTTGAAATTTTACCTTTTCTCCTTTTTCTAATTCAGGAAGTATAAGTTTTTCACTCCACTTAATTTTCCATGGATTAGATTTATCATTTGATTTAGTTAAATCTAGTGAATAGTCAGGGAGGTCTATTTCACCAAAATCACTGTTCATTGATAATGTAAAAGGGATACTAACTGTACTTTCTTTAGTTTTGTCTACAGTAGATAACTCCTCAGAGGATATAGATATGTCTTTTGATCCTAAACTTCCTAATATATTAGTATACTTATTTACAAAATCATCTTCGCTAATATATGATTTTGAGTCTTCATCTAATAACGTATATATTGATTTGTAATCTTGTTTGTTTAAATAATCTTTTAAGTTATTAAAAACTGTTGATGGTTTCTCTTTTTTTGAACATCCGAGAACCATTACAGAAATTAGAGATATAATTAATAACAAAGATATTTTTTTGAAATTTTTCACTTTACTTCCCCCTCAATAAATTAGTCTAACTTAAGTTTAACATAAGATATTAAAAAAAAACAATTTTATAACTTAAGAAAAATATAGAAGTAAATTGAAATTTAGAATATTATAATATATAATATTCTAAATTAATGAAATACAAAGGAGTTTAAAATGAGAACAGTATATAAAAACCCAAAGGAATTAGCAACATTTTTAAAGGATTCAATAGACTCGTATTTAGAAAATCTTATTACCTATGAAAAGTTAGAAGAAAGAGTAAAAAAGATTATTGATTCTAATGGGGAGAGAGTGTATAAGAATGGAATAATATCTCCACAACTTGCCAAGGTTTTAGGAGATTCAAGGATAGAAATAATGGATAAAATAGCTAAATAATACAAGACACCTTAGGGTGTCTTTTTTTACGAATAAAACGAATATGAGAACAAATGTTTGCATATACTTTTAATATAGTTTATAATATATTAAAGAGGTGATTAGTAATGGATATAATAAAAAAATCTATAGAAAATCATAAAGCTGTTACAATTATCTACATGGGTAAAGACAATAATATAACTAAAAGAAATATAGATGTATTAGGTGTAAATGATGAAAATATTAAAGCCTTTTGCCACTTAAGAAATCAAGTTAGATATTTTAAAAAAGATAGTATTTTAGCAGCTGAATACACTCATTAGAGTGTATTTATTTGTGAAATTAAAATGAAATAATTCAGTATGCTTATGATATTTTAGCTGAAAGTATAGAATAAACAAAATATACATAACCTAAGGAATATTAATAGTGAGGAGAATAAAGTATGAATAGATTACTAAAAGTTTTTCTTTCTTTTGTATTGATATTAACCTTAGGGGGATGCAGTATAGCCAAAGATGAGGTTCAAAATATAGATTCTTATCAAGATGTAATAAAAGACAAAGTAAAGAACATGTCTATAGAAGAAAAGATTGATCAGATGATGATGTTATCCATTGATAATGTGGTTGATAACGGGAAAACAATAAGGTTCACGAATGTGAATGAAGAAACTAAAAATTTTTTGAATAAGCATCAGTTAGCTGGAATTATATTATTTGAGTATAATATGGTAAATAAAGATCAGACCCAAAAGTTAACTAAAGATATTCAAGCCTTAAGCAAAGATAATAAGTTTTTTATAGCAGTAGACCAAGAAGGTGGAAAAGTAAGTAAAATACCTACGAGCAATAAAACAAAAAGTGCAAGAGAAATAGGAAATACGAAAGACTCTAAAAATGCATTTATAGCTGGAAGCACTATTGGAGAAGATTTTGAAACTTTAGGATTAAACTTAGATTTTGCACCTGTAATGGATGTTGATACTAATCCTAAAAATCCAGTCATAGGAAATAGAGCTTTTAGTAGTGACGAAAAGGTTGTAGCTGAGTTTGGAGTTGAATTTATAAAAGGACTTAAGTCTAAGGGAATATTAGCTACTGCTAAACATTTCCCAGGACATGGTGATACATCAGGAGATTCTCATAAAGAGCTCGTTAAAGTAATTCACGCAATAGATAGAATTGAGAAAGTTGAATTATATCCATTTAAAAAAGCTATAGAAAATAATGTGGATATGATTATGGTAGGGCATATAATAGTGCCTGCATTAGATGATGATAAAACCCCTGCAACTTTATCTAAGGCAATGATAACGGACTTATTAAAAGAAAAAATGGGGTTTAATGGAGTTGTTATAACTGATGCCTTTAATATGGGAGCTATAGCTAAAAACTATAATATAAAAGATGCAGTTGAAAAATCTATTAATGCAGGAGCAGATATTATTTTGATGCCAGTTACAGTAGTTCCAGGCGGGAATGAAAAAGATTATGAGGAACTTGTAACTTATATAAAAGATAAGGTTATAAAAGGAGAAATATCGGAAGATAGGTTAGATGATGCTGTTAGACGTATTTTGATTTCTAAGGAAAAGATTTAGATAATGAAAAAGAATGTAAATTTTTTATGAATAAAATCACTGAATAATATAATTGTAGTATAATACTGTAAGGGAGAGTGGTAGTATTATGGTACATTGGAAAGAGGAATATGTAATTGGTGTTGAACTTATAGATGAACAACACAAAAAGCTAATAGAAATAGCTAATAAAGTTTATGAATTGTTAAAAAATGATTTTTTAACAGATAAATACGATAGGATTGTTGAGGTTGTTGAAGAACTTGCAAACTATACAGTATTTCATTTTAAGTCTGAGGAAGAATATATGCTTAGTATAGGGTATAAGAAATTTTTATCTCATAAGGTTGAGCATGATGAGTTTATTGATAAAATAAATAGTTTTGATTTAAGTAAGATAGATGAAAGTCAAGAAAAACATCTAATAGATATATTAAACTTCATTATTACATGGATAGATGAACATATTATCCAAAAAGATAAACTAATAAATTCTTAAATTTATAAAAGGGCTTTAGAGCTCTTTTTTTATCTAAAAGGGAGTGAATTTATGAAGGTTCTATTTGTAACTGCCGAAGCATATCCTTTTGCAAAAGTTGGAGGTCTTGGAGATGTAGCTTTAGGACTTCCTAAAGCTTTAAAGGAGAAAAGTATTGATATTAGAGTTATAATGCCTAAGTATAAATTTCCTAAATACTATCGTAAAAAGATTAAAATCTTAGCTAAGTATGAGACGTTTATAGGGTGGAGGATAGTTCCTTGTGTATTAGAATATTGTAATTATAAAGGAATAGAGTATTATTTTATAGATAATCCAGATTATTTTTATAGAGAAAAAGTGTATGGTTATGGAGATGATGATGAAAGATTTATATTTTTTTCTAAAGCAGTATTAGAAGGAGTAAGATATCTAAAGGACTTTGTACCAGACATATTACATTGTAACGATTGGCATTCATCTATGGTTATACCATTAAAAGATATTTATTATAAGGAAGATAGATATAGAAATATTAAAACCCTCTTTACTATTCATAATCTTGCTTATCAGGGGCAGTTTGGTAAAGATACTCTTTGGATGCTTGGAATAGATGAAGAAAGGTATTATACTGAAAAAGAACTAAAGCATAATGAAGGAATTAACTTTATGAAATGGGCAATTAATAAAAGTGATATGGTAACAACAGTAAGTCCAAGTTATTCGAAAGAGGTTAAAGAAAAACATTATGGGTTTGGTTTGGAGAAGGTCTTGAAAGATAAAGATGAAAACTTTTTAGGTATACTTAATGGAATAGACTATAATCTATTTAAAGTTCCTATAGAGAATGGAACTATACAAGATTTAATTAAATATAAAAAAGTAAACAAAAGAAAACTTCAAGAAAAGTTAAATTTAGTTGTAGATGAAAACACACCTATAATATCTGTAATAAGTAGATTGGTAAATCAAAAAGGAATAAGTTTATTAATATCTAATATTCAGGAATTTGTTGATAGGGGGATGGAGATAATTATTTCTGGAACTGGAGAAAGTTATTATGAAGAAGTACTAATGGAATTAGAATCAAGATACAAAGGAAGGGTAAAAACTACAATTGATTTTAATATAAATTTAGCTAATGAAATATACTTATCTTCAGATTTATTTTTAGCTCCTTCAAAGTTTGAGCCTTGTGGATTGACTCAAATGATATCTATGAGATATGGAACAATTCCAATTGTGAGAGCAGTAGGTGGATTAAAGGATAGTGTAAAAGAATTTAATTTTTTAACGGAAAAAGGTAATGGATTTGTTTTTAAGGATTTTGAATCAAGAGATATGTTAGATAGTTTAGATAGAGCTTTAGATATATACAGAAATAAAAACTTATGGAACAAGGTTGTAGAAAATGCATTTTACTCAGATAATAGTTGGAATAAGGGTGCGGAAAAGTACAAGGATATATATGATAAGTTGAAGAAATAGGCGGTATAAGGTATAGTTATATTTATTGAGGATAACTTTAACGAAAGAAGGAGACTTTTATGATAAAAGCAGTTTTATTTGATTTAGATGGAACAATACTTGATACTAACGAGCTTATTTTAACTTCTTTTAGAGAAGCATTTAAAAAAGTATTAGATATCGAACCTTCAGACGATGAAATATCAAGACTATTTGGGAAACCGTTAGTTCAATCATTGATACCTTATACTGAAGATAAGTTGGAGGAATTAGTAACTACTTATAGAGGTCTTAATGATGTTAAACATGATACTATGTGTTATGCATTTCCAGAAGTGAAGGACATGCTCCAAGAACTTAAAGAAATGGGAGTTAAACTTGGGATAGTAACGTCCAAAAGAAAAATAATGGCAGATAGAGGATTGAAAATAGCAGGAATATATGATTTGTTTGATGTAATTATGACACCTGAGGCGACGGAAAAGCATAAACCAAGTCCAGAACCAGCTATAGAGGCTTGTAGATTATTAGGAGTTGATCCTTATGAGGCTATAATGGTGGGTGATGCAACTTTTGATATAATCTGTGGAAGAGATGCAGGGTGTAAAACTATAGGAGTCAGGTATACAGTGGTTCCAATAGAGGAATTAATAAGCACTAATCCAGATTATCTTATAGATAGTCCTATTGAGATAGTTAAGATAGTAAAAAGTCTAAAGAAAAAAATAGTGTAAAATGAAATGCCATAGCTCGATTAGACTAGCTATGGCATTTATTTTAAAAATATCTTCCTTTTCTACGTCTGCTTTTTGCAGTTAATAATAAATATGTTAAAGTAAATACAACTATTAAAACACCTAAAGTAATTAGATAGGTTACTATGTTAGTTTTAATAAGAGTAAAGGTATTTATATTTATTTTTCCTATATATTTTTGGTTATAATCTCTAATGGAAAAGTTAACCTCAGTTTCAGGTTTAGCGGCTAAAGACCAAGCATCTTTTCCTTGAACATCTACAGCTACAGTACCTTCATTTTTGTTGATATCATTATCATATATAGTTATATCTTTATCAACTAAAACACTTGCTTCAACTGTTTTCTTTGGTCCAAAGAATTTAAATGCCTTATAATCAACGTTAACTTTAGCAACTTCGGTACCAGAAGAGATGTAGGATGTTTTTTCAGCAGCATAACTATAGTTTATTAAAGATTCCATATCTTTAAATACTTGAGGATTATTAATATCTTTACCAGAGTTTAAAACAACTCCAACTATCTTTCTTCCATCTCTTTCATATAAAGCAACTAAACATCTTCCAGCTTTTTTTGTGAACCCAGTTTTACCACCTATACATCCATCGAGTCCTAAGTTTTCATTTCTATTGTCAACTTTAAACTCGGCAGTTTTGTTTATAGTTATAGTGGCATCTTTTGTGCCCATTACTTCTTTTACCCAATCATTATGGTAAGCAGCTTTTCCTATAGTAGCTAAATCAAAAGCAGTAGTGTAATGACTATCTCCATTTGGACCATCATCAACTCCATTAGGTGTTACAAAATTAGTGTTTTTAAGGTTTAATTCTTTAGCTTTATCATTCATCATCTTGATAAAGTTATCAGATGTACCCCCTACAGCATCAGCAACCATGTAAGCAGAATCATTAGCTGAGTACAATAAAAGTGCGTTCATAACATCTGCTGCTGTCATAGTTCCACCAATTGGTATGGGTTGGAAATTAGTATTTAAAGAGTAAGCTGGCTGAGCCTTTGCCTCCTCAGTATATTTAATATCATCATTTTTAGATTTGTTTTCAGCAAATAGTAAAGCTGTCATAAGTTTTGTAGTACTTGCTGGATAAGCCTTTGCATCAATATCTTTAGCATATATTATTTCGCCAGTTTCATAATCAATAGAAATGGCTGAGGTTCCTTTTATACTTGGCGCTTGTAGTTTTTCTACAGCATGGGCTTTAGTTATAAAAGGAGAAATTATTGTTAAAGATAGTGTTAATACTAAAGTAGAAATTAAATTCTTGCGTTTCAAAGTGTCATCTCCCTATCGTATTAATATTTTTTAATTATACTTTTAAATTTTGGCATTTATAAGTATAACATTATTATAGTATAATAACAACTGTAAAAATAATTACCAAGGAGATACAAAATGGATACAAAATCAATAAAAACATTGCTACAGAATAGAGTGCCAAAAGAAATTGGTAGTTATAAAAGAAGTTCTGTTATGATTCTTTTATACGAAGAAAATGATGAGATTTATTTGATATTAGAAAAGCGAGCTTTGAATCTTAGACACCAACCAGGAGATATTTGTTTGCCAGGAGGAAAAATCGAAGAGGGAGAAACTCCTATAGAGGCAGCTATTAGAGAAACAGTTGAGGAGCTTGGAATAGATAAGGAAGATTTAGAAGTATATTCTGCTATGGATTATCTTATTACACCTTTTTCAGTAATAATGTATCCTTTTGTAGCTAAAATAAAGGAGCTCAAGGATACTTATAGTAAGGATGAGGTAGATTCATTAATTAAGATACCATTAAAGTTTCTACTAGAAAATGAACCTATATATCATGAAGGAGAGTTAATAGTAGATAGGGGAGAGGATTTTCCTTATGATCTTATAAGAGGAGGAGAGGGATATAAGTTTTCAAAATGTATGTATGAAACCTACTTCTATATATGGAAAGATGAGGTTATATGGGGGCATACTGCTAGAATTATTTATGAACTTATAAAAATACTAAAAAAGAATAAACCAAGTTAAGCTGGTTTATTCTTTAAAGAGTTTATTACATTTTCTTTAGCTTTTAATTCAAAGGAATCATCTAAAGGAGTAAGGTCTATTTCAATTCCTTTATGAGCTAAAGCATTTTTAATTAATCTGTCTGCAAATTCAGGATTTTTAGAAAGAAGTGGACCATGAAAATAACTTCCGTAAGTATTTTTATAAATACATCCTTCCATACCATCTTCACCGTTATTACCATAACCTGTGATGCATTTTCCAAGAGGTTTTAATCCCTCACCTAGATAAGTTCTTCCAGAGTGGTTTTCAAATCCTACATAGGTCTCATTAAAATCTTCATTATGAATCATAGTATTACCTATAAACCTATTATCTCCACCTTCTGTATAAAGGTCTAAAATATTTAAGCCATCTAACTTTTCTCCATTTGGTGCAGAATAATATTTTCCTAAAAGCTGATATCCGCCACATATAGATAAAAAAACTTTTCCATCCTCTATATAATCTCTTATGGCATCCCTTTTTTCTCCAGTTAAATCTCTTGAAACAATGGATTGCTCATAATCTTGACCGCCGCCAAAAAACACTATATCATATTCATCTTTCATAAAAGGTTCATCTAAAGAGAGATTTATTATGTTTACATTAATTCCTCTTTTTTCACATCTGTGTTTCAATATTAATATGTTTCCTAAATCACCATATACATTCAATAAATCAGGGTAAAGGTGACAAATATTTATTTCCATAACTAAACCTCCTACCAAAGTTTTTCTATATATCCTTTTGAGTGAAGATATTTTCTATAATTGATCATAGCAGTGTAAGTAGCTAAAATATAAATATTTTTACTTTCGCTAGCTAATATAGAACTTGTAAGTCCTTCATAATCCTCTTTAACTATAAACTTTTCATCATTAAGACCAGCTATTTTAAGTCTTAGAGCCATATCATACATTCTTATTCCTGAGATGAATATATCCTTTAAGTTAAGGGTGTTTAACTTTTCAAAGTGAACATCCCATATCCAAGATACATCTCTACCATCAGCATAATTATCATTAAGCAAAAAGGCTGCTGAGAACTCGTCTTTATTAAGACAAAGAGTATCTATAGCTTGATTATATCCAGCAGGATTTTTAACTAATATTATTTTAATTTCCTTATTGTTTATGGTTAATGTCTCTTGTCTACCAAAGCTAGAGGATTGATTACCTAGTGATTCAATTATTTTTTCATCTGTTAAATCAAGTTCCTTAGCAATAGAATAAGCACATAAACCATTGTAAATATTATAAACACCAGATTGAGTTAAAACCACTTCATTACCATTAAAGGTTATTTTGGAACTATCTGCAGTAAGTTCTAGAATGTTATCAACGCTATACTTAAGTTCTTCTCTCTTAAAATCACATTCTGGACAATAATAATCACCTAAATGATTGTAGGTAATAAAATTATAAGAATAAGGAGCTTTACAGAACTTACAGAACTTAGCATCAGCGTTTATATCTATTTTATTATCATCATTAACAGAAGCATTAAAACCATAATAAACTTTAGGATTTGGTAAATCTAATCGTCCAAGTAGGGACTCGTCTCCATTTAAAACTAGGGTACTGTTTGGAACCTTCTTAATTCCTTCAAGAATTTTTTCTAAGGTTGTATAAACTTCGCCATATCTATCTAATTGATCTCTAAATAGATTTGTTATTGTTATTATATCAGGAGAAATATGTTCAGTTATAAACTTAACATTAGCTTCATCAACTTCAATTACAGCATATCTTAATTCTTTAGAGAAGAACTTGTAGTTTTCAACAAAACATGAAACTATTCCAGATAACATGTTGGCTCCAGTACTATTAGTAACTACAGAAAGACCATTGTTTTTTATGATATTAGTAATCATAGAAGTAGTAGTGGTCTTACCATTAGTACCTGTTACAAGGATTACTTTATAATTTTTAGCTATATCTTTTAATATTCTTTTATTTAACTTTAAAGATACTCTACCAGGAAAATTACTTCCTCCCTTAAAGAGCTTCTTGGATAAAAATATTGTTGTTTTACCGGCTATTATACTAATTAAAGACTTAATATTAATTTTGCCCACCACCTTTAAAAATCTTTTAACATAATTTATATACACTAAAATTTTCAATTAATCAATCTTTTTAGATTATTGACTATAATATATATTTTAAATCTAATTAGAAGTATAACATAATGGATAATTTATATAAAATAAATTTGTACAACAAAATTTATAGCTTTTTAAGAAGTATTTTGTTAGAATCTACTTAGGAATTATGAAATTTTAGGAGGAAATATGGATAATTTCAAGGAAAACCTATACATGATTAAGGATAAGTGTAAGAAATTAATAAAAACACTTTATAGTAAATATAATAAGGCGGCTGAGAAATGGAGCTTCTTAAAATCTAAAACATTTGTAGGAATTGTAGTAGCAGTTTTATGTATTGTTATTTTCTCCACAGTAGCTACCCTTAAAAAGGGACGATTAACCATTGCAAATAACAAAGCAGAAACTCTTTTTTATGAAAGAGATTTTGAAAATTCTTTAGTTGAATATAAAAAGATACAAGAAGACGATAAATGGCCTATTTGGACAGTTAAAATGGCAGAGGTACACTCAGTTAAAAGAGATTACGAGCAGTCAAATAATCTATTAAAGGAAGCAATGGAAAAAAGAAATGAGATTATGGTTTCGAAAACTGAAAAACTTATAGAAAAGGATAAAGAGTTCATAAACCATGTAGTTTTTACTTATTTCATGAATAAGGATTATGATGATGCACTTAAAATAGGTGAAGAATTTTTAGATACATATGAAGGGTACAAACCTTTAATAAAAACAATGTATACAGTATATATGGTAAATGGAGAAAAAAATAAAGCAGAAGAGTTAGTTAAAGAATATCCTGTTGATGAGGAATCAGCTTATGATATAGCTGTTTTAGCTAAGATGCAGATGATTCTAAATGATTGGGACAAAGGATTAGATACATTAAAAGAAGCTTGGAATAAGGATAAAGATGAGCAGAAGGTTTTTGACATCATAGCTCAAGAAGCTGCTTATAATAAGAATTTTATATTAGAGAAATTGGTTGAGAGAGTTTCTAAAGAGCCAGAAGAACTTGCGTACAAAATGTGGATTGCCAAGGTTTATTCTATGTCTTCTGTATCGGCAGATATGGCAGACAAATATCTACAAGAGTTAGATGGAAAAGATGTTGGTAAAGTAAATATAAAAATTATAAAAGCTAAAAATTATGAGAATTTAGGAGAAAGTGAAAAAGCAGCAGAGCTTTTAGGTGAAATTACAAAAGAAAATAAAAACTCCTACATTGCATACCATACTGAAGCTTGGAACTATTATGAAAAAGGTGAATATGATAAGGCTTTAGAAATGGCTGATAAAAGCATTTTAGCTAATAAGGATTACCCAGATAATTACGGATTTTTAATACCAGATATAATGATGAAAAAAGGGAATACAGAAGAGGCTGAGCCATATTTTAGAACAGCGCTACTTAAGGAACCTTTTAATTTTAATATAATGGTTAAAATAGCTGACTTCTATTGGTATACAGCCAAGGATAGTAATGCTGCTTACGAATATTTTAACTTAGCATCATTAGTAAAACCGATGGATTCAGAAGTTAACTACAATATGGCTATGATTAAATTAACCAACAATGAAATGGATGCAGCAGTAGATTTATTAAAAAAATCAATTTCCTTAAATGAAGCAGTTCCTAAATATCATAGAACATTAGGTACCGTATATATGAATAAAGAAAAATATACTGAAGCTATAACAGAAGTTAGGTATGCATATTCAGCAGATAAGGCAGATCCTCTAACTTTAAATAATGCAGGATGTTTTTACATTTCTATAAATGGAGATTTAGATAGAGGAATGATAAACTTAAAGGCAGCATTAGATGGAAAAGATTCAATTAATGATGAGGAAATAAAAAAGGCTATAGAGGATAATTATAATAAAGCCAAAAACCTTTATGATGAATTCCAAAAAGAAACTGGAGCATCACTACCTGTTCCTGAATTTACCTTGTTTTATTAATTAATAGTGGAATTTTATTGGATTTTGTATTATGCTAAAATGAGAAAAAAGGAGGTATGTACATGTATCCAATTATATTTGAAAATTTGTATTATGATAGAATATGGGGAGGAAGAGAGTTCGAGAAATTCAGAGATAATCTTCCAGAAGGTGTTATTGGTGAGAGCTGGGATATAGCATGTCATCCAAATGGAACTGGAATAGTTGCAAATGGTGAGTATAAAGGGATGTCTTTTACTCAATTAATAGAGGAAAAAGGAATAACTTTATTAGGAACAGAAGTTAAGGGAGATAGATTTCCTCTTTTATTAAAACTTATAACTTCAAACGATAGTTTATCAGTTCAAGTTCATCCTAATGACGAATATGCATTGAAGAATGAAGGAGATTTAGGAAAAACTGAAGCTTGGTATGTAATAGATGCTAAAGAAGGTGCAAAACTTGTTGTTGGAACAAAAGACTGCACAAAGGAACAATTTGCAAAAGCCATTGAGGAAGGGAATTTAGAAAAGTATCTAAATGAAGTTCCAGTAAAGCCTGGGGATATGTTTTTTGTGAAAAGTGGATTAGTTCACGCTATTGGAGAAGGAGTATTAATAGCTGAAATTCAGCAAAATAGTGATACTACTTATAGAGTATATGATTATAATAGAGGAAGAGAAATTCACGTAGAAAAAGCTTTAGATGTAATAGATTTTTCACTTAAGGGAGAAAAGTCTAATGGGATTACAGTAAAGTATGATGGATATGAAAAAACTTATCTTTCTTTATGTGAATACTTTTCTATTGAAAAATACGATATAAAAACTGAAGTTAAAGAATTAAGTGATAAAGAAAGATTTTATCTTTTAACTTGTGTAGAAGGAAATGGTGAAATACATCATGAAAATGGTAATTTAGCCATTGCTAAAGGAGATTCAGTTTTTATTCCGGCAACATTAGGAGAATATAGTGTTAAAGGTAATTTAAAAGTTTTAAAATCTTATGTTCCAGATGTTAAAAAAGTTGAAGAAGAGATTTTAAATAACATAAGAGGATAATATATGAAAAATGACACCTGTTTTTAGGTGTCATTTTTCATATAAAGATATTCTAAAGAGGAAGGGGAAGGATGTACGTGGTATATGAAAAAAATAAAGAACAAATAAGATTAAACTAACACCATTATAAATAATTTATTATACATAGATAATCTTTCGACTAAATACAAATAAATCACTACCTATAACAATGGTTCGTTCCACCATATAAAATATTTACACAACCCTATATAACCTCACGGCTATATAACATCATTACAACACCTTATATGATGTTAGCTAAACCCTATATGATAAGTTGGAATATTAGTATAATAAGAAGTTTTAGTTTCCGACTATAAAAACACTTTTCCTAACCATATAGAATTCACTAGATCAAATATAAATCTGAATCAACTTATACTCAATTCTAGCAAGCTTAAATAAATCTAAAAGAATCATTTAAGTATTGGCTTAATCGTTATTTGTTCCATGCTATTATATTAACCTGAATTAGTTTTTATATTCTGGTAAGTTATGGAGAAAAATTAGTAACATATTTATTAAGAAACTTTCAATAAGATGGACAAGCAAAGTTATAGGTTCTATAATTAATTTTAGATTATAAATATTAGGTTAAGGAGAGAAAGAATGGGAATTGATTATTTAGTTATTTTAAAAGCTATAGTTATAGCAGTAGTTGAAGGAATAACAGAATTTATACCTATATCATCAACAGGACATATGATATTAGTTGGGAACCTTATAGATTTTAAAGGTGAATTTGCAGATATGTTTGAAGTAGTTATTCAACTAGGTGCTATTTTGGCTGTTGTCGTTCTATATTGGAAGAAGATATACACTACTGTATTAGAATTTTTTAATTTTCTTTTTGGTGGGAAAAAAGAAGCTAAAAGAGGATTTGATTTTTGGATATCGGTTTTAATAGGTACAATCCCTGCCATTATATTAGGTTTTGCATTTCATGGTATTATTAAAGAAAAATTATTTTCAACAAAAACAGTTGCTATTGGATTTATAGTAGGTGGAATTCTTTTAATATTAATTGAAAATAATTTTAGAAGAAATCTTAAATACAAAAAAAATGTTACAAGAGATATAGATAAGATATCTTTTGTTCAAGCTATAAAAGTTGGTATATTTCAATGCCTTGCTATGTGGCCTGGTATGTCAAGAAGTGCCTCTACAATTATGGGAGGATGGGTTTCCGGTTTAAGTACTCCAGTATCGGCAGAATTTTCATTCTTTTTAGCAATACCAGCTATGATAGGAGCATCAGGTCTTGATTTAATAAAATATAAAGGATATGCAACTATGACTTCAACCGAATGGTTAGCCTTGGCAGTAGGATTTGTGGTGGCATTTCTAGTAGCATTACTTGTTATTGAAGGATTTATTGCATTTTTGAAGAAAAAACCAATGAGAATTTTTGCTATTTATAGAATTTTTGCAGGAATAATATTAGTAGCATTAATAGCTACAGGTATAATTAAATAGATTGAAAAAACTATAAAGAGTATAAATAGACTTTGGTGAAATTATTATTTATGCTCTTTTCATTTAAAATGCACACAATATAAAGTTAAAAAAAGGATATAATTCATTAATATTTAACAAAGAAAAGAGATGAAAAATGTCTTTGCACTTTCAGAATATTATGATATCATTTAATTGTAACAATAGTCTGAAAATTTGCAAACGTTTTGTGAAAAGTCCTTTGAATAGTTTAAACATTAGAAAGTTTATAGTACTTTCAATGCAATATAAATTTAAGAATAACCTACAGAAGTAGAGGGGGATTAATATGGTACAAGGAATCAAAAAAATTGCACTACTAACAGGAGGCGGAGATTGTCCGGGATTAAACGCTGTAATTAGAGCAGTAACTAGAACAGCAATATTAAACTATGGGTATGAAGTTATAGGGTATAGATATGGGTATAGAGGACTATATAATAATGATTATGTTCCTTTAACATTAGAAAGTGTATCAGGGATTCTTCATAGAGGAGGAACTATTTTATATAGTTCAAACAAAGATAACCTTTTTGATTATACAGTAGAAGAAAATGGAGCCATGGTTAAAAAAGATGTTTCTGATGTAGCTGTAGAAAACATGAAAAAAGAAGGCGTAGATGTTTTAGTTGTTATAGGAGGAGATGGAACTTTAACTTCTGCAAGAGATTTTGCAAGAAAAGGTGTTAAGGTTATAGGAGTTCCTAAAACTATAGATAATGACTTGGCATCAACAGATATAACTTTTGGATTTAACACTGCTATAGGAGTTGCTACGGAGGCTTTAGACAGACTTCATACAACTGCAGAATCACATCATAGAATTATGGTTTGTGAAGTTATGGGAAGAAATGCTGGATGGATTGCATTAGAATCAGGAATAGCTGGATCAGCAGATGTAATTTTAATTCCAGAAATACCATACGATATAAATAGAGTTGTAGATAAGATAAATGAAAGAAAGCAAAATGGTAAACCATTCTCTATAGTTGTTGTGGCAGAAGGTGCTAAGTCAAAAGATGGAGATGTGGTGGTAGCTAAAATAGTCAAAGATTCTCCAGATCCAATAAGATTAGGTGGAATTGGAAATAAGTTAGCAGAAGATTTAGAGAGTATAATAAAAGAAAATGAAGTTAGATGTACAGTTTTAGGTCATGTTCAAAGAGGAGGCATTACTTCTCCATTTGATAGAATATTATCAACTAGATATGGAGTTGCAGCTGCTGATTTAATTAGTAAAGGAAAGTTTGGAAATATGGTTTGTTTAAAAGGAAATCTTATTTCATATGATTCTTTAGAAAATGTAATTGGAGCTAACAAAAATGTAAATCCTACAGGTGAGCTAGTAACTATAGCTAAAAAAATTGGTATTTCTTTTGGAGATTAAAATAAAAGCACTAATTCCCCAATGGAATTAGTGCTTTTCCCAATATAAAATTAATTCTAATAAATGTTAAAATACTTCAAAATTTTCTGATAATATGTTATAATAGATGTAGCAGAACAGAATGGAAGCTGGAGGGTATTATGAAAGAGATTAAGAGATATTTAGAGTCAAGAATAGGTAATTATAGTTTCTACTTTGAGGATTTACATTCAGGATACATGTATAGTTACAATGAAAACGTTCAAATGGTAGCGGCTGGATGTATGAAGTTGCCAATAGCTGTATCATTAATAAAATCTGTTGAGGAAGGCAGATTTACATTTTTAGATAAAATAAAGATTGAAAGTAAAGATAAAGTTTACGGTACTGGTATAATCCATGAGTTTAATGAGAGAGAATACACCATATTTGAATTACTAGTAGCTATGCTAATACAGAGTGATAATACTGCTGCTAATAAAATTATTGATTTAGTGAGTATGGAAAAAATCAATAAAGATATTAAAGAAATGGGATTAAGAAGTACTATTCTAAATAGAAAGACAACAGATGAAAGATCAGATCAAAGTGAATTAGAAAACATAACTTCAGCATATGACCTTTCAAAGATATGGAAGCATTTATATAACGGAACTTTCCTAAATAAAGAAAACAGTACTATGGTTATAGATATTTTAAGAAGACAGCAGATAAAAAATAAATTAGCATTATATATATCTGATGATTTAAAATATGATATATCATCTAAAACAGGGGATAAAAAGGGTGTAGAAAATGACACTGAACTTATCCAATTATCCAAAGGAAATTTTGTTTTCACAATTCTTTCTATGGATATTCCAAACAGTGTTTATGGAACTGTTACTTTAGCAAAATGCGGCAAGATGATGTGGGATAATGTAATGAATAACTGGCACTAAGCCATGAAATACTGATAACTCCTAGGTTCTAGGAGTTATCTTTTTTTGATTTTAGGCAAACGGCAAAAAAACGGCAAAAATTCTATTCTTTATAGAAATTTTATATTCTTAATAAGGATTCTATTAATATCCAGAATCATCAAGTTGAGATAAGAAGTAATCTCTATCAATTGGTGTCATTGCTATGATCTGGTCAATAAAAAGGGTGAAAGTAAAATCGGTATAATTAGTTTTTACTCCATTATTATTAATAATTATTACATCAGTGAGTGAAATTTTACTAGATATATAATTATCTTCTGGATCTTTATAAGGTTTACCAATAACTTGTCCAAACGAAGTTAAGAAAAGACTATCAGCATAGTCGTTTGCAATTAATAACGCTAAAAAGGAATATTCTTTTAAGGTACATTTAGTTTTTAAAAGTTCATTATATTCCACAGTAACACCACCTTTTAACAAAATTTTACCATAAGGAGATATATAATACTAGAAAGAAGAAATTGATTGTTACTTGTAATTGGGAAAATAAATAGAGATAGTAGAAGAACATAAAATCAAGTTAGTTTGATGAGCCATCTTATTTTAGTTAACAACCATAAAAATGAATAATAACCTAAACCACAGCATTATTTAGAAATGAATTTTGGGGTGTTTTTTAGTTAATAATGTAAAATATATGATATTAAAAAGAATCATACCTGTAGAAGCCTAGTTTACTACAGGTATGATTCTAAAACAGCAAATATTAAAGCAATTTTAAAGATGCTTGTTAGTACATTTTAAGAAATATAGGCTTCTCCATCACCTATAATTACAATTCTATGCTCTGGCTTTAATGATATCAAATTAAATTTTTGAGATTTAGGAGGTAGGCGTATAGCTTGTTGTGCTATCTGATCTTTATCATAAATCTGCAAAAATATAGATCCTTTTTCAGATACATTTTGAATATAGTAAAGATTACCTTCAGAAAAATTAAAGTCTGATACTTTATAAACCCCCTCTTTAAATGTATTCGTATTTGAAACTGCGTTAGCTTTAGATGGAATTAAAAATAAGAACAAAAGAATTAAAAAAGTACTAGTAAATTTCCTCATATGCATAGCCACCTTTCATAGTTATTGTGATAATATAAAAAGTTAAATATTCATAAACCGAAAAAATATTAAAAATATGATTCAACAAAAGGCTAATTTATGTATTAGCATATAATGAGGATACCAATGCTTTGGAATTAAGTATTTGCAAATTAATAAAAGAACTGTTAGAACCAGATAACCAGTTAACCAGTTAGCCAGAAATACAGAAAAACAGATAAGAATATAACCAGTTAACCAGCAAAAAACAATTAACCAAAGAAATTTTAGATAAGAGCTTCAAAAATAAAAAAAAGTCTTACTTACTGACATATTAAGAAATTTGTGAAATAAGTTAACAAAAGTTTCAGTTTATTTTAAGAAAAGAGCTGTATTATATAGATAATCGAATATTGATGAAAATTTGAGAGGAGATTGAAGATGATAAGAATATTTTCGATAATAGAGAGAAAGAGAAGAAGTTTACATAAATCCATCAATATGTATGGAATTAGTGATAATAGGGTATTAACTAAGAGTAGAGAGCTTGATAAGCTAATACTTATAGAGCAAAGGAGAAGGTTATGTTTATTAAATACTGCCAAGTATTTCAATGCATGTGCAGCGAAGTAAAGGATATTATTAAAGGTTATGATGTTGTATGTAGTGGAGAGTGTTATAATTGTAATGAGTGCAAGGACTTGACAAAAGAAGAAACTGAAGAATAAATTTTTAGGAGGATAATTATGAAAAGTACAGGAATGGTAAGAAAAGTAGACGAGCTAGGAAGAATAGTACTACCAAAGGAGTTAAGAACAGTAATGAATATAGATATCGCTGACTCCCTAGAGGTATTCACTGAGGAGAAAACAATGATTCTAAGAAAATATAATCCGGGTTGCACTATCTGCGGCAATATAAAAGGTGGACAAGACTTTAAAGGTAAGTATGTTTGTGAGGATTGCTTGGAGGGGATTAAGAAGTAGTTTTTGCCTAATAAAGGTTTTGTTTGGTATTAAAAAGAAATAAAAAGAGCTAATAGAAGAGATGATAAAATTGATGGATGTTTGTTAACAGAATGTTTATTGTAATGACACATGAAGGACACATAGTAACTCTATAATAAACTCATAAGTTGAAATTAAGTTTTTTCATTATTCTTCTCCCTTTTAATAAAGCAGTCACTGTTGCGTGGCTGCTTTATATTATTTGTATATAATACCTATTGCAAGGACTTGATGAACAATTTTAAAAAATACTCCCAAATCAGCTAAATAATGTTTAAACATTTAAAAAGAAAAAAAGAAAAACATTTAAAAAGCTGACTAGACACCAATTAATATAGAGAGATGTAATCTGAAATATTATAGATGCAGAAAAGCCTAGGAGAATATACTCTTAGGCTTTTCTATATTTAATAAATAATATAAATAATATGAGTCAATAAAACTTTCAATATTATTATATGCTCAGAAATATTTGGCGTCACAATATAGTGAGGATTTTGAATTAATTTGTAGAAAAAATTGTGGTTGTGGTATTATAATAGAGAATTTAATCTAAGGGGGAGAATAAATGAATAATAAAAGATTAGCTGCTAATTCACTTCTATTGCTAGTTGCAGCTATATGGGGTTTTGCATTTGTTGCACAAAGAACTGGGGCGAATTATGTAGGTGCATTTAGTTTTAATGGAATAAGGTTTGCAATTGGTAGTATTTCGCTTGTTCCATTAATTGTTTTTTTTGATAAAAGAAAAAAGAAAGAGAAAAAGTATGATGTTGGCTTTAAGAAATCTATATTGCCTGGAATTATAGTAGGTCTTATTCTTTATGCTGGGGCAAGCTTACAGCAGATTGGACTTATGTATACAACAGCTGGAAAGGCCAGTTTTATAACAGGTCTTTATGTGGTTTTAGTACCCATTATAGGAATTTTATTAAAACATAAAATTGAAAAAAATGCATGGCTTGGAGTAATTATTTCAGTAGTTGGTTTGTATCTATTAAGTGTTAATGAGAATTTTTCAATAGCTTATGGAGACTTGCTTGAGATTATAGGAGCTGTTTTTTGGGCTATACATATTTTAGCTATAGATTATTTTTCAGATAAGATAGATGCTCTAAAATTATCTTGTATACAGTTTGCAACTTGTTCTATATTAAGTTTAATCACTTCGGCTATATTTGAACAAACTACTTTAAGTGGGGTATCTCAGGCGTTAGTTCCAATACTCTATGGAGGAATTTTATCGGTTGGAGTGGCTTATACACTTCAAGTTGTAGCTCAAAAGAATGCCAAACCTTCTCATGCTGCAATAATATTGAGTATGGAGTCTGTGTTTGGTGCCTTAGGGGGAGTTGTTTTATTAGGTGAAACTATGAGTATTAGAGGGTATATAGGGTGTATGTTTATATTTTTGGGAATAATTTTATCTCAAATTAAATTTAGTGAGGATACTAACTTTAAATAATATTTTATTATGTTATTTAAAAAAAGTTAAAATTAGAGTATAATTAGTTATAAATTATTTAATATTGATACGCAATAAAGAGGTTGTGGCTTAGCTGCTCTTAAGGAGCGGTAAGTTGTGATCTCTTTTTATTGTAGATATTTTAAAGAGGGGATTATACAAATGAATTATTTAAATTTAATTGAACTTATTATAATAGGTATACTTATTTTAGCTTTTACCTTTCAGGTGATAAAAAATAGAAAAATAAAATATGAATATAAAAAAGCTATAGAAAAGATAGTTTCTGGAGATTTGACTTTAAATATTGAAGATAGTAAATTTATAGACAATGATTTAGGTAAAATAACTGAAAAACTAATATCTTGGATATATAATACTTTAAGATCTTCAACTAGAATTTCACAGCAGCTTAATAACATATATTCTTCTTGTACTACATCTATGGATACTGCTAAAAGTGTAGGGGAAAAAATAGATGGATTTGAACATAAGGCCGAACATACTTTTAAAAGAATTGATGAACTAAACTCACTTACTAATAATATATACAATTCACAGCAGGAGATGTACGCTCTTTCAAATAAGGTAAGAGAAAGTGCAGCTCAAACAGAAGATTCTATAAAAATGGGAGGAAAGACTGTTGAAGATGCTGTAGAAATTCTTGAAGATATGAATGTACATATGGACGATCTGATAGGTGATATAACTAATTTAGCAAATGTTACTGATACTGTTGAGAAGATGGCTGATTTAATAAGTAAGCTTGCAAAAAATATAAATCTACTATCATTAAACGCTGCAATAGAAGCTGCTAGAGCAGGTGAAAGTGGCAGAGGATTTGGTGTTGTAGCAACTGAAGTTGGAAAATTAGCGGACGAAAGTGCAGTTTATGCAAAGGATATAAGAAGCAATATAGAAAACATAAAGGTTAAAAGTAATGCGGCTGTTGAGGCAATAAATATATTAGGTGAAAAAGGCAAAAAGGTTCAGACCGCTACGAGTTCTATAAAAGAATGTTTTAATGACATAAATACTGAGGTTACGGATATAATAGGGTCAGTTCATTTAGTTTCTAAAAAGATAGAGGAGCAATTATCTTCTAACGAAAAAATTAAAGTAGTATCTGATGATGCTTCAGAATTCTTTAAAGATTTTAATGTTGAAGTTAATAATATAGTTGTAGATATAAAGAAGCAATATGAATTAGAAAGATTAAATATTGATAGTTGTGATAATATGTCTAAAGATATTAAAACATTGCTAGAATTTACTCAAGAATTTGAAAATATTATTTCAGAAAAACTAATAAGCCATTGTGAAGTTTTAGCAAAGCAGATGTGCAGTGAAAAGATAAACAACGAGTTTCTTGATAAATATTCAACTGAAAGTGGAATATCAGAATTTTACATAACAGATGGGGACGGGGTTACAATATTATCAAATAATAAGTTTGGAATAGGATTTAGATTTACTGAGGATGAAAGTTCACAAGCTCATGTATTTAGGAATATACTTAAAGATAACAAACTTATAGTAACTCAAAACTTTATGAAAAGAGATGTGGATGATAAATACTATAAGTTTGTTGCTATATCGAGGAAAGATGGAAAAGGAATTGTACAAGCGGGGCTTGATCTTGAGGACATACTAAAATTAAAAATATAAGAATTAAAATTCTAAACCACCCAAATTTTTTGTCAACATAAATTTTTATTTTAAAGTAAAAATAGCTTAGTTACAAGCTTTAGATAGAATGATATAATTAGATTACAAATTTAAAGATATTGATTTCAAAAGCATATAAAGGTGGGTTAGTATGGAATCAGCAAAAAATAATAAAGTATACTCATTTTTGAAGGAAAAGAGAGCAAGCAAGAGAATTGATTTTGACTTAGAAATCATGTATCCGAGAATAAATGATAAAAATGTAAATAATCCTAGCGGAGATCCTATTATGAGAGCGCTGAATATATCTGAGGCAGGAATCTGTATAAGCAGCGATATTCCACTGAAAAAGGGGGATTTTTTAGATATTCTTCTATCTATTAAGGGAAGCCCCTCTTTTACAGCTATTATGGAAATAAAATGGGTAGGATATGATGATAAAGCTTTTCTAACTGGGGGAGAGTTTTTATGTTTGACAATGGATCAAATAAATACAATTAGAAGTTTTGTTAATAAATCTTTGGAAAGTTAATAAAGAGTATAGCTCTTAAATTTAGTACAGGGCTATTGACAATAGGTTATATTTTTGCTATTCTCTATGTAATATAGAGCCTTTAATTTGATCCAGAGAGGTCAGTAAGGAAGCAAAGTTACCCATACATAAATGGACGTATTACGCCTTCCTTTAAATAGGAAGGCTTTTTTATTGCAAAGGAATTGAGCTACTGCTAGTTGGTAGATGCACAAAAAATTGCCAGATGTCCCTTTAAATTTAACACAGAGAGGTTAAAAAGGAGGAAATTATGAATAAAATTAAACATTTAATAGATCCTATGGATCTGACTGTAGAAGAGCTAAACGAAATTTTTAATTTAGCTGAGGATATTATAAAATGTCCTAAAGAATATTCAAGTCTAATGCAGGGAAGAATCCTTGCCACTCTATTCTATGAACCAAGCACAAGAACTAGATTTTCCTTTGAAGCTGCTATGATGAGGCTTGGAGGAAGTGTATTAGGTTTCTCAGAACCAAATTCCTCATCTGTTTCAAAAGGGGAAAGTCTTTCTGATACTATTCAAATAGTTTCTACCTATTCAGATATTATTGCAATGAGACATCCAAAAGAAGGTTCAGCAAAGGTTGCAACCATGTTCTCAAGTGTTCCAGTTATAAATGCAGGTGATGGTGGACATCAGCACCCAACCCAAACTCTTACTGATTTGTTATCCATAAGAAATTTAAAAGAGAGTATAGAAAATAACGTTATAGGAATATGTGGTGATTTAAAGTTTGGAAGAACTGTTCATTCACTTTTAAAAGCCATGTCTAGATATAAAAATAATAAGTTTATATTAATATCACCAAAAGAACTTACAATTCCAGAATATATAAGAGAAGAAATACTTATAGAAAACAATATAGAATTCATGGAAGTTGAAAGATTAGAGGATGTAATTGATAAATTAGATATCTTATATATGACTAGAGTTCAAAAAGAAAGATTCTTTAATGAAGAGGAGTATATAAGATTAAAAGATAGCTATATTTTAGATAAAAACAAGATGAAGTTAGCTAAAAAGGATATGATAGTACTTCATCCACTACCTAGATTAAATGAGATTTCAAAAGAGGTGGATAACGATCCAAGAGCATGTTACTTCAAACAAGCTGAGTATGGAATGTATGTAAGAATGGCACTTATATTAAAGCTTTTGGAGGTGAAGTAATGCTTAAGATAACCACAATTAAAAAGGGAATAGTAATGGATCATATAAAAGCAGGAACTGGGATAAAGATATTTAATCATCTAGAACTTGATAAGGTTGAATACCCAGTGGCATTAATTATGAATGTAGAAAGCTCTAAACTCGGTAGAAAAGATATTATAAAGATTGAGGATAATGTATCTCTAGACTACACATTTTTAAGATTATTATCGCCAACTATAACAATTAATATAGTAGAAGATGAAAGAATAGTAGATAAGATAAAGCCAACTTTACCAGAGAAGGTTGTAAATATAATTTCATGTAGAAATCCAAGATGCATAACTACAATAGAGAAAGATATACCACAGGTTTTTAATCTTACTAGTAAAGAAAAAGGTGTATATAGATGTGACTATTGTTATGAAACTAGTGAATTTTGCAATTTGTAAACTGGAGGGAAAGGTATGAATTTACTGATAAAAAATGTAAATATAGTAGATGAGAGCCATGATTTTTATGGAGATTTATATATAGAAAATGGAAAGATAAAAGAAATTGGATTAGATATTAAAAGAGAGTGTGAAACCTTAGAGGGAAATGGATTAACTTTAATGCCAAGCTTTATAGATATGCACGTTCATTTTAGAGATCCAGGTTTTACTTATAAAGAAGATATTGAAACAGGATCAAGAGCTGTTTTAAGAGGGGGATTTACCTATGTAAACTTAATGGCAAACACTAATCCTATATGTTCAAGTCTAGAGGTTTTAGAGTATGTAAATAATAAAGCTAAGGAAATAGGGCTTATAGATTTACATCAATGTTTATCTATAACTAAAGATTTTGATGGAAAGACTTTAACGCCTCTAAAGGAGCTCTCAGGAAATAAGCTAATAAAAGCAATTTCTGATGACGGTAAAGGTGTTATGGGTTCAAGAACAATGATGGATGCTATGAATATAGCTCGTGAAAATAATTGGGTAGTAATTTCTCATGCTGAAGATCATGAGTTTTCAGATATAGATATGAGACTAGCTGAAAATATGATGACCTGGAGAGATATAAGTTTAGCTAAATATACAGGTGCAAAACTTCACATGGCACATGTAAGTACCAAAGAGGCTATGGAATATATAATTGAAGCTAAATCAAATGGGTATAGCAATATAACTTTAGAAGTAACTCCTCATCATATTGCTTTAAATACAGAGATGTCAAACTATAGAGTGAATCCACCTATAAGAGAAGAGGAAGATAGAAAGTTTTTAATAGACGCTATAAAAAAGGGCTATGTGGATGCTATTGGAACAGACCACGCCCCTCATAGTAAAGAGGACAAAGAAAAAGGAGCACCTGGAATGGTGGGATTGGAAACAGCTTTTTCTATAAGCTATACAACTTTAGTAAAAGAAAATAACCTTTCTTTAAATAACTTAAGCAAGCTTATGTCTGGAAGACCAGGAGAGATTTTAGGAATAAAAAAAGGAAAGCTTACGCCAGGTTATGACGGAGATGTAGTTTTGGTAGATTTAAATAAAAAGACTAAAGTTAATTCAGAAGAGTTTGCTTCTAAAAGCAAGAATACGCCATTTGAAGGAATGGAGTATTATGGCGAAGTTGTTACTACTATAAAAGGTGGAAAAATATCGTATAAAAGGTAGGGGGATATATGAATATTATTGATAGATTATATAAAAGTGTTGAGGTAAAGGGTGTAGTATGTATAGGCTTAGATACAAGTATAGAATATGTTCCAGAATATATAATGGAAACATCAAAAAATGAAGCAGATGCAATATTTAACTTTAATAAAGAGATAATAGATGAAACCTTAGATGTTGCTGCTTGTTATAAAGTTCAGATAGCTTACTACGAAGCGTTAGGACTAAAAGGACTCGATGCTTATAAAAGAACACTTGAATACTTAAGAGAAAAGAATGCTATAATTATCGCTGATATTAAAAGAGGGGATATAGCAGCTACTGCTAAAATGTATGCTAAAGCACATTTTGAAGGGGATTTTGAAGCTGATTTTATAACTTTAAGTCCATATATGGGAATGGATTCAATAGAGCCATATCTACCTTACATGAAGGATGGTAAAAAAGGAGTATTTTCCTTAGTCAGAACTTCTAATCCAGGAGCAGAGGATATAGAATTTTTAGATACTACTAAAGGGCATAAGGTATATCATGAGGTTGGGGATAGACTTTGTAATATAGGTAATGATTATCTAGGTGAGTATGGCTATTCACAAATAGGTGGAGTACTAGGATGTACACATAAAGAAGAGGCAAAAGAATTAAGAGAGAGATTTAAAAATATGTTTTTCTTAATACCTGGTTATGGAGCTCAAGGTGGAAAGGCTGAAGACGTGGCTATGTACTTAAATAATGGCAATGGGGGAGTTGTCAACTCATCAAGAAAGATTCTTTTAGCTTATAAAGAAGGAAATGGTAATGAAAGAGTAGGATATTACGCTAGATTAGAAGCAATTAGAATGAGAGATGAGATTAGAGAAGCAATAAGTAGTAAATTCTAGGAGGGCTTTATGAATTATAAATTAGTTGAAGTTATAGAGAATAAAGAAATATGTTCAGGGATATTTAGTCTTAAAATTAAAGAAGAAGTTAAAGGAAAAGCTGGACAGTTTTATATGTTAAAACTTCAAGGAGGAACCTTACTTCCAAGACCAATATCTTTATGTGAATGGGAAGATGGTGTAGCAACCTTTTTATATGCTGTAGTTGGAAATGGAACTAAAGAATATAAAGCTCTTAAAGCTGGACAAACAATAAATGTTACAGGGCCTTTAGGAAATGGGTTTACTACAGATAGAGATTTGGGGAAAGTGGCATTAGTTGCAGGAGGAATTGGTACAGCACCATTTTTACAAGTATCTAAAGAATTAAGAAGTAATTTCCCAAGAAATATTATTGACATGTATGCAGGTTTTAGAGAAGAAGTATATCTTATAGAGGAACTAAAAGAATACTGTAATGAAGTTAACATAGCTACTAATACAGGGAGGTTTGGGGTAAAAGGTTTTGTTACAGATATTTTAGATTTAGATAAATATGATACAGTACTTTGCTGTGGACCTGAGATTATGATGAAAAAGGTTGTAGATATGGCTAAGGAAAAAGGTAAAAACATATATGTTTCTTTAGAAAAGCATATGGCTTGTGGGGTTGGTGCATGTTTAGTATGTACTTGTAAAACTAAAGAAGGTAATAAACGAACTTGCAAAGATGGTCCTGTTTTTGATGGATACTTTGTGGAATTATAAGGGGGCTAATTAATATGATAAATGTTAATATAAATGGAGTTGAGTTTAAAAATCCAGTAATAGCGGCCTCAGGTACTTTTGGGTTTGGGGAAGAGTACAATAATTTTTATGATGTTGGAATGTTAGGTGGGATTTCTTCGAAAGGATTAACCATAAATCCTAAGGAAGGAAATGATGGAATTAGAGTTTATGAAACTCCTATGGGGATGATGAATTCTGTAGGACTTCAAAATCCAGGAATAGATAGGTTCATTGAAGTTGAACTTCCTAAGATGAAAAGATATAATACTAATATTTTAGCTAATGTTGGTGGGGCAACAATTGAAGATTATGAAATGGCTTGTGAGAAGCTAAACCAAACTGATATTGATATAATAGAACTTAATATATCCTGTCCAAACGTAAAGTCAGGTGGAATGGCTTTTGGAATTAAAGGATGTATTGCAGCAGAAGTTGTTTCAAAGATAAAGAAGATAACAAATAAACCTTTAATGGTTAAGCTTTCACCTAATGCAGAGGATATAGTTGATATGGCTTATTCTTGTGTAAATGCTGGAGCAGATTCGCTATCACTGGTAAATACCTTTAAAGGATTAGCTATAGATATAAATAAAAGAAAACCAGTTTTTAATAACGTTTTTGCAGGAGTGTCTGGTCCAGCAATTAAACCTATAGCCTTAAGGATGGTGTACGAAGTCTCAAAGGCTGTTAATGTGCCGATAGTGGGACTTGGAGGAATTTTAGATTATAAGGATGCTATAGAATTTATGATGGCTGGGGCAACAGCCATACAGATTGGAACTATTAACTTCTCAAATCCACTTGCTGGTAAAGAAATAATTAAGGGAATAGAAGAGTTTTTAGTTAAAGAAGGCATAAAAGATATAAATGATATCATAGGAATTGCTAAAATATAGATATATTGATAGGAGTGTAAACATGGAAGCATATAAAAAAGAATTTATAGAGTTTATGATAGAGTGTGGAGTATTAACTTTTGGAGACTTTGTAACAAAAAGCGGAAGGAAAACCCCTTTCTTTGTAAATACAGGGAATTATAAAACAGGTAGTCAGCTAAGTAAATTAGGAGACTTTTATGCAAAAGCAATAAAAGATAATTTTGTAGATACTTACGATGTAGTTTTTGGTCCTGCTTATAAAGGAATACCATTAAGTGTAACTACTTCTATATCATTATCAAAACTATATGGGATTGATAAAAGATATTGCTCTAATAGAAAAGAGATAAAAGATCATGGAGATAAAGGTATTCTATTAGGTAGTAATCTTAATGATGGAGATAGAGTTTTAATCGTTGAAGACGTAACTACCGCTGGAACATCAATATACGAAACTATGCCTATATTAAAGTCTCAAGGAGATGTAACTGTAGAAGGACTTATAATTTCTGTAGATAGAATGGAAAGAGGACAAGGAGATAATTCAGCTTTAGTTGAGATAAGAGAAAAGTTTGGATTTAAAACTTGTGCAATTGTAACAATGAAAGAAGTTATAAACTATCTTTACAACAAAGAAATCAACGGTAAAATATATATTGATGATGAGATTATGGGTAGAATAGAAGAATATTATAAAACATATGGAGCTAAATAAAACAAATTGTTAAACATTTATCAATTAAAACCTTATCATTTTCATATATTGGAATTAAACGATAATTATTATTAACGATAAATGAATATTTGTTTCAAATGGAAAAACCTATTAACAAATTGATAATTATAGGTTATAATAAAAGCGTAATCTTTTACCAGGAGGAATGAATATGTTTAAACAATGGAATGGTTTCAGTGAGGGAGTATGGCAAGAGAGAATTGACGTTAGAAACTTCATACAAAAAAATTATACACCTTATGAAGGAGATGACTCTTTCTTAGAAGGTATATCTGATAAAACTAAAAATGTTTGGGAAAAATCAAGTAATCTTATAGTTGAAGAAATAAAAAAAGGTATAATTGACGTAGCTACTGATAGAATATCAGGAATTGACAGTTATGAAGCTGGATATATTGATAAAGAAAATGAAGTAGTAGTAGGACTTCAAACTGATGCTCCACTTAAAAGAATTGTAAATCCTTTTGGTGGATGGAGAATGGTTGAACAATCATTAGAAGCTTATGGATTTAAGATGGATGAACAAATAAGCGAGTTCTTCCCTAAATATAGAAAAACTCATAACCAAGGGGTTTTTGATGCTTATACTGATGAAATAAGATGGGCTAGAAGTGCTGGTCTATTAACTGGTCTTCCAGACGCTTACGGTAGAGGTAGAATAATAGGCGACTATAGAAGAGTTGCTTTATACGGTATTGATTTCTTAATTCAAGAAAAGAAAAAAGACTTAAAAGCTCTTAAAGGCGATATGTTAGATGAGCTTATAAGAAAAAGAGAAGAAGTTTCTGAACAAATAAGAGCACTAAGTGCTATAAAGAGTATGGCAGCAAAATATGGTGTTGATTTATCAGAACCTGCTTCAAATGCTCAAGAAGCTGTTCAAGCTGTTTACTTAGCTTATCTTTCAGCAGTAAAAGAAAATAATGGAGCGGCTATGTCTCTTGGAAGAACTGCTACATTTTTAGATGTATATATCGAAAGAGATTTAAAAGCTGGTGTTATCACTGAATTAGAAGCTCAAGAAATAATCGACCAATTTATAATTAAGTTAAGATTAGTAAGACATTTAAGAACACCAGAATATAATGATTTATTTGCAGGAGATCCAACTTGGGTAACTGAGTCATTAGGTGGTATGGGAGTTAACGGTAATACATTAGTTACTAAAAACTCTTTCAGATATCTACATACTTTAACTAATTTAGGATCAGCTCCAGAACCAAATATGACAGTATTATGGTCTGATAAATTACCAGAAGGATTCAAAAAATACTGTGCAAAAATGTCAATATTAACAGACTCAATTCAATATGAAAATGATGAGGTTATGAGACCTGTATATGGAGACGACTATGCAATTGCTTGTTGCGTATCTGCTATGAGAGTAGGAAAGCAAATGCAATTCTTTGGTGCTAGATGTAACCTTGCTAAAGCTTTACTTTACACTATAAATGGTGGAGTAGATGAGAAGAAAGGTACAGTAGTTATCCAAGGTTTAGAAAAAATTGAGGATGAAGTACTTGATTTTGAAAAAGTAAAAAATAATTACTACAAAGTATTAGACTATGTAGCTAAGCTATATGTTGATACAATGAATATAATTCACTGCATGCATGATAAATATGCTTATGAAGCAGGTCAAATGGCTCTTCATGATACAGAAGTAGGTAGATTAATGGCATTTGGTATAGCTGGACTTTCAGTAGTTGCTGACTCTTTAAGTGCTATAAAGTACGCAAAAGTTAAGCCTATAAGAGAAAATGGAATAGCTGTTGACTTTGAAATAGAAGGAGAATTCCCTAAATACGGAAATGACGATGCTAGAGTTGATGATATAGCTGTAGAATTAGTTAATAAATTCTCTAAAGAATTAAAGAAACATCCTTTATATAGAGATGCTAAACATACACTATCGGTTTTAACTATAACTTCAAACGTTGTTTATGGTAAGAAAACAGGAGCTACACCAGATGGAAGAAAAGCTGGAGAAGCATTTGCTCCAGGTGCTAACCCAATGCATGGAAGAGATATTAACGGAGCTTTAGCTTCATTAAACTCAGTAGCTAAGATACCTTATAACGAAGTTTGTGAAGATGGAGTATCTAATACTTTCTCTATAGTACCTCAAGCTTTAGGAAAAGAAGATGAACAACAAGTAACTAACTTAGTTGGAGTTCTTGATGGATATTTCACTCAAGGAGCTCATCACTTAAATGTTAATGTATTAAATAGAGCAACTTTAATGGATGCTATGGAAAATCCAGAAAAGTACCCTACTTTAACAATAAGAGTATCAGGTTATGCTGTTAACTTTAATAGATTAACAAAAAATCAACAAATGGAAGTTATAAGCAGAACTTTCCACGAAAGTTTATAAGATTTAAGGAAGCTAGTTTACTAGCTTCCTTATAAATTTAGGAGGAGTGTATTTATGATAAAAGGCAACATACATTCTATAGAAACTATGGGGCTTGTAGATGGGCCCGGAATAAGAGTTGTTGTATTTTTTCAAGGATGTGCATTAAGATGTACATTCTGTCATAATCCAGATACTTGGGCTATTTCAGGAGGGGAAAGTATAACTCCTGTAGAGCTTGTTGATAAAATTGAAAGATATAAGACCTACTTTAAAAACTCAGGTGGAGGAGTGACTTTTTCAGGAGGAGAACCACTACTTCAACCAGACTTTTTAATTGAAGTTCTGAAGTTGTGTAGAGAAAGAGGGATACATACAACCATTGATACAGCTGGAGTAGGTGCAGGTAGATACGAAGAAATATTAAGGTATGTAGATTTGATTCTTTTTGATATTAAGCATTATAATCCTAAGGAATATAGTGAAATAACAGGACGAGAAGTTAAGGAAAGTTTGAAGTTTTTAGAAATTGCTCAAGAAATGAATATTAAGATGTGGATACGTCATGTGGTTATGCCTGGAGTTACGGACACAGTTGAAGATATGCAAAACTTAGCAGATTTTATTAAAGAGTTAAAAAATGTAGATAAAATAGAACTTTTACCATATCACCTATTAGGAACTAACAAATATGAAATATTAAACATGAAATATAAGCTAGAGGGAATGCCTGCTATGGATAAGGCTAAAGCTAAAGAACTAGAGAAAATTTTAATAGATTTAGTCAAAAAATAAAAAACATCAGCTGAGGCTGATGTTTTTTTCTATTCTACTACAGAGAATTCATCTTTACCTACTCCGCAAAGTGGGCATACCCAATCTTCTGGAATATCTTCAAAAGAAGTTCCTGGAGCTATTCCATTGTCCTCGTCGCCTATTGCTGGATCGTATACATATCCACAAACATCACAAATATAACTTTTCATAGTAATTACCTCCATTGTTAAATAATAATAATTATTATTACCTGTGAGTATATTATACCATATAGTATAATAATATCAAGGGAATATTTGCCACTACATAATATTTTTACTTAATATTTCACAATGAAAGAATATTTTGCTATAGTAAAAATATTATTATATGTATAAAGATTAAAAGGGGTTGATGATTTGAAAAGAATTCTTTCACAGTTATTAGTATTTGTTACAATAGTATTTTTTATTACTGCTGGAGTAACTTTATTTATAGAATATAAAAATAAAGAATCTCTAGGAGAAAAAAGCAAAATTGAGATTAAAATAGAAAATAACAAGATAATAGTTCCTGAGGAAACATCAATAGTTAAAACTAACTATATCTTTTCTAAAAATTATTTTGTTATAAGGACAATATTAGCTATTTTAATACCAATATTTATATTAAAATCATCTCTTTTAGAATATGCTGAGGAATTATTTAATAAAAAAATTAAAAATAATTTTTCTCAGGGAGTTATCATGGGAATAGCATATACTATTATAAATTTTGTTATCTTGTTCCCTATAGCATTTTTTTCATCTTTTTATAGATTAAAGCTTGTAGGACTGCTTAATTATGGATTTATTGATTGGCTCCTAGACTTATTAAAAGGAGAAATACTAAATTTAGTTATATTTTCTCTGTTTTTAGGTCTTTCATTTTATATAATAAAAAATATAAAAAGATGGATACTTTCTCTTGGAGGTTTATACGTCCTTATAATGATTTTTGGAGTATTTATATATCCTGTTGTTATTGATCCCTTAATAAATGATATAAAGCCTGTTAGTGATAAAGTGCTTGAAACTAAAATTGTTAATTTAGCTGAAAAAAATGGAATTAAAAATTTAAAGGTATATGAAATCAAAAAAAGTGACGAAACATCAGCTTTAAATGCTTACATGACAGGAATATTTTCCACTAAGAGAATAGTTATATGGGATACGACCTTACAAAGTTTGAATGAGGATGAGATATTATCTGTAGTTGCTCATGAGATAGGCCACTATAAATTAAATCATATACCTAAAGGTATGGTGTTAGAAGCTGTGCTAAGCATAATTACATATGGGTCATCTATAATATTGCTTTTGATGATTAATAGAAAGTCTAGAAGAGCTTTAAAGGGACCTTATGGGTTAGGATATGTATTACTTTATTCAACTATAATAAGCATGGTTACTTCACCGATATCCTTATATTATTCGAGAAAAATAGAGATTGAAGCAGATAGATTTGCAATTGAAGCTACAAACGATAATTTAACTAATGGAATTTTGGAATTAAGATTTATGGAAACAAATCTATCGCCATATAACGTTGATGAATGGTATAAGATATTAAGATTTGATCATCCTACTGCAAAAGAAAGAATTGATCTTTCAAATAGTTATGATTATGATAAATAACTTATGAATTTATGAAGAATAGAAATGCTGAAATAAAAAGAGATTTACTGGTATATTTAAGTAATATATCTGTAAATCTCTTAGTCTTTATTTTACTTTAGAAGAAAAGTATCCAGGAGCAATTAATCCCTTTTTAATACCTTCAACAACTATAAGATAGGTAGCAGCTGTATCAAATCTTGCATCATGATAGTTTCCGCTTCCTTCAAATAGTTTGTCAGCAGTTTCTGTGATTTTATCCTTTGTTATAGATAGATAATCAACTACCTCTTGAAGTTTAGGATTTTTAAAGTCGCCGCTTGGTCTATAGAGTTTTAATACATTTTTGTAATAATTCATGGTACAGAAAGTATTTTTAGCTTTAAAATCTTCTCCCAATATGTATAGCAGTTCACTGTTTAAAAATTTTAAATCAAAAGATACATTATGACCAATTATAAAATCAGCTTGTATAAAATCATCTATAAAATTTTCAAAACTATCTTCAAAATAATTTCCTTCACTTAATTCATAAAGCTTTTCTAAAGAAAATCCATGAACTTCTTGAGCTGATGGATCCATTTCATCTACTGTAAAAAAATAATTTTTTCCGTAAGTTTTTTGTGGTTTTTCATTTGAATCAACTACTATATAGCTTAGTTGACAAATATGTCCTGGCTTTATACTAGTTGTTTCAGTATCAAAAAAAAGTAATTTCATAATTTGTCCTCCTAAAAATTACATAACTATATGATAATATAAATCAGTTAAATAATAAAGGATTTTAATGAAAAAAGTCTCGCTTAAAAACAAGACTTATTTAATCAAGGCTGATACATGTTCAAGAATTTCAAGACAATTGTTTAAGGTTACAGATTCTTTATCTAATAAAGGATTAAATTCTACAAAATCCATAGACCTAACCTTAGAAGTTGAGAAAACTCCTGTTAAAATATTTTTTATGTCTTTTATATTCATACCATCATGTACTGGTGTTCCTGTACCTGGTACTAACGATGAGTCTAGTGAATCTATATCAAAGCTTAAATGAAGATTATTAATATTGATGTTTGACAATCTGTTATTAAAATCCTCTAAAAATGCTGTAACGCCTATAGAATTTATATCTTTTGTAGTCCAGACATTTATATTTAATTCTGTAATTAAATCTAGTTCTCCTTGATCTAAATCACGAGCACAAATTATAAATACTTTTTTAGGATCTATTTTTCTTCCTCTAAAATATAGGTCTCTTAATACGGCATGACCTAATCCCATTGCTGCTGATAAAGGCATTCCATGAACATTTCCAGAAGGTGTAGTCAGATAAGTATTTATATCTCCATGAGCATCTACCCAAATAACACCTAAATCATCCTTAAAATATCTAGATGCACCACTTAAGCTTCCAAGTCCTAAAGAATGATCCCCGCCAATTACAAATGGGAAGGAGTTAGAAGACAATGAAGCATATACCGCATGGGCTAAATTTCTATTTGTCTCAACAATAGCAGATAAATATTTCATGTTTTCATGTTCTTTAAATTTATCTTCAACTAATAATTCAGGAACATATATGTTTCCTAAATCAAAAACTATATTGTTGCTTTTCTTTAATATTTTTAATAATCCATTTTCTCTTAATGTATTAGGACCTAAATTTACGCCTTCAATATCACAACCGTAAAAAATAGGAACTCCTATTGTATTAATTTCCATGGAATCACCTCCAATGTATAAAGTAATTCATCCTCGCATATCTTATGGTTAAGACACACCTGATAAATTATATATCATATTAAGACAAAATATAAGAGCTAATTTTTAAAATTTTGTTAAAAAAATTTAAATCATATTATATTTAGTTTGTCGAATTATAAATAAATAATTAATGAAAAAATTAACAATGTTATTGAAAGTTGTTATCATTAGTAATATAATGAAAGTGAGGATAATAATTATTATTAAATAACAATAACTAAACTAGGAGGTTTAGATTATGATTAAGGAAAAAGGAAACAAAATCTCAATTATAGGTGCAGGATTTGTAGGTTCTACTACTGCTTATGCATTAATGCTAGAAGGGCTTGCATCAGAAATAGTTATAGTTGATATAAATAAAGAAAAAGCTTTAGCAGAGGCTATGGACTTATCTCACGGAGCTGCATTTGTTAAAGCTGTTGATGTTAGAGCAGGTGAATATAAAGACACTGAAGATTCAGATATAGTAATAGTTACGGCTGGAGTTGGACAAAAACCAGGAGAAACAAGATTAGATATTATAAATAAAAATATTCCTATATTTAAGAGCATAATACCAGAAGTAGTGAAATATAGTCCTAATGCTATATTATTAATTGTATCAAACCCAGTGGATATATTAACCTATATTGCCTACAAGATATCTGGATTGCCAGCTAATAGGGTAATAGGGTCTGGAACTGTGTTAGATACTTCTAGATTTAAATATATGCTTAGTGAACATTTTGAAATAGACGCTAGGAATATCCATACCTATATAATAGGAGAACACGGCGATTCAGAAATAGCTGCATGGAGTTTAACTAATATAGCTGGAATATCAGCCGATGAATATTGTGAAAAGATGTGTAAAAGATGTGATTCCTCTTTTAAAAATGACATACCTAAAGAAGTAAAAGATGCTGCCTACAATATAATAAATAAAAAAGGTTATACAAACTATGCAGTTGGTCTAGCTATAAGGAGAATTGTTGAGGCTATTTTAAGAGATGAAGACTCTATTTTAACAGTTAGTTCTTTATTGAACGGTGAATATGGACTAGAAGATGTTTATTTAGCTATACCTACAATTGTGGATAGAGAAGGAGCTAAAAAGATATTAGAAGTTTCCTTAAATCCAGAAGAAAAGGAGAAATTAAAAGAGTCAGCAGAAATAATAAAAAAGCATTTAAAAGAAGCAGGAATACAATAGGTGAAGAGGAAAAATCCCTCTTCACCTTTTTAAATTTTTATTCTAAGTGAAACTTCTCCAGAATATATTTGTTCAATCTTACCATTTATATCTAAAAGCAGCTCACCATTTTCACCTAAATCTACAACTTTACCTGTTATGCTTTCTTTCCCTTTAAGTATAATAACTTCTTTATTTAAAACGTAGGAATTGTCTTTAATTATTTGAAAAGCTTCTTTGCTTTCAGAATTGTTAAGTAATGCTTTATAAAAATATTCAAAATTATTTAAAATAGATACAAGAATATCTTCTCGGCTAAAATCATGGTTAAAATAGCTTTTTAGAGATAAGGCTATTTTATCAATATCCCCTGGAAAATCTTCTTTACTTTGATTTATATTTAATCCAAAACCTATAATTAAGTAATTAATCTCATCCATATCACACTTCATTTCTGTAAGAATTCCACCTAGCTTTTTACCATCTAAGTATATATCATTAGGCCATTTAACTGATATAGGGATATTCATATCAATTAAGGTTTTAGCTATTGAGGCACAGATTATTGAAGTTATTTTTGAAATATCATAAGGTGACAATTTAGGTTTAAGAAAAATAGAGCAGAATATACCAGTGCCCTTAGGTGAAAACCAGGGCCTGTTAAATCTACCTCTCCCTTGAGTTTGAGTTTCAGCCAATACCAAAGTGCCATCTTTAAGAGTATCAGAACTATTTTTACAAAAATCATTAGTAGAATCTATAGTATTATAATGCAAAATTTCTTTGATTAAGGAATTATTAACTAATGAAGATTTTAAAGTATCAACAGAAAAAATATTAGGTGATGAGATTAATTTATAACCCTTTCTTGAATAAGACTCTATTACATATCCTTCTTCACGTAAGGTTTTTATATATTTCCATACAGCAGCTCGAGAGATTCCAAGCTTATCACTTATATCCTCTCCAGATGTAAATTCTTTAGGATTAGAAGATAAAGTTAATAAAATTTCATCTTTTAACATATAGTGCTCCTTAAAACATTTTTTAGTCAATTATAACATTAAAATGTCATACTTTTGAAATGTTTGGTGAAAATATTACTGTATAATTATATATTATGATTAATTTCTATGAATAGAGGGGATCAGAGAAAGAATGGGTAAGAAGAAAAAAGTTATTTTGTTAATAGCTATCTTAGTTATTATAATAGCTTCTATAGCCTTAGGAAGTTATTTTTATATGAGAACAAAAATATATACTCCTGTGGAACCGAATCTAGAGGTTACCCCAGAAGTGAAAGAAGAAATAAAATATCATGAAGAAAAAGGAATTACAAATATATTATTAATTGGAACAGATGCAAGGACATTAGATGAAGCTGCAAGAAGTGACTCCATAATTATTGCAACTATTGATGGAAGTAATCAAAAACTTAAATTTACTTCTATCATGAGAGATACTTATGTAAAGATACCAGGATATAGCGATCAAAAAATAAATGCAGCCTACGCATTAGGTGGAGCTGAGTTATTAATGATAACTATAAAAGAAAATTTTGGAGTAGCGTTAGATAAGTATATAGTAGTTAATTTTTGGGGTTTTGAAGATATTGTTGATGCTATGGGTGGCTTAGAAATTGATGTAAAGGATTATGAGATTGAGGAAATTAATAAGTACATAGGAGAAGTCAGAGAAGATAAATCTCCACCACTTGAAAAAGCTGGACTACAAAATTTAGATGGGCAACAAGCATTAGCTTATTCAAGAATAAGGAAGGTAGGAAATGGTAGTTATGAAAGAACTGAAAGGCAGAGAAATGTTTTAACACTTATTGCAACTAAAGCTAGAGACATATCTCCCTTAAAGTATACGTCAGTAGCAAATGCTCTGTTAAGTTGTGTAAAAACTAATATTGAACCAGCCAAACTTTTTGATTATGGATATACATTTTATAAATTTAATCCTCCTACATACGATCAGCTTCAAATACCTATTAATGAATTAAGTGAAGGTGGCGAGTTTTTAGATAAAGGTTGGGTGCTACTTATAGATAAAGAACAAAATGGTAATGCTATGAAAGATTTTATTTTTAATGATAAAAAGTGGGATTCTTCAAACTATAATAATTTAAGTTTTAAAAATGCTATGTGTCAATACAAAAATCAACAAGTTCAGTTTGATAAAGTTAAAGAACAGCAAGAAAAGGTATCGTTACCTGATGATAGACAAAAAACACAGATTAATGAGGATGAAGAAGAAAAAGCTAATTTAAGTAATTAATAGTAAGTAAATCCTGAGATAATGGGTGAAATGGAAGAATTTTAAAGGTTTATAGGTTTTTATAACTATATTTTCCATTAAAATATTATTAATTAATTTTAAATTTATTGAAATAGTAATACATAAATTATATAATTAAGCAGGTAAACTCATTTACTTGCTTAATTAATTGAAAGAAAGGATTTGAATACATGAACAAAAATAAATCGAAAGCAAAAGCTAGGAAGAAGAAAAGAAGGAAAAAAATATCTTTAAAAAGAGTATTTGCTTTTATTTTATTTGAAATTGTATTTACTGCTATAGTTGGACCATTTTATTTATATTATGGACCTTTTGAAAACGTAAGAAAAGGTTTTGTAGGTGCAGCTATGACATCTTACAAAAGTCAGTTTTTAGCTACTTGGTTTTTAAGTGAAGAGAAAATAAATAAAATTTTAGCAGAAAATAATAATTACGAAGAAATATCTCAAGATGTAGAATCAAAAGAAGTAAAAATACCTAAGACCCATGATGAAACAATAGAAAGATATAATATAGATGGTGGAGATAAGTTTAAGGGGTACCTTCTAATAGTTAAAGATCCAACAAGAGTAAAAGTTGGATATAGCTCTAAGTTAGGTAGAGAGGGACAAACTCTATCCCAGATTATAGAAAATAATGATGCAATAGCAGGCATTAACGCGGGAGGATTTACTGATGGAAATTCTACCGCTAAGTGGACAGGCACAGGTGGACAACCAGAAGGTGTAATACTTAATGAAGGTAACATAGTTTTTAAAGGCGCAGATGAAAATCAAAAAATTGATATGATAGCTATAAATAAGGATGGTAGACTTATTATAGGAAAATATTCAATAAATGAACTAAATGAATTAGGAGCTAAAGAGGCAGTAACATTTGGTCCTACATTAGTGGTAAATGGAAAACCTACTATTAGAAGTGGTGATGGTGGATGGGGAATAGCTCCTAGAACAGTAATTGGGCAAAGAAGTGATGGTTCTATAATGCTTTTAGTAATTGATGGAAGACAATTGTTTGGAAGTGTAGGGGCAACTTTGAGAGAAGCTCAAGATTTAATGATAGAATATGGAGCTATAAACGCAGCAAATCTTGATGGAGGGAAATCAACCACTATGTATTATGAGGGTGAAGTTATTAATACGCCTTCAGATAGTTTGGGAGAAAGAAGTATTCCAACAGCGTTTATAGTTAAATAAGAAGGGGAGAAATTAATGAAGCTATTAAAACGAATAGCTATTTGGATAGCTATTTCTTTAACAATCCAATCCTTAGGACTGCTTTATTTAGATAAAAAGATTTTTGTTAATACTACAACCTTTAAGGCTGTAAAAGTTGAGGAAGAACCTAAAAATAAAGATATTGAAATAACTTTACCTGAGGGTAAAGATCTAAGAGTAAGTTTTGATGGGAAGTTTATATCTTATCTTGAAAATGGACAAGTAAATTTAATAAGTACTAAAACAGGGGAAGCTTTAAAGATAGAAAATGAATCTGATTCTGAGGTATCTAATTACGAATGGCTATCTGATAGAAATAGAATGCTTTTAGTAGAAAAGAAAAAACAATCAAGCTCTAAAAGTAATCTTACAATATATTATTACGATGCTAATAAAAAAGAAAAGGGTAAAATGGAAGAGCTTGATAACGTTGCAGAAAGTGCAAAGGTTGATAAGATAAAGGCAGCAATATTGACTAATGTTACTTACATAAAAGTAAATGAAAAAGGAGTTAAAAGCTCTATTTATAGAATAGATATTAATCATAAGATTACACAACCTAATCTTATGAGTTCGGCAGTAAGTAATATGGATGTTATTCCTCATGAAGATAGTTTGGTTTATGAAGATAGTATAAGTGGAAGTATATATTCTACGGCTCCTAAAAAGAAGCTAGCCTTTAACGATAAAGTTACGTTGTTAAATATAGATAGCGAAGATATTGTTTATGTTGGTTCAATAAGTGGAGATAAGATATCTAAAATAACTTATGGGCTATTAAAGGAAGATACTAATAAATGGAAAAGCATGACATTAAAGGAGCCTACTGATAAAAAGGATATTCATGTTAATAGAAAAAGCGAAATATTAGTTAATGATAACTTAAATGGTGTAGTGAGTAATTTAACCACTTCTAAAGAGACAAGCTACAAGGGAAAATTTTTATTTATGTATGATACGGGTGTAGCATCTGTATCTCAAGGAAAATTAATAAAAACAGAGTTTAATAAATAGACAGGATTTACCTGTCTATTTTATTGAAGATTACTAAATTTATGTTATAATGTGAATATTATAAAGGAGGTCAAGATGAGGGAAGATATTTTAATTAAGATTTTAACTATTCCAGCTATATTAGTAGCTTTTACTTTTCATGAATATGCTCATGGAATAGTTGCAGATAAATTAGGAGATAAAACGGCTAGATTTCAAGGAAGGCTAACTCTAAATCCACTTGTACATATAGACCCTATTGGATTTATATTAATCCTAATAGCTGGATTTGGATGGGCAAAACCTATTAGGGTTAATAGAGGTGCTTTTAAAAACTACTATATGGATGATTTAAAGGTATCAATAGCTGGACCTTTAGCTAACCTTTTTACAGCAATAGTTTTTTCAATAATTTCAGGTTTCTATTACAAATTTACTTACAATACTTATGGAACTATGATATCAATTATAGGAATGATACTAGTAAACGTAGTTAGTATTAACGTGATTTTATTTTTATTTAATCTATTACCAGTTCCAGGTTTTGATGGATTTAGTATTTTGGAAGATTTATTTCCTAAGGTTTTTGGGAAGATAGGATATAATCTTTATAAATACCAACAACTAATATTTATTGGAGTTGTATTTTTGGCTTGGAGAATTTTGGCTGTACCAAGTAATTATATATTTGGCTTATTAAATAAACTAATAGAGTTTATTGTATTTTTATAGGAGGAATCATGAGACTAAGGAAAAAATGGTGGGTTAGACCAGAGCTTGAGAAAGATTCAAAGGTAATTACTAACCCAAGAGAATTAAAAGGGATTTGGAAAGAGGATTTTAAAAATAATAATGAAATATTTTTAGAATTAGGCTGTGGAAGAGGAGATTTTGCAGTAACTAAAGCTAAAAATAATCCAGACATTAATTATATAGCAGTTGATCTTAAGGATGAGGTTTTAATTTATGTTTTAAATAAGGCTAATGAAGCTGAAGTAGAAAATATAAGAATAGTTCCACTTAACATTAGCTTTATTAATGAAATATTTAGTGAGGATGAGGTATCGAGGATTTTTATAAACTTCTGCAATCCTTGGCCAAAAGATAGACATAAAAAAAGAAGACTTACACATACAAAATTTCTTGACGAATATAAGAAGTTTTTAAAGAAAGATTCTGAGATTTGGTTTAAAACGGATGATAAAGAACTATTTGATGAGTCTCAAGAATACTTTAAGGAAGCTGGTTTTGAGATAGAATACTTAACCTACGATTTACACAAATCTGATTTTAAAGAAAACATAGTAACTGAATATGAATCTAAGTGGACTAGTATGGGAATGAATATTATGTTTCTTATTGGGCGACTTAAGAAAGAATAGAAGAGGGCTGTAGCACTAATATTTAGTGCACAGCTCTTTTTTATAGATTTATTATTTTCTTCCTCTTGTTTTTTATTATATACGATATCTATTTTTCTGCTAAAATTTCCTTTTTAACCACACTCATAACCTCTTAATAAAATAGTATTAGAAAAATTGGGTACTTTTCTATTTAAGTACTTAGATTATTATTAAACATAATAATAATCTAATGAATCTAATGAATCTAATGAGGCTTGGAAAGAAGCCTCTACAGCAATAAGGTGCACTTCTATTCGGTGGACGCGGTTCTAAGCGTCAGTCTAATCATTATTTGATGAATTTAGGATAAAATGAATTTAATGAAGCCTGATAAACGGCTTCTAAATCAATAAGGGGGGAGATGATTTGATGAGACTTGAGAGGAAGTCTCTACAGGATAAGGGTGTATAATTTCTTCGTAATAAGAAAAGATAGTAATAATGTAATAAAGTAAAGGAAGTGTTTATGATGGAAAAGGATAAAATCACAGCAATTAAAAGTGGTAGTAGTGGAGAAATAGAGGCTTATGAGCTTTCTAGTGGAAAAATAATAACAAAAGAAGAGGCTGTAGGATTAGCTAGAGATGGAAAAATTGATGGGGTACAGGTTCTAGAATCAAAAAATGGTGAAGAATATTTAAGAAGCAGACCAGATGATGATGAAAGTAATAATTTAAGTGAACTACCTAAGTTTAAATAGCTTTAAGAAAGTATTTGTTTTTTTACTATATGGAAGAAAAAAGAACTTTTGTACAAAGTGCAAAAGTTCTTTTGTTTGTTTAGCAAGTAGTTTTACGATTAAAGTAAATTAAACAACAATATTTTGGATTTCTAGTTCTCTGTGATATATTACTTTGAATTTGCATCTTGCTCTTAAAGCATCACGTATCTCAAGCTCTAGAGGGATTGAGGAATAAACATTAATATTTACAACTTCGTCAGTAATTTTTATATCTAAGTATTTGACAGCACCTTCAAGGCTTCTATCTAAACTCTCAGAAATTCTTAATAATATTCCTATTTTCTCAACGATATCTACATCTAATCTATTTATTATTGAACTATATTGAGCTAAAGGAACTGTATAAGAATTATTTCTATGAAAAGCAGCAGTGCATGCACTAAGTAATAATTCTTTATGGGTCAGCCCATTCATATAAGAGTTAAGTATGACATAAAAAGAATGAATGTGATGATTATAGTATTTAATACTAATTCCGCTGTCGTGTAGAAGTGAGGCAGTCTTAATTACGTTGTCATACTCATTTCCAAGATGATGTAATGGCCTTAATTGTTCATAAAGAGTTTTTAAGATTGTATAAACATGTTCAGCATGGTCTTTATTAACATTTAAGCTTTCCATTATACCTCGTATTGAATAATCAACTATATCATCTATTGGCCCTAAATTTTTAATTATATAATCAAAAAGTAATCCTTCACGCATTCCTCTTCCACAGATTTTTAGTTGAGTAATATCTAAAAAATAAGTAAGAACTTTCATGATTAAAGTAGTTCCAACTATTATATCAACTCTATCTTTAGATACTCCATCAACTTTAATTCTTTGATTTAAATCTTTACTTTTAAGTAGATTTAAAATTTCACATAAATCCGTATTTGTAAGCTCGTAATTATGAGTTATTAATAATGGATATCTCTTTCTAATACGATCAATTTTCCCAACATTTCTAAAGGCTCCACCAACGCCGATTATGTTATCAAAATTACCTTTTTTAAGCCACGGTATAGAGGTTATGCAATCCATGATAGAACTCTTAGCATTTTCAAAATCACTATGTATAATTCGATCTCTTAAATTAAAGCCATAAGATATATTTAAACTACCTATTGGTAAGGTTGAGGATTCTATAATTTGTCCATTTTTTACCCATGCTAGATGTGTACATGTACCACTAATATCTATAAGTAAAGAATTAGTTGTATAAATAGAGTTTTTTACTCCCATGTAATTATAATAAATTTCATCCTTTAATGTAAGAACTTTTACATCAAGATTTAATTCACTTGAAATCTTTTCTATTATATACTCTCCATTATCTGCATCTCTTAAAGCTTCTGTGGCAACTACAATTATTTTAGTAGCGCCAGATGTAACACATAATGACTTAAAAGCACGCAAGGTATTAATAGTTATATTTACTTTTTCCTCTGTTATAAAATTATTATCTATAAGATCAAGTGCTAACTTAACAGGTTCACTTAATTCGTCTATTACTCTAAAATAACCACTGTCCTCAATTTCTGATAGTATAACTCTAATATAATTTGAGCAAATATCAATTACACCAACACGTTTCATAGTACACCTCTAATTTAAAAATTATTCTAAATTATTATATCAAAATATTTTAATAAATGCATTAAAGTAATAATGTACATTATATTAATATTGACAATCAAAAGCCTTAAAATGTATAATAATTATCGTAACTAAATAAAGAGTACAGTCTATGATAAGAAGAGTAGTTTAATTAAAACCTAAAGCGAGCAGGAGTTTGGTGAGAGCCTGTAGGAGTGAGATTAAATGAAGAGAGCCTTTGAGACATTATTTGAAAGCTTAGGGTAAGTAAAATAAATCGCATTTCAGCGTTAAAGAATTGAGTGGCATTTATGCAACAAGAGTGGTACCGCGGATATTTCGTCTCTTTATTATTAAAGAGGCGTTTTTTATTTTATAAAAATAGAGGAGGAAACTAAATGAATTACAAAAGTCTAATAGCTGAAAGAATTAGTTCATTAATAGATTTAGATAAGGAAGAGATAGAAAAGGCTATCGAAATTCCACCAAGAGGTGAAATGGGAGATTATGCTTTTCCATGTTTTCAGCTAGCAAAGGTTTTAAGAAAAGCACCTAACGCTATAGCTACAGAACTTAAAGAAAAATTCAATAGTGAAGGTTTTGAGAAAGTTGAAAACTTAGGACCATATTTAAACTTCTTTGTAGATAAAGGAATGTTTAATAAAAACACAATAGAAAACATCCTAACATTAGGAGATAATTATGGAGCTTCAGAATTAGGGGAAGGAAAACCTGTATGTGTTGAATTTTCATCACCTAATATAGCAAAACCTTTCCATGTAGGTCACTTATTTACTACAGTTATAGGAAACTCTTTATATAAGATGTTTAATTATCAAGGTTACAAAGCAGTAGGAATAAACCACTTAGGAGACTGGGGAACACAGTTTGGTAAACTTATCTCTGCATATAAGAGATGGATTGATGAGGAAGCTTTAGAAAGGGAACCTATAAATGAGCTTTTAAGAATATATGTTAAATTCCATGATGAGGCTGAAAAAGATCCTAGCTTAGATGATGAAGGAAGAATGTGGTTTAAGAAGCTTGAAGATGGTGATAAAGAAGCTACTGAGCTTTGGGAAAGATTCACTAAACTTTCTTTAAAAGAATTTAATAATGTATATGATGAATTAGGAGTTAAATTTGATTCTCTTGCAGGAGAAGGCTTCTATAATGATAAAATGGATGTAGTTATAAAAGAACTTGAGGAGAAAAAATTATTAACTGAAAGTAATGGAGCTAAGGTTGTTATGCTTGAAGATTACAACATGCCTCCATGTATAATATTAAAATCAGATGGAGCTACTATATATGCTACAAGAGATTTAGCAGCTGCTATGTATAGAAAGAAAACTTATGATTTTGATAAAAGTATATATGTAGTTGGTACACCTCAAGCTCTACACTTCAAACAAGTATTTAAGGTATTAGAACTTGCAGGACATGAATGGGCTAAAGATTGCGTTCACGTAGGATTTGGATTAGTTAAATTTGCAGACAGAAAGCTTTCTACAAGAAAAGGTGAAGTAGTATTATTAGAAGACCTTTTAAAAGAAGCAAAAGATAGAGCATTAGAAGTAATAAATGAAAAAAATTCAACCCTTGAAAATAAAGAAGAGGTTGCTAAAAAGATAGGTATAGGATCAATAGTATTTACTTATCTTAAAAACTCAAGAGAAAAAGATATATTATTTGACTGGAAAGAGATGTTATCTTTTGAAGGAGAAACAGGACCATATGTTCAATATTCTTATGCAAGAGCTAACAGTATATTAAGAAAAGTTGGAGAAACTAGTGGAGAAGCTAGTTATTCTGGTTTAGATTCAAAAGAAGAATTTGAATTAATTAAAACTTTAGAAGTATTTAATAAAAATATATTAAATGCACTTGATAAATTAGAACCTTCTATAGTAACAAGATATGTTGTTGATGTTGCAAAAGCTTTTAACAAATTCTATAATGCCCATACTGTAGCAAACCTAGAAGACGAAAAATTAAAAAATGCTAGAATAAATTTAGTAAAAGCTACATGCCAAGTTATTAAAAATGCTTTAAATCTTCTTGGTATTGAAGTAGTAGAAAAGATGTAAAAAATGATAATAAGGGATTCTAAATTACTTTGTGATTTAGATGAAAATATAGTTAGAAATTACACTCTTGATAATTTAGTATTTTTTGATATTGAAGCCACAGGGTTTAATGTAAAAAAAGATTGGGTTTTTGCCCTTTCTTTTTGTACCATTGTTGAAGGTTACTTAGTAGGGAAAACATTTGTTTGCAATAACATTAAAGATGAAAAAGCATTAATAGAAAAGTTTATAAATATTATAGAAAATAAAGGGTTATGCAGTTATAACGGAAAGGCCTTTGATGAACCGTTTTTAAGAAAAAGAGCTTTAATATATGGAATAGATTTTCCGAAAAATATATCTCATCGTGATTTATATAGGGAAATAAGACCATATAAAAATGGATTAAGTATAGAGTCTTTATCATTAAAGGATATTGAAAAAACATTAAACATAGATAGAGATGAAGAAACTACAGCTGTAGAGTGTATGCACTTATATAAAAGGTATTTAGAAACATCAAATGAAAAGTTTTTGAATAAGATTATAAGGTACAACTTTAATGATGTAAGATCTCTTCCATATATATTCAATTTAATCAATGAAGTTAAGGCTAAAAATATAATAAGAGAAGATGTAATAGATGAGATTAAAAGAAAAGAAATATTGAGATTATGTTTAAATAATAATATATTCTTGGAAGAATCTATAAGCAGCAATATATCTAAAAAAGCTGGTGGAAGAATACTCTTTAAACTATATAACAAAGATATAAGCAAAAAAGAAATAGAGGATATCATTAATAATAGTTATTGATGATAAAAAAATAAAACTCCTAAAAAAGAGTTTTATTTTTTTATCTTTATCTTATCATCATATTTTGGGCAGTGAGTATCACAATCACTACAATTACATTCACCTTTTGATGATTTTTTGATATTTCTATAAATTATATATCCAGAAAGAATAACTAAGACAATTGTTATAAGTATTTCTATCATAATAAAAACCACCTTATTAATATTCCACAGCTATAAATAAAATATGAAACTATCCATGCAATAAATAGCTGATTTATCACTGATAATAGAGTGAATTTAGTACCGTACTCCTTTTTTAGTGCCCCTATTGTAGAAACACAAGGAACATAAAGTAGTACAAATACCATAAAGGATAAAGCGGATAAAAAATTAAAGTAATTAGGTAAAATTAAATCTAGATTACCTCCATATATTATGCCCATTGTTGAAATAACAGTTTCTTTTGCAAGTATACCAGTGAGAAGAGATACGGCAGCTTGCCAGTTTCCAAATCCTAGAGGAGAAAATATAGGTGCAATAAAATTACCTATATAAGCTAGGAAACTTGAATTTATATCTGTTACTAGTCCAGAAAAATTAAAATTTGATAAAAACCATATGATGACACTCATAGCAAATATAATTGTACCAGCTTTTTTTAAGAATCCTTTTCCTTTATCCCAAGTATGTTTGAATACATTTTTAGGTTCAGGTAATTTATATTCAGGAAGTTCAATTATAAATGGTTCCTCATCTTTTTTGAATATAGAGTTTTTGAAGAATATACCCAATAAAAATGCAACTAATATACCAAGAAAATATAATGATCCTACAACTAAAGCCTCTCTACCTTTAAAAAATATGCTTGCAAATACTAAATATACCGGTAGCCTAGCATTACAACTCATAAAAGGAACTAATAAAGCTGTTAGTTTTCTATCCTTTTCACTTTCTAAAGTTCGAGCAGACATAATAGCCGGAACAGTACATCCAAAGCCTACCATCATAGGAATAAATGCTTTACCTGACAAACCCATCTTTCTCATTAACTTATCCATTATAAAAGCAACTCTTGCCATGTAACCAGAGTCTTCTAATATAGAGATACAGAAAAACAAAGCTAAAATTACAGGTAATAATACAACTATTCCACCTACCCCAGCAATTATTCCATCTATTATAAGACTTCTAAACCAATCTGTTGATGTAGATAGAAGTGTCTCTACAGAGGGAAGTATAAAACCATTAAGTACTTGTTCATCAAGCCAATCTGATAAAGGAATTCCAACCCAAGAAAATGTAAACTTAAATATAAACATCATAATAAGTATAAAAATAGGATAAGCTAAAATAGGATTTAATAATAATTTATCTATAAAATCATTGCTTGAGTTTTTTGAAGTTTCACTTTTTATAAATGACTTGTCCACAAGTTTATCCAAAAAAGCATAAGCTTCTTTTTCATTATAAAAGCTAAAAGTTTTTTTTGAATATGATTTAGGAAAATCATGATTTGCAATTAAAGTTTTAATTTCATCTATTCCAATTCCTTTACTAGCACTTAAAGGTATTATTTTTACACCTAACTCTTTTTCTATTAAAGGAATATCAATTTTTATTGATTTTTTTTCAACTATATCCATCATATTTAATAATAGAACTATAGGAATATTAAAAGCTTTAAGCTGAGTAGTCAGGTATAGATTTCTAACTAAATTTGATGCATCAACTATATTTAAAATAACATCAACATGTCCATCTTCCAAGAATTTTTTAGAGACCTTTTCTTCATTTGAAAATGTGTCCATGGCATAAATACCAGGTAGATCAACTATTTTAACATCCTTTAAGTAGCCTTCTTTCTTTTCAACAGTAACCCCAGCCCAGTTACCTACATATTGATTGGAACCAGTAAGTTCGTTAAAAAGAGTGGTTTTACCTACATTAGGATTTCCTAGCAAAGCAACAGTTGTCATTAAATTCCCTCCTCTTATCTTACAAAAATATTTTTAGCATCTTTTTTTCTAAGGGCAAAATCAGTACCTCTTAAATTCACAATAAGAGGATCGCCTAAAGGTGCTAAGTTTTTTAATGTAATTTTAGTTCCTTCTATACAACCAAGAGCTAAAAGTCTCTTAGTAAGCTTATCATCACAATTAATTTTTGTAATTATACCTGTATCACCAGGTTTTAAATCGCAAATGCACACTATTAACACCTCGCACTGAAAATCAATATCGTGAGTATGATACCACTATAAGTATATATAGTCAAGAAAATAACAAGCTTAAAATAGGATTATATAGATTTTTATATTGAAATGATACTTTAAATAGTGATAAAATAAAGATTAAAAAACTAAGGAGGTAGGCTATGAAAAAAATCGCAGCATTTTTTGATATAGATGGAACATTATATAGAGAAGGTTTAATAACAGAAGTATTTAAAAAAATGATAAAATATGAAATAATAGAATCAGAGAGATGGTACAAAGAAGTTAGGCCTAAATTCCTTAGCTGGGATAGAAGAGAAGGAGATTATGACTCTTATCTTCTAAAGATGATAGATATATATATGGAAGCAATAAAAGGTATAAATAGACACAATATTGAATTTATTGCTAAAAGAGTTATTGAGCAAAAAGGAGATAGGGTTTATACTTTTTCTAGAGAGAGAATTAAATGGCATAAGGAACAAGGGCATGTTTTAGTTACCGTATCAGGTTCACCTGTTGAGCTTGTAAGAGAAATGGCAATGAAATATGGTTTTGATGACTTTAAGGGTTCTATATATCTCTTAGATGAAAAGGAAAAATATACAGGTGAAGTAGTTCCTATGTGGGATTCTGTAAGTAAGCAGAAGGCTGTAGATGAAATTGTAGAAAAATATGATATAGACCTTGATCAAAGTTATGCTTATGGAGATACATCAGGTGATTTTACAATGTTTAAGGCAGTTAAGCATCCTTATTGCATTAATCCAACTAAAGAGCTATTAGATAAAGTTAGAGAGGAGGATAGCATTAGAGAAAAGATAAAGGTTGTTGTTGAAAGGAAAGACGTTACGTATAATTTAGATATAGACAACATTCAATATGTGTAAAAGAAAGAGTGAGCGCTAGTGATAATAAGGGAAAATACTATAAGGATTGATGAGCCTACTAAGGAAAATATGTTGGAGGCTCAAGACGACTTATCCTTTGAAGATGCTGTGTTTTTTGATTTAGAGCATTATGTTTATAAGAAACCTAAATGTGTTGGCGTATTTGGCGCTTGTTATTTCTCTCCTGTAAATTCTGAAATAAAAGTCACTCAGTATATGATTGAAAATAGAGAAGAAGTCAAGGATATTTTAATTCTGGCGAAAAGATACCTAGAGGATATTTGTGAAAATGAAGGCAAGAGCTCTATAGTTACTTTTTCAGGTAATAATGACTTTACAGTAATTAATTACTTATTCAATAAATACAAAGTGGATTTTTCTTTTGATGAACACTTTAAATCTGTTGATCTACAAAAAGAATATGAAAAAGTGAAAAAAGAAAGTATTGGATTAAAAAATTTAGAGAAATTATTCAATATTGAAAGAGAACATGGAGATCTTATCTCTGGAGCAAATCTAGCTAAAACTTTTCACAAAGTCCTAAAGGATAAAGACTACATATTTAGAATGCCTAAGGAAAAGATAGAAAAGATATTAGTTTATAATGAGGCGGATGTAGTTAATCTATTTCATATATATAAAGATTGGAAACAATATATGATAGTAGAAAAAGAAGAAGAGGAAATAGAAGATATAGAAGATGTAGAAGAGATTGAGAAAATAGAGGAAGAATTTCAGGAGGAAATAAAAGAGAGCTGTACAATTTAGTGCAACTCTCTTTTATTATTTACTGTTTTTTTATGTTAGTTCCATCTGAAACAAGAACTATTGTACCATCTAAATCAGTTCTATAATATTTAACTTTACTGTCTTCTAAAGATGTTATAGTTTCTTTATGGGGATGACCATACTTGTTGTTTTTACCACAAGATATAATTGCTATACTTGGATTAACTGCCTTTAGGAAATCCTTAGAAGTAGATGTGGAGCTTCCATGATGACCAACCTTTAGAACCTCTGATTCTAAATTGTACCCTTTTTTTAGTGTTTCTTTTTCAGACAGTTTTTCTGCATCTCCAGTAAATAACATGGAATTATTACCATAGGTTAATTTAATTATAGGTGAATAGTTATTAGCATCTTCATAGCTATCACTATTTGGTGCAAAAACATCTAGCTTGACATCAGAATCAAAGTCTATAGTTGATCCAGCTTTTAAAGGTTTGATTTTTAAGTCTTTATTTTTTAGTTCTCTAATCATGCTTTCAAAAGCTTTAGTTGTAGAGGTAGCTTTTGGAGCATAAAAATTAGTGATTGAGTATTTTTTTATAACTTCATCCATATTTCCAATATGGTCTTCATCTGGATGAGTTGCTATTACAGCGTCAAATTTTTTTATATTTAACTTTTTTAAGTAATCTAAAAATTTGTCTTCAGCTTTTTGTGTAGATGAGTCTATGAGCATATTTTTATCTTTATATTGTATAAGTATTGCGTCTCCTTGATCTACATCTATAAAATGCACTTTAACCATATTTGATGTTTCAGAATCAGATTTATCAATAGAGGCTAAGTCACAAGAAAATAGAAATGAAGATAGTAGTATTAAAAAAGCCATTAATATATTAATAGATATTTTTTTCATAAGTTACTCCTTTTAATAAATTACTCCCTACAGTGTACCACTTTATGCTAATTAAGAAAAGTTATTAATACTTGAACTTTCTATAGCGGGTAAGTATAATTAAGAAGATGATTTTGAGGTGGTGTTATAAATGAAGTTAATTTTTATGTTAATTTCTTATGGGATTTATATGATTGGCCTAAGAATTAAGGGAAGTATATATAAAATTTTAAAGAAATTTTCAACTAAGGAAAAAGCAGAAGCATATAGAGATAGGGTTGTTTTTAACTGGGCTAATTTTACTATTAAAATAATAGGGCTTAAAGTAAATGTAGTTGGAAGAGAAAACATACCTAAAGAAGCCTGTGTTTTTATATCAAATCATCAGAGTATTTTAGATATTCCAGTGCTTTTTTACGGAGCTCATAGAGTTATGGGGTTTATAGCTAAAAAGGAACTACTTAAAGTACCTGTGATTGGTTATTGGTTAAAGGTTGCTCATTGTGTACCTATTGATAGGGAGAATGTTAGAGAAGCTATTAAGGTAATACAAATAGGGTCTGAAAACTTATTAAAGGGAGACTCTATGGGAATATTTCCTGAAGGAACTAGAGCAAAAGATGGAATTATGAAACCTTTAAAGAAGGGAAGTTTAAAGCTTGCAACTAAAGCTAAAGCACCCATAGTTCCAGTTACTATAAATGGAACCTATAAAGCCTATGAATTAAATAAAAAAATTCAAAGTGCAGAAGTAACAATTATTTTTGATAAGCCTATATATACTGATAATATAAGTAGGGAAGAAGAAAGAGAGCTGCATACTAAGGTTCAAGATGTTATAATGAAAAATTTAGAGAAATTGCAAAAAGAGTAGATTAGTCTACTCTTTTTTGTTAGAATTTTGTTACTTGTAAGAAAATTGAAAAAACATTTAACAAAAATTGCAAATTTTGTGTTATAATTTTATGGTAATCCAATATTGAAATAAAAAATGAAATATTTATGTTGAGAATAATTCAGAATGGGGGATTGTTATGCGCAAAGAGTTTTCCTTAAGTAATGACAAAGCAACTATTAATTTCACAGCTAAGTATTGCGACAACTATGAAACTCTTTTAGAAAGTGACGGTTTTAAAAGAGTATTAGAAACATTTTTATTAAAGTCTAAGAAAAAATATTCTCATAGTTATAGGTTTTTAGTAGAAGGTTTTAAATCAGAGGATTTAGACTTTATAAGAATGGAAGTAACTAATATATTTAAAGTTCTAACAGTAATGAGTTTAGAAGAAATAGTAAAGATAAAAGATAATTATAAGGAACTTTTAATAAATAAGGATGAATTTGTTAATTTTATTGAAAACCTATATCTTTTTTGGCGAAGGTTAGAAAGATATACTATAATTTATGCAAATAGAGTTAAGACTGGTTTAGCAGCCGTTAGTTTTACGGAAATTAATTCTCAATTCACAAAATTGATATTGAGACTTTATAGAAAAATAGAAAAAAACATAATTGGATTTAATCCTAATGTATTTAGACAACTAAGTGCTGGGGCTAATGCGAGTTTAATGCTTACTAGCATTAATTGGGAAGTGCCAGAAGAGTATAGGGCATTAGAAAAGATACCATTTATAGATACAATTTTATTATCTACACCATTTATAACATATCCTAAAAAGAATACAAGAGATGGTATGTTTAGTGAAGTAAAATATAATCCATTAGAAAATGGAACAATAAATAAAGATCATTGGTTTTGTTATCCTGCTAAAATTGGCGAGTTAATGGCTTTTTTATATTTTCATAGAGATTTTATGGAACATGGTATAACCTTATGCAATTTGTTTGAACTTGCTAGAGAAGAAGATTATAGAGGTAAAAAACCAGACATAATATATGTTTTTGGTGCTAGAGAATCTGGTGAAGAAATTAAAACAGTATTTTATGATGATGAAAAGAATGATATCATGCTTGGATATGTAAGCCATTCAGAAGATATAGACTATTTTGGTTATATGAAAAAGATGAGCCTTACTCTTCATAATCTTATAATGATAAAGAGAGGGTTTTTACCTATACATGGAGCAATGGTTAATATAGTATTAAAGAATGGAAAAGAAGCAAACGTTATAATTATGGGGGATTCAGGTGCAGGAAAGTCAGAAAGCTTAGAGGCATTTAGAACCTTAAGTGAAGAACATATTTCCGATATGACTATAGTATTTGATGATATGGGTACTATAAAAGAAAAAGATGGCAAGATTTATGGGTATGGAACTGAAATAGGTGCTTTTGTAAGATTAGATGACCTAGATCAGGGGTATGCCTTTAAGGAAATGGATAGAAGTATATTTATGAACCCAGATAAGATTAATGCAAGATTAGTTATGCCCGTAGCCTCTTATAAAGAGATAATGAAGGGCTACAAGGTTGACTTATTTTTGTATGCAAATAACTATGATAATGTAGAAGAGGGTGAAGATTCCATTCAATACTTCAGCTCACCTAAAGAGGCAATAAAGGTATTTAAAGCTGGAGCTAGAATGGCTAAAGGAACTACTACAGAAAAAGGATTAGTAGAATCGTATTTTGCAAATCCATTTGGACCAGCTCAAAAGCAAAAAGAGTGTGATATTTTATTAGATAAATATTTTAATAACTTATATAAAGCAGAAGCTAAGGTTGGGCAAATGAAAACATGTTTAGCAATACAAGGCTTAGAGAAAGAAGGTCCAAGAAAGGCTGCTTTAGAACTGTTTAAAATAATTTCAAATGAGTTAAACACCTCTGAATTATAGAAGATCTCAGGGGAATGCTTAATTAAAGTTACTAGAGAGTAAAGCTAAAAAAGCTATCACGAAATGTGATAGCTTTAATTTTTTAATGAATTTATTTTATTCTTTATTTCAGTTAATATAGAATCGAACTTTTTAGATTTTATATTTGGAAAAGCGTTTATTAATCTTCTATGATTTAGGTTAATATTGTTAAGTGAATTTTCGTATTTACTTTTTAAATCCTTAAGATTTTGTTCGATATTTTGAGCTGCATCCATGGCTATTTCTTTAGTTGTACTAAATAAATATTCATATCTATCCTTAATTTCAGCTGATATATTATTTAAACTATTAAATAAGTTATTAAGCCTAATTAAAGATGATAAGGTAAAAAATACATCAGTTAAAAAATATATAATAATCAAATAGGCTATAGGAGTTAATACGACATCTGGAACTAAGTTAACTAAAGATGCTATTAATGGGTGAATTACTTTTATTATAAATACAACAGCCACTCCCCATAGTAGAGAAAAACTTAAACATATTCTTCCTTTAATATTAAAAGCATTGTCACTATAGTCCCACCATCTTGAATTAAAAAATGTTTCAAGTATAAAGCCGGTAATATATTCTACTAAAGAAACTAAAATAGTTGCAAAAATATATAATAGAATAATGTTATCATTAAAACGCTCTAAAGATATTATAGCTAATACAATTCCTGTACCATATATTGGACAAAAGGGACCATATAAAAACCCTCTATTAACAAAAAATCCTCTAACTTTATATGCATAACATACCTCTGTTAACCAACCTAATAAGGAGTAAATAAAGAAATAAAGAAATAATTCATAGATATTAGTATTAGATATAGCTGATAAGATATAAATCACTCCTTTCGAATATTAACTATAGTATATTATACAATAATTACATAGATATGAACAATTTAAAAGTAAATATATAAATTTCATCAAAATTAATGTTTTTTTAACATAAATAACTCTCTTTCCTAAGAAAGAGAGTTATTTATAAATTAATCGATTGAATTAGTTCTGTCTTTAGCGAAAAATGATATAGCGTATAATCCGCAAATTCCAACTATAGCATATATCACTCTTGAAACTGCAGACATATTGCCAAATAGTGATGCTACTAGGTCAAAATTGAAGAAACCTATTAGTCCCCAGTTTACAGCACCTATAATAACTAAGATAAGTGCTAGAGTATCTAATGTCTTCATAAATACACACTCCTTTTTAATTATTTACAACTATTATTTTAACCATAAAAAAAATATATATGTATTTATGAAATAAAAATAAGTCACCCGTTAGGATGACTTAAAATTACAATTGAATATTTCTGTCAACTGGTTGAGAAAGTGATATTATAGTATCAGTTCTTTGAATACCAGTTACTGTGTTAATTTTATTCATAAGTAAATCTTGTAGATCTGATATGTTTTTACAGATTACTTTTGCAAGTATAGAATAATCTCCTGTAGTTAAATGTAGCTCCACAATTTCCTTTATTTTTGATAACTCATCAAAAACATAATTGAAAGATGAAGTTTTATCTACATATATACCAACAAAACAGCAAACATCGTAGCTTAGTTTAGGTAAATTTAAAACTATTCTTGTTCCTCTGATTATACCTAGGTCTTCCATTTTTTTCATTCTAACGTGAATTGTTCCACCAGAAACATGACAAATTCTTGCTATCTCTAAATAAGGAGTTCTACAATCTTTAATTAATATGTCTAATATTTGTAAGTCTAAATCATCTAAGTTTGATAATTGATTCATAGACATGTTATCACCTCTTAAGTTTGATATTTTACTTTTTAATTTTATCAAATTCTAATTAAAATTTCCACAAAATAATATAAAAATAAAAAAAAATTTAAAAAAATTTTATTATATTATTAATTAATTACCTATATTTGAATAAATACTTGTATTAATATAACAATATTAAATACAAGTATTGAAAATGATTTAAATATAAACTAATATAATTATGTAGATAAAATTTTAGGGAGGAGTGAGGAAATGGCTGGCATTTTGATTTTTATACTACAATTTCTAGTATTAGGTGTTGTGATATTTGGAGTATTTACTTTATTAAGAAAATTTGTTTTTAGTAAGGTGAAAATAAATAAGTGGATTCCTTTAGCAATTGCAATTGTATTATTTATAATTCAATTTTTTGTTCAAAGAATTAATGGATACGCTGGATTAGCTTTAACTGTATTTGTATTAATATTCTTTATGTGGTTTTTAGATGTTCATCAAGGAATAGGCCCAAGCGGTAAACCTAAAGGAAAACAAATAGAGATAAGATCTAAGGCAAAACCAAATAGAGCTAAACAATTTTATAAAGATAAAGAAGATAAAAAATAAAAGCTCAATTGAGCTTTTATTTTTTGTCTTCTATAAATATAGGAGAGGTCAGAGCTATTTTTCCACCATCTTGATAAATTTTAATTACGTACCATTTTAGTGCCTCATCAAAGGGGATTTTTATTAGGTATTTGACTTTATTCAAATTAACTTTATCAAGGGTTTTAATTACGTTGCCTCCATTTGAAAGTATTTCAATTTTATTTACGGTATATTTAGTATCATAAGCGTAAATAAAAAATTCTAATTCTTTTATCTTGTCTAGTGATATAATTTCTCCCATAAAGTGATTATTTATAGAAAAATAAGTTTTTAGCGTTTTAGATTCAGTAGAATACGTTCGTCTATTTCTAAAGGCATCCATAATAGTTTTTCTACTGAAATCGTTACATACAACACATGTAAGGTTTTCTGAGTCACCAAAATTCATTCTATGATTATCTTGACCATTTATAGCACCTAGTCTCCAGCCGTCATCTAAAAGTTTATAATAGTATTTAAAGTGGCGTATATATTTATGAGGAGGAGAGCCATTAGCCACTTCTATAGAGGTAATGAAGTGATTTAATATAGGATTATAGTTTAGTTTGCTTATGGGACTATGAGGGTGATTTATAAATATTAACCCATCAGGTTGATTTAGCATCCATAAAAAAACACTTCGCATGTCATTAATAACTCCTGTAAAATAATTAGATACATTAACAATGTTAAGGTCACCCCAAGGATTACTCCTGCTCTCAAACCCCAGTATTGCTAAAGGATACTTATTTTTTTTATTATATTTAGTTAAGGATTCTTTTAAATAGTGCCACTTAGTTTTTTTTGAACCTTCTTTTTTTAGAGGTTCCTTAAGAGATGAGTTATGGTCTGTTAATATAATAAAGTCTATAGATTTTTTTGCTGCATACTCAAGTGCTTCAAGAGGACTTCCCCTCCCTGTTGAAATTTCAGTATGGCAATGGGGAATACCGTAGTAAAATTTTAATTTAGAATCTATCAAAGCATTAGCGTTATAGCTAAAAATATTTTCTTTACTACCCATTGGAGTCCTTCTTTCAAAAAGTATTTATATATTATATAATAATATGATGGATAGTAATTTTATGCTAAAAGGAGGAAATTATGATTAAAGAGTTTTTAGATAAAAAGCCAATGATTCATGAGGGGACCTTTATTGCTGAGAATTCCACAATAGTAGGAGATGTTGAGATAGGTAAAGACTCTTCTATATGGTTTGGTGCTGTTATAAGAGGAGATGAAAATAGTATAAAAATTGGTGAAGGTAGTAATGTTCAGGATAATTCAATTATTCATGTGGATGAACATAAGGTGACTATAGGTAACTTTGTTACAGTGGGCCATGGAGCTATATTACATGGATGCGATATAGAAGATGAGGTTCTAATTGGAATGGGAGCAACTGTTTTAAGCGGAGCTAAAATTGGTAAAAATACTATTATAGGAGCAGGCGCTTTAGTGAAAGAAAATGCTAACATACCAGAAGGTGTTTTATGTGTTGGTATTCCAGCTAAGGTTGTAAGAATACTAAATCAAGAAGAAAGAAATGGACTTAAAGAGCATAGCATAGAGTACATTAAGCTATCAAAAAAATATAAGTAAATGAACATTTGGAGGAAAAATGATTAAACTAGGTGAATATAATGAACTTGAAGTTGTTAAAGTAAGAGATTTTGGAGTTTTTGTTACAGATGGTGAACAAGAAATATTAATTCCAAAGGGAAGTTTAACAGGCAGAACACTAGAAGTTGAACAAAAGATAGAAGTTTTTATATATAGAGATTCAGAAGATAGAATAATAGGAACATTAAAAAAGCCTTTAGCTACTGTTTTTAATTTAGCATATCTTAAGGTTGTAGATGAATCTAATATAGGTTCTTTTGCAGATATAGGAATAGGCAAAGATGTGTTAATCCCTTTAAAAGAACAACTATACAAATTAAATGTTAATGATAAATATTTATTATATATGTATATTGATAAAACAGGAAGATTAGCAGCGACTACAGATATAGAAGACTATTTAGATATAGCAGAAGGATATGCGTTAGATCAAGAAGTTAAAGGCATAGTATATGAAATTAATGAAAATGGAACACTTAAAGTTGCAGTTGAAAGCAAATACAAAGGTTTAATTCTTAAAAATGAGTATTTTGAGTATATAGCCATAGGTTCAGAAGTAAGTGTTAGGATTAGAAGAATATATGAAGATGGAACTTTAGGACTTACTCCTAGAAAGAGAAAACTAGATGAAAGAGAAGTTCTTACAGAAAAGATATTAAAGTACTTAAATGATAATAATGGATTTATGCCTTTTAATGATAAATCATCTCCTGAGGACATAAGAAGAGTATTTAATGCTAGTAAAAATTATTTTAAAATGTCTTTAGGTGGTCTTATGAAGGAAGGCGTAATAGAACAAAAAGAAGATGGTACTTACTTAAAGTAAAATTAAAGCTCAGTTTAACTGAGCTTTTTTGCATTTATAAGAGGAAAATACAAATACTAATTGAAGAAGGGAGGCTCTTAAATGAAGAAAAAACATATACCTTTAATTTTTATAATATCATTATTAGTATTTTTAACATGTAGATTTTCTTTTATAAATATTAAAGTAAATGCAAAGGAAAACAAACCAGAAGTACATTTTATAGATGTGGGGCAAAGTGACTGTGCATTAATAAAAAATGGAGATGAGAATTATCTTATAGATAGTGGAGATAAAACTGAAAGTAGTAAGGTGATTAAATATTTAAAAGATCAAGGAATTGAGAAGCTTGATTTTATTATATTAACTCATTACCATGGAGATCATTATGGGGGACTTTATGATATAACTAAAAATATTAAAACCGATATTGTATATGTTCCTAAGTTTTACGTAGTTGAAGAGGAGAGAGTTAAGGCAATTAAATCTTTAATAGATACTAATACTTCTTTTGGAATTATAGAAAAAGGATGGACCTATGAAAAAGACGGCTTAAGCTTAAAGGTATTATTACCATCAAAACCTCATAAGTCTTTAGAAAATAATAATTCCTTAGTTATAAGAGGAGATATAAATAAAAATAGTTTTTTATTTATGGCTGATTGTGAGTTTGATGAAGAAAAGGAATTATTAGACATGAAGGAAATAGAAAATATAGATGTTCTTAAACTTGGGCATCATGGACTTGATACTTCTTCTTCAGAAGAGTTTTTAAAGCTAGTAAGTCCTAAATATACAGTTATAAATTGTGATGGAAAAGAAAGTCCTGATAAAGTTGTAATTGATAGATTAAAAACTCTAGAAACTAAAATATTAAGAACAGATATAAATGGAAACATAGTATTTACTCAAAAATAATAGAAAAAATAAGCTGTGCACAATAATTAACAAGGTGCACAGCTTATTTTTATCTTTTTCTGAAAAGTATTTTTATTAATTCATTTAATATAAAAGGAATTAAGGATAATAATATAACAAATCCCCAATCTCTTGAAGTTAAGGTAAACACTTTAAATATTTCAGCAATAGGAGGAATAGAGATTATCACTAATTGAAGTAATATACCTAAACATATGGCACCTAAAAGATACTTATTTGTAAGCGGACCTATTTCAAATAAAGTCTTTTTAGGGTTTCTAACACTTAGAGCATAAAATAATTGTGAAACTGCAAGAACAACAAATGCCATAGTTTGCGCATGCATTAATGAATCAGGATATAAATATTCTCCAACTCTAAATGCAACAAGAGTAAGTGCACCCATAATTGCACCATTAATAGCTAAAAGAACTCCAAACCTACCTGAAAATAAGCTCTCTTTAGGGTTTCTAGGCGGATCATTCATAACACCTTTATCTCCAGGGTCAACACCTAAAGAAAGTGCAGGAAAACTATCGGTTATAAGATTAACCCATAATATGTGTATAGGCAGAAGTGGTGTATCCCAATTAAGTAGTATAGCAACAAATAAAGTTACAATTTCACCAAAATTACAGCTTAAAAGAAAAATAATAGATTTTCTTATATTGTTATATATATTTCTACCTTCTTCTACAGCTGAAACGATTGTAGTAAAGTTGTCGTCTGTAAGAATCATGTCTGCAGCTCCTTTAGCTACATCTGTGCCTGTTATTCCCATAGCAACACCTATATCAGCTGTTTTTAGTGATGGAGCATCATTAACACCATCACCAGTCATAGAAACTATATTTCCATGAGATTTAAAGGCTTTAACTATCTTAACTTTATGTTCTGGTGAAACTCTTGCAAATACTTTATAATCTTTTATGTTTTCGTTGAAAGTCTCTTCTGTAAATTTATCAATTTCATCTCCTGAAATAGTTGCATCTATATTTTCAGCTATTCCAAGTTCTTTGGCTATTGCAAAGGCTGTGTTTCTATAATCACCTGTTATCATAATAGGAGTGATGCCTGCACTTTTACAGAGTTTAATAGAATCTCTAACCTCAAGTCTAGGAGGGTCAATCATTCCCATCATACCAACGTATATAAGATTTGTTTCTAAAGAATCTATAGATACATTAGAAGAATCAATTTCCTTATAAGCACAAGCGAGTACTCTTAAAGCTTCATCTGACATTTCATCTGCTGCATGCAAAATGGATTTTCTAACTTCATCATTTAAATCAACTATCTCTTCGCCAAGTAAAGCCTTATTTGATATTTTTAATATGCTATCTATAGCACCTTTGGTAAATACTTTTAAGCCACCTTCATGTTTATTAACTGTTGTCATAAGCTTTCTATCAGAGTCAAAGGGAATCTCATCGACTCTTTGAAATTGTTCATTCAAGCCTTCTTTAAATAAGTTATATTTAACACCTGCTTCTAATAAAGCTATTTCTGTAGGATCACCTGTTTTAGATTTTTCTGTATATGTAGCATCATTACATAAAATCATTCCGTGGATTAAAAGTTTGTTTGAAGGTTTTTCTAATTCTATATTATCAATATTTAATAAAGAGTTATCTGCATAAAACTTAGTTACTGTCATTTTGTTTTGAGTTAAGGTACCAGTTTTATCCGAACATATTATATTTACTGAACCTAGAGTTTCAACAGCAGGTAATTTTCTAATAATAGCATTTTCTTTAATCATTCTTTGTACGCCCATTGCTAATACTATAGCAACAATAGCTGGAAGACCTTCTGGTATAGCGGCAACAGCAAGGCTTATTGCAGTTAAAAACATTTCAAGCATATCTCTGCCTTGGAATAAAGCTATCACAAAAATTAAACCACATATAAAAATTGCAGCAAAACCTAAAGTTTTACCTAATTGAGCAAGTCTTTTTTGAAGAGGTGTAGTGTCTTCTTCAGCCTCATCTATCATTTTAGCAATTTTACCTATTTGAGTGTCCATAGAAGTTCCAACAACAACACCAATTCCTCTACCATAGGTTGCAAGAGTGGACATAAAAGCCATGTTGTGTTGATCCCCGATAGTAACATTATCTTTTTCGATAGTTATCATGGCATCTTTATCTGCGGGAACAGATTCTCCGGTAAAAGCAGCTTCATCAATCTTTAAATTAGCACTTTCAATAAGTCTTAAATCCGCAGGAATGAATCTACCAGCATCTATTACAACTATATCTCCTAGCACCACTTCTTCAGATGGGATTTCTTTTAGTTCACCACCTCTTTTAACAATAGCTTTAGGTGTTGACAGTTCTTTTAATGCTTCTAAAGCCTTTTCTGCCTTAGACTCTTGAACAACTCCTATAATTGCATTAATAAATATAACTATAAGAATTATAATAGAATCACTTATTTCTCCAACCATAGCTGAAATTATTGCAGCACCAAACAAAATATATATCATAACATCTGCAAGTTGAGAAATAAAAAGCTGTAATAAAGTTTTTTTCTTTTTAGTTGAAAGTCTGTTTGGTCCATACTCTGATAATCTTTTTTTTGCTTCTTCATCGCTTAAACCAGTGGAAATATTCGAATTTAATTCTTTTAAAACTGTCTCAGAGGTTTTTGAAAACCACATATATAAATTACCACCTTTCTTTAATTTATAAAATAGTATATATTTATAGAATATATATAATAGACTAAAAAAATACGTTGTTATATTGTTGAATATTATGAAAAAAATGCTTTTAGCTATTCTAAATATATATATTTAAATTAATTTAACTTTAGATTATAATTGTTTTAGAGGTGAGTAGTAGGTGGAGATTAAAAGAGTCGGAAAAAATACTAGAATAGATACTGAGAGAAAAATTTCGAGTTCTAGAAAAGATTTTTCTCAAAGCTTTAATCAAGCAAGAGATAGAAGATCAGGTGAAGAACTTAAAAGGATGATAGATGATATCAAAAAAAGAGGAAATAGATTAGTTTTAACAAAGACCTATGCTGACGTAGCTGCTTATAAAAGAATGATTAAAGATTATCTTGAATCTATTTTAAAATACATGTATGACCTAAAAAAAGATGTTAGCTTTTGGCAGACACAATATTTCTTAACTGTAGATACCATAGATGGAAAGCTTGAAGAGTTAACTAATATGCTTTTAAGTGAAGAGAGAGAAAATTTAAATATTGCGTCTACTATAGATGAAATTCAAGGTTTAATAGTAGACATTTATAGATAAAGGGTTTTTAAATTGAAAGAGACGGCTAAACTTATTAGTCCGTCTCTTTATGCTTATATTAACTTTATTAAAACCAACTGTTTGGAGAAGCGTCAGATGGCATTCTCCAATCTCCTCTAGGTGATAATGATATTGTACCAACCTTTGGCCCATCAGGAAGTGCACTCCTTTTAAATTGTTGAGAGAAAAATCTCCATAAAAATTTATCTAACCATTTTTTTATTACTTCTTCAGAATAATCATTTTTAAAGGCATTTTTAGCTAAGAACATAATCCTTTCAGGAGAGGAACCATGTCTTATAAAATGATATAAGAAGAAATCATGAAGTTCATAAGGCCCAACTATATCTTCTGTTTTTTGAGCAATCTCACCATTTTCATCTTTAGGAAGAAGCTCTGGAGAAACTGGAGTATCTAAGATATCAAGTAAGGTCTCATTAACTTCTTTAGATGATTCAAAATCAGCTACGTATTTCACTAAATACCTAACTAAAGTTTTTGGTATTGAGGTATTAACGGAATACATACTCATATGGTCTCCATTATAAGTACACCATCCAAGAGCAAGCTCTGAAAGATCTCCTGTTCCAACAAGTATCCCGCCTTCTTTATTAGCTAAGTCCATTAATATCTGAGTTCTTTCTCTTGCTTGAACATTTTCATAAGTAACATCATGTATGTTTTTATCATGACCAATATCTTCAAAATGTTTTAGGCAAGCTTCAACAATATTTATTTCTCTTAAATCGCAACCAAGTTCTTTGCACAAAGTTAAGGCATTATTATAAGTTCTATCAGTTGTTCCAAAACCAGGCATAGTAATAGTTAAGATATTTTTTCTATCTAAACCTAATAAATCAAAGGTTTTTACTATTACAAGTAAGGCTAGAGTGGAGTCTAGTCCTCCAGATATACCTATTACAGCTTTTTTAGATTTTGTATGTTCTAATCTTTTTGCTAAAGCTGAAGATTGAATATTAAATATTTCTCTACAGCGAATTTCTCTTTCTTTTTCTGCAGAAGGAACAAAAGGATGTTTAGATATAAATCTATCAAAGTTTTTTATTGAAGTATCTTTAAAGGAAATAGGTATTAATTTTGGCTCATTAGTTAATATTTTTGATGAATCCCTAAAACTTATATTTTTACTTCTTTCCGAATTAAGTTTAAATATATCTATAAATCCATATAATACTTCATTTTCTCTTTGAAACCTTTCATTTTCATTTATGGTTCCTCCATTTTCACTAATTAATAAGTGACCGGAGAAGAGTAAATCTGTAGTAGATTCATGAACTCCTGCTGAAGCATAAATATAAGCTCCCATACAGCGAGCACTTTGATTTTCTACAAGTAGTTTTCTATAAGTACTTTTAGATACTAGTTCATTTGAGGCAGAAAGATTACAAATTATATTTGCGCCCATAAGTGAAAGCTGAGAAGATGGAGGTATAGCTACCCATAGGTCTTCACAAATTTCGATTCCAACCTTAAGGTCTTTATAAGCAAATATTAGGTTGGTTCCAAAAGGGATATCTTGTTGGAAAAACAAATCAACCTTTTTATCTAAAAGATTTAAGCCTTCAGTAAACCATCTTTTTTCATAAAATTCAGTATAGTTAGGAATAAAGGATTTGGGAACTATGCCAAGTATCTTTCCTTCAAAAATTGCAAAAGCACAGTTATATAGGTTATAATTATATAAAAGAGGTGCTCCTACAATAATCAAGATATCTTTATCTTTAGAATCTGCACATATGGTATGCAAACCTTCATAAGCTTTTTCTATTAATATTTTCTGAGTAAATAAATCTCCACAAGTATAAGAGGTAATAGATAGTTCTGGAAAAACTAATAATTTAGTATTATTTTTATAGGCTTCATTTATTTGAATTATAATATTTTCAACATTATAATTTACGTCAGCTACCCTTAACTTAGGGCAAGCAGCTCCGACTTTTACAAAATCCATAACATCATCTCCAAAAATTATTATTTAAATTTAATATGCTGAAATTCTATCTTTTTATCCAAAGGACAAAGTTCCATTAAATTTATTATATAAATTTATAATAATTAGAAAATATAAGAAAATCAACAAAAAACATAGAAAGACTATGCTAAATTGCTTAATATAGTATAAAAAAACCTATAAAGAGTTTAAAAATAAGTTGTAAATAATCTGTAACTAGTGTATAGTATAGATATAAAGAAAAAAGGAGGTAATTAATTGAATACGGCGATTATAATCATTTGGATCATTATAGCTCTTACATTTCTTTTAGTAGATGTATTTACTTCATCTTTTCTATTTGTTTGGTTTGGAATTGGAGCACTTGTAGCATTGGCTTCATTGATATTAGGAGCACCGCTAGAGCTACAAATAGTAATTTTTCTAATTTCAAGTTTGATAGCTATAGCTATTGGATATCCTTGGGCTAGAAAAAAATTCAAAGTAAATATAAAACAAATTAAAACTAGAGAAGAAGAATTTATTGGAACTATCCATAAATCAGAAAAAGATATTATTGAAAAATCAAGCATAACACTTGATGGAGTTTTATGGAGAGTTATAAATAGAGGAGAAATAATAAATAAAGGAGATAGTTTTGAAATTATCGAATTAAAAGGAAATCAAATTATCATTGAAAAATTGAAAGGAGAACTTTAAATGGAAGGTTTAATTGGTTTAATTATTGTTATTGTTATTGCTGTAATAGTATTATCAATAATACTTAGTTCTGTAAAGGTAGTAAACACAGGTAATTTATATGTATTAGAGAGGTTTGGACAATTTTATAGAGTTTTAGAGCCAGGCTGGCACTTTACTATACCTTTTGTAGATTTTGTTAGAAGAAAAGTCTCTACAAAACAACAAATCTTAGATATTCAACCACAAGCAGTTATTACAAAGGATAATGTTAAAATATCCATAGATAATGTTATTTTCTATAAAGTGTTAAATGCAAAAGATGCTGTTTATAACATAGAAGATTTCAAATCAGGTATAATTTATTCAACTATAACTAATATGAGAAATATAGTAGGTAATATGTCTTTAGATGAAGTTTTATCAGGAAGAGATATAATTAATCAAGAACTATTAAAAGTTGTTGATGATATAACTGATGCTTATGGGATTAAAATCCTTTCAGTAGAAATTAAAAACATAATTCCTCCAGCAGAAATCCAACAAGCTATGGAAAAGCAAATGAGAGCTGAAAGAGATAAAAGAGCTGTTATACTTGAGGCAGAAGGTGCTAGACAATCATCAATAGCTAGAGCTGAAGGTGATAAGCAATCTAAGATATTGCAAGCTGAAGCTGAAAAAGAAGCTAACATAAGAAGAGCAGAAGGTTTAAAAGAATCACAACTTCTTGAGGCTGAAGGTAAAGCTAAAGCTATCGAAGCTGTTGCAGTAGCAGAAGCAGAAGCTATTAGAAAAATAAATGCATCTATAATAGAATCAGGTACTAATGAAACAGTTATAGCTCTAAAACAAGTTGAGGCATTAAAAGAAATGTCTAAAAACCCAGCAAACAAACTTATACTTCCAAATGAAACACTTTCATCTTTAGGAAGTATAGCTGCAATAGCTGAGATGTTAAAGAATAAAAACTAAAAAATGTGAATATAATAATAATACCTTTTGGAGGCTACGTAGGCCTTTGCCGTCAGATATATCTGGCGGTTTTTTTATTTATATTTACATTTAAATAAGTAATTAGTTAAATAGGCTAAAGATTAGGCAAAACAACAGGAAAAACACTTTATTATATAAGAGACTAGGTACAAGGGCCCAAGATGAGGCCCAAGATAGGGTGCAAGACGCACTTTGATGTGGTAGATGCTTTTTTCAGCGTCAATCTAATCCTTTATTGAAGAAGTTAAAATGAATTTAATGAAGCTTGAGAGGAAGAGCTCCTACAGGATAGAAGCTAAAAGGAATCTTATGGAGCTGAGAAACTCTCCTACAGGATAGAAGTGCACTGCTACTCGGTAGACGCTTCTTTCAGTGTCAGTCTAATCCTTCATTGATAAAGTTAAAAGGAATTTGATGGAGCTTGAGAGGAAGCTCCTACAGAATAGAAGTGCAGAAATGTAGAAGTTTAGAAAATCAGAACATCACAAACTCAGAAAATCACAAATTTATAAATTTAGAAATTTAGAACATCAGAAGTTGAGAAAAATATTTAAATGGAAATAGGAATTTAATAAAATTGAGTAAAAGCGCTTACAATACGAATTATAAATATAAAAAATAAATTTAAAATACGCTATAAGACGAAAGAAAAATGATTTTTGGCATATTTAGTTGACTTTTTTGAAACTCAATGGTAATCTTAGGTTGAAATAAGGTGGAAGTTAGCAGTACATGTGATATAAATTTCAATCCAATTTTACTTTGATTTTTTCAAAGTCTGTTGGATAATTTTCGTGCTTCATATTACTGTAAATAATACAATTGGGGGTTTATCATGTCAAAGATAAAAACTATATTTGTGGAAAAAAAATCTGGCTTTGAAGTTGAGGGAAAAGGCTTATACGAAGACTTTACTAGTAATCTATTGATTGAAGGAATAAAATCAGTAAGAGTTATAAACAAATACACAGTTGGTGATTTACAAGAAAAGTTTGAAGAAAAAGCTATAAACTCAATATTTTCCGAACCAATGGTAGATAAAGTTTCTTTAGAGAAAATTAACTTAAAAAGTGATGAATGGGGATTTTGTGTAGAATATCTTCCAGGTCAATATGATCAAAGAGCGGCATCTGCTGAAGAGTGTTATGAAATATTAACAGCAGGAGAGAAGATTAAAGTAAAGTCTGCAAAGGTAATTATTATTAAAGATGAACTATCAAAAGAAGATAAAGAAAAGATAAAATCTTATTACATAAATCCAGTTGATTCAAGAGAAGTTGAAATAAATTCAAGTGAGCTCTTCACAGTAAATTCAATTCCAGAAGATGTTAAAATCCTTGATGGATTTATAGAATTAACTAAAGAAGGAATTGAAGCATTTCATAAAGAACTTTCCCTAGCTATGACTCTAGAGGATCTTTTACTCATCCAAGAGTATTTTAAAGAAGAAAACAGAAATCCATATATTACAGAAATAAAGGTTATAGATACCTACTGGTCTGATCACTGTAGACATACTACATTTTTGACCACAATTAATAATATAGAAATTGAAGAGGGAACCTATAATAAAGCTTTAATAAATAGTTTTGAGGAATATAGAAAATCAAGAGAATATGTTTATGGAGATTCAGAAAGAGATATATGTTTAATGGACATAGCTGTCCTAGCAACTAAGGAGCTTAGAAAAAAAGGTTTATTGAAGGATTTAGATGAATCAGAAGAAATAAACGCTTGCTCAATTAAAGCTAAGGTTGAAACGGATAAGGGGATTTTTGATTATTTAATAATGTTTAAAAATGAAACACATAACCACCCAACGGAGATAGAACCATTTGGTGGTGCTGCAACATGCTTAGGTGGTGCTATAAGAGATCCACTTTCAGGCAGAAGTTATGTTTATCAAGCTATGAGAGTAACTGGATCTGGTGATCCTACTGAAAATATTAAAGACACTTTAAAGGGAAAACTTCCTCAAAGAACTATAACCTTAGGGGCAGCTCATGGATACAGTTCTTATGGTAACCAAATAGGTTTAGCTACAGGTCAAGTAGCTGAAATATACCATAACAACTATAAAGCTAAGAGAATGGAAATTGGTGCAGTTATAGCAGCTACTCCATTTGAAAATGTTAGAAGAGAAAGACCAAATCCAGGGGATATAGTAATACTATTAGGTGGAAGAACCGGAAGAGATGGAATAGGTGGAGCTACAGGTTCTTCTAAAGAACATACTGAAGAATCTATTGAGGTTTGTGGTGCAGAAGTTCAAAAGGGTAATGCCCCAACAGAAAGAAAACTTCAAAGACTATTTAGAAAAAAAGAGGTTGCAAGTTTAATTAAAAGATGTAACGACTTTGGAGCAGGTGGGGTTGCAGTTGCTATAGGAGAACTAAGCGAAGGTCTAGATATAAATTTAGATAGAGTTCCTAAAAAGTATGATGGTTTAGATGGAACAGAACTTGCAATATCAGAATCGCAAGAAAGAATGGCAGTAGTTGTTGAAAAAGAGGATGCTGAAACTTTTATAAGGTATGCTGAGGAAGAAAACATAGAAGCGACAATAGTTGCTGAAGTTACTGATAAAAAAAGAGTAAGAATGTTCTGGAGAGAGAATTTAATAGTAGATTTAAAAAGAGAATTTTTAGATACTAATGGGGCTAAAGCTTATACAGAGGTTAAGGTAGAGCTTCCAGAGGAGAAGGCTTCTGTATTTAATAAAGAGGTTAAAGGAAGTAAGAGAGAAAACTTCCTGAAGGTTTTGGAAAGCTTGAATGTGGCTTCACAAAAAGGATTAGTTGATAGATTTGATTCTACAATAGGAGCTAACACAGTTTTAATGCCTTTTGGAGGAGAAAGTCAATTAACTCCAGCAGAAGGAATGGCAGCTAAGGTTCCTACAGAGGATGGAACTTCTAAGGATGCTACACTTATGACTTTTGGATTTAATCCAGAGATTGGGGTATGGAGTCCATATCATATGGGATTTTATTCAGTAATAGAGTCGCTTACTAAGATGGTTTCTATGGGAGGAGATTATAAGAAAACTTATTTAACCTTCCAAGAGTATTTTGAAAGACTAGGAACTAAAAAGGAAAGATGGGGCAAACCTTTTGGAGCTTTACTTGGAGCATTTAAAGTACAAAAAGAATTAGGATTAGCTGCTATTGGGGGAAAAGATTCAATGTCAGGAAGTTTTGGGGACTTAGATGTACCTCCAACATTAGTATCTTTTGCGGTAGCTTTAGAAAAAGCAGACAATATAATTTCACCAGAATTTAAAAATACAAATTCTAAATTAGTTTTAATTAAAACCTCAAGAGATGATGAAGAGATGTTAAATCTTGAAGAGTTTAAAGCTAATATGGATAAAGTGGTTGAATTAATTAAAGCTAAAAAAGTTGTATCTTCCTTTAGCATTAAGTTTGGTGGTGTTTCAGAAGCTTTAGTAAAAATGGCTTTAGGAAACGGAATAGGGGCTAAGATTTCTAATCTTTCAGATGAAGAGTTATTTAATATAAGTCCAGCAAGCTTATTACTTGAAGTTAAGGAAGATGTAAATATAGAGGAAAGCTTTAAAGGAACTAACTTTAAGGTAATTGGGGAAACAATAGAAGAAAGAATTATAGATGTAGATGGAGAAAAACTTTCTTTAGATGAGTTAGTTAAGATATGGAAAGATAAGTTTGAAGGAGTATTTAAAAGTGAAACTTCTAAAGTTAATGAGGAAGTAAAAGCTGTTTCTTCTATAATTAAAGAGATAAAAACACCAGTTATAAAAATAGCTAAACCAAAAGTAGTTATACCTGTATTCCCAGGAAATAACTGTGAAGATGACTGTGAAAGAGCCTTTAATAAAGCTGGTGGAGAATCAAAACAAGTTTTATTTAGAAACTTAAATAAGGATATGCTTATTGATTCAATAAATACTTTAGAGAAAGAAATAAGAAACTCACAAATAATCATGATACCTGGTGGATTTTCAGCAGCTGATGAACCAGATGGTTCAGGGAAATTTATAGCTACAGTATTTAGAAATGAAAGAATTACAGATGCTGTTATGGATCTTTTAAATAATAGAGATGGATTGATTTTAGGAATATGCAATGGCTTCCAAGCTCTAGTTAAGTTAGGTTTACTTCCATATGGAGAAATAAGGGATATGCAAGATTATATGCCTACATTAACTTATAACAATATCGGAAGACATATGAACTCATTAGTAAAAACTAAAATTACTTCTAAAATATCACCATGGTTCTCAGAGGTAAAATTAGGAGATATTCATACAGTTCCAATATCTCATGGGGAAGGACGATTTGTAGCTTCAGAAGAAGTTTTAGAAGAATTAATTAAAAATGGTCAAATAGCTACTCAATATGTTGATAATGAAGGAAATGTATCTCTTAATATGCCATTCAATCCTAACGGAGCGGTAGTTGGAATAGAGGGAATAACCTCACCAAACGGAAGGATATTAGGTAAAATGGCTCATTCAGAAAGAATCGGAGAAAATTTATATAAAAATGTATGCGGAAACTTTGATCAAAAAATATTTGAAGGTGGAGTAAATTACTTTAAATAGTAGTGGAGGAGTAGAGTTATAATGGAAAAATTAGAAATGATGTATGAGGGAAAAGCAAAACAGATATTTTCTACAGAAAAAGAAGATGAAATCATAGTTTATTATAAGGATGATGCCACAGCTTTTAATGGGGAGAAAAAAGGAAGTATAGAAGATAAGGGTGCTTTAAATAATGAAATAACTTCATTGCTATTTGAGGTATTAAATGAAAAGGGAATTGAAACACATTTTATAAAAAAACTAAGTGAAAGAGAACAGCTTTGCAAAAAAGTTGAAATAGTACCACTTGAAGTAATAGTTAGAAATGTAGCGGCTGGAAGTATGGCTAAAAGATTAGGACTTGAAGAAGGAACTGAACTTAAAACCACAGTATTTGAAATCTGTTATAAGGATGATTCATTAGGAGATCCTCTTATAAATGATTATCACGCTGTAGCAATAGGGGCTGCAAGTTTTGAAGAATTAGATACAATATATGAAATTACAGATAAGATTAATGAAGTTTTAAAAGAAGTTTTCCTAAACCTTAATATAAAACTTATAGACTTTAAGTTAGAGTTTGGAAGATATAAGGGAGAAATAATCTTAGCAGATGAAATATCTCCAGATACTTGTAGGTTCTGGGATGCAACTACTAATGAAAAACTTGATAAAGATAGATTCAGAAGAGATCTTGGAAATGTTAAAGACGCCTATATAGAAATTCTAAACAGAATTAAAAATATTAAGTAAGAGAGAGGTTTAGTTATGCTAATTGATCCAAATGTTGACAAGTTCAAAGAAGAATGTGGTGTTTTTGGTGTTTACACAAATGGGGGAGTGGATGTAGCTAGACTTACTTATTATGGTCTATATGCTCTTCAACACAGAGGACAAGAAAGTGCTGGAATTGCGGTATCAAATGGAGAAGAGATTAAGCTTCATAAAGAGTTAGGATTATTAACAGAAGCTTTTACGGAAGAGGATATAAATAAATTAAAAGGTGATATTGCTATAGGTCATGTAAGATATTCAACTACAGGATCAACTAAGGTTGAAAATGCTCAGCCTTTACTTTCTAGTTATAAACTAGGTTCAATTGCTGTAGCGCACAATGGAAATCTTGTTAATGTAGATATGCTTAGAGGACTTCTTGAGGATGTTGGATATGTATTTCATACAACTATAGATACAGAAGTTGTTATAAGTCTTATAGCTAGAGGAGTAAATAAGGGAATAGAGGCAGCTGTTTATGATGCTATTGGAGCTATAAAGGGATCTTTTGCTATGGTTATTGAAACAAAGGATAAACTTATAGGTGTAAGAGATCCATATGGAATAAGACCTTTATGTTTAGGAAAAATAGATGAAGGTTATGTATTAACTTCAGAAAGTTGTGCCTTTGACACTATAGGAGCTGAATTTATACGAGATATTGATCCAGGTGAAATTGTAATTATAGATGAAAATGGGGTAAAGAGTATTAGTTATTCCGAAAAAACTGGAGGACATACATGTGCTTTTGAATACATTTATTTTGCAAGACCTGATTCAGTTATTGATGGAATAAACGTTCATCAATCAAGGGTTAGAGCTGGTGAACAGTTATTTAGAGAATCTCCAATAGATGCAGATGTAGTTATAGGAGTACCTGACTCTGGAATACCAGCAGCTGTTGGATATTCAAAGGCATCTGGAATACCTTTTGACATGGGGTTTGTTAAAAATAGATATGTAGGAAGAACTTTTATAACACCAAGTCAAGAACTTAGGGAAAGAGCAGTTTCAGTTAAACTTAACCCTCTAAAGTGTAATGTTGAAGGAAAAAGAGTTGTTCTTATAGATGATTCCATAGTTAGAGGAACTACTTCAAGACATTTAATAGAATCATTAAGAAAAGCCGGGGCTACAGAAGTACATTTTAGAGTGGCTTCGCCAGTTGTACAATTTCCATGCTATTTTGGAATAGATATTTCCTATAGAAAAGAACTTATTGGGGCAAATAAGACGACAGAAGAAATATGCGATTTCATAGGCTGTGACTCTTTAGCATATTTAAGCCTTGATGGACTTAAAGAATCTTTAGGCAATAACAGTATTAATGGATTTTGTTTAGGGTGTTTAAATGGTAAGTACCCAGTGAGTACACCGATTGAAATAGATAAAAATTATTTGGAAAGGTAGGATCAGCATGCTAACTTATAAGGATTCAGGAGTAAACATAGAAGAAGGTTACAAAAGTGTGGATTTAATAAAGAATTATGCTAAAAAGACGCTATCAGAATACGTGTTAAATGGACTTGGAAGTTTTGCAGGAATGGTTGAACTTCCAGAAGGTTATAAAAAACCAGTATTAGTTTCAGGAACAGATGGAGTGGGAACTAAGCTTGAGCTAGCATTTAAAAGCAAAAAGTATGACACTGTTGGAATAGACTGCGTTGCTATGTGTGTAAATGATATTCTTTGTCATGGCGCAAAACCTTTATTTTTCTTAGACTATATAGCTTGCGGAAAGTTAGATGCAAATGTAGCTAGTGAAATAGTAAAAGGGGTTTGTGATGGATGCCTTGAGTCTGATGCTTCTCTTATTGGAGGAGAAACAGCAGAAATGCCAGGCTTCTATAAAGAAGGAGAATATGATATAGCAGGTTTTGCAGTTGGAATAGTTGATAAGGACAAAATAATAAATGGAAGTAATATAAATGAAGGAGATGTTCTTATAGGGCTAGCATCTTCTGGAGTTCATTCAAATGGATTTTCATTAGTTAGAAAACTTTTCCCAGATATTTTTGAAAAATATAAGGGAGAAGAGATATGGAAAACACTTTTAACTCCTACAAAAATATATGTAAAACCCATATTAAGTTTATTAGATAAGTATGAGATCAAAGGAATGGCTCACATAACTGGTGGAGGATTTATAGAAAATGTTCCAAGAATGTTTACTAAAGAAAATCAAACAGCAGTTATAAAAAAGGATTCATATCCACTACCAGATATTTTTAACTTGTTAATAGAAAAGGGCGCACAAAAAGATAACATGTATAACACTTTCAACATGGGGATAGGCTTTATGCTTTGTGTAAATAAAGAAGATGCAAATAATGTTATTGAGGAATTAAATGCTTTAGGAGAAAAGGCGTACGAGATAGGATATGTTAAAGCAGGAGGTGAAGGAGTTTGCTTAGAATAGCAGTTTTAGTTTCAGGAGGGGGAAGCAATCTCCAAGCTATTATTGATGGGGTTAAAGATGGTAGCCTAGATTGTGAAATTAAATATGTTATTGCAGACTCTGAGAAGGCTTACGGTTTAGAAAGAGCTAGGCTTAATGGAATAGAGGCAATAAGCTTTGATAGAAAAGAATATAAAAGAGAAATTTCAAATAAGATTTTAGAACTTATAAAAAATAAAGTGGATTTAATTGTTCTTGCGGGATACCTTTCTATATTAGATGGAGAGATATTAAAGGAATTTAGAAATAGGATAATAAATATTCATCCTTCTCTTATTCCTTCCTTTTGTGGCGGAGGGATGTATGGAATAAAAGTTCATGAAGCTGCTATAAAAAAAGGGGTTAAATATTCAGGGTGTACAGTGCATTTTGTAAATGAAGAGGTAGATGGGGGCGAAATACTTCTTCAAAAGGTTGTGCCAGTGCTTGAGGAAGATACTCCAAAGGACCTTCAAGAGAGAATATTAATAGAAGAACATAGGATTTTGCCAGAAGCTATAAAACTTATTGCAGAAGGAAAAGTAAAAATAGAAAATGGCAGATGCTATTTAGTATAAGGAGGATAACAATGATTAAAAGAGCATTAATTAGTGTTTTTAATAAAGATGGTATTTTAGATTTCTCAAAATTTTTAGAAGCTAAAGATGTAGAAATTATTTCAACTGGAGGTACCTATAAATATTTAAAAGAAAATGGTGTTAATGTAGTTGAAATAAATGAAGTAACTGATTTTCCAGAGATGTTAGACGGAAGAGTAAAAACTCTTCATCCTAAGATTCATGGGGGAATACTTGCAATAAGAGATAATGAAGAACATATGAAAACCATAGCTGAACATGATATTAATACTATAGATATGGTTGTTGTTAACCTATATCCTTTTTTTGAAAAGGTAAAAGAAGATTTAGAATTTGATGAAAAAGTTGAGTTTATTGATATTGGTGGTCCTACAATGCTTAGAGCAGCAGCTAAAAACTTTAAGGATGTTACTGTTATAAGTGATGTAAAAGATTATGAAAAAGTAAAAGAAGAGCTTGAAACTTCTAACGAAGTATCTTTAAAAACTAAGAAGCTTTTAGCTGGTAAGGTATTTAATTTAATGAGTGCTTATGATGGAGCTATAGCTAACTTTTTATTAGACGAGGAATACCCAGAGTATCTTTCAATATCTTATAAGAAGCTTCAGGATTTAAGATATGGAGAAAATCCACATCAAAGTGCAGCTTACTATGGCTCAACTATGGTAGATGGAGCTATGAATGGTTTTGAAATCTTAAATGGTAAAGAGTTATCTTACAATAATATAAAGGATTTAGATATAGCTTGGAAGGTTACCTCAGAGTTTGAAGAAACTACTTGCTGTGCACTTAAACATAACACTCCTTGTGGAGTTGCTATAGGTGAAGATTCTTATGATGCATATATTAAGGCTTATGAATGTGATCCAACTTCAATCTTTGGTGGAATAGTAGCTTTAAATAAGAAGGTGGATAAAAAAACAGCTGAAGAGATGGTTAAGATATTCCTTGAAATAGTAGCAGCACCAGACTTTGATGAGGATGCTTTAGAGGTTTTAAGAACTAAAAAGAATCTTAGAGTAATTAAAATGAATAAGGCTCCTAAGGATAATAAGTTTATGGTAACTGTTGATGGAGGAATTTTAGTTCAAGAAGAGGACCAAAAATTAATCGATGAAATAAAGGTAGTTACTGAAAAACAACCATCTAAAGAGGAGTTAGAACAATTGATATTTGGTATGAAGGTCGTTAAATACGTTAAATCAAATGCAATTGTTGTAATAAATAACTATAAAGCAACAGGAATAGGTGGAGGACAAGTAAATAGGATTTGGCCTACTATTGATGCGTTAAAAAGAGGAGCTGGTGCAACAATATTAGCTTCAGATGCCTTCTTCCCATTTAGTGATATAGTTGAGGAAGCTTCAAAAGATGGTATTAAAGCGATAATTCAACCAGGTGGATCTATGAGAGATAAGGATTCTATAGACAAATGTAATGAGCTTGGCATAAGCATGGTGTTTACTGGAATAAGACATTTCAAACATTAATTTTTGGAGGGGCTTTATGAAATTATTATTAATAGGTGCAGGTGGAAGAGAACATGCAATAGCTTGGAAACTTGCTAAAAACGAAAAGGTAGAGAAGATATATGTAGCTCCAGGTAATGGCGGAACTGCTTTAGAAAATAAATGTGAAAACATAAATATTACAGATATAGATGAACTAGTTAGCTTTGCTAAAGAAAACGACATATATTTAACTGTAGTTGGACCAGAGGAACCACTTATAAATGGAATAGTAGATAAATTTAAAAAGGCTTCTCTTAAAATATTTGGACCAGAACAAAAGGCTGCTATGCTTGAAGGAAGCAAAAGCTTCTCTAAGGAGTTTATGGAGAAATATGGAGTTAAAACAGCAGGTTATAAAGAGTTTTATGACCATCTAAAAGCTTTAAAGTATTTAAACCAATCAGAATATCCTTTAGTAGTAAAAGCTGATGGACTTGCTGCAGGTAAAGGGGTAAGCATATGCTTTACTAAAAAAGAAGCTGAGGATGCCATATATAGCTTTATGGTTGATGATATATTTAATGGGGCAGGTAAAAAAATAATAATTGAGGATTTTCTAGAGGGGATAGAAGCTTCAATTATATCTATAGTAGATGGAAATACCATAGTTCCGTTTATCTCAGCAAAGGACCATAAGCAGATTTTTGACGGCGGAAAAGGACCTAACACTGGTGGTATGGGAGTTATTGCTCCAAATCCATTTGTAACTGAGGAAGTATTAAAAGATTTTAATGATAATATTCTAATACCTACTTTAACTGGAATCAAAGAAGAGAGATTTGATTATATAGGAATAATCTTTTTTGGGATAATGATAACTAAAAAGGGTGTAGAACTTCTAGAATATAATGTAAGAATGGGAGACCCTGAAACTCAAAGTCTTTTATCTTTAATGGAAAGTGACCTGCTAGAACTTATAGAGGCATCTTTAGAGGATAGGTTAGAAAGCTTTCCTATAGAGTGGAATAAGGGAACCTGTGTAAATGTGGTTTTAGCTTCAAAAGGTTATCCAGGAGACTATGAAAAAGGAAAAATTATAACTATAAATGAAGAAGTGAAAAACAATGTATTTGTAGCTGGTGGAAAAATTCAGGATGGAAGTTTAGTTACATCCGGAGGAAGAGTTTTATCAGTAGTAGGAATAGCAGAAACACCAGAACTTGCAAAAAAAGAAGCTTATAATAAAATTCAATCAGTTAAATTTGAGGGAATGTATTATAGAAATGATATTGGGGAAATATAGACATACATTTTAAGTTAAAAAGTGTTGCGTAATAATTTACACAGCACTTTTTTATTTTATAAAAGGATTAAAATAGGTGACAAAAAAGCATGGTAGTAAATTAATAAAAATATTAGAGATTTGTTGACAATGTATACAATTAACTAGAAAATTATAAGAGTTGTTTTATTAAATCCTTAAAAACTTTCACATATTTTGGTGCTTTAATTCATTGACTTCACCATATGATAATAGTATAAAGAATATGAGAGCACTATTCAAAAGGAGATGGGATTATGATTAAAGTAAAAGAATTTATAAAAAAGATTGTAAAGAATTTTAATTTTACTCATCAGGAATTAATGCCAAGAGATTTGAGAGATGTAATAAGAGATAGAAGATTTTAATATAGAACTAATAGTAGTTATTATTCTTGAGCCCTAAGGGGCTCATTTTTTTATATAATAATGATTAAATAATAAAAGTTAACAAATTTTCAATACTTGGTAAATTATTATCTTTTCAGTTGACAAAGTATTTTAACTATAGTATATTTTGATTATCAAAATAAGTGCTTTGATAGTCAAAGTATACATGGGGAATAAATAAGAAGACTTTCTTAATTAACAAAGGAGAGGGGTTAATGGATTATAAAGAGCGTGTGATAAACGAGCTTTTAGTACATATATTTAATGACATACTTATAATTGAACAGAAGACTTTAAGAACAGGTCCTTTAAATGATCTGTCAGTAACAGAGATACATACTATAGAAGCTATTGGAATGTATAAGCCTAGAAACATGTCAGAGGTAGCTGGAGACTTAAAAATAACTTTGGGTACACTTACTACAGCTATAAATAAGCTAATAAAAAAAGGGTATGTAGATAGACAGAGAATTGAAGAGGACAGAAGAGTAGTTCAAGTTCAATTAACTAAAAAAGGAAAACTTGCCTACAGGCTTCATGAAAAGTTTCATAGCGATATGATTAAAGATGTGGTTAAGGGTCTAGACCCAGCACATGAGGAAATTCTAATAGAATCTCTTAATCAGTTAGCTACATTTTTTAAGGAAAAAAATAATTTTTAATAAAAGGAGATCTTTATGTTATACAGTAAGATGCTTTCAATAGGGGGATACGCACCCTCTAATGTAGTTATAAATGAAGATTTAAGCAAGATAATGGATACATCAGATGAATGGATAATCAGTAGAACTGGAATTAAAGAAAGAAGGATTTCCGAAACAGAAGATTGTTCTGACTTAGCTTATAATGCAGCTAACATAGCACTAGAGAAGTCTGGTGTTAAAGCAGAGGAGTTAGACTTAATAATAGTAGCAACAGTATCACCTGATGCATTTTGTCCATCTGTAGCTTGTTTAGTTCAAGATAAACTTAAAGCTGTAAATGCAACTGCTTTTGATTTAAATGCTGCTTGTTCAGGATTTGTATATGGATTAATAACAGCAGATGCTTTAATAAAAACAGGTAATTATAAAAAGGCCTTAGTAATAGGATCAGAGGTTCTATCAAAGCTTGTTGATTGGGAAGATAGAACCACAGCAGTATTATTTGGAGATGGAGCTGGTGCTGCAATACTTTCTGCATCAGAAGAACAAGGCTTAGTTTCAGGAGTTACAAGTTCTAAAGGAGATAAGTGGATGCACTTAACCGCTGGAGCATTAGATGTAGCTTCACCATTTTCAAAGATTGAGGATAAAAAGAAAAAGACTTTATCAATGAATGGGAGAGAAGTATTCAAATTTGCAACAGGAGTTATGGTTGAAAACATCAATAATGTTCTTGAAAAATCAGGATTAACTTTAAATGATATTGATCACATAGTTCCACACCAAGCAAATGTTAGAATAATAGATTTTGTAGCTAAAAAATTAGAGCTTCCTTTAGAAAAGTTCTATATTAACTTAGACAGATATGGAAATACTTCATCAGCCTCTATACCATTAGCTTTAAATGAAATGGATAGCAAGGGATTACTTAAAAAAGGTCAAAAGATTATTTTAGTAGGTTTCGGCGCTGGCTTAACCTCTGGTGCTTTAATCATAAATTGGTAAAATACACTTAAATTTTAGGAGGATATTAAAATGGTATTTGAAAAAATAAAAACTATAATAGCTGAACAATTAGGAATCGAAGAAGAGAAAGTTACAATGGAAACAACTTTCGAAGATTTAGGAGCAGATTCATTAGATTTATTCCAAGTAATCATAGAATTAGAAGAAGAGTTTGGAATTCAACTAGAAAATGCTGAAAACATAAAAAGCGTAAGTGACGCAGTACAATATGTTAATGAGAAAATAGCATAAGAACAATTACCCTTAAAGTCAGATAGTTAATATCTGACTTATTCAATAGGAGGATAAGAATGAACAAAATAGCTTTTTTATTTGTAGGTCAAGGAGCACAATATTCAGGAATGGGAAAAGACATTGCTGAAAAATATCCTGTTTCTATGGAGGTTTTTGATAAAGCAAATGAACTTTTAGGTTTTGATATCAAGGAACTTTGTTTTAGTGGAAGTAAAGAAGAATTAAATAAAACAGAAAATACTCAACCTGCAATATTAACTACTACTTTAGCAACTTTAAAAGCACTTGAAGAAGAAGGTATAAAAGCAGAAGGTGCTGCAGGTTTAAGTTTAGGAGAATACTCTGCTTTAGTTTATAGTGGAAGTTTAAAATTAGAAGATGCTATACCACTTGTAAAAAAAAGAGGAAGATTTATGCAAGATGAAGTTCCAATAGGTATAGGTGGAATGTTAGCTGTACTAAATTTAAAAGAAGAAGTAATAAATGAAGTAATAGATAAAGTTAAACATAACGGAATTATAGAAGTAGCTAATTATAACTGTCCAGGACAGATAGTTTTATCTGGTGAAAAGAAGCCAATAGATGAAGCTGTAAATATTATTAAAGAACTTGGTGGAAGAGCTATGCCACTACCAGTATCTGCACCTTTTCACAGCTCAATGCTAAAGGGAGCTGGAGATAAATTATATGAAGAGTTAAAAAATATAGAGGTTAATGAAACTAAGGTAAAAACCTATAAGAATTTGACAGCAACACCTTATGAACAAGGTGAAAATATAAATGAAGTTTTAAGAAAACAGTTGATGAGTTCAGTTAGATGGGAAGAAACCATGAAGAATATGATAGCTGATGGTTTTAATATATTTATTGAGATTGGACCTGGTAAGACTCTAAGTTCATTCTTAAGAAAAATAGATAGAAATGTTAAAACATTTAATGTTGAAAATTTAGAGAGTCTTCAAAAAACTATTACAGGATTAAAGGAGATTTAATATATGTTAAAGGGTAAAACTATAATAGTAACTGGAGCTAATAGAGGAATAGGAAAAGCTATAGCTTTAAAACTAGGTAAAATAGGTGCTAATGTTATTGTTAACTATAGAAGCAATGAAAAAGAAGCTTCTGAAGTAGTAGCTGAGATAAAAGAATTAGGTGGAGAAGCATCTATGGTTAAAGCTGATGTATCTAAATATGTAGATGCTGAAAGCTTAATAAACGAAGCTAAAAATATATATGGAAGCATATATGGAGTAGTTAACAATGCAGGTATAACAAAGGATACTTTAATACTTAGAATGAAAGAAGAAGACTTTGATGCAGTTATAAACACTAACTTAAAAGGAACCTTTAACTGCTGTAAAGCTGCAACACCACATTTAATAAAAGCAAGACAAGGAAGAATAGTTAATATTTCCTCTGTAATAGGCTTAATAGGAAATGTAGGACAAATAAATTATGCAGCATCTAAAGCAGGCATATTAGGAGTAACTAAATCTTTAGCTAGAGAAATAGGAGCTAGAGGAATAACTGTAAATGCTATAGCTCCTGGATTTATAGAAAGTGATATGACAGAAGTTTTAGCAGATAAGTATAAAGAAGACATTCTTAAAAATATTCCACTAAAAAAATTAGGAAAAGCAGAAGATGTAGCTAATGCAGTAGCATTTTTAATGTCAGAAGAAAGCCAATATATAACTGGCCAGGTTCTAAATGTTGATGGCGGCATGGTAATGTAAGGAGAGAAAATGATGGAAAATAGAGTAGTTATAACGGGAATGGGAGCTGTGACTCCTATAGGTAATAATGTAAATGACTTTTGGAATAACTGTAAAAATGGTGTTAATGGTGTAGATTTTATCAAAGCTTTTGACACTACTGAATTTGAAGTTAAAATTGCTGCTGAAGTTAAAGACTTTACAACTGATGGAGTAATAGATAAAAAAGAAGCAAGAAGAATGGATAGATTTTCTCAATTTGCATTAGTAGCTTCAGATGAAGCTATAAAAGATGCTGATTTAGATTTAGAAAAAGTTGATAGAGATAGACTTGGAGTTATTATAGGTTCTGGTATAGGTGGATATAATACTATGGAGACAGAATTCTTTAAGCTTTTTGAAAAAGGACCTAAAAGAGTTTCTCCACTATATATTCCTATGGCAATAAGCAATATTGCAGCTGGAAATGTTGCTATAAAATATGGAGCTCAAGGTATATGTACATCTGTTGTAACTGCTTGTGCTTCAGGAACTAATTCTATAGGTGAAGCTTATAGAAACATTAAACATGGATATAGTGATATAATAATAGCAGGTGGAACAGAAGCCCCTATTACAAAATCAGGAGTGTCTGGCTTTACAAACATGAAGGCCTTAAATAGCTTAAATGATGTTAATAGAGCATCAATCCCATTTGACAAAGATAGAAGCGGTTTTGTTATAGGAGAAGGCGCTGGTATACTTATAATTGAAAGCCTTGAACATGCACAAAAAAGAGGAGCTAAAATCTATGGTGAAATAGTTGGTTATGGTTCTAACTGTGATGCATACCATATTACATCTCCAGCACCAAATGGTGAAGGTGCAAAGAAGGCTATGAAGTTAGCTATAGATGAAGCTGGAATAAAACCAGAAGATATAGGGTATATAAATGCTCATGGAACTTCAACACCTTATAATGATAAGTTTGAAACCTTAGCAATTAAGAATCTTTTTGGAGAGAAGGCTTATGATGTAGCTATTTCTTCAACTAAATCTATGACAGGACATCTTTTAGGAGCTGCAGGAGCAGTAGAAGCTATTGTATGCCTAAAGACTATGGAAGAAGGATTTATACCTCCAACTATAGGTTATAAAGAAAAAGATGAAGAATGTGACTTAGATTATGTACCTAACGTAGGGAAAGAAAAAAATGTTGAATACACATTATCTAATTCTCTAGGATTTGGTGGGCATAATGCTACTTTAGTTATTAAAAAGTGGAGTTAGGAGTTTTTTAATATGAATATAGAAGAAGTAAAAGAACTTATTAAGATGATAGATGAATCAGATTTAGCTTTGTTTGAGTTAAAGCAAGGAGATTTTTCATTAAAGATGGATAAATCCCAAACTAGAAGCTCAGAAGTAAAAGAACTTGTTAATAAAGAACCAGCTTCGCAAAAAGAAAGTGTTGTAAATAATACAATAAGTGTTCAAGAAGCAAAGGTTGAAATTAAGGAAGAAATAATAGATGAAAACTTGTTTATAGTTAAGTCTCCTATAGTAGGAACTTTCTATGGTTCTTCATCTCCAGATAAAGATCCTTACGTTCATGAAGGTAAGAAGGTAAAACAAGGTGATGTTTTATGTATTATAGAAGCTATGAAGCTTATGAATGAAATCGAAAGTGAAATAAATGGAGAAATAGTTGAAGTAATGGTTGAAAGCGAAAGCATGGTAGAGTATGGTCAGCCATTATTCAAGATAAGGAGAGCATAAGATGTTAGATGTTAATGAAATAAGAAAGATCATTCCTCATAGATATCCATTTTTACTTTTAGATAGAGTAGAAGAAGTAAATCCAGGAGTTTATGCAAAAGGATTTAAGAACTTAACTATAAATGAAGAGTTTTTTCAAGGACATTTTCCTGATATGCCAGTTATGCCTGGAGTATTAATAGTAGAAGCTTTAGCACAGTTAGGAGCGGTTTCTATTTTAAGTAAAGAAGAATTTAAAGGTAAAACTGCTTTTCTTGCTGGAATAGATAAAGCAAGATTTAAGAAAAAAGTTCTTCCAGGAGATAGACTTGATCTTGAGATAGAAATAATAAAGGTTAAAGGACCTATAGGAATAGGTAAAGGAACTGCAAAAGTTGATGGGCAAATAGCTTGCCAAGGAGAAATTCTATTTGCAATAGGATAGGTGATTATATGTTTAAGAAGATATTAATAGCTAACAGAGGAGAAATAGCAGTCAGAGTAATTAGAGCTTGTAGAGAACTTGGAATAAAAACAGTAGCAGTATACTCTGAGGCTGATAGAGAAGCTCTTCACACTCAATTAGCTGATGAAGCTGTATGTATAGGTAAAGGCCCTGCTAAAGGTAGTTATTTAAATATACAAAATATTTTAAGTGCATGTGTACTTACTGGTGCAGAAGCTATACATCCAGGCTTTGGATTTTTATCAGAAAATTCTAAGTTCGCTAAGATGTGCAGTGAATGTAATATTAAGTTTATAGGACCTGACTATGAGTCTATTGATCTTATGGGGAATAAGGCTAAGGCAAGAGAAACCATGAGAGAGGCAGGAGTACCTATAGCTCCAGGATATGAAGGGATTATAGAAAGTGAAGAACAAGCTTTAGAGATAGCTAGAGAAATAGGATTCCCTGTTATGATTAAAGCAGCTGCTGGTGGCGGAGGAAAAGGAATTAGAATAGCTTTTAACAATGATGAATTTTTAAAAGGATATTCTACTGCAAAGGCTGAAGCCATGAATTGTTTTGGAGATGATACTTTATATATAGAAAAATTCATTCAAGAACCTAAACATATAGAGTTTCAAATATTAGCAGATGAGCATGGAAATATAATTCACTTAGGAGAAAGAGATTGCTCAATTCAAAGAAAAAATCAAAAAGTTATTGAAGAAGCACCATCATTAATCTTAGATGAAGCTTTAAGAAAAGAAATGGGTGACATTGCTATAAAAGCAGCGGAAGCTGTTAATTATAAAAATGCTGGAACTATAGAATTTCTAGTAGATAAAAATAGAAATTATTATTTCATGGAGATGAATACTAGAATTCAAGTAGAACATCCTATTACTGAAATGGTAACGGGAATAGATATAGTAAAAGAGCAGATAAAAATTGCTGCTGGAATACCATTAGAAATAACTCAAGAGGATGTAACTATAAGTGGGCATGCTATAGAATGCAGAATAAATGCAGAAGATCCTAGATTTGGCTTTAGACCTTGTCCGGGGAAAATAGAAGAGGTTATTGTTCCAGGAGGTTTTGGAGTTAGAATAGATTCTGCTATATATCAAGGGTATACAATTCCTCATATCTATGATTCAATGATAGGAAAGCTTATAGTTCATGGTAAAAATAGAGAAGAAGCTATAATGAAGATGAAAAGAGCTTTAGGTGAATTTGCTATAGGTGGAGTTACTACGAATATAGATTTTCAATTTGATATATTAGAACACGAAGACTTTGTAAGAGGAGATTTTAATACTTCATTCTTAAAAGATAAGTTGGTGATTGAATGACACTAAGAGATTTATTAAAAAAGAGAACTTATATAACTTTATCTGCTGAAGCAATAAAGGGAGATAAAATAGAAGAAAACCATGAAAAGCCAATAATACCTGATGGAATGTGGCGTAAATGTAACGAATGTGGAGAGATTCTTTATAAGGAAGATGTAGAAAATAATCTTTGGGTTTGTACCAAGTGTAATTACCATTTTAGAATAAATGCAAGAACTAGATTAAATCTAATTGTAGATGAAGATAGTTTTAAAGAGAGCTTAATAGATATTAGAAGTGTTGATCCACTAAAGTTTAAAGGATATAAAGAAAAGTTATCAAAGTCTGAAAGTGATACAGGAGAAGCTGATGCTGTAATCACTGGAGTAGGTAAAATTAATGGAATAGAAGCAGCTATAGCAGTTATGAACTCTGCTTTCATGATGGGAAGTATGGGAACTGTTGTAGGTGAAAAAATTACAAGACTAATTGAAGAAGCTACAGATAAAAAACTTCCATTAATAATATTTACAACTTCTGGTGGAGCTAGAATGCAAGAAGGGATATTTTCTTTAATGCAGATGGCAAAAATCAGTGGAGCTATAAATCTTTACAACAAAACTGGATTACCTTATATAACTGTGCTTACTGATCCAACAACAGGAGGGGTTACGGCTTCTTTTGCAATGGAAGGCGATATAATCTTAAGCGAGCCAGGAGCACTTATAGGTTTTGCAGGTAGAAGAGTAATAGAAGGAACTATAAATCAAAAACTTCCTGATAATTTTCAAAAGGCTGAATTTCTATTAGAAAAAGGATTTATAGACAATATAGTTAATAGAAAGAGTATGAAGGATACTATTTATAAATTATTAATTCTTCATGGGGTGAATAATAATGAATAGAGAATCTATCAAGAAATTTTCCGCATGGGAAAAAGTAAGTATTTCTAGAAAACAAGATAGACCGAATGCTTTATTTTATATAAATCATATATGTGAAGATTTTTTTGAGCTTCATGGAGATAGAGCCTTTGGAGATGATAAGTCTGTAGTTGGTGGTATAGCTAAAATAGAGGGTATACCAGTAACTATTATTGGCATAATTAAGGGAAATAATGCAAAAGAAAACATTGAAAGAAACTTTGGTATGCCAAATCCAGAAGGCTATAGAAAGTCTTTAAGGCTTATGAAGCAAGCAGAGAAGTTTAATAGGCCAATTATATGTCTAGTTGATACTCCAGGGGCTTATCCAGGTATGGGAGCTGAGGAGAGAGGACAAGGGCATGCTATAGCTCAAAATTTAAAAGAGATGTTCTCATTAACTGTTCCTATAATATCAATATTTATAGGAGAAGGTGGAAGTGGTGGAGCTTTAGCTTTGGGTATTGGTGACAGTATTTTGATGTTAGAGCATGCTATATATTCTATACTTACACCAGAAGGCTTTGCGTCTATATTATGGAAAGATCCTTCAAGAGCTAAAGAGGCTGCAGAAGTAATGGGAATAACTGCACAAGATTTATTAAGAAACGGAATAATAGATAAAGTTATAAGAGAACCTTTAGGTGGAGCTCATCTAAATCCAGATAAAATAGCTTGGAGAATAAAAAAGAGAATTTTATCTGAATTGACTGAACTTATGGCTTTAGATAAAGAAGAGCTTTTAAGTAGAAGATATAAAAAGTTTAGAGATATGGGTAACTTTTATTAATATATAAAAATAGAACTGGATTAATTTCCAGTTCTATTTTTTCTTAATAAAAGGAATTCCACCTGATATAATAAAGTAATATAGAGCTATAGGAATAAATAAAATCACAGTTGTGGTATAGTTTAGGTATCCCAAATCATTAGCTCCAAACAATAAAATAATTAAGATAAGCGGAATAAGAGTAAGTTTTATAAAATTACTTTTATTTTTTTTGTGTTTATAAACACCATATAAGTCGAAAAGTATAAGTGCTACAAGTATAATATATACCATTTGTATACCTCGCTAAATAAAATTTCTTCTAGAGTATATCATAAAAATAAACACAATAAAAGCCATGGATTTAATGACCATGGCTTTATATTACGCTACTTTTTTAGGTTCTTTATCAAAGTTTAAATTAACATTTTTAGATAATGCTTTGATTAATCCAAATGATATTGTTCCATCTACAAAATGATGTACAAAAGTTCCTATACCTACAACAATTAAGGCTGTGCTTAAATTGTATCCAAATGGAATTACAACTAATGCTTCTAGTATAGCATGTATTGGAGCGGTTATAAGCACTACGTATTTAAATGGAACTCCTTTATTAATAAGATAACCCCCAACACCACCTACAACGGTATGCATTGCAGCTCTTGCAGCTACGAAGGCTGGAGAAGTTATTGTAAAACCAATAGCAGAACCAACACCTACAGCTATTGCAACGCCAGGACTTATTACCATAGCAATGAATAATGGAACATGGGAAGCTATAGTTGCTGTAAAAGGTCCAATAACGACCTTTAAAAATCCAAAATAAAGCGGAATAATAATTGATATAGCTGTTAAAAGTGCGGCATAAATCATTTTAGTAACATTTCTTTGCATCATATAATCCTCCTAAACTTCTGTATATACACCAGTATATAGTGGTAATTAGGATTTGTAAATAGAATTGTAGATTTTTAGACAAAGATTATGATAAAATATAAAGTAAATATATAGAAAAATATAGAGTAGTTGGTATTGAATTAGGAGGGAATTATGTTAGAAGTTAATAATATAACAAAAAGTTATGGGAAGTTTAAAGCCGTAAAAGACATAAGCTTTAAGGTAGAAGAAGGAGAAATAGCTGTTTTAGTAGGACCTAATGGAGCTGGAAAGTCAACAATAATAAAATCTATAGCAGGGCTACTAAAATATGAAGGTGAAATAAAAATAGGTGGCAAACACAATAAGAGTATTGAAGGAAAAAGATTGTTTAACTATGTTCCTGAAATGCCAGCCATGTATCCATTACTTACAGTAGATGAACATATTCACTTTATAGCAAAAGCCTATGGACTTAACGATTATAAAGAAAAAGCAGAAGAGCTTTTAAAGACTTTTGATATGGTTGATAAAAGAACTAAACTAGGACAAGAATTATCAAAAGGTATGCAGCAAAAAGTAAGCATTATATGTGGACTTATAACTAATCCTAAATTAATCCTTTTTGATGAACCTATGATAGGATTAGATCCTAAAGCAATTAAGGAACTTAAAAACTATTTTGCAAAACTTAAGGAATCAGGAGCAGCAATCATAATAAGTACCCATCTTTTAGATAGTGTTCAAGATCTATGGGATAGAATACTTATAATGAAAGAAGGGGAAATTATTTTATCAAAAACAAAGGGAGAATTTAATGAATCTGGAGATAACTTAGAAGAAATATTCTTTGAATTTACGGAGGAAAATTAGATGGGAGCATTATTTTATCTAATAAGAAGAAGTATAATAAACTTCATAAAAAACTTAAAAAAACAACCCTCTAAATTAATTCCCTTTGTATTTATAATAGGAATGGTAGTTTTTATGCTTGCAACAATGTCAAAGGATAAAAATATCTTTGACAAAAACATTCCACCACAATATATAACTTCATTTTTTACCTTAGGAATATTATTTTTCTTTTTCTCTTCCTTAATAATGTCCATAGGAAAAAGAAGCACCCAATTTTTTATGAGTGATGTAAATATGGCTTTTACATCTCCAATAAAACCACAAAATCTATTGATATATGAATTTATTAAAAGTATTTCCTCAGCTGGAGTATTTTTATTAGTTTTTCTATATCAAATACCAAATTTAAAGATTAATTTAGGATTAAGCAATATGGGCATAGTTCTAATAATATTAATACTTGGTTTGTTTTTTGTTACCCTATCAATAATATCAATATTTATATATAGCCTATGTTCTACAAAACCATACCTTAATAAAATATTTAATATAGTATTTAAAGGGGCAGCTGCTTTAACTTTATTATTTCCAGCATTAAAGTTATTTCAAAATAAGGATGATTTGTTTAACACATTTGTTAATATGTTTTCAAGCAAAAACATTGACTACATCCCTTTAATAGGTTGGCACAAAGCAATGTTTAATAAAGCAATAACAAATGTTGATGGAATATTTTTTGTATATGCACTTTTAAACATACTTGTTATAGGGATACTTGCAGTAATTCTTTATAATATGAACCTTGATTATTATGAGGATGTAATTCAAGGAGCAGAACTTAAGGAAGATGTTTTAAAACTAAAAACTAAACAGATTAATCCTAAAGAATTCAATTTAAATAATAGAAAAATGAAGACAAGAAAAATTACATTTAACTATAATGCTAATTATGGAAAAACATTATTTTATAGACACATTCTAGAATATAGAAAAACAGGATTTGGTATATTAAATTTATATACCTTATTAATGGTTTCAGCAGCAGTTATATACGGTAAGTTTGTACCTATAAATGATATATTACCTCTACTTTATGGATATATATATATTTCAGGGCTAGCTTCCTTTGGAAACAAGATACATCAAGAAATGGCAAAACCATATATATTCCTTATACCAGACTCACAAGAAAGTAAGATTTTCTGGGGAACCTTATCATCAGCTTTGAAATTCTTAGTAGATGGAAGTTTAAGTTTTTTAGTGGCAGGAATATTAACTAAATCAAATCCACTTACTATAGTTTTAGCTATAATAGTTTATGTTTCCTTTGGATTTGTGTTTATATATGGAGGAGTACTAAATTACAGATTGTTTGGAAGAATTGCATCTAATGCTTTAAAAGGATTTTTGATGTTTATAAGTATATTTGTCTACGTTCTTCCTGGGATTATAGCTTCTATTATAATATCAGTGAAGTTAGAGTTTTTAGGACAATATGCAATATACTTTTCATTTATCATATGGAACATGTTAGTTTCTCTAGTTATTATGCAGTTTGCAAAAGGTGTATTAAATCATTGTGAGCTTGATTAGAAGGTGAGTTTTACTCATCTTCTTTTTTGTTATTATGTAGGGTATAATAATGATATTAAAAAAGAAAAGAGGATATATAATATGGATAGTGTTCAGGTGGCAAAAATAGCAACAAGGATGGCTATTTCTTCAAGAGAAGAGGAACATAAATTAAGAGATGAATTTGGGGCATTGGGAGCAAATACTGCGGCTGTAGATATAGGTGGAAATATAAACAATTCTATACAAAAGATTTTAGAAAGAACTTTGGTTGCATCCAAAAGGTGTGGGCTTATACGTGAAGAACACATTCACGAAGGAGCTGTTATTGGAGCTTGTAGAGATGCAATTATGCAAGTTGCAAATAGAGCAAGTGGGCAAAATGTTGGGGGAAAAATAGGCATAGCAGTTTCGGGTGAACATCTAAGTGTTTGCATATTTTTAAGCATTGGATTACTTCACTTAAATGAGATAGTCATTGGGATTGGGCATAGAGCTATAACAAAATAAATATTTACTTTTTAATATTATTATGATATTATTAAAAATAATATTTTATCAATAAATGAGTGGATTAATTAGGTTGTTAGTAGTAAATGTAGGATATTATTGATAAATATTAGAAATAAATTAATAATTTTTTATAATTTAAGAAGGAGATGGCAGTATGGTAGGGAAGAAGAAAGTTGCCTTGATTTTATGCGCTTTAGTTGCAGTAAGTTCTTTTGTAGCTTGCGCTAAAAAAGAAGGGGACAAGAAAAAAATTGGTATTTCACAAATAGTTGAGCATCCAGCATTGGATTCTGCAAGAAAAGGATTCATTGATGGACTTAAGGAAAAAGGATTTGAGGAAGGCAAAAATCTAGAAATAGATTATCAAAATGCCCAAGGGGATATTGCAACAACTCAAACAATAGCTCAAGGATTTGTTAGTAATAAAAAAGATTTAGTATTAGCTATTGCAACACCTAGTGCTCAATCAGCTTATAATGCTACAAAGGATATTCCAATAGTATTTACAGCAGTTACAGATCCAGTAGTTGCAGGAATAGTTAAGGACGTAAAGAGTACAGGAACTAACGTTACAGGAACATCTGATAATGTTTCAATAGCAGATCAATTAAAGGTATTACAAAAGGTATTACCTAATGCAAAAACTATTGGAGTAATATATACAACTTCTGAAGCGAATTCTGGGGTGCAAGTTAAAGCACTTAAAGAAGAAGCTGCAAAATTAGGTTTACAAGTTAAAGAAGCTGGTGCAGCAACTAGCAATGATATAGATCAAAGTTTAAACTCAATATTAGGTTCAATAGATGTATTATACACTCCTACAGATAACAATGTAGCAGCAGCTTATGATTTAGTAGGTAAAAGAACATTAGAAAAAAATGTACCTATATTTGGAGCAGAATCTGCTATAGTAGCAAAAGGTGGATTAATAACAGCAGGTATTGACTACTATAAGTTAGGAAAAGAAGCTGGATATCAAGCAGCTGAAATTTTAAACGGTAAAAAACCATCAGAAATTCCAGTAGGATTCCAAACAGATTTACAAACTACTATAAACACTGATGTTGCTAAAAAACTTGGAATAACTATACCAGCTGATATAGAAAAGAGTGCTGAAAAAGTTACAGGAGGGGTTAATTAATGTCTTTAGTGTTAAATGTTTTAGAACAAGGCTTGCTATTTGCCTTAGTATCTATTGGCGTATATATAACCTATAAGATATTAGATTTCCCAGATCTTTCAGTGGATGGAACATTCCCATTAGGTGCTGCAGTATGTGCAGCCCTTTTAGCTAATGGGGTGAATCCTATCTTATCTGTATTTGTATCTTTGGCAGCAGGGGCAGTAGCAGGATGTATAACAGGATTATTACATGTAAAATTAAAAATAGACAGTTTAATGTCAGGAATATTAGTTATGATTGGATTATATTCCATAAACCTAAGAATTATGGGTAAATCCAACTCTCCACTATTTAACTTTGGGAACATATTTAAGTCTTTTGAATTAAATGTTGGAGAATTAAGACTAGCACCAATAATAATTATCTTAGCCTTTGTAATAGTTGCTAAAATAATTATGGACTTATTCTTAAAAACAAAAAGAGGATTTTTATTAATAGCAACAGGAGATAATGAACAAGTAGTTACCTCACTTGGAATAAATAAGGACAACGTTAAAATAATGGCTCTTATGATATCTAATGGATTAGTTGCATTAGCAGGAGGATTAACAGCTCAATATCAAGGGTTTTCAGATGTTGGTATGGGAACAGGTGTCGTAGTTATGGGGCTTGCATCGGTAATTATAGGAGTTTCAGTATTCCAAAAGATGAGCTTTGTAAAAGCTACAAGCTTAGCTATATTTGGTGCAATAATATATAAAGCCGTAGTTGCAATAGCTCTTCAGCTTGGCTTATCACCTAATGATTTAAAACTTATAACTGCTGTAATAGTTATTATTGCTTTAGCTGCAAATAATAAGGGCGGTATATTTAAGAGAAAAAAAGTTATGAAGGGTGGTGTTTTAGCTAATGCTGAAAGTAAAGGGACTGTGTAAGGTTTTTAATGAAAACACTGTAAATGAGCATAGAGTATTTGATGAATTTGAAATAGAAGTAAAAACTGGAGACTTTGTATCCATAATAGGTTCTAATGGAGCAGGAAAAAGTACCTTATTAAACCTAGTAGGTGGAAGTCTTTCAGGAGATTATGGTTCAATATTTATAGATGATACAGAAATGATAGATATGCCTGAATATAAAAGATCTAAAATCATTGGAAGAGTATATCAAAGTCCTTCAATGGGTGTATCACCTAACATGACTATATTAGAAAACTTATCTCTAGCAGATAATAAAGGGAAAAAGTTTGGATTAACATTTGCAGTTGATAAAAGCAGAATAGATCATTATAAAGAATTACTTAAAAAAGTTAACTTAGGGCTTGAAGATAAACTTTACACAAAGGTAGGATTATTATCAGGTGGTCAAAGACAGGCTTTAACTTTAATGATGTCAGTTATGTCTAATCCAAAACTGTTATTATTAGATGAACATACAGCTGCATTAGACCCTAAAACATCAGAGAAAATAATGGAGATAACCAGAGAGATTGTTAAAGAAAGAAAAATCACAACACTTATGGTTACTCACAACTTAAACCATGCAATCACATCAGGAAACAGACTTATAATGATGCATGAAGGAAAAATTGTAATTGATGTTAGCGGAGAAGAAAAAGCTTCACTAGATACAGATAAACTTATCAATTTATTTGAAAAAGTGCATATTAAAGATGGATTAAGTGATAGAACATTATTCAGTTAATCATCTTAGTAAACAACCCCCAAAAGCCTCATGCTTTTGGGGGTTAAACTTTTGGATAAATAAGGTATAATAAATTTAATGGAGTTTAAGATGCATCTCTCAAATATAATAAGCTTATTATGAAAGGTGTCTTATATGTTAAATACAGATAGATGTGTGATGAATAAGATAAATAAAAATGATTATGAAGATGTAAAGAAGTTGTATTTTGATGAAAGGGTGAGAGAGTTTCTTGGTGGGGTTGTAACGCAAGAATGCTATAATAACATTTTTGAAGAGATGTTAAACGTTAATGAAGAGTCAATTTACCTAACAGTTAGAAATAATACTACAGATGAAATAGTTGGATTAGTTTCCCTTGATAAACACCATGATGGAGTAAGTGCGGAAATTTCCTATCAGTTTGTGAGTGAATTATGGGGACAAGGATATGGAAATGAAGTTATTAGAAAACTTATGGATTATGCCTTTAAAGAATTAAATTTAAATAAATTAGTTGCTGAAACTCAAACAGCAAATAAAGCTTCATGTAGATTATTAACAAAGCTTGGAATGAGTATAGAAGAATCAATTTATAGATTTGGTGCTGAGCAGTGCATATTTAGGATTTTAAGAGACGAGTATTATAAAAATAATTAGGAAGAAGTGGTGAATAACATGTATGTTCAAAAGTGTGAAAATTGTTCTAATAAATTTACTAAAAAAACAATTCGAAAATCAATCTTTTTTAATGGTTACGAACCTATTGTATGTGAAAAATGTAGGAGTATCCACTATGTTTATTTTAGAACAAGGATATTACTAAGTATTTTTATTCCTGTACCTCTTTTTACAATATTACTTATAACAAAGAACTTTTCTTTTAATATTTCATTTCCTGTCCTTATATTAATCTTTGTATTGTGGTATTCCTTATTAATATTTAGTATACCATTTTTTGCTAGGTACAGAATTGAAGAAAAAAATAAATAATAGATAATATCCAACTTACTTTAAATGAATACAAAGAAAGGAACCTAATATGATAAAATTAGAAACAGAGAGATTGATTATAAGGGATCATATAGAAGAAGATATACATTCATTACATAAACTTATTTCGGATGATAGGGTTATGTATTATTTACCTGAAATCAAAACAAACAGTTTAGATGAGTCTATGGAAAATCTTTATGAAGCAATAAAGGAAAGTAACGTTAATAATAGAACCAAATATTATTTTGGGATCGTATTAAAAGATAGTAATGAATATGTAGGGGAAATAGGGTATACAGTTTTATTAGATTCTCCAGAGGGAAAAGTTGTGAATTTAGGTTACTTTATATTGCAAGAGTATTGGGGAAAAGGGTTTACATCTGAGGCTACAAAAGAAGTTATTAATTATGCCTTTAAGCAAGGTGATGTTATTAAGGTTGAGACTGGTTGTTTAAAAGAAAATACTGCTTCAGAAAAAGTTATGAAAAGTATTGGAATGATTAAAGAGGGTGAATTTAAAAAACATGTTTTATTAAATTCAAGACTTTATGATAGAGTAGAATATAGATTATTAAAGGAAGAGTGGATTTAAAAATTTAAGTATAGAGGTGATTATTTATGATAAGAATTGAATTAATAGAAGAAGAGGATTTTAATAAAGTTATTGAATGGAATTTAGATAAAACATCAGATTTTTTGTTGCAATGGGCAGGAGAATCTTACAAGTATCCATTAACTCTTGAGCAAATTAAAGAGCATTATTATAATAATATTAAAAATAGTGTGCATGATATGTACAAGATTATATGGAATGATAGTAATAAAATTATAGGTACTGTTGAACTTGCTGAAAGAGATAAAGAAAATAAGATGGGCAGAGTATCTAGATTTTTAATAGGTGATGAAAGATATAGAGGAAATGGTTTAGGAACTGAGGTTTTGAAACAAATTACCCAAATAGGGTTTGAAAAGTTTAGCTTCGATAAAATTACTTTAGGTGTGTTTGAACATAATATAGGAGCTATTAAGTGTTATGAAAAAGCAGGATTTAAAAAACATAAGCTAATAGAAAAAGCTAAAAAAGGCTCAGATGGATATTGGAATTTATTTGAGATGGAGATTTTAAGATAGAGAAATGAGGAAATGTAATGTATAAACCTTTAGCGGATAAGGTCAGACCTAAAAATATAGATGAAGTGTTTGGACAGAAGCATATTTTAGGGGAAGGTAAGATTTTAAATAGAATAATTAAAAGTAACAGGATTTCTAATATGATATTTTACGGACCTCCTGGTATTGGGAAAACTACGGTAGCTAATATTATTGCAGAAACTTCTAATAAGAGATTCTATAAGTTAAATGCAACCAATGCTTCTTTAAAGGATATTCAGCAGATTGTAAGTGAACTTGATACCTTTATGGGGAGTAATGGAGTTGTTTTATATTTAGATGAAATTCAGAACTTTAATAAAAAACAACAGCAGTCATTATTAGAGTTTATAGAAGATGGAAGAATTACCTTAATAGCATCTACTACAGAAAATCCATTTCATTATATTTTTAAGGCGATTTTAAGTAGAAGCACTATTTTTGAATTTAAGCCTTTGGAGAAAAATGATGTTATAGAGGCTTTAAAAAGAGCAAGGGATTTGGCACAGGAAGATTATAGAGGCGTACATATAGAAGTTACTTTAGAAGGTTATGAATTTTTTGCGGATTCTGCTAATGGAGATGTAAGAAAAGCTATTAATGGTTTAGAAGTAGCTCTTTATTCAACTAATCCTAATAGTGAAGGGAAAATAATAATAGATAAAGAAGTTGCAGCAGACTCAGTGCAAAAGAAGATACTTAATTATGACATTAGTGGAGATGCTCATTATGATATCTTAAGTGCTTTTCAAAAATCCATAAGGGGAAGTGACCCCAATGCAGCTATTCATTATCTAGCTAGGTTAGTTAAGGCAGGAGACTTAGTATCTATATGTAGAAGATTAATGGTTATTGCAGCTGAGGATATAGGGCTTGCATATCCTCAAGGGGTATCCATAGTGAAGGCCTGTGTTGATAGTGCTAATATGTTAGGATTTCCAGAAGCAAGAATACCTTTAGCTCATGCCACAATTTTATTAGCAACTGCACCTAAATCAAACTCAGCTATTTTAGCTATTGATAAGGCTATGAGTGATTTAGATTCCATGGATATAGATGATATTCCACTTCATTTAAAAGATGCTCATTATGCTGGAGCACAAACTTTAGGAAGAGGAATAGAATACAAATATCCACATAATTATGAAAATCATTATATAGAGCAGCAGTATTTGCCTGATAATATTAAAGATAGAGTTTATTATGAAGAGCAAAATAATAAATATGAAGAAAGTATAAAGAAGTATTGGAAGGTAATAAAAGTTAAAAAATAATAGTTATTGTTTGCAGCATAATAACTTGATATAATTGAGTTAAAATCAATTAAGGAGATGTTTATTTTGAAATCTAGACTTAAAAGTATTACGATTATAAGAAGTTTTATAGTATTATCTCTAATTGCAGTGTTAGTTACAGTAGGGGTTGGAGTATTTGGATACATAGGAGTTAAAAAAGTAAATAGTAATATTGATATGATGTATACTGAAAGAGTAGAGCCTTTAGGACTTGGAGCTGGAATAAGAGGTGAGTTTGCAAACATAAGAATAGAAACTCATAAAACTATAATAAAATATGACAAAAAATATATTGAAACCATAAATAAACATTATGACAAAATTAATGATTATTTAAAAGAGTATTCAGCTTTAAATCTTGATGAAAATGAAAAAAAGGAATTAGATGTATTTAGTAAAAATTACGATTCATACAAAAATATTTGGACAGTAATTGAAGGCGATTTATCTAAAGGAAAACCTATGTCAGAATATGATTATAGTAAGCTTTCTGAATATGCAGCTAATGGAGAAACAGCTTTATTTAACTTAAAGACATATGATATAGAAGAGGCTGCAAAGCTTAATGAGGAGAGTCAGGATGTTTATGCAAAGACAGCTAAAAACTTGAATTTGATTATATCTTTAGCTGTAGTAGGATTTTTGCTTATTTCAGCGACTATTATAACGGTTATTAGAAAAGCATCTAAAATTATGACAGATAAAATTGAACAGCTTGCAACAGGAGATTTTACAGTAGATTTTAGTACAGACAGTGAAAATGAATTTGGGGTTATGAGTAATACCTTACATAAAACTGTAGGGGATATATCTGAAACCATAAAAATCATTAAAAACAACTCAGAAGAGATAAGCAGGAAATCAGAAAATTTAGCAGCTACAGCAGAAGAAATGTCAGCATCATCAACCAACGTAAACTTTTCAATTCAAGAAGTAGCAAAGGGAACAACAGGACAAAGTGAGGAGATTATGAATATTAATGGTATATTATCAGACTTCTCAAATGATCTTGATGAAATAGTTTCAGCTATAAGGGTTATAGAAACTAATTCAAAAACTAGTGAAACCTTAGTTAATAATAGCGAACAATATGTACAAGCACTTATGAAATCTATTGATGAAGTATCTACAAAATTTAAGGATGTAGTAAGTAAAATTAATAATTTAAGCAATAATGTAGACAAGATAAGTGAAATAACTAACCTAATCAATAGCGTAGCAGAACAAACTAACCTTTTAGCGCTTAACGCATCAATAGAGGCTGCTAGGGCTGGAGAACATGGTAGAGGCTTTGCTGTTGTAGCAGAAGAAATAAGAAAACTAGCTGAACAAAGTAAAACCTCATCAGAAAATATCTATACCCTAATAAGAGACATAGGTGTAGAGAAAAATATGGTTGTTGATACAACTAAGATAATGGAAAATGAATTACATAACCAAATAAATGTAATAAGTAGTATAACAGAATCTTTTGAGAAAGTTTTTGATTCTATAAATGAAAATACACCAAGAATTAAAACAGCTACAGTTTCATTAAATAATTTAGATAATCAAAAGAATACTATATTAAATAAAATAGAAGACTTATCAGCGGTTTCAGAGGAAGTAACAGCCTCTACAGAAGAAATAGCCTCATCTTCAGATGAAATGAATAGTTCTTCTGAGGACGTTGCAAACTCAGCACAAGCTCTTAATGATATGTCAGAAGAAATGATAACTAATATAAATAAGTTTAAATTATCTTAAAATAAAAAAATAGGTATAAAATGGTTGACTAAAAACTATTCATAGGATATTATATATACATATCCTATAGGAATGGTTGGAATAAAACGCGTGTGTTGACCAGAAAACTGGAGACCAAGATATCTTTAAAGAAGATATCTTGGTTTTTTTCTTTATATAAAAGAAGTTTGTGTGATTTAAGTACAACCAAAGAGTTATAACTTTATGATTATCTATTAAGAGGAGGTTAATATAGGTGAAAAAAATTAATATATGGTTGCCAGTTTTATCAATCATTTTAGCTATAGCTTTAGATGTTTTTGTTAAAGATTCTGGTAAACATATAAAAGCAAAACATCCCTATTTAGTATATTTACTAATAATTTTGTGTATATTTTTTGTTGCTGTAGCAATCCTTTCTTATTTTAATGAGAAGACTAGAACCTGGATTGTAGAAAAAGCATTATTTTATGCAGTAGCTGTTTTATTTTTAAATTTTCTTAACTTAATTACAAAGAAATTCACATTACTTCCAATTATATATTTTCCAACTTTCGATAAAATTTTTGGAGTAATATTTGAAGAAAGAAATTTTCTAGCACTATGTTTAACATCCTCTGGGAAACTTCTTATAACAGGATATATATTTGGAGCAATCGCCGGATTTGTTACGGGAATAAGCGTGGGATTCAGTAAATGGACTAGTTACTGGGTAAATCCAATAGTTCGTATACTTGGACCAATACCATCTACTGCGTGGATTCCTATAGTTTTAATTAGCTTTCCAACTACCTTTTCAGCTAGTGCATTTTTAATAGCTCTTGCTGTATGGTTTCCAACAACCGTTATGACAAGCAGTGGTATTGCAAATATTCAAAATGCTTATTTTGAGGTTTCAAGCACTCTGGGAGCAGGAAAGTATTATCAGATATTTAAAGTTGGAGTACCAGCGGCTATGCCTCACATGTTTATAGGTCTTTTTAATGGAACCTGTGCTTCTTTCATAACACTTATGACTGCTGAGATGTTAGGAGTTAAAAATGGGATAGGATGGTACATCAATTGGCAGAAAGATATGATGGCTTATGCCAATGTATATGCAGGACTAATAATAATTGCAGTTACCTTTTCGATTTTAATTACTATACTTTTTAGAGCTCGTGACAAGGTTCTTGTGTGGCAGAAAGGAGTTATAAAATGGTAGGAGAGATAAAAGTTGAAAAAGTTATAAAGCGTTTTTCACAGTTAGATGGAGGAGAGGTTGTAGCACTTAGCGGCATTGATATTAAAATAAAGGCAGGAGAGTTTGTATCACTAATAGGGCCATCAGGTTGTGGTAAATCTACTTTACTTAGGTTAATAGCTGGACTTAATACAGCTGATGAAGGCAGCTTATATATAGATAATGAAGAAATAAATAAACCATCTTATGAAAGAGGGCTTGTTTTTCAAAACCCTATGCTTTTTCCGTGGTTAAATATACATGATAATGTTGCATTTGGACTTAAAGCTCGAGGAGTGTATAAAGAAAAGAAAAAAGAAGTTGATGAATTTATTAATTTAGTGGGATTGGCTTCTTTTAAGAAGTCGTACCCTCATCAGCTTTCTGGAGGAATGGCTCAAAGGGCATCACTTGCCAGAGCATTAGTTAATCATCCCAAAGTATTACTTTTAGATGAACCTCTTGGAGCACTAGATGCATTTACTAGAATGAATATGCAAGATGAATTAATTCGTATATGGAAAGAGAGAGGAACAACTATGATAATGGTAACTCATGATATAGATGAGGCTATTTATTTATCGGATAGGGTAATAGTAATGACTCCAAGACCAGCTAAGATTGAGACATGCATTGAAGTTGATACATCTAGACCTAGAGCACGTAATACACCAGAATTTTTAAGTTTACGCTCTAAAATATTAGAAATATTGAATTTTGCTGGTGCAGTAGATGAACCAGATTATTATTTATAAGGGGGATATATAATGAATAAAAAATTTATTTCAGTAGTCTTAGCATTAATATCTATAACATTGATATTTGCTGGATGCTCAAAAACAAAAGAGACGTCATCATCAAATGTGAGCTCAAAAGATGATGATTATGTATTAAAGATTGGATACAGTGGAAGTTTGTGTGAAGCGCCTGTTCATATGGCAGCTGAAAAAGGCTTCTTTGATGAGGAAGGTTTAAAAGTAGATTTAATTAAATTAGCCCCAGGAACTGCTTTTGAAGCTGTAACAGCTGGTAAAACAGAAGCTGGATTTGGACTTTTAGCAAGTTTGATTCAACCACTTTCGAATGGATTACCAGTAAAAATCACTACTGGATTACATACAGGCTGCGATAAGGTGCTTGTAAAAAAAGATTCAGGAATAACAAGTGTTAAAGATTTAAAAGGTAAAAAAATTGGAGTTCCAGGCTTAACTGGAAGCCCAGCTATTTTTGCTAAACGTGTTCTTGCAGATGCTGGAATTGGTGTAAGTACAGAAAAAATGGAAGTCGAATTCGTTGTTTTTAGTGCTAACGATCTTCCAATTGCCTTAGAAAATGGATCAATTGACGCTATAGCAAATAATGATCCTACTGCATCTATAGCTAAAAAGGAATATAACTTAAATACAATTGCAGATTCCGCGTTAGATGAAAAATATAAAGATCAATATTGCTGCTCAGCTTATGTTCGTGAAAATATAGCAACTGAACATCCAGAAGTTGCGGCTAAATATACAAGAGCGATGCAAAAGGCAAGTGCTTGGATTCAAGCAAATCAAGATGAGGCTACGAAAATACAAGTAGATAATAAGTGGGTTGCAGGTGATGCAGCATTTAATGCAGAGGTTTTAAAAACATACAACTATATACCATCTGTAAGTGGAGCTTATGATGCATTTGGAGCAACAGCAAAAGCTCTTCAAGAAGTAGGGATGCTTGACAAAAATGTCGATATTGAAGCACTTCACAAAAAGAGTTTTGCAAATTTTGATAATGTTCCAAATGAAGTTAAGTCTTCTGAAGTAAAAAAATAAAACTTAATAGCTTGCTGTCTATATAGATAGCGAGCTATCAATAAAATTAAGGGGGTTTTTATTATGAGTAAAATTGCAAAGAAATTAACTGATTTAATAGGGAATACACCTCTGTTAGAACTAACAGACTACAATAAAGAAAATGGAGTTCAAGGAGAATTAATAGCAAAATTAGAATATTTTAATCCAGGTGGAAGTGTAAAAGATAGAATTGGGTATGCCATGATTCAAGATGCTGAAAAAAAGGGGATTCTAAACAAGGATAGTGTAATAATAGAGCCCACAAGTGGAAATACAGGGATTGCTTTAGCCTTTGTTGCAGCATCTAAAAACTATAAACTAATACTTACCATGCCTGAAACCATGAGTATAGAAAGAAGAAATTTACTTAAAGCTTTAGGGGCAGAATTAGTATTAACACCAGGCAAAGATGGTATGAAGGGCGCTATTAGAAAAGCAGAGGAACTTTCAGCTCAAATTCCTAATTCTTTTATCCCACAACAATTTGAAAATCCCTCTAATCCTGAGATTCACAGAAAAACTACAGCTGAGGAAATTTGGGCTGATACAGATGGAAAAGTGGAGGTTTTTGTTGCTGGAGTAGGAACAGGTGGAACTGTAACTGGTGTAGGTGAAGCGTTAAAGAAGAAAAATCCTAATATAAAGATTATAGCTGTAGAACCATATGATTCACCAGTATTATCAGGTGGAGCTTCAGGTCCTCATAAAATACAGGGAATAGGTGCTGGTTTTGTACCTAAGGTTCTTAATAATGAAATAATTGATGAGATTTATAAAGTTAGAAATGAAGAGGCATTTAGAACTTCTAAAGCATTAGCAAAAAGTGAAGGTTTGTTAGTAGGAATATCTTCTGGAGCAGCAGCTTTTGCAGCAACTCAAATAGCAAAAAGAGAAGAAAATAAGGGTAAGGTAGTAGTGGTTTTATTGCCTGATACTGGAGAAAGATATTTGTCCACACCGCTTTTCCAAGACGAAGAAAGACTGTAGTAATTTATAAAATAGGGGAGTTAAGATATGAGTAGATTTATTGATAGACCAAGATATGTGTGTTCCCTTGGTGGAGGGTTAGAAACCCTCCATGCCTTACCAAGAACTGTACCTATAGTGCATGCATCTTCGGGATGTGGTGCTAATATTTCAAATGCTACAAATCCAGGTGGAGGGCACTTTGGATCAGGTTATGTTTCAGGAACTGCACTTCCAAGTACTAATGTAATAGAAAGAGATATAGTTTTTGGAGGGGAAGACAGATTAAAAGAGCAGATTCAGTCAACTCTTGAAATTGTGGATGGAGACCTTTATGTAGTAGTTACTGGTTGTATGGTTGAGATGATAGGTGATGATGTTAAAAGGGTAACTAGAGAATTCTCAGATGATGGACATCCTATACTTGTTGCTGAAACTGGTGGGTTTAGAGGAAATTCTTTTACAGGCTATGATTTGATATTAGAAACCTTGTTTAGAGAGTTTGTTTTGAAAAAAGAAGAAAAGAAAGCGAATGTAGTTAATATATTTGGGGTGGTTCCTGCTCAGGATGCTTTTTATAAAGGGAACTTAAGAGAATTAAAAAATCTTTTAAGTAAACTTGGATTAAAAGTTAACACTATTTTTGGAGAAGGAGAAACCTTAGAAGATTTAAAAAACATTGGGGATGCAAAGTTAAATATTGTAGTATCTGATTTTTATGGAGTTGACCCAGCTAAGGTATTTGAAGAAGTACATGGTACTCCATATATTGTTACATCAATACCAATAGGTGCAAGAGCTACAGAAGAATTCGTTACTTTAGTAGCTGAATCACTAGGTTTGGAAGATAAGTTAACTGAAAAAGTTATAAAAGAAGAAAAGGGAATTTACTATGATTATCTAGAAAGGATAGTAGATATAGTTAATGATGTAGATTTGCAGCGTTACGGAATAGTTGTTGGAGACGCAAACTATGGACCTGCTGTAACTAAATTTATATCAGATGAATTAGGATGGATACCTTCCCTTACAGTTATTACAGACATATTAGAAGATGAGCAGAAGGAAAAGCTTCTGGAAAGGTTTGAAGATTACGAGTCAGGTTTAAAACCAACTGTGGTTTTTGATACTGATACCTCATCTGTAAAAAGACATCTAAAAAAAGCATGGCCTCAGAATAATGGAAGTAAGTATTTTGATTCCTTTGGTCCAGCAGTTATAATAGGTAGTTCTTTTGAAAGAGATCTTTCAGAAGAGTTTGGATATCCACTACTTAATGTTTCTTTTCCAGTAACTTCAAGAGTATCTTTAAGCAGAGCGTATGCTGGCTTTAGAGGTGGCATTAATTTAGTTGAAGATTTAATCACTCTACTTGTAAGTGGTAGATAGAATAAAAATTAGGAGGGAAAATATGAGTACAATAAATTATATAGATTCTAAAACACCACCTCCAAGAGAAGATAGGTTTGTAGTAACTAATGCCTTTGGAGGAACTTGTTCAGAGATTGTAAGCTGTGGGAAAAGAAATTGTGTAAATGGTAACGAAAGAGCTTTTTCACAGACATTTGGCTGCCAATTTACTTTAAGTCTAGCAATACTTAATACATTAAGAAATGCAGTTATAATAATGCATGCTCCTGTTGGATGCGGTAGCTGTAGTATAGCAAATGCGGCCTTGAGTAAAAAATTTAAACAATTAAGAGATCCTGATGCAAAAGCTAATATATGGCTAAATACAAATTTAAATGAAGCAGATGTTATAGGTGGAGGGTTAGATAAATTAAAAGAAGCAGTATTATATGCTGAAAGTGAGTTTAGACCAGAATCCATCATAGTTGCAAATGGTTGTGTACCAGCCTTAATAGGCGATGATATAGATGGTTTGCTTCAGCAAGTTAGACCACAAGTGTCAGCTAAGTTAGTAGCAGTTCATTGTGAGGGTTTTAAAACTAGAATAATGGCTACAGCCTATGATGCCGTTTATCATGGATTATTAAGAAATTTTGTAAGAGATCAACAGATACCTTTAGAAGAAAAGATATATGAAAATGAAATAGAGAAGTTAAAAGAACAATATAGAATAAATCGCACAGTTAATGTTTTAAATGTTTCTTCTATGAGTAGAGATGATGAAGTGGAATTAGAGAGACTTTTAAATGCACTGGGTTTAACTGTTAGATTTTTGCCTTGTTATGCTGAAACAGATACCTTTAAATATGTTACAGAAGCGGCTCTAAACATAAGTATTTGTGCAACACATGATGATTATTTCTCAAAACATTTAGAACTTCTTTATGGAATACCATTTGTACTTAAAACCATTCCTATAGGTAGGAAAAATACTGAGATATGGATTAAAGATATAGCTGAATTTTTTGGACTTGAGGAAGAGGCAGAAAAACTTATAGAAAAAGAAAGCAAAGAATTAGATGAGGCATTAGAACCTTATAGAAAAACTCTAAAAGGAAAAAGAGCCTATTTAACTGGTGGAGAAATAAGAATTCTATCTACAGCAGAACTTCTTGATGATTTGGGTATGGAAGTAATAGGTATGAGAGGATTTCATTATGATGAATTTGCTGATCCATTAATAGAAGTGCTACCTAATAAAGATGAGATATTATTTAACGCAGCTACTCAACAGCCTTTTGAATTAGCAAATTTAATAGAAAGAGAAAGACCAGACTTAGTTATAGGTCATGTAGGAGGAAATGGACATATAGCAAAACAAGGAGTGCCTGTCTTCCCTTTGTTTGGACCAAGCTACAATTACCTAGGTTATTCTGGAGCTTTTGAAATAGCTAGAAGATTAAACAGAATATTAAAAAATACTATGTTTAATAAAAATATCTCTGAAAATGTAAAATTGCCATATAAAAAAGAATGGTATTCACAAAATCCATTCCATTATATAAAAAATCAAGAAGATTTAGTATAAGAAAAGAGGTGTACATCTATTAAAAAGACAGTTTATATGGATTATGCAGCTACCACCTATACTAAACCAGAAGTATTAAATGAAATGCTGCCTTATTTTACTGAATTTTATGGAAATCCCTCTTCAAGTTATGATATTTCTGATGAACCTAAAAATGCTATAAAATTAGCAAGAAAAAGAGTAGCTAGAGCTATAGGAGCTGATGAAAATGAAGTATATTTTACTAATGGAGGCTCTGAAGCTGATAGTTGGGCATTAAAAGGAATAGCCTTAGCTAATAAAAATAAAGGAAATCATATTATAACTTCAAAAATAGAACATCATGCTACATTGCATACCTGTGATTATCTAGAGAGACAAGGTTTTGAAGTAACCTATCTTTCTGTAGATGAATTTGGAATAATAAATCTGGAAGAACTAAAAAACTCAATTAAAGAAACTACAATACTTGTTTCAATAATGTTTGTAAACAATGAAATCGGAACTATTGAACCTATAAAAGAGATAGGAACTATATGTAGAGAAAAAGGGGTATATTTTCATACAGATGCAGTTCAGGCAATTGGACATATCGATATTGACGTAAATAAAATTAATATTGATCTATTGTCAATATCAGGGCATAAGTTTTATGCACCTAAGGGTATTGGAGCTTTGTATATAAGAAATGGAGTTAATATAGATTCATTGGTACATGGAGGGGGACAAGAAAGATCTAAGAGAGCGGGAACCGAAAATGTACCTGGGATAGTTGGACTTGGTAAGGCAATTGAAATTGCAACCTTAAATATCAAGGAAAAATCAGAGAGATTAACTGTACTTAGAGATAAACTTATTGAGGGGCTATTAAGTATACCAAATAGTAGCTTAAATGGACCTCTTGGAGAAAGTAGAATATCATGTAACGTTAATGTCTCTTTTGAAGATATAAATGGTGAATCTGTCTTATTATTATTATTAAATCTAGCAGGAATATATGCTTCTAGTGGAAGTGCCTGTGCATCTAAATATCTAGATCCATCTCATGTACTTGTAGCTATAGGATTAGATGAGGAGAAAGCTAAAAGTTCAATAAGATTTACATTAGGGGAAAGAAGCACTAGTGAGGAAGTTGATTACGTAATAAAAACTACTCAGGATATAGTTATGAGGCTTAGAAAAATAGATTCATATTTATAATCTCAAATATAATAAAACTTAAATGAGTGTTGCTAATGTTATTTGGCGACCAGAATTTTTAGAGAATCCTAAGAACTATGTCCCATGGTAATCTTAGTAGATGACTAAAGTCTGGTGATACATTAGCAACTTCTTATAAATAAGAGGTGGATAAATGGCTTATAAAATAGCGGTAGCAAGTAGTGATGGTAAGGTTATAAATGAGCATTTTGGTAAAGCAACTAAGTTTTTAATTTTTAATATAGATGAAGATAGATACGAGTTTTCAGAAGTATTAGAAGCATCTCCATTTTGTAGTAATGGAGATCATAATGAAGAAAAACTTTTATTAGCAACAGAAAAACTCGCAGGATGTAGAGCGGTTTTAATTACTCAGATAGGCTATGTTGCAGTAAAGGCATTAGAAAGCAGGGGAATAGAAGTGTTTGAAATTAAAACTTTAATAGAGGATGCTTTAAATAAGATAATACTATATTATTTAAAAGTTGATGGAGGAATTAAATATGACTAAAAAGTTGAAACAGATTGCGATTTATGGTAAAGGTGGCATTGGTAAATCTACAACAACTTCAAATATAAGTGCAGCATTAACCACAATGGGCTATAAGGTTATGCAGTTTGGATGTGACCCGAAAAGCGACTCAACAAATACACTAAGAGATGGTACTTACATTCCAACTGTACTTGATACCTTAAGAGAAAAAAACAAGGTAAATGCACATGATGTAATATTTCAAGGCTTCAATGGGATATATTGTGTAGAAGCAGGTGGGCCAGCTCCAGGCGTTGGATGTGCAGGAAGAGGTATAATAACTGCGGTTCAGCTATTTAAACAGCAAAGAGTATTTGAGGAACTAGATTTAGATTATGTTATATATGATGTTTTAGGAGATGTTGTATGTGGTGGATTTGCAGTTCCTATTCGTGAAGGAATAGCCGAGCATGTATTTACAGTATCTTCATCTGACTTTATGTCGGTGTATGCATCAAACAATCTTTTTAAAGGAATTCATAGATATTCTAATTCAGGTGGAGCACTGTTAGGAGGAGTTATAGCAAACTCAATTAATCAACCTTATTCTAAAGCAATAATAGATGATTTTGTGGCTAGAACTAACACTCAGGTTATGGAATATGTTCCAAGATCAATAACAGTTACACAAAGTGAGCTTCAAGGTAAAACCACTATAGAAGCTGCTCCAGATTCAGAACAAGCTAAGATTTATAAAAGACTTGCAAAAAGAATTTCAGAACATACAGATTCTAAAGTGCCATCTCCACTTACAGTAGGAGAACTTAAAGATTGGGCAGGAAAATGGGCAGATCAACTTCTTGCAATAGAGAGTGGACAAATCACTTCAAATGCAGCAGGAATATAAACTTACAATAATTAAACCTCATGTGGATAAATCTCATGAGGGATTTTTTTAAATGACAAAAAATAAAGGGAGGAAATATAAATGACAGAGTTAAAAAAATCATGTACAAATTGTGGAACATATAATTGCAAATCTAGGGATAGTGTATTCCCACCATTTTGTCTTACAGAGAATGTTGACGAAAAAATTCTAGATGAGGCTTTGGATTTATATAAAAATGATGAATTAGTATCAAAAATTGCTCATGCATCAGCAGAAGTTGAAGGGCAGTACTATGGACAATTAACAAGAGCGGAGGAAATTATAGTATTTGCAAAAAAGATAGGCGCAAAGAAGATAGGTATAGCAACTTGCATAGGACTTATTGAAGAAAGTAAAATCTTTGGTAAAATCCTTAAAGCAAAAGGATTAGACTTTTATAGTGTTGCTTGTAAGGTTGGAGGAACTGATAAAAATGAGATAGGAATAAAAGATGAGGATAAGATTATAAAAAGTGGATATGAAGCACTCTGTAACCCTATTGCGCAAGCTAAGATATTAAATGAAGAAAAAACTGATCTTAATGTGGTTGTAGGACTTTGCGTTGGGCATGATTCATTGTTTATGAAATATTCAGAAGCCCCAGTAACAACTCTTGTAACTAAAGACAGAATACTTGCACATAACCCAGTTGGTGCATTATATGCGTCTTGTTTTTATTACAGCAGACTTCTAAAAAAGGAGAATTAAGATGGGAGTTAAAATAGCTGCAGGAAGCAGTGATGGAATAGTTATAGATCAACACTTTGGAAGTGGCAATAAATTTTATATTTTTGAGCTTCTAGAAGATGGTAACTTTAATATTTTAGATATTAGAGAAGGTATAGATAATAAAGAGGATTTTTTAGAAACATATGATGAAGTGAAAGCTTTAGGCTGTAATGAAAATAGTAGTGGGAGCTGTGGGTCAGGCTGCTCACCTAAAGAGCATAATAATGATGATTTATATTCTAAAGTGAAGTTATTAAATGATTGTGATATGGTATTAATAAATAGAATAGGAAAATTTGCAGAAAAGCTATTGTTAAAAAATGGTATAAGCGCTTTAGAAGCTGAGGGAGATATTAAAGAAGCATTCTCTAGCCTTTTTAAATATTATAAAAGAATAAAAAAATTATAGATATTTACGGCAGATAATAAAGTCATGTTTAAATATATCGATTTAAATGTGACTTTATAGTTTTATATAAACTAACAAATAAATATTAGTTTAATATTCTATAACAAGTAAATACTTTCATTGTTGACAGTAAAGGTCGGATTTGCTATTATTATAAAATAAAGTTTATCATTTTAGTCGGCTTTAAGGAGTGATTTTTTTGAAATTATCTACTAAGGGTAGATATGGTGTAAAAGCTATGGTTGATTTAGCAATACATTATGGACTGGACCCTGTATCAATTAAAACTATATCTGAAAGACAAAATATATCCGAATATTATTTAGAACAATTATTTTCACCACTTAGAAAAGCAAAGCTTTTAAAAAGTATAAGAGGTGCGCAAGGAGGATATATACTAAACAAAGATCCTAAAGAAATAAAAGTTTCTGATATAATGGAGATTTTAGAAGGACCAGTTGAAATAGCAGAGTGTATTGATGGGGTTGTCTGCGACAACCTAGATTGTTGTGCAACCAGGCTTTTATGGAAAAAAATTAAAGAAAGTATTGATGAGGTTATGGAGTCTGTAACTTTACAAGACATTGTTGACGACTATAACAGTATGAAAACAAAAAATTCTTTGATAAAAATGGAGAAGAGGAGTGATAACAATGAATAAAACAGTTTACATGGATTATTCAGCTACTACATATGTTAAACCAGAAGTTCTAGAAGAAATGATGCCATATTTTACTCAAAGTTTTGGAAATCCATCATCCTTTTATGGAATTTCCAGAGATACAAAAAGAGCTATAGATAAGGCAAGAGAAAGAGTTGCAAAGCCCTTAAATGCAGACTCTTCAGAAATATACTTTACTGGCGGCGGATCAGAAGCTGATAACTGGGCCATTAAAGGTGTAGCATTTGCCCAAAAGAAAAAAGGAAATCATATTATTACAACTAAAATAGAGCACCATGCGGTATTACATACTTGTGAATGGTTAGAGAAAAATGGATTTGAAGTAACTTACCTAGATGTTGATTCAGAAGGTTTTATAAAAATAGAAGACTTAGTAAATGCAATTAAAGATACAACTATATTAGTTTCTGTAATGTTTGCAAACAATGAAATAGGAACTATTCAACCTATAAAAGAGATTGGTGAAATCTGTAGAGAGAAAAGAATAATTTTCCATACAGATGCAGTTCAAGCGATTGGAAATTTAGAGATAGATGTTAAAGACATGAACATCGACCTACTATCTTTAGCAGGGCATAAATTCTATGGTCCTAAGGGAGTAGGAGCTCTTTATATAAGAAAAGGTGTAAGAATAGATAATTTAATCCACGGTGGTGGTCAAGAAAGAGCAAGAAGAGCAGGAACAGAAAATATAGCTGGAGTTGTAGGACTTGGTAAAGCTATGGAACTTGCTTATGAAAACCTAGAAGAACACACTAAGGCAATGGAAGTTCTTAGAGAGAAACTAATAGACGGACTATTAAAAGTGCCACATACAAAGTTAAACGGACCAAGAGGTGATAAGAGATTACCTGGTAATGTTAACGTAGGTTTTGAATTTATTGAAGGAGAGTCAATACTTCTTTCATTAGATTTTGAAGGTGTTTGTGCGTCTTCAGGTAGTGCTTGTACGTCTGGTTCTCTAGATCCATCTCATGTACTTTTAGCTATAGGATTACCTCATGAAAAAGCTCATGGATCTTTAAGATTGTCTTTAGGAGATGGAAACACAGAAGAAGAGGTAGATTACGTTTTAGAAGTAGTACCTCCAATTATAGAAAGATTAAGAAATATGTCTCCACTATGGGAAGACTTTTTAAAGAAAGGGGAAAAATAATATGATATATAGTGACAAAGTAATGGACCATTTTAGAAATCCTAGAAACGTAGGTGAAATCGAAGACGCAAACGGTGTTGGAGAAGTTGGAAACGCTAAATGCGGAGATATAATGAAAATATACTTAAAGGTTGAAGATAATGTAATAAAAGATGCTAAATTCAAAACTTTTGGTTGTGGATCAGCAATTGCATCATCATCAATGGCTACAGAACTAATAATAGGAAAAACTTTAGAAGATGCTTGGGAATTAACTAATAAAGCAGTAGCAGAAGCTTTAGATGGACTTCCACCAGTTAAAATGCACTGTTCAGTTTTAGCAGAAGAAGCTATTCATAAAGCTATAAATGATTATAGAAAAAATGCTGGATTAGATTTAACAGGTTGGGATTTTGAAGAACATGATGATATTCATGACCATGTTCATGGTGATGAATAATATAAAGGTGGTTTTATGAAAAAGAAAGTTGTTGTAGGTATGAGCGGAGGAGTTGATTCCTCTGTTGCAGCATACCTCTTAAAAGAACAAGGTTATGACGTTATAGGAGTAACCATGCAAGTATGGCAAGAAGATAAGGACTATGAAGAAAGAGAAGGTGGATGCTGTTCACTATCAGCTGTAGATGATGCAAGAAGAGTGGCAGATAAGCTGGGTATTCCTTTTTACGTTCTAAACTTTAGAGATAGCTTTAAAGAAAAAGTTATAGACTACTTTGTAGATGAATACTTAGAAGGAAAAACTCCAAACCCTTGTGTAGCTTGTAATAAATATCTTAAATTTGATGAATTATTAAGAAAAGCAGAAGGAATAGGAGCAGAATACGTAGCTACAGGACATTATGCAAAAATAGCTAAAGAAAATGGTAGATATAATCTTATAAAAAGTGATGATGATAGAAAAGATCAAACCTACGCTTTATATAACCTTACTCAATACCAACTTGAGCACACATTAATGCCTTGTGGAGAATACACTAAAGATAAAATAAGAGAAATAGCGAAAGAAATTGGCTTGGCTGTTCATAATAAGAAAGATAGCCAAGAAATATGTTTTGTTAGTGATAACAATCATGGTAACTATATAACTTTAGCTAAACCTGGTACAGTTAAAATTGGTAAATTTGTTGATAAATTTGGTAATGTACTTGGAGAACATAAAGGAATTGTATACTATACAATAGGCCAAAGAAAAGGGCTAGGAATAGCACTTGGAAGACCTGTATTTGTTACTGATATAAACCCAATGACAAATGAAGTAGTCCTTGGACCAGAAGAAGATATATTTAAAACTGATCTAGTAGCTAAAGATTTAAACTTCATAACCTTTGATAAGTTAGATAAAGAAATAGAAGTTACAGCTAAGATGAGATATTCTGCAAAACCAGCTAAAGCAATTGTTTCACCTTATGAAGATGGTAAGGTAAAAGTTAGCTTTAAGGATAAGCAGAGAGCCATAACCAAGGGTCAATCAGTTGTATTCTATGATGGAAACAATGTAGTTGGCGGTGGAATAATAGAAAGTATTCTATAGAACTTAAAAAGAGCTTTTGGGTGAAACCAAGGGCTCTTTTTTCTATCTATTTATATGCTCATTTGATATATCAATAAAACTTTTAAGGGAAGCATTAAGTTTTACATGGTCATTTATTACAAATTTAAGCTTAAGTTTCTTAAAATCCTCACCTAAATCATAAACATGAAAATTATTGTTTTTAGGTAAAATACTTTTAGGTAAAAGAGACACACCAAGACCACTATTTACACCATTAAGAATAGCTTCCAAAGTATCAAATTCTAGGATGTTAACTGGACTTGAGTGGTTAGTAGCAAACCATTTTTTTAGAAGCTTACCATAGGGACAATAAGTATCTGTATTTACTATTATTGGTGTGGTTATATTATTAATATCTTTTATTGGGGTAGAAGAGATTAAAACCGTCTCCTCCATGAAACTAAAAACTTCCTTAAACTTAATAGATGGATATTCATCATATATAAAGGCACCATCTAGCTCATGTTTTGAAAGTTTATCTAAAAGAACCTCTTGCTTTTCAGTTTTTAATACTAAAGCTACAGAAGGATTTTTATCATAAAATAAAACAAATAATTTAGGTAGTCTAGAGGCAGAAATAGTTTGAGTAGCGCCAATTGTAAGTTTGGAACTAATTTTAGAAGGGGAGAACTCTTCTGTAGCTTCATCCACTAACCTAATAATTTTATCAGCATACTCAAGTAGTTTCTCTCCATGAGGAGTAACAGTGACACCTCTATTATTCCTTGTAAATAAAGTTGTATTTAATTCATTTTCAAGAACCTTAATTCTCATAGTTATATTAGACTGTGCATATCCAAGGTTTAAGGCAGCTTTTGATATAGACTTTTCATATGCAACCATTTGAAATATTCTTAAATCATTAATTTCCATAGTATAAAAACCTTTCAGAAAAATTATTCTATATTGTGATATCACTAAAAATGATATTAGCCATTATTTATAAGTATTATACAGCTTTTATTTAGGGAGTTAAACTATAATTGTAAAAACAAATATAACTATTCTTATAATTAATGAGAAGTACAAGGAGGATGAGAGTAAAATGATAGCAACACAATATAAGATCATATTACCCAGCGATTATGATATGAATATAATAAAGGACAGAGTCAAAAATAATGGTCATAAAACCGATGGTTTTGAAGATTTAAAGATCAAACTATATCTAATAACAGAAAAGGGAGAAAACAATAATCTACAAAATAGTTATTGCCCTTTATATATATGGAAAGGCAGCAAGGGCTTAAATAAATTCCTATTTGATGGCTTTTATGATAATATAATAACTTCATTTGGGTGGCAAAAAGTCAATGTAGGAATACCCCTAATTGATACAACGACTCAGGCTTTTAAGAATATAAAATACATATTTGAAGTAACAAAAGAAATAAAACCTCAAGAAAGTTTGAAAAATTTAAAAGATGAAATAGAAAAGGATATGCCTAAACTTTACGATGTAGAGTATGTTGTTATTTATAATCCAGACAAGTGGAAATATAGTATATTCTATTTTATAGAAGATTTAAGTAAAGTAAAAGCAGAAAAAGGGATAATTTATAATGTCCTTCATATATCGGAAGGAAAATGATAATAGAAACCTCGTTTAATAATTAAGCATCACTTCTTTTAATAAAAATCATTACTTAAATATTTTCTATTTTAAGTAACCAGTTTATAGGCTATAATAAAGTAAAAATGTTTTATAAGGAGCAGTTGATATGTTTGATAAAACGAGTAATTATGATTATGATAAATTTTTACAGACATTAAAAGAAACTAAGGAAATACATAATTCATTGAATGAGTTATTAAAATATGACTTTATATATCATTCTAATAAAATAGAGGGAAGCACTTTTACTACAGAAGCTCTACAAATGCTATTTGAGAAGAATATAGTTATGGGAACGCACACGCTAGATGATGTTCAAGAAACAGTTAATTCTTTTTATACCTTTGATTTAGTTATTGATTCTCTTGAAGAAGAAATAACTATAGAATCAATTAAAGAATGGCATTCAAGTTTAATGTATAGAACAAGATTATATGATTTGGGTCTTGCAGGAGTATTTAAAAAATATCCTAATAAAATACTAGGGGCAGATTTTGATACAGCAAGTCCATTAGAAACGGAAGATAAAATAAAATCTCTAATCAGTGATTATAATAGCTTGAAAAATATAACTTTAGAAGATTTAGCAAGATTTCATGTTGAGTTTGAAAAAATTCACCCTTTCCAAGATGGGAATGGACGAATTGGGCGTTTTGTATTTTTGAAGCAGTTATTAGATAATAGATTTCCACTCCAATACATGAATGGAGATACATCAGATGAATATAAAAAAGCACTAGCAAATTGTAAAGCTGATGATGTTAGCTCGCTTATTAGTTATATAAAGATGCAAAGGGACTTTATTTACGATAATAGAAATATGTTTTAAATAGGAAAAGTGCTATCTTTGAGGGATGGGGCACTTTTTTTCACTTTTATTATGTAGAAATATCTTCGCAGAAGTATATTTCATTAGATTAATTTTAGACTTAATTCACACCCAAGCACTATTATAGAAAATATTATGAGTACAGTACAAAAGGATTGATAATATGAATGAGCTTAAATTAAGTGGGAAGTTTAAATCCTTTAGCCTATTAAATAAAGAGTTGAGTAATGAGGATTTAGTTAATTATATTAATAAATATGAAGAAAATATAATGAAATATGATTTTAAATTTTATGAATTATTTTCATCAAACAATATTGAAGGAAATAGAATGACCATCGAAGAAACCAGAGTTGTTTTAGAAAAGGGAACCGTTGAAGCAAGAGTGAAGGATGTTGTTGAAGCTTTAAACTTAGAAAAAGCAATGAAAAAATACGCTCAATTAGAAAATCTTTCTTTAGAAATTATATTAGATATTCATAAAATAATAACAAACCTAGTGATTGAAGAGGAGGAGTGGTCAGGAAGGCTAAGAGATGGCAGTGTAGCTATAACAAACTCACTTCATAGACCCCCAGACTTTAAGGATGTTCCAGAAAAGCTTAAAGAATCAATTAACAAGTTTAATAAATCTGATAAGAAAATAGAAGATGTTTTTAGGCTTAAGTTAGAATTTGTAGAAATACATCCCTTCTATGATGGAAATGGAAGAACTTCAAGAGTAATTCAAAACGCATTATTAAGCAATATCGATATGCCAAGACTTATTATAAGACCACAAGATAAGCAGCATTATTATAAAGCATTAGAAGATGCTACAGTATACGGCAACAGAATGGGATTTATAAGATTTTCATTATTATATACCTTGTTTATGTGTGTAAATGGCAGGGAGTTTATTAAAGAGATTAAATAAATATAATGAAGCAAATTGTAAAGCTGATGATGTTAGCTCACTTATTAGTTATATAAAAATGCAAAGGGACTTTATTTACGATAATAGAAATATGTTTTAATATAATGTTGAAATGTACCATGAAAAAATACAGGTGAGATTGTTCACCTGTATTTTTTAGTAAAAGAAAAGTATGTATTACTATCAGTAGTTAAATACTCAGGATATCAATATCATATTCCATCCTTTTAGCTGCAGCAACAGCAATCTCTTCACCTAAAAGTTTTTTAATAATGTAAAATGACATATTAATTCCAGCAGATATACCACCCGAAGTAATTATAGGAGACTCATCAACAAACTTAACATTGCGAAGGACATTAATTTTAGTATACTCGTTTTCTAACCTATCAATATCCATCCAATGTGTTGTAGCTTGTTTTCCTTCCAATAAACCAGCTTCAGCCAATAAAAATGCACCAGTGCAGACAGATGCCATTATATCCACATGATTCATATTAGCTTTAATCCAGCTTATAATCTTTGGATTATGAATTTCAATTTCTTCTGCTCCATATCCCCCAGGTATAATTAAAATATCAAACTGTGGAGAGTCACAGAAATCATAATCAGGTTGAATTTTCAATCCATTACGAGCCTTTATTAAATCCTTTGTCTCAGCAACTGTATGTACTTTGAAGGGTTTTTCATTACATCCCATATATGTGGCAATTGAAAACACCTCAAATGGACCAGCAAAATCTAATACCTCAACTTCATTAAAAAGTAAAATACCTATATTTTTCTGTTCTAACACTTTCTCATCCTCCATATATTTTTTTACTTAATTATGTTCTTCATATCAAACCACAAAATCCAATTATTTTTTATTAGATTATAGTTTTTTATTATGATTATTATAACATGTTTTGAAAACCTCATCTGCTTTCGTTGAATTAGCTGTAAAAAATGCTATATAATAACTATATAAGGAAATAGAAACGAGGAGAACACTAAGATTACTATAGTTGAGTTTGCAGTATAGTAAGGAGGTCTTTTTATGAATGATACAGAGGATAAAATTAAAGTTGCTTATAAAGAGTCAAAAAACATTTATGACGATGTTTTGACAGCAAATAGTTTTTGGTCAAAAGCCTATAATAAATTTGCATGGGGTATGAAAGATGAGGATTATGTTCTAACACTACTTTCTTTTATTCCTGATGACTTCAATAGTAAAATCCTTGATGTACCAGTAGGAACAGCAGTATTTACAGCAAATAAATATAAAACCATAAAAAATGCTGATATTACTGCCTTAGACTATTCTACAGATATGCTCTCACAGGCTGAAAAACGCTTTGAACATATGGGAATCAGCAATATTAAATGTGTACAAGGTGATGTGTCCAATCTTCCTTTTGAAGCAGATAATTTTGATTTGGTTCTTTCAATGAATGGCTTTCATGCTTTTCCTAATAAGGAAAATGCATTTAAAGAAACTGAAAGGGTTCTTAAAAAAGGTGGTATATTCTGTGGTTGCTTTTACATTAGTGGTGAAAGAAAAACAACAGATTTTATAGTAAACAAATTCCTAATGCCCAAAGGATGGTTTACACCTCCCTTTTATACTAAAGATGAAGTTTCTCAAATACTGAATAAACTATACACCAAAGTCGAGGTTTATAATGTTAAATCCATTGTGTATTTTAGGTGTGTGAAATAAAGGAAATATTAGTTGAATGTAAATAAATATAACGAAGAAAATTGAAAGCTGATGATGGTAGCTCACTTATTAGTTATATAAAGCTGCAAAGGGCTTTTATTTACCATAATAGAAATATGTTTTTAATTTGAAAAATTAAATGTTTATTTTTTATAGAAATTTGATATAATATAAATAAGAAATACTTAGTGCGTCAACACTAAGTATCCTTAGAACATTTATTTTGTTTTAGGGCTATTGGATTTAATTATTTAAACTAAACAATCAAAAAAGCACAGCTATTCTTTGGCGGATGGAGTGCTTTTTTGTTTGCTTCTAATTTCTATATCAAGACCAATGAATTTAACTTTAATCTTTAAATAGTTTATAAAAAGATTATGTTTTAAAATTAATCTAATAATATAAATAGTAGAAAAACTTTTTATAAGCAGTTCTAACATATCCAATACCACCCCCTTTGCTACTGGTGATAATAACCAATAGTCCAAGGAGGAGAAAACGTTCAAAACCCCCGTAGCCATCCACTACGGATTAAGAAATTTACCTAATAAGTGTACCATAATTTACTAAGTTGACATAGGGGTAAATTGTGGTAATTAGTTTCCTTACTAAGATTATTTTTAGTTTAGATTGTAAATTATATGGTGAAAAAATAAAATAGAAGATTACACTAAAGGATTATTAATATCAGCTAAAGATATTATTAATCCTTTTTAATTTTAAAAGGCATGAAACAGTTGAATTTTGTAGGAATTCGTTGAATTAGATGTAAATAATGTTATATAATAGCAACATAAGGAAGCGAATGGAACAAGATTAAATTTGGATATTACTAGAAGAGAATTGTAATCATATGGGTGAGAGTGTGTGAAATATTGGAGGATATATGAAAACATATAACAAGTTAGTTAGAGATAAAATACCAGAGGTAATAAAGATGTCAGGAAGTAATTGTGATTATATAGTTGCAGATAAAGAAGAAAGATTAGATTTACTTATGAGAAAGCTTGATGAAGAAGTTTTAGAGTTTAAAGAAGATAAAAACCTTGAAGAACTTGCTGATATTATGGAGGTTTTATTTGGACTAGCAAGTAATTTAGGATTTACTGAAGAAGAGCTTTTAAAGAAGAGGGAAGATAAGAAAGGGGAAAGAGGAGGATTTAATGAGGGAATAGTTCTCCAAAGGGTATGGAGTAAGGGAACTACTCTTGGTGCTAAACAAAAAACATTTGCTTGGATATATGATGAGAATAAGATAACAATAAAGAGAACCGTTGGTAATGGCTTAGTGTTAGTAAATGAATTTACTGATCTTGAGATAGATAAGATTATTGAATTTATTAAGTTAATGGGAGAAACATCGTTAGCTAACAGTGTTTCAAAAATGAAGGATGGAACAGAGAAAGATGGGCTAGGCAAATTTATATTTGAGGAATTAAAAAGGGATATAAGTTCAGCACAAGCTTCAAGCCAATTGATTGCAATATTTTATGATGCAGGAATTATTTATACTAATGAAAAAGTTAAAGGTATAAAGTTTTGGATAAAAGATGAGGACTGGAAAGAGCAATTAAGAATTTTGTTAAGTAAAAAGGAGAATTAGAGTGGCTGATACATCTAGACTAAATAAAGTTACTGAATATATTATAGAGAAATTAAGTAATGAGTTTGGCATAGAGCTAACTAAGAAAAAACTTAGGATTGGTAAGAGTAGTGTATATAAAGAATTTACAGGAGTATCAAATGATAATAAAATAGTTTTTTTTGTATGCCATCATAGTGGACTAACTAGTGGGGACAATATACCAACAGCTAAGCTTAACAGCTTATTTACTAAATGTTACTTATTAGAAAAAGTTAATGCTGAAAAGAAGTATATATATTTTACTAACAAAGAATTTTATGAGATATTTCGAGATAAAGGCAATGGGATTATTGAGAATATTGAACTAAAGTTATTTAATGGCTTACCGGTTGAATATGAGAATGTATTGAGTGAAGTAATTAGAAATGCTTTAAGGGAAATGTCTTAAGGTTAATAGTTAACATAAATAGATTTAATAAGAGAAAAGATTGAAGAGCTTTTAAAGAAGAGAGAAGAAAGGGGAAAGAGGAGGATTTAATGAGGGAATAGTTCTCCAGAAGGTTTATGACTAATGAGTAATATAACAGATTTATCTATTGGAGGAATTGAAATTAAGGATATAATTCCTGCAAGTAGTAAGGTTGATTATAAAATATTTTCTAGACTTTTAAATGAGGATAGAGTAGTTGCAAGTTATAAGATGTATTGGCTACTTGGAATATTAGATGAGGTTAGTGAAGGAAATAGTGAGATTGAGTTTAATAGGATAATAGCTAGAATGATTACTTATGCTTGGTATCCAATTATGCAATATAAATTAAGTTTTGGTAGTTTTGATAAACTTAATTTACCTGTAAACCACATAGCACTTAAATATAATATCCCAGCTAATTATGATGAGAAGAAATTATTAGATTTTATATACACCGCTGAGGACTTAGTGCTTAAGAAAATGATGAAAGAGCTAACTCATAAAGTTCCATATAGATTGCTGACACCTTTCTTTAGTAATAAAGTAGAAGGAAAAAGAGTTGGAGTTGAAAAAATAATAACGGAGTCATCATTAGAAGATAATGCTTGCTTATATAAAATCATCAAAGGAAAAACTAATAAAATAATCATTAATGATGGATGGAAAGATTACTTAAAAGAAAACTATAAGGTAATAAAATACTGGATTTATTATAAGTTAATATGCTTTCTACAAAAGAGAAATCCTAATGTTCCTGCTATAGCCTTTAAGCTAGAAGCTCCTAGAAGTAGAAATCTAACAAAAGCAACAAAGCTATGGAATCAAGTTATTGTAGCCAAGGGTATAAATGATATTTATACAAAAAAGGAATTTACGAGTGGAAACTATAAAATTCATGGAGTGCTGAGCATAGATCACTTTATACCTTGGAGTTTTGTTTTACATGATGAGATGTGGAACTTAGTACCTACCTTTAAAAATATCAACAGCAAGAAAAGTGATAAGCTACTAACACTTACGGATTATATAGGAGACTTTTGTGATATTCAATATAAAGCCTTCACATATTTTTGTGAAAAGAAGATGGACAAGGACTTAGAAAGTTATGTTGAAGGATTAAGGATAAATGAACCATATAATTTAAATGAATATAAAGGTGAGGAAGAATTTAATAGAAAACTTGTAGAGTGTATAAGTCCATTGCATCAGATTGCTAGGAATCAGGGGTTTGAGGTGGTGGAGAAAGTTTAAGATTAGATTTTATAGTATGTATGACAAATTGCCTATGTTTCCTAAAACTTAGTAAGGAAACAATGAAAGTGATATAATTAACTTGTATTAAAATGGAAATACAAATTTTGTTGGGAGAGGTTTAAATGGCGTATAAAGTTATTTAAAATAGATAAGGGTGTGGAAGAATTACCAGCTACTTGGGTATCACTTGAAAGAGAGTTGCAAACATTGATTGAGCGGAATATGCCTACATTTTTGGGGGTTAATTTTCTTAAAACTGAATATGTAACATTTAATGGGGTACGTATAGATAGCTTAGGAATAGATGAAAATAATTGTCCTGTTATTTTTGAATATAAACGAGCTAGCAATGAAAATGTAATAAATCAAGGATTATTTTACTTGGATTGGCTTTTAGATCATAAAGCTGATTTTGAACTTTTAGTTAGGTTCTAATGAAATCTATTAAACAAGGGTATAATGTGTAAATAACACAAGAACCCTTGTTTTTTTATATCTTCCATAATAGCAAAATAAGTTGTTCGCAATAATTTAATTAATAATTCTTCAGTTGATTTATCAATTTATTCGTCATCCTTGTTTATGCTGTATGATGCTGGATCTTCAGCAATCTTCGAATCACTCTTTATAGGAGCATACTGATGAATTTTATCCGAATTAGAAGAGTACGCATCTGAATTTTCTTCGAAGTTTTCTACCTGTTCCATAACCTTGTTGAAAATCTCTGGGCTATACTGTGGTGGATAACCATTCTTCACCAAGCATATCTTTATATCAAGTTTTAACTGGTTACGAACATTTTGATTATTAAGCCAGTCTGCAAATGAAGACTTGGTATCAATAATTTCCTTTACTTTTTTTGCTAACAACTTACACTCGTTGTTAATAATCACACCATCTACTTCTTTATCTGTACCATATTCAAAATTATACTGGTCACGCAAAGCTATTAAGATATCATAAAATGCTTTTTCTTCAAAAGTTAAACCAAGTTTGCGGAAGCTATCTCTATTTTCGTTCATTTGACGCAAAATAGATAGTGCTTGCTCTGTTGCAATCTTAATAATATCATCAGAGGCTTTTTCTTGTGTTTCCCCTGCTTCTTCAGCTGTAAGCTTTTTACGTCTCTCGTGATAATCTGCAATTGTCTTTTCCAACAGTTCTTGAAATGTTTTTGCAGCTACCTGATTCACTTTTCCATATTCCTTAATTTGTTTTCTTAGCATTTTTATAAGAAGTTCAAGCTTCGTTGCAGGCATTTTAACATCAGATAGTTTTTCAAAATATTCAGGGGAGAAAATATCTTCTTCCTCACCACTTTCAAGAACACTTTCTACTTGATTATATTTTAAAGCTTCCTCGACCATTTTAGAAACTGCACGATTCATTGTGTCAGCATCAACTTCGCTTGTCCCACTCATTTTACGAACGAAACCAGCTATTGCCATAAAACACTGAGCAAGAGCAGATTCAGCCTCGCCAAGGTCCCCTGAAGGTTGACATATATCAAATGCGGTTCGCATTCTTTTAACTGTCTTTAAAAAATAGGTTTTAAACGATACTTTTTGTACTCTACCATTTCCCTCGGTCTGTAACTCTTGTGTTGAAATAAAAACATATTCCGCTGCTTTTGCAAGTGATTTGTAACGTATCATTGGATCACACTCTGGGTTTAAGAATGGAATTAGATCATAATCAGCAAATAATATCTTTAAAATTTCTAGTTCTTCTCTGAACACCACTGTAGCTTGTTCAACATCATCTACAGTAGGTGCAACGGAATTGTTCCCACCATATATCTTCATAGCTTCACGCATATTATCACGAATGCCAATATAATCTATAATCATACCAAACTCTTTGCCGGGATTCTTTCTGTTAACTCGGCTAATGGTCTGTATCAGCAAATGTTTTTTAAGTGGTTTATCATTATACATATATGTAAGAGAAGGTACATCGAAACCTGTAATCCACATATCTACAACAATAACAATTTTAAAGTTCGATTTTTCTTGTTTAAAGGCTGCATCTAAATCCTCAGAACGCTTATCATTACGTGCGCCACCTAAATAGTTATACATATTTGCTTCATCATTACTACCAACGCTTGAAACCATGGCAATGAGTGGCATAGGTTTTAACTCTTTAAGTTCTTCTTCCGTTATATCAATATCGTCTGCACCTTTCTTTTCTACGAACCATTCTGGATATTTGTCTTTAAATTTCAGTAATAAATCGTAAGCTATACGTCTGCTAGAACAAACTATCATAGCTTTTTGTATTCTCTGTGGATCCCCAGCACAGGACGAAACATAATGATCATGAATATCAACGGCAAGTCGCTCCAAACGCAAAGGCTCACCCAAAATCATTTCCATAGAACTCATGGCTTTTTTACTTGCTTCAATATCTTCGTAAGTTGCACCATCATCAGCACATTTTTTATAGTACTGCTCAATTTCCTTAGCTTTTTCTTTATCGAGCAAAACTTTTGCAATACGAGGATGGTACTTGATAGACACTGTTAACCCGTCTGCAACAGCTTGGTCCATTGTATATCGGTCAATTTCCTCACCAAAAGTTTGGTAAGTTTCTGCAATTGGCGTACCTGTAAAACCTACAAAAGTAGCCCCCGTAAAAGCTTCCTTTAATACTTTTGCATAAGGCTTAGACACCATAGCTTTCATGTTTTTGTCTGTATCTTTGCTGAATTGAATCTTTTTAGCATGCTCAATTTGAGTTCTGTGGGCTTCATCTGAAAAACATATAATATTCTTTCGGTCATTAATAAGACCAATTTTGTCATGTTCTCTGTCGCAGAATTTCTGAATAGTACAGATGTAAAATCCGCCACTTTGTCTTGCTCCGAGTTCTTGCCTTAAATGAGCTCTATTTTTTACAATAGAAACCTCGCCAAGATTTAAAAATTCCTTACTTTTTGTAAATAGTTTTGCACCTTGTTTTTGTAGTTCATCTCTGTCAACAATTAAAACAATAGTTGGAGAACCTATTTCAGAAACATCTGTACAACGCAGTGCAAGTTGACGAGCGAGAAAAGCCATTGTATAGGTTTTGCCACATCCAGTTGCACCAAAGTATGTACCGCCTTTGCCACTACCTGTAACAACTGAGTTCACAATACTTTCTTTTAAAAGTTTAGCTGCAAAAAACTGAGGATACCGGCATACAATTTCATGCTCATCACTATCATAAATACTATCTTGAAAGTAAATATAATCTCTAAAAATCTCAAGAAATCGAGTAGGACTATATACACCCTTTATCATGGTTTCTGTTTCAGCAAAAGGAAGAGTAGATATTTCATCACCATCATTTACACGACGCCAAGAATAGAAATGTTCATAAGGTGTACGGACAGTTCCTAGTCTAGTTTTGACGCCGTCAGAGATACACGCTAATGGGCAATAATGCAAAAGATGTGGAATATCTCTCCAATATCTTATATTTACTTGTTCCCAAGCATCATATATTGTGGCACGAGCGTCTGCTGGGTTTTTAAGTTCTATTACACAAAGTGGCATACCATTTACAAATAAAAGAACGTCAGGTCTGCGATTTTCTTTCTGGCCATTATTGGTATATTCCACAGTAAACTGATTAACGGCACGAAAAATATTTGTGTTTGGGTTTTCAAAATCAATCAAAGATATCATTCTTGCCATTCCATCTTGAGGCGTGAACTGAACGCCATCTACTATCCACCCATAAACCTTATGTAAGGTAGCAAAATCACTTTCACTACCTACAAGGCGAACAACATCAAAAATCTGAGTGACCTCATCTTCAGTTAAGTCAGGGTTTGTATTTGCCATAAATGTTTTGAAGTCATCTTCAATCAATACATCTCGTTTAAAAGAACGCTTTATATCATTTCCAGAAAGATACTGCCAATCCTCAGCCTCTAGAAATCCAAGAAAGGCATACTCATATTCTGATTCACAGTAGCGTCCATTATATTCTTTTAATTTAGCCATAGATTACGCCTCCTTTGATTTTTTAGCCTCTTCGATAGAGCCTTTTATTAGTATTGGACAAATATCTTTTATCTGAGATTTTAATCTTTCATTGATGAATTTGCGCTCTTTATATGCTGTATATATATCAGCAATTGACTTTTGAATTGTCATATCGGCTATAGGAAATTCAACTTTAATCAAATCATTCCAAGTAAATGTTTCTCTTGCAGACCCCCATGAATGAAACCTTGCAAATCTATCAAATTCAGTTCTATTAAAGAACATTGACAAATATTCAGGAAGTAACCTTTCTTCATCTACTGAGAAAACTTCATTAACAGATGTAACAACGATATCTTCATCAGTATTGTTGAATGCGTACGCAAATACTTTTTCATTGTGAGTAGTCTGTACAAAGCTAATTTGGCGTGGCTTAACCACTTTATAATTTGATAACTCATTTCGATTTACTTTTGAAGTAGGTTCTCTAAATTCTTTAGATGTGCTAACACCCATGACATTTTTTGTCCCATTCGAGCCATTTCGCACATCATACCTATTAATATACTTCCCAATAGGTTCACAAGGTATATTTCTTCTCAGGTCCTCAATATATGCATCGCAAACCAGTTTCAAATCCTCAAGCCCACGCTCATAGCATTGTTGATTGGTAAGCATAGAGTTATAGACATCTACATACTTTTGTTGAAGCGATATATCAGGCAATAATATTTCAAGTTCACTCATATCTTTCAAATTAAACTCTGGTCTTTGACTACCAAAATTTCTAAAGGTTACCTCTCTATAAAATTCTTTTCTACGAAAGTACATAAATAAATAGTCTGGATTAATTATTTTTTTCCCATCTTCATTTAAATAAAAAATTTGATAAAGATGAGAAACGATGCAAACTTCATCTGTGCGATACGCAATAGAACCCAAATCTAGCCTTGAAGGATTATACACAAAAGCACCTTTATTTACAATTTTGTATGGCTTTAAATTTACTCCTGACACATTGCCTTTTGGCTCTGTAAATATACCTTTATTGCTCACTCCAACAATAAATTCTTCACCATATTTCAAATCTCCATTATTACTAGTAGACTTTTTTATATAATCACCAAGTTTAATCCGTTTTAAGTTTTCTTTTTCAATATATTTCATATCCTATCCCCCTAAATGCATCTTCCAACATCTGTTGAGATTTCTTTTCAGCCTTCATGACTTCTTGCATTTCAGCTTGAATACGAGCCATTTCCTTTTCATAGTCAATATCTAAATCATGATCAATAAATTCAATATACTTACTTGGCGTAAGGGTCCAGCCTTTTGTTTCAATCTCTTGAATCTTCACACTTCGATAAAGTTCAGGCACCTCATATTTTGCTCCGTCACATCCTTCGCTTTGCCATGTATGATAAATATTAGCTGCTCTTTCAATCTGCTCTGGTATCAAGCGGACTTTCTTTTTATTTTCACCTTTAACAGGGTTTTCTGTCCATTGACGCAAATCCATAAAGAGTATTTCATGTTCACGATTACGGTGGTTTCTTCCATGATAGTTACCACCTTTTTTATTTTGGTTCAAAATCCAAAGAGTAACACTGATATCAGTAGTAATAAACAATTCTCTTGGAAGAACAACAATTGCTTCAACCTTATCGTTTTGAATAAGTTTTTTACGAATTTCTAAAGTGTCACTGTCATTTAATGCACCATTAGCAAGCAAGAACCCTGCTACACCATCAGAGGGCTTTAAGTGGGAAAGCATATGCAAAATCCAAGCATAGTTTGCATTACTTTCTGGAGGTGTAACATAGTCTGACCAACGAGCATCATTTTTCAAATTGTCATTATACCAACCTTTAAGATTGAAAGGTGGATTTGCCATAATGTAGTTAAAATACAAACCTTTGTGTAAATCATTAGTAAAAGATGAATCACTCATTTCGCCAAGATGGTGACTAATTCCACGTAAGGCAAGATTCATTTTGGCAAGACGATATGTGGCTGGTTCCTTTTCCTGTCCATAAATGTTGATGGTATTAATATTACCTTGTTTTGATTTTACAAGTTCAGCACTTTGAATGAACATACCACCAGATCCACAAGCTGGATCATATAAAGTTCCTTCATATGGTTCAATCATGGATGCCATAAGTTGAACAACGTCATGAGGAGTATAGAATTCTCCTTCTTCTTTTGTAGCATTAACAGCAAATTCTTTAAGGAAGTATTCATATACACGCCCAATAAGGTCCTTTTCTTCTCCAAATACTTTGTGACTAATTTTATTTACTTCATCAATAATCTTTTTTATATCATTAGGTGCAAGGTTACGTGTTGTAAATGTGCCTTCCACAAAACATCCTTTTAAATCTTTTGAATCTGTTGCAATGCTATGAAGAGCAGTATCAAGAGCAACATTAAGTTTCGGTGCAGGTGTATTAATAATAGTAGACCAGCGTGATTCTACTGGCAGATTATATGTTCCATCTGTAAAAGTTGCATCATCAAAAAATGCAGATCTAATATTTTCATCCTCAGGATCTAGTCCTTGTTCTATTAAAGTTTGACGAAGTTTATCAATTCCATCCTCGTACTTTTCACCAATAAAACGTAAAAAAACAAGTGTAAGCATCATATCACGCTTCTCGAAGAAAGAACCTGAATTACGTGCTGCACGTAGAATATCTCTACAATTAAATAAAATATTATCAATGTTTATTGCCTTTTCAGCAGCTTTTTTCTTTGCCATATTATTTCTCATCCTTTCCGTGTTCATTCCAATGCTTTTCTATTGAGCCAAAATCCAGATTATGAGATTCGCAAAATTCCATAATCTTTTTCATCGCAGACATAGTAGGCTTACTTTTCCCACTTTCCCATCTATTGATGGATGAAAAAGAAAAACCAAGTTCTCTAGCAAAAGACTCCTGTGATAAGAAACATTTTTGACGTAGCTTTTTTATTTCTTCTGAATATGTCATATATATTATCTCCTTAAAAGTATATGTCAATGATACAGCATTATTATATCATACATCAATTCAAAGGTATATGAATACGAATAGCAAGCCTTGTATTTCAGTCTCAGCAATTATTCCAGGGCGCAGACAACCATTCACAATACCCGCAGGTGACAACCTATAACCTGCATTTTTTATACCCACAACTATCTATACAAATTGCATGCCGTTACAAATAAATGGTAAAATGGAATATACTTACACAATAAAAGGATACCTTCACCTTCAATCTTGAGTATTGAGAAAATATGACATACCTATATTAAGATTTTCTACTGTGGGGAGTGGGGAGGAGAAGATATTGACAGAGAGGCTTCAGGAATATATAAAAAAGGTTATTTAAATAAGTATAGTTAAGAGTAGTAATATTTTTATGATATTATTACTCTTTTTACATTTAATATAATGCAATAAAAGATTACCTATATTATATTTGATGGGTTTACTATCCATTTTTCATAGAGATATAATATAATTAAGAATATTTTATTAGCTTTATAGGGGGAATAAGTTAGTGGGTAAAAGGAATTATGAGAATTTGTATGAGTACTTTAGAGGATTAAAAGATGATTGTATTACAACGAGTTTTAATGAAATTGAAAATATTTTAGAAGACATCTTACCAGATAGTGCTTATAAGTATAATGCTTGGTGGTCAAATGATACAACTCATTCACAGGCAAATAATTGGTTGGAAAATGGATATAGGTCAAGTAATGTTTCAATTACAAATAGGCAAGTGACTTTTATAAAACAGGGTAATATTAAAGTCAGTGAAGAAAAACAAACTAAAAATCGTTTTGCTGAGGTGAGGGAGTATAAAGAAATTACACCAATTATAAGTAATGAGAAATACGATAGCCATGAGGAAGAAAATAATCAGAACACTTTGAAAATAGTAGTATTAATATCTTGCACTAAGCTTAAAAGAAAAGGAACATGGGAAACTAAACTTCTTTATGATAAGAGTCATAGATTCAGATATTCTTATAAATACGCAAAAAGTATTTCTAAAGATATTTATGTAATCTCGGCTAAGTATGGGTTGTTAGAACTAGATCAAGAAATAGAAAGTTATGATGAAACTTTAATCAATAAAGGCATTAACGTTAGAAAAGAATGGAGTAGAAGTGTAATTAATGATTTAAAAGAAAGATATGACTTTGAAAAAACCAAATTTATTATACTAGCGGGCAAAAAATACTATGAGTTTTTAGTTGAAAAAATGAAGCATTATGAATTACCGCTAGAAAGATTATCTCAGGGTGAAGGATTAAAAAAGTTAAAGTTTCTTGCAGGAGGAGATTGTGAATAAAAATGGATTATTGTGTTAAATTGCATCAGCTTTTTAATAATATGACTAGGCTGAATCATAAAAATATAAAATCAATAAACTATAAAAATGGAATTTATATAGTTTTTGAAAAGGGAGAAAAGTATCTAGGACTAGATAGGATAGTGAGAGTTGGAACGCACACTTCAGATAATCGTTTAGTTAAAAGATTAGAAGATCACTTTATAAGAAAAAATAAAGATGGTAGTATATTTAGAAAAAATGTAGGTAAATCATTATTATCCAAAAGAAAAGATAAATATCTAGATATTTGGTCTATAGATACATCTAATAAAAGAAAGACAATTGAAAAATATGGAGACAATTTTGATATATTATATCAAAAAGATATAGAGAGTGAAGTAACTGATTATATGATAAATAACTTTACCTTTGTTTGCTTTGAAGTTAGTGAAAAATATAAAAGACTTCGTTTAGAAGAGGCTATAATATCAACATTAAATAGAGATGAAAACTTTAAGTCTTCCAGTGAATGGCTAGGTAATTATAGTCCAGTATCTGATATTAGTGAAAGTGCTATGTGGTTACGACAAGGATTAGATAGAGTACCCATCAATGAAGATGAATTTAGAGATATAGAAATAAGTATTTCTAGACAATAATATTTTTAGATTTTCTACTGTAGGGAGTGGGGAAGAGAAGATATTGAGTGATAAGCTAAACGAGCTTTTAAGTGTATAATTAATCAATATGATTTTAGGAGAATAACATGAACTTTGAGTATTTGTTGAAGCAATTAAAGGTTAATATATTTCTACCTAAGGAAGATTCACCAACTAAGTTACCAGACAAAGCAGGAGCATCAACCTTAGAAAAGAGCTTGCATAATTTGAGAAATCACACACAGATTAAATAAAAAATATCACGTAACATAGCTCAGCTATAAACCTTTATATGTTTATAGCTGAGCTTTTTTCTTGTTTTTAAGCAGAAGCTATAAGTAGTAGACATTCTCTGTCCATTAGAATATTCATTTGATAATGTTTGACAAATATGAATTAGAATGATATGGTAAGCATATACTCAATATTAAGCACATGCTTAATTAAGAAAGGCGGGTTATTATTTGGGAAATCGTGATAAGGAAAGGGAGAAACGACAGGGACAAATTCTACAAATAGCACTGGATCAATTTATTATGAAAGGATATTATGGAACATCTACCCGTGAAATATGTAAGATAGCTGAAGTAAGCTCTGGACTTATGTTTCATTATTTTGATTCAAAAAAAGCTTTATATGAAACCCTTATTGAAATAGGTTGTGAAAAGATGGTTTTTATGCCAGAGGAAGATCTTAGTCCATTGAAGATATTTGAGAAGAACATTCGAGATTTATTTCAGCTGATTAGGAGTAATCCATTTTCAGCAAAAATGTTTGTGTTTATGGGATATGCAGTATACAATGCTGCTCATATTTCACAAAAGGCAGGAGAGTTACTTGCGCAGCATGACATTATCAATCAGAGTGTACCTCTAATAGAGAAAGGACAAGAGTTAGGAGAAATTCGTTCAGGAAATCCTCTTGCTCTATCAATTTCATTTTGGTGCTCAATTCAAGGTATTGCAGAAGCTATAGCACTTAATCCTGATAATCCAATACCTGATGAGAAATGGATATTAGATATTCTTAAAAAGTAAAGGAGTGATAATTTTAGTGAAGAAGCAGAATATACGCAAACTAATTATATTTATAATAATAACTCTTGCAAGTGGCTGGATTGGAGTAGCCATTGACTCAGTTCTTACAGAACAGCCAGAGGGGAACTCTTTGGGCATGGGACTGTGGCTGATATTACCTTTTTTGACTGGAATAATATTAAGGATAGTATATAGAGACTGGAAAAACATAGGTCTTAAACTTAATATAAGAGATAACAAGAAATGGTATATATTATCTATAGGAATTTATCTGTTAGTAACAGCAATAACTATTGGACTAGCAAAGATCTTTAACCTAATTGAGGTGTCAAATTTTGCAAAAGGTTCATTTTTATCACTTGCAATAGCTTCTGCTACTGGGGGATTACTTAAGAATGTTTTTGAAGAATTTGCGTGGAGAGGTTATTTAACACCGAAACTTATTGAATTAAAACTCAATGACTGGTCTATTTACGGTATTTCTGGTCTTGTATGGGCATTATGGCACGTCCCGTATTATCTTGTATTTCTTCCAGATATCTATTTTGAATCAATATCAAGAGGCAATATGATTTTAATAGGGTGTATATTAATGGTATTTTGGACTATTATGTATGTAGAAATATATAGGATTACAAAGTCTGTTTGGCCATGTGTGCTTATGCATACTGTTGAAGATGCAGTACCCAATGTTATGGTCATGACAGGTGGATTTGTTTCCTTAAGTAAAATATGGGATATCTTATTAAATCCAATCACAGGTGTTATAGCTACAGCTATATTTATTGCAACAGGACTTTTGCTTAGAAGATTCAGAATGATGAAGTATGAATAAATATGTGTAATCTTGTTAATGTAAAATGTTAGATTTATATTTTAAATAGGCAACATATAATATACCCAAAATACTAGTTAGTCAATATAAACTTTGAAAATCAGTAAAATTTCTATTATATTAGTTTTAATATAATCTGATAGATATTAAATAGGTTATTGTAGTTTGAATTTGCATATAGGTCTAGTTATAATCATTCTTACAACATATACAGTATTTATGGGAGGTTTTGTATGAGTGAATTTTTGAAATTAGAGAATTTTGTTGGGCATTCAGATGTAAGTTATGAAGAAGTTATAGTTCAATTTTTACAGGATAACGAAATAACGATTGATGATTTTGAGTATGTAGGGAGATGTGACTCTGAGTGCCTGGAATGTAATGCAGAAAGATTTAGTGTCTGGCGTAGAGATATAGGAGTTATCGAAGAAGAAAACATTTTTACTTTTGATTTGGATGCCGCTGATGAAACATTAGATTTTGCTATATATTTGTGTAATAAGTGCAAGACATGGACTATTTATATTGAATAAAATATTATTCTCAAATTTAGTAATTTTACGGGGGATGTTATCTATGAAATATATTATAGCAGGAATAATTTTATATGGGTTGTTCTTTTTGATCTGCTATCTTGGCACTGGCGGAGATAAAAAGAATATGAAAAACTTCCACTCTTATCCTGATGAGGTTCAGATTAAGATAAGACTGAATAATGACTTAAGTAAAATGATTCCAGTGAAACCCTCTTATCTTAAATCTTTCTTGTCAAATCTGATGGTGTTTACAATTATTTTTATAGTTATAGGCTTTTTATTGAGTCTTTCAGAGTTTATTCCGACGTTTATCTATCTTCTAATATTAGGAGAAGGATTAAACCTATTTGATTTGATAATTATCGATTTCTGTTGGTGGAGCAAGACAAAGAGAACGCATTTTGGAGCCATTATTGACGATAAGGATTATCATGGAATTAGAAAACATTGGGCATCCTTCCTTAAGGGAATTCCGGTATTTGCTTGTGCGGCACTTTTTGCTGCAGTAGCTATAAACAAAATTTTCTGATGCATAATAAACTTTACATTTCTAGAGTACATTAAATGAATAAGCTTCTTATTATTCAACTAAAACTAAATATAAAGTTATTATGATACCGTATTATTCAAATGAATAAGCGGTATTTTTTAGTTCGTAATACAAAAAAGTTAGTTAAAAACATGAAATTATCGCGAAGTAACTACCTAAAAAATATTATATTGAAAGATTATATTATAAGATTTAGTATAATTTTATTAATTACAAAACTATATTAAATAGGTTTTAATAAAAGGAAAAAGCATTCTTTAGAAAACCTACTAAAAAATGCTTTAATTTGTAAATTTGTTAACATATTTTTTACTAAATACGCTTCTAATGATTGTTCAACTTAATACCTTTATTAAACAGGAAATGGAGTGTATGGGGCTACCCAAAGTATACTAATATCCATCGTTGTAGACGTATTATAAGTGCTACTAGTAGTAAAATTTGAATTTACAGAAATTAATCTAATTGATTGAGTATTTATATTTACAACATGGAATACATCTGTTCCATCAGAATGAAGTCTTCCAATACCAGTTATGTGGGTTGAAACAGTATCAGAGCCTGCAACATAAGATGCTTGATATCCATTTAGCCCTATTATAGTAGTGTTATCATTTACGTTTTGGACAGCAAATGCTAAAGGGTCACCAGGAGGAGTTTCTACCCATGATGCATTTAGATTAATAATAACTTGATACACCCCTGGTAAAGTAAGTGCAAAGGTATTGTTATTTAAAATAACAAAGTTTTCAGATTGGTATTGTAAAAGCTCTATTGGAAGAGGATCTGTAGATGCCACATCTGTTATTTGGCCTGAGTGAAGTATTGCGAATGGCAATTGTTGAGGGCCAGTAGCACCAGTTTCACCGGTAGCACCTGTTACGCCAGTAGAGCCAGTAACACCAGTTTCACCAGTAGCGCCTGTAACGCCAGTAGAGCCAGTAACACCAGTTTCGCCAGTAGCGCCTGTAGGTCCAGTAATACCAGTAGCGCCGGTGTCTCCAGTAGCACCCGTAGCTCCTGTTACACCAGTAACACCAGTGTCTCCAGTAGCACCGGTTTCTCCGGTAACACCACTAGCACCAGTAGGTCCAGTAACACTAGTTGGAGAAACTATATCATCTTGTACTATAACTAAAGTTGCTTTAACAGGAACTAAGGAACTTAGAACGGCAGTTCCTTCACTTATATAATTTAATGTCAAAGTAACAGGAGCAGATACTACATTAATAATTCCAAAACCAACAACTTCCCCAGTCTTAACAGGAGAATTTCCTTCAATTAAATCTCCTTGTGAGGAAGTTAATGCGAATACAACAAAGTTAGGAGATGTAGCTGTCTGTGTTGCTACCCACCAGTTTAAAATATAACGTCCGGCTTCAGTAAAGGTTACTACACCAGAAGCTGTATCATACGTAATATTTCCTGAATTATAAACGATATTATCAAATATTACACTTGAGCCAGACTGGATATATGCATTGGCTAATAGTTCAAGCTGAAGAGATGAATTACTCATATGAATCCTCCTTGTATAAAAATAATCAGGTATAAAAATAGCCTGTGTTTTATACTATGGATATAAATAAGATAATGTGTCATAAAATGTAAATGAATATATATTTGAAGGGAAATAGAGAAATATGAAAAGATAATTAGTTCGCAATTCAAAAACAGTACCAAGTATTTTAAAAATAAAGTAAGAGGCTCTTTAAAATTGAACAATACTGTATTGGATAAATATGATAAAATTAACTTATAATTGCAAGAAGATGGGGGATTAAGTTATAGATATAAATAGTAATTTATAGCTTAAATAGTGAGGATGTATGGAAAGAAAAAAAGCGGTTTCAATGTACTTATTTGGATCATTAGGACAAATGCTTATTGTATGCATTGCAGTTAGGATATTACGTAGTTTTGGAATAAAGACAGATTACACAACATTAATAGGAATGGTAGCTATTATAGTGGGCGGAGTTTCTTCTGCACTTTGGGGGAGTATTGTATCAGTTAAATATAGAAAGATATCTATAAAACAAATCTTTTGGGATTTTGTAAGTGTTAAGAAATCATATCAATATTATTTGCTTGTTATTTTGTTTTTATTGTTAGATTTCAGTTATGTTTTAGTCGGTGGAAAATTTGAGATAAGTAGCTGGTATATGCCGATTATATTATTTCTAAAAGCCATTCTATTTGGTGGAATAGAGGAGATTGGCTGGCGATATACTTTCCAACCTATTTTAGAGGAAAAAGTAAATTTTATCTTTTCAACAGCTATTACATTTGTTTCATGGGGAATATGGCATTTCTTATATTTTTATACCGAAGGTACAATATATCAAATTCAAGTAGTTCCATTTTTATTTGGTTTGTTGACAAATTGCTTTATTTTAGCATCTTTATTCAAAGTAACTCAAAGTTTATGGGTATGTGTAATGACACATGCTTTAATAAATATGTTTACACAGATAGCAATTGGGGGGAATGAGTATTTATCAATTATTTGTAAGATTATAGTTATAATTATTGCTATTACTATTCATAGAAAACACAAAATGAGTAAGAAATACGGGGAAACATAAAACTCACGTTTAAGATTGAATAGTATAAATAGTAATTTAAAGCACAGATTTTTATATTTTAATAGGAGATGAGGGATATGATTGAATATTTTCAAAATAGCAAAATGCTGAACTGGTTGTTAATTATTGCAATTACTGGAGATTTTGCGGTTCCATACTTTTTGGCTACTTTTTACAAAGGTTATAGCCATAACTTAATGGTTATGAGTTCATTAGGAAATCCCAATAGTCCTGTACGGTTTTTCTATAATACCTGGTTGATCATTTTAGGAATTTTACTTATTTTTTCTTCTGCTATTATCTTTTCAAAGTATTGGTTAATTTCAAAAGCGCTTACCATTGTAACGGTTGTTCTTATTTTAATATTTGCTATTGGTGCAGGAATTCTATCGGGTATTTTTAGTGTAAATCAAAGCAAAGAAATTATAACTGTATCATCGCAAATACATGGAGTAGGAGCAGGCTTTATGGCTATGCTATTTGTTCCGTTGTTTTTAGCAATACTGTCATACAAAAATAATAATAATTTAGAAGGAATGATTTTTTCTATCTCCTTTATTTTTGCTTTCGTATTCTTCACTTTTTTTATAATGGCTGACAAACCACAATTTCAAAGTACATTTATTAAAAATGAAGGTTTATGGCAAAGACTGTCTTTGTTATTGATGTATTTTCCATTGGGATATATAGCGGTAGAAAACTTAATTCATTTGATGCATATAAAATGAATATAATGGGAAAAAGACAAAATCCAATTTATCTATCATATGTATCTGTATTTTATTTAGGAGGTTAGCAAATGAGTTCTAAAACGAAATCAAGAGTTTTATTTGGAATTGGGATTATTCTATTAATGTGTTATTTAATAGGCATATTTTATTTTTATAATATTCAAGAGTATAACCCCTATGCTTCTGCTGGGGCTGATCTTGATGCTTTAATTCACAGCGTATTGTTTTTACCTCCAACTGCAATATGTCTTATATTATCTCTTGTATTACACATAAAAGCAAAAAAGTGAAACATTTTAGTATTTGGAATGACAAATGAGGAAGTAAATATTCAATTTAATTTTTCAAGTAGAAAGATGAAAAAGTATAAGTGATTTTATGGAGTAGCTATGGTGGGTGGCTACTCTTTTATTATGCAGAGAGAAAAGAGACTACCTTGGATGATTTCGATAAGTTATAATAGAACTTATCTGATTAATAATATAAATCAGAAAAAAGATATTGACAACCATATATCTCTGATATATATTATTTATTAGAAAAAAAGATAATATATATATGGAGGGAGCAATATGGAGAAAGTTAATGTTCAACTATTACTCACACAAGAAGAATATGATTCCTTAAAGAAGAATGCTGATAAGCAGGGACTAACGGTTCCGTGTTATATAAAAAGCCAGGTGCTTGAAGATGATTATTTTTATGGCTACTATAAGCAGTTACTTGATAAGGTGGAGCAGCTTCCGTCCGGAACTAAATTTAATATAAAAGCGTTGTTTGGAGTAGAATGGACGATGCCGAGAGGCATTAAACTGACATTAGGTAGAACCTACTTCAATCGTGTTGATAAAGGAATTATTGACAATGTGACTGTAACAGGAAAAGACAGCTCAAATGTGATGTGGTACGAAAAAAAGTGATGCTCACAACAAGAAAACTGAGAACTTATGAACTAACAGGAGGATTATTATGATGAAAGATTTAGGTCCAAGTGGTGCAAATTATGGACATCCAATGCCAGTTTTAATGGTTGGAACTTATGATGAGAATGGAACAGTTGATGTAATGAATCTGCATTGGTGTACGATGAGCGAGGGAGGTCATTTGACATTATGCCTTGGTGAAAGTAAAAAGACGCATGAGAATATAAAAAAAATGGGTGCTTTTACTGTTGCATTAGTTAATCCATCACTTATGAAGGAAGCGGATTACTTTGGAATTATGAGTGGATATAGGGTGCCGGACAAGTTTGCAAGAACTGGTTTGAAAGCCGTAAAGAGTGCACATGTTAATGCACCAATTATTGAGCGCAGTCCTTTGGTGTATGAATGTGAGCTTTCGGAGATTGTAAAGACAGATCATTTTCATGCGGTTATTGGTAAGATTATCAATGTAGTGGCAGATGAATCTGTTTTAGATCAAAATGGTAGACTTGATGCTAAGAAAATAGACATGGTACTATTTGACTCATTCAGCAACAACTATGTTACTTTAGGTGAAAAAGCTGGTGAGGCTTGGAAAGAAGGCCAAAAATATATGTAATTTCTTATTTGAAAATATTGAATTTATATAGATAAGAGAGGTAGATTATTATGATGAAAAATTTAGGACCAAACGCATTCGGATATGGTTATCCTGCACCAGTTTTAATGGTTGGGACTTATAATGATGATGGAACAGTGAATGTGATGAATTTGCATGAGTGTACAAGGACGAATGCTGGTCACCTCGCTTGTTTTATCGGTCCACGTAGTAAAACACATGAGAATGTTGAAAAGAGACGAGCATTTACTATTGCACTCGTGAATCAGAATTTGATAAAAGAAGTGGACTATTTTGGAACAGTAACTGGGTATAAAAATCCAGATAAATTTGCGAGAACAAGTTTAAAAGCAAAGAAGAGTCAATTCATAAACGCTCCAATCATCGAAGGAAGTCCTCTTGTCATAGAATGTGAACTTATAGAGGTTGTATATACAAATAATTTCACTACAGTACTTGCAAAAATTGTCAATGTAGCTGCAGATGAGTCAGTGTTAGATAACAGAGGCAAAATCGATTCCCAAAAAACAGGCATGTTATTATTTGATGCGTTTAGCAACAGTTATATCGCATTAGGCGAGAAAGTTGGAACGGCTTGGAGTGATGGTAAAAAATATCTGTAAATTTAAGTTTGTAGAGTAAATTAAATGGGCGCCTTCAACAACTCTCACCAGTATTTTAAATTTATAGATAATAATATATTATAGACACATATTTAGAGTATTTGAATTAGAAACGTATCTTGTTTTGCCGCTAGCAGCTATACCTAGGAGAAGACACTTTGCACACACAATCAAATTCACTCATACTATATTACTGAATTTCATTTCTGAAAGGAGGTAATATAGTATGACCGAAAGTATACTAACACATCTTTCCGTAGCAGTAGAGTATAAAGCTGGTCTAGATAAAGAAGGAAAAGATGTTTTTAAAAAGATGAGCTTCTCTAACATAAAAGATGAAGCTTCTGACGAGTCCATGAGTAAAGTAGCTAATGCAATAGGAACACTATTAGATACACAAATATATAGAGTTTCTAAGACCATTAAGTATGAATTGATTGAACTATAAAAATATAATTTAGAATTGCTCTGCCATAAACAGATAAAAGTTTGTGGCAGAGCTTTTTTTATTTTCTATTTTAAACTGGAACTTCTAAAGTTGTAGATCTTCTTTCATCAAATCTAGCCGATTTGAAAGAGGCAAGATCTCCGTTTTTGGTAGTAAAAATATTTTCACTTAATATTACAGCTACCACTTCGGCTACCTCTTCAGGTGATATATCACTTCTTACGTCAGCAATGGTTAAAGTGGACCTCTCACCATTGCTCGTTAAGAAGGTCAAGATAAGACTGTATTTCATTGCTATTCTCCTTTCGATTCAGATTCTATTAATTCCGAAGTTAAAATTGTTAAATACTCCTCTGCATCATCTGATAATAGAGCAGAAATTGCTTCAGCTACAGCATGAATACTTTCATTGCTAGCATTTGCTTTAACATTACTTAACGTTTTTTTCTTATAAATTGGAGCACCATTAGCATTGGTTCCAGTATTAATTTTAATAACTAATGAAAGGGACTGAGGAACTTGTTCTATTGACATGTTGATTCACCTCCTTTCATAAGAGATACACACCGCTATTCGGTAGACGCGCTTCTCAGCGTCAGTCTAATCCTTTTACCGCTATTCGGTAGGAGCTGTTTTAAGCTCCGTTCTATCTTTTTAACCCATTTAATAAAATGAGTACTCTATATCATATTTAAAAATGAGGAGTTTTGTCACAACTTGTTGAAAACTTCTTTAAATTATCTTAATAAAAGGAGTTTAAAGAGGCTTGGAAAGAAGCCTCTAAAGGGCAGAAGTGCACAATTTCTCGAAAAAAATTAAAAAAACTTTATTTAAACAATAGAAAAAATAAGGAATTTAATGAAGCTCTTGAAAAGAAGAGCTTCTACAGGGCAGAGGTGCACTACTATTCGGTAGGCGTGTCTTTCAACGCCAGTCTAATCCTTTCGCATGGAATAATAAGGAGTTTTATGAGACTTGAGAAGAAGTCTCTACAGGGCAGAGGTGCGCAATGTCCTAATATCGCAATGTCCTAATATCGCAATGTCCTAATATCGCAATGTCCTAATATTGCAATGTCCTAATATCGCAATGTCCTAATATCGCAATGTCCTAATGTCGCAATGTCTTAATGTCGCAATGTCTTAATATCACAATATCTTAATGTCGCAATATCCTAATATCGTAATGTCCTAATATCGCAATATCTTAATGTCACAATATCATAATCCTTTTAGTATAATAAAAAAGGAATTATATGAAGCTTTTGAGAAGAAAAGCTTCTACAGGGTAGAAGCTAAAAGGAATTTTATGAAGCTTTTGAGAAGAAAAGCTTCTACAGGGTAGAAGTGTATAATATTTATAAGTAAAAGAAGAACTTACTTTGAGGTTAGAGAATATTATGAAAATAAGGGGGAGAAATGGGGAAATTAAATAAAAATAATAGTGGTATATCACAAGGTGAAGAAGAATACGAGAAATTTGCTGAGTGGGGAGAGGTTAAGGGAGGAAATACGATAAGAGAGCTTGATATAACAGATTTAGTGAAAGAAAAGCTTAAAGATAAGCCTATTAAAAATACTATTATAGAGAAGAAAAAAGAGGAGAAAATAGCCGTCGAGAAAGAAATAAACAATTCAGACGCTAAATACAGGAAGAGCTTTTATCTTGGCTTTTCTATAATAAGAATGTTAAATGACTTAAAAGGAAACCATCAAAATATAAATGTGAGAGTTAGTAAAATTGTTGAAAGTGCAATAAAGCATTATTATAAATACATTATGGAAGAAGGCGGAATCCAAGAAGATTAGTTCTTGTAAGGTTTTATGCATAAAAGGTAGTAATATTCTAGTTTGAACTGCTCATTGTTAAGTAGACAAGGGGCAGTTCAAACGAGTAAGTGGTGTTTTTTGGTTAGCATTTCAAAAATTGTATCATGTATTTTGGAATTAATATGAGGTTAGCGATTCTTGGGAAAGTGAAGATTATGATAAATTTTTATTTATTATAATATCTTGAGATGATACAATTTAGAAAGATATATTTATTTAAAGGGGAAAATAATATGCTTGAAAAGCTTAAATCCTTAACACCGTTGCTACATAAAATATTTTGGATAGACAAGTTTCAAGGAAAAGATAAATCATTGTTTACTCCTGCTAAGTTCTTTATGTATTTCTATATAATCGCAATTATAATATCTTTTTTAGATTCAGTAATTAATTTGAGTTTTGTAGGATTAATTGAGACTGTATGTGTAGTAATTATAATTCCTATAATTTATAGAATAGTAATGTGGATGCATAAAGCTATGAGAGGGTTGTAAATTAACTAGATAAAGGCATTCAATTCAAATAAAAAATAGATTGAAGGCGTTATTAATGACTGAAGAGCAGTTTGGTAATTTTGTTGATAAATGTTATGAGGAAATGGAACAAAAGCAGGAAAAACTTTTTAATACTTATAATATAGGAATATATGATAGATACTGGTTTGATCAAGAAACCAAGACGCTTCAACTTAAAAACAATGACGAAGTCTTACTAGAATTTAATATTGTATGCATTGGGACTTGGGGACATCAAAAAAATACTTGGATGTGGGGTTGGGCTAATGCAAGCTTTACAAATGAGATAAGAGAAGATGCCATCTTACTAAAAGGATTAACGGAATACACTGGCTATGAAGTGTTTAAAAAAATAGGGTTTGAATGTGATGAAGTTATGGCGTATGAGTCAGTTGCTATGGCTGTTAACTATTTAAATGCTTTGGGTATGTACAAGATTCCAGGGGAAAAAAGTGATCTGTTTGTTGCGCTAATGGAAATAAAATAATTTATATACAGTTATTTAGAAGCAATATTTATTATATTAGGAATTTTAAAAAGATTTTATTATTCCACTAGATTTCTTAGATAGTATACAAATAAAACTTAATATAAAGTTACGCTAATATGGTATTGGATAAATATTCTACAATTTACGAAATATAAGGAACTAGGAATTATGTATATTTTATTCAGGAGGGTAATGATGACCTTAAGAGATTTAATCCCAAAAGACAAATTTGATAACTCAACAATTAAGCAGCTTTGTAAGTTAACTGATAATGAAATAAGACCTATTATTTTCGATTTATTGGAGTGGCTACAAGATTATAATTGGCCGATAGCAAAAGATATTTTACCAATTGTTATTTTACATCAAAATATTGCTATACCGCACATTATAACAATTTTGCAAGGCAACAATATGATGTGGAAATATTGGATTATAGAATTAGTGATACCATATTTGATATATCCAAATAAGCAACTGTTAAAAAGTGAGTTGGAAAGATTATCTTCTCTTGAAATTATTGATGACGATATTGATGAAATAGTTAAAATGTCAAAAAATTGCCTTACGATTTACTATACATAAAAAGTATAATTGGAAGTTGTCTCATTAGAATGTTTTTATAATGCCTGATCAGATAAAGATGCATAATTAAATTTGGTAAAATAGTGAACATATTTATATTGAAACGAGGATAAGTTAGATGCCAACATTAAGGAATATTGAATTACACGTAAGTTATATACCAAGTAAAGGAATTGAGGATTTACTTGTTGGAAAGAGTAAGGAAGAGCAAAATAAGATTACAACAGAAGATTATAACAATAACATGAAGCAAAGAAATTCTAAATTTAGATTGCAAACAAGAAATATTACTGCTTTTTATGAGAGATGTTTAAAAGGTTATAAGAATGATAAATGTTGTAAGATAAACATAGAGTGTGCTCCAAACTCAGTTATAAGATCTAGTGTAGTACTAGGAATATATACAGTTCATATACCTTATGATATTGATGATTTTTTTAAGCTTAATGATTTTGATAAGAAGAGAAAAACTCTCGACCTAATTAACATAGCAATAGAACATATTGTAGAAAAAGAGCAATGGGACAAAATAAGATTTGATGAGGCTTATGATCAAATTATCTCTGAAAACTATATTAATACTTGGATATGGAAGAAGCAAAAACATAGCCCAAATAGAAAATATATTGCTAAAGTCTTTTGTGAACATGATATATATTACTGTGATATTGGAATCATTATTGTTGATAAGAGTGGACAAATAATTAAGAAAGAAGTTGTTGTAACAGAGATTCCTACTGCGTGGGTGTTCATAAAATACTTTGGTGATTTAAAATGGATATCTAATAATGAATTGGAGTTTATCGGTAAAGATGGTAATTCACGATTCACTATTAAAATTTAAGAAGATTAAAATTAACGTATGTTTTTGAAATATTTTATTAGTATTATGCATTTAAAATTGAATATAAATTTATGATACCGTGTTATTCAAATGAATAAGCGGTATTTTTACTTAGCAATTCAAAAATAGTACTTAGTATTATGAAATTATCGCGAAGTAACTACCTAAAAAATATTATATTGAAAGATTATATTATAAGATTTAGTATAATTTTATTAATTACAAAACTATATTAAATAGGTTTTAATAAAAGGAAAAAGCATTCTTTAGAAAACCTACTAAAAAATGCTTTAATTTGTAAATTTGTTAACATATTTTTTACTAAATACGCTTCTAATGATTGTTCAACTTAATACCTTTATTAAACAGGAAATGGAGTGTATGGGGCTACCCAAAGTATACTAATATCCATCGTTGTAGACGTATTATAAGTGCTACTAGTAGTAAAATTTGAATTTACAGAAATTAATCTAATTGATTGAGTATTTATATTTACAACATGGAATACATCTGTTCCATCAGAATGAAGTCTTCCAATACCAGTTATGTGGGTTGAAACAGTATCAGAGCCTGCAACATAAGATGCTTGATATCCATTTAGCCCTATTATAGTAGTGTTATCATTTACGTTTTGGACAGCAAATGCTAAAGGGTCACCAGGAGGAGTTTCTACCCATGATGCATTTAGATTAATAATAACTTGATACACCCCTGGTAAAGTAAGTGCAAAGGTATTGTTATTTAAAATAACAAAGTTTTCAGATTGGTATTGTAAAAGCTCTATTGGAAGAGGATCTGTAGATGCCACATCTGTTATTTGGCCTGAGTGAAGTATTGCGAATGGCAATTGTTGAGGGCCAGTAGCACCAGTTTCACCGGTTGCACCTGTTACGCCAGTAGAGCCAGTAACACCAGTTTCACCGGTAGCGCCAGTAACGCCGGTAGCACCAGTAATACCAGTTTCACCGGTAGCACCTGTTACGCCAGTAGAGCCAGTAACACCAGTTTCACCAGTAGCGCCTGTTACGCCAGTAGCACCAGTAACACCAGTTTCACCGGTAGCACCTGTTACGCCAGTAGAGCCAGTAAGACCAGTTTCACCGGTAGCACCTGTTACGCCAGTAGAGCCAGTAACACCAGTTTCACCGGTAGCACCTGTTACGCCAGTAGAGCCAGTAAGACCAGTTTCACCGGTAGCGCCTGTTACGCCAGTAGAGCCAGTAACACCAGTTTCACCGGTAGCGCCTGTTATGCCAGTAGAGCCAGTAACACCAGTTTCACCAGTAGCGCCTGTTATGCCAGTAGCACCAGTAACACCGGTAGCGCCTGTAGGTCCAGTAACATTAGTTGGAGAAACTATATCATCTTGTACTATAACTAAAGTTGCTTTAACTGGAACTAAGGAACTTAGAACGGCAGTTCCTTCACTTATATAATTTAATGTCAAAGTAACAGGAGCAGATACTACATTAATAATTCCAAAACCAACAACTTCCCCAGTCTTAACAGGAGAATTTCCTTCAATTAAATCTCCTTGTGAGGAAGTTAATGCGAATACAACAAAGTTAGGAGATGTAGCTGTCTGTGTTGCTACCCACCAGTTTAAAATATAACGTCCGGCTTCAGTAAAGGTTACTACACCAGAAGCTGTATCATACGTAATATTTCCTGAATTATAAACGATATTATCAAATATTACACTTGAGCCAGACTGGATATATGCATTGGCTAATAGTTCAAGCTGAAGAGATGAATTACTCATATGAATCCTCCTTGTATAAAAATAATCAGGTATAAAAATAGCCTGTGTTTTATACTATGGATATAAATAAGATAATGTGTCATAAAATGTAAATGAATATATATTTGAAGGGAAATAGAGAAATATGAAAAGATAATTAGTTCGCAATTCAAAAATAGTACTAAGTATTTTGAAATTATTGCGAAGTAAGTGGTTCTTTGAAAATTGAACAATATAGCATTGGGATAATATGCTATAATTAACTTATAAATGTAATGAAATATTGCGTCAAGAATAATAGGACAACATTGGCTTCAGACAAATATCCAGTATCCGCATTAAAGTATTGAATTTGAAATATGATTAATGAAATGGGGAATATGTGTATGGACAGCAGATATAAAGATATAGTAGGTAAAATAATTAAATATGGAGAAAAATCCGAACTCGTTAAAGCAGAAGTTCTAATTGGATCTCAGTCAAGGCAAATTGATTGTGCTGATGAATATTCAGATATTGATGTTATGTTATTTGTTTCAGATATTGATTTTTTTATTAATTCAGATGAATGGATTAGCTCCCTTGGAAAATACTATATATCATTTGTTGAAAAAACGGTTTCTGGAGGCATGGAAAGACGTGTTATTTTTGAAAATGCTATGGATGCAGATTTTATTTTTTTACAGGCAGATAATTTTAGCAGAATTAATGAATTATCTGAGATAGTTTCAAGATCCTATAAAATGCTTCTAGATAAAGATAATTTCACAGATATTATAAGTCATGTAGCACAATCGGATAAATCATTTTCTATTCCATCAGAAAGTGAAATCCAAAATCTTATCAGTGAATTTTTCTTTCATGTTATATGGGCTTCCAAAAAGATTATGAGAGGTGAGCTCTGGGCAGCAATAACATGTGTAGATGGTTATATGAAAAAATTACTTTTAAAAATGATAGAATATCACTCACACGCTTTACATGGCACAGATTATGATACTTGGCATAATGGCAAGTTTATTGAACGTTGGGCAGAACCGTGGGTTGTAAAAGAATTTCAAAATATTTATGCACGATATTCTAATAAAGATATAATGAAAGCTTTATTAAATACAATGAATTTATTCCAGAAGATAGCTATTGAAACTATGGATAAATGGGATTATGAATACCCTGTGATTAGTGACAAATATGCTGCTGAATGGTTTAATAATATTAAATATCAAAGCTTATAATTTGTTATGAGCTAATTAGTAATTTTTAAGAGAGAATAATTAACTATTTTTATCGAAAATTATGTGAAAAATTTATATTTAGTACAGGAGGAATAAAGGAGTGAAGCATGCAGGGACACAAGTAATAAAAACTACACGCTTGACATTACGGAAACTCGAACTTACTGATGCGGAAATGATGTTTAGGAATTGGACAAGTGATGAGGAAGTTACACGCTTTTTGAGGTGGGATGCACATAAAACAATTGATGATAGCAAGAAAATGATTCAAATGTGGGTTAACAAGTATCAATCTGAGTCCACTTATTACTGGGGAATATATCTAAAAGATGGCGAAATGATTGGCTCTATTGGTATATTGATAACTTCAGAACATGACTTCAAGGCTGAATTAGGTTACAAGATCGGTAGCTGTTGGTGGGGTCAAGGATATACTAGTGAAGCGGCAAGAGCTGTTATCGATTATATGTTCAAAAATACGGATGTTGAACGAATTGAATCATATAACTCGGTAGAAAATCCTGCTTCAGGGAAAGTTATGGAAAAGGTTGGAATGAGCAAGGAAGGCTTTTTACGACACAACTATAAAATCCGTGACGGCTTTCAAGATTGTACTTTATTCGGAATAATACGAGATGAATGGGAACAAACAAAATAAACAGTTGGAGCATCTATATTGCGAAATCAATTTGGATTAATCACAGGGAAGCAAAAGTAAAGATGATAGAAAAATATCTTTTATCAAACGGAATTAAAAAAACTATAGTATTGAAGCGAGCATTGGAAGGCTGTTTGCCAGTGAAGGTAAGAAGGAAAATTGAAGATATATTAAATCAGGAGTTTATAAATGAAAATGAATAGATTTCTAAATTAACGTATTATTCAAATGAATTTGCGGCATTTTTTACACGCAATAGTAATTTAGGAGGAACTATATTAACACAAAGAGAGGTTACACAAATGAATGATATTAGAGAAAAGATAACCGAATTGATAAATAATTATTATGATGAAGGATTTTTTCTGGGGAATACAGAAGAGTCTTTAATTAAAGAAATTGAAATTAGACTTGGAATTATACTACCAGAAAGTTATAAGTGGTATGTAAAAACATATGGCTGTGGAGGTATAGGATTTGATATTATCGGAGTTGGTAAAGATAATAACTTGTCAGTAGTAAACAGTACAGAGAAGTATCGGAAATTTGGCTTGGCTAAAGGTTTAGTAGTTATAGAGGATGTTGGAGAATGGATATATTGTTTAGATACTGATAGAATAAAAGACAATGAATGTCCTGTTGTAACGTGGTCTATGCATGATAAAGATGGAGTTATAGAACGAAATGATAATTTTTACGAATATTTGTTGGGTAATCTCAATGAGGCTATAGATAACCTTTGATTTATAAATTCATTTAGTTAGCAACATTTATTATATTATGAAAATAAAATTATATATGAAGATATAGAAATACCGTATTATTCAGATGAATAAGCGGTATTTTTTATTTTGTAATACAAAAAAGTTAGTTCAAAGCATGAAATTATTGAGAAGTAAATGTTTCTTTGAAAATTGAATAATGCTGTAAAAAACTATTTGAAGATTTGATTTTACTTATAGTTTATATGGAGTTAATTAACTTAATATGATATAATTACCAATAATAAAGTTAGGAAATCAAGGCATACTTAATAATTATTGGAGGCGTTTATATGATTATCGATGCACATGCACATGCTGCAGGGGAGTATTCATCAGCAGAATCTATAATAAATATATCTCAAAAATATAAAATTGAAAAAATTATACTTTGTACAAGTCCTAAGAATATTTTGGATTTAAAGAATCCGCCAAATTTTCCGCTAAAAAAATCTCCAAATAGTAATTATGTACTTAATAGAATGCTTAGATTTGGATATACGCATTTTATGAAAGATAATGGTGATGGAAATAAATATGTATTCGAGTTAAAAGGTAAAGTGCCTGAAAAAATAATTCAGTTTCTTTGGGTGAATCCACTTGATAAAGGGCATATAGCTAATATTGAAAGAAGTATTCATGAGTATCAACCAAAAGGGATTAAGCTTCATCAAGCATGGAATTCTTTTAAAATAGACAATATTGAATTTGATACATTGATTGATATAGCTAGGTCTCATAAACTACCAATTTTTATCCACTTATATTCCAAAAAGGAAACATGGAAATTATTACAGTATATAAAGAGTAATCAGGATATTGTATTTATAATTGCACATATGGCTGGGTTAGATATATTTAAAACAGATAAAAGTTTTTTGAAAAATGTGTTTTTTGATACTTCTGGATCTGATAGGGTTAGGGGAGAAGACATTTTAAATGCAATTAATTCATTTGGCTATGAGCATGTAATTTTTGGTACTGACACACCTTTTGCAAAAATAGACGACCAGATAAATAAAATAGATCAATTAAATTTATCTGATAATGTGAAAGACTACATTTTTAAATTAAATATCAGTAATATTTTGTCTTTATAAATAAAATAACGATATTTAATGTACAGAATAATGATTTCAATTAATAAAACTTAATAACTTGAGATATATTAAATTAATCCAGAGCTAAATTCTAATTTTATGGGAAGTTTCCCTATATTATACAGATAAAATTAAATATTGAGTTATGATAATACCGTATTATTCAAATGAATTTACGGTATTTTTTAGTTCGCAATTCAAAAATAACAAATAAACACATGCATTATTGCATGTGCTAATACTTAATAATTATAATTCTTTGCACTGTATATAATATCCTCCACGAGCCATTTTTACTGTAGCATCATATAAAACACCATCTAAACTAAAAGTAACGGGAGTAGCAGTATTTCTAAATTCAAGTTCATGCTTGGTATCAATACAATGTTTTTGAATATATTTACAGATTATTGAGAAGATGGATACACTAGAGCATCCTCAATATCGATATAAAAAGTTTTTTTAAAAAGATTCTTTAGAAATTCAATCAATCATCAACACTTTCCTTATTATTGAATTTTGTATTAATATTATCCATGTGATTCTATATATTAGTATTATATGGCTGCAATACATTTAGTGTCAATAAGTGGAAAAAGGATAAGGATATTACATTAAATGTGTCACTTATTAGAAAATCAAAATAACTGAAGAAATCTGAAGCTATAGAACAATTGAAGCTAGATGTGATATGACATAATACAAAAAAATGAAACTATTGCGAAGTAAATGATTTTTTAAAAATTGAATAATATGGTATTTATAAAACATGTTATAATGAATTCATAATAATATACTAAATCAATAATTTGGTATAAATAAAAAATTCATGCAGAATTTTTTAGGATGAATGATTTATGAAGGTGAAAGTTTATACATTGTATGTGGAGGCGTTATTATGGAGGGAAATGAAAATTATAAAACTGCATACGCAGCAGCCTATGCAAGATTGATTGAGCAACATGAACCTACAGAAACAAGATTATTTAATGATACATTTGTTAAAAACTTTTTTAGTAAGTATATTAATTCTATTATGAGGTTTGGCGCTATTAGAAAATTCATGATTTCAATGTATAACTCAACATCCATAGGGCTTTATGGATTACAAGTGTGTAGAACAAAATATATTGATGAAAAGCTTAAAGAGGCTATTGATAATGGAGTTGAGCAAGTTGTTATATTAGGAGCAGGACTTGATACTAGATTATACAGGATGTTAGATAGTGATAGAGTAGTAGGATTTGAAATTGATCTTCCAATTATACAAAATGAAAAGAAGAATATAATGAGCAAATGCCTTGGAAAGTTGCCTAACAATATAAACTTTATTCCAATTGATTTTAATACTCAGACACTTGACGAGGTGCTAGAAATTAAAGAATTTGATTTCTCAAGGCCTATTTTCTTCATATGGGAAGGCGTTACGCAATATATTACTCAAGAAGCTGTAGAAAATACATTGAAATTTATTTCAAAAGCTTCATACGGAAGTGCACTAGTATTTACTTATGTGTTAAAAAGCGTGATTGATGGAACTGAGAGTAAGGTAGGGGCAGAAGCATTGACTACTTTATTTAAAGCAGGAGGGGAACCTTGGAGTTTTGGTCTAAACCCATCAGAAGTAGATAGCTTCATAAAACAATATAACCTTAAACTTATTGAGAACGTAGATATGTCTTACTATGAAGAAAATTATCTAAAAGGTATAAACAGAAAACTACATGTTTCACCGATTGAAAGAGTCGTTTATGCAGAACTAATTTAAAATATATTTTTACATCTATTATAAGTATAACCATTTGAAATCATATAACTATGATATACTTAGTTAAGTAAAAATAGTTAGATATTGGTACTCATTATAAGTATTAGGTGGAAGGAAGGGTGCAGTAAAATGCCAAATAGTCAAGCTCTTAATTATCAAGTTGAAGCATGGGATACACTTCAACACCTTTTCAGAGTTAAAAATATTAATGACCATACATTGCATTTTGTAGCAACACTTGCAGAAAAACTTGATTTAGACCGTTTTAAACAGGCAGTAAATATTTCGGCTAAAGCATTTCCTCTTATTAGAAGTAGTTTCAATGAAAGTAAAAGTCAAGCTTATTGGCAGGATAGGGGATATACAGCAGATGATATGGTAAAGCTTGTAGTAACATCGAACACGGATAAAAATATTAATGCATTTGTCTGCAAAGAAATAGATGCTCTAAATGGTCCGCAGCTTAAGATTGAGGTTATTCGAGATGACAAAAGGGACACTCTCTGTGTTTTAATTAATCATATGTTATGCGATGCTGCTGGATTTAAGGATTATCTTTATATGCTGGCTGACATTTACTCAAACATGAGAGAAAATTCAAGCTATTTTCCAACACCAATGGGTAATAGAAGGATAAGTCAAATATTAAAGGCGTTTTCAGTAGGTGACAAAGTAAAAATAATATTTAGTAAAAATGATATGTTTTCACTTGATCCAGCTAAGTTTGAACTTGAGGGGGATATTAGTAATCCGTTTATTGAGATTCGAGAGATTTCAAAAGAGCGTTTTTGTCAAATTAAAGCCTATGCCAAAAAGCATGATGCTACCGTGAATGATGTCATTCTTACAGCTTACTTGCGGGTACTTTATCAAATATTTGGACGTGGTGTTAGTATAACTTGTACAGTTGACATGAGAAAATATCTTCCGAGTAGAAAAGCAGAAGGTATTTGTAATTTATGTACTAATCTTACTTGCAATATAGGTTCGGAGATTGGTACAGAATTTGAACAAACTCTTGTTAAAGTAAAAAGGGCAATGGATAAAGAAAAATTAAGTATTGCCTGCGTTAAAAGTATCAATTTAATGGAAAAGGTTTTTGATATATTTCCTTATAAATTGGCAAGGGGTATCATAAAAAAGAAATTTACTAATCCATTGATTGCATTCACCAATATAGGGATACTTGATAAGACAAGGCTTAAGTTTGGGAAGGTTGAAATTACTAAAGCATATATGACTGGTTCAATCAAATATAGTCCCTATTTTCAGTTAGCTATCTCAACATTTGATGGTCAGGCAATACTTAGTATTAATCTTTATGGAACCCAATCTGACAGAAATACAATATCGTTCTTTTTAGATAAACTTGTTCAAGAGTTAAATGTTGACTAGCTAAACGTTCCTTTTACAGTTTCCACAATTGAATTAGTTAATTTTTTAATATCTTCATTATTTATTTTATAACCTGATGTATCTTTACGGGTAGGCTTAGGATCAGAAGGTAATAAATCGACAATATGCATATCAATAAGTGAAGTTGGTTCTTTTCCTACTATTTTTTTTAGTTCACTTTCTAGTTTTGGATTTACGCCATCAGCTCCACCGCTTATTGAAATGAAAGCATAGCTACATTGAGTTTGTTTAAGATACTTTAGGTATGCGCGAAGTGGTGTGGCTATCTTTCCCATCCAAATTGGACCTACAAAGAGAACTAAATCATAATCTACAAGAGTTTCTGGTGGTGGTTGTACCTTGGGTGTTTTATTGAAAATTACATCTAGAACAATTGTACCCATAGTTCTAGGATTAGGTTCTGTAATTTTGATGTGCTTAGCTGTAAATCTTTCTGCTATACTTTTAGCTAAAGCTTCGTTGTTACCGGTTAATGAATATGAAATAACTACAACATTCATGATAAATCCTCCATTCTAAATATATATAATAGTCTTTTATAAATATTTGGTAATTAGTCCTTTTTAGAGCAATCCATCAAGCCACTCATTGTAAACTCTGCTAAATATTCTAAAACTTGAGGGAAATACTTAAGACCAATCTCTTCTTTGTGTGTATCAATATTGATTAAAGCGCCAAAAATAGCCATAATCATTTCAGCATTGATATCATTTCTAACTTTTCCTTCATTTTGCCATTTTTTCACTATTTCTATAAAACTGTCATATAAAAAATCAACATGATCAAGCCCGTTTTGTTCACGATAGCTTTGTTCTATTTTATTGAAGACATCTTTGTTATACCATTCCTTTAGTATGGGATTTGAACTCATACCTTCAAAATTCAGATACATCATTTCCCTCATGACATTAATTGGGTTAGCCTCTAAATCTAGGGATGCCATTATATTCTTTTTCAGTTTCTCATTTTCTTCTAAATAAATATCCATAAATAGTGTATCCTTTGAAGAATAGTAGTTATAAAAGGTTCCAGTAGCCATTCCAGCCATTTTTGTTATTTCAGCAACATTTGTATCTTTAAATCCTTTTGAACTGAACAACTTTCTTCCACATTCTATAATATCCGCTTTTTTATCGTTCAAATTAGTTACCTCCTTGTAATTTTAAAATATATCTTTATTTATGCTTAAGCATTTTATGCCCTAAAAAATCAAAAAAACACCCAAATATCTTTTTTATTGGTAATAAGGTAGTATCATAATAATAATCGGACGTAAACCATCCTTTTTCTTTATAATACTGATAATCCTTATATTTTTCATCTAAACTATCAATGATGCTTGTGCGAGACATATGAAATATAATCAGACTAAAAAGAGAAGGAGCTGGCGGCGTTGGACGCATAAGTTCCTTGTAAAATCGTCTGGAAGCCTTCTTGATTTCTTGAGTTATTTTTTCCTGTTGAAGCTTAGTTATAGGTTCTAATGTTGTTAAATAACATCCTTTTGCTATATGAAACCCTAAATCTTTTCCTATTTTTTCTAAATACTTAACAATAGATGCCCCTCCATATATACCTTGTGTAACAATAGGCATGAAAGCTTTACCAAAAAAGCGAGGTCTGTGAAGAATGAAAGCTAGACGATCTAAAAAATTTTTCATGAGCGCTGTAACTTGAAAAGAATAATTTGGTGTTGCAAAAATAACTCCATCTGAATTATTTATTTTCTCAATTAGTAAATCTCGATCATCTTTCAAGGGACAATACTCTTCTCCTTTATTAAAGCATAATTTACAACCTCTACAATGTTCAAGCTGATAATCACTTAAAAAGACGTACTCGTAATCAAGTTCAGTAAAGGCTTTTAAATTTGCAATAAGTTCTTCAGCAGCTCTATAAGTTGCATTCTTTTGTTGGGTTCCTATAAATACAGTTATTTTTTTCATTTAGGATATTACCTCACATTTATTAAATATTCATGCTACAATATGAATGAATAATTTTTTATTCATTCATATTGTAGCATAGGCATTTGTTTCAGTCAATTCTAATTATATTATTTATATACTAAAGTGGAATTATTTTCCTAGATGATTTAGTGACAAATAGCCATAAGATACTAAAAAAAATATCTTATGGCTACACTTATTTAACACAAATAATATTTCCCTTTGTTATTTCTGCTAAAATTTTAGGAGTTAATTTAAAAACAGCGTTAGGAGTTCCAGCAGCAGCCCAAATTTCTTCGTACTGCATTAAATCTTCATCTATAAATGTAGCTATAGGATTTTTGTGTCCAATAGGCGGAATTCCACCTATTGCAAAACCTGTATGTTCCAAAACAAAGTCTGCATCTGCTTTTCCTAATTTTTCACCGATATATTCCTTAATCGCCTTTTCATTAATTCTATTTGTGCCACTTGCTATAATCAATACAGGGTTTTTAGATGTTTTACCCTGAAAAATTAATGATTTTGCTATTTGACTTACTGTACAGCCTATTGTATTTGCTGCTTCTTGTGCAGTACGGGTAGAATCTGATAGCTCTATTACATTAAGCTCAAATCCAAATTCATTTAGTACACTTTGCACTTTTTCTGCGCTCTTCTTTAAGTTAGATGACATAAAAGTTCCCTCCTTCAATTGTGCTTATAATTTTTTTTCACATAATATAGTAAAAGTGTAATTATTATTGTATAATATATTATATATATGTTCACAATAACATACAAGTCTTGGAGGAATTTATATGAAGGACTTTAACTTGATAATAGGTAAAAATTTAAATAAGATAAGAAAACAAAAAAATTTGAGCCTCGATAAGGTTGCCGAACTTACTGGAGTAAGTAAAGGGATGTTAGCTCAAATAGAAAGAGGTAGTTCAAATCCAAGTGTATCTACTCTATGGAAAATCGCTACAGGACTAAATGTATCATTTTCTTATTTTATGGAAGAAGATGATATGGAAATTGTTTATATTTGTCACAATGATATTAAACCTATAGTAGAAAGTGATGAAAAAATGAGAGTGTTTCCTCTTTTCTCATATGATAACACTAGAAGATTTGAAGTATTTACTATTGAATTTGAGGCAGGTTGTAATCATCAATCTTTGCCACACAATGAGGGGACTGAAGAGTATATTATTGTTACAGAAGGGCAGATGGAAGTAGAAATAGGAACTTCAATATACAAGTTATCACATGGAGATGCGATAAGATATTTTGCAAATAAGCCACATTGCTATAGAAATAAAACAAATGAGATAGTAAGTTTTCAACATATAATATATTATTTAAAATAGAAGAAATTGTTTCGGGAAATTCTTCTATATTGTACAGAAAAAATTAAATATAAAGTTGTTATGATACCGTATTATTCAAATGAATTTACGGTATTTTTTACTTTACAATACAAAAAAGTTAGTTTAAAACCTGAAATTATTGCGTAGTAAGTGGTTTTTTAAAATTTGAACAATATGGGGTTGGAACAATATGATATAATTAATTAATAATTGTAAAAAAGAACAAACTGAAAATAATTATTTGTGTAGTGGGGGTATAGAATGAACTGTAAAATATGTGATAAGCAAAAAAGCATTAAGGATGACCCATATTTTATTATGGAACTTGAAACAGGATATGTAATTTTAGGATGGTTTCAGAGGTTCAAGGGTTATACAGTTTTTAATTGTAAAGAGCATGGTCCAGAATTACATAACTTAGAACATTCATTTAAAATAAAACATCTTGAAGAAATGTCTATTGTTGCTGAAGCTATTTCTAATATATTTAAACCTGATAAGATGAACTATGAACTACTTGGAAATGGATGTCCGCATATTCATTGGCATTTATATCCAAGAGTAAAAGGTGATACTCCTATAGTTAGTTCGGTATATCAATTGTCAAATGAGGAATTGTTTGATGAATCTACAAGACCAGATGAGGAGCAGAGAAAAGAATTGAAAGAAAAGATTAAAAATGAAATTGTTCGTCTATGTTCAAAAAACATTAAACGAAGTAATTGAATGATACTTACTTTTCTTATATATTGTGCAGCAAGTACGAATTTATTGAGGGATTTAAGGGATGTATATTAACTGATTTATGGTATGACGAAGATATTAATATTTCTTCATCAGATGAATTAATAAGACAATATAATTCACATGAGGCAATAATTTTGTTATCAAATTTTCGAGTAAATTCTTCTGGTGGAGATGGTAGTCTTAATCCTAATTCTAAATATACTGATTGGCAGTGGATTTCAGTGTGTGATGAAGAAAATAGTAAGTGGACACTTAAAACATGGGGATATTAGTTTATTAAATTAAGGAGAAAAAATGAGAATAAAAAAGGTAGCTAAAGTTTCAATAATCATTATTTTTTTAGCAGGTATATTATCTATTTTTTACTTTAATAGCAAGACAATAATGTTCTCTTCAAATATGAACAGAGGTATTGATAACTATTGGAATGATAAGGTTAGTATTAAAGAAGTTAAAGACTTTGAAGTATATGGGAAGAAGTTTAAGTTGGTATTAAGCACACCTATTAATAATGAAAAATACAAATATCTTAATTGTTATGAAGAGAAAATTGATGGATTGTATTATAAGAGTTATAGAGCAGCAGAACAGGGTGGAAGTAATAGTTTATTTAGTTTCTCAACTATATTTGTAAATGATGTAGAAAACTATTTTACTATAGTATATGGATATAATAAAGATGCTGAAGTAGTTAGTTATGAAATTAAGGTTAGTGAACAAGAAAAAAGTATAGTTTCAAATGTATCAAGCAAAGAATACTTTATTGATGGATTTAAAGGTCATATTCAAGATATAGTAAAGGTTATAGGAGAAGATGGAAGCGATAAAATTAACGTTTTTGAAGATTAATCGAATGATGGGAGGAAATACATGAACATAAAAATTGATTGTCCTAGTTTAGAAACTCCACGGTTGGTATTAAGAAAATTATCTTTAATTGATGCGGATGATTTATATCAAGTATTTTCTGATGAAGAAACCACTAATTATGTACCAAGAGAGAAACATTCTGATAAGATGGAAACAATCAATCATTTAGAGAACTTAATTAAAAAAATGGATGAAGGTATTTCAATTGTTTGGTCTGTTATTGATAAAGCTGACAACAGAGTAATAGGTACTGTAAATTTGTATTTTAAGGTAGATAGAGCAGCCTCATTAGGTGCAGTTATTAACAGAGAATATTGGGGCAAAGGAATTGCAACTGAAGCATTAAGGTCAGTTATTAGCTTAGGCTTTGATAAAATGAAACTCATACGAATTGAAGGAAAATGCGAATCAAATAATATTGCTTCAGAAACAATGTTAAAGAAACTAGGGATGACTTATGAAGGAACTTTACGAAACGAAGTGATAATAAAAGATATACCGAGAGATGCTAAAGTATACTCAGTATTAGTGGAAGAATATAATACTTCAAGAACAAATAAATAATAATTAGTAGAGGTGAAAAAATGGGAGAGCATTTTAGAACATTATCAGCTACAATTCCAATTATTTTACAGAAAAAAGATGGAAATGTACAAATTTTATTGCATCGCAGAAAAAATACTGGTTATAAAGATGAAGAATGGCATATGGCAGGTAGTGGATATGTTGATGAAAATGAAACAGCTAAGATGACTGCCGTAAGATAACATTTAAAATAGTGAAATAATTGAAATATAATTAATTAGCAATTGTAAATAATTGTGAAGTAATAGCGATTTATTGTAATAAGATTAAATTTAGTGAGGTAATTAATTTTGAAAATTTTAATAGGACAGCCAATGCATGAAAAGGGAATTAAACAAATGGAGGATGAATTAAAAAATAATGAAGGTATCGACATTGTATTATATCCCGAAGGTTATTTATCCAGTGAAGACGTGTTAGAAAGTGCTTGTCAAATTGCTAAACGATATAATATTACGATTATTACAGCATATAGACAAGAAAATAAGGATAGAGCAGTAATAATAAGTAATCTTGGTGAGAAGGTTTTAGAAAGAGAGAAAACTCCGCCAAAAGAGGATGAAGAGTTATATTCACCCTTAGTAATAGATTATAATAATATGACAATTGGGTATCTGTTATGTATGGAAATTTTAAAGGGTGTTAGAGATTTAAAAAAGATAAGTTCAAAAATTAGTTTTATTGCACACCCAATTGGGGTTGGGATGTTTAGTGATGAACAATTTGAAGAATGGATAAACGAAGCAAAAAATATTGCTAAGACATATAAAACAATTATAATGGGAACAAGTCATGCAGACGGTTCTTTTAGAAATTGTGGAATATCTATTCCAATTTCATATTGCTTTGATAGTAGTGGAGAGCCTATATTTATATCAAAGTCAGACCTAAGAAGTAGAATTGTAAACTTAAATACAAAAGAGGTTGAATTTGCAGTAAGCTTATAAGTTAACGCCTAATGTTCTTATATTATTCAAATGAACATGCGGCATTTGAAAAATATGGTATAATTGATTCGAGTAGTTGTTGATTACATTGTAAAAAAATTTGATAATTGGAGTGATATAACTATGGTTATTTTGATTGGTGGGGTTAGTTGTACAGGAAAAACAATTATGGCTCAAAAGTTGCTCGAAAAATATAAGATTCCATATTTGTCTATAGATCATATAAAAATGGGATTAATTCGTGGAAGTAAATATTGTGATTTTTCTGCGACTGATGGTGATGATGAGCTTACATATAAGTTATGGCCAATAATAAAGGGGATAATAATGACCAATATTGAGAATGGGCAACACATCATTATTGAAGGGTGCTATTTACCTCCTGAGTATATTAGCGATTTTGAACCTCATTATTTAAAACAAATAATTGCTCTCTATATAGGCTTTTCAAAGGATTATCTTGAGAAATATTTTAATTTGGGAGTTATTGATCATAGAAGTGAGATAGAGAAAAAAGAATATGATGATTATTACATGAACAAAGATAATTTTATTAAACTTCATTCAAAAGTCAAGAAACTCTGTAATGAAAATAATGCGAATTTTTTTGAAATTAATGATAATTACACAGAAGAAATAAGAGATGTATACAAATGGATAGATGAACAAATAGAAGCAAGGATTCAATAATAACCTTTGGGAGGAATATGAATGACTGATATAAACGTAATTATATGGCTATTTCCTATACTTTTTATTTTTCACGATTTTGAAGAAATAATTTTTATGCAATCATGGGTAAGGAAAAATAGACATTACTTATGTGAAAGATTTCCTAAATTATCAAAAAGGTTATTACCTCATTTTGATAATATTACAACATCATCTTTTGCATTGGGTGTAGCAGAAGAATTTATTTTAATCACTGTAATTACAGTTGTCTCTTATATGACAAATTGGTATATTTTATGGGTGGGAGCGTTTATAGCATTTACTTTACATTTAGTAATACATTGTTTTCAAACTTTGGTAGTAAAGATATATGTCCCAGCTATTATTACAAGCGTTATTTGTTTGCCTATATGTATTTATATTATTAATCATATGTTGAAGTTGTATCAGTTAGAAACTATTGTTTTATATTCTATTTTAGCTTTTGTGATTATGGTTATAAATTTAGTTATTCTTCACAAAGGCATGGAGATATTTGACGAATGGTTATCAAAATATGAACAACAAAGCCGATGAACTCAATTCTAAATTTTAGATAGCAAGTAATTCTTATTATATAGATAAAACCAAATATAAAGTTATTATGATACCGTATTATTCAAGTGAATAAGCGGTATTTTTTACTTTGCAGTACAAAAATAGTATCATGTATTTTGACATTATAACGTAGCAAAATTATATATTTTTAGTGTTGAAAGTGAGAATAGTGTGGATATTCAACAAAAGTGTATAATTATTTGACTTTATATTATCAAAGTGATAATATTTTCATAAGTAATTAGGAGGGAATGTTATGGAACAAAAAGTTATAGAGTGCATTACTCACCCAATAAAATGTAAACTATTATTAGAGCTATATTCTTCTGGAAAAGCAACTGCTAAACAACTTGCAGAAATATATAACGATATTCCACAAGCAACTTTATACCGCTACTTGAAGCGTATGACAAATGACGGTATTTTAAAAGTAGTGGAGGAAAATCAGGTAAGAGGAACAATTGAAAAGACCTATGGAGTTGCCATTAATTTAGATTCTAACGGTCAGGATATGATTGGTGAAAACTCAGGTGATGCTTATATGCAAATGTTTATGCAGTATGTATTTGGATTTGTTAAAAGATTTCAAGAGTATTGTAAGAATCCGAATATAGATATTTTAAAAGACAGGTCGGGTTTTTCTCTTGCACCCATCTATGCAACCGATGAAGAATTGGAATCAGCAATGGTGGAATACTCGAAAATAATTCAGCCGCTTTATAAAAATAGACCTACGGCAGATAGAAAATCACGAACTTTAGGATTAATTATTTCACCACCAGAAAATTACGATAAATAAGTTTTTTAAAGCTCCTTTACTATTCATTAAGTAAAGGAGCTTCTTCTTGACATTATATTATCATAGTGATAATATAATCAATATAATAATAATTTAATCATTAGTTGATAAGATAAATTCTGTTAATGAAGAGGAGGAAAGCACATGAATGCAATCATTGCAGATAGGCTTACTAAAATATACCCTGGTGGAAAAAAGGCGTTGGATAATGTCAGCTTTGAACTAGGGCAAGGTGAGGTGTTCGGATTTTTAGGACCAAATGGGGCTGGTAAGACAACCTCAGTTAAACTTTTAAATGGTATGATATCTCCATCAGAAGGCTCTTGTCATATTTTTGGCATAAATCCTTCGTCTAATCCAGAGAAAGTCCATGCTATATCAGGAGTAGTTACGGAGCATGCGCAGATGTATGGCAATCTAACAGGGCAGGATAACCTTGTATTTTATGGTACGTTATTTGGAATTTCAAAAGAAGAAAGCCGTAAGCGAGCGATTGAGTTGCTTGAGAAATTGGATCTTACTGACGCAAAAGATAAAAAGCTGAGCACATATTCTACTGGTATGCGTCAAAGACTTTCCTTAGCAAGGGCAATGATCCATACACCCAAAATATTATTTTTGGATGAACCCACCTCTGGATTAGATCCTGAGAGTGCTCAAAGTGTAAATAATATGATCAAAGAATTGGCTAGCGACAAAGGAACCACAGTTTTTTTATGTACACATCAGTTACGTTATGCTCAGGAGGTCTGCACGTCATATGGCATTATTGATGATGGGACACTGCTAGAGGTAGGTAGCCTTGATGCTTTACGTTGCAAGTTTTTCTCAGGTCTTAATGTTCAAATCAAAGCAAACTATTTTCCAAAAGGAATGTCTTTCAGGAAAACTGAAGGACAATGGGCTGAAATAAACGTGCAGACGGAGGAGGAAATTCCACCGATTATTAAACACATTGTGGATGCTGGCGGCAACGTATATTCAGTTTCAGCAAATAAATTGTCATTAGAAGAGATATACTTCTCCCTTATTGAGAAACGAAAAGAGAAAAAGGAGGTCAAATAATTATGAATGCAATGCAATCTTTAATTAGAAAGGATATACGAGGTATCACCGCCAACAAGCAATTACTTATAGGAATGATAAGTGTTCCTATAGTGCTGACAGTTGTTATACCTTCAATTTTTATTATATTACTTCATTTTACATCGGATTTTAGGGATTTTGATGCAATGATTCGTATGTTGCCAATAGACGTTCAGCCAGATAATATGAAGGCCTCGGTTATATCGCTACTTATAAACAACATTATGCCTGTTTTCTTTATAATAATCCCTATTATGGCTTCATCAATTATGGCGGCAAGTTCTTTCGTGGGTGAGAAGGAAAAGCGAACACTTGAAACTCTCTTATATTGCCCGCTTTCTCTAAAACAAATATTCAGAGCAAAAATACTTTCTTCATTTATCATGAGTGAACTGGTTTCTGTCCTATCTTTCATAATTATGACACTTGTGACGCAGATTGAAATATTTATAACAACAGGCAGCCTGATGTTACCTAATATAAGTTGGCTAGTAGTGCTATTACTTATATCTCCAGCTATGTCCCTAATCTCAATTACATTGATTGTACGTGGCTCAGCCAAGGCACAAACAATGGAAGAGTCCCAACAGCTTGGTGCACTTTTAGTTTTGCCAGTAATTTTTCTAGTAGCTGGACAGTTTGTAGGAATTATCCTCATAAATATTTGGATTCTATTAGGCTTAGGAGTCTTTTTAGCAGCGATTGCATGGATTTTGATTAACGGTTCGTTTAAAAAAATAAGCTATGAATCAATGTTGCGTTAAATATAAGGAACAAAACAACACTATAAAACTGTAGTATTTTACTAGTTTTATAGTGTTGTTTTTATGAATTCAATGAAAAATCAGCACTAACTAAGTGTATTTCCAAAGTCTCATTGTGCCAGGTTATATTTTCTATAACTTCCTTTATTAGATAAATGTGATATAATTGATTTATAATTGTTAGAGAATTCAGAATTAAATTATAGAGCTAAATAGTAATTTAAATAGGGGGACAAACTATGAAACAAATCGAAAATTATAATGCTAATAAATATAATAGCGATCTATATTCTGAAATTGAAAATGGAATATATGAAGTAAAAGAAGATGGTGAGATTTTATATGTAACTTCACTATCTTTTATTCAAGAGCCAGAATTTGATGAGGGAGCTAATGCAAGTAATATAACACAATATCCATTAGAAGATATACTAGATAAATATTATTGCTATATTTCAGATTTTTACAAAGAACTAAATACAGTTGATTCCCAAAAGTGTTATCAAGAATTTGCAAGTCCTGATTTAGATGATATTAAAATACTACGCTTTTTAATAGGAAAACACGTATATAACAAAGAAACTGGAAGATATGTAGAACTTATTATTGAATAGGGTGGAAAGCAAATTTAAAGTTGGAGGTTAATCATGAAAAAATGGTATGATGAGGAGTACAAATTTGAAATTGAGGTGACTGGGTTTCTTCGTAGTGATCACACAGAACGATATTGCAGAAACGGGGAGGAAGTTGGAGATAAATATACCTGTACATATGGCTGTCCAACAAATTCGGATGGACAAGGTATCTGTTCCAAGGTCATGATGATTATGTTTCCAATCATGGAGTCAGTCAGAAGTGGTGGAGATTTAGAGAACATTGGTGGAAATGATAAATATAGCAAGGATATTGTATGCCCTGATGGTTGCGTCATGTTTAGGGTGACAGCTCAAAAACTTAACAATGAGAATTTTTATAAAGGGAAGTTTTTTGATTAGTTTTGAATTGGAATCCAAGTTTCAATTTTAAATATAAAAGCTCCTAAAACTTATGCGTTCATAAAAAGATTTACTGATGAAAATAATAATATTTTATAATATCGCTCTGCTATAAACTTATAAAGGGTTATGGCAGAGTTTTTTATTTACCATCAATGAGCAGATAAAAAATCAGAGAAATTTATTTATAAAGCATGAGAATATATGTTCCCCTAAATGGCAATAATAATAAAGGGAACAAATGTTCTGAATATCTAGGTACCTAATATTAAAATTATAATTAAGTTGTTTTGCTTAATTGAAATAGGAGGGTGAAATGGACTATAATAAAGTTGAAGATGCCATAATGAAAAAAGCTATGGATTACTTTAAGGATCATGCAATTAAGTTCTTTGGGATAGAAGATAAGGTAATAGCTCCAGCTGAAACTGAATTAAAAAATATTGAAATTAAAACAAATCAGATGGATTATTTATTCTATTTAGAAGATGGTACTTATCTACATTTCGAATTTCAAACTACAAATAAAAAAGATGATTTAAGTAGGTTTCTTTATTATGATGCTTCTTTATATTTCAAAAATAAAAGAAAAGTTAAAACAGTAATTATATATTCAGCCGATATTGCAAATGCCAATACATATGTAAATGCTGGTTCAGTAAAATACTCTGTTGAAGCGTTTTACATGAGCAGTTTAAATGGTGATGACAGATTAAATTATTTAAAAGAAAAAATCTTAAATGGTTCAAATTTAACTGATGAGGATATTGTAAATCTTACAATGATTCCGTTAATGAAAAGTAAAAGAGACAAAAGTACGCAAACTATTAATTGTATAGAACTAGCTGATAAGATTAAAAATAGCGAAGATAAAAGCAAATGTACAACACTTCTGTACGCATTATTTGAGAAGTTTGGAGATGAATTATCCAAGAAAAAATTTCTGGAGGTGATATCAATGACCGAAATAGGAAAAATGATATATGAGGATGGAAAATCTAAGGGTGAAGAAGAAGGACTTATTAGAGGAAAGGCTGAAGGAAAAGCTGAGGTTTTAATAAAGCAATTAGCAAAAAAATTTAAATCTATTCCTGAAGCTTACATTAATAAAATAAAGAAATTACCTGAAGCTATTATAGAAACTATAGCTACAGATATTTTTGATTTAGAAAAAGTTGAAGATATAGAGAAATATTTTGAAAGCAAATAAAATAATAAATCTTGCAGGTGGTAATTATCCGCCTGCTTTTTTATACTCAATAATTATAAAAATATGACAACTAATGTATTAAATACAAAAATTAATTATTTATATAATGCGTTGAAATTTTTGGAATATTGTGATAAAATTAACTTGTTAATTGGTAAGACCAATTTCTGATTATTTTAATACAAAATGATTTTATCAAAATAAACAATCTGAAAAGGGTAAGGAGAGGGATAGTATGAGGATTCTATTATGTGTAAAACAGGTTCCAGATGATTCTGTTGAAATTCATTTGGACAAGGACAAGAAAAAACCAAATTTAAATGGAGTCAGTTTTGTGGCAAATGCATTTGATACATATGCATTGGAGTTAGCAGTCCGCTTTGTTGAGTCTCATGGAGGAACAGTTAGTGTATTGACGGTTGGAGCAGATGACTCTATAAACACCTTAAGAAATTGTCTTGCAGTGGGAGCTAAAGAAGCTTTTTTTGTAAAAGATGATTTATATGCAGATTTAGATGCTATGGGAGCAGCTGGGGTTTTAGCTGATGCTATTCATAAAATTGAAGAAGATAAAGGTGAAAAGTTTGATTTAATTCTATGTGGAAAAGAATCTACGGATGAAATTACTGGACAAGTTGGAGCAATGCTTTCTGAAAAGTTAAGTTTAGGATATCTTAGTAGCGCCATTGAAATCGATTTAAAGGGTGATGGGATGGAAATCCATCAAGAAACTGATGAAGGATATAATTTAGTTTCCTTAGGTTTTCCAGCTGTTGTTACAGTAAGTAAACCAGAGTATGATCCACGTTATCCTACTATCAAAAATAAGATGGTAAGCCGTAAAGCTGTTATCAAAACTTATAGTGCAGCAGAAATTGGAGATGTAGAGACGTCAAAGGTACATTGTATTCAATATGTTGAACCCCTTAAGAAAGAGGCTGGCATAAAGATTCAAGAAAAAGATGCAATATTAGCAGTAAGTGCTACTATTGATCAAATGAAAAAAGATAAAGCAATTTAATTAAGGGGGGAAGAGATGGTATGAAAGCATTATTATTCATTGAAACAGATAAAGAAAAAGTTTTGGGCGGAAGTATTGAGCTTATTAGTGCTCTTAAGGAATTAAATGCAGAAGGTAAGGCTATTGTGATAAGTAATAAAGCTGCTATAGAAACTGTAGCTGATTTTGGAGTTCCAGTTACTTTTGTAGATGCAAGCGCAGACTGTGATACTTTGACAGAGGTGTTATCAGAAATAGTTAAAGAGGAGAATCCAGATGTGGTTTTACTAGCTAATACAGCAATGGCTAAGGATATTGCACCACGTATTGCAGGACGTCTTGGGTTAGGCTGTGTAAGTGATGTAACAGGAGTTAGTAAAGAGGATGGAAAAGTTATATATACCAGACCAGCTTATGGCGGTACTATTTTAGAACATATTGTGGTAGATGGCACAGCTGTAGTTACAGTTAGAAATGGAAGTTTTCCAAAACCTGAAGCTGGTTCTAAAGCAGAGGTTACAGAGAAAACTATTGAAGTTCAAGCTGATGTTGTTAAGGCAAAAATCATTGATACAGTTAAAGAAATTTCAGAATCTGTTAATTTAGAGGAAGCTGAAGTTATTGTTTCTGGTGGCCGTGGACTTGGTAGTGAAGAGAATTTCAAACTTGTTGAAGAATTAGCACGTGTTCTTGGTGGTGTAGTAGGTGCAACAAGACCGGCAATTGAAAATGGGTGGATTCCACGTACACATCAAGTTGGACAATCAGGAAAAATAGTATCACCTAAACTTTATATTGCATGTGGTATTTCTGGAGCAACTCAGCACACCTCTGGTATGACTGGCTCAAATTATATTGTAGCTATTAACAAAGATGAAGAGGCTCCAATATTTGAAATTGCAGATGTAAGTATCGTTGGAAATGTAAATGAGATTCTTCCAGTTATGATTGAAGAAATGAAAAAGGTAAAAGAAAAGTAGGGATTTTTTATATAAAAAAGAAATTGTCGCACTAAAAAATGAGCTTAATGTGCACTAAAAATTGAACTTGGTGTCGCACTAAAAAATAGGGTTAATATTTTAAAATTAAATAGGGAGATGGAAAAATGTTATTTCTAAAATTCTTAATGGCAATATTACCTATTCTTTGGCTTATAGTTGCGCTCAGTAAATTAAAGATGCCAGGCTATAAAGCTTGCTCTATAGCCCTTTGTATTACTATGGTTTTGGCGATTTTTTTCTGGAAATTGAGTGTAATTAATACTGTGACAGGAGTATTTGAAGGAGTTCTTAATGCATTATGGCCAATTTGCTTGGTTATTGTGGCAGCGCTGTTTACCTATAATTTGATTTTACGTACAGGCGCAATGGATTCCATAAAGCAAATGCTAGCAGAAGTTTCTATAGACAAAAGGGTTTTGATATTAATTATTGGATGGGGATTCGGTAATTTTATGGAAGGTATGGCGGGGTTTGGTACAGCAGTTGCGATTCCTGCATCTATGCTTGCGGCTATTGGATTAAATCCATTTGCTACAGTTATAGCATGTTTAGTTGCAAATACTACACCAACTGCCTTTGGATCAGTTGGAATACCTTTGGTAACTTTTTCAGCAGTAACTGGTGTTTCAGCTACTGACTTAGCGGCAAATACAGCAGTAATTGAGGGTCTTCTTTGTTTTATCACTCCATTTATCATGGTGTGCATAATAGGTGGTGGAATAAAGGCTTTAAAAGGTTCCTTTATTGTTACCTTAGTTGCCGCAATATCATTTACAGTACCTGCTTATATTATGGCAACAACAGTTGGACCAGAACTACCAAACATAGTAGGTTCTATATGTTCTATGGTATTTACAATCATTGCAGCCAAGGTCTTTAATAAAAAACCTCAAGAGGAGTATTGTATTAAAGTTAGTGAGGATAAGGAAAGAGCAAGTTTATCCTTTGGTAAAGCAGTGCAAGCATGGTGTCCATTTATTTTAATATTTGTAATGTTAATTTCTACATCAACATTATTTCCACCAATTCATGATGTAATTGCAGTATTTAAAACTAGTTTAAAGGTATATGCAGGTCAAGGGGCAAACACATTGAGTTTTAGCTGGATCAATACCCCAGGAGTTATTATTTTTATAGCAGCAGTTATTGGTGGTTTTGTTCAGGGGGCTAAGCTATCCATGATATTTGATGTACTAGTTAGTACCTTAAAGGCAAACTGGAAAACGATTGCTACAATCTGTGCAGTTATGTCCACAGCAAAAATAATGGCATATAGTGGAATGATTTCTGATATTGCAAGTCTCTTAGTTGTGGTTACAGGAGGAGCATATCCATTAATTTCTCCATTGATTGGATCTATTGGTGGGTTTGTAACGGGCTCTGGTACCTCGACAAGTGTTTTATTTGGAGGCTTACAAGTAGAAACAGCACAAAATCTTGGGCTTTCTGGAGCTTGGATGGGAGCTGCAAATACTATGGGAGCAGGTATTGGTAAAATGATTTCGCCTCAAAGTATTGCAATCGGTGCAAGTGCAATTGCAGCTACTGGCTCAGAAAGTAAAATTTTAAGAACTGTATTTAAGTATTTTATATGCTATATAGTTATAGCTGGTATTGTATGTTTCTTAGGAACCTTATGGCTTTAATAACTTTTAAGTGGTTTAATTATGAGCAGAAATTTAAGTTTTTAACTAAATATATATGGAGGGAATGAGTAATATGGCTGAATATAATAAGTTAACAGAAGAGATAATAGAAAAATTAAAGGCGGTAGCTCCAGGACATATTTTAACTGACAGTGACATCAATGAGGATTACTCTCATGATGAGATGCCTATCTATGGAAAAAAAGCTCCTGAAGTTGTTTTTATGGCACATTCTACAGAGGAAGTTTCTGAAGTTGTAAGGATATGTAATGAAAACAAAATACCAGTAACTCCAAGAGGAGCAGGAACAGGTCTTGCTGGTGGAGCAGTTCCACTATTGGGGGGAGTTTTGATTGACATTACAAAGATGAATAAGATACTTTCTTATGACATGGAAAACTTCGTTGTTCATGTACAAGCAGGAGTTTTATTAAATGATCTTGCAGAGGATTGTGCTAAAAAGGGATTGTTATATGCTCCAGATCCAGGTGAAAAGCTAGCTTGCCTTGGTGGAAATGTTTCAACAAATGCTGGTGGAATGAGAGCTGTTAAATATGGTGCAACTCGTGATTATGTACGTGCAATGACAGTTGTTCTTCCATCAGGAGAAATCACTCACTTTGGAGCTACAGTATCAAAAACAAGTTCAGGTTATAGTCTTTTGAATTTAATGATTGGTTCAGAAGGAACTCTTGGAATTATTACAGAACTTACATTAAAAATCATGACAGCACCAAAGGTAGTTGCAAGTTTGATTATTCCTTTTGAAAATTTAGATGATTGTATTTCTGCTGTTCCTAAATTCAAGATGGCTCATTTAAATCCACAAGCCTTAGAATTTATGGAAAGAGAAATTGTTTTATCTAGTGAAAGATATGTTGGAAAAAGTGTATTCCCACAAGTAATTGATGGGGTAACTGCAAATGCTTATTTACTTGTTACTATAGATGCTAACAATGAAGATGAGTTAAATGATCTTATTGAAAAAGCAAGTGAAATAGTGTTAGATGCTGGAGCGATTGATGTTCTTGTAGCTGATACACCTGCAAAAATGAAAGATGCTTGGGCTGCACGTTCTAGTTTCTTAGAAGCTATCATGGCAGAAACAAAATTATTAGATGAATGTGACGTTGTAGTTCCAGTAAATAAAATAGCTTCTTATCTTGCTTTTGTAAATAAAGCTGGTGAAGAGTGTGGGTTAACTATTAAGAGTTTTGGACATGCAGGGGATGGAAATCTTCACATATATCAATGCAGCAATGACTTAGAAGAATCAGAGTTTAAAGCAAGAGTTGATAAATTCTTCAAGATTATCTATGATGAAGCAACTTTATGTGGAGGACTTGTTTCTGGAGAACATGGAATTGGTAGTGGAAAGGTTAAATATCTTGTAGACAGCGTTGGAGAACTAAACATGGAATTAATGAAGGGTATTAAAAAAGTGTTTGATCCGAATTCTATCATGAATCCGGGCAAGGTGTGTTACACATTAGATGGTATAAACTAATAAATCACAATTGATATACACATATAAAAAAAAGAGAGGTAGGGAATTAATATGGATTTTAAACAAGATGAAAATCATCAACAATTACAAGAAATGTATCGTGACTTTGCAGAAAATGAGGTTAAACCAATAGCAAAAGAAATTGATGAAAGTATGCGTTTTCCAGAAGAAAATGTTGCAAAAATGGCTGAAATGGGGCTACTTGGAATTCCATTTCCTGAAGAATATGGTGGAGCTGGAGTAGATACTTTAAGTTATATACAATGTGTTGAAGAATTATCTAAATGCTGTGCAACAACAGGTGTTATTGTTTCAGCACATACAAGTCTTTGTGCATCACCAATTTATGCATATGGTACAGAAGAGCAAAAAGACAAGTACTTAAGACCACTAGCATCAGGTGAGAAGTTAGGTGCTTTTGGACTTACAGAACCTGTAGCTGGAACAGATGCTTCTATGCAAAAGACAACAGCTGTATTAGAAGGAGACCATTATGTATTAAATGGAAGTAAAATCTTTATTACTAATGCAGGATATGCAGACATATATATTGTTTTAGCTATGACAGATAAGAGTAAGGGAACAAAGGGGATTTCAGCATTTATAGTTGAAAAAGATTTCACAGGTTTCTCTGTTGGAAGTCATGAAATGAAGATGGGAATACGTGCATCTTCAACCTGTGAGTTATTCTTTGATAACTGTATAGTTCCAAAGGAAAATCTTTTAGGACAAGAAGGTAAAGGTTTTGGAATTGCAATGGCAACTCTTGATGGAGGACGTATTGGTATAGCTGCACAAGCTCTTGGTATTGCAGAAGGTGCAATAGAAGAAACTGTAAAATATGTTAAGGAACGTGTTCAATTTGGACGCCCTATAGCACAGTTCCAAAACACACAATTTGAACTTGCCCAAATGCGTGCAAGTACAGAAGCTGCAAAACTTTTAGTATATCAAGCTGCATGTGCTAAAGATGATCATGAAAGATTTACACATTTAGCTGCAATGGCAAAATTAGTTGCGTCAAGAAATGCTACTGATGTAACAAACCGCTGCCTACAATTATTTGGTGGTTATGGATACACAAGCGATTATCCAATAGAAAGAATGATGCGTGATGCAAAAATAACAGAAATTTATGAAGGAACATCAGAAGTTCAAATGATGGTTATTTCAGGATGGATGTTTAAATAAGAAGAAATATAATTAAGGAGGTATCTGTAAGTTGTTTATACTTACAGATACCTCCTTTAACTTATGAAAATTTATTCCGTAGCTAAGTGTAAAGATTCTGTTTCTTCTAATCTATATTCATTATCTAGTTTGTTTAGATGATTAAATGCGGATCTTAAAGCAAATATGGCAATGACATTGGAAATAATGTCAGACAGTGGACCAACTCCCCATACACCATTTAGTCCAAAGAAATGAGGTAAATTAAGTAATAGAGGTATGAGTAAAAATACTTGCCTTAAAAGGCCTAAAAAAGTAGCTTTCTTAGCTTCACCAATAGCTTGAAAAAAGCTGGCTCCTACTATTTGAGCACTCATGAGGGGAAGCATTAATAAGAATAAACGCATTCCAGAACTTGCTGTCATAATAAGGTCGACTTCTTTAGTAAATATACTAGAAAGTTCTACAGGAAAAGCTTGAACTAATATAAAAGTTGTAGTGCAAATTGATGTTACGGCTATAAGTTCAAGCCTTAATACCTTTTTAACCCCATCAAAGCGTTTAGCACCATAATTAAAGCCTATGATTGGAGCGGCTCCCTGAGTAACTCCCATAGCTGACATGAGGAATAATACCATGATGGAGTTGATTATTGTCATTGCTCCTATTGCTATGTCTCCTCCATATGTTTTTAGGGAGTTGTTGAATATAATGCTGAAGAGAACTGAAGCTAACTGCATTGCAAATGCAGAAAATCCAATGCTCAGAATTGACTTAATAGTTATTAACTGGAGTTTAAATTTTTGTTTTTCAATTCTTATTTCGTTTTTTTCACTTAGGAAATGGCTTATAACCATTATAGAAGTTATTAGCTGAGCAATAATAGTTGCCCATGCTGCTCCTGAGATACCCATATCAAAAGTGAAAATGAGAATTGGGTCTAAAATGATATTAGTAACTGTTCCAACAATTATAATCAACATTGACTTTACTGGATGACCAGTAGCTCTCACCACGTTCACAAGTCCAGATCCAATACCTTGGAAAACAGCGCCATAGAGAATGACAGTCATGTAATCTAAAGCATAAGGCATTGTTGCATCACTTGCCCCAAAGGCTTTAAGTATAGGTACTTTAAAAACTAGTCCTAGAACTGTCATCAGGAACATTAAGATTGTAAGTAATGTTATGGCATTACCAAGTAATCCTTTTGCTTCATCTTTATTATTTTCTCCAAGCTTAATAGAAATTAGGGAAGAAGCACCTATGCCTACCAAGGAACTTACTGCACTTAGTAGCATCATAAAGGGTAAACTAAGTCCTATGCCTGTCATGGCAAGCCCGCCAATTCTTCCAACAAATATTCTATCTACTAGATTATATAGAGAATTTACAAGCATACCTCCAATAGCTGGAAGTGAAAATTTAAGCAAAAGTTTACCTACTGGTGTTGTGATGAGCATGTCTTTATTTGTGTCCATGAAATTCCTCCTATTTTACGGCTATCATGGTATAAATAGCATCGTTAATTTTCGTTTTCTTCGCAAGTTTAAAACCAATTGAAGTTAATGTTTTTTCAAGGTTCTCTGAGGAGATACGAATGGACATTGGTGGTCCTTCTACTACCAAGTCGTCTTTTTCATACTCTAAACATAATAAATGTCCACCGGGTTTTAACACCTCATATATCTTTGAAAGTGCATTTGAAAGAGAGCCAACTTCATGGAGTATTAAAGATGCCATAGCAAAATCAATACTGTCATTTTTAATGTTTAAGTTTTCAAGATAATCTTGAATCAGCTCAATATTAGTTATTCCTTTTTCCTTTGCTTTTTCTTCTATAACTTTTAACATACGAAAGTCAGGGTCCATGGCATAAACTTTATTGGTAGTGCTTTCTGCCATAGGAATTGTAAAAAAGCCGGAACCAGCACCTATATCAAGTAGGGTATGATTTTTTTCAATAGGCATTTGACTAATAAGAACTTCAGGGGGGATAAGTTTAACCCTTTGTTTGCTATCTAAAAAAGCTATTTTGTTTAAAAAATTTTGATTAAATTCATTGTGATTATGTTTATGATTCATAATAAACCTCCTATAAAATATAATACAGAGTGTAATTATCTATAATTACTTTAAAAAATGAGCAGCTTTATAACTGCTTATATAATTTCTAGCTCATTTTTATACAATTTCAAAAATAAATTTCTCTTTAAGGTGTTTCACCATTTTGTCTTCAGCTTCTCTCATTACATTCTCAATTCTACAAGCTTTATTTTCACCCATTTCACAAGTGAAAAGTGCTCCACTTCCTTCGATAGCTTGAATGACATCATAAAAGCTTATTTCAGATTTTGATTTTCTAAGAGAATAACCTCCATTTACACCAGGTGTAGATTGGACTAGATCAGCTTTAACTAATTGAGTTAGAATCTTTGATAGGTAAGTAGGGGATATATTCATATGATTAGCCAATGGAAGTAGACTTAAATTATCCTTACCTTCTTGTTTAATTAAGTAAGCCATGATATGCAAAGCATAATTTGTTGCTTTAGTATACTTCATATTAAATCCTCCATAAAGATATTACAGACTGTATTTGTCTTTAATTATAAATTGAATATTTTATCTTGTCAATAAGTATATTTTTATTAATTATAAAAGAGCAAATTGGGCAAATTAAAGGATGAGTAATATAGAAAACATTTAAGAGGTGAATAGAATGAGCACTAAATATAAAAATACTAAAAAGAAAATGGCATCTTTAGGTCTTAAGAAAGGTGAAAATGGGGACTATGTTTATATTGATCCAAATGATACTACTTCAGAGTTTGTACCAGTAAGAAATAGAAATAAGGAAAAGGATAAATCAAGTGAATCTTAATTGACACTAGTTTAAATTCATATTATAATGAAAAAAATTATAGTGAATTTAAACTTTGCCACCGGGTAAAGAGTTTAAGGTGTTCTGAAGCATTCCGTTAGGTCTTAGAAGGGATGTTGTAAGGGCACCTTTTTTATTTTTTAGGAGGAGTGTTATATGGAAAAGTCTATTTTAAAGAATTTTATTAAGTATGTTAGTTTAAATATCATGGGGATGATAGGACTTTCTTGCTACATTTTAGCAGATACTTTTTTTGTAGCTAAGGCGTTAGGAGCCACAGGTATTGCAGCACTTAATTTTTCTATTTCTATTTATAGTGTTATTCATGGCACGGGATTAATGATTGGTATTGGAGGAGCTACGAGATATAGTATATTAAAATCACGAAACAAGGATATGAAGGCTAATATCATATTTACTACCTGTATGAAGTTAGGTGTTATTATAGGAATTATATTTGCATTGATAGGCATATTTGGGTCAACTCCTTTAGCTTTAGTTTTAGGTGCTGATATGACTACATTACCATTAACAAAGGAATATTTAAGCACAATATTGTGTTTCTCACCTTTTTTCATTATGAATAACATTGTTCTTGCTTTTGTTCGTAATGATAATAATCCTAATTTATCAATGATTGCAATGCTTGTAGGGAGTTTTTCTAATATTATTTTGGATTATGTGTTTATGTTCCCTTTTAGAATGGGAATGTTTGGGGCTGCTTTTGCAACAGGTCTTGCACCAATAATAAGTATAGGTGTACTATCAATTCATTTTATTAAGAAAAAAAGTAAATTTAAGTATATCCACAGTAAGGTAAAGTTCTCTTATATTCGTGATATATTTGGTTTGGGGTTATCTACTTTTATTGTAGAGGTTTCTTCTGCTGTTGTTCTTATTACCTTTAATCTTGTTATTTTAAGACTAAATGGGAATTTGGGAGTTGCTGCATATGGGATTGTTGCCAATATAGCCCTTGTAGGAATTTCAGTTTTTACTGGAATAGCACAAGGGGTTCAGCCTCTTATTAGTAAAGGGTATGGATTGAAAAATCATGAGTTACTTCAAAAAGTGAAGAATTATGCTTTGATAACTTCTATTTCCTTAGCATTATTTATGTATTTATTTATGTTTTTAAACTCTGATAGTATTATTGGAATTTTCAACAGTGAGAAGAATCTTGAAATAGCTCAAATTGCAAAATCAGGACTTAGAATATATTTTATAGGATTTTTCTTTGTGGGTATTAACATAATCATGTCTATGTATCTAAGTGCTACAGAGCGTACAAGGGATGCTTTTATAATTTCTGTATCACGAGGATGTGTTATTATAGTTCCTTTAGTTATTTTATTAAGTAGAATTTGGAATATTACAGGAGTATGGTTTGCTTTTATTTTGACAGAATGTATTGTAACTGGTATAGCATTTTGTATGGTAAAATTAAAAAAGAAATCTTTAGTGTAAAAGGATTGATTATAATGATAAAGAAGCTGAAAAGTTTTGTGGAAGATTTAGCGTCTATAGAGGTTACTCCAAATGTATATAATCAGTATTCATATGAATATAAGGAAAGTTCTATAAGAAGGGATAATCTTTTAATATATTTAAAACAGATGTATGAATTAAAGCCTAGGATTATGCTTGTAGGAGAAGCTCCTGGATATAGAGGCAGCCGTCTTACTGGAGTGCCTTTTACTAGCGAACATTTACTTGTAAATAATATGGATGGTTTAGATTTGTTTGGAATGGATAAGGGTTATAGGCTAGCTTGTCCAAAAGAAAAGTTACTTAAAGAAGCAACGGCTACAATTATATGGAATACCCTTTTACAGTATGACATAAAGGCATTATCTTGGAACGCTTTTCCGTTTCATCCACACAAAAAAGATGATGAAGAAAGCAATAGAACTCCATTAAAGAAAGAATTTTTAATAGGTGAGAAACCTCTTCTTCAAATGATAGAAATGTTTGAGATAAAAAAGGTAATTGCAATGGGTAATAAAGCAGAGGAAAGCCTTAATAAGCTAGGTATTGATTGCCATAAGGTAAGACATCCTGCTCAAGGTGGGAAAAATGAATTTGTTTATGGGATTAGGAAGTTTGGGGAGATGTCTAGTTAAAGGGGTTGGAGACATTAAAACTTGTTTTGTATTTTTTAATATAATTCACTAGGTTTAATATTCACTAAATGTGATATATAATAGATATAATATATTTAGTTATAGGAGGTATTAGAATGAAGAATAATGAAAATCTATATGATATATTTTTAAAATATTCTTACAGCCAATTAAAAGAATTATTTAGTAATGCTAAAACTAAAGAGGAGAAAGATTTTTATATGGCTTTATCTAATATGGTTCTGCAAAGAGAGCAAAAGAAAGTTATAGGAGAGTATTAATGTGTAGATATACAATATTTGCAGGTGTAAATGGAGCTGGGAAGACCTCAATTTATAAATCCATTTACTATGAAGAAAATAAAAAGGAAGAGAAGGAAGTTCTAGATTTCAGTAGAGAATTATTAAAAAGTAGTTTTAAATATAGAGAAGAATTTAATAAGTTAGAACCACTATATCAAGTTAATAATTGGGATGCGGGATGGTATTAAATTAAGGCTTTATTGAAGAAGTATGACCCTAAAGGATTAGATAAATTTAATCTACTTTTTAGAAAACTAGAAAATAAAATGAGGCCTATGATTTATGAGTTAGGATTTTTAAAGAATTAAATTTAGAAATTGAATTAAGGTGGCAAAAGATAAATATGTCTTTTGTCACCTTTTTATTTATTCCATTTAATACACATAACTGGAATAATGATGTAAAATATAGTGGACGATAATTTTGCAATATATGGAGGATTTCTATGGACTTAATAATTCAAATACTAATTCAAAACTGGTATGCAGTAGTAATAATTTTATTCTTCATAGTTCTAGGCGCATTTAAGCCAAAGATTAAAGGTTTTATAGGGGAAGCTGCTGTTTCAAGTAGACTATCTAAGTTAAATTCAGATAATTATAAAGTTATAAATAATCTGATGTTAAGAGTAGGAAATAAAACAACACATATAGATCATGTAGTAGTATCTGATTATGGTGTTTTTGTAATTGAGACTAAAAATTATAAAGGATGGATACTTGGTAATGAGCATGATGATTATTGGAGACAACAAATTTATAAGAGAAAAGAGAAATTATACAATCCTATAAAACAACACTACGGACATGTAATGGCATTAAAAGAAATTTTGAGTACATATGAGGATATAAAATATATTCCCATAGTTACTTTTACCGCAGAAGCTGATTTGAAGATTAATACAAAATCAGAAGTTATTTATACAACAAAATTACTTAAAGCTATTGAAAAGTATAGTGATACTAATATTTCTCATAAAGATAAAGAGGATATTTATAATAATTTGTTATCTTTAAATGTTGATAGTAAAGATAATAGAAAAACTCATGTACAAGCTATAAATAATAATGTGAAAGAGAAAAATAATAAAATTAATAATGACATATGTCCGAGATGTGGTGGAAATTTAGTCACTAGAAAGGGCAAATACGGGAGATTTAAAGGATGTAGTAATTTTCCTAAGTGCAGATTTACAGCTACATAAATCATTACGAGGGGGAAAGTAGATGAGGGCTATAAAAAATAAGAATAATGAATTAGTAATAACTAATTATAGAGATATGGATGAACAGGAAATTTTTGATGGAATTTTTAATATTTTAAAAAACAATTCAGCTATTTATATTGGAAATAAAATAGTAGGTCCCTCAGAAGATATTTACAAATGTAAGTTCTTAAATGAAGAATTTACTTTAGTTTATGATATAGATTATGGTGTATTTATAAATAGTTCATCAGAAGTAATTATAGAAAAATTACAAGAAATATTGAATAGTACTAATAGATAAAAGGTTATATGGTATAATTATCGCATTTTCAGGGTGTCAAATCTTTTTGACATGCGAAAATAAGCCAGTGTAAAGCACTTTTGATTGTGATAATTTATTTAAGATCTTAGACTGAAGTTGCAGGAGGACATTTTATGGAGATTGGAAAACAAATAAAAAAATGTAGAAATGAGATTGGGATTTCACAGGAGGAATTAGCTGAAAAGATTTTTGTATCTCGACAAACAATTTCAAGTTGGGAGAATAGTAAAAGTTATCCTGATCTTAGAAGTTTATTATTACTAGGTTCTCTTTTTGATGTCTCTCTTGACAATTTAATCAAAGGAGATCTTGAAAAAATGAAAGAAAAGGTAAAGGAAGAGGACATTAAAAGATTTAAAAGTGAGGGGAATATTTTTACTATCCTCATGGTAATTTTGATTTTAACTCCAGTTCCATTAGCAATGCTTTGGAATTTCGTTGGTTTAGGAATATATGGAGTGATTTTTATTATAACTATGTACTATGCCCTTAGAGTAGAAAAACTAAAAAAGAATTTTGACATTCAGACTTATAGAGAGATTCTTTACTTTGAAGAAGGTAAAACTATGGACGAAATTGAAAAGAATCGTGAATATGGGAAACGTCCATATCAAAAGTTTTTGTTAGCAGTAGGGGCAGGGTTGATTACTCTTGTTGTTGGAGTTGTTATAGCTATAGTGATTCGTGTATTATAAATAAAGTATAAATTATTGGATAATAGTATTATTCAGTGAGTAAGTTAAATAGTAATTTTTATAGGAGTAATGAGGAATGAAGAAAGGCTTAATTAATAAATTAACCCAATTATATACTGGGGAATTGGCAAGTATAGTAGTTTTTCTGTCTATATACTATTGGAGATTCAAGGATTTTGTCCTTCCTGTATTCTATCCATTACTAGTGTTGTGTTTTATTCTTTTTCAGGGAGCTTTATATTGGTTTATTTGTTTACAAAGGCTAAAAGGTAAATATATAAGAAATGTTGGGGGGAGTTTTTATATTCTCAAGTATTTTAACTTAGCTCTCATCCTAGTATCTATACCAGTAATATTAATTGGTATAGATACTAATATATTTCATATTAGCATAGGCTTTTTTCTTTTGTTATTTGCTATTGTAGAATGGATAAATTACTTTTTTGTTAGACTTTCATATAGAAATCCCAAAATACTAATTGATTTAATTAAACATAGCAAGTTGAAAAAGAGTAAATTAGCTAAAGAAATTGCAGAACGCTAAATTCCAATTTGCAAGTGAGATATAGTAAAATATTTTAACTAGAGTATTTTTAGAATTAAAAAGGGGATATGTATGAATAAGAAAAAGTGGACTTTTATGGTCGCTATAATGGGTTTAGCTTTACTGCTTTATTATATTAACATAAAACCTCATTATAAAATTTCGAGGGAAAATGTTAAGGATATATATTGTAAGTATTCTAATAAAAATGGATATTATTCTATTAAAGTTAGTGATGCGGATAAAGAGATGATAATAGATGAAGTAAGTAAAATGAGAAAAAAGAGTTTATGTGGAGAGGTGGGTACACTATATTACGATTTTGTCATTGAGCTTACTACTGGGGAAACTTTAACTTTCCATGAAAACACAAAAAATATCATAAAATTATATTTCAAAGATGGAAAGTCTATTTTAAATATAAAAGCTCCTAAAACTTATGAGTTTATAAAAAGATTTACTGATGAAAATAATATTGAGAGATATTGAAGAACTTAAAGTTGTTTGGAAATAATAACATTTTATAATAGCACTCTGCTATAAACAGATAAAAGTTTATGGCAGAGTTTTTTTATTTTTAGGAAAATAGGCATAAAGAATCTAATGAAACTTCATAAATAAATGTTATATTTTATCAATTTTTAGAAATACTAAATATATAATTTTCTATGGGAGGCGATTTTTTGAAACGTAGGAAAGATTTTGTGGGTATGATGGTTTTTGATGTTGGGGGAAAGAAAATAGGAACAGTAACTGATATATATATAGATTTTTATAAAGGAATAGTTAAGGGGTTTAAGATTTCGGCTTTTAGTTTGTTTAAGAAAAAGCAGTTTATAGCTATTGAGGATATTTTATCTTTAAATGAGATTATAGTGACGGCTAAAACAACCTCTGAAGAAGGTATAGCTTTTTTGGATATTAAGGATATGGAGGTAATAAGTAACGAGGGGAATATTTTAGGTGTAGTTGAGGATGTTCTTATTAATTTATTGAATTATTCGATTAAAGGTATGATTGTTGCCTCAGGAATTTTTGATAAAATATATAAGGGAAAAAGAGTCTTGCTTATAAATAACAGCATACTTGGTGAAAAAGAAATATTATATTATGAGGATCAAAGGATATCCTTTAAGTCTCTTCCACACAATTTGGTGATGTCTAATGAATAGAAGTTATGTGGTGAAGTGGGGCAAAAGAATTGGAATATTACTTTTATTACTAGCTATTATATTCATAATAAATAAAAGTTCTATTATAAGAGAGATAGTAGGTGTGGTTTTTACATCCTTTATAATAGCCTATAGTTTAAAACCTGTTAAAAATTCTATAGTAAGTAAATTTAAGTTTAACGAGAGGTTAGTCTCTGCCTTATTAGTAGTTGCTATATTAGGTACTGTTGTTTTAACTTTTGCTTTATTGATACCAACATTATTTAAAGAAACTTTGGATATAGAAAATATTTTAAATGGATTTACTGAATTAATCGATTCAGTTCTTAATAAACTTAGAAGTTATAATATAGGTGTTGTAGATGTTATTTATGAACAGACTAGTGAAAAGTTAAATGTTTGGCTTATTGATACTTCTTATAGATTTTTTGATACCCTTATAGCTTTGTGGGAGAATATGATTTCCTTGGCTATAATTCCTGTTGTGACCTATTACTTTCTAGCTGATGGGAAAACTCTTGGCAGCAAGCTTTTATTGGTTCTTCCAACTGAAAAAAAAAGTGTTGTTAAACTTATCGGTAAGGATATAGATAGACTTTTAGGTAAATATATATTCTCTCAGCTTCTATTGTCACTTATTATAATAGTTTTGACCTTTATAGGTTTACTTGTAATAGGGATTAAATTTCCTTTATGGCTCTCTATTTTAAATGGAATATTTAATATAATTCCTTATTTTGGGCCTATAATAGGGTTAGTTCCAGCTCTTTTAATAGCTTTTTTAACTTCTCCATCTAAGGCCATTGCTGTTGCTATATTATATTTTGTAATACAGCAGTTAGAAGGGGATCTTATAGCTCCTAAGGTTACAGGGGAATCTATTAGTATGCATCCTATTTGTATTATATTATTGCTTTTAATAGGAGAAAAATTAGGAGGAATATTTGGGATGGTTTTGGCTGTTCCTATAGGTGTTATGGTTAAGGTTATATATGAGGATATAAATTATTATTTATTTTAGAGATATTAGTTATGACTAAAGGTGATAAATATTGACAAAGTTATCGGCGTATCCTATAATTCAAATATATGTTTGTGTTTGGCTGTGAAGAGAATGAGTAGATTTAATTAATGTATCTAGAGAGGAAGTGGCTTTGGTGAAAACTTCTTACATATTAAATTGAAGCTGTCTTGGAGCTGATTTTCTTGAGTGATGCTAAGATTTTAGCATAATTAGGGTGGTACCGCGGAAGTTATGTCTTTCGTCCCTTGTTTAGGGATGAAGGGCTTTTTATTTTAATTTTTTTTATTGTTGGAGGTAAAGTATATGAAATTCATGGGAGCAAATGAGCTTAGAGAAGCGTATTTAAGTTTTTTTGAAAGTAAAGAACATTTAAGGCTTGAGAGTTTTTCTCTTGTACCTAAAAATGATAAGAGTTTATTATTAATTAATGCGGGTATGGCGCCATTAAAGCCTTATTTCACAGGACTTCAAGAGCCACCTAAAAACAGAGTAACAACTTGTCAAAAGTGCATAAGAACTGGTGATATTGAAAACGTAGGAAAAACCTCAAGACATGGTACTTTCTTTGAGATGCTTGGAAACTTTTCTTTTGGAGATTATTTTAAGGAAGAAATTATTCCTTGGGCTTGGGAGTTTATAACTGAAACTTTACAAATTCCTAAAGATAAGCTTTATGTAACTATATATTTAGAAGATGATGAAGCTTTTGATATTTGGACTTCAAAAACAGATGTAGATCCAAGCAGAATTTTTAGATTAGGTAAGGATGATAACTTCTGGGAAATAGGAGTAGGACCTTGTGGACCTTGTACAGAAATTCACTTTGACAGAGGAGAAGGTAAGGTTCAAACTGTTGAAGAATTTTTAAAGGCTGCTGATGATGATAGAATAGTTGAGTTTTGGAACCTTGTATTTACTCAATTTGATAAGGATGAGCAAGGAGTTTACAATAAACTTGCAAAACCTAATATAGATACTGGAATGGGACTTGAAAGAATAGCTACAATAATGCAAGGGGTAAACAATATTTTTGAAATAGATACAGTAAGAAGTATACTTAACAAGGTATGTGGGGTTACAAACTCTAAATATGGTGAGGACCCTAACAAAGATATATCTTTAAGAATAATTACTGACCATCTTAAGAGTGTTGCTATTTTAATTTCTGATGGAGTTTTACCTTCAAATGAAGGAAGAGGTTATGTTTTAAGAAGATTATTAAGAAGAGCTGCAAGACATGGAAGATTGTTAGGCGCTAAGGATATTTTCCTTATAGATATAGTTGATGTTGTTATTGAGAACTATGGAAAAGCTTATTCTAATTTAGTTGAAAAGAAGGATTATATAAAGAAAATTATTTTATTAGAAGAGCAAAGGTTTAATGAAACTATAGATTCTGGGATGGATATATTAAAGTCTTATATAGAAGAAATGGAGAAGGCTTCTGAAACTGTATTAGTTGGAGAAAAAGCTTTCAAATTATATGATACTTTTGGATTCCCACTAGAACTTACTATGGAAATATTAGAGGAAAAAGGTTTATCTTTAGATTTAGAAGGTTTTAATAAGTCTATGGAACATCAAAGAACCTCAGCTAGAGAAGCAAGAGGGGAAAGTACTTACATGGGTACTGATGATAAACCTATCAATAAATTAGATGCTTATATAGAAACTGAATTCTCAGGATATTCAAAACTTGAACTTAAATCAGAAGTGGTTGCATTAGCTGATAGTAGTGATTTAAAAGAAAAGTTATCCGAAGGAGATAAAGGTTATATAGTTACTTCTAACACTCCATTTTATGCTGAAATGGGAGGTCAAGTAGGAGACACTGGTGTTATTTATAATGATATTTTTAAGGCAGAAGTTTATGACACTAAGAAAAATGTTTCTGGAAAGACAATCCACTACGTTACTGTAGTTCAAGGTGAAGTTTTAGTTAATGAAGAAGTAACACTTAAGGTAAATAGAGTAAGAAGAAGCAACATAGGTAAAAACCATACTGCAACTCATATGCTTCATGAAGCTTTAAGAGAAATACTAGGAGAGCATGTATCTCAATCTGGATCTTATGTTGATGCTGAAAGATTAAGATTTGACTTTACACACTTCCAAGGATTAACTAGAGAAGAGCTTGACAAGGTTGAGGATTTAGTTAATGAAAAAATAATGGAAGTATTTGATGTTGATACTGATGTTATGACTATGGATGAAGCAAAATCTTCTGGAGCTATGGCTTTATTTGATGATAAATATGGTGATAAAGTTAGAGTGGTTTCTGTTGGGGAATTCTCAAAGGAACTATGTGGAGGAACCCATGTTAGAAATTCAGGAGAGATTGGATTATTTAAGATTGTTTCTGAAGCTGGTGTTGCAGCTGGAGTAAGAAGAATAGAAGCTTTAACTGGATTTAATGCTTTAAGATATATGGAAGAAAAACAAAATCTATTAAAAGAAGCTTGTGGAATATTAAAATGCAGCGAAAAAGAAGTAATTAAAAAAATTAATACAACAACTCAAGAGCTTAAGGAAAAGGACAAAGAAATTCAAGAGCTAAAGAGTAAATTAGTTTCTGGAATTGAAGATGAAATATTAGGAGCTAAAAAAGTAATAAACGATGTAGAAGTTGTTGCTTATGTAGTTTCAGATGTTGATGCTAATTCTTTAAGAGATCTTGCTGATAAGGTAAGAAATAAATTAGACCTTGGTGTAGTTGTTTTAGGTAGCGTTTTAGGAGATAAGGTTAACTTTGTATCTATGGCTACTAAAAATGCATTACCAAAAGGCGTACACTGTGGTAAAATCATTAAAGAAGTTGCTACCGTAGCTGGTGGTGGCGGTGGTGGAAGACCAGATATGGCGCAGGCGGGTGGTAAAGATCCGCTGAAAGTTAATGAAGCTATTGCCAAATCATATGAAGTGATTGAAAATTTGGTAAAATAGTGTACATTTTTAATATATTAAGTTATAATAAACTTAGATAATGGGTATATTTATTAATATGTTAATGTAATATTGTGCGAAGGGATGGTGAAGCTGCCTTTTAGCAGCGAATTATGAACGACAATATACAAAATACTATGATGTTTGATAGAAATAGAGATAAAAAAGATTTAACAAAGGCAATGCTGACAGAAGTTTATGATTCACTTATTGAGAAAGGATATAATCCTGTGAATCAATTAGTAGGCTACTTGATTTCCGGAGATCCAACATATATTACTAACTACAATGGAGCTAGAGCTCTAGTGAGAAAACTAGAAAGAGATGAGATTCTAGAAGAAGTAATAAAATCCTATCTAGGAATAGAGTAAAGAGTGCCTTCGGGTGCTCTTTATTGTTAATTGAGGAGTATATATAATGCGTATTTTAGGTTTAGATTTAGGTACAAAAACTATAGGAGTTGCTGTAAGCGATCCTTTAGGGTTTACTGCACAAGGGATTACTACTGTAAAAAGGAAGAACTTTAATAGCGATATCGAAGAAATAAAAAGGATATATGATGAGTATTCTGTACAAACTATAGTGATAGGACTACCAAAAAATATGAATGGAACTATAGGAGAAGCAGGAGAGAGAACATATAAATTTTGTGAAAAGTTAAAGGCTGCTTTTAATCCTGAAATTGTGTATTGGGATGAAAGACTTACAACTGTAGCTGCTCATAGAGCTATGTTAGAAGCCGACTTATCAAGAGAAAAAAGAAAAAAAATAGTGGATAAAATAGCTGCAACCTTTATCTTACAGGGCTATTTAGATAGAAAATCTAGATAGGGTTAATGCTTAATATATAATTTTAAAATATTTAAAGGAGTGTTTTTATGGAAAACGAAGTTGATAAAATTACCTTATTAGATGAGGACGGAGAAGAAAAAGAATTTGATGTTGTGACAAAACTTGATATTGAAGAAAATGAATATGTAATAGTTATTCCTTCAGATGGGGATGAAGAAGAAGCTGTTGCGTTAAAAATTGTTAAAGATGAAGATGGAAATGAGGTTCTTGTAAGCATAGAAGACGAAAATGAATTTGAGATGGTTGCAGAAGCTTATGAAACGTTATTTAGCGAGTAATTTATAGAAGAGAGGGTAATTTTATGCCATATTTAAATGAGGAAGAAGTAAATTCTTTAAAGGAAGATTTTAAGAAAAAAGGGTATAAGCTGACACCTCAAAGAAGAGCGATTGTAAACTCTATAATCAAAAATGAGGGTAAGCATTTAACTGCTGAGGAAATTTATGATGAGGTAAAGAGAGATTGTCCAGAGATCGGGTTAGCTACGGTTTATAGAACCATACTTTTACTTGAAGATTTAGGTATAATATATAAATTGGATTTAGATGATGGTTGTGCTAGATTCGAATTAGCTCATGAGGGCGAAAATCATAGACATCACCACTTAGTATGTAACGTTTGTGGTGGGGTTATAGAAGTGGAAGATGATTTATTAGATGAAATTGAACAAAAGATTCAAAATTCTTATAACTTTGCGATAACGGATCACTCAGTTAAGTTTTTTGGAGTTTGTGATAAATGTAGAGACAAATAAATAAAGGTATCCTCTCGATTGAGATGACATCCTTTGTAGACACCTATAAGAAGGAGGGGAAATATGAAAAGAGAAAAAGCAAAGGTTAAAATAATTCCTCTTGGAGGAATTAGTGAGATCGGGAAAAACATTACTGCTATTGAATTTAAAGATGATATCGTAGTAATAGATTGCGGAATGAAGTTTCCAGATGAAGATATGTTTGGAATAGACGTTGTAATTCCAGATGTATCATACCTACAGAAGAATGCTGATAAGGTTAGAGGAATATTCTTAACTCATGGTCATGAAGATCATATAGGAGCCTTGCCTTATGTTTTAAAGCAATTAAATGTTCCTGTGTATGGAACTAAACTTACCTTAGGGTTAGTTGAAACAAAATTAAAAGAGCACGGTTTATTAAGTTCAGTTGAACTTATAAGAGTAAAACCAAGAGAGGTTGTGAAACTTAATGCTGTGTCTGTGGAGTTTATAAAGATAAATCACTCAATTGCAGATGCATGTGCAATAGCAATTCACACCCCTATTGGAGCAGTACTTCACACTGGTGATTTTAAGATAGACTATACGCCTATTGATAATGAACCAACTGATTTTTCAAGACTTGCTGAGCTTGGAAGAAAAGGAGTACTTGTAATGCTTGCTGACTCTACGAATGTTGAAAGACCAGGTTATACCTTGTCTGAAAGAGTGGTTGGTGAAAACTTTATTAATTTCTTTGGAAAAGCTAAAGGTAGAATAATAGTTGCAACATTTGCATCCAATGTTCACAGAATACAGCAAATTATAACTGCAGCTCAAATATATGGCAGAAAAGTAGCTGTATCAGGTAGAAGCATGGAGAATGTTGTTCAAGTTGCAGTAGAGCTTGGATATATAGAATTTAATAAGGATGTATTAATAAGCGTTGATGATATTAATAAGTATCCTAATGACAAGGTTGTTGTAATAACTACAGGCAGCCAAGGTGAGCCTATGTCAGCTCTTGCTAGAATGGCGAGTTCTGATCATAAGAAACTTAATGTTATTGAAGGGGATACTGTTATAATATCAGCTTCACCAATTCCAGGTAATGAGAAGTTGGTTTCTAGAGTTATAAATCTTTTATTTAAAAAAGGTGCAGATGTTATTTATGAAGCATTAGCTGATGTTCACGTATCAGGTCATGCTTTCCAAGAAGAACTTAAACTTATGCATACTTTAGTTAAACCAAGAAACTTCATACCTGTACATGGAGAGTTTAGACACTTAAAACAACATGGAGAACTTGCTATGAAGCTAGGACTTCCGGAGAAGAATATCCATATTCCTGAAAATGGGGAAGTTATAGAGGTTACAAGAGATTCTATAAGAAAAAATGGAACAGTAACTTCAGGACAAATTTTTGTTGATGGACTTGGCGTTGGAGATGTTGGAAATATTGTTTTAAGAGACCGAAAACACCTATCGCAAGATGGAATACTTACTGTTGTAGTTACTATCGAAAAGGAATCTAGTACCGTTATAGCTGGTCCTGATATAATTTCTAGAGGATTTGTATATGTTAGAGAATCTGAAAGACTTATGGATGATGCTAGAGAGATAGTTAAAAAGGTACTAAGAAACTGTGAAGAGAAAAAGATAACTGATTGGGCTACAATGAAAACAAATATTAAGGATGAATTAAGAAATTTCTTATATGAAAAAACTAAGAGAAGACCTATGATTCTTCCTATAATAATGGAAATATAGATTTAGGAGAAATTTATGGTAAACATTAATGATAAGGTGAATGAATTAGCTAAAGCCTTAAAAGAAGATTCTCAAGTTGTGGCCTATAGAGAGGCTACAGAAAAAATAAATGGTAACCCAGAAGCTAAAAAGATGGTTGAAGATTTTAGAAAAATTCAATTTAAAGCATACAGTGAGCAAGTGCAAACTGGAACTGTTTCAGCAGAGACTCAAGAAGAAATGAGAAACTTTGGAACTATTATGACTTTAAATCCAGAAGTTTCAAATTACATTTCATCTGAAGCTAGCTTCGCTGTTATGTGGGACGGTATTTTAAAAACTTTAAATGAGGCAATAGGTGTAAATATTATTGCACCTTCTCAAGAATAAAGTTTGACTTTTTCTCACTATAAGATTAGAATGTAGTATAGACATGAAATTGGATACGTAAGTATCCAATTTTATTTTGCAAATTGTTTGGAGGAATAAATAATGAACTTAACTGTAAGAGAAGATATAAGAAATATAGCAATTATTGCCCATGTTGACCATGGTAAGACAACATTGGTAGACGCACTATTAAAACAAAGTAATATATTCAGAACTAACGAAAGAGTAGAAGAAAGAGTAATGGACTCTAATGACCTAGAAAAAGAGAGAGGAATAACAATTCTTTCTAAAAATACTGCTGTTATACATAATGGTATAAAGATCAACATTATAGATACACCAGGCCATGCTGACTTTGGTGGAGAAGTTGAACGTGTTCTTAAAATGGTAGACTCTGTTCTACTTGTAGTAGATTCTTATGAAGGTCCAATGCCACAAACTAAATTCGTTTTAAGAAAAGCACTTGAACTTGGATTAAAACCTATAGTTGTTATAAACAAAATTGATAAACCTAATGCTAGACCAGAAGAAGTTATAGACGAAGTTTTTGACTTATTCTTAGAACTTGGTGCTGAAGATGAGCAATTAGATTTTCCTATAGTTTATGCATCAGCAAGAGAAGGTATAGCAAAACTTGAGATAGATGAAGAATCAAGCAACATGGAACCTTTATTTAATACTATAGTTGAAAGAGTTGATGCTCCTAAAGGATATCCAGAAGAACCACTTCAAATGCTTATAACTACATTAGATACTAGTGAGTATGTAGGTAAAATAGCTATTGGTAAAATAGTTCGTGGAACTATAAAGAAAAACCAAAACTTATCAATAGTTAGAAAAGATGGAAGTACAACTAACTTTAAAGCTTCTAACATCTATACTTATGAAGGTCTTAAAAGAGTAGATGCTGATACTGCTTCAATTGGAGATATAATCGCTGTTTCAGGTATTGGTGACGCTAATATAGGTGAAACTATAGCAGATTCTGCTAATCCAGAAGCACTACCATTTGTTGATATAGACGAGCCTACTTTAAGCATGAACTTTATGGTTAATGATTCACCATTTGCAGGTAAAGAAGGAGATTTTATAACTTCAAGACATTTAAGAGACAGATTATTTAAAGAACTTGAAACAAACGTAAGTTTAAAAGTTGTAGAAATTACTCCAGACTGTTTCGAAGTATCTGGTAGAGGAGAACTTCACTTATCAATATTAATCGAAACTATGAGAAGAGAAGGATATGAGCTACAAGTTTCTAAAGCTAATGTTATATTTAAAGTTGAAAATGGTAAGAAGCTTGAGCCAATAGAATATTTAACTATAGATGTTCCAGAAGAATTTATGGGACCTGTTATGGAGAAATTAGGACCAAGAAAAGCAGAAATGGTCAATATGACATCTGCTCAAAATGGTTATACAAGATTAGAATTTAATATCCCAGCTAGAGGACTTATAGGATTTAGAAATGAATTCTTAACTGATACTAAAGGTAATGGTATAATGAATCACGTATTCCACGGATATGAGCCATTTAAGGGTGAAATTCCAGGAAGAAGCAGAGGATCAATAGTTGCTTTTGAATCAGGTGAAGCTATAACTTATGGATTATACAACGCTCAAGAAAGAGGTACTTTATTTATAGGTGCTGGAGTTGAAGTATATGAAGGAATGATAGTTGGAGAATCTTCAAGAGCTGATGATTTAGATGTTAATGTATGTAAGAGAAAGCAATTAACAAATACTAGATCTTCAGGTTCAGATGATGCGTTAAAATTAACAACTCCTAGAGCTATGTCTCTTGAACAATCTTTAGAATTCATTAATAGCGATGAATTAGTAGAGGTTACTCCTGAAAACATAAGAATGAGAAAAAGAGTTTTAAATAGCGGAGAAAGAAAAAGAACAACATCAAGAAATAAAAAATAATTAATAGCCTTAGGGCTTTTAATTATATTAAGAGTAAATTTACCTTTAAAGGTTGGAGGAAAAATGAGCGGAATTACTTATGATTATATGGAAAGCTATATAAGAGGACTTATTCCTGAAAATATTGGAATCTTAAAGGAACTCGAAGATTATGCAAAAGAAAATAAAGTTCCAATAGTTCAAAAAGAAACTGCAAAGTTTTTAGAGTTCATGGTAAGTTTTCAAAAGCCTTTAAAAATTTTAGAGTTAGGTACAGCTATAGGATATTCTGCAATAATGATGTATGAAGCAAGTGGAAAGATTGCTCATATAACTACCATAGAAAGAAGCGAAGAGATGATAGCTATGGCAGAAGAGAATATTAAGATGTTTTCTTTAGAGGATAATATAAAAGTTCTAAAAGGTGACTGTTTAGAGATTTTAGAAAACTTAGATGAGCAATATGATATGATTTTTATGGATGCTGGAAAAGGTCATTACAATCATTTTTTACCACATTGTTTAAGATTGCTTAAACAAGATGGAATTATTATTGCGGATAATGTACTTTTTAGAGGAATGGTTGCATCAAGAGAATTACTTCAAAGAAGAAAAATTACTATAGTAAAAAGAATGAAAACATATTTAGAGTTAGTATCAAAAGATGAAAGCTTAATCACCTCCGTTATACCGATGGGGGATGGGATAGCTATAACTAAAAGGAGGTAAGAGCATGAGAGTACCAGAACTACTAGCACCAGCAGGGAGTTTAGAAAAATTAAAAACAGCTATAGATTACGGCGCTGATGCTGTATATTTAGGTGGAAACAAGCTTAATTTAAGAGCTTTTGCAGATAACTTTACAAATGAACAAATAAAAGAAGGGGTAGCGTATGCTCATGAAAGAGGAAAAAAAGTCTATATGACTTTAAATGTTATTCCTCATAATGGAGATCTATACGGACTAGAGGATTACTTAAAAGAAATATATTCTCTTGAAGTAGACGCCATAATAGTAGCAGACCCTGGTATCATAGCTACAGCTAGAGATGTTGTTCCAGACTTAGAGATACATTTAAGTACTCAAGCTAACAATACTAACTGGAGATCAGCTAAATTCTGGTATGATCAAGGTGTCAAAAGAATAGTTCTTGCAAGAGAACTTACTATGAAAGAAGTTAAAGATATAAGAGAAAACCTGCCAGAAGATTGTGAGATAGAAGCTTTCATACATGGCTCTATGTGTATGAGTTATTCTGGAAGATGTGTAATGTCTAATTATATGACAGGTAGAGATTCTAATAGAGGTGCTTGTGCTCAACCATGTAGATATAAATATTACTTAGTTGAAGAGAAAAGACCAGGAGAATACTTCCCTATAATTGAAGATGATAAGGGAAGTTACATAATGAATTCTAAAGATCTATGTATGATTGAGCATATTCCAGAGTTAATGCAAAGTGGAATATATTCATTTAAGATTGAAGGAAGAATGAAAAGTTCATACTATGTAGCTGCTATAGTTAAATCTTATAGACAGGCAATAGATGCATATTTAGAGAATCCAGAAGGATATGAACTCAAGCAATCTTGGGTAGATAACTTATTAAAGGTATCACATAGAAGTTATCATACAGGGTTTTATTTTAATGAACCTAATAAACAAGTATATGACACATCTTCCTATGTAAGAGATTACGATATCGTTGGTGTGGTTAAAGAATATGATGAAGTAAATAAAATAGCTACGATAGAGCAAAGAAACAGAGTATTTGAAGGAGATAAGGTAGAGGTATTAGGCCCAGTTGGAGAAAACTATGAGATAGTATTATCCGATATGCATGATGGAAAAGGTGAAAAGATTGAAGTTGCACCAAGGGCTCAAATGATATTCTCAATTAAAGTAGATGCTCCTTTAAAAGTTAAAGATATGCTTATTAAAGGAAAAGATAACTAGAGGGGGATATTATGAATAAACCTATTCTTATTGGAATTACTGGGGGAACTGGCTCAGGTAAAAGCACTATAGCAAAAGAAATATATAATAACTTTTCTGAAAATCGTATAGGTATGATTGAACAAGATTCTTATTACAAAGATCAATCACATTTAAGTATGGAAGAAAGAGTTAAAACTAATTATGATCATCCAAAAGCTTTTGATAATGATTTATTAGTTGAACATCTTAAGCAATTACTAGAATGTAAAAGCATAGATAAGCCTATATACGATTTTTCAAATCATAATAGAAAAAGTGAAACTATAAAGGTTGATTCAAAAGAAATCATAATAATAGAAGGAATATTAGTTCTTGAAGATGAAAGAATAAGAGATCTATTAGATATAAAGATTTATGTTGATACTGATGCTGATGTTAGAATAATCAGAAGAATGGTTCGAGATATTAAAGAAAGAGGAAGAACTGTTGAGTCTGTTATTGATCAATACCTATCAGTAGTTAAACCAATGCATCTTCAATTTACAGAGCCTACTAAAAGGTATGCTGACATTATAATACCAGAAGGTGGACAGAATAAGGTTGCAATAGATATCATGGTTTCTAAAATAACTCAAATTTTACAAAATTAATTGAATAAAACATCTCTCTAGAGTCAAAAATTTAGCTGGGGAGGTGTTTTTTTGTTAAGAAAAAAATATTCAAAAAGACTAAGAGCCATGATTATAGTATTTTCGCTAATTTTATTAGTTTTATCATACAGAACATATGATGTTGTTACAAAATATAGTCCTCAAAGTACCAAGGGAGCTGTAGCTAATACTCAAGTAGAAAATTTGTCAGAAACAAATTACATGCTTTTAGATGCTAATGGCAAGGACTTAAGAAGCTACAAGAAAAAATATGTTGTTGTAATAGATTCTAAACCCTTTTCTTTAAATAATTTTGAAGAAAACATTGAGGGTCTTTTAGCCTTTAACTTCATTATGAAGTCACAGGTAGATAACTTTGCCTATGATGAGATTCTGAAAAAAGGTGGAAAAAGTTATTTTGTTGTTAATCAAGAGGCTTATGAAAAAGTTAATAAGATTCAGGGCGTTAAGGGAATATATACATATGTATATGATGAAATAGAAAGAAACTACGCTTGGGGAATTGGAGATATTTTAAGCAATATAAATGAAAAAAATAATTATGCGGAAGATTCAATGGAGGCAAAACTTCTTAAGGAGATAAAATCTAACAATCCTCCTCAAGGAAAATTTGAGATTGAAAAAGATGGAACTTACAAGGCAGGAGTATTAGGAGTAAATCCAGAAAATAAAAACATTAAATTAACCATAGACCTTGATATGAATGAAAAAATAAAAGATATATTAAATAAAGAGCAGTTTTCTAATTTAAGTAACATAGGGGTTATACTTATGGATAGTGAAACAGGGAAAATTAAGGCCTTAGTTCAAAAAGATGAATCTATGCCAAATATCTTAATTGGAGCTGAAGGATTAGGGTTTGAACCTGCTTCAACATTTAAATTAATAGTAGAAGAGGCAGCTTTAGAGAATAAATCAGTAACTTTGGATTCAACCTTTACATGTACAGGACAAATATGTCAAAAAGATGGAAAACCTTATTCTCATGGTACTCTAACCGTTAGAAGAGCCCTTGAGATATCTTGTAATGATACTTTTTACCATGTAGCTCAAAAGGTCGGTTATGATAAGTTGATGGAGATGGCTGAGAAGCAGGGACTGTATTCTAAGGTACTTGGTTTAACAAAAGAGGTTACTGGACAAAAACCTTTAGAAGAGGCTAGTTTAAGAAATATAGCAATAGGTCAATCTATGACAGTAACACCAATACAGATGGCAGGTGCTATAAATACTATTGTAAATAATGGTGTATATGTTGAGCCAAGTGTAATAGAAGGGTTTGTGGATAATAAAGATAATGTTGTAGATGCCTTTAATTATAAAAAGACTACAGTTATCTCAAAGGAAACAGCAAACTTAATAAAAGGTAATATGAGAGATGTAGTTAGTAAAGGAACAGGTACAACTGCATATATAAAAAATGTTGAAATAGGCGGAAAAACCGGTTCTGCTACTGGAAACAATGGAACTACCCATGGATGGTTTGCTGGATATTTCAAAAAAGGAAATAAAAATTACACTATTATAGTTTTTGCTCCAGATATCAATGGGAAAAACAAACAAGGAGAAGATTTAGTAGGTGGAAACACAGCAGCCCCTGTTTTTAAAGATATTGTTTTAGAACTTTTAAAATAAATTTAATGATACATGCAACATTGGATTATTATTTCATATTATATTAATAAGCATTATTAGGAGGCACATCTGTGTTTATGATTAGTAACCTTATAGATATAATATGTAACTTACCTTTATTGACTGGGTATATAAATAACAATAACAATACATTTCCAAAACCACTTTCAGAAGCTGATGAGGAATTGTATTTGAAAAAATTCCATGAAGGAGATGTATCAGCGAAAAGTATACTTATCGAAAGAAACTTAAGATTAGTAGCACATATAGTAAAAAAGTATTCAATGCAGAACAAGGATGTAGATGATTTAATCTCTATAGGAACTGTAGGCTTAATTAAAGCCATAGAGTCTTTTGACTCTTCAAAAGGTACTAGATTAGCTACTTATGCAGCTAGATGTATCGAAAATGAAATACTTATGCTTTTTAGAAATAATAAAAAAAATAAAAGTGAAGTATATTTACAAGATCCTATAGGAATAGATAAAGAAGGTAACGAGATATGTTTAATGGATGTATTGAGCAGTGAAAGTGATTCTGTAGTTGAAATAGTTGAAAATAATCTACAAGTGAGAAGTCTCTATAATAAAATGAGTAAGTTTTTAAGTACAAGGGAAAGAGAAATCTTAGAGATGAGATATGGATTAATAGATGGAAAGGTTAAAACTCAAAGAGAAATAGCTGTAATTTTAGGTATATCTAGATCTTATGTATCTAGAATAGAAAAGAAAGCTTTAAAAAAGCTAAATAAAGAGATGAACTTTAATAAGATATAGTTAATGACCAGAGTTAACCTCTGGTCATTAACTATAATTTTATGAAAAAAAGGAATTTAAGTTTTAGTATAGAATTTAGTTTATTAATGGTATAATTAGTTATTATTTATATTTTTATTACAACTTAGATTGGAGGAAATTAATGTACGTTTTAGTTGAACTGTTAAGTAAAACATTAGAGTTAGGGGCATCAGATTTGCATCTTACAGTAGGAATTCCACCTGTAATTAGAGTTAATGGTGGATTGATTAAAATAGGAAGTTCTAATCTAACTCCTGTAGACACCGAAAAATTTGCAAAAGAAATACTAGAAGAAAAATTCACAGAATATAGTCAAGTGGGTGAATATGATACATCTTATTCAATTGCTGGATTAGGTAGATTTAGAGTGAATGTATTTAAACAAAGAAATTCAGATGCATTAGCACTTAGAGTTATTGCATTAAAGATACCTACACTTCAAGAGCTTAGTCATCCACCTGTATTAAAAGAGTTAACTGAGAAAAAGAGAGGATTAGTTCTAGTTACTGGGCCAACTGGAAGTGGTAAATCTACAACTTTGGCTGCCATGCTTAATGAGATAAATCATAATAGAGAAGCTCATGTAATAACTTTAGAAGATCCTATAGAATTTTTACATAAACATGATAAGTGTATAATTAATCAAAGAGAAATAGGAAAAGATTCAAATAGTTATCAAAATGCTTTAAGAGCTATATTAAGAGAGGACCCTGATGTTATTCTAGTTGGAGAGATGAGAGATCTTGAAACTATAGCTATAGCAATAACAGCTGCTGAAACAGGGCATTTAGTCTTTTCAACATTACATACTATTGGAGCTGCAAAGACGATAGATAGAATAGTAGATGTTTTCCCTCCGCACCAACAACAACAAATAAGAATTCAATTGTCAGCAGTGTTACAAGGAATTGTTTCGCAGCAATTGGTACCAACAGCTGATAAACAAAGTAGAGTAGCAGCATTAGAAGTTATGATCACTACCCCAGGAATTCAAAATATAATAAGAGAAGGAAAAACCCATCAAATTGAATCATCAATACAAACTGGAAGCAAATATGGAATGAAGACCATGGATATGGCTTTAGCTGAGTTATATAGAAAAGGAATTATTACTCAAGAGACAGCTTTAAGTTATGCCGTTGATAGAGAGACTATTAAAAGAATTATGTTGCTTTAGATAAAACTAATTTGTAAGATATCAGATTCATCTTACAAATTAGTTTTTAAATATATTTGATATAGACCCAAAAAAATTAAATAATTAGCAATAAATTAACATATTAAGGCGAACAATAAGTAGTATTATAAGTTGTTTTATGCTAAAATGGGTATGAATTAGGGGGGAACTTTTGATGCAATATATAAAAGGTATACTAGACTATATCTCAGTTATTTATTCAAACGTAGTATTTGTAATATCAATGTACTTTTTATTTCTTTCATTTTTTGGACTTATTAAGGTTAAATCAAAGAAGAAAAAGAAACCCACAACAAGTTTTGCATTAGTTGTTGCGGCTCATAATGAAGAGAAAGTTATTAGCGGTATAATAGATAGTTTAAATAGGTTAGATTACCCTAAAGAATTATATGATATTTTCGTTATAGCAGATAATTGCACTGATAATACAGCTAGAATTGCTAGACAATGTGGTGCACAAGTTTTTGAAAGAATGGATGCAGAGAAAAGAGGAAAAGGATATGCTTTAGAATGGATGTTTAATAAATTGTTTTCCATGAAGAAGCAATATGATTCAGTTGCGGTTTTTGATGCCGACAATTTGGTAAGTAAGAACTTTTTAAGTGAAATTAACAACAAATTTTTAGATGGATATAAAGTTGTCCAAGGATATTTAGATTCTAAAAATCCTAATGACACATGGATTACAGCTAACTATTCAATATCTTTTTGGTTATCTAACAGAATATTCCAATTGGCTAGAGCAAATATCGGATTATCAAGCCAATTAGGAGGTACAGGTTTTTGTATAAAAACAGATATACTTAGAGAATTAGGATGGGGAGCTACTTGTTTAACTGAAGACTTAGAGTTTACTTGCAAGCTTGTACTAAATGGATATAAGGTTGGGTGGGCACATGATGCTATCATATATGATGAAAAACCTTTAACACTAGGGCAGTCTTGGGCTCAAAGAAAAAGATGGATGCAAGGATTTGCAGATGTATCTAGTAGATATTTCTTTAAGTTATTGAAAAAGGGAATAAAAGAGCTTAATATTGTGGTTTTAGATTGTGCACTTTATAGTATACAACCGATAATTATAGTTTTGCTTGGAATAGCTTTGGTTTTAAATATGTATAATCAAGTTGTTAATGCCCCAGAGCTTATATCGGGAGTTCTAAGTACTCTTAATAATTTTAATGCTAATATTACAAAGGTTGGAGCGACTGGACTAATAATACTACAATTTTTATATAATCCTATAATATTGGTTTTAGAAAGAAAGTTAAGCTTTAAAATACTACTATATTATATTTTAAATCCTATATATTCTTTAACATGGGTACCAATATCTATTCAAGGTATGATAGATAAAAATAAAAAAGAATGGTCTCATACAGCTCACACTAGAAATATAGATATAACTGAGTTAGAAAAGGTGAATTAACATACAGGAAACTGTATGTTTTTTTATTTTGGTATAATTTACATAGAGGAAAAATCAAAGTTTTGTTGAATATACTTAATAGTTCTAATTTCTTTACTGAAATGAGAATAAATATTTTAATTTGGTTATAAAATAAATCATTTTATTTACGATAATATAATGAGAGGGAATATAACCAGAATATTCATAGGGAAATTATTGATAAATTTTATAAAATAATTTAATAAATCCTTAAAATCATAATATTTCAGTTAAAAAAACGAAAATAGTATGATAAAATAAATAATATAGTTATTTTTGGTGATATCTTAATTTATTTTGAAAATACTAAGAAATGTTTATGATATTTGTAGGAAAATTGTTAATTTTATCTCCAAATGAGACTTATTTACAAATTTCTTCAACAAATTCATCCTTAACACTTGTAAAGGATGTATATGATGATTTAAAATTAATGTATAGGATTTTTACAATTGAGAATATTTTAACTAAGGAAAGTAGTAAACAAATGAACTATTAATAACGAATTAACTAAAATAAAATTTTACTAAAGGAAATTTTCTAAAGGAGGAATTACTTTGTTAGACTTTGAAGTAGATATGCATGATTTTGCCAATATAAAAGTTGTTGGCTGTGGTGGCGGAGGTAGTAACGCCGTAAATAGAATGATTGTTGAAGGATTAAGAAATGTTGAATTTATTGCTATAAATACTGATAAGCAAGCACTTATGCTTTCACATGCTAATCAGAAAATACAAGTAGGAGAAAAATTAACCAAAGGTTTAGGAGCAGGAGCTAATCCAGAGATCGGGAAGAAAGCTGCTGAAGAAAGTAGAGAAGAAATTGAAGAGGCTATTAAAGGCGCTGATATGGTGTTTATAACGGCTGGTATGGGTGGGGGAACTGGAACTGGAGCTGCACCTGTAGTAGCTGAAATAGCTAAATCTTTAGGCATATTGACTGTTGGAGTAGTTACTAAGCCATTTCCTTTTGAAGGAAGAAGAAGAATGAAACACGCAGAAATGGGTATAGAGAATCTTAAAGAAAAAGTAGATACATTAGTTACAATTCCTAATGAAAGATTATTGTCAATGGTTGATAAAAAAACTACTTTACTTGAATCTTTTAAATTTGCAGATGATGTATTAAGACAAGGTGTACAAGGTATATCTGATTTAATAACTATACCTGGACTTGTTAATCTTGACTTTGCAGACGTTAGAGCAGTTATGTTGGACAAAGGTTTAGCACATATGGGTGTCGGAACTGGTACTGGCGATAATAGGGCTCAAGATGCAGCAAAGCAAGCTATATCATCACCATTATTAGAGACGTCAATTGTAGGAGCTACTGGAGTATTATTAAATGTTACTGGAGGAGCTGATTTAGGTCTTTTAGAAATTAATGAAGCGGCAGAAATAGTTCAGGAGGCTGCTGACCCAGATGCTAACATAATATTTGGTGCTGTGATTGATGAGACATTAAAAGATGAAATAAGAATAACTGTTATTGCTACAGGTTTTGAAGAAGAAATAAGAAGAATTCAAAAACAAGAAGTTAAAGAAGAAGTAGCAGCAACTACAATGACAAGAGAGAAAGAAGAAGTAGTGGAAAGCCAGGCTTTTGATCCAGAAGAGATAAATATACCTACTTTTTTAAGAAATAGAAGAAAATAATAAAATTTATGATAAACAGCTATGAGGTTTTATGAACCGCATAGCTGTTTTTTTCAATTTTTAATGTAATTTATTGTAAAAAAGAAGTGTAAAATAATTGAAATTATAATGTTTAAAATGACAAAATTCTGATATTAATAGTTTTATAATTTACTTGTGAGGTGGAGTTGATGGAGATAAATTTAGATATATTTTTAATAGAGAATTTTGTGATTAATTTATTTTTAATAGTAATAATGATGAAGTTATTAAGAGCAAAGCGAAAGCGAAGAATGGAAATTATAGCAGCAATGGTTGGAGCTTTTTACACTTTAGTTATGATATTTCCTGAAGTGAGTATTTTAGCCGCCTTACCATTTAGAATAATAGTAGCTGTTATTATGGTCTATATAGCTATGAGGTGTAGAAATGTTAAGGAGATGCTTAAGGGAACATTAGTGTTAATATTAACATCATTTATATTAAGTGGAGTATCCTTTGGATTTTCTTTAATGGGTAATGGATATAGCTTAGAAGATGGACTTACAATAAATAATTATCCAATAAAATATTTAATAATATCTATATTAACTATATTTATATTAGTTGAAAGAATTGTTAATACAATCAGAGATAAGATGTTTGTGGAGAATTATATATACAATTTGACAATAAAGTATCATAGTAAAGAATTTTATGCTAAAGGTTTTTTAGATACAGGGAATGAGCTTAGAGAACCAATTACAGATTTGCCTGTGATTGTAGTTGAAAGCGATATATGTAAATATGCCGATTTTAATGAAAAAGAGGCTATATATATAAATATAAAAACTATCAATGGTGATGGTGGAAAGCTAAAGGGTTTCAGAGTTAAAGATGTAGTAATTGAAAATGAAAAAAGTAAGTTGATTAGAGATGTTATTATCTGTTTAACAGAAAATATATTAAGCGGAGAAGGAGCTTATAATGCATTGTTATCTAGAGGAATAGTATAAGGGAGTTGTGACGTTATGATGAAAATACTTTTATTACTTAATAAGCTTGTAATCAAATTAAAGTTATTTAAAAAGAGGGTTTATTATATTGGTGGAAGCGATGCTTTACCACCACCATTATCAAAAGAAGAAGAAGAAGAACTTGTAGAGAATCTTATGTCTGGAGACGAAAGAATAAGAAGTACATTGATTGAAAGAAATCTAAGATTAGTTGTTTATATAGCTAGAAAGTTTGAAAATACAGGAGTAGGTGTTGAAGATTTAATTTCAGTTGGTACTATTGGATTAATAAAGGCTGTTAATACTTTTAATCCTGAGAAAAAGATAAAACTTGCTACTTATGCATCAAGGTGTATAGAAAATGAAATTTTGATGTATTTAAGAAGAAATTCAAAGGTAAAAGCCGAAATTTCTTTTTATGAGCCACTTAACATAGATTGGGATGGAAATGAATTATTATTATCAGATATATTAGGTACAGAAAATGATATAGTATATAACCTAATAGAAGATGAAGTGGACAAACAACTTTTGTTTATGGTTCTTAAAAGTTTAAATGAAAGAGAAAAGGAAATAGTTAAATTAAGATTTGGATTATATGGGGTTAGAGAAAAGACACAGAAAGAGGTAGCCGACATGCTTGGGATATCACAATCATATATTTCAAGGTTAGAAAAAAAGATAATAAGTAGATTAAAAAAAGAAATGAATAAAATGATTTAAATTATTATCAGTATAAAATTTACTTCTTAGGGATATACTCTAAATGCAATCAGTTATTACTTCCTAAGGGGTTGATCATTTTGATAATTAATAAGGTTGAAATCTGTGGAGTAAATACTTCAAAACTTCCTGTACTAAAAGGCAAGGAAATGAAGGAGCTTTTACTCAAAATGAAAGCTGGAGATGATAGTGCTAGAGAGATATTCATAAAAGGAAACTTAAGGCTTGTATTGAGTGTTATACAAAGATTTAACAACCGTGGTGAAAATGTTGATGACCTTTTTCAGGTGGGTTGCATAGGATTAATGAAAGCTATTGACAATTTTGATTTATCACAAAATGTAAAATTTTCTACCTATGCTGTTCCAATGATTATAGGAGAAATCAGAAGATATTTAAGAGATAATAATTCAATTAGAGTAAGCAGATCTTTAAGAGATATTGCATATAGAGCTCTATTAGTGAGAGATAGATTAATTAATGAAGATAATAAAGAACCAACTATATCTCAAATTGCAAAGGAGTTAGATTTACCAAGAGAAGAGGTAGTATTTGCATTAGATGCAATACAAGACCCGGTATCATTGTTTGAGCCTATTTACCATGATGGTGGAGATGCTATTTTTGTAATGGATCAGATTAGTGATAGTAAAAATGGAGATGATAGTTGGTTAGAAAATATATCAATTAAAGAAGCCATGAAGAAATTAAACGAAAGAGAGAAATTAATATTAACATTAAGATTTTTTAATGGAAGAACGCAAATGGAAGTCGCAGATGAAATAGGTATTTCTCAAGCACAAGTCAGTAGACTAGAAAAAACAGCATTAAAACATATGCGAAAGTATGTCTAAGAGCTCAATTGAGCTCTTATTTTTCATTGTTTATAGGAGTTAGTGGCATTGTATTAATTTAAAGTGTGTAGAAATATTTTTAAACGTGCAGAAATATTTTTTTGTGTGCATATATTTTTAATTGAAGAATATTATGTAATACAGTAAAAGTTATAGGGGGGAGAACTATGGATGAGGAATTACATTCAATAAACTCTATTCGAGCTATGGAAGTTATTGATATTGAGCGTGGAGCTAAAATAGGATTTGCTAGAGATTTTAAAATAGATTGTGAAAGTAGTACCATAGAGTCAATACTTATTCCAGTTCAAAAAGGATCTTGGTTTGGTAAAGTGGAATTTATAGAAGTACCATGGAAAGATATAATAAAAATAGGTGATGATGTTATTTTAGTTAAGTTAAATACATTTATGGATGAAATACTCTAGAAAAAAGCGTCTATTGACTGTATAATATAATTACTTTAGAAAAGAAGGGCGTGAAGTTAGTGAGATGTCCATATTGTTCTTATGAAGAAAGTAAGGTTGTTGATTCTCGTTCTACAGAGGATTTTACAGCTATTCGAAGAAGAAGAGAATGTCTTAGCTGTGGGAAAAGATACACAACTTATGAAAAGGTTGAAGATATACCTATTTTGGTAATTAAAAAGGATATGAACCGTGAGATTTTCTCAAAGGAAAAAATAGTTAGCGGTTTAATAAAAGCATGCCAAAAGCGACCTGTATCTAGAGCTCAAATTGAAGATTTAGCTAATGATGTTGAAAAAGCTATTAGCAACAAGATGATTTCTGAGGTTAAGTCAGAATATATTGGTGAGATGATAATGGAAAGGCTTAAGGTAATAGATGAAGTATCCTATGTTAGATTTGCATCTGTATACAGACAATTTAAGGATATTAATACTTTTTTACAGGAAATTAAAAGCTTAATGACAAACAAGGACTACTAATAGAAGGTAGTCCTTTTGTTATAATTAAGTTAAAAAAGCAATTAAAATGTTTCAAATTAACTATAAAATGTTAAAATTAAATTACTTGAGGAGGATAATTGATGACAAATATTAACAATGAAGAATTCATATCATTTTCTGATGATAAGTTTGAAATATATTTTTCTATAGGAGATAAAAATTATAACAGAAAACTTGAAAAAGGCAGGAATAATATAGAGAAGTTAAAAGACATATTTGAATTAAATTCTATAAAGTATCTTACCCAAATACATTCAGATAAAATCATAAATGTATTAAGTGTTGATGAAGAAACTAATAGCGAAGAGGCAGACGGCCTAATTACTACTTTAAAAAATGTAGGAGTAGGTGTTTTTTATGCAGACTGTGTTCCAGTTATATTATATGACAAGGTTAAGGGCGTCATAAGTGCAGTTCATAGCGGATGGAGAGGAACTTATGATGAAATAGTTAAGAATGCAATAAGTATGATGAAAGATAAATATAAATCAAAAGAAGAAGATATTAAAGTTATTATAGGTCCACATATTAGACAATGCTGCTACGAGATTAGTGAAGAATTAAGAGATAAGTTTAATAATAAGGAATCTTTTAAGGGAGAAAATCTTTTTGCTGGGAGAAATCTTTCATTAGAGAAAGTAATATTAAAAACATTGAGCAATAATAGGATAAAAGAAGAAAATATACAGACTATTAAATTATGTACTTGTTGCGATACCAATAATAAATTACATTCCTATAGAAGAGATGGAAATGAAGCTGGAAGATGTTATTCGTTTATAGTTAAAAGATAATTAATTGGAGGGGATTTTTGTGGCTAATGAAAAAATTCTTATTGTAGATGATGAAGAACATATATTGGAGTTATTAAAATTCAATTTAGAGAATGCTGGATATAAGGTCACTACATCTACTAATGGTATAGATGCATTAAAAAAGGTAAAAAATGATTTGCCTAATCTAGTATTATTAGATTTAATGTTACCTGGGTTAGATGGGTATGATGTGTGTAAGGAGATTAGAAAAGATCCTAATGCTCAAAATATACCTATAATTATGACTACTGCTAAGAGCGAAGAATTAGATAAAATATTAGGGCTTGAATTAGGTGCTGATGATTATATAACAAAGCCATTTTCAATAAGAGAGCTTCTTGCAAGAGTTAAAGCAGTTTTAAGAAGAATTAATACCACTCCAACTTCAGAAAGAGCTTTTAGTTTTTCTAATATATCAGTAGATTTTAATAAACATGAAGTGGTAAAGGATGGAGAAAAGGTAGATTTAACATTAAAAGAATTTGAACTGTTAGAAATACTTATAAAAAATAGAGGTAGAGTTTTAACAAGAGAAACTTTACTTGATAAAATATGGGGATATGAGTACATTGGTGAAACAAGAACTGTAGATGTTCATATAAGACATCTAAGAAAAAAAATTGAGATAGACGATAAAAATCCTAAGTTGATAGAAACTATTAGAGGAATAGGCTATAGATTTTTTAATGGAGATTAAATATGAAAAAGAAGATATTAATAACTGTAATTATAGCAATCTTATTTGCATTAATTGTAATAAGTTCTTCATTTATAGCCATAGTAAATTATAGATATATCGACAGTTCTAAGGAAACTTTAAAATTCTATAATGATTTAATAAAATATTCAGATTTAAGCAAAATTGAAAATCTAAAGGAACTAGTTAAGGCTGATGAAGAAGCAAAACAAGTAAGAATCACATACATATTGCCTGACGGAACTGTAATTTATGATACAAATGTAGATAAATCTACACTTGAAAATCATAATAACAGGGAGGAAGTTAAAGAAGCAGAAGAAGAAGGAGAAGGCTCCGCTGTAAGATATTCAACCACACTAAAGAAAACATTAGTGTATTATGCTACAAAATTAAATGATGGAAGTATTATAAGAACCTCTATTGCTATAGAGAATACTAAAGTATTTAAAGATGGACTTTTAAAATATTATTTAGTTATACTTGCAATTGTAATTTCTATTTCTATTATAATATCTTTAAAATTAATTAGGGTTATATTAGAGCCTGTTAGAGAAATGGAGTTTATCACTTCTAGAATTGCTAGAGGGGAATTAAACAGGAGAGTAAAAATATTATCCAATGATGAACTAGGTACATTAGGAAAAACATTTAATAATATGGCAGATCAATTACAAGGAAAGATAAATGAAGTTTTAGACAAGCAGAATCGATTAGAAGCTATATTACAAAGTATGGATAGTGGTGTGATAGCTGTAGACAGAAAACATAATGTCATAATGATGAACCATTATTCTAAAAAAATATTTGGAATAAAAAAGGATATAATAGGGGAACCTCTTATGGATCACATACGTGATTTTGAGTTAGATCTATTATTTGAGAAAAAAGATGTACGTGTTCATGAAATTAAAATAATTTGGCCAAAAGAAAGTATTCTTAGAATAAGAACAGCTGATATTATAAATGGACTTGATTATATAGGAACAGTTGCAGTTTTACAAGATATTACTGATATAAGAAGGCTTGAGAATATAAGGTCTCAATTTGTAGCAAATGTATCCCATGAACTTAAAACTCCATTAACATCAATAAAAGGGTTTGCTGAAACTCTTAAATATGTGAAAGATGATGAGAATAGGGAACGTTTTTTAAATATAATTAATGATGAGGCTGAGAGGCTTACAAGGCTTATTAATGATATATTAACCCTTTCTAATATTGAACAAAAGGGTGATGTTTTTAAGGAAGAATTTTTCCCTAATGCTGTTATTGATGATGTTTTTATTCTTATGAATAACCTAATAGAGGATAAAAAAATTAAATTAGAGTTTGAAAATAATAATACCAAATATCTTTACGGAAGTAGAGATGGGTTTAAACAAATGTTAATTAATCTTATAGAGAATGCAATTAAGTATTCTGAAGAAGGAGATAAAGTAACTTTTAGAAGCTATAATTTGGACAATAAACTAGTAATAGAGGTTGAGGATACTGGTTGTGGTATTCCGGAATCTGAAATACCTAGAATATTTGAACGTTTCTATAGGGTAGATAAAGCTAGAAGCAGAGCAAAGGGTGGAACAGGCCTTGGATTGGCTATAGTTAAACATATAGTTAAGAATTTTAATGGAGATATTACAGTTAATAGTGTCTTAGGTAAAGGAAGTAATTTTATAGTGAAAATAAAACATATATAAAAATAGGATGCCTCAAGGGAAGTTTATAACCTTTGATGCATCTTATTTTATTTAATATAAGAATTTCAAGAAATTATTCAATTGTTAACTTTTCTTAACAATTATCTAATATTACTTAACATCAAACTAATAACAGGTTAACTTTTAATGTTTATTATATTATTTGTAAGGAATAATAAATGCATAGAAAGAAATAAACATGAAAGAATCTTTGGAGGTTAAAAGATGAAAAGAAGAGGTATTAAGTTAGCGATTTTAGGATTATCATTAACCATAGGTTTAGGCGCATTCGCAGGATGTTCAAAAGGAACTGATGAAAATGTTAATGGAAGTGAATTAAGTGGAAGTATAACATTATCAGGATCATCTGCTTTATTACCATTAATTGAAGCTTCAGCAGAACCATTCCAAGACGAGAATCCAGATGTTGTAATTAATGCTCAAGCGGGTGGATCAGGTCAAGGTTTAACTCAGGTATCAGAAGGTTCTGTAGATGTAGGTAATTCTGATGTATTTGCAGAAGAAAAATTAGATGCTGCTAAAGCGAAAGAGTTAATAGACCACAAAGTAGTAGCTCAAGGTTTTGCAGTTGTTGTAAACAAAAACCTTAATGTAACTAATTTAACAAAACAACAAATTCAAGATATATTCTCTGGTAAGGCTAAGAACTGGAAAGAAGTTGGAGGACCAGATAAAGAAATAATTATAGTTCATAGACCAAGTTCATCAGGAACTAGAGCTACATTTATCAAAACAATTCTTGATGGAAAAAAAGAATTAGAAAATGATCAAATAGGTGTAACTCAAGAAAGTAATGGCGCAGTAGTTAAAGCTATGGAAAACTCAGATGGAGCAATAAGTTATGTAGGATTATCTTACTTAAATAGTGATGAAGCTAAAAGCAAGCTATCAGCAGTTAAAATTGATAATATTGAAGCTACAGTTGCTAACATAACAACAGGCAAATACCCATTCTGGGCATGGGGACATATGTATACAAAAGGAGAACCAAATGAAATAGCTAAAGCATTTATCGATTATATAACAAGTGATGCAAATAAAGAAGTTGTTGAAAAACAAGGATATATCAGTGGAGCTGAAATGAAGGTTAAATAATAATCTTAATTCTCCAAGGACTGGCAAATGCGCCAGTCCTAAATTCAGTGAGGGGGGAAAGTACAAAAATGGAAGACTCAAAAAACGTATTAAAGAAAATTAAAAATGAATATGCTGGAAGAGGATATGCATATTTCTGCGGAGTAATGATAATTATAATTACTCTAACTATCATGATATTTATAGCCTCCAAAGGGGTTCAGACTTTTATAAAAGATGGAGAGAGTTTAAGTGGATTTTTATTTGGAACAAGATGGAATCCTAGTGGAGATATTCCGCAATATGGTGCTTTAGTATTTATATTAGGGTCAACATTTATATCTGTTGGAGCAGTAATAATTAGTGCCCCTATAGCTATAGCTTTGGCTATATTTATGAATTTGATATCATCTAAAATAGGAAAAACTGTACTTCAACCAGTTTTAGAACTATTTGTTGGAATACCATCAGTTGTTTACGGATGGATGGGTATAACAGTTCTTATTCCTCTAATAAAAAACTCTTTTGGTGGTCTTGGATTTAGTTTGCTTGCAGGTATTTTAGTACTTAGTGTAATGATATTACCTACAATAGCTTCACTTTCATCTGATGCTATTAAAACTGTACCAAGAGAATATTTAGAGGCCTCTTATGGATTAGGGGCAACTAGATGGCAAACAATAATAAAAGTAATATTGCCAGCAGGTAAAAATGGTATATTAACAGGTGTTGTTTTAGGTATTGCAAGAGCCTTTGGAGAAGCATTAGCAGTTCAGATGGTTATAGGAAATACTGCAAGACTGCCATTTAAATTAACAGAGTCTATGGCAACTCTAACAAGTATTATAACTATGGATATGGCTAATACAGCAGGTGGATCAACATGGAACAATGCTTTATGGACACTTGCACTTATACTATTAATTATAAGTTTTGTATTTATATTAATAATAAGAAAAATAGGATCTAGAGGTGAAGAGAGATGAGTGCAAAAACGCAAGACAAAATAGCTACCGTTATTTTATATATAATAGCTTCTTTAGTTGTATTATTATTAGTATCATTTTTCGCAGTTGTTATTTATAGAGGTGCATCTTCGTTAAACTTTAAGTTTTTATTCGGCGCACCAAAAACCACTGCGGCTGGTGGTGGAATAGGACCACAATTATTTAATTCAGTGTATATGTTGATAATTTCTTTAATAATAACTGTACCTTTTGGTATAGGTGCAGGGATATTCTTAGCCGAATACGCAAAGGAAGGTAGATTTGTTAGGTTTGTTAGATTATCAATAGAAACTATGGCATCTTTACCATCAATAGTAATAGGTTTATTTGGATTATTGATATTTGTAACTTACTTTGGCTGGGGTTATTCTCTTTTGGCAGGAGCTCTATCAGTTTCAATATTGAATTTACCAGCTTTAGCTAGAGTTAGTGAAACTGCTATAAAGGAATCATCTAAAAAAGTAAAAGAAGCAAGTTTAGGGTTAGGAGCTACTAAATGGCAAACGATAAAAAAGGTAATATTACCTTCTGCAATGCCACAAATATTAACAGGAATAATTTTAGCTTCAGGAAGAATATTTGGTGAAGCAGCTGCATTTCTATATACAGCAGGACTTAGTGCAGGAAGACTTAGATTCTCTAATATAAGTCTTACAAATAATGTATCACCATTTTCATTATTCAAACCAGCAGAAACTTTAGCAGTACACATCTGGAAGCTTAATGCTGAAGGCATAGTTCCAGATGCTGCTAAGATAGCTAGTGGTACATCAGCAGTTTTAATTCTTGCAGTATTATTATTTAACATTATAGCTAGATTAATTGGAAATGCATTATATAAATCGTATAGTGGAAAGTAGGAGGAAAACATGAGTATTATTGAAACAAAAAAATTAAATTTATTTTACGGGACTTCACAAGCTTTAAAAGAGGTTTCTCTTCAAATAGACAATAATTCTGTAACAGCCCTTATAGGACCTTCAGGATGTGGTAAATCAACATTTTTAAGAACTATAAACAGAATGAATGATTTAATAGATAGTGTAAGAATTGAAGGGGAAGTACTCTTTGAGGGAAAAAATATATATAGCGATTATGATGAAATATTATTAAGAAAAAGAATAGGGATGGTATTCCAAAAACCAAATCCTTTCCCTATGTCTATTTATGATAATATAGCATATGGCCCAAGAATACATGGAATAAAGAATAAAAGTCAATTAGATGAAATTGTAGAAAAAAGTTTACAAGGAGCTGCTCTTTGGAATGAAGTTAAGGATAGATTAAAGAAAAGTGCTTTAGGACTATCAGGTGGACAACAACAAAGACTATGTATAGCAAGAAGTTTAGCTGTAGAACCAGAAGTTTTATTAATGGATGAACCAACTTCTGCACTTGACCCTATTTCTACTAGTAAAGTTGAAGAACTTATGGATGAATTAAAAAAGAAGTATACTGTAATAATAGTAACACATAATATGCAACAAGCAGGTAGAATTGCAGATAAAACAGCTTTTTTCTTAAATGGAGAAGTGGTAGAATATGATTTAACAGAGAACATATTCTACAAACCTAGAGATAAAAGGACCGAGGATTATATTACTGGAAGATTCGGATAATCGGATAAATTATTTAAAAGGAGCGAGAATTATGACAAGAACTTCATCAGATTTAAGACTACAAAAATTACATGATGCAATTATAAAAATGGGCAGTATTGTGGAAAAGCAAATTTTTAATTCAGTGGAAGCATTAAAAAATAAAGACATAAAGTTAGCAAACGAAACAATAAAAAAAGATGATTTAGTTGATGATTTGCAGAAAGAAATAGAAGATGCATGTATAAAGTTTATAGCAACTGAGCAACCTTTAGCTATAGATTTAAGAAATATATTTACAACTGCTAAGATAGTTACAGATTTAGAAAGAATGGCAGATCATGCAGTAGATATATGTAAAATTGCAAAGAAGTTAAAAGAAGAAGTATATATAAAAGAACTTAAACACATTAGCGAAATGGCTGAGAAAGTTCAAAATATGATAAAAATATCTATTGATGCCTATGTGGAATCAGATGATATAAGAGCACTTGAGATTTGCAAAATGGATGATGAGGTAGATGACTTATATAAGGCCGTATTTGAAGAACTACTAGTGCTAATGAGTAAAGATCATAATGCAATACAACAATCAGCGCAATTTTTATTTGTATGTAAATACTTAGAGAGAATTGCAGACCATGTTACAAACATATGTGAGTGGACTATATATCTTAAAACTGGTAAATATGTAGATTTAAATGAATAGCTTTAAAAAGGGGGCCTAGGCTCCTTTTTTATTGACTAAAGTTATTAATTAAGTTAATATTACATAATGAAAGTAAATAATTTAGGAGACTAGAAATGAAAAATAAGATTACTAGTGTTGAACCTAATAGTTTGGGAGAAGAACTAGGCATTGAAGTAGGAGATTATTTGGTATCCATAAATGATACTCCGGTTAAAGATATCATAGATTATAAGTTTTTAATGAATGATGAATATATAGAGGTTGAAATAGAAAAATCCGATGGAGAAGTTTGGATATTAGAAGCAGATAAAGATATTCAAGAGGATTTAGGTGTGGACTTTGAGAGCTCTATTATGGATAAAGCAAAAAGCTGCTCTAATAAATGTATATTTTGTTTTATAGATCAACTTCCTGGAGGAATGAGAGATACACTATATTTTAAAGATGATGATTCTAGATTATCTTTTTTACAAGGAAACTTTGTAACTCTTACTAATATGAAGGAAGAAGATATAGATAGAATTATAAGCTACAGAATAAGTCCTATAAATGTCAGTGTACATACAACTGATCCTAAGCTAAGAGTTCAGATGCTTAACAACAGGTTTGCAGGAAATCTTTATGATAGGTTAAAAAGATTAGCAGAAGCGGAAATTGAGATTAATGCTCAAATAGTTGTAGTTCCTGGAATTAATAATGGCGAAGAACTTAAAAGGACAGTTGAAGACTTATATAAACTTTACCCTTCCGTTCAAAATGTAGCAGCTGTACCAATAGGAATAACAAAACACAGAAAAGGCTTAAAAGAACTTGAGATTTTTAACAAATATACAGCTAAAAAAGAAATAGAAGATTTAAAGAAGCTTCAACAAAAGTATATAAAGGAGATAGGTGCTCCTTTTGTTAGACTTTCAGATGAATTTTATGTTTTAGCAGAAATGGATCTTCCAAGTGAAGATTTTTATGGAGAATACGACCAGCTAGAAGACGGAATTGGGATGATTACCTTATTTAGAAAATATATTAAAGATTCGATTAATTACTTAGGTAATAAAAATAAAGGTAGTTTTACCATTGCATCTGGAGTATCTGCATATAAAGAACTTTTATGGGCTAGTGAAGTTATTAAGGAAGCTAATCCTAATATAATTTTAGACGTTCATGAAATTAAGAATTACTTCTTTGGAGAAACTATTACAGTTGCAGGACTTCTTACTGGTAAAGATATTATAGAGCAATTAAAGGGAAAGATAAAAACTGACTATTTAATTTTATCTAGTAACATGTTTAGAAAAGGTTATGAACTTTCAAATTCAAAAGAACAAATAATGCTTGATGATATGAAAATAATAGATATTGAAAAGGCATTAAATATAAAAGTTATAGTTGTCGATTATACTGGTGAAGATTTAATTGACAAGATTAATACGCATTTACAGGAGGAATAAAAGATGGGAAAGCCTATAGTTGCTATAGTTGGTAGACCTAATGTTGGGAAATCAACCCTATTTAATAAATTAGCAGGAAAAAGAATATCGATAGTGCAAGATACTCCAGGAGTAACTAGAGATAGAGTTTATGCAGAAGCAGAGTGGCTTAATTATAATTTTACAATGATTGATACAGGTGGTATAGAACCTGAAAATCAAGACATAATAGTTAAGCAAATGAGAAGACAGGCGCAAATTGCTATTGAAACAGCAGATGTTATAGTTTTTATAGTTGATGGTAAAGAAGGATTAACTGGTGCAGATAATGAAGTTTCTCAAATGCTTAGAAAAAGCAAAAAGCCAGTAGTTCTAGTTGTTAATAAAGTAGATTCTCTTAAAGAAGAAGATAATGCTTGGGAGTTCTATAATTTAGGAATAGGTGACCCTATTACTATATCAGCGTCTCAAGGTTTAGGTTTAGGAGATATGCTTGACAGAGTAGTAGAGCACTTTAAAGAATTAGGAAATCAAGACGAAGATGAAGATTACATTAAAATTGCCATGATAGGTAAACCTAATGTAGGAAAATCCTCTTTAATAAATAAGCTTTTAGGTGAAGATAGAGTAATAGTTTCAGATATACCAGGAACTACTAGAGACGCTATAGATAGCTACTTAGAAACAGAAGATGGGAAATTTATACTTATAGATACAGCTGGGCTTAGAAGAAAGAGTAAGGTAAAAGAAGAAATAGAAAGATACTCAGTTATAAGAACTTACGCAGCAGTAGAGCGTGCAGATGTGTGTATACTTATGGTAGATGCTCAAGAAGGTGTAACAGATCAAGATGAGAAGATAATTGGGTATGCTCATGAACTTAACAAAGCGATTATGGTAATAGTTAATAAATGGGACCTTATAGAAAAAGATGATAAAACTATGAATTTATATCAAAAAGATTTAATGGCGAAATTAAACTTTATGCCGTATGCTAACTACTTATTTATATCAGCTTTATCAGGTCAAAGAGTTCATAAAGTGTTAGAAGTAGCTAAATATTGCTATGCCAACTATTCTAAGAGAATATCTACAGGAATATTAAATGAGGTTATTAATAAAGCAGTATTAATGAAAGAACCTCCAGTAGTGGGACTTAAAAGATTAAAGATATTTTATGCAACTCAGGTTGCTACAAAACCACCAAAGTTCTTATTCTTTGTTAATGATAGAAATGCATCACATTTTTCTTATGAAAGATATTTAGAAAATCAGCTTAGAGAAAGTTTTGACTTTAAAGGGACTGGTATAGATATTGAGTACAGGGAAAGAAAGGAATAAGGGATGAATAAAGTTGCTTTTTTAGGTGGGGGTAGTTTTGGAACAGCCCTTGCGGTATTAATAGCTAATAAGGGATATGAAGTTAACTTTTGGCTTAGAGATGAAGTTCAAGCTAAAGAAATTAATGAACATAGAAGAAATATAAAATACTTAAAAGATATTATTATACCTGAAAATGTAACAGCTACAGCTGACCTTGAAACTGCGCTAGAGGGAGTTAAATATATAGTGCTTACAATACCTTCATTTGCAGTTAGAGAAATGTGTGATAGAATAAAACCTTTTTTAAAAGAGGAACAATTAATTGTTTCCTTAGCAAAAGGAATAGAAGAACATAGTAACTTAAGGTTATCTGAAGTCATAGAAGAGACTTTAAATCACTCTCCAGTAATACTATCAGGTCCTTCTCATGCAGAAGAAGTAGCACAAGGAATTCCTACTACTATAGTATCAACAAGCAAAGATATGAAGTTAGCAGAAGAAGTGCAAGAATTATTTATGACACCTGACTTAAGAGTTTATACAAATGATGATTTAGTTGGTGTTGAAGTTGGAGGAGCAGTTAAGAACATAATAGCTGTTGCTGCAGGAATTCTTGATGCTATAGGATATGGAGATAATACAAGAGCTGCATTGATTACTAGAGGTATGAAAGAGATTTCTAGAATTGGTAAAAGCCTAGGTGGAAAAGAAGAAACTTTTTATGGGCTTACTGGTATGGGAGACTTAATAGTTACCTGTACATCCATGCATTCTAGAAATAGAAGAGCTGGAATATTAATAGGTAAAGGACTGACCCTAGATGAAACATTAAAGGAAATTGGAATGGTTGTTGAGGGCGTTAAAGCTTGTAAAGCCTTTTATGATTTGAAAGAACATCTGCATGTATCTATGCCTATAACAGACTTGTTATATAATGTTCTTTTTGAAGGAGAAGATCCTGTAAGAGGAATTCAAGAGTTGATGTTAAGAGATAAAAAAAGCGAGAAGTTTTAATTAAAGAAACGTTGTAAAATAATTTATTATTTTGCAACGTTTTTTATTTTATGAAGAAAATATATTTTTTCTTATGTAACGATTTCAAGTGTATATTTTAGAGAGGATACAAATATCTTATAATAAGTAGAATTTCAGAAATATATATTATTAGAAATACTCGTAAATGATGGTTAAAAAAGATAAACTAAATCCCAAAATTTCAGTATACTTTTATAAATTATCTAATATATATATATTGTCAATAATATTATTAGGAGGATTATCTTGGAAGATTATAATATCTATAAAGATATAGCGGAAAGAACCCAAGGAGATATTTATGTTGGGGTTGTAGGACCTGTAAGAACTGGTAAATCAACATTTATAAAAAGATTTATGGATCTTATGGTAATACCGAACATAGAAAATTCTTATAAAAAAGAAAGAGCAAAGGATGAATTACCACAAAGCGGATCAGGAAAAACAATCCATACTACTGAACCTAAATTTGTACCTAACGAAGCAGTAGAAATATCCTTAGAGGAGGAATTAAAACTAAAAGTCAGACTTGTAGATTGTGTTGGATATATAGTTAAAGGAGCTTTAGGCTATATAGAAGAAAACAATCCTAAAATGGTAAATACACCATGGTTTGATTATGAGATTCCTTTTGAAGATGCTGCTGAGATAGGAACAAGAAAGGTTATAACAGATCATTCAACAATAGGTCTTGTAGTAACTACAGATGGATCTATCACAGGAATACAAAGAGAAGACTATGTAGAGGCTGAAGAAAGGGTTATAGGAGAATTAAAATCTATAAATAAACCATTTATAGTAATATTAAATACAAATAATCCTAATGCTACAGAAACAATGGAATTAAAGAAAAGCATGGAATTAAAGTATAATGTATCAGTTGAAATAATGGATGTACAAAAAATGGATGAAGGGTCCATACAAAAATTATTCAAAAAAGTACTTAAAGAGTTCCCTGTAAAAGAAATAAACATAGATATGCCTGAGTGGATAGAAAAATTAGAAGGTTCTCATTGGTTAAAATCTAATTTTATAAACATAGTAAAATCAATGTGTGAGAACATATTTAAAGTCAGAGATATAAAAGAATGCCTAAATAATAATTCTGGAGAAGATATCTTTGCACAATCAGAAGTTACTGAAATGAATTTGGGAAATGGTACAGCTAGAATTAATATGAAACCTAAGGATGGAATATTCTATAAAATTCTTAGCGAACTATGTGATACAGAAATAGCATCTGAATCACACCTTATAGATTTAGTAAAAGACCTTCATCATGCAAAGGTTGAATACGATAAAGTATCAATAGCTCTGCAAGATGTTAAAGATACAGGTTATGGATTAGTAGCTCCTCAGCTTTCAGAAATGAAGTTTGAAGAACCTGAAATAGTTAAACATGGTTCTAAATATGGAATAAAACTAAAAGCTAGTGCACCTAGCCTACACCTAATAAAAGCAGATATAGAAACTGAAATATCTCCTATTATGGGAACTGAAAAAGAAACAGAAGAATTAATGAAATCATTACTTAACCAATTTGAAAATGATCCATCAAAATTATGGCAGAGTAATATGTTTGGAAAGTCTTTAGAAGTATTAGTAAAAGAAGGACTTCAAAACAAGTTATATAAGATGCCAGAAGATGTACAGGTAAAAATACAAAAAACACTTCAAAAAATTATTAATGAAGGTAATGGCGGATTAATCTGCATAATTCTATAGTTTAAAGTTTGACCACAATATTTCTAAATAAATATTTAAGAAGTAATGTGGTTAAATTTATTTGCAGTTATAAATTGCCTTTAGAAATATGGATATGATAATTAAAATTAAGGGGGAAATACTATGCCTGATAAAGGAAAAAGTAAAAGTGGTTCAACTAAAAAACCAAAAGCAAATAAAAACAATAAAGCAGGTACCAGCTCCAAAACCACTTCATCCGATAAAAAGAAAAAGAAATAGCTAAAAATGTGAACATTGCGCTAAACCCTAACTTGTTATATAATAATATTTAATTTCTGGGTATAGCGCAGATGGTAGCGTACAAGACTGGGGGTCTTGGGGTCGCGGGTTCAAGTCCCGCTACTCAGACCAAAAGAAGATTAAAACCCTGTAAACATGAGTGTTTGCAGGGTTTATGTTTTTGTGGGAAATATGGCATGGGTGACGAAAAGGTGACATAGTAAAAAATCAAGTAAAAATATTCTCTAGTTTTCTCACTGCTTCTAGCTGCATATTAGGTAGAACATGAGAATAAATATCTAAAGTCATACTGATATTTGCATGACCTAAACGCTCACTAACTATCTTTGGATGGGTACCTTGCTGCAATAGTAGAGTAGCATGAGTATGCCTTAAATCATGGAATCTTATCTTCTTAAAATTATATTGTTTAATTAACTTCTGAAAAGTCTTAGACACATAATCAGGAAGCATATTGCGACCATCTTCCCAAGAGCATATATAATCATATTCGATACCAGTTTCAGTTTTAAGAAGAAGCTGCTTCTTCCTTAAAGCTTTAAGATCATTAATAGTTGAATCCATAAGAGCTATGGTTCTAATAGAGCTTGAGGTCTTAGGTCTTTTTATAATAAGTTCCTTATGTATATAGCTTAAACTATTTCTAACAGCTAGAGACTTACCAGGAATATTAATATTATCCCACCTTAATGCAAGTATCTCACCTAACCTCATACCAGTTTGAAGAGCTAGAGATACTGGTATGTATATACTATGTTCCTTAATAAGTTCCAAGAATAAACTAGCTTCTTCACCATCCCAAACACTAAAATCAACCTTATTGGCTCTAGGAGGCTTTACAGCACTAGTAGGTATAGAAGTTACTAACTTCAAGGAATACGCATTCTTATAAGACGTATGGAACATTCTGTGAACCTTTAATATGGTAGTAGGTGAGAGATTAGTTTCTGTTAGCAGCTCATTATAAAACTCCTGAATATCGGTAGACTTAAGAGCAGCTAACTTAGTTTTACCTAGATGTTTATTTATAGTTTTAGCTAATTCTCTATATCTCTTAAGAGTAGAGGGAGCTAAATTAGCCTTGCAATAAGTATTAAGCCAATAATCTAGATATTCCTCAACAGTCATTTTGGATTCTTCAATTAAAGTTCCTGAATTAACTTTATTAATAACTATAGAAAGAGCTGCTTCAGCTTCAGCCTTAGTTCTAAAACCTCCTTTAACCTTTCTTCTTCTGCTTCCAGTCTGAGGATCAATTCCTATATCAACTAAGTAATACCAAGAATTATGTTTTTTGTAGACACTACCTCTCATAATGAATATTCTCCTTATCATAATAAATTGATTGATTTATGGAATAGGAGATACCTTCTATATTTAAATTAGGTCTTTCTAAACGTAAGAAATAAAACCTATCTAACACAAAAACAGGTGTAACATTAAAATAGTCTGATAAGTCATCAATAGACCTACAGCCTTTCTTAATAGCCTTTATAAGCTTATCATAGGGCATGATGAATTCAGTAGCCCACTTTCTAGCTATTCTTTCTTGTTTTGATCTTTGGATTTTCTCGGAGTAGACAAAGCATTCAGCTGTTAAATCTCCGTAAGATGTGAAATGATGACCCAGTTCCTCAGCGAGAGTAGAAACCAGTCTTTTAGAATTATTTGCGATAGATTTCCTAATTCCAATAGTAGGTGATAACCCTGGAACCTTAAAATAGATTCCATCCATATAGTAGTATTTAAATTTTACTTCTTCAACTATTATACCTTCTTCTTCAATTATTTTATATATCTTTTCTAATATTTCCATGTATATCAACCCCTTTTATCTAAAGTATGGAAATATTATACCACAAACATGAGAACTTATGTTCTAGGAATTTCTTTTTTGAATAATATAAGTTTCAATTAAACAACAAATTTGTTTGATTTTAAGAAACTATATTGTTAAAATTAGTATTGTTAATATGGATTTCAATATATTTAAGGAGAGTTGTGTTAGGCATGACTAAGACAAGAGATATAGATATAAGAACAAAATTACATAATGATTTTTTTGTGAAATATCACGATGATAAAAGTACTATAATTGTAGATGAGTTAAATCTATGTCAAGGTGATGCACGGATAGATGTTGCAGTAATAAATGGATCAATACATGGATATGAAATTAAAAGTGAATCAGATAATTTATTAAGACTTCCTAAACAAATATTAACCTATAGTAAAGTAATGGATTATATGACATTAGTTGTGAGTGATAGTCATTATGAAAAAGCTAAAGATATTTTACCAGAGTGGTGGGGAATCAAGGTTGTAATAAATAAAGAGCGGTCAATAGAAATAAGAGAAAGAAAAAAGCCTAAGAAAAATAAATATGTAGATTCATTTTCACTAGTTCAATTATTATGGAAGGATGAGGCATTAGACATACTTAAAGAAAAAAAACTTGATAGAGGGTTTAGATCTAAATCTAGATTAGAGATGTGGGAACAATTAGCTAAAACCGTTCCCATAGATGATTTAAAAGAAGCAGTTAGGGAAAAACTTAAAAGTAGGATGAACTGGAAAGTTGATTAACAGTATAAGTTAAGTGATGATTTATAGCAGCCTGTAACCATGTTGTTGGATTACCAGATTTAATTTCGCGTGTAGATACATTATAAATATATAAATCTCCAGACGAATAATCTTTACCTGTATAATCTTCAAGGTTGATTAAATTTTCAGCTAAAGTAATATATTGGTCAAATGTGCCTTTTTTTAATTGATTTCCTCTAACCACTATATAGTTTTCTTTGCTTGTATATCTAATAGCAGCAAATACTTTGTTTTTAGTATAATCGAAATCATTTAATTGATTAGGATTTATGCAAGTATAGTCAGAAAAGATAATTTTTGATATATCAAAGTTAATTTCAGGAGCAAGATTATAATATAAGTCTTGTTCTAGTTTTCTGATATAACCAATTGAGTTAAGTTCAATTTTAGAAAAATCTAATGGAAATGAACTAGATGAGATGATTATTTCACTAAAGTTATTCCAAATATTTAAATCATTTAATTTACTTATTATAGTATTATCTATAGTCGGAGATATAGATATGAAATTATAATCTATAAACAAAACGGAGCTGTTTAAATTAAATCCAAATGATTTATAAGTGTCTATAAGAGTTTTCAAGTTAGATAATTCATTTGCGTTAATGTGAATTGCTATTTTAGATTTATCTAAGCTTTTTACAATATTTAGTGAACTCATAGAAGATGTAGATTTAATAACAGGTATAAATTCTATATTTTTCTGATTTAGCAATATATATAACTGAGAATGAGGATTTGTTCCATGTTTTGTGACTTCTTCGTCATTCAAATTATCAGCATCAATAAATGGGCTGTGATTTACACATAGATTTTTTATTTCCTCAGAAGTAATTTCAAGATACTCATCTATTGTTTTGCTTGGCTTGTGTGTTCTTGGATTTATATTTCTAACCTGGATTTTAAAATAAGGTTTTATTTTAGATAAAATTTCTTTTGGTAATTCTGATAAAGCTTTTCTTTCACACTGTTTAAACTTTAATATAGGAACATAATACCTTTCCATAATGATTCCTCCTATAACTTAAGATAATATATACATAGATTTTTAATAGATAAGTGTTTAATCAACACTTATCTGTTATTACTTATTTAGAGTTATATTAAGATTAGAGTATCCATACTGATTAAACAAAGATAATAAATTTTGACCGTCAATTAGTGAAATTGGCTTATCTTTTACAAACTCGTACGAATCTTTTCCAAAGTAGCTTGTTGTCACTAAGATGCCTTTAGTTGCACCCTCATGAATCATGGTTCCATATAAGTCTCTCACTGAGCTTACTGAAACTACATTATTATATCTCTTAGCTTGTATTATAAATTTGCCACCTTTAATAGGGTCAGGATCAAAAGCTATCGCATCCACACCACCATCTCTACTTGCCTGAGTTACTTTAACTTCTGCACCAGAACTAGCATTAAACATCTTCTCAAATAGTTGTCTTACTAAATGCTCAAAATCTTCCCACGGCATTGAAGCAAGATTGTCTTTTGATGTAAGTTCTGAAAGAACATCTTTAGATTCTATAAATCTATTATCTTCAGTAGAGATATTTAAAATTGGTTTAACCGGAGACAGATTTATTAATTTTCCTGAGAAAATTCCTTTTAAGGATTTTATGCATTCTTTATAATCAATTTTAGTTAAATCAATATTTTTAAATTCTTCAGGATTAATTTCTACTGAAATAATGCAAGAGGATGCATCTTGACCAGTAGCTTTGTCTATGTAATCAACCCAACCATTAAATACTAATAAGTCAATATAATCGGGTTTGCTAGAATTTAAGATTTCGTGTATAACCTTTAATGTTGATTGATAAATTATGTCATCATAAAATTTTTCGAAATCTGTTTTCTTCATAACCTTTTCTGTCATTTCATCTCTAGTTTTTATATACCTATACTCTATGATATTAGGAATATTTTCAGGGGATGGTAATTTGAATGATACAATAAGTATTTTATTTTGCTGCATGTACTGTACTTCAGAATCATACTCAAAATCATCTGGGAACTTTAAATTATCTAATATTGTTTTAATATATCTTTCAACAGCATCTTTTTCGCAATTCTCAAAGTTTTGTTTCCATGAATCTATTGAGGAATTATGGTCATTTTGTTTTTTTAGAAATTCATTCTTTTCTTTTTCATAGTTTTCTTTTGATAACTCTTTATCCTTGTTGTATTTATCTAAGGATTCATTAAATAACCTTTGAGCATCAGCTTCCAGTTGTTCTCTCTTAATCTTTTTAGATTTCATGAAATTTTCCATAAAGCTTTGCCTAGGAACATTTAGCTTAATATAAAACTCATCAATGCTAGGCGGTGCTATTAAATAAGTAAAATTTTTAAATTGTGATTTATCTTTCTGTGAATTCCAATTAAACTTTTTACTTGATCGTACGCTATTAATCAAGATAGTATTATACGAATTGATTTTGTTCGTAGCTGCTTTAGTTAAATAATCAGATTTACTTTTTAAGTCACCAATCCTATCTTTTTCTCTTCCTCTGAGTTCTTGTTCTTCCCATATTTTTAATTGATTTTGAATTTTTTGATTTAATTCGTATTTTGACTGAGCTTTTACGGTTTTAGATTTTCCAAGATATGAATTGGAAATAAATTGCTCGTAAAAATATTTAGTTGGCATATACATTCTCCCTTCTTATGTTTAGTAATTATGTATCCATAATTATTTATTTCTTGTATAGATTCTTCTATCATCATGTAGTTTATTTCTTTGGAGCTCTAAATCCAGCAGCTTGAGCTTCTTCTACTGTATTGAACCAACGTTCGGGATCAGTTCTATCATAATATGTACTACCAGGAACATGATAAATTTTTTCGCCTTTACTGTTTATATTACCTTTAATAAGTCCTTGTCCTGAAGAACTACTGGAAGAACTAGAAGAACCCTGCTGTGATTGAGGTTGAGAAGTGGATTGAGTAGCTTGTTCACTTTTAGCTTTTTGTTCAGCCTGAGCTTTTTCTTTGGCAGCTTGATCATCTTTAGCTTTTTGTTGAGCTTCTTGTTCAGCTTTTAATTTAGCTTCTTCCTCAGCTTTTTGTTGAGCCTCCTGTTGTTCTTTAAGTTTATCTTCCTCATCAGATTTATTATTAGTTTCTTCTACAAATATTTGATCATCTTCCTTATCATCATTAGTCATTGAAGAATTTTGTGAAATGTTTTCATTTGATATATTATCTGATGTTGTAGATAAGAGCCCACCTAATCCAAAGAAGAACATAAATCCAAAAAGTAATACACTTGTGAAAATTTTTATAAGTATGTGCTTTCCTTTAAAGGTGGAGCTTTTAGCAAATAAATAATAGAATAATCCTAATCCCCCCAGCAATGTTAATGCACCAAATACTTTAGGAAATGATACCAGTAACAAAATGTAGATTAGCACAGCTAAAATAATTAATAGCCATTTTGGTGGTCTTTTATTGTTGCGCATGTTAGGTTTTTGAGTGTTTGTACTAGTTGATGATAAATCAGAAAAGTTAGAGTTATTATCTTTAACATCTACATAGCTTACTCCTGTACCTGGAATACTGTATGTATTTTGTGTTTTACCATCAGCTCTTTTAGTATGCCTAAAGCCTTTACCTCCAACAGACCATCCTATTCCGCTTTTTGATACATTCACTCTAAATGGTCCAAAGTTTTTTGATTTTCTAAATCTGAATCCCATTAGTATGTCCCCCTATAAATATAATAACAATTATATTGTAATGTAAATATTATGCGAAATTGATAGAATAAGGTCGAATAAAAATATTTTATATAGAAGCTAGATGCTGAAACCCTAAAGGTGCCCTTCACGGACACCTTTAATACTGAATAATAACATTTACTGGATAATATGTAATCTATAGAAAAGAAATATCTGGTATGGTATACTTATTTTGCTATGGAATGGGTATTAAAAGGGAGGGTGGTACTGAACATGAAAAGTATGATAAAAAGTATGAGAATGAGTAAAAATGAAATTCCAGTCGATATAGTGCCTTTGTTTGAGGATATTGCTCAAACATATAAAGGAGACGAATGTGAAGAAAAGTTTATGATTGCTATGGAAAAACATCTCACTAAAGAGCAGCGATTCCGCTTGTATGAGCAAAATGGAAGTTGTAGAGGTACTGGGTATGATAAAGAGAGAAAAGCCTTTGCACTTGAACATGCTGATAAACCTCTTGGCGAAAGATTGAGATTATTTACAAATAAATTTAGAAGAACAGCCGTTTTAAATGATGATAATACAATCACTGTTACTTTTGCATGTAATCATGGATATTATAAGCATGCACCAAAAGGAACTTTTCAATTTCCAAAATCCATTGAAACATATTTTGAAAGATGTGCAGGTGGACGTTTGTATGAATATCAGAAAGCATTGGGAATAAAGCTTAAGATTAAGTCTGTCGACGTGTCTCCACTAATAGAAAACATGATAAACCCAGTTGTGTTTACCTTTGAGATAGTGAACTAATAACAAGTTAAAAGAGATATTAAATATTTACATAAGAAAATAAGGTGTCCGTCACGGACACCTTTATCTTTTATTCTTTTTTTCCATACTTCTGTTTAACAAATTCAATGAAATTATCTATTTCTTTCCTAGCTTCTTCAGGAAGTTCTTCATCATAACCATTATTGTTATGTAGTGCTATTGTGTATTCACTATCAGAAGAAGATGGTATTTTACCTATAGCCTCTAAAAGTTCTTGAAGTGTCATACTCATAGCTTTAGCAACTTTTTCAATCACATCTAAAGTTGGTTCAATAGGTTTGTTAGTTCTAGTATCAATTCCTTTTTGCAATTTGCCAACGTAAGTATGGCTTATAGTAGCTTTCTCAGCAAAATCTCTCAATGAAAGATCATTTTCATTCATATATTGAGTAATTATTTCTCCTAAAGTTTTCATAACAACACCTCTATAATAATTATACCCTCTGTAACCTATCGTTTACAGAAATAAACTTCAAATAATTTGTATAACATAGTTGACAGAGGATGAAATAAAGAATATAATCAAAATTGTAAACAATAGTTTACTTAGCTAAATCTGTTTATAGGGGGAGTAAAATTGAGTAACCTAGTAAAACAAGAACGTGAATTATTAAAAATGTCTCAAGAAAAATTAGCTAGTAAAGCTAATATATCTAGGGTATATTTATCAAGAATTGAAAGAGGAAAGAGTATGCCGTCTTATGCAATAGCAAGTCAAATATCAACGGCATTAGGAAAAGAAGTGAACGAAATTTTTTTAGTTAAACTGTAAATTATAATTTACTAAATAAAAGGAAGTGAGATAGGTGAATGATAAAGAAAAGAGACTTGTTCCAAGGATGCTTATTTTGGAGCAACTGATAGAAATAGAGAAATTAATAAAATCTATGCAACGCAGTATAACAATTCATGGATGCACTTTGATGATTTTAATTACTATGTTAATCATGAGCTTGAATTAGTTTTTAAAAGGAGGTTGATATAAGTGGATGCTAATAGAATGTCAATTGAAGCTATTAAAGAAGGTATTTCAAAAGGCTTTTATGAACTTACAGGAGTCCTTAAAACTGGCGAAATTGTAATTTCCTTAACTGGAACTCTTGAAAAAGATTTAGTTAGTATTTTAGATTCTATATCTAATGATAATGAAAAGCTTAAGTACACAAAAGAGGTAATGGATATTAAGGGCAGACCTGCACAAGAAATTATGCAGATCTTTTATCAAAATACATGTTCTAAAGAAGAGAGAAACAAGACAAATGGATTAAGAATTAGATAAAAATAGAAATGGAGGAGAGTAAAAAATGAAAGCATATTCAACACATGAAGCAGCAGAAATATTATCTGTATGCAAAGACACAGTAGTAAGAGAAATTGATAAAAAGAGAATCAAAGCATTTAAGGTTGGACGTGATTGGAGAATCCATGAGAGTAGTTTAATGGAGTACATGGACGTTGTAGCTAACAACTATAAAACTAAAAAAGAAGTGGAACTTGAACAAAAGGTTAAAGCGCTTGAGAAAGAAAATAACAAGCTTAAAAATGTTCTAGTAAAAATCAGTACAGCTGTTGTGGAAATCAACACTTAAGAAAAAGAGCAGAGTAAGTGGGAACCCTGCCAAAATAGAAATTATATGTATTTAGATGTGATTAACATAATTTAATTATAAATGACGAGAGGTATAAAAGGAATGAATGAAACATGCGTAAATTACTACAAAACTTGCAGAGAGAATGCGGGTTTAACTCAAGCTAAAGCTTCTGAGCTATTAGGAGTTAGTGAAAGGTCTATATCAGACTATGAGAACAACAAAACAAAAGTTCCAGATGAGATAGTGGATAGGATGGCTATGGCTTATAATACCCCACTGTTAGCATGGTGGCATATCAAAAATAGCAGTGTTTTAGGTAAGTATTTACCCGAAATAATAACACCACAAACCAATGTTGATATGGCATTTCAGACTATACTTGCACAGGATGAACTTGATCCTGCTGTAACATCCTTAAAAAAGATAATGTCAGATGGAATCATATCAGAAGATGAAAAGCTAGAATTTCATAGCAGCATAAACATAATAAACAATGTGGCAGGTAAGTTGATATCAGTTGTTACTTTTGCCAAAGATTGAGGAGGAAATATACATGAAGGAATATTCAAACATTATATTTGATATATCCAAAATGAAAGATAATGAGGAAAAGGCTTTTAAAATACCTGAAGATTCAACTATACATTTTGGAGCAGCTATTTTAGGCAGAAAACTTATAACTTCAATTAAATTTAGAAAGGTTACCTTTGAAGGTAAGGATGAACGTTTATTCATTGAAGCCTTTGCAGGACACACAACAGTAGCAACTATAGTGGATGACATTCCATATACGTTAGTTTTAGGTGATGATAATTACTTTGTCATTGGGCCTACAGAAGAATACGACTATATATCTAAAAAAGGGCAAAAAAATAAACCCTTATAAAAAGAGTTTATCTTCTTATGTAATTTTTAGGACTACGATGTTCGAGCATCGTAGCTCCATTATAACATAATTAAATATTTGATGTAAAGGAGCTTATAAAAATGAGAAAGATTAAGGTTGAAATGAGATCATGGATAGATCCTAAGACAGGAAAGAAAATTGTAGCTATAGCTGGAAAGAATTTTTAAGGGGTGATTTTATGGGAACAAGAGTTATAAGTTTTTTAAACATTAAAGGTGGAGTAGGTAAGACTATTTCCACCACAAACATAGGAGCTGCTTTAGATAAGATGGGTTATTCAGTTTTGATTATAGATATTGATCCACAATCTAATGCAACCAAGTATTTATCAAGTTATAAGGAAAATGACTTATCCAGTTATGAGCTTTTAAAAGGTGAAACAGGTATTTATATAAAAGCTACAAAGTACAATGCCCTTCAAATAGTACCAGGTAACATAAAGCTTATCATGGCTGAGAATGAGATAATGCTTGATACTAGAAAAGCTAGAGAAACAAGACTTAAGAAATGGATAGATTCATTAGACCATGAATTTGACTTTATATTAATAGACTGTCCACCATCATTAAACATCTTAACGACTAATGCTTTAGTTGCATCTACAGAGGTATTAGTACCTATTAAGATAGATAAGTTTGCATTAGATGGTTTTGAGTACCTAATGTCAGCTATAGAAGAAACTAGAGCGGAATTCAACCCACACCTAAACTTATTAGGTGCATTTATAACCATGGACAAGTCAACAACAATCAACAGGGATATAAAAGCAGAACTAGATCAGATACTTGGAGATAAGTTTCTAAAACAAACAATAAGAGAAAATGTTGCTGTAACCAAAAGCACATTCCATGAAACACCAGTCATATACCATGATCCTAAATCAAATAGTGCTAAAGACTACATCAAGCTAACGGAGGAGATAGTAAATGTTCTTACAAGGGTTATCTGAAAAAGTTAATAGCTTTGATGCAAAAGATAAGTTTTCCCTTTTAGAAATAAACATAGAGCTGTTAGAACCATCAAGAAATAACTTCTATGGCATAAGGGAAATTGATGAACTATCAGAATCCATAAAAGAACAAGGCTTACTTCATAACCTAGTTGTAAGAGAAAAAGAAGGAAAGTATGAAATACTATCAGGCGAAAGAAGGTACCACGCATTAAAGAAATTAGGCTTTAAAAAAGTACCATGTAAAGTACAAAGGAATCTATCAGATATAGACTCAGAAATCCTACTAATTGAAGCTAATGCAAGAACTAGAGAACTTACACCTACTGAATTCATGAGAGGTATTAGTAGATTAGAAGAAATCTATAAAGCTAAAAAATCTAATGGTGAGCAGATAGAAGGCAAAACAAGAGAAGCCATAGGAAAAGTATTAGGTAAATCAGGAACTCAGGTAGGAAGATATCAAAAGATAAATAAGAAGCTCTCAGAGGATTTAAAAGAGGACTTAGACAAAGATAAGCTTACAGTAACCCAAGCTGAAATAATATGCAACCTAAAACCTCAAGAGCAAAAAGAAATAGCCAAACAAATAAAGAATTTAGATCCAAAAGAATCAAAAGAAGAAATCAGTATCCTCATAGAAGGAATTAAGCAACCAGTAGAAAAAAAGCGAGATAAAGAACTATTAAAAGAGATTTATCCAGAACCTAAACCTAAAGAGAAGAAACCCAAGACAACTAAGTTTACCTTTGAAAATAAGGAGCAGCTGCAAACAATACAAGAACTTTGTGAACAAATGGTAAGAACACTAAAGAGTATGCTGCCCAAAAAAGGACAGAAGTGGACTGAATTTGATCATGAGGTTAAGGGGGAATATGATGCCTTTGACTTGATGAGGATAACCTTGAGAGATCATGGATATTCGGATGGATTGGTGTTTGAGATGCCAGGGATGGAAAGTGGGCGGATTAATAAAGAAGTAGAGGAGGTTCTTCAAATAAATGTTTAATTTAAAACAGTTAGAAGTATTTAGTGCATTGTATATGAAATACAACAACAGAGCCTTTACATCTAAAAACTCTGTTAAGGAACAATATAACCTTGGTAAAAGGGATATGATAGCTGATATTGTTGCCATATTCAATGGTGAAGATGATGTAAAGAAGTTATGGAATAAAGAGTTGATGAATGAGAGGGAGAACGATGAAAGTAGATATATTTGAAAATGAGATAAAAGAAGAATGGTTTAATGGGCATATAGCTGAGTTAACTAAACATGGCGATTTAGAAGTTTTAGAGTGGTATAAGCCTAATAGTTCGATATATTATTGTCGATACGTATTTGATGGTTCTAAGCTTTATATAAGTGGGGATATAGGAGAGGCAATATTTAAATTTACTGAAAAGGCATCAATAGAAAATATATCGACATATGGGGTCAATTATTTTCATAGTAAACTTTCTGCATTTGAAGATAATAAATATTCTTTTGATAAGAACGTAGCCATAGAAGCATTGAATAGAGAAATCAAAGAGGCATATGAAAATATGGATCATGATGATATCGAAGTTAAATCACATGCGGATAATCCTAGAAATGAAGCAATCCTAAATTATATAGAAACTTTAAATGAATTAATTGAAGAAAGTCAATCTTGCTACACAAAAGATAATTGGGATTATGAAGTTCATTTAAGATATGATGATTTAACTGACTATAATCCTGATATATCAGAATGGATATTTGAAGTAGGAGATGTAATTCCTCATAGAGTTCAAGGCTACCTGGTTGGACTAAAGATGGCATTTGAACAGTTAAATAGGAAATAAGATGTTTTAAAAGTTGTTCTTTGAAAACTGAATAATACGGTATTTAATGCTGAATTATTAGCAAAATATAGAAATATTGATAAAAAAATGTTATAATCTCACTCATAATATTTAAATAAATGAATGAGGTGTTAAAATGAAAAATGAGAGACTAATACAAGATTTTATGAATATTTTGGATAATGAAAATTTAAATGAAAATGACATTCAAGACTTTTTGGAGATAAACACTGAATTAATTCCCATTCCATATATATTAGGGCATCAAGTAAATTTCTCAGCTGTTATTTCTAAACTAGTAATTTCAGATGGATTAAAAAGTGATTTCGTATATATGACTAAATGCAGTGACTTTTGGGAAGTAGTTTTAATAGAATTAGAAGATTCAAAAAAGAAAATATTTAATAGTAATATGGAAAATATACAGTTTAGTCAAAAATTTAATAATGCCTATGACCAGATAACTTCATGGAAAGCATATATTGAGGATAATAAGGAGATTTTTTTAAGAAAGATAAACACATTAAAAAGACCTTTAGAGAGGAATCCAGTTCGTGTGAAATATGTTCTAGTGATTGGGAGAAATGATGAGAAAGATAATTCAGAAAGAAAAATTAGTATGTTTGCTCAGAAAAACACAGATGATATAAGGGTTATAACATATGATAGCGTAATTTCAATGTATCAGAAATCAAATATAGTTAATAAAAAAATGATACTATCTCCATGGAGAGATGGTGGTTTTTCAATTAAATATTTTCCAGAAGACTTAACCACATCAATATTTGCGCATCTTAAACCTGATGAGTTAAAGGTGAGTCCAAATATTAAAGAAGTTTTAAAAAAACAAGATTATGAAATAGAAAATTGGTTAAAAGGTAACTTACTTGTATATAATTGCAAGTATGATGCTGAGACATTTTCTAAGAAGAGTTCTAGTCTATTGGCAAGAGCAGTAGCTACTATGGACATAAAAAGGTAAATATAAAAATACCGTATTATTCAGAAATGAATTTACGGTATTTTTTTATTGAATAGGAGATAAGAAATTGAACTATACAAATGAATATATAGAAAAAGCTTGTAGTGAATATCCACTACTTAAGGTTCAAGTGGAAGCACTTAAAAAACAAGATGGAGGATTAATACTAAAAATAAATGAGTTTGCTCAGCTGGTTAAAGAGATAGCCACAGATAATGCAGATCTTATTCAAAGAAATAATAAGCTTAAAGACTTGGTTGATTTGATAAGAATAGAGCTTATTGCGTTAAGGTCTTCTGAAAGCCACATAGAGCATATTGTAAAACTTATTGATAGTTGTAACTTTAATAAATTAAAAAAGTAAACAATTATAAAAATAATCACATTTACGAAGGTTAATAGACAGTTAACCAGTTAAGAAGATAACCATTTAACCAGTTAAACAGAAATACAGATAACCAGTTAACCAGCAGAAAACAAAAGAAAATGAACTTTTTGAATAGGAGGTAATCATGGCTAAATTTAGATATGTTTATACAGATTTTTGGAATGATACAAAAGTTATAGAGAGATTTACACCAGAGGATAAGCTGTTTTGGCTTTATCTTTTGACTAATTCACATACAAAACAAATAGGAGTTTATAGAATACCTAGGAAGGTTTTAGCCTTTGAGCTTGGATATAGTATAGAATCAACTACATCTTTACTAGAACGCTTTGAGTACAATTATAAGCTGATTAAATATAACAAAGATACTGGTGAGGTTGCTATAAAAAATTGGGGTAAATATAACCTAGTTAATGGTGGACTACCTATTGAATGTTGTATAAAGTCCGAATTAAAAACTATAGATGATAAAGATCTCGTCTTATATGTACTTGATGGAGTGAAGAATGAAAAATTAAAGTTATTCATCATTGAATGCTTAAAAGAATACGGTACGTACTACGGCACCTATGACGACACGTACCACGATACGTCAACAGAAGAATCAAGTAAAATCGCCAATGTGGAAGAAAATAACAAAGGGCTAAATCAAGCCATTCCTACGTCACGTACTACGATACGTGGGGAAAATAAAAATGAAAATAAAAATATAAAAGAAAAGATAAATAATATATATAGTGTGCAAGACACTTCCTCAGATGAAACATCTGAGACTTTACCTGCAAATGATATAAGCAAAGTTCCATATGAAGAAATCATAGCTCAGTATAATGCTATCTGTAAGTCCTTACCCAAAGTTAAGGCTAGGTCAAAAGCTCGTGATAAGTCTATGAAATCTCTTTATAGAAAACTTAAAAGTCTTGAAAAGATTGCAGAGCTATTCTCAAAGGTTGAATCTAGTGATTTTCTATCTGGTAGGGATGGAAAATGGTCAAATTGTGGTTTTGATTGGGTATTAAAAGAGTCTAACTATATAAAAATTCTTGAGGGTAACTACGATAATAAATCAAGGACTCAAATCGTAAACCCAAGTAATAATACAAACTATCAAAGCTCTAATAAGGGCAAGTTAAGGTTTGATAATTTCACAGGTCGTCAATATGACTATGATGCCTTAGAGAAAAAACTATTAGGCTGGGATGATGAGGAGGACAAGAATGAATAAAGTAGTTCTCATAGGCAGATTGACAAAAGATCCAGAGCTTAAGTATACACCAGGTAATGGAACAGCTGTAACTACAGTAACATTGGCAGTAGACAAGTTTAATTCATCAACAGGTAAAAGAGAAGCTGATTTTATCTCAATAACCATATGGGGTAAACAGGCTGAGAACACAGCTAACTATATGACCAAAGGCAGCTTGATGGCTATTAGTGGGAAAATTCAAACAAGGTCTTATGATGGGAAAGACGGTACTAAGAGATATGTCACTGAAGTAGTTGCAAATGAAGTAAGTTTTTTAAGCTATAGAAAACAAGGATCTATACCAAGTTTTGATGATATGACTCCAACAGATGATGGTGATATACCATTTTAGAGGAGGGGTTAAATGTCAGTAGTTTTAAGTGATAAAGAGTTTGATGTTATATCCAAGTTCTATGACTATGCAGATAAACTTTATCATCATGCAGAGGAAATGCAGTTAGTAACTCAGTACAAAGGTGAAAAGATAAACTATCTAGCCACTTTAAGATATAAGCAATTAACCAAGGAAATTCTTGATAAGAAGCAGCAAGAATCAAAAAGTGTCCGTGACGGACACCTTAAGAAGATAGTCAAATAAATTAACAAAAGAAATATACAATATAGATAATTAAATATCAGTGAACATTAGGGGAGGAGAATGAAGATGAGAAAAGTACTATCGATAATAGAGAGAAAGCGAAGAAGTTTACATAAAGCTATGGATATGTATGGAATTAGTGACAATAGGGTATTAACTAAGAGTATAGAGCTTGATAAGCTGATACTTATAGAGCAAAGGAGAAGGTTATGTTTATTAAATACTGCCAAGTCTTTCAATGCATGTGCAACGAAGTAAAAGACATTATCAAAGGTTATGATGTTGTATGCGGTGCAGAATGTCATAACTGCCATGAAAGCAAAGACTTGAAAAAAGAAGAAATCGAAGAATAAATTTTTAGGAGGATAATTATGAAAAGCACAGGAATTGTAAGAAAAGTGGACGAGTTAGGAAGGATAGTAATACCAAAGGAGCTAAGGACAGTAATGAATATAGACATTGCAGACTCACTTGAGGTATTCACTGAGGATAAAACAATGATCCTAAGAAAATATAATCCAGGCTGCACCATCTGCGGTCACATAAAAGGTGGACAAAGCTTTAAAGGGAAATATGTTTGTGAGGATTGCTTGGAGGGGATGAGGGAGTAAGGTTTTTTGATGTTCTTTGAAAATTAAATAATACAGTGTTGGATAAATATGATATAATCGCTTTATAATTGTAAAATGTGACATATTATTTTAATGCAGGAGGTATAGGATATATAATAATATGTATCTAATAAATACAATTATTAAATAATACTTCAAAAAATTTTTAGGGGGAACTTTATGAAGGAAGAATTTATAGCTCTACAAATTAAAAGAATAAGGCGTAATATCATTATTTTAATAGTTGTATTAACATTATTGTCGATATTTATAGCATTTTATAGAGGGATAGGTTTAATGATACTAAGCGTCGTGTTCTTTGTATTTATAATGGGGCCAGTTAGATTTATAAGAAAATTGAAGAGTATTAAAATTTATTCAGTAAATAAAGCACTATCAGTTTATGGATACTTTTATGATGTGGCTCAATATATAAATAATGAGATATTAAGAGGAGATTCTGTAAGATATGGAAATGTAATAATTACTGATTCTTGGATTTTGAAACTTAACACCTTTAGTTTGGATATAATAAAAATTGATGATATAGTGTGGGCATACCAACAAATTATTAGGCACAAACAAGGCGTAATAATGCCTGGAGTAGTTGCTCCACTTGATGAGGTAGGGAAGACATTTGCTGTAATTATTAATTCTAAAAATCCTATTGCTCCAACTATTAGAATTAATACAACTCATATGAGTTATATGGACAAGAGTAAGGAAGTAGAAATTGAAGGGGTTGAAAAACAACAACGTATGCTGAATATACTTGATGAATTAGAGAAAAGAAATTCTTATGCTATATATGAATATTCAAGTGATCTTTCTAAAATATGGGACGAAGATAGAGATAGATTTATTAAATTAGTAATGAGTCAATATTCTCAATAAACTATAATTGTCTAAGTTATACGGTTAAGAGATAATATTCAAATGAATTAGCGGTATTTTTTACTTCTTAATAAAAACTCTTTGAAATTTGGATATTGAAATAATATGATATTTTTAATACTAAGTAAAAATTAAACATAAATTAGGGGGAAACATGAAAAGAGAATATGTATTGGTAGATAGCAATAAACTTAATTTACCTAATTGGAAAAAGTGGTTAATGTTAATAGGGGGTAGTTTTATTGCCTTGTTATTAATTTCAGTATTAGAAAATTTATTATCAAATGCTATGGAAATTCAAATTGAAAAAATTGCAGTAGTAACATTTTATATTAGAGCCTTCATAGTATTAGCATTAATACATGATTTAGCACCTAAGCTAAAGAAACTAATATTGATTCTTTGGAGCATGGTAGTATATGTTGTGTATGTTGGGATAGATTACACTTCAGGAGACAAATTGTTTTTAGGTTCACTTGTATTTTTTATTTTTCTAGTTGGATATAATATTTTTTTATTTAGAAAGAAGAAAAATCATATGACCAATATATAAATAATATTAAAAAGGATAATTTATGATACCGTACTATTCAACAAAAGAATATGCGGTATTTTTGTTCAATAATTTTATGAAACTGATGTGAACCATAAACACAAAATGATTTGATGAAGCTGAGATACGCTTCTACAGATCAGAAGTGTATATTTTTAAGAATATTTCTTTATATAAATACAGTGAGGTAAAAATGAAAGGAAAAAAGAATACTGATAAGTTAGTAACCATCTTGCCTAATATGGATTTTTGTTGGTATTCAAAAGAAATAGATAGAGCTATAAGGCTTTGGGAATATGGTACAGGCATAAAAGAAATGTCTAGAATTTTAAAAAGAAGCTGTGAAGAAGTCTTTATGCTGCTAATGCATTTATCCCTAGAAGGTAAGATAACACAAAGAGAAGGTTATGTATGGGGAAGAGATAATTTTAAATAAACAAAAAAGAGAGCTGTTAGTTTCCAGACATATAAGCTCTCTTTAAACCTCATTTAGTTACATATATATTATAACATAGATGTGATTAAGGAGGAAGAAATTTGATAAGCCAAGGAAAGTTAATAGAAGGAATGTTAAATGATTATATTGATTTAGAAAACTCAATAAAGAATTTAGAACTAGACATTGAGGAACTAGAAAATGATTATGTGGGTATATCATCAATAAGTATTGGAGAAAAGTCTAGTCATACATATAAAATAAATAGACCAACAGAAAATGAAGTATTAAGCAAAGAAGAGAAACTAGCAAGACTGAGAGAACTTAAAAGATCTAATGAAATAAGAAAAGAAAGAATAGATAATGCTTTAAATGTTTTAAGTGATAATGAGAGGGATGTTATTTACTTTAAATATCTGAAGTATAGAAATAAGTCATGGTGTTTTGTAGCCAAGCAGCTGGATCTTAGTGAAGCATGGGTAAGAAGATTAAGAGATAAAGCTATTGATAAGATGATTCCAATAGTTTATCCAAGTAAAAATGAATTAAGTATCAGAAAAGTAGCAGAATAATATCACTTTAGTATGTAGAATAGTTTTATTTCTTTGTGATATCATTTAAAATGTGATAATAAGTTGGTTACTGAAAAGCATCTATAAGTGGGTAGGTGCTTTTTTATTAAGATAAGTTAATAGTTGTTAACATAATGTTTATTGTCATGACACATTAAGGACACATAGAAACCCTATAATAAAGTTATAAGATAACCATAAGATTTTTCATTATTTGTTTCCCTACCTTTTTATAGAGCAGCTACTTTTGAGTGGCTGCTTTTTGTTATATATTTTAATATAACTTTTTTATAGATTTATAAAACTGCATTAATTTTACATTTATTAAAAATAACAATGGATATTGATGCAAATAAATACTTGTTATAACAAAAAAGGAAGTATTATAATAATATCTGAATAAAATCACAAGGGGGAGTAATCAATGAAGAAAAAACTAGGTTTATTTTTAGGAGTTCTATTGGCATTCACTTTCATGTTTTCAGTGTTTGGTAATGGAGAAGTAGCTAACGCAGCATCAGGTTTTACGGGGCACTATGATGATGTTCTTATTGGTACAAGAAATTTAAATAATACTTCAGGGAATAGTGCTAAACTAAAAAGTGCATTATTTGAGCCTGAAATAGGATGGAAAAGATATGACGATTCAAATAGTAAAATATATTATAATAATGGATATTTTACTTGTTATGATAACTTTTCAGGAACTTATAAAGGAACTACAAGAGATCATAGCGGTTCTGGCGGTAAGGTAAAAATAAAGTTTCAAGGTTCAAAGTTTAGATTAATAGGAAATGGTATGAATCCTGATCCAGCAAGGAATGAGAATGATGAATATTATAGATCTGCGAAGGTATATACCGATGGTGTAGCTCAAGGATATGTCCATGAAGCAATATATGGACGTCAGAGTAGACAATTGCTTACTTATGAATACAATTTCGGTACTTATGGGGTTCATGAAATAGAAATTGTAAAAGAAAAGGTAAGTGGAATTATAAGTGTTGATGCCATAGATATTGATGGAGAATTGTTAGATGCTGTAAATTATGATCCTATATTAAATATAGAATCACCTATTACAAATAATACTTATACAGGAAGTTTTAATTTATCTGGATATTCAATAAATCAGTCAGGAATACAGTCAGTAAAAACATATATTGATGATGTTTATTCAAGAGATGCTCAAATAGGAATTCAAAGATCAGACATATTAGCAAAATATCCAAGCTATACTGGAGCTGCTAATAGTGGATTTTCAACAACATATAATGTAAGTGATTTTAGTCTTGGAACGCACACTATGAAGGTGCAAGCTGTAGGTAATAATGGTACAATTAAAGAACAATTATTGTATTTATATGTTTATAGTAATTACATAATTGTACAGTCCACTAATGAGCCACAGAAAATAACTAATACATCTCAGCTAAAAGCTGGAGATATCATTTCACTTCGTTGTACTGGAACAACAGAAGGGAATAGGTGGCTAGATGGTAAAACAGAAGATGCTAGTGTATGGTTAGCACCAAGTACAGGAGGAATTTACTCAGGTACTAAATGGCAAGTATACTCAGTTAATGGATATTATGCACTTAAGTGTTTAGGAACTTATGAAGGAAAGGGCTGGAGATGGCTAGATGGAAATACTGCTAATAATGTTGTTGCTTTAGCACCTGATACAGGAGTAGTTTATTCTGGAACTCAATGGAACATACTTTCAAATGGAGATGGTACATTTGGATTTCAATGTATGGGTACAACTCCTGGAAATAGATGGCTAGATGGTAATACAGCTACAAATGTAGTGTCATTAGCTCCATTTACTGGTGGACAATATTCAGGTACTAAATGGGAAATATATAAAGCTAACTAGATATTGTAGATAAGAGCCTTTAAGGCTCTTATTTTTATACCTAAAAATAAGGAGGCACAGTAAATGTCAACTAAAAGAAAACTAAATATTAACATTAAATTTCAAGGAGACAAAGTGATATGTGCTAAGTCTCCAATTGAATGTAAGAAGTGTTTAGATAGTAGGTCATGTGAAAACATGACCTTATTTTATGATCCTTTTGAAGGCGTAAATGAATGCATGAAATCAAGGAGCTATAAAAGAGAAAAAGGAGCCATAAGGCAAAGGTAGGTGAGAAAATGAAATGAGGAAGAAAAAGCAACCTGCTAATCCTGTAAGATATCTAAAAAATATACTCGATATTCAGGATTATTTGAAGTGCAATAATGAGCGAGATTATGTTCTTTTTGTTCTTGGAATAGCTACAGGTTATAGAGCAGGAGATTTAGTTAAGTTGAAAGTTAGAGATGTTAAGGAAGCTCTTAGAAATGGCTATTTCTATATCCTAGAAGAGAAGAAAGAAAAATCTAAGAGTATTAAGAAAGCGAATCTAAAACCCAGAGAAGCAGAAGTAGTTCCTAACTTAGCAAAGGTGCTTAGGAACTATATCAAAAACAAAAAAGATTATGAATTTATGTTTCAATCTAGAAAAGGAATCAATAAACATATACAAGTTAGCAGAGTTAGTAGAATATTAAAAGATGCTGGAGAGTATTTTGGACTTAAGAATATTTCAGCTCATTCTTTGAGAAAAACTTATGCTTATAACATCTATATAGAAAGTGATCACAATATTGAAGCAGTAAGAGAATTATTAAATCATAGCACAGCTAAATACACCAGAAAGTACATTGGATTAGATAGAGAGCAGCTTAGTAAATATGTAAATAAGCTCAATGGACTTATAAGGTGATTTATTTTTTTACCCTATGAATGTCTTATTTTAAGACATATGAACATTGAAGTACTAAAAACAAGGTACATATATTAGTAGAGAAAGTTAAAATTGAAAGTCTTATTTGATATATAAATAGAACATTCAAAAGGGCAAAACACGAACATTAGAGGGGCAAGTTCAAATATGATTTGAATAACTTGGCTTTTATTTTTGTACATTTTTAAATAGTTAAATGAGGTGAGAATCAAAAGAGATAATGATAAAGAAGCAATGCTCATATCATAGCTGCAGTAAGATACTTGATGATGGTGTTATGTTTTGTCCTTATCATCAAGTGGTATATGAGAAGGAGAGAAAGAAAAGGTGGAATAAGTACCGTAAGGAAAGAATGAAGGACAAGTATGAAGCTATGTGTCAAAGCTTCTATAGAAGTCCCACATGGGATAGAAAAAAGGAAGAAGTTAAAGGAAGATGTTTGCATATTGATATTCTAGAATTCTATAGGACAGGGAAGATTGTTGAGGGTTATGCTGTACATCATATCAAAGAGTTAAAAGATGAGTGGGATTTAAGACTAGACTATGACAATCTAATATATCTAACTAAAAGTAATCATGCTAGAGTACATAGAGAATATGATAAAGGATTTAAAGAAAAAAAGAAAATGCAGACTATATTATTAGAAATAAAAATGATGTTTGAAACTGAGTTCAATTTATAGCGATACCGGGGGGAGGGTGCAAAAGTTTTAGAAGGCTAGAAAGGTCTCGATGCCTAGTGCTACAAGAATTTTTTCGGGACTTTTTGCTATAGGGGGTATGCGAAAAATTGAAATACGAACATTAAAATTTTACACTTGGAGGTGAAAAGTATTGGCAAGAAAATTAACGTGTCCAAAGTGGTTTGATGAATATGCCACTGAAGAATGGAAGAGGATTATTAGATTACTAAAAGCAGAGGATAGAGATTTTACAGATAAAGATGTGAAAGCTCTTGAAGGGTATTGTGTAAATTATTCTAAATGGAAAAGATGTGAGCAGATCCTATTAAAAGAAGGAATGTCCATGGTTGTAAATGAAGAAGGTTATGAGCAGCAAAGACCAGAGGTATCCATAGCAAATAAAGCTCAACAAGAAATGAGAAGTTGGATGAAAGAGTTAGGAATTACTCCAGCAGCTAGAGCTAGAATGAATAAAAATATCAATTTCAATAATGATGGAGATGGAGATCCTGAAATGGAATCCATGATTAGTAGATGATAACTGAAAAGATTAAAAGTTTAATTGATGCTCATATAGTTTATGAAACAACTTATGAAGTTGAAGAAGTAATAAGAGAGCAGAAATTAAAATATGATGATGAAGAGTTTTACTTTGATGAACAAGAAGCCAGGAAGATCTCTAAGTTTATTTCTAAGCTTACCCTGGATAAAGGAAAGAAAGGAAATAAAGTAAAGCTGCTAAGATTTCAGTTTAAGATATTAACTTCAATACTTTGTGTGAAGAGTAGAGAGACAGGCTTTAGAAGATTTAAGGAAGCACATTTAAACATAGGTAGAAAGAATGGTAAAGGCTCATTAGTTGCCTGGATCATAATCTATTTATACTTTACTGAAGATGTTTATGGAGCTGAATACATAATCGTAGCCAATGATATTAAACAAGCTACAAACCTATTTAATACAATATTCCAAACTATAAAAGGTAATAGGACTTTACGCAAGTATGTTAAGATAACTGAATCTAAGAAGATAATGTATAGAAAGTCAACTAATAGTTGGCTTAGAGTTCTAGCAAATGAAGGAAGTAACCTAGATTCTTATGCAACTTATATTGCTGTTCTTGATGAAACTCATGAGTATAAGAAAACAGATGCTTATTCAAAGCTTATAACTGGTATGGGTTTGTGGGATGAACCATTAATGTTTACAACAACTACTGCATCAGATGGTGAAGATGATGAAAACTTAGAATTTCAGATGTATAACTACTCCAAGAAAATAGATAATGGAGAAGTTGATGATGATACTTTCTTTGGAGCTGTATTTGAATCAAAGAAAGATTGTGAAATATGGGATGTACAAGAATGGATTAATGCTAATCCAGCACTAGGTATATTTAAAAAGCTATCTGACTTTATTAAATTAGCTAATAAAGCAAGTGCCATGAAAACTTTTGAAGCTAAATTCAGGAGATTATATTTAAATCAACATATAGCTACTGATGAAATCAAAGGTGCCATTAATATGGAGCTATGGAATAAAGCTTTAAGAAAGATTAATTTAAAAGACCTTGAAGGATGGAAGAGTTGGAATGGATTTGACTTATCGTCTAAGAATGATATAACAGCTTTTGTCCAGGTATTTTATGATGAAGAGTCTTGTGTATTCATTATTTATCCTCATTTATATACTCCAGGAGATAATATGTATGAAAGAGCTGAACTTGATGGAAATGATTATCCTAGATGGGTTAAAGATGGACATCTTATAGCTACTGAAGGCAAGTATGTAAACTTTGAGAATGTGTTAGATAAATTATATGAATATGATGAGAATACTCCTTTTGAGCAGATAGGTTTTGATAGATGGGGTTCACCAACTATTATAAACAGGTTAGAAAATAAGTGGGATGTAATAGCATTAGGTCAAGGTACTGGAACAATGTCACCAACCATAAGTGATTTTGAAAACTTATTGATTGATGGAAAGATCATAATAGCTGATAATGAAGTATTTAATCTTATGGCCAAGAAGGTTGTAGCTGTAGTTAATGATGGAGGTACCAGGTATAGTAAAACTAAATCGGAGTTTAAGATAGATGGAATTATAGCTATGTTAATGGGATTAAATCTTGCTATAGAAGCTAATGGAATGCCATCATATAATGCAATAGATGAACTTGATAAAATGGACTGGTAGTGAAGAGGTGGAAAGATGAAAGAAAAACTTAATAAGATCCTTAATAAGACCATTCATAATGAAATGTTTGTTATGGAAATGGTCTTTTTTGTTGGGCTACTTATAATTATCTTCACTAATTTTTATGTTTCTGTAGTTTTTGGAATGTACTTTCTAGGCTTTATCTTGATAGCTTACTCAGTATTTTTATTTAAATTTAGAAAAGAGAAGAGGTGAGATAGTTGATATTTGATAGATTAAATAGTGAAAAGAGAGAAACTGAGGTAAATGACTGGAAAGAAGTTTATAGCTTTGAAAAAGGTTATGAGGATTCACCATTTAGCAGCGGATTACAAGAGAGTACTTATTTCAGCTGCGTTAAAATTATTTCTGAATCTATAGCTAAATGCCCATTTCAAGTGAAGCAGGAAACAGATAAAGGGGAGATAATAGCAAGAGACCATTATCTATATGATTTACTAAGATTAAGACCCAATCCATATATGAATGCTGTTGATGTGTTTAAAAGTTTTGTTGCTATATCAAAACATGAAGGTATAAGTGGATTGTTTATAGATAGAAAAGGCAGCAAGATAGATGGATTATATCCTGTAAAGATAGACACCATTACAGTTGATGATGCTGGATTAATAAAATCTACTAAAAATAATAAGATCCTTTATGACTTTCAAGGCGTAAATGGTGAAACAGGTTCTTGTTTTGATAAAGAGATGATAATTCTAAGAGATTTTAGTATAGATGGAATCAATGCTAAAGCTAACAAATCAATACTTAAAGAAAGCTTAGATACAAGTATTAAAAGTCAAAATTATCTTAATACCTTATTCTCAAATGGATTAACAAATAAAATAGTGGTTCAGCTGACAAACGATATTAAAGAAGAGGGTGAATTAAAGAGAATTCAAAGGAAATTTGATAGGATCTACACTAATAACGGAAAGATATTTACAGTTCCTGCTGGATATAATGCTTCATCCTTAAATCTTAGCTTAACAGATGCACAGTTTGCAGAACTTAGGTTTATGAGTAAGAAAGATATAGCTGCATCTTTTGGAGTTCCCTTATCAAAACTAGGGGAAATGAAAGAAAATGCTAAAAGTGATGAGCAGGATAATCTAGCTTTTTTAGTAGATACACTCCAGGTTATCTTCACAGCAATAGAGCAAGAGGGTGACTGGAAGCTTCTAACTCAAACTGAAAGAAAAAAAGGCTATAAGATTAGATTTAACACCAATGTAATGTTGAGACTTGATAGTTTAACTCAAGCCAATGTTATAAGTACCTATGTTAAAAATGGCGTTTATGATTTAGATTATGCAAAGGATCTATTGGGAGTTGAAAGAATTGGTGGAGATAAGATTATTACATTACCTTCAGGGCAAATATTGCTTAAGGACTTGTTAGCAGGTAAAGCAAGCTATCAGCAGAATAACAATGCTACTGAGAAAGTAGGTGATGAAGATGTTGACACTGGAGGAAGCGAAGAGATACCTAAAGATTGATTTTGAAGATGATGATGAAGATATTGAATCATTTATTGAAGCAGCTGAAGCTTATATAGATAGTATGGTTGGAATTCTTTATAAAGCAGATGAAAAGGCTGTTAAGCTTGCTACTTTACTACAAAAGAAGTTAGTTAATGATATGTATGAGAATAGAAATACAGAGATTCCTTCAAATACTAAACAAGATAGGATAGTAACAAGTATCCTAGATAAATTATCTAACTATGAAGAGGGTTAGAGAGGAGGTGATAGAGTATGCAAATAGAAATCAGAAGCGATAGCGTAATTGTACGTGGTTATGTAAATGCGGTTGAGAGGGATTCAAGGGTGTTGAAAACTCCAAAAGGAAACTTTGTAGAACAAGTAAGAAGTGGAGTATGGGAAGATGCTATTAAAAAGAATGATGATATTCCAATACTTTTAAATCATAACTGGAGTAGAAAGCTTGGCAGTACAAAAGATAACCTGAAACTTAAAGAAGATAATATAGGCTTATATGCTGAAGCTAGGATATTAGATAAGGATGTTATAGAAAAAGCTAAAAATGATAAGCTTGTAGGTTGGAGTTTTGGATTTAAAGCTAATAAACAAAGCTGGGGTAAAACTGACAATGATAGAGAAAGAAGATACTTAGACGATATTACTTTGTTTGAGGTAAGTATATTAGATAATACCAGGACTCCTGCTTATTATGGTACTTCTTTAGAAGCAAGAGATAACCAAGAAATAATTATTGAAGAAAGATCTAATATTGATGAAATTGAAGTTATTAATACAGTTGAAACTAGAGATGTCGATGAGGACTTAGAACTTAAAATGAAGCTATTAAAGTTAGAACTAGAGTTATAGTTCTTTTTTTATTATAAAAAATTGAAAGTGAGGAATAACAATGGACTTAAAAAAACTATTTGAAATTTTAGATGCTAAAAAAGCTGAGGTAAGATCATTAATAGCAGAGCAAAAAGCAACAGAAGCAGAAGTTGCAATGGTAGAAGTAAGAAACATAGAGAAGATGATAAAAATACAAGAAGAAATAGAAGATGAGGAAAAGAGATCTTTAGAAAGCCAAAAGAAGAAAGCAGAGAATAAAACTGAAGAGGTAAGTGAGTTTAGAGCCATAGTTAAACAAATAATGGGTGAAACAGTAAGTGAAGAGGAAAGAGCTACTATAACAAGTGTTGATAATTCAGCTGTTTTACCAAAACAATTTATAAATGACATTATAGTTTTACAAAAAGGCTACGGATCATTAAAGCAGCTATGCGATATAATTCCTGTAACTAAAAATGAGGGAACTATACCAGTTGTTGATTTAGATCAAAATGAGTTAGCTGAAGTAGGAGAAGGTGAAGATATAGTTGATGGAACTCTAGTTACTACTGATGTGTCCTTTAAATGTGCAAAGGTTGGATTGATTCAAACTTTAACTTCTGAGTTAATAGATGATGCAGAGGTAGAAATAGAAGGTTTAGTAAGAAGCAACTTCACTAATATAGCTACAGTTAAAGAAAATACTAAAATATTAAAGGTTATTAAAGATAATGCTACTGCAATTACTGGAGCAACTTCATATGAAGATGTAGAAAAAGCAATAGATGGCTCATTACCAGCTGTAAAAGCAGGATTAATAACTCTTACAAATGTTTCAGGATATGTGCATTTAAAGAATCTAAAAGATAATGAAGGTAGACCACTTAATTTAATAACTTCTGGAGCAGATGGAGCAGAGTACTTTCACTCAAAACCAATAGTTCATGTGGAAGATACCTTATTACCTCCAAGTGTAGAAGGTAAGCTTGTATTCTATATAGCTCATATGAAAGAAGCTGTTAAGTACTGCGATAGAAAGGCTATAACTATAGCTAAGAGTACAGAAGCAGGATTTACTGATGATACAGTTAAAATAAGAATACTTGAAAGATTTATACCAGTTAAAGGTTCTGTTAGATCTGTTAAAAAGCTTGAGTTTTAGTAAATATGGTTATGAAGGAAAGGGTATCTATAAAGAAAAAGGTTAAAACCAAGGATGCTGATGGATATAAAATAGATACCCTAGAAGATTATTATAGCTGCTGGGCTGAGATAAATAATCTATATGGAAAAGAGTTATATGAAGCTTATAATTTAAAGCTAGAAAATACTTTAAATATAAAAATAAAGTATTGTAATAAGGTAAAAAGCTTAAATAATAAGGACTTTATCCTTGTATGGAAGGATAGAAAGTTTAGGGTTTTACTTGTTGACTACCTAAAATACAATAAAAAAGATGTGATTTTAAAGTGTATCGAGGTAAGTTAAATGGCATATATGGAGTTTGAAGGATTAAGTGATCTAATAAAAACTGCTGAGAGAATTGCAACATCAGCTGAAATAGATAAGGTTAATAAAAATATCATTAAAAAATGTGGTGCATTAACTCAACAAGCTGCTAAAACTAAAGCTCATAGAAGTAAAAATCCTAAACAAAGTGGTAGAAAAGGCAGCAGAACAGGAAAACATATGGCTGATGAGATACCACTATCAAATATTAAAAAGAATAAGAATGGTGGCTTATACATCATTGTTGGTTGGGAAAAGGACGATACAAGTCCTTATTTTTATGCAAAATTTGAGGAGTGGGGAACGTCACAAAGACCTCCTCATCCTTTTTTAGCCACTGCACTAGAGCAATATAAAAAAGAGTTTAGTAAGATAGCTGAAGGAGAATATCAAAGATTAATAAAAGATTTAGAGTAAAGAGGTGAGTACATTGAATTTAAATAAATTAGTCATAGAAGCTTTAGAAAGTCTCGGTTATCCAGTGGAATATGGTTGGTATGATAAAGAAATTAATGATACTCACATTACTTTTTTTCAATACAACGAAGTTACTGAAGAACATTCAGATGATGAAGAAGAAATAATAGCTCATTATGTTCAAGTTGATTTATGGAGTAAGGAAAATACAGAACAACTTAAAAAGGATGTTAAGACAGCTTTAAAAGAATCTGATTTTATTTACCAGGATAGTAATGATCAATTTGAAACTGAAACAGGGATATATCATAAGGCTATGAGGTTTTATATAGCAGAATATTTATAAGAAAGGAAGCGATAAAATGTCAAGAAGAAAGAGTTTAAGGGACATATTTGTAGCTAAAGTTACAACTAATAATGCAACAACTTACGCTGCTGCAACTCCTATAAAACTGGCTAGAGCGCTTAGTGCAAAAGTTGATATTAAAAGAGAAAGTGAGCCATTATATAGTGACGATTCTGTAGAAGAGATTTTAAGTTCCTTAACTGGAATAGATATAGAGATTAATGTTAATGATTTATCTCCGGAGCAGGAGGCTTTATTAACTGGTGCTACTTATGAGAATGGCTATTTAATTGATAATAAAGATGATATAGCAAGTGAAATAGCCATAGGATGGAGAGCAAAACGAACAGATAACAAGTGGGAAATGGTTTGGTTATATTGTGGTAAGTTCAGCCAAGGCACAACAGATAATTATGAAACTCAAGCTGATAAGGTAGCAACTCAAACTCCAGTATTAAAGGGAACCTTCTACGCTAGAGAAAAGGATGGAAACTTTAGAGTAAGAGTAAATGAAACATATTTAGAAGAGACATTTACAGATGCAAAAGAGGCTATAGCTACTTGGTTTAGTGAAGTTCAAGAACCTATTGCAGCTTAAAAAATAAGGTGTCCGTGACGGACACCTTTCAAGGAGGTAAAATATGAAGGTGAAAATTGGATTTGAAAATGAAGACGGAAGTGAAGAAATAAAAGTCTTTGAGTCATTAAAACTTAAGGGAAGAGCTTTAAGAAGATATCTAGAAGTGCAAGATGTATTAGAAGATGCAGATAGAGCAGGGACATTTAATACAAGTCATTTTGATTTAATGATGGAGTTTATAGTTGAATGTTTTGGAAATCAATTTACTACAGATGAATTATTGGATGGGGTAGATATAGAGGATATATATCTTCACTATAAAAATTTAAGTAAAGAAATTCAGGAGAAAACCACTAAGAAGATGAAAAACATATCAAAAAACTAACTAGCCGACAGGAAAAGAAGTCGGCTTTTTTTGATGAGTGGGATGAAGAGGAACAGGAAGAAGAAAAAAGGCACTATATAGATATTCTTTTTCAAATATATGATTTGGCTATTAATGAGCAGAAAATGTCTTTTGAAGATTGCGAGGAAATGGACATACTGGCGTATATAGATTTCTTAGACTATCTACTAAATAGAAAGCAAGTTAATAACTCAGATGATATGGAAGATTATTAGGAAAGTGAGGTGACTAAAATAGCAGGTGCAAATATTAAAATAGGTGCTAACAGCTCAGAATTTCAAAAGCAAATGGGAGATGTAGTTAAGCAGCTTAAAGTCACTCAATCAGAATTTGGATTAACAAGTGAAAGAGCAAAGTTATTTGGAAGCTCTACTGATATGCTAAAGGTTCAACAGGAGCAACTAAGCAGCAAAATTAAGGCTCAAAATACTGTAGTAGCTTTAAATAGAGAGTTTATAAGGAACTTGAATAAAGATATAGTTGCATATGGTGATAGAAATAAAGAGTTAGCAGTTAAGATTGAGGAAACTGATAGAAAGCATAAGGAAGCTATCATAACCTATGGAAAAAACAGTACAGAAGTTAAGCAGTTAGAGGATGAATTATCAAAGTTAAAATCTAGTTATGATAAAAATGAAAAAGGTATTGTATCCACAAATAAAAGGCTAGATGAAGCAAAGATCAAGTTAAACAATAATGAAAAAGCATTACTTCAAGCAAGGAATGCCCTTGAAGAGGTTGAGAAGAAACTAAAAACTTCAAGTTTAGATGAGTTTGGAAAGAAACTAGATAAGGTATCTGAAGCTTCAGACAAAGTTGCAGGAACATTAGGAAAAGTTTCTTTAGGGGTCGGAGCTGCTTTTGGATTAGCTGGTAAGGAAGCTCTTGATGCAGAAAGTTCTACAGCTAAACTACAAGCTAGATTAGGAGCTACAGCAGAAGAGACAGAAGCACTAACAGAGGTTGCTAAAAATGTATATACAAATGGGTATGGTGATAGCTTAGATGATGTTACAGACTCACTGTTTTTACTACAAAGTCATTTTTCAACTGCTAAGAACTGGACTCAAGATACTCAAGAAGAAATGGTTGGATTAGTTTCTACTGTTAAAGATGTTTTTGGAGCTGAGAATGATGAAATATACAGGACTTTAAAGGTAATGCAGGATTCAGGTCTTGAGGATAATGTAGATTATGCTTTAGATATTATAACAAGAGGTTTTCAAGAAGGTGGAGATTACAGTGGAGAACTACTTGATTCTATTAGAGAATATTCACCTCAGTTTGTTAAGCTAGGACTTACAGCTGATGAAGCCCTTAACTATTTAATAACTGGAGTCGAAAATGGAGCCTTTAACTTAGATAAAGTTGGGGATGCTATGGGGGAATTTAGTAAAAGAGCAGTAGATGGAAGTAAAACAACTCAAGAGGGATTTAAATTGATAGGCTTAGATGCTAACAACATGGCAGCAGCTATAGCAAGAGGTGGAGATGATGCAAAAGAAGCATTTCAAAAAACACTTACAGGCTTGGCAAGTATAGAAGATCCATTAAAACAAAACCAAGCAGGAGTAGATTTGTTTGGTACCATGTGGGAAGACTTAGGTGGGAATGTAATTAACTCATTAGCAGGAGTAACAGGTGGGTTGGCAGATGTTGAAGGATCAACCAAAAGAATGCAAGATGCTATGAACTCAACACCGCAAGCTCAATTCCAAGCAGCCTTAAGAGATACTAAAATGTCATTGTTGCCATTAGGAACTGAACTATTGAATATAGGAAAGGACTTAGCTCCTTCAGTTAAATCTGTCTTAGAAGATATAACTGGAGTACTAAAAAACATGTCACCAGAAACAGCTAAAACAGTTATAGGCATAGGTGCATTTACTATGGGAGCTGCTGGACTAGCTAAAGGAATTTCAACAGTTACTGGAGGAGTAAGTGATGCTATAAAAATCATTAATAAGATGAGAGAATCAACATTTTTAGCAGAGCTTGCAACCAAAGGAATGACAGCAGCACAAACTGCTCTTAATTTTGTTCTGAACATGAATCCGATTGGATTGGTTGTTATAGGAATAGGGTTGTTAGTAGGAGCCTTTATATTTGCCTATAACAAAAGTGAATGGTTTAGAGATGGAGTTAATGCAGCATTTACAAAGGTTAAGGAAACAGGAGAGTGGGTATTTGGAGGTCTTAAAGATTTCTTAAGTAAATGGGGATTAGATATACTTACAGTTTTTGTACCATTTATAGGAGTACCACTTCAAATAATTAAACATTGGGATGAAATAAAAGGATTCTTTTCAGGATTAAAAGATTTTGTATCAGGAAAAATCCGAGATATGTTTAGCTTTCAGCTGCCACATATAAAGCTACCGCACTTTAAACTTAATGGAGAGTTTAGTTTATTACCGCCTAAAGTACCATCAGTAGGAATAGATTGGTATGCTGAAGGTGGTATCATGACTAGTCCAACACTGTTTGGATTTAATGGACTTAATGCAATGGTAGGTGGAGAAGCAGGAGCAGAAGCAATATTGCCATTAAGCCAATTATGGCAGGAGCTATCAAAGAACTTTGATGAGTTAGCTGAGAGACTTAATAAAAATCAGTTAATGGTTACCATACCTATTTACTTAGGAGATAGTGAGCTTATTAAAATAGCTAAAGTAATGACTCCAATAGTAGGAAATCAATTAGCTATAGCGAGTGTAAGGAGAAGAAGATAATGAAGATAAATGGAGTTGATATATCTGTATTCAATGGGAAGCAGCTAAAGGTTGATATTCAAACATCATCTATAGAAATAAATAAAGAGTGGCTTAAAAAAGCACTTATTCCCCTTACATTATCTTCAAAAGTCTCATACAAACAAATAAAACTAGAGATCCTTTTTAAAGGCAACTCAAGAGATGAAATATTAAAAAATATATCTAATCTTACAGCGAAATTAAAAAAAGAAACTGAATTAATACTTGATGGATATAGCAATAAATATATAGCTATTTTGTCTAATAAAAGTACAGAGAAGACTATTTCAAAGTTTCGATATTTACTTAAGCTTGAGTTTGAAGGATATGAAATGGGAAATCAAGTTACAGAAACAGCTAATAGAGTCTCAAGCAAAACAATAAATGTACTAGGTAATTCAGAAACTCCAGCCATAGTAGAAATAACGCCTAGTGTTGCCATTGTGGATTTAGTGGTAACTGGACTAGGAGAAACCTTCACACTAAAGAATTTAACAGCAGGACAAAAAATAATAGTAAATGGAGAAGATTGTACAGTACTTCAAGGAACAACTAATAGATTTTCAGATTATGATAGTTGGGATTTTCCTGTACTGTCTCCAGGATCTAATACAATAACTTTTTCAAAGAATAATTGTGATGTGAATATAAAATATAAACCTAGATGGATATAAGAGAGGATGAATGTATTATGAATAATAATGTTAATCAAGAAATTAAAGAAGTAAATCAAGTACCAGAACAATCTAAACTAATAGATCCAAGTAAAGACTTAGGAAATTATGTAGTACAAATTATAGGTGAAGATGGAAAGTCAGTTTTAAAACAACTTATAGCAAATAAGTGTACTGTAAAAATATCAAGTTTAGGAGAAGGCAGCATTTGTGCTGAGATTAAATAATCTCTCAAGGGAGGGATAACATGTTAGTATTATACGACTTAAATAAAACTAAAATAGCGGGACTAAAAAACTATAAGGATTTAAGGATGGAAAGAGATCTTTCAGGTGATGAAGTTCTCTTTTTTTCATATCCTCAGATAGATCCTAAGCATGATTCTATAAAAGAAGAAACCTATATTAGAACTAAGAAAAATGAATATGTGATTAAAGAAATTAATATAAAAGATGATTGGACAGAATTTATAGGAAAAGTTAATGTTGAAGATCTCAAGGGAACGGTATTAGATAAATTTGAGGTACTAGAACAACAATGTGCTGATACTGTTAACTTAGCTTTGGTTAGTACTGGATGGAGTATAGGAAGTTGTGATGTAAGTAAAAAAAGAACTGTAAGAAAAGCTAATTGCAGCGTTTATGATGTTCTTCTTGAAATTAAAAAGATTTACCTTTGTGACTTTAAGTTTGATGCTAGAAATAAGAAAATCTATATTTATAAGTCTATGGGGACAGATAAAGGATCATATTTTTCAGATAAATTAAATCTTAAGAAACTAGATATACAATCAAACTCCTATGACTTCTGCACCAGGATAATACCTATAGGTAAAGATGGACTGAAGATAAACAATATAAACAGTGGCAAAGAGTATGTTGAGAATTATCAGTACTCAAATAAAGTCATAACTGTGTTCTGGGAAGATAATAGATATACAGTGGTTGAAAATCTAAAAGAAGATGCTGCAGCAAAGTTAAATGAGTTATCCAAACCTATAAGGGCATACTCAGCAGAGATATTTGACCTGGCTAATTTAAATGATAAATATAAAAATATCCTGGACTATGATCTTGGAGATACCATTACACTTTTATCTAAAGATAAGAAGGTTAAAGAAAAACAAAGGATAGTTAAAATTATTGAATATCCAAACGAACCTGAAAGAAATTCATGTGAGATAGCAAACAGGACTTTGAGCTTTGAGGATATTCAAGTAGATACCTTAGAAGCTACTGAAACTATAAACTCAGTAACTACAAGTGATGGAATGATTGATAATTCTAAGGTAGACTTTAATCCTTTAAGGCTTGAAGTTATAGATTTAGTAGCACAAAAAGTAAGTGTGGGAGAACTTGAAGCCGCAAAAGCTAGGATTGGAACATTAGAAGCCACCACTATTAAAACAACAGAATTTGAAGCTTACAGAGGGAATATTGAGATACTTATATCTAGTAAAGCAACTATAACGGATTTAGAAGCAGTCAAATTAAAAGCAGACCAAGCAACAATTAATATAGGAAATATAAATACTGTATTAGCCAAACAAGTGTTTACTGAGTTAGCTAATGTTGGACAGATAGTTGCAGGAAGTTCAATAATAGCAAATGAAGCTATAGGAGATGCCCAAATAGCAAACTTAAAAGTTGGAAAACTTTTAGCTGGAGATTTATCTACAAGTAAGTTTAAGATTGTTTCTGATAGCGGTAATATGCTTATTTCTGATAATACTATACAGATAAGGGATTCAAGTCGAGTAAGAGTTCAAATAGGTAAGGATGCATCTAATGACTATAACATGTATGTGTGGGATAGTACAGGAAACTTAATGTTTGATGCAACTGGACTTAAAGCAAGTGGTATTAAGTCTAAAATAATTCGTGATGATATGGTATCAGACACAGCTAATATAAGCGGCAATAAGATAGAGAAAGAAAGCCTAGTAAGTCAAATAAATGGAGCAACTACAACCCTAAAGGCATCTAAAATAAAGTTTGATGATGTTAACCAGACTTTAGATATTGCTTTTAATTCCCTTAAAACAGCCATATATGAGACAGGGCAAACAGTTAGCTCTCAAGGTACTTCAATCGGTACACTGCAAGGACAGATAAGCACTAAGATATGGCAAACAGATATAACTACAGCTATAAACAATGTAGTTATTGGAGGAAGGAATTTAGCACAAAAAACAAGTGATGTCTATATAGATGCTACAGGGTTTACAGGAGCCACAAATGATGTAAAGTTTCCTCATACTGTTTTAATTAGAGATTTAAATGTGGGGGATAACGTAACTGTATCATTTACCTTTAAGTATTCCAATTTAACTTACAATAATGCATCAAGGGGAATAAGGGTACAAGGACAAGGTAATGTAACAGGATGGGGTAATGGGGCGTTTAACTCTTATTTAATACCAGTAGATTTTAATGCTGGAACTGGAGAAATAAATGTATCGTACCGCATGGTAATTACAGCTGATCATCTTTCAAATTCTATGTGGTATATAAACCTTAGAACTGACTATATAACCGGTGGAACAATATCAATAAAGTCACTTATGATAGAAAAAGGAAATAAAAAGACTACATGGACAAGAGCTTTAGAGGATTTAGATACAAAGATAAGTGAGAACTATTCATCAATAAATCAAACAATAAACGGAATAAATACAACCGTTGGAAGTATGCAAACTTCTATTAGTGGACACGAGACAAGAATAGGGACAGCAGAGGGCTCTATAAGTACAATGAAAGACCAGATAGTTTTAAAGGTTGAAAAAACAGATATTTATAATATTGCTGGATTGGTAACAAAAGTTGATGATAGAGATGCAAGTTTAATTTATACAGGAACATGGACAAGAGGAAATGATCCAGGGCACTATAATACAACGTATTCTTATAGTGCCACTGCAAATGCTTCTGTCAAATTAACTTTTGAAGGAGTTGGCATTAGATGGATAACATCAAAGAATACGGCTAGGGGTTATGCAGATATAAAAATAGATGGTACTATTGTTGCTACAAATATAGATACTTACTCAGCAGCTCCTACAGTAACAAACTTTGTTGCCTTTGAAAAGTTAGGACTCTCTTATGGACAGCATACTATAGAAATTATAGTAAAAGGTACAAAAAGATCCGAAGCTGCAAGTCAAGCAGTACTAATAGATTGTTTTGAAGTATTAAAAGAAGCACAAACACAAATAGATAGTGCAGTAGCTAGCCTATCATTACTTAGTAATCAAATAACTTCGAAGGTAAGTACAACAGATTTTGAAACTTATAAAATTCAAACGGCTACACAAATATCAGCCAAAGTTAGCGGTGGAGATTTCGGCTCTCTAATAGAACAGAATCCTAATAATGTTAGAGTTGCAGTAGGCAAAATTGGAGGTACAAATTTACTAAAAGGAACAGACTTCACTGGTTTAGTCGGAAGTAAAACTCCTCAAGGGTGGTGGTATTGGGGTGATGCTCAAACATTCTCAGCACAGGGACAAACCAATTATAATAATGCTGGAACAGTTTATATACAAAATCCTAGTACTACGACAGGCGGTCTATGGCAAAATAACATACCTTTAAAACCAAATACAAAATACACACTTTCTTTATCTGTATGGAAAGAGAGTGTTGTTAAGGGCGGTTCATTTATCTTTGAATTTATGGACTCTAATGGAATTAATATTAGTAATATAGAAATAGCATTAAATTTTGATAACGCTAGGCATTCTTATACTTTTATAACACCAAGTACTTTTAATAGTGCGCAAGGTGGTCTACTACATCAAGGTTCATATAATTCGGGTGGAGGATATCTAATATATATGAGTTACCCTAAGCTAGAGGAAGGAGAAAATGTTACAGCATGGAGCCAACATCCAAGTGAATTAAAAAACACTACAGTAACTATTAATGATGTAGGATTAACAGTAAGGAATGGAGCGATAAGCATACTTAATAATGCAGGAGTAGAAGTGCTAAAAGGAGATACTAGTGGTAATCTCTCAATAAGGGGAGATTTCACTAACTATGATACAACTACAGGGAATGCAGCTATAAAAATTACTAATAGAACAATAGATTTTAATGATTGGGATAGTAATTCAGTATGTGGAACAATATTTGCAGGGAAACTAGTAGGACAAACTAGTACGCGAGGAATGACCTTTGGAGCAAAGAGAAATAAGTATTTAGATATAGCTTATGAAGACATTAATGGAAACTATGCAGCTGCTATCAGATTAGACAATGGGGCATTAGGAAATGCAGGAACAATTTCTTTATATAAGGTATCTATAGAATCTGGGGAGGAAATATGGATAAAAAATCTTTATGTAAGTGGTACTAAAAATAGTATTCAAGAAACGAAGACATATGGAAATAGATTAATAAATGCATATGAAACTGCTGAATATTTCTTTGGAGATATAGGTTCAGGAAAGATAGATTCTAATGGAGAGTGTTTTGTATATATAGACGAGATATTCCAGGAGTGTGTGAATACTAATATAGAATATCATGTATTTACACAAGTTTATTGTGGCTCTATATCTAAGATAGAAAGATACCCTAACCATTTTATTGCGTATGGAGTAGAAGGAACAGAATTTTCTTGGGAACTTAAAGCAAAGCGAAAAGGGTTTGAATATGCAAGACTAGAACAAAAATATGTAGGGCTAAATGCTAATATAGAAGATGAATTGAACTTTAGAGCACTAAGTTCAGATATAGAAGAAGAACTATATTTGAACTTAGCAGATGAGTTATTGGAGGTGTAAGAATGTTAATGTTAACAGGAGTTGCTATAATAACTACAGCCGAAGGTAAGAGATTAACTTATAGCTATAGTGAAGTAGATGATAATGGAACAATAGTTAAATCTAATGCTAAAAGAAGTTTTGTTGCAGTGGATCCAGAACTAAAGGCTATTATAGAAGAACTAGAAAACAAAGTTTCTGAACATATGAATTTAAATCATTAAGTAGGGTGAAATTCTTACTAATTGAATATCGAGAGGAGAATTTAAATTTCAGAAGTAAGAAGGAGAAGTTCCCTTAATTATAGAATATCTATAACTTGAAGGCGGCGGAGGTATGCGTAAAGAAAGTCTATATTTTGGGAGGAGATAAAATGTTAAACAATGGGCTACTAGATCCTAAGGATTTTGAGATTGATGAAGATTGTTGTGAGGATATAGAAAAAGGCATGGAAGCTTGTGAGAGACTTATAGATATATGGACGCCTGAACTAGAGACTCAGATGTTAAACGCCTTTATAAAGCTTTATTACGATGATATGTATGAACAATGGGGACCTGATGACGAGGAGAAAAGTAAAGAGTGTTGGCCGGAAATTAAGTCACCTGCAGACCTTGTAAAACACACAGGTACAGCCGTTAATCTTTATGCTTTGGAAGACAGTATATATGGAAAAAGTGAAACAGATATTAACAAATACGAATCAAAAAATGTTGATGTGTGCGTGATACTGGTAATTAATTGCCCATGGGATGAAGAACATGGCTGGGCTGCTGTTTTTGTAGACGAAAAATTTGTTAAAGTTGACCGTGATATTGTTGATTGTGTTTATTTAGACTGATTATGATGTCGTAACTAAATAAAGAAATAACAAAAAGAAGATGCTCCTTGTGTACAAAGCATCTTCTTTTTAATGAATTTTATTAAAGTAGAATATCTTTATTATTATCAAAAGAAAAAGTTTTATACATCCTAGAAACAACAAAAAAAGAAGGTATTCAAGCTACTATATACCTTCTTTTTTATATCTATTCAATTAGGAGATAATTATAAAACTTTTCTATAAGGAAGGTAAAAACTATTAAATTAAAGATAGTGTTTAGCAATCATATGAACCTTCCTTATAGAAATAACATTCTTTATGGGGGAATGTTATTTTGATTATTAACAGTATTTAATGAATGTATACATTTATATTTTAATTTCCAAGATTTATGCATTTACACGAGAACGTTTGTTTGTTATATTGGTATTAATTTCTTGAAGTAATATGAGGAGTTGATATTGAGTGAAAGCAATGGCCAAATGTGTAGATGTAATAGCCTGGTTTAATGAAAGTGGTAAACCCTGTCCTATTAGATTTAGAATTAATAATAGAGATAAAAGACATGTAATTAATGTTGAAAGGGTAATGATAGTAGAGAAAGAAATGCTCGCAGGGAATCCTATGTTAGTGTTTAGATGTCAAAGCCTTATAGACAATTTAGAAAAGGTGTATGAATTAAAATTTGAAATTAACACGTGCAAATGGTTTCTTTGGAAGATGTAGAGAGAGTTGTGAAAGCAGCTCTCTTTTTATATTAAAAAATATAATTTAAGAGGTGAAGAAATGGAAAGCGAAATAGTTAAATATGTGATAACGCAAGGAATATTCTGTGTTCTGTTTGTATGGCTACTAATGGACACAAGAAAGGATTCAAAGGAAAGGGAGGTTAAATATCAAGAAACAATAGACAAGCTTGCAAGCTCAATAGGAACTATAGAAGATATCAAGGAAGATGTAGAGGATATAAAAGAAATAATTTTAAAATAAAAGGAGAGATTTTATTATGGAAAATTTATTAACTTTAATTTGGGAATGGAGATATGTAGTTTTATATGTACTAGGTGTTATTGCTTTTGTAGTATTTCAAGGTAAACAGTGGGTTAGATCTCAAGCTTATATTTTCATGCTATTAGCTAAAAGTAAGGCTAAAGATGGAGTTTTAAACTCTGGACAAGCACAAGAGGATTGGGTGGTAGAAGCTCTCTACGTCTTATTAAAGAAACTAAAAATACCTTTTGTAACTGAGGAGACTGTAAGAGGTATAGTTAAAAAGCTATATGTGCTGGCTAAAGATTATTTAGATGATGGGAAAATAAATAGAAGCATATCAAAGTAATATATGGGGCCTTATGGCTCCTTTTAAATTGGAGGAATGTAAAAATGATAAAAGGAATAGATATATCAAATCATCAACCAAGTGTGGATTTTAACGCACTTAAAAACTCTGTTCAAGTAGTAATTATGAAAGCTACTGAAGGAGTAACCTATAAAGATCAATTACTAGAATCACATTATCAAAAAGCTAAAATAGCAGGTTTTCCAGTAGGGTTTTATCACTTCATGAGTGAAAGCACTTCACCTTCAGAACAGGCAGAAGCTTTTTATAAAGCTATAAAGGATAAACAATATGAAATATTACCTTGTTTAGATATAGAAACTAATAATCAAAATAGAAGTGCAACACAAATAACTGATAGATGTCTGGAGTTCTTAAATAAATTTAAAGAGCTTTCAGGGATAGATTGCATGATCTATACAGGTGGTTATTTTGGAAGAGATAATTTAGATAGTAGGATTAAAGGATATAAAGCGTGGATAGCACATTATGGAGTTAATTCTCCAATGTCTACAGGCTTTTCTAATGTTGTAGGACATCAATATACTTCTAGTGGGAATGTACATGGAATCAATGGAAATGTAGACTTAAATAACTTTACAGAAGGAATTTATATAAGTGGTCAGCATACTACTATAGATCAGCTAAGAAAAGAAATAGATATCAATGGATGGGTTGCTAGATTACAAACTGAATGTAATATGCAAGGATTTTCTAATCAAAAAATTGATAATGCACCTGGCCCGGTAACATTAGGTGGATGCCCAATGTTGAAACTAGGTGCTAGCGGGAAAATAACTAGATTATTACAAGAAAGATTAAATGCACTAGGCTTTAACTGTGGAACTATAGATGGAATCTTTGGAGATAAGACTAGAGCTGCAGTAATAGCATTCCAAGCATCAAGAGGACTTTCTCAAGATGGAATAGTTGGACAAAATACTTGGAGAAAGTTATTGGGCTTATATTAAGTGCTACAATGTTTAGTATATAGTTATGTTATCATTTACTATATATTAAATATTTAGCTGTTTTTTGCACACTTATTACTATATTCAAAATAAATAATCATAAAAATAAAATTCTAAGTTACTACTGTAACTTATTTATCTATATGTATCTTTATGGTATATTTAAATATGGGTAAAGGGGTGAATATAAATTGAAAATTTTAAAAACAATACTAATAGTTAATTTAACTATTATCCTAACGATTCTTTTATTACCTTTAGTAAAATCTAATGCATCAAGTAATATAGATCAATCCTCAATAGTAAATACAGCTTATAGTAAACTAGGAGCTAGATATGCTTTTGGTGGAGTTGGTCCTGATGTTTTTGATACCTCTGGGTTTACTCAATACGTATATAAACAATCTGGAATTCTTATAGCTAGAACTGTGTATGGCCAATTAGATAATGGTATAGAAGTAACAGAATCTGAATTAGCTCCTGGAGATCTTGTATTTACTAGTGCTGGCCATGTAGGCATATATGTAGGGGATGGGCAAATGATTCATGCTCCGCAAACAGGAGACGTCGTAAAGGTATCAAAGATTTGGTCATTTTATGCAGCAAGAAGGGTAATATTGAATAAGGATTATAATGAAAAATTTGATTTTAATAAAGATGGTTATGTTGATATTATGGATATAGCTATGTTATCTGAAAAATATGGTTATTCAAATACTAATACTGATTGGAATCAAATCTATGATTTGAATAATGATAATACTATTGATATATATGATCTAGTATTAATATCAAAATCTATGAAAGACTAGAACCGTATTAAAATTATTCATATTTGATATAATTGAACCTTTATGCTATTATGTCATGCTTAAAAGTAAAAATCTTAGGATGGTAAAACATTCTAAGATTTTATTTTTTTATTCACTTTTAATTAAATAGTATGTTTTTAAAATAAAATCATTTTAGTGTTTTAAATTCATATCCTTTATTCTGTAAGTCTTTAATTATCTCAGGCAAAACCTTAACAGTGCTTTCTTTTCCATATGTATCATGCATTAATATTATTATCTTTTCTTGATTTTTAAATTCTTTTTTATAAGTATTAAAGAGTTGAGTTTTTGTTTTAGTACCTCCAATGGAATCATCAATTGATATATTCCAATCTATGTATTTATAACCCTTCTCATTTAAGATTTTATCAACTTTTGTTGAACCTTTCCAAGTGTTATGTCCACCAGGAAATCTTACTATTCGTGTATTAAAATTTTCACCTAAAGTTTCTTTAAGACAATCGTCATTTTTAGAAAGTTCTTCTATGAAGTATTTGGTATTAATATATCTGTTGGGATATAGCTTTTTAAAATTATGGTTATAAGTATGATTTCCAATGGAATGTCCATTATTATATTCAGATAAAAGAACTTCTTTAGCTTCTTCAGGATAATCTATTCTATTTCCACAAACAAAAAAAGTTGCTTTTATATTATAGTCATCTAAAATCTTCAATATTTTAGGTGTTATTGTTGTAGAGGGACCGTCATCAAAAGTTAAAAAGGCTATTTTTTCTCCAGTGTTGAAACTTTCTCTTTTAGCCAAATAGTTTTGAACATTATCAGCATCAATATTATTTAAATCAATACTAGGTTTTGATTTACTAGACAATTCGGTATTGAATTTATTTATTGAGTATAAATTTATTTGTGGATTTAAAAAATTTGATAGATTTACTTTACTTGTATATATGATTGTGTTGAAAGTATAGCAAGATATAAACGAAAAAAATAAAATCTTTATTATAAGTTTTTTTACAGTATAGTTTAAATTCAACCCAAAACATCTCCTTAAAATTCACAACTATTTAAATAGTACATCTATAATATTATTAATAAAATTTTTATATGTATTCTTAATTTGATATCCATAATTAGAATTAAATTGAAAAAAGGTAGTTTATAGCTACCTTTTTAATACTACCTTATAATTGATCCAAGCAAGAACCAAGGAAGTGGATTGAATCCATATGCAGGGTAGTTGTAGTATGGATAATAAGGATGATAGTATCCATAGTGCATAAAGTTGGGGTCCATACTGATTATAATAAGGTCTTGGGAAGCCAGGATTATAAGGTCTATTAGTATAAGACATCATTTCAGGGTTGATAGGTTGTTGCATTGGAATATTTTTGTAGTTTGGATTAATAAATAAAAAATTACCCATCATTTCATCATAATCTTCCGGATATCCTGTTTCATGCATGCTTCCAGGAACAGTTGGTGGCTCAAAAATTTGTGAAATTTCCTTTGCTTGAGATGTTTCATAAGGTGAGTCTGTTTCATGCATACTTCCAGAGAATGCCGGAGGTTCTACAAAGTTAAAATTTTCTTTTGTTTTTTGATTTAAGGACTTTTTATTGTCCATGTTATCCTCCAATAAAATAAATCATATTATTTATATATGAAACTAATAAGCATATGTGAAATAAAAAACAGTAAATATTATTTATAAGATTTACTATTAGGTGGAATGCTTGGAGAAAAACAATATAAAAGCTCCTACATCAATTAAGACACAGGAACTTAAAAAAGACATTCCATATAAAAATTCGATATAGTATAGGAAGATTAGAAGATTATTGCCGCAGATGAGGATTAACAACTGTAATACCACTATTAGGTGTGTAAGATTAGATAAATATAGGTTCTCTTTCTTTAAAATTAAGTTATTATATAACTTATCTCTTTAGAAAATCTCACCTCATTCAATTAAGGAATATCTCAACATGCTCTATACAAAAACTAACCACAATATGGTATATTTTATTTATACATATTTTAAGGGGGAGAGTTATGAGAAAAGATATTGAGGATTTAATTGAAAAGTTAAAATTACCTACTCTTGGATTTGAGAGTAATTATAAATGTGCTGAGGAGTACCTAACACCTGATGAAAAAGTTTTATTTATATATCCAGGTAACGGAGGGATATCAGAAATAAAACGAGATGAGAATTTTGTACCTATTCAATTAAATTTAGAAAATAAAAAGCAAGGAATATTTGTTATAACTACAAATAGAATATTTCATGCAAGTAGTATATTAGGAGAAGGTTTTGAACAGATAGACAAGGAAGAAATAGTTACATATAGAGCATTTAAATCTCAATTAGCAACAAGGGTGATGGAAATATTTTCAAACACTAGAGTTCTTGAGGTTGAATTATCATATAAAAAGCAAATTGTTAAAGCTGCAGGAAAAGCTGTTATGTTCCTGATTGACAGCGAAAGTTCTAGTGAAATATAATTTAGAACAGGTAATTGTAAATATTCCAAAACGAATAAAAGATCTTTAAGAGCTTAAAGATATGGGAATAGTATCAGATGAAGAGTTTAATCAGGAGAGAAGAGAGTTGCCTGAGATGTTGTAAAATAACTATGTAGCCACCACAAACATAAAATATATAAATATTATGCTTACATACTACAACATTAGATATGAAGATACCTTGAATATATTTATTTCTACATATACATGTTTATAAACAAATGCAAAAACAATATTGGAAAAGGAAATAAAGTGATATTTTATGCATATAATAGAAAGCCCCTGTATTAATTAAGATACAGGAGCAAAAAAATATTTTTTTAAGCAAAAATGACTTCTTGGTAACTAGTAACACTGCAAAATTAACTGAGAAAAATTCTACTACTATAATATATGCAGATTAAAAGATTATTGCCACAACTGAGGATTAGTTTCCTCAGTTGTGGCTTTAATTATTTAATTAGATTTTTATTTCTAATAGGCATTTGTTTTAGTTAGGTAGAAATGAAAATTAGATAAGTAAAGAAATTATATATAAATTTTAATGCGAAATCAAAGATTCAAGTATTAATTCTTAATCTTTTTTTAGATAACTTTAATCTAATATTAAAAACTCAATTAATTACTCTAAAGTGTTGTCGTAATTTTTGTTATTATTTCTGTTTGGTTTGATATCGTAGCAATGATACTATAATTGTGTGACAAATATGTGACAAAATGGGGGACGAAAAATGCAAAAATTTATCAAAGGAATGACATTAACGTTACTAATGACATTTCTTGCGACTATGATACCAAGTTATAATGTAGTTGCTGAAGAGAAAAGTACAAGTAGTATTGAGGGATCAAGTTCTGAGCAAGGTACTGAAACAGATGGTCTTATATTAGGAGAAATAACAGAGAAGAGAGAAGAAAATGTCAAACACTTTATGAAGGATGATGGAACCTTTGTAGCAATGATGTACAATAATCCGGTACATTATAAGGAAGGTTCAGAATGGAAAGATATTGATAATACTCTAGTAGAAAAAGATGACACTAAGGGGATAATTGAATCAAAAGATGAGATGTTAAAAGAAGCTACAATTTTTAGTGATGTATCTACTAGTGAAGAAACTACTAAAACTACAGAAGATACTGCTAAGAATAGTTCTTTAGTTTCAGGAGAAGAAGTTAAAGAATCAGCTGAAGATTCAATAGAGACTAATGAAAATGCTTCAAAAGAAATTTTAGTTGAAAACAAAGAGATAAAAACTGATAGTAAACCAACTGAAAAAGTAGCTAAAGATAAGGAAATAAACAAAGGTAAAAACAATAAAGTCTTAGAAAATAAAAGTAATGACTTTAAAATATCTATAGCGCAAAATATTAATGCAGATAAGTTAGTTTCTATAAACAAGGATAAATACGAAGTTTCCTGGAACATAAAGAGTGATAAGAATGTAAAGGTAAATAAAAAAGAAACTACGGATGAAGATGTAAACAAGCTTTTAGGACTTACAAAGGAGCAAGAAAATAAGTTAAGTAAAAAAGAGAAAGCAGAGCTTGAAAATAGTAAAAAAGCAACATTAATAAAAACAACATCATCTGTTGTATTTGAAGAAGTTAAACCTAATATAAATTTAGAGTACAAGCTTATTTCAGATAGTATTAAAGAAAGTATTATAATTAATAAACCAACTGATATAAAAAAGTTTTCATTTAACTTCAATATGAAAAATTTAAAACCAGAACTAAAAGATAATCAGATTATTCTTTCAGATAAAGATACTGGAAAAGAAATAATGAGAATGCAAGCTCCATTTATGGTAGACGCTAAGGGTGAGCAAACAGATAGAGTAAAACTTTCTTTTGATAAAAAAGGAAAAGGATATGTTCTTACATTAGAATTAGATAAAGAATGGATAAATTCAAAAGATAGACAATACCCAGTTATAGTAGACCCATCTTTTGAATCTTCAGTAAGATCCTCAGATATAAGAGATACATTTGTAGCAGCTAATGATACAGAAGATAAATCTACAAATATGTTTTTAAGAGTAGGAAATACTCCTCAAATTGGAACAACTAGAACTTTTATAAAGTTTGTAAATCTGCCTCAGCTTAGTATGGGGGATATGATAATAGATGCAAAATTATCATTATTAAAAGAGCCATCTCAAAGTGGGGTTGATGGACAGATTGATGTACATAAAGTAACAAATGATTGGAATAATGTTGGCTTAAGATGGGCTACCCAACCAGCTATAGATTGGACAATAAAAGATTATCAAAACTATGCAAATGATAACTGGCAATATTGGGACATAACAGATATAGCAAAAGAGTGGTACACAACAGGAAATAACTATGGTTTATGTGTAAAGAAAAATGATGAAAGATCAGGACATTCAACCTATTATTCCTCAGATACCTCTAACTCAATAGGCTACCCAAGAGTATATTTTAGCTATATCAATAACTCTGGATTACAGCCACAATGGACATACCATTCGCAATCAGTGGGTAGAGCAGGAACTACTAATATAAATGATTATAATGGTAATGTTATTCATGTTCATGATGATGTATCTATGAGTGGAAATAGATTACCAACAGTTATTAAACATGTATATAACAGTAATGATAGAGGCGATGATATAGGATTTGGACCAGGTTGGAGATTAAATTTAAGTCAAAAAGTAATTCATAAACAGATTGGTTCTAAAAAGTATTATCAGTATACTGATGAGGATGGAACTAGAAGATACTTTGAAGATACTGGAACAGAAATGAAAGAAGAGTATGGTGGAGAGCTAACTTTAGTAAAGAATGCAAATGGAAGCTTCACTATAAAGGATAAGGATAATAATGCTTTACTTTTTAATAATATTGGAGACTTAGAAGAGATAACAGATTCAAATGCAAATAAACTTGATCTTCAGTATTATGATGGAAAACTTAAATATGTTGTAGATGGAGCAGGAAGAGTAACTAAGCTTGAATATAGCATATATGGTAAGCTTCAAGAAATATATTATCCAGACAATACAAAAGTGAGATTTGATTACTATGGAGATATAATGAAGTGGATTACTTATGCAGATGGAAAGCAGTCTGTATATGATTATGATGGACAAAATAATTTAACCTCAGTGACTAATATAGATGGTTATAAAATGAACTATGAGTATTATACCCAGTCTCCTAACAGAATTAAAAAGGTTACAGAAGGTAATACAGACGGCACAGTAGGAGCATCAATGTCCTATGAATACAGCTTTAATAGTACAAAGTTTACTGATAATAAGGGTAGGGTAAATTACTATCAGTTTGACAATTCTGGTAAAACTATAAGTATTAGAGATGCAGCAGGATATGCACAAGCCTATCAGTATGGGGATGGGACTAATGTAAATAAGATGACATTAGAGTCAAAGCTACAGAAGACTGTAAGTAATTTAATTATGAATAGTAGTGCTGAAGAGGATAGAAACTTTAATTTTGGTGCAGGTGGTGGAGGTACAGGTAGTGCAGAAATTACATCTGAGCAAAAATATATAGGAAGTAGGAGCTTAAAGTTAAGCAAAGGAGATAATACTGGAAGTAGATATATAGATCAAGTATTGTCGCTTCAAAAAGGAAAAACTTATACCTTTTCTGCTTATGTAAAGACTTCTAATATATCTCAATTAAAGTCAAAAGGCGCAGGTATAAACATAAATTATAAGGATAAAAATGGTGTATATAATTCAGTAAGATCAAAATTTTTAACTGGAACAAATGATTGGACAAGACTTGAAACTACTTTTACGTATCCTACTGATTCAGTAGACAGTAATGTTATATTAAGATGTGAATTATGGGAAGAATCAGGAGTTGCTTACTATGATGCACTTCAATTAGAGGAAGGAGCTATTTCTAACAAGTATAACTTGGTTGAAAATGGAGACTTATCAGGTGGAGCTAAAATACCAAATTACTGGTCAGATGAGATGCATGGAGGAACTGTTCGTACTGAAGCAAGTGATACTAGGTTATTAAATAGTGATAGTGATCACCCATCATATTTAGATGAAAATGTATTTGAGTTGACTGGACGCCAAGGAAAAGATACTCGTATAAATCAAACAATAAAGGTAAATGGAAAAGCTGGAGATTCTTTTGTAGTTGGAGGATGGGCTAGAGGTGCAGCAGTTTCTCATGGAGCATTTGCGATTCAAGCAATGTTAGTAACGACAAGTGGAGAGCAGTGGGAGACATTTTATTTTAATAGAGACTCGAAGAATTGGCAATTTATTAATGGAGTAGCAAAAGCCAAGAATGATTATTCAGAGTTACACATCTACCTAGTCTATTCTGATAATGCAAATGAGGCTCAATTTGATGGTATACAAGTATATAAAGAGGAATTTGGAGATACCTATCAGTATGATTCAAAAGGGAATATCACTTCATCTGTTGATTTATCAAAGCAGAAAACGAAGTTTGAGTATAATGGAAGTAATGATTTAATTAAAACTACAGATCCAAAAGGAAATCAGTTTAAGTATGAGTATGATTCAAAGAAAAATATAACTAAAGCAACAACAGCAGAAAATCTTATTTATAACTTTGAATATGATAGTTATGGAAATGCTGTAAAAAGCAAAATATCAGGAACTTCTTTATTTATAGAATCAAGTGCTAGGTATACTTCTAATGGAAACTATGTAAGTTCTGTAACTGATTCATTAGGAAATACAGTAGGATATAATTATGATGAAACAAAGGGAACTTTAACATCAACTACTGATGCCAAAGGAAATATAACAAACTATAAATATGATATTAATAATGCACTATCAAACGTATCTAAAAAAGTTGACGGAGTAGATATATCAAATAGTTACACTTATAAAAATGATAGAATAGATACAATAGGCCATAATGGATTTACCTATAACTTCATATATGATACTTTAGGAAGAACTACAGGAGTTAATGTAGGAAGTCAAAGACTTATAACTAATACTTATGAAGCAAATGGTGGAAACCTTATAGAATCAACCTATGGGAATGGAGCCAAAGTTCAAACTGATTATGATAATTTAGATAGAGTTGTTGCTAAAAGGGTAAATGGATCAGAAATAGAACACTATAGTTATGATGCTAGTGGGAATTTAGCTATATTAGAAGATAAAGTAAATAATACAACATATAAGTATAACTATGATTCTTCAGATAGATTGGTTAATTTAACTGATTCTAAAGGTAACAGCTATAAGAATGAATATGATGCTAATAATAATGTAAGTAAACAAATAAACTCTATAAATGGACAGAAGAGAGAGACTTCTTTTGAGTTTGATAAAGATAATAAGATAACAAAGTTTATCTTTAATAATGGTAGTAACTTTATTCAGTATACATATGATGAAATAGCTAGAAATAAAGAAAAAAACTTACACCTAGCTAATGATGTAGTTTATAAAACTTCAACTGAATATTTACCAGGAATTAATGGTTCAGGTTCAACTAGAGTAGGAACTATAGATAACAATGGGTCAGTTATAAAGTATACCTACGATAGTAATGGAAATATAGACACAATATATGAAAGTAATAGTTCTGAGCCATTAAGTGCAGGAAGATATGAAGAAAGTAGTCCTCACATAATATTTAATGGAAGTTGGTTAAGTGATTCTAATTCTGCATACAGTGGAGGAAAGGTTTTATATTCGCAGACGCCTGGAAACTCTATAGATTTTAGTTTTATAGGAACTGGTTTTAGGTGGGCTCAGCCAATAAATTCATATAGAGGGATAGCTAAGGTAACAATAGATGGAGTAACTCAGAATCTAGATACTTATTCTAATAATGAAATATTACAGAAGGTTGTATTTAGTAAAACAGATTTATCTTTAGGGACACATAAAGTTAAAATTGAACTCTCAACAGAGAAAAATTCATCATCTAAATCATACGTTCAAGCTTTTGATTATATTGAAATATTGAATAATAATCCTCTTACAGCGGGTAGGTATGAAGAAAATAATCCTAATATAACATTTACGGGAAATTGGATAAAAGATTCTAATTCATCCTATAGTGGAGGAGATGTACTTTACTCAGAAACTCCAGGAAATTCTATAGATTTTAGTTTTATAGGAACTGGATTTAAGTGGGCTCAACCAGTAAACTCATATAGGGGAATAGCGAGAGTAACAGTAGATGGAGTAACTCAGAATTTAGATACTTATTCTAATAACGAGATCTTACAAAAAGTTGTATTAAGTAAAGTAGATTTACCTTTAGGTATACATAAAGTTAAAATTGAACTTTCAACAGAAAAGAACCCTTTGGCTAATTTCTATGTTCAAGCTTTTGACTATGTTGAAATTTTGAATAATACTTCGCTTAAGCCACTAATACAAGGTAAATATGAAGAAAGTGATTCTAATATAAAATTTACTGGAAATTGGATAAAAGATTCTAATTCATCCTATAGTGGAGGTAGTGTAATTTATTCAGAAACTCCTGGAAATTCTATAGATTTTAGTTTTATAGGAACTGGATTTAAGTGGGCTCAACCTGTTAATTCATATAGAGGTATAGCAAAAATAACAGTAGATGGCGTAACTCAGGATTTAGACACATATTCTGATAATGAAATATTACAGAAGACTGTGTTTATTAAAACAGATTTATCTCTAGGGGTACACGAAGTTAAAATTGAACTTTCAACAGAAAAAAATCCATTATCCAAGTGGTATAATCAAGCTCTTGACTATATTGAAATTGTCAATACTAAGCTTGATGATAGTAAAACTACAAAGTATTATTACAATGAACTTAATGAGCTTATAAGAGAAGATAATCAAGTTCTTGGAAAAACAATTTTATATAACTACGATGCAGGTGGTAACATAACTTCAAAAAGAGAGTATGATTACACCACAGGGACACCAGGAACAGTAACTAATAATATCGCTTATGGTTATGGAGATACTAATTGGAAGGACAAACTTACTTCTTATAACGGAAAAAATATAACCTATGATGCCATAGGAAATCCACTAATCTATGATGGATATTCTTACACTTGGGAAAGAGGAAGAACTTTAACAAAGATAGCAGGAAATAATAAAACCATAAGCTATAAGTATGATGGAAGTGGGATAAGAACAGAGAAAAATGTAAATGGGGTAGTAAGTAAATACACTTTACAAGGTAATAAAGTAGTATATGAAGAAGTAGCTAATGGAAGCAATGTAGATAAAATATACTACACTTATGATGGAAGTGGAAAACTAGTAAGTATGAGCCTAAATTCAGTAGAATACTTCTATGTAAGAAATCTACAAGGTGATATAATAGGTTTGATAGATAAGACAGGTACACAAGTAGTAACTTATAACTATGACTCATGGGGAAAACTAATATCTATAGAGGGAAGTTTAAAGGACAGTATTGGAGTTAAAAATCCATATAGATATAGAGGGTATAGATATGATAACGAAACTGGAATGTACTATTTACAAAGTAGATACTACAATCCTGAGTGGGGAAGATTTATTAATGCTGATGGATTAATAGGACAGACAGGGGAATTACTTGGACATAACTTATTTATGTATTGCAAGAATAATCCAGTGTTGTTAAAAGATGAAAATGGATTTAGACCTATGATTGCTACGAACTGGGATGATGAGGTTGCAATATCAAGAGGACTTCCAATTCAATCAGATGTAGGGTCAGTTAGTGTTGTTCCAACTGTAAGCGTAAGTAATTTATCTGGAGCTACTTTAGGTACTGCTTTGGGATATGTAGAGAATATAGAAAAGAAAATAGTTGGTTATGCAGATAAATATTCAGCAATTCATATGTTTCCTAAGACAAGTATATCTCAAACAATAAAACCATTTGAAAAAGTTGCTAAAGGAGCAGCAAAATATGTAACGTTGATAACCGGGGCAATTGATATAGCAAATACATGGGATTCTTCGTCGAAGTTAACTTTTAAACAAAAACTGGGTAAAACAGCTTTGCAAGCCGCTGGAATAGGAGCATCAATTGCAGTAGGGGCACTTCTATCAGGCCCATTACTCGCAACAGGAATGGCAACTGGTGGTTTGGCATTAGCAGGAGGTATTGTGGGAGCTGGAGCTATTGATTTCATAGGGGGGACTTTAATAGGTAGAGGACAAGATGTTATTTATAAAAAATTTGGTTTAGAGTAGGTGATTAAATGAAATTTAAAAATAAGAGAATATTTACAATTCCGTTTTTCATGGTTATTTTACTTTTTATTTATATAATATATTTGGATAGTAGACTAGATTACAGATTATTACTTGGAGTTACAGTATTTACAGCAACAATTTTTTATTTGTTTGCTATGTTTGAATACTTTGAAGTAAAGGAAGATAAAATTGTATATGCTAATCCACTAAGGAGAATAAGAAAAGAAATACCATGGGATGAAGTAATAAGAATATATGTATTGAATCCTAAGGGAGTTTTTAAAGCGGCTAGGATAGGATACGGAACTTTTGGAGGAAAAGAGATAACTATTAATGCAGGGTTAAAAGACTATAAAAAATTAATCAAAATGGTATTAGATAAAGTAGAGGTAAATGAGAAAGTTTCAATAGATGTAAGAATTGATGATTTTATAAAATAAATTGTATTCATAATTTATTAACAATGATTTAATACAGACATGCTATCATAATAGCATGTCTGTTCTAATTTGATTTAGATAATATGTAGTATTAAATGTGAATAATATAATGGTGAAATGAATTTAATGTAAGATATTCATATATTAATATCTTATGTGGATATAGGAATGGGTTTAGTAGGCAGGTATACAAGGGATTGTTGAAAATATTTATTCTAAGACATATATAAGTTATTTGGATAGTACTTCGCCTAGTAATAAGTTCTAGTTCCTCAGAGAAAAACACAATAAGAAGAGCCAGAGGGAAAAGTTAACAATAGGCTCAAACTTGATCTCAAAAACGGTTAGATTATACATATATAAAACTGTGTAAAGCAAAGTTTATATCCATTTGCTTTGGAGTGCTATAAGATTCAATAAATATTTATGAAAAAGGAGAAATTGGAGTGAATAACATATCGTGGCTAAATGATTGGTATAAAAATAATTGTAATGGAGATTGGGAACATTGTTATGGGATAAAAATTGATACTCTCGATAATCCTGGTTGGAGTGTTGATATAGATTTAATAGAAACTAGTTTAGAGGGAAAGTTATTTAATACAATACAGATATATAATAGTGACGATGACTGGATACATTGTAGTGTTGTGGATGATGTTTTTAGAGGAAGAGGAAGTGTTGATAAGCTAGAAAGAATAATAATCTTATTTAAGGAATGGGCGGTAGAAAATTAGTAACACAAATTGTGTTAACCAGTTAATCAATTTTAAAGATGAAGATTTTAAATTAATTGTAGGGTTTAATAAGTCTTAAAATTGATTAGATAAAACTATCTTTATCTAGAAAAACATAGAGAGCTAACTACAAGAATTAGAGTAAAAACGGAACAGAAATATATTTATAGTATTTGAATTGCAACTTGAATATAATATAAACACAAAAAAAACAACTATTAATTATAGTTGTTCTCTTGCGTTTTGGTACATGTTGCATCCGCACCTTGTCCAGTCGAAAGATCTATTTCAATACCTTCTTCCTCAAAGTAGCCGTTATTTATAGCAGCATACATAGGTGCATAAAAAACTGATCTAACAACCTCATTTAATCTAACCTTAGTAAGATCTTTAGTTCCCTCAGAAGGTTTTTTAGTACAGCCGCCTACAGTAAGTATTAAAACAAAAGTCAGAATAATTGATAAAAAAGCTTTCAGTTTCTTCATTTAATATCCTCCAATGTGTAAAATCAATCTAATTTATAATATGATTTTGTGGGAGTTAATGTTAATTTTTGATGAAATAAAAAGGAAGAAAAACATAAGTATAATATTTAGAACTTAATCCTTAAAGAACTGGTAGTGAGATTATGGGAAAATATGTTACAATTAGTCCATAACAAAAAACTGTAAAGCTAAGGGGGAGCAATGAAATCATCAATGTATGAAAATCCAGTTAGATCAGCTATTATTTTAGACGCTTTTGTCTTATATATGACTATAGGATCCATATTGGATAATCAATATAATTTTACAATACTTTTAATAATGTTAGGAATAGTTAATAATAAGATTATAAATAAAGGGAAAAATTTGAATCAGAAAAAGAAAAATATAATTCATTTTAGTTTCTTTATGACTATGGGTATTTTTTTGATTTTTGCACTGTATATGCATAATTTGAGGTATAGATAATATATGTGATAGCTATAGTTTATAATTAAGTTAATTTATTAAGTATCTGTACTTTAAGTTCGGAGGTGATGTGATGAACTATATTATAAAATATGGCAGAAATTTTATGGCAATTTCAAGTAGTATAGAAGCAGATTATCATAAGCACTGGTTATTACAAATGTTTCTCGGCAGTCACAAGGAATTAAATATTGAAGTTAATGGAAAACGTATAGTATGCAATTCTATTCTTGTAAACATGGATACACTGCATAGGTTTGACGCAGAAGGGGAACATCATTTCACTATACTAGTTGATCCTACAACAGAGCTTGGGCGTACTATGAGAGGGTTATTAATGGATCAACCTTTTTATATTTTCCCACATGAAAAAAATATAGTTATGCAGCAGGCTTTCAAAAATGTGATTGAACAAAACAGTCATGAGGCTATTCTTTCCTTTGCTCAGAGCATTCCCTTTCAGTTTATTTATAGTAATATGAAAATTTTTGATGACCGTGTTATGAAAGTACTGAATCTCTTGGATGATTGCGTATATGAAAATGAGTTTCATCAGATAAAATATTTTTCCGAAAAAGTTGGGCTCTCTGAAAGTCGCATAGCGCATTTGTTCAAAGAAGAAACAGGTATTCCGCTTAAAAGTTATATTGTTTTACACAAACTTCAGAGGGCGTATGAGTCAATCTTTAATGGTGAAAACATAACGACATCTGCACTAAATGCAGGTTTTGACAGTCCGTCTCATCTTGCATACACAAATAAAATGATGACTGGGATGTCTGCAACAAATATTATAAGAAATAGCGAGTTTTTGAAAGTTTTTTGATGAGTACTTTGGTAAAGTGTAATTAAACCAAAAGGGAGGATTACACAATGAATAAATACTTGCAAGAAACTCAAATGTTGAATTTTAACCATAAATCAATACAGAGATTGATAAAGGAAAAGCAATGGATAAACGATAATAACTTTCAAAAAATCCTAAAAATCTATAATTTTGTACGCGACGATATTGCATTTGGCTATAATACAGATGATATTATCCCTGCATCCGAAGTTTTAAATGATGGTTATGGCCAGTGCAATACAAAGGGAACATTATTTATGGTACTTCTGAGGGCAGTTGGAATACCTTGTCGGATTCATGGTTTTACCATTGACAAGAAATTGCAAAAAGGTGCAATGACAGGAATAATTTATAAGTTTGCTCCCAAAAGTATTATTCATAGCTGGGTTGAAATTCAGTATAAAGATAATTGGTATAATATAGAGGGGTTCATTTTGGACAGCCAATATTTGAAAAAGCTCCAAGAAAAGTTTAAAGATTGTAAAACCAGTTTTTGTGGCTATGGTGCAGCTACCGATAACTTTCAAAATCCACAAGTAGAGTGGAATGCTAATGATACTTACATCCAAAAAGAGGGTATAAACCAGGATTTCGGTGTGTTCGATTCACCTGATGAATTTTTTGAGAAATATCACCAACAGTTAACGCCGCTAAAAAAATGGATTTATCGGAATATCGGACGTAAACTTATGAATCGCAATGTAGAAAGAATTCGTGACTAGCATAAGATATAAACATAAATAGGAAACTGATAAATTATAATTCTCAGAATTGAATCATGTCTAAGTCTGTTCCGCGCAAACCCCAGGCAATGCTCTGGGGTTTTATTATGTCTATTTGCTTGAATGAGAGGGTTTTGATTCAATTAGCTAAAAATGAACTCTCTTCTAACAGGAATTAGTTTTTAACATAGATAACAATAAGTATAACCTCAAGCACATAAAGGACTACTTACTAGATTCCTTTATCTTTTTAATTAATCTGTCTATATCAAATCCTATGTCTCTAAGATAATTAATTAATCTTTCAACATCCTCAGGTGATAAATTATAAGGATATTTTTCATGAATTTTAACGACGTTATTACCAGAACTAATATATGAGATATATTTTCTACAAAGCAGGTAGTCTATGGATACATTAAAGTAATCTGCAATTTTGATTAAAGTGATCGTATTAGGTAAGATAGCATCACTTTCCCACTTTGTTACAGCAAGATCAGTTACATTAAGTATTTTACCTAGTTCTACTTGAGTTAATCCCATTTTTTGTCTTAAGCTTTTTATTCTTTTACCAAAAGTATTCATAACAATCCCTCCATTGTTAAATTATAACAGTTGCTAAACTTTCTTAGCAAGTTCATATTTAGGCGTAAGCTTTAAATATCAAAAATAATCTAAAGGAGGAATGTAAATCTAGGTTTAAGTTAAGGTGAGAATGCAAAAAGAAATGAGAGTGTAGCAAACATTAGACTTTTAGAATAATATGGAGTATGTTTTTTATAAGTTGAAAGTAAATATTGACAAGATAATACTAAAAGAATATACTTTTAATGAATTTAATAATCCTCGGTAGGTGAGGCTACTACAAGGATATGGGTTGCTGCCGTAAAAGGATGGAAACATTCTGCATTGGTCAACAGATTCTGCCGAACAAAGAAGGTTTAATCTAATGCAACTTCACCGCCTAGTAGAGCTAAAACTTGAACGAGAAAGTATTGTTTATAATACCTTCATCATATTCAAGTTTATGATGAAGTTTTTTTATTTTAAGGAGGTGTACAGAATGGAAGATGGGCCTAGTGATATGGATGGCGAGGTTAATATTACAAATAACTGTATGAAGTTCAGATCTAAGAGATTGTCTTCTGTTCTGATTACTTCGTATTAGCTATTTGTTATAACCTCTCTTCAATCCTATTCTTTTATTGATAATAGTTATTATTCGCTTTGGAGTTTTAATATTTTTCAAATTTTAATTTATAATGAGCGATATAAAGCATTTAGATATAATACTATATCTGAATTATCAAAGATGGAAATGCTAGGAATATAAAAAACTAGATTCAATATTCAAAATTGATTTAAGTTAAAGAGAGGTGCGTAAATATGATTGAAGAAAGACAAAAAGCACTTATAAATAGTGTATTAGAAAATGATAAAGAAAAAATATATGAAATTATTGACAATATGTATCCTATAGATATTGCTATTCTCATAGAAGAATTTGATGATGAAAGTTTATTAAAGTTTTATGAGCAAATAGATAATGAGTTAATGGCGGAAATTGTAGAACAGGCTAGTGAAGAGTTACAAGTTAGAATTATAAAATTGTTTGATTTTAAGTCTATAGTACATTTGTTTTCTTATATGTCCAATGATGATATAGCAGATATTTTAGGAAATCTCCCTATTAAGATGAGAAAAAATTTATTAAAGATGATGAAAACTGGAGATACCAAACAGTTGCAAGAACTATTAGGTTATGATGAAGACAGTGCTGGTGGTATTATGACGACAGAATATATAGCACTAAAAGGAGAATTATCAATTGGAGAGTCCTTAAAGAAAATTAAAGAAATTGGACCTAAGACAGAAGTAATTGAGACAATATTTGTATTGAGTAAAGACAAGGAATTAATTGGGACTGCGGATTTAAGGGATATACTTATTTCTGATGAGGATAAAAAACTTGTAGAGATTATGAATGATAATATAATCTCTGTTAATCCAGAAGAAGATCAGGAAAGAGTATCTCTGCTTGTTTCAAAATATGATTTAAAGGCTATTCCAGTAATAAATCACAAAAATTCTTTACTTGGTATTATAACTGTAGATGATATAATTGATGTTATCGTAGAAGAGCAAACAGAAGATATATTGATGATGGGTGGTGTAAGTAAAGAAGAGAGAGTGGATAGCTCACTTATAACATCTGTTAAAAAGAGACTACCTTGGTTATTTATTAATCTTGGGACAGCATTTTTAGCAGCATTTACTGTTGGTTTATTTGAGGATGTTATAGAACAAGTTGTTGCATTAGCAGCCGCAATGCCTATAGTTGCTGGAATGGGAGGAAATGCAGGAACCCAAACATTATCAGTGGTAATAAGAAGTATTGCTCTTGGAGAAGTTAGCTTAAAAAAGAGTTGGAAATTAGTCTTTAAAGAAGTTGGGCTTGGTGTAATTAATGGAGCAGCTACAGGAGTTATTACGGGAATCATACTTTATATGAAATATGATAACCCGTATCTTGGAATTATTATCTTCGCTGCAATGATTGGAAACTTGGTAATAGCAGGCTTCTTTGGTTTTTTAATCCCTTTGTTATTAAAAGGATTGGGTGTAGACCCTGCATTGGCATCAGCAATATTTTTAACAACTGCTACTGACGTTTTTGGATTTTTCTTATTTTTAGGGTTAGCAAAAATGTTTTTGCCATTCTTATTGTGAAGATTAGGAAACGATGGATGTTTTCATGTCAGGAAATTGTATTTTAAAAATAAGAGAGCTCAGCTTAAAAAACTGAACTCTCTTTTATAATAGATTAAATTACTGTAAGTCAAACTTAGTAACTTCTCTTTGAGTTAATTGAGCTGAATACTTAGAGGCTAATGATCCATTCTTAGTTAAGAAAACATCTTTACCTATAATAGTATCCATTAAAGTTGATACCTCAGCCTGACTTATGTCACTCTTAACTCCAGATACTGTCATGGAAACCTTGTCCCCAGTTTCAGTAACAAAAGTCATTGATAATGAATATTCCATAATTTCATCTCCTTTCTATAATAAAATCTTTGGTTAAACTTTAAGCATTAGCAATTTTTGATGTTTCATTTAAAAAGTAATCTCGAGCAGGATTACTCAAAACACCTTTGATGGCTTCAGCTACATCAAATACATTTTCAGGTAAAGCATTAATCTTAATACCTGAGAAGTTTTTCTTTCTATAAATAACTTCGCCAGATCCATTAACACCATTCTCCACTTCAATAGCAAGAGAAGTAGAACTTAAAACTTTACTAACAGCCATATGTATCACCTCCTTTAAATAATTTAATTCATCAGGTTAATCATAATATAAATACACCACTAATCCCTAGAATAACTACTTTTAGAAATTTTTCTTAAGCAATTTTATCATCATTTCCACTATCTATAACAACACCAAGCTTAGTTGAAATAATAGTATTTAGCTTGTTTATAGATGCTGTTAAGCCTGCTATGTTTTTCTCAAGTCTAATTAATAAATAGGCACTAATAGCAACGGGAAAACCCACATTTCCTATTAGAGTCACAAGATCATTAATTTCCATAGAAAATCACCTCCAATTAAGTAATACACCTTTTTACATTATAATTATCCTCTTAGGAGTATAATTTATTAAAATCATTTTCTTTAGTAATGAAATCATAATAATGATTTATAGCTTCATCTAAAATACTGCTTAAATAGGCGTTAATATCAGGATGCATGGCTTTAAGTTCATTAAGCTTCCTAACAGTGGATTTTCTAAAAATGTAAGTGCGTTTAATATCAAAATATTCATTGTTAATAGGAGGGATAATTCCATTAGCACAGGGCTTACCTACACGATTATCAATTAAATTTGTTTCAGCTGCTAAAGAAGGTTTTGAGTTAAAGGTTACTGGTTCAGTATAAGTATTTGTAAAAGAGAAACTTGATACAGGTGTTCCAGAGATAACATCACTAAATCCATTTTCTTCAACGTAATCTTCAAATCCTAAATCAATTATATTTTCATTTTTCTTAGAAGTTTTTTTTACCATAATAACATCTCCTATTTTATAGAATATATCTAAAAAAGATATACACCTAAATACTGTAGAAGGTTCTTTTAAGGCCTTATAAAATTCATGCTATAAATAGCTTTAAGGCGCATAAATATGGAGGAATATGAAAGAAGCTAAGAAATAGCTTCTACAGTGATAATGTTAAAAGGAATTTAATGGAGATGAGGAGCACTCCTACAGTATAGAAGTGTGCATCTTATTCAGAATATTTATTTTTTTATTTTTTAGAATATACACATCTATTCTGTAGAAGACGTTCCTAAAAGGAGTCTAGTGAGACTTGAGAAGAAGTCTCTACAAAATATAAGTGCAGCCTTCATTAAAATACTTCTAGAAATTAAATGCTGTAGAGAATTGATAATGGAAAATCATTTAGTTAATGAATTCAATGAGGCTACTTAATACAGAACTCTAATAAAATTTTGAAAAAAATTTCTAAAGGGCATAGGTGAAATGAATTTAATGAAGTTTCTCCAAAGTCGAAATTTCTACAGGTCAGTAGTGTATTTCTTTTTTGTCTAATGTTAATTAGAGAAAAAGGAGAGGTGTCTATATGATAAAAGATAAAATTATAATTTCAAACCACAATAGCCAGAGCTTTGATAAAATGCAGTTAGCTTTAGCTATCAGAAATTCTACCTACGAGGATAATTTAAGTTGCTCTTTGCTTGATAATGGAGTAATTAAAGATTGTAGTTTATGTAATCTCAAAAGTATATGTGATGGAATTGAGGAGCTAGCTAAGGATTATTATGATAGTACTACTGAAGTTGTTGGGAGCTTTAAGTTTTAATATTATTATTGATGCTGCTTGAAGGGAGAAGATTCTTTTAAGCAGTATTTATTTTTATGATGAATTAATCCAGTAATAAGAATTTAATTTCATTAAATCAGAATATATAAAATGGAAGAATTAAATTTATGGTAGATATAAAATTTGCACAAGACAAATTGTCTTGTGCAAATTTTTTTACCCACCAATTATCTCCTTTAGTCTTTCTAAACTCCTGTTTCTCATCCTCATCGATGTGGAGTAAGGTATACCAGCTTGTTTTGCAAATGCCTTTAATGGTTGATTTTTTATATAAACAAACTCAATAAGTTCTTTTTCTTCTTTAGATAATTTTCTTATTGCAGCCTTAAGATTTAAAATTTCTATCTTAGGGAAAAGTTCATCTTCAACAAAGTCTATATCATAAGCTAATGTGTGTTCCAAGCAATCTGTAAGAGTAAGAATTGATCTACTATCAGTCTTTTCATGTCTAGTTGAACTCCTTATTAGGTTAGATAAAGCGTTTTTTATTGATCTGGTGGCATAGGCTACAAATCTCTTGTTCTCTGGATTGTACTTATTCAGTGCTTTAAAAAGGCTTTTATAACATTCATTTTGGACGTCTTCAAATTCATATCCATTTAGAAAGGTTTTTTTACATAAATTTAGAATAAAGGGCTTAAAATTATTAGCCAAATCCTCTTTTGCATGATCATTTCCCATCTTAGCTAGTACAGCTAATCTTTCATTTTCAATTAAGTTCATTTTCATAACCTCTAATTTAATATTTTTAGAAAACACCCTGCACAAGTTAGTAGGAATTTAATTAAATACAATGTGGTATTTATATGGTGCATTGGTGTATTTATTTATAGGGGTGATTAAATGAAACTAGCCATTGATATTGGTCATAATTGCAGTTATGACCTAGGAGCATCTGGAATTAAGTCAGAGGATAATTTAAATCTTGATGTAGGTAATAGTCTTATTAGTAAATGCTTAAATGCAGGTATTGAGGTTATCAAATGTTTACCTAGTAGCACTTCAAGTCTTTATGATTCTTTAAACAAAAGGGTAACTACAGCTAATAATTATAATGCAGATTTCTTTATATCCATTCATCATAATGCTTTTCCAGGAGCACAAGGAACCGAGATTCTTTGTTATCCAGGCAGTAAGGGATTAGATATTGCAAAGGTAATACTTCCAGAGATTGTTTCATTAGGCTTTAGAGATAGAGGGGTAAAACCTAGAGGTGATCTCTTTGTATTAAAAAATACTAAAATGCCTGCAATTCTAGTTGAATGAGCCTTTTGCGATAGTGAACATGATATGCAAATTTATAACTCTGAGGCTATGGCAACTGCAATATTTTTAGGAATTAAAAAAGCCTTTAACATTCAAACTGTCGTACAACCTAAAGATGAGGGAATATATCATGTTGTCAAAAAGGGTGATAACTTATGGACATTGTCAAAGATCTACTTCACAACGGTAAAAGACCTAATAGCTCTAAATAATATCGAGAATCCAGATTTAATATATCCTGGTCAAAGAATTAGAGTTAAGTAAAATTTGTCTATATGAAAATTATACCAAAAAAAAAGGAGAATGCAAACGTGTGTTCTAACTACAGAATGAAAGGAGGTGAGGAATATGACAGAATCAATTTTAACTTCACTAGCTTTAGTTGTGGAATATAAAAGCGGACTAGATAAAGAAGGAAAAGATGTCTACAAGAAGCAAAGATATTCAAAATTATCTGAAGATGCTACAGATGAAGCTTTATATGATGTAGGAAACGCTATAGGACAAGTGCTTGATACACAGACCTATAGCGTTTCAAAAGAAAATAAATTTGAGCTATTTAATGTTTAAGAAAAAGAGGAAAAGATGTGGAGTTAAATGATTCCACATCTTTTTTACAATTTATTTTGATCTTAAAAGTCAATTAAGACAATATGTAGAATTATGGCAATAGTTATTATAAAATAAAAGTAGGTGAGTTATCTATATCTATAAATAATAAAGTATTAGAGAGGAGAATAAAAAATGCTAAGTGTATATGAAACATGCCCTACATATGAAAATGAAAAATATCTGCTTAAATTTGTTGAGAATGAAGACTGTATTGATTTACTGAAAGTATATTCTGATAAAAAAGCGGTTTTATTATTTAATAGTGATAATTGTGGAGGAGATGATTTTTATTATACGACAGAGAAGCGTATGAAAGATGCTATTGATTATTGGCATTTTGAATACGATAGACAAGGTTTTGTTAGATGGTCTATTATAGATAAAAATAAAAACTCTGCTATTGGAACAATAGAACTGTTTCATAGAACTAGTAAGGATTATTTTACTGAATGTGGATTATTGAGATTAGACCTGAGAAGTGATTATGAGAAGGTAGAAGAAATTGAAAATATTTTATCTTTAATAATCCCTAAAACATTTGATTTATTTAAGTGTGATAAAGTGGCTACTAAAGCTATATCAAAGGCATCTGAAAGGATCATGGCTCTAAAGAACTTAGGATTTCAGGCTTCAGATGAAAAGTTAATAGGTCATGATGGAACAGAGTATGATTCCTATTTCGTTCTTAAAAACTAGATAGATTTCTAATCTTAAATGAGTAAAGGCTCCTATGCTGTAGTAAAATATAATATGAAACTAAATAAGAACTGCATTAAGCAGTTCTTATTTAGTTTCATAACATACTGATGTTTGTGTGTCTAAAACATCTCCTATAAACTTTCCAACTTCTAGGTGGACAGGATGAATAAGATATGCATTCATATCATCCAGTGATTCAAATTTAGTAATCAGAATTATGTCATAAGCTGTTTGACTGGGAGGAATATTCATTTCAGCTTGTATATCTAAAAGAACTTCTATTTTTCCTTTCATACCTAAAAGAACTTCCTGTGCCTTTTTAATATTTTCAGTATCATTATTTTTTAATTTCAAAAGTACATTATTTACAATCATTTTTTTACCTCCTGTAATATTTAGACGTTCTGTTAAGTTATATGAACATTGCTCTTCTCAATCCTAGGAAATACAATAAGTTTGACTAGAACTAAATGTCCCCCTTGAAAGGAGAAGCGCAATGAACAAAACAAAAGTAAAATGTCCTCGTTGTAACTCTGACCAACTATATAAGTTTGGTTTAGATAAGCAGGCTAATCAAAAATATCAATGTAAAAAGTGTAAGCGACAATTCGCACCTGACTCCGTCAGAAAGCGGGTAACATCTAAATATCCAAGATGTCCAAAGTGTGGTAAAGCAACTTTCTTGCATCACATCTATAAACACTATAATCGCTATAAATGTGGTAATAAGAAGTGCAATCATATCATTGTTCATCACCATAACCTAAATATAGATGATGCCTCCAGTGAAAACCTAACCGGTTCCCTTTCTATGAAAGGTATGCGTTTTCCACTCCATACTATTCTGACTGCATTAACTTTATATTTTTTAAACAACTCATCAACAAGAACTATTTCACAGTTCCTTTTCGTAACTTCAAATATAAAGGTTTCTCATGTCACAATAGCTAGTTGGACTCAAAAGTTTGCACCTTTTTTCAAACAAAAAGCTGATAAGTTTAAAGAGCAGCTAGATCTCCAATCTGACGATTGGCATGCTGACGAAACAGTGGTCTTTATAAATGGTGAACGCTATTATTTATGGTTAGCTATTGACTCTGAAACGAGATTTATTTTAGCTTTTCATCTAACCAAATCACGTAGTGAGGATTCAGCATTTACACTAGTAAACCAAGCTAAACAATTTGGAATGCCATCAAACTTTATAACTGATAGACTACCTTCATATAACCAAGCTGTAGCGAAGCTATTGGGCGAAAACAAGCATGTGCCTGTTGCTCCTATGTCTAGCGACATATCAAACAATTTAATTGAGTCTTTTAACAAAACATTTAAAGCTTGGTATAAAGCTAAAAAAGGGTTTAACTCTTTTGAGAAAGCAAATAACTTAATATACTTATTTGTCTTTCACTATAATTTCATTAGGCCTCATGGTTCATTAAATAATCTCACACCTGCTGAAGTTGCAGGCTTCGCTAGCAATAGCATTGATCGTAAATCTTGGTTTGTCGCTGCTTAATCTCAACTTAATATCTTTGATTAACCTGCAAAAATCTAACTTTTTGTAGGCTTATTTGCCATACAAAAATTTATTCAAACTTATATAATTTTCAAAGAACGAGTAATTCTACGAAATGTTAAGCTATTTTTTCATAACAACCTAACAGAATCTATTTAGAAATACGTATAGTTTAGGGTTCATAATATTTTTTAGTATCGTTAAATAGTTTTTAAATGGTTCGAATTATACCACCATCAATAGTATGCTCACATCCAGTAATGTAGGAAGCTCTATCTGAAGCAAGAAAAGCAACAAGTTCTGCAACTTCCTCGGGTTTTGCTGGACGACCAAGAGGTATACCACCAAGGGCATCCATCAATTCTTGACGAGCACCGTTATAATCTTTTCCAGAATTCTGTGACATTCTTTCAATAAGACGCTCGGCAGCTTTTGTTTCAGTAAAACCTGGGGCTACTGTATTGATTCGTATTCCTTCAGATACAAATTGAGTGGCTAGATTTTTACTATAATTAGTAAGAGCTGCTTTTGCTGCTGAGTATGCCACTGTCATATTTCCTGGAAGCCTGCGCTGAATTGAGGATATGTGAACTATAACTCCTTTATGCTGATTAATCATAGTTGGTAAAAATCCACGATCCAAGCGTACAGAAGCAAAAAGATTAGCATTAAATGTACTCATCCAATCTTCGTCACTTTGGGCTAAAGCTCCAGATGTTGAAGATGATGAACCTCCTACATTATTAATTAGTACATCTAATCCTCCAAGTTTTTCAAGAGTATCCTTAATTATTTTTTCTGTGCCTTCTGGTGTACTGACATCAGCTTGAATAAATCCAACAGAATCAGGCAAATCTTCTGAAACAGTTCGAGCTGCAGTCATTATACTTGCTCCAGCACTGAGTAAACGGTGAACAATAGCATTTCCAATCCCTTTGGTTCCTCCTGTTACAAGTACCCTTTTACCCTCAAATTCTTTGCTCATATCAAATGTTGATAATGTATTTCCCATACTTAGATTCCTCCCTAATTTATGTTGTCTTGTTTAGTATAGCTAATATAACTTGACTACAGTACGTCAGGTTCTAGAATGATATTTATTCACCATATTATCTAAACGAAGTGATATCTCATTCCTTATACTTTGAGGAGCTATAACCTCTAGCATTGTACCAAAAGAAAAGAGATAGTTATAAATCCACTCACCATAGGGCATGGAGACAATTACAGTATAAGATTTGTCAATATTTTTTATTATATTTTCTTCACTAAAATCATCATATACACGGTAAGCTCCTTCAGCTGATATTTTAAGAGTTAGTTTAACCCGTTCATTAGCTTCTTCCTTTGCAGACTTAGGCAAAAGCTCCTGAGAATTTTGGCGTAAACATGACTCTTCAGTAATATAAATATCAGACATACGGCTTATTTTAAATGTTCTAGAGGCGCTTTTTCGCAGACAATATCCCTGTAAGTACCAAGCCTTATCTTTAAAAATCAATTTAAAAGGTTCAACCTTTCTATATTCTTTTTCTCCGTATATATTAAAATAAGAAAAAGTAACAACTAGTTGTTCAAGTATTGCACCTTTAAGAAGTCCAAAAATCTGTTGTTGTTTTTTATTGCTTCCCCAATTAGAAAAATCGACTTCAACCCAGTTTATATTATTTTTTCTAAAGAGCCCGCTAAGCTTTAATAGCACGTTATCAAGTTCAGGATATTGAACTGCTGATAGACTTTGAAGAGCCATCAAGATTTTATCCTGTTCTTTTTCTGAAAGTAGTGACTTATCAAGTACAAAGTCATCAATAAGAGAGATTCCCCCACCTTTACCTTGACTTGTATATATGGGAATACCACCTTGGCACAGTGCATCAATATCCCTATATATAGTTCTCACAGATACTTCAAAATGTTCAGCCAGTTCTCCAGCGGTCACAGATTTCTTTTTAAGCAGAATGTATATAATTTGGAATAACCTACTTATTTGCATAAATATCACCTCGTTTTAAATATAAAACATATAATATGACTACAACATGTCATATTATATGTTTTTCTAATAAATAAACATTTTGATAAAACAGGATTACCATATCCGTTTCTTTTGGACTTCCATTTTACAGTAGTAAATGAGAAAATAACAAAACTAGAAATTTTATAACATTACGATAATTATAAGGAAATTAAGGCTATATCATCATATATAATTATTAAAGTGAAAAGTTGTAACGAAATAGAAGCCAAAAGAATAATATAAATCTATCGGATTTAAAAAAATGAATACTTCTAATTATCAGAAGTTAAATAAGGTAAAGTTAAGGGATACTTTAAAAGGTAGGATAAATAAGGTGGTGAGTTAATGAAAAGTGAAGTTGAATTTCTGCAATTATTAGATGGGGAAACAGATGAAACTGCTCTAGAAAAATTCAAAAGAAAAATGATTGCTCTAGGCAAAGAGATAAAAATTGTAAATAGTAAAAGAATGTGCCCAAAGCTTATGAAAATATATTTTGTTGAAAATAAGAAAAAGGAAATGCAGGGGATGGGATAGTTAAAAAATAAGATACACAAGTTCTTGAGTCATTATGATTCAGTTGCTTGTGTATTTTTATATTTTTACCACTAAAATAAGGAATTATTTAGATATTTATAGAAATATTTAGTCTTTTTTCATGTTTCAGTATTGAAAGAACTATGAATTATATAATAAACTATATTTACTAACACTTACATTTAATTCTGCTATAAAGTATCAATTATATGATTTCTAATTAAGGAGTACATAGGAGAAATTAAAAATATTTTTAATTTGGGGGGGAGAATTTGAGTAAAAACACAATTACAAAGTTAGTAGTATATAATTTAGTAGTAGCTTTGACGGCTATAGTATTGTTTTCTCCAGGGCTTTTAAATTTATTTGGTAAAGCAACTGGGTTGATATCACAATCACTTATAATAACCTTATTGTTGATGATTATATTTGTATTTATATATCTTAATTATAGTTTGCTATTTGCTAAAAAAGATTCATCTGTTGAATTAAAAGCTGAGACTATGAGGGATGTTGTTAAGATATTAAATAATAATACATACAAGAAATCTTTTGGAAAAACTATAAAAACTCTTATTAATCAAATAGATTCCTATACAGTGTTAAAGGACGATATATTAGAGGATTTAGAAAAGCGATTTGATAAAAATAGTTTAAGTTATTCAAAGTTTTATCAAACTATACAAGCTATGGAGTTTGTTTATTTTGATATGATGAAAAGAACAGCTACTAAGATAGAGAATTTTAATGAGGATTCTTATAATACATTAAAAAGAGAAGATAAAAATAGAGATGATAAGGTTATAGATGAAAGATTAGAGATGTATCAAAAATACTTATCAGATATAGAAACCTCAATTGAACAAGGAGACAAGATATTATTAAGATTGGACAAGTGTATGTTTGAATTATGTAAGTTAGATAATGCAGAAGGCGATTTAGATAATATGTTAGAGATCAAGCATTTGGATGAATTAATAAATAATATAAAGCATTATAAGTAAGGGGGATAATAATGAAAATTTTAAAGAACGTATTAACATTTATCATTATAGCGGGAATCGTTTTCGCTGTGGTATATGGTGGAGTATCTTTAACTAAAAATTTGGGTAAATCTGATACACAGGTATCTGAAGAAGATGCAAGTAAAACAATGAACAAGTTGTTAAAAAAGGTTAGTTATAAAGAAGTTGGAGCAAGAAAAGCTTCTGTAGTTTTAGAAAGTAATAATTTAAGTGACACACTTCCAAGTATAGATAAGTATCCAGTGAAGGTTGAAAATACAACTGATACTTTTGTTGAGATATTTTCCTCATCTGAAAAAGCTGGTAGCGGAAATGATGCTTGGCTATTAGATATGGCTAACAAATTTAACTCTTCAAGTGTGGTTGTTAATGGGAAAAAGGTATCTGTAAAAATTAGGGCAATTTCATCTGGTGAAGGTATGGATTATATATCTTCAGGAAAATATGTTCCTGATGCTTATACTCCTTCAAATGATTTATGGGGAAAAATGCTTCAAGCTAAAGGCATTAAAGTAGATACTGTAGAGGAAAGATTATTAGGGAATGTTCCAGGAGTTCTTCTATCATCAAGTAAAAAAGATGAACTAATTAAAAAATATGGATCTGTTAATCTAAAGGTAATAACTGAGGCTGTTGCAAATGGTGAATTAACAATGGGTTATACAAATCCATTTCAAAGTGCTACAGGTTTAAATTTTCTAGTATCAACACTAAATAGCTTTGATACTAACTTGTTGAGTGATTCAGCTGTATCAGAATTTGAAAAGTTCCAAGCTAACATACCTTTTGTTGCTTATACAACTTTACAAATGAGGGAGTCAGCAGCATCTGGGGTTTTGGATGGTTTTATAATGGAATATCAAACTTACAAAAACTCTCCAGAATTATTTAGCAGCTATGCATTTACTCCATTTGGATTAAGACATGATAATCCTTTATATGGCATAGGAAATTTAACTGATGAGAAAAAATCTATTTTAAATGAGTTTGTAAAACTATGTAAAAGTGGTGATAGTCAGAAATTAGCAAAAGACTATGGCTTTAATGAGTTAGATAATTATAAGTCAGAAGTTAGTATGCCAGCTGGTGACACTATAATAAGAGCGCAGAAAATATGGAAAGATAAGAAAAATTCAGGACAAGATATAGTTGCAGTATTTGTAGCTGATAAGTCAGGAAGTATGGAAGGCGAACCTATGACTAAATTAAAAGAGTCATTAATCAAGGGTTCGCAATATATAAGTAATAATTCATCTGTAGGATTAGTGAGTTATTCAGATGATGTTGAGATTAATTTACCTATAGGTAAGTTTGATTTAAACCAAAGATCCTTATTTACAGGAGCGGTTGAGGATATAAATGCAGTAGGGGGAACTGCAACTAATGATGGTGTATTAGTTGCTACAAAGATGTTATTAGAAGCTAAGGAGCAAAATCCTAATGCAAAGTTAATGCTTTTTGTATTAAGTGATGGAGAACAAAATAGAGGCCTTAATTTAGATAAGATAACACCTGTTATAGAAGCATTTAAAATACCTATTTACACAATTGGTTATAATGCTGACATTGATGCTCTAAACGTATTATCTAGTATAAATGAAGCTGCTAGTATAAATGCTGACTCAGAAGATGTTATCTATAAGTTAAGCAATTTATTTAACGCACAAATGTAGGAGGTTATTATGGGTTTTACAATGGATGCCACAATAGATTTAGATAGAGTTCCAAAAGCTCCAGATATAAAGGTTTTGGAACAAGAGATTGATAAGCAGTTAGAAGTTTCTGAGGAAGTAAAAACAGAACTTGAAAAAAGAGCTGAGGCAAATATAAATAGTATTTTTGATGTTGATATTTTATCTATGGATTCTAGAAAGAGTTTCATAAATCCAATAATAGAGTTTGGTAGAGATACTATGGAAGCTTCAGCTAAAAGAAACTCTATGTTAAGTATCTCTGTTGGGAAGTTAGCTACACTAGAGGACAAAGATAATGTTATATCTAAAAGTCTGTTAGATTTAAACAAAGAAATGAAGGCTTTAAATCCATCTTTAATAGACTTTAATAAAACTGGTTTATTATCAAAACTATTTAATCCTATAAAAGACTATTTTGCAAAATATGAAAAAGCTAGTGATGTTTTAGTGAATATATCTAAAGCTTTAGATAAAGGTAAAAAAACTTTAGAGAATGATATTATAACAATGACTAACGAAGAAATAGAAATGAGAAAACTTACTAAAAAACTAAAATCAGAGATAGAGTTATTAACAGCAATGGATCTTTGTCTTGAAAAGAAAATACAAGATGCAAGTAGTAATGGAGTTGATCCTGAAAAGATAAAATTTGTAATGGAAGAAATTCAATTTCCACTAAAACAAGGATTAATAACTATGCAGGAAGTTTTAACAGTAAACCAACAAGGTATATTATCGATTGAATTATTTAAAAGAAACAACAAAGAATTAATGATAGGGGTAGATAGAGCAAAACTAGTTTCTATGTCAGCCCTTAGTATAGGAGCTATGCTTGCAAGTGGTTTGTATAATCAAAAGATAGTTATTAAAACCATAGAGGCAGTAAACCAAACAACAGGAGCTATGCTTGTTGGTATTTCTGAAATGATAAAATCACAAGGGGTAGATATTCACAAACAGGCTGTTAACTCAAACATATCTGTAGAAGATCTGCAGAAGTCATTCGATAATTGTTTAACAGCTATAGATGATGTAAGTAAGTTTAAGCTTGAAGCATTGCCTAAGATGAGAGAAACTATAGACAAGTTTAAGAAACTTACAGAATCAGGTGAAAAGGCAATAAATAAGTTTGAAAATGGAGATAAATTTTCATTTTAGAATATGTTAATTATGAACTATTTCTCAGTATTTAAGCCTGAGAATAGTTCTTTTTAAATAAAATGTTGACAATGTTTACAGATTATATTAATATAATTGTATATTAAATATGAATTCATTTAAGGATTGTTACTGGAATGCAGGCAAAACCTAAATTGATACCAAACTTGTTATAGCCTATGGTTATAGCTGTTTGATGTTGATTTGGGTTTATTTTTATTTAAAAACAGAATAAATTCTTTCTATAATTTAAAAACTACTATTATGTGGATAAATGTTTCTAATGGAAATTTGATGTAAAGGAGATTAGGGATGTGCTAATAAGCAAAGTGTTAAATAATAATGTTGTTACAATTAAAAATGAAGATAATCAAGAGTCTGTGGTTATGGGAAGAGGGATAGCCTTTCAAAAAAAGAAAGGTGATGAGATTGATGAAGAGAAAATAGACAAGATATTTGTTTTAAAAAACAAAAGCATAAATGATAAATTAATTACTTTAGTTAATGACATTCCAGCAGAATATTTAGAGGTTTCTGAAGAGGTTATAAAATATGCTGAAGAAACGTTAAATACGAAACTAAATGAAAATATATATTTAACACTAACTGATCATATAAGCTTTTCTATAAACAGATATAATAATAATTTAGAGATGAAAAATGTTATGCTTTGGGATATAAAGAGACTTCATAAACCAGAGTTTGATATTGGAATTAAGGCGTTGAAAATCATAAAAGATAAAATAGATATGACCCTACCAGAAGATGAGGCTGCTTCTATAGCTATGCATATTTTAAATGGTGAGTTGAATCAAGACATGCCACAAATAGTAGATATTATAAACTTAATAAACGAAGTATTAAAAATTGTGAAATATCATTTTAATATTGACTTTGATGAGGAGTCTATTAATTATTATAGATTTATTACTCATTTAAAATTTTTTGCACAAAGAATGGTTAATGGTAAATACTATGAAGATGATGATAATGAATTATTTGAAATTATTAGATTAAAATATCCAAAGTCTTATGAGTGTACTAAGAAAATAGAAGGATTTATAAAACAAAAATTTAATAGCCAGCTTACAAAAGAAGAGAAATTATATCTTATAGTACATACGGCAAGAGTAGTAAAAGAAAGTCAATAAAGCTTTAAAGAAGTTATTTTCTTTAGGTTTTTATTATACATATTTATATAAATTAAAGGAGGGTGTAATAGTAAAATTAATTTTTAACCAGAAGTTTCATAGGATTGTAACTGATTCGATCAGGCAAAACCTTAATTCTTCAAAACTTAACTATATTAAATTTTGAAAGTGAGGAATTAAGCTATGAATTATGAAAATTTAGCTAAATCAATATTAGAAAAAGTAGGCGGAGAAGGCAATATATCAAATTTAACACATTGTGCAACAAGATTAAGATTTAATCTTAAAGACAAGACAAAGGCAAACACTGATGGATTAAAAAACACAAGTGGTGTTATGGGTATTGTTGATAAAGGAGGACAATATCAAGTTATTATAGGTAACGAGGTTAATAATGTCTATAAGCAAATAGTTAAAATATCCAATATAGAAGTTGCTGACGGAAAGGATTCTGAAGAGGATGATAAACGTAAAGTTTCTGCAAAAGTTATAGATACAATAACAGGAATATTCACTCCTATATTACCAGCAATAACGGCTGCCGGCATGATGAAAGCAGTTCTTTCATTATTAGTTGCTTTTAAATTAATAACAACTAAATCACAAAGTTATCAGATTATAAACTTTATGGCTGATGCAGCTTTTTATTTCTTACCAATACTTCTTGCAAATTCTGCTGCTAAAAAGTTTAAGACAAATCAATATTTAGCTATGATGCTTGGAGGAATGTTAGTTCATCCAACATTTGTATCAATGGTAGGTGCAGCTAAAGAAGCGGGAACAGGAATATATTTATTTGGTTTACCGATATCTTTAGCATCTTATAGCTCAAGTGTTTTACCTATAATATTAGGTGTTTGGTTTATGTCTTATGTTGAACCAATAGCAGATAGAGTATCACCAAGTGCAATTAAGTTTTTCACAAAACCATTGATTACAGCTATGGTTACAGGAGTAGCTTTATTAGTTGTAATAGGACCTATAGGATATATAGTAAGTGATAAAATAGGATTAGGTATTAAAACTTTAGAGTCTTATGCTGGTTGGTTAGTACCAACTTTAGTTGGAGGTTTAACTCCACTATTAGTTATGACAGGTACACATTATGGACTAGTTCCAATCGGTATAAACAATCGTATGACTATGGGATATGATACTATAATATATCCAGGAATGTTAGCATCTAACGTTTCTCAAGGTGGTGCTGCTTTAGCGGTAGCAGTGAAAAGCAAAAATAAAGAGATAAAACAATTAGCATCATCAGCAGGTATTACAGCAGTTTGTGGTATAACTGAGCCAGCACTTTATGGTGTAAACTTAAAATTTAAAACTCCATTATATTCAGCTATGATAGGTGGAGCAGTGGGAGGATTATTTTTAGGACTATTTAGAGTATCAAACTATACAGGTGGTTCTCCAGGATTTTTAACACTTCCAAGTTATATTGGTGGAGATTCCATGAGCAACTTTGTATATGCCTGCATAGGAGCTGTAATAAGTGTAATTGTATCATTTATAGTTTGTTTAATATTATATAGAGATAAAGTTGAAAGTGAAGAAGTTGTTAATAGTGTTGAAAAAAAGAATTTAGTTAATAAAATTACTATAGCTAGCCCTATAAGCGGAGAAGTTATTTCATTAAATGAAGTTAAAGATGAAACTTTTGCTTCAGAAATGATGGGAAAAGGAATTGCAATTAAACCTACTGAAGGAAAGGTAGTATCACCAATAAATGGAGTTGTTCAGACAATATTCAAGACTAAACATGCTATAGGTTTAAAATCAAATGATGGAGTTGAGATTTTAATTCATGTAGGTATGGATACTGTTCAATTGGAAGGTAAGCATTTTACTTCATACATTAAGGATGGTGATGAGGTTAAAGTTGGAGATATTTTAGTAGAGTTTGATATGGAAGCCATAGAAAAAGAAGGTTATGAATTAGTTACTCCAGTTATAGTAACAAATACTATGGATTATTTAGAGGTTTTACCAATGAATTTAGACATAGCAAAACTTGGAGATACTATTATAAGTATTATTTAGTTAATATGTTTAATTAAAACAGAAGGGAGTATCTTTAGCTTAATGCAGAGATACTCTCTTTAATAAAGGAGATAGGTATGTATTCTAATAAATTTCCAGAAAACTTTTTATGGGGTGGAGCAACAGCTGCAAATCAATGTGAAGGAGGATATAAAGATGGAAATAAAGGTTTATCAACAGTAGATGTTATTCCATCAGGAGAAGATAGGTTTCCAGTAATGAAAGGAAACCTAAAAATGATGACTTGCGATGAAGAGCATTATTATCCAAGTCATGAAGCTATTGATTTTTATCATAGATATAAAGATGATATAAAATTATTTGGAGAAATGGGATTTAAAACCTTTCGTTTATCAATTTCTTGGGCACGTATATTTCCAAATGGAGATGATGAAGTTGCAAATGAAGAAGGTTTAATGTTTTATGAATCTTTATTTGATGAATGTCTTAAATATGGGATTGAGCCACTAGTAACTATAACGCATTTTGATGTGCCAATGCATCTTGTGGAGACAATAGGCTCATGGAGAAGCCGTAAGATGGTAGAACATTATGAAAGACTATGTACTACTCTTTTTAATAGATACAAAGATAAGGTTAAATACTGGCTTACTTTCAATGAAATAGACATGTTATTGCATTTGCCTTTTATAGGAGCTGGATTAACTTTTGATGAGGGAGAAAATGAAGAAGAAATAAAATATCAAGCAGCCCATCATCAGTTAATTGCAAGTGCAAAAGCTACAGAAACAGCAAGGGAAATAAATCCAAACTTTAGGATTGGTTGTATGCTTGCTGGAGCAAGTACTTATGCAAATACATGTGCACCAGAGGATGTTTGGAAGTCTATTACAAGAGATAGAGAAAATTATTTCTTTATTGATGTACAGTCACGTGGAGAGTATCCTAATTATGCAAAGAAGATGTTTGAAAGAAATAATATAAATTTAAATATGGAAGATAAAGATGAAGAGATTTTAAGAAACAACACAGTAGACTTTATATCATTTAGCTATTATGCTTCAAGATTAACTAGTGCAGATCCAAATGTAAATACGAAAACATCAGGAAATGTATTTCCAACATTGAGAAATCCTTATTTAAAGGCTAGTGAGTGGGGATGGCAAATAGATCCATTAGGTCTTAGAATAACATTAAATGCATTATATGATCGTTATCAAAAACCTTTATTTATAGTTGAAAATGGACTTGGAGCTGTAGATATTCTAGATAAAGATGGTTATGTAGAAGATGATTATCGTATAGAATATTTAAGAGAACATATAAAGGCTATGAAAGTAGCAATTAATGAAGATGGAGTAGAACTAATGGGATATACGCCTTGGGGATGCATAGACCTTGTAAGTGCTTCAACTGGTGAAATGAAAAAACGTTATGGTTTTATATATGTTGATAAAGATAACGAAGGAAAAGGAACCCTAGCTAGAAGTAAAAAGAAGAGCTTCTATTGGTATAAGAAAGTTATAGCTAGTAATGGAGAAGAATTAGATTAATGCACATAAAAATCAGCTTTTGATAGGCTGATTTTTTTATGTCATCTGAGTAATTGACAACAGGGTAAGAAGAAAATTGTGCAATTAATTAACAATTGTGCTAACATATAACTATTAATATAAAAGACAAAGCTTTAGGAGATGATAGTATGCATAAAAATAAATTGGTAGTTATAGGAGTAGGACATGTTGGATCTTATGTCTTAGCTGATGCTATGAAGCTTGGTTTATTTGCAGAAATTGGTGTAATTGATATTTTAGAAAATGTAGCATATGGAGAAGCTCTTGATCAGGCTCAAGCTACAGCATTAACTTATATGAATAATGTTGAAGTTAAAAGTGGGGGTTATGAACAATGTGAGGATGCAGATGTTATTATTATAGCTGCAGGTCCAAGTATGATACCTGATCCTAATGACCCAAAAGGAGAACCTGATCGTACGTTATTAACAAAAATAAACTGTGGAGTTATTCGTGACGTAATGAGTGGAATAACAAAGTATACGAGGGATGCAATAATAATTTTAATAACTAATCCATTAGATACCATGGTTTATATCGCTGAAAATGAATTTAATTATCCTAAAGGACGTGTGTTTGGAACTGGGACTATGTTAGATTCAGCACGTTTAAGAAAATTTATTGCTGATACCTATAAAATTGATCCAAAATCAGTGACAGGATATATGATGGGAGAACATGGTAGTACTGCATTCCCTGTTTTAAGTCATGTTAACGTCTCTGGTATACCATTTTCAGAGTTAAATGAATACTTTGAGGGTTCTTATGATATAAATGATCCCGAAGTAGTGAAATCTGCAATAATTACTTCAGCCTATGAAGTCTTTAATGGTAAGGGATGGACCAATGCTGGTGTTGCTCAATCTGCTGTTACTATGGCAAAGGCTGTTCTATTGGACGAAAAAAGTGTTTATCAAGCATCTACTACCTTAAGAGGTCAATATGGTCATGACGGAGATGTAGCATTAAGTATGCCATGTGTTATTGGACGAGAAGGAGTTATAAAACAACTGCCTGTAAAATTAAATGAATGGGAAATAAAAAAGCTAGAAGAATCTATTTCTTTTATAAAATCAGCTATGAAAGATGCAAAAACTGGACCTGAGTTTAAAATTTAAAGAGGTGAATAATTTTTAATGGATACAGATAATAAAAAGTTATTTAAGTACTTAGGTATAATTTTTATATCAGTTTTGATATGTTATAGGCTTCCGCATAGTTCATATTCAATAATAGAATATATTATAAGACCAATAAGAATTAATTATACAACAATATATCTTGCAGGATTAATTCCACTAGTACTATTTATTATAGGGATAAAAGGTCTTTTTAAATTAAAAAGAAATGAAAAGAAAAGTAAATTTTTTATTTTTATTGTAACTGTATTTGTAATAATACCGATAATGAAGTGGTCTTTAGGGTTCGTAAGGTCAAGCTATCACTTTATTATTAAAGATGGATTAAATTCATTAGATATTACTGATTCTAAAGTTAATTTAGGTAGTAATAATAATGATTTCTCTATAAATGTAAATATGGAGATAATTGATTATGGTTCAAGTAATAAGGACTTTAAAGTAAAAATGTATTTACCTAAATCTTTAACTGATATTTTAGGAGAAGAGGCTTATGATTTAGAGGGTAGTTATAATACTTACGGACATAAAGGTAAAATATATGTAAATGAAAAAATTGTTCTTAAAAATGTAAATGAAAAATGCGGGGAGAAATTTTTAAAACAATGTGGTATTTTGATCCTATAAGGTATGAGCTATATAATAATGATCAATCAATAAAGATAGTAGATTATAGAAATAAATCATTTTAGAAAAATATTTAGTAGCAGGTGGAAAATAAAATTTTTAAAAAATAAGTTAGTAATGCATGAAATCACAGCCTTTGGACTGTGATTTTTTCATAGGTTGATAAGTTTATTTCATTTTTCAATTAATAAGTTACCTATTTTTGATAGATACTTTTCATTTTCTCTTCAATCTATTTATTTGAATATAAAGAGTTAGTATAATCAAAGAAAAAACTAGGGGGAAAAAGTTATGAGTGATATAAAAGTAATTATTATGGATGTTGATGGAACTTTAACTAATAGTGAAAAGAAAATTACTGAAAAAACTAAAAAAACTTTAATAAGGGCTCAAGAAGAAGGGGTTATTTTAGTTTTAGCATCAGGGAGACCTACTTCTGGATTAATGGATTATGCAAAAGAATTGAAGATGGATAAACATCATGGACTTTTAGTTTCTTTTAATGGAGCTAAGGTTATTGAGTGCCAAACTAATAAATTGTTATTTAATGAGACTATGTCTGTAAAAGAAGGGCAAGCTGTTCTTGAGCATATGAAGAAATTTGATGTTAAACCTATGATTGATAAAGATGATTATTTATTTGTTAATGATGTTTATGACTGTTATGTACAATATAAAGACAAGCCTTTTAATGTAATTCAATATGAATCTCGTGGTGGTAAATTTAAGTTATGTGAAAAAGATGATTTGGCAGCTTTTGCTGATTATCCTCTGAATAAAATATTAACGGCAGGAGATCCAGAATATCTAAAAGAAAATTATGAAGAGATGATGGACCCATTTAAAGATACTTTAAGTTGTATGTTTACAGGAGCTTTCTATTTTGAATTTACTGCTAAAGGAATTGATAAGGCTAAGGCTTTAGATACTGTTTTAATTCCTATGGGATATAAAAAGGAAGAAATGATGGCTTTTGGTGATGGACATAATGATGCTTCAATGATCAAATATGCTGGTATTGGAATAGCTATGGCTAATGCAGTAGAGGATTTAAAGCAAGTAGCTGATGAAGTAACCTTATCTAACGAAGAAGATGGGATTGCCTACGCTTTAAGTAAATATTTTGAGGATTTAGATTTAAATCCAGCCATTTAGACTATACTTCAAGAGAAAAATTAAAGAAAATAATGTATAATGTTCATGAGGTGATTTTCATGAACATTTTTATTAAGTTAGATAAAGTAACAAACTTAACTGAAAATGAAAAAATATTAGTAAAATTTATGCAAGAAAACGCAGAAGATTTTATAAAAATGAGTGCACTTGAAATAAGTGAAGTTTGCTTCATTTCAACCTCAACTATTTATAGGCTTTGTCAGAAACTTGATTTAACAGGTCTATCAGAACTTAAGGTTCAGGTATCTACTTCTATAAATGAGTATTTGAAAGAAAAGAATTTATTAGATTATAATTATCCAGTTAAACAAAATGAAACACAAAATCAAATTATTTTGAATTTGAAGGAATTATATGAACAGACCTTGATTTCCTCATTTAATTTAATAGATTTAGAACAATTAAGATTAATATCAAATATTCTAAAAAAGACAAAACACATCGATTTATATACTTCAGCTGGAAATATTTATTTTGGAGAAAACTTTAAGTTTCAGATGCAAGAGATTGGAACTTTCGTTAATGTTCCAATAGAAGAATATAATCAACTTTTAACGGCTTCCACAAGTGATGAAAGCCATGTTGCTATAATAGTTTCTTTTGAAGGAAGGGGAATTATAATAGAAGATATTGCAAATATCTTAAAAAATAACAAAACCTCAATTATTTTAATTTCTTCTACAAATGAAAATCCATTAAGTAAATATGCTGATTATCATTTGTATCTAAGTTCAAATGAAAACCATTTTAATAAAATTTCATCGTTTTCAACTAGGTTATCTTTATTATATATTTTAGATTGTTTATATGCTTGTTATTTTAAACTTGATTACGATAAAAATGTAGCCTATAAACTTGATACCTATAAAAAATTGTCTAATAAAATTAATAAATAATGATATAGAGGAGAGGGAAAGAATGTTAGCTGATTATCATATGCATACAAATTTTAGTGATGATTCCACCTATGAAATGGAGGAGGCTGTAAAAAAAGCCATTTCCATAGGACTTAATGAAATTTGTTTTACTGAACATGTGGACCATGGAGTAAAAACAGATTTAAATTGCGATTATGATGCTTATATAAAGGAAGTTAAAAGATGTAGAGAATTATATTCTCAAATAATATCAATAAAACTTGGAATAGAATTTGGAGTACAAACTCATACTATAGAGCAATTTAAAAAAGATTTTGATAAGTATGATTTTGACTTTGTAATTCTTTCTTGTCATCAAGTAGAGAATAAAGAGTTTTGGACACAAGATTTTCAAAAAGACAAAACTCAAAAGGAATATAATGAAGCTTACTATAAAGAAATATTAAATGTAATGAAAAACTATGATGACTACAGTGTATTAGGGCACCTTGATATGATAAAGAGATATGATAATGAAGGAGAGTATCCTTTTGAAAAAGTTAAGCATATTATAAAAGAAATATTATCTCTTGCTATTAAAAATGGAAAAGGTATTGAAGTTAACACTTCAAGTTTTAGATATGCACTTAATGATTTAACACCATCTAGAGACATATTAAGGTTATATAAAGAGCTTGGGGGAACCATTATTACCATAGGCTCAGATGCACACAAAGAGGAACATTTAGGTGCTAAGATTTCCTATGTAAAAGAAGAACTTAAGAAATTAGGATTTAATAGCTTTTGTACTTTTGATAAAATGAAACCAATATTTCATGAGATCTAGTATATGTATAATGACAGTATTTTGGTAAATAATATAATTGATTCTATTTACCAAGAAGAGGAGTGCCATGATATCAGGGAAAAAATTAGCTTTTAAGAGATTAAATGAAGCTTATAATAATGCTAGAATTGAAGAATTTGATGATAATTCTAAGTATATATTTTTTAGCGACTGCCATAGAGGTGAAAATACACCATACGATGAATTTTCAAAGAATCAAAATATATTTTTATTCGCATTAGAATATTATTATAATAACGGATATACTTATGTAGAGGTTGGAGATGGAGATGAGCTTTGGGAGCACTCAAACTTTAAGCATATAAGGCTAGCACACGATGAAGTATATACTCAATTAAAAAAGTTTTTTGATGAAGATAGATTGATTATGTTATATGGAAATCATAATATACAACTAAAATATCCGGATTTCGTAGAAAAAAATTACTACAAGTTTTATGATGATTATAATGAGGAAGAAATAGAGTTGTTTCCAGGTATAACCATATATGAAGGGGTAGTATTTAGGCATAGGGATACAGGTCAAGAGATATTAACAGTTCATGGGCACCAGGGAGATGTATTAAATGATTCTTTTTGGTATTTCAATATGCTTTCTGTAAGATATTTCTGGAAGTTTTTTCATTCAATTGGTTTTATAAATCCTGCAAGCCCTGTAAGAAATGCAGAAAAAATCCATAAAATCGAAAGGATTTATAGTCATTGGATTAAAAGACATAAAACTATGATTATCTGTGGACATACTCATAGACCTCATTTTCCAAAAGCAAAAGAATTACCATATTTTAACGATGGTTCATGTGTTAGAGCAAGTGGAATACAGGGAATTGAGATAGAAAACGGCGAGATAATGCTTATAGAATGGAGAATTAGAACTGATTCAGAGGGAGATCTTCATATTAAGAGAAAAGTTCTTAGAGGACCGGAACCAATTGAAAGATTTGATTTAAGAAAAAGATAAGTAAAAATGGTCTAGAAAACCTTGAAGTTTTCTAGACCATTTTAATTTTGGGGATTCATCTTAAAATAATTTTCTATAGCTTTTGTAATTGATAAAGAAATTTTTTCTTGATAATCTGAATTACTTAAGTTTTTTTCATCAGATTCATTACTTATATAGCCAAGCTCAACTAATATTGCAGGAGCTTTTACCTTTTCTAACACTAAAAAATTTCCTTTCTTTATCCCTCTGTTTGTAGTTTTTAAATCTTCTATAATTTGTTTTTGGACTACTTCTGCTAAAACCTTACCTTGAGAACTGGCTTCATTATAATAAGTTTCTGTTCCAGTTATGGATTTCTCATCAAATTTGTTTAGATGAATGCTTAAAAATATAGTGGCCTTTTCGTAATTTGAAATAGCAGCACGTGCTGATAAATCTTCTTTAGGCTCAGAAGGCCATGAAACTTCATCATTTTCTCTAGTATAAACAACATTATAGCCTTTTTTCTGTAAAATTGAGCCAAGCTTTAAGGATATTTCTAAGGTGAGTTTTTTTTCTTGATTTCCTAAAGAACCTACGGCACCAACATCATATCCGCCATGACCAGGATCAATTACTATAGTTTTTTCAGCTGTACTTAATTTGGAATTTAGTAAGAGATTTACTTCTCTATATGGATATTTATTATCATAGATTTTAATTATTGTTATAGAAACTATCAAAAAGATAAATAATCCTAAATATATTTTTTTATAAGTTGATTTTTCAAATCTAATAGTAATACCCCCTCACTGTTTTACATAATTTCCCTGTAATTTAATTATATATTATTTTGTAAGATATTACTGTTATATTTTAAAATTATAATAATAAATTTATTTTCTGTAATAAAAAGAGGAAAGAAAACTACCTTTAAGCTAACTATAAATATCGTTAGGGCTTAAAAATCCAGTATTAATTATGGTTTCAGGAATATTATATCTAGTTACTAGGGTTGGAGGTAAAATAATTGCGGGAACATCCTTAAAACCATTATTAATAATTGCATTAGTATCTAAAGATTCACCATTTACTAGTTTTATAGAAGCGTTAACTGCTACTTTTGCAAGTTCTCTACTATCTTTAAGTACAGTCATTGATTGAGTACCAGCAATTATTCTTTTAATAGCAGCTGGAGATGCATCTTGACCTGTTATTGCAACTTTTCCAGCTAATCCTGCTTCTTCTAAAGCTTTGATAGCACCTCCTGATATAGCATCTGTAGGGGATAATATTGCATTAATATTATTATTTTTACTTAAAATAGTTTTTATAACATTATAGCTTTCTACAGGATTCCAATTAGGTATAGATACACTGGAAACTATTTTTATAGATCCAGTTGCAACTAGAGGGATAATATATAACATGGAACCATCTTTATATAATTTAGAAGTATCGTCATTAGGGTCGCCAGATAAAATAATATAGTTGCCTTTTGGAACATTTTGAACAAGATATTTTCCTTGAAGTTCGCCAACTTGTGTACCATTATAAGATATATAAAGGTCAGAGTTACTATTTTGCAGAAGTCCATCATAAGATATTACCTTTATTCCGGCTTCTTTAGCTTTTTTTACTAAAGAAGCGAAAGCTAAAGAGTCTAAAGGAGCAATAATAAGTACATCTACATTTTGTGAAATTAAATCTTCAACTTGCTTTGTTTGAAGTAAAGGATCATAGTCAGCATCTTCTAATTTTAAGGTTACACCTTTTTGATCTGTATAATATTTAAAGGCTTCTTTATCTCTAATCCATCTAGGAATTCTCTGATTAGGTAAAGACACGCCTATTACTATATTTTCTCTATCCATTGGGTTATGTTCATAGAGCTCTTCTTTAAACATAATAATTTCAGTGTAGCTGACAGGCACAAGAAAAACCTTTGGTATTGATAGGTACATAATCATCACCTTTTTTTAGTTTATATAATAATTAAAATATTCTATTAGGAGAGATTTATTTCCAATATATTTTTTAATTTCTAAATTTTAACAAAAAAGTTATCAAAGTAATAATAAATACAAATGTCGATTGAAATTTAGAGGAAATTACACAAATTTGTAGAATAATGTATTTTGTATAGTAGAATTAATCAAACTAAAAATTATATTAATAGAGGTGCACATGTTTTGGAAATTTAATAAAAACAATGATTTTGAAAATATAGAAAATTTAAAAGAAAAATATAAAGAAGAATTTGAAAAATTTAAGACTGAAACAAATATAAAAAGAACTACAAAGCTAGGTATAGTATTGCTTATAGTCAATTTAATGATGATAGGGGTAGATTTAACAAGCTATAAATCTATGAGGACTGAGAATATAGGATATTTATATCTTTTCTATATTCATATCCTAACAATAGCTATGCTTTTACTTTGGTATCTTTTATATAATGTTTCTAAAAAATATAAAAGAATTATTAATGGGAAGCTTATTTATGAAATATTACTAACTATATCCATGGCATCCTGTATTCTGATATCTTTAAATGATTTAAAGATATCTGGGCAAATATCTGTGTATTTTATTGGAATATTAATAATATCAGGTGTGGTATATATGGATCCTTTTGAATCATTTATACTATATGGCGCCTCTATAGTTGTTCTACTGATAGGCATGTATTTTATAGTCTGTAGCAAGACTTTATTATACTACAATATTTATAACTCAGTTGTTGTGGTGATATTTGGATTCATAGTTTCTAATATTATATATAGAGGATTTTTAAGAGATTTTTTGAATAATAAAAGTTTATTAAAAAGTAAAATGGAAGTAGAAGCTGTTAATCAAAAGTTAAAAGAATATGAGAGGTTAAGGACAAATTTCTTTGCAAATATATCTCATGAGCTTAGAACTCCTTTAAATGTGATTTACAGCGCCCAACAAATGATAGAGCTTATGGTTAATCAAGAAAATCTAAATAAGAGAAAAATGGAAAGCTATTTAAAAATAACTAAACAAAATTCATACAGACTAATTAGGCTTATAGGAAATCTTATTGATATTACTAAAATAGATGCCTTAAGTTTTGAGGCAACTTTTGTTAATTTAAACATAATAAAAGTAGTTGAGGATATAGCTATGTCTGTAGTTGATTTTGTTGAAAGTAAGGGGCTTACACTTACATTTGACACCGAAGTTGAAGAGAAGATAATATGCTGTGATCCTTATTTAATTGAAAGAATAATGTTAAACCTTTTATCAAATTCAGTTAAATTCACACAAAAAGGTGGGAATATTTTAGTTAATATACATTTAGAGGACAATTATGTATGTATTTCAGTAAAGGATAACGGAATAGGTATACCAGATGATATGCAAGAATTGATATTTGATAGATTTATTCAAGTAGATGACGTTATAACTAAGAATACAGAGGGGAGCGGAATAGGATTATCTTTAGTGAAATCTTTAGTAGAAATGCATTGCGGGAAAATATATCTTAATAGTCAGGAAAATAAGGGAAGTGAGTTCGTAATTTGTATACCTGATGTTTTAAATAAAGATAGTGGAGAGAAAAGGAATATAACTAATTTAGATGATAACAGGATTGAAAGGATAAATATTGAGTTTTCAGATATTTATGACTAAGTATATAATGGGCAACTGATTTTAAATCAGTTGTCTTTTTTATAAAAATAGTCAATATATGTTTGTATTTGTCGTGCGAAAAACTCAAATAAAAGAAGGTAAATAGATAGAATTGTAGAATATTTAATTTTATAGAAAAAAATACATTTTATTACATAAAGATATATATTTATTGATAAAGAGGTGTAAGAGTGGAGTTTTTAAAATGTATGTGGGAAAAAGACGCAATTCAGGATATTAAAAAATACAAAACAGAATTCGAAGAACTTAGGACATCAATTAATATTAAAAGGTGTGAGAAAATCGGGGTAATACTATTATTACTTAATATTATTTTAATTATAACAGATAGAGTGGTGTATGAGCCTATGAGAGCTTTTACACCTGAATATATAAATTTATATTATTCGCACCTTATAGTATTACATTTAATAATTTTATGGTATGTAATTTTATTCTTAAATAGAATATATAAAAAGTTTATAAGTGAAAAAATATTATATAACTTTTTTGCAAACATAATAATATATTGGTGCCTTTTTATGGCTCTAAATGACTTATATATTAATGGACAAATATCTGCATATATAATTTGTGTATTGTCAGTAGCATCTTGTTTATATAGTTCACCAATAGAAGGAGTTATTTTATATTTTGTTTCAACTTCACTTTTTATTTCAGGTCTCTTTATAATAATAGAAAATAATTCAAACCTATTATATGGAAATATAGTTAATTCTGTAATTGTAACTTTTTTTGCATTTATTGTTTCGAAGGTTAATTACATAAGATTTTCTAAGGATTTTATAAGTCAAAAAGATTTATTAAAAAGTAAACGGGACATAGAAGAAAAAAATGAAATTTTAATACATTATGAAAAGTTAAGAAGTGATTTTTTTGCTAATATATCTCATGAATTAAGAACACCTATTAATGTCATTTATAGCGCTGAACAAGTAATGGAACTTAATTTAAGGAAAAGTCAAAACTATGACATGAGTAAATATTTGAAAATGGTTAAGCAAAACTCATTTAGACTTATACGAATTATAAGTAACTTAATAGATATAACCAAAATAGATGCTTTGAGTTTTGATGTAAAATTTAGAAACTTAAATATTGTTAAAGTAGTTGAGGATATCACCATATCTGTTGCAGAATTTATAGAACATAAGGGGCTTACAGTCATATTTGACACTTCTATTGAAGAAAAAGTAATAGCTTGTGATCCTGATTTAATAGAACGTATAATGTTAAATCTATTATCTAATTCTGTAAAATTTACGAAAAGAGGTGGAAGCATCTTAGTTTCTATCTATCTTGAAGAGGATAAGGTGTGTATTTCTGTAAAAGATAGTGGTATAGGAATACCAGATAATATGAAGGAAATAATATTCGATAGATTTATACAAGTAGATAAATCCACTACTAAAAGCTGCGAAGGAAGTGGGATTGGGTTGTCTCTAGTGAAATCCTTAGTAGAAATACATAAGGGAAGTATATCATTAAATAGTGTTATTAGTAAAGGTAGTGAATTTATTATTTCTCTTCCTGATGAATTATGTTTTGAAGAAGATATACATGAAAATATTATTAATTTAGATGATAGTCGTATAGAAAAAATTAATATCGAGTTTTCTGACATATATAATTGAGTATGTTATAAGACAGAAAATCAAAGGTTTGAATATAGTTGAAAGAGAAGAGGTGAAGAAATCCCTTCTTTTTTTATTGCATCTAAAATTACAAATGAGGAAATAAGTTGCAATTAGAACAGGATTAGATTACAATTTAAATAACAGTGTTATAAAAATAAACGTCGTTATTTAAATGGAGGATGATTTATGGCAAGGGAAGATCAAAAGATGAGAAGTGAGATAGTTCGAAAGACTATTTTAGATACAGCATTAGAAATAGGAATAGAAGAAGGATTTGAAGAGGTTTCAATAAGAAAAATAATTAAGAAGATGAAGTATTCCACAGGAATTGTGTATCATCATTTTAAAGATAAACAAGAAATTATAGATGCCATTGAAGAAACTGAAACTAAATGGTTAAGTGCTGAAATAGCAGGACTATTAGATAAAAATAAAAATGTAGTTTGGAATATGGAGAGGATATTTAGAAGAATAATGAGATTAGCTATTGAAGAACCAGAGAAATATAATCTTATAGTTCTTCATAAATATAGTAGAAGACAACCTGATAAACCAAGGTGGTTATCTAGAATAAGCCAGAATCTTAAAAATGACATTCACCTAGGATTGATTAGGGAAATGGATACGGATAAGGCTGCTTTTGCTATTTGGAGTTCATTTTTAGGATTTAATTTAATGATTTCTAGGAATAGGGATCTGACAAGTGAAGAGGCTGAAGAGTTATTTAAAGTTCAATTTGATATTATTTTAAGGGGGATTCTCTATGATAAATAAAATAGGTATTGTGTATGCAAGCAAAACAGGTCATTGTAAAAAGATAGCTAAGGCTATAGGAAAAATTTTAAACATCGAACCTAAGAATATTAAAGATAACTCCAGTCTAGAAGATATGGATTTACTCTTTATTGTATCAGGAATTTATGGGGGAGAAAGTCTTCCAGAGGTTTTAAAATTTGCAGAAGGTCTGGATAATAAGAAAGTAAAAAAGGTTGCACTAATAACATCTTCAACCTCAAAGAAGAAAGGTCAAGGCAATCTACTAAAGATTTTAGAGGAAAAGAATATTCAAGTTGTTGATGAAATACTTTCTCAAGGAAGTTTTTTAATCATGAAGTTTGGACATCCAAATAGACAAGATATCAAAGAAGCTGAGGACTTCTCTATAAGAATTTCCAAAGAGATAGGGGTATAAGCTGAAGAAGAGGGGGATATTATGGTTACTATAATAGCGGATGAAGGGCAAAACAACATAGGCGAAAAGCTTTATGAAGAATTTTTGAATAGGGGAATTAAAGTTGATTATGTTTCCCTAGAAGGAGTAGAGATAAAACCTTGTGTTAGCTGTGGAGGATGCACTTATAAAACCTATAGAAAATGTGTAGTGAGAGATGATGGAGACTGGATTTATTCTAAATGTATACAGGCTGATGCTTTGATTTTTGTTACTCCTATTACATTTGGAAGTTACTCTTTTAAAATAAAGAGAGTATTTGATAAATTCGGATTAATAATGGATGAACATTATTATGTGAAAAACGGAGAAATAGTAAAAGGAGGTAAAAAGGGCGGTAAATTTAAGTTTTTTGCTATAGGGATAAATGAAAATTGCATTGAAGAAGAAATAAAAGCCTTTAAAAATTTAGTTAATGAAAACTTAGTTATAACAAGAGGAGTAGGAAATTCATATATAGTTGACTCTGAACTTACCTCTGAAATAAGGAGTAAAATCATTGAGGAGGTTTTAAGTGCATGAAAAAAATACTTTTAATAAATGGTAGCCCAAGAAAAACTGGTACAAGTTTTCTCTTAGGAAAAATGTGCTCAGAATATTTATTGAATAAAAGTTATGAATGTCAGCTTCTTCACCTATACTCAAGCTTAAATAATATTGATAAACCATATGAATCTATTAATAATGCAGATACTATAATAATAAGCGGACCATGTTATATAAATACTTACCCAGCAGATATGATTGATTTTTTAGAAAAGGTATCTAGAAATAAAGAAATTTTACATGGACAAAGCATTTATGGAATTATTCAGGGTGGAATGCCCTATGCTCATACTCATGAAAGTGGATTAAAAATGTTAGAGATATTCGGAAAAAAATGTGGGTTGAATTTTAAAGGTGGTTTTGTAATGGGTATGGGTGCATTGGTTAATGGTGGGCCATTAAATAAACTACCGAACTCAAAAAAGTTTATAAAACAGTTAAATGTATTCTTTGAACATATTTCAAGAGATGAAATATCACTTTCAGAGGTTTATAAAGAAGCTCAGTTTAAAATGCCTAGTTTAGTATATAAAATTATGAGCGTAACAATGAATAGAAAGATTGATAGTAATTTAAAAAAGCATGGAATTGATGTGAATCAAGAAAATCCATATTTAACTTAAAATAAAAGCCCCATTTCTGGGGCTTTATTAAAGAGTAAAACAATGATTAAAACTTAGAGATCTTATTACAAATGTATTATGGATATAAAATCATCTAACAATATATACTATGATAGATCTATCATAATAGATACATTTTATTTTAAATTTTATTCTGTTCTTAAAGCTTCAACAGGATCTTTTTTAGCAGCCATTCTTGCAGGAAGAAGCCCACCAAGTAGTGTAAGTATTACGCTTATGGTTAATAAGGTTAAAGCGTGTAGTGGATTTAGTTGTGCAACATTTTGTAATTCTGTCATGTTCTCAATTACTGAATTAACTGGGATAGTAAGAAGGTATGCAATTGTTATTCCTAAAATACCAGATGTAGCACCTATTATAAATGTTTCAGCATTAAATACACGTGTAATATCTTTTTTTCTTGCACCAAGGGCACGAAGTACTCCTATTTCTTTTGTTCTTTCAAGAACTGATATATAAGTTATAATTCCTATCATGATTAATGAAACCACAAGAGAAATTCCAGCAAATGCAATAAGAACTAAGGTTATAGCATTCATAATACCGCCAGTCATTTCTGTCATAGAGCTTGCGAGGTCAGTATATACAATTGTATCTTTTGTAGATTTTCCTTGATTATATTCATCAAGATACTCTAGTACAGCATCTTTTGATTCAAAATCAGTTGGATATAAATAGACCATATAAGGCACGGACTCTCCACCTAAGTATGATAAAAAGGTAGTTTTTCCTTTTTCATCGAACTTTTCCATAGTCATAACATTGTAGTCAACATCACGTTGAGCTTTAACTATTTCTGAATCTATAGAGGAATCTATAACCTTTTGAACTAATTTATCACTATAAGCTATTCCATTACCCACAATTCCAAAAGAAACATCTTCTTTTAATCTCACAATTCCAGATATCTTTAAAGTAATGCTGTTTTTAGAGTTATACATTTCATCATAATTTGTTCCAGGAAGGAAGTTACCCAGCTGAGTTTTTGAGTAAAAATCATCGTTTGTAATTAATTTAAATTCTGTACCTACTATTTCATCAAAATCTATACTATCAATATCATCTGTATCAAAACCAAGATTTTTTAATACTGCTTGATCAATACGATTTTGATTATCTATAACTAACACTAATCCTGTTTCATCTTGTGGATATTCACCAGATAGAAGGTCATAGTTTTTTTCTAAATAAGAAATCGAAGAGTTATCTAAAGGCTCAGGATATGAGGATAAACCAACTCCACCTCCCATGCCAGCGCCAATTCCCTGATTATCAGAATTATTAATACCTATAGCTAATGATACAGGTGAAGTTATTCCAGATTTTTCTCTAAGTATGTTCATACCAGTCATACGAGTATAACCTATACTGTTTAAAATCTTTGGATCTATAGCTTTAACATAGTCAACATAATCCTCTGTTATAATGTTTGTATGAGTTAAAGCTCCCTCTTTAGGATCATAAAGCTTAACTTCTTTAGAATCTTCTATTGAGAGAGAGGAATCCTTTTTATTCATTTCACCACGCATTTTTTCTAAACTTTCTTCATCTGTGTTCATAGCGGTTTGCGAAACTATAATAGGAAATTCTGAAAGAGCATCCTCTTGGAATTTATCTATTTGAAGTTGAAAACCTGATGAAAGGCTAAGAATCATCGCTATTCCAATAATACCAATACTTGAGGCAAATGCAGTAAGTGCAGTTCTCCATTTTTTTGTTGAGATATTTTTTGCGGATAATTTTAATGCAGTTGCAAAGCTCATGCTTGTTTTCTTCAAGGAATATCCTTTTTCTTCTTTAATATTTTCATAAGGATTAGAATCATCTACTATCTGACCATCTTTAAACTTTACAATACGATCGGCATATTGTTCTGCAAGTTCTGGATTATGAGTAACCATAATAACTAACTTATCATCAGCTATTTCTTTAATTAAATCCATAATCTGTTCACTAGTTGATGTATCTAATGCACCTGTAGGTTCATCAGCTAAGATTATATCTGGATCATTTGCAAGAGCACGAGCTATTGCAACTCTTTGCATTTGTCCACCAGAAAGCTGATTTGGTTTTTTGTGGACATGATCCTTTAGTCCGACCTTTTCTAAAGCCTCTAGAGCTTTTTTATGCTTTTCAGCTGATGAAACACCACTTAAAGTCATTCCCATCTCAACATTATCTATAATACTTAAATGAGTAATAAGATTATAACTTTGAAATATAAACCCAACACTATTATTACGGTAAGCATCCCAGTCAGAATCTTTAAACTCCTTAGTTGATTTACCGTTAATAATTAAATCACCACTATCATACTTATCAAGGCCCCCTATTATGTTTAGGCAGGTGGTTTTTCCAGAACCACTTTGGCCTAATATTGCCACAAATTCGTTTTTTCTAAAATTTACGCTTACATTGTTTAATGCAACTTGAGTAAAATCTCCAGTAGTATAGCTTTTTTTAATATTTTTTAATTGAAGCATTACATCGTCTCCTTACTATTTTTATCCGATAGCTAGCATCCGTAATACTCCTACGCACTGTGTGAAAGCGACTATGCCAAATATAAAATTTGGAATATCTGCTTTTCTTCAAGCGGGCGATAACGGATGCACGCTCCTGGATTAGTTCAACTAAATTCAGCTGGAGTATAAAAACTCCACCTGAAGAGTTTCACTTTATTGCTGTAGGTGAAGTATAGGATAGAAATATTAACTCAATGTAAACTGAAAAATATGATTAAATTCAATAAAAAAGTAGTTTACATTTAGTTAATAAAAAATAGGTAAGATATAATAGTATCTAATTTAAAAAATATATACATGTTATAATGAAACAAAAGTAAGTAAGGTGGTTTTAAATATGTTTAACATAATGGTTGTTGAAGATAATGATAATACAAGAAAACTAATGGAAGCTGTGCTTTTAGAAAATGGATATAAACCTATTTTGGCAAGTGATGGTTTAGAAGCTTTAGATATTTTAGATAAACAACATATAGATTTAATAGTATTAGATATTATGATGCCAAATATGAACGGATATGAACTTACAAAGGAGCTTAGAGAAGCTAAGTTTAATTTACCAATTTTAATGGTGACTGCAAAGGAGAGCCCATCAGATAAAAAACAAGGTTTTATATTTGGAACAGATGATTATATGGTGAAACCAGTGGATGAAGAAGAGATGATTTTACGTATAGCGGCTTTACTTAGGCGTTCAAAAATAGCTAGTGAGCATAAACTTGTTTTTGGAGAAACTCAGCTTAATTATGATGAACTTACTGTTAAACAAAAAGGTAAAGTAGAATTATTGCCTCAAAAGGAATTTATGTTATTATTCAAATTATTATCTTATCCAAATAAGATTTTTACAAGGAGACAGCTTATGGATGAGATTTGGGGTATGGATAGCGATACAGATGGGAGAACAGTTGATGTTCATATTAATAGGTTGAGAGAAAAGTTTAAAGATAATGAAGATTTTCAGATCATTACCGCGCGTGGTCTTGGATATAAGGCGGTGAAAGGTGTATGAAAAAATTGAAAACAATAAATGCAGCCCTGGCTATTATTGTATTTATAATAATGGTAAGTTCAGCTATTTTATCTAGTGTTTTTATTATGATATTAGATAAATATAAATTATTTATAGGTAGAGGTAGTGCCCCAATAGCTTTATTAATAATTGGTCTTATAGTAAGTACAATCATTGGAACAATACTTACATTTCCAGTGGCAAAATATTTTTTAAAACCACTAAATGAGGTAATATCAGCAACTAGAGAGGTTACAAAAGGAAATTTTAATGTAAAGGTGAAGGAGCTAAAGAGAAAACACGAACTTGGAGAGCTTATTGATAGTTTTAATAGTATGACAAGTGAGCTTAATAGTATAGAGATGTTTCGTAAGGACTTTATTAATAACTTTTCACATGAATTTAGAACCCCTATAGTATCCATAAGAGGATTTGCAAGACAACTTCATAAAGCTTCCTTAACAGAAAATCAGAGGCTTGAATACACAGATATAATTATTAGAGAATCAGAAAGACTTGCCAATATGTCTTCAAATGTTTTATTATTAACAAAACTTGAAAATCAAGCTATCATTACAGAGAAAAACTGTTTTTCCTTGGATGAACAGATTAGAAATTGTATACTTCTTCTCCAGATGCAGTGGGAGAAAAAAGAGATAGAATTTAATATAGAGTTAGAACCTATAGAATTCTATAGTAATGAAGAAATGTTATCTCATGTATGGCTTAATTTACTAAGCAATGCCATAAAATTTAGTCATAAAAATGGAGAGATATTAGTTAAAAGTTATTATGAAGGAAATGATATTAAAGTTAAAATATCAGATAATGGCATAGGTATGAATGATGATACTAGAGAGCATATATTTGAAAAATTTTATCAAGGGGATTTAGCCCATGTATCTGAGGGAAATGGACTTGGATTATCCTTAGTTAAAAGAATAGTTGATCTATGCCAAGGGAAAATATCAGTAAAGAGTAAGATAGAAAAAGGAACTGAGTTTATTGTTAGGCTTCCTAGTCAGATTTAAAATTGGAGGAGAAAGTAGATGAATTTTAATAAAAGAAATATCATGGATATTGCTAAGTATTTATTTTTAGCTTTATTTGTAGTCCTAGTAGTGAAATATTCAGAAAACATTTTTTCAAAGATAGGAAATATAAGTGGGGCAGCAGTACCTCTAATTTCAGGATTAGCAATGGCATATGTTCTAAACATATTGATGAAAAAGCTTGAAAAAATATATTTTCCTAAATCAAAGAATGAAATCATAAATAAATCTAGGAGAGCAGTCTGTATATTTTTAGCTATACTTCTGATTATATTTATATTAGTAATAGTGGCTTTAATAGTAATTCCTGAATTAGTAAATGCAATTTCTGTTATAATAGCAGCTATACCAAAATTTGTTGAGGACATCATTAATTTTATAGATACTAATAGCGATAAATATGAAGTCATTGAAAATACATTAACAACCATGCAAATAGATATAAATGAGATATCAAGGAGTGTTATGACTTTCGCATCAAGTTTACTTACAGGAGTTCTTAACTCAATTATTTTATTTGCATCAACAATGGCAAATAGCCTAATAAATTTCATAATTTCACTCGTATTTGCAATCTATGCACTTGCAAACAAGGAAAAACTATCCTATCAGATAAAAAAAGTAATGAAAGCATTCTTAAAAAATAAAAGTATAGAGAAAATTAACTATGTATTTCATGTTATAAATGAGTCTTTTTCAAATTTTATTGTAGGACAATGTGTAGAAGCTGTTATTATAGGCGGATTATGTACGGCAGGAATGTTTGTCTTTAGCTTTCCTTATGCTGTTACAGTTGGAGTTTTTATAAGCGTTACAGCTTTAATACCAATAGTAGGAGCATATTTAGGTGCAGCATTAGGTGCCTTTATAATTCTTACAGTAAGTCCACTTAAAGCCGTATTATTTTTGCTTTATATAACTATACTTCAGCAATTAGAGAATACTTTAATTTATCCTAAAGTTGTAGGATCAAGTATAGGCCTACCGGGTATTTGGGTTTTTGCTGCAATAACGTTAGGAGCAGGACTTGGAGGAATAGTTGGAATGCTTTTAAGTGTACCAGTAGCTGCAACTATTTATAAATTATTTGTAGATAAAGTAAATAAGAGGTTAATAGAGCAGGAAATGAAGAAAGAATAATTGAGATGAGCTGTAGTTATATGGCTCATTTTTTTCGTCTATTTATCTAAAAAAAGTAAAATAAATGAATTATTTGGATATAAGTACTTGATATTATTAAGTAATATGAATTATACTAAAAGAGTACTTGATAATATTAAGTAGTTTATTTTAGAAAGGGGATATGAAGTGGAATTTGATAAGGAGATTTTAAAAGGGTATATTGATTCAATGGTTTTATCTGTACTTTATAATGAGGATATGTATGGGTATTTAATAGCAAGAAAAATTAAAGAGACATCAAATGAAGAGTTTGAAATGAAGGAAGCCACCTTATATGTATCATTAAAGAGATTAGAGAAAAAAGGGTATATTAAAGGGTATTGGAATGATACAGAAGGAACAAATGGTGGGAGAAGAAGGTATTATTCTATTACTGAAGAGGGTGAAGAGTATTTTATAATAATTTCTAGCCAATGGAATGCTTTAAAAAGAATAATAGACAATTTTATGGGGGGGAAATAAATGAAGAAGATTGAAGAGTATGTTGAGAGTGTATACAGAAGCTTTGATGAAAAAGATGAAGAAACAAAGATTATAAAAGAGGAAATAATAACACATTTAATGGATGAGGTGGAAGACTTAAAGCAATCAGGATTATCTGAAGAGGAAAGTATTAATAAAGCTTTATCAAACTTTGGAAATGAAAAAATAGTTATAAATGAACTGAAACTAATCTTAAAAAAGCAGGACAAGTTTTCAAAGATATTAAAAATATCTGCATTAGCTTTCTTTATGATAGCAAGTGTATTTTTTACTATTTATGTTGCAGATGACTTCAGCCATAGGAATGATCCCAATCCATATTTATCAGATAAAAACACAAAAGCATATGTTTTTGAAGTTATAAAAGATAAAATCAAAGATAAGAATGAAATAAATTTGGATTTGAATAATGAAATAACTAGTTTACTTGATGAGTTTAATATAAAAAATGATAATGGAACATATGACATTAAAATTTCTAAAGGTGATAGTTATAATATAGTATATGAATACAAAAAAGATGTAACTGACGAAATGATTCCAAATGGAAATGGCGGAGCAAGTGGAGTTTATAGTGATGAAGGTACTCATACATGGGACATTTTCTACAAGAGAACTGATAAACAACAAAATTATGATTATGATGTGCAACAGAAAGCTTGGAATGAGAGGGTTAATAGAATACCAAATAGATTAGGTCAAATATCTAATCATCTTTTTGTAATTTCAGGGGTATTAATTTTTATATATGTTATTAATAAATTGTATATGAAGGGTTCATTTTCAGTTATTAAACCTTTAAAAAGTAATTAAAATTTATAAATATTTAGAAAGACTATTTTACTTAATAAGATGGTCTTTTTATTTAAAGTGAAAAGTAGATGAAACCCGCATAAACACTATATATTCTTAAGAAGCTTTATTCTTAAGAAGTGGAACCAGGTCAACATTTTTTATATAAAAAATTTAAAACATAAGGTAAAATATATTAAGAAAAGAATTTTAAAATAAGAAAGTATAATAATTATGAAAGCAATTAGATTGGAGTGGAATTATGGAAAAGTGTTATATGTTATTTAATGATGAAAAAATCTATATTAAATCCAATAAAAGCAGCAATGTTGCGGAGTATACAATTAATGATGTTGTAAGTTATCCTAATGTACCATTATATTTCAACATTTTTAATAACGAAGATGTTATAAAGGACATGAGAACGTTTATAAAGGATAACGAAGATATTAATAGTTTAATGCAAGGAATATTTGCTAAAAAAGTTTATTTGCTTGTACCTGATGATGTAACAAATGTAACTGATATTGAGAAAAGAGCTTTTGATGAATTTGCTAAAAAGTTATTTAAAGGGAAAGAAGTTGTTTTCGGATCAGAATTTGCTTTTGTAACAACCTTTGAGGAAAAAGATTATATATGTATTTCAAGAACCTGTAGAATGTTGATTTTAACTTCTATTAAAGATAAAAAAATCTTTAAACAAAAATTTATTCAAGATAAGGAGTACACAAATGATGAATTACGTGCTCTTATAAATGAAGTAAGTGAGGGTAATGAATACCTTCCTAAAGTGTACTTAAACGGAAATAATTTATCTCAGTACTCTGATATAGGAATTTATGTTGATAAATTAGATATAATAAAAAACTTCGAAGATACTTTAAATCAACTAAATCTATAGAAGACAAATTACTTTGAACATAAAATTATAGATGGAAGAATATATAAATGGTTAAGATAAAATTTTATTTATCTTAACCATTTATAACCTTCTTTTTAGAATGGACAGCAATACTAAATTTTGTTTCTATAAGACCTAAAGAAAGTTTTGATTTCTTCAGCCAAAAGCTCAGGCTCTTCCATAGCAGTAAAGTGTCCACCACTTGCCATTGTTGTCAAATGAGTAATATTTAGATTGCGTTTTGCCCATTCTTTAGGTGGTAGGAGTATATCAGATGGGAAAAGAGCTAAACCTGTTGGTATATCTATAGGTCTCATTGGAGGTAAAGAGTTCATATTCTCATAATACATATTTGCAGAGGAGCCTATTGTATTTGTAACCCAATAGATCATTATGTTAGTAAGTAATTCATCTTTACTAAATATTGTTTGCAAATCACCATTACAATCACTCCACCCACGGAATTTTTCTACAATCCAAGCAGCTAAACCTACAGGTGAGTCAGAGAGCCCATAAGAAATAGTCTGTGGTTTTGTAGATTGAATGGACATATAACCTCCTTCATCTGAAATCCACTTTAGGGCATTTTTTTTGTAATTTAATTCTTCTTCAGAAAGTTTACTAATATCATCATTGGAAGAGATTAGCTCTCTAATAATCCCTATGTCCGTTAAGTGAATTCCAACTAGAAGTTCTGGATGATTTAATGCTAAATATCTAGTAATACCGGATCCTATGTCTCCTCCAGCAGCAGCAAATTTTTTATATCCCAGTTTTTCAGTCATTAATTTTGCCCAAAGTTTAGAAACAATATAATTATTTATTCCATCACGCTTTAGTGGACTGGAAAATCCGAATCCAGGTATTGATGGCACTACTACATCAAAAGAGTCTTTAGGATCTCCACCATAACTAGCAGGATCAGTAAGAAGAGGTATGATTTTCTGATATCTTATGAAGCTGTCTGGCCATCCATGGGTAAGAATAATTGGTAGTGGATTTGGTCCCTTACCTTTTTTATAAATAAAGTGAATATCTATTCCGTCAATACAACATTTAAATTGATGAAAATTGTTTAATTTCCTTTCTTGTGCTTTCCAATCAAATTCTTCTTTCCAATATTGGATAAGGGATTTTAAATAATCAATATCAGTGCCGCGATCCCAACTTGAATATTTTAAGTGGTCTGGCCAGCGTACATGGTGAATTTTGTATTTTAAATCATCAAGTATTTCATCAGATACTTGAATATTAAATGGTTCAATAGTCATAATGATGCTCCTTTCGTATGAAGTATAATTTCATTGTTTAATAATAGTGTAGCATTTAGAGATTATGATACAATGTTATAAATGAAACTTTAACCTATACTATTTGTTAATGGAGGTTTTTTATGCCACAAGATGATCGCTATAAAAATAGACCTGTGTTTATTGAATTTGTTGTAAATGAGAATTTTATAAATCTCCCCTACAAAGAGAGGTTCACTATAATTTTAATTACTAGTGGAAGCATTAAATTACAAATAAATGATCGTCCTATTAAAATTGTAGCTCCAAGTGTTCTTTGTTTATCTATAGAGGATAGGGTAAAGGTTATTGAACAACATAATTTATCAGCGCAATCATTTTCTTTCCATCCTGATTTTTTTTATACAGCACGTTTTTTAGAAAGTAAAGGATACATATCAACTAGTCTAAAAATAGAATCTGGACTTTCACTTTTTAATAGCGAAAATAACCATGTCTGTGTATATGATTTAACTGAAAATGTCTATCCAAAATTGTATGAGTGGTTTTTTATTATGGGTATGGAGGTATATGCACAAAGCGACTCACTTTGGGTATGTAGAATAAAGAGATATTTGATACAGATATTAGAGTTGATTGAAGAGTTAAGTAATTATAAGGAACAAACACCAGTTAATTTAGTATTGGAGTATATACATATAAACTATTCTGGGAAAATAATGTTAGAAGATTTAACAAAATGTGCTCATTTAAATAGAGTGTCATTAAATAAAATGTTTCAAGAGTTATGTGGATTAACTCCAATGGGGTATCTACTAGAATATTGTTTGAAAGTCTCAGAAACACTTTTAACACATACAGATATGAGCTTAAATGAAATTGCACGTGCAACTGGCTTTGAATATGATACCTATTTTATAAAGCAATTTATTTCAAAAAAAGCAATGACACCAACTAATTATAGAAATGCCTCTCGTGAATTTGTTAATGTATTATAAAATGAGGCATATAAGGTATCAAGGATATGCATGGAGAGATTGACACTATTTTCTATTTGTATATAATATATATGAGGATTAATAAATATTTTGTGAAAGACTTTATGGGGGTTATTAGGAAAGGATAAGAAACATGTTGACAATGAAAAAAGTTAAAAGTGTTAAATGGTTTGGATTAGTGTTTATCGGATTTTCAATATTTATGGTTTTTAATTTCTTGTACAAAGGAATGGATAAAGAAATACCTCCTAAAGAGCAAGAATACATATATGAGGTATTAGATAAAATTAATGCCGATAGTAGCAAAGAAGATGTCATTAAGTTATTAGGAGAACCTGATAGAAATCTAGGGTTGAAAGTTAATTGGTGGGTAACCGTAGACGGGAACAAAGATAGGGTAGGAGTATATTTTTCAGAAACAACAGGAAAAGCAACTGCAGTTAATTTCGATGGAGGAAGTGGAAGATTTTATTATAGAAAGAATTTTGATAGGTAATGTTATGGCTATAAAAATAATATTTACTGTTATAATAACATTGATTTATGTGATGTTTTATAAAAATATATCGTACAAGCATATAAATAAGAAGTTGCTTACAGCTCTAATCACTACGATAGTATTTTCATCATTAGGTGTGTATAAAATTTTTTTTCTGAGAAATGAGCTTTTTTTGGCTGAAATAATATGCTATGTATTAATTGAAGTTATAATAGTTTTAACTTTAATAGGTATGTATAAAAAAAATAAAATCTGTGGAATAATAAACTTTATTTTTGTGTTAATAAGTATATATAGTGACTACTTAATTGATAAGAATAAAGCTTTGCCTATTATTGTGTTTATAGTATACTTAAGATCACTATTATATTTCGATATTTTTTGGGATGGAACATTAGGTATATTTGCATATCACAAAAAACTTAAAATAGATGATGATAACGACTTTAATTCTAATTATATGTAAAATAAATAATTTTAAGCTGGTAGAAAAATTGAAAAATTCTATCAGCTTTTTACTTTCTTCAAAGAATTAAGATAGAATTAAGCTCACCTAAAATCAATATTAAAGAGAACATTGTAAGATTATAGTGAAATAAGCTTAAGAGGTGAGTAAAATGAGTAGATATATCGTTGAAACAAAAAATCTAGTTAAGGTGTTTAATAAAGTTAAAAGTGTTGATAATGTTAATCTAAAGATAAAAGAGGGAGAAATATATGGATTTTTAGGTCCTAATGGAGCTGGAAAGTCAACAACTATAAAGATGCTATTAGGACTTATAAGAGCTATTAGTGGTGAGGTTTATATTTTTGGGAAATCAATTAAAGAAAATAGGGAAGAGATTTTAAAAAACATAGGTGCTTTAGTTGAAAGTCCATCATATTATGGGCATTTAACTGCCTATGAGAATCTTGATATATTAAAAAGAATGTTAAAGCTTAATAAGGAAGAGATTGAAGAGAAACTAAAACTTGTAAATCTGTGGGAAGAGAGAAATAAAAAAGTTAATGAGTTTTCTTTAGGAATGAAACAGAGGCTTGGAATAGCGCAGGCTCTTATGGGAAACCCAAAACTTTTAATTTTAGATGAACCTACTAATGGTTTAGATCCTGCTGGAATAATAGAAATTAGAAATTTAATAAGATATTTAGCTAAAGAAAAGAAAATTACCATAATTATTTCAAGTCATATATTAAATGAGATTGAGTTAGTAGCAACGGAGGTTGGAGTAATAAATAAAGGAAAACTACTATATCAAGGATCTCTAGAAGATTTAAAGAAAAACTCTACTAATGAAGTGATAGTAGGATTAGAGAAAAAGGAAGAAAAGGCTTTAACTATGAAACTTTTATTAGCTAGAGGATATAGGGTAGAAGAGCAAAATTTAAAACTAAAAGTTAAAGGAAATAATTTATCTCCTTCAAAAATTTGTAGAGAAATAGTTATGGGGGGATATTCGTTAAACTATTTAGCTGAAGAAAAAAGCTCCTTAGAGGAAATTTTCTTAGGACTTACTAAGGAGGAAAAGGTATGCTAATGGATTTAATAAAAAACGAGTTTATAAAAGAGAAGAGAAATTTAGTAATTTTGTTTGTACTTATGATTCCAATAGGAGTTTCAGCTCTCTTGGTATTTGATTTTTTAATAAGGTATGAAAGTTGGCTTTTACCGCAAGCTACATTAAAAGGATTAACCTCTTGGCAGGTATTAGTAAAAGAGCAGAGGATATTGTATTTTAATGATAATATGCCCCTATTTGTTTCACTTATCTTAGTTACTTTATTTGAAAGCGAATATAAGAATAACGCATGGATATTTTTATTAACTAAACCTATAAAAAGAAACAGTATTTTAAATGCAAAAGTTATTGTGGCTGTATTTTATTCAATAATTATGCTTTTACTAAATGTATTTTCCTTGATAATAGTTGGACTAATATTTAAGTTCAAAGAGCCTATTCCTTGGAGATTTTTTATAATAATGTTTTGTATTCAATTAATATCAACTTTAGGAATAATGACTATACATTTATTTATAAACCTAAAAAATAAAAACTTACTGATATCCATTGGAGTGGCAGCAGCACTTAGTGCGCTTTCTTCCAATATATATCATAGTGAGACTTTTATTAAAAATATAAACCCTTATGGATTTTCTTTATTTTCTACAACTCAAGGTAGGAATGAGATAACTATCGTTTTAATAATTTCAGCAGCTATTCTTATAATAGGCTCATCTTTAGTTAGAAAATATTTTGAAAATAAAGAAATATATTAGGAGGATTAAGAAATGGAATTATTAAAAGTAGAATTTTTAAAGATTAAGAAAAGCTCTTTATTGTTTACAGCCTTGGCTGTTCCAATAGCTATAGTTTTAATATTTATAAAAAAAGCACAAAGCCTAGCTGTAAATGGGTTAGAAATTAATGAAGCTATAATTATGTTTTCTTCAATTACCTTTATAGCCTTAGTACTACCCTTACTAAATACATTTACTGCATGCATAATAACAAAGGTTGAAAATGATAATAATGGCTGGAAACAACTAATGCTTATGCCTATTAAGAAAAGTAGTATTTACTTTTCTAAATATAAAGTCATGATATTAACTTTAGCAACTTCAATAGTTTCTTATCTTCTAGCAGTAATTTTAGGAGGGTTTTTTATAAGTAAAAAAATAGACTTAAGTATATTAGTTATTGGGGTTGAAATATTTATAACTTCACTTCCAGTAATAATTCTTTTATTTATAATAGGAAGAAATTTTATGAGCATAATACCAGTTATTTCTGCTGGAGTTGTTATGATGATTACAAATATTTTTATTGCTCAAAGTAGATTTTGGATTTATGCTCCTTGGACATACGCATTATCAATTACAAATGGGTCAATAATTTCCTATGAGAAGTATATAGCTATAGGTGCCTCCTTAGTTTTAGGTTTTTTATTATTTGCACTAGATTATATAAGCTTTAAGAAATCGGATATAATGTAAGGGTGAACTATGGTAAAATTATACTTGTGATAAGGAGGGTATTATCGTGATTAATGATGAACTATTAAACAAGAAGATAATGCTTGTTGATGATGAAAGAGAGCTATTACAACTACTAAAGGAAGTTTTTATAAAGGAAGGCTTTAGATATATATACGAAGCTGAAAATGGAATAGATGCAATATTAATGTGTAAGGAGAAAAATCCTGACATAATAATTTTAGATGTAAACCTACCAGACATAGATGGATATATGGTTTGTGACAAAATTAGAACTTTCTCAAACTGTCCAATAATTTTTTTAACTGCAAAAGGGGAAGATGAAGAGAAAATAATGGGTCTAGAAGCAGGGGGAGATGATTATGTAACTAAACCATTTAATATTAAGGAAGTGGTTTTGAGAGTTAAATCTCAGCTTAAAAGGGGCAATATAGGTAATGAAATAAAAAGCAGAATATATACATTTGGCTCAATTATTATAAATGAAGAAACAGGCGAAGTTAAAAATGGAGATGAGAATATAAGTTTAACAGCCAAAGAGTATTTATTATTATTATTTTTAGCTAAAAATACGAACAAGGTTTTTAGTAAAGCCTCATTATGTGAGGAGGTTTGGGGGTATGAGTATGACGGCTATGATAATACAATTATGGTTCATATAAGACATTTAAGAGAAAAACTTGAGAAAGATCCAAGTAACCCCAAGCACATAAAAACATTAAAAGGAATTGGTTATAAGTTGGTGAACTGATATGAAAATAAAATTAACAGCAAAAATATTGATATCTATGATTTTAGTTTTTCAAATAACCTTTCTTATTTATGGACTTTTAAATTTATTGATATACAAAACTGATATAAGTTTTGGAGAGAAGATATATAGTGTATCATTTTCAACTTCAGATTTTATAGAGCATTTTATAGAAGATCTAGAGAGTAGAAATGAGTTTAGCTTAAATGATGAAAATATAAAAAAACTAAAAGAAGACAATGTTTGGATTCAAGTTCTAGATAAGGGGAATAATGAGGTTTTTAAAGAAAATAAGCCTGATAATATTCCTACTAGTTATGCGACTTCAGAATTAATTAATTTCATACAAAATCCCTGGGAAAGTATAGCTCCAACTACCGTTTCTACAAAAGAATTGATCAAAGGTAATGAGAAATACACTTTATTAGTAGGTTTTCCAATAAATAAGGTTTTTAAGTATTCTTTAACTTTTACAGAAGAAAGTTTTAGATATCATTTGAGTATGATAGTTTTTGGCTTTGTTTTGGTTGGAATTGTAGCATATATTTTTAGTAGAAATCTAGTAAAACCAATGGTATCAGTAATTCAGGATATAGAAGATTTAAAAGATGGTATTTATAAACCTAAGAAAAATAAAAAGGGAGTTTACGAAGAAGTAAGTAAAAACATAAACAATTTATCAGTTATCTTAAAGGAAAATGAAATGCATAGAAAGGAAGTTGACGAGGCAAAAGAAGAGTGGATTGCAAATATAAGCCATGATTTAAAAACTCCATTAAGTTCCATAAAGGGATATGCAGAACTTCTGCAGGGAGAAGAATACGATATAAATATTGAGGATGCAAAAAGATATTCACATATAATTCTAGCTAATACAAATCATATTCAGGAGTTAGTTAATGATTTATCTTTAATATATAAACTTAAAAATAAGGTAATTTCTATAAGTTTTAGCTATGAGAATTTAGTGACAATACTCCAGGAATGTATAATAGACTTACTTAATAACAGTAATTATAGTGAACGAGAAGTGAACTTTAACTTTGATGATGAAAATATAATAATAAACTGTGATAAAAAATATATAAAAAGAGCTATAACCAACCTGTTAGTTAATGCAATTGATCACAATACAGAGGATACGGTTATTGATGTATCAGTGTTTAAAAAAGATAGGCTTATAAATATAATTATAGAAGACAATGGACAGGGTATAGGAGAAGAGGATTTAAAAAATATATTTAACAGATATTACAGAGGAGTTAATTCAAGTTCCAAATCAAAAGGATCTGGATTAGGCATGGCCATATCTAAAGAAATAATAAATTGGCATAAGGGTGATATAAAAGTTCAGAGTGAAATTGGAAAAGGAACTAAAATAGAGATTTCCTTTGAGGAAATTAAAGAAAACCATCTGAAGTAAAACTTTATAAAGTTAATTTAAAAGAGGAAGATGATTCCTCTTTTTTGTATGTTAAAAATTAAAATTACCACTTAAATAGTGAGATAAATCCATTATTACTTCTGGATAATCCAAATTTAGAATAAAAGGATTCCTCAGAAGGTTTTGTTAACAAAACAGGACTTAAGTTATTTTCATCAAGAAGCTCCATCAAGTTTTTCATTAAGCTTGTACCAATTCCTTTACCTTGATAATCTTTGTGTACAAGCAACCTCAAAATATAAGCATGTTTTATACCATCAGAAAGCACTTGAACAAATCCAATAAGATTATTTAAATCATCTCGAACAGTGATCCATCCCCAAGATAAGTTTAGAGAATCTTCTAGCTTTTTAGGTGAACTTATTCCCCAACCAATAGTTTTCAATAAGTCATTTAATTCATTAATATCAACTTTAGCGTTTCTTTCAATAAGCATATTTTTATACAGTCCTCTCATAAGTAAAAATTAATTGTAAATAATATGATAATTATAACATTAAGTGCCAAATGGTGTATACATAAATTGAGGTATTTATATTTGGTTTAAAATATCCTTATTTAGAAAAATAAAGTGTATAAGAAATACTCGTAAATGATGATTAGAAATAAAAACTTAAACTCAAGATTTAGCAATAATTCTAAAAGTTATATAAATAAAGTTAAAATAAATCAATAAGGAGGATTTTTAAAATAATAATGTTATTAACATATATATAAAATAAGTTAAATCTATTATAATATAGTTATTTCAAAAATTAGTACGGTTATTTTTTATTTAATTAATGGAGGTTTTTAATGGAGTTTATATTAGAAAGTGAAGATTTATTGGATTATTTAAAGCTTAATAAATACGTTGACTTTGATAATGAAGTTATTAAAAATAAAGCAAAAGAGATATTTAAAGAAGGTTCAGATGATATTCAGAAAATAAGGACTGCCTTTGAGTATGTTAGGGATGAGATTTCTCATTCTTGGGATATTAAAAGTAAAAGAGTTACAAGAGTAGCTTCAGAAGTTCTTAAATATAAAGAGGGTATTTGTTATGCAAAATCAATGTTACTAGCTGCACTATTAAGAAATGAAAACATTCCTGTTGGTTTTTGTTATCAAAGACTTACGCTTGGGGATACTCCAGAAACATGTTATTGTATTCATGGATTAAATGCGGTTTTTATTTCAAATTTAAATAAATGGATTAGGTTAGATGCGCGTGGAAACAAGAATGGGGTTGATGCTCAGTTTCTAATAACAGAAGAAAAATTAGCATTTGAAATACGTAAAGAATTTGATGAGTTCGATTATATGACCATTTTTAGTACTCCAATTAAAATAGTTACAGATACATTAGAAAATAATATAGACTGCATGGAAATGGTTAAATATAATCTCCCTACAACATTATAATATTATATTAATGTAAAATAACTTATCTAAATAGATAGGTCTTTTTTAGTTTTAAGTGTGATTAAGTCACAGACTATATTTACTTATAGGCTTTAATATAAAAGTAAGATAGTTAAGAATTTAAGATGTTTTATATAAAAACATTATAAATATAGGAGGAGTTCTGTATGAAAAAAGTAATAATTGTTGGTGGTGTAGCAGGCGGAGCTTCAGCTGCTACTAGATTAAGAAGATTAGATGAAAACTTAGAGATAATAATGTTTGAAAGAGGCGAATACGTAAGTTTTGCAAACTGTGGACTTCCGTATTATATTGGGGGAGAAATAAAGGAAAGAGAAAAACTTTTGGTTCAAACACCTAAAAGTATAAATGATAGATTTAATGTTGATGTAAGGGTAAATTCTGATGTTGTTTCAATAGGTACAGATAGAAAGGTAGTTAAAGTTAACTCCTTAGAAAAAGGTGAATATGAGGAAAGTTATGACTATTTAATATTATCACCTGGCGCAAAACCAATTAAACCACCTATTAAAGGAATAGATAGCTCTAAGATATACACTTTAAGAAATGTACCAGATACAGATAAAATTAAAAAGGTTGTGGATGAAAAAGGTATAAAAAGTGCTGTTATAATAGGTGGAGGTTTTATAGGAATTGAGATGGCTGAAAATCTTAAAGAAAGGGGATTAGATGTCACTTTAATAGAAGCTGCTCCACATATATTAGCACCTTTTGATTCTGAAATGGTAACTATTGCAGAAAAAGAGTTAAATGATAGAGATGTATCATTGATTTTAAACAATGGCGTTGATAGTTTTAAGGATAATAATGATTTAATAGAGGTTCATTTAAAAGATGGAAGTTTGGTTGAATCTGACATAGTAATTTTGGCTATAGGTGTAGCTCCTGATACTTCATTTATTAAAAATACTAACATTCAATTAGGTGCAAGAGGTCATATTATAGTGGATGAGTATATGAGAACATCTGCATCTGATGTTTATGCTGTTGGTGATGCAATATTAGTTAAGGACTATGTGTCTGGGGAAGATGTAGCTATTCCTTTAGCTGGACCAGCTAATAGACAAGGAAGAATTGCAGCAGACAATATAGCTGGAAGAAAGGTCGCTTATAAAGGAACACAAGGAACCTCTATATTAAAAATATTTGATTTAGTAGGAGCTTCAACAGGAAATAATGAAAGAACATTAAAAAGATTAGGAGTTGACTATAAAACAGCATATATACATCCTATGTCTCATGCAAGTTATTATCCCGGAGCAAAACAAATATCAATAAAATTAATATTTAATAAAGATGGTAAGGCTTTAGGTGCTCAGGCTTTTGGATATGAAGGTGTTGATAAATTTATAGATGTAATAGCCTCAGTTATTAAACTTAATGGAACAGTTGATGATTTAGTAGAATTAGAACTAGCATATGCACCACCATTTTTATCGGCAAAATCTCCACAAAATATGGTAGGATTTGTAGCTGAAAATTATTTAAATGGAACTACAGATATAATCTCAGTTAATGAATTAAATGAATATAATAGTGAAAATAGTACATTATTAGATATTAGAGAAACTATAGAAGTCGAAAGTGGTTCTATAGAAGGAGCTATAAATATTCCTTTAAATTCTCTTAGAAATAGAATGAATGAATTACCTAAAGATAAAGAAATAATTGTATATTGTGCTGTAGGACTAAGAGGACATATTGCATCTAGAATTTTAACTCAAAATGGATTTAAGGTCAAAAATTTATCTGGTGGATATAAGACATATATTCAATCAAAATATATTGCAAAGAAAATTACTAAAAAAAGTAGCCAAAATACTGATATTCAAAAAGAAGAAGTTGCTGTGGATATAAACTCAATAGAATTAGATGCATGCGGATTATGTTGTCCAGGTCCATTAATGCAAGTTAAAGCTAAAATTGATACCTTAAATACTGGAGATGTATTAAAGGTAAAGGCTTCAGATCCTGGTTTTTATGAAGATATTAAATCTTGGTGTAAAAATACAGGAAATGAATTAATGTCTTTAGATAAAAGCTGTGGAATAATCTACGCTGAAATAAAAAAAAAGTCTAAAAGTAATGTAGAAAACATTGATATATTAGAGAGTTCAGTTAAACTTGATAACTCTCAGACAATGGTAGTTTTTTCAGGTGATTTAGACAAAGCTATAGCTTCTTTTATTATAGCTAATGGTGCAGCTGCTATGGGTAAAAAGGTAACAATGTTTTTCACTTTCTGGGGCTTAAATATTTTAAGAAAAAGTGAAAATATAAAAGTCAAAAAGAATATAATCGAAAAAGCATTTGGGTTTATGATGCCAAGAGGTTCTGAAAATCTTAGCTTATCGAAAATGAATATGGGCGGCATTGGAGCTAAGATGATTAGAGGAATAATGAAAAAGAAAAATGTACAGTCACTAGAAGAGCTTATGAAAGCTGCTATGGATAATGGCGTGAATATAGTTGCATGTACAATGTCTATGGACATAATGGGAATAAAAGATGAAGAACTAATAGATGGAGTTAATTTTGGAGGAGTAGGTTATTACCTAGGCGAAGCTTCAGAATCAAATATAAATCTATTTATATAAGTAAACAAAGGCTTTGATAATTGATTTTATCAAAGCCTTTTGTCTATTTAAAGTTATTTTATATCTACAGTAACTTTTTTCATTTTTTGATCTGTTAGTGGTTTGTCGTTAGCATCTCTCTTTTCACTAACTATTTTGTCTACAGTATCCATACCATCAGTTACTTTACCAAAAGCAGCATATTTTCCATCAAGGCTGTCAGTATCTTTAACCATAATAAAGAATTGAGAGCTTGCTGAATCAACTGCTTGAGATCTCGCCATAGATAGAACTCCTCTAGTATGCTTTAATTTATTTTCAAATCCATTATAGCTAAATTCTCCAGGAATAGTTTTTTCAGAACCGCCAGTTCCATTACCTTTAGGATCTCCCCCTTGAATCATAAATCCAGGAATTACTCTATGAAATATTAAACCATCATAAAAACCACTCTGAATTAAATCTACAAAATTATCAACGGTTTGAGGTGCTATATTAGGATATAGCTCAGCTGTTATTTTTGCCCCATCTTCCATCTCAATAGTTACAATTGGTTTTTTACCTTCATATTTACTTTTATAATCAGCCATTGCCTTTGAAGATGTAGCGTTATCACTTGGTGTTTTTGTACAACCACTTAAAATAAGAATTAAGCTTGCACATGAAATAGCTAAAACTTTCTTTAGTAAACCTTTGCTTTTCATATTTTTATCCTCCAGAAAAAGTATAGGTGTATTGAAATATATTACCAAAAACTCAACATAAATTCAATGGTCAATTATCTTTAAAGTGTCTTTAACATTTTAACTACAATGTTATTCTAAAGATTAATTTTTTAGAATAGTAATAACTAAAATAGTATAAAAAGGTGATAGTAAATGAGTGAAGTATTAAATAAAGCCACTAAAAAGGAAACTTTTGTAACTTTATTCCCAGAAACAGATAATTCGCACTTAACTAAAGATGTAGGGATGATAGCATATGTAATGGGAAAACACTATAATTATGATTCCAAAATAGTAGCCTATAATAATGGTAGTTATCCATATCTTGAAAAAGAGTTATTAGGATTTAATATAGAATTTCTTGAAAAAGTAAAAGGCGACCCAGAAGTAGATGGTATGTATTATTTAATAGATAATGCTGAGAAAATTGATGTTTTACATTTATTTCATTTAAATGCTAGAAGCTTAAATTGGATAAAGTTATTTAAAAAGTTGAATCCACAAGGAAAGGTTTATTTGAAGTTAGATGCTAATATGTATATTACTTATGAAGAATTCTCTGATAGTAAAATTGATATTCTGAAAAAATGCTCATTAATAACAGTTGAAACAAAATATCTCTATGATTTTTTAAAAAGAGATTTGGAAGTTAAGGTTGAATATATTCCTAATGGGTTTTATGACTTTTTTGAAACTAAAAAAGTTAACTATGAAGAAAAAGAAAATTTTATTATTACTGTTGGAAGAATCGGATTATATTTAAAAGCTAATGAAATTTTAATGGAAGCTTTTAAGTTAGCTGAAGATAAAATTAAGAATTGGAAACTTAAAATTATTGGACCTGTACTTAATACATTTAATCCATATATAGATCAATTTTTTCTAGATAATCCGACTTTAAAAGACAGGATTATATTTACTGGAGAAATAGTTAGTAAAAAAGAACTTGAAGAAGAGTATAGAAAGGCTAAAATATTCTGTTTAACTTCACGAAGTGAAAGCTTTGGGATAGTATATGTTGAAGCAGCTAAAAATGGATGTTTTTTATTGTCATCTAATGTTCTTCCTGCTTTAGATGTTACAGATAATAGGAAATATGGTGATATATTTGGAGTTGATCAAATAGAGGAATTATCAAAGTTAATAGTTAAATATGCTCAGGATGAAGAACGTTTAAAGAATAACTGCGAAGAAATTCAAAAATTTGCTTATAGTAATTTTAATTGGATTGATATTTGTAACAAAATTTATAATTATATTAATGATGAAAATTATTCGATAATTAATGAAAATTGTACGAATAAAGAGTTTAAAGAAGTACGTAGAATTATTGAAGCAGGAGCGAGTAAAAACAACATAAATGATAGGGGTTTTATAGATAGGTTAAAGTATAATCCTGAAGCTTTAAAAATGTCCTTTTGGGAAAATCATTTTGAACTTTCTTGTTTTGATAGATATCCAGAGATAAGTGGTAAAATACTAGATTTTGGATGCGGGTCTGGAAATCTAGATATCTATTTAGCTAGAAAAGGAATGTTTATTCATGGAATTGATTTAAGTGAGATTGGAATTAATATAGCAAACTATTATAAACATAAAGAAGTTGATGAAGTAAAAAAAAGACTATGTTTCACTCTAAATGATATAACTAAAGATGTGCCAAAAGATTTGTATGATTCTGCTTGGTCAATCAATGTGTTTGAACATATTTTATATCCAGGTCCAATATTTAAGGGATTAAGAAAATGGATAAAACCAGGAGGATATATACTTATTTCAGTGCCATTAGGTTATGCTTATAATGATTCAAATCATGTGCATCATTTTATGAATAATGATGAATTAAAGGTTCATCTTGAAAAATACATTGATGTTATAAAAGTTGATAGTGATTTAAACAACAAAGTAATAAGAGCATTATGTAGATTTTAATGCAGTAAATAAAATTAAAATATAGTGTGTTCTACAAAGTCCTATGCATATATTGGTAGTAGAAAAAATATAGTCGAAACTATATAGCAAAGGATGATTAATATGAAATTAACAAGAGATTTGTCATTTGATGGGGAAATAGTAACACCTAATGACAAAGAATATGAAGAAGATAGACAAGTATGGAATAGAGCCATACAAAAATACCCAATAGCTATATTGTATTGTACAAGCAAAGAAGATGTTAAAAGTGCTCTTGAATTTTGCATTATAAAAAACTATGATTTTAGAATACGCTCTGGTGGACACAATTATGAAGGATATTCTGTTGGCAATAAACTTATAGTAATTGATGTAAGTAGGATGAAAAAGATAAAAATAGATGAAGTTAAAAATACTGTTATAATAGAGCCAGGAGTTTTAAATAGTGAGTTGTATGATTATGTAGGTAAAAGAGGATATCCTTTCCCAGGCGGAACTTGCCCAACTGTTGGGGTAGCTGCATATACTTTAGGTGGAGGTTGGGGACTTTCATCTAGATTATTTGGTCTAGGTATAGATAGTGTAGTTGAGTTTAAGATGGTAGATTATAGAGGTAAAATACTCACTGCAAATAGAGAATGTAATAAAGACTTATTTTGGGCATTAAGGGGAGCTGGTGGAGGAAATTTTGGCATAGTAACTTCCTTAACTTTTAATTTGCCACCTAAATTTAATATGGTAACTCTATTTACCATATATTATCCAAGCACAACTTCCTTTGAACAAGCAAAAATAATGGAGACAATGCAAGATTTATATGAAAACCTAGATAGAAGGGTAAATATGAGGGCGAGTTTCTATAATTCAGATGAAGAAGGAGTGGCAGCTTATTTTAAAGGTTTATTTTATGGAGAGATTGATGAGCTTAAGGGAATTTTAAAACCACTACTAGAATTGCCAAAGGCTCAGCCTAATTTTCAATATACAACTTTTTTAAATGCTATAAAAGAAGTTGAAGCTGGATATCCAGATAGTGAAAAATTTAAATCAGCAGGTAGATTTCAAGATAGAGTATATTCAAAAGATCAACTTCTAAAATTATCATCGCTAATTCAAGATAGGCCTAAAGGCTCAGTGTATGTAGCAGTAACATTTTATGGTTTAGGTGGAGCTGTTAAAGATAAAGGTAAAAATGAAACAGCATTTTATTACAGGGATTCAAATCTTATAATTGGAATACAGTCAGTCTGGGAAGATTCTATATATGCAGAAGTAAATAAAAGATGGGTAGCAAACAGGCTAAATTATATAAAAACTATAACTGAAGGATCTTTTATTAATTTTCAATATAGTCCATTTAAGAATTATGAAAAAGAATACTATGGTGGAAATGCTTGTAGATTGAATTTTATAAATGAAAAATATAATCCTCTAAATATATTTAACTATCCGCAATCAATAAAATAATCTTAAAGATAGCAATAAGACGTACCAAATTAAACGGTGCGTCTTATCTTTTTATTTTACATTTAGTTTTGCTTTGATTTCTTCAAATGGGAAGTTATTACCAGGGCATTCTGTTTGTCGTACATCTTTATGCCTTTTTAAATCCGTAATATTGTATTTGTTCATTAAGTATCTTGACAATGCTATAAGACTAGTCATTTGCTGAGGAGTTACATACTCTTCATTAAAATTTCCTTCAGATGCAATTCCAAAAGCTCTAGCATTTACTCCAGGGGCATGAGAACCTACTGCATTTTCGGGTCTACCTCTATAGATAGTACCATCTTTTCTTATATAAAAGTGATAACCTATACCACTCCAGCCTCTTTGTTTATGAATTTCATCTATTTTTTGAGGTGTCATATTGTTATCCACAGTATGATGATACACTATCATGTTAGGATTAAAATTGTAACTTAAAGGGGTTGCCCAAGTATAATTTACCTCAACAATTTTAGGAGTTTTAATCACGTCACTACGACTAAACTTGCTTCTAAGCTTTCTCCTAAATCTTCTTAATAAATTTTTCATAACTATCTCCATATTAGTTCTATAGTTTAATTATATGTACCAACTTTTATAGTGATACTATAATGCTAGAGATTTGGATAAATAATATATGAAACTAAGAGAATTGATGAAATTAAATTGGATTTAGGATTATAATGTTAAGTCTTCATTTTTTACCTTTTCAAGAACTTCCAAGAATAACTCAGGAGGTTGAGCACCTGATACTGCATACTTATTGTTAAATACAAAGAAAGGAACTCCAGTTACTCCTATATTTGATGCTAATTCCTCATCTGCTCTAACATCTGAACTATACTTATTGGATTCAAGGATAGATAAAGCCTTGTTTTCATCAAGCCCAACTTCTAAAGCAAGTTTAGATAATACCTTGATATCTGACAAGTTTAAAGAATCAATAAAATATGCCTTTAACAATCTTTCAGTTAGCTCATTAATCTTATTTTCAAATTTTGCATAATGAACTAATCTATGTGCATCAAAAGTATTAGTTGGTTGTAAATCGTCAAAGTTATAATTAAGCCCAAGTTCCTTAGCTTGATTAACTAGTTGATTATTTGAAGCTTTAGCTTGTTCTAATGGGATTGAGTATTTCTTTGCTATAAGCTCATGAATACTTTCAGAATATACTTTTTTAGCATTGGGGTCTAGTTCAAAACTTCTAAAAACTATTTTAACTTCATTTGAATATTCGAATTTATCTAATGCTAATTCAAGTCTTCTTTTACCAATATAACAAAAAGGACATACAAAGTCAGACCATATTTCTATTTTCATTTATACCACTCCCTAAAAAGATTATATTAAGTTTATCAATTATCTCACATAAGAAAATCACTGTCAATTTATTGATAATTACATAAATTTACTTAAAAAAGATAACTTAATAAATTACCAATATTAACATAATTTTGAGAATATATTGTATAATGAAATATAGAATTAATTTTAATTAAGGAGGATGGGTTTTGGCAAAATATGAGAAGGCAGTAAAAGGCGATTTTAATGATATAGTAAGACATTTAGAAAAAGACATAGGTAGTAGTGGAATAAGTATGAATCTAGTAGATGAAAGTAATTATAGTTATAGTGGTATGAAAGTAGCAGTTAGAGTATATGATAAGTACTTTATGAGAAATGGAAATAGGGCAAGCTTAAGTTTAACTGTAGTTGGTCATGATAGTGATATTTTTGTATCCGCAATAGGTGCTGGTGGGGGACAAGGTATATTTTTTAATTTTAGTTTAGGTGCTGAAGATGATATGGTTGCTTTAGTAAGGGATAGCATAGCTAAAATATAAGTAAAAAAATTTACAACTTCGATACAAGTTACACATTTAATGATACAACAACATCATACAATTTATATGAAGAGATTGTATTTGTTAGAAGGAGGTTTAACTTGAGGAAAAATAATTTTAATAAACGAAGAAAGAAAATAGGGATATTTATTTGTAGTTTGATTATTATATTGGGTGCCTTTATAACCTATAAATACTCTGAAGAAAAAACTACTCAAAAAAATGAAATACTACAAGCATCTATAGACAATGAAGCAGATAACAGTAGTGATAATTCAGAACCAAAAGAGAATGATAACGATAATAAGGATAATAATTCTGAGAATGATGATAATATAAATATGGATGAAAATAGTTTTGATGCAGGGCAAATTCAAGATTTTTTAGTTAAAAACATAAAAATTCAAGATGGAAAAAAGATTGCATATTTGACATTTGATGATGGTCCATCAACTACTGTTACTCCAAAGATTTTAAAAATTCTAAAGGATAATAATATAAAAGCTACCTTTTTTATTGTAGGTGATAAATTAGAAGAAAGCCCTGAAACAAAAAATATACTTTTAGATATATATAAACAAGGACATGCTATAGCAAATCACACATATACACATAACTATTCTAAACTTTATCCACAAGGGAAAATCGATGCAAATACATTTATGGGAGAGTTAGAGCAAACGAATGATGCAATAAAGAAGGTATTAGGAGATAAGTTTCATACTAGGGTAGTGAGATTTCCAGGTGGACATGCTTCTTGGGGCGGAAGAGAAGAGATTGATAGTAAACTTGAGGAAAAAAAGTATAAGTACATAGATTGGAATGCATTAATAGGAGATGCTGAAGGTAGCCGAAAAACAAAAGAACAGCTTTTAAATAGATATCATGAAACTTTTGTTGGACAAGAAAAACTTGTTCTACTAATGCATGATACATATAGTAAAGAAAGTACAGCAGAAGCACTTCAAGATATAATTACTGACCTAAAGAACAAAGGGTATGAATTTAAAACCTTAAAATAATTATGTTGATTTTCTAAAACTATTGATGCTATAATATAAAAAATGAAAGTTGAGGTGAAAAAATGATTAATTTTTCTTGCTAATTTTTAAAGTACGTTAAAATAAGAAATTTAACAGAGGGATCTGTTTGTTTTTGTTGTACTTATTTGCAAGAAAGTTATTATTTTTTCTCTTAGATATATACTGTTATTTTATGCTACCCTGGAGTAGTTTAATTGCGTGTATTTATGAGCTGTAAGAATAATATTTCTTGCAGCTCTTATTTTATTCTTTTTAGGAGGTGATTTAAATATGAAAGATACTATTGTAACACATGATATTCTCCATATAGAGTCAGATAGGAAATGTCAAGTTTATATGGAGCAATAACGAGGTCGGCATAAGTTCTGACTTTGTTATTTGCATTATTTAATTACAAAGGAGGACTAAGTATGTCTTTAATAAATGTCACAAATCTTACCTTCAGCTATGAGGGAAGCTACGATAATATTTTTGAGAATATTAATTTTCAAATTGATACTGATTGGAAGTTAGGTTTTACAGGCAGGAACGGACGGGGAAAAACAACCTTCATGAATCTTTTACTAGGAAAATATGAGTATAGAGGAAGTATTTCTTCTAGCGTTAATTTTGAGTATTTTCCATATGAAGTTAAGGAAAAAGAAAACTTTACTATAGATGTTATAAAGGAAATTAGCCCAAATTCAATGGACTGGGAAATAGAAAAAGAATTATCATTATTAGAAGTGGACTTTGATGTTTTATATAGACAGTTTTTTAAACTATCAAAGGGGGAACAAACAAAAGTATTGCTTGTTGGGATGTTTTTAAAAGAAAATTCATTTCTCCTTATTGATGAACCTACAAATCATTTAGATTCGGAAGCTAGAAAAAAGTTAAGTAGATATCTAAATAAAAAGAAAGGCTTTATTTTGATTTCACATGATAGAGTATTTTTAGATAATTGTGTTGATCATATTTTAGCTATTAATAAAACCAATATTGAGATTCAAAAAGGAGATTTTACTTCTTGGTGGAGAAATAAAGAACTTCAAGACGGATTTGAGGTTTCAGAAAATGAGAAACTAAAAAAAGATATAAGTAGACTTTCAAAAGCAGCAAAACTTACATCATCATGGTCAGATAATGTAGAAAGCAGCAAGTTTGGAAGTACTAATTCTGGAAGTAAAGTAGATAGAGGATATATTGGGCACAAGGCAGCCAAGATGATGAAACGTGCTAAAAATATAGAATCTAGACAACAAAACATGATAGAAGAAAAGTCAAAACTACTTAAAAATATTGAAACTAATGAGAGTTTGAAGATATCTCCACTTAGCTTTCACGATAATAAAATAGTTGAACTAATAGATGTTTCAATTAACTATGATGATAAGAGTGTTTGTGAAGGAATAAGCTTTAGCATAGAACAGGGTAAAAGAATAGCTATTCAAGGTAAAAATGGTAGTGGTAAATCCAGTATATTAAAATTAATTAATGGAGAAGATATTTCTCATACTGGAGTTATAAGAAAAAACAATCAATTAATCATTTCATATGTATCGCAAGATACATCAACTTTAGTTGGAAATTTGTCTGAGTATGCCTACGAAAATAGCATTGATGAGAGTTTATTCAAATCTATTCTTAGAAAATTTGATTTTTCAAGAGAGCAGTTTGAAAAGAAAATAGAAGATTTTAGTGGTGGGCAAAAGAAAAAGGTATTGATTTCAAGAAGTTTATGTGAAAAAGCACATTTATATATTTGGGATGAACCTCTAAACTTTATAGATGTAATTTCGCGTATGCAGATTGAAGAGCTATTACTTGAATATAAGCCAACAATTCTTTTTGTTGAACACGATATTGCTTTTTGCGAAAATGTAGCAACTAAAATAATAAAATTATAAATGGTTAATGGTTAAAAAATCTATTAATTTCATTTGTCTACTGTTATACTTGTAAAGAAAATTAATTTATGATAAAATCAGAGTAATTTATAGGTGATGGAGTTCACCTTAATCGCAATTTAGCTAATGACTCCTACAGGTCCTTGTATAAGTGTACCTGTAGGAGTTTTTTATATTTTACCCAAAAATTGGAGGAGAAAAAATGGCAACAAGTTTAGCAATTATAATTTTACTAGGGATACTAGCAAATACTCTTTTTACGAAATTAAAGATGCCTGGATTATTAGGAATGCTCATCTTAGGAGTAATTTTAGGTCCTTACGGCTTTAATTTATTGCAGCCAGATATTCTAAATGCATCAGCAGATTTTCGTAAAATAGCACTAATAATCATACTTCTTAGAGCAGGATTTGGCGTAGGTGTAGAAGATTTAAAAAAAGTTGGAAAAATCGTAATAAAAATGGGTTGGATACCTAGCCTTATTGAAGGATTTTTTATAACTTTTGCATCAACTAAGTTTTTAGGATTTTCATTTATACAAGGAGGTTTATTAGGGTTTATTATTGCAGCAGTATCACCAGCTGTAGTGGTTCCACAGATGATTAATTTCATTGAAAATAAAATTGGAACAAAAAAAGGAATTCCAACATTGATATTAGCAGGTGCATCAATTGATACTGTTTTTGCTATAACCATCTTTACGACCTTTTTAGGTTTATACAGTGGAAGCCATGTAAATATAGGTGTAAAGTTATTAGAAATTCCAGTTTCAATAGTTTTAGGAATTGCTATTGGAACTATTATTGGATTTATAATGATGTGGGCATTTAAAAAGTATCACATTAGAGATACAAAGAAGTTATTACTTATAGTTGGAACAGCTATAATGCTCACGACTTTAGAAAATTCACTCAAAAATAAGGTCGAGATAGCTGGACTTTTGGGAGTTATGATTATCGGATTCATAATTCTAGAGAAAATACCAAAGGTAGGTAAAAGATTATCAGCAAAATTAAATAAAGTTTGGGTATTTGCAGAAATACTTCTTTTTGTATTAGTGGGAGCCCAAGTTAATATAAACGTAGCAGTTAATGCAGGAGCTATGGGGATAGTGGTAATATTTATAGGATTAATAGGAAGAAGTATAGGAGTAATAATTTCGATGTTAGGAACTGATTTTAATTGGAAGGAAAGAATTTTTTGTGTGATTTCTTATATTCCAAAGGCAACAGTTCAAGCTGCAATGGGTGCAATACCATTATCTATGGGAGTTCAATCAGGAGATGTAATTTTAGCAATAGCAGTACTATCAATAATAATTACAGCCCCACTTGGAGCAATTGCCATAAGTACATCATCAAGAAGTCTTTTAGATGTAGAAGAGGATAAAATAAAAATAGCATAGATATTTAAAGGAGGAATCTCTTAATAGATAAGAGGGGCCTCTTTTTAAAGATTACAGATATAAGTATATACTTTATGAATAAAATTTTCATATTTAGAAAACTATAGTCATTTGTAAAGGTTTATAATACTCAATAAGACAAACAAAAATATAAACAAAACTTTTGAAGGATGGTGTATTATGAGTTTTCCAAAGAATTTTTTATGGGGTGGAGCTACAGCTGCAAACCAATATGAAGGTGGATATAAAGAAGGCGGTAAGGGTTTAAATACAAGTGACGTGTTGACTGAAGGTAGTCACACTGTACCTAGAAAAATAACATGGCGTAATCCAAACACAGGTGAAACTGGGTATTTGGAAATTAGCTTTCTAAAACCAATGGTATTTCCAGAAGGAGTAGAACCTGCAATTCTTGATGAATATTATTATCCAAGTCATGAGGCTACTGACTTCTATCATCATTATAAAGAAGATATAGCTTTATTTGCGGAAATGGGTTTTAAATGTTTTAGATTATCATTAAATTGGGCACGTATTTACCCAAATGGTGATGATGCTCAACCTAATGAAGAAGGATTAAAATTCTATGAAAATGTTTTTGACGAATGTAAAAAATATGGAATAGAGCCACTAGTAACTATTTCGCATTATGAAACACCATTAAATCTTTCAATAAAATATGGTGGATGGCTTGATCGTAGAGTAGTTGATTTTTATGAAACTCTATGTAGAACTGTTTTCACAAGATATAAAGGAAAAGTTAAGTACTGGATGACTTTTAATGAAATTAACATAATGGGAATGATGCCGTTTATGGCTGGTGGAGTTATGAAGTTTGATGAGCAAAGTAAAGCTCAGGCTGTTCATCATCAATTTTTGGCAAGTGCTAGAGTAGTTAAAGCAGCTAAAGAAATTGATCCAAACATGATGGTTGGACTTATGATTGCATATGGTTCTAATTATGCTGAAACTTGCAATCCATTAGATCAATTAGAAGCAATGAAAAATATCCAAAAAACACATTTCTATACAGATGTGCAAGCTAGAGGATATTATCCAGAATATAAACTTAAAGAATATGAAAGACTTGGTGTAAAAGTTGAAATGGAACCAGGGGATTTAGATGAACTAAAAGAAGGAACAGTTTCATTTATAGGTTTCTCATGTTATTCATCTCATGTTAGTACGTCTAAAAAAGATGCAGAATCTGAAGGTGGAAACTTCTCAATGGGAGCAAAAAATCCATATTTAAAATCAAGTGACTGGGGTTGGTCTATTGATCCAACAGGTTTAAGAATAGCTTTAAATACTTTATATGAGCGTTATCATTTACCACTTTGGATAGTTGAAAATGGATTAGGTGCTGTAGATAAGGTAGAAGAAGATGGGAGTATCCATGATGACTACAGAATAGATTATCTTCGTGAACATGTAAAAGCAATGAAAGAAGCTATAGAACTTGATGGTGTAGACTTAATGGGTTACACTCCATGGGGCTGTATTGACTTAGTAAGTGCTGGTACTGGTGAAATGAAGAAACGTTATGGTATGATTTATGTTGATCGTGATGATAAAGGAAATGGAACTTACAATAGAAGTAGAAAAGATTCTTTCTTCTGGTATAAAAAATGTATTGAATCAAATGGGGAAAAATTATAAAATATAGTTATTTCAATAGGAGGCATATTAATGTCTCCTATTTTTTATGAAATTTTATTAATTGATTTGAGGAAGTATATGTTGACAGAATATATTCCAACGGAATATAATTTTAATATAAAGAAGTAGAAAAATGGAGAAGGTGAATTAATGGTAACCTTACAAAATGCGGTAAAAGTATATATTCCAATGACAGAAACAATGTATTATATTCTTCTTTCATTAGTTGAAGAGAAACATGGATATGGAATAATGCAGCACGTTGAGGAAATAACAAACAAAAGGTTAACTTTAGGTGCAGGAACAATTTACAAAAGCATCTCAAGGCTAGAAATAGATGGGCTAATTAAATCAGTAAAAGTTGAAGATAGAAGAAAGATTTACAAAACAACTGAATTAGGAAGAGAAATATTGGAGATGGAAGTAAATAGACTCAATGAATTAAATCGCAATGGAATACTTTTATTAGAAAGGAGTAAATAATGGATAAATTATTCAAGAAAAGAAAAATAAATATATTAAATTTTGTTGAATATGAACTGTGGTTAGAGGACCTTCAATTAAAAGGTTGGAAGCTATCAGAAATAAAAAATAAAACTCATATATTTACAAAAGATATTTCTAAAAAGCTTAGATATTGTTTAGATTATTGTGAAGATTATGTTGATCGTCCTAGTAAATATTATGAGAAAGTTTATTCTGACTTTGGATGGGAATTAGTTTATAAAAATAAAGATATTTTTTTATGGAAAGTAGAATATGAGGAAGAAAGACCAAACGCATTTAATAATATAGAAGAAATTGAAAGACGTAATAAAGAATTTATAAAAGAATCAAAACCAATGTTAGTTGTATGTATTTTATTGCTTGTTATTACTACAGTTAATTATATGCCAAGATTTTTTGTAGCATATGATATTAAAAATATGATATTTATGTTTGCTTGGTATATGCTTGCAATGACAAAAGTAATTCCAATAATAAAGAACTATAAATATTATTTTAAAAACAAAGGTTTAATAGATAAAAATCTATAATTATTTGGAGGTAAGTATTACTGCCTCTTATATTTATTAGCTTAAAATGTTCGGACATTTCAAATTTAAAAAATTGTAATAAAAGAGGTGATACTTTAGTTAAGTAATGAAAATGCTCTTGAGAGCAAGGCGTTATTATTTTAAAATAAGATATAATATAAAACACTGGAGAAAATAAATGAATTATATATCGATAGATTTTGAAACTGCAAATGAAAAAAGAAACAGTCCCTGTTCAATAGGAGTGGTTGTTGTAAAAAATGGTGAAATAGTGGAGAAGATTCATCATTTAATAAAACCAAAAGAAATGAGATTTATGCCAATAAATATTGGAATTCATGGGATAAGACCGTCAATGGTTATGGATGAACCAGAGTTTGATATAATATGGGATAAGATTGGACATCATTTTAATAATAGTTTGGTAATAGCTCATAATGCTTCTTTTGACATATCAGTTCTTAGAAATAGTGCAGAACTTTATAATATTGAACTTCCGAGCTTTAAATACGTCTGTACAATGAAGCTTGCAAAAAACTTTTATAAAGAAATTGAAAACTCAAAATTAAATACAGTAAATGATTTTTTAGGATATGAATTTAAGCACCATGATGCTTTATATGACGCTTTAGCTTGTAGTAATATACTTAACAATATATCAGCGGAATTGGATTGCAGAGACATTGATGAAATATCAAGATTGCTAGGAGTAACCATAGGAACTGTAGATAGTAATGGATATACGCCATCATCTACTAAAGGGAAGGGTATAAAGATATCTAATAAAATTTCTATTAAGAAAAAAGAAAGTGCACTAAAGAACTTAAATAAAGATGCTTTTAAAAATGAAGTCGTAGTTTTTACTGGCAAATTAAATTCTATGTCAAGAGATGAAGCTATGAGAACAGTTAAAAATCTAGGGGGAAGTTCAGGTAGTTCTGTAACTAAAAGTACAACCATATTAGTTACAAATATGAAGGATATAGAATCTTTAACTAGAGGCGAAATGAGTACTAAACTTAGAAGAGCCACTGATTTAAATAAATTTTGGCAGAAGATTAAGATAATTGACGAAGAAAAATTTTTAAGTATGTATCGATAGACAGTTTTATTAAAAACATAGCTAGAGTAATGTTGAACTAAAAAATAATTCCCTAATGTATGTTTAATATTAAGATATAATGCACACACTACAATAGTAAAAATAAGCAAAAAATACGGAATTAGGTGATTTAAATGATATATATATATAATTGCTATGGAGGAACTCATTCATCTGTTTTAGCAATTGCTTATCACTTAAAAATGCTAAATGAAAATCGAGAACCAACTAAAGATGAAATATTGAATCTGCCTAACTTTAATAAATTATCTTATAAGGATCGTGGAGAGCTTTTTTATCATGGAATTGATCAAGATGGAAACAAAGTTTATACTGTAGGTAGAGGAAATTCAAAAAAATTGATTCCAGGATTGTATAATCTAACTTCTATGCTTCATATGCAAAAAGTATTGAATGAGAAAATTATATTTTCAAATACATCACCAACTGTTCCATTAGCAATGACTTTTGGTGGATTATTTTCAAGATTATTAAAAATTGATTCTGTAGGAGTACCATTGATTGTAAGGGGAGCAAAACAATCATACAAGAATATAATACAACTTGTAAATCACACAGTTAAGGTTGCTAAAGAATGTAAATCAGATGTTATTGTTTTAAATAATAAAGAATTTAAGTAAATATAAATTTTAAGTATGTATTGATGTGAAATGTCAGTACATACTTTTATATTTTTAACTTAATTAATCAATAAGAAGAAATAAATAGCAATAAAGTTTAATAAATAGCAGTAAAAATATTTACAATATAAACAAAGTGCAATATAATAGGTATAGAAAATAAATAATAAGGATGTGTATTTATGAAAGATAAAAATGTTAAGATGCAAACTGCATTTAAATCTAAAGAAGGTAAAAATGAAGTTTTGAAATATTATGAATCAATAATTAATGAATCTGGGGTTAGTCATGAAGAAATTTATATTGAAACAACTTATGGAAAGACTTTTATTATAGCTAATGGAGAAAAAGACTTACCACCACTTATATTACTTCATGGAAGCGGTATGAATTCTGTTATGTGGATCAAAGAGATGGAAAAGTATTCAGAAAATTATAGAGTATATGCAATAGATATGCCTGGAGAGCCAGGAAAAAGTATTGAAACTCAACTATCGCTTGTAGGAGATGATTTATCAAATTGGCTTAAGGATGTTTTTGAAGCTCTATCCATAGAAAAGTCAAGTATTGTTGGAATTTCATTAGGCGCATGGTTAGGAGCAAAATTTTCTATTAAATATCCACAAAAGGTAAATAAACTTGCTTTGCTTTGTCCAGCAGGAATAGGTCCTCAAAAAAAGTCATTTATTTTTAAATCTTTATTCTATATGTTATTAGGAGAAAGAGGAATAGATAAATTGTACTATAGAATTAATGGGGACAAACTTATACCACAGGTAATGTTAAATTATCAAAAATTAATTGCGAAACACTTTAACTTTAGAAAGGAGACTATTCCTCTATTTAGAGATGAAGAAATATTAAAACTAACAATGCCTGTTGCAGTATTTGTAGGTGGGAAAGATATTATGCTACATTCAGAAAAGACAACAAAACGTTTAAAATCATTGTTAGGACATGCTATGGTAAAATTCTTTCCTAATGAAGGTCATTCTTTAATTAATCAAGGAGATGAAATAAGAAAATTTTTAAATGAAGATATATAAGTCATAATAGTTTTTGATTTAGTTTTTTATTTTAGGAACTTAGTCTGAAAAAACTATTGACTTAGAGTTAACTTCAAGGAGTATAATTACCTAATATAAAAGTAAATCAAAGTTAGGAGAGAAAATATGAACTTAAATATTTTGAACAACATAAATTCCCCAAGGGATTTAAAGCAATTAAATAAAGAGCAGTTATACACATTGGCAGGAGAAGTAAGAGATGCAGTAATAAATAAAGTTAGTCAAACTGGTGGACATTTTGGACCTAACTTAGGAATGGTTGAGGCAACAATAGCATTACATTATGTTTTTAATTCACCAGTAGATAAGATAGTTTATGACGTTTCCCATCAGTCATATCCTCATAAGATATTAACTGGTAGAAAACATGGATTTATAGAAAAGGATAAATTTGATTCTATAACAGGATACACTTCACACGTAGAAAGTGAACATGACTTTTTTATAGTTGGTCATACATCAACTTCAGTAAGCTTAGCTTGTGGTCTTGCTAAAGCACGTGATATAAAGGGTGATAAAGAAAATATTATAGCTGTTATAGGGGATGGTTCCTTAAGTGGGGGAGAAGCTTATGAAGGTCTTAATAATGCAAGTGCATCAGGAAAAAATATAATTATATTAGTAAATGATAATGACATGTCCATAGCCACAAATCATGGTGGACTGTATAAAAATCTAGCTAAGCTTCGTGAAACAGAAGGAAAGGCTGAAGATAATTTCTTTAAAGCTTTAGGTTTTGAATATCACTTTGTTAAAGATGGTCATGATATAGAATCTTTAATTGAGGTGTTTTCAAAGGTTAAAGATATAGATCACCCAGTAGTTGTTCATATGAACACTATAAAAGGTAAAGGATATAAAGACGCTGAAATTAATAAAGAAGCGTTTCACTGGTCTGCACCTTTTGATTTAGAAACTAAAAAACCACTATTTACAAGTTCGAGAGAAAATTATGGGGATATTACAGACAACTTCCTGATTGAAAAAGCAAAAAAAGATAGTCGTATCGTTGGAATATCTCCTGGAACACCTATGGGTGGATTTAATAAATTTAGATATGAATTTAAAGATCAATTTGTAGATGTTGGAATAGCAGAGGAACATGCAATTGCTTTAGCTTCAGGTATAGCATCTCAAGGGGGAAAACCTGTTGTATCAGTTATGAGTTCATTTGTACAAAGAACATATGATCAATTGTCACAAGATTTAGCAATTAATAATAATCCGGCTTTAATACTTGTACAAGGTGGTGGAATTAGCGGCTCAGATGTAACTCACCTAAGCATATTTGATATCCCTTTAATATCGAATATTCCTAATATAGTTTACCTTGCTCCGACAACAAAAGAAGAATACATAAGCATGATGGAATGGGGCTTGGAGCAAAATGAACACCCAGTTGCAATAAAAGTGCCAGGAAAAGGGGTTATATCAACAGGAGAAAAAGTTTTAGCTGATTTTTCTAAGTTAAACACTTATAAAAAAGTAAGTGAGGGAAGCAAAGTTGCAATAATAGCACTTGGAGCATTCTTTGAGCTTGGAGAAAAAGTAAAAGCAAAGCTAAAAGATACTATGAATATAGATGCAACACTAATTAATCCAAGATTTATAACAGGAATAGATAAAGATATGTTAACTGAACTTATGGCTAATCACGAAGTTGTTATAACTTTAGAAGATGGAATACTTGATGGTGGCTTTGGAGAAAAGATAACAAGATTTTATGGTGCTAAAGATATGAAGGTCCTAAACTTTGGTGCAACAAAAGAGTTTACAGATAAGGTTGATATAAAGGAACTTTTCAAGCGCTATCATCTAACTGACGATTTAATAGTTGAAGATATAAAAAACATATTAGCCTAAAACCAAGTTTCAAAATATGAAAAAATATCCTCATTAAAGACTGTATAATTATAATTGTAAACAAGTGAACTAATTTGTTGAAAAATAATTACAGTTTAGATGGGAGAAATGAATATGACAATTAAGTTTCCAAATGATTTCTTATGGGGTGGCGCTACTGCTGCGAACCAATTTGAAGGAGCATATAATGAAGATGGTAAAGGGTTATCAATTCAAGATGTTTACCCTAAGGGAATTATGGGTGGTATAACTGATGAACCAACAGAAGACAATATGAAATTAATAGGAATAGATTTTTACCATAGATATGCAGAAGATATAAAGTTATTTGCTGAAATGGGATTTAAAGTTTTTAGATTATCCATAGCATGGTCTAGAATATTTCCAAATGGAGATGACAAAGAACCAAACGAAAAAGGTTTAGAATTTTATGATAAAGTTTTTGATGAGTGTTTAAAATATGGTATAGAACCACTTGTCACTATATCACACTATGAAACGCCATTAGCTCTAGCTAAAAATTATGATGGATGGAAAGATAGAAGGCTAGTTGGATTTTTTGAAAATTATGTAACAGTACTATTTAATAGATACAAAGGTAAGGTTAAATACTGGCTTACATTTAATGAAATAAATTCAGCTCTACATGCACCTTATATGAGTGGAGGAATCTTAACACCAAAAGATAAACTAAGCAAAAAAGACTTATATCAAGCAATGCATCACGAATTAGTTGCTAGTGCTTCAGCAGTTAAAATAGCTCATAAAATAGATTCAAGTTTAAAGGTAGGTTGTATGATATTAGGAGTGCCTAATTATCCATTAACACCTAATCCAGCTGATGTACTAAAGGCTTTGGAAGCAGATAGATCTAATCTTTTCTTTGCAGATATTCATGCTAGAGGTAGATATCCTAGATATATGAATAGATATTTTAAAGAAAATAATATTGTTATTGATATGGAACCAGGTGATGAGGAAATCCTAAAAAATACAGTTGATTTTATATCCTTCAGCTATTACATGAGTGCTTGCGCAACAGCTGATGAAAGTAAAAAAGCTGGAAAAGGGAACATTATTGGGGGAGTTCCAAATCCATACCTAAAAGCTAGTGACTGGGGATGGCAAATAGATCCGGAAGGTCTAAGATATATACTTAACGTTCTATATGACAGATATGAAAAACCACTTTTCATTGTAGAAAATGGACTTGGAGCAGTAGACGAACTAATTACAGATGAGAATGGAAATAAAACTGTAAATGATGACTACAGAATTAATTATTTAAATGATCATTTAGTTCAAGTGGGAGAAGCTATAGAAGACGGTGTAGAACTTATGGGATATACTACTTGGGGATGTATTGACCTTGTAAGTGCATCAACAGCAGAGCTTAAAAAGAGATATGGCTTTATCTATGTTGATAGACATGATGATGGAAGTGGAACTTTGGATAGATACAAAAAGAAGAGCTTTAACTGGTATAAAGAAGTTATAGCAACCAATGGAGAAAGTTTAAAAAGAAGATAATATTAAATAGAATTTTTAAAAAGCAACTGAGGTTATATCAGTTGCTTTTTTTGAAAAAACTATTGACCCTAACATGATGTCATAGTGTAATCTATACTTAGAGCTTAGAAATTGAAAACTCATTGCCGGCAAAGTTTAGAGAATATTAAAGCTCTATAATCAAACTTGGAGGAATATTTATGAGAACAGTAAAACAAGTTTCGGATTTGACAGGCATAAGTGTTAGGATGCTTCATTATTATGATGAGATAGGTTTGTTAAAGCCAACTTTAACTACAGAAGCGAAATACAGACTTTATGATGATGAGGCATTAGAAACTCTTCAACAAATTTTATTTTTTAAAGAACTCGATATACCCCTTAAAGAAGTTAAAAAACTCATAGATAATCCAAGGTTTAATAGATCAAAGGTTTTAGAAAATCAAAAAAAGCTTCTTATTTTAAAGAGGAATAGATTAAATGATTTGATAAAACTAATAAATAGAACTATAAAAGGAGAGAGTGAAATGAGTTTTAAAGAATTTGATATGAGTGAATACTTTAATGTTCTTGATGAATTCAAAAAGGATGAAGATAAGATAATTAAGGTATATGGTAGCATGGATAAATATGATGAAATGATTGAAAAAATAAGATCAAAAGAAGATGAAATAGCTGATATGGCTATAAAAGAGTATGGAAGTATAGAAAAGTATGCTAAAGCAGTAAAGCAAAATCTTAATAGTGATCTTTTAATTTTATCTGAGCAATATGCCGCATTTAAAAAGGAACTCCTAGAGGATACAAATCCAGAACTAGCAAGGTTGTTTAAAAAACTTTTAGAAGATTTAAAAAAAGGCACTTCATCAAAAGAAATTCAAGTAATTGCCGATGCAATAACCAAAACTGTAAAAAAGAATTATAAAATTTTTGAAGATGAAATTGGAGATGAGCATTGGTTCTATATGATTAAGCTATTTCTAATTAATGAAGAATGGATAAAAGATGTTGATAATAAATATGGTATTGGGGCATCAAAATTCATAGGTCAAGTACTAGAAATAAACTTAGGTGGTAAAAAACCTAAAATAGAAACCTTATATGATAATTTAGTTTCGGATTTAACTAAAGATCCATCATCTTCTGAAATCCAAAAAATTATTAATGAAATAGCTTATGAAACAGATAAAAGTAATAAAATATACAAAATAGATCAAGGCGAAAATCATTGGGCATATATGTCTGATCTTTATTTAAATAACGATATATGGATAAAAGTTACTGATGATAAATATGGAGAAGGAACATCAAGATTTATAGGTGAAGCCTTTAAAGTATATGCAGATAAACGTAAAAACTAAAAAGATTATATTTGTAATAAAGGAAACTTATTTTGAGTTTCCTTTTATGAATTAAGGAAGCGTCAAATATTGAATAAAATAATATGTTGACAAGAAAGAATATAAATTCTATAATTAATTCGTACTCGAACGAATGAGGTGTTGAGAATGGATAAGAAATGCATTATGGGAAAGATTAATATGATTAGTGAAACTTTTGATAAATTTATGATTAAAAAAATAAAAGCTGAGGGCTTACCTATATTGCAAAATCACATAACTTTATTCCATATTCTACCAGAAGATGGTTCTAAACTATTATTTAATGAAGTAGCCAACATATGGAATATATCTAAATCATCGCTATCAGATATTATTAATAAATATGAAAATCAAGGATTAATTAATAAATGTGAATGCCATGAAGATAGAAGAAGTATTCATATAATTTTAAAAGAGGATGCTATGCCCATAAAAAGAAGAATTTTAGAACTAGAGGAAGATTTTCGAAATGTGTTATTAGAAGATTTTACTCAAGAAGAAAAAGTTGTGTTTGAAGATAATATCAATAGTGCATTAAGTAATATCAAAAAAATGCTATAGGTGTATTTTTTTGAAGATATTATACGTACACGTACGAATAATTGTTGAAGGAAGGTATTTTTATGAAAGAATTAATAATTAAATCATTAGATAAAATTAGACCAATATTGCAAAATGATGGTGGGGATGTTGAATTTGTTGGTGTCAGCAATGATGGAGTTGTAAGTGTTAAAATGCAAGGCGCTTGCGGGAATTGTCCTGGAGCTATGATGACTATTAAAATGGTTATAGAAGATAGATTGAGACAAGAAGTACCAGGAGTTAAGTCTGTAATAGGGGTTTAATATTATTTTAAGATGTATTTCATAAGTTAAGGAAATGCAACTTAAAGTAAATCAATACGTTCGAGTACATTTTTAGTGATTTTGGTTAGGTTAGGGAGGAAACTATGTTTACTAAAATAAAAAATAGGCTAGTTTTTAATTCAATAAGAAAAAGATTGATTTTTAATTTTACTTTAATAGCAGCAATAATATTAGTTATTTGCACGATCTTTTTTACTTTTGAAATGAGAAAAGGTATAGAAAATCAAATGAAAGCTGATGAGATAACATTAGTTAATAATATAAAAGCAAATATAGAAGGTTTAGACAATGTTGATAATGAAAGTATGCAGGAAGTAATATATGCCACAGATAGTATATCAGTAAAACATATGAATGAACAAATACATAAAAGCTTAATTAACAGTATTATATTTGGGTTTGTAGTATTAGCCCTAACTTTCATAGTTGCATTACAAATTGGAAAAAGGATAGCAAAACCTATAGAGATAATTAAAGATGCTATAGAAAAAGCAGGAGAGGGAGATTTTACAGTAGAATATACTATTAATAGTAATGATGAAATAGGGAAACTTGCTAATGCTAGTACAAAAACCAGAAAAAGCATGAGAGAACTTGTTAGAAAAATTAAAGTTATATCTGAAAGTTTAAGTAACATATCAAATAACATATCTAGCGGAGGAAATCAAATAGCATTATCAAGTGAAGAGATTGCATCAGCAGTGAATAATGTATCACAAGGTGGAATGAAACAAACAGAATCTCTTGAAGAGGCAGTAAACTTACTTAAGAATTTTTCAAGTGACTTAAATGGAGTAAATGATAAATTAAATCTATTGTCTAAAGATGGAGAATACATAAGAAAAGATGCAAATGCAGGTGCAGAGAAAATTAATAATCTCTCCGCTAGTGTAGATGAAATGCTTAATTCATTTACTCTTGCAAAAACAAAAGTTGAAAATCTAGATGAAACGATATCTCAAATAAATTCAATTGTTGATGTCATAAATGGGGTTGCATCTCAGACAAATTTATTAGCATTGAATGCTTCAATTGAAGCAGCAAGAGCTGGCGAATCTGGAAAAGGATTTTCAGTAGTTGCAAATGAAATAAGAAAACTTGCTGAAGAGGTGTTAATGTCATCAAAGGGAATAGCTAATCTTGTAAATACTGTAACAAAAGAAACCCATGATGTTTATGATACTACAGAGCATGTAACTAATATAGTTGCTGAAAGTAGACAAGATATAGAAACAGCAATTGATGCATTCAAACAGGTAATTATAAGAGTAAATGATATACCTAAGGAAATTAATGAAGTACATAGTGTTTTAAAGGGAACTGTAGGTACAAGTAATGGAATATTAAAAACCGTAGAATCAATAACCTCTGAATCTCAAACAATTACAGCTTTATCAGAAGAAGTAACTGCTTCAACAGAAGAGCAGGCAGCAATTACAAATGAGATGTCCATAACTTCTAAAAAATTGGTTAATATATCAAAGGTATTAGAGAAAAATGTTTCTGCCTTCGATATTTAGTATATATTTAAAGTCAGGCAATAACGCCTGACTTTTTCTTATACAGGTAAATCTCTTTTGGAAAAAATAAATATACTAATGCTATAAAGTATAATTGAGATTGTTGTAAGTACAATTACAGGAAGTAAGATGTTTGTTCCTGTAATAATATCGTTAGGATTAAATAGAGTGTATAGTGTAAAGTACTTCAGATTTTCAAGTTTTCCACCCATATTAGCTATCATCTGAATTAGATAAAATATAACGGGTATACCTGCTCCAATTAAGAAAGAAAGTTTAGTATCATTACTAATACATGAAGCAAAAAAGCATATCCCACTTACAGCTAGGTGAAGCATAAATACTGAAACGTTAATCTCAATTAATTTCTTAACATCAAGAGTTCCAGAATGGAAAAATGCAGAAATAACTATAATAGCAACAGTAGAATAAGTTATAAGAATAGCCATATTAACCCATAAACATAAGGCTTGAGTAAAAATAATTTTCACTCTTTTATTAGGAGTTGCAAGAAGATATGCCATTGATCCGCGATCCATATAGCCAGCCACAAGTTTATTTGCAAGAATTATAATAAATATAATAGGAAACATCAAAATTATAAATCCATATAAATAAGAAGATAAAAAGCTAATAAGTGAACCACCGCTTGAAACCATACCAAATGCTTTCATTACCTCAGGCATGGCTTGTACCATCTGTTCCATTATATTATTTTTTTCAGGATCATAAAGATAAATCATGCTTAAAATATATAATGTTAAAATATAAATAAAAATCATAAGAAGTTTTGAGTTAGCCTTCATTTCACGTTTAAATAATGGTAAACTAATCATTTTTTTCACCTCCATAGTAGTGTGATGATTGTATATCTCCATAGTAGTGCATAAATAATTCCTCAAGGCTTTGAGTTTTAATATCTAAACTTGTCACCTCATATTTCCCTAGAGCATGTATAAGGGGCATAACCTTACCTTTTATAGATACCGTAACTTGATTTTTAGTTATTTCTTTTACATTAAACACATCATTAATAAAGTTTTTTGCCATTTCTTCATTTAAGAAGGTTATAATATACGATTTATGTTTTGAGCTAGAGAGAGTTTTCATATCTTCGATAGCTACTAATTTACCATTTTTAATAATCGCTGTACGGTCACAGGTACGTTCAATTTCATCAAAAATATGAGATGACATAAAAATTGTTTTTCCCTTTTCCTTTTCTGATAAAATAAGCTCTAGGAACTTGCTTTGCATAAGTGGGTCAAGACCTGAAGTTGGTTCATCTAGAATAATAATATCTGGATTATTCATAAAAGCACAAACTATACCAATTTTTTGTTTCATCCCTTTGGACATTTTTTTTATTTTTCCAGACGGGTCTAAACTAAACATATTGATTAGCTCCTGAGCACGGCTAAAATCCTTAACACCTTTCATTTCTGAGATAAATTTAATGAAGTTAATTCCAGTCATATCATCCATGAAAGCAATTTCTCCAGGCAGATAACCAAGAGTCTTTTGAATTATATGACTATCTTTGCTACAGCTTAAACCATTGATAGAACAGCTTCCTTTGTCTGGATGAATAAACCCCATTAGATGTCTTATAGTAGTTGTCTTTCCAGCTCCGTTTGGACCTAGAAATCCGAATACCTCCCCTTTTTTTACTGAGATATCTAGATTAAAAACTCCTTTTTCACTTCCATAATCTTTAGTTAAATGTTTTATTTCAATAACATTCATAGTTATATATTCCCCCTTTATTATATGATTTTGAACCAAAGTACCTTATGAGTTCATAATACTCTCGATTTTATAGTAAGTCAATATATTTTGAACTTAATTTAATATTAAAGTTCAAAATATATTGTGGTATAATTAAATAAACATACGTATAAATATAGGTGGTGATATGATGAATGGATACGAAAGAAGAACTGAGGAAAAAAAGAAATTAATTTTAAATACAGCTTTAGATATGTTTTTAAGAAGCGGAATATCAAACACAAGTGTTTCAGATATAGCTAAAACAGCAAAAGTTTCCAAGGTTACAATTTTTAATTATTTTCAGAGTAAAGATAATTTAGCAAGGGAAGCCTTAAAGATATATTTTGACCAATATATTAGTTCTTTTATAAACATAATAGAATCAAACAAAACCTTCATTGAGAAATCAGAAGAACTATTTTCCTTATCAGCTGAAAGTACTCCATCTATGATGGAAACTGATATATTAAGTAAAGAAGTATGGGAAGATCCTTTAATGCAGCAAATTTATAATGAATTAGTAAATGAATCAATGCCATTTTTAATAAATTACATAGACCAAGGAAAAATAGAGGGAGTAATAGACTCAGCTATACCTACTAATGCGCTAATTTCATTTATATCCATGTGGGCAGCTTTATCTAATCCAGGAACTGGAGATGCAAGCATTGAATATATTTTAGGAGTAAGTAAATTGTTTTTCTTTGGTATATTTGGAGATAAGGATAATTTAAAAGAAAGAAGCAGATTATTTAAATCTTATGAAAAAGTAATTACTATGCAGGAGTAAAAATATATAATTAGTAACTTTTTAAAAATAAACTGCTACAAAACTAAGTATTTGAGTTTTGTAGCAGCTTAGTTATAAAACAAAAGTAATTCTAATTCCAATTATAAAAATCCATATCAATAACTTCAACACCCATTTCATCTATATAACAATTAGAAAAGTAAAAAGTTACACTAAAAATATAATCTTTTAATATTAATATAATTTAATATTATCTGGCCAAGCATCTTTTCTTAATATACTCCATGTTTTATCAATATATTGATGTGTATAAGCTTGTTCGATCAAATGGTATTTATAAGTGCCTTTTTCTGTTAATTCATATCCATCATTTGTTTTACGTATAAGACCCAAAATTCTTCCAAGACTTAATTCTAATTTAAACATTGAATCTAAATCTAAATTAAAAAGATTTTTAAAATTTTCCTTACTTATTTTTAAAGTATAGGAATTCCAAAATAGCCAGTATAGTGCTCGGGTTCTCTTTGTGAAATTTAGTGTTAAAGCAGTTGGTACTTTATTAGAATTTAAGCTATGTATATATTCTTCTACAGAAAAGGTGTTAACTTTAAAGGAATCCTTTAAGAGAGTAGTAGCACTTGATCCAAAACCTATAAAGTTATCTCTTGTTACAGATGAATATTTAGGTGCATCTTTTTTACCAAAGGTCCATACAGCTGTTCTGCTGCAATTAAATTCCTCGCTAATTTCTTCAAGGCTTCTTAGTAGAACTTTTTTATCTCCTTTTTTTAATGGAGTACTTTTATTATTTGCATAGGAAAAATCAATAAATGGGTAAGTAGAAACTTGAGTTGCACCTGAAGTAAAGGCAGAAATAAAATCCCTTCTTAAATCCTCTTTAGTTTGTCCATCTATTCCAAACATAAGATCTACATCTATTGTAGTAAAATCAAAAGTTGCAGCCATTTTAACCTTCTCACTACCATCAATGTAACTTCTACCTAAAGTGTTTAATGTATTCTTATTAAATGATTGGATACCTATACTAATCATATCAAAACCGATTTCTCTTAGTTTTGAAAGAGTATCATTATTAATATCCTGTGGATGAAGCTCTATGCCTATATTGGACTTTATATTTAAATTATTTTTAAGCGCAATAAATATATCAGAAAGTTCATCAATCATAAGTGCTGGTGAGCCACCACCAAAATAGACACTGCTTATTTGATTCGCATTTTTATTTAATTTACCAACCATATCAATTTCTTTAATCAATGCATCTTTATAGGAGGAGACTAGTTTTTTATTATATTTAACTTTGTTATAGGGACAAAAAGGACAAAGTGTTAAACAAAAAGGAATGTGAACATATAGACCTAATTCGGGTACATCCGTATTAAATTCAGTCTTATTATCATTAGTAAAAATAAAAGGTTTTAGAGATTTAGTAAAAAGTAGTCTTAGTAAACTTGTAATCATTAAAAACACCCCTCTAGTCTTTATAGAATTCCATATTACTCAAAAAGTAAATAGTTACAATATAGTGTAATTTTACGATATGGTAACTAGATAATCAAAGAAAATATTCCAAATTATTCTTAAAAAAAGATTAAGAAATACCTATATTACTATAAAAGTTAAGGTTTTCATATATAATGAAATTACTAATAATAAAGGCAGCTTTGATTTAAAGGGGGATAAATAATTGAATGGCAATAAGAAAAAAGTTTTAATAATTATATTGCTTCTTTTGAGTGGGTATTATTTTTTTGTAGGAAGGTATGAAATAGTTGTTTATAATAAACTGAGATATTTTAAGTCAAAAATAAAAGCAAGCTCTTTAGAGGAGAAAATTGTTTTAGACTCATTTAGATTTGATATTACTGATGAATTTGAAAAACTTAAAGATATTTATGTAGATAATGAAAATATAGTTGAAATTCATAAATCAAGAAAGGCAGAGAAAGCTAACCCTAGAAAAATAACAATTAATAGTTTAAAAGAAATTTATGAAAAAGATTATACTGATTTAGAGCAAGTGGATAAATATTATAGTTTTATTGATAGATTAAGAGAATACAATCCTTATGAACATAAAGTTATTGAAGTAAATTATGATATAGTTTATTATCCAAAACATGCTGCTGTGGCTCAATGGGGAAATGGAAGTTGGACTAGGTACTATTTAGTTACAAGAGAAAAAGAAGATTCTGATTGGAAGTTGTTTGATGTATATTGGCAGATATAGAATGGGATTATTTTAACTCCTAAGATTTACCTAGAGTATATATCTTAGGAGTTTTATACTATCTTTAATATAAATCAATTATCTCTAATGATTTCTTTTTAATTTCTGTGATAGCTTCAAATGGTTCTATAATTTTTATATCTTTACCATAACTAAAGGCAAATTCTATTCCTTGCCATAATGAATCAAAACTTATATAAAGATGGGGCTCGTCATCCCTATGAGTAATTTCTTTTATTGTTATAAAAGGCCTTTCTTTTATGCTTTCAAGTATATTAGGATTAATTTTAAAGATGAAATTGTATTTAGGTATTAAAGTTTTAAATTTACTTACAGAATTTTCCCAATAGTTTTTTAAGTTAAATTCTGAAGGTCTTGTAAATTTATCATTAGTCAAAGTAGCTGATTCAATAGAAGATATCTTGTAGGTTTTAATAGTATCGCAATCTATAGCAACTAGATACCAGATACTCCTTTTGCAAACTAAGCCTAAAGGATTTATAGTTATTTCTTTTTTTTCATCTATCTTTTTGTAACACATCTTTAATGATTTTGAACTCCATGTAGCTTTTTGTAATGTAGAAAGTACATCTTTGTTTGTACTAGTTTTTGAATTATTCCAGGTATTCATATCAATATAAATATAGTTCTGAAAATTTTCAAATTCCTTATAATTATCAGGTGAGGAGTTTCCTAAAATCTTCAATATAGTAGTATTTTTAAGATTTTCTATTCCTAGATCTTCAAATATCTTATCTCCAGTAGGAATAAATAAAGAGAGAAGCTCATTTCTATTTATTCCAGTAAGGGTAGTCTTATAATTGCCTAAAAGTGTTATGCCTCCATTTATACCTTTTTCCGTTACAATAGGTATTCCTATACCACTTAATGAATCAATATCTCTATAAATTGTTCTTACAGAAACCTCAAGTTTTTTAGACAATTCTAGAGCTGTTAACTTTTTATATATTTGTAATAGCATGAGTATGGAAATTAATCTGTCTGCTCTCATTAGTTCCTCCATTTATATGACATAGGTTGTCAGTTTTTATATCTTATAATTAATTATGTATTAAATCAACATAATTATAAAGCATATAGAAAAGAATATTTATAACATGTGAAGGAGGATTTTTAAATGGAAAGAAAAATAATTTTAAATCTAGCCATTAGTTTAGATGGATTTATAGCTTCAGAAGATGGTACCTATGAGTGGATTGTTGGAGATGGAGACCATAAATTAAATACAGGAAAACATGATTTTAGTAAGTTTCTTGAAGGTGTTGATACGGTAGTTATGGGAAAAAATTGCTTTGATCAAAACATGCATCTTGAATATAAAAACAAGAAGGTTTATATTGCTACATCTCAAAAACTTCAAGATAAAGAAAACATACATTTTATTAATGGAGATATATGCAAGGTAATTCTAGAGGAAAAAAAGAAAGAGGGAAAGGATATTTATCTTTTTGGTGGAGGAGTTCTGGTAGATCATTTTATTAAAGCTGACATTATAGATGAGTATATCATAGGTATAATTCCAATTATACTTGGCAAAGGAAGGCCATTATTTTTACAAAACAATCCCACAATACAACTGCATCTTGATGAATATTTAATAGAAGATGGGATTACAATCTTAAAGTACTCAAAGAGATAATAAGACCTTGACAACTGAAAAGAAAAAGATTACAATCAATTCGTATTCGAACGAATGAGGTGGTAATAATGGATAAGAAATGTGTTATGGGAAAAATAAAAATAGTCAGTGAAGTTTTTGATAAATTCATGATGAAAAGACTTAAGGCAGAAGGTTTACCAATATTACAAAACCACATAACTCTATTTCATATTTTACCAGAGGATGGATCTACGTTACTTTTTAATGAGGTTGCAAGTTTGTGGCAGATATCTAAATCTTCATTATCAGATATAATAAATAAGTATGAAGGACAAGGATTAGTTCAAAAATGTGAATGCCATTCAGATAAAAGAAGTGTTCATATAAGATTAACTGAGGATGCTGTGCCAATAAGAAAAAGAATTTTAGAATTAGAGGAAGAATTTCGTAGTCTACTATTAAAGGATTTTACAGATGAGCAAAAAGTAATTTTTGAGCGTAATATAGATAAAGTGCTTAACAATATAAATGATTTTAGATTTTAACTTATAACAATGCCAGGCTTTTTTTGAGTCTGGCATTTATTATATTGAAATGAAAATACACAAACACTCCAATATCGCACCAGGGTTTACGTATTATGATATAATCTGACCTGTATATTGGAGAAGGAGGTAATTAGTTGAAGGTCTATAGAACATCAGATGTGGCAAAAATAATAGGTGTACACAATAATACTATTTTAGCTTATGAAAAATCAGGATATATAAGCAATGTTGAAAGAAGTGAAAATGGTTATAGGATTTATACAGATAAACATATTGAGCAAATTAAGCTTGCAAGATTAGTTTTAAAAAATGATATAGTAAAAGTTTATATGATATTTAAAGTAAGAGAAATTTTAAAAACCATTGCAAGGAATGAATTAGATATAGCTTTAGATTTAAGTAAGAAATTCTTATTACAAATACAAGTTGAAAAAGCTAATGAATTTATACTTATTAAAGAAATAAAAGAGTTAATAAAATTTCATATTGATGAAAATAAGAGGATTTCTTTAAAAAGAAGTGAAGTATCAAAAGAAATCGGTGTATCTATGGATGTGATTATTAATTGGGAGAGAAATGGACTATTAGAGGTACCAAGAAATAATAAAAATAATTACCGAATTTATTCTGAACATGAAATTATTCTATTGAAGACTATAAAACTTATAAGAAAAGAAAACTACAGTACTCAATGTATTGGGAAAATGATTAGAAAAATAGAAGCTAATAACTTTGAATTTATACATAGAGAAAATGAATTATTATCACCTATAGGAGATAGACAAAAGGATATGGAAAATTTAATATGTCATCTAAATAAAATGAAGGAGGATTGAATAAGTATGGAGAAAGAATTTATAGTTTTAAAGGGCTTAAGGGAAAATAATTTAAAAAATGTTTCACTAGAAATACCCAAAAGAAAAATAACAATATTTACAGGGTATCTGGCTCTGGTAAATCATCTATTGTTTTTGAGACAGTAGCAAAGGAAGCACAAAGACAGTTAAATGAAACTTTTAGTGCATTTATAAGAAACTTTTTACCAAAGTATGGTGAGGTTAAAGCTGATAAAATAGAAAACTTATCTACCCCAATAATAATAGATCAAAGCAGACTTGGAGGTAATTCAAGATCAACTTTAGGTACTATTACAGATATAAATTCTTTCCTAAGAGCTTTATACTCAAGATTTGGAAGTACATATATAGGTAAAGCAAATATGTTCTCCTTTAATGATATACATGGTATGTGTCCAGAATGTCAAGGTCTTGGGAAAAAGCTAATTCCTAACATGAGTGAAATACTTGATATAAATAAGTCTTTAAATGAAGGAGCTATTTTACTTACTGGGTTTGGGGTAGATTCTTGGCACTGGAAACTGTTTGTTGATTCAGGATATTTTGACCCTGATAAAAAAATAGTAAATTACTCAAAGGAAGAAATGGAGAAATTCTTAAATTCTCCTGCTCATAAAATAAAACTTGATGAAACAGGTAAAATGAACATAACCTTTGAGGGATTATTAATTAAATTTAATAGATTGTATTTAGGCAAACAAGGAGAAACCTCAGAAGCATCAAAGAAAAAACTTAATAAACTTCTTATTGAAGATACATGTCCTAAATGTGATGGAAGAAGGCTTCATGAAAGAGTATATAAATGTTTAATTAACGACTATAATATTTCAGATTTAACTAAAATGCAAATTGACGAATTAGTTAAAGTCATTAGAGAAATAAAGAATACAGAGGCAGAACCATTTGTAAAAAGTATAATAGAGAAACTTAATAATATTATTGACATAGGGCTTGGATATTTAACATTAGATAGAGAAACCTCATCATTATCTGGAGGAGAATCTCAGCGTATAAAAATGGTAAAGTATTTAAACAGCAATCTTATAGATTTGATGTATATATTTGATGAACCTAGTATAGGACTTCACCCAAGAGATGTAAATAAATTAAATAATCTTTTAATTAAACTTAGAGATAAAGGGAATACAGTGTTAGTAGTTGAACATGATCCTGATGTAATTAAGATTGCAGATCACATTGTAGACATAGGACCAAGAGCAGGAAGAAATGGTGGAAAAGTTGTATATCAAGGAAGCTATGAAGATTTACTTAAATCTGGCTCTTTAACTGGAGAAGCCTTAAAGAAGTCACTATTAATCAAAGATAAAGTCAGAGGGCATAAAGGGTATCTAGAGGCAGTTAATTGTAATAAAAATAACTTAAAAAATATATCAGTTACCATACCTAAAGGTATATTAACGGTTGTAACTGGAGTTGCTGGATCAGGTAAAAGTACCTTAATAAAAGATGAATTCTTAAAACAAAATAAAGAGGCTGTACTTATAGATCAAAGCGCAGTATCAGCTAATTCACGATCAAGTTTAGCAACCTATAGTGGAATCATGGATAATATAAGAAAAGCTTTTTCTCAAGCTAATAATGTTAGTATATCATTATTTAGTTCAAACTCAGAAGGAGCATGTGAAAACTGTAATGGAAGTGGAGTAATAGAAACAAATCTTGCATTTATGGAAAATATAAAAAGCACTTGTGATGTTTGTGAAGGCACAAAATTTAAAAGTGAAGTTTTGGATTATAAATATCAAGGTAAAAATATAATAGAAGTTCTAGATATGTCTGTTACAGAAGCTATTGAATTCTTTAATATTAAAGCGATAAAGTCAAAATTAGAAGCTTTAGAGGAAATGGGTATAGGTTATTTAAGTTTGGGGCAAACCCTAGACACATTATCTGGTGGGGAGTGTCAGAGATTAAAACTTGCAAGTGAACTTCATACTAAAAGCTCAATCTATATTTTAGATGAACCTACAACAGGACTTCATATGGCAGATATAGAAAAGTTTATAAATATAGTTGAAGGAATTGTAGATAGGGGAAATACAGTTATAATTATTGAACACAATGTAGATGTAATTAAAAGAAGTGATTGGATAATTGATATGGGACCAGATGGTGGAACTAGAGGTGGAGAAATAATATTTGAAGGAACACCAAAAGAGCTTCTTAAATGTGAGGCATCATTAACTGCTAAATATATTGAAGCTATTAAGAACATATAAATAAGAGAATTCACTTACTTTTCTAGAGTAGATATAGTATAATAATCATTAACGAATAATGACTATATAAAATAGCAGAGAGAATAGAATATTTACTGCAAGGAGAGTATTTATATGAATGAATTTTTAGAAATTGTAAGAGAAAGAAGATCTGCAAATAAATTTATTAAGGGTATAAAAATCCCAAGAGAAGATTTTAATGAAATATTTAGGGAACTTTCTTTAGCTCCATCAGCATTTAATTTACAGCATGCAAAATATTACATAGTAGAAGATGAGGAGTTAAAAAACAAAGTTTATGAGGCATCCTTTAAACAGTACAAAATTAAAACTGCATCGGCAGTAATAATAGTTACTGGAGATAAAAATGCATATTTGTCAGCAGACAAAATTTATGAGGGGTCAATGTTACTTGGAATGATTGATAAAACTGAGTACCAAATTATGATTGATAGTATTCATAACCTTTATACGGGGTGGGGAGAAGAATTTAAACATGATGAAGCAATTAGGAATGCATCATTATCATCTATGCTTTTTATGCTTTTAGCAAAAAATAAAGAATGGGATACATGTCCAATGATATATTTTGAAAAAGAGAAAATAAGTAAGTTACTAGATATTCCTGAAAATGAAGTACCTGTATTGATGATAACAATTGGTAAAATGGACAAGAGTAGTGATAAAATTAGAGGTTATAGAAAACCTGCTACTGAATTTGTAAAATACTTTTAGAAATTCTAAAATTGTGAATATATCATCTATTTGTTATAATTTACTATATTGAATTATATACAAATGGGGGACTTATGAAGAAAATTCTCATATTTACGGTTATTGGATTTGTTTTAGCTTTATCACTTAATTTATGGGGGACTATAGGAAGGTTTAATAATGTTGAGATTATAACTAAAATATATATTTATTATAATAGCTACATAATTACCATAACTCTAGCTTCTATGATTATTCTATTAACATACAAACATAAAGAAAAGGTATTACCATATTTCATTTCCTCTGCTCTGATCTTAGGTGTAGTAAATTACATAATCATGGAACTTAACATTAAATATTATTATACATTTGATAAAGTTGATAATGTGTTTGCATTTATAATTTTTACTCCTTTAGAGTTATTTTTTATATTTGTAGTTTATGGATTTGAAATTTTGGTATTAAAAATCATAAAGTTAGTTGGAGATTATTGTAAGAGGCTTGGGTAAATGGGATTTTACATAAGGGAAATGGAAGATAATGATTGGACAAGGGTAAGTGAAGAATTGCAGGTCTAGATGAGTATGATGTAAACTATCGTAATTAATTAAAACATAATCACACATAAGTAATCAAATTTAATAAATTATGAATAAAGACTGCTATAAGTATTTAAATATCGTACTTATAGCAGTCTTTAAATAATGAAAAGAATAACTCTAATTGACTAATTTTTAAAAAAAATAGTTGTATGATGCAACTATTATATAGTACAATAATTGCAGGAGGTAATTGATTATGATTAATGAAAAACAATTAAGAGAATCCATAAGAATAATGGAAAGAAAACTTGGAGTTTTAGAGGAATGTGGCTATTCATGTTGCGATATTACAATGTCACAGTGTCACGCATTAGTAGAAATAGGACGAGTAAAAAATATCTCCTTAAATCAATTAGCTGAATTATTAAATTTAGAAAACAGTACAATGAGTAGGACTGTAAATAGCCTTGTTTCAAAGGAGTTAGTTAAAAGAGATATTGATCCAGAAGATAGAAGATATGTAACAATATCACTTACAGATAAAGGCCATAAAATTTTTGAGGGAATAGAAAAAGATATGAACCAATATTTCAAAAAGATATATGACGAAATTCCAGATGAGAAAAAACAACAAGTGTTAGAAAGTTTAGACATACTTATAAAAGCTATAGATAAAATTTAAATATTTTAGGTTTAGTTAAAAGGAGAAGAGATATGGACTACAAAGTTGAAAAGATGAGGTCAGAAGATTGGGAGCAAGTAAAAGACATTTACTTAGAAGGAATTAATACAGGGATAGCAACATTTCAAAATGAAGCGCCTACTTGGGAAGCGTGGGATAAAGGTCATCTTAAAATAGGTAGATTAGTAGCACGTTCTGGGGATGGGGTATTAGGCTGGGTGTCTATAGCGCCAACTTCTAGTAGATGTTGTTATGAAGGCGTAGTTGAGGTAAGCATATATATAGGAGAAAAATATAGAGGACATGGTATAGGAACAAGTCTTCTGAAAAAATTAATCGAAGAAAGCGAAGAAAGTGGAATTTGGACAGTATATTGTTCAATTATAAAAGAGAATTATGGAAGTATAGAAATGCATAAAAAATGCGGATTTAGAGAAATAGGTATAAGAGAAAGAATAGCTAAGATGCCTAACGGAACATGGCACGATGTTGTATTACTTGAAAGAAGAAGTACTATTACTGGTATGATATGATTAAGGTTTCTATATTAAATTATTTTGATTAGAGAGCATATATAAACAAAAAATATATGCTCTCTAATTTTATAATTAATTAAATCTACATTCCTAGTTTTTATAATTAAATCTTGAATTTGAGAATACTAAATCCAATAGTATCAAGATAATCAAATAAGAATATAATATCAATATATAGATAAAAGTGAATGTAATTCAAATATAAATGCTAAAATATTTAATGCTATTGACATTACATAGATGAACATCTATATTTAATATATAGACAACCATCTATATAGGGAGTGATTTAATGAATTTAGATTATGAAGTTAATGCAAAAATTTTTAAAGCATTATCAGATCCAAACAGACTAAAAATTATAGACATTCTTTCCTGCGGAGAAAAATATGCCTGTGATATATTGGAGAATTTTGAATTTACTCAGCCAACCTTATCTCATCATATGAAAGTATTAATAGATTGTAAGCTTGTTAAGTCTAGAAAAGAAGGTTTATGGAATTACTACACTTTAGATAATACAAGTGCAAATAAGCTTGTTTTATATTTAATGAATATAGTCACAGAAACTGAAGACTGTATATGTAAATCTGTAGAAGAAAATAAAAAATGTAAAGAATAAATTTAAGGAGTTGTTAATTATGAAAAAAATGATTATTTTTGATCCTGCTATGTGTTGTTCAACTGGAGTATGTGGACCAGGAGTTGATCCAGAATTATTAAGAGTTTCAACTGTATTAAATAACTTAAAAAGCAATGGTGTGGTTGTTGAAAGACATAATTTATCTAGTAACCCACAAGCTTTTGTAGATAATAAGGTTATTAATGATATCTTAAATAGTGATGGAGTGGATACTCTTCCAGTAACTTTAGTAGATGGTGAAGTTGTTAAAACAAAAGGTTATCTTTCAAACGAAGAGTTTTGTAAATATTTAGAAGTTACAGAAGATTATCTTAAGGTTTCTATTAAAAAAGCAGAGATGAAGCTTAAACCAAAGAGTTGTGGTTGCAAGGATGGCTGCTGCTAAAATAGAAAGGGGATTTTTATTTTGAATAAATTCAATTTAGATGATATTAAACTAACTAAATATTTATTTTTTACAGGTAAAGGTGGAGTTGGAAAAACTTCGACAGCCTGTGCTACTGCCATGACACTAGCTGATCAAGGGAAAAAAATCATGCTTGTAAGTACTGACCCAGCGTCAAACTTACAAGATGTTTTCAATACCACTTTAGATAATAAAGGGGTAGAAATAGATGAAGTTCCAAACCTAGTTGTTGCAAACTTTGATCCAGAAGAAGCTGCAAAAGAATATAAAGAAAGTGTTGTAGGACCATATAGAGGAAAGCTTCCTGATGTAGTTATTAAGAACATGGAAGAGCAATTATCAGGTTCCTGTACAGTTGAAATAGCAGCTTTTAATGAATTCTCAAACTTTATAACAGATGATAAGGTGAAAAACGACTTTGATCATGTAATTTTTGATACAGCACCTACAGGTCATACCCTTAGAATGTTGCAGCTTCCATCTGCTTGGAGTAACTTTATAAGCGAAAGCAAACATGGTGCATCCTGTTTAGGTCAACTAGCAGGTCTTGAAGATAGAAAAGAGATTTATAAAAATGCAGTTAAAACTCTCGCAGATGAAGATTTAACTACTCTTATTCTAGTATCTAGACCAGAGGTTTCACCACTTAAAGAAGCAGAAAGAGCATCAAAAGAACTTCAGGATATTGGTGTAAATAATCAAGTCCTTGTTATAAACGGAGTTCTTAAAAATCCTGATGATGAATTATCAAATAATATATTTAATAAACAAAAAATAGCTTTAGCTAATATACCAGAACACTTAAAGAATTTAGAAACTTTTGAGATTCCTTTAAGACCATACAATATAACAGGTGTTGAGAACTTAAGAGCCTTTTTAAAAGAAGATAATATAAAATACAATCATGAAAAATTAGGTGTAAATGAAATACCTAAGTTAAGTGAAGTAATAGAAGATTTATATAATTCTAATAAAAAAGTTATCTTTACAATGGGAAAAGGTGGAGTAGGAAAAACAACAATGGCTGCAACTATAGCTCTAGGATTAGCTAATAAAGGTAAAAAAGTACACTTAACTACTACAGATCCAGCTCATCATCTTAAATTTGTTTTAGATGAAAGTTATGGAATTACTTTAAGTAATATTGATGAAAAAATGGAATTAGAAAAATATACACAAGAAGTTTTAAGTAAGGGTAGAGAAACTATGAGTGAAGAAGACTTAGAATATGTAGAAGAAGACTTAAGATCTCCATGTACTCAAGAGATAGCGGTATTTAGAGCTTTTGCAGAGATAGTTGAGAAGTCAGAAAATGAGGTAGTCGTTATAGATACAGCACCAACTGGACACACGCTTTTATTATTAGACTCTACACAGAGCTATCATAGAGAAATAGAAAGATCACAGGGAGATATTCCTGAATCAGTGAAAAAGCTTTTACCTAGATTAAGAAATGAAGATGAAACAGAAGTAGTTATAGTAACTTTAGCTGAAACCACTCCTGTTTATGAAGCAAAAAGACTAGAAGATGATTTAAAGCGTGCAGGAATAAATAGCAAGTGGTGGATCATAAACTCAAGCTTATATGCAACAAATACTACTAATGAGATTTTAAAAGCAAAAGCTAATAATGAGATTCCTTGGATTAATAAAGTTAATGAAATAGCTAAGGGCAATTTTGCTGTAGTTGAGTGGAAACCACAAGAAATAAAAGGGGATATGCTTTTAAGCTTATTGAAGTAATATGTAAAGTAATAATCGTAGCAATAGTTTTAGGAGGATTAATATTATGCCAAAGGAAAACGAAAGTAAAGGGTTAGGTGTCTTTGAAAGATACTTAACTATCTGGGTTACATTATGTATAGTTGTAGGAATATTAATAGGACAGTTTTTACCTGTGATTCCAAATACCCTTAACAAATTTGAGTATTATAATGTATCAATTCCAACTGCTATACTCATATGGATTATGATATATCCAATGATGTTAAAAATTGACTTTTCAAGCATTGTAAATGCCACTAAGAAACCCAAAGGACTAATAGTAACTTGTGTAACTAACTGGCTTATAAAACCATTTACTATGTATTTGATAGCAGCATTTTTCTTAAAAGTTGTTTTTAAAGCATTCATACCAGCTGATTTAGCAACAGAATATCTAGCAGGGGCAGTTTTATTAGGGGCAGCTCCTTGTACTGCAATGGTGTTTGTCTGGAGTTATCTTACTAAAGGAGATTCTGGATATACCTTAGTTCAAGTTGCAGTTAATGACTTAATAATCTTGGTAGCTTTTGCACCGATAGTGGCATTTTTATTAGGTGTAAGTGATGTAGCCGTACCATATGGTACTTTACTATTATCAACTGTACTATTTGTGGTTATTCCTTTAGCAACAGGATATATAACAAGAACATCTGTTATAAAGAAAAATGGTCTTGATTACTTTAATAATATATTTATAAAAAAGTTTAATAATATTACAATTATAGGTTTGTTGTTAACACTAGTTATAATATTTTCCTTCCAAGGGGATATCATTTTAAATAATCCATTGCACATTCTATTAATTGCAATTCCATTAACAATTCAAACTTTTTTAATATTTGGAATAGCTTATGGTTGGGCAAAGCTTTGGAAATTACCTCACAGTATAGCAGCTCCAGCTGGAATGATAGGAGCAAGCAACTTCTTTGAACTAGCTGTTGCCGTTGCAATATCTTTATTTGGATTAAAATCTGGAGCAGCTTTAGCTACAGTAGTTGGTGTATTAACAGAGGTTCCTATAATGTTAACATTAGTTAAAATTGCTAATAGTACTAGAAAATCATTTGAAAATAAATAACGAAAGAGGTAATTATTATGACAAAACCAAAGGTTGCATTTATATGTGTTCACAATTCTTGTAGATCACAAATGGCAGAAGCTATTAGTAAACTGTACGCTTCTGATGTTTTTGAGGCATATTCAGCTGGTACTGAACTTAAAGATCAAATTAATCAAGATGCAGTTAGAATTATAAAAAGCTTACATGGTGTGGATATGAATGAATCACATAAATCAAAGCTTTTAAGTGATATTCCAGAAGTTGATATAGTAGTAAAAATGGGATGTAATGTAGTTTGCCCTTTCTTACCAGCTAGACATACAGAAGATTGGGGATTAGATGACCCAACAGGAAAAGCAGATGAAGAATTTATAAAAACAGCAGAGACTATTAAAGAAAAAGTTTATGATTTAAAAAATAGAATACTAAATAATGAAGTTTAGAAAAAAATAAACTATACCCTGTAAAATAGACACTGAAAAGTGTGCTAAATTACAGGGTACTTTTATTATTATTAGTTTCAAACTTTATAATTAAGAATAATTATTGACTAAATATAAGAAATATGGTTTAATTATATTGTTACTAAAAGTAAGTTACATTAAAAAATATATTATATAAAGTCTTTTGAATTCTCACAAACTTTAATTATAAAATAAGTTAATATTAAGGAGGTAATTATGAAAAATAAAATTATTAAAATAAATAAATTAGGGACACAATGGCAAACTAAAGATCCATTTCTATTTTGTGCATATCATAATGATGCTTTTCCAAAGGGAAATGATGACATGGGACCAGATGCTTCTTTAGCTGGAAGAGATATTGGAAGTGATTTTCAAGGGAAAGATGGATGGAGTATGTATCATGGTGATGTGATTCCAGGATTTCCACAACATCCACATAGAGGTTTTGAGACAGTAACTATAGTAAAGGAAGGAATAGTAGATCATGCTGATTCTGCTGGAGCTACAGGACGATATGGAGAAGGTGATGTACAGTGGTTAACAGCTGGTAAAGGCTGCAACCATACCGAGATGTTCCCTTTAGTTAATAGAGATAAGGATAATCCATTGGAGTTATTTCAAATATGGCTAAACTTACCTAAAAAAGATAAGTTTGTTGATCCTCATTATAAGATGTTATGGAGGGAAGATGTTCCTGTTATAGAGAGTAAAGATATTAATGGAAAAATAAGCACTGTTAAGCTTGTAGCAGGTTCTTATAAAGATACTAAAAGCTTAGATCCATCTCCTAATTCTTGGGCTGGTGAAGAAAAAAACAATGTTAGAATAGCAGTTATTAAAATGGAACCAGAAGCTATCTTTGTTTTAGAAGAAGTTTCATCTACATTAAATAGAGCAGTTTATTTCTATTCTGGAGACAATATAACAATTGATGGAACAACTATAAAAGTAAAAAGCGGAGTAGAGCTTGCTGGAGATGAGGTAATAGAAATAAAAAATGGAAACGAAGAAAGCTATATACTTCTTCTAGAGGGTGAACCTATAGGAGAACCTGTAGTAAGTTATGGACCATTTGTTATGAATTCTCAAGAAGATATAGTTAAAGCTTTTTCAGATTATAGAACTACTGGTTTTGGAGGCTGGCCATGGGGAAGAGATGACTTTGTACATCCAAGAGAGCAGGGAAGATTTGCAAAATATCCAGATGGTGCAGTTGAGTATAAGGATAAATAAGATAAAGCTCATAATAGAATTTTAGTTTTTCTATTATGAGCTTATATTTTAAATTTTTAAGTCTTTTTTCCTATAAATTATATAGGTAAGGGTAATACATATAATGCTTATTATTAATGCTAGTAGTATATTAGTAGTATCAAAGCCATTTTTTAGAATTTCAGATGGTACAGCGTAATTAGAAGGTGAAAAATATTTTAAGAACTCTAAGGAATCAATCATTTGAGAGAAAATTCCCAAAAGATAAGTTATAAAAAATGTACCAATAGATATTGGTGTAGCTAGCCTTAAATGAGGTATTAAGACTGAAATACTAAATCCTATGGACATAAATACCATTCCTACTAAAAACAGTCCTAAATATAGCTTTTTCATATCCATTACCACATTAATAAACTCTAAATCAGCAGGTTTAACTACTAAAGCGACTATTATTGACCCAATTGCCATAAGAATAATGAATATATAAAATAAAACTATAGATGATAGAATTTTTGAGGTTACTATCTTGGTTCTACTAATAGGTTTTGCATATAAAAATTCTATAGTACCTTCACTTTCTTCCTCAATCAGTGATTTAGCTCCTAAGATACCCCCATATATAGCACCTGCCATTACAATATATTGAAAAACGTAAGCAAAATATTCATTTAACTTAGAGAAATCAGGAGCATCTTTTAGATTAAAGGCATCTAAAATAGCTTCAGGAAGAGCATCCATTTTTGTATTTACTAACTCTTGCATACCGCTGTCTTTCATAGAAGGGAACATGGACATAAATAGAACAATTAGTAGAATACAAACTATGCTCCATATAAGTAACGATTTAAATCCTCTTTTTACTTCAATTTTAAAAACATTCATTTATTTGTCCTCCTTATAATAATAACTCATAAAGGTTTCAGATAAATTCTTTTCTTCAATAGTTAAATCTTCAATTTTATATTTAATTAAAAGGCTTAAAAGAGGGTTTATAGCACCTGAATAATAAAAGTTTAAAACTTCATTATTTTTTTCTAAGTTTTCTATCCCTAAAGAAAGTAACTCTTCTTCAATGACCTCGCTAGTTTTAATGGTTATTTTCTTTATCTTTTTTCTAGAATATTCGCTAATATCCTTAATATCTATAATCTTTCCTTCTTTTATAATAGCAACTTTATCACAAAACTCTTCAACTTCGCTTAAATTATGGCTAGAGAAAAATATTGTTGAGCCTTCATTTTTTAATTTAGTGAGAGTTTCAAATAGTTTTTGTTGAATTAATGGATCAAGTCCATTAGTTGGTTCGTCAAGAATTAAAAGTTTTGGTTTATTTAAAATAGCTTGTATAATTGCAACTTTCTTTTTATTTCCTAAAGATAGTTCAGATATATTTTTATCAAGTTCTACACTAAAATCCTTGCACATTTGTTGTACGTATTCTTTATCAATATTATTATGAAAAGATTCACCATAAGAAATGATGTCTCTTACCTTCATATTTCCATAATATCTAACCTCACTAGGCACATAGCCTATGTTCTCTTTTATTTTCACAGAATCTTTTACACAATCAAGATCAAAAATCTTAGCTTCTCCATGTGTTGGGAAAATAAAATTTAGAAGGACTTTAATAGTTGTAGATTTACCAGCTCCATTTGGACCTATAAAACCAAATATTTCTTTTTCATTAACAGTTAGGTTAACATCTTCTATCCCTCTATTTTTACCGTAGCTTTTAGTTAGATTTTTAATATCTATTATTTTCATTAATCTATCCTCCCTTTACGTTTTTTATATTCCTTAAGTCTGTTGTTAAGTCTTTCACCTGTAATTTTGTAATAAAAAAATAAAGAAGATGAGATGCTTAAATACAATAATGAATAACTGATTGTAAATATTCCAATTGATTGCACGTTCATATCTTGAATCCAATCAAAAAGATAAGAAAAAACAAATAATACCATATAGCAAAGAGTAAAATGAACTATTACTTTATTTAGTGGGGATTGTGATTTTAATATATATTCTCCATAAACTAAAAAATGTATCAAGGTTAATAATAAGGTCATAGCCACAAACTTCCATATTAAACTTATTTCAATAGTTCTTTCTCCTAAAATTAAGCTTACAATAGAATAAAGTAAAGTAGTTGCAGTAAATATTAAACCCCATGCAAATTTAAATTGTACTATCATTTTAAATCCTTTTTCCATATAAAACCCTCCTTTAGAAGCCTAATATTTCTTTAATAACTGATACATATTGCCTTGAAATTAATAACTTCTCATCATTATCTAAAGTTGCTTCAAGTTTACCATTAAATTTATGAGATAGTTTTTTTATTCTAGAAATATTTATTATGGTTGATTTGCTAGATCTAAAAAAATCATATTTACTCATTTTTTTCTCAAGTTCATATAACCTTAAGGAGATTTCATAAACCTTATTTTCTGTATACATAAAGGTTTTTTTATCTACACTTTCAAAATAAAGAATTTTAATAGGATCAACAACATAGGATTCTCCATTTAAAAAACCTATGATTTTTTCATCTGAAAGTTTTATTAATTCTATTATTCTTTTAACCTCATCAGATACTGATTTGCACTTAATTATTAACTCCGCATCTTCATTATCAGGAGACTCTTCAATAAGTATTTTCATTTCGCACCTCCTATAAATTTACTATATAATTTAATAACTCATTAGTAAATACACATAAAACTAAGTTGCACTTTTTTGCTACTAAGATACGTAAAAATATTAGAAATCTTAAGAATGAGTTGATTATAGTAACGTATGTTACTGAAATTTTTGCTAAATGAGCTATTATATAAAGTAAAGATAATAATGGAGGAATTTTCATGGGAAGATATGAAAATCAAAGAAATTTTTTGAAATCTAATTTTAGTGAATTTAAGAAGATAAAAACTGATAAAATGAAAGGAATACCTCAGCCACCTATTGTGAAATCCTATAATTCATTTTCTAACATAATTAATCTCCCAAAGGTAAGTGAAAATACTATTAAAAACGAAAATATCTATAAATGTATAAAAGAAAGAAGAAGCACAAGATTTTATAGTGATGAATCAATAACTCTTGAGGAATTATCATATCTATTATGGGCAACTCAAGGAATTACTGACACTAATAAATCAGGAATTACTTTAAGAACAGTACCTGCAAGTGGGGCAACACATTCATTTGAAACATATTTATTTATAATGAGAGTTGAAGGAATACAAAATGGAGTATATAGATATCTTTCTGATCAGCATAAACTTTTATTTATGTTTGAGTTAAATAATATAGAAGAGAAGGTTGATGAAATGACATTAGAGCAGCCCTTTGTACCTAATTTCGCTAAAAAAGCTGCTGTTCTCTTTGCATGGAGTACTATCCCATATCGTTCTGAATGGAAGTTTGACATTACAGCACATAAAAAAATTCTAATAGATATTGGACATGTATGCCAAAATCTTTATTTAGCTAGTGAATCTATTAATTCAGGTGCATGTGCTATAGGCATATATGATCAAAAAATGATGGATGAACTTTTAGAGCTAGATGGAGACGAAGAGTTTGTAATATATCTTGCTGCTGTTGGAAAAAAGATTTAATCAGGCTTTAGCATCTCATGGCATTTATTGCAAGGAAAATCATTTTTAATGCAGACATCTACATTACAGCTAGAAGTTTTATTTATATAACCAACACCCCATTCCATGATTTGAGACATTACTGGAATGAAACTTATTCCTATTTCAGTTAAAGAATACTCAACTCTTGGAGGTACTTCACCATAAACTTTTCTATTTATAAGACCATCATGCTCAAGCTCTCTTAATTGTTGAGTAAGAACGCCACGTGAAATTTGAGGCAAAAGTTTTTGTAGTTCACCAAATCTTCTAATCTTATTATGAAGAACCCATAAAATTGAAAGTTTCCATTTACCCATAAGGACATTTTGGGTTACAGTAACAGGGCAAACGTGTGAATAATCATCCATATAAATAACTTCCTTTCTCAATAGTCAGTTTGACATGACTATGTAATATCAATGTGCGTACTTGTAATATTTTTTAAAGCACCTTAACATTATACTTATAAAAAATATTTAAATCAACGAGGTAGGAAAATGGAAGAAGTATTAAGAATTTTAAAGGAAAATGTAAATGGATATCTTGGAACTGTAGATGATGGAAAACCTAGGGTTAGACCTTTTGGTTTTATGCTTGAAGATGAGGGTAAGTTGTATTTTTGTACAAATAGCTTAAAAGATGTTTATAGACAATTAAAAAATCACCCATATATTGAGTATTCAGTTACAACAAGAGATATGGTGGTTTTAAGAATAAGTGGAGAAATTAAGTTTTGTGAAGATATAAATATAAAAGAAAAAGTTATAAATGTACATGAGCCTGTAAAGAAGGGGTATAAATCAGCAGATAATCCTATTTTTAAGGTGTTTTATCTTGAGCATGGAAGTGCTCTGATTTCAGATTTTTCAGGAAGAGAGCCTAGAAAGATAGAATTTTAGCATATAGATATTGTTACATGGAAGTTTTATGGAATATAATGTATAATTAAATAAACCTCTCTTTATTGTGCACAAAAAGAGAGGTATTTAAAAGGAATATATTGTATTTTATTGTTAGGAGGTAACAGTATGGAATGGATTGAACGATTAAATAGTTCCATTAATTATATGGAAGAGCATATGAGAGATAGGATTGATTATGAGGAAGTTTCAAAAATAGCATGTTGCTCTACATATCATTTTCAAAGGATGTTTGCTTATATGGCCAACATACCACTATCAGAATATATAAGACGTAGAAGAATGTCTTTAGCTGCTGTAGATTTGCAAAATGGTGATGAAAAGGTTATAGATGTGGCAGTTAAATATGGATATGATTCTCCTACAGCCTTTAACAGGGCATTTAAAAACGTTCATGGAATAGCCCCATCTCAAGCTAAAGCTGAAGGGGTTTTATTAAAAGCTTTTCCACCTGTTAGCTTCATGATAACAATAAAAGGAGATACAAGTATGGATTATAGGATTGAGAAAAGAGAAGCTTTTAGAATAATAGGAGTTTCAGAACCTTTAGAAAAAGAAATTGAAAAGAATTTTGAAACTGTACCTAAGATGTGGGGAAAACTATCAATAGATGGAACCATACCAAAACTTGCAGCTATGATGGAAGGATCTCCAATGGGACTATTAGGAGTAAGTTGTTGCAATGAAAAGGAGGATTGGAAATACTTTATAGCAGTTACAAGTGAAAAGGAAATTGATAGTTCATTTGAGGAATATGTTGTTCCTGCATCAACTTGGGCTATTTTTTCTGGAGAAGGAACTAACAAGTCTATTCAGGAATTAGAGAAAAGGATTGTAACTGAATGGCTGCCAACCTCAGGATATGAATATGCAGATGCACCAGATATAGAGGTATATATTTCTCCAGATCCTAATAATGCAAAGTATGAAGTTTGGATTCCAGTAGAAAAGAAGGTGGTTTAGTATGGTACATTTAGTATATTGTGATGATAAGGAAAAAGTACTTGAAAAAATTTTAGAGGGTTCAAAAACCATGATAATAAGAGCAGCTGCAGGCAGAAAAATACCTCATAGTAGAGTTTTTGAGGGAGAGAAGATCTATCTTATGAAAAAAGGGACAGGGAAAATAACTGCTGAAGCTATGGTTAAATCTGTTCAAAATTATGTTAAACTTTCAGAAGAGGAAATAAATGAGACTTTAGATAAAAATCAACCTAAACTCAATTTATCTAAAAAGCAGAAAGATCGCTGGCACAAAAAATGTATGTGCTTAGTTGAATTTAGCGATGTAAAAGAAATAGAACCACTAGATTTTGATCATCAAGGTAATATGGACGATTGGCTTATAATTGATAAAATAGAAGACGTAGTTGTGGGAACTAGTATCCCATATAATTATGAAAAATCTAAATTTTAACTAAAAAATATGATATAATAACCATTAATTGAAGCAGATTAGACTTAGAAAGGGAGTAGCTAAATGGATTTCAGCGTTATGTGGACAACTCAAGGAACTATGTTTCTAATGGTTATTATAGGAATAATATTACGGAAAAAAGGAGTTCTAACGGAAAATTCAAAAGGGGTTTTAACAGAACTTGTTTTAAACTTGATTTTACCATGTAGTATTATTACTTCTTTTAATATTGATTTTAATATGGGGATACTTAAGATTTTTGGAACTATCATGGCGGTTGGCATAATTGCTCAAGTTTTATGCTATTTAATCTGTAGATTCGCATTTGATAGATTTGAAATAAGACAGAGAAAGGTCTTAAAATATGGAACATTAGTATCCAATTCTGCATTTTTAGGAAATCCCATTGCAGAAAGCACCTTTGGAGCAACTGGTTTAATGTATTCATCAATCTTTTGTATTCCTACAAGAATTGTAATGTGGTCTGCAGGATTAGCACAGTTTACTGATGAAACTGATAAAAAAGTTGCATTTAAAAAGGTAGTTTTTCATCCTTGTATGATAGCAGTGTATATAGGGATAGCCTTTATGATTACTGGCTTAAAACCACCAGCCTTTGTTTATAATACAATAGTTTCCATAGGAAGATGCACCACACCTTTAACAATGCTTTTAATAGGTTCCATGATAGCTGAAGTTAAAGATTTAAAAACAATGATAAATAAGGATATTTTATATTTTACAGTTATACGTATTATAATAATACCAGGACTTGCTTATCTAGGATGTAGACTAGCAGGAGTTGATCCTATAATTACAGGAGTATCCGTACTTTTATCTGGAATGCCAGCTGGAAGTACTACAGCAATTATGGCAGCTAAATATGATGGTGATTATATATTTGCTACAAAATTAGTAGTATTTTCAACAATTATGACCTTGATATCAATACCTATTTGGTGTCTTATATTAGCTTGAAAGTAGATAAGCCTCATAGATTATTATAAATTTTTAATAATCTATGAGGCTTATCTTTATAGATTTTAAAAATACTATCCAGTATAACTAGGATTAGCATTTCTATAGGAAATAGATCTTGTGATTTTTAAAGGTTTATCTTCTCCAGGAAAATGTACAGGATTAATTTTAGTTTTGTTGTAAATATCTACAACATCCTTAGCATCTTGTACCACTTCTTTAGCTTTAATAAGTCCATACATTCTAGGCGGCATAATATATATAGGAATATCTGGATTATAGTCCTTTATAAGATTGTTAACGCTCATTATTAAATGAGGACAGCATACAATAACATCAAACTCAGAAGTCTTATCCTTAGCCAATAAAAATGGGGAATATTCAATACTATATTCATTATCCATATTATTTTCTATTATCTCTTTTTTAAGCCTGCTTACCAAAGCGCTTGAAGAGAAGCCACCACCACAACACAAAAGAATTTTTAACATTTTAAACCCTCCATTTTTAGTAAAAATAGTATACAAGTAAATAATACCAATGTAAACGAAATAACTCAATAATTATATGGACAAGTTAGTAAGTTTAGAAATTTGGGAACAACAAAGCATATGGTATAATTATCCTTAAGTATAAATAAGGGAGTGAGCCTAAAAAGAATGAATTATAAGATTAATGGAGATATATATAAATTTATTAATAATGTAAGAGAAAATGATAAAATAAGAAATAGCTTTAATATACTAGCACAAAACAACTTTGAGCTAAGTTTTGAGGCTTGGCACCAAAATGGTTACTGGGGAGAGGATTATATACCTTATTGTCTTTTAAAATATGATAAAGTAGTAGCCAATGTTTCAGTGAATATAATTAAAACAAGATGGAATGAGGAAAAAAGAATATATATACAATTAGGAACTGTTATGACTGATAAAGAATTTAGAAATAAAGGTTTAAGCAGCTTTTTAATTAAAAAGGTATTAGAAGAGTGGAGAGATAAATGCCATGCTATATACTTATTTGCTAATGATGGAGTATTAGATTATTATCCTAAGTTTGGTTTTCAAAAAGCTAAAGAATATCAATATTCCAAAAGTATTAATAAAAAAAATGGACTAGTTAGAAAACTCAATATGGATAAAGATGGTGACAAACAGCTTTTATTAGATCTATATAAAAATTCAACCCCTTTTTCCTCATTACCTATGGAGGGAAATGAGGGACTACTTATGTTCTACTGCTCTCAATTTATGAAAGAAAACATTTATTATATAAAAGAGCATGAAGCTATCGTAGTAGCTGAATATAATGATGAAATTTTAATATGTTACGATATTTTCTGTAAAGGCAACGGTTCCCTAGATGAGATTTTATCTATTATAGCTGAAGAAAACACTAAAACAGCTATTTTAGGATTTACCCCAAAGGTAACTAAAGATTTTAAGATAAATAAACTTCATGAGGAAGATACAACCTTATTTATACTTAAGGGAAAAGAAAATTTATTTTCATCAAATAGGCTTATGTTTCCAGTATTATCTCATGCTTGATAAAAATATCTTTTACAAGGATATAGGAGGGGAACGGCAGATAAGCTAAACCGTTGCAATAAAACAACGGTTCCCCAAAATATGAAATAGCTGCCTTGGATAAATTATATTCTCACATCATAAAGCAGTTATTAAACTATAATACTTATTCAAAATCCCAAAGATTCACCAACAAGGATAACCTTTATTCTCCCCGCTGTTTTACACATTCTTGTTTGGACAATGTAAGAACAGATACAATCATCTGTTTTACAATCTCCACAAGCACCATTGATTAGGCAGGGCGTTTTTTGCGGCGAATGTAAAAATGGGCTGGACGAACACGAACAACGGTATACATTAATGGGGGCCGCATATGTTCTGGCTCTTATAACTGCATCTTCAGCGGTCTTGCAAACCTTATTCATCCCAACGATAGCAATAACACTTTTCGGTCCAAAGGTAATCGCCGCTGTTCGATTGCCCACACTGTCTATATTGACTAATATGCCATCTTCACTAACGGCATTAAAGCTCGTTAAATAGGTGTCGCACAAAAGAGATTGGCGCATGAGGTCATAACGTTCCTCCATTGTTTTCGCTTTATCACGATCAGTGACTATATAGCTGCCTTGACGTACTCGATTAAGAAGCCCGATTTCCTCAAGCGTAACTGACCCACCCCATGATACAGAAGAACGTTCCGGAATAAATGATAGTGCTTTTTCTACAGCTTCTATGGCGTTATCACAGTAATAAGCCGCAAACTTTCTACTTTGTAGATTTTTAATAACCTTTGAGGCTAAAAGTCGATTTCTAGCTTTTATTGAATGTTCTTTCCCTTGCATTGTTTTTCCTCCATTCTGACGTTAGAAAAGGTGACTAACTTATTGTGTGTTTATGATTAATATAGTATAGTAAAAAGAAAAAGTATGTTGCACATGCAACGAGGAGCATCTCATGAACAACCTAGATTCTCTATGTCAATCACGTTTATTTTCAGGTATTTCCCCAAATGATATTCCTCAAATGCTTAAATGTCTGTCAGCTACACGGAAAGAATATGCAAAAGATGAGCTGGTTGTCCATGAGGGCGATTTAGTTGATAATGTCGGCATCATATTGCAGGGTAGCGCTCAAAGTACGAAATTGAGTATTACGGGAAAACAAATTATTGTATCCCTCCATTATCCGGGTGGATATACAGCAGTTTTAACAGCGGCTAGCCGTGGAAGAAGATGCCCCATGTCAGTACAGGCAATAGAACCACTTGAGGTTCTGTTTATTCCTATCAAAAGCATATTGAGATGTTGTACGAAGTTATGTATGGCACACGAACAATTACTCGGCAATCTTTTTGATAGTATTGCAGAACGAGCATTAGAACTGCATGACCGAAATGATTGTCTGATTATGCCTACTATTCGGGATAAGGTATTAACTTATTTAACAAGAGTTAAGAGTGAAACTGGAACAGAAACTTTTACTATTCCTTTTGATAGAGAAGCGATGGCCGAGTATTTAGATGTAGATAGAAGTGCATTATCCAGAGAGCTTGCATGGATGAAACGGGACGGCTTGATTGACTTTTATAGAAATAAATTTAAACTATTACAAAAAGCAGTGGAAAAAGATTTTCACTAACTGGAAGGTAGGGCAAGTGTATTGACACTTGCTCATTTTTGAGATTTTCTCTTAAGGAAAAACTCAAAAATTACTTGTTGGGGAGTGCTTTCCTAAAATTAGGAATTAAATCAATGATGTTATAATTTTGTTACGTGGAAAGCTCTGTGTTTTTAAAATACTTATCCTTTTCCATTCTAAAAAATCTCCTTTTTTGTGACTTCGGACCAAACTTTAATTAAATTTGGTCTATCTATTCTTTTATATAGATTTATTCTTTTCCATCAGCAAAGCACGAAAATAAGCCTCTCTTATAGCATTATCAACTATAGTATTCATGTGAATATCTATATTTTGATTCATTCCTATTAGTTTGTTTAGCATTCTTACTGTGGATTTTCTTAGATGATAGCCTCTCTTAATATTATACTCTTCTCCATCAACTGCTGGAGTTTTACGTTTTCCCTTTCTTTTTATTAAGTCTTTTTTCTCTTCCGATTTATTTATTAAATTTTTATCATCAATATTATTAGAAACTTTATTTTCATATGATGAACTTATAAGAACTTTAATAACTTCACCATCAATCTCTTCATCTTCTCTAAGGCCAATATACTCAATAGTTTCTTCATTTTCTTCTTTTGTAATATCCACTATTTCTTTTTCCGATAGATTTTCCTTTTTAACCATATTCATCACCTCTTAATAAAATAATATTCAAAAAAATCGAAATTGTGTACTTTTCTATTTAAGTACCTTTCTAGCTTTCTATTTTTTTACTTTTCTATTTAAGTATTTAACTTCTTATTAAACATAAATAAAGAAATTTAATTAGGCTTGGGAAGAAGCCTCTACAGTAATAGGGTGCATAACCTTTAAGCAAAATGACTTTGATAAGCCTTAAGAAGGGCAGATGCGTAACAAATAGACGACTACCAGTCTCTTTAGCTAATTTTTTATTTATAAAAACTCTCAGAATGGAAATAAATATAGCTAAAGTTAATACCAACATTTTGATGTATTGAAACATAATAATTTACTTATTAGAGAAGATTACATCAACAAATGAAAGCATTAGCTTTATTTCCATAAATTAAAACCAATAGTTAAATTATTAATTAGCTCTTTATACATTAAAAATACCTCAAATATATCGATAATTAACTATAGATATTTGTGAAAGGTGGTGCAAGATATGGACAAATTAACATTAAGAGATCTTTTTCCAGATTTAAATTTCCCGAAGTTTGAAATTAAGAGAGAGCATCAAGGATTAACCTATGAAGATATATTAAAAATAGCCGTAGAAGAGTTATCTCAATATGTTGATTTTAAATCTTTAAGTGATAAGATTTCTGCAATACAAGAAGAAGACGAGATAAAAAATGATCCTGTTTTGCAGTTCCTATATCAATTAAAAAAGGCAAGTGAAAAAGAAAAGGACATCTAAATTTTAATAAAACTTAGAGTAACTTTATTATGAGGTGTAGTAGATTTTTTATATAGATCTACTACATTTTTTTATTTTATTAGCTTGTAAGTTTTGTAAAAATGTTATACGATATTAATGTAAGCGATTACTTTCATATTTTAGGAGGGATAAAAATGGTCAACTTTCTTGAATTAAAAAAAGTAACTTTATCAAATGGAGAAACACTGTCATATAGGGAAGAGGGAACAGGAGAAAAAAACTTATTGCTTATTCATGGTAACATGTCCTCATCAAAACATTGGGACATTCTCGTAGATAAACTTAAAGACAAGTATAAAATAACTGCAGTTGATATGCGTGGATTTGGAGAATCTAGTTATAACACACCCATTAATTCATTAAATGATTTTGCAAAAGATATTGAAGAGTTTTTGAAGCTTGTAGGAATTAGTTCATGTTCAGCTATTGGTTGGTCAACAGGTGGTGGTGTTGCTTTAGAGTTAGCAGCTAATTGTCCAGAAAAAATAGAAAAAGTTATATTATTAGAATCTGTAGGAGTTAAAGGGTATCCAATATATAAAAAGGATTCTAGTGGACAGGCTACGAATGTATTATTAAAAACTAAAGAAGAAATTGCAGAAGATCCAGTGCAAGTTAAGCCGGTATTAGATGCTTTAAAGGATAGAAATAAAGAATTCTATAAAACCCTATGGAATGCTGCTATCTATACACATAATAAACCAAAAGAAGAAAAATATAATGAATACTTAGAGGACATGCTAACTCAGAGAAATTTAGTTGACGTGGATTATGCATTGGCACATTTTAATATGACAAATGAAAGTAATGGAGTTGAAGAAGGTAGTAATAAATGCTCCCTTGTAAAGGCTGAGGTTTTAATACTGCAAGGGGATAGGGATTATGTAGTTCCATTATATATGGCTGAAGATATAAATAAATATATTGAGAATTCAAAACTAGTTTTATTAAATGATTCAGGACATTCACCAATGATTGATAATTTGAAAGCAGTTGTGAATGCAATAATTGAATTTATACCAAGCAAATAAGTGGATCAAAATTAAATATATAAGAAAATCTTTAGTAGGAGTTTGAACTAATATTCAGGCTCCTATTTGTTTTAAAAAAGTTAAAGAAAATTTAATAGTTTATCAAATTTTCTTTCTAAAAAATACATTTTTAAGAATAATCAGAAAATTCAAAAAACTAATATTGACAGTTGTATAAGAAAATGTTTACAATTGAATTGTAAGTAAATGCTTACATTCTATATCATTGGAATGGAGGATTAATATGAACAGTATAGGAATAGTAGGACTGGGGCTTTATATACCAGAAACTAAGATGACAGCTAAAGAAATTTCAGAAGAAACAAATGGTATTTGGAGTGAAGAAGCTGTAATAAAAAAACTCGGAATAGTAGAAAAAACTATACCAGGAGAAGATGATGGAACTCAAGAGATGGGAGTAAGAGCTGCTTTTGATGCGTTAAGAGATGCTAATATATCTCCAGAAGAAATAGATGTAATCTTATGTATGGGAGAGGAATGGAAGGAATATCCCCTTACCACATCGGCTCTTTACATACAAGGAAAGATTGGTGCAAAAAACGCCTGGGGAATAGATATTCAAAATAGATGTTGCACAACAGTATCAGCTCTAAAGATAGCTAAAGATATGCTCTTAGCAGATGATTCAATAAATACTGTCATGATAGTTGGAGGATATAGAAATGGAGATTTTGTTGATTATTCAGATTCAAATATGTCAATGATGTACAACCTATCAGCAGGTGGTGGAGCAATTATATTAAAGAAAAATGTTGGCAAAAATATTTTACTTGGTTCACATGTAAAAGCTGATGGAACTTTTGCAAGAGATGCAGGAGTTGAAATAGGGGGAATTGCAAATCCTTTTAATGATTCAAATGTTTTGGAAGGATATAAATCACTTAGGTTAATGGATGCTAAACACATGAAAGATGGACTTAATGAAGTTTCAATGCCTAATTGGTTTGAATGTATTGATAAAGCTTTAGAAAAATCTGAGTTAAGAAGAGAAGATATAGATTATCTTGCAGTTTTGCATTTTAAAAAATCTATGCACGATTTTATGTTAAAAGAACTGGGATTACAAGAAGACCAATCAATTTACTTATCTGATTATGGGCATATGGGACAAGTAGATCAGATACTTTCATTAAAACTTGCAATAAAAGAAGGAAAGGTAAAAGATGGATCAGTAGTACTTATGATAGCAGCTGGAATAGGTTATGTATGGTCAGCAAACGTAATTAAATGGGGAGAGTGTTAACGTATGGATACATTTTTTCAAATATTCTTTAGTAGTTTAGAAACTGGAAGTGTTTATGCCCTAGCTGCCCTTGGAATAATAATAATCTATAGAACAAGTAGAACTACTAACTTTGCACAAGGTTCCATAGGAATGTTTAATGCCTTTGCTGCAACATTTGCGCTTATTCATATGGGACTACCAGCATGGGCAGCAGCTATAGTAGGAATGATTGCCGCTTTTGCATCTGGAGTATTAGTAGATATTATTATAATTAGAAAAGCTAAAAAAACATCTCCAGTAGGAAAACAAATTATAACCTTTGGAATAATAATGCTTTTTCTAGGTATTGCACCAATGATATTTGGGTCAACTCCTTTAAATTTTCCTAAGTTTATAGAAAGTGGAACGGTAAGTATATTGGGAGCATCCATATCTTACAATGCATTATTAAATATATCAGTTGGATTAATAATAATGTCAATACTATTTTATTTCTTACAAAATACAAAATGGGGACTTGCTGTAAGAGTTACAGCTTCTAATGAACAAACAGCAAGACTTATGGGTGTACCAACATCTTTAGTAACTATGGGAGCTTGGGCAATAGCAGCAGCCTTAGGAACACTTGCCGCACTTATGCTTGCACCAGCTATTACTGTAAACGTATCAATGATGGATAATGTACAAACCAATGCACTTATAGCCTGTGTACTTGGGGGATTTCAAACCTTTTATGGACCTGTTCTTGGTGCTTATATAATTGGACTTTTTAGAAATGTGCTTATATATTATGTTTCATCAACTTGGGGAGAACCTATACTATTTACTTTAATCTTGCTATTTATAGTTATAAGACCAAATGGAATAATAGGAAAGAAAATAATAAAGAAGGTATAGGAGGAGCAAAGATATGAAGAAACTTTTAGAAAATAGATATACTAAATATATTTTGCTAGGGATTATATTAGCATCATTACCATTTTTGCAAGATATGGGTCTTATAAAAAGTTCAACTATAACTACTTTTGGAACAATATTATTTTACGCAATAGTAGCAATAGGATTAAATGTTCTTTTAGGGTATTCAGGGCTTATATCTTTAGGTACAGCAGGATTTATGGGGCTTGGAGCTTACTTATCTGCATATCTAACTCAAGATTTAAAGTTACTTTTTTTATTATCCCTTGTAATATCAATACTTGTACCTCTAATAATAGGCCTTGTTATAGGGCTTGTATCATTAAGGATTTCAGGAATGTATTTGGCAATAGCGACCTTAGCAGTATCAGAGATATTTAAAAAGATATTTATAGAGTTTGACAATATAACAGGAGGTTTTTCAGGGAAAAAAGCAGCCTATCCAGAAATATTTGGGTTCCACTTTAATAGAGATACAAGCTTTATATTGATTGTTGTTATATTGATTTTAGTTATGATACTTACAGATAATTTTATACATTCATCAACAGGGAGAGCACTTTTGACCATGAGGGCTAGTGAAGCAGCTGCTCAAGCTATGGGAATAAACTTACTAAAATATAAGCTTACAGCATTTGCAATTGCAACAGTATATGCATCTTTAGGGGGAGTTTTGTATGTGCATTTTATAAGATTTTCTTATCCAGCTACATGGAATTTACTTTTATCTCTACAAATACTTGCAGTAATAGTTATTGGTGGTTTAAGAACTATTACTGGTCCAATTGTAGGTTCAATAATTGTGTTTGGAGTTCCAGAATTAGTATTAAAGCAGTTACCTGTTATAGGAAGCATAGATGGACTTGCTTATGTATTCACCGGAGTTTTAATAATAATTGTAATACTATTTTATCCACATGGACTAGTTTATATAGGAAAAGACATTAAAAACTATATTAATAAAAAGAAGGTGAAGGCAAATGAGCTTAATGCAGACGCTTAGGATTGAAAATTTATCTATAGCTTTTGGTGGGTTAAAGGCTGTTGAGGATTTAAGCTTCCACATAAATGAAGGTGAAATATATGGACTTATAGGACCAAATGGTGCTGGTAAAACTACAGTATTTAATTGTATAACACAGTTTTATAAACCTGATCATGGAAAAGTAATATTTAAAAGCTTAAAAAATGAAGATGTTGATTTAGTAGAAAAAAATACTCACGATATTATAAAGCTTGGACTTGTTAGAACCTTTCAAAATGTAGAGCTTATCCAGGATTTAAGTTTGTTAGAAAATTTACTTATAGGAGCTCATATTGATTATAAATCAGGGTTGTTTTCAAATGCATTTAGAACTAGAAAAGCAAAAAAAGAGGAAAAAAACAATATTGAAAAGGGAGAAAAAATTCTTAAGTTTTTGGGACTAGAAGATAAAAAGGCAGAACTTGCAGGTGGGCAGCCTTATGGAGTGTTAAAAAAGATAGAACTTGGAAGAACACTTATGAGTAATCCTAAATTAATAATTTTAGATGAAACTGCTGCAGGTCTTAATGACACTGAAACCTTAGAACTAGCAAAATTAATTAGAAATATAAGAGATGAATATAAATGCAATATTTTATTAGTTGAACATGATATGAGACTTGTAATGGATATTTGTGATCGAATATGTGCAATATCCTTTGGGAAAAAACTTGCAGAAGGTACACCTAAGGAAATTCAAACTAATAAAGAGGTTCAAGAAGCTTATTTAGGAAAGGATGAGTAAGATGGATAATTTAGCTTTAAAAATAAAAAATCTTACCGTTTCATATGGAAGCATAAAAGCCTTAAAAGGAATAGATATAGAAGTTACAGAAGGGCAAATAGTTGCTTTACTTGGGGCTAATGGTGCTGGTAAAACAACTACCTTAAAAACTCTATCTGGACTTGTAGACGCAGAAGGTGGAAGTATAGAATTTTACGGAAAAAATATCACTAATTTATCACCAGAGAAAATAACATCATTAGGGATAGTTCAATCACCTGAAGGTAGGCAGATATTTGCTGATATTACAGTAGAAGAAAACTTAAGAATAGGAGCTTTTACTCTAAAGAAAAAGAAAGAAATAGAAAAAAACTTTGAAAGGGTTTATGGATACTTTCCAATATTAAAGGAAAGAAGAAAACAAGTAGCAGGAACATTGAGTGGTGGGGAACAGCAAATGCTTGCAATAGCAAGAGCTTTAATGGCTAGTCCTAAAGCACTTCTTTTAGATGAGCCTTCATTAGGATTAGCTCCCCTTATAGTAAAAAATATATTTGAAATTGTAAAAGAAATAAATCAAGAAGGAACAACAATACTTATAATTGAACAAAATGCACTGCAAACTCTAAAAATAGCAAATTACGCCTATGTTTTAGAAGTTGGAGAAATAAATATTTCAGGAAAGGCAAGTGAGTTAATCCAAGATAAAAGATTATTAGATGCATATCTTGGGGGAGAGTAAAGTCTTTAGGGAGTAATCCTTAATATATAGCCCAAAAATAAATTAAATATGTGGAGGGAATTTTCATGAGAAAAAAAATTTCATTACTTTTAGCTACACTTACATTATCAATGGTTTTTGCAGGGTGTGGTAAAAAAGAGGAAGCTGCTCAAGGTGTTACTGAAACATCTATAAAAGTTGGTAACAGTATAGCTACATCAGGAGCATTTGCTCCAGTAGGAGTTCCATTTAAAGCTGGTATTGAAGCTTATTTCAAAATGGTAAATGAAGGTGGAGGGGTTAAGGGTAGAAAAATAGAGTATGTTCATCAAGACGATGAATTTAATCCTGAAAAAGGAAAGGCAATACTTGATAAACTTGTAAATGATGAAAAAGTATTTGCTATAGTAGGTCACTTTGGAACTCCAGTAGTAGGAGCAACATTAGATGATCTTAAAGAAATAGGAATACCGTCTGTATACTTTGCAACAGGTACAGGAATTCTTTATAACGAAAATGCAACTAAAGGTGAAGGAGATAACATATTCCCAGTACAACCTGTATATCCAATGGAAGGTCGTATAATGGCAGCTTGGGCTAAAGGAGAATTTAAGGCTAATAAAATAGGTGTAATTTATACTAATGATGATGCTGGTAAAGACTTAGTTAAGGGAGTTGAAGCAGAAGCTAAAAACATTGGTGGAATTGAAGTTATAAGTGAACAAGTTGCACCAGGAGCTGAGGATGTTTCTGCAGCTGTAACAAAGATTAAAAATTCAAATGTAGATACTATAATAATTGCTGGAATACAAGGTACATTTCCTCAGATAGCAAAAGAACTTGCAAAGCAAGGAAATACAAAACCAGCTATAACCACATATGTAAACGTTGATAAGACTATGGTTAATGCAATAAAAGCAGATGTAGCTGATAAATATGAAGTTTACGGTAATGCATGGGTTGACGTATCATCACCTTCTATGGGCGAGTTCCAAAAATGGGTTAAACAAGCTTCAAATGAAGACTTTACTGCTAATGCTTATGCTATGACTGGTTGGATAGCAGCTGAATTTTTTGTAAAAGGTTTAGAAAAAGTTGATGGAGAAATTACTTGGGAAAACTATATAAAAGCTATGGAAAAAGAACCAATAAAGAATCCTTTTGGTGGAAGTATAGATTTTGCTGGTGGAAAGAGACTAGGTACTCAAGAGATGTCTTTAGCAAAAATGGACTTGAAGAGCCCAACTGGATGGTCTCCACATATTGGATTTAAGAGTATAAATGATATCTTAAAAAAATAAATAAGCTTTATGTTTTGGCTATCAGTCAAAATTCTTTGGCTGATAGCATAAAAACCTAAGGGAGGTCTTATTATGTTACAAACAATTAAATCAAAAGATGTGATAAATGAAAAATATATAACTATTGAGGAAGCCTTAAGAAAAATTAAAACAGGGGATATTATTGTTTCAGCCCTTGCAGCAGCAGAACCAGTAGAAATTTTAAGAAACCTCCATAAAATTGCTGATAGAGTGGAGGACGTAACTGTTACTACTTGTCTACCTATAGAAATGGCAGAATATTTTATTAATCCTAAATACAATAAATCTTTTAAGATGGATGGTTGGTTTTATACAGCTGCAATGAGAAAAGCTCATGGAAATGGGAACATATCATTTATCCCTAATCATTTGCATTTAGCAGCAGTAAAAAGATTAAATCATAAAAAGCCTAATATATTTATAGGAACCGCAACACTACCAGACAAACATGGCTATGTTTCACTATCATTAAGTAATGTGTATGAAAAGAGAATGATAGAAAAAGCTGATTTAGTAATTTTGGAGGTTAATCATAATTTTCCAAGAACCTTAGGAGATGTTGAAGTTCATATAAGAGATATAGATTATATGATAGAAACACATTATGATGTTCCTGAACTTCTTGATGTTGAGCCAAATGAAAAAGACTTAAGAATAGGAAAACTTATATCAGATAGAATAAATGATGGTGATTGTATTCAACTAGGAATAGGTGGAATACCTAACGCTGTTGCTGCTTCATTGGTTGATAAAAAGGATTTAGGAATTCACACAGAAATGTTTACTACAGGAATGATGAAGCTTGTAAAATCAGAGGTAATAAATGGAAAAAACAAAAATATTTATAAAGGAAAACATGTTGCAGCTTTTGCACTTGGAACAAAGGAACTATACGATTTTATAAATGATAATCCATCAGTTATGATAATGGACGGGTATTGGACAAATGATCCTTATGTAATTGGATTAAATGATAACCAAGTTTCTATTAACACTACAATAGAAATAGATTTAACTGGTCAATGTGCATCAGAGTCAATAGGATCTACTCAATTTAGCGGAACTGGAGGACAAGCTGATACTGCAATTGGAGCACAAAGATCAAAAAATGGTCGTTCATTTATAGCATTATACTCAACAGCTATGGTTAAAAATAAAGAAACTGGAGAAAGAGAAGAGATATCAAAAATAGTTCCATTCTTAAAACCAGGAGCAGCTGTTAGTTTATCAAGAAATGATGTTGATTTAGTAGTTACTGAATATGGAGTAGCAGAACTTCGAGGAACTACAATCAGTGAAAGAGTTCATAGATTAATAAATATAGCACACCCAAAGTTTAAAGAGGAACTTTTAAGAAGTGCAAAAAAATTAGGGTTAATTTAGAAAAATTTAGTTGGAGGTGGGAACGTGGCTTTTGTAGAATATAAGGGGAAAAATATTTATTACGAAGTACATGGAGACGGGGAACCTATTGTAATTTTAAATGGAATAATGATGTCACATATGAGCTGGAGTTTCTGTATACCAGAGCTTTGTAGAAACAATAAGGTTATACTTCTTGATTTTTTAGATCAAGGAAAATCTGATAAAATGGATAGCTTATATAAGCAAGACATACAAGTTGAAGTAGTTAAAACTGTGATAGATAAATTAAAGTTAGATAAGATTAATTTATTTGGAATATCTTATGGTGGAGAAGTTGCATTGCAGTTTGCATTAAAATATAAAGATTTTTTAAATAAGCTTATAATCTTTAATACCACAAGTTGTACAAATTCATGGCTTAAGGACATTGGAAGAGGGTGGATAAATGCAGCTGAAACAAAAGATCCAGAAACCTTTTATAATGTTACAATACCTGTAATATATTCTCCAAACTTCTATAATAAAAACATTGACTGGATGAATAGAAGAAAAGAAATATTGTATAAAGTCTTCCAAAAAGATTTTCTTATGGCAATGATAAGACTTATACAAAGCGCTGAAGGATATGATGTTAGAGAGAGATTAAATGAAATTAATACAGATACTTTGATTGTAAGTAGTGAACATGATTTTATAACTCCAGTAATAGAACAAGAGTACATTTATAAAAATATTACTAATTCAAAATATATATTGATAAGAGAATGTGGTCACGCGTCTATGTATGAAAAACCTAATGAATTTATTGGAATATTAAAAGGATATTTGTCTGTTAAGAAAGAAATAAAAATAGTATAATATTAATAATAAGCATGTAAGGGAATACTTACTATATAATCATAACTGCTGAAAGGGAGAAAAAATGAAATACAATAACGATACGAGTAAAAAAATAATGCATGAGGCATTAAAGCTATTTTCTGAGCAGGGATATTATCCAACAACAACTAAACAGATAGCAGAGGAAGCTGGAGTTAATGAATTAACTATTTTTAGACATTTTGGATCTAAGAGTAACTTGTTTCAAGTAACAACTGAACATTATGTAATAGATTCTCATGTTGACTATATATTAAATGACACAGAAGAATTAAGTTTTGAAGATAGTATTATGTTAATAACTGAGAGAATCTATAAATTATTTATTCAAAATACCAAGCTTTATAAGGTTCAAATGAAACTTGCAGACAATGAAAAAGATTTTATTAAACTTAAGCTTTCAAGAAAGTTAGTAAGTGTTCTTGAAGAATATTTTAGTAAACTAAAAGAAGAAAAACGTGTAAAAGGGGAGCCTGAAATGATGGCTTTAACATTAATTAATAGCCTTTTAGGGGCATTTACAGTTGAACTTTTAAGCGATAACACAATGACAAAAATTTCATGGCAAGACTTAGTTAAAGAACATGCAAGACAGTTCATATCATTATATAAAATTTAATAAAAAAATAATTAATCTTATTCCAATGGGAAGGATTAATTTTTTTAAAACAATATGTAAGTAGTAGCTTACATTCATGGAGGAGTAAAATGTTAAGATTAGAAAATAAAGTTGCCCTAGTTACTGGGGCATCTCAAGGAATAGGTAGATCAATAGCTGAAAGCTTCGCAGAAGAAGGGGCTACAGTAATAGGAATTGATATAAATAAATTACCATACGAAAATAAAAACATTTATGGATATGAAGTAAACGTTGTAGATAGAGCTGGTATTAAAAGTTTTTTTGATTCTATAACAGAAAAATTTGGAAAAGTAGATATTTTAGTTAACAATGCAGGAATTACAAGAGATGCGTTAATTCAAAAAATGACTGAAGAAATGTAGGATTTAGTTGTAGGATGTTAACTTAAAGGGATTATTTAATATAACTCAGTTAATAGGACCACACATGATGGAAAAAGGAAAAGGTTCAATAATAAATATAGCTTCTGTTGTAGGAGAATACGGAAATGTAGGACAAACTAATTATACTGCTACAAAAGCAGGAGTAATAGGTTTAACAAAAACCTGGGCAAAAGAATTTGCAAGGAAAGGTGCGAATATAAGGGTAAACTCAATAGCACCTGGATATATAAATACAGATATTATGAAAACTGTACCAGATAAAGTTTTGGAAAATATAAAATCCAAGACAATGCTTGGAAGATTAGGTGAGCCAGAAGAAATAGCAAAAGCAGTTTTATTTTTGGCTAGTGATGAATCATCTTATATAACAGGACACAATTTGTCAGTTAACGGCGGAATGAGATTATAGGAGGATGGGTATGAGAGATGTAGTTATAGTATCAGCAGTTAGAACTCCAATTGGTAGTTTTGGTGGAGGTTTATCTAGCCTTAGCGCTGTAGATTTAGGTGTAATTACTGCTAAGGAGGCCATAAAAAGAGCAAAAATAAAGCCAGAAGAAATAAATGAAGTTTTAATTGGAAATGTTCTTGGATACGGTCTTGGACAAAATATAGCAAGACAAATTTCAGTAAAATCAGGAATTCCAGTTGAAGTCCCAAGTATGACATTAAATAAACTTTGTGGTTCTGGGTTAAGAGCTATAACTTTAGCTGTACAAGAAATTATGCTAGGTGATGCTGAGGTTATTTTATGCGGTGGAACAGAAAGTATGAGCAATGCACCATATATAGTCCCTTCAGCTAGATTTGGTCAAAGAATGGGTAATGGAAAATTAATAGATACAATGATTGAAGATGGGTTAACTGATGCTTTTAATAAATATCATATGGGAATAACTGCAGAAAACATAGCAGAGAGATGGAATATATCAAGAGAAGAACAGGATGAGTTTGCAGCTAATAGTCAAAGAAAAGCTATAGAAGCTCAGAACTTAGGTAGATTTGATGAGGAAATAGTAAAAATAGAAATTCCAAAGAAAAAAGGGGAAAACATCATATTTTATAAGGATGAATATATAAAAGAAAATGTTAATTTAGAGAAACTTAGTAAATTAAAAGCGGCTTTCAAAAAAGATGGAACAGTAACTCCAGGAAATTCATCAGGAATTAATGATGGAGCAGCCATGCTTATAGTAATGAGTAAGGATAAAGCAGATGCTCTAGGATTAAAATCATTAGCAACAGTAAAAGGATATGCGTCTGCTGGGGTTGACCCTGAAATTATGGGTTATGGTCCTGTACCTTCAACTAGAAATGCTTTAAAAAAAGCTAAATGGACAGTTAAAGATTTAGATTTAGTTGAGGCAAATGAGGCTTTTGCTGCTCAGTCTATCTCAGTTATTAAAGATTTAGACTTAGATTTAGATAAAGTGAATGTAAATGGGGGAGCTATTGCCTTAGGTCATCCAATTGGTTGCTCTGGTGCAAGAATAGTAGTAACATTGCTTCACGAAATGAAAAGAAGAGATGCTAAAAAAGGTTTAGCTACACTTTGTATAGGTGGAGGAATGGGAACTTCAATATTGGTTGAAAGAGAATAATTAAGGAGAGGATTATTATGATAGGTAAAACTATTAATGAGATAAGTATAGGTGATAAGTCAAGTTATAGTAGAACGGTATGTGAAGCTGACGTAATCTTATTTGGAGGAGTGAGTGGAGATTTAAATCCTGCACATTTTAATGAAGAATACTCAAAAAACACTATGTTTAAAGGAAGAATAGCTCATGGAATGTTATCTGCAGGATATATATCCACTGTTTTAGGGATGCAGCTTCCAGGTCCAGGAACAATATATCTATCACAAGAATTAAAATTTACATCACCAGTTAAATTCGGTGATACAATAACAGCAACAGTGGAAGTTATAGAAAAATTAGAAGAAAAAAATAGATTAATTTTAGAAACTATCTGTACAAATCAAAAAGGGGATATTGTTGTTAAGGGAAAAGCTGTAGTTATGCCACCCAAATAATACCCAAGCAATAGGAGGAAAGAAATGGAGCTTTTAAATAAGCTATATGATCTTGCAAAAGCCAATGCTAAAAAAATTGTTTTACCAGAAGGAGAGGAAGAAAGAACTATACTTGCAGCAAGCAAAATAAAGGAGTTAAATGTTGCCGATCCTATTCTTATTGGAAATTATGAAAATATATCAAAAAAAGCTAAATATTTGACTGCTAATATAGATGGAATATTAATAATAGACCCTAAAAAATCAGATAAACTTAATTATTATATTGATAGATTTTATGAGATAAGAAAAAACAAAGGAGTAACCATAGAAAAAGCCAACGCCATAGTAAAAGATGCATTATATTTTGGAACTATGATGGTAAAATGCTGTGATGCAGATGGAATGGTTTCAGGAACTATTCATACAACAGGAGATTTATTAAGGCCAGGGCTTCAAATAATTAAAACTTCAAAAGGCGTATCTGTAGTATCTAGCTTTTTTATTATGATGACACCTAATTCTTTATATGGTGAAGAAGGAATGTTATTATTTGCTGACTGTGCAGTAAATCCTAATCCAAATTACAAGGAGCTTGCAGCAATAGCTATAGCAACTGCTGATACAGCAAAAATGTCTGTAAAATTGAACCTAGAGTTGCAATGTTAAGTTTTTCATCTATGGGGTCAGCTGACCATGAAAGTGTTGAAAAGGTTAGAATGGCTACAGAACTTGCAAAAACCTTAAGACCAGATTTGTTAATAGATGGAGAATTACAATTAGATGCCGCAATAGTTGAGAAAGTGGCAAAGCAAAAAGCACCAAACAGTAGAGTAGCTGGTAGAGCCAATGTATTGGTTTTTCCTGATCTACAGTCTGGTAATATTGGATATAAACTTGTACAAAGATTCGCAAATGCAGAGGCTATAGGGCCTATATGTCAAGGTTTTGATAAACCTATAAATGACTTATCAAGAGGTTGTTCAGTAGAAGATATAGTAAATGTTGTGGTTTTAACCTCGGTACAATCTCAGTTAAACACCTCCAATTAAAAGAAACATTAGAAACTTTAAATTAATTAGCTTTTTCTCAAACCCCTTTTTAAATATTTTTAAGGATGTAGTAATATTTGTTTCAAAGCAAATTAACTACATCCTTTATGTATATAAAGGTTTATTATCACCTTGGCTTTATGTATAATTGATAGTATATGGAATAGATTGGTATAACTGTAAAAGGGGGAATTTTGTGAAAAGGGTTTTATCTGTTTTTATGCTTGCTGTTTCTTTGCTTATATTTACTTCGTGTAAAGCTAAAAATCCAGTTGAGGTTAAAGAGAAATATATACAAAAATCAGAATTAACAAAATCAGAAGATGATATTGTTAAATTGGTTGGAGATTATGAAAATCAAATGATGTATGATTTTAATTTAGATGATAAAGTACAATCTATTCAGATAAGCATATATGAATTAAAAGACAACAAATGGGATTCTAACATAGGGAGATTAAGTCAGGAATGTACAGATACTAAGGGAAGATTAAGTCTCAACTTTAATAATTATTTTTACGGATATAAAATTGCTTTTTTAAGTGAAAATTCAAGTGCTTCAACTAAATTTTCAACTGAGAAACCACAAGAGCCTTCAACTATGGGACAACTCAGCTCATTTCTAGATAATAAAGCTGAGATTACCTACGATAAAGAAATTCCTTTAGTTGTTCAAGGGGTAACTTCTGGTAATACCATGACTGTGCATACAGTAGACTACTTTTATACACCAGAAAAATATAAAGAACTTGGATATGATCATGTCTATGCTGTTACTGTGCTTTTTAGTGAGAAACAAGTAAGCGAATTAAATGTAATAAAAGAGTAATAAACTAATTGTGATTATGTGATATTATTACCATAATAAAGATAACAGGAGGACTTATGAAGAAAAAATATCTTGTTGTGGGTTTAGTTTTTATAATTATACTACTGTCTATGTTTATTAATTTTAGAAAGTCTAGGAAAATAAGTGAAGATACAGCCCTAAGACATAAAATAGTAGACACCATAAAACAATCAGAACATGTAGATTTTTCAGAGGTTACTGATTTTGAATGGGACACAATGTATATATTTATTCCGTATTCAAATCCCAATAATATATTTAAAGTTGATGGAGTAAAGAGTTATAACTCAAGATTTAGTATTGAACAGCTTGATTCAATAAATATGATTGCATTTGTTAAATCAGAAAAACTGGTTGCATTTGTTGAGGTACCCATAGAATATTTTAACAGTGAAAAAACTACTAAATATTCTAAAGATTAACCTAGATATGTTAATTATCAAATGATGCGAAAGACAATAAAATAGTATTTTTTAGAGAGGTAAAACATATGGAAAATTTAAGGAATAAGATAAATTATAGAGCGATACAAATAGAAGAACTTAATATAGAGCTTTTTGATAAATTTAAGCGTCATCAAAATGTCACTCATTGTTGGAGAAAAATAGATGGAGAATGGGTGATTAAGGAAGTTCGTTTTGTTGAGGAATGGGGAAAAGAAGACTATGCTTTCCTTTCTGAATGTCTTAAAGGTGTTATAAATACAGATGGGGTGGTATACGGTGCCTTTTCAGATGGGATCTTAAAGGGATTTACATCAGTCGATGGTGATTTTTTAGGCAAGAATAGAGATTATATAAACCTTTCAAGTATCCATGTTTCTGAAGACATGAGGGGTTATGGAATAGGAAGAGAACTTTTTAAACTTGCGTCTAAATGGGCAAAAGCTCGTGGAGCTAAAAAACTATATATTTCTGCCCACTCATCAGTTGAATCTCAAGCTTTTTATAAATCCTTAGGATGTGTTGAAGCAGTAGAGTATGACCAAAAGCACGTTGAGAAAGAGCCTTGTGATTGTCAACTTGAATACATTTTATAACTTAACTTAAGTATATAGGGGGTATTTATTTTGGGGAATAGAAAAAGAGTAGTAATAATAACTTTATTTATTATACTAGTGACCCTTACATTTATCTTTTTTTACAAAAAGGATACTAATTCAAAAGAAGAATTAATAGGCAAGACCATTAAAATAGCTTTAGAAAATGGTGAGCTTCCAGATTATAATATTGTAAAAAATTATGAGAATATCATTGTATCCTCAGAGAATCTAGATAATGAAATTTCACCTGAAGTGTTAAGCAAAAAATTAATAGTTATGACACCTTATGAAATAAAAGAGAAAGCTAATAAAGAGGGGGATTTTCTTTATTTAAATTTTAAGAACATTAACATAGATAATCAAAACGCTTCAATAGAAATAGAGAACACTTGGGCAATATCTGATAGTAGTAAAGAAACTTACTTAAGTGGCGGTGGAATTAAAGTGAAATTTCATAAAAGCTTTGGAATTTGGAAAGAAAATTCTACTAAAGAGGTTTGGTTATCTTAATATTTTTAATTAAGAGTCTGTAGCAAAATTATGATAATTGTTTTGTTACAGACTCTTTTAAGAATCTTTAATTATTTATTGAGCGTTAAGTTACCTATTTTTAATTGTAAAATCCCCTGAGGCCGCATAAATACTATATATAGTTATATAGCTATATAGAAAAATATATATAAATATATATTCCTAGAAATTTGAAATTAATGGTATAATATCCCTGTAGATGTGATCTATATTTTATAAGTTAATTAACAAATTTAATTTTTGTAAAAGGGGGTTTTATCATGAAAGAATTAAATTTTATTAAAGAAACAGAATACAGGGGGGATATTCTCCTATAATACAATTAAGGAGATTGAGATGGAAAATATAATTACAGAAAGACTAGTTATAAGAAGATTTGAAAAAGATGATTGGCAAGACCTCTATGAATACCTATCAGATGAAGAGGTGGTTAAGTTTGAACCATACCACGTATTTAATGAAAAAAAGGCTAAGGAAGAAGCTGTACGAAGATCAGGTGATAAGAGTTTTTATGGAGTTTGTTTAAGAGAAAACGAAAAATTAATAGGAAACTTGTACTTCTCTAAAGGAAAGTTTGATACCTGGGAGCTTGGCTATGTATTTAATAGAAAATATCAAGGGCAGGGTTATGCTACAGAAAGCGCTAGAGCATTAATTAATTATGCATTTACAAATCTAAATGTTAGGCGTGTTATAGCAAAGTGTAGTCCTAAAAATAATAATTCTTGGAATCTACTTGAACGTTTAGGTTTAAGAAGAGAAGGGTTGCTATTGCAAAATGTTTATTTTAAGACAGATGACAATGGTGAACCATTATGGATGGATACCTATGAATATGCAATGCTAAAATCAGAGTGGGAAAAGTTAAAAAGTAACATTTGATGAAATAAAGAATTGGATAAGAGGATTGGTTTAAGAATAAAATATTCCAAGGGACTGCCGAACTACTAATGGGTCAGTCCCTTTCTTTAATGTTTTTTTGCTAAAACAAGAAGATAAGCTGGTGGCGCATTAGGATTTAATTCAGAGAGGGTTTCTATATGGAATTTTTCTGTAAAAGAATAAAAGAAGTTTAGAAGCGAAGAATAAAGGAACTTTGGAAGCTAAGAATATAAGAATTTTAGAACCAAAGATTATAGTAACTTTAGAATAAAAGAATATAAGAATATAAGAACTTTAGAACCAAAGTTCCGCCTTAAGAATATAATTGTAGTAAAGAAAATAAATAGCGAGGTTATTAATATGACAGATAAAAGAGAAAATCCAGAGTTCACAGCTGAGGATTCTTCCGAAGAGGACATAATAGAAGATTGGGCTATAATACAACCATATGATTATGTGGAAAGAGAAATTTTTCATAGTACCCTTAATAAAACTACTAAAGTAATAATAGATAATGGAGAGCTACAGAATGAAGAAGAAAATGTTGAGAAAATAAAAATTAATGATGAAAATAAAGCCAAGAGTTCATCAAACAATATTGATAGATTGACAAGAGTTATGAGTGAAGAAGAAGGACAAAGTAAAAGAAGTTATTTACTAAGAAATATAACAATAAGAAGAATGGGAGAATTAAAACTACTACACCAAGATATTAATATACCATTAAACAAAATAATAGATATGGCTCTAAATCATTACTATTACTATATAAAAGAAGGCGGAGAATTTAAAGAGTATTAAAGAGAGTCATAATTGAATATATTTATTATGAAAAATATGGTATAATTACATGCAAATAGATTATTTTTGCTTGTGAAAGGAAAATAGATTTGAGAAAGAAAGTTATTTATATATGTTTACTGACAATATTTTTAGTTATTGTTCTAATTTATTTCTTTAGCAGAAAGTTTGAAGGAAATATAATTATTGTTGAGAAGCAAACCGATAAAGTTGGCACATATGAATATTACAGTAAAATCAATGATCCTAACAGCGTAAAATCAGTAAAAGATATTCTTAATAAAATTTATTGGTCAAGTGCTAAGGCTGATATGCCCTATCCTCCTGATTATCAATTTTATTTTATGAACAATGATGAAGATAAATCTAACCGCAAAAATGTTTCTTTATGGATAAGTCCAGATAGAAATAAAGTTGCGCTTATATTTGATGGTAAATATATTCAGTTAAATGAGGAAAAATCTAATAAACTTTTTGAAGTACTTACAGGGAAGAAACTTGAATAGATTTTTATGGAGAAGATTATGAAACAAAATGCCAAAACAGCTATAATTAACTCTTTTAAAGAATTATTGAATAAAAAATCATTAGATAAAATCACGGTTACAGGAATCTGTGAGCATTGTGATGTTAATAGGCAGAGCTTTTATAATTACTTTAGTGATATCATGGATATTTTTAAATGTATATTTTATGATGAATTATCACAAGAAATTGCCCAAAATAGGACCTTTGAAACATGGGGTGGTGGTTTTTTAGCTACCATGCATTATTTTAAGAAAAACTCTAAAATGATTTTGCATGTTTATAATTCTTCATATTGGTCAGAGGCTAATATTTATATATCTGAGCTTTCTAGAAATTTACTTAGTAGTGTTGTTAACGAATGTTCAATTGAGATGGGTGTTAGATTAAATGAAAATGATAAAAATTTTATAGTTAATTTTTATAGACATGTGTTTAATGGGATTATAGGCGATTGGGTTAGTGAAGGCATGGTGGAAGAACCAGAGGTTATTCTTAAAAAACTTCTTATAATGATAACAGGAAGTATTCCTCGCTCTATAGATATCTTTATAAAAGAAGGATTAAAATAATTAATAGTTTCATATATTAGGAAAGTGTTCAAAGTAGACACTTTCTTTTTTTTGTCTATTGAAAAACTAATTGCTATAAATGTAAAATTAATACTAAGGAATGATTTTACAAATTATTAGGGGGAGAGATTATGTTTGTTTTTAATTACTCTGAAGGAGCTACTTTTTTAAGTGTATGGGGAGTATGGATATTAATATTTATAGCCCTTTTTGTATTTAACGAAGTTGCTAGAAAAAATAAGTACGTGGGATTATTTTGCTTTGTTGTATTACCGGTAATTCTTTCAGTTTTATGGTTTACAGTATTAAGTGATACTACATATACTGACTGGTTTCATCTTGCAAAAGTTTATTCTGCTACAGCTGGATGTATTGGTTTTTGGTGTATAAGACATCTTAAGTTTAAAAATAGGTTTACAGGTAAGGAGTGGAGGCTTGCAGATAAAAAATGGGCTTTATGTTTCCCACCACTTATTCTTGCTATAAACATAATGGAAGCTGTTGCACGTGATTTTCAAGTAGGTTTTCAATATGCTGGTGGCGGTATAGCAGATGGCATGTATGTACTTGGTGGACCATGGAATTTTATGAATGCTATAGCTGGAATCTTAAATATCATAACCATAACTGGTTGGCTTGGAATTACTATAAGAAAGAAAACCAAAAATGACAATAGTAGAGACATGCTTTGGCCAGATATGCTTTGGTTTTGGATAGTTGCCTATGATTTATGGAATTTTGCATATACCTATAACTGTCTTCCAGGACATTCATGGTATTGTGGTTTTGCTTTACTTTTAGCCCCAACTCTTTGTGCTTTTACATCAGGAAAAGGTGCATGGCTTCAACATCGTGCCCAAACTTTAGCAATATGGTGTATGTTTGCTCAAACCTTCCCAGCCTTTATAGATAAGGGAGCCTTTGCAGTTGCTTCATCTTATAATCAATTGCCATTAATCGCGTTTAGTTTAGCATCCTTAGCTGCAAATGTATTGGTATTTATTTATATGATTTATAAGTTTGTTAGAACAAAAAGAAATCCTTATCTTGGAGAGTTATATACAGACCTTAGCGAATATAAAGAAATTAAGCAACTTGGGGAATATAAAGTTGTTGTTAATAAATTAAATAACATGAGAGCTTAATAACTAGTAGAGGAGTAAATATTTATGGACGAATATAAAATTCTTGAAATTAAACAAAGTGTTTTTGAAGATAATGATAGACAAGCTGATTTACTTAGAGAGGATTTAAAGAAAGATAAAACCTTTTTATTAAATCTTATGTCTTCACCAGGTTCAGGTAAAACAACTACAGTTTTAAGAACCATTGAAGCCTTAAAGAATGAAATGAGTATAGGAGTTTTAGAAGCAGACATTGATTCTGATGTTGATGCTAACAGAGTTTCAAAAACTGGAGTTAAGGTAATACAATTACACACAGGTGGAATGTGCCATCTTGATGCTGATATGACAAAACAAGGTTTATTAGGTCTTGGAACAGAAGGAATTGATTTTGCAATTTTAGAGAATGTAGGAAATCTAGTGTGCCCAGCAGAATTTGATACAGGAGCTTCTAAAAATGCAATGATTTTAAGTGTACCAGAAGGAGATGACAAGCCTCTAAAGTATCCTTTAATGTTTTCTATTGTTGATGTTGTTTTAGTAAATAAGATTGATGCTTTAGACTACTTTGATTTTGATTTAGAAGCTGTAAAAGAACGTGTGAAAAAATTAAATCCTAATATTAAGGTTATTCCAATCTCAGCTAAAAAAGGAGAAGGAATGGATGAGTGGGTAGAGTGGATACGTAATGAAGTGAAAATGTGGAATGAAAATTAGCAGTTATTTTGGGAGGGTATTAATATGGTAAAGAAAAAAGTACTTGAATTATCTAATAAAATTGCTGCTGGTATTACTGGTGGGTTAGTAAAAGTAAAACCAACAGATCCTGAGTATAGAATTTTAGAACCTGTAACTTCAGATGAGGAAGCTGAAATAGCACTTTATTTAGAAATTCGTAAGCCTAAAACAGTCAAGGAAGTATCAAAACTTTGTGGCAAGCCAGAGAATGAAGTAGAGAAAATTTTATACAAAATGGCTGTAGATGGATCTATTAAAGTTGAAAAAGAAGATGGCGTGGACATGTATAGCCTTGAACTTTTTGTTCCAGGTGTTATGGAATATATGGTTGATAATAAGGAAAACGTAGAAAAGTATCCAGTAATTGCGGAATGTTTTGAAGAATATACAAGAAAATTAGGTGCTTTAATGGCTGGAAATATTCCAGTAGGTTTAGGTGTAATGAGAGTTATACCTATCCAAAGTGCTATAGATGGAGATACAAGAAAAGCTTCCTATGAAGAAATAGAAACACTTATTGAAAAACATGAGCTATTTGCAGTTACAGATTGTGCTTGTCGTGCTTCTATGAGGGTAATCGGTGAAGGTTGTGGTCACACTGTTGAAGATATTTGCATACGTCTAGGTTCAGCAGCTGAATACTATATCCGTACAGGAAAAGGAAGAGAGGTTACTAAAGAAGAAGCTAGAGAGATTTGTTTAAAAGCTGAAAAAGAAGGCTTGATGCATCAGATTCCTAATCTATCAGGTCCAGGAAATGCTTTAGCTATTTGCAATTGTTGCGGCTGTTCATGTTTTGGTTTAAGAAATGCAAATCTTTATAGAAATCCTGATTGGTCTCGTTCCAATTATGTTTCTCAGGTAGATATAGATAAATGTGTTGCTTGTGGTGAGTGTGTAGAGAATTGTCCATCAAATGCATTAACTTTAGGATTAAGTCTTTGCACTAAGGAACCTATTAAAGCTCCAGTTGAAAAAGAAACCCCTTATGATACTCAGTGGGGAAAAGATAGATGGGATTTTAATTATAGAACTAGAAAAGTTGTTGAAGAAAGTGGAACAAGCCCATGTAAATCAGAATGTCCAGCACATATAGCAGTTCAAGGTTATGTTAAAATGGCATCTTATGGTAAATATAAAGAAGCTTTAGAACTTATAAAAAAGGAAAATCCATTCCCAGCAGTTTGTGGACGTATTTGCCCAAGAAAATGTGAAAGTGCGTGTACTAGATCAGGTGTAGATGAACCTCTTGCAATTGATGAAATTAAAAAATTCATAGCTGATCAAGACTTAAAAGCAGAGCATCGTTTTGTACCAGATAAAAAAGCACAAAGAGAAGAAAAGATAGCTATAATAGGCGGAGGTCCAGCTGGATTATCTTGCGCATACTTCTTAGGTGCTGAAGGTTATAAAGTTACAGTATTTGAGAAGCAAAATAAGCTTGGAGGCATGCTTACTCTTGGAATTCCATCATTTAGATTAGGTAAAGAAATAGTTAATTCTGAAATAGAAGTTTTAACGGAGCTAGGAGTAGAATTTAAAACGGGAGTAGAAGTAGGTAAAGACATTACTCTTAATGAACTAAGAAATCTTGGTTATAAGGCTTTTTATTTAGCTATTGGTGCTCAAGGTGGTAGGAAATTAGGTCTTGAAGGTGAAGATGCTGAAGGAGTAATAACAGGAGTAGAATTTTTAAGAAAAGTAAATCTAGGTGAAGAAATAAAATTAGAAGGTGATGCAGTTGTAATTGGCGGCGGAAATGTTGCTATAGATGTTGCTAGAACTGCTGAAAGAATAGGCGCTTCTAATATAAGTATGTATTGTTTAGAAAGTAGAGAAGAGATGCCGGCACTTGAGGAAGAAATTGAAGAAGCTTTATCAGAAGACATTTCAATAAATAATTCTTGGGGTCCTAAAGCAATTATTCAAGAAAATGGTCAAGTAGTTGGAGTTGAATTTAAAAAATGTATTTCTGTATTTGATGAAAATAATAGATTTAATCCTAAGTTTGATGAAAATCAAACTAAGCTAGTTAGAACAAATAATGTACTAATTTCTGTTGGACAAGGTATAGAATGGGGAGATTTATTAAAGGATTCAAAACTAGAATTAAATCCTAATAAAACTCTAAAAGTTCAGTCTCTAAGTTATCAAACAGGAGAAGAAGATATTTTTGGAGGAGGAGATGCTGTAACAGGGCCTAAATTTGCAATTGATGCTATAGCATTAGGCAAGCAAGGCGCAACATCTATTCATCGTTATCTTCATGGAGATAACTTAATTATAGGTAGAGAAAGAGAATATCATGCTTTTGATAAAGAAAACCTAGATAAAGATGGATATGATAGTCTACCTAGACAAAGAGCTCTACATGTAGATGGAAGTGAGTCAAAAGAAACCTTTAAGGATTTACGTGTTACATTTACAGAAGAACAAGTAAAAAAAGAAACTGAACGTTGTTTAGGTTGTGGTGCAACTGTTGTTGATCAATATCAATGTGTAGGCTGCGGAATATGTACAACCAAATGTAAATTTGATGCTATTAGTCTTGTTAGAAAATATGATAGTGCAGGAGTAGAGTTTAAGGATATGAAATCTACTGTCATTAAACATGTTATTAAACGTCAAGGAAGAATAGCAGTAAAAAAGGTTAAAAAATCTATAGGTTCAGTTTTCTCAAAGTAGAATGAGGTGAGTTTAATTGCATGAAGTTGGAGTTATGATTGAAGTAGTTAAAACTGTAGAAAAGTTTGCAAAACAAAATTCAATAACAAAAATAGAAACCATAGTACTTCAGATAGGTGAGATTTCATCTATGGTTCCAAGGTATATTAAAGCTTGTTATCCCATGGCAGCAGAAGGAACAATATTAGAAAATGCAAAACTTGAAATAGAGGTATTACCCTGTAATGCTATCTGCAAAGAATGCAACAAAGTTTTTAATCTCTTAGAGAGCAACCATAAATGCCCGAAGTGTGGAAATGATGATTTTGATGTATTAAGCGGAAGGGAATTTAATATTAAAGAGATAGTTGCTTGTTAAAAAAAGAATTAATAATCTAAAGTTTTAAGCAGTCAATAACTAATCATATAAAAAGTTATTGGCTGCTTATTTTATAGCTACTTGCTTTTCAACGAAGCTTAGTTGTAAAATTAAGTTATTGAGAATTAAACCATATTTTGGAGGGGATTATATGAAACAATATGAGTATAGAGTTGAACAGATTCAGATTGAGTTAAGTAGTATACTTAAAACAGATAAGAAAAAATATAATAAGGAAATTAGTGAAAAGCTAAATGTACTTGGTAAAGAAGGTTAGGAATTATCAGGTGTAGATGGCAAATGGTTTTATTTTAAGAGAGAAATAGTATAGTTAACTATTAATTGAATAGAAGGTACTTGTTTCAAATAAAGAAACTAAATATTCACTTTCTTATGGTAAAATTAATATATATTAATAATGTAGGGGAGTGACGAAATGGCAAATAAGATAACGTTTTTAGATATTGATGGTACTATGGTGGATGTACCTTCTGGAATGATGGAACCTGCTGAAAGTACTGTTAAAGCATTAAATGAATTTAGATCTAAAGGGAATTATACTGTTGTTGCAACTGCAAGATCAAAAGCACCTACAAGTATCTCTAATTTAGATTTTGATGGATATATATTTTGTAATGGAAATTATATCGTCTTTAAAGATGAAGTATTGTATGATAACTGTCTTTCTGTAGAAGATATAAAATACATTATAAACCTGTCTAAAAAATATAATGCTGAATATATATTTAGTGGAATTGATGGTACATGGAGTAATGATTTAGATAATCCTTTGAATATAAAACATAGAGAATTATTTTTAGGTACAAAAAATAAACCTAAATATGCATTTTTATCATGGGAGATTGAAGATGTACATGCTAACATGTCTACAGTACTATTTGAAACAGAGGAGGACATGCTTTCTTTTAAAGAAGAACTACCAAAAAACTGGAGTGTACATCCTTATGTTGAAGCCAATATCAGAATGGATATCCATCTTCCTGGATTATCAAAAGGTACAGCTGTGGAATTTTTATTTAATAAATTAGGAATTTCAAGAGAAGATACATTTGCCTTTGGAGATGCTCAAAATGATATTGAAATGATTAAGCTTGTAAAACATGGAATAGCAATGGGAAATGGAACAGATGAGATAAAGTCAATAGCTTATTATGTTACTGATGCGGTAAATAATGATGGAATAGCCAAAGCCTTAAAGAAATTTAAAGCAATTTAATAGTCTTTCATAAGTTGATATTTAAGATTACCCCTGATAAGAAATATGAATATATTAAAGTATTTAAAAATGGACAAGAATCACATTTTGATTCAGTGGGAGCTTAATGTATTTTCATTAAATTAATATTTAGGCGATAATTTAGTTAATGGGGGATGTAGATGAAGCAAGCAATATATAAGTTGTTTGTAATAATAGGAACTGCTATTTTAGTATTATTACTTTACAATAACTATAAAGCTAAGGTTGACTCTAACGCATATAAAGCACCAACTGATTCTCAAGTTCAGGAATTTATAGAAACTAATAATATAAGCTTTTTGGATAAAAAAGATATACACAATGAATATACTATCGTACCATTTTATAATGGCAATCAAGTTGGATTTTATACTTTATATTCAGATCATAAAGGAGAAGTACAAAGTAGATATATTATGAGTTCTGTTTCTAAAAAAGAAAGTAACGTTTTTGTTGCTGGAATTTCACCTAAAAATCCATATGCAATAATTATTATAATGGATGAAAACTTAAAAAAAGAAACTAAAAAAGCTGTAGTTGAAATATCAGGAGGATTGACGATAGAAGAAAGTGGTGAAAATAAATCAAGTTATATTTTAACTAGTAATAAAATAGACGATGAAGAAATCTTTATGAGTGATATAAAATTATATAATTCTTCTAATGAAGTTATTTATTCACTAAACGAGAATTGGAAATGAGTATCTGCAAAACTTTAATATTTTTAAATAAGGGTTGCTAAAAAGGGGATTTATGGATTAATTTTATCTTCAAAAGCGGAAAAACCTTTAGATAAAAGAATAAAGGTAGAAAGAAGTGATAAAGATGAATAATAAGATATTATTAGTAGATGATGAAAAAGACATAGTTGATTTAATCGCAGAAGTTTTACAACAAGACGGTTTTCAATTTATAAAAAAGGCTTACTCTGGTTCAGATGCATTAAGGCTATGCAAGGAATTTAAACCAGATATAGTTCTGTTAGATATTATGCTACCAGATATTGGCGGCATAGAGGTGTGTAAAAAAATTCGAGAATTTTCTTTTTGCTCTATTCTTTTCGTATCGTCGAAGAGTGATGATATTGATAAAATTCTTGGACTGTCAAGCGGGGGTGACGATTATATAACGAAACCTTTTAGTCCACGAGAAGTTGTGTTCCGTATTAAAGCACAGCTTCGCCGTCAGCAATATCAGACTATAAGACAATTAGATGAAAAAGATATGATTATCGTTGACAGTCTATCGCTAGATAAAGACAGTAGCCGAATTTATAAGTCTGGGAAAGAAGTTGCCTTAACGGGACGAGAATTTCTTCTATTATCGTATTTAATGGAAAATGCAGATAAAATTATCAGTAAAGAATGTTTATATGAGCAGGTCTGGGGTGAGTATAGCGGTATTTGTGATAACACTATTATGGTTCATATACGACATATTCGTGAAAAGATTGAAGAAACACCATCTACTCCCAAACGACTGGTTACAGTCAAAGGGTTAGGATATAAATTAAAGAAAAGGCTTTATTAAATGAAAAAATCTGGATACCGCTCTATTCTGCATATTTATTTAATATTTTTTATAGCCTTACTTAGTGTCATTATCTTTTCTGCTATATTTCTATTTTCAGTAGTGAGTGTAAATACACCTGATGGTACAGTTGTGAGAAGTAATTATCCTAAAGAGTTTACCGAGAACTTCTATGAACAGATTATTTTTGTTGATGATAAACCACAAATTAAGCAGTTTGGATTAGAATTGTTACAGACAAATAACGCAGGAATACAGATATTAGACTATAATGGATTGGAAATAACCAGTTGCAAAAAGCCAGAGAATGCAAAAACAATTTATTCTGACACAGACCTTTTACAGCTTTATCAGACAGGACACATAAACGATAGCCAGTCAACATCATTTATTGGTAACTTAACATATGATAAAAATAATTATACATATATTATTCATTTCCCAATGAATATTTCAAAAATTACGATGTATTTGAATGGGGATAAATTTATAACGGGAAAAACAATTATTTTATTATTTTTAGGCGTCGTATTCTTAATTATACTTTTGGTAGGCGTTATATACGGTTTCTGGATAACTAAAATCATAAACCGTATATCAATATCAATAAAAAGTATTGAGAAGCGTTCCTATACATCTGCTATGAGCAAAGGAATCTTTCAAGATGTATTTGAAAGTTTGGATGGTTTAGATACTGAAATTAAGACAAGTGATAAACTAAAGGAAAACACAGAAAAAATGCGTAAAGAATGGATTGCCAATATTACACATGATTTAAAAACTCCTTTGTCTCCAATAAAAGGCTATGCAGAAGTCTTATCAGAAAATAAACCTGTATCAGAGGAACTGATAAAGAAATATTCAAAAGTAACATTAAAAAATGTTTCCTACATGGAGTCTTTGATTGATGATTTAAAGCTGACATACCAACTAGATAATGCTATTGTCCCACTTCAGTGCATAGAACAGAATTTTATCCGTTTTTTGAAAGAATCGATAATTGATGTATTAAACAATCCAGAATATGAGGAACGCATAATTCATTTTGATTATGAGAAAGAGAATATTGTGTTCTATTTCGATCGCAAGCTAATGACAAGAGCTTTTCAGAACTTGATTATAAATGCTTTTGCGCATGGAAATAATGATACAGAAATTTCTATAAGGGTGACTATATTTAATAATACACTTCAAATTATTATTTCAGATAATGGGAACGGAATGAATACATATGAAGTCAATAATTTATTTCAAAGATATTATCGAGGAACAAATACAGAAAAGAAAATGGCTGGAACAGGCTTAGGGCTTGCTATAACAAAAAGTATTACGGAAGCACATGGCGGCAATATTTCAGTCGAAAGTGAAGTTGGAATTGGAACGAATTTTAAAATCTATTTTCCCCTTAGTTAAGGTTAATTAAGGTTACCTGCAAGTTATATTAAGGTTGATAGCTTATTATGAAAATGTAATAGCTATCAGCCTTTTTGTTCTTTAAGGGGGTGAAAAAATGAGTTCAAAGTTAAAAAAGGGAATTCCATTCTTAATTACGATTGTTATTACATTACTTTTAGGTTTTGTTTTCACGGCATTTATGTTACGTCCTCAAAGACTTAATATTAAAAACATTGATGTTAATGCGATCGCTGATGGAGAATATGTAGGAATATGTCATAATAAAATACTGTTTGCTGTTGTTAAAGTTTATATGAAAGACCATAAAATTATAGGTATTGAAGTTTTAGAACGTAAGGATTCATACATGGAACAAGTGCAACAAATTGCAGATGATGTATTTTTTAAACAATCATTGGAAGTTGACGCTATATCTAGTGCAACGCTAACAAGCCATACTGTTTTAAAAGCGATTGAAAATGCACTAGAAAGAAATAGAAAGTAACTTATCTTTTATAGAAAGCAGGTGTAGTTATGAAAATTATCTTAAAATATATTTTAACAAATATTAAAGAAAGAAAAGTTAGAACAATCGTTATGTTTCTCTCCATACTTCTATCAACTGTATTGCTATTTGTTTCTTTTTCAATAGGTACGTCATATGAGAATGCTCAACGAAAAATGGCACGAGGAATGGCGGGAAGTGCAACTGTATCTGTCAGATCAAAAGATGCAAACAGTACCATAAATATTAATGATATTCAAGAGCTATCTTCTATGCAAGCAAGGGTCGGCATTTTAGAGGGAACAGCCTTGTATCATGAAAATGGATATTATGAAACTATTGATTTAATTGCTTCTGATTTAACATTATTAAATCAAATCAATAAACCTAGATTAGTCAATGGTGGTGAAATAAAAAATTTTACGGGAAATCAAATTATTTTACCAGATCGATTTACCTCTAAATATGGAATTGAAAAAGGAGATACGATTACTCTACAAATACGTGGTGTTCCAATAAAATTTGAAGTTACTGAAATTGCTTTTTATGATACTGTGTTTTTAAGGCATACCAGAGGTGCAACAGCATTACTTCCAGAAGCAACGTTGGCAGAAATTTTACAGAAAAAACACGGGTATAGTGAGATTTTAATAGAGCCTATTGAAAATATTTCTACAGATGAATTGGTGGATATGCTATCTGAAAAACTTTCTGGAGAGTCAGTAATAATATCAAAGATTGTAAATGAAAGTCAAATAGTAACTGACTCAAGACAAAAATCTATGCCATTTTTTCTGATTAGTTTCTTTTCATTAACTATGAGTGTTTTCATTATTTATAGCAGCTATAAGGTTATTACGTTAGATAGATTACCGGTTATTGGGACATTTCGTAGTATCGGAGCAACTCAAAAAACAGTAACACGTATTTTGATGATTGAAAGTGCATTATATGGTTGTTTAGGGGGGATTGTTGGAATACCACTTGGAATTTGTGTTCTGAAATTTATCTTACAAGGCATGGGAAACTCTTTATCACAAGGAATAGAAATTCCCGTAGTTATTACGAGCGCAGCGGTATTACTTTCTTTTGGTGTAGCAGTTATTGTTTCTGTGTTGAGTGCATGGATACCAGTTCGTCGTGCCAGCCGATTACCAATTAAAAATGTTGTGATGGGTATGGTGGAAGAAAAACAAATGTCAAATCATTTTATTGCTGTAATGGGTATTGTATTATTTTTGATTTCTGTATTTTTGCCTAAAGTTGCTACTGGAAATATGCTATATATTGCAGGTGGATTTTCATTGTTAGGATTGATAATTGCGACAATATTATCAATTCCTCTTATAACTAACTTTTTGTCAAAATGTCTGGAACACATATATGTCATTATTTTTAAGAATGAGGGCATGCTGGCTTCAAGGAATATAAGAAATAATAAAAATATCACTCAAAATATTACGCTGTTATTCATTAGTATTTCAGCAGTTATTTCAATTACAGTAGTTGGAAGTTTTGTAAACACATATATTGTAGATGTATTTAATGGTGCAGAACTACAAGGATTTGCTGACGGAGAAATGAGTCAAGAATTTGTTAAAAATGTTGAGGAAATGGAAGGTATAGAAAAAGTACTACCTGTCCATGTGCTTAATAATGAAATTAAATTTGAGAATATTATTTTCTCACGGTTAGAAGCAACAGACAATTTAGAATGCTATAATGCAATGCTTAACTTGAACTATACGAAAAAGGATATGGAAACTACTTCAGTTTACTCATTCTCAAAATCTCGTTCTATTGTATTAAGTGAAGAGTGTCTAACTAGAGCAGATTTTCAAGTTGGAGATACAGTAACACTTACAAATGATACTGGAAGCAATTCTTATACAATTGTTGGAAGTTTTAAATCAAGGGCAACTGATGTTGAGGCAATTATTCCATCAATCTATGCTGTTTCAGACTTCAATGCTGTAAATTATAACTTTCTTTCTTATACAGCTACTAATCCAGATTCTATTATGATTCAAATAAGGGATTTATTTGGAGATACGCAAAATTGGAGTAGAACTGTTGAAGAATTTAATACAGACGCTCTTTCTACAGTAGGAGCTTTTTTACAACCTATGCATACTATGACCTACTTTGTATTATTGTTGGCTACAGTTGGTATTATAAATAATCTGCTAATTAACTATATGCAGAAACGTCGTTCTATCGCCATGTATAAGTCAGTTGGCTTGAGTAACAGACAGAATATAAAAATGACAATTATTGAAAGTTTCACTTCTGGAATGATAGGAGCTTTTATCGCAATAGTTGTATCTTATTTAGAAATACAAACTATTTTTATAGTAGCAGGTCCCAAAATATCAATGTCACCAGAAGTGGATTTTATGACATTTCTATCGGCTAGCATAATGGGAGTGTTGGTTACTTTAATAGGCTCTGTTGTCCCTATTATAAAAAGTAAACAAATGAAATTAGTTGAAGAAATAAAATTTGAATAGTAGGAGGATAAAAAAATGAAATCTATTACAGATAATATTGCTATTGAGGGTAAAAATATAATTAAAGATTTTAAAATTGGAGATACAATAACAAGAGTTCTAAGAAATGTATCTCTAAAAGTTTTAAGTGGGGAGTTCATTTCTATTATGGGGCAGTCTGGCTCTGGAAAAAGCACACTTCTGTATATTTTAGGTGGACTTGATACAGCAACAAAAGGTACAGTATCTATGAACGGAATCGATATATCCAGATTTAATGATGAAAAAATGAGTAAAATAAGACGTCAAAAAATAGGATTTGTATTTCAGTTCTATAATCTTATTCCTAATTTGAACGTAGAAGAAAATATTATGCTTCCGTTGCTATTAGACGGTAAGAAATTAAAAAATTATCATAAACAGCTTAATAACATATTAGAAGTTGTAGGTTTATCGGATAGAAGAAATCATAAATCAAGAGAATTGTCAGGCGGTCAACAACAGAGAGTTGCCATAGCTCGTGCTTTAATTGGCAATCCAGAAATTCTATTTGCTGATGAACCAACTGGGAATTTAGACAGCAATACGGGTGCTGAAATTATGGAACTATTACAATCAATAAATAAATACAGTGGGCAGACTATTATTATGGTAACTCATTCTTCTGAAGCGGCAAAAAATAGTAATAGGATTATTACTGTAAAAGATGGCGTGATTGAATAATTGTGCATGACATAATATAAAAACATCTTCAATAGTTAAAAAAGGTAGGGGTTGTAATGAGAAAATATTGGTTTTAGAATTTTCGGATAATGAAGAACATATCTTTCATTATTTATACAAAAGTTGAGAAAGAAAATGAAAGCAAACCTAAACAACCGTCAATATATCTTAGGGACTAGGTCTAAAAAAACGAAACATTGTTTTTTGAAATATAAATTAAATTTCTTGACTTTTTTAAATTTGCATTGATATAATAATCAACGAAACATGTGGTGCTTTGCACGTAAATCTGATTTACGCACAAGCACCACATGTTTTTTATTTTATTATTTAGGAGGGTTAACATGCCAAAAACAAAATTCGAAGAAATAATCTTTACACTAATTATGGTATTCCCAATGGTATATATTATGACTGTTTATAATATTGCTATTGCAACAGGTGGATTACAATACGAAACATTTGTACAAGCTATTCTAGCTATGTGGCCAATATATTTAATAGCTTTTATAGCAGAAAAATTAATAGTAGGAAAATTAGCCAAAAAACTTGCATTTAGAATTGTATCCCCAACAGATAAACCAATATTTATAATACTTGCTATATCATCATTTACAGTTTGCATAATGGCTCCTTTAATGAGTTTAGCAGCTACTATTCTCCATAATGGGGTAACAATAGAAGTACCCCTATTGTGGCTGACTGCTATTATTAAAAACTTCCCTATGGCACTATTTTTGCAGATTTTCTATGTAGGACCATTAGTACGTTTGGTTTTTAGAACTATATTTAAGCCTCAAGATGTAGTTAGGAAAGTTGCTTAAATGCACGCTTAGTCCAATTTGATATATAAGTAAATTTTATTATCAATTTCGTTCAGAAATAAACGAAGTTATCTTATTTGTATATTCCTCAGGGTGTATAAGTAAGGCAAGATGTCCACCCTCCATGTTACGTATGACAGTTGGGTGTGGCATTAATCTAATTAAAGCATCCTTCAGCTCATCACTAAAGATAGTATCTTCTTCTGAGAAAATAATCATTACTTCTTTGTAGAAAGATTCAAAATCCTCTGGCTTATGTGTTCCGTACTCATTCATTAAGTCACCTATTAATAAATCCATGTGATACCAATATTTTTTTGTTATAGATCCTTTTAATATATCAGCTATACTAGCTAACTTATGTTCAATTTCTTTATTAGGGGTAACCTTTTTAAATGCAAGTTTTAGGAAGGGAATTAACAATTTTGTGGGAATAAATTTATCTATCATAAGATTCTTTTTTAGTTTTTTAGGATTTATAAATTTTACTATATTAGTAATTCCATTGTACGTCAAATCATTATACATTGAACAAGTACCTGATAATATTAAACCTTTTAATAATCTTGGGTGACGTTTTGCCATAACTTGAGCAAACAAGCCCCCATAGGACTGACCTACCAAATACACATTATGAGCGTCTAGTTGACAAAGTAATTCAGCTAAAGCATCTGCAAGTTTAGCATTTGTATTAAAACCTAGTGGATAATTAAATGTAAGTAAGCTATATTTACTAATAAATGAACTACAAAGTAGAAAAACTCCATCAGCAAGCCCAGTACCACCAGCCAAAAAAACTAATGTAACATCATTTTCAGGATGTAAATTTTTATAATAACGATATGAAAAATCACTTCCGTTTATATTTGCATTTTGAATTGGCATTATACTATTATATTTTTCAAATTCATTCTTTATATCTATCACAATATAACCTCCCAATATATTAAATATCCCATGTGCACACTTGTGCCAAGCTCTATAAATGCAGTATAATACTCACAAAGACATTTTACAATATTTAGATAAAAATGGGCACAATATTTAAAAAGTGTGCCAAAAGGAGTAGACATGGGAGAGATTACATGCACTCAAACACAAGAATGGATAATAAGTGCCTTGCTTTCATTGATGAATAAGAAAAATTATAGGGAAATTACTATTGTTGACATTGTTTCAGAAGCGCATATAGGGCGTAGAACTTTTTATCGTAACTTTAGAAGTCAAAAATGCTATATTTTATTGGGGATAGATTACCTGAATTCATGGTAAAAGTTGCAGTAATGGTAGAACATGTTAATCCTGATGAAGTAGCCTTTACAAAAGATAATCAAGATAGTTATAACTATGCTCACTTTTTTAATATTGGCGGTTATTGGAGTATAACAACACGATGGTTGGAAAAGGAACATAGAGAATCACCAGAAGAAATGGCAAAGATAATTGAGGAATTTGTCTATAGAAAACTTTAAGAATATAGTATAATCTTTCTTATAATATAATAATTGATGAGGTACAATAAATATGACAATTGAATTAGAGAAACATTATAATAAGTTTTGTGAAGATAAGAGGTTAACTAGAAAATATGCACAAGTAGAGTTTTTAACCTCTATGAAATATATACATGAATATCTAGAGAATAATAAAGAAGCAAAGATTTTAGATGTTGGTGCTGGAACAGGCAGATACTCAGTGGCTTTAGCAAATGAAGGTTACGATGTTACAGCAGTAGAACTTGTAAAACACAATCTTGGTGTTTTAAAGTCAAAAGGAAGTAACGTAAAGGCATATCAAGGAACAGCATTAAATCTATCAAGGTTTTCAGAAAATACTTTTGATGTGACTTTGGTATTTGGGCCAATGTATCATTTATATACTCATGCGGATAAGGTGAAAGCTCTAGAAGAGGCGAAGAGAGTAACTAAATCTGGAGGAATTATATTAGTTGCATACATTATGAATGAATATAGTGTAATTACATACGGCTTTAAGGAAAATAATATTCGTGAAAGTATTAAAAATGGAAAGCTGACTGATGATTTTCATGTTGTAGCTAAACCAGAAGACTTATATGAATATGTAAGAATTGAGGATATTAATAAGATAAATGAAGCTGTTGGTATTCAAAGAGTGAAATTAATAGCAGCAGATGGACCGGCTAACTATATGAGGTCTACTATAAATGCAATGGATGATGAAACCTTTAAACTTTTTATGGATTATCATTTTTCAACTTGCGAAAGAGCTGATTTACTAGGGGCAAGTGCTCATACAGTAGACGTTCTTAGAAAAGAATAGGGAGAGAAAAATATGACATTACAGCAGTTAAAATATGTTGTAACGGTTGCGGATAAAGGAACAATTAGTGAAGCTGCTAAGGAGTTGTTTATCTCTCAACCTAGCCTTACAAAAGCTATTAAAGAACTTGAAAATGAGATGCAGATTACTATATTTAATAGAACTAATAAAGGAATCGTAGTATCAAATGCTGGGGATGAATTTCTGGCTTATGCAAGACAAGTACTTGAGCAATCTAGCTTACTTGAAGAAAGGTTTTTGAATCTTAAAAAACAAAGTCCTAGATTTTCTGTATCTACTCAGCATTATTCTTTTGCCGTAAATGCTTTTGTTGATGTTATTCGAGAATTTGGTGGAAATCAATATGATTTTACCCTTAGAGAGACTCAAACCTATGAGATTATTGAGGATGTAAGCAGATTAAAAAGTGAAATAGGAATTCTATATACTTCTTCTAAAAATCAAGAGGTTATTATGAAACTAATTAAGCAAAACTCATTGGAGTTTCAAGAACTTTTTATGGCAAAACCACATGTGTTTATTAGTTCAAAACACCCACTTTCTGATAGAGATGTTCTTACTTTAGAAGAATTAGATGACTATCCTTATCTTTCTTTTGAACAGGGGGATTATAATTCTTTTTATTTTTCAGAAGAAATCCTAAGCACCCTTGATCGTAATAGAAATATTAAAGTTAGAGATAGAGCTACCTTGTTTAATCTAGCCATTGGATTAAATGGATACACTGTAAGTAGTGGGGTAATAAGTAAAGAATTAAATGGAGAAAACATTATAGCTAAACCTCTTATGGTTGATGAGTATATGCGTATAGGAACAATTACTCAAAAGAATATGCCTCTTAGTAGGTATGGGAAAGCATATATGGAGTCTTTAAAAAGACACGTATCTGAATATGTTTAATAGAATATTAATGTGTGCTTGATATAGTTTAAAGCTATAACAAACACACATTTTTTTGTATTTTTCAATATAGCTAATTTAACTTATACTTATTTTAAAGAGAAAAAATAATTTAAATTAAATAAGTTAGGAGCGGGTAAAATGAGTAATAATGCACCTTTTAAATATGATATTGTAGGAAGTTTTTTAAGACCAGAGGAGTTAAAACAAGCAAGAAGTGAGTTTGCTGAAGGTAAAATAAGTGAAGAAGAATTAAAAAGAGTTGAAGACAAAGCTATTATCGATTTGATAGAAAAACAAAAAGCAGTGGGGCTTCAAGTTATAACAGATGGAGAATTTAGAAGAAGTTCATGGCATCTTGATTTTATGTGGGCATTTAACGGAGTTGAACATGCGAAAACTAAAACAGGAATACCATTCCATGGTGAGCCAGCATTAATTGATGACACATTCTTAACTTCAAAATTATCTATTGAAAATCATCCATTTGTTGAACATTTTAAATTTGTAAAACAATATGAAGATGAGGGTAGAGTTGCACGTCAGACAATACCAGCACCAGCACAATTTTTATTTCAAATGATAACAGCAGGAAATCAAGAAAGTACTAAAGCTATTTATGAAAATGAAGAAGATTTAATTCAAGATATTGCAGATGGATACAAAAAAGTGATTAAAGAGCTATATGAAGTAGGGTGTAGAAATATACAATTTGACGATTGTACTTGGGGAGTTTGCGTAGATCCTAATGCTTGCCTCATACTTGGAACAGATGAAGCTGGACTAAAAAAGGTTATTGATAAATTACTGAAGGTTAATAATCTTGCAATTGAAGGTAAGCCTGAAGACTTGGTAATTACAACTCATATATGCCGTGGTAACTTCCATTCCACTTGGGCTTGTCAAGGAGGTTATGGACCAGTAGCAGAAGATCTTTTCCAAAATGAAAATGTTGATGCTTTTTATCTAGAGTTTGATGATGAACGTTCAGGTAACTTTGAGCCACTTAAATATCTAGCTGAAGATAAAAAAGTAGTATTAGGTCTTATAACAACAAAATCACCATTGCTTGAAGATAAAGAAACTATAATAAACCGTATTAAGGAAGCTTCAAAATATGTTCCATTAGATCGCTTATGCCTAAGTCCACAGTGTGGTTTTGCCTCTACTGAGGAAGGAAATAAGATAACAGAAGAAGAACAATGGGCAAAACTTAAATTAATAGAAGAAATAGCTAAAGAAGTGTGGAAGTAATAAAATAATGAGTATACAATTTTATCTATAATAAAATTCCCTATTGATAATCATATAAGATGTCAATGGGGAATTATTTTTCTTCATTGTTCTAATAACTTTTGGTTATTTTTAGCAGAAATTATGTAATGTTATGATATAATATTATGGAGTTTAGATATAATTTATAATTAAACAGGAGTATAGTATGTATAAAATTTTGATTGTTGAAGATGATACGATAATTGCAAAATCAATAAAAAATAGCTTGGATCAATGGAGTTATGAAACAGAAGTTGTTGTTGATTTTAAGGATGTTATCGCTCAATTTATAGAGTTTGATCCACAACTTGTGTTATTAGATATTTCTTTACCTTTTTTTAATGGCTACCATTGGTGTAGTGAAATTCGAAAAATATCAAGTGTACCTATAATTTTTATTTCCTCTATGTCTGATAATATGAATGTTATCATGGCAGTAAATATGGGAGGGGATGACTTTATCTCAAAACCTTTTGATTTAAATATTCTTGTAGCAAAGGTTCAGGCACTTATTAGAAGGACTTATTCCTTTGGTGGGAAAATGGATATCATAGAACACAAGGGAATTGTTTTAAATCTTAGCAGTACAAGTCTTGAATATAACAATAATAAAATTGAACTTACAAAAAATGAATTTAAAATACTTCAGATTTTATTTGAAAACGTTGGTAAAGCCATTTCTAGAGAAGATATAATGACAAGACTTTGGGAAAGTGATAGTTATATAGATGATAATACCTTAACTGTTAACGTTACTAGACTTAGAAAAAAGCTATCAGATGCTGATATTTTAGACTTTGTTAAAACAAAAAAAGGTATTGGATATATGGTGGAATAAGATGAACATTATATTAGGTTATATTAAAGATCATATAAAATCACTAATAATTAACTGTATTTTCATTTCTATATTTGTAGTAGTTTTCTATTTATATTCATTACCCTTTGAAACAATTTTCTATGGATTTATTTTGTCAGCTGTAGTAGGAGCTTTTTTTATTGGTTTTGATTTTAATAACTATTATAAAAAGCATAAAGGACTAACTTATATAGAAAAACATGTTAATTTAGGAATCGATAATATGCCTGTAGCTGATAATATAATAGAAGCTGATTACCAAAATATTTTAAAAAGACTTTATGAACAAAGTACAGAACTCATCTCAAAAACAGATATTAAACAAAGTGAGATGATTGATTATTATACCCTTTGGGCTCATCAAATAAAAACACCAATAGCAGCAATGAGACTGCTTCTTCAAAGTGATAAAAAAGAAGAAAATAAAGAATTACTGGAACAAACCTTTAAGATTGAACAATATGTAGAAATGGTGCTTAGTTATTTAAAAATAGATGGATCATATTCTGATTTGGTGTTTCAACATTATAAATTATTAAATATAATAAGGCAAAGTGTTAGAAAATATGCTCATATGTTTATAAGAAAAAATATATCACTTGAGTTAATTGAGATGGATTGTACAGTACTCACCGATGAAAAGTGGCTTTCATTTGTAATTGAACAGATACTTTCTAACTCTTTAAAATATACAAGAAGCGGTAAAATATCAATTCGTATGCATGAAACCAAAGAAAAAGTTCTTGTTATTGAAGATACAGGAATAGGGATAGCTGAAGAAGATTTACCTAGAGTATTTGAAAAAGGATTCACAGGATACAACGGACGGATGGATAAAAAGGCAACTGGAATAGGGCTTTATCTTTGTAAAAAAATTTTAGATAAACTATCTCATAAAATAACCATCAAATCTAATGTAAATGAGGGAACTACTGTGGAGATAGATCTTTCATCTATAAATACAATAATTGAATAAAGGAGAATTAAAATGAGTAAATAGGCAAGAGCAGCTATAAAAGTGACCTTGCCTTTTTTTGTGTGGAAATATATGTATCATTTTTTAGAATATGGCGTTATCCCATTTTTATATAGCTTATCTACTAACTTGATCAAATCTTCTTCCGATAGATCTTTTCCTTGTTGGAGCCAAAGGCGAAATAAGGAAAGTGATGTTGATATGTAAAACTCAATCAAGTAAGGACTTAAAAAATTATATTCTGGCAAGTTTGAAGCTAATCTATCAAATGGAATTTCTTTTTTCAAACGTGCTAAAAAATGAACACTTCCGTAATCACCTAAAAGAGCCTTAAGAGTTGAGATATGATCACTTTTTTCTAAACAATGAAACGCATCTTGTATAGGATCTGTAGATGGTTCCTTATTCATCAATTGCTCTTTTATGTAGCTCAATAAATCATTTTCAACAAAGTCTAACAGTTCATAAATATCAGAGAAGTATTGATAAAATGTGCTACGGTTATATCCTGCCTGACTAGTAATATCCTTAATAGATATTTTTTCGATAGGCTTTTGACTATATAATTCACAAAAAACATCTATAAAGGTTTGTTTTGTTTTTTCTGTAATTTCGGGTTGCTTTTTCATTTTAGCCTCCTTTTGCAAAAAAATCATCCAACAAATAATAAAAAACTGATGGTTGATAAAGCCATAATAAAGATTTACAATCCTATTATACAACGCGTTGTCGGATAGTCAAGAGAGAATATTATGTATAAGTAGGAGTGATTTTTATGTCAATAAAACAAGATAAAATTTTAATTTTTGGTGCAGGTGTTATAGGAAGCATATACGCAATTAAATTTATTGAAGCAGGGCTTGACGTTACAATTTTTGCACGTTCAAATAGATTTAAAGTATTGAAAGAAAATGGTTTACAATATAGTGAAAAGGGCACGGTTAAATCTATAAAAGTAAATGTTATTGATAAGCTTGAGAATGATGATGTATATGATTTTATTTTCGTTACAGTACATTACAATCAATCAGAATCAGCTTTATTAGCACTAAAAGACAATCAAAGCAAAAATATAGTTATGATGACAAATACTTCGATGGGGTTTTCGACCTGGCAAAATATTGTTGGAGATAGGATTTTACCAGCCTTTCCTGGTTTTGGAGGACAGATTAAAGATGGAATTCTGTATGCTCGATTTGCATCAAAGTTTCTAATAGCTACTATGTTCGGAGAAATTAGTGGCTTAGAGACAGAACGTGTGGAAAAGCTATCAAAAATATTTAAAACAGCAAAACTTCCCTATACAATTAATAAGGATATGAAAGCCTATCTAATAACACACTCAATATCAGATATTGCACTTTTGGGCGGTTTATATTTTGAAAATAATATAAATTATGAAAAAACAGCTAAAACCAGACAAACGGCATACAAAATAACAATCACTTTAAAAACGTATTTAAGGGCAATACAAAAAGCTGGAGTTGATATTAATCCACCTGTATTTAAAATTATGCTTAAATGTCCAAATTTTGTTCTGGATTTTTTATTTATGATGTGGCTAAGAACTAAAATGGTTAAGGATATGTTGCTTCCGGACTATGCTAATAATGCAAAAAAGGAAGTTGTGAAACTAAAAAATGATTTACTAAAATTTTTAAGTCAAAAGGGTGTCACAATATAAGTATGAATAAAGGATAATAATAAAAGCAATGGAGGAGGTTCTCCTTCTTTTTTTGTTTTAAGAAGAATATAGAACTAATTCATATCTCATTACTTGCTACAAATATAAAAAGAAAGTATAATTATTGATAATATCAACTAATTTGGAGGCGAGTATGAATAAGGAAGAAATAATTAGAAAAGAGGTAAGATTAATAGTGAGAGAGTTAGGGTTACTTAATCGCAATTGCTTAAATTCTGACATGACACTTGCTCAAGCTCACATATTAAACTACCTAAAACTAAATGGGAAAACTCCTTTTAATGAATTACTAATAAATTTGGGTATTGATAAGGCTTCACTAAGTAGAATAATTAATAATTTAGAAACTAAAAATTATTTAGAACTGAAGAAATCTGAAACTGATAAAAGAATGAAAGATATTTGTATTCTTCCATTAGGGATGGAAGCTATAAATGATGGGGATTATAAAGCAAATAAATTTATTAATGAAATTTTAAATTTAGGTGATAGTGAGGATACAGAAGATATTATAAGAGCTTTTAGAACATTTCGCATTCTTGCATTAAAAAATAATCTTAAAAAGAATGATTCAAGAATATTAATAGAAAGAATCTCAGAAAATTATAAGGCAGACGCAATTAAACTATCAACAGATGTATTTACTAATGAGCAAAGCATTCCAGCAGAATTGGTTCCAGTTAATGATAACTTAAAACCAGTTTGGTGGTGTGCAAGAGTGGGAGAAGATATTATTGGAGTGACAGCAGCTTGGAAAGAAAAAGATAAATGGCATTGGGGAAGATTTGCTGTTGATAAAAGATTAAGAGGTATAGGCATTGGCCAGAAGCTAGCGATGTTTTCATTAAAAGAAATTTTCAATTCTTATACAGAAGAAATTTATATTGAAGCAAGAGATGCAACTGTAAATATGTTAATGAAATATGGATGTAAAATCATTGGAGAAGCAGAAGCTTTTTATGATGAACCTGTAACTCCGATAACATTAAACAAGAGTGATTTTATGAAGATATGTAACTAGAGTTACAAGTATAGCAGAAAAAATATAACTAAAAAGAGGTATAAATTTATGATAAAACCAATAGTAAAAGATGTATTGTTTCTAGGACAAAAATCAGAAGAGGCAACTAAAAATGATATAGCAGTAATTGATGATTTAATAGATACGTTAAGAGCAAACTTAGAAAATTGTGTTGGATTGGCTGGTAATATGATTGGAGTGAAAAAGCGTATATTGGTATTTACTGCAGGAAAACTTATTGTGCCCATGATAAATCCAATTATACTAAAGAAAGATAATCCATATGAAACAGAAGAGAGTTGCTTGTCTTTAATTGGCTTTAGAAAAACAAAGAGGTATGAAATCATAGAGGTGGAATATCTTGATAGAAGTTTTAAGAAGCAAAAGCAAGTGTTTACTGGATTTGTAGCACAAATAATTCAACATGAAATGGATCATTTTGAAGGTATAATAATTTAATTGAATAATTAAAACAGCTGTGTTGGTTTTGCTGCTACAATCTCAAAGGACATTTTAGAAGAAGATAATCCTGCAAACTCATTTGAAGCTGTTTATAGAAAACAAAACATAGAAAATTTAACCCTTGACTTTCCAATCAGGATTGTTAAGGGTTTTATTTATATCTAAGAATAATCAATGTAGGCAAAGCCTAAACAAATTATAATGAAAAATCTTTAGAATGTGTTACTTATACAGTTAATAGTACCGCAAATAAATAAGGTATTTAGTCTGTAATAAGGAATTTACAAAATATGTTATAATAGGAGTGGGAGAAAATCTGAGTAATAGACAAATAGTAATTTTGAAAGTGAGGTATAAGGGTGAATAAAATTAAATATGTGATGATTTTTATACTGATGTCCATGTTAATAATTGGATGTTCTAAAAATTATATGACTTCCATTTATAACGATAATGAAAAAATATCAAGTGATACAAATAGTTTTAATCTTGATGTTAAGGAGCAAAGTATTGATGGTCAAAAATTTAAGGGAGTAATAGAAAAAATAGAAGGAATGGATACAATTTGGACTTATGAGGCTGATAAAGATACGATGCTAGATATAACATATTTATTAAATGTATCCAGTGGAAAATCAAAATTAGTTTTAATCTATCCTGATAGTTCAGTTACGACTATTATAGAAACTACTAAAGACTCAGAAGTAGTTGATTATGAAACAAATCCTTTGCAAATTAAGAAAGGCCTTAATAGAATCAAAATAGTCGCTGACGAGAATACAAGTCTTGAATTTAACATAAATATTCCTAACGGTGAATTTAAAGAATTAGGTCTGTAAATTACAAATTTAAAAGGGGAGAACATAAATGGAGAGAATAGCAGTAGTTGCAGACATTCATGCAAATATTCATGCACTGCAGGTTTTTATGGATCACATAAATAAAGAATGTGAAGTATCAAAGATTTTAAATGTGGGGGATTTTCTTCAAATAGGACCAAATCCGGTAGAAGTTTTTGATATTGTTATGAATGACAAAAGGTTTATAAACATTATGGGTAATAATGAACTTGTCCTATTTAATAGAGAATTAATGAAGTTTCCTAAAGAGGAAGTGGAGCATCAAGATTGGGTTATTCATAAACTCGGGGAAGATAGAATGTATAAATTAGAAAAGCTACCTTTTAAAAGAATAATTAATATTAAAAACAAAAAGATTCTTATGCTGCATTCAAGGATAAACAGTATTATTGAGTTTCCAATTTTATATGAAAAGAAAAGTTTAGAAGAATTTATAGATGATTATGATGAGGATGTTGATTATGTTTTAATTGGACATACTCATTTACCTCTGTATGCTACAAATTGGTCATTAAAAAACATATTAAATCCTGGAGCTTTTGGGTGCGGCAAGGATGGTATAGTGAAGTTCCTTATTATGGAGATAGACAATGAACTGGTTAACATTACTTATAAACAGTTAAGGTATGATAAACAAAAGGTATTTGATGATTTTAAAAGCAATAACGTTCCTTATGGTGAAAAGTTTTGTGAAATGTTTTATTAGGGGATTTATATTATGAAAGATAAATTTTTATGCGTTATGGCACAATATGACGAAGAAACAGAACAGAAGCTTAAGAAAATTCAAAATATATTATCAGACAATGGCTTTAATGGTAGTCAAACACCTAATCTTCCTAATCATATTACACTTGGAACTTTTAAAATATCAGAAGAAGAAGCTCTTAAAGAAAAAATAAAGAAAGTGTCTAAAAATTTTCAAAGCTTTGATATAAAGTTAAATAATATAGGATTATTTGGGCTTGATGTTTTGTTTATAGCTCCTTTAGTTAGCTATGAACTTTTAAATTTACAAAAGTATTTTAGTAATAACTTTGCTGATGATTTAGATTGGACAGCTCATACAACTATGTTAATAGAGAGCCCTTATGTTATTCAAAGAGCATTACCTTTAGTCTCCAAAAACTTTAAAGGCTTTAGGGGAAGGATTGAATCTATTAGTCTTTATGAATTCTGGCCAACTAGATTTATTATAGAAGAAAAACTTATTTAATAGTAACTAAAAGTCTTTAAAAGCGCATTATTACTATATATTCTTATATTCTTATATTTTTTAGAATATAAGAATATAAGAAGTTAAGTTCTTTTATTCTTTTAAATATTACTTCTTAAGAAGTTTTATTCTTTGAGCTGAGTTAAGGTCAGTGTGAAAAATAATAAAAGTAAATAAAGAGATAAGATTTGTAAAATATAATAAACTAAAAGGGGCTAAGAGATAGACTTTAAGATGTCTATCTCAATTTTTTGCAAAGTTTTTGTCTGTTAAATGTATGTATGGATAACTATAATTAGATTATAAGTTAAATACAGGGCAGTGTATATTTAAGGTACTTCGATTTTGAATTAAGGTGTCACAAGTTCGATTCCTGTTCAATAATATCAATGATATATTGGTAGCTCAGTTGGTAGAGCACTATTTCTTAAATAGCTTTTCTCCCTGTAGTATTTAAAAGTGGGTAGTGAAGGAAAGTGTTACTTCATAAGTGATTAAAGCTCTTAGATGAGCAGAACACTTTTCACTTTTCTCCCATTTTAATTTTAGATTATTTTTTAATAAAGGAGTGAGATTTATGAGTAAGTTTAATAGAAATTTAAATAAATTGACTAAAAATAATGAAGGACATATTGCTTATGAAATGAGTTTAATAGATAGATTAATTATTCAAGTTTTAACAGGTTTTTTTGGAGAAGACAAGTTCTATTTAAATAATTCATCTCAAATCATTAAAGATATAAGAGAAGTTTGTATAATAAACCCTTCTTTTATTGCCAATTTAGCTATATATGCTAGAAAAGAAATGCATCTAAGAAGCATATCTCATGTTTTAGTTGCAGAACTTGCAAAGTCATCTTCTGGGAAAAAGTATGCTAGAGAAACAATATATAGAGTAATTGAGAGAGTTGATGATATGTCAGAAATTTTAGCATATTACTTAAATGAATTTGGAAAGCCAATTCCGAACTCAATGAAAAAAGCAATTGCAGAAAAACTTTTGACTTTTGATGAGTATAGCATAGCTAAGTATAAGGGGGATAAAGAGCTTAAAATTAAGGATATACTTTGCTTGGTTCATCCAACACCAAGGGATGAAGAACAAAGCAATATGTTTAAGAGGATATTAGAAGGAACCCTAAAAACGCCTATCACATGGCAAACTAAACTATCAACACAAGGAAATACAAAAGAATCTTGGGAAGAGCTTATTGAAAATAACAACCTTGGATATATGGCTTTATTGAGAAATTTGAGAAATATAATTAAAAGTAATCCAAAAAACATAGAGAAAGTTTATGAAATATTATCAGACAAAGATAGGGTATTAAAAAGCAAACAATTGCCTTTTAGATTTTATACAGCATTTAGTACTTTATATAAAGAAAATTTGGGAACTTCAAAATTATATGATGCTTTAGAAACCGCGATTAAGCACTCAACTAATAATATTTCAAAGCTTAAAGGAAAGACATTTATTTCAGCGGATGTTTCAGGTTCTATGACAATGCCAATAAGCGCAAAAAGTGAGATTACTTCAGCTAACATTGCAGTACTAATGATGGCAATATCTAATTATATATGTGAGGAGACCATAACTAGTACTTTTGATACTGTATTTAATTTAAAGCCAATGGCAACTAATAATGGAATAATTTCAAATGCATTATCAATTCCTGTTACAGGAGGCGGTACTGATATTACATTACCAATAAGGTACCTGCTTCAAAAAAAGATTTATGTAGATAGAATAATACTGCTTTCAGATAATGAAATAAATTACGGATACAAGGAAACTTGTCAAAGTTATATTGAGAAATATAAAAGAACTATAAATCCTAATGTTTGGGTTCATGGAATTGATATGCAAGGATATGGAACTCAACAATTTTGTGGTAATAAGGTCAATATAGTTTCAGGTTGGAATGAAAAAATGATAGAATTCATTTCAACAGTTGAAGAAGGCGTTGGAGATTTGAGAAGTAAGATAGAGAATTATCATTTTAAGGAGGAAAATTATTATGAAATTCATACAGGGAAAATATAATAATGCTAAAGTATTTACTGATAACATAGAAAAAGAAGCAATAGAACAATTGAGGGAGCTTTGTAATCAACCTTTCATAGAGGAATGTAAGGTTAGAATAATGCCTGATACGCATAAAGGAGCTGGTTGCGTTATAGGATTCACAGCAGATTTAGGCGATAAAGTAATCCCTAATATTGTGGGCGTTGATATTGGTTGTGGTATGTTAACGGTTAGCCTCGGTAAAATAAATATAGATTTGGAGTTATTAGATGAAATTATAAATAAGTGTATACCTTCTGGAAAAAACACTCACGAAGGCAGAACAGTTAAATTTGAAAAGTTACAAGAATTAAAATGCTTTCGCAGTTTAAAGAATTCAAAAAGGATTGAGAGAAGTATAGGGACTTTAGGGGGAGGAAACCACTTCATTGAAGTTGATAAAGGTGAAGATGGAAATCTTTATTTAGTAATTCATTCAGGAAGTAGAAATTTAGGAACACAAGTGGCAGATCTTTATCAGAACTTAGCTATAGATTTATGTGCAGGAAAAGAAGATTACTTTATTAAAAGAGATGAAATTATTAGAGTGTTTAAAGAGCAAGGAAGAAGAAAAGAAATAGAAAAGGAACTAAAGAAATTAAAAAAACAATATGATGAATTAATGCCATCATACCCAAGAAATTTATGTTTTTTAACAGGAAGGTATAGAGAAGAATACCTTCACGATATGAACATATGTCAAGAATATGCTACTCTAAATAGAAATGTTATGGGAGAAATTATTCTTAATAAACTTTTAGGTAAAGGATTAAAGGAATTTGAATCATTTACAACCATTCATAATTACATTAATTTTAAAGATAACATTATTAGAAAAGGCAGTGTGTCTGCATATGAAGGTGAAAAGTTACTTATTCCTATAAATATGCGAGATGGAAGTCTTATTTGCATTGGAAAAGGTAATGAAGATTGGAATTATTCCGCCCCACATGGAGCAGGAAGAATAATGAGTAGAACAAAAGCTAAAGAAAAAATTAATTATGAAGAATATAAAAAAGCTATGGAGGGAATATATTCTACTTCTGTAACAGAAGAAACAATAGATGAAGCGCCTATGGCTTATAAGTCTATGAAAGAAATTATAGAAAATATTAGTGAAAGTGTGGATGTTATTGGTATAATTAAACCGATATATAATTTTAAGGCTCAAGGGTAATTTATAAAAGAGAGGTGCTAAATGTTTGCTGATTTTATAAAACATTATGATCTTATACGTTCTATATTAAGAGATGTATTTTTATATGGCTGCTTTTCAAGAGATGACTATGAGAGTAAAAAAAGAGGAAGCTCTAGAAAAGTGAGCTATGAAATGAGAAGAATACAGCAATATATAGAAAAGGATTTTATTAAATTTGATAGAGATGGAAAAACGAAGCTATTAAGCTTAAGTTATGACTCCATTACAAATACTAAAAATTTTTTAGTTAGCACCTACCTAAATAAGAGCTTTACTAAATCTGATTTAAAACTTTATTATTATATACTACTAACGTTGAACCAATGTGATAGAGTAATTAATCTTAAGGAATTAGAAGTATTTTTAATAGAGAATGAGCTTTTAGATTTTGATAAAATAAGTAGTAAAACTATAGAGAGAAAATTAAGCGAACTTTGCAATTCAATGGGTTTAGTTGATATTGAAAAACAAGGTAGATGTAAAGCATATAGATTAGCTGATGATATCTTAAGAGAAATAACTGATGAAGAATTAATTAGATTATATTTATTAACTTCATTATATAAAAACATACTTTTCCCTAATATTGGAGGGTATTATTTTGAGGATACCTTAAGGCAATATATGAATTTCCATAGAAATATAACTGAAGATTATGATGATATTTTTCAGTATCAAAATCTTCATTTTCACCCAATTATAGAAGAAGAAATACTGTGGACGTTAATTAAAGCTATAAATGAAAATAGAAAAATAAAATTAGATTATAAGATAAACGAGAGTAGAAGAGCGCGATATAATCAAGAGACAGTCATACCTTATAAAATTCGTTATGACATAAATTGTGGTAGATTTTATTTGGTGGCCTTTCAAAATGAAAGGTGTTTTATTTCTAGGCTTGATAGAATTCATAAAGTTAAGATTTTAAATGAATACTACCATGAAGATGGATTATCAGAAAAATATAATCTTTCCATGGGAAATAGCTGGTCATCTGTTCATTTAAATGGAGAAAGTACACCTCAAACCTTAAAGTTTAAAATAACTATTAATAACAAAAGTGAAATGTATATTATAGAAAGAATAAAAGGCGAGCTTAAAACCTATACTGTTGAACAAGATGGTGAAGATAAGTTCCTCTTTACAAAAGTGGTTAACGATTGCTATGAAATGATACCTTGGATAAGAGGATATGCTGGTAAAATAGAGATTATAGAACCAAGCTATATAAGAAGAAAGATAGATAATGATTGGAAGGAGATGCTTAAAAACTATGGAGTTATTTCATGAGTATAAAAATAGATATTTTAATTTAGTTTTTAAGTTATTGAATTTATCAAAATATGGGTTATCTCAGGAGGAAATACTAAAAATAATAGATAAAGAAGCCTACGATGAAAAAGTAATCGGAAAGGATTTTTTAACTTTTGAAGGATTAGTTTTAAATAAGTATAAAGTTGAAGATAATCTTAATCTACTTAAGGAAGTAGATGGAAAGTACTATCCAATACTAGAAAATGATAAGGATATCCCCTTAGCTATTAGATTCTCTAAAATTGAGAAGCAATGGCTTAAGAGCATGTTAAGGGATAATATGGCAAGAGAACTTTTAGGTGAAAGGTTAGTATTAAAGCTAGAAAAAGAGTTAGTAAATGTACATTCTATTAAAAATGAAGTAATAGAAAAAACTAATAGATTTTTAAAAGAAGAAGCAAGTGATATTACGAGTATAAGAGAGACTTTTTTTACAGCAATTGAAGGAATAATAAAAAATTGTCCTATAAGATATACAAGTACAGGTAAGAATGGCAGTGTGTATAAGGATAGGCTAGCTTTACCTATTAGAATAGACTATTCATTAAGAGACGAGTTGTTAAGGCTATCAATGTACTCAATTGATGAAGATAGACCTATTATGCTTTTATTAAGAAATATTAAAACTTTGAAATTAGAACCTAATGTTAAAGTTAATAAAAGTAGAGATGAAATGCTTAAACGACTAAAAGATGAAAAGTATTCTAAAGAGCCAATAGTTATGGAACTTGTTGATGAGAGAGGATCTATGGAAAGATGTTTTATGGGGCTTTCATCTTATGAAAGAAGTACTAGAAATTTAGGTGGCAATAGATATGAGGTGAAAATTTATTATTATTTATTTAATGAAGATGATGTTATAAGAAGAATATTATCCTTAGGACCTTATGTAGTGGTAAAATCTCCTGAATATATAAGGGACAAGATTATTAATATTTTGAGAAATGCCATATGAAAACTTTATAATTATATAAGGAGTATTATATGAATAAATTGAAATTTTTAGGAAGAGGTTCTGGATATCATTTTACTGAAGCTAATACATCGGCATATATTAAAGAAAATAAAACTTTGTTGTTAATTGATTGTGGAGAAACTGTATTCAAGAAAATTTTAGAAAAAGATTTAATGGATGGGGTTAAGGAGGTTCACATATTAATTACTCATATGCATTCAGATCATGTAGGCTCCTTAGCTGGGTTTATTGGATTTTGTTATTGGAAGTATAAGATAATATCAAAAGTATACTTTAAAGAAAAAGAAAAGATAAAAGTATTTTTAGAGTTACTTGGATTAAAAGAAAATGAGAGTTTTTCAGTTTATAATCCTGATGGAATTAGAATTGAATCATTGAATTTAGAAATAAACTCAATTTTAACTAAGCATGTAAAATCAGTTAATGCTTATTCATATATTCTAGATTTTGATAAGTCAAACAGTATCTTTTATAGTGGAGATACTTCTGAAACGAATATTGATGTAATCACCTTTTTAAAGAATGGCAATTTAATATATCATGATACATGTCTTGATGATGCAATAGATAATGTACACACATCTTTAAGAAAGTTATGTGAATTAGTACCTAATAAATATAGAAGCCAAGTTTATTGTATTCATATTGACGGAGATAATTTTATTGAAGAAGCGAACAGACAAGGATTCAAAATAGTTTTTGTAGATTAAATTATTTATTTTTTTATAGAAAAGGTTAAAAGGATTTTTATGAAGCTGCACTTATGTTCTGTAGTGACTTCTTCACAGGTCTTACTAGAATCCTTTTAGGAACGCTTCTACAGAGCTCAAGGTTCTTAAATTTTTTAGAATATAAGAATAAAAGAAGCTAACTTCTTTTATTCTTTTAAAGATTACTTCTTAAGAAGTTTTATTCTTACTAAACCATGCCTTACTAAGGAGTTGAATACCTTCAGTAATCTCACTTTCAGTCATCCTACCGAAACCAATAAAAACCATATTATTAGTGTATTTATCTTTTTGTAACCAAAATATGGACACTGGATAAACTAAAACACCATATTCTTTAGCTTTTTCTATTAGTTCTTCTTCAGATAATCCATTATTTACTTCTAGTAAAACGTGTAAACCTGCATTTTTACCATGAATGATAACATTATCGCCCATAAATTCATTGATTGAATGTATTAAGATATCGTGTCTTCTCTTATTTTTAAGAGATATTTTTCGCAGATGACTTTCCCAATGGCCTAAATGCATAAACCGTTGAATTATTTTTTGCTCAACTATTGGAACAGAAGTTTGGTATGTACTAAATAATGTATCATATCTTTCTAGTAATGATTGAGGTAATATCATGTAGTTTAATCGTAAGCTTGGAGACAAAGACTTTGAAAAAGTTCCAATATATACAACATAGTCTTTTGAATCAACACCTTGTATTGAAGGTATAGGTCTAGAGTTATAACGAAGTTCACTGTCATAATCATCTTCAATAATAATTCCATTTACTCTTCTTGCCCAATCTAATAGTTGTAATCTTTTTTGAATAGGCATCACTGAGCCAGTGGGGAATTGATGAGATGGCGTTACATAAACAACTTTTGCAGAACAGCTTTCCAGTTCTTTAAGATTTATTCCATCCTTTTCTAAGCTAATTGGGAGGACATCAAAGCCGTGGTTATATAAAATCTCTTTCACACCTCTGTAGCCTGGATCTTCTACAGCTATTTTAGAAGAAGTATTTCTAAACATTTGGCATAATAAACTTAAACATTGCTCGAAGCCTGAAGTAATAATAATTTGTTCTGGGTTGCAGGAGACACCTCTAGATTTATTTAAATAATCTATTATTTCTATACGTAATTCTTCTTCACCTTTATTGTTTGTGTAGGATGTCATCATCTCAGCATCAATAGATGCTAAACATTTATTTGATATTCTTTTCCATAAGCTTAAAGGAAAATCAGAAGCACTTAGGTCTCCATATTTAAAATTATATTTATAATTATTATCATAATTAACATCAGATAATTTAGTTTTATATTCTTCAATATTTATAGAGGGCTCTCTCTTTAACTTAGCAATTAACATACTATCTAGTTTTTCAACTATAAATCCGCTACCTGCTTTACTTTTAATATAGCCTTCTGAACAAAGCTGTAGATAAGCACTTTCAACTGTATTTCTACTGACATTTAATGATGTTGCAAGGCTTCGTGTTGAATATAGTTTGCTGCCCTCTGAAAGTTGTCCTGAAACTATACTTTCTTTTATTTGTTCATATATTTGCAAGTATAATGGAACTACTGAATCACTATTCAAAACAATCATTCTTTAAAACACTCTCCTTACAAACTGTATCCAATAAAATAAAAATAATTGGCACTTTTGATGATTACACTTTGATTGTATAATTATCTCATAGGAAAGTCAATGTGCACAAATTGAGGCTTTTAAAAAAATTTAATGTAATTAAATTTACAGAATTGCATAGGAGGAATTTAAATGTTAAATGAAAAATTACTTGAGGTTATATCACATGAAGGGGTAGTAGCTATAGTATCTTGTAGTAACAACGAAGCGCATGTAGTTAATACTTGGAATTCATATCTTGTTGCCACTGAAGATGGAAGACTATTAATACCAGCAGGTGGAATGAGAAAAACTCAAAAAAACATAGAACAAAATAATAAAGTTAAGGTAACTTTAGGAAGTAAAGAAGTAATGGGACATACTCATATGGGAGCAGGATTCTTAATAGAAGGAACTGCTAAATACCTTGAAGAAGGTTCAGATTTTGATATGATGAAAGAAAAATTTGCTTTCATAAGTAGAGTATTAGAGATAACTGTTGTATCTGCTAAACAAACAATATAGTTATAATAGAATAGGATTTTCAAAATTTATAGCCTTAGACATTAAAGTGATTTGTCTAAGGCTATTTTTCTCATTTAATTATCTAAAGATTTTAAATGTTTATCAAATTTAAAGAAACAGCATCCTAAAAAGCCTAGAATAGCTATTAGAATATAGATTAAACCATTACCTGATCCTGTGCCATTACCAACAATATAAGAAAAAAATAATTGTAAGGTTGATGGCTTGTTCATAAATGGCACGAGTAGTTTATCAGTTAAAATACCACCAAGGATGTATCCAACTGGTATAGAGAAGTATTGTAAGGTATTTCTCGCTGAAAAAACTCTTCCTTGCATCTCTATTGGTATTTCTGTTCTCATAATATATTCCACGTTAGCTATTAAAAATGGAATTAAACAATTACCTAAAAAAACAGCAATCATCCATACCTTATATTTACGACCAATTCCCAGCATACTGTTACAAATTAAGAATGAAAATATCATTGTATTTATAATAGCAGGAATTCTTTTCTTTGGCTGTTTCATTAATGTTACAATAATACTTCCAATAATTCCGGCTATGCCTATCATACTGCTAACCATACCAAGTTCTAATTTATTATTTTCATTCCTAGATAAAATCATAGGTGCTAAGTTACTGTTATATATAGATGCAATAAAGTTTACAAAGGCCATAAAAATTATAAGATGGAAAATATCTTTTCTACCTAGAATATAATTAATTCCTTGTTTGCAGTTTGCAAAAAAACTTTCTTTTTTATCATTATTTTTTATAATATTATTTGGAATACTCACAAAAAATAACAAAGATATAAATGCAAATATAAAGCTGAACAAATCAAAAACAATAATTACTTTTAGCCCTACCAAAGCATAAAGTCCTGTAGAAACAATAGGCACAAATGTAGTGCTAAAGGAAGTTGTAAAAGAACGAATACCACTTATCTTTGTGTAATGTTCCTTTGGAACTATTATTGATATCACAACATTTGAGGTTGGTTCTTGAAATGCATCAACCACGCCTAAGGTAAAGTTAATTAAATATAAGTAACTAATATTTAATTGATTGAAAGAGATTAATACTAATGTTATCAAAGAAAAAATAGTTGCAATCACATTAGATATAAGCATGACCTTTTTCTTATTCCAACCATCAATAAAACTACCTGCAAAAAAACTAAGTGATATAGACGGAAGTAATGTGCAAACGGTTAAAGCTGATGCTGATATCACGGAACCACTATTTTCGTATGTCCACATAACTAATGCAAAACTAGTCATTTTATTACCAAATTGCGAAATAAATTGTCCTAATTGTAATATATAAAAATTTTTTAGTTCATTATTAAATTTTAAGTTTTTCATTTTAACTCCACTCCTTAATTATATTAGTAATTAAAGATGCAAAGTCAAAGTTTAATAGATTATTACTCCATGCAATCTCTATTTTTAATGACTTTGCATGGAGTGAAATCAACAGTAAATTTCATAAAATTCACCTCTTTTGCTAGCGATTTAAATTAAAGTTATAAATTTAGTATAACATTAACTTTTATTGATTTACAATGCTATTTAAAGTTATGATAGCCTCTTTTTATCTATCTAAAAATAACACTACCTTTTAAATTAAAATACTAGTTACTTGATACAAGTTCATAATAAGGAATGGCAGCACACTCCTCAAAACCTATACTTTTTGCTAACTTAAATGACCCCATATTTTCTTTATGACAAGCCCAAACAGGCACATAGTTATTATTTTTGCAGAAGTTCAACATCTCAATGCATGCATATTTTCCTAAACCCATACCTCTATAGCTTTTTGAGGTTTCAACACCTATTTCTAAATAATTTCCAATTATACAGGAAGAAAAGGCTATAGATACTATATCATCACCTTTCATTAAGGCGTATCCAATGCCATCGGATAGAAATTGCTCTTTAGAATTCCAAAGATATTTGGGTATAACGACTCCTTCAATATTATCATAAATATCTGAGTCTATTTGCTTAAGACTATACTTAGCTGGAGGTTCTGAATTTACATTAAATTCTTTATATTTAAGGTTTATTCTTGTCCATTTAATCAAGTGTTTTTTTCTATTTTTTTCAATGAGTATATCAAGATTTTTCTTATCATTTGTGTGTTCTAATTCAGAATAATCTATTATCCTATTATTTACTATTTGTTTTAATTTATCATTCCACTTATCAGGATACACTTGGAGCCATTCTGGTTTTATTCTATGAGGAACTACATTTAACATATAATCAGAAAGACTTTGGTTAAAAGTTTCATTTTCAGTTTCTCCAAATAAGAGAGACATTCCATAAAAATTAGCAATATAAAAAGTTTTAGGTTCGTAAATATTATCAACAAAAACACTTCCAGGGGTTTTGGATTCTAGTACAGCACATGCAAACATTGTATTAAAAGGAATCTCCTTTAACTTTTTTATTATTTCTTCATATTGGGCTACTTGTACTAATATCATTCCATTTTTCATACTAACACCTCTTTTATTTCTTTATTACTTACTATTTTAATTGGTATAGGTTGAGTATATAATATAAAATATGGTAGTTCAATTATGTAAAATAAAATCTGTACTACTACAGAACTGAGGAATTATGAATAACATAAGTAAAACAGATATAGTTAAAGAATTTATATTTAAAGAGATAAAAGAAGGCAAAATAAAGAAAAACATGCGTCTTCCAAGTTGTAGAGATGTTGCTTCAAAGCTTTCATTAAATAAAATCACTGTAAATAAAGCATATAATGAACTTGAAAGAGAACATAAAGTATATAGCATTCCACGAGGTGGATTTTATCTTGTAGATTATGAAAAAAATTATTCAAATCAAGATACTGAAGTTGACTTTGCTACGGTGAAACCAGATAGCAAACTGATTCCCTATAGAGAATTTGCACATTCAATTAATAATGCAATAGAAGAGTATAAAAGTACCTTACTTGATTACGAATCAACTATTGGATTACTGTCTTTTAGAGAATCACTTAAGAATGAATTTGAAAGCAAGGGAGTATATACAACTTCAGACAGGATTATTGTGACTCATGGAGCACAGCAGGCTATAAGTTTGGTATTTCAGGCTATTTTTAAAAATAATAAAGGAAAGTTACTTGTAGAAGTTCCTACATATAGCATTGCATTAAACTTAGCTAGTTATTTAGAAGTAGATGTTGTGGGAATTGAAAGAAAAGAAGATGGATTTGATTTTAAGAAGATTGAGATGTTATTTAAGAAAGGTGATATCGCTGCATTTTATGTGATACCAAGACATCATAATCCAACAGGGTATAGTCTTTCTGAAAGCAACAAGAAAAGACTTGCTGAACTTTGTAATAATTATAATATCATTGTGATAGAGGATGACTATTTAGCTGATTTAGGATATAAGAAGGGTTCTATGCCTATTCATTATTATGATATAACTAAAAGTACGGTTTATATAAAGAGTTTTTCTAAAACCTTCATGCCTGGATTAAGATTAGGGGTAGCTGTACTGCCTCAAAAATTAGCTGAATATGTAGTAAATCTTAAATATATAAGTGACCTTAACACCTCAAAACTTACCCAAGCAGCTTTAGATATTTTTATAAAATCAGGTATGTACGAAAAACACGTTAAAAAAGTAAAAAAATCCTATGAAGCGAAACTAAGAAGAGCAAAGGATATTATAGATACTTTAAGCCCTAATAACCTCCTTTGGTATGTTCCAGTGAACGGAATATTTATTTGGGCTAAGTTACCTAAATATATAGATATAAATTTGCTTAAAAATAATCTTAAAAACCGCGGAATATTAATAAACTCAACGGAAGAGTACTTTTTGAAAGAAGAATGGGAAAAAAGAGATTTTAATTATTTAAGATTATGCATTTCTAGCATTCCAGAAGAAGATATCAGAAATATTACTGATATCATTTCAGAAATTCGAGCTTTAATGGAAGCTCATGGTGAGGGGGATGTGACTTAAGGGATTTGATAGAATAAAAAATAGTTGAGTCCAACTTTTCTTGGATCTACTATTGTTTAATTATACATAATACTAGTTCACTGATATATATAAGTGTAGAAGGTGCATGAATGCTATATATTTATATATTTATTTAAATAAAAGAAGTTAAGTTCTTAAAATCTTAACTTCTTAAGATTTTAGCTTCTTGTGTTATATCGATAAATTGTAGAAGTTCTTCGAACTTCTACTGAGCAGCATGAAGAAGGAATTTGGTAGGGTTACCTCGAATTTATATTGGGAAGAGGGTAATGAACATGATGATTCTCTTCTAACCTTATAATAAACAGAGGTGTTTAAGTTATGAATGATAGAATTCCATGCGTTAATGTAGGGTGTAAATCTACAATATTGCAATCAACAGCTGATAGAACAGGTGGTTATTGTATGCCATGTCATCAGGCTATTAAAAGAAAAGAACAGGAAGAGTTTATAAGAAAGAATAGAAAAGATATTAATCTATATGAGGGAGTAAATGATCCTGTTGAGATATTAAAAATAATGCATACTCCAAAGAAATACAACCCTTTGGAGAACTACATAAAATATGATAAAAGTATGGAAGAGGTGTATATTACACTTTCTGAGAAAGACAAACAAAAAATGAAAGCTTATGTTTTAAGTCTAATAAAAGATGAAGAAATAGAAAAGGCTCAAGATATATTGCTACCACTTGTTTGCTTTAGAAATGCAAATGTAGAGGAATGCCTTGAAGCTTTGATTGAAAAAGGAGAATGTTATCCTGAGATAGTATTTAAGGATGCTTTTGCATATATTAGAGATATTTTGATTAGCAAAGTAGAACAAGAACTTAATACTATTAACTTAAATCATGCTTTGAGAGCTCTTGCATGGATAGGTGATAAAAAAGTAGTAGATTTATTTAATAAGTGGAGAAAGGAACCCCCTAAGTGGGCAGAAAAATTATACGTTCCACCTGAACAATATTCTTTTGAAGCTGGATGGGAGCTAACTGAGAAAGGTGAGAGAAGGGATTTATTTTATAAGGATTGTTATGTAATCGAGAAGAAAAAATCATCAGAAGAACAACCAATAACATTTTTAGAAAAACATGATGAAAAGTGTAAATGGTGTGGTGGAGATTTAACTAATTTATTTAGTTTTGATTTGACTAATTCTTTGTTTGATTTTATTAACTGTAATAATGAGAAATTAAATATTCCAACTTGTCATGTGTGTAATTGTTATGGACCATTATATATGGATATTGATACCAGAGGTACTGGACATTGGAGTGAATTAAATTCAAAACCAGAATATTTAGGAGATGTAAGTGAGGATGAATCTATAATTCTAAAGAATCCACTAAGAATTTCAAAAGTCAAGCGAAGCTGCTTTCATGCATCAAGTGAACTTTTAGAAACTACATTTTCACAAGTAGGTGGACAGCCTACTTGGATACAAGATGCCGAATATCCCAAATGTCCAAAGTGTTCTAATCATATGAAATTTATAAGTCAAATTGATTGGGCTGATATTGAGGAGTATGGAGAAGGAATATATCATGCTTTTGTCTGTGAAGAGTGTAATATAGTTGCTACAAATTATCAGCAATCTTAGAATCTAGCGTTCAGTAATAGATTTTTTGAATTATAGGATGGTAGTATTATATACTACTACCATTTAAATAGAGAGTTATTTAAAGAATAAGAACTATAAATTATTATTTAAAAGAGGAGAATACTTTGATATGAAGATACCGGAGAATTTTATTAGATTAGTTCAAGATAATTCAAAATTAAATGTGTCATTAGGATATGATGATATTTATTCAAAGTTGATAATATTGAAAAAGCACAAGTAGGTTATAGTATAGACAGAGATGGTAATTCTTTGGTTTTAAATGAGGAAGGAAGTTGGAAGGCGAATTGGTTGATAATAGGTTTCAATGAAAACTCAGGAGATTCTTATTTCATTGATACATCATCAAATGATTACCCGGTTTATATTTCAATGCATGGAGAAGGTGCATGGAATCCAACTATGATAGCAGATTCATACATGAATTTTATTGATATATTAACTGAATTACAAAGACTATCCAGAGGAAGAGAAAATCCAGTTGCATTAGAATTAAATCCTATTCCATCAAAAGATATAGAAAAATTTATTTCAGGTATAGAATCTAAAAATATGAAATCAGAAGTTTGGTATTGGGAAAACTTGTTTGATTAATGATTCGGAGGAAGAAAAAATTAAAAAAGATATTATATATTTAAAAGGTGATGCTACTACTCCTAACATACAAGGTATTAAAATCATTGTACATATTTGCAATGATATTGGTGCATGGGGGAAAGGGTTTGTACTAGCTGTTTCTAAGAGGTGGAGTGAACCTGAAAAGGAATATAAAAAGTGGTATAAAGATGGTACAAATTTTAAACTTGGAGAAGTTCAATTTATCCAAGTTTCTGAAGATAAATATGTTGCTAATATGATAGGTCAAAGAGATATAAGAAGAGGTAAATCAGGAGTTCCTATCAGATATGAGGCAGTTAATAAATGCCTTGAGAAGGTTTGTGAAAAAGCATTAGAATTAGGAGCCACTGTTCACATGCCAAGGATAGGCTGTGGGTTAGCAGGTGGTAAGTGGGAAGAAATTGAGAAATTAATAGATAAAAATATATGTTCAAAGAGTATAGATGTGTATGTCTATGATATAGAGTAGTTTTATTTAGTTGGATAAAGCAAGTTATCATATTTAGTTTGAAAAAGGAGACTTTCATAATGGGTTGGGGTTTAGACTTTAAACTAATTGAGTTGAATGGTATTTTAGCTAAATATCAATACGGACAGTGTTTACATGAATTGGAAGGAATCTTGATTAGGTCCTATAGGACAGAGGTGTTTTTTAAGAATTAAAGGTTAAAGATTCAAATTACACTTATAATAAACAGAGGTGAACTAATGGAATTTATAGAAGGAAATAAAGAGATAGTAAATGATTATGGATATTGGCCATCTTTCCATGATGACTATATTACAAAGTTTACTATAGATGGATCAAGTATTGATATGATTATAAGGATGGAAAGTACACCTAAGGGCTATAATGAGTATTCAGTATTATTTACTTTTGAAGAAGTAAATGATTTTGAATTAAAAGGAGAGCTACTTGGGACTGCAAGTATTATATTTGATCTAGAATTTAAGAAATCAGATTTTTTAGTTTGTACTATTAATTCTTCCATGGGCACATGTGGATACATAGAGGCTAAGGAAATATTGGTACAAAAGTTAGTTGTCAAAATTGATTTAACAGATATTAAGGATTCAAAGACACTGCATAAAACACTTTCTAAATATTTAAGTTTTCCTAAGTTCTATGGAATGAATTGGGATGCTTTCAGAGATGCAATAACTGGATTAGTAGTCATGCCTAAGTTTATAGCATTTGTGGGCTGGAGTAGCTTTGAGCAGAATAATAGACAAGATGCAGATATGCTAAAGAAACTACTTAAAGAATATAAAGAAGAAAATGAACCAGAATTTCATGTAGAATATCTATAGGATTTTATAAACTAGGAGTTGAGTATTATGGATAAAGATAAGGCAATACAAATACCTATTGACGTCTGGCAAGATCCACAAGGTGATATTGTGTTAAATACATCTGGAAGAATTTTTATATAACATAGATATGATGATAAGGGGAATGGAGATGTGGAAAGAGTTTATAAATAGTTTATCTGATGAATATGAATTTCAGGAACCAGCAAAGGAAAAAGATATAATTGAGGCAGAAGGACAACTTGGTGTAGAGTTACCTCATGATCTAAGGGAACTACTAAAGGAATCTAACGGAATTTTAGGTGAATATCGTATTAGTATAATATGGGACATTAAAAGAATAGTACAAGATAATTTAAACTTTAGAAATTCAAGTGATTTTAAGGAACTATACATGCCTTTTGACTGTTTATTGTTCTTTGCAGATGCAGGGAATGGTGATCAATTTGCATATCCAATACTCAATGGCACAATAAGTAAGGATGACATATATGTTTGGAACCACGAAGATGATAGTAGAACATGGGTTGCATCATCTTTAAAATGGTTTATTGATGGCTGGTCAAGTGGACAAATTAGTACCTAGTACATATTAGGTGGTGGAGTTATGAAAGAAAAATTAACTAAAAACGAATTAGTAGAGATTGTGGAAAGAATTATTAATACAGAAGGAACGGAAGAAGAAATTGATGAGATGATTGAAGTTTTTGAAAGAAATGTGCCTCATCCAGCAGCATTGGATTTAATCTTCTATCCTGAGAAAAATGAGGTAACTCCCGAAGAAATAGTTGAAGAAGCTCTAAATTATATAGCACAAATTTTGTAACATAATTTAATAAAGCAGGGCAACTTGAAAATTTACAATCTCATATTCAGTTTTGAATAAACGATAGCATTTTTGATGCCATCGTTTAATTGGTAAGATTAAATCTGTAGAAGTATAATAAATTAATAGGGGTTGATGAATTTGTGCGGAAACATTGCTTGGTTAGAACCGTGGTATTGCTTATGTACTGAAGGAAGTTCATTTGAACAGGAACTATATAAAGAGTTAGGGAAAAATCACGTACTAAATAACAAAAAAGTATCAGTAATCGGAAGACGATATGATCGTGATGATTTTTTATTTGAGATTAACGATATAGAATTTAAACTTGCAGTAGTACACCTAACTTTTTCAGGTAAAGACGAAAGCGGTACTTACCCTAAAACAAAGCTATATAAAGACTTAGATGACTGGATAAATAGGTGTATGTTACCAGATCATACTGAGTTTGAATAGTTAAGAATGGTTGAAATAAGGAGCTGATAATATGATTAAAAAAATTATTGATATAATATTTAACAGTAATAGATCTAAACAGATAAATATAGATGTTCCAGTTAGCTTACAACAAACTAATAATATAAAGAATTCTAGTAGTATCGAGCTACTAAATGACAACATCAAATTGTCAGCAATTCCAGATGTTTTTCAACTATTACTTAGTAGTGACGAAAAAGTAAAGCTACAGGCTACTGAAACTCTTAATCATGTTATGAATACTTTAAGCCCTACTAGGTTGATAAAAGTTGATAAAGTATTTAGAGAAAGAAGCTCTTATGACTGGCAGTATGATTGGAGAAATATAAATCCTAAAGAATTGTTTCATCCTTTAATGACGGAAGAGGAGAAGATTGCAATATTAGGGCTAAGTAGTTTTCACCCCAATGGATATTTTAGAGAAAAGGCAATAATAGCCCTTTCAGATATGAAAACTGGTGGAGCAATACCATATCTATTAATTAGAATAAATGATTGGGTAAGGGCAGTAAGAATTACTTCAAAAAAGCAATTACTTAGATATACAAAGTCTGAATATGCTGAGTATTTTGTAAATAACTTACCGTTGGTATTAAGACTGAAAGAATGTTCCAGAGATGAACATGTTGATGTCATAGATGCAGTTGTTTCAATTATATCTAGCGAAGAAGGCTCTAAAAGGTTAATAGATGGGCTAAAATCAGCTGATTCAAAAGTAAGACTAGCTTGTTATAAAATAATCCTCCAGATAAAAGTGATGGGCAATAGAAGTATAATAAATTATTTAATAAAAGATAATAATCCATACAATAGGTTATTTGTACTAAGGAATATAAGACAAAAAATAACGCAAGATGAGTTTATTGATATTTCGCAGTTATTACTTCAAGACAAGTTTGCTCAAATTAGGATTTTTGCCATTGAATTATTGTATTCTTTTATGCAAAAAGAAAGTATAACTATACTAGAGAAAAGCTTGTTCGACAATAATCAGTCAGTAAGAGAATTGTCACGATATTTACTCTCAAAGCATAACAAGTATGATTTTGCGGCTATATACCGTAATGAAATAGAGAAAAGTGAAAGATTACACCCTAGTATCTGTGGACTTGGAGAGATAGGTAATATAAATGATTCAGAGATTGTAGTTAAATTTATGGAATCTGATGTCGTAAAGATAGTAAAGGCTTCTATTAATGCATTAGCAAAGCTAGATATGCAAGGACATAATGATAAAATACTTTTATTTTTAAATGATGATAGGGTTGGTGTATCTAAGGCTGCTAAAAGAGTTTTAAGTAAAGAGGTTAATGCAGGCGATGCATATATTATATATAGAATCTTTGAGAAAGCCACTTACAATCATGTGAAGATTAATTCATGCGTTCTTTTATGCTCATTAAGTAAGTGGAATTCTATTAGATATATTATAGAATTTTGTGCAGATAAAAACGAAGATGTTTCATTACTTGGACAAATATCACTTCAAGGATGGAAGTTAAAATATAATAAGTCTTTTACAACTCCTAATAGTAATCAAATAAAGGAGATAAGAGAGGTTTTAGAGAACTATGGAAAGTTTATTAAAGATAGTGATAGAGAGTTTATTGAGTTTTGTATAAGAGGCTTTGACAAATAGATAGTGATAAGATGTTAAGAAAGTATAAGTAGATTAGAACTAAGGTGAAATGTAAAGGTGATAAATATGAATTCTTTAGAAATTATAAAAGATAAAGTGAAGAGAAAAGCAACAATAATGCAAATTGGTGGGTTCAAGCGAGATAATAAATTATCATCTTCATGGTTTGGAAAGGTTATGCTTTGTTCACCAGGTGAAGAGTGGCCAAGTACTAATGGCAAACTTATGAATGCATTATGTCAAATAAATTTAACTGAGCTACCATATGTACCAGAATCATTAAAGGACTTAGAGTTTATAACTGTGTTTATAGGAGCAGATGAGTATCCAAATAATGATGCTAATGGTGTAAATTGGTGCCTAAGGGCATATAGAAATATTGAAAACTTAGTGCCGCTTAAGCAGATAACTACAGAGTCACGAATAAAGCCTTTTCAAATGAAAGGAATACTAGTTGAAGAAGATTATCCTAGTTGGGATGATTTTTCAAATATCGATGATAGTGAATTAGAACTTGAGGAGGAAATTGAAGAGGAATATTGGGACCACTTTAATAATGTGGAGGGTTTTAAAATTGGTGGATGGCCTTCATTGATTCAGTCTGAAATTTACTGGGCACCTTATAACCAGCATCCAATTAACCCTGAATATGTATTTCAAATTAATACAACAGAGAAAGGAAACTGGATGTGGGGAGATAATGGTGTTGGATATTTTGGAAGAGGCACAAATGAAGGATGTAAGGATGAATGGGCCATTGAGTGGCAGTGTTATTAAGTAAAGATAGTTTTAGTTATGTTAAAGAAAGTGTTAACAATTGAAGTGATATTGTTAAGGCTATTTTTATAGGAAAATACAGTATCACAAGCAATAATAAATTTACAAAATATATTATAATGAAATATAAGAATAATATCAAAGGCTATGTTAAGGGCGATAGTAGATTATTTCTATACCATTTGCTAATTAATATTTATACTTTAGAAGTTGCAACTTAAGGTTGCAAAGAATAATAAAAAAGAAGTTAAAGGTTGGTGTAAGATAAGGCTAAATCCAATTATAATAAGTTTATTATAATGTAAAGGAGATATTAAAATATGAGCTTTGGACAAAATATTCAATTTTTAAGAAAAATGCATAAAGGAATGACCCAAGAAGAGTTGGCAGAAAAAATGGGGGTTTCTCGTCAAACTGTTTCAAAGTGGGAACTTGATTCTACCTATCCAGAGATGGATAAAGTGATAGCTCTCTGTAAGCTTTTTTCATGCTCAATGGATAAGCTAGTTAGGGAAGATATAAGCATGATAAATGAATCCTATTCAAATATCAGAGTAAAAGAAGTAGATTCATTTTCTTTTGTTAAACATGAAATTATTAGTAGAGAACCAGAAGAAAATGCCAGAAAATATATAACAGAATGGGCTAATAGTAATGGAATTATTAACCCACAAATTATAGGGTGGGATTTTCCACACGTATCACAGGAGCAAATAAATGTGTATCATATGCATGGATATGCTGCTGCTTGTATTTTACCTTCTAATTTTGAAGTTGAAAGTAATGACTTAGAAATTATTACTCAAAGAAAACAAGAATACGCAATTATTACGATCAAAGATCCCTTTATAGAAGCATTTACTCTTATTCCTAATGCATATAAGACACTTATGATATACATGGAAGTAAATTGTTATAAGTATAAGAAAACTAAAGATATTCTATCTTGCTTTGAAAAGATATATGATAAAGATGGTGTTTGTTATATGGATGTGTATATTGCTATTGAAAGTTGATTATTAATTATAAAACTATACAAAAATTTATTTTGCTTATAGGAGGAGCTATGGATACTAAAATATTATCGCAATCATTAGAAGGATTTTGTGGACAGACTTGTATATCTTTGCTTAAAAATATATCAGTTGAAGATGTTGTTAGACATACAAAGTGTGGAAAAAATAAAATGTCAGGCAAAAAATTATTCCAAGCATTAGATTTATATGATATAAAACGAGCAGAAAAAATGAAATACACAAAGGGAAAGGATGTAGAATTACCGCAATGTTGTATTTTAAGTGAACATGGCCATTTTCTCTTATATTATAATGGCACTTTCTATGATAATATACGTGGAGTTTTTACTGAGTATGATTTCTCTAAATTAGTAGCATATTTAGAAATAAATATTTAAAATAAGAAATAGATTTGTGAGGTGTTAATTTGAAATTTGCTATATTTTCAGATTTGCATTACTATGCTATACCAGATGGAGATAAGAGAATTGAAGAAATAATTACTTGTGCAAAAAAAGCCAAAGTTGATTTTATGATAGATTTAGGTGATTTATGTTATCCATTAAATGAAAATAAAAGATTACTAGAGAATATTAATAGTTCAGAATTATCGTGTTATTTTACTATAGGTAATCATAATACTGATAGTTATACTATTGATGAAGTTCTTGATTTTTTTAATATGAAAAGAAGTTATTACTCCTTTATTGTAGAAAACATTAAATTTATTATTTTAGATGCAAATTTTATTAACAAAAAGACTAATGTTATACCATACTGTAAAAGAAATTATGATAAATCTAATGATGAGTATCCTTATATACCAAATGAAGAAATAGACTGGCTTAAGAAAGAGCTAGATGATAATGATAAGTATTATATAATAATCTCACATCAAAGTTTGTCAAATGATTTTCAAAAACGTGGTATAAGTAATAGAAAAGAAATAAGAGCCATTTTAGAGGAAAGAAATTTAAAGGGAAGAAAAATATTGTTTTGCATAAATGGACATGACCATGGTAGTGATTGTAAAACAATTAATAATATACATTATTATACTGTAAATTCAACCTCTTATATTTGGCATGGAACTAAAGAAGTATTCAACTATTCACATGAAGTGCATAAAAAATATCCATATTTAAAAGATTTAATTTTATATAAAGAAGCACTACATGTTATTGTTAATATTGATAATGAGATGAATGTTTCTATTAACGGTATTAATGGAAATTATCAAAGACATTCACCAAAGGATATTGGGCTTACAGACACATGGAATGGAGTTTCAATAGAAGCAAAAACACTATCTAAATATATAAAAATGGAAAGATAAAATTGTGTAAAATATTTTTATTTATATATTATATAATCAAATAAATGAACAGTTGTATCAAAATACGAAATATATGAGGTGAGTATATGCAGAATAAAATATTTAAAATTGTTAGTAGGACTTTATGTATACCAATAATTTTATTTCTATTGAATGGATGCAATTTAAATAAATCTGATGGTGTTGAAACAACTGTAGATGCTAAGGTAGTTGAAAACAATTTATATAATAAGCAATTAGTTGTTAGTGGAATTGATAATTCATCAATTTCACAAATAGGAGATAATTGTATTATTAGCTGCAAGGATATTAAAATTTTTAATAAGTCGGGTGAAGAGATATCTCAGGATAGCATTATGGCGGATAATATAGTTACTATTATGTATGATTGGCATGTACAAGAAACTTATCCTACTACAATTACTAATTCTAAGTGGATTCAAATAAGAGAATAAAATATAAGTACAAATTTGAATTTGAAAGAATGAAAAATGTTGATTAAATTATTTATAATGAATTTATACCCTCTGCTGTGTATAAATATTTAAATAAAAGAAGTTAAATTTTTAACTTCCTGTGTAATATCTATGAATTAGATAAAGTTCTTCGAAATTCTACTGAACAGCATTAAGAAGGATTAATGGTATAGAAACAAAACTCCTTTAGAGGAATAATTTACAGAATGAATTTAAAGGAACCTCTTTGAGGTTCCTACAGAGCATGGGGTTAAAAGGAATTTGATGAAGTTCTTCGAACTTCTACAGAGCAGGGGTGTAAATATTAAACTTAACATCAGTAAGCTCTTCGCTAAGTTGCCACAATCTTTTAGCTAATTCTTTATCTATGGCCCAAGGACGAACGCCATTTCCTTTTAAGCTATCTGCTGGAACAGCTTCAGAAATGTTGCAATCTTCGCAATAAACACCACCCATTTCATTTAGTGAAGGGCTAGTTGCACACCATACCGATGTGGCAGCACCTTGCTCAATACTTTTGAATTCATTTGTATGTTCTTTATCTGGAGTTTTTTTATCATTATTCTTAAGCTCTTGTGTAGTAACTTTTCCATCAAGAGAAAATCTACCGAGGTCTGTAGTTGGAATTAACCCTGGATGTACTGCAAAAGATCTTACTCCATATTCTCTACCTAACCTATCAAGCTCAACAGTAAAAAGTACATTGGCAGATTTTGATTGGGCATAGGCTTTCCATTTGTCATATTCTGTTTTTTCAAAATTAGGGTCTTCAAAATTAACTCCTCCAAGACGTTGAGCTCTTGAGGAAACTGCAATAACTCTAGCGTTGCCAGCCCTTTTTAAAGCAGGCCAAAGTCTTGATGTTAATTGAAAGTGTCCTAGGTGGTTTGTTGCAAATTGAGATTCATACCCTCTGTTATCTCTCATTAGAGGTGGAGCCATGATTCCTGCACTATTTATTAAGAGGTGAAGAGCCCTTCCAGAAGCTATAAATTTCTCTGCAAAGCTATCTATAGAATCAGGATTCATAAGATCTAACTGTTCTAACTCTATATTTTGGATTCCATTTACAGCCTTCTGTGCTTTTTCAATATTTCTTGCTGGTACTATAACTGTGGCTCCAGCTTCAGCTAAAACCTTAGCAGTTTCCAATCCAATTCCTGAATAACCTCCAGTAACAATTGCTATCCTTCCTTGTAAATTTATATCTCCCATAACTTCTTTTGCAGTTGTAGAAAATCCATACCCTGAATTTATTGGTGATTGAATAGTATTTTTCATATATTTCTCCTTTTCTATGCATATCCTAATTTTTAAATAGTCTTAAATCACTAGCGTCACATTCAGTATATTTCTTAGAGTGCAGTGTAAGTCAATAGGAAATTTCATAAATATTTATTAATAAGTATTGTAATCTTTATATATAGAAATTATAGTATTAGATAAGATTGTAGATTGTTATTTAGAGGGGTGAAACTATGAATTTATCCATAAAAGAAGTAGCAGAAAAATTTAATTTATCACCTTACACATTAAGATACTACGAGCGTGAGGGGCTAATACCATCTGTACAACGCAATAATAGTGGAAGAAGGGTGTATACAGATATTGATTTAGGATGGCTTCAAATTGTGTGCTGTATGAGAGCTACAGGAATGTCTATCTCATATATAAAAAATTACGTTGAGCTTTGTATTAATGGAAAGGAAACATTAGAAGAAAAACGTAAGATTATGCTTGAACAAAAAGGAATAATAAAAGAAGAGATAAAAAAATATACTGAACTTCTTGAACTTGTAGATATGAAGTTAGACTATTATGATGAAAAAGTCTCCAAAGATGAATTAAGAGAGATGATTAATAAGAAAAGAAATGAGTGATTTATATTTCTATATTATGAAATTTAATAAAAAGTATAAGATAAGTTGTAAATAGTTAGGGGAACTATGAGATTCATTTTAGAAGTTAAAGATTATAAAACAAAAGAAGCTAACAATAAATGGGTTAACTTCTTTTATTTTGGGTAAACTTATAATTTAATTTAGTTCATTCAAACATTATTATATTGTGGTTAGCTTTTTAGTATATCTACAATTTGCTGCATAGCTCTCTTAGCTTCTGGAATAGGAAGCACAGGGAATACATGGTTCATTTTAGGATACTCAAAGTAGTTTATATCAATCTTTTCTTTCTCTGCTAATTTTTTAAATTTTCGAGCATCAGGTAGAAAAAATTCATGTGTTCCTATAAATAATGTAATTTTCCCTAATCCTTTTAGAGGACCATTTATAGGGCTTAACAAATAATTACTTCTGTCTGTATCTCCTGCATAAGTTTTACCAGACTCTATCAAAAGTTTAAGATTTAACATAGGCTCATTTTTTTTCATTGATTCTATCTCAGGGTGGCTTAAGGTAATGTCTAACCATGGAGAAAGAAGTACAATGTTTCCTGGCTGAGGAAGTCCTTCTTTTAATAACATTTGTGATAAAGCTAGTGATAAACCACCTCCAGCAGAATCCCCCATAATTACAATGTTTTCTGGGGAAGTCTTAGTTAATAAATCCTTATAAATAGGGAGAACATTCTCGAATACTTCATCATATTGATGATTAGGTGCCTTTGGATATATTGGAACTGTGATAGTTCCATTCAACTTTTGAGACAAATTATATAAAAAACGCCAATGCCACATTAGCGGTTGTTCAACATAACCTCCCCCAGGTAAATATAAGATTTGTCTTGTATCCGATTTTGAAGGAGATTTTAATAAATAAGTGTCCAACAAATAGGAATCAACTTTTGTTATTTTGTATTTTTGTTGTAGCTTAGTAGGTAGTATATAATTAGAGTTATCTTCTATTTTTTTTCTTTCCAAATATACATCAGGATTTTCTTGCTTCACTAATATTTTTATTAAATTTTCAACTATAAAACTTTGCCAACTTCTCATGGCTTGGACCTCCTTAATATACCTACAGTATTTTCTTTGTTGAGTTTTATAATACCACCATATTATGATAAAATATATTTAAATATAATTAATGATAATAAAGATTTATTTAAGGATGGAATTTTATGAACATCATACAATTGCAATATTTAATTACTGCTGCTAATTTTGGCTCATTTACAAAGGCTGCTAGTGTACATTATGTGACAGTGCCTACTATTAGTCAGTCAATAAAACAGTTAGAGGAAGAACTTAATACTGTTATTTTTTACCGAACAAAGAAGGGTATTGCTACAACTAGAGAAGGTGAACTCATACTTAAACATGTATCTTCTATTTTCAAAAGATTGGATTTAATGAATCGAGAACTTTCACAGCTTAAAGAAGAGTATTCAGAAACCATTATAATATCTACCATTCCAGGAATGGTTCCTTTAGTTGTTCAGGTTATCCTTGAATTTGCTGAGAAGTATCCTTTACTAAATGTTCAAATGATAGAAGGAGATACTCAGACTGTGATGAATAATGTCAATGAGGGTTATGCAAGTATGGGGTTGATTTGTTACAGTTCTAATCAGTACAAAGATACTTTATTAAAATGGATGCCTATAATACAAGGCAAAGCTGTATTAATCGTAAACAAAAATTCATCGTTAAACATGTTGAATACAGTAACAGCAAAGGACTTAAGGAATGAATCATTTGTTCTTTATAAAGATGAAGATATTGAACGTATTGGACAGCATTTACTATCTGAGAATTCTTTAAATCGTATAGTTCTGTCAACAAACAATATGGAGATTATATATCAAATGATTGTTAGAGGAAATGCTATAACTATAGGCCCTGATTTTATTACTAAATTTTTACCTTCAAGCTATCAAGAGAAACTTGTTACTATTCCTTTACAGCAGTACACTACGGAACCTGTTATTTTGGGAAGGATTACGAAAAAAGATAAACCACAAACAAGTATAGTTGAAGAATTTACCGCTAGGCTGTCAGAATTATTTAAAAGTAATTAATTTTATATATTTTCATTTTGATATGAATCAAATATTATATTTAACATACCTTACATAAATGTAAGGTTAAAAAGGGAAATGTAAGCCTAAGTTATGGCTGTACATTTCTTTTTTTATTACAATTAGTGTATAGTCAAATCAATTAATTGGAGGAAGTTTTATGAAATTATTAGAGGTAAATAATTTAAAAAAGATATACACAACTAGATTTGGAGGTAACCAAGTTCAGGCTCTTAGCAATGTAACATTTTCTGTAGAAGAAGGTGAATATGTTGCTATAATGGGTGAATCTGGTTCTGGAAAAACTACTTTACTTAATATACTTGCATCCTTAGATAAACCTACCAGTGGAGAGATTTTACTTCAAGGTAAAAATGTAGTTTCTATTAAAGAAAGTGAAATAGTTGCATTTCGCAGGGAAAATTTAGGATTTGTATTCCAAGATTTTAACTTACTTGATACCTTTTCTTTAAAGGATAATATATTTCTACCACTTGTTTTATCTAGAAAGTCTTATGATGAGATGGAAAAGAGATTAAAGCCTATTGCTGAAAAGTTAGGAATAAAGGACATATTAAATAAATTCCCTTATGAGGTCTCAGGTGGACAAAAACAAAGGGCAGCAGTAGCTAGAGCTTTAATTACTAATCCGGAGCTTATTTTAGCAGATGAACCAACAGGAGCTCTTGATTCTAAAGCTACAGATCATCTTTTAAAGCTATTTTCTGACATTAATAAAGATGGTCAAACAATACTTATGGTTACCCATAGTACAAAAGCTGCAAGTCATGCTGGAAGAGTTCTTTTTATTAAAGATGGGGAAGTATTTCATCAGCTTTATAAAGGTTCAATGTCTAATGAAGAGATGTTTGAAAAAATTTCAAACACACTTACAGTCATTGCAACTGGAGGTGTGGTGAATGAATAAACTCTTTTACCCAAAACTTGCAGCTATAAATATAAAAAAGAATAGTAAAACCTATTTGCCTTTTATAATAACCTGTATATGTACCATTTCAATGTTTTATATAATGCATGAAATCTCAATAAATAAGGGATTAGACGGTGTATCTGGATCTGAAAGTCTAAAAGTAATACTTAATTTAGGAAGTAAAGTAATAGGGATATTTTCAGCAATATTTCTTTTTTACACAAACAGTTTCCTAATAAAAAGACGTAAAAAAGAGATAGGATTATATAATGTGTTAGGTCTTGAAAAAAAACATATATCCAAAATCCTTTTTTTCGAATTTCTCTATACTTCAATATTTAGCTTATTAGTTGGACTTATCACAGGAGTTATTTTAGATAAACTTATGTTTTTACTACTTTTAAAACTTCTTAAATTTAAAGTAGCATTTGGTTTTACAATTTCAGTACCATCCATAATAATTACATTGTTACTTTTTACAGGTATTTTTATTTCAACTTTATTATCTAATTTAGTTCAAATCAAGGTGTTAAACCCTATAGAATTACTAAGAGGTTCCGAACATGGAGAAAAAGAGCCTAAGACAAAATGGATTATGACTGTAATTGGATTAATAGCTCTTGGTACTGGTTATGGTCTTGCTTTAAAAATCGAAGCACCACTTGCTGCATTACAAATGTTCTTTATTGCAGTTATCCTAGTTATGGTTGGAACTTATGCACTTTTTACAGCAGGAAGCATTGCAGTGTTAAAGACCCTTAGAAAAAACAAAAGCTTTTATTATAAGACTAGTAACTTTATTTCTGTTTCAGGAATGATGTACAGAATGAAGCAGAACGCTATTGGTCTTGCAAACATATGTATTTTAAGTACTTGCGTACTTGTAATGATTTCTACAACAGTTTCTTTATATGTAGGAATGGAGGATGTTTTAAGAACTAGGTTCCCTAGAGATATAATATTAACAGCAGCGCAAGCTAAAAAAGAAGAGGCAGAAAAAATAGATGAAATATTACTAAGGGAGTCAAAAAATAATAGTATAGATACAGCAGGTAAATTTAACTACTTTAACAAATACTTTGCTGCTATGAATAATGATGGAAAGTTAAATTTAATCAATAAGGATAGCTTGAGTTCAGATGTTACTTTGCTACAATTTGTATCTATTGCTGACTATAATAGATTGGAAGGTGAAAATATTACCCTAAAGGATAATGAAGCTGTTGTTTATTCAAATGTAAAGAACTTCGATAAAAACAACTTAACTATAGAAAATAAAATATTCAATATTAAAGAATCTTTTAATAAACCAATAGAAGCCTTAAAGATTAATATGAATGACGTAATTAATACTTATGTAGTATTTGTAAATGATATAAACATATTGGAGGCAAATGGAGATGGCGCATATTATGTGGCATTTGACGTTTCCGGCTCAGATGACAATATAGGAATTCTCTCAAATAAGCTTAATGAGAAATTTAAAGAAAATAATTTACAAGTTCATGTTGATAGTTCTGCTGGAAGTAAAGAAAGCTTCTATTCATTATATGGTGGTTTATTCTTTATAGGTATATTTCTAGGAGCGTTATTCTTAATGGCAACAGTTCTTATCATTTATTATAAACAAATTTCTGAAGGATATGATGATAAAAATCGATTTGAAATAATGCAAAAAGTTGGAATGAGTAAAATTGAGATTAAGAAGACTATTAGAAGCCAAGTGCTTATGGTATTTTTCCTTCCTCTTGTTACAGCAGTAATACATGTTGGGTTTGCATTCCCAATGATTACAAAACTTCTTGCAGTTTTAAACCTTAGAAATGTATCTTTATTTATGGTATCAACTATAATAACAATACTTGTTTTTGCTGCAATTTACGGAATAGTATTTTCTTTAACAGCAAAGGCATATTATAAAATAGTTGAATAGTTATATACGTAACTTTAGGATATAAAAATCAAAATTAACAAGTTTAATAAATAATATCACTGAAAATATAAATTTTACAATTAAATCCAAAGAAAATATTGATAATTATCAACGGATATGATATCATAAATTTATTAAAAAAGAGAGCAAAGATGTTCTATCAAGAATGTCTTCGCTCTCTTTTTGTTTTACTCATTTATTTATTATTATTTATTTTTTCGGAGGTGTATTAATGGATACTACAATGATTATTGACACGATGTGGGTATTGGTTGCTGGAATTTTAGTTTTTTTTATGAACCTTGGTTTTGCATCAGTTGAATCTGGTTTTGCAAGATCAAAGAATACAGTTAATATCCTATCAAAAAACTTTATCGTATTTGCAGTTTCATCACTTGGTTTTATGCTGCTTGGTTGGGGACTTATGTTTGGAGGAGACAACCCATTTATCGGAACTCAGAATGTATTTATTTTGGGGAATTCTGATCTTTCTTTCTACGACGGAACTCTTACATCAAATGTTCCATTTTGGGGAAAATTCTTTTTCCAATTGGTATTCTGTGGTACTGCAGCAACAATTGTTTCAGGCGCAGTGGCTGAGCGTGTAAAATACATCTCATTTATTATCTTCTCCTTTGTACTTACGCTTGTTATATATCCAATCGTAGGGCACTGGATATGGGGTGGCGGCTGGCTTTCTACTCTAGGATTTATGGACTTTGCTGGTGATACAGTTGTTCACTCAGTTGGAGGTTGGGCAGCGCTTGCTGGAGCGTTATTACTTGGGCCACGTATTGGAAAGTATAGTAAAGATGGTAAAGTCAATGCTATTCCTGGACACAATATGTCACTTGCAGTTATTGGACTATTTGTTCTTTGGCTTGGATGGTTTGGGTTTAATCCTGGATCGACAATGAGTTTTCAAAATCCATCTGATGTTATGCATATACTCATGACCACTAACACTGCAGCAATTGCAGCAGTATTAACTTCTACAGCTACAGCTTGGATTATAATAGGTAAGCCTGATTTAGGTATGACTATTAATGGATGTCTTGCAGGATTAGTAGGTATTACTGGTAGTTGTGCTTATGTAAGCATTGAAGTTTCACTTCTAATTGGAGCTATTGCTGGTATTCTTGTTGTATTTGCAGTAATGTTCTTTGACCGTATAAAAGTTGATGATCCAGTTGGAGCAACAGCTGTTCATCTTGCTTGTGGTGTTTTTGGTACAATCTGTGTTGGTTTATTTGCAAAAGAAGGTGTTACAAGCCTTTCATCTAAAAATGGCTTATTCTATGGTGGAGGATTTGAATTACTTGGTGTTCAACTTCTAGGTATAGTTGCAGTAGGTGCATTTGTATTTGCTTCATCTTTCCTTGTTTGGTATCTAATCAAGAAAACTCTTGGAATTCGTGTATCTACTGAAGAAGAGATTGCAGGACTTGATATTGGTGAACATGGAAATATTGCGTATCCTGATTTTGCTGTAGCAGCAATTTCAACTGAATATTCTAATACTTCTGTTGATATAGCAGCAACGCTAGAAACTTCTACACCTGTATCTACTGATGTTGCAATTCCAGTAGTACGCAAAGACAAGGAGCATTTAGGTGACAAAATTACAAAAGTTACTATTATAGCTAACCAAACAAAGCTTTCAGAACTTCAAGCTACCCTTGAAAAACTTGGAATTACTGGTCTGACGGTTACAAATGTTATGGGTCATGGTATGCAAAAAGGAAATACTACTTATTTTAGAGGTGCAGCTGTTGATACAAAGTTACTTCCTAAGGTTAAGATTGATGTTGTAATATGTAAAATTCCAACTCAAACCTTGGTGGATGCTGTCCAAAAGGTGCTTTATACTGGAAATGTAGGAGACGGAAAAATATTTATCTATGATGTTGAAGATGTAATTAAAATTCGTACTAAAGAACATGGCTATGATGCATTACAGGATGAGTAATAACAGTATTTTTAGCTTATAAGTATATTAAGATTGAATAATAAATTTTTAAAAGGCGTAAAATAGTTTCTTGAAAGGGCTATTTTACGTCTTTTATATATATTAGTCTAAATTCCTCTCTAATCTTTTCTTTAATCTTTTTAGTACATATGACTTTGTTCTATTTAAGTGTTGATATTTAATTTAGGAGGCTTGTCTTAGCCTAAAATAAATCGATAACTATTATCATCAACACTTCCTTATAACAATATTATAAGGTACTGAGTTTTTCTATAAAACCACTTCGACAAAAAACAATACCACTTACAGAGGATAATTTACCACTTACCTAAACAATATTTACAAAGAAAACGCATCTTACTATAATAAAAGCATGGAGAGTGGCAATATGAAAATAAGAATTGAAGTTGATAATGAAATTAAAGAAAATGAAATTATAATAAGATGCAATGAGCTTAATAAGGAAGTCAAAAATATCCAAAGTGTGCTTGGAGATTTAATTGGCATTAAGAAAAGTATAACCTTTTATAAAGGAGAAACTGAGTATTATCTAATGTTAGAAGAAGTTCTTTTTTTCGAAACAGAGGAAAGTGCAGTTTGTGCACATACCACTGATAATATATATAATGTTAAATACAAACTTTATGAGCTTGAAGAGATATTGCCAGGATATTTTATGAGAGTCTCAAAATCAACAATTCTAAACACAAATCATATTTACTCCATAACACGTAGTCTTTCATCCTCAAGTAAGGTTGAATTTCAAAACACCCATAAACAGGTATATGTTTCAAGATATTACTATAAACCATTAAAAATAAAATTATTAGAAAAGAGGAAATAATATGAAAAAAGAAAGAGTTTTTTGGGGATTTATATTTATACTATCTGGTATTTTCTTAATTGTAAGCAAGCTTGGTTACTTCCCAGACGTAAATCCTTTTAGTTTAATTTTGACATTCTTTTTAGTAGTTGTTATAGGAAAAAGTATAATTCGTTTAAACTTTCCAGGCATTTTATTCCCAATTGCATTTATATGTATAATGTATGATAATCAATTAGGAATTACGCAAATAACTCCTTGGACAGTGTTAATTGCAGCACTATTTGGTAGTATAGGTTTATCTATGCTTTTCCATAAACATGTTAAATTTATTCATCATAAACACTTCCACAAACATCACCACGATGATTATAAGTTTGAAAAAATTGATGTTGAAGATGATGGCAAAGTTTCATTTAAGAGTTCATTTGGAGCTAGTATAAAGTATATAAATACAAATAAATTTGAACAAGCAGATTTAGAGTGTTCATTTGGAGCTTTAAAGGTATATTTTGATAATGCTGTTATGAGTAAAGACAATGCTGTAGTAAAAATTGATGCATCTTTTTCAGGAGTAGAGTTGTATATACCTAAGACTTGGCGTGTAGATATTAAGACTAATGCCTTTTTAGGAGATGTTAGTGAAAAAAATAGAAGTGGTCAAGTAATAACTAATACTTTAACCTTAGTTGGAGATATAAGTTTTGCTGGAGTAGAGATAATTTATATCTAAAAAATAAAAATAACAATAAGATGAGATTAGCAGTTTCTTTAGACTAATAAGTTTAAAGAAACTGCTTTTCATTTATGAATCATTACTTTTAAATATCTCAATATGTCTATAAGATGTTATCTATTGTCGTTAATGTTAAAAAATGATAAAATTTACATATGAGGGGGGAGGGGAAATGAGTGAGTTAATAAACAATGCTGTAAAAGGTGTAAATATTATACCAACAGTACTATTAGGATTAGTTTTATTATACTGGATAACTGTAATTATTGGCGTATTTGATTTTGATTTATTTGAACTAGATTTTGACGTAGACGTTGATGCAGATGTTTTTCAGGGAATATTAGTTTTCCTAAATTTAAGAGATATACCTTTTATGGTGTTTTTTAGTATTTTATCCTTTATATTTTGGATTTTATCAATGATGTTATATAGACTTCCAATAACACCAGGAGGTTTTATAAATGGTTTAATATTAATTCCTATCTTTATAGTTAGCTTATTAGTTACTAAAGTGATAACAAGACCACTTAAGAAACTCTTTAAGAAGGACTATGAAGATATTGCTCCAAATGGCGGAGTAGTCGGACAACTAGTAACATTGATAACTAACATTGGAGATGGAAGGTTAGGTCAAGGAGAAATAAAAAGAGATGGCGCTTCTTTATTAATAAATGTTAAAGCAGAAAAAGATGATGATGTATTTATTAAAAATGAAATTGCTTATGTTTATAGAAAAGACGAAGATAAAAATATTTATTACATTATAAAGATTGAGGAGTGATATTAATGACGTATGAAATACAACTTTTATTAATTAGTATTGGTGCTGGAGTAATTATTATCGGCGGACTGCTTGCAATGTTTTCTAAATTCTATCATAAGGTAGATCAAGGGAAGGTTGTTGTAAGAAATGGTATTGGGGGTCCTGTAGTATCCTTTGGCGGTATTTTTGTATTACCAATATTACATAAAAGCGAGATTATGGATATCTCTGTTAAGAGAGTTGAAATAGCTAGAGAAGGTAAAGATGGGCTTATATGCAAAGATAACTTAAGAGCAGATATAAGAGTTGCATTTTTTGTTAGAGTTAATCAAACAAGGGAAGATGTATTAAAAGTAGGTCAACTATTAGGTTGTGTAAAAGCATCAGATCCAAAAACTTTAATGGATTTTTTTGATGCAAAATTCTCAGAAGCGCTAAAAACAGTAGGTAAAAAGTTTGATTTTGTTCAACTTTATACAGAAAGAGAAACTTTTAAAAATGAAATTCTTCAAATAATAGGAACTGATTTAAATGGGTATGTTTTAGATGATGCAGCTATAGATTATCTTGAGCAGACTGATATAAAATTATTAAACAGCGATAATATTCTAGATTCAGAAGGTATAAAGAAAATAACTGAACTTACAGCTGAACAACTTATATTAGCTAACCAAATTGAAAGAGATAAAGAAAAAACTATAAAGAAACAAAATGTATCTGCTAGAGAAGCTATATTAGAACTTGAAAAACAAAACGCAGAGGCTGAAGCTAAACAAAAAAGAGAGATTGCAATTATAACTGCAAGAGAAGAAGCTGAAGCTGAAAAGGTTAGACAAGAAGAGAGATATAAATCAGAAATGGCAAGAGTTAAGTCTGATGAAGAAATAGAAGTTGCTGAACAAAATAAACAAAGACAAGTTATTATAGCTATGAAGTCTAAAGAGAGTACAGAAGCTGTTGAAGCCGAAAGAGTTGATAAAAATAGATTATTAGAAAGAACTGAAAAAGAAAAACTTGTGGAACTTGCAAGTATTGACAAGCAAAAGGAAGTAGAAATAGAAAAGAAAAATATTCAAACAATTATAAGGGAAAGAGTTGCTGTTGAGAAAGATACAGTTATTGAAGAAGAAAAAATCAACGATACTAGAGTTCTTGCTGAAGCTAACAGAGTTAAGTCTGTAGCTATTAAAAAGGCTGAAGAACAATCAGAATCTAAGCTTATAGTAGAAGTTAAATCAGCTGAAGCCTCAAAAGAAGCAGCAGAAAGATTGGCTGAGAAAACTATTATTGATGCTGATGCTAAATATAAAGCATCTCAAAAAGAAGCTGAGGCAATTAAAATTCTTGCAGATGCTAATATTCAAAAGGAAGCAACTTCTGGTATTGCAGAATCTAAGGTTATTGAAGCTAAAGCTGTTGCTGAGGCAAAAGCTATTGAATCTAAATCTCTAGCTCAAGCTAAAGCTGATAGCGCAATGGTTGAAGTTAAGGAAAAAGAAGGAACTGTAGAAGCTGATATCATGAAGAAGAAATACATGGCTGAAGCGGAAGGAATAAAAGAAAAAGCTAGCAGTATGAAAGCTCTTGATGAAGTTGGTAGAGGTCATGAAGAATTTAAGCTTAAACTTGAAAAAGAAAAAGAAATTGAACTTGCAAATATTAATATTCAAAAAGAAATTGCTGAAGCTCAAGCGTCAGTTATCAGTGAAGCTCTTAAAGCAGCTAAAATTGATATTGTGGGTGGAGAAACAATGTTCTTTGATCAGATTATAGGTTCAGTAACAAAAGGTAAATCATATGATCGTCTAGTAAACAATAGTGAAGTTCTTACAGATATTAAGGAAACCTTTATAACTGGTGATCCTGAGTATTTTAAGAAACAACTAGGGGATTTTATGGATAGATTTAATATAACTTCAGAAGATATAAAAAATCTTTCAATTGCAGGTGCTATAAATAAGATGATAACAACTTCAGGAGATGGTGATAAAGCATTATTAGGAAAGCTGTTAGAAACAGTAAAAAAAGCAGGAATAGCTGATCTACCAGCAAAAACTTTAGAAATCCCTCGTAAATAAGGAGAAGCATTTTGAATAGTATCGAAGATATGGAAAAAGGCACCTATGAGGTTATAAAAAATCGTCTTATTAATCATGGAGCGGATTTAAAAGAGCGAGTTAATAAATTAAATATCGCTAGAAAAGAAACCTTTGGCTCCATAGAAACTAAACTTCTAGGAAGTGAAAGGATAATCACTGAAAACAATTGTGTCCCTAGAGATATGGCCCCGGTAGAGGATTTATTTATCTTTGGATATAATGTTCATATCGGTCTTAAATCAAAGACAGAGCTAAGTGATGTTTTTTCAATTTATAGATATATTGATAAAAAATTTCTAAAACAGCCTCTTGATTTAATAAATAATCAGGATTTTATAAATGATTTCGATGAGCTATATAAGTATTATAAAAACACTTTTTTTGCTAAGTTCACCATAATAGACCCTTATTTTTATATGATTTTTCAAACTGGAAAAAATCCTACAGATATTAAGGTGTTTAAATGGGCAATTGAAGGAAATAAACTTATATATGTAGATAGCAGAAGTGACCATGAGGTAAAATTTAAAAATAAAAGTGAATTCAAATTTGTAAAAGCTACTAGAGACGATCAAAGAAACGGTAGATATCCTCATATTTCAATATTGGACAAGGTCTTTGTTGAAACAATAAGAAAAGACTTAACAATTAAAATTGAGGATAATACAGATACAGGACAGGGAATATATTCAGAACCTGTAGAGGACATGGATCAAAGTCTTGATGACGCTGAAATATATTATGCAGACTTAGATCAACTTATAATTCTTAAAATTAAACCTTATAAAGAAAATGATTTTAGATATTTCATTTTTAATAATAAGCTTAAAACCGTAGTCAGAATAGATTCAATAAAAGATACCTGTATTCTACTTCCAGGACACCATGGAGTGATATTCCCAAAAGGATATTATCTTCAAACTGGAGAATACAAGATATTCGATATAGAAGCTGAAGGTTCAGTCTTTGATCAAATAATTACCTCCTCAAATGGAGAAGATTATCAGTACATTTTCTACAATACAAATAGTGGAGAATATCAAATTTACTCTTATAACATAATCGAGCAAAAAATTGATGTTCCTATAATTTGTAGCGGTTATTCTCATTTTAATAATGGAGAAATGATAGTAGCTAGACAGGAAAGTGAACCAAGAAAAAATCACATGATACAACTATGGCAAACCCCTTATGTAGGAAAAAACTACGTAAGCCAAGGTGATAAGGACTCTATTGTCTATAAAATAGGGAATAAAGATATTGTAAATGCCATGGCTGATTGTAACTCAGTATGTAAACTTGTTGATAAAAAAGATGGATATCAAAGTATTTATGAAGATATAGTTAAAGAGTGCGAAAGGATAATTGACTCCTACTTCTGGTTAGATAAAGAAGAGACCTTCAATTTAAAGGAAGTTCTTTTAGCCTTAAAAGAATCCGCAACCTTTGCTATTGGGGAATATGAAAAAGTATTACGAATTAAGGCATCTACTAAAAAACAAATAGAAGATACTCAAAAATCAACAGAAGAATTGTTAAAGAATATCAAGTATGGAACCTTCGATAATATTGATGAATATGTAAAAGCCTTAGCTGAAATCAGAAATACTAGAGGGAAAATAGCCACACTTAAAGAATTAAGATACACAGACCTTAATGTTGTAAATTCTCTTGATAAGGATGTTAAAGAAAAGTATGATGAATTCTCTACAAAATGTGTTGAGTTTTTATTAGCACCTGAAGGGTTATTACCTTATGATAAAAAAGTTAAAGAGCTGCAAGGGGATATAGTTAAGGTAACTAAGTCTAAAGAGGGTAGAGAACTTGAAGGGAAAATGAATGGAGTTTCAAGTGATTTAGAGCTTCTTATAGATATTATTAGTAATTTTAAAATAGAAGACCCAACAATGACAACAGAGATAATAGAGAAGATATCTTCATTGTTTTCTCTTATTAATAATGGTAAGGCACGACTAAATAATAAAATTGAAGAGCTTACAAAAAATGAAATGACTTCTCAATTTCATTCTCAAATAAAGCTTTTAAGTCAATCTGTAGTAAACTATTTAGATATTTCTGATACTGTAGAAAAGTGTGATGAATACTTAAATAAAGTTATGATTATGATTCAAGAACTAGAAGGAAAGTTTTCCGAGTTCAATGATTATATACTACAATTAAGTGAAAAAAGAGAAGAGATTTACAATGCCTTTGAAAGTAAAAAACAAGCTATATTAGATAAGATAAACAAAAGAATAATTGGTCTTTTTGATTCTGCAGAACGTATTTTAAATGGACTCAGTAGTAGATTGAAAAGTTTCCAAAATGTTTCTGAAATTAATGGATATTTTGCTACTGATATTATGGTTGAAAGGGTAAGAGATGTAATCTCAAACCTTAATGATCTTGGAGACTCTGTAAAAGCCGATGAAATAACATCAAGACTTAAAAAGACAAAGGAAGATGCTGTTCGCCAGCTAAAGGATAAACAAGAACTTTATATTAATGGTGGAAATGTAATTAAACTTGGAAGACACAATTTTTCAATTAACACTAAATCTATTGATTTATCCATAGTTCAAAAAGATGATGCACTATTTTATCATATAACTGGTACAGATTTCTGGGAGAAAATCAATTTATCTTCTATAGAAAAATATAATTATGTCTTTAATCAAAGTGTAGTGTCAGAAAACGACCAGGTTTATAGAGGTGAGTATCTAGCTTATTTACTATTTGAAGAAGCTAAAGCTAAGAGATTTGAATCTATCAAAAAGCTAGAAACTAAATCAGAAGCTCAGCTTATTGAAATAGTACAAAAATTTATGGAGCCTAGATATCAAGAGGGATATACAAAAGGTGTACATGATATAGATGCCTCAAAAATCTTAAAAACACTATTAGAATTACATGAAAAAATTGATTTATTAATCTATAAATGTGAAGCTAGAGCTTTGGCTAGACTATATTGGAACTTTCTAGCTGATAAAAGAGTTAAAGAAACATTAAGGAAACGCTTAAAAGAACTATCTAAGGTTAACTTATATTTTAATTCTTCACCAAATTTAGAAAAATATATTCCCTATTTAGTAGGAAAAATGGAATCACAAAACAATCTTTTAACCTTATTTTCATCAAAAGACATATATGAAGCTTCAGAATATCTTTGCCTTGAGATAATGAAAGGGGAAGAATTCATAATAAGTAAAGAAGCTAAAAATATATATGATGGGTTTATTAAATCCTTAAGAGATAAGAATGTTTTAAATGAATTTTTATCTTCAATAGAAAGCAGCAAGAGTGATCTAGAAGGTCTTTATTATTTAATAAATGAATGTATAATAGCCTATAGAGATGAAGTTTTAAATGATAAAAATAAAGAAGATATAAATTTATCAATATTTGAATCATTAAATAGTGATGAGCTAAATGGAGTGCTAAAAGAGGTTATTGTATTATTAATAGAAAACAAACCTGAACTTGGCCGAGTGATTTATTTAGATTCAAAGGTGAAAATATTAGGACTTATAGGGACTCACTCTGTAATTAATAATGGAGATTATATTTTATCCTATATGAGCTTTATGGATAAGTTAAATGGATTTAAATCTAAAGAAGTTATTGATTTTATTGAGTTTCAAGAAATTAAAAAGAACCTTATAAAAGACTTCAAAGCAAAAATTCATTTAGATGATTATAAACCTGATATTTTAACTTCTTTTGTTAGAAATCAATTAATCGACAAGGTTTATCTTCCTTTAATAGGTGATAACCTAGCTAAACAAATTGGTGCTTCAGGAGACAATAAAAGGACAGATTTAATGGGTCTACTATTACTATTATCTCCACCAGGTTATGGTAAAACCACTTTAATGGAATATGTTGCAAATAGACTTGGGCTTGTTTTAGTTAAAATAAATGGTCCTAGTTTAGGACATGAAGTAACTTCCTTAGATCCTGAGAAAGCTAATAATAGTGGTGCTAGAGAAGAACTTAAGAAACTTAATATTGCATTAAAGATGGGCAATAATGTAATGATCTATATAGATGATATTCAACATTGTAATCCAGAGTTTTTACAAAAGTTTATTTCTTTATGCGATGGGCAAAGAAAAATCGAAGGTGTATACAATGGAGTTAGCGAAACTTATAATCTAAGAGGTAAAAAGGTAGCTGTAGTAATGGCAGGTAATCCATATACTGAAAGCGGAGAGAAGTTTAAAATTCCTGATATGCTTTCAAATAGAGCAGATGTATATAATCTTGGAGATATGCTTATGGAAAATGAAGAAGCATTTAAGCTAAGTTATATAGAAAATGCATTAACTTCAAACCCTGTTTTATCTAAGTTAAGTAATAATAACTCAAAAGACTTGTATGGATTTGTTGAAATGGCTAAGGGAGAACCGAGAGAAAATGTGTCTTTAGAAGGCAACTATTCTGTTGAAGAAATGAATGAATATGTAAATCTTATTAATAAATTATTTAAGGTAAGAGACATCGTATTAAAGGTTAACCTTGAATATATATATTCAGCAGCACAAGCTGAAGAATATAGAAATGAGCCAGCATTTAAGCTGCAAGGTTCTTATAGAAATATGAATAAGATAGCAGAAAAGATTATTCCTGCAATGAATGATGAAGAGTTATTCCATAGAATACTTGCAAGTTATGAAAATGATTCGCAAACCTTAACTACAGGTGCTGAAGCTAATATGCTTAAGTGGAAAGAACTTGTTGGATGCATAAACCAAGAAGAGAAAAAACGTTATGCTGAAATTAAAGCTGTTTTTCTTAAAAATAAGTTAGTAAAAGGTGATGATAAAATAGGGCAGGCTGTTTTAGCATTAAATGGACTTACCGAAAATCTAAGCCTTATAAAAGATATCTTAAACAAAATAAATAACTAAATATAAAAAACAGCAGTCTTTTTAATCAAGGCTGCTGTTTTTCTATTCCAAAACTAAATTAAATCATCTTGTCCATTTACTGTAGTTTGTTCATTTTCATTTATTGGAATAACTATGCACTTTTGTCCATCAATTATCTGAGACTTTATTTGAGGTATCTTTTCAGGTTTTACTTGAAGTATAACATCGTATTTAACTGTATTTTCTTCATCTTCAGAGCCAGTTACTGAAGCTTCTTCTAAGGTCACAGTTTCTTCATCAGTATCCTTATCTAAGGCAACTTCTTGCTTAACAAGTTCAAGCTTATTTTGAAGAACTTGTACCTGTTTTTTTAAGTTTTCTTCTTTATTAAGCTGAGCCTTTACTTTAAGTGCTTTTGAGTCTATAAGGCTTTCAGCTAGAGGAAGATCCTCCCCAAAACTTTCCTCATAAGATTTTTCAATCTTAATAGTAACTTCTTCTGGAATTCCGCTTTCAATTAGTAGATTTTGAACGTCTTTTTTATTTAATATTATAGGCTCTGGATCCACATCTTCATAAGTTGCATTATATTCCTCAATCATTGTGTTTAAATTCTCTTGCACTTCCATAAATATTTTATCAGCCTCATCTTCATCAACAAGTAAGGAATCTTTAATGATAGATTGAAAAGCTTCTTTTTGTATGGTTGCAGTTTGCTTTTTATAACATCCTAAAGCATGTTCCATTAACTCTGGATGAGTTTCTTTAGGATTTTTTGTATAATACATAATGGAATTAACATCAGTACTACGTTCAATAAAAGCAGGGAAAATAAAACCGTTTGTAGGGGCTTCAACCACCCAATCTCTAATACGTGCTTTAATCTTATTTTCTTCTTCAAAATATCTAAGTCCAGGCTCTGACAGAGATACAGGACATGTTGCACATAAAACATACTCATAAACTTCTTCTGACTCATCAATCTTTATGTTATCTTTAGTTTTAGTTATAACATCATAAGCATCATGGAATATAAGAATTAAAAAATTCCCAGTGTAATCATAATTGTCTATAATAGAGTCATAAAATTCATCTAAAATATTATCATCCTTTAGTTTACTATTTTTAAGCTTCATAAGGGAGATTTGTTTTTCATTTACAAACTCCTCATTGATAGGGAAATTAAGCTCTAAAATATTATTGCCTACAGTTCCAGACAAAACTTTTTTTGCTATTTCTAAAAACTTAAAATACTCATCTTCCTCTAGATTTAGAAAGGTTTCTCTGAATTTTAAGAGAACATTTTTTTCTCCATTAACATAACATCCGCACATCTTAGTGAAAGTACAGTAATCTTTTTTAAAACGCTTTTTTAATTCAAGGACGTCTTTTTTTCTCATATATAAACTCCTTAATTTTAATTTCTATTTATTGGTAAATTATTATTTCTATTATTAAGTATATAATCTTTTTTATAGAATTTAAAGAGCTTATTTATGTAAAGTTGAATATTATGCTATACTGTTTATAGAAATTCAAATGGAGATTAATATAATTAAGAGGTATTTTTTTATGATTAAAGTAGTAGTAACAGATATGGATGGAACTCTATTAAATGAAAAGCATGAAGTTTCAGAAGCTTCGCTTGAAGCGATACAAAAGTTATATAAAAAGGATATAAGATTTATTATTTCTACAGGTAGACATTATAAAGGGACAATGAGCACCTTGGAAAAGCATAATTTAAAATGCGACTATATAGTAGCTAGTGGTGCAGAGGTAAGAGATCAAGAATCAAAAATTTTAAAACAGGTTCCAATGGATCATTCTAGCTTCGAAGATATTTTAGATAGAATTAAAGATTTTCCAGTAACAGCAAGATTTTGTTCAGATCAATATGACTATGCTATTGGATCTGAAGAAGAAGTGAAAGAAAGCTTAATTTTAGAGGCCCGCCACTTTTTTTATGATGGAAGTCAAGATGATATTGAATCACTTCCAGAATTTAAACAAAGATTAGATCACGTAAAATGTATTAGTTCAGTAGAGGATTTAAGGAAAGATAATATTTCTATATATAAGATATTTATTTTTTCTCAAGATGAATCTATTATTTTAGAAATAGATAAATCTCTTTCAGATGTTAATGGAATTGCTTCTGCTTCCTCATTTGCATCTAACCTAGAGCTTACACATATAAATGCTCAAAAAGGAATAGCACTAAAGGAGTACATAGAAATACTTGGATATAATATGGATGAAGTTATGGTTTTAGGAGATAGCATGAATGATTATTCTATGTTATCAATGGACTTTGGAGCTACTGTTGCCATGGAAAATTCTATGGAGCAGATTAAGAAAGTCTGCAAATATATGACTAAAAGCAATGAAGAAGAAGGGTTTGCATATTCGGTTGAAAAGATGCTAAAAGGAGAGCTCGAGGAATTAAGAATAAGATAAGTTTTAAATTTGGCTGCTATAAACTAAGAGGTTTGTAGCAGCCTTTTGGTTACTTATAAAATTCATTTAGGTAAAGAATAAAACTTCTTATATTCTTAGGTTCTTAGGAATATAAGAACAAAAATTCTTAAGTTTTTAAGTTCTTATATTCTTAGAGTAAAAATGAAGTTAAAGAAGCCTCTGTTCGGCTTCTACAGAATATCGCGATTTATGAATTTAATGAAGCCTCTATTAGGCTTCTACAGAATAGAGGTGTGTATTTCTTCTCCTGGTTCTATTAAAAGTTTACCTTCAACCTTAAAGTTATTTGCTTTTTCTTTGTCATAAAGAGCCCCAGATTTTAAGTGTACCGGAATAGAATGTCTTGCAGAAACAATCTTTGCACATTCAGCGGCTTCAACTTCATCCATGTTATAAACTCCATCACAAGGAAAAAAAGCATAATCAATATTTAAGGATTTAAGATCATTCATCTCTACTATTTTTGAAGTATCTCCTGAAAAATAAATAAGAACTCCATCAGTTTTAACAAGATAACCAACACATTCTTCCTTAGAATGATTTTTGTTGTAGGCTGGCACAGCCTTAATGTCTATATCTTTTATCTTAAACTCTTTATATTCTCCATTTATAAGTGAATCTGTGTTCATGATTATTTGATATTCAGATTTTTTAGTGGGTTTATCTATTTGATTGTGATCTCCATGCTGATGGGTTACTAATATTATATCAGCAGGCTCTTCGTATCCTTCTCCAGCATAAGGATCAATATATACCACAGTATTTTGGGATGTTATAAGTCTAAAGCTACCATGTCCATTGTAATATAGTTTTGCCATAGGTTTACCTCCTAATTATTTATATGTTTTTATTTTAATACTAATAATTTATAAATGTAAAGGGCTTATAGATATTATGTGCTCCTATAATATTGTTTGAGAGAAGTGTTGATTTTTAGGGTCATTCGTCAATAAAAAATTTTTCTGTTATACTTGGAATAATAGAAACAGGAGGTAGGCTATGTCTTATCAAAAGTGTAAAGAGGAATATATAAGAAGAATTCATAAAGTTCAGGATTACATTGAAAATAATCTAGGAAAAGCAGTGTCTATTGAGGAGCTTTCAAATGTTGCTGGCTTTTCTAAATATCATTTTAGCAGGATATTTCAAGGTGTTTTGCATGAGCCACTTGCACATTACGTGAATAGACTACGCATGGAGAGTTCACTTTTTTTACTTGCACACAGGAAAGATAAAAACATGACCGACATCTCATATGAACTTGGGTTTACTGATTCAGCTGTATTTTCAAGAGCTTTTAAAAATTATTATGGTGTAAGCCCAAGAGAGTACCGCAAGGAATATAGCAAGAATTGCAAAGATTCTTTTTTATTGTCTGAGTACAATAAGAATACAGCAAGGAGTGAGTGGGTAGATAATCTATTGACCGTGCCTGTAGATGTTAGAATATTGGACTTAGAGAAAAAACAAGTAATTTATGTGAGGCATACAGGAACTTATGAGACATTAGAAAAAGAATATGCAAATCTTATTAAAAGGCTACTTGTTAAGGCAAAGGAGCAAAACTGTATTTTAGATGATAATAGTTTAGTACTTGCTATGTATCATGATAACCCTGAATTTGGAGAAGAGAGTCAGTTTCGCACAAGTATATGCCTTACAGTTCAAGAAAGTATTAAGGTTAAGGAAGACGGTATCCTAGGGAAAATGAATTTAGAGGGTGGTCTATATGCAGTTGGGCATTTTGAAATGCAACAGGAACAATATAGTGGTGCCTGGAATTACATGTATCAAGAATGGCTTTCAGGCAATGGTTATGTTCCAAGAAATTCTTATCCCTTTGAAGTTTATCTAAACAATCCCTATGACAATGAAAAACATATCCATAAAGTAGACATCTACGTCCCAATTGAGCCCATTCATTTCTAACATGCTTAAAATCAATTTTGAGGTGAGCATATGAAAGAAATCAAAATTAATGGTGCAAAGATTCATAATCTAAAAAATTTCAATCTAACAATTCCTAAACAAAAGCTAGTAATAATCACGGGCATTAGTGGTTCTGGTAAATCTAGTCTAGCATTCGATATCCTTTTTGAAGAAGGCAAAAATCAGTATTTAAACTCCATAGGCATTTTATCTGTGCTTGATAATGACGACAAGTTTCAGAGCATAGAAGGTATTGGACCAACTGTTGCAGTACGTCAAAATAGTATTAGGCAGAGCAACATCCTATCTACAGTTGGTTCTAAAACTAGAATTTTGAATCAGCTAGCTTTAATTTATGCAAGTGATGGAAAAGCTTACGATAAAAATAATAAACATCTATCTCCAAGCTTATTTCTCTATACAACTGCTGATGGAATGTGTATTAGCTGCCAGGGAAGAGGTTTTTATTATGATATTAATCTAGAAGCTCTAATTCCTGATAAAAAAACATCACTTTTAGACGTGTATGAAAACCTAAAGGTAACAAGTGGATTTTTACGAATTCTTAAGAATAAATACGACATGTATTTTGAGACTCCTTTCTTTAAACTTCCTGAAGACATTCAAGGAGAAGTTATTTATGGAACTTATGAAAATGGTAAACAAAGTTATTGTTTAGAACGTATACTAAGAAATTCCTACGAAAAAGGGGAAGATGTGGAAGAAGTCTATAAAAGGTGTATATGCCAAAAATGCCACGGAGAGAGAGTTAGTAAGGAAGGCAGAAGTTTTTTTCTTCATGGAAAAACAATTGGGGAACTAGGAAATATGACCATATTATCTCTTTTAAACTTCTTAAATGAAATATCTAAAGAAGAGCTATCTCAGTTTGGCAACAAGGTTTTAAAAGATGTTATCAAAAAGTTGGAGTATTTAATTAAGTTTCGTTTAGGGCATCTAACTCTTTATAGAGATATCCCTTCATTAAGTGGTGGTGAATTACAGCGAATTTATCTTCACCTTCATCTCGAATCTAATCTGGATTCTCTTATCTATATATTTGACGAACCAATGGCTGGCTTACATCCATCAGAGAAAGAGAGTATGATTGAAGCCCTAAAAAAGCTGAGAGACATTGGAAACACTGTAATAGTAGTTGAGCATGATAAAGATATTTTAAGTTATGGGGATCACATTATAGAGATTGGTCCTAAAGCAGGAGTAGAAGGAGGAAGCGTGGTTTTTCAAGGAAATTATGAAGATTACAAAAAAGAGAACACCCTTCTAAGTCAATATTTCTTTAAGAAGCTCTTAATACCAAAACGAACTACAAGAAAAACTCTATTCCCTAAAGAAGATTCCATTATATTAGAACATGTCAATACCCATTATTTAAAAGACTTAACAGTAACATTTCCACTTCATGTTATGGTTGGAATATCAGGATTATCCGGAAGTGGAAAAAGTTCTTTAATAGAGGAAACCCTTTTAAAACGCCTTATTAGTTTCAAAAAATATTCACATAAAGATAATATAAAAGGAGCAGAGCGAATTAGTGGATTTATAAAGATATCTCAAGATCCCATAGGAAGAAATATAAACTCAACACCAGCTTCTTATATTGGTATATGGGATAAAATACGAGAAATCTTCTCAAAACTACCTGAGGCAAAAGTCAAAAACATGAGTTCTGGACATTTTTCTTTTAATTCTAAAGGTGCATGTGAAGATTGCGGAGGTAGCGGTTACGAAAAAATATTTCTAACCTCTGATTTTTCAGTAGATAAGATTTGCAAAACTTGTCAAGGCAAACGATTTAATGAAGAAAGTCTTTCTATATATTATAAAGGTAAAAACATAGCAGAAGTTTTAGATATGAGTATTACAGACGCTATTGTCTTATTTGCCGAACATAAAAGTATTCTAAAGCCACTAAATATATTGAATCAGATTGGAATGGGGTATTTGACTCTTGGTCAACCATCCTCTTCTTTAAGTGGTGGTGAGGCTCAGAGAGTGAAACTTGCAAAAGAACTTGGACGTCAGTTAAAAGGGAATATTCTCTATGTGCTTGATGAACCAACAGCTGGGCTTAACCTATACGATACGGCTTTGCTATTAAAACTATTAGATAAGCTAGCTGCAGGCGGTAATTCAGTTATTGTAATTGAACACAATGTAGAAGTTTTGAAAAGCTGTGATTATATAATTGAACTTAGTCCAGAAGGAGGAGACAAGGGCGGAGAAATCATTGCAAAGGGTACCCCAAATAGTCTTATAGAGAATCCTAATTCCAAGACAGGGAGGTATCTTCTATGAATCAGAGAAAAAAGATAGAATTTGAAAGGTTAATAAGTACTAACTATAAGAATATTGCAGGCATTATCGTACAAAAAAACGGTAAACTATTATATGAAAACTACTTTAATAAATATACTGCCTCTAATCCAGTGCATATAGCATCAGTAACAAAAAGCATTTTTTCTGCATTAATTGGTATTGCCTTAGAGAAGAAACATATAAAAAGTTTAGATCAAAAAGTATTGAATTTTTTTCCTGATTACAAAATTTTAGAAGGAGAAAAAGCTATACAGAATATCACAATTAGACATATGCTTACTATGACAGCTCCCTATAAATATAAAAAAGAGCCCTATGAGAAGTTTTTTGAGAGTGATAACTGGATAGAAGCTGCACTTGATTTATTAGGAGGGAAAGAGCCCACTGAAAAATTTACCTATTCAGCAATAATAGGAACACATATCCTGTCAGGTATTTTAGTAAAAGCAACTGGACAATCAGTTTTTGATTTTGCAAAAGAAAATCTATTTACTCCACTAGAAATCAGTGTTAAGCAAAATATCAGATTAGTAAGTAAAGAAGAGCATATGTCTTTTTTTAAAGATAAAAATATCAGTGGCTGGGCTACTGACCCACAAGGTATAAATTCAGCAGCTTGGGGTCTTACACTAACCCCTATAGATATGGCAAAGATAGGTCAACTATATCTAGATAAAGGACTATGGAATGGCAAAAAAATTCTTCCTAAATGGTGGGTAGATAAAAGTACAATAGAACATAGTAGGTGGGGTAAACTATCTTATGGATATCTTTGGTGGATTATAGATAATAATAAACATATCTATGCAGCCATAGGAGATGGAGGGAATGTTATTTATATAAATGAAAAGGAAAAACTAGTTATTTCTATAGCATCTCTTCCTAGCGAAAAAGCTAAAGATAGGATAAAACTTATAAGAGAGTATATGGAACCCTTGTTTGAATTTCAAATTTTTTAATATTTTAGTAAAAATATTAAAAAATTAATAGTAAATAATAAAAAAATGAAGTCATATTACTATTCAAGGTTTCTTTAGAAAACTTAAATTCAGTATTCCAGAGTACAAAAAAATCTCTTTAGATGAATATGAAAGTTGGGTATTTTTACAGATTGATGGCAATAATAGTGTGAAAGATATTGGAGAAAGTTTAGAAACAAAGTATGGTGAGTATGCTCATCTTCTTTATGAAAGACTATTGTTATTCTTAAATCATATAGACACTAATTGTCACTATATAGAAAATTTAGATTTATAATAAAAAAGCATTTTCCTTTTGTTAAGGAAGATGCTTTTTATTATGTTGTTACAAGCGATGCACTAGTTGAAGCAAATACATACACAAATTATCAGCAATATCTTAAATGCCAAATTTTAAAAAATGATGTTATAAAATCTCATAAATACTTGGTTGCAACTAAAAGTTGATAAAAGGAAATCGTCAGTTAGTATATAAAAAAATGTAAGAATCCAACATGTTGTATATATTGACAGAAGGTAACTGGTTACGTATAATTAAAAGGTAACTAGTTACCTTTGCTCGTGCATTTATATAGGTGGCTAAAGTATATATGGAGCGTGATGTGTAGTGGATAAAACTGAGAAGAAAAGAATGGAAGCTTATATTTACGGAGGAATATTTGCTTTATCAAATAAATTACAGCTAATAGGGGATAAGTTAGATTGCAATATATCTACAAAACAATGGTTCTTAATTGCTATAATAGTTAGTTTTCAAGATGAAGCACCAACAATTTCAATGACCGCTGAACGAATGGGAACTTCAAGGCAGAATATTAAAAAGATGGCTAACATATTGGAACAGAGAGGTTTCTTAGTTATAGTAAGGGATAAAGAGGATGGTAGAATACAAAGATTAGAATTAACAGAATACTGTATTGATTATTTTGACCAAAGACGAGAACGAGAAGAAAAGTATATGGAAAGTTTATTTGCAGATTTTGATAAAGAAATGTTATTTGTTTTTTTTAGAGGAATGAAACAATTTGAAAGAAATATTAATAGAATGGAGAAAGAAAATGAAGAAAAGGGGTAAGAGAAAAATGGGGTTTGCTTTAGAAGTAATAGGTCTTCTAATATTAGTAGTGATTATTTATCTTAATGTTCCTTATTCAAGATTAAAAGGAAACTTTAAGGATTACTTAGTTGAAAGTGAAAAAAATACTAATGCAAGTAAAAAATCTAGTAAATATACTTTAGAGAATTTACCACAAGCAATTCAGAACTTTTATAGCTACACTGGGCTAATGAATATGGAAATGAGTCATCATGTGAGTTTTGATTTTAAAGATGCTGATTTTGTAAATATAGACATGAAGAAAACTTTAAAAATAGATTATTCAGAGCATATTTTTGCGGATTTACCCGCAAGATTTGCTTTTATTGATTCGTCAGTTTTTGGTGTACCATTTCAAGGATTAGATTCATTTATTCATGGTGAAGGTGGAATGAAAGGCGTAATAGCAAAAAATATTACTTTATTTAATCAACGTGGGGAAGAAATGGATAAAGCAGCCTTAGTAACATGGCTTGCAGAAATTATTTTTATGCCATCACAGGTATTAAATGGCGATGTACAATTTAAAGAAATAGATAAAAATACCGTAGATGTATCCATAAGCTATGACAACCTAAATGTAAGCGGAGTTTATAAGTTTTTAGATAGTGGAGAACTTGTTGAATTTATTACTGATGATAGAGCAATTACCTATAATGGTGGAAGAGTAGAATATAGAAAATGGTCTGCACTATTTGAAGATTACGTGAATAAAGATGGTCTACAGCTACCTAATAGATTAAAATCTAAGTGGCACTTTGATACTGAAGATATAATATATTTTGATGGTAGTAATATAGAATATAAATTCTATTAATAAAGCAATGCGGAAGCGTAGGTAATACATCAATATTTATTTAATCATAAGGAAAAATTATGGAATATGTAAGACTTGGTAATATAGCATTAGTAGGTTAGAGATTATGTTTGATCAGTACGAGGTAGAGAACAAGGGTCTATATTAATACGTCATAATTGATTCTAAATTATATTTCCCTATACATAAACATCCTAATGCTAAAGAGTTATCTATAAAATGTATTATAACCGAAATGATAAAACATTAGAAAGATTACAAACTGATTATTTAGATCTTTATATCATTCATCTCTTTGATTACAATACTCCAATTGAAAAAACTATTTAAGTATTAAATGATTTAGTAAGGATAGGTAAAGTAAAATATATAGGAGTTTCATCAATTATACCTTAGGTATTTTAAGAAAAGGTTAAGGATATATTCCAATTAAATATGGTGAACTGCATAATATTAAAATTTAAGTTTAGAAATAAATAGTAATAATATAGTATCACTGTTATAATTAATTAGTCTTTATTAAGGTATTAATGAAGACTAATTAAAATATGAAAAGAGAGTATGTTTATGATAAAAGAAAGTTTAGAAAAAAAGATAAATAAGCTAGATGGAGACATTGAAGCTTTAAGAAGAGCAAAGTATTATTTATCTAATAAAGAAGAAATTAATGAAATTATTGAGGTTTTAAATAAGGAAAGACAAGTTTACTCAGATGAAATTTATCTTGGGGATGGAATAGCATATACAGAATGCCTTAAAGTAGTAGGAGAATTAATAAATAGAGAGTTAGGTAAGGATAAGCAAATTGAATTACTAGAGGTTATAAAAGAACATCATGGCAGAAAATCTCCCAATGTAAGCAAAAAAAGTCATGGACTTAATGCATGGCTTAAATACTTAGATGTGGATTGCCAGTGGATAGATACTTCAGATAGTGAATGGTCAACATTAATTATTACTGGATACACACCTCGTATACAAAATTAAAATTAAGTATGTATATTTGAAAAGACTTTATCTTCCCTCAAACTTATAGTTTGAGGGGTTTTTGCTTAAGTTCGTATTAAATTTATAAACACTCCACTATTGCACCAAGGTTTTAGTTGTATGCTATAATCAGTATACTAATTAAAAGACAGTAATTTGAGGTGAAAAGTTATGAAAGAGTATGCCAGAGAAGAATTTAAAGAAACTATGCAGGTTATATCCTCAACCATCAGTAATTGTGAAAAATTTCATCCAAAATTTGCCGAGGGTACCTCTCAACATACACTACTTAAAAATAGAATAAAAGCATTATATATATCAAAATCATTAATTATGGAAGAAAATATTATGGACAAATATACAAAGGAAGAGTTGATGAAAGCTCTACCTCCAATATCTTCAATTATAAGCAAATGTGAAAAGGCACAGTTAAAATTTACAGAAGACAGCCCTCATTACAAGCGTCTTAGGAAGACAATCCAAGCAATGCACATTTCTAAATCATTAATTGAAGATAAAATTAGTGAAATTGATTAAGCCTTAGTTAATCTTTAATAATATTAACTATTATACGTCTTGACACCAATGACTGCTATATGGATGAAAACGAGAAAGGTATATCATTAGTACCATATTTAAAATAATATAATTTACTATTATTTCAATATTAAGAATTTCTTTATATAAGTTTAATTAAACCCCAATAACTTACTATTAAAATTAAACTAAATCAATTATTTAATTTTTTAATAAAGGGGTTGTTAATAAAAATGAAGAGTTCTATAAAAAAAAATACTACAAGGTTTTTAATCATAATTTTTTTATTACTTGTTGCCATGTTATATTTTAAGTTTGACGCCTATATGTCCGTTCCTAAAGAGAAACTTAGTTTATCAGAATACTATCCTGAAATGCCTCCTGATTCAAAAAACATATATATAGACTTGCCTATAGATTATAATAATATCAATAGTGGAAAATACAGGGGTTTTTATAGATTAAGCCCTAACTTTACTCCAGGTAAAGATATAATATTTTATCTTACTGATGGTCAACAAAATAAAGTACACACAAAATCTACTTTTGACCTTTTTGAAGAAAAAATCCCTAATTTATCTTATGTAGTTATGGGGAGAAGAGGATCTTCACCATCACTATTTCCAGAGGTTTATACCAGTTCAAATAATATTGACTATAAAAAAGCTATGAATCTTTATGGAACGGACCAACAGATTGAAGATATAGAAATGGTGCGACAGGATCTTCAAGAAAAAGGTTACTTACGACCTGATGGAAAAATAATGCTTTTTGGTGGTTCAGGAGGAGGTGTATTAGTGCAACAGTATCTTGCAAAATATGGTCAACATGTTTATAGAGCTATGTTAGAAGCTACTAGTGCCCCAGACATTATAATGGATAACACTCCTAATACTACAGGATTAAATTTTAATATAATTATGAAGGAGAAAAATCCTGAATCACTAGAAAAATTAAAATATATAATAACCACAAAAAAAGTAGATAGTGCTCAATTATGTTATATGATTTTTAAAATAAGTGTTACTGATATAGAGTGGATAGATACTTGCTCTAATCTTATTGATGATATTTACAAAGGAAATAAGAAAACTTACTATGAAAATTTATTTAATCCAGAATACAATTTTTCTTTATGTAAAATCATAATGAAATCCCCTATCGTGGAATCCACAAAAGTTAGAATGTTTGAACTGGGTGGAGATCAGTTACTTAAATATTCTGAAAATCCTAATAGTGAAGTAAATATCTGTTTTGAGTGGAGTAAAGAATTATTAAAAGATTATTTAAACGAAGCTGAAGAAGAAGCTTTGGATGTTCCAAATATTAATCTATTAGAAGATAGAAAAAAGTATAAGGGTGAGGTGTTATTTTTAATTGGTGATCTGGACATAGATTTTTCTATAGATGTTGCAAAAGAAATAACACAATCTTATTCAAATTCTAAAATGATAATAGTAAATGATACTCATAGTATGACTATGAATGAAAAAAAGTATCAAGACTTAAGAACTACATTTTTTACTGAGGGTTTGTTTAGTGATAAGTTACTGAGTATAATAAATGATATAAATATTGATTAATATTTCTCATTATATATATATTAAATATTTCCAAACACCATTACTTAATTAAAAGTAGTGGTCTTTTTGTATACAAAAGATATCTTTAATATTATACTTAATACTATTGAAGAAGGTATGTAATGGCAAATGAAGTATTAACAGAATGGATAGTAACCTACTGTAAATGATAAGATTGACTTTGATACTGCAAAAATTCTAATTTCTTAATATAAAAACTATAAAAGATGAATATTCAAGACTTGGAGTAGATTTTCAAAAAAATTAATAGTAAAGATTCATATATATAAGGAGATTTTATCTATGTATACCATTAATGAAGTTGCAAAGATTTGTGATATTTCTGTTCACACAATACGATTTTATGATAAAGAGGGACTTCTTCCTTTTGTTACACGAAATAGCACTGGAAACCGTCAGTTTAATGAAGTTGATCTTGATTTAATAAAGCTGATATGTTGCCTAAAAAATACAGGAATGCAAGTTAAGGAAATCAAAGAATATATAGAATTATGTATGCAGGGAGAAGAAACTGCTCCAGCACGAAAGCAGATAATGATTAATCACCGTAAAGAAATACTTAGACAGATAGACGATATGAAAAAAAATTTGAATATTGTTGATTTAAAAATAGCTTTTTACGATTCATATATAGATAATCCAGAGAATGGTTATGATGCACTTAAATTTATGAATGAGAACAAGAAAAAGTATATTACCACACATGAATAAAATTTCGTAAATCACTTAGATATAACTCTAAGTGATTTATCTATTTTTAGGCATTTAATATAAGTATGTTAGTTTAAAAATTTATGTATTTAAATCATGTCTTTCATAGACACATTATTATGATAACTGGGTTTATAAGGTGTTTTATTATTTAAAATTCTATGGAGTAAAATTAAATAAAAGATGTACTTGACTTCGATAAATATCTAAGTGATACCATTTATTTAAAGGAAAACTAAGAAATATCTATATGATTATAAATTATGAACTTATAAGGAGTTGTTTTTATGGGAGAAAATATGAAAAGAAATTGGACATCAGATGATATAACATCACAAAAAGGTCGTTCAGTTGTTGTTACAGGAACAGGTGGAATTGGATATGAAACAGCATTAGAACTAACTAAAGCAGGAGCAGAAGTTATAATGGCTGGTAGAAATAAAGATAAAGGCGAAGAATCAATCAGAAAGATTAAAAAAATAGCTCCATCAGGAAATATTAAATTCGAAAAACTTGATCTTGCTAATCTTTCATCTATAAAATTATTTGGAAAAAAGATGAGACAAGAACGTAAAAGTTTAGATGTTTTAATAAACAATGCAGCAGTAATGACTCCACCTAAGAGATTAATTACTAAAGATAACTTTGAACTTCAGATGGGTACAAATTATCTTTCACACTTTGCATTAACGGCAGAATTACTTCCACTTTTAAAGAATGGAAAAGATCCAAGAGTAATTACCTTAAGTAGTCTTGCTAATCGTTCAGGTAAGATAGATTTTAATGATTTTCAAGCTGAACAAAAGTACGTGCCTATGGATGTCTATGCTCAATCAAAGCTTGCATGCCTTATGTTTGCATTTGAACTGCAACGTAGAAGTGATGAAGCTGGTTGGGGGATTCGCAGCATGTCAGTTCATCCAGGTATTTCAAGAACAGAATTAATTCCAAATGGATCTGGAAAAAATAGTCCTGCTGGAATAGTACGTCGTTTATTTGGACCTATTTTATTTCAACCCGCAGCTCATGGTGCTTGGCCATCACTTTATGCAGCAACTGCTAAAGAAGCAAAAAGCGGTGCTTACTATGGTCCATCTAAGTTAAATGAGATGAGAGGGTATCCTACTTTATCAAAAGTTCCCGAACAGGCAAATGATACCTTAGTATCTTCAAAGCTTTGGGAGTTATCCGAAAAGTTGACCAATATAAAATTCATTTAACTAAAATAAATATATTTCAGAATTTTTTTTAAACACCATTACTTAATTCAAAGTAGTGGTGTTTTTTAATTGGTAAAAAGATATAATTGACATATAGTCTAATTAGACTATAATATGTAAGTGTGGTTAGTCTAATTAGACTAATTTATTTAAAGAAAAGAAAGGATGAAAAAAATGATTAAATCATTTTTAATGATAGGACAATCGAATATGGCTGGAAGAGGGTTTCTTCATGAAGTAACCCCAATTTATAATGAAAGAATACAAATGCTTCGTAATGGTAGATGGCAGATGATGGCTGAACCAATAAATTTTGATAGACCTGTTTCAGGAATATCTCTAGCAGCTTCATTTGCAGATGCATGGAGTCGTCAAAATCAAGAAGATATTATTGGATTAATTCCTTGTGCTGAAGGTGGAAGCACATTAAATGAATGGGGTGTAGATGAAGCGCTTTTTAAACATGCAATAGCTGAAGCTAAATTTGCTATGCAAAATAGTGAGCTAACAGGAATTCTATGGCATCAGGGAGAGAGCGATAGTTTAGGTGGTAACTACAAAGTTTATTATGAAAAATTGCTTGTAATTGTTAATGCCATTAGAAAAGAGTTAAATGCTCCAGATATCCCTCTTATTATTGGTGGGTTAGGAGACTTTTTAGGAAAAGTAGGCTTTGGAAAAGGGTGTGCTGAATATAGCTTAATTAATGAAGAGTTGAAAAAATTTGCTTTTGAACAAGATAATTGCTATTTTGTCACAGCATCAGGTTTGACATCAAATCCAGATGGTATTCATATAGATGCAATTTCTCAAAGAAAATTTGGTTTACGATATTTTGAAGCTTTTACTAAGAAGCAACATGTATTAGAGCCATTAAGTAATGAAAATGAACTAATTGATCTTAGTTACACTAGAGAACATACAAAAACAGAAAAGATATATAGACAAAGTATGGATTTAGCACTTGGAAAAATATCATATGAGGAATTTGAATCTCAAATAATGCAGATTACTAATAGTTAAATATTTATTGTGAACATAAAGGAGGTATTCTATTGATACCATTACTTATATTAGGGTTATTAAAGCAAAACCCAGGCTCTTATGGATATGAATTATTGGCCTTAATGGAAGAGAGACACTATAAGTACATAGTAAATTTCACTAAAGGATCATTTTATTACAATCTTCAACAATTAGAAGAAAAAAAATATATTAAACAAGTTGACCAATCAGACAACACTAGAGAAACTAATAATTATATCATCACGGAGCTTGGTGAAAAAGAATTTAAAAACTTGATGCTTAAATATGGCTCCAAGACTGATTACATAAATCTATCTTTTTATTCAGCAATGCTATTTGCCAACGAGTACAATAGTGAGGATTTAAAAAAACTAATAAAAACACAAATAGACCAAACCAAAAAGAAAGTTGCTGCATTAGAACAATCTCTTCAAAATGATGAAATTAGAAATACTTATTTTGGAAAAATGTTAGAGAATTCTCTGTCTCATCACTTAGTAAATGTTAAATGGTTTAATGAGTTGTTAAAGGATATTCATTAAAATACAGAATAACTTAGATTTTAAGGTAGGAAGATAAGATGAGTAATATTTTTAAATAGTCCCATTCTTTAGTGAAAATTTTCTTGCCCATCTTAATTATACCATATAAAAAAATTAAATTATAGGCTTATAATTTAGGTATAGTGGGTGTATCATATGAACACATAGAGAATTACTTCATTGGTGTAATACAAAAAATGGGGAAGGATATGCACTACATTCAAGTTAATTTATTTGTCTGTAGTTATTAGAATCTTAATAAAAGGAGTGTGTCCGTATGGATGACAAAAAAGATATTTTAGATAACGGTCCTTTTTTTCATGGTACTAAAGCAGAACTAAAAATTGGAGATTTATTAGAACCACAACACTTGTCAAATTACCAAAATAAAAAATCTAACTATATTTACTTTACTGGAACATTAAATGCTGCTAAATGGGGAGCTGAATTAGCAACTTCTAAATTAAAAGAAAGAATTTATATTGTAGAACCATTAGGTGAATTTGAAAATGACCCTAACTTAACTGATAAGAGATTCCCCGGAAATCCAACACGTTCTTACAGATCTAAATCTCCGTTGAAAATAGTTGCTGAATTAGGTTCATGGGAGAGACATTCTGATGAAGAAATAAATCATATGCTTTCATCATTAAAGAAATTAAGCGATGAAGGAAAAAACGTTATATACGATTAATTCTAACTTTTAGGTTACTTGGACAAGAAACTTGCTTATAATATAAATGACTCTTTGAGCAACTAGTATAGGTGATCACTTAATATTATGAGTACAATTCAGAAAGGATACTTATCATGGATGTTATTAAAATAAACTTAGAAGAATTAAAAAAGCAAAATTCCATCTACTTAGATAATATAATGGATGGTTTTAATAAATATCCTAATACCACTATTGAAGGTACTGAAGAGGTGGTAAATAATGCTATCAGAAAGCTAGTCCAAGCAAATGGTTTTGAAAATTCTTATGGGGATTTTTATTATGGAAGAATAGATGAAGAAGCGAAAAACAAAGTAAAAGTTTCGTTAAATGAAGATGAAATTGTATTAATAGATTCACTAAATTTAACTAAAGATGATCTTTTTATTCGCCTTACTCCAAGATTACTTGAAATATTGCTAAAACTCACAGCTAAAGAAATACTTTTTAGCAGTTTTTATTTCACAAAATATCCTTGTCTAGTCTGGGGTAACTATGGAATGAAATACCCTGTATTTTTTAAAGATGAATCTGTAATGAAACTTGTTGAAAAAGAGATTTTTAGTGAAAATAGAATATAGATATAAGTAAGTTCTATAGATGAGTTTTTGACTAGTTTTGAAAGATGAACTAAATTTAACATCACTACTTAATAAAAGTAGTGGTGTTTTTATTTTATCTAAACTTTTATTCACATAAGAATCACATATTATTTTGAACTTTTAAAGAAATTTATAATTTATTATATAATTAATAAAGATTTTTAGGAGGAATAAAATGAAAAAAATAAATTATATTAAACTTTTTTTAGATGTAATTATGGCAATTATATTTGTGTTACTATTTAATACACATGTATTTGGCGGATTAACTTTCCATGAAGTTGCTGGTTTATTCATAGGGATCGCTATATTGGTACATATTGGTTTAAATTGGAGATGGGTAAAAAATATAACCTTATCAATTTTCAATAAAAAAATAACTTTAAAAACTAGAATTGGGTATTTTATTAACATCCTTTTATTATTAGATATAGCTACAATCATTATTAGCGGTATTTTTATATCTAAAGTTACCTTTAATGGATTAAATATTCATAGCAGCTTTTTCAATAAGTCAACACATGCTTCAGCATCATTTATAGCTTTAGCGCTTATAGGTATTCATGTTGGACTTCATTGGCAGTGGATAATGAATATATTTAAGAAGATAGTTAAGATAAATAAACCCATTAAACCACTTAATTATATATTAAAAGCCATGTCTGTTTTAGTACTAGCTTTGGGATTATATAATATGACATCAGTTAATTATTTTTCAAAAACAATACGAATATTTAATATTAATTATTCAGTTGATAAGCAAGAAAATAGAAGCATAAAATCAAATGAACACTTCCAAGTTGGAGATGGAGATACTTTTAATAATTCAAATAAAGATCGTAATAAAGTTGAAAGAACCGCTAATGAGAATATGCCTAATAAAATAGGAATAGGAAGCTCCAATATCTTAGATACATTATCAAAATACTTATCTATCATGGGTGTATTTACTGTGATTACCTACTTAGTTGAAAAGCTATTTTATATAAAAAATATCTCTATGAATTAGCTTTAATAATTAATTTAGTAAAAATACAGGTTATACTATATAATATATATAACTACTTAAGTAAAAGAAGCTACTAAAAACAGCTTCTTTTAGTAACTTTTCAAAATAGATTTTAGTCCAAAATATTATTATTTTAGGAGGTTATATTATGGAAAATGATAATAAAAAACTATCTGTAGAAGAGCATGAAAAATTATTAAATATATTGAAGGTGCGTTTTGAGAAAAATATGCATAGACATAAAAGTATAGAATGGGAAAAGGTAAAAGAGAAGCTAGACTCTAACCCTAAAAAACTTTGGTCTCTTAATCAAATGGATATAACAGATGGAGAACCAGATGTTGTTGGCTATGATGAAATTACTGGAGAATATGTTTTCTATGACTGTTCTAAGGAAACTCCTAAAGGAAGAAGAAGTGTTTGTTATGATAATGAAGCCTTGGAGTCAAGAAAACAACATAAACCACAAAATAGTGCCATTGGGATGGCAACTCATATGGGTATAGAAATATTATCAGAAGAAGAATATCGTTACCTTCAAACACTTGGAGAATTTGACACAAAGACTTCAAGTTGGTTAAAAACACCTGTTGAAATCAGAAAACTAGGTGGTGCCATATTTGGAGATTTTAGATATAACAATATTTTCGTATACCACAATGGAGCAGACTCCTATTATGGTGTAAGAGGATTCCGTGGTTCACTTAGAATTTAAGTTTCTTATTTCCAATTTATAATTAAATATCACTATTATTTGAGTAACTCTTTTTATTATAAATATGTGTTATAATATTAATAGTAATGTTAGGTTTTAATATTATTTAAAACCTAACAAAAGTTAATTATTTATTGTACAAAGGAGATTATTATGAATGATGTCGAAAGAATTGTTAAAGATAGTACTTTAACATATGAGCAAAAAGTTCTTGAACTTGCTAAATATGCTGAAAACAGTGTGAATGTTTTAAATATCTCTGAAGAAACTCAAAAGCTTAGAGATGCAGGAATAATTTGTGATTTATTTGAAGGTAATGTTCCTTATAGACCTAGATATATACTTCCTAATTACGAAAAGTTCATGAAAGAAGGTTCTAAGTTTTTAAACCTTACTCCTCCAACTAACATTTGGGAAGCTACAAGTAATTTATTAATCATGTATAAACATGTACCATCAATTACTTCTATGCCAGTATATATCGGTAGTATAGATCAACTATTAGAACCATTTATTACTGATGAAAAGGAAGCTAAACTTGCAATTAGATTGTTTTTAACTCAAATAGATAGAACAATTACAGATTCATTTTGTCATGGAAACTTAGGCCCAAAAGCTACTAAGGCTGGTAAACTAATTCTTGAAATTGAAAGAGAATTACAGGATGCAATTCCAAATTTAACTTTAAAATACAATTCTGAAACTTCTGATGAGTTTGCATTGGATGCTATAAAAACAGCTTTATTAACAGCAAAACCAAGCTTTGCAAATGATGATATGTTTAAATCTGAACTTGGTGAATATGGTATAGCTAGCTGCTATAATGGATTGCATATTGGTGGAGGAGCTCATACTTTAGTTAGAATGAGGTTATCTAATCTTGCAGAAACAGCAACAGACATCGAGGATTTCATAAATGATAAGTTACCAAATGCTATGAAGCATATGGCAGATTTTATAAATGAAAGAATAAGATATGTAGTTGAGGAAAGCACCTTCTTTGAAACTAATTTCCTAGCTAAAGAAGGTTTTATAAGTAAAGATAGATTTACATCAATGTTTGGAGTTGTTGGACTTGCTGAGTGCGTAAATATATTGCTAAAAGCAGAAAAGCTTGAAGATAAGTTTGGACATTCAAAGCTTGCTGATGACTTAGGTGTAAGAATAATGGATACAATTGATGAATTTATTAAAAACTATGAGAGTAAACATTGTGCTGTAACTGGACAAAGATTACTTCTTCATGCTCAAGTTGGTATTGGAGATGATATAAATACTAGTCCTGGTACAAGAGTTCCAATAGGAGAAGAACCTGAATTATGGAAACATTTAAAACAAATATCAAGATTCCACAAATATTTTCCATCAGGAACAGGCGATATTTTCCCATTTGAAAAAAATTCAATAAATAATCCTGAGTTTATATTAAATATTATTCAAGGTGCATTTAAAGAAGGTGTAAGATATTTTTCACTTTATTCCTCAGATTCTGATGTTATCAGAATTACTGGTTACTTAGTTAAGAGGAGTGAAATTGAAAAGTTAAATAGAGGAGAAGCAACTCTTCAAGATACTGTTGTTCTTGGACAAGGACAGGTAAGAAATGGAAGAGTTTATGATAGAAAGGTGAGATAATGAAGGGAATTGTAAATAAGATAATTCCATTTAGTTCAGTTGATGGACCTGGAAATAGAACCTCAATATTTCTCCAAGGTTGCAATTTTAACTGTATTTATTGTCACAATCCTGAAACCATCAATTTGTGTTCTAATTGTGGGTTATGTTTGTTATCATGCCCTACAAAAGCATTAACTAAAGATAATGGAAAAGTACTGTGGAATAAAGCTAACTGCTGTAATTGTGATAGTTGTATAAAGACTTGTAATAGTTGTAGTAGTGCAAAAGTACAGTCTATGTCAGCAGATGAAGTAATGGAGGAGATAATGAACTATAAACCCTTCATAAGCGGAATTACTGTTTCTGGTGGGGAATGTACTCTACAAGAAGAATTTTTAGTAGACTTGTTTAAAAGAGCTAAGAAAGAAAATCTGACTTGCTTCATTGATAGCAATGGTTCAAAAGATTTTAGAAAAATGAATGAATTAACTAAGTTATGTGATAAAGTGATGTTAGATGTTAAAGTTTGGGATAAAGATACCCATAATAAATATATTCAATTTGATAATACAAATGTTTTAAACAATTTGGAGTATTTAATTTCTATTGATAAACTTTATGAAGTTAGAACTGTAGTAGTTCCTGATATTTTTAATAATGAAGAAACTGTTGAGAGGGTATCTAAAATAATAGGAGAAAGTAACTTAAACATCAGATACAAACTTATTATATTTAGAGCACTTGGGGTTAGAGAAGAGATTAAATATGTGAAAAGTCCAACTCTTGATACTATAGAGCAGTTAAAGGCAATTGCTCATAAAAATGGAGTTAAGGACGTTGTTATTGTTTAGTAAATAAACAAAAAAGTTTTAAATGCCGCTACTTAATTAAAAGTAGTGGCATTTTTATTTTTATGTCAATAAATAAAATATATTGACAGTAACTAAATGATATACTATTCTATAACTAGACCGACGGTCGGTCCAGTTATAGAATGAGGTGAAATTTATGAGAATTACTAAGGAACATGATGAAAGAAGAAATGAAATACTTGATATTGCTGAAAAGCTGTTTCACATAAAGGGTTATGATAAATGTACCATAAATGACATTCTAAAAGAGGTTGGAATTGCAAAAGGAACTTTTTATCATTACTTCAAATCCAAAGAAGAAGTTCTTGATGCTATTGTTTCTAGATATAAATATGTTGTAATAACTAAAGTTAATGAAGTAGCTAATAATGATGTTATAACTTTAGAAGAGAAACTAATGGGAGCTTTTATGTCTATGCGAATAATAGATCAACTAGATAGTGAAATGATAAATGAAATGCATAAAATGGAAAATGCCTTATTACATCAGAAAATTTTAAATCAAATTGTTATAGAAGTAGCTCCAATCTTAGTAAAAATTATTAAAGAAGGTGTAGAAAAAAAAGTTTGGAATTGTAAATTTCCTTTAGAATATATGCAAATTTTCCTAGCCTCCTCCATTACATTAACTGATGAAGGTATTTTTGAATTTGGTGAAGAACATAAAAATAAAATAATAGAAGCTTTAATTTCGGTTCTTGAAAAAATGCTTGAGGTTTCTGAAAATTCGTTTATAAAGTTATTTAAAGAAAGGGGTTTTTAGATGAAATGGTCAATAATAAAAAATGATTTTATAAAAAATAAAGCTATTAACCTGGCATTACTTTTCTTCATAATATTTTCATCAATGCTTGCAGTTAGCTCAGTTATAATGGCAGTACAAACATTTACTTCAATTTCTGACTTATATAAGGTTGCCGCCCCTCCCCATTTTCTTCAAATGCATAAGGGTGAAATTGATAAAGAAAAAATAAATAAGTTTATGTCAGAAAATAAACAAGTTACTTATAGTCAAATAGTTAATATGCTTACTGTTTATGGTGAAAATATTAATATAGTAGGAAATAGTTATAACTATAATCTCTCTGACTGTCGACTTGATATAAGTCTTATAAAGCAGAATAGTAATAGAGATCTCCTTCTAGATACTAACCACAAAAAAGTAGTTCTTAAAGATGGGGAAGTAGGAGTTCCTATGCTTTTAAAGGAACAGTATCATATGGGAATCGGTGATCATCTTATTTTAAATATCAACAATACTAAAAAAGAGTTCGTAATTAAGGAATTTATATTAGATTCTATGATGAACTCATCTATGGCTTCTTCTACTAGAATACTAATAAGCGATAAAGATTTTGATGCTCTTTCTAAGGGATCCTTAAAGAATGAATATCTTATTGAGGCTTATTTTGATAACTCAAATGATGGAGAAAGCTTTAAAACACTTTATCAAGATGCAGAACTTCCACAAAATGGCCAATTAGTAACTTATTCAATAATATTTCTTATGAGTGCCTTAACTGATATAGTCACAGTGTTTATACTTTTTGTTGTAAGTATTCTTTTAATTTTAGTTGCTTTTATCTGCATAAGATTTACTATCATGACAGCGCTAGAGGAAGAAATAAATGAAATAGGAACTATGAAAGCTATAGGACTAAATTTTAGAGATATAAGAGGAATTTATTTCAATAAATATAAAGTTCTTTCTCTCTCAGGTGTAGTTTTAGGATATGTCATTGCTTTAATAAGTAGTAGCTTATTTACAGGACATATTAGTTCAACCTTTGGAAATATGAAACTTCACCCTTTATCAATTATTTTAGGACTTGTTGCTAACTTTATAGTTTTCATTCTAATTAATCACTATTGCAAAAAAAACTTAAAGAAAATAAAAAACATAACTGTAATTGATGCACTAGTAAACAGAAATGTATTTGATAAAAAGAAAAAATTAGCGAGAGATGGATTATATAAGTCAAAAAAACTTTCTGTTAATTGGTTAATGGGAATAAGAGAAGTTCTTTATGGTTTTAAAAGTTGGTTAATTGTTCTTTCAGTTGTATCTATATCAATAGTTATGATTATGGTTCCAGTGAACCTTTTAAAAACTTTTGAATCGCCAGAGTTTATAACATATATGGGAAGTTCACAAGAAGATATTCTTATTGAAATAGAAAATGGAGATAAACTTGAAGCAAAGTATTCTGATGTAAAAAAAGTTCTCACTACCGATCCTTCTATTAATAATTACTATGAATATAAAACCATAAGAGTCAAAGTTTTAAATGCAGATAATGTGTATACAAACATGGATATAGATAGTGGTGACAATGCAGGAAATGGTCTTAAGTATCTTACAGGAAAAGCTCCTTCTGGGGAAAATGAAGTAGCTATTTCCTACATTAACTCAAATGAAATAAAAAAGGTTGTTGGTGACACCATAACTATTTTATATGATGGAAAAGAGCACACTTTCAATATTTCAGGAGTTTATCAAGATGTTACAAGTGGTGGAAATACATCAAAGTCTAAATATAAATTCCCTACTCTTCCTTCAACTAAATACTCCTTTTCAGTTAATCTTAAAGATAAAACTGATGTTAAAAATAAATCTAGTAAGTGGGGAGAAGTTCTAGGTGAGGGCGTAAATGTTGACTCAATGGATGAATTTATTAATCAAACCCTTGGTGGAGTTTCAAAACAGCTTAAGACTATTGTTATAGTTATAATAATTATAGGAACTTCTTTAGTAATGCTTATAACAATACTGTTTTTAAAACTTCGTCTTGCAAAAGATTCTTCAGAAATATCAATTCTAAAAGCCATTGGATTTTCTGAAGGAGATATAAAAAAGCAATACATGATTAAAGTTGGTGGAGTTTCTATACTTGGGATTATATTAGGGATACTTTTAACTAATTTAATTGGTGAAAGTTTAGTGAATGCTGCTTTATCAATATCAGGTATAGGAATTAAAAATATTAATCTTATAACAAATAGTTTAATTGAGTATATAGTTTTTCCTATAGTATTAATAGTACTTATACTCCTAGTGATACTAGCAGTAATGAGAAAAAGAAAAAAATTCTAAATCACATCTATAGTAAAAGAATAGAGTAGTTGGAGGTATAAGTTGAGAACAATTTTGGATGTAGAAAATTTAAGTAAGAGTTTTGATAATATACAGATTTTAAATAAGATAAGTTTTAAAGTGGAAGAAGGAGAATTTATAGCAATTATGGGGCAGTCAGGCTCTGGTAAATCAACACTTCTTTATAACATAAGTGGTATGGATCGTCCAACATCAGGTAAAGTACTTCTTAATGATAGAGATATTTCAGAACTTTCTGAAGAAAAAATCAGTGAAGTAAGATTAAAAGAAATGGGATTTATTTTTCAGCACTCTCATCTTTTAAAAAATCTCTCCATTAGGGATAACATAATTCTTCCTGGATTTAAATCCGGACTTTTATCAAGAGATGAAGTCAATAGTCGCGGTGAACTATTAATGAAAAAAACAGGAATATTAAATATTGCTGCTCACGATATAAAAAAAGTATCTGGAGGTCAACTTCAGCGTGCAGCAATATGCAGGGCACTTATTAATAATCCTTGTATTTTATTTGGAGATGAACCTACTGGAGCTTTAAATAGCAGCACTTCTAAAGAAGTAATGAATATAATAAACAGCGTTAATGAAGAAGGTACTACAGTAATCCTAGTTACTCATGATTCTAAAGTTGCCTCAAGAGCAAGCAGAGTTATTTATCTCCTAGATGGAAACATTCATGATGAACTTATGCTTACTAAATATAAAGATAGTGAAGCGTCAGCTCGTGAAAAAAAATTATCTGCATGGTTAGAAAAACATGGTTTCTAGATAAAACATTCCTTTTCGTAAGAAATCCCCGAACCCGCATGAACACTATATATAGTTATATAGCTATCTATATAACTATATATATTCCTCAAACAATGGTAAATTTATATAATAGGAGTTAATTTATTTATATTATGAGATCAGATAGAATATTATCAATTATAATAATACTTTCTCAAAAAGGGTTAGTTACTGGAAAACAGTTAGCAGAGCATTTTGAAGTTTCCTTAAGAACTATATATAGAGATTTAGAGAAGATAGGCGAGGCTGGAGTTCCTATAGCATCTACTGGGGGCACTGGAGGCGGTTACTATCTTATGAAAAACTATAATTTAAATGATTTATTCTTTAATAAAAAAGAAATTGAACCACTTATTGCAGTTATGGATAATTTAAAAACACTATTTGGAAATAATAAAGAATTTAATGATATAACCCTTAAATTTGAAACTCTAAAAAATTCACAAGAGTACAGCTATGACAAACTTAGTATAGATATGTCTCATTTTAGTATGGAACAAGAATTGAAAGAATATTTATTTTTGATAAATAAAGGGATTGAAGATTCTAAACTATTAGAATTTCTGTACATCAATAGGAATATGGAATACGAAGAACGAATAGTTGAACCACTTCAAATAGAGTTTTCTGACGGCCACTGGTATGTTATTGCCTATTGTAGAATAAGAAAAGACTGCAGAAAGTTTAAGCTTGTTAGAATACGTAATTTAAGATTAGGTGAAAATTTCGTAAAAGGCTTAATATCTATTGAGAAAATTAAAAGTAAACTTAGTGAAGGTTATGAAAAAAATAGTATTAGTGTTACTTTAAAATTTTCATCAGATATTGGAGAGCAGTTAGGTGAATACTTTTCAAAAGACAAAATCGAAGTTGTAGAAAATAATTTTTATGTAGTAAAAGATAAATTTCCAAAAGACGATGGATTAAAAAAGTTTATTTTAGGATTTGGAGATAAATGTGAAGTTATAGCTCCAATAGAATTAAGAGAAGAAATGAAAATATATATAAAAAATATATATAAGAAATATAATGACTGACATACAGGTGTCAGTCATTATTATTTATAATAGCAGATAAGTGCTGGATATTTGAAGAAGAAAGTTTATCTTTTGTTGCTAATAAAATAATTGCCACACTAAAATCTTAAAATTAAAAGGAGTGAAGATTATAAAATGAATGTATGTATTTTTTATTATGATGGTTTTTGTGAATTTGAAGTTGTACACGTAGCTGCTGAGTTTTCCTCTCAAAACTTAGTTACAGTTGCTATGGAGAATAAAGTATATATCAGTGAAGAAAAACAAAGATTTCTACCTGATAAAATGATTAATGAACTTAATCCTAATGATATAGACTTATTTATAATACCTGGAGGTAATCCCTCATATCTTTATGATAATTCTCAACTTAAGGATTTTATTAAATCTTTAGATGAAAATAATAAGATTATTGCAGGTATTTGTGGTGGAACGGAATTAATGGCAGCCTATGGTTTATTAGACTATAAAAAATGTACTGGAGATAGTGATGGATTAAAAATTGATGCTGACTATATACAGTTTTTTAAAAATTCAACAATACTTAATGAAGATATCGTTGTAGATGGGAACATAATCACTTCAACAGGACAGGCATTTATAGAATTTGCTTTTAAACTAGCTGATATTATGAATATTTATAAAGATGAAGATGCAATCCAAAAATCATATAACTGGTATAAAAATATTAAAGTATAATTATTAATTAATGCTATTAAAACCCGATAAAATGTAGGTTTCAAACTCATTTAATCGGGTTTTCCTTTTCTTTCTTAATAAATTTCTTTATTGAGTTTTTTCATATACTTCAAACTTATAATGTGTATTTTTTAGTTTCATTACTTTCAACTAATTTTACAACTCCATAAACTAAATAATCTTCCTCAATACCTTCTAGATGTAATACATCCGTTACTTCTATAATCATCTCATTACTAGCCCCATCTATTAAAATAGCAGAATCCTTAATAGAATATTTTATATTAGTAAACTTATCATTATTATCAGAATGACTAAATCCTAATGCATCAACTATATTTTGTTGATCTTCATTTAATGAACTGACACCTATAATGTCACCTTTAGCAATATTTTTACCTGTTATACTTTGAGCACCAAGCATCAATAGAATTTTATCATAATCGGCTTGCATTGCCCAAGCACATATCATACCGTATTTCTTTTCATTTTTTATGAAGCAAACGGCATTAGCTCCATAGTTAAATGCGCTAAGTTTCATTTCAATATCTCCTCAAAATGTTTTATTTAAATTTATACTTTAATTATATCAAGTAATACTTAAAAATAAACACTATGTTCACTTCTTATCTTTGATTAAATTTGTAAAAGTACAACAATTATGATACTATAACTTATTGAAATATAAACTTTACTAATGGAGGAAATATATTTATGACAAGTTTACCAAATTGTCCAAAGTGTAATTCAGAATATACTTACGAGGATGGAGATGTTTTTATTTGTCCAGAATGTGCAAATGAATGGACTTTAGATTCCACAAATAATGAAAATGTAGATGCTATAATTGTAAAAGATTCAAATGGAAATATTTTAAATGATGGTGATTCTGTTACTATAATTAAGGATCTTAAAGTTAAAGGAAGTTCAACGCCATTAAAGCAAGGAACAAAAGTTAAAGGAATACGTTTGGTTGAAGGCGACCATAACATAGATTGTAAAATTAATGGCTTTGGAGCTATGAAATTAAAATCTGAATTTGTTAAAAAAATATAGATAAAAAATAAGAGTTAGGAATGTAAATCTTCCTAACTCTTATTTTATGTAAATTGATATTGATAAACTTATTTATAAAAAAATTCTGATTGTAACTTATGTTACAGCATTAAATATGAGTAATATAGTAAACTTTAATTCGTTGAAGTTAAAGGAATTTGGATGAACTAATAAATACACAGTAGGAGGACATAATATGTCAATGTTTTGTTATCAATGTCAAGAAACAGCAGGATGTACTGGCTGTACTAAGGTAGGGGTTTGTGGTAAAGACGAACACGTAGCAAAGGCTCAAGATTTATTAATATATGTAACTAAAGGGCTAGCTATAGTAAGCAATGAAGGAAGAAAAGTTGGAGTTGTAGATAGCGTTGTTGATAAATATATTACTGAAAACTTATTTACAACAATTACAAATGCTAATTTTGATAGAGATTCTATATTAGATAGAGTAAAAGAAACGCTAAGATTAAGAGAAATTTTAAAACTTAAAGTTGTAAACTCAGGCGGACAAGTTGGAGAGGTAAGAGTAACTGGTGGATTCTTCAAGAAAATATTTGGAATGCAAACTACTGAAGTTATAATGCCAGACGCTGCATCATGGACTGCAGATAATACAATAGCATTTGATGCAAAGGCTGTAACTGTTGGAGTTCTTTCAACTGAAAATGAGGATATAAGAAGTTTAAGAGAACTTATAACTTATGGATTAAAAGGATTATCGGCTTACATGAAGCATGCTATGAACTTAAAATATAATAACGAAGAAGTTCATGCATTTATGGCTAAAGCACTAGCTTCTACAATAGACGATAGCTTAACTGTAGATGATTTAGTTGGACTTGCATTAGAAGCAGGTAAGTTTGGAGTAGATGGTATGGCACTACTTGATCAAGCTAATACTGAAACTTATGGACACCCCGAAATAACAACTGTTGATATAGGTGTTAGAAAAAATCCTGGAATATTAATATCTGGACATGATTTAAGAGATTTAGAAATGCTACTTGAGCAAACAGAAGGAACAGGAGTAGATGTATATACTCATGGAGAAATGCTTGCTGGACAATACTATCCAAAATTCAAAAAATATAGTCACTTCGCAGGCAATTATGGTAATGCATGGTGGAAACAAAAAGAAGAGTTTGAGAAGTTTAATGGAGCAATTCTAATGACAACTAACTGTATAGTTATACCTAAAGCTTCTTATAAAGATAGATTATTTACAACGGGTGCTACAGGAATGCCAGGCTGTGAACATATAGAAGCTAAATCTGATGGAACCAAAGATTTTTCTAAAGTTATTGAAATGGCTAAAAAATGTAAAGCACCAACAGAAATAGAAAAGGGACAAATAGTTGGTGGATTTGCTCACAACCAAGTTTTAGCACTTGCAGACAAGGTTGCAGATGCTGTTAAAACTGGTGCAATAAAAAGATTCTTTGTTATGGCCGGTTGTGATGGAAGAGCTAAATCTAGAAACTACTATACAGAATTTGCAGAAAAATTACCTAAAGATACAGTTATATTAACTGCTGGTTGTGCAAAATATAAGTACAACAAATTAAACCTAGGTGATATTGGAGGAATTCCAAGAGTGTTAGACGCTGGACAATGTAATGATTCATATTCATTAGTTGTAATTGCTCTAAAACTTCAAGAAGTTTTTGGATTGAAGAGTGTAAATGAATTACCTATATCTTATAACATAGCTTGGTATGAACAAAAAGCTGTAATAGTATTATTATCATTGCTACACTTAGGTGTTAAAAATATTCATTTAGGACCAACACTTCCTGCATTCCTTTCACCAAATGTTGCAAAAGTATTAGTAGAAAACTTTGGTATCGGTGGAATAACTAATGTTGAAGATGACATGAAAATGTTCATGGAATCATAGTAATAAAACAATCTAAAAATATAGTATATATCTTTTAAATCGTTATTTAGTTTCGATGCACGTAATAATTACTTTAGTGAGCTAATTATTGATTAGATTATGTATATCATATATATTTAAATTGAAATTTCTCATTACAAACACCAAAATTCCTTCTTGAAGGCAGAAGATATATCTTCTGCCTTTTTTTTTAGCCTTTTCAGCAGAATAGACTAAAGTCATTTTATCAATTACAAAGTTTTTATAGAATTATATATGTTAAATATTTCCAGGGAAATTTGTGTTTTTAATTACTATCATTATGGAACAATTTAAAACTTAAAACATATAGTTTAATGTTGAATAATAAAAAATGATAAAATGAGGAGTGTATAATGATAAAAGGAATAGATATATCAAACTACCAAGTGAATGTAGATTTTAACGCACTAAAAAACTCAATACAAGTTGTAATAATAAAGGCTACAGAAGGAGTTTCATTTATAGATCCCAAGCTAGAATCACATTATCAAGGAGCAAAAAATGCTGGTTTCCCAGTAGGATTTTATCACTTTATGAGTGAAAAAACCTCACCTTCTGAACAAGCTGTAGAATTTTATAATGCTATAAAAAATAAAAGTTATGAAATAATTCCAGTTTTGGATATAGAAAATAATTCTCAGAATAGAAATGCATCACAAATAACTGATAGGTGTTTAGAATTTTTAGCTAAGTTCAAAGAGTTGTCAGGTTTGGATTGTATAATATATACTGGTGGGTATTTTGGACGAGATAATTTAGATAGCAGAATCAAAAGATATAAAGCATGGATAGCTCATTATGGAGTTAGTGCTCCAATGGCAACTGGCTTCTATAATGTAGTAGGTCATCAATATACCTCAAACGGAAGAGTATCAGGTATCAATGGGAATGTTGATTTAAACAATTTTACAGAAGGAATATTTATAAACAATCAGCAAACTCCAGTAGAACCACCAAGACAAGAATCAAATAGTGGGAATAATATTATTCGAGAACTACAAAAAGAATTTAATAGACAGCTTAATTCTGGATTAGTAGTAGATGGAATAGCTGGCCCTAAGACTTTATCTGCCGCTCCACTGATTAAACAAGGAGCTCAAGGTAATATAACAAAGTGGATTCAAGAAAAAGTTGGTACAACTCCAGATGGTATATTTGGGGTAAACACTAAACAAGCAGTTATAAATTTTCAGAAATCACAGGGACTATCAGCTGATGGAATAGTTGGACAGAATACCTGGAGAAAACTTTTAGGACTATAAAAAAGTCGATAAGGCGATTATGAGCTGTATAATTTCCTGAAAAATAAAAAAGCTCCTACATCTTAAGTGATGCAGGAGCAATATTTTTTAGATTTAACAAAAGCTTTCAAGGAGGTGAAAACTCTGGAAAATAATCTAATCCTTAATTAATACATCGTATGCTTAATTAGAATTACTTGTTACAAGTTTCGATATTATTTTTAAATTAAAAACATCCTATCTATTAACTAGCACAATAGACAGGATGTTGACGGGCAAGAGAATCATTAAAATTATCAAAGCTAACTTATAATGGTCTAATATAATATATGACAAATCTATTAATAATGAGACACTTTTCGATTGAATTTTATAATATTTACTAATTGTTAAAAAAAAGACAATGATTTCGTGCCATTTTCATGGTATAATTAACAAAATACCCTAATTTGTAGAATTAAATAAAGTAGACTATTTATATAATGATGGCAAGGGAAGGGTTTTATATGAAAATTATGTATAAGCTTATAATTAGTTATTTGGGATTAATTATTTTTGTAGTAAGTATATTAGGTTTTTTTACAGTCCAAAAATCTAAATCAGCAGTTTTAAAAGAGATTAATGAGAAAAGTAAACGATTAACACAATCTATTGATACCACTCTTAGTGTCAGAAATGACTTGCTTATCGAAAAATCTTATGGAGATTTGAACTTTGCAAGCTCAATATTAAATAACTTTAACAATTTCAATGTAGATTATAATAACTACGTAAAAGTTGGTGAATTTACCCTTCCAATTTTATATGCTGGTAATCAGAACCTAACATTAGATAATACACTAGTCAATAAGTTGAAGAAGTCTACTGGAGCTGTTGCAACAATATTTTTATTAAATGATGATAAACTAATAAGAGTATCTAGTACTATAGCAGCTGATGATAGTAGCGTTTTAGGTACATATATTTCAAGTGATACAGATGCTTATAAAAAAATACTTAATAATGAAGAATTCATAGGATGTATTTTAATCCAAGGCTCTGGATATGTTACTAGAATGAAGCCTTTACTTGACAGTCATAAAAATATTATAGGAGCAATCGGTATAGGGAATAAGGTTATTAATAATTATTTAAGTGAAACATTAAGTGAAATTAAGTTGGGAGAAACAGGATATGCTTACATATTAGATTCAAATGGTAACGTAATAATTCATCCATCTGATAAAGGAAAAAATGTTAGTAATTATGATTTTTTTCAAAAGATTTATTCCTCTAAAGAAGGAACAATAGAGTATACATACAATGATGTTAGGAAAGTTGCCTATTATACATATTTTGAGCCATGGGATTGGTACATAGTTACTACAGCTAATTACGATGAGTTAAACTATTCTTCTAAAGAAATTCTAAATACTACAATTATTATTGGATGTATAGTAATAATTTTTGCTGGGATAATAGCAGTTTTTGTAGCTAATACTTTAGTTAGACCTATTAGTAAATTAAAATCATGTATGGAAATTGCAGGTTCAGGTGATCTATCTATACGCTGCGATATAGATAGTAAAGATGAGATAGGAGTATTATCAAACAGCTTCAACTACATGATATCAGAGAATAAAAGATTATTAGAGGAAACATTAAAATATGATAAGTTAAAAACTGAGTTTATAGCAAATATGTCCCACGAATTAAGAACTCCATTAAATATTATTTTTTCTACAACACAGCTATTTTCTTTACTTATAAAAAAAGGAGAAAGTTTAAATACAGAAAAATTAAGTAGCTACACAAGTGGTGTTAAACAGAATTGTTATAGGCTATTGAGGCTCGTAAATAATTTAATTGACATGACTAAGATAGATTCTGGGTTTGTTAAAATTGATTTAGAGAATGGAAATATAGTAGAGGTAGTGGAGGAGATAACTCAATCAACAGCTGAATATGTACATACTATGGAAAGAACTATCATATTTGACACTGATGTAGAAGAAAAAATAATGGCCTTTGATGCTGAAAAATTAGAAAGAATCTTTTTAAATCTAATATCTAATGCAACTAAATTTACTAAACCAGGAGACACAATCGAGGTAAATTTATTTGATAAAGATGATTATGTAGTAATATCAGTAAAAGATACTGGAAAAGGAATCTCAGAAGAAAATTTAGCTCAACTTTTCCAAAGATTTAAACAAGTAGATCCTCTTTTAAATAGAAGTCACGAGGGCAGTGGTATAGGTTTATCTATAGTTAAGGCATTAGTTGAAATGCATGAAGGGACTATTGAAGTAAAAAGCATAAAAGATAAAGGCACCGAATTTATAATTACTCTTCCAGCTAAAATCATACAAAATGGTGTAGACGCAACTCCAAAAAGTAATTTTAAGAGTCAATATAATGTAGAAAAAATAAAAATTGAATTCTCAGATATTTATAGATAATTAAGTTTCTAAAGAACACTTCTTGGTATTAAAACATATAAAAATTATATAGACCTACCTAAAAAGTATGGTTCAAAACTGCCAAGGAGGCTATTTAATGAACGGCATGGAGCTAATTATGAAACTTCAGAAAAAGATGCAAGATCCTGCGTTTGCAGAAAAATTCAGCAGATTGGCTAATGAAATAAGCGGCATACCTGGTTTACAGCAAGAAGTAATGAGAATTTCTCAAATTAGTAACGAAAGAGATAGAGAAAAAGCCTTAGACAGATTACCTAGCAAAGTAAAAAAATCAGTTACAGAAATGATGAAGTTATTAGCCTAATCTTTAATTAAGGATATCCCAAAGTAATTAAAAACGCTTTGGGATATCCTATTTATATGCATATAAATGTTAAGAAATTTTCACTTCACCTTTTCCAACAATTACAATTCTATAGCTAGATTTAATAGGTATTAAATTGAAAGAGTCAGACTTTTTAGCTAATTGAAATGCTTGAACTGCAATTTGTTTTTCATTAAAAATTAATACATAAATATTTTCATCAGATATATTTTCCATTACATAGTTGTTTTCAGGTTTTGGATTTAAATCCGATAGCTTATACAGCCCTTCTTTAAATGTATCTTTTACAGCTAGAGCGCTTAATGAATTTATATTAATACATAAAATTAGTACAAAGAAAAAAATATATATAGATTTTTTCATCATATCACCTCTTTTGAATCTAGTGTTAGTATATGTAAAAAAAATATACTTAAAACTTAACTCCATTGCATGGATATTAGTTTCACTGTATTATTAATGTATATTTAATTTTAGTTAAAAGAAATAAGGAGAGTAAATGATGTATCGTAATTTAGAAGAATGTATTCTTGACTTAGAGAAAATGGGTCAGTTAGTAAGAGTACATGAAGAAGTTGACCCTTACCTTGAAATGGCAGCTATACACTTAAAGGTTAACTCAGCTAATGGACCAGCGTTGCTATTTGAAAATGTAAAAGGTTCAAAATATAAAGCTGTGTCAAATTTATTTGGCAATTTAGATAGAAGTAAATTAATCTTTAAAAATACATTGGAATCTACTAAAAGCGTAATTGCATTACGTAATAATCCTATGAGCATATTAAAAAATCCATTTAAACATATCAGTAGTGGAATTTCAGCTACTAAAGCTCTTCCTCTAAAGAGTTTAAGTTCTAAGATGTCTGAGTTTCAGGAGATTAAAATTTCTGATCTTCCACTTATTCATCATTGGCCTAAAGATGGAGGGGCATTTATAACCTTACCTCAAGTTTATTCCGAAGATCCAGAAAAACCTGGTATTATGAATAGTAATCTTGGTATGTACAGAATCCAACTTACTGGCAACGATTATATTTTAAATGAAGAGGTTGGTCTACATTATCAAATACATAGAGGAATAGGAGTTCATCAGCAAAAAGCAAAAAAAATGGGGATTCCTTTAAAGGTAAGTATTTTTGTGGGCGGTCCACCTGCACATACTTTAGCAGCAATTATGCCTCTACCTGAAGGACTAAGCGAAATGACTGTTGCTGGTATGCTATCAGGACATAATTTTCGTTATTGTTATAATGATGGTTACTGTATTAATCTTGATGCTGATTTTGTAATTACAGGAGAAATTTATCCTGATGAAACAAAACCTGAAGGGCCTTTTGGAGATCATATAGGCTATTATAGTCTTACTCATGAATTTCCAGTTATGAAAGTTCATAAAGTTTTTGCGAAACCTAATGGAATATGGCCTTTTACTGTTGTTGGACGTCCACCTCAAGAAGATACAGCCTTTGGTGAGCTTATACATGAAATTACTGGAGAAGCTATAAAACAAGAAATCCCTGGAATAAAAGAAGTTCATGCAATTGATGAAGCAGGAGTTCATCCACTTTTATTTGCTATAGGAAGCGAACGTTATACACCTTATGCAAAAGTCAAGCAGCCTGCTGAAATACTTACTTTAGCTAATAGGATTTTAGGAACTGGTCAATTAAGTTTAGCTAAATATCTATTTATTACTGCTGAAGAGGATACACCTTTGGACACGCATAAAAAAGTTGAGTTTTTAACATATATGCTAGAAAGATTAGATTTACACCGTGACATTCATTTTCAAACCAATACTACCATAGATACATTAGATTATTCTGGAACTGGTTTAAATACAGGAAGTAAGGTTGTAATCGCAGCTTATGGAGATAAAAAAAGAGAGTTATGCACTGATGTTCCCTATCAACTAAATGATTTAGGTGATTTTAAAAATCCGCGTTTAGTTATCCCTGGAATAATAGCAATAGAGGGTCCTAACTTTTCTGATTATCAGAAGGAGAAGGATGTATTAAATGAATTTGCTAATAGCATTAAATTAAAAGGTAATATGGATTCATGTCCGATTATTATTCTTTGTGATGATAGTACCTTTATAAGCGATTCTTTATCAAACTTTTTCTGGGCAACTTTTACTAGAAGTAACCCTTCACATGATATTTATGGAGTAAATAGCTTTTATGAAAATAAACATTGGGGATGCGATAATATGATTATAGATATTAGAAAAAAACCTCATCATGCACCTTCATTAATCCCAGATCCAATAGTTGAAAAAAATATTGAACGCTTGTTTAAAGAAGGCGGAAGTTTATACAATATAGTCTAATATATAAGGACTTTTATTATCAATTGACATTTAAACCCAGTTAAAAACTTGTAGAAAATGCTGAAATTAAACATATAATGAAGCATAAACAGTTATCAATTGGGAGTGAAATAGATGGAAGATTATAAATTAGGTACAAAAGTTTCAGTAATTACTATGATAATAAATATAATTTTATCAATCTTAAAGCTAATTGCAGGTATTATTGGAAGAAGTTCTGCAATGATTGCGGATTCAGTCCATTCGGCCTCAGATGTTTTTACAACTGTAATTGTTATAGTCGGACTTAAAATATCATCTAAAAAAGCTGATAGAGAGCACCCTTATGGTCATGAACGATTAGAATCAATCAGTGCAAAACTTATAAGCGAAGCACTTATTTTAGTAGGATTAGCTATAGGATATAAAAGTGCCTTAAATATTTATAGTGGTAATTTAGTAGTTCCAGGAAGAATCGCTTTGTTTGCTGCATTATTATCTGTAGTTGTTAAAGAGTGGATGTACTGGTACACCATAATAACAGCTAGGAAAATAAGAAGCATATCCATGGAAGGAGATGCTTGGCATCATAGATCTGATGCATTTTCATCTATCGGAACCTTTATAGGTATTTTAGGCGCCAGATTTGGATATACCTTTTTAGATCCTTTAGCTGGAATAATAGTTAGTCTATTGATTATTAAAGTTGGAATTGATCTATATAAACGAGCAGTCAAAGAACTTATAGATTCCTCAGCTGACGATGAAGTAATAGATAAAATAAAGAATAACGTCCTTTCTATTAGCAGAGTAAAAGAAATTAAAAATCTGAAAACTAGAATATTTGGGAATAAAATCTATGTAGATATAGAAGTGTATGTAAATGAAGAACTTTCTGTTAGAGAAGGCCATGATATAGCTGAATTGGTTGAAAACACAATAGAAAATGAAATTGACACGGTAAAACATTGCATGGTTCACATTGAACCCTTCTTTGAAGAAAGGAAACTTATTTAAATATTATAAAAGTAAATAGTACCCACAATCTACCAAGTTATATAAATTTGGTAGATTTTTTCTTGGAACTTGTATACATATTAATAATTTGAACGTCATAATAAAGAAGAGCTTTAAAAGGGAGCATGAAAGGGGGATATGATGAACTATGAATTAATAGATGAGATATTTAAAGATAAAATGAATCTTATACACAGATATTTAATTAAGCTTGGATGTAGCAAAGAAAATGCAGATGATATAGTTCAAGATACCTTCTATAAAGCATTAAGGTATATCGACGGAATACAGTCTGATAAGCTTTCAGCATGGCTCTTTAAGGTAGCTATTAATAAGTATTATGACTTATGCAGAAAAAATAAACGTCATATTCATGTAAGTATTGATGAAGAAATTTTAAAAGATGGTTTAGGTACTAATAATATTATAGAAGATTTTATTTTGGATATAGAGAGAAAAAAAGATATCCTTAATGTTTTAAATTCTTTAAGTGAAGTACATAAAAATCTATTGCTTCTTAAATATCATATGGATTTATCTTATAAAGAAATAGCAGAACTTTTAGACATAAAAGAAAATACAGTGAAAACATATCTATTTAGAGCTAGAGAAAATTTCAAGAAAGTTTGGAGGGAAGAAAGTTATGAAAAGCGATGATGAAAAACTAAGAGAATTGTTTGAAACGGAAGAGAAACCTAATTTTAAAAGCCTAATTAAAAGAGCTAAATTTTTATCCGCATTAAAAACTACTATAATAAGCTTTATGATCTTTATTATTTTAGGATTTGGTGCTTTAATCTTAAATGCTCATTTTCTAAATGATATAGCAAATAAGAAAGAGAAAGATTTATGGCATTATTATAATATTGCTAAACCAAATGCTTATTTAAGCAATACACAAACTGACGATAGATTAATGACTGGAGATATAGAATATGTTCGCTATAGATTTTTAGGGGGGAAATTAATTACTGATGGAAACTATAAAGAAGATTATAGCTATATTCCTTTTATTAATGGTGTATATGGAAGTACAGGTGATAACTTATATAGTAATATTGCTAATTCAGAACAAGAACTTGAAGATATGATTAATTACAATAAGGTTGGAAAACGTATAATGAAATTTTATCATCCATCAATACAATATGACAATTATATAAATGATTTAGAAGTCCTTGATAATATAGGTAGCGATAAGGTTATGGAGTTATCACTTTCTTTTGATAGTAAATATAGTTTAGATGAAGTTAAAAATATGTTACCTAAGGAAATTACTTTAAACTGGTACTGGGTTGATACATTAAATGATAAACCTTCAGAGACTAGACTAAAACCTATATTTGAAGAGTCAGAAGTTTATGGAATAAAAGCATTAGATGGTCAGGGTAGATCTTTAGATGATCCAGAAGAACGCTTTATTAATTCCTTGGAAGTTCTTAGCGATAACTTTATCAGCTTATTTAATAGATTAAGTAATGGTAAAGACAAGATTACTAAAGATGATTTAAAGATTGTTGGAGTAGTTGTAAGTGGAGATGCAGAAAGTTTAAAAAACTTAAAAGGTAAAAGTTATATTAAAGCAGCATCTTTAGGCGCTGTAGCTGATAAATACTGATTGGAGGGTTACTTATGAAAACTTATTTTAAACTTGAACTTAAGAAAAACCTATTTTCATTAAAAACTATTATTATAAGCTTAATACTATTAGCTTCATTAATAGAACCTCTAATAAATAAAATTTCATTCTCCTATCCTGGTTTAGACGGTATAGATTATTATATAATAATTTCACATTTATCTTATATAGTGTTTATAGCGCCTTCCATAATAGGTTTAATATATTCAACATCAATAATTATTGATAAAAAATCAGGATTTTTGGAGAAAGTTTTAGATATTATTGATATAAAAACCTATTATAAAACTAAGGTAATGGTAAACCTATTTTTAACATCTTCAATTTTTATTATCTGTCATGGAGTTATTATTGTTTACTTAATATTTAGATTTGGAGTTAATAATGTTCCCTCAAATGAAATTAATGTTGTAGCACTTAAAAATATTTATGAAATCTCTAAGATTCTTTACATCGTGCTATTGTTAGTTATTATAGCAATTTCTTCATCTGCATTTTCAATTTTTGTTATGGGACTTGCTACAGCAACAAATAGAAAAATAGTAGCTTATGTATTCCCTCCATTCTACATGATAACTACAGGAATATTATTTGAGCTTGCCTCAATAAATAATTTTATAGACTTTAACGTAATAAAATTATTTAATTTAATAGGTTTCGATAAAACAACTATATTTAATGTTCTTTTATATGATTTAATATTAATTATACTTGGCTTAATAATACTATATAAGTTTAGTTACAAGAAAAACTTAATGATACTAAACAAAACTTCATAATATTATATCTCACGATATAGCATAGTTATTTATAGAATACTATGCTATTTTTAATTCCAAAAGATTTTATAGTCATTGGTAAATATAGTATAATAAATTTATTGATATAAAGGAGATGATTATAATTGAGTTATGAGTGGGTTTATGAATATTTGTTAGCCAAAAAAGGTGTTGAAAAAGACTTTAAAGAGGAATGGAAATGGCATAGATATATGATAGCAGGAAAGTTGTTTGGGGCTATTCTTAATTACAAAGATGGGAGACCAATGATTACATTAAAATGTGAACCATCCTTTGGAGCTATGCTTAGAGAAAATTATGATGATATAATTGAAGGCTATTACATGAATAAAGTACATTGGAATTCTGTATTTTTAGATGGGAATGTTCCTGAAGATGTTATAAAGCAAATGATTGACATGTCTTATAAACTTATCTTTGATTCACTTACTAAAAAAGTACAAAAAAGTATATTAAGCTAAATTTTAATAGAGGTTTATTATGAATAATGATTTATTAAAGAATTTAATAGTAAATGTAAAAGTTAAAAATCTTGGAGTGAAAAATGTTGTAGTTAGGCAAGGTGGAGAAGTAATTGCAAAACATGATTTTGAAGAAGAAAAAGAGACTCTTTTGTGGTCAGTAAGCAAAACCTTTACTTCCACGGCAGTAGGTATTGCAATTGAAGAAGGTTATTTTCAATTAACTGATAATGTTATAGATTTTTTTCCCGGTATCACGCCTAAAAACCCTAATGAGAATCTAAAAAACATGAAAGTACATGATTTATTATGTATGGGAACTGGTCATGATAGATGTCCAGTTATAAATGCTGATTGGAGTGAAGGCAAGGTTTGGGATATTACTAAACTATTTTTTGATGAGCCAGTAATATTTAAACCTGGATCACATTTTACCTATAACAACGGTGCTACATACATACTTTCAAAAATAATAGGACTTACTACAGGAATTAGTTTAGACGATTATCTTGATAAAAAAATATTTCAATATTTAAATATACCAAAACCTAGATGGGATAGATGCCCTTTAGGAATCCCACAAGGATTTTCTGGATTGCATTTAACATCAGAACAGCTATCTAGATTTGGTCAACTAATTCTTAATAAAGGTATTTGGAATGATAATGAACTTATTCCTAGAAATTATATAGAAAAAGCTACGACTGTCCAGATTGAGACACGTGATTTTAATCCGCACTTTGCAACTAAAGATCATCATCAAGGATATGGTTATCAATTATGGATGAATTCATATAAAGGTTCATATAGAATGGATGGATCTTATGGACAATATGTTGTAATATTACCTGATAAAGATGCAGTGGTAACCTATATTTCAAATGAACCTACAAACATGACTGGTGTTCTTGAACTTACTTGGGATACTTTAATTGAAAAGCTATAATCTTTGCAAAGGCTAAATGGAATTTGATTAAGCTTAGGAACGCTTCTATAGGACTAAGGCTAGAAGGAATCTAATGAAGTTCTTCGAACTTCTACAGGGCAAAGGCTAGAAGGAATTTGATGAAGCTGAGGAACGCTTCTACAGGACTAAGGTGTATATTCTTAGCTTCTTAACTTCTTTTATTCTTAACTTCTTAGCTTCTTTTATTCCTAACTTCTTAACTTCCTATATTCTTAAATTCTTAAATTCTTGGTGCTATGGTTAAAGTTAAATCTATTAGACTTGAGAAGAAAACTAAATAAATATTATGGGGGTAAATAATGATTAATTTAAAAAAGATTACTTTTGATAATTTTGATGAATGTATTAAATTAGAAACTAAAGAGAATCAAAAAAACTTTGTTGCTAGTAATTTAATAAGTCTTGCACAAGCTTACGTTGCTTTAAGTAATGGAGATGGAATTCCTATGCCTTATGCTATTTATAGAGATGATGTTATGATTGGTTTTATAATGTTGTCTTATACTGAAGCTAACGAAATCCACAATGAAAATGCTTATTGGGTATGGAGATTTATGATCGATAAAGTTCATCAAGGTAAAGGTTATGGAAAAGCTTCAATGAATAAAGCTATTGAGTTAGTTAAAACCTTCCCTTATGGGCATGCATCTGAAATTTACCTTTCTTATGAACCTGAAAATATTAAGGCTAAAAAGCTTTATTCATCAATGGGTTTTATAGAAACTGGAGATATAGAGGATGGGGAATTAGTAGCAAAACTATTAATTGACTAGATAAAATAAATTAGATTGGGGAAATATGGGTAATATTAAAGGGTTATTGATAGATTCTGGTAGAGTCTTAAATTTTGCTGCAACTGGAGATTGGAGTTATTCTCCAAATTTCTTTAAAATAGTTAATAAAGATAAATTTAATAACATTTCCAAAGATAAAAGAGATGAAGCTTTTCGTAAAGCTTGGTCATATATAAATAATATATCGTTAATGCAAACAATTGAGGAAGAATGGAAGCATTTCCTAGAATTTTTTATAATTATAAAAAATGAATTACCAGAACTTAAAATTGACGATGAAATGTTAAAACCTTTAACAGATGATTTCGTTTTAAATTATGATAAATATATATTCTTTAAAGATGTATTTGAAGTTCTGCCAAGATTAAATCAAAATTACAAGTTATGCTTAGTATCAGATGCTTGGACATCTTTAAGGAATGTTTATAAAAAAGCTGGCTTTTATGATTATTTTGACGCAATTATTATTTCTTCTGAAATTGGTGTGACCAAACCAAATGAAAAAATGTATAAAGCTGCAATTAAATCATTAAATCTAGCCTCAGATGAAGTCCTTTTTGTAGATGATAACCCAAAAAACTGTGAGGGGGCTTTAAACCTTGGAATAAAATCAATAGTTTTAAATAGAAATACACTTTCTAGAGCTTATATAAAATGTATAAAGAAATCTAATTTGCATGTAGTTAAAGACATGTATAAATTAGAGAAATTACTTTTAAAAGAATTTTAAAATAGCACATATATAAATACTAAAGTTTCACTATGTATAATAAATGCACCTAAGAGGACACTAAAAACATGCCTAAATAACAAATAGAGGAGGAGATATTATGAAAAAAGCTGATACCTTAATAAAATTTGGTTTAAATTTTGATAATAGTTATACTCGGTTACCGAATTCTTTTTTTAAAGAAGTAAAACCAAGTTTAGTTCATAAGCCTAACTCTGTAGTCATAAATTCAAAATTAGCATCCTCTTTAGGTCTTAACTCTGAAGTACTGGAAACTAAAGAGTTTTTAGAAGTTTTAGGAGGAAATATTATTCTTGAAGGAGCTCACCCTATTGCACAAGCTTATGCTGGGCATCAGTTTGGACATTTTACAATGCTTGGAGATGGAAGAGCTATACTACTTGGTGAACATATAACCCCATTAGGTGACAGAGTAGATATTCAACTTAAAGGTTCTGGAAAAACGCCCTATTCTCGTGGAGGAGATGGAAGAGCAGCTCTTGGTCCAATGCTTCGTGAATATATAATAAGCGAAGCTATGCATGCACTTGGAATTCCTACAACTAGAAGCCTTGCTATTGTTACAACTGGTGAATCAATAATGAGAGAAAATAAACTTCCTGGTGCAATTCTTACAAGGATAGCTGCAAGTCATATAAGAGTAGGAACCTTTCAGTATGTTTCAAAATGGGGAAGAGAAGAAGATATTAAAATCTTAGCTGATTATACAATAAGTAGACACTATACCTACTTAAAAGACAGTCCTAACCCATATTTAGATTTGCTTAAAGAAGTCATTAATAGACAGGCAGACTTAATTTCAAAGTGGCAACTAGTAGGTTTTATACATGGTGTTATGAATACTGATAACATGGCTGTAAGTGGTGAAACAATTGACTATGGTCCATGTGCATTTATGGATACCTATAATCTGAAAACTGTATTTAGCTCAATTGATACTTATGGAAGATACGCCTATGGAAATCAACCTTATATTGCTGGTTGGAATCTTGCTAGATTTGCAGAAACCTTAATCCCTCTACTAGATAATGATCAGGAGAAGGCTTTTAACTTAGCACAAGAAGAAATTTCAAATTATTCTAAGTTGTATCATAAAAATTGGCTAAATGGACTGAGGTCTAAACTTGGAATTTTTAATGAGGAAGCTTTAGACGAAGATTTAATTAATCAACTTTTAAGTATGATGGAAGAGCATGATATGGATTATACCAATACTTTTGTTGATCTAACTTTTAATAGGTTAGAAGATGGTTCTTTATTTAATACAGATAAGTTTTTAAAATGGCATAAGCTATGGAAAGAAAGATTACAAAGACAAAATGAAGGATTAGATTTATCAACTGAATTAATGAAAAATACTAATCCTGCCATAATACCACGAAACCATAGAGTGGAAGAAGCTTTAGAATCAGCAAATAATGGAGATTATAGTGTTATGGATAAACTCATAGATGTTCTTTCAAATCCATTTGATCATTCAAAGGAACAACTTGAATATTCAACTCCACCAAAACCTTCAAATGAGCCTTATAGAACCTTTTGTGGTACATAATTATAAGCTTCTAAAGAATACAGTATATTACTTTTTAGTGATATTGCTGTATTCTTTTATTGAAATATTAGATTAAGTTTTATTTTCTTTTCATATTTTTAATAACTACTTTATCATCTTTATCCACTTGTAAAGAATCGAGAATTTTTTGAAGAGATTTATTAAAAGTAAACTCATCTAAATTATTGTTTTTTAAATATGCCATAGTTTTTTCAGGAAACTTCGTATAACATATGGAAATAGCCCAAGCTACAGCCATTTTTACATAATAACCGCTATGTTTTATATTATCTAATAAAATTAAAATCTCATCTATATATATTTCATTAATAAAATAGTCAATAATCATTACTACACCAAAACGAACCTCATATTCCTCATTAGAAACTAGAAACTTTTGTATGAACCTCCAAACCTCACTCATATTATCTTTAGTGAATTTCAAACTAATGCAAAAGCTATCACATATAGACCAGTTATCAATTTTAGGTATAAACTCAGAAATATAATGAAGAGTTTCTTTTACATCAACATTTATGTATCCAATAACCATTCCCAGAAGCATAACTTCTTCAAAATATTCGTTATCACAGTTTTTTATAAAAGATTTCCAATCATTTTTTGATATTTCTTTTGCTAGTTTTCGTAAGATTGGTAGTCGTACTCCTAAAATATTATTTATATTAGGAATAAGTGAGGAAGAAAATTTTTGATATTCTTTATCTCCCATTGAAATGAGGATTTCTTTATAAAAGTTCATATTTTTGTTTGCCCTAGAATTCTCATCAAAATCATATTCCTCAATATTAAGATTATGAAAATAAATGCTTTTCATTATTCATGTTCCTCCTTTTAAGTTAATACTTGTTATTTTATATAATACAGAATTTTATAATTAAATTCTTCCGAAATATTAACTTTTAATTTTTAAGTCATTTTATAGTGGCTAAATTGATATTTTAAATAATTTCTAGTTAAAATAAAGATTTTTTATTAAAAATAGGGAAATATTTTTACAATTTTTATTATTATAGTATAATATTAATTAAAGTTGTTTAAAAGTAAGAAAACATCCAAGTCTTGGATTTCTTAAGTTTCTTTTTGAGGTGAAGACATGAAAAACGCAAATATTCCTAAAACTATTCCCGATATAATTGATGTGATAAATAAGTCTAATGATGTAGAGACTATTATTACTATGGAAAACTATATGGCTTGTTATTACGCAGGTCCAATACTTTTTGCTAGCACAATTATAAACTATTACATTAATTATATACTTATGAGTTATGATTTAAATAAGGTTGTTATGGAAAGTATTTTTCTTTTATTTCTTTCTTTTTGCTTTATAATAACGCCTTACTTAAAATTCAAAACCAAATTTATTACTCATTGGGTATCGATACTATTTTCTATTGTTCTTGTTTATGTAACATTAAGGTTTTATTCAGTTGTGGGTTCTTTTATATTAATAATTGCTTTTCTAGAAATCATTATAGCTTCGGCTAGAATCACTAAGGTTATGCTAAACTATATAACTATAACTACTTTTTTAGTAGGAGGATATATTTTCTTTTTATCATCAAAAAATGCTCACAATTTAACACCAATATACTATGTTCTTTTGGTTATATTATTTATTTTAATGTTTTTAATAGTACCTGCCATGTATATGGTTAGTAAATCCCATTATCAAAGGATTAGTAGTCTATATCTAACAGAAGTCCATCAAAGAGAAGAGTTAGAGAAAATGTATAAAGAAACAAGAAACCAATATAATTTACTTACTCAAAAAAATAACCAATTAAAGATAAATGAAGAAAGGCTATATAGATTAGCACACTTTGATGAATTAACTTATCTTCCTAATAGAAAGAGTATTTTAGACAAATTAAACTATCTTATAAAAGTTTCTAAAGGAATGAATTTATCTTTTTACATAATATTTATAGATATTGACTCATTTAAAAAAATAAATGACTCTATGGGACATCATATAGGAGATTTATTTATAAGTTATGCTGCTAAACGGCTTAAAGCATCTATACATAAAAGTGATTTTATAGGAAGAATTGGGGGAGACGAGTTCGCATTAATAATTCAAAGAAGATTAAGTGATAAAGAAGTATTTAAATACATAGATAAAATAAGAAAGCATTTTTTACAGCCATTTATAATTGATGGCAATGAGATAACTTCAAGTGCTAGTTTTGGAATAGCTTCATTTCCTCATGATGGAGTTGGACAAGTTGAATTAATGAAAAATGCAGATACAGCAATGTACAAAGCAAAAGAACTTGGTAAAAATAATGTGCAATTTTTTGAAAACTCTATGAAAGAAGAATTACTAGAAAAATTAAACCTTGAAAATGAATTAAAATCTGCACTTTATAATAATGAGTTTTTTTTAGTATTTCAACCTATATATAACCTAAGAACTGGTAAGATAAGAGGTTTTGAAACTCTACTACGTTGGAACTCCAAAGTATTAGGTATGGTAGCTCCTGATAAATTTATCCCTGTTGCAGAGGAGCTAGGTATTATTATCCCATTAGGGGAGTGGATTATAAGGACAGCCTGTAAAACATTCAAAAAGCTTCAAGACAAATACAAATTAGAGGAGACTGTACTTGCCATAAATTTATCTGTTAAACAGCTTGAATCACCTAATATAGTTGAAACTATTAAATACATATTAAAAGAAACAAATTTTGACCCAAACTTATTAGAAATAGAAATCACAGAAACTACATTTATGAATTCAATTCATAAAACAAAGTCAACTTTAGAAAAATTACAAGATATGCACATTAGCATTTCCTTAGATGACTTCGGAACTGGTTATTCATCATTAAGCTATTTGAGACAGCTACCAATAGATATATTAAAAATTGATAGAACTTTTATAAATGATATTTTGAAGAGTGACAGAAATGTTGAAATTATCGGAAGTATAATAGATTTATCTCATAATTTAGATATAGCTGTTATTGCTGAAGGAATAGAGGAGGAAATTCAACTTCGCCACTTGAGGAAACTAAAATGTGATTATGTCCAAGGTTACCTAATGAGCAAACCTTTAAATTTAGAAGATTTGGAACAGTTTATATGCCAAGAAATATAAAGAAAAACCTAGAAGGGATATCCTTTTAGGTTTTTTATACTTTATAATATCTCTATTATTTCAACCTTGTATGTTTCACTTGGAGCATTAACTTCAACTATATCTCCTGCTCTTTTACCAGATAAAGACTTTCCTAAATCTGACTCTATACTTATTTTCATATTTTCTGGATCTATATCCATAGTAGTTACTAAAGTTACTATATCCTCAAAATCATCTTCTATAAATTTAATTTTCGCCTTACTATTTATACCCAGAACTGACTTATCTATTTGAGAGTCATCTATTAAGGTTGCAGTTGAAATCATGGTCATTAGATATTGTATTCTATTATCATTTTCTCTATAGTTTCTACAAGCCTCTTTGTATTCAGCATTTTCTGATCTATCCCCATGAGCTGCTGCTACTAATTTTTCTTTTGCTATCTCAGCTCTTTTTACAGTCATTCTATAATCTAATTCTTCTTGTAATTTTTTGATATTTTCTTCAGTTAACTTATTATTCATATAAAAACTTATCTCCCATTTAATATACTTTATTAATATTATAAAGTCATAGAGAAGAAAATAGAAGTTTCTTTTTAAAATTCTTATTAACTTAATTAACTTATATTAATTAAATTAATATTTAAAGTATAAATAAAACATGAAATAACTTCTAATTACTTTTATAAGTTCTTCATCTTACTTAACTTACATAAAATTAAACAGATTGGTAAATAATCAAAGCTAAAAGAACTTATGTTTGTATTTTTCTCTTAAGTTGACATACAGTAGTCATATTAGATTATTTATACTTAATATTATTAAAGGTAATACAAAAAGAGAGGAGAACATTTTAATAGCAAATTAATTTAATTTTAAAATATGGGAGGATAAATGATTAGAAATATATTTGAACTTTATTCTGAAAGAAAAGATTTTTTTATTAAGCTTACTGTAGAACATCTAAAGATATCTGCAATTTCTATAATAGTAGCCCTAATAATAGGATTAGTATTAGGAATTGTTATTAGTGAATATAAAAAAACTTCGCCACTTATTTTAGGTATAACAAATTTTGTATATACAATTCCAGCTATATCCTTACTTGGTTTTCTTATTCCTTTATCTGGTATCGGAAATACTACTGCAATAATAGCCCTTACTATTTATGCATTACTTCCTATGATCAGAAATACTTATACAGGTATAGATAATATTGATCCTTCTATTATTGAAGCATCAAAAGGAATGGGTAGCACCCCTTTTCAAATCTTATATAAAATAAAGCTTCCACTTGCTTTACCTGTTATCTTGGCTGGGCTTAGAAACATGGTTGTTATGACAATTGCATTAGCTGGTATTGCTTCATTTATAGGTGCTGGAGGTCTTGGAGTAGCTATATATAGAGGGATAACAACTAATAACTCAGCTATGACTGTAGCCGGAAGTTTATTGATTGCTTTTCTTGCCTTAATTATGGATTTTATTATTGGAGTTATTGAAAAATATATGAAGAAGAAATGGAGATTAGTATAATGAAAAATTTAAAATTGATAAAAATATTTACAACATCACTTTTAGCCTTAACATTAATTACAGGTTGTTCGAAAAAAACTGACACAATTAAGATTGCAACAAAACCTATGACTGAGCAGTTTATATTAGGTGAAATGTTATCTTTACTTATAAAAGAAAATACAAACTTAAATGTTGAAATAACAAAAGGAATAGGTGGAGGAACTAGTAATATTCACCCTGCGATTTTAAAAGGTGATTTTGATTTATATCCAGAATATACTGGAACTGGCTGGAGCTTTGTATTAAAAGAAAGTGAAATCCCAGATAATGATACGCTCTACAAAAACCTTCAAGAGAAATATTCTAAAAATTACAATCTTAAATGGGTAGGATTATATGGATTCAATAATACCTATGGACTAGCTATAAGAAAAGATATCGCAGAGAAAAATAATATAAAAACTTATTCTGATTTAGCAAAGTATTCTAGCGATCTTAACTTTGGTGCTGAATATGATTTCTATGAAAGAGAAGATGGATATAATTTGCTTTGCTCAACCTATGGTCTTAACTTTAAAAAGGCATCTGACCTTGATATCGGCCTAAAATATCAAGCTATAAATTCAAAAGAAATTGATGTTATGAATGTATTTACTACAGATGGACAACTTACATCCTCAGATGTTACTGTACTTCAAGATGATAAAAACTTTTTCCAAAGCTATTATTGTGGCACGGTAGTAAGTGAAGATACTTTGTCAAAACATCCTGAATTAGAAAATATCTTAATGAAAATGCAAGATATTATAACAGATAGCGAAATGGCAAAATTAAATTATGAAGTTGAAAGTAATGGACGAGATGAAGCAGAAGTAGCTAAAGAATTTTTACAAAATAAAGGTTTATTAAAAGAATAATTCTAGAGAGGAAAATAATATGAGTAGAGAAGTCATAATAAGTTTTAAAGATGTTTCCAAAAGTTATGATAAAAATTTAATTCTCCATAACTTTAATCTACAGGTTAAAAAAGGTGATTTTTTAACCATAATTGGCACTTCTGGTAGTGGAAAAACCACAGCTTTAAAGCTAATTAATGGTTTGCTTAAAGCTGATACAGGTGATGTGTGTATTGAAGGCAAAAATATAACTTCTGTTGATATAATTAGTCTTAGAAGAAATATAGGTTATGTAATACAGGGTGTTGGATTATTCCCTCACATGAGCGTTAGAAAAAATATAGCTTACGTCTCAAATCTTTCTAGAAAAAAAGATAAATCAAAGATTGATACTACTGTAAATAAATTAATTGAAATTGTGGGAATGGACAAGGAAATGTTAGACAGATACCCAAGTGAACTTTCTGGTGGACAGAAGCAAAGGATAGGGATAGCAAGGGCCCTTGCAGCTTCTCCTAAAATTCTTCTTATGGATGAACCTTTTGGAGCTGTAGACGAGATAACAAGAAAATCTCTTCAAGAAGAAATATTAAGAATTCATAAGGAGCTTGGTGTAACTATAATTTTTATTACCCATGATATTAAGGAAGCACTAAAATTAGGAAGTAAAGTCTTAATTATGGATAAAGGTGAAATAATTCAGTTGGGAACACCTGACGAAATTAAAAGCAATCCTAAAAATAGCTTCGTTAAGGAGTTAATAAGTTCAGAACTTTAAATCCATATAGAATAAATTGTACTGCAAATTAAGTCTACACTTATTGCAGTACTTATTTTTTCTTAAATAGTAAATATTATATAACAACCTTTAGGAATGTTATATAATATTAAATAAGAATAAAATAGAAGGAGTTTTAATTATGAAGGAAAAAGTTATATTCAAAAACATTGATGAGTATATTTTAACCTTTCCAAGCAACGTTCAGGAAATACTTCAAAGCCTAAGAAAGGTTATCAGAGAGTCAGCTCCAGAAGCTAAAGAAAAGATAAGTTATCAAATGCCAACATTTGATTTATACGGTAATCTAGTTCACTTCGCAGCATATAAGAAGCATATAGGCTTTTATCCAGCCCCTAGTGGAATCGATGCTTTTAAATCAGAATTGTCAAAATACAAAGGAGCTAAAGGATCAGTGCAATTTCCTATAGATGAACCATTACCTTATGAATTGATAAAAAATATAGTTAAATTCAGAGTTCAAGAGAATATTAAAAAGATGAAAGAGAAAAATTCTAAAGCTTAAATAATTATTGTATATAAAAACATTTATTAAAAAGCTCCATAACCAGAGCTTTTTTTATCCATTAAATAATAACTTTACAAAAAAATCTAAAAACATAATAACAACAATAAATCCGCTGATAATTCCACCAAATATTATTACACAAAATGCTGTAAATAAACTATAAAGAGTACTATTTTTCATAAAATCACCTCGTTAAAATTATTAACCTCATTTCATTAAGCTATACAGATTAGTAAAATTAAAGAAAATTTAATTGTGTGGTTTAAATTACATTTGTTATAATAGGTAATAGATGATAGTATATAATTAACATAAGTATTAGTGGGGGAGGGATAGGTATAACTCTTATTATATAGAGATACCGTACATATTTATGAAGAAAAAATTGATGATAGGTTTACTTGTAGCTTCAATGTTATTCGGAACAGGTGTACAAGCACTAGCTGACCCTTTAACAACAGCTCAACAACAAGATTTAGATAATAGAAAAAATCAGATATCAGCAGCAGAACAAAAATATGCTGAATTACAAAATAAAGCAGATGAATTAAATATAGAAATACAAAAATTAGTTCTAGCCGTTCAAGAAAATGAAAGTAATATTTCTTCTGTTAATAAAGATATTGAAGCACTTAATGTTCAAATAGAAGATAATAAAAAAGAATTTGAGAAAAAGGAAGAACTATTTAAAACTAGAATTAAGTTTTTATACGAAAATGGTGGACAAGCAAATTACATAACTGTTTTATTTAGTGCAAATAGTATAGGCGATTTTATTTCAAAAGCCCAAGCAATTGGTAAGATACTAAGTTTGGATAAACAAATACTAGAGGAGCTTGATGAAAAAAAGAAGGAATATGATGTTAGTGTTGCTCGATTAGACACTAAAAAGACTGAACTGGAGAATTTAAATTCAGTTAATAAATCTAAATTAAGTGATTTAAATCAAAAAAAAGATGAACAACTAGTTTACATTCAAAAAGCTAAAGAAGAGTATTCAAAACTTTCTAGTGATTTAATAACTACAGAAAGAAATTTATATAAACCTTTTGAGAATATAATAAATAACACAAGTAGTTCAATTAACGATTTAAATAATTCAATTTCAGCTTTGAACTCTTTAAAGTCAACTGTAACTAATTCAGATGTTAAAAATGAAATAAACAACTTACTCACAAAGGCAAATACTTCAATTAATAAGAAAAAAGCTGAAATTGAGGCAAACAAGCAAACTAATACACAAACGTCACCTACTAATAATCAAGCTCAAAAACCATCAAACAACACTAATACAAATCCTTCAAGCAATGCACCAGTATCTGCATCTGCTTCAAAGATTTTAGAAATAGCTTACAGCAAATTAGGTGCAGACTATGTTTGGGGTGCTACTGGGCCTGATGTATTTGATTGTTCCGGATTTACACAATATGTTTATAGACAGGCAGGTATATACATATCAAGAACTACATATACCCAGATAAACGATGGAGTAGCAGTAAGTTATTCTAATTTACAACCTGGGGACTTAGTACTTACTAGTGCAGGACATATAGGTATATATGTTGGAAATGGACAAATGATACATGCACCTCAGACCGGGGATGTAGTAAAAGTATCAAAAATTTGGTCATTTTATGCTGCAAGAAGAATATTATAAATCTTTATTATAAAAAAAAGTATGTAGATTTGCTTTACATAAAGAAGTCTACATACTTTTTTCGCATTAAATTCAATATAATGTATAAAAATATATAATATGTTATACTAATATATAAATATAATATTTTTATTAAATGAGGGAAACTATGGCACATATCTTTAATGGTGGAAATATAAATTACAAAATTAGACAATCTCCTATACCAGAATTTTCTTGGCATACTAGTGAAAAACTAGCGGAACTTGTTGGCTCAAAACATTTAAAATTTGATGTTAGATCATTAGATCCAGATAAGTATTCTTATCCCTACCATTTTCATAGAAATGCTGAAGAAATATTTGTGATTTTAGAAGGAAGCGGAACCTTAAGGACTCCAGAAGGGTTTAAGGAGATAAAAGCTGGAGATATCATTTTTTTTGAAATGGGACCAACTGGTGCTCATCAACTCTATAACAATACAAATGAACCTTTGAAATTTTTAGATATACGAACAGATGTAGGCTTTGATGTATGCGAATATCCTGATTCAGGTAAGATAAATATCTGTGATAAAGAAGTATATGAATTAGGAGAACAGGCAAATTACTACAAAGGTGAAGATAAAGTTAGAGAAAAGTGGAAAGGAGGTACATAATGAATAAAAGCAAAGATTCAAATTTTGATATTATGTGTGTATTATTATTGCTTTGCTCTGGACTATTTTTTGAAGACGCATTTCCAATATTAATTATTGGTATAGGCTTAAGCATCTACGGTTTATTTAGGGTATTTAAAAAAGAGAAGCTTAAGTTATAAAGAAGAGGATATCACAACTTTGCGATATCCTCTTCTTTATAAAAATAATGCAACAATTACTGGAATTGTGAAAACAGAAAGCAAAGTAGTGATAAACACTGACTTAGCTGCAAGTTTTAAGTCGCCATCATATTGAGTAGCAAACAAAACTGCACTATTAGCAACAGGCATGGCCAAGTTAATTAAAGCAACCCCTAAAATCAAAGGGTTAGTTATAAAATAACTTAGAATAGGATATGCTGCTAATGGTATCAATATTTGCTTTATTATAGTATAAGGATATATCCTAAACTCAGTAAATACTTCTTTAATATCAATATTAGCTAAAGTGGAGCCAATAAGCATCATAGCAATTGGAGTAGTTATGCTTCCAACCATATCAAAACTGGATACAAAAATTGTAGGTATAGGTATTCTTAAAAAATAGATAATAATTGCGATTATGGATGATATTATTCCTGGTGTTAAAAGGTTCTTAACATTTGGTTTAACTTCTTTTTCAGTACCATAATTAATCAAAAATACACCTAAGGTAAATACTAAAAAATTAAATATCATATTAAATATTGAAGTGTAAAAAACAGCCTGATTACCAAATATAGATTTCATAACTGGAAATCCCATAAATCCTATGTTAGAAAATATAGTCATAAACATATAAAGTCCCTTTTGATGGTTTGGAATTCTCATTATCTTGACTAAAATATAACTTAAAAATGGTAATATAGCAAAAATAGTTACCGCAACTAAAAAAACAACTAAAACTTCACTACTATCATTGCTAGGCTCCAAAGATCCTACAGAAGCTATTATTAAAGCTGGTGTTGTCACATTAAGTAAGAGCTTATTTAGTTTTTGGTTTAGCTCAGCATCAAAAAGCTTTATTTTATTTAGAAAATATCCCAAACCAAGAATTAAAAATAACTGAATCATTTGATTAATAACAACATTTATATCCATCTTGTCCCCCTTAGAAAAGAGTAATAACTTTGTTATTACTCTTTGTAATCATTAGTATTAAAATAAACACTTTCCATTAGATTCAATAACTTTTTTATACCAATAAAAAGATTTTTTAGGAATTCTCTTGTAGGTACCATTTCCATAGTCATCACAATCTACATAAATAAATCCATAACGTTTGGACATTTGTTTTGTAGATTCAGAAATTATATCAATACATCCCCATGATGTATATCCTAAACAATCCACACCATCATATTCTATAGCATCTAACATAGCTTTGAAATGAGCTTCAAAATAATCTATACGGTATTGGTCATCTATAGTTCCATCTTCTTTAACAACATCTTTAGCTCCTAATCCATTTTCAACAATAAATAGAGGCTTACGATAACGGTCGTATAAATCTACCATTGAAATTCTAAGACCAATTGGATCAATCTGCCATCCCCAATCACTTGAAGGTAGATATGGATTTTTAATTGCATTAATTGTATTTCCAGCAGTAACATCTAATCCATCTGTTGAGGCAGCTGAACAAGAGGACATGTAGTAAGAGAATGATACAAAATCAACTGGATATTTTTTCATTATCTCATCATCGTTAGCTTCTTTCTTTATTTCTATACCATTATTTTTAAATCTTGAAAGTAAGTATGCAGGATACTCTCCAAAGACTTGTGTATCACTGTAACAATAAGTTGATCTCATATCTTGTTGCGCTTTTAATACATCTTCTGGCTTACATGTATACGGATAATATGTTAATTTTGTAAGCATACAACCAACCTTTGAATCTGGTATTATTTCATGACAAATCTTTGTAGCTAATGCGCTAGCTACAAATTGATGATGCATAGCCTGAAAAATAACTTGCTCCCAATTCATTTCTGGGAATCTATCTTCAATTAAACCACCTGTAGTGTAAGGGTGTCTTATCATTGAATCAACTTCATTAAAGGTCAACCAATATTTTACCTTATTTTTATATCTTTCACAAATTGTTTTTACATATTTCTCAAAGAAACCTATAACTTCTCTAGAATACCATCCGTCATAATTTAAAGTTAAATTAATAGGTGGTTCATAATGTGACATAGTTACTAATGGCTCAATTCCATGTTTTAAACATTCATCAAAAACATCATCATAGAATTTTAAACCTTCCTCATTAGGTTCTTTATCGTCACCATTAGGGAATATTCTAGACCATGCTATAGACATACGATAAACTTTAAATCCCATTTCTCCAAACATCTTTATATCTTCTTTATAATGGTGATAGAAATCAGATCCATGGCGTTTTGGATATAATGATTCATCTTCAGACTTTAATGCATCTTCAATATCCTTAGTAGTAACTGTATTATGAGCTTTATAATCTGTTACATCTACATCAAGATGGTGTCTAGCACAGTCAGAGACACTTAAGCCTTTTCCGCCTTCTTTATAACCACCTTCAACTTGATTTGCAGCAGTAGCTCCTCCCCATAAAAATCCTTCTGGAAATTTTCTTGTTGTCATATTTTCTTCCTCCTATTGCTTAATCTTATGTCTAACCATTATAAATCACTAATTATACAAAAAGGATATAACAATGATTGAAACTTATAAGCAATATTATAGATTAAAATTGATTATTTGTTATACCAATTATGAAATATGGTTCCAATATTCAAAAGTTTTAATGATAACGTTTGTTTCCTGAAAAAAAGCTCCAATAATTTAACTTAACTATCATTCATCCACTCATACCTAGCTCCTTTTAATTTATTGGCAGTTTTTAATACAACATCATAACGATGAACCAATAAAGAAGCAACCAAAATATCAAGTATATACTGAGTAGACATTGTAAAAATAACATTTGAAAATTCTAAAGTGTTTTCAGTAGTCATTATATGTATATTATAATCGGTTAATTCAGCTAGCCTTTGATCTATATTTCCACTAATAGAGAGAGTAGGCATATTACATTTTTTTAAACGTTTGGCTGCATCAATTACATTAGAATTTTTTCCAGTATGAGATATTAAAATTGAAAAACTAGGAATATTCTCAAGCTGAAGAAAGCTAGCATGACTCCAGTGTATGCTTGAATATGAATTTGACGTTATACCTATCTCTCCTAACTTATAGCAAAACATTTTTGCAACTTCGTTATTTATTCCATCACCATATATATCAATAACTTTAGCTTTTTTCATTAAGCTAATTACGTTTATTAAAACATTTCTATCAATCATACTCCTTGTATGGTCAATTGCCTTAGAATATATAAGTGGCATAGTATGTATAATATCATCTATTGTACTGTTTGCATCATAAGGAATCGTTTTTAAAGATTCTTTTAATTTCATCATTTCAGGATACTCAGATGCGTATATAAATTTTAAATCACCAAATCCTTTAGTTCCAAGCTTTTTACAGACTCTAATAATTGTTGATGCACTTGTATAGCTGGCTTTTGCAAGTTCAGAAACATTCATCTCTAATAAGTCTTTAGGAAATTTAATAATATGCTCAATCACAGCCTGTTCTTGTGCTGTTAAATTCTTTAAGTTCTGCATCTTATCTATTATCATAATATACCTCCCTTTTAATTCTATATTATCATCTTTTCTAAAAAAGATTTATAAATTTTCTAAGTTTGCAAAAAGTATTTATAAATGATATGTTAATAATAACAAATTTACCATTAAAGAGGGATAAACATGGAAAAGATAATAAGAGAAGTAACAAGCTTACTAGAAGAGCTTAATATTAAATACAGATTATATAACCATAAGGCAGTATTTACCATAGATGAATTAGATACACTTGATATAAAGTTTGAAGGTATGTACTGTAAAAACTTATTTCTAAAAAATAGTAAAGGTGATATACATTATCTTCTTATTCTAGAAGATTCAAAGAAAGCTAATCTTAAGGAATTAGCAAGGTATCTAAATAGTACCAGGTTATCCTTTGCTAGTGATGAGCGTTTAAACAAGTATTTAGGATTAAAACCAGGATCAGTAACTCCTTTTGGAGTTATAAACGATTCTAAAAATGAAGTTATTGTTTTATTAGATAGAGATTTAGTTGGATTAGATAAAATAAACTTTCATCCAAATACGAATACTGCAACAATAACCATTTCTTACTCTGATCTTTTAAAATTTTTGGAATACGAAGGAAATAGAGTAGACCTTGTAGAAATTTAAATGTAGTTGTATGGAGTCCCTAATATTTTTATAAAGCAAGAAAGAGGATATGAAATTATGTATACTAAAGAAGTTAATATAAAAGAAAGTCTTAAATCCGATTGTAAAAATTGTTTTGGATTATGTTGTGTATCATTATTTTTTTCTAAATCAGAGGGGTTTCCTATAGATAAAATTGCAGGCAAACCCTGTATAAATCTAAAAGATGATTTTAAATGTAGGGTTCATAAAGACTTAAATAAAAAAGGTCTTAAAGGCTGCCTTGCTTACGATTGTTTTGGAGCAGGACAAAAAGTCTCTCAAGTTACATATATGGGTGAAAGCTGGAAAGACAATCCAAATATTTCAAAAGAAATGTATGAAGTTTTTGTTATTGTTAGGCAACTTCATGAAATACTTTGGTATCTTACTGAAGCATTTAGGTTACAATCCGATTTAGAAGTTAAGAAAAATTTAGAGTCTTTAATTCGAAAAACTGAAGAGTTTACTAAATCAAATAGTCAAGCTATCTTAAAAATAGATATTATTTCTCATAGGTTTGAAGTTAACAAACTACTTTTAGAAACTAGTAAATCCATTAGAAATAAGGTAAAGAAAAAAAACTCAAATCATTTAAAAGCTAAAAACAATTTCAGCCTTATGGGAAAAGACCTTAGAAAAACTGAATTAATTGGAGAGGATTTAAGTGGATCTTTTTTAATTGCTGCAAATTTAAGTTGTGTAGATTTAAGTTTTACTGATCTTATAGGTGCAGACTTAAGAGATGCTAATATTAGGGGAGCTGATTTGTCAAAAAGTATTTATTTAACTCAAGCTCAGATTAATTCCGCCAAAGGCGATTATAATACAAGATTACCCAAAACTCTTATTAGGCCTTCTCATTGGACAAAGTAATTTATATTTAGGAGTGATATTCATGAAAGAGGTTAAATTAAAAAACGGTGAAGTTTTATTTATTAGGAAACCTACAATTGAAGATGCTGAAAATATGATCAAATATCTAAACACTATAGGAGGAGAAAGTGATAACTTGCTTTTTTCAAAAGATGATTTCCATCTATCCATTGAACAAGAAAAGGAATATATAAAAAATCTTACGAATAACACTAGCTCAATTATGTTGTTAGGGTTAATTAATAACGAAATCATTAGTGTTTCAGGATTAATTACTAGCTCAAGAAAAAGAATAGCACATAATAGTGAGTTTTCGATATCGGTAAAAAAGACCTATTGGGGATTAGGAGTAGGGAACGCTATTATGGATGCAACTATAAACTTTGCAAAAAGTACTAAAATGATAAAAAATATCAGTTTAGGAGTTAAATCTGACAATGTTAATGCAATCAAATTATATGAAAAGCATGGATTCGTAAAGACTGGAGTTCATAAAAACTTTTTTAATATTGATGGGATTTATTATGATGAGATTTTAATGGATTTAAACTTATAGATTTAAATAAATATAAAAGAAGGTACTCTATAAAAAATTGTAGTACCTTCTTTTTATATGTGAAATATATCAAAATAGGAGGTTGATATATTTAAAAAAATTAAAGGAAGGAAGAGGTAAATATTGGTGATATTCAATGGTTCATTGTATCCTTCCTTTATATGAACAACATTCATTGGGGGAATGTTATTGAAATTATTGACTTAAATCTTTAATATTATTCAATTAAGTTGATTATTTTTTTATAAATTTACGTTATACAATTTGGTTAAATATGCTATAATTTTAATATAAAATAAAAGGATTAATTTATTATCATAAATAGAGTAAATATCATATATTTATATAAGAAAACATTTACTTTAAGCAATTAGATATAAGCTTTCAAATCATTGTTCTTTGAAAAGTGGATAATACGGTGTAAAACAATAGCAAAGATGCATTTATATGAAAATATATTAATTAAAGGAATTTAAAGCACCGTAATATTCATAACTGAGTTGTACGGTGTTTTTATCATACAACTCGAATTTAGGATGAGCTAAATGATTAATAACAATAAGAGTAGGTAGATTAATATGAGTATGCAAGTAATAGATTTTTTAAAGTTTAATATATTGGAAGAACCTATATGGTTTAAAAGTGCTAAAGAAGCTGACTCTTGGGGTAAAGCTTCTTATAAGTCGTGGTTAGATACTCTAACTACTAAAGAAAGAGTTGCACTAACCAAGTATACTGGCGAAGTATTTTATAGTAATATTAATGATACTTTAAGAGGATTTGGTTCTTTTAATGGTGCAAACGAAGCATACTGCCACTTATTAACTAGTGCTTTAGAAAAAGCTGTTACTCCAGAGGATATATTAGTCTATAGAGGAACATCGAAAATGATGCTTGGAGAGCTTAGAAATTTACCTGTTAATCAATTAGAAGGAAAAATTATTGAAGATAAGGCTTTTATGAGTACAAGTTTAGTTGAAGGCGAAATATATGATAGTAACCTAATATTACACATGAATGTTCCTAAAGGTGCCCATGGTGCATATATTGGAAACTTGAGTTTTTTACAAAATGAATGTGAATTTCTATTAAATAGAGGTTATAGAATGTTAATCAAAAAGGTATTAAAAAATAGCTTATGTTATTTAAAACTAGAAGTTGATGTATTGATAGAATAATTTCAAAATTATATATAGTAAGGAAGTGTTTCAATGATAAGATTAGTACAAGGATCCGTATTAGGTTTTTGCGTTGGAGATGCACTAGGCGTACCCGTAGAATTTGTTGATAGAGGAACACTTAAATATAAACCGGTTGTTGATATGCGTTCTTTTGGTGTTCATGGACAGCAGAAAGGAACATGGTCAGATGATAGTTCATTATTATTATGCACAATGGAAAGTTTGCTCCAAGGATATGATATAGTAAATTTAGCTAATACATTTTTAGCATGGCTTGAAAATGGGCATTGGACAGCTAGGGGAAGAGTGTTCGATGTCGGTTTTACTACAATAGAGTCTTTAAAAAGAATAAAAAGGGGCATAGCTCCATTAGAATCTGGTAATAGAACTGTTTTTGATAATGGAAACGGCTCTTTAATGAGAATACTTCCTTTTATATTTTATTTGAATAATGAAACAAACTCCTTTAGAAAATTTAGAATAGTTGGTGAAGTCTCAGGTATAACTCATGGTCATATTGTAAGCAAAGTAGCCTGTTCAATATATGTCGAAATGGGGATAAACATATTAAAAGGTTACAGTTTAAGGGATAGTTATGAGTTAATGAAGGAAGTTATACTTAAACATTACATAAACAAACCCACAAAAGAACTAGATAAGTTTTCAAGAATATTAAAGCAGGATATCAGAATATTTAAAGAAGAAGATATTAAATCTACAGGTTATGTGTTAGATACTTTAGAAGCTGTTTTTTGGTGTTTATTAACTAGTAAATCATATAAAGAAGCTGTTTTAAAAGGAATAAATTTAGGTGAAGATACAGATACAATCGGGGCCTTAATAGGTGGACTAGCAGGATTGTATTATGGCATTGATAGTATACCTGAAGATTGGATAACTACTTTAGCTAGAAAAGATGACATTGTCGAATTATGTATTTTATTTGCAAATGAATTTAAATTGATATAAAATAAAACCTAGAAGAATCTTAGTTCTTCTAGGTTTTTATATCGTTATAAGATTAAGAAGTAAATAGAGGAGAATTAAAAATACGACAATTGCAATTAGTTAAAACTAGATAATAAAATCTTTAGTATATTATATGTAAAACATAGAACTTTTGCTACTAAATTTGATTATTTATAAAAAGATGAAACTAAAAAATTTCATCTTTTTTTATTTTATGTAAAATATAGTTAATTAAAAACACAAATAGCTCTTCGTCAAAATATTTAACAGAACCTAGTATTTATCAAAGTTTTGCAATCTTTTTTTAAATAGAATTCAATTTTTGTTTAGTCTTAATACAAAAGTTGAACCTAAATGAAATTGAAAACGATAAATGTTTCAAATAGAATAAATATTGAGGAGGGGATGAAAAATAAACTCCAAGGAAGAGATTATAATAAATCTTAATAAGGAAGTGGGGATTATTATAAATGGATAAAGAAATTGTATCAATTCTTCAGATTTTATTAAATAGTACATTAGTTACTACAAAAGGATTGCAAGAAGAAACTAATTCTTCAAAAAGACAAGTTACCTACAGGCTAGATAAAATTAACGATTTGTTTAAAACAAAGAGAATACCTTTATTATCCTTAGGCGCTAATAAAGATATTATAGTACCAAAAGAAACAAAGGATGTTATTAAAGAAATTCTCGAAAAAAACTATTCAAAAAATACTTACTACTTTAGTAAAAATGAACGACTTCTATATATATATTTAATGCTTTTTATTAACATGGAAGATGTATCAATTAATCATTTTATAGATTCATTAAAGGTGAGCAGATCTACTGTAAACCTTGATTTTAAGGACTTGATACCTGATCTTGAGAAAAAAGGCATTGAAATTAAAAACAATCGTACAAACGGCTATTATTTAGTTGGGTCTGAAATGGAAATTAGAAGAGTACTTATAAAAAATATTATAGAGACCCTATCAAATGAAGAGAGTTCAAGAGTTTTTGATATTTTTATTGAAGAGTATAAACTAGATAGTTTTGAAAAAGCAAAAAAAATTATATCAAAGCTTGTTAAAAAACATCAAATTACTTTCGTTGAAAATAGATTAGTAGAATTTATCTATATATTCATTTTCTTAAAGGCGAGAATGCTTTCAAAGAAGGTAATTATTTCAGAAAATATAGATATACCTAATATTGCAGTTATGAACTCAATGAAGGAATATAAATTTGCGGAAGAGTTACTTGAATTATATGATAGCAAAGATAAAATTAAATCTCATGATGTAATGTACATTAGTGCTTGGATTTTAGGTATATCAGTTGGAAATGATGAAGATGATACAAAAGACAAATCTGTTATCTCAGAAATTGTACATAAGATGATGACAAAGTTTGAGTATTTAAGTGGTGTTTATTATATAAGTAAAGAAAAAATATTTAAACAACTATACTCTCATTTTAGACCAGCTTATTACAGACTCTTGTTCAAATTACCTGTTTACAATCCACTTTGTGAAAAGGTAAAAGAAGAATACCGATTAGTATACAGAATTGTAAGTAATGCTATGAAAGAATTCTGCGGTCTATTTGGAGAAGAAATTCAAGAAGAGGAATTAGCATATTTAACAATGCATTTTGCAGCTATTTTCTCTAACAAAAAAGAATTTGATATTCTTAGAAAAAGGACGGCTCTAATAGTTTGTTCAAACGGTGTTGGTAGCTCAGCTATCTTACATGCAGAGCTTACAAGCTTATTTCCAGAACTACACTTTTTACCACCGTTAGAATCTTCTAAACTAGAAAACTTCGTTGGATCTGTAGATATAGTGTTTACTACTAATTATAAAGCAGAAGGTTTAGAAATAGATGCACCAGTAATTAAAGTTAGTCCTGTAATGACCCAAAAGGAGAAATATAAGATTACACGTGAAGTGTATATTCAATTGGGTGATATTTTTTTAAGACAACCAAAAATAGATGAAGTTATGGATATAATTAAAAAATACGCGAAAGTAACTTCTGAAAGTATGCTTTCAAGTGAATTATTATCCTATTTTACACAAATAGAGAATTTTACGTCTAAAGGAGAGGAAGGACTTATGCTAAGTGATATTACAAATGAAACACTAGTAAAACTAAATGTTCCAGCTAAAGATTGGGAGGATGCTATAAGACAGTCAGCTTCTGTTTTAGTTGAAAATAACAAAGTAACTGAAGCTTATGTAGATGCAATGGTTAACACTGCAAAAGAATCTGGTCCCTATATCGTAATTACAAAACATGTGGCACTTCCACATGCAAGACCAGAAGCAGGATCAAAAGAAATTTCAATAGGAATTGCAACTTTAGAAACTCCTGTTGAATTTGGAAATGATGATAATGATCCTGTAAAATATGTCTTTTGTTTAAGTGCTATAGATAATAATAGCCACTTACGCGCTATGTCTGAGTTAGTTGAATTATTCGAAATGGATGAGTTTTTTAGAACTCTAGATAACGCTAAGGATCCAAAAGAAGTTATTGATTTTATAAAATCACACGAATCATAAGGAGGAATTAGTTATGTATAAATTATTAATCGCTTGTAGAGCAGGGGTTGGATCAAGTTTAATGCTAAAAATCAAAACTCAACAAGTTATAAAGGAAAACAACTTTCCAATAGAAGTTGAGCACGGTTCATTAGATTCATTAAATGGATTTACTGGAGATGCAGTAGAAACATTGATTGATGTAGCTGAAGAATTACAAGGTAAAAATTTAAAATTTGATATTATTGGTATTCGTAATATAGTTGACCGTAATGAAATTAAAACAGCATTAGAAAAATTTCTTGCTTCAAAAGAAAAATAAAATTTAATTAAATAACAAAATTAAATAAGATAAGGGGTAATATATATGAAATTTATTATAAGTTTATTAAGTACACCTGCTGTATTACTTGGTGTAGTTGCATGTATAGGTCTAATTCTTCAAAAGAAATCAGTTACTGAAATATTTACTGGTGCTTCAAAAACACTTATTGGTTTCTTAGTATTTGGTATTGGTGCTTCAGCAATGACTGGATCATTACAAAACTTTAACAAACTATTCCAATATGGTTTTGGTATAACAGGTGTTATAGCTTCTCCAGAAGCTGCTACAGCACTTGCTCAAAGTACATATGGTTTCGAAGTTTCATTAACATTGATTCTAGGATTCATATTAAACTTAGTGTTTGCACGTATTACAAGATTTAAGAACATATTCTTTACAACAGGTCATAGTTTGTTCTTCTCTTGCGTACTTGTACTAATTATGCAAGCTCACGGATTTAGTAGTACAGTTACTATCTTAGTTGCTGCAACTATATTAGGCTTTATGTCTGCTGCATTACCTCAATTCTGTCAACCATTTATGCGTGATATGACAGGTGGAGATGAGCAAGCAATCGGTCACTTTAACATGATTGGTTACGGTTTATCAGGTTATCTTGGTCGTATATTCTCAAAACATAAAGAAGAAACTACAGAATCTATAGAATTCCCTAAATGGTTATCAATATTCAGAGATTTCTTAATGGGTCTATCAATAGTTATGCTTTTATTATTCTATGTTGCTACAATAAAAGCTGGTCAAACATTTACTCAAGAACTTGCAGGTTCACAACATTGGTTAGTATTCCCTCTAGTTCAAGCGTTTACATTTGTTGCTGGTATGTCAATATTAATGACAGGTGTTCGTATGTTCTTAGCTGAAATTACAGCTGCATTCGTTGTTATTTCAGAAAAATATATTCCAGGTTCAAGACCAGCATTAGACGTACCAACAGTATTCCCATATGCACCAAATGCAGTTATTCTTGGATTTATATCAGCATACACTGCAGGTTTATTAGCAATAGTTGTTATGGTATCATTCCCTAGCGTATTCCCAGTTGTTATTATCCCAGCTGCTCATATCTGTTTCTTCTCAGGTGGTACAGCTGCAGTATTTGGTAACTCATCTGGTGGATGGAGAGGTGCTCTTTTAGGATCGTTTGTTGCTGGATTATTACTTGCTTTCTTACCAACAATTCTTTATCCAGTATACGGAACACTTGGTATTGAAGGTGCAACATTCCCTAACATAGACTACAACGTAGTTGGAACTACATTGCATAAGATTTTACAATTAATAAAACCTATCTAAGCTAGATTAAATATATATAAGAGCCATAGATATGGCTCTTATAACGATTCTGTTAGGTTGTTATGAAAAAATAGCTTAACATTTCGTAGAATTACTCGTTCTTTGAAAATTATATAAGTTTGAATAAATTTTTGTATGGCAAATAAGCCTACAAAAAGTTAGATTTTTGCAGGTTAATCAAAGATATTAAGTTGAGATTAAGCAGCGACAAACCAAGATTTACGATCAATGCTATTGCTAGCGAAGCCTGCAACTTCAGCAGGTGTGAGATTATTTAATGAACCATGAGGCCTAATGAAATTATAGTGAAAGACAAATAAGTATATTAAGTTATTTGCTTTCTCAAAAGAGTTAAACCCTTTTTTAGCTTTATACCAAGCTTTAAATGTTTTGTTAAAAGACTCAATTAAATTGTTTGATATGTCGCTAGACATAGGAGCAACAGGCACATGCTTGTTTTCGCCCAATAGCTTCGCTACAGCTTGGTTATATGAAGGTAGTCTATCAGTTATAAAGTTTGATGGCATTCCAAATTGTTTAGCTTGGTTTACTAGTGTAAATGCTGAATCCTCACTACGTGATTTGGTTAGATGAAAAGCTAAAATAAATCTCGTTTCAGAGTCAATAGCTAACCATAAATAATAGCGTTCACCATTTATAAAGACCACTGTTTCGTCAGCATGCCAATCGTCAGATTGGAGATCTAGCTGCTCTTTAAACTTATCAGCTTTTTGTTTGAAAAAAGGTGCAAACTTTTGAGTCCAACTAGCTATTGTGACATGAGAAACCTTTATATTTGAAGTTACGAAAAGGAACTGTGAAATAGTTCTTGTTGATGAGTTGTTTAAAAAATATAAAGTTAATGCAGTCAGAATAGTATGGAGTGGAAAACGCATACCTTTCATAGAAAGGGAACCGGTTAGGTTTTCACTGGAGGCATCATCTATATTTAGGTTATGGTGATGAACAATGATATGATTGCACTTCTTATTACCACATTTATAGCGATTATAGTGTTTATAGATGTGATGCAAGAAAGTTGCTTTACCACACTTTGGACATCTTGGATATTTAGATGTTACCCGCTTTCTGACGGAGTCAGGTGCGAATTGTCGCTTACACTTTTTACATTGATATTTTTGATTAGCCTGCTTATCTAAACCAAACTTATATAGTTGGTCAGAGTTACAACGAGGACATTTTACTTTTGTTTTGTTCATTGCGCTTCTCCTTTCAAGGGGGACATTTAGTTCTAGTCAAACTTATTGTATTTCCTAGGATTGAGAAGAGCAATGTTCATATAACTTAACAGAACGCTTATAACTTTAAGGAGGACAAATTATGATAGAAAAAACACTACCAACATTCTTAGATATTCTATCTAGTGAAGTATCAACATTTATTTCTTCTATAGATGAACAAGCTATAAACAACGCACGTGATCTAATTCTTGAATCTGAAAAAAATCATGGACGTGTACATGTTACTGGTATAGGTAAACCTGGTCATGTATCAGGATATATATCTTCACTACTTTCATCAACAGGAACTCCAGCTTACACACTACATGGTACAGAAGCAGTTCATGGTTCAAGCGGACAAGTAGTACCTGGTGATGTTGTTATTGCAATATCCAATAGTGGTGAAACTCAAGAGTTAAAAGCAACAGTAGAAACATTAAAAGCTAATGGTGCAAAAATAATCGGTGTAAGCGGTAATGCTGATTCATGGTTAAAAAATGCATCTGATGCTTTCTTATACGCAGGAGTTAAAAATGAAGGAGATGATCTTAATAAAGCTCCACGTGCTTCAATTCTTGCAGAAACTATCGCATTACAATCATTAAGTGTTGCATTACAATATGCTAAAGGACTTGATTCACAAAAATATTTAAAATGGCATCCAGGCGGAAGTCTTGGACAATCTATTAGAGAAGGGAAGTAATTATATGGATTATAAAGGTATTATATGTGCAATGATTACACCTCTTGATGAAAATCAAGATATAAATCCAAAAGCAACTCGCGAATTAATTGATTATCTAATTAATAAAGGCGTTTATGGATTATTTATTTTAGGTACAAATGGTGAATGTCATGTACTTACAGATGATGAAAAAGTTGAGTTTGCTAAAATTGTTATAGAACACACTAATAATCGTGTTCCTGTATTTGTTGGTACAGGCGGTAATTCAACACGTGAAGTTATTAACTTATCGAAAAGAATGGAAGCAATAGGCGCAAGTGCACTATCAATTATTACTCCATACTTTGTCCCACCAACTCAGAAAGAATTAATTGAACACTACAAGGCTGTTGCAGCTGAAGTTAGTTTACCAATAATGATGTATAACATGCCTGGTAAAACAGGAATTAATATAGAACCTGAATCAGTAAAGGAATTAGCTAAGGTTAAAAATATTGTTGGAATCAAAGACAGCGGTGGAAAATTAGATAACATGAAAGCTTATCTTGAGGTAACTAAAGGAGAGGACTTTGGCGTATTCTCAGGGTCTGATTCGCTTATCCTTGATATCCTAAAAGTAGGCGGACATGGTGCAGTTGCTGCAACTGCAAACTTCCTTGCTGGTATTGATGTTGCAATCTATAACAACTTTATAAAAGGTGATATAGAAGCCGCTCAAAAAGCTCAAGATAGCATTGAAGAACTTCGCCGTATTTTAAAATTTGGAACAATACCATCAGTCATAAAGCAAACGGTTGTCTTTAACGGCATAAATGTTGGTCCAGCACGTCTCCCTGTAAGCAAACTAACAGGAGAAAGACTTGATGAAATCAAACGTGTAGTAGAAACTTATAAAGAAAAATTTAATAAAGATTTATAATACAAATCTTTATAAGTTTAGTTAAATTCAATACAGACATAAACGTATTTTAATGAATATCGAGGTGGATTATATGAAAAAGATGAATATAACAAAAAGAATGGCAGAAGTTGGAGCACTTGCAATTGTAAGAGCAGAAACACTTGATCGTGCATGTGAAATCGCAGAAGGCTGTATTAAAGGTGGCATACCAGTTATGGAAATGAGCTATACCTTGAATAATGCCGGAGAAATCATTGAAGGACTTAGCAAAAAATATGGGGAAGCACTTTGCGTAGGAGCAGGAACTGTTTTAGATAGCGAAACAGCTCGTCATGCTATATTACATGGAGCTCAATTCATTATTGCACCAAATTACGATGAAGGTGTAGCTAAAATCTGTAACAGATACCAAATCCCATATGCTCCTGGTTGTACATCTTTAACTGAAGCAGTTGATGCGTTAAGCTTAGGGGCAGCATTTATCAAAGCATTCCCAATATCAGACTTCTATGGTCCAAAACTAGTAAAAGTATTCAAGACACCACTTCCTTATATGCCGATTCTTGCAAGTGGAGGAATTACTCTTGATAACTTACATGTATGGTTAGAAAACGGTGTTGATGTTTGTGGTTTCGGAGGACTATTAACTCAAGGCAGTATTGAAGATATAGCTGAAAATGCTAGAAAAATTAGTGAAATCATTAAAAAGACAAGAGAAGCTTAATATTAATATAAAAGAGGTTGGAAACACTAACTATGTTTCCAACCTTTCTTTTATAATTTGAATATATTTGTTAAATTACTCATGTTTTCAGACAAATCAACTAATTCACTAGAAGTTTTATCAATTTTACCAAATAGTTTTTCTTGTGAATCAAGATTTGATTTAATTTCATTTGATACACTTAATCCATTTTCTATTGTCATATTTATGTCTTCAATAGTAGCTGTCATTTCCTCTAAAGAAGCAGCTTGATTTGTAACTCCATCTGTAATATTTTTAAGCATCTTAAATGTATTTTGCATATTATCTATTATTTTATCTATACTTAATTTGACTTCATTAGATTGAGAAACTCCAAGAATAATCTTTTTATCAGTCATTTCTACAGCAGAAACTACATTTTTTGTTATGCTGCTCATATCTTTTACAAGACTTCCTATATCCTGAAGTGAATTATTAGTATCTTCAGCAAGTTTTCTTATTTCTTCAGCTACTACAGAAAATCCTCTACCTGCCTCACCAGCTCTAGCAGCTTCTATAGCTGCATTTAATGCTAAAAGATTTGTTTGTTCTGAAATTTGAGAAATTATATTAACTATTTCTGAAATCTTATTACTTTGATTTTCTAGTTCAGTAACTTCTTTACTTACATTTTGTCCATTCACTGCAACCTCATTTATAACTTCAACTATTGAGTTAACTGAAGATTTACCAACTTCAGCAGAGTCTTGTACTCCTTTTGCATATGTCTCAATTCTTGCAGCCAGTTCTGCAGTTTGCTGTGAATTATCTGTAATACCAGACAACACCATTGATGCTTGTTTTATACTTTCAGAATTTTGATAAGAATGGTCAATAAGTTTTTTTATGGATTCATTTATATCATTTACCTGGCTATTTGCACGTTCAATTATTGAATTTAAGCTTTCAGAAGAAATAGCCACTTTTCCTGAAGAATTCTGCATAATTGATATCAAATTTTTTAAATTATCTTTTGCTTTAAGTAGAGAAGTGATAAGTTGTCCAGTTTCTCCATGATTAGTTGCTTCTATATCTACAGTCAAATCATTATTCGAAATAGAATCAGCAAGAAGTATACCCTTTTTTAAAGGTTTTATAAGCAATAATTCGGAAACAACTGCTGCTATTACTTGAAAAATTATTATAAAAATTATTGATCTTCCAATAGTTTCAATTGTTATTATTTCAAGAACATCTCCATGAAGAGCATAAGATAGTGAACCTAATATCCCTAAATTTGATAACAACATTGCTACAAAAACCAATACCATTATACGATTACGTATCGAAATATTTTTAATCTTATTCATATTATGTACCACCTTTATGAATTTATTTCTCCCTAAATTAATTGCACTTTTATATTTCTATTAATCACCTCATTCTATAAAAACTAAGACTATTTTTATAGATTAATTATATCAAATTTAATAGATTTAACAACATTAATAAGAATAATTCCATTTCTTAGGTTACCATATGTTATAATATATCTTGATAACGTGTGCAGGAGGGTAAACAATGAACAATATAGTTTTTCTTAATTCAAGCAGAATAGATTTTGACGAAAAACTTAATTTTAAAGCAATAGATAGTTTGGGAAAAGTAACAAAATATTCTCATAGTAATCATGAGGAAATTCTAAAAAGAGTAGAAAATCAAAATATAGTAATTTCTAAGGAGTTACCTATAGGAAGAGATTTAATTGAAAAATTCCCTTCAAGTGTAAAGTTAATTTGCGAAGCTGGTACTGGTTATAATAACATTGATATAGCTTCAGCAAAAGAAAAAGGTATAGTTGTCTGTAATGTGCCTGGGTATAGTACAGAGGCTGTTGCTCAATTAGTTATTACCTTTATATTAAGTTTAAGTTCTTCTTTATCTTATCAACAAAGAATGATTGAAGATAAAGACTATAGAAATTTTACTAACCATCTAATGGTTCCACATTTTGAAATTCAAGGTAAAACTCTTGGAATAATAGGTGCAGGAGCTATTGGACAACAAGTGATTAAAGTTGCTAAGGCCTTAGGTATGAATATACTTGTATATAATAGAAGCTACAAAGATTTAGGTGATCCTAATATTAAGTTTGTAAGCTTAGATGAAGTCCTTAAAGAAAGTGATTTTGTTAGCCTACATTGCCCACTTACTTCTGAGACAAAACATCTTATAGATAAATCAAAGTTAGATTTAATGAAGCCAACCTCTTTTATTATAAACACCGCTAGAGGTTCACTTATAAAAGAAGATGATTTAATTGAAGCATTGAATGAAGAAAAAATTGCAGGAGCTGCTCTTGATGTTCAAGACCCAGAGCCACCAAGTTTAGAAAACCCCTTGTTTTTTATGAGAAATGTTATTTTAACCCCTCATATAGGTTGGAGATGCATTGAATCAAGACAAAGACTTTTAGATTTATTAGCTGAAAACATCAAAGCTTTCATTGATGAAAAAGCTATTAATACAATTTTATAATGAGGTGGATAAAATGAATTATTTAGAAGGAAAAATAGTTATTGTTACTGGTGGAACTTCAGGACTTGGAAAAAGTTTAGTGCTACAATTAATAAATCTTGGAGCTAAGGTTGCTTTCTGTGGAAGATCAGAAGAGAAGGTAAAAACAATTATAAAAGAAATTGGTGAAAACACTAATATTTTTTATGATACATTTGAAATAACAGATGAAACTAAAATATTTAGTTTTGTAAAAGATGTTCATAATAAATTAGGTGCTGTTGATATACTCATTAATTGTGCAGGAGCTAACACTTCAAGAGCATCAGTAAAAGATATACACCTTGAAGACTTTGGCTATATGATGAATTTAAACACTATAGCTCCATTAAATTTTATTAAAGCCTGCTATCCATATATGTCAGATAAAAAGCAAGGATTAATCGTTAATATTCTTTCAACTTGTTGTCTTTTTTCAAATGAAGGGTTAGGATCATATACTGCATCTAAAGGTGCTCTTGATAGTTTAACTAAAGTACTTAGAAAAGAGGCTAGAAAAGATAACATAAGAGTATGTTCTGTTTATCCTGGTGGAATTAATACTTCCTTTAGACCTCAAGCTAGAGAAGAGTATTTAAGTGCAGATATAGCTGCTGAAACTATAATAAATTCTATTAACATCGACGAAAGAGTCGCCTTAGATGAAATAGTATTAAGGCCTTTTATAGAAACAAATTATCGCTAAAATATTAGGAGGAGTATATATGAATTTATGTTGGATAACCCTTACTGTTAATAATATTGAAGAGTCTTTAAAGTTTTACTGTGATATCTTAAATTTAAATGTAGCTGAGAGATTTAAAGCTGGTGAAGATACTGAGATTGTTATGCTTGGAAATAAAGATGAGGTTAAAATAGAGCTTATATGTTACAAAGGAGTAGAAATATTAGAAAGAAAGGGCTTATCTATAGGATTTACTGTGGAATCATTAGAAAAAACTATAGACTATCTAAAAGAAAATAATATTGAATTAGAGAGTCCTATAATTTCACCTAATCCAATGACAAGATTCTTTTTTGTTAAAGATCCTAATGGAATACAAATTCAATTTGTTGAAGAAAAAGAAAGTATAAACTTATAATACAAAATAAAAAAGTGGTATTTTCCACTTTTTTATTTTAGAATCTCATTTAATTGATATAAACTATTTATCTCATAAGTAGGTTTAATACTTGTACTATTTTTAATTCTACCTGGATTGTACCAGCAAGTATCAACCCCATAATTAATACCACCTGAAATATCAGAAGTTAAACTGTCTCCAACCATCAAAACCTTAGATTTATCAGTGAATTTCAAACTATCTAAAGTTATTTCAAATATCTTAGGATTTGGTTTTGATACATTAACTTCTTCAGATACTATAATAGCTTCAAACAAATGTGCCACTTTAGATTGTTTTATTCTACCATTTTGCACATCTCTAAGTCCATTTGTTATAATTGCCATTCTATGTTTTCCATAAAGACTATTTAAAATTTCTTCACTTTCATCATATAAAAAAGACCCAAGTGATAAGTGTTTCATATAAGCTTTTGCAAATTCTAACTCATCAAACTTTACTTCAAGTTTATCAGATAGTCTTTTAAATCTCTCAACTTTTAGTTTTTCTTGTGTAATTAATCCCTCTTCGAATTCTTTCCAAATCGCTGTATTTATATTTTTATAAACCTCAAGATGATAGTTTTCCTCATAATCAAACTTAAATTCTATCATTGAGTTTTTAAAGGCTTCTTTTTCTGATTTCTTAAAATCAAATAAAGTTTCATCAGCGTCAAATAAAATGACATCGTATTTCATGATTTATCCCCCTATATTCTTAAATCCTATAATATATAAAATACCATATTAATAAAGCTTTAACTAGGACAAATGTCCTATTGTGATATTAAGACATTACGCACTTCTGCCCTGTAGAAGCTCTTCTTTTCAAGAGCTTCATTAAACTCCTTAATCTCAACATAATACATTATAATTATGCTATTATGATATTGTGACATTACGACATTACGACATTACGACATTATGATTTTATAACCTGTTGATAATTTAGGGAGGACTTATGAAAAATATTTTAGATAAAAAACTTTTAAAATATTATATAGATAAATATAAAGTTTATGAGATTTTCCATGAAGATATAATAGATGAGGTTATTTTTTGTGTTTATGAAATTGAGGAAACAATTCTTGAGCCAGAAAGTAAACTCCAGTATTATTATCTTCTTGTTGATGGAAAAATCAAAGTAAACTACTTATTTGAAAATGGAAAAAGTAGCTTGCTAAAGTTTTATGATGCATTTATAACTATAGGAGATTTAGAACTTTTAAAAGATCTTCCTGTTCGTTGTCAGGTTGAAGCAGTAGAGGAGAGTTACTTCATTTTAGTTCCTGTTTCTTTGATTAAAGAAAAGTATACTCATTTGAATTTCTTCCGTCATTTAGCTGAATCCTTAAGCGATAAACTTGATGCAACTATAAATAATAGTTCTTATAACTCTACTTATCCACTTATAAATAGACTTTCTAGTTATTTATTAGAATATCTAAAACCAGATAAAGATCATATAGTTTTAAGGAATTCTTTTAAGGATATAGCTGAATTTTTGGGAACAACCTACAGACATTTAAACAGAACTTTAAATGAGCTTGAGGAAAAACAAATCATAAAGTGTAATCAAAATAAGATTTATGTTTTAAATGAAAAAGCGTTAAGAGATCTTAGTAAAAAAGAATATATGAGTTCTTTATGATAAGAGTTGAATTTTTTCAACTCTTTTTTACTGTCAATAAGTTTATTTTTTCCGAAAGTATTAGAAATAGATTGGGTAGTAAACCTATTCAAAAGATAACCTTTACAGTTTATAATTAACATATAAAGGAAGCAAGTTGCAGGTTAAATATAGAAATGAAAGGTGGTTAGTTTGTATGCTTAGTGAGCTAATTGACAGTGAGGTTATAAACCTTGATGTTGAATGCATAAATTGGATGGATGCAATTAAAAAAGGAACTGAGCTTCTCCTAAGTAAAGATTACATAGAAAAGAGTTATGAAGAAGCTATAATAGATAACTTTATAAAACTTGGCCCTTATATGGTAATAGCACCTGGTATTGTATTATCTCATGCTAGACATGAACAAGGGGTAAAAAGACTTTCATTAAGTATTATAACTCTTAAAAATCCAGTTAATTTTGGAAGTGAAATGAATGACCCAGTTAAACTTATAATTACATTAGCAGCTATTGATGATAAAAGTCATATGAAAGCTTTAGAAGAACTTATGGGGTTATTTATGAACACAGAAGATTTAAATTCACTTATGATTGAAAAGGATAAAGAAAAAATACTTATGTTATTAAATAAATATTCTAATTAAGCAATGTAATTAATCTAATTATAAAGATTCAAGGAGGATTTATATGAAAATTCTAGTTTGTTGTGGAAGTGGTCTTGGAAGTAGTTTTATGATGGAAATCAACATTAAAAAAGTTTTAAAAGAATTAAATGTGACTAATGTAGAGGTTGATCATTCTGATCTCGGTTCAGCAAAGGGTACAAAAGCTGACGTTTATGTAGGTACAAGAGATATAGCAAATCAATTAACATCATTAGGAGGTGAGGTAATTTCTTTAAACAGTATGATAGATTTAAACGAACTAAAGAATAAGCTAGTTGAAACATTAACAAAGATGGCAATCATAAAATAAGATTTATTTAATAATTATTTAGGGGGAATTCATATGTCAATACTAAAGGTTATACTTGATATACTAAGTGTACCTGCAATTTTAGTTGGTCTTGTAGCAATGGTTGGACTTATAATTCAAAAGAAACCATCCTCTCAAATCATTCAAGGTACAATTAAAACAATTATGGGTTTTTTAGTTTTAGGTGGAGGAGCTTCAATAGTAGTTGGCTCTTTAGGCAGCTTTGGTGCAATGTTCCAAGAAGGATTTGGACTTCAAGGTATAGTTCCTAACAATGAAGCTATAGTAGCACTTGCATTAAAGACCTATGGAACTCAAACCGCACTTATTATGGCTTTTGGAATGCTTGCAAATATTCTAATAGCTCGTTTAACACCATTAAAATATATATTCTTAACAGGCCATCACACCTTATACATGGCATGTATGATAGCTGCAATTTTAGTTGCAGGTGGAATGAGTGGCGTTTCTCTTGTAGTTGTAGGATCAATTATATTAGGTTTTGTAATGGCTTTATTCCCAGCAATAGCTCAGCCAACTATGAGAAAAATTACAGGGCAAGATGATGTAGCTTTTGCTCATTTTGGAACTATAGGTTATGTTCTTTCAGCTGGTATTGGTAAGCTAGTAGGTAAAAATTCAAAATCAACAGAAGAAATGAGTTTTCCTCAAAGCTTAAATTTCTTAAGAGACACTTCTGTTGCAATAAGTTTAACCATGGGACTATTATACATTATTGTTGCTATTGCAGCAGGTCCAGCCTACGTTGAAGCAGAACTTAGTGCTGGGCAAAATTTCATAGTATTTTCTTTAATACAAGCTATAACCTTTGCAGGTGGTGTATATGTAATACTTGCAGGTGTAAGATTAATACTTGGAGAAATAGTACCTGCATTTAGAGGAATTGCAATGACAATAGTTCCTAATGCTAAACCAGCCTTAGATTGTCCAGTAGTTTATCCTTACGCTCCTAATGCTGTACTTATAGGATTTTTATCAAGTTTAGTTGGCGGAGTTTTAGGAATGTTTATACTAATAGGCCTAAAGGCAACCGTAATATTACCTGGAGTTGTTCCTCATTTCTTCTGTGGTGCTACAGCTGGTGTATTTGGAAATGCCACTGGTGGTAAAAGAGGAGCAATACTTGGAGCATTTATTCAAGGTCTTTTAATAACCTTCCTTCCAGTACTATTAATGCCTGTACTTGGTGGATTAGGTTACGCAGGTTCAACCTTTAGTGATGCTGACTTTGGCGTAGTTGGAATAATACTTGGAAAGATACTTCAATTATTTGCACATTAATATTTATAGCAGCTTTGATTTTGTCAAGGCTGTTTACTCTTGTTTAATTAAAATAAATTGGGAGGTTAACTATGGAACTTAATAAAAGCTGTACTGAAATTATAAAGTATTTGAGAGAAAAAAATGATTATGTTAAAGTTCAGGAGTTAGCTGAAAAATATAAGCTCACTGATAGAGCTATAAGGTATAAGCTTGATAAAATAGAATCCTTCCTTGTTAAAAATGGCTTTCAATATTTAGACAAGCAGCATTTAAAAGGTATTAAAATTGTTAATGAGCCTAAACTCCAAGAATTTTTAGATGGATTTTTAGGAACTCATACCCCCTACAAATATGTTTATTCAAAAGATGAACGTTTCGAATTTATGCTTATGAAAACCATTCAGTCAAATAAACCTACAAAACTTTCTTATTTTGAAAATAAACTCTGTATCTCTAAAAATACAGTTTCAAAGGAGTTTGAAACCATTGAAGCCTGGCTTTATAAAAGAGGCCTTAAAGTAATTAGAAAACCAAAGGTTGGAGTTATTATAGAGGGTGATGAAAAAGCTAAAAGAGATGCAATAATGGAGATTACATCAGAAACTATTACTACAGAAGACATAGTTAACTATGTAAATAAAAAAACATCAAAGTCAAAAATAAATGATCTTCAATTTGAAACCTTATTTTCTAATATAGATATTGATTTTATAGATAGATTAATAAAAAATGCTGAAATAGAATTAAATAAAGAATTTAGTGATGAAGCTTATGGAAGCCTAATTACACATATAGCCCTTATGATAAAACGAATTGAGCTTAATACTAACGTAGCGCTTCCTCCACTAAAATTAGATAATTTAAAAGATAATAAAGAGTATTTAACTTCACAAAATATGCTGATTAAAATTGAGGAACATTATGAAATAAAGGTTCCAAAAGAAGAAATTAGTTATATAACCCTTCATTTATTAGGTGCTCGTGTTCTAAAAACAAATGATCTTTATAAGGATGAATGTAACTCAGATGATTTATATAACATATGCAAACTCATGAGTGAAGAGATAGAAAAAATATATAATGTTAATTTTGGTATTAAAAGAAACAAAATCATAGAAGGACTTGTCTTACATTTAAGACCAAGTATTTATAGAATTAAATTTAATTTAAATCTTATAAATCCTCTTTATGATGAAATCCGTTTAAATTATAATGAATTATTTTTAAATACTAAACTAGTTTCAATATATTTAGAAAATTATATAGGTAAAAAAATTGATGACCATGAAATTTCTTATATGGCTCTTCATTTTGGTGCTGCAATTCGAAATGCAAAAGAAAATAAAATAACAAAGATTGTTTTAGTTTGCGGAACTGGTGTTGGAACAGCAAAGATGATTGCTTCTCAAGTTGAAGATAAATTCAACGTAAAAATAGTCGATACTGTAGCAAGTAGAATGGTTACTAAATTAAATACCATGGAATATGATTTGGTTATAAGTTCAATTGATATTCCAGAAATGAAAAATGATACTTATATAAAGATAAGTCCTATTATGACTAAAAAAGACTACGATAAACTTAGCAAATATCTTAGTGTGAAGCTAAAAAAAGAGAGTAGTTATGAGGATGATATAAATCTTGTAAATAAACTTATGAGTATAGTTAATAAATACTGTACCATAAATGATAAAGAACAGCTAAAATACGAGTTTATGTATGAACTTAAAAAAGAGAAACAACAATTCCCTAAAGATAACTTTAGTTATAATTTAAAGGATTTACTTACCGCTGAATTTATTAGTTTAAATGTTGAGTGTAGATATTGGGAAGAAGCTATTAGAAAGGGTATGAGTGTACTTTTAGAGAAAAATTTTGTTACGAATACCTATGAGGAAGCCGTGATTAATAGTCTAAAGAAAATTGGTCCGTATATGGTAGTTGCCCCTGGAATAGTTCTTTCTCATAGTACACCTGAAAATGGAGTTAATAAGTTATCTATGAGTTTAATGACAATTAAAAATCCTGTTAAGTTTGGTAGCGAATTTAATGACCCAGTTAAACTTTTAATCACCATTGCTCCAAAAGACAGTGAAAGTCATCTTAAAGGCTTATCTCAGCTTATGGCTTTGTTTACAAATAGTGAAGATTTAAAAAAGGTTATGAATGGGAAAAGTAAAGAAGACATCATTAAGATTATAAATAAATACTCTAAATAAAGTGGTTTATTTTTTCCGAATCTCTTAGAAAAAGAATGGAGCTTAGGTCTATTTAAAGTAGATTTAAGCTCTTTTATAATTTAAGTATGGAAGGAGGACATTAAATGCTAAAAAATTTACTGACAGAGGATTTAATAAAACTCAACATTGAATGTAGTAATTGGGAAGAAGCTATTAAAGAGGGTACTACTCTTTTGATGAAAAAAAACTTTGTAAATAGCTCCTATGAAAATGCTATAATTAAAAATTTTTATGAACTAGGACCCTATATGGTAATAGCTCCCGGCATAGTATTGTCACATGCAAGACCTGAAAATGGAGTAAATAATCTTGCTTTAAGTCTAATAACCCTTAAATCACCTTTAAACTTTGGTAATGATGCTAATGATCCTGTAAAACTTATATTAACCCTAGCAGCTATAGATAATGAAGGGCATGTTAATGTCCTAAAAGAATTAATGGATCTTTTGATGGACGAAAATGATTTAAATTTATTAATGAACTCAGACGATACTGTGGATGTAATTAAAATAATAAATAAACATTCCTATTAAAAATCTAGGAGGAGAAAGTATGAATGAAAATGAAATTAAAAATCTTAATGAAAAATGCAGGCATATACGCAGTCTCATTATTGAAGAGATTGGTGAGCTTGGAGTAGGTCACGTTGGAGGAAGTCTTTCTATTGTAGAAGTACTGGTTGTTTTATATAACAAAGTCATGAATATAAATCCTGATAACCCATATTTTGAAGGAAGAGATAGATTTGTACTATCTAAAGGTCATGGAGGCCCTGGTCTTTATGCTGTACTCGCTGATAGAGGCTTTTTTGATATTGAAGAATTATCTACTTTAAATAAACCAAACACTAAACTTCCAAGCCATTGTGATATGAATAAAACTAAAGGAGTAGACATGACTGTAGGATCCTTAGGACAAGGTATTTCCTGTGCTGTTGGCATGGCTAAAGCATCAAAAATAAAAAAAGATAATGCTTATATATATTGTATCCTTGGTGATGGTGAGTGCCAAGAAGGAGAGGTATGGGAAGCTTCAATGTGCGCAGCTCATTTTAAACTTAATAATTTAATAGCTTTTATTGATTATAATAAAATGCAAATAGATGGATTAACTAAAGATGTAATGAACTTAGGAGATATTAATAAAAAATGGGAAGCTTTTGGTTGGAATGTTTTAGATGTAGACGGTCACAATGTAGCTGATATTTATGAAAAGATTATAGATGGAAAAAAATCTAAAGACAAACCAACTATGATTATTTTAAATACTATTAAAGGAAAAGGTATTTCTTTTATAGAAGAGATGGGCTATAAAAATCACAGCATGAATGTAACTGATTATCAAAAATCCTTAGCTTTAAATGAGTTAAGATGGGAGGAATAGAAATGTCTGAGCATATGGAAATGAGAAAAGTTCTTTGTAATGAACTTCAAAAACTTATGGAAATAGATGAAAGGGTTGTTGTAATTGACGGTGATCTAGGAACTGCTATGGGAACCTCAAGCCTTAAAGAAAAATTCCAAGATCGAGCTTTTAATGCAGGAATAGCTGAGCAGAATATGACAGCTATGGCTGCTGGAATGTCAGCCTACGGATTTATCCCTTTTATATGCACTTTTACGGCCTTCGCTAGTAGGAGAATCTGCGATCAAATATGTGTTTCTATAGCTTATGCTAAAAGAAATGTAAAAATAATTGCAGGGGCTCCTGGTATTGCAGCTCAATTAAATGGTGGAACTCATATGAGTTTAGATGATATAGGAATTTTAAGAAGTATTCCAGATATGATTATATTTGAAGCTGTAGATGCTGTTCAGCTTTCAAAGGCTCTTCCACAAATATCTAATCACTATGGACCTGTATATCTAAGATTATTTAGAAAAGCTTCTCCTAAAATCTTTGATGACAACTATAAATTTGATTTATTTAAGGCTGATATTTTAAAAGAAGGAAAAGATGTAAGCATATTTGCTAGCAGAATAATGGTTTCTGAAGCTCTTAAAGCTTATGAAACACTAAAAGCAAAAGGAATAGATGCGGAAGTTATTAATATTCATACCATAAAACCAATAGATAAAGATACAATTATTTCCTCTGTAAAGAAAACTGGATGCGCTGTTACCTGCGAAAATCACAATGTTATTGGTGGACTCAAAAGTGCAGTAGCTGAAGTGCTAATCGAAGAATGTCCTGTACCTTTAAGATCTATTGGTACAAAAGACCACCATGGAGAAGTTGGAACAATAGATTTTTTAAAGGAAAAGTTTCATATGAAGGATAGTGATATAGTTAATGAGGTCTATTCGCTTCTAAGCAAAAAATAGCCTAACTTTATTTATAAAAGATTATGTTATAATTATCTTTATATGTTTAATATAAGATAATCAAGAAAGTGGGGCAAATAAAATGAATCTTAAGCCAAGGATAAAAGGAATAATATTTGTTATACTCGGAGCTACTCTTTGGGGAGTATCAGGATCTGTTGCTCAGTTTTTGTTTAAAACCAAAGGTTTTAATACTGAGTGGCTTGTTACAATTCGATTGTTAGCATCAGGAATACTCTTACTTCTATATTCATACTCAAAATCTAAAAATGATATCTTTAAGGTATGGAAGAATAAAAGAACAGCCTTAGGGTTAATAGTTTTTAGTTTAGTTGGAATGTTAGGATCTCAATACACTTACTTTGCTGCAATAAATCATGGAAATGCTGCAACTGCTACAATACTGCAATATTTATCGCCTGTTTTTATAACATTATACATGATTGTAAAAAACAGAAAACTTCCAAGTATAAAGCAAATAGGTGCAATAGCTTTAGCTATGCTAGGAACTTTTTTCATAATTACTAATGGTAATATTAATGAAATAAATATATCTAAGTCAGCTTTATTTTGGGGAATTGCTGCAGGAATTACAGCTGCTTTTTATACTCTTCAACCTAAGAAGTTATTAGCTGAGTTTGGATCAATACTTCTAGTAGGGTGGGGTATGCTTATAGGTGGAATCTCATTTAGCTTCATACATGCGCCATGGAACTTTCAAGGAGAGTGGACAACTTCTTCTTTTCTAGGGGTATTCTTTGTAGTAATCTTTGGAACCTTGATTGCTTATAACTGTTATTTAAACAGCTTAAAATACATTGAACCGACAGAAGCAAGTATCTTATCTTCTTCAGAACCTCTTTCAGCTGCATTTTTATCCGTCATATGGCTTAAGGAAGTTTTAGGACTAGCTCAGTGGATAGGTACTATATGTATTATTATTACAATTGTGATGTTATCCACAACAAAAGGTAAAACTTCTGAATCAAAATGTTAAAAATCCAAATAGCTTATAATAAAAAAGCCAGTAAATTCTCTGGCTTTTTTATTATTATTTGGTAATTATATGAAGATAATGTTATAATATTTGTAATAATTTATGAAATTGGAGAAGAAAGCATGGATGAAATTATAATAAGAGAAAATTTATCAAAAGTCATAAAAACTATAATTTTTGCTACAATAAATATCTTTTTATGTTTTTGGTATTTTTTTAATGGTACAGTAAATAGTATGATTCTAAATTTAATACTTGGGATACTTCTTTTGCTTTTATGTCCTCTAAGCCTAGCTTTCATAATAAAAAACGTAATTTACAAAAGAGCCTTATTAAAAATAGACGATAACGGAATTACTGTTATATCCTCTTTATCTAGTATAGGTTTTATTGATTACAATAACATTAAATCAGTTTATGCATTTGAGAAGTTAAAACAAAAGTTCTTAGCTATAGATTTAATTGACTTACACAAAGTTATTAATAATATTTCTCCATTTAAAAAGTTAATAATAAAATTCAATCTTAAATTGAAATATCCTGTTATCTGTATTAATCTTGATACTTCTGATATGGATCTTGACGAGGTTTTAAGAATAATTAATGATAGATTAGAAGACAACTTAAAGCCATAGAGTATATTTATTTAAGACGTTTTAATGACATAAAAGTAATTATAGACATTAGTAGAGATATAAATACTAATATTATAGATGAAATTAAAAAACTCCCTGTAAAAAAATTAATCCCATACTATTGTCCTAAAAGCAATATTACAAAAATCAACGCCCAGTTTACAGTTGCTCCACTTACATTGATATAAATAGTTAAAAGTGAAAGTACTAGCATTCCAATTCCAAATACCAGACAATATCTTAATACACTACGATTTTTAAATTTGATGCTTATTAACAATATAAATATCCAAATCAATAAGTAGGAAGAAGTGACTATTAAACTTTTATAATTTGCAGGGCCCCCCATTAAAAATTCTTGAAAATTTAGAAATCCACTTCCAATAACAGCCACAATAGATACTATAACTAATAATAATGTACTAATTCTCATTTTTAACCCCTACCATTCAAATAATTTATAAAGTCCTTTAATATATGACTTGCTTATATTTTAGATGCTTTTTCTATTAAATCCCATAACATATTGTGTATATTATGGTAATTATGTTATAATTTATATCAAATATACTTCGTATTAATAAACCAATCTCAAAGGAATCCTTTCTTTTACATACCTTAATCTAATATCATTATTATATAAAATTTATGGGGTGGGCGATATAATGGATAAAAAAACAACAAACTCAATAAAAATAGGAATAATCGGTGATTATGATAGTGAAAGAATATCACATATAGCTACAAATGATGCTTTAGTTCATTGCGGTAAAGCCTTAAATATACATGTTGAATTTAAATGGATATCTACTGACAGCCTTGAGAAGGATGTAGAAAAACAACTACGTGAATTCAATGGATTATTTTGTGCACCTGGAAGCCCGTACAATAGCCTTAAGGGAGCGCTAAATGGAATAAAATTTGCAAGAGAAAATAACTATCCCTTTATAGGTACTTGTGGAGGCTTTCAACATGCTGTTATAGAATACCTTGTTAATAAACTAAACTTAGGTGATTTAAAAAATGATGAGGAAAAAAGCATATTTATTACTCCCTTATCATGTTCTTTGCTTGGAGAAACCAGTAAAATTTTAATAGATAAAACATCAAATTTATATAATTGCTATAAACAAGAAGAGATTGAAGAAAGATATAACTGCAATTTTGGAGTTAATCCTGAATATGAAAAACTCTTACATAAAGATGGGTTTAGAATAGTTGGAAAAGACCTTTTAGGAGAGGCAAGAATACTTGAACTTCCTAATATGAAATTTTATGTAGCGACTTTATTTCAACCACAATTAAGCTCAATTCCAGAGAATCCTCATAAACTTATAATAGAATATTTAAAATCAGTTATACAATTTAAGGAGACAAATATAAATGAATAGTACAATTATTGATTTCATTAAAGTACTTGGAATTGCTACAATTTTTATGTTATTATTTAGCTTTATTTTTGGTGTACTTAACAACATGATTCTTAATCCTTTTAGGCCAATACAAAAAATCATTGGCAAGTTAAAATATAGGAATAAACTCTATATAATCTTTATTTCTATAGTTATATTTACCCCTGTTGCAATAAAAGATTGGTTAGATTTAGGTGATTTGGGTTTTGGAATTCTATTCGGCTTTCTATATGCTGTAAATGAGTTTCTTTTTTCTAGAAGATGTCAGGTTAACGATAATGAAAATATTATAGATAATGCGGGAATCTAGGATCAACAAATAGCAAAATGAAGGCTACAGCTTCACTTTCTTGCAAAAAAGAAATAAGTTCTTGCAAAAATGAATTGCCAATTATTTTACTTAACAGCTATTTAATTATTAAATTATCACTAATTATGCAAATATAATATATTAACTCATTATTTTTAGACAAAAACTTGACAATTAGTAATTTTTAAAATATACTTTAGTAAGTGAAAGCAATGAAGCTTTAAACATCGTAAGACTTCTTTGCTTTTTTTTATTTACATTTACTGATATATCAGTGGGATTTCAGTGAAAAGGAGGGGAATTTTTGGTACAAGTTGATAAATCATTTGCAAAAGATATTTATGACAAAATTAAATCCGATATATTAGGATTAAAAATAAAGGATGGAGACTTTTTAACTCTTGCTGAACTTGCTAACAAATATAATGTTAGTAAAACACCAGTTAGAGATGCACTTGGCGCTTTAGAAATAGAAGGTTATCTTACTTCATTACCTAGAAAAGGGTATTTAGTAAAACCAGTAACAAATACTAATATCAAAGAGTGTTTTCAAATGAGATTAATTTTTGAAAAAGCAGCAGTGCATTTGCTTTCTAAAACTGCAACTGAAGCAGAATTAAACAAAATTTTACAACTTGCTATGAATTTTCCCGATATACATAAAAAAGATACCTTCAGTGACTTTAATTCCCTAAATGACAGTTTTCATATGTCTATAATAAAAGCCACGCATAATTCTTTATTTACTGAAATGTTTAAAAATATTATGGAGAATCTTTCAAGAATTCTTATTATAGATAGTCAACATTTAATATATAAAGATGAAATTGAAGAACATATAAGTATAGCTAAAGCTTTGATTGATAGAGACAGTAAAAAAGCGGAAGAGCTTATATATAAACATATTTCACATTTAGAAAATAGAGTTTATAGTAGTCAAAGCGCTATTTAGGAGGACAAAATGAAAAAGATACTTTTATTAACAACAGGAGGAACAATAGCTTCTGTAAAAACCGATAAAGGTCTAGTTCCAGGCTTAAGTGGAGAATGGCTAGTAGAGAAGATCCCTGAGGTTAAAACCTTATGTGAAATAACTGTAAAACCTATATTAAATATTGACAGCTCAAACATGTCTTCATCTGATTGGTTGGTTATAGCTAATGCTATACACGAAGGTTTAAATAATTTTGATGGCATTGTAATAACTCACGGTACTGATACTATGTCATATACAACATCTATAGTTTCTTATATGCTTAGAAACTTAAATAAACCAGTTGTATTTACAGGTTCGCAACTACCTATAGATGCTGAGGGTAGTGATGGTGTAATAAATCTATTCCAATCCTTTCAAGTAGCAACTTCTGATTTCAAAGGAATTTGTCTTGTATTTAATGGAAGGATTATAAAGGGAACTAGAGCATTTAAAATACACTCTATTAGTGAGGATGCTTTTGTAAGTTGTAATTATCCATACCTAGGAAAGTTCCAAGATGGTAAAGTTGTTTTAGAACAAAATGAGGAAATTCCTGATAAGTTAGAGTTTTCACCAAAAGTGTGCGATGAAGTGTTTTTGCTAAAAGTAATACCTGGTATAAAACCATCTATAGTTGATTACATAGTTAGTCAGTCTTACAAAGGAGTAGTTGTAGAAGCTTTTGGACTTGGTGGAATTCCTTCTGAATACACAGACTTACTAGAAAAATTTCAAACTATGACATGTGTTCATAAAATACCTGTTATTGTAGTTAGTCAATGTCTTTACGATGGAACTGATTTAAATATTTATAATGTTGGTGTTAGGGCTGAAAAAGCAGGACTTATTTCTGGAAAAGATATGACTACTGAAGCAGCAGTCACAAAGCTTATGTGGGCTCTTGGTCAAACTGAAGAGTATGAAGAAATTCAAAAAATCATGCAGAAAAACTTATCAGGTGAAATTAGTATTTAATAAAATTTAAATAAGTTACAAACTAATAATGTATATCAATTTTATTTTATTATATTTTTTAGATATGAAAGGGGACATAAAAATGAAAAAGAAATCAATAATAGGGCTAGTTCTATCAGCTGTTATGGCTTTTGGTGTATTAGCTGGATGTCAAAAAGCAGATGCTTCTAAGGAGGATGCAAGTAAAAAATACATAATTGCTTGTGATTCAAAATACGCACCATTTTCTTTTGAAGAAGGCGGAAAATATAAAGGTATAGATGTAGAACTTTTAGAAGCTATAGCTAAAGCAGAAGGTTTTGAGTATGAATTAAAACCAATGGACTTTAGTGCAATAATCCCAGGTCTTACTTCTAACCAATTAGATGGAGCTATTGCTGGAATGAGCATAACTGAAGAGAGAAAGAAAGCTTTAGATTTTTCTGAAGGATATTTTGAATCAGGATTATCAATAGTTGCAAATGCTAAGAACTCTTCATTAAATGGATTAAACGACTTAAATGGTAAGTCAGCTGCAATTAAAAAAGGTACAGCAGGATCTCAATTTGCAGAAGATAATCAATCAAAATATAGTCTAAAACTTAACTATTTTGATGATTCTCCAACAATGTTCTTAGATGTTGAAAATGGAAACTCTGACTTCTTATTAGAAGATTACCCAGTTATAGCTTACAAAATAAAAGTAGACGGATCTTCTAAATTAAAGATTGCTGGAGATAAATTATCATCAGTTGATTATGGTTTTGCAGTAAATAAAGGTAAAAATGCAGAATTACTTAAAAAATTCAACGATGGACTTAAAAAGTTAAAAGAAAATGGCGAATACGATAAAATCGTTGGTCAATATATAGGTAAATAATTATTTTTGATAATGATAGGGAATGGATTTTAATTCATTCTTTATCATTAATTATCATTTTAGTAAGGAGAGGAAAATATGCAGCTTTTGGAAATACTAAAAGAAAGTTTGCCAAGCTTAACTACAGGTATTTTAGTTACAATTAGAATATCAATAATATCTTTGATACTTGCATTTATATTAGGAATTATTTTAGGAATCTTTACAATAAGTAAATCAAAGATATTAAATGCAATATCAACAGTATATATCTACATAATAAGAGGAACCCCTTTAATGGTTCAAGCCTATTTCATATACTTTGGTATAGCACCATTAATTGCACAAAGGTCAGACCCAATGGTATGTGCTATTATTGCAATTACTTTAAATGCTAGTGCATATATGTCTGAGATTTTCAGAGCAGGTATACAAGCTATTGATATTGGACAAATGGAGGCTTCTAGAAGCTTAGGACTTGGTTATTTTAAAACTATGCAAAAAGTTATACTACCACAAGCTATTAAAATAATGATTCCTTCTATTATAAATCAATTTATAATAACAATTAAGGATACATCTATTTTATCAGTAATAAGTATACGTGAACTTACAGCTAGTGGACAAATAATAGTTGCTAGAAACTTTAAACCACTTGAAACATATGCTGCAGTTGCTCTAATGTATTTAGTTTTAATTACTTTACTTACTTTATTATCTAAGTATATAGAAAGGAGACTTCATCGTGGTCATAAAAGCGTCTAATGTTAAAAAAAGGTATGGTAAACTAGAAGTTTTAAAAGATATATCACTTGAAATTACAGAAGGAGAAGTTGTATGTATAATAGGTCCATCTGGTTCAGGTAAAAGTACTCTTTTAAGATGTTTAAATAGATTAGAGGAAATCCAAGCTGGAAGTATATCTATCTTAGGAGAAGAACTAGTAAACAACAAAAGCATAGATACACTAAGACAAAATATAGGCATGGTTTTTCAACACTTCAATCTATTCCCTCATCTAACAGTATTACAAAATATGATTTTAGCTCCAGTTGAGTTAAAGAAAATGAACAAAACAGAAGCAACAAAAAAAGCTATTGATTTATTAGATAAGGTTGGATTAAAGGATAAAAAAGATGTTTATCCAGACACTTTATCTGGTGGACAAAAACAAAGAGTAGCTATAGCTAGAGCTTTAGAAATGAATCCTAAAATAATGTTATTTGATGAACCAACATCAGCATTAGATCCTGAAATGGTTGGAGAGGTTCTTAAGGTTATGAAGGACTTAGCTAAAGAAGGAATGACTATGGTAATAGTTACTCACGAAATGGGCTTTGCAAGGGATGTTGCTGATAGAGTAGTATTTATGGATCACGGCTATATATTAGAAGAAGGCGAACCAGATAAAATATTTACAGCACCAACTAGTGATAGATGCAAAGAATTTTTAGATAAAGTTATTAATGCTAATTCAATTGCATAATAAAGCTAAAAAAACTAAAGTTATTAATTTAATTAATGCTTTAGTTTTTTTATTTAACTAAAATCGGTTATTATAATATTATAATGATTGGTTGATCGGTTGACCAGACAACCAGTTGGGTTGTCTGGTCAAGTAATTTAGGTAAAGGAGTTTTTTGATGAATTATATAGCACTACTTAGAGGAATCAATGTTGGTGGGAAAAATATAATCAAAATGGCACAGCTAAAAGCAGTTTTTGAAGATATAGGATTTCAAAATGTAAAAACCTATATTCAAAGTGGTAATGTATTGTTTTCTTCAGATAAAAGTGAAAGCGTCCTTATTAATAAAATTGAAGAAAAAATATATAAAGATGTGGGGTTTAAAGTTTCAGTAATATTACGAAGTGAAGAAGAGTTTAATAACCTTATAAAGAATTGCCCTTTCTCAGAAAAAGAAATATTAGAAGCTCAAGGAAATACTTCTAGCGAGGTACTGTATGTAGCATTTTTGAAACAAGAGCCTTTAGAAGAAAATATTGATAAATTCAGTGTTTATGAAACTGGTGAGGATAAATATAAAATAATAGGCAGAGACGTGTATTTATTATTTCATGACAGCATAAGAAATTCAAAACTTGGGAACAACCTAGGTAAATTAGATAACTCTGCGACTACACGCAATTGGAAAACAATAAATAAGATTAGTGATCTAGTTAATCGTTAGGAGAGTATTATATGAAAGAATTTTTTCTAAAAAGTCTGAGGATAGGATTTTCAACATGGAATATTAAAGATTCGAAAGATGCAATAGAACTTTGGGGTAACCCAGAAGTTACAAAGTTTATTACTTCAACTGGAGTAATGTCACATAAAGATATAGAGCGTAGACTACAAAAAGAAATAGCTACATATAATATTTACAAGGTTCAATACTTTCCAATATACCTCCTTAGTAATCTTGAAAATATTGGTTGCTGCGGGTTAAGACCTTATGATATAGAAAACAATATATACGAAGTAGGAATTCATTTAAGACCAGAATATTGGGGCTTGGGACTTGCTTCTGAAGCATTAAATTCAATAACCCATTATGCTTTTAATAGCTTAAATATAAAAGAATTATTTGCAGGTCATAATCCTTATAATAAATCCTCAGAAGCTCTTCTTAAAAAGATTGGATTTAACTATTTAAGAGATGAGTTTTACAAGCCTACAGGTCTATATCATCCTTCTTACAGTTTAAAAAATGATGAATAACTGAATCGAAATCACCTTCATTGGTAAGAATATATATTAATGGAGGTGATTTATATATGTCAGAGTTAGAGGATTTACTGAAAGATATAGATATCCTCAGAAAGCAATTGGAAGAATTAATAACTTTCAAAGATGGAAATCTAGTAGATCATGAAGTTGTAACAGCAAGTAAAATCTTAAATGCTGCATTAAATCAATACAATAAATTTATAAAAGAAAAAATTACTCCATAAGTTTAATTTCTAAATATTTACTCCTTATTATGTTATAATAGTTCTTATATCATATTGAAAGGAGTCTATATGAGTAACAAACTCAAAAAGTATTCAAAAACAATAAAAAGCCTTATTTTAGGTGCTTTAATCGGACTATTTTTGGCAGTTTTCATTATTAAATCTCTGTCACCATATATAGAAAGTGAAAGTGGATTATTATTTATATTTAAAATCTATGCGCTAATAGGAGCAGTTTTTTTCTTCTACCTAGTTCATATAATAATTCACGAAGCTGGTCACTTAATATTTGGCATTTTGACTGGATATACTTTTGTATCTTTTAGGATTGCTTCTATTACTTTAATCAAAGAAAATAATAAATTTAAGATAAAAAAGTTTAGCATTCCAGGCACAGCGGGTCAATGCCTTATGATGCCACCTAAGCTTAAAGACGGAAAATATCCTTTTATAATATATAATCTAGGTGGAGGATTAATGAACTTATTAATCGCTTTCACTAGTATATTAATAATTATAATTACTGAAAATAGAGTATCTACGCTAAACTTAATACTTACTTTAGAAAGTATATCAGGAATTATAGCTGGCTTGACTAATATTATTCCTCTTAAGGTTGGTGGGGTGGCAAATGATGGTTATAATATCCTATCGATGCTTAAAGATGAATATGCTAGATATGGTTTTTATACTCAACTTAAAACTTATGCTCTTTTAACTAAAGGATATAGAATGAAGGATATCCCATTTAAAGATATTGAGTGTAAAGAAGGGGTTGACCTTAGTAACCCTCTAGTAGCTTCTCTTAAGCTTTTAGAACACTCTTGGTATTTAGATAAGATGGATTTTGATAATGCCAAACTTTGTTTAAAGGCCTTTGATTCAAATACTGATTTAATACCAATTATTAGGTACGAAATAAACTGCGAAAAAATCTTCTTAGAGCTTATAGGTGATTTTGATAAATATGTAGTGGATAAATTATATGATGATAACTTAAAAAAATACATTAAGGCTTCAAAATTTTCTATTAGTAAAAAGAGATTCCTAATGGCCTATGAAGCTTTTTACGAAAAAGATTTAGATAAAGCCCTTGAATATTTTAAAGAAGGCGAAGTATTAGCATTAAAATATCCTGTAAAAGGTGAAGCAGAGATGGAGTTAATGCTTATGAATTGGATAAAAAATTCTATAATAGAAACAACCTGATAGGTACATGCTATCAGGTTGTTTCTATTATAAGGTCATATATTTAACCTTTACTCCATCTATATCTATAAGCTCATCTTCAAGTTCCTTTACCTCTTTTAAATCTGAGCTAAGATGTAAAAGAATTAACCCCTTTTGGGAACAAGAATCTTCACTTGCCTCATGTAATCCTAGTCTAGTTTTTATAGAGCAACCATGTTTTGTTAATACAGTTTGAACTTGCGGTGCATGAGCAGTTCTAGGATCGATGCTTAATGCCATTATTGTTGTTTCCATAAATAATCCTCCTAAATAAAACTTCACTTGATATCATTACCATTATCTATAAAAAAATTCTGATTTTTTTAATCTATTTAAATTTTTTATAGAAAATTTTAGGTTCAAAAATATAGTTATGTATAAATATTTATTTTTATTTATAAATATACGTAAGACCGCTAAAGACATGGGTTTGCGACTATTTTTTAATAGTAATTTTTTCTTAAAACCTAGATTAAAACGATAAAAAAGCCCTTCAAAAACTATATTTTTTTTAAAATACCTTATATATTAAAAATTATTTGTGAACAATACGACAAAATAATATATTATGCTTTACTTTTTAAAAGTTTTGCTGTTAAATAAATGTTGTCGTAATTTTTTATTTTAATTTATACATAATATTATTAAAATTTCTAGTTTCAATTAAATATACAATTGAATATACTAGACTAATTAAATTTAGGGGGACTGATAAATGTTAGAGCAAGAAAGCGTTCCGATTTTGAATGCACTAAAAGAGTATATAAAAGATGATGTAACTCCCTTTGATGTACCTGGACACAAAAATAGAGGGAATGATAATGAATTAAAAGATTGTCTTGGTGAAGAGATATTTAAGTATGATGTTAATTCCAAGATAAATTTAGATAATTTGATAAAACCTACTGGAGTTATTAAAGATGCTCAAAAACTAATGGCAAATGCTTTTGGCGTAGATGAGGCATTGTTTTTAGTTAATGGTACCACAATAGGTATTCAATCCATGATTATGAGCGTTTGTAGACCTGGAGAAAAATTAATAATACCAAGAAATGTTCATAAAAGTGTATTGAATGCATTAATACTATGTGGAATAATTCCAGTTTTTATAGAACCCGAAATAAGCACTGAATACGGGATTTTCATGAACGTTACTGAAGATAAGATGATTAATATAATAAGAGATAATCCCGATGCTAAAGCAGTTTTAGTAATTAACCCAACTTATTATGGCGTAACTACAAACCTTGAACCTATAGTTTATGAAGCTCATAAGCATAATATGCTAGTTTTAGCCGATGAAGCGCATGGAAGTCATTTCTATTTTAATGACAAGTATCCTGCTCCTGCAATGAGGATGGGAGCCGATATGTCTTGTGTAAGCCTTCATAAAACCGGTGGTTCATTAACTCAAAGTTCAGCTTTGTTAATAAATTCTACTAAAGTTGATCCTAAGAAAGTAAAAGCTACTCTTAACTTATTACAAACTACTAGCGGTTCATATTTATTGATGGCAAGCTTAGATGTTGCTAGAAAAAATTTAGCCCTTACTGGAGAAGCTAAATTAGATAAAGTAGTGGAAATATGTGTTGAAGGTAGAAAAAAAATAAATGCTCTAGATGGTTATCATGTTTTGGATGAACAAGAAATAACTAAACACAATATGAAGTCAATAGACTTAAGTAAACTTTGTATATGTGTAAAAGATACTGGACTTAGTGGATTTGAAGTTGTTAACCTTCTAAGAAGTGAATGCAGGATTCAAATGGAACTTGGCGATATGTACAATATATTAGCTGTTATAAGTTTAGATGATACAACTCAGGATTTAGATAAACTTGTAAAAGCTCTTAAGTATATAAGAGAAAATCATAGTAAAGATACAAAATTAAATTTTGATTTTAAGAGCTTAAGCATACCTAAAACCTTATTAAATCCAAGAGATGCATTTTTTAGTGATAAAAAGTATGTAAACCTAAAAGATGCAGTTAACAAAATAAGTGGAGATACTATAATTGTTTATCCTCCTGGAATTCCTATAGTTAGCATTGGCGAAGAGATAAACAAAGAAATTGCTGACTATATTGAGGACATGTTTAATCAAGGCGTAGAGATAATAGGCATGGTTGATGATACTATAGCTATAATTGAATAATAAATTTAGAGTAGAAAGGCACCCTAAGTAGTTAGGGTGTTTTTCTATGGGTTTAAAATACATATTTATTTATAAAATTCTAATAAATATCTAATAATTGTGTAGTAGTATAAGAATTGGTATATAATATAGTAAAAGTTAAGAAGGAGGATTTTATGTCTGAATATAAAAAATCATTAATACCTGAATTAAGTAAATGGAAAATTGAAATGATGAAAAAACCCTCGATTTTTAATAAAGCATCCAAGGGTATTCAAAATAAATTTAATGATATTTTACCTGAAAAATATCATGAAATAATGACAGTTGCAATTAAAAACATGATTAAAGCTGTCTTAGTTGGATCAGAATTTATCGCTAAAGATCCTATTAGAAACTTATCTTTAGAGGAAAGAGATAAACTTGCAAGAGAAAAAATAGAGTTTTATAAGACAACAGCTATCGTTGAAGGAGCTAGTACAGGTGCAGGAGGGTTTTTATTAGGCTTAGCTGACTTTCCATTATTACTTAGTATTAAGATTAAGTTTTTATATGAAATAGCTGCTATATATGGATATGATGTAAAAAACTATAAAGAAAGAATTTATATACTTTATATATTTCAATTAGCATTTTCTAGCCAATCTAAAACTAACAAAGTATTTTTAGAAATGGAAAACTGGGAAGAGACTTCTAGTAAACTTCCTAGAGACATAAATGACTTTAATTGGCGTGATTTTCAACAAGAATATAGAGATTATATAGATTTAGCAAAATTACTCCAACTAGTTCCTGTTATTGGTGCATTTGTTGGAGCTTATGCTAACGCAAAGCTTTTAGATAAACTCGGAACAACCTCAATGAATTCATACAGAATGAGATTATTTCCAAATTTATAATTTCTATAAAATAAAGCCTTCTCAAAATCATGAGAAAGCTTTCTTTTTTTTGCAAATAAGAGGAGGTAGTTATGTTATATGCCGAATTTAAAGAAAAGTAAGGATATAGTACCTTTCTTTGTAAAATAACATCCATTTTGAGAATGTTATTTAAATTATAGACAAAATATAATTAATATATTCATTAATTACTAAATTTAAATATGAGAAGTCTCTTTTGAAATATATATTAAGTTTAAATCAGAAGAAAACTCAATGGCTTTTCATATTTGTACAAAAGAGACTTCCCAAGTATTATATGAAAATTTATATGCAAGCGTTAATTGTTTTTGAACTAAATTCTAAAAATAAAAGAGGAATATTATCCCTGAGGAAGAATATTATATACACATCATAAATTATCTATTCTTTACAAAGATTAATTATTCAATCTTTGTAAAGCTTAAAAAGTTGGGGGGCTTACTAATGTTAATTTTTAAAAACCGGTATAATCAGCTTCGAAGTGGCTGGAAGATCGCTATTTCATTTTTAATTTTATTCATAACAATATTTATTTTATCAATAATAATCGGAGTTTTTGGTGGTATATTCTCTATTAGCCGTAATAATCCTATTTATTCACTGTTAAACATGGGGGTTAGCACAATATCTTTTATTTTGGTTTCTTTGATTTCTTGGAAACTTGTTCAGAAAGAACCTTTTAGAAATATGGGGTTAACTTCAATAAAAAGAGATGGCTTTGATTTATTATTTGGATTATTTTTAGGTGCTCTGTCTATAACCATAGTATTTTTTATACTAATAGCTACTAATAATGCAACCTTGGTTACTTCTTTTCTTAAACCTAATTTTTCTTACGAAATACTTTTAGGTATAGTACTATTTATATTAGTTGGTTTTGGGGAAGAAATGTTTTTTAGAGGATATTTGATGTCAGTATTAAAACAAACAAATAACAGTTTCCTTATAGTTTTAGTATCTTCATTAATTTTTTCTCTGATGCATGCTAGTAATCTTAATGCTAATCCTTTAGGTTTATTTAACATCTTTTTAGTAGGAATAGTTTTTGCATATATGTTTATTAAATCTTCAAGTATATGGATGCCTATAGGTTATCATATAACTTGGAACTATTTTCAAGGGTATGTCTTTGGATTTCAAGTTAGTGGAAACCCTACAAACGGATTATATGAAGCTACAGTAGCTCAGAATAATCTAATAAATGGTGGGGCATTTGGTCCAGAGGGAGGGGCTGCTGTTACCTTTATTTTAATTGTAAATCTTGCTATTTTATATCTTTATTACAGAAGAAAGAAAACCATAAAATATGTATAAAATAAAAGGATGCACATAAAAGCATCCTTTTATCTTTAAGAGGTAATATTATTATTAGCCATTAAATTATGTTCATCTAACTCATTTTTAATTAAGTACACAAATATCAGAATTTTTATTATTGGAATACCAGAACTATTAGAAATCTCTATGTCTTCTATAAAATATTTAGCTCTTATAAAAGTAATAATTTCAAATAGAATATTAGAAATATTTATTATATAGAATATAAGTAAAGCTTTTCTTTTTCCAGTAAAAATAAGAATAGGTGATAAGCAAAATAGTATTGAAATAATAAAAATTATAACTTTAACATTAGTATTAATAGATATATCTGTCCAATTGACTACTAAGTTATTCTTTATTGACTGATACATGAAAAGTGATCCTATAATTCCGCCTATTAAATTAGATATAGCAATAATGTATAAAATCACTCTTTTTTTACTCATATAATCCCCCCTAAAAATTTAAATCATACAACACTATTATAGTACAATAGTATATAATAGTAAAATATTGATATAGATTTATACATAATTAAGGAGATACTTAAAATGATTAAAGAATATATTAATTTAAATGAAGAAGAAAAAAAACTTGCTTTTGATTTTGTAACTAGAAATGACAACAGCATGACTTGGGACAAGTTTAATACCATGTTTGGTTCAAAAGTTTATGATTATGGAAGAGGTGTTCTTTTTTATTTTAATAATGGAAAAGTAATTGGTAAAATTAATATAGTCCTTGAAGTAGTTGAAAAACTAAAAAGTGTATATATACACTTTTTAGATTTACTAGATGTTTCTGAAGAAAAAATTAATATTGCAAAAAAACTTATAGAAAAAGCTATATTAATAGCAAATAAATATAATGCTGAAAGTATACTTTTAGGAGAAAGAAATGTTATTCAACTAAAGCTTTTAGAAAAATTAGGCTTAAATAATTCCTATAGATCTCTTAAAATGAATTTAGATGATGTATCCTTAAACGCACCTCTTTTAGATTTAATTCCACTTACACATGATAACAAAGAAAAATATTTAGAAGTTTTTAACGATTCTTTTAGTGATATGCCTCATGGTACTTATTCAGATATTAGTGGAGTAGAAGAATATATAAAAAAATCAGATGATTGTAACTATTACTTTATGGTCAGCATAAATGATATGATTATTGGGTTTATGAATTGTTCTATAGAGAATAAAGAAGGTTCATTTGATATTGGGCTTTGCAAGGAATACAGGGGAGTTGGTTATGGTAAATCACTTTTAGAAACAGCCATAAACTTCCTAAACAATAAAAATATAGATAAAATCTTTCTAATAGTCATTGAGGAAAATTCTAAAGCTTATACTATGTATAAAAAGAGAGGTTTTAAAGAAGATTCAACATTGAGTTATTGGATTAAAATCAAATAATAAAGGTGTAAGAAATATTACATAAAGTATTTCCTACACCTTAGTTTATTCAAATATTTTTTTAATCTCTCTATTTATGTACTTTGCATCGGATATAAATTCATCAGGAATTACTATAAACTTTAGATTATCTGATTTATTATTTATATAGTTATAGATTATTTGCGCCTCATCTACCTCGTTTTTACCTATAAAAGTCCCATCATTAAGATTAAACTTTTTATAATGCTTTATTATATTTTGAGCTAAGGTCGTTAGTTTAATAAACGCGCCTTTTTCCTTGAATATAACTTTATTTCCCTTTATAAAGAATATCTTTATGTTTTCATTATCCAAGTATTCTACTAAAATTATATTTTTATTTTCTTCAGTAAAATCAACCGCTTTAATACCCACAACTAAATAGTTTATAAAAGTTAAATAATCCCTGTATTTAGCAGCTCTCTCAAAATCAAAGTTTTCAGATGACTGCCTCATTGCTTCTTCGATTTCATTTAATATAGATGAGTCTTTACCTTCTAATAAACTTATAACCTTATTAATTACGTCCATATAATAATTTTTTTTTGAGTCACCTGCACATAATCCAACACAAAGACCAAGAGAGTAGTTTAAACATGAACCTTTTCTTTTAAAGTCATTAGAGCATAATATTTTATAAAATTCCTTGATTCCTTCAACAGCCTTTCCAGGAGAGCTTTTGCTTACGTAAGGTCCAAAATAAAGCATACCATCTCCCGAAGTTATTTCATCCACTATTTTAAAATCAGGATATTCTTTGTTTAGATTTACATGTACATACTTATAAGACTTAGGACTTTTCATAAGCCTATTATAAGCTGGTTTTATATCTTTTATTAATTTACATTCCAGCATAAATGCTTCAAACTCAGTATCCGTAAGCACAAAATCAAAGTTTTTTAAGTTTTTTACTAATTTTAAAGTTTTAGGTGAATGTGCTTTAGAATTAATAAAATATGAACCAACTCTATTTTTAAGATTTTTAGACTTTCCTACGTATATGATATTGTTCAGAGAATCCTTCATTAAATATACACCTGGTGAAGAGGGGAGTCCTTTTACTTTTTCCTTAATATCCATTTATAAAATTACCTCCCAAATCGCTTTCTATACCCACACTTTCTGCAAAGCTCCTCAACAGCTCTTCTATTTGAAAATCCTTCTGTAATATCCTTAGCTCTAGAGCTTTCTATTATTTCTGAAAAACTACTGTTATTTATATTTCCTAAATCTATAATTCCATTTCCATCTAAACAACAAGGAACTACGGTTCCGTCTACTAATATACCAATTTGGTTTCTAAGCCCATGACAAAAACCTATACCATCATCCTCATCCTCCGTTAAAGCAGGCCAATTAAATTCATAATCTTGATTTAGATATATATATTCTAATATCTTAAATCCTCTACATTCGCTTATTTTGTCTTCAATTTTATATTGAAGATTAAATTCTCTCTCTATAATTTCTAAAATCTCTTTGTTTTTATTTAACTTAAGATTTGTATTATTGTTTTCATTTAAGTTCCAAAGTCTAAGTCCAGTTATAATCTTCTTTTCTCTAGCTTCCTTTGAAAATTCAATAACGTTATTAATATATTCTTCTTTATTTACAGCTTTTTCATTACCATCAAAACTATGAAGAGAAATGTTAATCTGCCTTAGAGCAGGGGCATTTAGTAATATATCTTTTACTTTAGTTATAAGCGTTCCATTTGTTGTTAAATTAACCTTGAATCCTTTTTTAAAAGAAATATCTAATAAAGTTTCTAATTCTGGATGGAGTAGTGGTTCCCCTTTTATATGAAAATATATATATTCACCATAAGGCTTTATATCATCTAGTATTTTAGAAAAAGCATCAATCTTTATAAACTCAGGTTTCCTTAGAGTTTCAGGACAAAAACTACAAGAAAGATTGCATACATTGGTTATTTCAATATAGATCTTCTTAAATTTTTTCATTTGTTATACCTCGCTAACACATATATAAATGAGAATATCACTTTTTTTAACTAAAGGAAAGCGGATTCTTTCACTCGTTATAAAAATTCAAGCAAAAAAGCACTTCATACCTACATACTTGAATATCTGCATATCACTGTAATACCATAATTATGGTATTACAGTGATATGCATGTATGGAGATATAATATTGAGTAATAAATGAATTTATAGTATACTTACTCTTTGTAGTTAAATTCAGCTTCAAGAAAGGATACTAAAATATGAAAATAGACAAAAAAATTATTCCGTATTTCACTGCATTAATTACTAATCTTATCTTTGGGCTAAGCTTTTTATTTACCAAAAAAGCTTTAATGGTATCAAACCCTATAACCCTAGTCGCTTTTAGATTTTTATTAGCTTTTATTATTATGAGCTTACTTATAGCATTTAAAGTAATTAAAGTAAATTATAAAAATAAACCTATGAAATGGTTAATAGTTTTAGCTATTATAGAGCCAATAATTTATTTCATTTTTGAAACCTATGGACTTCAAAGGACTTCAAGCTCCTTAGGTGGACTTATGATAGCCCTTATTCCTATAGTAGTAACAATTCTTGCTATATACCTTTTAAATGAAAAACCATCACGAAAGCAAGTATTAAGTATTATTTTATCTGTATCTGGAGTTGTGTTAATCATACTTATGGATGGATCAAAAAACTCTGGAAATTCTATTTTAGGTGTATTATTTTTGAGCGTTGCAGTATTTTCAGCTGCATTTTTTAATATAATAGCTAGAAAAATATCTAAACATTTTACAGCTATAGAAGTTACTTACTTTATGATGTTTTTAGGAGCAATCTTTTTTAATATAGTTTCTGTAAGTAATCATATCTTAAATGGATCATTATCCAATTACTTTGAGCCTTTAAAAAGTTCAAGCTTTGTTTTATCAATTTTGTATTTAGGAATATTATCATCTATAGTAGCTTATTTTCTTGCTAATTTTACATTGTCTAAAATGGAAGCCTCCAAATCGGCTGTATTTGCTAATATTTCTACAATAGTATCAATATTAGCTGGGGTTATTTTCTTAAAAGAGAATTTTCATTTATACCATACAATAGGATCTGCCATGATTCTAATGGGAGTATGGGGGACAAACTATTATAAATAATAAGTCTTTAAAGTCTAAATTTCATTTTACAAAGAAATTTAGACTTTTTTTCATGTAAACAGATTAAATATAAATCCAAACACTTGTAAACATTATCATCTTTTTCGCTAAAACATCTAAACACTATTTAAAATTCTTTAAACACTGTCTTATTTTTCAAAATAATCTTTAAACATTTATAAATTTCTTTTTCAATAACCCCATTATCTTCTACACTTTAGTGTTTTGGCATGGAAATTGCTGTAATTAATTGCATAGGTGTCAAATATTTAATTAGGAGGTTTAATATGGAGGAGTTAGAGAAAATTATAATGGACATCATAATAAATTCTGGTGATGCTAAAGCTTATTCCTATGAAGCCCTTACCGCAGCAAATGATCGAAAATATGACGAAGCAGATGAATTAATAAATAAGGCAAATGAAGTTCTTGAGTTAGCTCACAATTCTCAGACAAGTTTATTACAAAAAGAAGCCGCAGGTATTAAAACCGAAGTTTCAGTATTATTTGTTCATGCACAAGACCATTTAATGACAACTATATCAGAAAAAAACATGATCGAGCAAATAATTGAATTAAGAAAGATAGTTAATGAATTACTAGATAAATAATAATTTGGGTTAATATGAAATTAATTTATTAAGGAGGAAAAATAAATGATTAAAATTACATTATTTTGTGCTGCAGGAATGTCAACAAGTGTTTTGGTGGAAAAAATGAAAGCGGCAGCTAAAACTAAAGGAGTAGAGGCTGTTATAGAAGCTTTCCCAGAATCAACTATGTCAAAAAAATTAGAAGAAGGTATCGATGTAGCTTTACTTGGACCACAAGTTAGATATAAGTTACCTAATGCAAAAAAATTATGCGGTGCAAAAGGAGTACCAGTAGATGTAATAAATTCAGTAGACTATGGAATGATGAAAGGCGATAAGGTTTTAGATTTTGCTTTAAAGTTACTGAATAAATAATGCAATATAGATAATAGTTTTAAGAATTTATTTATAAGAAATTCAATGAGTTAAGCTACAAATTATATTTTAATTTGTCTTATAAAAAAATTTTAAGGAGGACTTATAAATGTCAGAAACACGTGGAGAAAAACTTATAAGTATCGTAATGAAATTTGTTGAACTCAAAGCTATTGTCGCACTAAAAGATGGAATAATATACACTCTACCTATGTCACTAGTAGGATCAGTATTTTTATTATTAGCACAAATCCCATATAAGCCATTTAATGATTGGATGGCTGGAATCTTTGGAGCAGGGTGGACTGAACCATTGTTCCAAGTTTATAACTCTACAATGCAGATTATGGCTATAATAGCCGTAATAGGTATAGCATATACTTATGCTAAAAATGAAGGTCATGAACCATTAGGATCAGGAATCATAGCTTTTGCAGTATTTTTAATAACTTTAAATCAATATACAACATCTGCAGCAGGAGAAGTTGTGTCAGGTGTTATACCTAGAACTTGGCTTGGTGGACAAGGTATGGTTACAGCTATAATTATAGGACTTTTAGTTGGATTCGTTTACTCATGGTTCCTAACTAAGAAAATAACTATAAAGATGCCTGCTGGAGTTCCACAAGGTGTATCAAATCAATTCTCAGCACTTATACCTGGACTTGTAATAATAACAGCTACAATGTTTGTATACATGTTCTTTAGATATGCACTTAATACTACTTTAATAGATTTTATATTTAAAGTATTACAAACTCCACTACAAGGATTTACAGATTCATTAATAGGCTTAATAATTACAACTGCACTTGTACCTTTCTTCTGGTGGTTTGGTGTTCATGGTGCTACTATAGTTGGTGGCGTAATGAGTGGACTTACTGCTGCTAATAGATTAGATAATCAAGCAATTATAGATGCAGGTAAAGAGTTAACTATAGCTAATGGAGGACATATAGTAACAGATCAATTTGGCGCAAGCTTTGTTACTGTAACTGGATCAGGGTTAACAATAGGTTTAGTAATTTTAATGCTTACTATAGCAAAATCTGAGCAAAATAAAGCGTTAGGTAAACTTGCTGTAGGGCCTGGTATATTTAATATAAATGAACCAATACTATTTGGATTCCCAATGGTTATGAATCCATTGATGTTTATACCATTTATATTAGCTCCAACAACAGCAGCTGTTGTTGCATATCTTGCTATGAGAGTTGGATTGGTTCCATTATTTACTGGAGTAACTGTTCCTTGGACTACACCTCCTATAATCTCAGGATTTATCTTAGGAGGATGGAGAACAGCCTTAATGCAAATAATTTGTATAGGAATTTCAGTTGTTGTTTATTTCCCATTCTTTAAAAAGATAGATGCTATGAATCTTAAAAACGAACAACAAGCAGAAGCTGAGGCATCAGGCTTAAATGTTTAGTATGTTATAAAAATTTATGTAAGAACTAAGTATCATATTTATGGTACTTAGTTCTGTTTTATAAAAAATATAATAAAATTAAAGGAGAATAGAACAAATGAAAATGTATAAATTAAGAATTAGAGGAAGCTTGAGTGACTTTAAAATTAGTTATTTATATTCATTAAATTATCTAGATTTTAATGAACTTGATTATGAAGGTTCTGAACAGCAAAAATATTCTTGCTTTGTAAAGGAAATTAAAAATAATATAGCTCCCCAACCCGTATATGTGGATATTAGAATGAGTGATTGCCATTTAGATAGAGTTATATCCAGAAAACAAATTAGCGAAATAAATGAAGTTACTTCATTCATAAATATACTACCAATTTTTATTTGGCATAAAGGGTAAACTTGAGTAATATTCTTATTAGTTAAAAGTATATTACTAGTATTTATCAAATAAATTATGTTATTATTAATTATATAATTTGTATTAGTGAGGTATTTAAAATGGGAGAGGTTCAATTACAACAGTTATTAAACAAAGATAATAAAGTTCAACTTTGCACTCTTGATTTTCCTGAAGATATACTTAATTTAGATAGGAAAAATGAATTTGGTATAAGTTTAATATCTTTAGATGAAGATGTTAGAAATGAGCTTGAACCAAATTCTCCTTCTTATTTAGAAAGAATTAGTTGCTTAAAGGATCTTCACGATTCTGGATTTAAAACATTTGTAAATCTCGAAATTAATCCTAAAATAAAACTTGAAAGTGCAGCTTTAAGTAAGTTGCTTAAAATAGTTTCTTTTGTCGATAAAATTCTGATAAAAAAATCTTCTTTTGACATTGATGGTATTGTTTTTAATGGTTATTACAACACAATAGTAGATTATTGTAACAAAAATTATATAAAATATTCTATATTAGATTAATGTATAAATGCTTTAGTAAGATTTTAAAATCTTGCTAAAGCATTTATATTTTTCAACTAATCTTTATATTTTTTTAAAACTAAGCTTGCATTATGACCACCAAATCCAAGAGAATTAGTAATTCCATATGATATAGCTTTAACTTTTCCTTTATTAGGAGTGTAGTCTAAATCACAGTTTTCATCTGGAGTAGAATAGTTTATTGTAGGCGGAATAAATCCCTCTTTAATTGATAAGGCTGTTATAATTGCTTCTACAGCCCCAGTAGCGCCTAACATATGTCCTGTCATAGACTTTGTTGAGCTTATAGATATATCATAAGCATAATCTCCAAATACAGTCTTTATTGCAGCTGTCTCATTTTTATCCCCAACTTCTGTAGAGGTTCCATGCGCATTTACATATCCTATATCTGTTGGACTTATTTCAGCATCTTCAATGGCCATTTTCATACACCTAGCAGCGCCTTCCCCTTTTTCAGCAGGTGAAGTTATATGATAAGCATCATTAGTACAGCCATATCCTACAATTTCTGCTATTATATTTGCATTTCTTTCTAAAGCTTTACTATATTCTTCAAGAATAAGCATTCCAGCGCCTTCTCCCATAACAAACCCATCTCTATTTTTATCAAATGGTCTAGAAGCTGTTTCTGGATTTTCATCTATTGTCATAGCTTTGCTTGAAGAAAAACCAGCAAGACATAACCTAGTAATGCAAGCTTCGGCGCCTCCGGCAATAATTACATCTGCATCACCTCTTTGTATTACTTTAAACGCATCTCCAATAGTATTCGTAGAAGTTGCACAAGCAGTAACAGCACATTCTACAAAACCTTTAGCTCCATATTTTATAGCAATAAGCCCTGAAGCCATATTAGATATCATCATAGGTACTAAAAATGGACTTACTCTTCCAGGCCCTTTTTCTAGAAGTACTTTATGTTGATTCTCCAAGGTTTCAATTCCCCCTATTCCTGAACCAACAATAACTCCTAGGCGTTCTTTATTTATTATGTCTAAATCAATTTTAGAGTTTTCTATAGCCATTTGTGCAGCTGCTATAGCATATTGCGAAAATCTATCAGTCCTTCTAATTTCTTTTTTGCTTATGTATAACTCACCATTAAAATCCTTAATTTCAGCTGCTACCTTTGTTGGTATGTCAGAAACATCAACTCTTTCTATTTTGCTTATTCCACTTTTACCTTCTTTTATATTATTCCAAAACTCTTCTGTTCCCATTCCTACAGATGATACAACACCCATCCCTGTTATAACTACACGTTTTTTCAAGCTAAAAACCTCCATAAATTTCAGATTTTTATAGTATTATTTACATAAATAAAAATATCATATATAATTTACTCAAAATGAACAGTTATTGCTTTCTACTAGTAATTTATGAGGAGTATTATGCTGAATTTAAAAGATACGTTAGAGGTTTGCGTAGAGTATATTGAAAATAATATATACAATAAAATAACTTTAGATGACCTATCAAAAGAAACGGGTGTATCTAAATATTATCTCCACAGGATGTTTAAATCATTAACAGGGGAGTCCATTATAGAATATGTTCAATCAAGAAGATTAACTTTAAGCATTAATGAATTAGTTTATACTAACAAACGAATAATTGATATAGCTATGGATTTTGGATTTAACTATGAACAATCCTATATAAGATCATTTAGAAAGAAGTTTGGATATACACCCCTTAAAATACGCTCAAAAGATATATCAGTTATTATTACAGAGAAGATTAATACTGATGAAATTCTAACTATAGATAACTCAATTACATATAAACCTTTTTTTGTATTTAAAAAAGGGTTTAATATTATAGGAACAGAACATAAGATTTTAAGTAAGTCTGGGGATAATTCAGCTAATGCTTATGGGCGTGAGTTTTTCTACAATAATAAGAATATCATTGAGAATCCTATTAATCCACATATATATATTGGATATACTGATTGGAGTAAAAATCCAGATGGATACATATATTATATGCCTTCTGTACAAGTTGAAAATCTAAAAAATATTCCTGAAAATATGAAAGGAATAGCAATTCCTGATCATGAATATGTTGTATTTAAATTTATAGGATTTTTTAAGCCTGACTATATTAAGGGCAAACATATAGGAAGAATTTTAGCACACTTATATAGAAAATGGATTTTTCAATCGGACTTTAAATTTGCAGACTCCTTTAGACTTGAATATATAGATAATTCTTTGTCTAAAGATAATTATTGTGAGCTTCACATATATCAACCTATAAAACGTGTATAAACGTAAAATGGAGTCTTGATTAAATAATAATCAAGACTCTAAGAAATTAACCTTTGTTTCTAGCTACCTTAGCTAAATCGTTAGCTGCAAGCTTACCAGTATATAAAGATCCTTGAATCCAGCTAGGGGTTGATGAAATATGCTCTCCGGCAAAGAAAACCCTACAATTGTATTCTGATTTTAATAAACTATCTCCAAATATTCTTTTTTGTTCTGGTGAATATTTGCACACAGCCCCTCTAGACCATTGCTCATTATTCCAAGTTAAATATTTTGAATCCTGAACTATAGAATCTAAATATTCATTTGGTAATCCATGCACAATCTCAACCTGTCTCTTAACAATTTCATTATGAACCGCAGGATCAGTATTCCCCAAATAAATAGCTTCTCTTGCTTGATTATATGATGCTATTAGTACACCAGGATCACTTGACTCTCCACCATAAGCGTGATCAGATGGATATATTATATTAATTATAGACATGTCGGTAAGTGAGTTCCCGCCATTAATCCCTCCATACTCAGCATCTTCCTCCCAAAAACGGCTCTTACACAAAAATAGCGTTTTTTGACTATCTACATAATTTAATTCTTTAATTGCTTGCATTTTTATATTAGAAAATACAGGATTAATTTCTACAGTCCTAAGAGTAGAGTAAGGAATAGCACAAATAACGTAATCAAAATTTTCACAAGATTTTTCTGTAGAGTTTTTATTATTATATTTTATAAAAACTTTATCGCTATCTTCAGATTTATATATCCCAGATACCCAATATCCAAGCTTCCATTTAACAATTCCCAAGCTATCCAATTCCTGATTAGTATATTCTTTTGGGGTTTCTGTAGTTAAAGAATTATAAAATGCTAGAGGAAGATTTGACAAGCCACCCTCAATTCTATATACATATTCTAAATCTACAGGATAATTTTGCGATAAAAGATGATTATACGATATATCCATAAGAGGAGATAAAGTTGGATCAACACTTGTTATAAGTTGAATAGCTCCAGGGCTAAGACCTAAAAATTCAAAATTCTGACGTAGGCTAATATTTAATAGTGGAGCATACTCTGGATTATATACAGATAAAATCTTCAGTATTTCACTTCTTACATAAGGAGATAAGTTTTTCATTGGACTATTCATTGCATAATCATAAAGCTCTCTCCAAGAAGTATTTCTTTCAGTTGGAGTTAAATTAAACTTTGGATAAAAGTGTTTTTCAATTTCTCCATGATAATTTCTAATTCTAGTATTTTTAACATATATAAATCCATTTGGATCTCTTTGAATAAAAACATCTGTATTAAGTTTAAATAAATTGATGTAGTGCCAAACACTTTCATGGGATACTGGGATTCTCATAGCTCCAAGTTCACCGTAAAGTTTTTTTGCCTCATCAAAATAATGAGTATAAATTCTTCCACCAATTCTTTCATCATTAGCTTCAAATATCGTAATATCGCACCCAAGTTTTCTAAGTTCAAATGCGGCCGCCATTCCAGCAATTCCAGCACCAATAACACCTATTTTTCTTCCTTTTAAACTTCCAGCTGGCGAATAATTCAAAATATCAGGCGGCGGACTTAGAAGTTTAATTATGTTCTCAAAGTCTTCTTCTCGTCCTGCTGTTGATAAAGCTCTTTTAAGTAGCTTATATCTGGCTTCATCACTTGGATTTGGAGGTTGATTTATAAAATGATTTGTTTCCATGTACTCAGATTACTCCTAATAATTACTATATTAATAGATATTATTTAAAAGTAATTATTAGACTTAAAATTTCTGTTTTTGATATAATTTTGCCTTTATATTTTTTAATTCACCATTAACTTAATTAAGCATAAAATAAAAAAAGAAATAATCTCTAACCCGATATAGAGATTATTTCTTCTTGACATCAATTGATGTCTTCTTTATCTTACAATAAAGAAAATGTTTAGTATATGGGGGACTAAACTAATAAAGAAAGTAATTTAAAATTTAATATTTTTAGGAGTAACTTTCTCTATTAGCTTTATTATAGCCCTAAATTTTTACATTTATTCAAATAATCAAATATTTATTAAAATTTAATTTTTATGTAATAATAATTTATAATAAAAGGAGTATAGTATAATTATATCATTTTTAGGGGGATAATCATGAAAAGAAGGTCAAAAGCAAGAAAAAAGAAAAAAATTATAGCTAGGTATGTAGTATTTTGTTTATTATTAGTAATCGTTGGTTTTTTTAGTGGTAAATACTTGTTAACAAAGTTTTATTCTCCAAGTAGTCAAGAAGAAACAGTTCTTGCTGGAAACTCTTCTACAGATGAAAAAGATTCATCTAATGACGATTCAAAATCCAATTCAACTGATAAAGATACCAAGTCTTCTAATGAAGAAGCGAACAACAATATTAAAAATGGAGATAAATCTCCTTTAAACCAAAATAATCTACAAGAAATAGATCCTATTTCTGATAGTAAAAAAGTTAAGGACATGCTAAAATCAGGAGTTTATACAAGCAAAGAAAAGAAAATCGCTTATCTAACTTTTGATGATGGTCCTTCAGTAACTGTTACTCCAAAAATTTTAGATATTCTAAATCAAAATAAAATCCATGGGACTTTCTTTATTGTGGGTAGTGAATTAGATAAGTCAGATAAAGCAAAAGATTTATTAAAAAGAATAGTAAATGACGGGAATACTTTAGCTAATCATACTTATTCTCATAACTATAAAACTCTTTATCCAGGTGGACATGTTAATGCAGCTGCCTTTATGGATGAAGTTGAAAGAACAAACAAACTAATAACTGATGTTGTTGGAGAAAAACACAAGCCTAGAGTAGTTCGTTTTCCTGGTGGACACGCTTCTTGGAAGGGTACTGAAGAAGTAGACAGACTATTAGATGAAAAGGGTTATGTTTATATAGATTGGAACTCCTTAGTTGGAGATGCAGAGGGCAAGCATAGAAATAAAGAGGAACTTATTCAAAGATTTAATCAAACCAAAACTGAAAATGCCAAAAATGGAGATTTAGTTGTGCTTATGCATGACACTTACGGAAAAGAATCTACTGCAGAAGCTCTTCCTCAATTAATAAATGAATTGAGAAATGAGGGTTATGAGTTTCATACCTTAATGTAATCTATAAAGATGATTATTTCAAATAGTAATCATCTTTTTTATTTTCTTCAACTTTTTTACAGCATATTGAGACATATTAACCATTCTAGCCTATTTTTTCTTTACATATTTTATTGAGTTATACTTAATTATTTTATATAATTAAATATAACTATAAAAGGAATTAAAAGAGTAGAATTTGAATGAGGTGAAACTGGATGAATGCTAAACATATAGATCCCTTTGTAGAATCTTTTGTTAATGTGATGCCGCAAATAGGTTTATGTAATGTTGAAAAAAAAGGAATAATACTTAAAGATAATTTTATATCAAGTCCAGGAGTTATGATTGTTTTAGATATAATTGGTGATATTAAAGGAAATGTTATTTACGGAACAACTGTAGATAATGCTAAAAAAATTGCTTCTATTATGATGATGGGTATGCCTGTAAATAACTTTGATGAATTAGCTCAAAGTGCCATATCAGAACTTACTAATATGCTTACAGCCAATGCAGCCACTAACTTATCTTCCCAAAACATTTCAATAAACATTTCAACTCCAACCTTAATTGATGGAGACTTTAAGTCTAACTCAGACTTAGCAAAATTAATATCTGCTGAATTGGCAATAGATAATATGGATTTTCAAGTTAGTATTTCTTTGGATCATGGGTATATAAATTAAGCTATAATAGTGGAGAAAAATTTCCACTATTTTTTATTTTATAAATATCTTTCCTAAAGTTTAAATATTCATATAAAATGAAAAATTTACATTATTTTATTATAATTTGTTGTATTTTTGTTATATTATAGAAATAAGTGAGTATATATAATATTATTAATGATGAATTTAAGTTCATACATTAAAATATTTGCTTTAGGGGGTTATAATATGGATAACATCGTAGAAACATCTTATATTATAGAGAACAATGGGATATTAGAATATATAAGTGAAGATTTTTTATGTTTATCAGATTTTAGTAGAGAGGATCTAATTTCAAAAAAAATTTTAGATGTATGGGACAATAAACTTAAAATTAATATAAAACTTGAAACTCTAGGTGAAGTACAAGAAGCCTTTCTATTTACTAAAAACTTAGAGGTTAGATTTGTAGTTATTACTAGAGCCAAAGATAAATTAACGGATGGAACTAAATATTCTATCTCCGAAATACCAGAATCAAGATTTGAGCATAATAATATGTATTTAGAAGAAATATACAAATCCAATATATCTGGAATAGCTGTATATAGTATACCAAACATGATACTTATTAAGGCAAATGAGAAGTATTTGGATTATCTTGAGGAACCCTTTAACAATAAATATATAAGCTTTGGGAAAAAAATTGAATATATAAATACAGGATGGAAAGGCAGCCAACTAGAGAAAACTTTTAAAGAGATCATTGATACTAAAAAAACAGTTCAAATTAAAGAATATCTTCATAAATGTTTCCATAAAGATGCAACATATTGCGATTTAATTATCACCCCCTTATGTGCTAGTGGTGAACTAAAATATTTAGTGATAAATACTTTTGATGTTACTACTCGGGCATTAAATAGGCTAAAAATTTCCGAACAGTTAAATACAATAAAACTTAAAAACTTAGAGCTTATAAAAAAAGAAGAGGAATTAAACCTAAAAAATGAAACATTAAACTCAATATTAGACAATATTTATGATTGTTTAGCAGTTATAGATGGTAATGGTAGATATTTAAGTTTAAGCAAAACTTTAAGAGATTATATTTACTCAACAACAAATAAAGACCTTACGTATATTGGCGAAACTTTAGATAACGGTTCTGAATACTATGACATACATGGCAACCTACTTTCAAAAGAGGATTTACCAGTTTCGAAAGTCATAAAAGGAATAACAGTAAAAAATCAAATAGTTTTAGTAAAAAAAGATGATAAAAATTCTTATTTAAATTTTACTGCAATACCTATTTATAAGGATAAAGATAATATAAAGTTCTGCATATTAGTTTGCTCCGATGTTACTAAAACCTTTGAATATGAGGTTCAATTAAATATAAAAAATAAAACTCTTCTAAAAGCAGAAAAAGAGAAAAACCTTATTTTAGAGCAGTCTATGAAAATAAAAGATGACTTTCTTTATTTTATTACGCATGAGTTTAAAACACCTATGTCTGTAATAAACTTAGCTATACAAGCAATAGAATCTATTTGTAAAAATGATCTTACTCTTAGAATAAATAATTATTTAAAAGTAATTAAGCAAAATACCAATAGGCAACTAAGATTAGTAAATAACCTTCTAGAAGTTACAAGAATTAATTCTGGTTATATTAAAATACACGAAGATACCTTTGATATTGTATATGTACTAAATTCTTTAGTTAACTCAATACAACTATACGCAAAACAAAAAAATATACACCTTATCTTCATATCGCACATCTCTTCAAAAAATGTATTATTAGATGAAGAAAAATTAGAAAGAATTTTATTTAATCTTTTATCAAATGCTCTAAAATTTACTCCAGAGGGTAAGTCTATTACAGTAAATTTATCTTCAGAAGTTATATCTAAAGAAGAATTACTTGTTATTGAAGTTAAAGATGAGGGCATAGGGATACCTAAAGAAAAACAAAAAGTTATTTTTGAACGTTTCGGACAAGTTGATAGTAGTTTATCGAGTCAAGCAGAAGGGACAGGTCTCGGACTTTATCTTGTTTGTCTGTTGGTTAAAGCTCTTAATGGAAACTTGAAATTAGAAAGTGAGTTAGGAAAAGGGAGTACCTTCACAATAAAATTGCCCATTAATTCGTCTGTACCTAAAGAAAACTTTAATGATTCTTTTGTCTCAAGCGATAGCAGAATAATACAAGCTACAGAAATTGAGTTTTCGGATATTTATTTCTAACTTATACAGATAACTTGACATATTTATCTTTAGAAGGTAAAATTTTATTGTGCACTAGGGGAGCTATTAAGGCTGAGATGAATTTATTCAGACCCTTGAACCTGCACTGGGTAATGCCAGCGAAGGGAAGTGAGAAGTAATATGAAACTTAATCTATCTTAGATTAGTTATTAGATTATTAACTCTTTTCGAAGTGGTATTATCACTACTGCTTTGAAAGGAGTTTTTTTATGCAATTTTCTGAAAGATTATTTTTAAAAGGAAAACCTATATGGAATTCTTGTTTAGAGCATCCATTTTTAAATGAGCTAAGCCAAGGTATACTTCCAGAGGACAAGTTTTGTTTTTATATAAAACAAGATTATGTTTATTTAATAGACTATATAAAATTATTTGCTTTAGGAATGGTTAAATCTAGTTCACTTAAAGATATGCAAGCTTTTTCAAAATGTGCACATACTATAGTAAATATTGAGATGGATGGTCATATCGAGTTTGCTAAAAAATTTAGTATATCAAAAGAAGACTTAGAAGGTACAGAACCCAATTCTAGCAATCTATCTTATACTAAATTCATGCTGCAAGTATCAACAGAAGGCGGTCTTCCAGAACTTACTGCTGCTTTGCTTCCATGTATGTGGAGCTATGCTTATATAGGTAAAGCTTTAATCAACAATAAAAAAGCATTAGCACATCCTCTTTATAGGGAATGGATAATGACATATGCAAGTGAAGAGTATAACAATGAAAATAATTGGTGTATAGAGCTTATGAATAGAATATCAGAAGGATTGCCTGAGAGGCAACTACTAAAATTAGAAGAAATTTTTGTATTATCCTCTAAATATGAGTACATGTTTTGGGATTCATGTTACAAAAAAGAAAGTTGGAGCATTTAGATGAAAGCCTTAGAAATAGAAAATCTAACATTTAAATATAATGATACAAATAAGCTAATCCTAGAAGATTTATCTTTTAATATTAATAAAAATGAGTTTATAACAATAATAGCGCCAAGCGGCACAGGTAAAAGTACTCTTTTTAGACTTATTTTAGGCCTTCTAAAACCTAACAGTGGCTCAATAAGAGTTAGTGATATCAAAGGTAAAAATATAATAGGATACATGCCGCAAAAGGATTCTTTAATGCCTTGGAGAACAATCTTAGATAATGCTGCTATAGGTTTAGAGCTAAATGGACTTAGTAAAAAAGAAGCTAGAAATAAAGTTTCTACATATTTTGAGAGCTTTAACTTAAGAGGCACAGAAAATCTATATCCTCATGAATTATCTGGTGGTATGAGACAAAGAGCTTCTTTTTTAAGAGCGATAGTTAATAATCCTTCATTACTTCTTCTTGATGAACCATTTTCTTCATTAGATGCTCTAACAAGGAGAAAAATGCAAACTTGGTTACTAGATCTATGTCAAAAAGAGAAAAATACTGTTTTTATGATAACACATGATATAGATGAAGCCTTACTTTTGTCAGATAGAATACTAATATGTACAGAGCTTCCATATACAAATTTAAAATCCATAGATGTAAGATTACCTAGACCTAGGAATTATGATACAACTTTGACTCAAGACTTCTTAACTTTAAAAAAGCAAATTTTAAATATTTTAGATAGTTTTGAAAACATTAAGGAGGAGTTTTAAAATGACTATTTTTAAGAAAACTTTCCTCCCTTTTATTATTGGAACCTCTATACTCTTAGCTTGGGAGTTTTTAGTGCCGTTTTTTGATATACCAAACTTCATTTTACCAAGATTCTCAAAGGTAATAGAAGCTTTATGGAATCAAAAGGAGATATTATATAAGCATTCATTAGTAACTTTAGGAGAAGCATTATTAGGTCTTAGTATATCAGTAGTAATAGGTGTATTCTGTGCTTTTTCTATATATTCTTCTAAAAGTATTAGTAAAATATTATATCCTATTATTGTGATTTCTCAAACCATACCTATAATGGCCTTATCGCCAATTATGGTAATGTGGTTTGGATATAGTATATGGTCAAAGGTTTCGGTTGTTATTTTATTTTGTTTTTTCCCAATTGTAGTTAGTACCTTAGATGGACTAAATAGTGTAGACAAAGATTTAGAAGATGTCTTAAAAGCATTGGGGGGAAGCAAAACCCAAATATTTATAAAACTTCACATGAATTCAGTACTACCAAACTTTCTAAGTAGTTTTAAAATATCAGCAACCTACAGTATTGCTGGTGCCAGTATAGGAGAGTGGTTAGGTTCTGATAAGGGACTTGGAATTTATGTAAAAAGAGTAGCTGGTATGCTTCAATCGGATGCAGTTTTTGCTGGTATTTTGGTTTTATCCTTTTTAGGATTGTTTTTGTTTTCAATTGGTCTTTTATTGGAAAAGATTTTATTAAAATATAGAAGAGGAGATTCTGTTAGGTTGTTATGAAAAAATAGCTTAACATTTCGTAGAATTACTCGTTCTTTGAAAATTATATAAGTTTGAATAAATTTTTGTATGGCAAATAAGCCTACAAAAAGTTAGATTTTTGCAGGTTAATCAAAGATATTAAGTTGAGATTAAGCAGCGACAAACCAAGATTTACGATCAATGCTATTGCTAGCGAAGCCTGCAACTTCAGCAGGTGTGAGATTATTTAATGAACCATGAGGCCTAATGAAATTATAGTGAAAGACAAATAAGTATATTAAGTTATTTGCTTTCTCAAAAGAGTTAAACCCTTTTTTAGCTTTATACCAAGCTTTAAATGTTTTGTTAAAAGACTCAATTAAATTGTTTGATATGTCGCTAGACATAGGAGCAACAGGCACATGCTTGTTTTCGCCCAATAGCTTCGCTACAGCTTGGTTATATGAAGGTAGTCTATCAGTTATAAAGTTTGATGGCATTCCAAATTGTTTAGCTTGGTTTACTAGTGTAAATGCTGAATCCTCACTACGTGATTTGGTTAGATGAAAAGCTAAAATAAATCTCGTTTCAGAGTCAATAGCTAACCATAAATAATAGCGTTCACCATTTATAAAGACCACTGTTTCGTCAGCATGCCAATCGTCAGATTGGAGATCTAGCTGCTCTTTAAACTTATCAGCTTTTTGTTTGAAAAAAGGTGCAAACTTTTGAGTCCAACTAGCTATTGTGACATGAGAAACCTTTATATTTGAAGTTACGAAAAGGAACTGTGAAATAGTTCTTGTTGATGAGTTGTTTAAAAAATATAAAGTTAATGCAGTCAGAATAGTATGGAGTGGAAAACGCATACCTTTCATAGAAAGGGAACCGGTTAGGTTTTCACTGGAGGCATCATCTATATTTAGGTTATGGTGATGAACAATGATATGATTGCACTTCTTATTACCACATTTATAGCGATTATAGTGTTTATAGATGTGATGCAAGAAAGTTGCTTTACCACACTTTGGACATCTTGGATATTTAGATGTTACCCGCTTTCTGACGGAGTCAGGTGCGAATTGTCGCTTACACTTTTTACATTGATATTTTTGATTAGCCTGCTTATCTAAACCAAACTTATATAGTTGGTCAGAGTTACAACGAGGACATTTTACTTTTGTTTTGTTCATTGCGCTTCTCCTTTCAAGGGGGACATTTAGTTCTAGTCAAACTTATTGTATTTCCTAGGATTGAGAAGAGCAATGTTCATATAACTTAACAGAACGGAAGAGGAATAAAGGAGAATACTTATGAAATTAAAAAAATTTAGTCTTATTTTATGCTTAATCATGTTAGTAAGCTTTACGTTATTGTCTTGCACTAAAAAAGATTCAGAAAAAAATACTGATAACTTAACTGAAATGAACATACTTCTAGATTGGTATCCAAACGCAGTTCATTCTTTCCTATATGCTGCAGAAGAGCAGGGATACTTTAAAGAAGCTGGCTTAAAAGTTAATTTAATAACTCCAGCTGGTACAGAAGACGGGATTAAGCTAGTAGCTACTAATAAAGCTGATTTAGCTATAAGCTATCCAAAACAAGTTATTTTATCTAGAGGAGAAGGAATCCCTGTTAAATCTGTTGGAGCAATTGTTAGAAGTTCTCTAAATCAACTTATGGTTCGTAAAGATTCTGGAATTAAAACTTTAAAAGATCTAGAAGGTAAAAAGATAGGTTTTCCTTCTTTTGAAATTGATAAAGAGACAATTAAAGAAATGGCTAAAAAGGCTGGCGCAGATCCTTCAAAAATAGATTTTGTAGATGTTGGCTATGATTTAATGGCATCTATGCAAACTAAAAGAGTAGATGGAATTATAGGCGGATATATTAACCATGAAAAGATACTTTTAGAAAAAGAAGGTATAGACCTTTTAACTTTTAATCCAGTAGATTATGATGTACCTAATAACTATGAATTAGTATTTATCTCAAGTGATGATTCCTTGACTAAAAACAAAGACAATATCGAAGCCTTCCTAAAGGCTGCAAAAAAGGGATATGACTACACGGTAGCTAATCCTAGCAAATCATTAGATTTAGTTCTTAAAATTCAAAATGAAAGTTTTCCATTAGAAGCGGATATAGAAAAACAAAGCTTAGATATATTAATGCCTTTAATGGAAGATAAATCAGGAAACTTTTTAACACAAGATGAGGAAAACTGGGAAAAAAATATTAAATGGTTAGAAGATAAAAATTTACTTAAAGGTACAATAAATCCTAAAGATGTATATTCTGAACTGACAAAATAAAAAATAGGAGATAGTTGAGCTATAAGTTTCAACTATCTCTTATATATTTCACATAAACTTTACATAGTTATCACATTCGTGAAACATCATAATGATTTAATATATATGTACGTGAGTAATATTTTTTATGATCCCCCTCATAAATATATATTAATAAAAAGCAATTAGAAACAATAACTAATTGCTTTTTATATTTTGAAAATAAAATAATATAAATTATGTTATAATTAATGTAAAAGATTACTTAAAAGGAGATTTACTATGGGATTTTCAAAAGAGTTTTTATGGGGTGGAGCAACTGCTGCTAATCAATATGAAGGTGGTTATTATTCTGATGGTAGAGGATTAGCTACTTCTGATGTTATAACAGAAGGTAATTTACACACTCCAAGAAGAATTACATTTAAGCTTGAAGATGGAACTACCTCTTCTGTTCCACGATTTGATGCTTTACCGGCAGGGGCTATTGGTTATATTGACAAAGACTTTTATTATCCAAGCCATGTAGCAACTGACTTCTATCATCATTATAAGGAAGATATTAAATTACTTGCAGAAATGGGTTTTAAGTGTTTTAGAATGTCTATAAGTTGGACAAGAATTTTCCCTAATGGAAATGAAAGTGAACCAAATGAAAAAGGATTAAAATTTTATGATGAAGTATTTGATGAATGTTTAAAATATGGGATAGAACCTGTAGTTACTATATGTCATTTTGATATTCCTAAATACCTAGCTGACAAAATGGATGGATGGTTAGATAGAAGAGTTATAGACTACTTTGTAACCTATTCAGAAACCTTATTTAAACGTTATAAAAATAAAGTTAAGTACTGGATGACTTTTAATGAAATTAATTTATTAAATGGATATACAACATTAGGTACTAGAAACACAGATGAACAAACTCGTTTTCAAGCAATTCATCATGCATTTATAGCTAGTGCTAAAGTTGTGAAATTAGGACATGAAATAAATCCCGATTTTAAAATTGGAATGATGTTAGCTTATATATTATCCTATGCAGAAACTTGTAATCCTCTAGATGTTCAAGAAGATATTTCTGGCTCTAGAGATCTTAAATATTTCTTTAGCGATGTACAATGTAGAGGTTATTATCCTTCCTATAAACTAAAGGAATTTGAAAGAAAAGGTATTATTATAAAAAAAGAACCTGGAGATGATGAGATACTTAAGGAGGGAACCGTTGATTATTTAGCTTTTAGTTATTATAACTCTCATGTATCTTCTTCTAATAAAGATTTAGAGACTACTGAAGGAAACATATTTAGAGTAGTTAAAAATAAGTATCTTAAAGAATCAGAGTGGGGCTGGCCTATAGATCCAGTTGGAATAAGAGTTTCTTTAAATTATTTATATGATAGATATCAACTTCCTTTATTTATTGTTGAAAATGGTTTAGGTGCTACAGATGTAGTTGAAGCTGATGGTTCAATAAATGATGATTACAGAATCAAATATTTAAAAGAACATATAGAAGAAATGAAAAAAGCTGTTGAAATTGATGGTGTTGACTTAATGGGCTACACACCTTGGGGTTGTATAGATCTAGTATCAGCTGGAACTGGTGAAATGAAAAAACGTTATGGGTTTGTTTATGTTGATATGGATGACAAAGGAAACGGAACTCTTAAACGTAGTAAAAAGAAATCCTTCGGATGGTATAAAAAAGTAATTGCTTCAAATGGTGAAGATTTAGAAATGATTTAATATAAAGTAGGATCTATTCCTACTTTTTTCTATTTTCATTTATGCTATAATTAGCCTTAAGAGGAAGTGATTAATTAATGATTTCTTTATTAGAAAAATCCATAATTATTGCAACAAGGGCTCATAGTGGCCAATTTGATAAAGGTGGAAATCCCTATATTCTACATCCTTTAAGGGTAATGCTTTCTTTAGATAATGATGAGGATAGGATAGTCGGAATACTTCACGATGTATTAGAAGATACAAGTATAACTTTACGACATTTAGAGGATAATGGGTTTCACGGTGAAATAGAAATTCTTGATGCATTAGTTAGCATCACAAGAAAATCAAATGAGTCTTATAAGGACTTCATATTAAGAGTTAAATTAAATCCTATAGCTCTTAGAGTAAAATTAGCTGATCTTAGAGACAATATGGATATCTCAAGAATTAATAATCCAACTGAAAAGGATTTTGCAAGAATAGAAAAATATAAAAAAGCATATAAGCTTTTAACTGATTAAATTAAAATAATAATGGGATATTTCCTAAATAATTAATCAGAAATATCCCAAAACTTTCTAACTATTTTTTGTAGTTTTCTTTTATGCTTACCTTTGCTTAAACAAAATTTTTGAGCGTCCTTATTATTTTTACAAGAATTTAATTTATTATTCTCGCTTTGATTCTATATCTTTTGTTATAATAATTAGATAAAGATGTAAAATTTAATATTAGGAGGAAATTATGAAGCTACTTTATAGAATTCTATTTATATTACATTTAATCATTGGAATTGGCGCTATGTTTGGTGGACTAGCTGCTATTACCAATCCTAATAATCCCGTTGGAGTACCAACTTCAATTCTTAAAAACTCTCCTTTTTCTAACTTTTTGATACCTGGCATAATCTTATTTACAGTTATTGGTCTTGGAAATCTTTTAAGTGCATTAACTCTTTCTTTAAAGTCTAATTATCAAGGATATATAAGCAGTACTTTTAGCTGGGCTTTGGTGATTTGGATTATTGTACAGTGCATTATGCTTGGAGATATTGTTTTCTTACATGTTCTATTTTTTACACTAGGATTAATCCAAGCCATTTTATCAGCCATTATACTATTTAATAAAAATCAATTCCCAGCTAATATAATTAATAACTTTTTATCAAAATAATTTGATTAAATCTAATGTTTTTAAAAACAACTGATAAAATTTATTGGTTGTTTTTATTTGCTTATATATTAAGTATTAAAACCCTTTACATCCATCTGAATATATTGGTAAAATAGTAAAGATGAAATAAAATAACAAGGAGGGTAAAATAATGAAAAATATTAATATTGGTAATGGAAAAGTTCAAGGCTCAGAGATTGCTCTTGGATGCATGAGAATGGGTGCACTTAATAAAGATGAAGCAGAGAACGTAATTAAAACCTCACTTGAAGAAGGAATAAACTTTTTTGATCATGCGGATATATATGCAGGTGGGAAATCAGAAGAAATTTTTTCGGAGGCTATTAATTTAACCTCTGATTTAAGAGAAAAAATCATACTTCAAACGAAATGTGGTATTGTTCCAGGAAAAATGTTTGATTTTTCTAAAGAACATATATTAAATTCTGTAGATGGAAGTCTTAAAAGACTTAAAACCGATTATGTAGATACTTTGCTTTTACATCGTCCAGATACTTTAATGGAACCTGAAGAGGTTGCAGAAGCTTTTTCAAAATTAAAAGAGAGTGGTAAGGTTAAACACTTTGGTGTGAGTAATCAAAATCCAATGCAAATAGAATTACTTAACAAATATTTAGGTGACAATTCTATAATAATCAACCAACTTCAATTTAGCATAATGCATACTGGAATGATTGATTCCGGAATAAACGTTAATATGAAAGTAAATAATTCTATAGACAGAGATGGAAGTATATTAGAATATTGTAGGCTTAAAGATATAACACTCCAAGCCTGGTCCCCTTATCAATATGGATTTTTTGAAGGTGTCTTTTTAGGAAACGAAAAATTCCCTGAACTAAATGATGCTATTGATGAATTAGCTGAGAAAAAAGGAGTAACCAATACTGCCATTGCTACTGCTTGGATTTTAAGACATCCAGCAAAAATACAAACTGTTGTAGGTAGTATGAATTCATCAAGAATAAAAGATATATGTAAGGCATCTAGAATAGATTTAACAAGAGAAGAGTGGTATAAAATCTATTTAGCTGCTGGAAATAAGTTGCCTTAATAAATTATAATAACCTCATAGTTTAAAACTATGAGGTTATTATAAATATTTACTTTACATAAATCCTAATTGTTAACAAGAAACTAAAAAATTCATATACTAGTATTAATAAATAAATCAACAAGCAGATTGTTTTTAGCTCTGCGAGCTTCTACAGCAATAAGGTGTATAAATAATTCATATTATGGGGATGATTATGAAATAATATGAAAAGGAGATTTATTATGAGTAATATAGAGAAAGTATTAGAAAATGAAATAGAACAATTAAAAAAAAGTTTATATAATTCTAATGATAGATTAAAAATTCATTATGAAATCGAAGAAAAAAAACATGAGTTGATTACCTTAAAGTCTGAAAGTAACATCTGTTGCAAATAAAATTTTATCTATCTTTCATTAAAGTCATTTAATCTTCTGGGATCAGTATATTATAATATTATTTGGTAAATTAATTAAATTTTGCATATTACTATAATATAATAAGACACTTACTTTTATACAGTTAATATGCTATACTGAAACTAGGTGGTGATTTAATATGGAAAAATACCATATGTGTCCCAAATTTGAAAATGCTTTTGAATTATTGGGAAAAAGATGGACTGGATTAATTATTCGAACATTAATGAGTGGGCAAAAAAGATTTTCTGATATTGCAGATGCAATTCCTAATATGAGTGCTAGAATGCTTACAGAACGTTTTAAGGAGTTGGAAAAAGAAGGAATAATTACTAGAAAAGTTTATCCTGAAATTCCTGTTCGTATAGAATACGAACTATCAGAAAAAGGTAAAGAATTAGAAGCTACTATGGATGAAATTCAAAAATGGGCAGAAAAATGGAACTAAGTTTTTTCTATGATGTAAATAAAAGATAAAAGATATTCTTAAAATTAAAGAATGTCTTTTATTTTTTATTTTTGATAATTACTATTGACTAATAATTAACCTTATGGGATAATAAACATAAAGATACTTACTTATAGTAACTAAATACTTATAATAAAGTTAGTGATTAATTGTTTATTTATAGATATTTGAGTATTATTTTATAATTAAATGTTTAAACTAAGGAGAGATTTTCATGATAAAAAAAATTGAAAATAAAAATATGGGTAGAAGTAATCTTGGTTGGCTTCAAAGTATTTTCCACTTCTCTTTTGCAGAATATTATAATCCTAAGAACATGAATTTTGGTTCTTTAAGAGTATTGAATGACGATCTTGTAAAAAGTAATACAGGATTTCCAACGCATCCTCATAAAGATATGGAAATAGTATCTTATGTGGTAAAAGGAGCTCTTACTCATGGGGATAGTATGGGAAATGAAAATACTTTAACTCGTGGGCAGGTTCAGTATATGAGTGCTGGTACTGGAGTATATCATAGTGAATATAATCTAGACGATGATACATTAAGATTTCTTCAAATATGGATATTACCTGATAACACAGGATATAAACCCAATTATGGCGATTACAGATTCACTTGGGAGGAAAGAAAAAATAAATGGCTTCACATGGTATCTAGTAAGTCCGGAAATGCACCCATAAAAATCAATCAAGATTTCAATATTTATTCTATAGAATTAGATAACAATGAAGAAATTGATTTTCCTGTAAATAAAGGAAGGCAAGCATATATACTTCAAGTTGAGGGTAGTTCTAGTATAAATGAATTACTTCTAAATGAAAGAGATGCGGCTGAAGTAATTGAGGAAAATATATATATCAAAGCAAAAAACACTTCTCATATTTTAGTTCTTGAGATGAAGAAAGACGAATAAAATTAGAAAATAATAATAATTTATATTATATTGGAGGTAATTTAAAATGGAAAAAAATTTTTATGATGTAGTTAAAGGAAGAAGATCTTATTATGGAATAGGTAAAGACGTTGTAGTATCTCATGATAAAATACAAGAAATTGTAGAACATGCCGTAAAATATGTTCCATCGGCATTTAATTCTCAAACTACTAGAGTATTAGTACTTTTAGATAATGCTCATGATGATTTATGGAATTTAACAATGGAAGCTTTAAGAAAAGTAGTTCCTACAAATCAGTTTAGCTCCACTGAAGATAAAATCAACTCTTTTAAAGCTGGATATGGAACACTTTTATTCTTTGAAGATAACAGCATTGTTGAATCTCTGCAACAACAATTTGCTCTATATAAGGATAATTTCCCTGTATGGTCTCAACAAACAAGCGGTATGCATCAATTTGCTATATGGTCTGCTTTAGAAGCTGAGGGTTTAGGAGCATCCCTACAACACTATAATGAACTTATAGAACAAGATGTTAAGTCAAAATGGAGTGTACCAAATAGTTGGAAACTAATCGCTCAAATGCCTTTTGGAAACCCAACAACAGAACCTGGTGAAAAAGAATACCAACCACTAAAAGATAGAGTTAAAATTTTTAAATAATACAAAATTTAAATCGTAAGATTCAATTCTTACGATTTTTTTATATTTCTAATTCACAGTTTTTTCTCTTTATTCATATTTATAATTACTATCGATATAATTTTTATAGAGAGGAGTAATAAAATGCCTGTAAGTAAAAAAAGAAAGAAGCTAGGTAAGAAAAAAACAGATTACAATAAAAATAAAATAAATAAAGTAATTAAAAATTACAGCAAATTATTAGATAATTACATTCCATTATTAATAGATCTACCTGTAATAGAGCAAACCCCTTATAATTTAAGCAAGCTACATGGACTTGGAGAATTAACTTTAAGCTCACCTCAACTGTCTGCAGTTGTAAAACCTTTAATTAATAATAAATCTTTAGATTTTGAAACTATTCAAAGCAATCTTAAGATTAGAACAATCTTAATGCTGTCAATTCATATACTTTTAGATATAATGCCAGATGATATTGAAGAAAATAACTTTATAGATAAACTAAAATATTATTATTCATTAGTAGACACTTTCTATAAATTAGATTCAATACCATTTACCAAAAACCCTGAAAATACTACTTTTTTTATAAAAGATTTATATTTATCTAAATAGGATAGTTTACGTAGAGAAATAGACTTATTTGGTTTTAAGTTTATTTCTCTTAACTTTTATTTCTATTACTATTAACATTATTAATGGAATTATTATTTGAAACGGGAAGGCATAATACTTATATATCTTTGTTGCCCAATAGCTCATTTCCATTATGCTATCATAAATAAAATAAGCTAAATAACTCATGATTAATCCTGTCTGTATTACAACTGATCTATAGTCTTTTAAATTAAAAAGCTTAGCAATACCATTACTAGCAGCTAAAAGACATAAACTTATCTTTACAAAAACACCTGCTGCAAAAACTATGGATACCGAGCCCTCGACTCTTTGAATAAAATCTCCAATATTTATTTTACTAACAGCTAAATATGCAGGGAAATATAAAGAACCAACAACACTTTCACCTAAAACAAATAAATTTCTAAGGGCAATTACTATTATAAATATCCCTGCCATAATCACACTACTTATGTATATCTTATAGACTAAATCCTTTTTTTCTATACAATATAAAGCTCCCATAAAAACTATACTTTCAGCATATGGAAATGATATAGTAGAAAATGCTCCATCTATTATAGGGATCCATCCATTCTCTACCATAGGTTTAATATTGCTAATATCTAAAATTGGTATAGTACAAAATTGTATTATAATTATTACAGCTATACATGTTATAAATAACACTTTTGAAGTTCTTGCAAGCACTTCTATTCCTGACTTTGCTACCCATATACACAAAACCCCTATACATATAATTGAAATAAAAATAGGTGTTTCTGGCATTGCCAAAACATTCATGAATTCTCCAAAATTACGCATAACTAACGAACCAAGATGAAGAAAGTACCAAACGTAAATTATTGTTAATATATTGCCAAATATTTTTCCAAACAGCAATTCAAATATATCAAATATAGTTTTTCCTGGAAATGTAGTTGCTATTTTAGAGTAAGCAGAAACTATAATTATTGAAACTAAAGTTGCTATAATTATAGCAATCCATGTATCTCTTTTAGCTTCAGGAGCAGTTCCTAAAATTAACGTACTCCCCATTATAAATAAAGTTAACATGCTAAAACCTTCAGTAAATGATATTGTTTCTTTTCTCATTAAAAACTCATTCCTTTATCTATAGTTTTCCTAAAAAAAATTTTACTAAACTTTCAATTGGTTTTGCAGGGCTATATATAGGGATTTTTAATGCTAATAAAACTGCTATAATGAAGGAAATCAAACACATTACTGCACTTACATAAAAATCTCTTTTTTCTCCACTTTTAAATAAAGTAACTTGATCTATAAATACTATAATTATGTATACTATAATTACAATTGCTACCATGTTTATTCTCCCATTATAGGTTTTGAAGTAGTTGCACTATTTTTTATTTGTACCTTTGATATTACCTCAACCTCTAAATTTTCAAAGTTATATTCCCAATTATCCGACAAGTCTTTCCAGACTTTAGGATAATATTTATGTAATGTAATTCCAAATCCGAAAATATCTGATTTATATTCTTTTTGTATCATCTTTATGGAATTGTAAATACTTTCTTCAAGCATATTAGCCAATTGCTTCTCTATTACTTCTTTTTCTTCGCAGGTATTAAAAGGCTGCTGAGCTTGATACTCTGCAATTGATACTGTAGTATCTGTAAAAACTTGAACTTTAATTTTACCTTCATCAAATTTATATTTTTGTTTTGTACGATTTTTAAAAATCTCAAAAGAAATAGGTTCTGAAGATTTCCTTCCCAGTACTAGTATCCCTGTTTTTATTTCATCAGTAGTAAATAGTACATATTTAGCTATATTTCCGTCAACCATACCTACAAGTTTATCCCCTTTAATTAAAGCCATTCCTTCAATTCTCGGAACTTCTTTTTCTCCACTTTTATCTATAAATATCAATGGAAGTGCTGTATTTGCCTCTTTTTGCTTCAAGATATCAAGAAAATCCCATAAATCTACTTTAGGAGCAGTTGAAACATTTTTTTCATTTTGTATTACTTTTGCTAAATCAAAAGAAACTATCATATTTTCTTTTCTTTTAGACATAAGTACCTCTTTTGCCGTTTTTTCCTTTGATATTAGTAAATATATGTCTGTTCTAGTTTCAGCATCTCTAGTATACCAATCAATAGCTTTACTCAAACTCTCAGTTGCTAATTCCTTACTTATAATTACAATTTTAGCGTGAGCAAAATAAAGTCTTCTACTTGATACTGAAATCATGTTTCTAATAATATCAAATAGACTATCTCCGCAAAGAGTTATATATTCCGAGCCAGTATCTACATCACTTCCCTTTTTTATATTAACTATCTCAATAGTAACCTCATATTTACCATTAAGTTCATTTCTATCTATTGCTATCCCGGCTACCACTGAAAGATTGTTGATTTCCCTATAATTCCAACAACCAGTAAAAAGATATGCACTTATAATAACTATAATTATAGATTTAACTTTTCTTTTATTTTTCATCTCTAGTACCTATCTTTTTCCCTTTTAATGTAGTTTTAATTGTAACTTTGTAAGAGTTTAAATTAAGATACCACCATGGACTACGTATAAAAGTGTCTTTGATATTTTCCATTTTTATTGTTCCAACCTTTAGCATGTATGGGACTCCAAAAGAGCTTAATCCCATTGTGTATATCAAAACACCAATTATTCCAAATACAATTCCATACAACCCCATAAAAGATGCTAGAAATAAAAATATGAACCTTAAAAATAAGTTTACACCTTTCATTTTTATATTTAAAAGTGCAACGATACCTGTTAATCCAACAACAATTACTATAGGAGCACTAACAATTCTGGCTTCTACTGCCGCTTGCCCTAGAACTAGAGCTCCAACAATACTTACAGCCTGCCCCATGTCTGACGGAATCCTTGTTCCAGCCTCTCTAAGTATTTCAAATATTATTAACATAGCTAATGCTTCTACTATTGTTGGAAATGGTACACTTTCTCTAGCAGAGGATATTCCTAAAAGTAGAGGAGTGGGCAACATTTCTTGATTATAATTTACTAGAGCAACATATAACGAAGGTACACTTACAGAAAAGAAAAAGCTTAGTATTCTTAATAATCTATTAAAAGATGTGAAGAAAAAATTAGCATAGTAATCCTCATTAACTTGAAAATACTCCATAAATAGAAATGGCAATGTTAATGCAAATGGTGTTCCGTCAACAAGCAAAGTAACTCTTCCTTCGAGTACCTTGCCTACAATAACATCTGGACGCTCAGAGCTTCCAATTGTCTCAAAAGGAGATAGTGGATTATCTGTTATCATTTCTTGAATATACTCAGAATCTAATACTCCGTTTATATCTATTTTATCTAACCTAGAATTTAACTCATCTAAAATTTTTTGTGGAGCTAATCCTTCTATGTAGCATATGCATATTCTTGTATTTGTTTCACTACCAGCTTCCCTAAACTGAAATCTTAAATTAGGATTTCTAACTTTTCGTCTTATTAAAGATATATTTGTTATTAGTGATTCTGTAAAGCCTTCCTTTGGTCCTCTTAATGTTTTTTCAGTACTAGGCTCAGTTATATTTCTCATCTTCCAACCCTTAGTATTGATTACCATGCAATCAGAAAAACCTTCCAAAAATACAAGGGTATCTCCAAGTGTTATTGCTTCTATAATTTTTTGAATATCATTTGTTATTTCAATGTAAGTAGATATTATTATTTCATTTTGTATTAAATCGAATAAGTTTTTGTCACTATCAAAATCTGAAAAATTACAATTCATAATAGGTTCAATTACTGTTGCACTAATAAAGCTATTATCTATCATCCCCTCAAAATATATAACACAACATTGTAATTCTTTATTAAATCTATTTTTAATAGTTCTAACTTTAAACGTACCATCGTCCATAAAAATATCAGAAAATAACTTCATGTTATGTTGTATAGATTTTGTTAAACTAGATTCTTTAGAATTATACTTCGTTTTTTTACTTTCTTTAACCATTACATCACCCAATAATTTTATTATCTAAATTAATATGATTTTATAATTTCCTATATAACAAAAAAATATCCTAAAATAGAAGTGTTTTTTCTATTTTAGGATATATTAACTAACTATTAGGTATTTTTAGTTCTTTTTTTCCTGTTACTGAACTCTTTTCATCCATTTTAAAAGTTGATTGAGCCTCTTCATTTACAAAATATATATTGCCGTCAACTTTTGCATCAACAAGCTCAAAGTTTTTTGAAGCTACATATAAATCTCCTTTGAAAGTACCGCTCTGTATTCTAGCATTTAAACTATTTATAGCTAATTTAGGTGCTGTAAGAGTATATCTAGCAGTAACTTTCTTATTAGCATCTTGAGCATAAAGAGCTAGTTTACGTTGGTATGTTTCATTTCCTTGTTCATCCTTTTTACCATTTTTAAAATCACCTTCTAATGCTATATCATGATCAATAGTTAAATCATTAAGAATAGCAATAATCCATGTTCCATTTTTACTTATTGCTTTATCAAAATCTTCTTCCTTATTAACTATTGAAGGAGTTGTTACTACATCTGTAGTTTCATCCTTTTTAGTATCTTCAGTTTTCGTATCTTTACTTGTATCTGTATTAGCTTTACCACATCCCGCCAATATAGATAAACTTAATACCAATGTTGCAATAATACTTAATATCTTTTTCACTATAAATTCCTCCTCATATTTATATTTATTAATCCTTATTAGGGTTTACTGCCCTAATATTGTGTGAATATGAAACCGGCATTATACATTCTTTTTTATTCTTTAGATATTTGTTACGGAAGTTCTTTAAAAAAAGTTCTTAAACTCATTACATTTTAATACTAAATTAACAATTATACTTAAAGCGGTGATTTAACCAAAAGCATATTATAGCTATATTTGGTAATTTAATACAATTAAAATTATTAAAAAAATTTGTTTTATAAAACATATAATTTGTGTCATTTACGACACCTGAGAATATAATGTAATATAAATAGCTAATGACAAAATTCGATAAAAACTCTTTTATTTTATCGAGACATTATTTTATATGAGGAGTGAAATAATTATGGCATGTAATACAAATCAATGTTATAGAAGTCAATATACTCAAAGAGGAAAATGTCAGCCTAAAAAACCAGAATGCAAAAGATTAATCCAAACTCCAGTTGTTATAGGTTGGGGTGAAAAACAAGAATTAGTTATAGCAGATTTACTAATATCACCACCAAGTCCATCTGTTTTCCGCATAATAGGTGTTGATGAATTTGTTGTTATAACAAGCACAAAATTAATACCAATTTGCAGCAAAAAGGGTGAACATTCTGCAAAAGTAATCGTTGATGGATATATAGATAAAAACATCAACTATAAAACTATAACAGATTTCACTGCAGCTGATATAAACGGTCCAGTATATCACTTTACTACAAGAATACCTTTTAGCACTTTTGTTGAAGTAAAAACATGTGAACCTGTAAGTGATTATTCTGATGCTTACGGAGCAAACTGTAACAAATGCCATCACAGAGAGCATTATGACGTAGAAATATTGGATGCATTTGTTGAAGGAACATCAGATGAATTATTGGATCCAAATCCAGTAGCTGCAGGTGCTCCTGAATGGGCTGTAACCTATAACAGAATTCTTGAAAGAGTTCTTGTTCGTGTAGAATTAAAAATCACAAAAGATTCCCATTTATCAATATAATTGTTTAATACTATTTTTAGGTAGTCTTCGGACTACCTTTATTTTTTAAAATCTCGTATTTTTACAAAGAAATAGCATATTATTTAATAGTTATTTATAAAAAGGAATGGTGAGCATGTATAATTATAGATATCCTATAGATAATTTTGATTTAAAAAAGCCTGGCAATATATTAAAAGTAATGGGTGAGGGCATTGTAAATGTAAAGCCTGATATAGCTCAGGTAGTTATAGGCGTTATAACAGAGAACGTAAAGTTAAAAGAATCTCAAAATGAAAATACTCGAATAGTCAACGGAATAATTTCATCACTAACTAACATGGGAATTAAATCTAGTGATATACAAACTACAAATTACACTGTAAGAATAAAAAACGACTATGTAGATGGAAAAGAAATCTTTAGAGGCTACGAAGTAAGTAACTATTTAAAAATTTCAGTTACAGACATAGATTCTGTAGGTGAGGTTATAGATGTTTCTGTAGATAAAGGGGCTAATTTTATAGATAAAATTAATTTTGTTATTTCTGATACAACAAAATACTACAATCAAGCTTTGAAACTAGCTATTGAAGATGCTCAAAATAAAGCTATTATAATGTCTAGTAAACTAAAAGCAAAAGTTAATATATTACCACTAAAAATAGTCGAAAAGACTCATATAAGTAACGAATTCTCACCATCATTAGCATTAAAAACATCAAGTTCTACACCTATAGAAGCAGGGGAGACTTCTATACAAGCCCTTATAGAAGCAATATTTGTTTATATTTAAAGCCTTTACAAAAGTATTTAGTTTATATGTACTAAATACTTTTGTTTATTTAATTTAGTATCTATGATAAAATCTACTTGTATTTAGCAATAATAATTTTACAAGGAGAGTAGTTAAATTGGATTCAAAAAAAGATATCAAAATTAAAGGAACCTTATCTCTAACGGATTACAGTGATCTTAATAAAATTTATATGCGTAATATTTTCAAAAGGATGGTAGCTATTGTATTTATATCATTTCTAGTTATGTATGGTATTTTATTTTATAAGAGATATGGCGTTACGTTTGTTGTTATAGCTTCTTTATTGGGTTCTGTATTCGTTTATATAGCAATATATATAGCTACAAGCATTAAAACAAAAAGAAGTTTTAAAAAGAATTCTTCAAATAAATTCAATTACATATACACTATAAATAAGAATGGAATACATGTTCAATCAGAGTCAGGCGGCCGTCAGTATTATTGGAAGGATGTAACTGATTCTGTAAGATACAATAATTTATACATATTTTATGTTAGTAGATCTCAAAGCATATTAATTCCCGAAAGATTTTTTAAAGATCCAACTGAGCATGATACATTTAAAAATTTTCTTTTTGCTAACTTTGAAAATCCACAAATAGATTAATCAATAAGAGACCATTTTTTTGCTGAAAGTGGTCTTTTAATTATTTTCTGTGAGAATAAATTTAACTAATTTAGTTAAAATTATTTTTGGAGGTGATTTTATATGGATGGAAATATAGAATTATTAAATTATATCTATCAAAATTCTGAAATGGGAAAAGATACATTAACTCAGCTAATAAAGATGACTACAGATGAAAATTTTAAAAACAACCTACAGTCTCAATTAAATGAATATAATAGTATCTTTAATGAAGCAGATGAAAAATTAAAATCTAATAACAAAGAATCAAAGAGCATAGGTACATTAACTAAAGTTTCTACTTATATATCTATAAACTTTAATACCTTAATAAACAAAACTCCTTCACATATGGCAGAGATGTTAATCCAAGGTAGTACTATGGGCATAATTGATATAACTAAAAAAATTAAAGAGTATAAGAGTCAAGATCAAACAATATTAGGTTTAGCTAACAAGTTACTACAATTTGAACAAAAAAATATTGATGAGTTAAAAAAATTTTTATAAAAATTCTAAAGCTATGCAAATAGTTTATTGCATAGCTTTTTGAATAAAATATGATCAGGGGTCTCAAACCCGTATGAACACTATATATAGTTATATAGTTATCTATATATATTCCTCGAAATTGAAAGATCACTTTAATCTAGTACAAAATTAAAATATTTGATAAACGAGGTAGGTATTTTGAATTTAGAATTAGAAGTTAATGGCTTTAAGTATAATATTACTTATTCAGAAAGTGAAATAAAGAAAATATTTATTCCTTTATTGAATAAATTAATATCCATACGGAGACAACGTAATAATCGTATTATTGTGTTTCTAGCTGCACCACCAGCTACAGGTAAATCTACATTGGCTTTGTTTTTAGAGCAGTTGAGTAAAAAGCTAACAGATTTTTTTTGTGTGCAAGCTCTATCTTTAGATGGATTTCATTATACTAATAGCTATTTGAAAAATCATAAAGCTACAATTAACAGCAAAGAATATATTCTACATGATATAAAAGGTATGCCTGAAACTTTTGATTTTGAGAGTTTATATAAGACTATTAATACTCTTAAAAATAAAAATTTAAAATGGCCTATATATGATAGAACTTTACATGATCCAATATCTGATGCTATTGAAGTAACTTCAGATATAGTTATTATCGAAGGTAACTGGCTTTTACTAGCAGAAAATAAATGGGACAAACTAAAAGAATTATGTGATTATAGTATCTTCATTGAGGCAGATGGTGATATATTAAAGGATAGATTAATTAAACGAAAATTAAAAGGCGGAAGTACCTATAAGCAAGCACTGGAATTCTACAAAAGAACTGACAGTAAAAATGTAAATAGAGTTATGGAACATAGGCTAAGTTCTGATGTTACTCTAAATCTCTTAGAATCTGGGGAATATTCTTTAAAGACAGAGTTATGAAAAGGTTAGTGAATAATTTGGCAAGACAATCAAATAATAACTATAATTATGAAAGGAGTAGTACTATGAAACATACTGAATTGCCAAATGCTCATGAATACCTAAAATCTTATTGGATAGATTCTACTGATACTACTAATTATCTATCACTTCAAGAAGATATAAATGTTGATGTCGCTATTATTGGTGGTGGAATAGTTGGAATAACTGCAGGATATCTATTAAAAAATAAAGGAGTTAACTTTGCTATACTTGAAGCCAGTCAAATTGTTCAAGGAACTAGTGCCTTCACTAGCGCAAAAGTTACTTCTCAACACAATCTTATATATGAAACTATTAAAAATTCCTCCGGCATAGAACACGCAAAACAATACGCAGACGCAAACCAATCTTCTATAAACTTTATTGAAGATACAATAAATCTTCATAAAATTGAATGTGATTTTGAAAGATTACCAGCATATGTATACACAAATGATGATTCATATATTAAGAAAATAGAAAATGAAGCAGAGATTGCCTCTAGTATTGGAATAGAGGCTAAAGTAACTAATTCCCTTCCTATAAATATTCCTATTAAAAATGCTCTAGTATTTGAAAACCAAGCCCAATTCCATCCTAGAAAATATCTTCTAGCGTTAGCTAACTATCTATCAAAGGAATGTAATTGTATTTTTGAAAATACAAGTGTTTTAGACATAGAAAAAGGGAACTCTATCGTAATAACTACTCGTGAAGGAAAAAAAGTAACTGCGTCTAAAGTTATATTATCCTCACATTTTCCATGTTATGATGGGTTAGGTTTGTATTTAGCAAGGCTTAGACCTGAAAGATCTTATATTATAGCCGCTAATATAAAAGAAGCTTTTCCTAATGCCATGTTTATAAGCGCCGAAAAACCAACACGTTCTTTAAGATACCAAAATAACAAAGGAAAACAACTAATACTAATAGGCGGAGATGGACATAAAGTCGCTCATGGAGAAAACTTCAGCACTCATTATTCTAATTTACAGAAATTTGCTCAAGATACCTTTAAAGTTGAAGATTTTTTATATAATTGGTCAGCCCAAGATTATATTACTCTGGATAAAATGCCTTATGTTGGTAATCTATCTTTATCAGATAAAAACATATTCGTGGCTACAGGTTTTGGTAAGTGGGGTATGACAAATGGAACAGCTGCCGCTAGAATACTTGTAGATAAAATTCTATCAGAAAACAATCCTTGGGAAGAAGTGTATAATCCATCTAGATCACTAACTTTACGTGCTTATAAAAACATCGTTACAGAAAACTTTGATGTTGCTAAAGAATTAGTTATGGGAAAATTAAAAAATGGAGAAACTAAGGTTACTTTAAAAATAGGGGAAGGCAAGGTTGTTGATATAGATGGTAATAAATACGGTGCATACAAAGATGAAAATGAGGTGCTTCATCTAGTTGATGTAACTTGTACGCATTTAGGATGCGAATTAAAATGGAACGACGCAGAAAAATCTTGGGATTGTCCGTGTCACGGATCAAGATTCTCATATAATGGAGAAATATTAGAAGGTCCTGCTACCCACAAATTAAATCATTATAAAGAAGGTACCAATAAAATACATCCTAATTTTGTATAATTATTTTATTAATGTGATATGAATCATATTTATAAACTTTTTAAAGCATTATACTATTTCTTATAGAAATATGGAGGAAGTAGTATGCTTATAAATTTTATTAAACCCAAAAAGAAATCTGTTTCTAAGGAAGAACTCAAAGAAACAACTAAAGTCACAGAAAAAAAAGATAGTGATATAGTTGCTTTTATAAAATCTATAAAAGCTTTATTAGAGAAAACTGTAAGTCAACATCATGTTGTAAATAACCAACATAACTCATTATCCAAACTTGCAGACAAGATAAAATTACATATGAGTAACTTATCTGGTTTAGGCGATAAAACAAATATATCAACTCAAAATCTTCATTCTGAAAGTAAGAATTTAGATATCACAACTAATGCTTCAGTGATTAAATCTAAAGAAGGAAAAATTGCCATTGAAGAGATGTCAAGCATAATAAAAACTCTTCAATTAGAAAATCAAAACAGTATGGGCAGCATAAATCAACTAGTGTCTAGATTCAATAAGGTTAATGAAATAGTTAGTTTAATAACTAACATAGCTACTCAAACTAATCTTTTGGCTCTTAATGCAGCTATAGAAGCAGCTAGAGCAGGTGAACATGGAAAAGGATTTTCTGTTGTTGCAGTTGAAATAAGAAAATTATCAGAAATGACTAAAAAAAGTACTACTGATATATCCCTTTTAATTGAAAGTATAAAAAGTGATACTAAAACGGTGTTAAACAACTCCTATAAATCCAGTTCAGTAATTCAAGAAGGTGTAAAAGCCTCTAATATTGCTGTAAATAAGGTTGATGAAAGTTTATCACATATATATTTAGTAGATGAAAGAGTAAAAGAGGTTATTAAAACTCTTAATTCTCAAATAACAAAGATAGAAGATATGCATCTTGAAATTAATGATATTTACGATATTCTCAAAATAACTACTGATACTATACTAAATCATATAGATGAAGCTAGCTTAGTAGATGCTCAGCTTTTAGATATAAAGGAGAAGCTATCTTCTTATGAAATTAATATTGTAAAATAAATAACTACCACCTAAACTAGGTGGTAGTTATTTATTTTATGTCAACTATCTCATTTAAGCTGTATTGAAATTTTTGTAACAATATCTTTTTATTTAAATAAATTATTAATAGAGTACTCTCTATGGAGGAAAAATGAAAGGTGAAAAAATAGATTGTATAGATTCAGGCACAAAATTTTGTCCTTGTCATTTAGCTGAAGCTGGGGAATGTATCTTATGTTCACAACTTCATGGTGAATGCTTTTGTGATTGTTTAAATTGGAAAGGAGTATGTATATATCAAGGATGGATAGCTAACGGAGAAAAAGCAAAAGAAGGAAGAAAAACTTATACTTGTAATATATTAGAGACCGAACTTTACGAAAAAGACTTATTATATATAAAATTTTCTTTACCTGAGGATTTATCTTTAGATTTAATGAATCCAGGTAGTTATATATTCCTAAGAACTGATGAAAATTTCTATTTTGATGTTCCTGTATCTATAATGGACTGCAATATAGATGATAATACTGCCTCTATATTAATTGAAGTAAGAGGAATTAAAACTAAGAGATTATTAAATGCTAAAGCAAATGATCCATTAGTTATTAGAGGCCCCTATTGGAATGGTGTATTTGGATTAAAAAATATAAAAAACACTGTAAATTCTAATTGTTTAATACTTGCCAGGGGTATAGGTGTAGCTCCTATGATACCTGTTATAAAAGCACTTCAAAAACAAAATAATAACTTAAATATTATAATTGATAGAGCTCCTTATAAAGAAGTATATGTAGATGATTTATTATCGTCTTTGAATCTAACCTATACGGAAGCTAATCTTTTGGAAACAGGAAAACTTACTGACAAATGTAAAACTATTATAAGAGATTCTATAGAAAAAGATAATGTTAATCTAATACATTGTGGTGGAGCGGATATACTCACTTTCAATGTTATGAATTTCTTAGATAATATAAAAGCAGATGATGTTAGTTTATCTTGTTGCAATAATTCCAAGATGTGTTGTGGTGAAGGGGTTTGTGGAAGTTGTACCGCTCGTTTTGCAGGTCACGTAGTTAAAAGACTATGCAAAGTACAATCTGATCCAAGAAATATTTTTGAAGGAAGGAGATTTATATGAAAGTTCTCGTTATTGGCGGTGGATGGGCTGGCTGTGCAGCTGCTATTACAGCTAAAAAGGCTGGAGCAGAGGTTCATGTTTTTGAAAAGACAGATTTGTTATTAGGATTAGGAAATATAGGTGGAATAATGCGAAACAATGGTAGGTTTACTGCTGCTGAGGAACTTATAGCATTAGGTGCTCCTGAGCTTATACATTTATGCGATAAAAATTCAAATCATAAAAATATAAAATTTCCTGGCCATGAACATGCCTCTCTTTATGATGTTACATCCATTGAACCCGATGTTAGAAAATTATTAACTGATATGGATATTAAACTTCACCTAATTACTAGGGTTACTGATATAGAACAAAATGAAAAAATAATTAAAGGAGTTCGTCTATCTAATGGAGATTATATAGAAGGTGACGTAATTGTTGAAACCACTGGTTCTACTGGTCCAATGGGAAACTGTCAAAGATACGGAAATGGCTGTGCAATGTGTATCTTAAGGTGTCCATCTTACGGACCTAGAATATCAATTAGTGAAAGAGCTGGAGTTAAAGATTTTTCTGGTGAAAGAAATGATGATAAGCTTGGAGCTTTTTCTGGTTCCTGTGAAGTTGCTAAAGACAGCTTATCAGAAGAGTTAAAGAATCAGCTAGAAACAACAGGAGTAGCAGTCCTTCATGTTCCGTCAGAAGATGTAAATTATGATAAGCTTGAAGCTAAAGTTTGTCAACAATATGCACTTAAAGAGTTTGCTGAAAATCTTGTAATGTTAGACACAGGACACGCGAAGCTAATGACCTCATATTATCCACTTGATAAATTAAGAAAAATACCTGGATTAGAAAAAGCAAGATATGTAGATCCTTTAGCTGGATCTCAAGGTAATTCTATTAGATATCTATCCGTTGCTCCTAGAACAAATGATATGAAAGTAATAGGAGTTGACAATTTATTCTGTGCAGGTGAAAAGTCAGGTTTATTTGTTGGACATACTGAGGCTATTTCAACTGGAAGCTTAGCTGGACATAATGCAGTAAGATTTTGTATAGGTATACCTTTATTGACTCTTCCTTCCTCATTATCCATAGGTGATATTATATCCTTTGCAAATGAAAGATCTCAAACAAGAGAAGGTAGAAAATCGAGATATACTTTTGCTGGATCAGATTACTTTAAGAGAATGAAAGACCTTAATCTATATTCTATAGATATTAAAGAAATAGAAAATAGAGTTAAGAAGGTTAGCCTAGATAACGTATTTAATCAGAAATTAGTCTAAATTAAACTTTTATGTTGTCGAAAACAGTCTCCAAAAATAGTACTTAATAATAGAATGTATTAAGTACTATTTTAAAAGGGGGTATGCATAAATGAAATATGCAATAGCTGTCGGGCATACTTTGTCAGGAGCTGATTATGGTGCTGTCGGATATCTAATCGAAAGCATATGTACTAGACAAATCGGAGAATTAGTTCAAAACTATCTCTTAGCACAAGGTCATACTGTTGTATTTTGTAGAATTGATAATGCTAGCTCAGTTGGGCAAAGCCTATCTTATAGAGTTAATAAAGCAAATTCAGAAAATGTTGATTTATATGTTGAGATTCATCTAAATGCAGGTGGAGGAACTGGTTCTGAAGTATGGATTTACAGAACCGGAAGTACTGCAGAACAATATGCAAGAAATGTTGTGAATAGTCTAGCAGAACTAAATTATCCAAATAGAGGAGTAAAAACAAGCCAAAATCTCTATGTTTTAAGAAATACGGTAGCTCCTGCTATATTAGTTGAATGCTGTTTCGTTGATAATAGAGCTGATGCTGACAGATACAATGCTGATAGCATAGCTAGAGCCATAGTAAAAGGACTAACTGGAACAAATTCAAACACCTCTCCTGAACCATCAATACCGGTTACTCCTCCTAGTACACCAAATGGCGGTAATAGCAATATAAGAACCCTTCAGCAAGAAATAAATACACAGTTTAATTCTGGATTAGTAGTTGATGGAATTGCTGGCCCTAAAACGTTAGCAGCTGCTCCTATGGTTAGTCAAGGGGCTCGAGGTAATATAACTAAGTGGATACAACAGAATTTAGGAATTGCAGCAGATGGTATATTTGGTCCTCAAACTAGACAGTCAGTTATAAGTTTCCAAAGATCTAATGGATTATCTACTGATGGAATAGTTGGTCCAAATACATGGAGAAAATTATTAGGTTTGTAAATTAAAAAGCAGCACAATTGTGCTGCTTATATATTTTCCTTACTAAATAACTGTTTTATATTGCCCTTATGCCTATAAATTAATATGATTCCTGAAATAGTAGTTGTGACTATTATTGGTAAAGGTAATCTCATTATAACACAAGTTAGTGGAATTATTACTCCTAATATTATAGATCTAATAGCTACTATATCTGTAACTTTCTTTAAAACTATATGAAATATAGCTCCTGTAATTACTGGAATAGGGGCTATTAATACAAATGCACCAAGTGTAGTATTTACACCTTTTCCTCCATTAAATGAAAGAAAGGGAGTAAAATCGTGACCTAATATACTTGCTAAAGCTACCACTGAAATATATACTTCTTTATTTATAGATAAATTAAATTTTGTCCATATTAAAATACTAATTAGAACTGGAAGAAGTCCTTTTAATATATCTATAACTTGAGTTATTAGTGATATCTTAGTTCCTGCAATTCTTTTTACATTTGTTGAACCTATATTTCCACTGCCTTTTGTCCTTATATCTATCCCATAAATTCTTTTAATAATAAGATATCCTGTTGGTATAGAACCACACAAAAATGCAACTAAAAAACTTACAATAATAATCATTATGCACCTCAAATAAATAATTTTCATCTTCTCGAGAACTTATTATAGCACACATTACTTAAATATAACATAATAAAAATAATTGTCACAAATTCAATTAAAATCTCAATTAATTTTGTGACAATCTTAAAGTTATCTATTTAACTTTATATATCCATCCTTCTGGTGCATCTATATCACCTACCTGTATACCGCATAAAGTCTCATATAACTTTTTAGTAACAGGTCCCACTTCAGTTTCACTATAAAAAACATGAAGTTTATCATTATAATCTATTCCCCCAATAGGAGTAATTACAGCAGCTGTTCCACATGCACCAGCTTCTTTAAACTCATCCAAATTATCTATTAATACGTCTCTTTCCTCAGTTTCAAGCCCTAAATATTCTTTAGCTACATGTAATAATGAATATTTAGTTATACTTGGCAGAATAGACGGTGAAACTGGAGTAACAAATTTATCATCTTTAGTTATTCCAAAAAAGTTTGCCGATCCAACTTCTTCAATTTTTGTATGAGTTGCAGGATCTAAATATATACAATCTGCATAACCTTTTTTTGCTGCAACTTCATGTGGATATAGGCTTGACGCATAGTTACCACCAACTTTTGCACCACCAGTTCCATAAGGAGCAGCTCTATCATAATCCGATACCATAAAATTAACTGGTGTCATACCACCTTTAAAATATGGACCAACAGGTAAACAAAATACACAGAATATGTATTCTGGAGCTGCTTTAACTCCTATATTGTCTCCAACACCTATTACAAAAGGTCTCAAATACAAAGTTGCTCCAGTTCCATAAGGAGGAACGTATGCCTCATTAGCTTTAACAACCTGCATACACGCGTCTATAAAAGTTTCTACAGGTACTTCAGGAATTAATAGCCTTCTACAGCTTCTATTCAATCTTAAAGCGTTTTGATCTGGTCTAAACAACTGAATTTCGCCATCTTTAGTTCTATAGGCTTTTAATCCTTCAAAACATTGCTGTCCATAATGAAGCGCTGTAGAAGCTTCGCTTACTTTTAGCATATTATCTTCTACAAGATTACCCTCATCCCATTTCCCATCTTTCCAGTTAGAAATAAAACGAAAATCTGTTTTTAAATATGAGAACCCCAAGTTACTCCAATCAATATCAACTTTTTTCATATAAATTACCCCCTTTAGGATTTGTTAGTTTTTTAAATAATTTTATTCTACACCAAAATTCCATATTTTTATATGAAAATTTAAAAAACTTGTTTAAATATTTATAAAAGCATACCTATCATTATGTCTAATATACCTTTGGTCTTCTTTAAATTATCAACATAATCACTTATGTTGTTTTTATAATAATCAATACCTGAATCAGTGATAGTGTATATTTTTTTACTTCTTTTGTTTAAAAACTCATCGCCAAGCCACTTCGAATTAACATACCCACGTTCTTCTAAATCATAAAGGGTATCATATACAGTTGATGAAGAAACAGGATAGGGGAGTGATGCATTTTCAAATTTGTTTCTAAAATCCTCTAAAATCTTGTTACCAAAAACCTCTTCTCCTTTAGATAGTTTTTTTAATATATAAAAAATATATAATTGTTTTGTATTAACTACATTTCTAGGAGCTACAAGTCTATTTCGCTGCATAAATTATCACCTCTAGATTATATTATACTCCAAAAAGATACTGTGGCAAATTTACTCTTATTCTTCACTAAGTAGACAAAGTTTTATTCTTATTAACATTTTATGGTATAAGTGAATAACATATATTATACAAAAGAGATTGGAGTGATTAACATGTCAAGAAGAAGATGTGGCTGTTGTTCTACCACCACTAGAGACTGTTGTACCACAAGAAATCAGGGTATATGTAATCCACCATGTGCTTATAACTCAGGATGTTCACAAGGATTTGGATGCGGTTACCCTTATAACTCAATTTTTGGTACCAATTGTTTCTTTAATAATCCAATGCTTATTTGGTTATTAGTGCTTGGAAGAGGTCGTTTTTTCAACTTTTAATACTAAAAACTCCTTGCTTTAATGCAGGGAGTTTTTAATATTACAATGAATTATATAAATCCTTCATATATAAAGCATCTTTTTCTAATATAGGACTTTCACATATTATGCAGCCTTTTACATTATAGTTAACAAATGCTTTTAGGCAAGCTTTAATATTAAAGTCGCTTTCAGCTAATGGAAGATGATTTCTTTCTCCCTTGTCGGTATAATTTATTCCTGATAAATGAATATGTAAATCCTCTAAAGCATTTTTTCCTAATTCCTCACTTATATATTCAAGAATTTCTGCAAAATCTTTATATTCCTTTAATAAGCCGACACCTCTAGCATGAATATGTGAAAAATCAATACATATGTTACAGCTAGAAACAGCTTTTGCTATGTCTACAAGTTCTTTTATGTCTCCAAACTGTGATGCCTTTCCTGTAGTCTCTAACCTATATGTAACTAAATCTTTAGGTAGAGTTTTAAGTTCATTTTTTATTTTATCTAAAGTGGTCTCTTTAGTAGACTTAAGATAATAACCAGCATGAAAAACTAAGCTCCTACCTCCAACTGAAGCTAAAGCTTCTGCACCTTTTATTATTCTCTCCTTAGACTTATCTATTTTTTCCTCTTCATCTGCATTTAAATTAACGTAGTAGGAACCATGGGCAGACAGATAGAAATTATATTTTTCTTTCATTTTAATTATGTTCTCTCTATTTTTATTGGTAACATTAACAGATCTTACAAAGGGAAATTCCATTGCATCTAATCCAATACTACTAAGATATTCTATTCCACTTGCATAATTAAACTTTTCTCCATTACCTAAAGGTATTCCAGATATTCCAAACAATAATTTATCCATAGCTTTACCACCTATAATTTTTATTTACTCCATAGTATATCAAAAAGTCATATATCTCTTCAAGAATAATTTCCCTGGAAATTCCATTTGGTAATAAATTTGCTTTATTTATTTTTACTTAATATAATTTATTAAGAGAATATAAAGTTAGGTGATGATTATGGAAGAAAGATTACAAAAATATATGGCTAGGTGCGGCGTTGCATCAAGACGAAAATGTGAAGAATTTATTTTAGCCGGCAAGGTGAACGTAAATGGAGTAACGATACTTGAATTAGGTACAAAAATAGATATAAATAGAGATAAGGTTTATTATAACGGTAACTTAATTAAACTTGAGGAAATTAAAAGATATATAATGTTAAATAAACCAACTGGAGTAATAACTTCTGTAAAAGATGAAAAAAATAGAAAAACTGTTATAGATTTAATAAATGTAGAAGAGAGAATTTATCCAATAGGAAGACTGGATTACGATTCATCAGGGTTGCTTTTATTAACAAATGATGGTGACTTATATAATAACATCATACATCCAAGAAAAAATCTCTATAAAACTTATATAGCAAAAGTTGTAGGCTCTTTTACTAATTCAGAATTAGAAAAATTTAAATCTGGCGTCGATATAGGCGGTTATATAACCGCACCTTGTAAAATTTCTGTTTTAGCTTCTGATAATAAGTATAGCAAAGTAAAGATAAGCATAATGGAAGGTAAAAATAGACAGATTAGAAAGATGTGTTTAGCTTTTAATCATGATGTTATAGAATTAAAAAGGATCTCAATTGGAAACATAAAACTTGATAAACTTGAAGTAGGTAAATGGAGAGAGTTATCTACTCAAGAAGTAGACTATATAAAAACGCTCTAAGAAATAGGAGGAAGTATGTTTAATTTAGTTAAAGACATAAGTTCTATATCTCATGATATTATATTTAAATACACTCAGAATAAAGAAATAGCTATTGACTGTACTTTGGGAAATGGTCATGATTGTGATTTTTTGAAAAATGTTTTTAAGAGAGTAGTAGCTTTTGATATACAAGAAATTGCTATAGAGAACTACAAAGCTAAAGGATATGATAATGTAGAGTTAATATTAGATTCTCACGATAAATTAGATTTTTATGTTAATGAAAAAGTTGACTGTATTATTTATAATTTAGGTTACTTGCCTGGAGGAGATAAAAACATAACTACAGTTTCTGAGACAACTTTAAACTCAATTAAACAAGGACTTAATTTACTAAAATCAGGTGGAATAATGACAATTGCCGTTTATTATGGACATTATGAAGGGTTTCTAGAAAAAACTTGCATTTTAAATTATTTAGAAACCCTACCTAAAAATAAATATGGTATTATGAAATTAGAGTATGTTAATAGAGATAATAACCCACCGTTATTGTTAATTATAGAAAAGAAATAAAATTGCTATTTCTTTGTTGTAGGAATTGTAAATAAATGATAAAATGAATTTATATTAATTAATAATTGCAAAAATGATGGGAGTAAAACAATATGGATTATTTTCAAAAACCTAATGAAGAAAATCAAGATTTGATGAGAATCATTCAAATAAAATTTTCTAGAATGAGCAAAGGACAAAAGTTAATTGCTGAATATATTCTAAAATATTATGATAAAGCAGCCTTTATGACAGCTGCAAGACTTGGAACTTCTGTTGGAGTTTCTGAATCTACTGTGGTTAGATTTGCAAATGAACTTGGATTTTCAGGATATCCAAAACTTCAAAAAGAATTACAAGAATTAATTAAAAATAAATTAACTACTGTTCAAAGATTAGAGTTATCAAATGACTATATTTCTGAAGAAAACGCTTTAAAAGGTGTTCTAAAGGCAGATATAGAAAACATAAGAGCTACCTTAGAAAAAATAAATCACAAAACCTTTGAAGATGTTGTTAGATCTATTTTTATGGCAAAAAGAATTTACATAATAGGTTTAAGAAGTTCCACTGCCTTAGCTGAATTTTTAGGATTCTACTTAAATGTAATTTTAGACAATGTTAAAGTTGTAGGTTATGGAATTTCAGATATATTTGAACAGATGATTAATGTTGGTGAGGGTGATTTAGTGATAGGAATTGGATTCCCAAGATATGCAGCTAAAACTATAGACGCTTTATCTTTTGCCCACTCAAGAAAAGCTAAAGTTGTAGCTATTACAGACTCACTGTTATCTCCTTTGGCTACACAATCAGATTTAACTTTAATTTCTCAAAGTAATATGGCTAGTTTCGTAGATTCATTAGTAGCGCCTTTATCTGTTATAAATGCACTTATTATAGCCGTAGGTATGAGAGAAAAAGATAAAATCACAAATACTTTTAACGATTTAGAAGAAATATGGAAAGACTACAATGTGTATTCCTACAATAGAGGAAAGATTTTAGAAGAGTAGCACTTAAATCAGCTTTATTTATGTGAAGCTGATTTTATTATTTATTGACAATATAACATTTTAACATTTATTATTAACATGATTTTATTTATAGAGGTGATTATTTTGAAAAATATAGTAGTAATCGGTGCTGGTCCAGCTGGTATGATGGCAGCTATTTCAGCAGGAAAGCATCACAAGGTTACATTAGTTGAAGGAAACGATAGATTAGGCAAAAAGCTTTTTATAACAGGTAAAGGAAGGTGTAATGTTACAAATAAAAAGGATATTTCAGAATTTTTTAATTATATACCTGGAAATCCATACTTTCTTTATAGTGCTTTATATGGTTATACAAATGAAGATGTCATTAATTTCTTTGAAAGCAAAAGTATCAAACTAAAAGCTGAGAGAGGGGATAGGGTGTTTCCACTATCAGATAAAAGTTCTGATATTATTAAAGGATTAGAGTCGGCTCTAAGAGAAGCAAATGTTAATATTTTATTATCTAGTAAGGTTAGGGATATAAACTTTTCTAACAACAGGATTGATTCTATTATTTTAGATAATAATCAAAAAATATGCGGAGATCATTTCATTTTCTGTACTGGTGGACTTTCTTATCCTTTAACAGGTTCAACTGGAAAAGGTCTTTCTTTATCTAGAAAATTAGGGCACAACATTATAGAACCCAAACCTTCCCTTGTTCCTATTGAAACCATAGATGCTTGGGTTAAAGAATTAATGGGATTAAGTTTAAAAAATGTAGAATTAAAAGTTCTAAAAGATAATAAAGCTGTATTTAAGGATCAAGGCGAAATGCTATTTACCCACTTTGGAATATCTGGACCATTAGTTTTAAGTGCATCTCGTTATGTAGATATGTCAAAATCTATGGAGGTCTCAATTAATCTTAAACCAGCTTTAACAGAAGTAGAGCTAGATAAGAGAATACAAAAAGATTTTCAAAAATATCTTAATAAAGATTTTAAAAATTCTCTAGATGACTTATTACCTAAAAAGTTAATTCCAGTAATCATAAAGTTATCCAAAATCGATGAAGATAAAAAGGTTAATTCTATAACTAAAGAGGAAAGAAAAACCTTAGTTTCTTTACTACAGAATTTAAAAATGAAGGTAAAAGGACTAAGACCTATTGAAGAAGCTATAGTTACTGCTGGTGGAGTTGATACTAAAGAAATAGACCCCTCTACAATGAAATCTAAATTAATTCAAAACCTATCCTTTGCTGGAGAAATTGTAGACGTAGATGCTTTTACTGGAGGTTATAACGTTCAAATTGCATTATCAACAGGCTATTTAGCTGGAAATTCCATATAGAATAAATTAATTTATTTTTGTCATTATTATGATATAATATCTTAGAATACTAATATTGAAAAGGAGAATTACTTTGAATATTTCAGTTGCAATTGATGGTCCAGCAGGAGCAGGAAAAAGTACCATAGCCAAAATCATAGCTAAAAGATATAATTTAATGTATATAAATACTGGAGCAATGTATAGAGCTGTAACCCTTGTAGCTATGAATCAAGATATATCTGTTGATAACATATCTAAACTCATGTCCTTAATGGAAAGTATGGAAATGCATTTTGAAAACGATAATTTAATACTAAACGGTGAAAATATTCAATCACTATTAACTACACCTGTTATAAGTAATAATGTTTCAAATTATGCTCAGATTCCTGAAGTTAGAAAAAATCTAGTTAAACTTCAAAGAGAAATGGGTAAACAGTACAACGTTATAATGGATGGTAGAGACATAGGCACTGTGGTTTTAAAAGATGCAAAATTCAAATTCTTTTTAACCGCTTCTCCTGAAGAAAGAGCTAATAGACGTTATGAGGAATTAAAAAATAATGGTTTAGATGTTAAGTATGATGATATTTTAAGTGATATAATAAAAAGAGATTACATAGATTCTAATAGAGAAGTTGATCCTCTAATTAAAGCCCATGATGCTATAGAAATTGACACTACTGGATTAGATATAGATGGCGTTGTTAATAAAATTTCTAATTATATTAATGGTAGTGTAAAATAAATATAAAGGTGATAAAATGAGAAGAATATTACTAGCTCAAAATGCAGGATTCTGCTTTGGAGTTAAAAGAGCTGTTGACGAAGCTATTAAAAACAAAGAAAAATATAACAAAAAAATTTATACCCTAGGACCTTTAATACATAATAATGACGTGGTATCGATGTTAGAAGATAATAATATCTATGCAATTAGTATGGATGATATTAAAAATTTAACTTCCGACGATGTTGTATTAATAAGATCTCACGGAGTTTCTAAAAAAGTAATTGAAGAACTCGAAACTCATGGAGTTACTACTGTTAATGCCACCTGTCCTTACGTAACTAACATACAAAAAAAAGCTGATAAATATAATAAAGAGGGTTATAAGGTCATTATAATGGGTGACAAAAATCATCCTGAAGTTATAGGAATAAATGGATGGGCTGATGATAATGCCTTAGTTACTAAAGATGGTAATATCGTAGAACCTATACCCGATAAAGTGTGTTTATTATCTCAAACCACAGAAAAACAAGAAACTTGGGAAAAAACACTATCCTATGTTTCAGAACATTCTAAAGATGTTTTAGCTTTCAATACTATATGTTCTGCTACAGAAGTTAGACAAAAAAGTGCAATGGAAATATCAAAAGAAGTTCAAGTGATGATAGTTATTGGAGGTAAAAATAGTTCAAATACCACAAAATTATTTGAAATATGTAAATCTAACTGTTCCAAGACCTATCATATTGAGAACGCTTCAGATATTCCATTTGAATTAATAAATAATAAAAGTATAAATTTAATAGGAATTACTGCAGGAGCCTCAACTCCTGATTGGGTAATTAAGGAGGTAGTTGAAATTATGGAGAATGAAAATTTAGTACAAGAAAATCAATTAGATCTAATGAATTCTATGGATAGAAAACTTACTATAGGTGAGGTTATTGAGGTAGAGGTTTTAAAAGTAGATCACGACGCTGCTTATGTAGCAATTCCTGGTTATAAATTAGATGGAAAAATCCCTAAATCAGAATTTTCTTTTGACAAGGTTGATAACTTTAGTGAATTGGTAGTTGTTGGTCAAAGCATAAAAGCTAAGGTGTTAAGTTATAATTTTGAAGGTTATGTATTACTATCTAGTAAGGAGCTTCAAAGAGAAATAGCATTAGAAGAATTAGCAAAAGCTAAAGAAGATGAAGCTACTCTTGATATAACAGTATCGAATTCTGCAAAAGGTGGATTAGTTTCATACTATAAAGGAATAAGAATATTTATACCTCAATCACAAATATCAGTTGCTTTTGTTAAGAATTTAGAAGCATATTTAAATAAAACTTTAAAAGTTAAAATTCTTAATATTGAAGAGGGAAATGTAATAGCTTCTAGTAGAGTTATCGAAGAAGCTGAAAAGAAGGTAGTTGAGGATGCAGCTTGGAGCGCTATTAATGATGGTGATGTTGTTAAAGTTAAGGTTTTAAGATTTGCAGACTTTGGTGCTTTTGTTAATGTACATGGTGTAGATGGACTTATACCACTTTCATTAATGAGCTATGGAAAAATATCAAAAGCTTCAGAGGTTTTAAAAATAGGTCAAGAGATAGAAGCAAAAATAGTTGCATCAAATAGAGACGAAAATAAGTTAACTTTAAGCATAAAAGATTTAATTGAAGATCCATGGACTAATATAGAAGAAAAATATCCAGAAGATACCATCGTAATAGGTAAAGTAGTGAGACTATCCGATTTTGGTGCTTTTGTAGAATTAGAAAAAGGGGTAGATGGATTATTACACATCTCTCAAATATCTAGAAAGAAAATAAATCACCCATCAGAAGTACTTAAAGTTGGAGATGTAGTAAAAGCAAAAATAATCAATGTTGATAAAGAGAAAAGAAAAATTGGATTAAGTTCAAAAGTTTTAGAGTAAGTCTTAAAAGAGTTCTTTCTAAGTTTTTAGAAAGAACTCTTTGTTATTATCTTCAAACTAATAGAATATACTTAAATAAGGGAAGCAATAGGAGGTACTATTAGTGGAGGATTATTCAAAAATATTGTCTAATTATAATATAGAAGGATATAGTATAAGCTTTAAAGGTAATGACTATATAGTTGACTGCAAAAGCGAAATGTTTATGCTTCATACATATAGAAGCAAAAAAACACAGTTAAAAGACTTTCTACAATTTTACGAAGATTTATATAACAATGGTTTTAGAAAAATAGGTAAAATCATTAAAACTAATAACGGGAACAAGTATATTAAGGCTAGAGATACTTCATATTTTCTTACATCATATTTTAGAGAAGATACTGATTTCGTTTATAACATAGATTTTTTTAAAAATTCAATATTATTACTAAATAAATTCCATAGATGTACCATAGAATTACATCCTGAGAAATATAATTTTAAAAGGGAATATACTAAATATATAAAAAGGTATTTGAAAAGAATAGACTACATGCTTAATTTAAAAAATACTATATCTAATAACATAATTAAATCTTACTTTGATAATCAGGTTTTAGATATTCTAGTAAATTACGATGAAGTACTTACTAACTGCAAAAAGATTTTTAGTAACCTATCTACCATTAAAAATAAAACTCCTCATCGATATAAGTTTTCTGCAAGTGGAATCACAATAGATGATTTTACTAAATCAGATAATAAAATTAAATTAAAGAACATAAATAGGATTAAATATAGTTATTATCATATGGATATAGGATCTCTTTTAAACAGCATTTTAAATCAACCATCAGTAAATTGGGATTACCAAACTTTTAATGACTTAATAGAGATTTATAAGAAAAATTATAATTTTTCTCTTGAGGATATTTATTTGATTTTAGGCTTTACTGCATTCCCCTATAAGTTTTATGATATTTGCAGGGATATTTATAAAAAACACTCTCATAAAAATATTTCAGAATATAAGTTAGAGCTAAATAATATATTATCACAGAATGAAAATGTAAATACATGGTTTAAATTTTATGTAGAAGCTACCGATATATAGATTAAAGTGGATTTCCATATGTAAATGTTAAATTATTCTAAAGAGCTATTTATATGTTTATTAATATAGAGTAAAATTAATGATGGGGCTTGGGAAGAAGCTCCTACAGATTAGCGGTTAAAAGGAATTTAATGGAGCTTAGAAACGCTCCTACAGATTATATGTGTGCACAATATAGGTGGTGATTTAAGATGAAGACTGAAAGACTAAATAAGAATAATAGACCCTTAGTTGAAAAGGCTATTAAAGAAGCTATTAAAGTTAATCCTTTAAATGAAGATTTTTTATCTGAATATGATTCTAAATCTTTTGTGATGAAATTTTTATTAAAGTCTTCTTTTGATATATATATTTTAAATGATTCAGTAGGATATATATGGTATGAACATTTAAGCAATAATGTATTTAATATAAAAAGCTTATATTTTCCGCCTAGTTTTTCTGAACTTCCTATATCATTTTTTACTAAAAATCATTCTTATAGTTATGAAAGTATTGCAAATGAGGATAGTATTTCTTTACTTAAATCATTGGATTTTAACATTTATTCTGAGAGCTATATTCTTGAAAAAACTATTGAAGACTTTTCTTTTAATGATATCGAAGATATTAGTTTTAGATATGTTAAAACTAAAGAAGATATAAATGCTAGAGTTACATTGCAAAACATTATTTTTGATGAGGATAGTAGAATCCCTTTAGAAACTTCTGATATACTTTTTGATATGAAGCAAGAATATTATATTAACGATTTAGCTATTATCATGTATTTTAAAGATAAGGCTATAGGCTATGGACAAATAATAAAAAATAATACTTATACTGTTGTAAACTTTGGAATCTTGCCCGAGTATAGAGGACAGGGCTTAGGCAGACATTTTCTTAATTACATTATATCTCTTGCTAAAAGAAAAAACATTAAAGAACTTTCTATACGTGTTTCTCCTAATAATGTAAAGGCCATGAACCTTTATAACTCTGTAGGTTTCTATTTTAAAGAACATATATTGACTTGGAACAAATAGTATTATTTTAAAACCTAGAGAAATCTCTAGGTTTTAAAATAATCCTTCTGTTGGTACATAAGAACTTTTTGTATACATCAATGAGGGCGTAAGCTTCTCATTGTAGTAACTTCTATCTGCAATAAAGTTCACATCTTTATTACGCAGATGTCCGTTATTAGGATTCATGTATTCATCATTATTCTCTAGTGATTTTAAATCATACATTTAAATCCCTCCTTTTTTTTTAGTTTTCTCAAATTTATAATTTTTATTACTAAATTTTTTATTTTTATGTTATAATTTATATTTGATAAAATACTATTGGAGGAAACAATACATGACTAATTCAATATATATTGATAAGATACAAGGTGAAGAAAATTTATCAACTAATTTAACTCAAACCTTTCATATTTCCACTTATGGATGTCAAATGAATGAAGAAGATTCAGAAAAAATATCAGGAATGCTTAAAAGAATAGGTTATTCAAATACTGAAGTTAAAGAAGATGCCGATATCATTATATTCAACACATGTTGTGTTAGAGAAAATGCAGAAAATAAGGTTTTCGGAAATTTAGGTCAATTAAAGAAACTTAAAGAAGAAAGACCAAATCTAATTATAGCTATTTGCGGATGTATGATGCAGCAAAAAGGAATGGCTGATAAAGTCCTTAAAACTTTCCCTTTTGTAGACATAATTTTTGGTACACACAACTCTTATAAGTTCCCTGAATACCTAGATAGAGTTCAAAAAGATGGCGTTCAAGTAAAGGAAATTATAAATAAAGAGGATGGCATAGTAGAGGGACTCCCTATAGATAGAAAAAGTGATGTTAAAGCATTTGTAACTATAATGTATGGTTGCAATAATTTCTGTACTTATTGCGTAGTTCCTTATGTAAGAGGTCGTGAAAGAAGCAGAAAACCAGAAGATATAGTGAAAGAAGTAGAAGAATTAATCTCTCAAGGATATAAAGAGATAACTGTACTAGGCCAGAATGTTAATTCTTACGGTAAGGATTTAAATGATGGAATGTCTTTCGCAAAACTACTTAGAACTTTAAATGAAGTTAAAGGACTTGAAAGAATAAGATTTATGAGTTCTCATCCTAAGGATTTAACTGATGATGTTATTTTAGCTATAAAAGAATGTGATAAGGTATGTGAGCAAGTACATCTACCAGTTCAAAGTGGCTCTTCAGCTATACTAAAATCTATGAACAGGCATTACACTAGAGAACAATACATCGAGTTAGCTAAAAAGATAAAAGCAGAGATTCCTGAGGTTTCTATAACTACAGATATCATAGTTGGATTCCCTGGTGAGACTGATGAAGACTTTGAAGATACTTTAGAGTTAGTTAAAGAAGTAGAATATGATTCTGCCTTTACATTTATATATTCAAGAAGAAATCATACTCCTGCTGATAGAATGGAAAATCAAATTCCAGAAGAAATAAAGCATGAAAGATTTAATAGATTAGTTAAAACTTTAAACGAAATAGTAGAGAGAAAAAATAAAGCATACGAAAATAAAACTGTTGAAGTTTTTGTAGAAGGTACAAGTAAAAACCAAGAATCAAGACTTACTGGAAGAACTAGAAACGGTAGACTTGTAAACTTTGAAGGTTCAAAAGAATCAATAGGAAAATTAATCAATGTAAATATAACTAAAGCTGGTTCATTCTCATTAACTGGCGAGGAATGTAAATAAAAGCTCTTATTTTAAGAGCTTTTAAACTAATTTAGGAGGGTAATTATGGCTTTAACTCCAATGATGCAACAATACTTTGAAATAAAAGAAAAGTATAAAGATTGTATCTTATTTTTTAGATTAGGCGATTTTTATGAAATGTTTTTTGAAGATGCTGAAGTAGCTTCAAAAGAATTAGAACTTGTTCTTACAGGAAGAGACTGCGGTTTAGAGAATAGGGCACCTATGTGTGGTATACCTTATCATGCTGCTAACTCTTATATTGGAAGACTTATTTCTAAAGGCTACAAGGTAGCTATAGGGGAGCAGGTAGAAGATCCAGCTTTAGCTAAAGGAATAGTTAAAAGAGATGTAATAAAGGTAATAACACCAGGTACATTTACAGATACAGCTTTTATTGATGATAGTAAAAATAACTTTATTATGTCTATATATAAATCTAAAGAAAACTTATGTGCTATATCTTCAACAGATATTTCAACTGGTGACTTCTACTGTACTAGTTTTACATATGATATTTCTTTAATTGGAGATGAAATATCTAAATATAAGCCATCTGAAGTGATATTAAATGATGATTTTAGAGATCACACTTCTGAATTTGCTTTAATATATAATGGACTTATATCTTTTAGAGACAATATGTATTTTGAGAATGACTATAGCTATCTTTATGATCAATTCAAAGATATAGAGTTTAACTTAGTTCAGGATGAAAAAAAATCTTCAATTAATTCATTAATAAAATATATTATAGATACTCAAAAAATGTCTTTGTCTAATATTAATACTATAAACTTCTATAATATAGAGGACTTTATGACAATAGACGCCTCTTCAAGAAGAAACCTAGAGTTAACTGAAAATATTAAAGATAAAAATAAAAAAGATTCTCTACTTTGGGTATTAGATAAAACTAAAACCTCTATGGGGTCAAGAACCTTAAGAAGATGGATAGATGAGCCCCTAATTTCCTTAGAGAAGATTAACCTTAGGCTAGACGCTGTAGATGAGCTTCGTAATACCTTGATTGATTTAGAAGAGCTTAGAGAAGCTCTAAAGACCATATATGATATAGAAAGAATAATAGGTAAGGTATCTAATAAAAATGTATCAGCTAAAGACTTAATAAGCTTAAAATTATCTTTATTTAAGGTGCCAACTATTAAAAATATAATCTCTAAGTTCAATAGTTCTTTATTTAGTACATATTACAATGACTTAGATGAGTTAGCAGATATTAGAGATCTACTAGAAAGTTCTATTTTGGATGATCCTTCTTTATCTATAAAAGAAGGAAACATAATAAAAGACTCATATAACGAAACTATTGATAAGCTTAGAGAAGCTAAATTTAAAGGTAAAGAGTGGATTGCCGCTTTAGAAAACCAAGAAAGAGAGTTTACAGGGATTAAATCCCTAAAGGTTGGATATAATAAAGTTTTTGGATATTATATTGAAATAAGTAAAGCTAATTATTCAAATATACCTGAAGGTAGATATATAAGAAAGCAAACCCTTGCAAATGCAGAAAGATTCATAACAGATGAGTTAAAGAAAATTGAAGACGATATATTAGGTGCAGAAGAAAAACTTATCGCTTTAGAATACAATGTCTTCTGCGAAATTCGTGATGAAGTTGAAGCTGCTGTTGATAGATTAAAACTAACAGCAAAAATTATATCTGAACTAGATGTAATTTCAACCTTCTCAAAACTAGCTATGGAAAATAACTATGTTAGACCTAAGCTAAATAATTTAGGAAAAACTACTATTACAGAAGGTAGGCATCCTGTAGTTGAAAAGGTAATTGATAGAGGAGAGTTTGTATCTAATGATACAAAACTTGACATTAAAGATAATCAATTATTAATAATTACAGGTCCTAATATGGCTGGTAAATCTACATATATGAGGCAAGTTGCTCTTATAACTTTAATGGCTCAAATAGGGTGTTTCATCCCTGCAACATCTGGTGATATAGGAATATGTGATAAAATATTTACAAGAATAGGTGCTTCAGATGATTTAGCTGGCGGTAAATCAACATTTATGGTTGAAATGTGGGAAGTTTCAAATATATTAAAAAATGCAACGTCGAACTCTCTAGTCCTTTTAGATGAGGTTGGACGTGGAACATCAACTTATGATGGTTTAAGTATAGCCTGGTCTGTTATAGAATATTTAAGTAAAGGTAAACTAAAACCTAGAACATTGTTTGCAACTCACTATCATGAATTAACTCAACTAGAAGCTGAGATTAATGGGGTTAAAAATTTCTCTGTTTCTGTTAAAGAAATAAACGATACTATTATCTTCCTTAGAAAGATTATTCCAGGTGGAGCAGATCAATCTTATGGAATAGAAGTTGCAAAATTAGCTGGCTTACCTACTGAAGTTATAGAAAGAGCCAAAGATATACTTGAAGGTTTAGAAAAAAATCAAACCTCAAAATCTAAAATTGAACCTAAAGAAAAACCTAAAGCTAAATCAAAAAATAATGTAGATACTTCCATGCAGATGGATTTTGGGTCCTTGGCTAAAGATGGTATGTTAAGCAAATTAGCTAACCTTGATATATTAAATATGACACCAATGGATGCTATGAATAATCTACACAATATTATTAAAGAAGCTAAAGAGCTTTTAAAATAAAGGAGGTGTTTCTCCCTTGAAAAGAATAAATATATTAGATTCACAAACTTCAAATAAAATAGCTGCTGGTGAAGTAGTAGAAAGACCTTTTTCTGTAGTTAAGGAATTAGTAGAAAATTCTATAGATGCTTCTAGCAAAAATATTATAGTTGAAATAGAAAATGGTGGAGAAACTCTTATAAAAGTTATAGATGATGGTGATGGTATTCACAAAGAAGACATATCAAAAGCCTTCTTACCTCACGCAACTTCTAAAATTAAAGAAGTAGAGGATATATATAATATAATGACCTTGGGCTTTAGAGGAGAGGCATTAGCATCTATTGCCTCTATATCTAAAACCATACTAAAATCTAAAACTTCCTCAGAGGATGTTGGAGTTGAAATATCTTTAACTGGGGGAAGTATAGATCATATTGTAGAGAGTGGAGTAAATAAAGGAACCTATATAGAGGTTAGAGATTTATTCTTTAATGTACCCGCTAGAAAAAAGTTTATGAAATCTCAATCAAGAGAAAGTGCTTTAATTAATGATATATTAACTAGGATTGCTATAGCTAATCCTAGTATAGCCTTTACTTTGATTATGAATGGTAAAAAGGCTTTTCAAACTTTCGGAAGTGAAAAAGAAGAAGATGTTCTTAGAACCATTTATGGTAAAAACATCTTAGAAAATTTAGTTTCCTTTGAAGCCTCTACAGATATAATAACGGTTCATGGTTTCGTTGGAAAAGAAGAGATTGCAAGAGGAAGTAGAAATAATCAAAGTATTTTTATTAATGGAAGATATATAAAAAACAAAACTATCACAGCTTCAATAGAAAATGCTTTTAAGTCCTTTGCTACAGTTAATAAATTTCCATTTTTCGTAGTATATATAGAAACTTATCCTGAATTTATTGATGTAAATATACATCCAACCAAAGCAGAGATTAAATTTAAAGATGAGAGAATTCTATACAAGGTAGTTTTTGATGCAGTTCATAATGCTTTAAAAGAAAATGTAAAAGCTTCTTTTATGGATGATGAAGTTTCAAAAGAAGAAATATATGAAAATGTACACTTTGAAGATACCTCTTCTTTTAGTGAAACTATTCCTAAAATAGTTCCAGAGGTTGTTACTAAGCCTATATATCCTGAATACTCTGCTGAAACTTATACAGAGCAAAAATCAGTTGAATTACCTGTAGATCTTAAAAGTTCAAAACCAGAGATAAAAGAGATTACTGAATCCTATGAAATTAGTACTCACTCTGCACCTATCTCTACAGAATCTAACAACTATGACAGTACAACACCTGAACCTAAGCTGCCACCGTATAGGGTTATAGGTCAATATAACAAAACCTATATACTATGTGAATATAACGAAAATCTATACATTGTAGACCAACATGCAGCTCATGAGAAGTATCTCTTTGAAAAGTATTATGATTCTATAAAGAATAAGGAAGTAGAGATTCAGCCTCTATTAATTCCATCTGTAATTCAGCTTACTTTAGATGATTATGTTTATTATGAAGATAATTTAAAAGTTTTTGAGGATGCTGGATTCACCTGCGAACCCTTTGGTGTAAATACCATTGCTATAAAAGAGGTTCCGTACTTTTTAGGTAAACTAGATCCTAAAGGCCTATTTTTAAGTATTCTAGATAACCTTAAAGCCTTAGGAAGTGGCACTACCTTAGAAGTAAAATATAATAAAATAGCAACCTTATCTTGTAAGTCTGCTGTAAAGGCTAATAATGAGTTAACCTTAGAAGAAATGAAAGAACTTATAAATCTTATGAGATTTATGAAAGACCCTTATCATTGCCCTCATGGAAGACCTACAATAATAAAAATATCTAACTATGAACTAGAAAAAAGATTTAGGAGAGTTACCTAAAATGAATAAAACAAACAAAAAGAAATTATTAGTTATAGGTGGTCCTACAGCAGTTGGGAAAAGCGATATAGCTGTTAAACTTGCAAAAGAATTAAATGGAGAGATCATTTCAGCTGATTCCATGCAAATCTATAAACATATGGATATAGGTTCAGCTAAAATTTCAAGAGAAGAAATGTGTGATATTCCTCACTATTTAATAGACTTTCTTGATCCAAGAGAAGAATTTTCAGTTTCGGATTTTAAAGATATGTGTCTAAAGATTATGGAAGACATCTATTCTAGAGGAAAGTTACCTATAATAGTTGGTGGTACTGGATTATATATAAATTCTATAATTTGTGATATGACTTTTACTGAAAGTGAAAAAGATGATAAGTATAGAGCACAGCTACTTAAGCTATCAGAAGAGCATGGAAATGAATTTATACATAATATGCTTAAAGAAGTAGATCAAGTATCCTCCGAGCAGATTCACTATAATAATGTAAAGAGGGTAATCCGCGCTTTAGAAGTGTATCATTTAACAGGAAAACCATTTTCATCTTACAATCTAGGAGAAAGTATATATAACTGTGATTATGATTTATATTATTATGTTTTGAATATGGATAGATCTAATCTTTATGAAAGAATAAATTATAGAGTAGATCTTATGATGTCAAAAGGTCTTCTTGATGAAGTTAAAACTCTAAAAAACATGGGATTAACAAGTGATATGCAGTCAATGAAGGGTATTGGATATAAAGAGCTTCTAGATTACCTTAATGACAAAACCTCTTTAGAATTTGCTATAGAATCAATTAAGCAAGGAAGTAGAAACTATGCTAAAAGACAGCTTACTTGGTTTAGAAAAGATCCTAGATCTATATTTATAGACAAGGATACTTTTGATGGTGATATAGATATTGTTAACAAAATAACTGGTGACATAATACAATCTTAAGAGTATAATAGAATTAATTTCTTATGGAAATATGGAGGATGAGTTTATATGAATAAGCAAAATAATAACTTGCAAGATATCTTCTTAAATGGCGCAAGAAAAAATAAAATAGCTGTAATTGTATACCTTACAAATGGCTTTCAATTAAAAGGATACGTTAAAGGTTTTGATGCATTTACTGTAATTTTAGATTGTGATGGAAAGCAGATGATGATATATAAGCATGCCATTTCAACTATAAACCCTGCAAAAATAATTTTATTTAATAACGAGAATGTATAATATATACTCTCTATGCAGTGCATAGAGAGCTTTTATTTGATGAAGTATTTAAAAAACGGAGGATATAAATGTTAGATTTAACAATAGAATATATAAAGAGTCAATATAATATAAGTGAAGAAACTATAAATCTATATAATAAAACAATAGTGGATATTCAAGATCAATTTAAAATCTATGATGAGATAAGAGAGTATAACCAAATTAAAGTCTTAAAAGCTCTTCAAGAAGAAAGAATAAGCGACTCTCATTTTACCAATTCTTCTGGTTATGGTTATGGAGACATTGGTAGAGATGCTCTAGATAAGGTATATGCACACATATTTAAGGCAGAAAGCGCTCTAGTAAGACCACACTTTGTAAATGGAACTCATGCAATAGGTACAGCCTTGTTCGGTAATCTTCGTCCAAATGACACTATGCTTGCCGTAACAGGAACACCATATGATACACTACATAATATAATAGGTCTTGATGAAGGCAAAAAGATAGGTTCTTTAAAAGAATATGGAGTAAATTATAAACAAATTGATTTAACTGAATCAGGGGATTTTAATTACGATGAGATAGAAAAAATATTAAAAGAAGATTCTTCTATAAAATTAGTACACTTACAAAGAAGTACAGGTTATGGTTGGAGAAATTCTTTTAGTTTAGACGCCTTAGAAAAAGCTATACACTTTATTAAAAGCATAAAAAATGAAGTAATTGTTTTTGTTGATAACTGCTATGGAGAATTTATAGATACTAAAGAGCCTACAGAAGTAGGTGCAGATTTAATAGCAGGTTCATTAATCAAAAATATAGGTGGTGGAATCGCTCCAACAGGAGGGTATATAGCAGGTAGAGAAGAGTATGTTACTCAAGCTGCCTACAGACTAACTGTTCCTGGAATAGGAGGGGAGTGTGGTTCAACTTTTGGCGTAATGAGAAGCTTGTACCAAGGATTGTTTTTAGCCCCACATATAGCAATTGAAGCACTAAAAGGAGCTATTTTCTGTTCAAGAATATTCGAACTTGCTGGATTTGAAGTGCTTCCTAAGTTTAACGACAAAAGAAGTGATATAATTCAAGCTATAAAGTTTGGAAACAAAGAGAAGCTTATTGCTTTCTGTAAGGGAATACAAAAAGGCTCTCCTATAGATTCATTTTTAGAGTGTGAGCCATGGGATATGCCAGGATATAATGATCAAGTTATAATGGCAGCTGGTGCCTTTATTCAAGGATCAAGTATAGAATTATCTGCTGATGCACCAATTAGAGAACCATACATAGCATACCTTCAAGGTGGTTTAACCTTTGATCACGCTAAAATAGGTATACTTATAGCTTTATCAAAGGTATTAAATATACAGTAATCTATAATTTGCATAATATAAAAAACTGGCTTAACGCCAGTTTTTTAATATGCTCTAAATAATCCTACAAGTTTACCTAATATAGCACAGTCATCAACTATAATAGGCTCCATAGTTTTATTTTCTGGTTGAAGTCTTATATGATCTTTTTCCTTAAAAAATCTCTTAATAGTAGCTTCATTTTCTATTAAAGCAACTATTATCTCTCCGTTTAAAGCAGTAGTGCATTGTTCAATAATAGCTAAATCACCATCATTAATTCCAGCATCAATCATACTTTCACCAGAAACCTTAAGCATAAATAATTCTCTATCATGTTTTATATATTCAATAGGTATAGGAAATGAATCCTCTATATTTTGTGTAGCTAATATAGGAGTTCCAGCAGTAACCTTACCAACTATAGGTATGTTAAGCATTTCTCTTTTCGCTGCATTTAATTCAACTATTTCTAAAGCTCTTGGCTTAGTAGGATCCCTTTTAATAAAACCCTTTTTCTCAAGTCTCTTAAGATGACCATGAACAGTTGAGGTTGACTTTAAATCTACAGCCTCACATATTTCTCTTACAGACGGTGGGTATCCTTTGTTTTCAGTATAAGTTTTAAGAAATTTATATATTTCTGATTGTTTATCCCTTGTCATTATTAACACCTCTCTAACTGATTCCTATTATAACATACGTATTTCAAATATTCAAACCTATGTTCCCATAAGTTAATTTGATTAGTTTATACTAATTTGATATAATCTTGTTTGTAATAAAATAAAAGGAGAATTATAATGGATAAGACCAATGTTTTTAATGATTCTGAATTTGTAGATGACGATAATTGTATATATGATTCAAATAAAATCTGTGATAATTGCGGAAAATGTTTAGAAGCTGAGGGAGTAGACATCAGGGCTATTAAAATCGAAGAAATAGCTAAAGTATCTGAAGAAACTTCAATAAAAGCAAGTGAATCCCTTACTCTTGAAGAAGAAATAGATGATCAAGAAGATAGTGTAGAAGTTTTTGATGAATCCAACTTTTTTGAGGAAGAAGAGTACGAAGATGCATGGGATCACATCGAATATATAGATGATGTTCAAAATATTTTAGATGATGATATTGCATTAGAAGAAAACTCAGAGGAGATTTACCCAGGATTAATTAGGATAAAGAGATTTTAAAAAAAATCTCTTTATCCTTTTTTATTTGATTTTTCATTTAACCAGAAAACTGTTTAAGAAGTTAACCAGTTTTCTGGTTAAATGGTTAACTGGTTAACTGCTTATAAATCATTTAAACAAGTTTCTTATTAATACTGAGCCTAATGAAGTTTATAAAAAGAAAAAACTTCTACAAATCAGATGTTTATAACTTTGATAAAGGATTTTGTTTTACAGCTTCTCTTAAGACCTCATCATCAACATGAGTATATATCTGTGTTGTAGATATGCTATCATGACCTAAAATGCTTTGAAGGCTTCTTATATCTACATTTCCATGCTTATACATGAGAGTAGCAGCAGTGTGGCGTAATTTATGAGGAGTGTATTTTTGCTCAGTTAATCCAGCTTCTATCGTATATTTCTTTACTATTCTTTCGACGCTTCTTTTATTTATTCTCGTTCCCTTTGAACTTATAAAGAGAGCATCATTGTCGTTTTCGGATATATTTTTTGTTTTTTTTCTTTCTATCATATAAGAATCTAAAGCTTTAATGCAAGCTTCGTTTAAATAAACTGTTCTCTCCTTATTACCTTTTCCTATAATAGTTAATATATCTCCCTTAATTTTAGATATATTTATACCACAAAGCTCTGAAACACGCACTCCACAATTTAAAAATATAGTTATCATGCAATAATCTCTAGCATAAAATTTATAACTTCTATCCATAGAGTTTAAAAGCTTAATAGACTCATCCAAAGTTAAATAAACAGGGTGGCGCTTATTAAGTTTTGGAGATTCTAACTCTTTAGCTGGATTATTTCTAACTATTCCTTGTTTTCCTGATAAAAAATTAAAAAAAGACTTTAAAGCGGCCACTTTCCTAGCTCTAGCATAAGTTCCGTTTTCTCGTTGTTTTTCTGCAAATGAAACAAATGCATATAAATCCGAAAGCTTTATACTATTTATAAAAGCCTCATCTATAAAACTTAAATCAATCTCATTAAATTCAGTATTCTTATGAGCTTTACCTTTATATATTGCTATAAATCTAAAAAACATCATAATGTCAATTCTGTAGCCATCAATAGTATTAGGGGATTTCCCTCTGATTGTACTTAGATAATTTAAAAAATCAGCTAATAATTCAGGAATTTTCTCATCGTAAGCTATATTTATATCATATTTCATTAAATTTTCTCCTTTGTCACCTTAATAATTAGTATTTTATACCTTTTTCGCTCTTTTTTCAACTAAAACACGTCGCTAAATAAGCATTTAGCGACATTATCTTTGCGCAAATATATTTTCAACTTAAAATCATAGTGATTTTTTACGTTTAATCGAATTTTCAAATCAATTTCTTTAATTAAACTTGATTTTTGTAATACATATATATTACAATGTATTCATATGTATTACAGGAGGCGTATTATGGGAGAAATAAAGGCGACAACGTTTAGGTTATCAGAAGAAACTACAAAATCATTTAGAGAAACAGCTGAAACACATGGAATGACACAAGAACAATGTTTAGCAAACTTATTACATGTATTTGAACTAAAGGAAGCAAAAGAAATCTTTAAGGATAGAAAAAAAGAAATTGAAATTTTTGAAGAATACATTTCTAGAATACAAAATTTGTATTTAACTTCTTTAGAGATTAATTTAACCGAAGAAGAAAGATTTAAAACAGAATTTAATAAAGACTTAGAGGAAAAAAGCAATATAATAATTTCATTAAATAAAGAGATAAAAAATATTAAAGATAAAAATGAAAAATTACAAGAACAAATTTCAGAACTTAAAGAATCATTAAATAAAAAAGAGACTTCATTAAAAGTTTATGATGAAATGCAAGCTCAGAATAAATTTCTGATAAATAAAATAACAAAAGATAACGAATCTTTATCTTTTAAAATAAAAGAGCTAGAAGAAGAAAATCTCAAAGCAAAAGAATATGAAATTTTAAATAAAGATCTTCAGGAAAAGATAAACTTATCAAACAACACTATTATAGAAAAGAATCTATATATAAACTCTATAGAAAGCAAATTAGAGTTTTTACAATCATCTTTAATACAAGCAAAAGATGAAATTACTACTATAAAAACCACTAACAAAGACGAAATATCTAAAATGAAAGATGAATTTCAAAGAGAAAAAAAACTTACAGCTGATGAACTTAAAGAAAGCTTAGAAAAGTATTATAATTTAAAGATTTCCACCGAATTAAAGTTCTCATTAAGCGAAAAAGATAATGAAATCGAGAAATTAAAATCAGAAATTAAAACCTTAAAAGAAAAAAATAAGGAGAAGACTAATTAACAGTCTTCTCCTCTACTTCATCTTCATCTAAACATTTATTTCAGCTTTTAAATTAAGTGCTTCAGAATTGTTTTCTAATATAGGATTTATGTACTCTTCTATAAACTCTTCTACTTGACTTGGAGATCTTCCTATAAACTTATTAGGATCTATTATATCTCTAATTTCATTTTCAGTTAACCCAAATCCACCATCAGCTATTATTCTATCTATTAAATCATTATTTAACCCTTCTCCTTTTACTCTTTGAGAAGCTTCCATAGAATAACCTCTTATCTTTTCATGTAATTCTTGTCTATCTCCACCTTTTTTAACAGCTTCCATCATTATGTTTTCAGTCGCCATAAAAGGTAATTCATTATTTACATGAGCCGCTATTACCTTCTCATAAACCACCATACCTTCAGATATATTCATATATAGATTTAATACTCCATCTAAAGCTAAAAACGCTTCTGTTACTGCTATTCTTTTATTTGCAGAGTCATCTAATGTTCTTTCAAACCATTGAGTAGCTGCAGTAACTGCTGGATTTAGTGAATCTACTATTACATACCTTGCTAAAGCTCCTATTCTTTCCGATCTCATAGGATTTCTTTTATAAGCCATAGCTGATGATCCTATTTGATTTTTTTCAAATGGTTCCTCTACTTCCTTCATGCTTTGTAAAAGTCTTAAATCATTAGAGAATTTATATGCACTTTGCGCAACTTCTGATAATGTATTTAAAACTATAGAGTCTAATTTTCTTGGGTAAGTTTGACCTGTTACTCCATAACTTTTCTCAAAACCCATTCTTTTAGCTACCATAACATCTAAAGCTTTAACTTTACTTTCATCACCCTCAAAAAGAGTCATAAAGCTAGCTTGAGTTCCAGTTGTACCTTTAACTCCTCTAAGCTTCAATGTACTTAATACATGATCTATATTTTCAACATCCATAACCAAATCCTGCATCCATAAAGTAGCTCTTTTCCCTACTGTAGTTAACTGAGCAGGTTGAAAATGTGTAAATCCTAGTGTAGGCATATTTTTATATTTTAAAGAAAATTCTTTAAGCAGTGCTAAAACACTTACAATCTTTTTCTTTATTAATAATAAAGCTTCCTTCATTATTATAACATCAGTATTATCGCCTACATAACATGATGTAGCCCCTAAATGTATTATTCCTTTAGCAGAAGGACATTGCAGTCCATATGCATATACATGACTCATAACGTCATGTCTCACTTCTTTTTCTCTTTTTATAGCTTCCTCATAGTTTATATTATATATATTAGCCTTTAATTCGTTAACTTGTTCTTCAGTTATATTTAGCCCTAATTCTTTCTCACATTCAGCTAAGGCAACCCAAAGTTTTCTCCATGTAGTAAACTTCATATCATCTGAGAATAAAAAACTCATCTCTTTAGATGCGTATCTTGAATTTAATGGTGTGCTATATAAATCAGTTCTAGTCATAAAAACCTCCATACGAATATATTTGTTATTTTATTGATTTTAGTTCGCATTTTATTATATCATATTTTATAAAAAATATCAGTTATATTACTAATTTTCATGAATATAAATTAAACATATATTATATTATGGGAGATGGTTATATGTATAAAGTTAATCTATTAGACAAACTTTCTTTTTTATTTGTTATTATAGGCTCTATCAATTGGGGTTTATACGGTCTATGTAACTTCAACCTTGTTCATTATCTATTTGGATTTGCCCCACTATTAGAACGCATAATATATATTATAGTATTCGTTTCAGGATTAAATTTAGTCGCACTAGTTTTTAGAAGTAAAATGATATTAAAAAGAGAGCAATAAAAAAAGGTTCTATACGAACCTTTTTTATTATTCTTCTAAAGTTTCTATTAATTTAACAACTTCTTCTACTGCTAAAGTTTCGTCATCGCCTGAAGCTATAACTTTTACTAAAGCATCTTTAGTAACTCCTAAAGATAATACTCCAATTAAACTTTTAACGTTTGCTTTTTTTCCATTATACTCGATTTGAACATCAGACTTAAAAGATGAAGCCTTCTTTACTAATAAAGTAGCTGGTCTTGCATGTAATCCAGTAGCGTTTTTTACTAAAACTTCTTTAACTACCATCTAATTCACCTCTTTGCATTTATTTCGTTATGTTTATCAATAACTTATTTCATTATATATTGTTTTGTAGTTAATTTCAACACTATAAATTAAAATATTGCTTAATTTAAAGCCAATGTAAATGATTTTATTCTTTTTATTCCTTCTATTATGGCATCGTTTGAAGTAGCATAAGATAATCTAATGTAGTTTTCTAGTCCAAAACCTATTCCAGGGACTACTGCTACCTTCTCTTTTTCTAAGAGCATATCTGAAAAAGTCAAAGAATCTTTTATAACAACAGAATCAATAGACTTACCTATTAATTTTTCAATATCCACCATTACATAAAAAGCTCCTTGAGGATATATATAATCCAAATCCTTTATATCATCTAATAATTTAACCATTAGATCTCTTCTACTATGAAAAACTTCTATCATGTCATGTAATTCATCTTGTGGACCTTCAAGGGCTTCTAATGCAGCATATTGACCTATAGTAGACACATTTGATGTCATATGACTTTGTATACTACTCATAATCTTAATTACTTCCTTAGGCCCAGCTGCATATCCAACTCTCCATCCTGTCATTGCATAAGACTTAGACATTCCGTTAATAACAATAGTTCTATTGTAAGCATCTTCGCTTAAACTTCCAATGCTAATATGTTTATAATCTCCGTAGATTAATTTTTCATATATTTCATCTGCTATTATAAACAAATCATGTTTTTTAGCAAATTCACCAAGCTCTATTAATTCTTCTTTAGTATATATAGTTCCCGTAGGATTATTAGGTGAATTTATAAGAATAGCCTTTGTTTTCTCGGTAACATACTTTTCTAAGGTATCTATATTAAACTTATATCCATCTTCTTGTAAACACTCAACAAACACAGGATTACCATCTGCAAGTTTTACAAGCTCCGGATAACTAACCCAATATGGAACAGGTAATAAAACTTCATCACCTGGATTTAAAATTGCCAAAAACAAATTAGCTAAACATTGCTTTGCTCCTGTAGATATAATTACCTGCGATTCATTATAAATTAAGTCATTATCTTCTTTTAATTTCTTAATTATAGCTTTTTTTAGTTCAGATATACCAGCTGCTGGCGTATATTTTGTTTTGCCTTCTTCCATAGCCTTTATAGCTGCCTTAATAATATTAGAAGGTGTATTAAAATCCGGCTCTCCAACACCAAAACTTACTACATCAACCCCACGACTTTTCATTTCTTTAGCCTTAGCAGTTATAGCCAAAGTTATTGATGGCGATAATTGCTCCCCTTTTTGCGATAATTTCATATTTTACCTCCATATCTTTTGTCTAAATGTAATAATTTATTTAAATGTATTTCATTTACCCCATATTGACCTATAAGACTTGAACTTTTATTGCTTATTGAATGACAGTCACTCCCACCAGTTATTATAAGCTTGTGTTTTTTTGCTAGATTATAAAAAGTATTTATCTTCTCATTATTATGACTTGGATGATATATTTCTACACCACTTAAACCATGACATTTCAATCTTTTAAATAGATTATCTAGTTCCATTTGTCTTGGTATATCGCCAGGATGAGCTAAAACCGCTATACCTCCTGATTTTTTTATGATATCCAAAACTTCCTTATAGTATATTTTTTCTCTTTTAACAAATCCAGCCTTTCCTTCAATCAAATAATTCTTAAAAGCTAATTTAAAATTCTCACTGTATCCTTTTTTAACTAATAACTGAGCTATATGAGATCTTCCAAGTGTAGATATACTATTTACACATAAATCATTTATATCTATATTTATTCCTATATCTTTTAATTTAGTTATAATACTTTCTACTCTTTTTATTCTTGAAGTCTTAAGTTTTTCTACAACATTTTTAAGAGTAGGGTTATCTACATCTATGCAATAACCTAATATGTGTATCTCTATATCATCTTCATACTCAGTAGAAAATTCTATACCTGGAATTATGTTTATGTTTGAATAGTGGTATTTAGTAATATATTGTGAAGACAATGTGTCATGGTCTGTTATAGAAATGTATTTTACATTTCTTTCAATTGCTATATTTATAATTTCTTCTGGCGTTAAGTTACCATCGGAATATGTAGAGTGAATATGCAAGTCAGCATACTTCATAATCTTCACCTATTTTCTATATCTTTATAATAAAAATATATCATTTTATTAGATGGATGTAAATATTCCATAATTATTAATAAAACTAAAAAAACCCCATAAAGGGGTTGTCTCTTTGTTATCTTGGTTGAACAATTAATTTTATGGCTGTTCTTTCTTCACCATCAATTATTATATCTGTGAATGCCGGAACACATACTATATCTTTTCCACTTGGCGCAACAAATCCTCTAGCTATAGCTATAGCTTTAACAGCTTGATTTATAGCACCTGCACCTACTGCTTGAATTTCTACGATATTTTTCTCCTTTATTATTGCCGCTAAAGCACCCGCTACTGAATTTGGATTAGATTTTGTTGAAACTTTTAATACTTCCATTATTTTGACCTCCTAGATTAATAATGTACCCGCATACGTTTACATTAGAAGTTAACTATTATTTCTTTCCCTTAATATATATTCTATATGTATTTTAAAATTCCTTCTTTTATTATAAATAATTTTAAAAAAAATACATTTTGTTTTAACAAAATGTATTTTCTATCGATTATTTTGCGTATTCCACAGCACGTGTCTCTCTAATTACATTTATTTTAATTTGGCCAGGATATTCTAGCTGTTCTTCTATGTTTTTTACGATATTACGTGCCATTTCAATAGCCACAGCATCATCGACTTGATCTGGTTTAACCATAATTCTAATCTCTCTTCCAGCTTGAATGGCATATGACTTTTCTACACCTTCATATGAGTTTGCAATCTCTTCTAATTTTTCTAATCTCTTTATATAAGCTTCTAAAGTTTCTCTTCTAGCACCAGGTCTCGCTGCTGATATAGCATCTGCAGCCTGAACTAATATTGCCTCTAGAGATATCATTTCCACATCTCCATGATGAGCAGCAATAGCGTTTACTATTACTGGGGATTCATGATACTTCTTAGCTAGGTCTCCACCTATCAATGCATGTGGTCCTTCATATTCTTGATCCACTGCTTTACCTATATCATGTAATAATCCAGCTCTTCTTGCTATATTTACATCTAAGCCTAATTCCGAAGCCATTAAACCTGCTAAATAAGCAACTTCTATGGAATGTTTTAAAACATTTTGACCATAACTTGTTCTGTATTTTAATCTACCTAACAATTTAATAATCTCAGGATGTAAACCATGTACCCCTGTTTCAAAGGTAGCTTGTTCTCCCTCTTCCTTTATATCGTTTTCGACATCTTTAGTAGCTCTTTCTACCATTTCTTCAATTCTAGCAGGATGAATTCTTCCATCCACTATTAATTTTTCTAATGCTATTCTTGCAACTTCTCTTCTTATCGGGTCGAAACTAGAAAGTATTACCGCCTCAGGAGTATCATCAATTATTAAATCTACTCCAGTTAAGGTTTCTAAGGTTCTTATATTTCTACCTTCTCTTCCTATTATTCTACCTTTCATTTCATCATTTGGAAGCGCCACTACATGTACTGTTGTCTCAGAAACATGATCTGCTGCACATCTTTGAATAGCTGTAGTAATTATTTCTCTAGCTTTTTTATCAGCCTCTTCTTTAGCTTTCATTTCTACATCTTTTATCATCATTGCACTTTCATGTTTGATTTCTCTACTAATTTCATCAAGAAGAATTTGTTTCGCTTCTTCAGATGATAATCCAGAAACCTTTTCTAATTCATGTCTTCTTTTAACTAAAATTTCTTGAGCATTTACTTCCATTAAATCAATGTCTTGTAATCTTTTATTAATTGTTTCTTCTTTCTTTTCTAAGACTTCACCCTTTTTGTCAAGAGCTTCCTCTCTTTGGATTAATCTTCTCTCTAATCTTTGTACTTCATTTCTTCTTTCTCTTGATTCCTTTTCGAAGTCAGTTCTTAATCTATGAACCTCTTCTTTAGCCTCTAAAATAGCTTCTTTTCTTAAGGAATCTACTTCTTTTTTGGAATTCTCCAAAAGATCATTTGCTTCTTTTTCTAAATTATCAATTTTATTTTTTGAAACTTTATTGATTACTATATATTGTAATCCAGCTAAACAAACTAGAACCACTATATCTATTAAAATAAGTTTCATTTCCATACAAACACCTCCTTCGCAATCTTCAAAATATAATATATTAAATAAAAATAAGATAGCGTAAAAAGATGTCATATTAAATTCTAACTGTTCTTTAGTAATATGATAAACCAGTATTTGTTATTATTGTATAGCAATTTATTTCTTATGTCAAGCAGTATGCTTTACTATAAAAGTTACTATATTTTTATTATTCCCTGTTTTTTAATAAAAATAAGCAAAAAAATAAATAAATCGCAATGCGATTTATTTATTTTCAACTTTTTTTTCTATTTTTTCAGTTTCAGGCTTTTTAACCTTTTTAACTTCTGTTAAAGGAAGACCATATTTTTCTCTAATTTTATTATCTATTTCTAATGCTAAATCTGGGTTTTCTTTTAATGATTGTTTAGCATTTTCTCGCCCTTGGCCAAGTCTTGCTTCTCCATAAGAAAACCATGCACCACTTTTTTGAATTATACCTTCTTTAACTCCTACATCTATTAAGTTACCCTCTCTAGATATACCTTCATTATACATTATATCAAACTCTGCATTTCTAAACGGTGGAGCTACTTTGTTTTTAATAACTTTAACTCTTGTTCTGTTTCCAACAACATTTTCACCTTGCTTTATTGAATCAATTCTTCTAACGTCCATTCTTACTGATGCATAAAATTTAAGTGCTCTTCCTCCTGGTGTTGTTTCAGGATTTCCAAACATTATACCAACTTTTTCTCTTAGTTGGTTTATAAATATAGCTACACACTTAGATTTGCTAATACTTCCCGCTAATTTTCTCAATGCTTGAGACATTAATCTAGCTTGCAATCCAACGTGGGCATCTCCCATTTCTCCTTCTATTTCTGCTCTTGGTACTAAAGCTGCTACAGAGTCTACTACTATTACATCAATAGCGCCTGAACGAACTAGAGCTTCTGCTATTTCTAGTGCTTGTTCACCAGTATCAGGTTGAGATACTATTAAGTTTTCTGTATCAACACCTAAGTTTTTAGCATAGCTAGGATCCAAAGCATGTTCAGCATCTATAAACCCTACAGCTCCACCTAACTTTTGAGCTTCAGCTACAATATGTAATGCAACCGTTGTTTTTCCTGAACTCTCAGGTCCGTATATTTCAATAATTCTTCCTCTTGGAACACCACCTATGCCTAAAGCAATATCTAGGTCTAAGCAACCTGTTGAAATAGAATCAACACTCATTCCATGATTTTCGCCTAATTTCATAATTGAACCTTTTCCAAATTGTTTCTCTATTTGTCCCATAGCGGCCTCTATAGCCTTAAGTTTTTCCGTATCTAAATTAGCCATTAAATCTCATCCTTTCACGAACATTTGTTCTATTTATATTATAAAATACATATTATTTAATGTCAACATATATAACATAAAAGTTCCAATTATTAGTTGGAACTTTTATTAGAATTATAGACCATATTTATTTATTTTATTCTACTTATTCGTATTAATAGTATGTTTATTTTTATTAAAATAATCAATTCCGGATAATATTGTTATTACAACTGCAATATATAACAAAACTTCAGGTAAATAAACATATAACCCATGTAATACATTATTAGAAGTGAATTTTTCTAATAATATCTGTGAGTTATTTATATTCACTTTTAGTAGTAAAGCTATGATTGCTATAATCTGAATTACCGTTTTAATTTTTCCCCACCAAGATGCTGCAATAACAACACCATCACTAGCGGCAAGGGTTCTTAATCCAGAAATAGCAAACTCTCTTGCAATTATTATAACAGCTGCCCAACCAGGCATTACTTGTAGTTCAACAAGTGAGATTAATGCAGATGTTACTAAAAGTTTATCTGCTAAAGGGTCCATAAATTTTCCAAATGTAGTTATTTGATTTCTACTTCTAGCTATATATCCATCTAACTTATCTGTTAAAGATGCCAAAATGAATATAAATGTTGCTATAAAAGTTCCATAATCAATTTTAAGTGCAATAAAAATTAAAAATACAGGAACTAAAAAAATTCTAATAATAGTTAATCTATTAGCAAGATTCATCACAAACAACCCCTAGTAAATCATATTCCAAAGCTTCAGTTATTTTAGCTTTTAAGTATTGTCCTATCTCAATGTCTTTTCCTTTTATAAGTATATTTCCATCGATATCTGGTGCTAATTCTTCGCTTCTAGCCGAATAAAATTCTCCATCATATCCTTCTACAAGAATATCATAAATTCTTCCAACTTTCAATTTGTTTATTTCAGTTGAAATTTCCTGTTGTAAAATCATAAGCTCTTTTTCTCTCAACTCTTTTACCTCTTCAGAAATCTGCTCCTTCATATTAGCAGCTGGAGTATCTTCTTCTTGTGAGTATTTAAATACACCTACTTTTTCAAGTTTATACTCTTTTAAGAAACTCTTTAGTTCTTCAAAATCTTCATCAGATTCTCCTGGGAATCCAACTATCAAAGAAGTTCTTAGTGTAATGTTCGGCATAGCTTTTCTAAGTGAATCTATCTTATTTGTTATAGTTTCTTTTGTTGTCTTTCTTCCCATTAGCTTTAATATTTTATTAGAAATATGTTGAATAGGAAGATCTATATACTTACATATCTTTTCTTCAGTTGCCATTACCTCTATAAGTTCTTCCGTTATTTCTTCTGGGTAACAGTACATGATTCTTATCCATTTAAGGCCTTCAATTGTGCATAGCTTCTTCAAAAGGGTAGGTAGTTTCTTTTCTCCATTATATATATCAACCCCATATCTAGTTGTATCTTGGGCAACTAATATAATTTCTTTAACGCCATTTTCAACTAATTTTTCTGCTTCAACTATGATACTGTCTATTGGTCTACTTCTAAATTTGCCTCTTATTTTGGGTATAATACAGTAAGTACAGAAATTATCACAACCTTCTGCAATTCTTAAGTATGCCGTGCTCTTATCTGTAGTTATTACTCTTTCTCCTTCATTTATATTGTTATCTGAGTAATCTACGGATAATATTTTTTGTTCATTTTCAATGTAATTAGAAATATGCTCATTAATTTTTTTATAGTCATTAACTCCTAGCATTATATCTATCTCTGGCATAAGTTCACTTAATTCTTTTGAATACCTCTGAGTTAAACATCCTGTTGCAATTAACAACTTACAATTATATTTATTTTTATATTTAGCCATTTCTAAAATTGTATCAATAGATTCTTGTTTTGCTTTTTCTATAAATCCACAAGTATTTACAATTATTATATGAGCTTCTTTTGGATCATTAGTGAAATCATAATTTGTCTTCATTTGTCCCAATATAATTTCAGAATCAACCCTATTTTTGTCACAACCTAAGCTAACTAAGCCTACTTTATATTTTGTCAAAACAACTCCTCCTGTGCTTAAGTAATAAATTACAAATTTAATTTTAAATCTCTTTTTAACTTAAAACAAGTATTTTATCTAAAAATCTTCTATTTCTTCTCTAGTTATTAATACTTGTCTCGGTTTTGAGCCATCTTTTTTAGTAATAATCTCTCTTTCTTCAAGTTGCTCTATTATTCTTGCCGCTCTATTAAATCCAATTCTAAGTCTTCTTTGTATATATGAAGCTGACGCTTGACCACTCTCTACTACAACCTTTATTGCTTCATCTAAAAGCTCATCTACATCCTCATTATTTGATGAACTACCATTAGAAGAGCTCTCACTATTTATATGTTCAATTATTTGCTCATCATAATTAGCCTCTTCCATTTCAGATTTAATTGAAGAAACTACTTTTTCCACCTCTTCTTCACTTATAAATGCCCCTTGTATTCTTTGAGGTTTAGATTCCCCAACTGGATAAAACAACATATCACCTTTTCCAAGAAGTTTTTCTGCTCCAGATGAATCAAGTATTGTCCTTGAGTCAATTTGAGATGATACAGCAAAAGAAATTCTAGATGGAATATTTGCCTTTATTACTCCTGTTATTACATCTACAGATGGTCTTTGGGTTGCTAATACTAAATGCATCCCAGCAGCTCTAGCCATCTGAGCTAATCTTGCAATATACTCTTCAACATCATTTGGACATACCATCATTAAGTCAGCTAATTCATCTACTATTATAACTATATAAGGTAGTTTTTCTTCTGTTTCGCCTTTCTCCATTAGCGTATTATATGATTGAATATTCCTTACTCCAGTTTCAGCAAATAACTTATATCTTCTAGTCATTTCATTTACAGCCCAATTAAGTGCTCCAGCAGCTTTTTTAGGATCTGTAACTACAGGAATTAATAGGTGCGGTATTCCATTATAGACGCTTAGCTCTACAACCTTAGGGTCAATCATTAAAAGAGATACTTCTGATGGTGAGTATTTGTACAATATACTCATAATTAGTGTATTTATACACACAGATTTACCTGATCCTGTTGCCCCTGCTATAAGTAAATGAGGCATCTTACTCAAGTCTGCCACAACACATTGTCCTGCAATATCTTTTCCTATTGCAAAGGCTACACTGCTACTACTTGACTTAAACTTTTCCTCATCTAAAACCTCTCTTAGAAATACAGCAGTTATAACTTTATTTGGAACCTCAATTCCTACCGCAGACTTTCCAGGTATAGGCGCTTCAATTCTTACCCCTGAGGCAGCTAAACTAAGTGCTATATCATCTGAGAGATTAACTATTTTCGATACTTTAACGCCAGCACTTGGCTGCAATTCATATCTTGTTACCGCAGGTCCTTTAGTAACTTGAAGAACCTTCGCTTCAACTCCAAATGAACTTAATGTTTCTTCTAACTTGGTTGCAGATGCAATAAGTTCCTTTTTATCTTCTTTATTTATATTTAAATTATTGTTTGTATTTAGGTATTCCAACTTAGGTATATTGTATTTTACATCTGCTTTACTTTCTGTTATTTTCTCTGTTATCTCTCTATTAACTACTTCTTTTAAGTTATTGTCTAGTTTTTTACTTTCACTCTTTGACTCACTTTTGGTATCACCCATTTGAAACACAGCTATCTCTCTAGGCTTCTCTCCTTCATCTGAGTGAATAGATGAATTTTTCATAAAGTCTAGTATCTTAATCTTTTTATTTATTCCTTCTATATACCCATCCTGCTCAACATAGGGCTCTATTTGAATATTTTCTTTCTTTTTTTCTTTAATATTGTTTTTTGAACCAACCTTATCCTTTATGCTTTTACTTTTAGTTTTTAAATTTAATCCTATATCAAAAATTGATAAATCAAATATCAGTATTAGGCATATAGCATATATAAGCATATATATAATAATTGATCCTATTATTCCTAAAAGCTTGTACAAAGGATAACTAATTATTACTCCAAGTAAACCTCCATTGTTCCACGAAGGATTATCAAAAACTTTAAATATAAATTCCATTAAAGAAATATTTTTATCTTCTATGCTATCAATACTTAAAGAAGATACCATTAAAATTGTATTAATCATAAAAAAAGTTACCGGATATAGATTTTTATTAATACTTAAATTCCCCTTAGATTTTATTATTAATGCTCCATAATACATTATGTATAATGGAATAACATATGCTCCTATTCCAATTAAAACAAATAAAATATTCTTAGATATATTTGAAAAAAGTCCTGCTAAATCTGTATAAACTCCTATCATTAAAATAAATCCAGCTGCTATCCAAAGTAGTCCTTTTATATCTGAATTGCTTTTATTTTTATTTGATGTTTTTTTACTAGATTTCCTCGCCATTTTATCACCCCTAAATTTGTATTCTACATTTTAGTCAAATATCCTCTTTAATATAAATAAACCACAGGAAACCCTATGGTTTATTTATATATTTATTCTATCATAGATTCTAACTTATCTAAAGCGGCTTTTATTCCCCCAACCTCATCTATAAGTCCTATATCAACAGCTTCTTTACCAATAAGTATAGTTCCCATATCATTTAACAGCTCATCAGTTTCCATCATAAGTTTTGTTAACTTTTCCTTATTAACCTTTGATGTTCTCACTATAAAATCATTTATTCTATCCTGCATCTTATTAAAATACTTAAATGTCTGAGGTACTCCTATTACAAGTCCATTCATTCTTATAGGATGAATTATCATAGTTGCCGATGGAGATATAAAAGATACTTTGGCAGATGTTGCAAGCGGTACTCCTATAGAATGGCCTCCACCAATAACTAAAGAAACTGTAGGTTTTGAGAGACTGTTTATCATTTCAGCAATAGCAAGACCTGCCTCTACATCTCCTCCCACTGTATTTAAAATAATTAAAATACCCTTAACTTCTGGATTTTGTTCCATAGAAATAAGCTGAGGAATTACATGTTCATATTTAGTCGTTTTAGTATTAGGAGGCGAAACCATGTGCCCTTCTATCTGACCTATTATAGATACAATTTGAATTCTTTCGTCTGGTTTAGAAACCGAAGTATTTCCAAATTCTTTTATAGACGCAATATCATCATTTTCTTCTTTAGTTTCTTTTTTTTCATTACCGTCATTTTTATCTATAATTTTATCATCATCTTTTAACTTTTTATTATCTATTTCATAAAAATTATTCCACATAAACATACCTCCTGTACTTTTATATTTTGTACAGGAGGATATATTTTATACTAACTTAATTCAAAAGTTCTATGTAATGTATTAATTGCCTTCTGAACATTGTCAGTGTGAATTAAACACCATATTGTCATATGAGAATCTGCAGTTTGTAAAACTTCTATATTACTATCACTTAAAGCTTTGATTATTTTAGCCATTACTCCAGGAATACCAGTCATTCTAGAACCTACAATAGCTAAGTTACTACAGTTTTCTATAATAGTATATTTTATATTAATATCTTTAAATATCTTCTCTAATCTATTTTTCATTGAATCATCAATTGTAAATATTTTTTCCTTTGGGAAGATATTGATTAAATCTAAACTTATGCTATTATTTGCTAATATATCTAAAAGTTCTTTATAATGATTATTTCCTTGATTATCCTCACTCTTTATAGATACTTGAGTTCTTCCACTTAGATGAGTTATACCTGTTATAATTCTTGTGTTTTGTATATCTCCAACATTGTTAATTAATGTTCCCTTACAATCACTCATAGTATTTTTAATTATAAGAGGAATATTGCCTCTCATTGCAGCTTCAACAGCTTTTGGATGTATAACCTTAGCCCCTTGTTCAGCAAGTTGGAAAACTTCATTATAGCTTATAATATCTATTAATGTGGCCTCTTCTACTATTCTTGGGTCAGCTGTCATTATACCATCAACATCTGTATATATTTCAATAGCTTCAGCCTTTAGTGCTGCACCTATTAATGCAGCTGAGGTATCACTTCCCCCTCTTCCTAATGTAGTTAAAAATCCATCCTGAGTCACTCCTTGGAATCCAGTAACAATTGGAACCTTTCCTTGAGATAATATATCCATTAGGATTTTAGTACTTACATTTAAAGATTTTGCATCAGAGAAGTTATCATCAGTTAGTATGCCTGCTTGTCCTCCAGTTAAAGGAACTGCAGCTATATTATTTTCATAAAAAACATTACTCATTACAACCGAACTGATTATTTCCCCACAACACATTAATAAATCAGCTGCTTGTTTGTTTTCATCCTTAAAATCACTGCTTAAAAGTGATAATAGTGTATCAGTTGCATAAGCCTCCCCTTTTCTTCCCATAGCAGAAACTACTACTACAGGACTATATCCTTCGCTTATTGCATTTTTAACTTTATCAACTACAGACTTTCTTCTCTCTGGAGTCGAAACTGACGTTCCTCCAAACTTTTGTACTATAATTTTCAAAATACCACTCCCCCTGTTATTTAAAGCCTTGCTCTTTTAATGTTTTCCTCTTCTACATCTAGTATAATAGTTTTTGCCCCAATTTTTTTTACATAATCCCATGGTATTTCTAAATATTCATTTCCACCAAAAAAAGTGAATTTAGAGTTACTTAGATTGACAATTAGAAACTTTAGTCTTCCTTCGCCATCCACTATTATGTCATTATTAGAAAGATAGTTATACTTCTCTCCATCATTTACGTTAATTATCTCAAAGTTTTCAATTTCACTTAATGTTTTAATTGTATTATCATTCATGTTAATCCCTCCTCAAAAATTAATATTCATTAAGAAGGGATTTTATAACTAAAATATTAAGAGGATTTTTATTTATTAAAAGATACAACATTATTTTGACATAAACTGCTAAGAGTTTCAAGTGAAACATTTCTACCTACAAATGCCCCGTTTATAATGCCATCATTAAAACAAATTTCTTGAACTTCTTTAATAGAATTTTTGTTTATAGCATCTATTTTCTTTATTAAATCATCAGGCGTAACTATCTTATTTTTATACAAAACAGATTTACCATTGTTGAACATTCTAGAGGAAGTGCTCTCTAGACCAAGAATATAACTTGCTTTTATTTTCTCTTTATTTATGTCGATTTCTACTTGAGTAAATTCTCTACCTCTAAAATTATGTAGTTCTTCTTTTATTACATTAATAGCTTTTTCAGCATAAGATGGACTTAATCCAGTATATATATTTAAAGTACCTGTATTTTGATATGTAAGAAGATACGAATATATTGAGTAACATAATCCTAACTCTTCTCTTACCTTTTGGAAAAGTATAGAAGATGCCCCACCACCTAATATATTATTTAGTAATAAAAGGCTATATCCTCTTTCATCTCCCTGCTTAATTCCTGTAAGTCCAAAATTTATATGTAGTTGTTCTATATTCTTTTCAGTATATAGAAAACTTCTCTTAATCTCCGGAGTATTGTATTCAAATGCTTCTTTATTAGATGCACTCCAATCACCAAAATATTTTTCTATAAGTTGTTTCAATTTAATTTCATCAAAGTTTCCACATATTGATATAACAGTATTACTTGGAGTATACATTTCTTCAATATAACTTCTTATCTTGCTTGAATCAAAACTTCTTACAGTTTCTGGAGTTCCTAAAATAGGATAAGCTAAAGAATCCTTATAAAAGGCTGAAACAGCATGAAGATCTCCTAATACATCTTCTGGAGAATCTTCACTCATATAAATTTCTTCAACTACAACACTTTGCTCTTTTTTTATTTCCTCATCATCAAATTTAGAATTCAATATCATATCTGAAAGTACATCTATAGATAATTCTAAGTGCGTATTTAATGCCTTAATATAGTAACATGTAGATTCCTTACTAGTATATGCATTAATTTGACCACCTACATTTTCTATTTCTTCTACAATACTTTTAGCTGATCTTTTGTCTGTTCCCTTGAAGAGCATATGCTCTATGAAATGAGAAATCCCATTTAAATCTTCCGTCTCATTTCTAGAACCATTTTTAACTATAACCCCAACACTTATGGAGTTTACATGTTCTATTTGTTCAGTTACAATCCTTAGACCATTCTCTAGTGTATATAAATTGTACATAATAACCTCCATATTAAAAAATAAAAAGGCAATTTATGCCCTTCTATTCTTCATCTTTTTTCTCTGTATTCACTATTGCATCTTTTCTTGAAAGATTTATTCTTCCTTGAGCGTCTATTTCTGTTACTTTAACAAGAATTTCATCTCCTACCGATACTATATCTTCAACCTTGTTAACTCTATTAACATCTAATTTTGATATATGAACTAAACCTTCTTTACTTGGAAGTATTTCTACGAATGCTCCAAAATTAGCTATTTTAGTAACTTTACCTAAATAAACTTCTCCAGCTTTAACTTCTTTAGTTAATCCCTCGATTATTTTTAAAGCCTCTTTTACTCCTGTTGAATCAGATGAAGAAATAAATATCTTTCCATCTTCCTTTATATCTATCTTAACACCAGTATCAGCTATTATTTTATTAATAACTTTTCCGCCAGCTCCGATAACATCTCTTATCTTTTCTGGATCTATAGACATAGTTGAAGTTTTAGGAGCGTATAATGAAACCTCTTCTCTATGCTCTGGTATGCATTCTTTTATCTTATCTAAAATTTCCATTCTTGCTTTTCTTGCATTTGTTATAGCTGTTCTTATTACATAATCAGAAAGACCTGCAATTTTTGTATCTACTTGAATTGAAGTTATTCCAACTTCAGTTCCTGCAACTTTAAAGTCCATGTCTCCAAAGAAATCTTCTATACCTTGAATATCTGTGATTACACCTTCTTCAGTTAAATCTTCTGAAGTTATTAATCCCATAGCTATTCCTGCAGCAGGTCTCTTTAATGGAACCCCTGCATCAAGTAAGGCTAAAGTAGATGCACATACTGAAGCTTGGGATGTAGATCCATTTGAACTTAATACTTCTGATACTAATCTAATAGTATAAGGGAAGTCTTCTTGTGAAGGTATTAATGGTTCTAAAGCTCTTTCTGCTAATGCTCCATGTCCTATTTCTCTTCTTCCTGGTCCTCTTAATGGTCTAACTTCTCCTACACTGTATGATGGGAAGTTATAATGATGCATATATGTTTTAGAAACAGATTCTCCGATTCCATCCAATATTTGAACATCTCCTATAGCTCCTAAAGTTGCTACAGTCATTACTTGAGTAAGTCCTCTTGTAAATAGACCAGTTCCATGAGTTCTAGGTAAAATATCAACCTCACAAGATATCTTTCTTAATTGGTCAAATGCTCTTCCATCCGGTCTTTTCTTTTCTTTAAGTAGCATTTCTCTAACTACTTCTTTTTGAATTCTATACACTACATCGTTAACATCACTCATGTTGTCTGGATATTTTTCTTTAAACTCTTCTGAAATTTTCACTTTAACATCATTCATTGATAAGTTTCTCTCATCTTTATCAATAATATGCATAGCTTCATTAATTATGTTAAATGAAAAATCTCTTACATTCTTTTCTATCTCTTCATCTACATGATATAAATTTGGAACCTTTTTTTCTTTTCCAAACATTTTCACAGCTTCTTCTTGGAAAGCAACTATTTTCTTACACTCTTCAAATCCAAAAGATATAGCATTAATCATTACTTCTTCTGGAATTTCATTTCCCCCAGCTTCAATCATCATTACTCTTTCCTTAGTAGCACATATAGTTAGCTCCATATCAGAAATTTCTCTTTCCTTTGAAGTTGGATTTACTACAAACTTATTATCTATCAATCCTATTTGTACAGCTGCAACAGGTGTATCAAATGGAATACTTGATAAGCATAAAGCTGTAGATGCTGCATTTATAGCTAAAATTTCCGGAAGATTGTCGTTTTCCACAGAAACTACTGTACAAACTACTTGAACATCATTTCTATATCCTTTAGGAAATAATGGTCTTAATGGTCTATCAACAGCTCTACCATTTAAAATAGCATTTTCTGAAGGTCTTCCCTCTCTTTTTATAAACCCACCTGGTATTTTACCTACTGCATATAATCTTTCTTCATACTCTACACTTAGTGGGAAGAAATCAATTCCTTCTCTTGGTTTTTCAGATGCATTAACATTTGTTAATATAACTGTATCTCCGTAGCTCATAAATATAGCACAATCTGATAACATTCCAACTTTACCAGACTCAACTTTCATAGTTCTTCCAGCTACAGTCGTTTGATGAAAATTATTCATAAACTAACCTCCTTTTGGTTAATATAAATTCTACATATTTTTACAAATTTTGCCTCATTAAAATAATAGAGCGGATAAACCGCTCTAAATTATCTTCTTAAACCTAAGTTCTCTATTATAGCTCTATATCTTTCAATATCTATTCCAGATAGATAGTTTAATAGTCCTCTTCTTTGACCAACCATCATTAGAAGTCCTCTTCTTGAATGGTGATCCTTTTTATGAGTTCTTAAATGATCTGTTAAAGAGTTTATTCTTTCTGTTAATAAAGCTATTTGCACTTCTGGAGATCCAGTATCTCCTTCATGTCTTGCATACTTTCCTATAATTTCTGCCTTTTTAATTTTATCCATGTAAAACACCTCCGTAATTTATCCCCTACTACCAAGAAAAAAGTCGGCTACTCTTAACACTTAGAAGTAGGTTCCTAAAGGGTATTATAGCAAAATCATCTTTTTTTGTAAATGTATTTTTAAAAAGATATTTTTATTTCCTCATTTAACGCAAAATTTCTATCGTCTTTTAGTTGATTTATTAACTCTTCCATAGAATTAAATTTTTCTTCATCTCTAATCCTTTTAATGAAATATACTTTCATTTGTAAATCATATATTTCTTCACTAAAATCCAATATATACGTTTCAACAGTAAGTTTTTTATCTCCACTTACAGTTGGATTATATCCAACTGAAGTTATACCCTTATATATTTCATTATTAACCAAAACATTTGTATAATATACACCTGTTTTAGGTAATACATAATTACTATTATACTCTAAATTTGCTGTAGGGAATCCTAGCTGTCTCCCTAACTTCTTACCATGTATAACTTTGCCTTCTAAAAAATATTCTCTTGAGAGCATTCTATTAGCTTCCTCTAAATCTCCATTGGATATTTCTTCTCTTATTCTTGAAGAACTAACTACTTCTTCCCCATAAGAATAAGCATCCAACACATAAACTTTATAGCCATAAACAGCTTCAAGACTTTTTAAAAGGTTAATATCACCTTTATTTTTGTATCCAAATTTATGATTAAATCCAACTATTATTCCTTTAGCTTTATACTTTTTACTCAAAAGCTCTACGAAATCTTCTGGCTGCATTTTCATAACATTCTCATTAAAATCTATTAGACAACAGATATCTATCCCTAACTTTTCTAATACTGATAATTTTTCATCTTTACTCATTAGTAATTTAGGGGCAGATTCTGGCCTTATAAAACTTAAAGGATGATTTTTAAAAGAAAAAACCATACTTTTCCCATTAAACTTATCAGCTAGCTCAATAGCCTTATTTATTAATGTTAAATGTCCAATATGTAGACCATCAAAGCTTCCAAGTGCTATATATGTGTCTTCAGAAATAATTCCTTCGTACTTCTCATCTATTACAACCATTCATATACCTCTTGATTTTATTACATTAGATTTTTTTCCAGTTTAAAACCATAAGAATCCATTTTACCTATACCTATAAACGTTTCTTCACTGGTATATACTCTAAAAAGCTTATCCTCTTCAACTCTTGCTTTACAAAATCTTTTATCTGAAACTTTAACCCCGTTTAAAAGTAACTTTTCATATCCATTTTCTATAATAATTTTATCATAGAAATCTAATGTTTTATCCATAGTCATTAAGTTATCTTCTATAATAACATTTTCCAAATCATCGTAATTTATAGCATCATCTATTGAAAACGGACTAGATAAAGTCCTTTTTAATTCAGTCATGAAAGCCCCTACTTCAAGTTCTTTACCTATATCATAACACAAGCTTCTAATATAAGTTCCTTTGGAGCACACGACATCCATCGATATTTTAGGAAGTGATATTTGTATATTTTCTATACTGTAAATAGTAATTGGTCTTTTTTTTCTTTCGACCTCTATTCCTTTTCTTGCTAACTCGTATAATCTCTTACCATTTTGTTTTAGCGCTGAATACATTGGGGGTTCTTGCATTATAGGTCCTTTAAAAGAAGCTATAACTTCAAGTACTTTATGTTCGTCAATTCCAATAATTGATTTTTCATCAATTACTTTACCTTCACTGTCGTAAGTATCAGTAATTTTTCCAAGCTCAAAAGATACACTATAACCTTTTTTACCTTCCATTATATAATCAATTATTTTGGTAGCTTTTCCAATACAAATAGGCAAAACTCCTGTCGCCAAAGGATCTAAAGTACCAGTATGACCAACCTTTTTTACTCCAACAATCTTTCTTACCCTAGAGACAACTTGAAAAGATGTTATCCCTTTAGGTTTATTTACAATAATTACACCATTCATTATATCAACTCTTTTTCTATTGCGCTAAGAAGTAATTCTTTAGCTTCATCTATTGATTTCTCCTTGAAAAATACACCTGAGGCCTTAGAATGTCCGCCTCCTCCAAAAAGTCCTGCAATATTTCTAACATCGAAATTATTTTTACTTCTTAAACTTACTTTAATCCCGTTAGAAGCTTCCTTAAGTAATACCGCAACTTCTACTCCTTTAACTTGTAATCCAAAATTAACGACATCTGCTACCTCTTCAGGAGGTATACCTATAGAATCACATATACGATTTGTTATTTCTAAAACCGATACTTTACCATTAAAATATGTTCTTATGTTTTTTATAACCTCACCTAATAGAATCAAACTCTCTATAGGTTTATTATCAAAAAGTTCTGAATGTACTACTGAATTATTTATACCTAAGGATATTAATTCCCCAGCTATCTCATGGGTTCTCTTAGTTACATTCGAATGCCTAAATGATCCTGTGTCAGTAACAATAGACGTATATAGACATGTAGCCATGTCCTTATTAACGATAACATTCATAGCCTTAAGAAGTGAATAAACTATCTCTGCTGTAGCTGAAGCGTTAGTATCAACATAATTAATTTGTGCATATTTATCATTTGATAAGTGATGGTCTATATTTACTGTAGTTCCTTTATAATTACCTAGCTCTGCTGATACTCTTTCAAGATTGCCACAATCTAAAATAATCACTAAATCTGTATCATCTTTAGGTTCATAGACTTCGTTATCTATTTCGGAGGAACAAGGGAGAAACCCCAAGTCCTCTGAAATAACATCTTTTGAAAGTATATAAGAAATTTTACCTAGCTTCCTGATTCCTTGTAGTAAAGCAAGAGCACTTCCTACAGCATCACCATCAGGAGATACATGGTAAGTAATCCCTATTATAGAAGATTCATTGATTTTCTTTATTATATCTTCCATGATTATTTCTCCTTAGTCTTTTCAATCAGAGAATCTATATACATTCCTCTAGAAATTGATTTATCCTCTTCGAATATGATTTCTGGAGTATATCTTAAGTTTATTCTATGACCTAATTCTCTTCTTACAAACCCACTAGCGCTTTTTAAAGCGTCTAATGTTGCTGCTTTTTCTTCCTCATTATTTGTAAAAATTGAAACGAAAATCTTAGCATATCTTAAATCTTTAGTTACATTTACATCAGTAACAGATACCATTGCTGAAAGTCTAGGATCCTTTATTTCATATTGAATCAGAGAAGAAACTACCTTCTTTACTTCTTCATTAATTCTGCCACCTCTATAATTAGCCATAAAATCACCTCTTTACAGTTCTTTTCTCTTTATAGCTTCCATAGTATAAGCTTCTACTATATCGCCTTCTTTTATATCATTAAATCTCTCAATTGTTATTCCACATTCGTATCCAGCATTAACTTCTTTAACATCATCTTTAAATCTCTTTAATGAGCCTAATGTTGATTCGAAAATTACAATGCCTTCTCTTATTACTCTTACATCTGAATTTCTAACAAGCTTTCCATCTAAAACATAAGATCCTGCGATAGTTCCAACGTTAGAAATTTTATAAGTTTGCCTAATTTCCGCTTTTCCAAGTATAACTTCTTTATATTCTGGATCAAGCATTCCTATCATAGCAGATTTTATATCTTCAATTGCATCATATATAATTCTATATGTCTTCATATCAACATTTTCTTTTTCTGCCGCAATAGTTGCATTAGAATCTGGTCTAACATTAAATCCTATAAGTAATGCATTTGATGCAGCTGCTAAAATAACATCACTTTCAGTAATAGCTCCAGCGCCTCCATGTATAACTCTAACTTTTACATCATCTGTTGATAATTTTTCTAATGAAGATCTTATTGCTTCAACAGAACCTTGAACGTCAGCTTTAACAACAACAGATAATTCTTTGATTTTTCCTTCTTTGATTTGAGAGTATAAATCTTCTAAAGATACTCTGTGACTTGAATTAAGTTGATCAGTTCTATCTTTATCTTTTCTTGATTCAGCCATTGTTCTAGCAGTTTTTTCATCTTTAACTACGTTGAATCTATCTCCTGCTGATGGAACTTCTGAAAGACCTAATATCTCTACTGGTATAGATGGTCCTGCTGATTTTATCTTTTTACCCTTATCATCAAACATTGCTCTAATTCTACCATAAGTTGATCCAACTATTATAGAATCACCTACGTGTAAAGTACCATTTTGAACAAGAAGACTTGCAACAGCTCCTCTTCCTTTATCTAATTTAGCTTCAATTACAGTTCCTTTAGCTCTTCTATCAGAATTTGCTTTTAATTCTTGTATTTCAGCTGTAAGAAGAACCATTTCTAGAAGAGAATCTAAATTTTCTTGTGTTTTAGCTGATACAGGTACACATATAGTATCTCCACCCCAGTCTTCAGATACTAATCCATATTCTGTTAATTCTTGTTTTACTCTCTCTATGTTAGCACCAGGTCTATCTATTTTATTAATTGCTACAATCATTGGAACTTCTGCTGCCTTACAGTGATTTATAGCTTCTCTAGTTTGAGGCATTATTCCATCATCAGCTGCAACAACCAATATAACTATATCTGTAATTTGAGCACCTCTTGCACGCATAGCAGTAAATGCTTCATGTCCTGGAGTATCTAGAAAAGTAATTTTTTCATCATTTACCCTTACAGTATAAGCTCCAATATGTTGAGTTATTCCACCAGCTTCTTTTTCTGTAACACTAGATTTTCTTATAGCATCTAAAAGAGAAGTCTTACCGTGGTCAACATGACCCATTACTGTTATGATTGGTGGTCTCTTAGAAAGATTTTCTTCCTTATCAATATCTTCTTCTATTTTCTCTAAAGTTAAATCATCAGCTTTTCTCTCTAAAATTATTTCAAATTTCTCTGCAACCTTTTGAGCTGTTTCAAAATCTATCTCTTGATTTAATCCAGCCATAACACCTTCAAACATTAATGTTCTAATTACTTCTGTGCTTGGTTTCTTAAATTTATCAGCTAAATCCTTAACTGTGATGCTGTCGCCAATTTCTATAACTTCTTCTATTGACCCATCATTTAGTTCTTCATCACTTTTCTTGTTTCTGTTCTTTTTCTTTTTCTTAGCTTGATTATTAACTTCTTCAGCAATTCTTTCTTCATATTCATCTACTATAGTTTTTTTCTCTTCATCACTTACTACAGTAGTTGACCCTGCTAAAAGTTCCTTAATTAATGCAGCATCTTCATCTTCAATTACACTCATATGATTTTTTACTTCAACAGCGAATTCTTCGGCTAGTAAGGTTATCAAATCTTTACTTGAAATACCTAGCTCTTTCGCTAATTCATACACTCTAATTTTAGACATGTATTCACCCCCGAATATTATTAAATTTTATTATTTTTATTTTCTTTATAGTTAATCAATAATTTATCTGCCATATTTTTATCAGTAATTCCGATCACATTTATCTCAACTCTTCCTATTGCCATTCCTAAATCTTCTTTTGAAAATTCATCGATAAATGGTATGTTTTCTTTTATGCAATAAGTAGAAAATAATTTGTAGGATCTTTCTGATAAATCATTTGAAAATATAAATAGATGTATTTTCTTTTTTCCTAAGGAATCTTCACATTTATTATATCCTTCAATAACTTTACCGGCTCTTTTCACCAATCCTAAAAATTGAAAAAATTTATTAACCATTTGAAATCACTTCTTTCAATTTTTCATAGATTTCAGCGTTTATTTCACTCTCTAAGTTCTTATTTAAGCGCTTTGCTTTATATGACTTCTCTAAACATTCAACATTTTTGCAAATATATGCGCCTCTTCCTGACTTCTTGCCAGTTAAATCGACAGAAATCTCTCCTGTAGGAGATTTCACTATTCTTATTAACTCTTTTTTAGGCTTCATCTCCATACAACCATTACACATTCTCATTGGAATCTTTTTAACTTTCATTAATAACACCTCTCTATTCTTTTATCTGAGATTTGCTTTTAATGTCTATTTTCCAGTTAGTTAACTTTGCTGCTAATCTAACATTTTGACCTTCTTTACCTATAGCTAAAGAAAGCTGAGAATCGTCAACAACTACTTTTGCTGATTTAACTTCTTCATCTATTGTTACATCAAGTACTTTTGCTGGGCTTAATGCATTTGCAATAAATTCTTCTGGAAGCTTACTCCATTTAATTATATCAATTTTCTCATTTTTAAGTTCATTTACAATATTTTGTACTCTTTGACCTTTTGGACCAACACATGCACCCATAGGATCAACATCGTCTTCATTTGAATGAACTGCTATTTTAGTTCTTGAACTAGCTTCTCTTGATATTGATTTAATCTCTACTATTCCAGTATATATTTCTGGAACTTCTAATTCAAATAATCTTCTTACTAAACCAGGGTGAGTTCTTGAAACCAAAACTTGAGGACCCTTAGATCCATTTTTAACTTCAACTATATATAATTTTAGCATTTCATTAAAATTATACTCTTCTCCTGGCATTTGTTCATTTGGACCTAAAATTGCTTCTAATTTGCCTAAATCAACAAAGACATTGCCTCTGTCTTTCCTTATTACAGTTCCTGTAATAATATCAAATTCTTTTTCTTTAAACTCATTATAAACAATTTTTCTTTCAGCTTCTTTTATTCTTTGAAGCACAACTTGTTTTGCTTGCATAGCAGCTATTCTTCCAAAATTTCTTGGAGTTACTTCTATTTCAACAATATCACCAAGTTCATATCTTGGATCTATTTCTTTTGCATCTGGTAGCTCTATTTCAGTTAAAGCATCATAAACGTCTTCAACAACTTCTCTTTGTGAGTAAACATGTAGCTCTCCAGTTTCTGTATTTATACTTACTCTAACATTTTGAGCCCCTCTGTCACTTCCAAAAGAATAGTTCTTTTTATAAGCATTAATCAAAGCATCTTCTATAGTTGCAAATAGTAGCTCTTCACTTATTCCCTTATCTCTAATGATTTCTTTTAATGCACTAATGAATTCCTCATTCATTGATATACCCTCCTTAATCTATATCTCCCCTTCAATATTTATGGACTTGATTTTATCTTTTGGAATTATAATACTATTATTATCCCTTAAAATAACAATTTCATCCTCTTTTATTTCGGATAATGTCCCTTTAATAACTTTTTCACCATTAACAGCCTTTAAAAGTCTTGCAACTACTTTAGAACCTACACTTTTAAGCATATGTTCATTAGTAAATAGCTGTCTATCAATGCCTGGCGAAGATACCTCTAGATAATATTGACCTTCTATAGGATCTGATTCATCCATTAAGCTGCTTACTAATCTACTGATTTTTTCACAATCACTTAAGGATATACCATTATCTGAATCAATATATACCCTTAAATAATACTCATTATTTTCTTTTACATATTCAACATGATAGAACTCATATCCTTGTTCATCTACCAAAGGTTTTATAAGTTCTTTAAGCTTATCTTCCAATTCAATCTTTTTCATCTTTTAACCTCCTTTACTAGCCTTACCGTTTAGTATAGCCAATAGTTAGTTTATTAATATAAGCTATATAAAAACGCAACATTTATAGTTGCGTTTTACAAATAGAAAGAGCGGACAAATTGTCCACTCCCTTCTACGCTTCTATTTAAATAAACTTTCTATTTTTATAATAACATAGTAATAATTGGATTACAACCTTTATTTGAAATTATCTTTTACTATCCAAATAACGAAATTTGATTTGTTTCACCAAGACCCTCTAGACATCCATGAATCGATAAAGTTTCTATAACTGTTTTTGATATTTTAGCTCTTATTCTTAAATCTTCTTTTGATATAAATTCTCCATCTTTTCTTACCTCTACTATACTTTTTGCTGCATTATCTCCAACACCTTGAAGAGAATTAATAGGTGGTCTTATCATACCATTTTCTATTTTAAATTTTACAGAATCTGATTCGTAGAGATCTACTTTTAAGAACCTAAATCCCCTCTTAATCATTTCAAAAGCTATTTCTAATATAGTCATTAATCCTTTATCTTTTTGGGTTACATTATTCCCCATCTGATATATCTCTTGTAGCTTATTTTTAATAGCTCCCTCACCTTTACATATAAGCTCAGCATCAAAATCATCTGCTCTAACTGTAAAATAAGTTGCATAGTAAGCTAAAGGATAATAAACCTTAAAATATGCTATTCTTACTGCCATCATAACATAAGCAACAGCATGCCCTTTTGGGAACATGTATTTTATCTTTTTACAGGATTCTATGTACCACTCTGGAACATTATTCTCCTTCATTATCTGTTCATATTCCTCGGATACACCTTTTCCTTTTCTCACTTTTTCCATTATATTAAACGCCGTCTTAGGAGGAACCCCTTTGTAAATTAAGTAAACCATAATATCATCTCTTGTAGAAATACATTCACTTAATGTAGTATATCCTTCTTTAATGTAATACTGAGCATTATTAAGCCATACATCAGTACCGTGTGATAGTCCCGATATTCTCACTAAATCTGCAAAAGTTTTGGGCTTAGTATCCAAAAGCATTTGTCGAACAAATTTAGTTCCAAACTCAGGAAGTCCATAGGTTCCCACCTCACATTCAAGCTCTTCTTTTGTTATTCCAAGTGCATCAGGACTTGTAAATAAACTTAATACTTTTTCATCATGAAGAGGAATTGTTTTAGGATCTATACCCGTTAAGTCTTGAAGCATTCTTAAAACTGTTGGGTCGTCGTGACCTAATATATCTAATTTTAATAGTCTACCACTTATTGAATGATAATCAAAGTGCGTTGTAACTACATCAGAATCACGATCATCTGCTGGATGTTGTATTGGACAAAAATTATGAATATCATTGTCTCTAGGCACAACCATTATACCACCTGGATGCTGGCCTGTAGTTCGTTTTATCCCTGTACATCCTAGTGTCAATCTCTCTATTTCTGCCGACGATGCTATTATGTTTCTTTCATCTAAGTATTTTCTAACATATCCATATGCAGTTTTTTCTGCTACAGTTCCAATAGTTCCTGCTTTAAATACAAACCCTTTTCCGAATAAAACCTCAGTATATTTGTGAATTACACCTTGATTATCTCCAGAAAAGTTTAAATCTATATCTGGTTCTTTATCTCCCTCAAAACCTAAGAAGGTTTCAAATGGAATATCATGACCATCTTTTTTATATAAGGTTCCGCAATCAGGACAATTTTTGTCAGGTAAATCAGCTCCAGAACTTATAGATCCATCTAAAAAGAATTGCGATTTTTTACAATTTGGACATACATAATGGGGTGGTAGCCCATTAACTTCTGTAATATCAGACATAGTTGCTACAAATGAAGAACCAACAGATCCTCTTGAACCAACTAAATATCCATCAGAAATTGATTTAGCAACCAATTTTTGAGCAATTAAATAAAGCACTGCATATCCATTTGATATAATTGAATTAAGTTCCTTATCCAATCTCTTTTGAACCACTTCTGGTAAATTATCTCCATAAATACTATGAACCTTATTTAAAGTCATATTTTTAATATCGTCCTCTGCCCCATCAATTTTAGGTGGATAGGTTTCATCTGGTATTGGCTTACAGCCTTCTATTTGATTTGCTATAAAATTAGTATTTTTAATAACAACCTCATAAGCCTTATCTTCACCTAAATAATCAAATTCCTTTAACATCTCATCAGTTGTTCTTAAATACAATGGTGGCTGACTATCAGCATCACTAAAGCCTTGTCCCGCTAATATTATTTTTCTATAAACTTCATCTTCTGGATCCATAAAATGCACATCACAAGTAGCTACAGTAACTTTTCCTAGTTTTTGTCCAATATCATATATATTTCTATTTATTGTTTTTAATTCTTCTCTATCTTTTACATTTCCCTTTTCAATTAAAAACATATTATTGTCTATAGGTTGTATTTCTAGATAATCATAAAAACTTGCAATTTCTTCTATTTCATTTTGAGATTTACCATCTAAAATAGCTCTATATACTTGACCAGCCTCACATGCAGACCCAATTATTAACCCTTCTCTAAACTCAGATACAAGTGTTTTTGGTAATCTAGGTTTTCTATAGAAATTATCTAAATGTGCTTTACTAACTAGTTGATATAAATTTTTAATCCCCACTTGATTTTTAGCAAGTATTATTACATGGTACATAGGCAGCTTACCAATATCAACATTATTTAAAAACTCTTCATTTAGCTTATCTAGGTTATCTATATTAAAATCTTCTACTAATTTCTCAAAACATTTTAATAAAATCTCAGCTGTTGCCTTTGCATCATCCACTGCTCTGTGATGATTTTCTAAAGAAATACCTAAATGTTTCGCTATTATATTAAGTTTCACTCTTTTTAAGTCTGGATATAAAAATCGCGCTAAAGGAACAGTATCTAAAATACTAAAAGAAAATTCTAGTGATAAATTGTTACAATTGGTTTTAATAAAAGAGCAGTCAAATCCTGCATTATGAGCAACCAAAACTGAACCTTTACAAAAAGCTAAAAATTCTGGCAACACTTTATCAATAGTAGGTGCATCCATCACCATACTATCTTCTATTGATGTTAGTTCAGTAACATTAAAGGGAATTGGTCTCTCTGGATTAACAAAACTTGAAAATCTATCTATTACTTTACCATCACATACTTTAACTGCCCCTATTTCTATTATTTTATCATTTTTAGGTGAAAACCCTGTTGTCTCTATATCAAAAACTACGTAAGTATCTTTAATACTTTGATTTTTAGAGTTTAGAACTATAGGAACCCCATTGTCAACTAAATATCCCTCTAGTCCATATATAACTTTTATTCCATGTTTTTTAGCAGCATCCATAGCTTCAGGATAGGCCTGAACTACACCATGATCAGTTATTGCAATTGCTGGATGACCCCACTTAGCTGCCCTTTCTATAAGTTTTGAAGGTGATGTGACAGCGTCCATCGTACTCATTGTAGTATGACAATGAAGCTCAACTCTTTTTTCAGAAGCCAAATCCTGTTTTACAATTTTCTGCATCTTTACTATATCTCTAACACTAAAGGTTATTTCTCTTGAGTAATTATCGTATCTTGCCTCTCCCCTAATCTTGCAGTATAATCCTTTTTTAACATTCTCCAAAACTCTCTCTTGAACTTTAGAATTTAAGAAGGCTTTTACAACAATAGATGATGTATTATCTGTAATAAAGAAGGTTAGAAGTATTTTTCCACTTTTAGTTTCTCTTGTTTCTACTTTAAATATCTCTCCTGTTAACGCTACTATCCCTAATTCCTCATTTACACTCTTTATAGGAATAGATTCTTCTACAATAGCTCTTCCCATAATTATATTTTCATTATCTATTTTTACATCTTTATTACTATAATCTTTCTTCTGTATTTCTGCTGCTTTTACTGGCATTTTTGGTCTTTCAACCTGGACATTGCTTTTTATTTCTTTTATTATTTTTTCTGTCTCTTGCTTTTTATAGACTTTATATTCTTCACTTATCTTTATGTCAATTTCACTATCAAATTTTAAACCAACTACTGCTTTAAATCCAAATATAGAATTAATATATTTTCTTAATAAGTCTTGCATCTTCTGTTTTTTCGCAAAATTTATTAGTATCTCTGAGCCATAAGAAATTATTAAAGAGTTATCTATAACTTCTTTTTCTCCGGACAATAAAATATTTTTAGTTAATGGATGCTTTTTAATTATTTCTTCAATCAATTCGTTCCAGTGCTTATCTACAATCTCTTTTAAGCTTATATTGGATATATCTATAATACATAAAATATCTATGTCAACATTCAAATTCAACTTTTTTGTAATTATCTCTCTAACACTTAATTCTTCCTTACTACTTAAGGCTTCTTTGCTTCTTAAGATAACCTTTAATTTATTGCTTTTTTTCATATATTGAAAACCTGAAATTCTAAGAGCTTTTTCCTCAATATCTTCAAGTTTATAAATTTCTTTATTTATTGACTCTATAAATTCCTTACCCAAGGAAAATTCCTCCTAGCATAATTAAAAATAATTTTGAATACCAAAAGCAAAAGAAGAAATCCAGCGTGCTGAATTTCAACTATACTTTTTCTATTTTAACTTGTTATCTAAAGTTTATCAATTTCTTTCATTAATTCTTGAACTAAATCTTCCTCTTTAACTTTTTTTAATATTTCACCCTTTTTGAAGATTATACCTTCACCTTTTCCTCCTGCAATTCCTATATCAGCTTCCCTAGCTTCTCCTGGGCCGTTAACAACACACCCCATAATAGCTACCTTTATATCTTTTTTGCAGCTTGAAAGTTTATCTTCAATCTCTTTAGCTATTCCTATAAGATCAATCTGAGTTCTTCCGCATGTTGGACAAGAAACAAATTCTATACCACCTTTTTTAATTCCTAAAGCTTTTAGAATTTCATTCCCAACTTTAATTTCCTCAACAGGATCACCAGTTAAAGATACTCTTATTGTGTCTCCAATCCCCTCAGCAAGTAAAGTTCCTATTCCAACAGAAGACTTTATTGTTCCTCTCCAAGGAGTTCCAGACTCTGTAACTCCTAAATGAAGAGGATAATCTGATTTTTCACTCATAAGTCTATAACTATTTATCATAGTTTGAACATCAGAAGATTTTATAGATATAACAATATTTCTAAAATTCATCTTTTCTAATATATCTGCACTTTTTAAAGCACTTTCAACTAATGCTTCAGGACATGGCTTTCCATACTTAGCTAGAAGCTCTTTTTCTAATGAGCCTGAGTTAACACCTATTCTTATAGGTATGTTTTTATCATTACATGCTTCAGCAACCACTTTTACTCGTTCAATTGAACCAATATTGCCTGGATTAATCCTTAAAGCTGAAACTCCATTTTTTATAGATTCTAAAGCTAGTTTATAATCAAAATGAATATCTGCAACTAGAGGAATACTTATTTGTTTAGCAATTTCTCCTATAGCTTTTGCCGCCTCCATATCTGGAACTGCACATCTTATAATATCACAACCAGCAATTTCTAAGTTTCTTATTTGATTTACTGTACTTTTAACATCTCTAGTATCTGTATTGGTCATAGATTGGACTGTTATTCTACTATCTCCACCTATAAATGTTTTATTACCAATCTTAATCTTTCTTGTTTCTTTTCTAAACATATTCTACACCTCTAAAATTGAACTGGAAAAAGTATATCCTTAATTGTTACTAAAATCATTATTCCTAATAAAAGTGTTAATGCCACACTATTAACGTAATTTAATATTCTATCAGGTATTTTTTTGCCTGTAATTAATTCTATTAATATAAAGAATGCCCAACCACCATCTAATGCTGGGAAAGGTAATAAGTTAAATACAGCTAAATTTACTGAAATAAATGCAGTAAAATATAGAAGACTCCAAATACCTGCTTTAGCAGCTTCTCCACTCATTCTTACTATTGTTACAGGTCCGCCAATATCTGTTTTCAGATTAGCTTTGCCTGAAAATAACATCTTAAATCCTAAAAATGTCTGCTTAACTAATGAAACTGTTTGATTTGCACCATATTTAATTGATTGAGTAAACGAAGGATTATCAACTCTGCCAAAGTAGAATCCGATTTGATAGTTTCCTTCCTCGGTCAACTTAGGTGTTATATTAAATTTTCTTGTTTCATTATTACGATTAATCTCAACATCCAATGGATTTCCTTTAGCTAATGCTACAGCTACAGATACATCTTCAGCTGTTAGTATTTTCATATCATTTATTTTAGTGAACTTATCTCCTGCTTTAAGACCAACCTCTTTTGCTGGGGAATTATCAACTATATCCTTAACCTCTGGAGTACTAAAACCTAAATTCATACCCATGGTAATAAAAATAACTATTGCTAAAAGATAATTCATAACAACACCAGCTACTATAATACTTATCCTTCTTAGTGGGGATTTACTTGTAAGGCTTCTTTTATCATTAACCTCTTCTTCCTCCCCAAGCATAGCAACTCTTCCACCTAGAGGGAGAATCCTTAAACAATAATCTGTCTCACCAACTTTAACACCTATAACCCTAGGTCCAAAACCTATAGAAAACTCCTCAACTTTTACCCCATTTACCTTTGCCATTATAAAGTGACCTAATTCATGAACAATTATTAGCACAGAAAATGCTAATATAGCTGCTACTATATACATCTATTTCCTCCTTCTAACTATATTTCTCATAAATATAGCTTCTAACTAATTTGTCAGTAGATAAAATACCCTCTATAGTTAAATATTCATCTACATAAAATCTATTCATACACTCTTCTATTATTTCTGGAATTTCTAGAAACTTTACTTTTTCTTCTAAAAATAATTCAACTAAAACTTCATTAGCTCCATTTAAAATTGTAGGCATTATGCCACCAATTTTTCCTGCATCAAAAGCTAGTTTAAGGCATTTAAATGTTTCAAAATCAGGTTTTTCAAAACTTAAATTAGCTAAATTCCAAAAATCTAACTCTTTACATATATTACTTTCCCTATTAGGATAGTTTAATGCATACTGTATAGGTAATTTCATATCTGTAGAACTTATTTGAGCGATTACGCTTGCATCTTTAAATTCCACCATAGAATGTACTAAACTTTGAGGATGAACAACAACTTGTATCTTTTCAAACGGTACATTAAATAGCCAATGAGCTTCTATAACCTCTAACCCCTTATTCATTAACGTAGCAGAATCTATAGATATCTTTCTTCCCATACTCCAGTTAGGGTGTTTTAAAGCCTCCCTAAAAGTTACATCTTCTAGTTCTTTAGAAACTTTACCTCTAAAAGGACCCCCAGATGCTGTAAGAAGAATTTTGTTAATATCTTCATACTTTTCTCCATTTAGACATTGAAATATAGCCCCATGCTCTGAATCTACAGGCAATATTTTCACACCATATTTTTTTGCTTCCTCCATAACAATAGCTCCCGCTACAACTAAAGTTTCTTTATTTGCTAGAGCTATATCCTTACCAGCTCGTATAGCTTCTAATGTAGGTTCAAGACCTATCATACCAACTACAGATGTCAAAACGACATCAATTTCACTTAAAGATGCTATTTTTTTTAGTCCATCTATTCCCTTTAAGAGTATAACCTCTTTATTGTTATCTTTAATATAATTTTCGAATTTATTGTAAGCATCAGCTTCTTCTAATACAATATATTTAGGTTTAAATTCCTCTAATATTTCTATCATTTTTTCAAAGTTTTTAAATGCAGATACAGCTACAAGCTCCATAGTTTCTTTATGAAATCTAATTACGTCTAAAGCTTGCGTTCCTACGGACCCAGTAACCCCTAATATCGATATTTTTTTCATATTTTGCCTCCTATATTTGCCTTTCTAAAAAGTCAATCATATTCTTATTATATCAAAAATGTTCCAATTTAAAAGAAAAATAAAAAAGCTTGCAGTTAAAACACTGCAAACTTAAACTACAATCTTATTATAAATGTTAAATAATAAAATACAACTGTTGCTGAAAAAAGTATGGAGTCGAATCTATCTAAAATCCCTCCATGACCTGGAATTAAATTAGAATAATCCTTAATTCCTACATATCTTTTAACTGAAGATGCTACTAAGTCTCCAAATTGAGAGAAAACTCCACAAAATGCTCCTATAAGAAAGTAATGATATATAGCAATACCAGGTACATAGCTACTTATAAAATATCCAAATATCCCACAAAATATAGTAGCTCCTAAAAGTCCGCCTACTGATCCCTCTATGGTTTTTTTAGGGCTGACTTTAGGATTAAGTTTATGTTTTCCTAAGTATCTTCCAGCATAATAAGCAGTAGTATCACACATCCATGAACCTATAAATATGAGCCAAACTAAATATTTACCTCCATAACTTTGATTTACAAGGTATATGAAAGAAAATAGTACACAAACGTACATAAAACCTAAAAGAGTTAAGGCCACATCTATAAAGGTTATTTCTAAGTTTATTACTGGTATACACAATAATATAAAAGCAGCTAAGATAAGCATATACATTAAAATCAAAAAATCATTATTAAACATATAATATGCTACTAAAAGTACATATCCTGCTATGCTTATAGGTTTATAATTTTTGGATTTAAGTGCTTTATAAAATTCATGTAGTCCCATTATAGATAACAAAAGTATTAGGTATTTTAAATAATCCCCCCCTAGATAAACAAATATTACACAAGGTGCAATTATTAACGCTCCTAAATACCTATTATTCGATTTCATAAGGATACCTCCACTATTTGATTCCCCCATATCTTCTATCTCGGTTCTGATAATCAAAAATAGCTCTATGTAAATCTTTCTCTGTAAAATCTGGCCAATTTATGTTAGAATACCAGAACTCAGAATATGCACATTGCCACAATAGAAAATTACTTAGCCTTTGTTCTCCAGAAGGTCTTATTACTAAATCTGGATCAGGCATTTTTTTAGTATAAAGATAATTTGAAAAAAGATTTTCATCTAAAGAATATTTAGATATTTTTTTATCTTCTATGTCTTCAATTATATCCTTAACAGCTGAAATAATTTCATCTCTACCGCCGTAGTTAAGTGCAAGATTCATTACAACACCAGAATTATTTTTGGTTTTTTCATAAGCTGAAACCAATTCATCCCTACATGGCTTTGGTAACTTAGTTATATCCCCAATATGATTTATTACCACTCCATTACTATTTAATTCTTCGAACTCATTTTTCAAATACTCTACAAGCAGGTTCATAAGTGCACCAACTTCATCCTTAGGTCTCTTCCAATTCTCTGTTGAGAATGCATATAAAGTTAGGTATTTTACACCAATTTTATCACATTCTTTTATTATTTTTCTTATGGTTTCAACCCCTGCTCTGTGTCCAAAAGTTCTAGGCAAACCTTTAGCCTTTGCCCATCTACCGTTACCATCCATTATAATTGCAATATGCTTAGGAATTCTATTATAATCTATATTTACATCATTAGGTTTATTATCTTTTTTACCTTTTAGCCACTTAAACATTTACTATTCCTCCATAATGAATATGGTAAAAAAACCTGCTAGAAAGCAGGCTTTATATTGACATTATCTCTTTCTCTTTGTCCGCTATAATCTTATCTATTTCTTTAACATAGCTATCTGTTACCTTTTGGATATCATCTTCTGCTTTTTTGAATTCATCTTCTGATATATCTCCATCTTTCTTTAAAGACTTAAATTTATCATTCCCATCTCTTCTTATTGATCTTATAGCTACCTTAGAATCTTCTCCAGCCTTCTTAACATTCTTAACTAGATTTCTTCTAGTTTCTTCAGTTAATTCAGGAACTAATAATCTTATTACAGAACCATCATTAGATGGATTTATTCCCAAATCTGATTTTAATATAGCTTTTTCTATATCTTTTAGTAAAGTTTTTTCCCAAGGTGTTATCATAAGAAGTCTTGGTTCTGGAGCAGAAACACTAGCCACCTGACTTAATGGACACATACTTCCATAATAGTCAACTTCAATTCTGTCTAACATAGTTGGATTAGCTCTTCCAGCCTTCATTGTTGAAAGATCAGATTTTAATACCTTAATAGATTTACTCATTTTTTCTTCAGCAGACTTAATAACATCTTTTATCATAAAGAGAACCTCCTTTATTATTTACAAACCATAGTTCCTATTTCTTCACCCATTATAGCCTTTTTAATGTTTCCAGGCTCATCTAAAGCAAATACTAAAATAGGAATATTATTATCCATACATAATGAAGTTGCAGTTGAATCCATAACTTGAAGACCCTGCTCTAAAACTTGTATGTAAGATAGAGAATCATATTTCTTAGCATCTGAATATTTATGTGGATCTTTATCATAAACCCCATCAACCTTCTTAGCTAATAGTATAACTTCCGCTTCTATTTCAGCAGCTCTTAATGCAGCTGTTGTATCAGTAGAAAAATATGGATTTCCAGTACCTGCAGCAAAAATAACTACTCTACCTTTTTCTAAATGTCTCATAGCTCTTCTTCTAATAAAAGGTTCAGCCACTTCCTTCATTTCTATAGCAGTTTGAACTCTTGTCATAACCCCTAAACCTTCTAAGGAATCTTGTAATGCTAAAGCATTTATGCATGTTGCTAACATACCCATATAATCCGCTGTAGTTCTGTCCATATCAGATCCATCTCTACCTCTCCATATGTTTCCGCCACCAACAACAGCGCCTACTTCAACACCCATTTCTACTAATTCTTTTATTTCCATAGCTATTCTTTGTGCAACATTAAAATCTATTCCAAATCCATTAGCTCCGGCTAAAGCTTCACCTGATAATTTTAACATTACCCTTTTAAATTTACATTTAGACATTAGTTAACCTCCATATCTTTCAAGTTATTTTTAAAAAAAGAGAACACTTTGTGTTCTCTTTTAAATTATTTTGCACCGATTTGTCTTGCAACTTCTTCAGCAAAGTTTTCTTCTTTCTTTTCTATACCTTCTCCTCTTTCAAACCTTACAAATTTGTTTATTGTAATTGGAGAACCTACTTCTTTAGATTTTTCTTGAAGATGTTTAGTTATTGACTTATCTCCATCTTTAACCCAAGCTTGCTCTAAAAGACACACTTCTTTATAATATTTTTGAATTCTTCCCATAACCATTTTTTCAACTATATTTTCTGGTTTGCCTTCGTTTAAAGCTTGAACTCTATATATTTCTTTTTCTTTATCTAAAGCTTCGTTATCAACATCATCTTTGCTTAAGTATGATGGGTTTGCAGCAGCAACTTGCATACAAACATCTTTAGCAACTTCTGCAAGAACTGGAGAAGCTGTATCACATGCTAGTTCAACTACAACTCCGATTCTTCCGCCACCATGTATGTAGCTTTGAACTACTCCATTTTCAACTGCGAATTTTTCAAATCTTCTTACTGTCATATTTTCGCCTAATTTAGCTATTAAAGCTGTTAAAGCTTCTTGAACAGTTTGAGTTTCATTGAATTTTTCAGCAACAAAGCTTTCTATATCTTTAGCTGCACTAGTTGAAGCCATTTCTGCTAATTTTCCAGCAAAACCTACAAATTCTTCATTAGCTGCAACGAAATCCGTTTCACAATTTAATTCAACTATACCAGCAACTTTTTGTTCTTCTGATATATAAGTTTTAACTACACCTTCTGCTGCAACTCTGTCAGCTTTTTTAGCTGCTGCTGCCAATCCTTTTTCTCTCAATACTTCTATAGCCTTTTCCATATCTCCGTTAGTTTCAGTTAAGGCTTTTTTGCAGTCCATCATCCCTGCACCAGTTTTTTCTCTTAATTCTTTAACTGATTGAGCAGTAATCATTATTATTCCTCCTTAATATCATTAAGGTAAAAGGTAAATGGAATATATCCACCTACCCTTTACTAAAATTATTCAGTTACTTGTTCACCTTGTCTTGATTCGATTATTGCATCTGAAAGTCTAGCAGTTATTAATTTAACTGCTCTTATAGCATCATCATTACCAGGAATTACGTAGTCAACTTCATCTGGATCACAGTTTGTGTCAACAATAGCTACAACTGGAATACCAAGAATTTTAGCTTCAGATATAGCATTTTTTTCTTTTCTTGGGTCTACAACAAACATAGCACCTACGTTGCTAACATTTAAGTTTCTTATTCCACCTAAATTTTTAACTAATTTTTCTTTTTCATTCTTTAGGTTTGTAACTTCTTTCTTAGGAAGAACTTCGAATATTCCCTCTTCTTCCATTTTTTCTAATTCTGTTAATCTTGCTATTCTAGTTTTGATTGTGTTGAAGTTAGTTAGCATTCCACCTAACCATCTATTGTTAACGAAGTGCATGTTTGATCTAACAGCTTCTTCTTGTATAGCTTCTTGAGCTTGTTTCTTAGTACCAACGAAAAGAATATCTTTTCCTTCTTCAGAAACGCTTTTAACAAATTGATAAGCCTCTTCAACTTTTTTAACTGTTTTTTGAAGATCTATTATATATATTCCATTTCTTTCTGTGAATATATATGGAGCCATCTTAGGGTTCCATCTTCTTGTTTGATGTCCGAAATGAACACCTGCTTCTAATAATTGTTTCATAGAAATTACTGACATTTTGTTACCTCCTTATGGTTAAGCCCTCCATTATCTTCATCCATTGTAGATCTTCCTTTTATAAAGGCACCACTCTACAAATAAGATAATGTGTGTATTTCTTACCTCTGATAGTATATCACAGTGTTTTTTATCATTCAATATACTTTTTTAATTATTTACATATTTTTTAATAAAATAATCATAATTTTACTTCTAGAACATAAAAAGAAGGCCAAAAGCCTTCTTTTTATCTATTTTATCTTCTTTAATTCGTCTAATAGCTTGTCATTTAAAATCTTAATATGAGTTCCCTTCATACCTAAAGACCTTGACTCTATTACCCCTGCACTTTCAAATTTTCTTAATGCATTTACTATAACAGATCTTGTTATACCAACCTTGTCCGCAATTTTCGATGCAACTAGAAGTCCTTCACTACCTTTTAATTCATCAAAGATGTGTTCTACAGCTTCTAATTCTGAATAAGAAAGGGTACCAATTGCAAGTTGAACTACAGCTTTTTTTCTTGCCTCTGCTTCTAATTCAACTTGCTTACCTCTTAACATTTCAATTCCTACAATAGTAGCAGAATATTCTGCTAAAACTAAGTCATCATCAGTAAATGGCTTACCAAATCTAGCTAATAATAAAGTTCCTAATCTTTCTCTATTGCCTATTATAGGCACTATAGTAGATATTTTGTTATCCATATCGCATTTAATTTCACCTTCAAAAACGCAAGTTCCTCTATTATAAAGATTTGAAAGTGATTCTTGTACATTTAGTAGTTTATTGTTGTATTCTTCAGGAAATTTTTTATCCTCAAGAACCTTCTTTTTCATTATTTCGCATTCAAATCCACTAGCGAATGTATGTCCTAACATTTTTCCTCTTCTGCTAACAATATAAACATTGCATTCTAAAACGTCACTTAATAACTCACATATGTCTTCAAATGCTACTGGTTCAGTACCTGATTTTTGTAAAATCTTATTAAGTTTTCTTGTCTTAGAAAGTAGTGTAGACATAAAACTCCTCCTCATGTATCCATATTCATTATCCATAATTCATTTAACTATAAAATATTCTAAAATTTTTGAATTTTTTAAATTTTTAAAATTTTTAAAAAAGTTCTACATCAATTAATATATCATAGGATTTTTTTATTTTCAACACCCTTTTTCTATTTTCGACAAATCATTCTTTTTCTTCACTCTTTATAGTAACCTTATTTTTACATTCTCCATTAGTACATTCCAAGTATTTGCCTTTAGCTTTTGAGAATCTATATACCATAAATGAACCACATTTATCGCACTTCTCTTTAGCTGGTTCATGCCAACTTACAAAATCACATTCTGGGTAGTTAGAACATCCATAGAATTTATTACCTTTTTTACTTCTTTTAAGTAATACCTTTCCCCCACATTTAGGGCAAGGTGCATCAACTTCATGTACTATAGGTTTTGTATTTTGACACTCTGGATAACCAGGACAAGCTAAAAAGTCACCAAATCTACCATGCTTAATAACCATCATTCTTCCACATTTATCACATGGTACATCAGACACCTTATCTTCTAAAACTATTTTAGACATTTCACTTTCAGCTTTCTCAAGGGATGTCTTTAATGGAGTAAAAAACTCTCCAACAATCTTAGTCCAGTTTTCTGTTCCCTCTTCTACAGAATCTAGCTTAAGTTCCATTTCAGCTGTAAAATCTGTATCAACTATTTCTTTAAAATATTCAGACATTATATTATTAACAATAAACCCTAATTCCGTAGGCACTAATTGTTTTTTATCTCTTACAACATAGTTTCTACTACTAGTTAATGTTGATATAGTTGGAACATAGGTACTAGGTCTTCCTATACCCTTTTCCTCTAGTAATTTAACAAAAGATGCTTCAGTATATCTACTAGGAGGCTGAGTAAAATGCTGTTTTGGAGTTAATGAATCTTCCTCTAAAACTTCATCCTTCTCTAACTCTGGAAGTAATACATCTTGATTTTCTTCTTCTGTACTATACTCATATATCTTCATAAATCCTTCAAACTTAACTATTGAACCTGTTGCTCTTAATTTATAATCACCATTAGTTATAGTTATGGTATTAGTATTTAATAAACAAGAACTCATTTGGCTTGCTACAAATCTCTTCCATATTAAACTATAAAGTTTATAGGCATCATTTGTAAGATTTTCTTTAGCTATTTCAGGAGTAATTTCTATATATGTTGGTCTTATAGCTTCATGAGCATCTTGGATATTCTTTTTACCTTTATACACTCTAGGTTTATCTGGAGTATATTTTTCTCCGTAAGCTCCTTTTATAAAATCTAAAGCTTTTTCCTGAGCTTCACTTGATATTCTAACAGAATCTGTTCTCATATAGGTAATTAAACCTATAGTTCCATGACCCTTTATCTCAACGCCTTCATAAAGCTGCTGAGCTATCATCATAGTTTTCTTTGTCATATAGTTTAATTTTTTATTGGCATCTTGCTGCAAAGTGGAAGTTGTAAAAGGCGGTAGTGGATTTTTTTGTTTATCTGCTTTTTTAACATCCTTTACAACATAATTTCCAGATTTTAAATCTTTAATTACCTTATCAGCTTCATCTTCAGTATTTATTTCTAATTTTTTATTTTTATATTGAACAAGATTTACAGGAAACTTCTTTTTATCTTTTATTAATTTACATTCTACTGTCCAATATTCTTTAGGTACAAATGCTTTTATCTCTTCTTCTCTATCACAAATTAATTTTAGTGCAGCAGACTGAACCCTTCCTGCACTTAAACCCCATTTAATATTCTTCCAAAGTATAGGGCTTATTTCATATCCCACAAGTCTATCTAAAATTCTTCTTGCTTGTTGAGCATCTACTAAATTTTGATTTATTTCTCTTGATTTCTTTATTGAGCCTTTAACAGCTTCTTTTGTTATCTCATTAAACTCAATTCTACATTTTTCAGTAGTAGGTATCTTTAATATGTGAGCTAAATGCCAAGAAATAGCTTCACCTTCCCTATCAGGGTCAGTTGCCAAATATACTTTATCACTTTTTTTGGCTAACTTCTTTAATTTATCTAAAAGATCACCTTTACCTCTTATTGTTATATACTTAGGAGAAAATTCATTATCTACATCAACTCCTAATTGACTCTTTGGTAAGTCACGTAAATGTCCCATTGATGCTTCAACGATATAATTTTTTCCCAAATACTTTCCTATGGTTTTGGCTTTAGCTGGCGACTCAACTATTACTAAATTTTGTCCCATTTCTCACTCCTAAATTAGGAGTCTTCACCCCCTTATAAATCAACTAATCCTTGCATAATAGTTTCCTGATAAACTAATAATTTCATTTTCAAGTTGCAATTCAAATAATATACCATAAATTAGAGAAATGTCAATATTACATCTTCTAATTAAATCATTAATATGTATTGGATTCACTCCTATTTCTTTTAGTACTACCCCTTTTTCACCTGAAAAATTCTTACTTGAAGGATCTTTTGATGTTATATTTAGCTCCTTTAAGACATCTTGTACTTCATATAATGGATTAGCTCCATCTATTATTAGTCTATTTGAACCTTTAGCCTGAGGGTTTATAGGGTTTCCTGGAGATACAAATATTGTTTTGCCAAGATCTAAAGCGTATCCAGTAGTGATTAAGCTTCCACTTCTTTCAGCCGCTTCTGTAACAATTAATATTTCACATAATGCAGCAATTATTCTATTTCTTCTTGGAAAATTATAAGAAGCTGGTTTCTCATACGGTAAAAACTCTGATATAATTACTCCATTTTTTATAATATCATTATATAATTTGTAGTTTGATTTTGGATAGACTACATTTATACCACATCCAAGCACTGCACATGTAACACCATTACCTCTTAAAGCCCCTCTATGTGCTGCTGTATCTATTCCATACGCTCCCCCGCTTATTATCATGACTCCATTTTCAACTAACTCTTTTGATATATGTTCTGTTAACTGAGTTCCTTGCAAAGTTGCCTTTCTTGAACCAACTATAGATACTTTCTTATGAGACTTAATTTTAGAAATATCCCCTTTATAAAAAAGTACATATGGGGGCTCATAAACATGATATAATTCATCCATATAATCTTCATCTCTATAAAATACAGCACCAATATTATTCTTGTGCATAATATCTAATAGTTTTTCAACTTCTTCATCATTGACTTTTTTTATTCTGTCAGAATAATCTTCTTTTATATAATTTGATTTAGATATTTTATAAAGATTATAGATTTCCTCTTCATTATTATATCTGTCTTTTAAAAATCTTTTACAACTCTCAGGCACATTTGAGATAGCCATCCAGATTTTATAAAACATTTCTTCTCTTTTCATATTTATATCACCTCACCATCTATAAATTTTCTATAACTTAATGCCTCATATATATGACTAGCTTTTAATGCTTCTTCCCCATTTAAATCCGCTATAGTTCTTGATATTTTAAGTATTTTATAATATCCTCTCATTGATAAATTAAATTTATCATATATTGACTCTAATTTATCTAGAGCCTCAGTATCAACGTTAAAAAGCCTCATTATATCCTTACTTTTTACATTAGCATTATGTTTAACTTTTTCATTTTGGTATCTTATAGTTTGTATCTCTGTAGCTGATTTTATATTTTTTATTATCTTTTTACTTAAAGCCTTCTGATTTTTAATATTTCTCTTACTTATATCAACTCGAGGAACATAAGTAAATATGTCTATTCTATCTAATATGGGTTTAGATAATTTACTTAAATATCTCTTTTTTTCTAAATCAGAACACATGCAATCCTTACTAAAGCTCAAGTTCCAACCACAGGGACATGGATTAAAGGCAGTTATTAACATAAAATTAGCTGGAAGTTTAACATTGTTATTTAGTCTACTTATCTGAACTTCTCTATTTTCAAGAGGTTCTCTCAGTTGGTTTATGCACTCTTTATTAAACTGCAAAAATTCATCTAAAAATAAGACACCATTATGAGCTAATGTTACTTCTCCAACTTTCCCTATACCTCCACCTATAAGGGTTGCTGAAGTGCAGGAATGGTGAGGATTTCTAAATGGTCTTCTCACATTTTTAAACATCTCTTCTGATATATCTGTTGTACTATATATTTTGAATATTTCAGCCGCCTCTTCATAGGACATTTCCGGTAGAATATTAGCTATTTTATTAGCTATTAAGGTTTTTCCTGCTCCCGGAGGTCCATAAAAAGATATATTATGAAAACCTGCTGCGGCAATTTCTGCTGCTCTAAGCACACTTTCCTGACCTATTATCTCACTTAAATCTTCTGAAGATACTTTATTAATTTTGAAGGGTATTTTTTCAGAAGGAAGCTGATCTTTGTAAGTTAAATAATTTATCACACCATTTAGTTCATCAAAGTCAAATATATCTCCCTTATAGAAAAAGCTGCTTTGATAAGAGTTTTCTCGTGGAATTATAAATTTATTAAATCCGCCATCTATTCCTGCTTCTAATATAGGAAATAAGCCTTTTATCTCTTTTATGTCACCACTTAAGCTAAGTTCCCCTGCTATTATATAATCTTCAACCTCCTCTGCTTCAATTTGCCCACTTGCAATCAATATGCCTATGCTCATAGGTAAGTCTAGTAAAGAACCTATCTTCTTTAAGTTAGCAGGTGCAAGGTTTATTACTATTCTTCCTAGTGGAAACTTAAAACCCGAATTAACAATAGCTGCCCTAATTCTTTCTTTAGATTCTTTTATAGATTGATCGGCTAAACCTACTATGGTAAAAGAGGGTAGTCCCTTGAATATTTCTACCTCTACCTTTATAACAAAACCATTCAAATTATTTATTGTGGCACTATTTATAATTACCGCCATAAAACCACCTCTAAATTTTAATACTAATATTTTTCTACATTATTAACTTAAAAATATTTTTTTAGTCAATAATTTTAAAGGAGGTATAAAATTATGATAAATAAAAAATCTTTAGGGAATTACGGTGAGGATTTAGCTTGTGAATTTCTCACTAAAAATGGATACACAATATTAGAAAGAAATTTTAACTGTAGACTGGGAGAGTTAGATATAATTTGTATGTATAGAGGACTTCTTGTTTTTATAGAGGTAAAATGTAGATATTCATTAAATTATGGTGTTGGAATTGAATCCATAAATTTCACAAAAGTTAAAAGAATTATATCATCCTCAAAGTTATATATTCACCTTAAAAATTTATACAATCTAAACGTTCGTTACGATATTATAAATATAGATTTAAATCTAGAAGAAAATAAAAAAAACATCCAACATTATGAGGATGCTTTTAGACTTTAATTAAGTATTTAATATATTTCTTAAAAAACTCATTCTGTGTATATCGCAAGGACCATGGGTTTTAATTGCTTCAACATGTTTAGGTGTCCCATAACCTGCATTTTCATCAAAATTGTATACAGGATATTTTTTATGGTATTCTTCCATAAGATTATCTCTATACACTTTAGCAACTATTGATGCACAAGCTATTGACGCACTTTTTGTATCCCCTTTTATAACAGCTTGATTTTTTATTTTTATGCCTTTGATAGGATATCCATCTGATAATATTAATTCTGGATTTATTTTAAGATTATCACAGGCGTCTATGAATATCTTATTGTTGCAGACACCAATTCCTATATTATCTATCTGTTCATTTGTACATAAAGCTATTGAATAAGCAAGAGCCTTTTCCTTTATTTTTTCAGATAACTCTACTCTTTTTTCATGTGAAAGCTGCTTAGAATCTTTTATTTCTAATAATAAATCGTCAGTAGATGCATTTAAATCTAAAATCACAGCACAAGACACTATGGGACCTGCTAAAGGACCCCTTCCTACCTCGTCAACTCCTGCAACATACTTATAATCTCCAAATCCTTTATCAAAAGAATACATTCCTTGTACTCTTTTTATTTCCACTATGTGGTTTTCACATCTTTTTAGAAGTCTACTTCCTAAAGAAGATACATTTTTTCTTTTGTCCTTTATAAGAGACTCCATAAGAAACTTAAATTCTTCATTATTATAATAATCTTTAATTGATATATCTTTTAATGAATCATTTATACTTTTATATGGAAGTTTATCTAAATCTTCATTAAATAAAAACATTTTTACTCCTTTAAGGTAACTCTAAAGTTATATTACCTATTTTTCCACCTCTAAATTCATCTAATAATATTACAGAAATTCTATTGTAATTTATTTCTCCACCTGAGATTATACATCCTCTTTTTCTAGCTATCATATCCATATTTTCTAGAGGAGTTTCTTGTAGATTCTCAAGCTTATATCTTAGTTTTAGATTTTCAGGATAGTTAGTTTGAAGTCTTTCTATTAATTTAAGCGCAAGTTCTTCAATATCCATAATTTCATCTTTTATAGCTCCAGTAAAAGCTAAATTTAAAGCAACTTCTTCATCCTCAAACTTAGGCCATAAAACTCCTGGTGTATCCATAAGTTCTACCCCAATAGATGTTTTAATCCATTGTTTACTTTTTGTTACCCCTGGTCTATCACCTGTTTTAGCTATATTATTTTTTGCCATTTTATTAATAAATGTAGATTTTCCTACGTTAGGAATTCCAACAACCATTACTCTCGTAGTAATTTTTACTAAACCCTTAGCTCTTAATCTAGCATGTTTTTCTTTTAGAAGTTCATCTAAAGCAGGTTTTATTGATCGTATCCCTTCGCCTTTCAAAGAATTTAAGGCAATTGCTTTTGTATTTCCTTTGGATAAAAATTCAATCCATTTTTTAGTTAACTGAACATCTGTTAAATCACTTTTATTAAGTATTATTAATCTAGGTTTATCTTTACATAAAACATCTATATCTGGATTGGCAGAAGCTCTAGGTATTCTGGCATCTCTTATTTCAACTACTACATCTACAAGTTTTAAATTTTCTTTTATTTCTCTTTTTGTCTTTACCATATGCCCTGGGAACCAATTTATAGCCATGATATCATCTCCTTTTTGTTAAAATCTATCTTTTATGTTTTAATATTAAAATGTATCTTCTTTAGTATTATCTAAACTCATTAAATTCTTTTATATTCTTAAAAATATAAGAATATAAGAAGAAATATTTTTAACTATATAACTATATAACTATATAACTATATATAGTGTTCATGCGGGTTTAGGCTATTTATTCATAATTCACAATTATTTTCATGAATATTTTAAATTCTTTTTATAAATAAAAAAATGGAACTCTAAAGCCCCATTTTTAAGTTCAATTATTTCTTTATTAACTCTTTAACTTTAGCAGCTTTACCCACTCTGTCTCTTAAGTAGTAAAGTTTCGCTCTTCTTACTTTACCGTATCTTACGATTTCAACTTTTTCTATGATTGGGGAGTTAATTGGGAAAGTTCTTTCAACTCCAACTCCATAAGCTAATCTTCTTACTGTGAAAGTTTCTCTAGTTCCACCGTTTTGTTTCTTTATAACAGTTCCTTCGAATACTTGTATTCTTTCTCTGTTACCTTCTTTAACTTTTACGTGAACTTTTACAGTATCACCTATACTGAAGTTTGGTAAATCACTTCTTAATTGTTCTTGTTCTATTAATCTAATTATTTCGTTCATGTGCATTCCCTCCTAAATATTAATTTGACGTTCTTAACAAATTATTTTGCCAGAGGACCGCCCGTACTAGCACAACGATAATTGTAACATATGAAAATGCAATGTGCAACATAATTTTACAATCAGTTTTCTTTTAAAAGCTTTATATCCTCTTTTGATAAAGTTATTTTTTTAAACATGTCTGCTCTTCGCTCTTTTGTTATTATTAAAGACTGCTTTCTTCTCCATTTTCGAATGTTCTCATGATGTCCTGATATTAATACGTCAGGTACCTTTTTTCCTTCAAATACTTCTGGTCTAGTATATTGAGGATACTCTAATAATCCATCATAAAAAGATTCCTCTTGATAACTTTCCTCTTTTCCAAGAACTCCTGGAATAAGTCTTACTATGCTATCTACAATAGGAATACAAGCCATTTCTCCACCAGTTAAAACAAAATCTCCAAGGGATATTTCCATATCTATATAATCATAGACTCTTTCATCTATACCCTCATAATGTCCACATAAGAAAATAAGTTCACTCTCTTTTGATAACTCTTTAGCTAGACTTTGATTGAATGTTTTTCCTTTAGGTCCTAAAAAAATCACTTTACCGTTATTATTTTTTTTGGTTTCTATTATAGAAGATACTATTGGTTGAGGTGCCATCACCATTCCAGCTCCTCCACCATAAGGATAGTCATCAACTTTTTTATGTTTATTTAAGCTATAATCTCTAATATTTATAGGCTTTATAGATAATATTTCTTTCTCTTGAGCCTTACCTATTATAGAGTAATTAAAGATATTAAACATATCAGGAAATAAAGTTAATATATTAATCTTCATCTTGCCATTCCTTCACAGGTTTAATAACTATCTTTTTATCTTCTACATTAATGTCTAATACTATTTCCTTAAGTACAGGAATTAATAATTCTTTTATCCCTTTAACCCAATAAACATCGTTACTTCCTGTTTTTATTACATCATAAACCTCACCTAATGGAGTTTCATCTGTATCAAATACAGAACAACCTATTAAATCTGCTATGAAATATGTATCTTTAGGTAGCTTAACAGCATCTTCCCTAGATACTTTAAGATACTTCCCTTTAAGTCTAATAGCGTCATCCATAGTATCTACGCCTTCAAGCTTCAATATAACACGATCTTTTTGGAATTTATAGCTAAGTATTTGTACTTCTTTGTTATCTATAATAACTTTTTTTAATTTTTTAAATCTCATAGGATCATCAGTTAATGGGAATACCTTAACTTCTCCCTTAACCCCATGAGTATTTACTATTTGACCAACATTTAAAAATTGTTCCAAGGATATTCCTCCTCAATTAAAAATAAAGAGCTAGGCCAATACCTAACTCTTATTAAATAATTTCTACTACTACTCTTTTGTTTTCTTTAACTGCTGCTGCTTTTACAACTGTTCTTATTGCTTTGGCTATTCTTCCTTGTTTTCCTATAACTTTACCCATGTCTTCTGGGGCAACCTTAAGTTCAAGGATAAGGGATTGCTCACCGGCAACCTCCTTAACTTCAACAGCATCTGGATTGTCAACTAAAGACTTGGCGATGATTTCTACTAAATCTTTCATATTGACTGCTAGGGATATCCTTAGCAGAGTTCACCTCCCAGATATTATTTGTTAATTCCTGCTTTAACGAATAACTTTTTAACTATATCAGTTGGTTGAGCACCATTACCTAACCATGCAGCTGCTTTATCAGCATCAATTTTGATTTCTGCTTCTGGTTTAGCTACTGGATTGTAGTATCCTATTTCTTCGATAAATCTACCATCTCTTGGACTTCTTGAGTCTGCAACTACTACTCTATAGAAAGGAGCTTTTTTTGCACCCATTCTTCTTAGTCTTATTTTTACTGCCATGCTTTTCACCTCCTTTAAAAGTTAAGGTATACTATTTCAAAAAGGGAAGATTTCCAAATAGTCCATTTTTGCCTTTTTTACCTTTTTTCATATTTTGAGTTAAACCCTTAAATTGCTTCATTTGTTTTCTCATAGCTTCGAAACCTTTAAGAAGTTTATTAAGTTCTTGTATGCTTGTTCCTGAACCATTTGCTATTCTCTTCTTTCTAGATGAAGAAGATGAAACAAGCTGTGGATTTTTTCTTTCTTTTGATGTCATGGATTGAATTATAGCCTTAGATCTAGCCATTTGCTTTTCTCCAGCCTCTAAATCAACTCCTTCAAGTTGTTTAGAATTCATTCCAGGTATCATTTCTAAAACTTTATTTATAGGACCTAACTTATTCATTTGTTCCATTGCCATTAAGTAATCTTCAAAGTTAAAGTCCGAAGTTAACATTTTCTTTGATAAAGCTTCTGCATCTTCAGTGTCTATAGCTGCTTGAGCTTTTTCTATAAGAGATAATACATCTCCCATTCCTAATATTCTCGATGCCATTCTGTCTGGATAGAACACTTCTAAGTCGCTCATTTTTTCCCCAACACCAACAAATTTAATTGGTTTTTGAGTCATGCTTCTTATAGAAAGTGCAGCTCCACCTCTTGTGTCACCATCAAGTTTTGTTAAAATAACTCCTGATATGTCTAAAGAGTTATTAAAGGTTTCAGCTACATTTACTGCATCCTGTCCTGTCATAGAGTCTACTACTAATAATATTTCATTAGGTTTTACTCCTGACTTTATATCTTGTAGTTCTTCCATAAGAGTTTCATCTATATGAAGTCTACCTGCTGTATCTATTATAACTATATTGTTACCATTTTCTCTTGCGCTCTTTATACCAGCTTTAGCTATGTCTACAGGACTTATCTTATCTCCCATAGTAAACACTGGAATATCTATGCTTTTACCTACAACCTCAAGTTGTTTTATAGCTGCTGGTCTATAAACATCACAAGCTACTAAAAGAGGTTTTTTATTTTTCTTTCTTAAGGATAAGGCTAACTTACCACACATGGTAGTTTTACCTGCCCCTTGAAGTCCTACAAGCATAATTACTGTTGGACCTGCATCGGCATAAGATATCTTACTTTCAGCTGTACCCATTAGTTCTGTTAATTCATCATTAACTATTTTTATTACTTGTTGTCCTGGAGTTAAACTTCCTAAAACTTCTTCTCCAACACATTTTTCACTAACTTTTGATATAAAAGATTTTACTACCTTAAAGTTAACATCTGCTTCTAATAGAGCAAGTTTAACTTCTCTCATGGCTTCTTTTATATCTTTTTCATTTAATTTTCCTTTTCCTCTTAGCTTTTTTAAAGCGTCTTGCAACTTTTCTGATAAACCTTCAAAAGCCATGACAAACCTCCTATAGACTATTTATATTCTCAAAAATTTTACCCATATAATCTATGATTTCATCTGATGCATTAAATTTCTCTTTTAGATCTTTTATAGCATCTTTAGTTATGTTAATTCTTGAATTATTTTTACTCATCAATTGAAGCTTTTTCTCATATTCTAATAAAATCTTATAACATCTTTTTATTAAATCATGAGTAGCCTGCCTTGAGGTTTCATTTATCTCAGATATCTCCGAAAGAGAAAAGTCTTCATTATAATAAAGATCCATTATATTCTTCTGCTTTGGAGTCAATAAATTGCCGTAGTGATCTAGCAGAATAGAAACTTCAAACCTGTCTTCCATATAACCACCTTACCTACCTAAATGATAATAACAGATAAAAATAATGGTGTCAAGTATTTTTACTTAACACCTTTAAATTTAAAATAAAGCTTCAACAAAACCTTCAGCATCAAACTCTTGAAGGTCGTCAATCCCTTCACCTACACCAATATACCTCACTGGTACGTTTAAATGTTGTTTAATAGAAATTACAACTCCACCTTTAGCTGTTCCATCTAATTTAGTTAATATTATGCCATCAATAGGGCATACCTCTTTAAATTGTTTAGCCTGAATAACAGCATTTTGACCTGTGGTTGCATCTAATACTAAAAGAGTTTCCCTTTCAGTATCTCCCATTTCTCTATCTATAACTCTGTTTATCTTTTCAAGTTCATTCATAAGATTTTTTTTGTTATGAAGTCTTCCAGCTGTATCTATTAATAATCTATTTACTTTTCTAGATTTCGCAGCTTGTAGAGCATCATACACAACTGCTGCTGGGTCAGATCCTTCTTGATGTTTAACAATATCAACCCCTGATCTTTTGCTCCATATTTCTAACTGGTCTATAGCTGCTGCTCTAAAAGTATCTGCTGCTGCTAATAAAACCTTTTGTCCTTCATTTTTCATTTTAGATGAAAGTTTTCCAATAGAAGTAGTTTTTCCTACTCCATTTACACCTATAATTAAAATTATTTTATTATCAGGTTCTTTTTTATCTTCAACATCCTTAAGAAGCATATCTCTAATAACTTCTTTAAGAGCTGGTCTAACCATCTGTGGATCTGCAATTTTTTCTTTTCTTATTTTTGCTCTTAGCTCTTCTATAATATCCATTGTAGTTTCCATACCTATATCTGAAGTAATTAGTATCTCTTCTAATTCCTCATATAAATCTTCATCAATGGTTACAGCCAGGTTTAATACCTCATTTATTTTATCTGTAAAATTATCTCTTGTTTTACTTAATCCTTGTTTTAATTTGTCAAAAATTCCTCCAAACACTGTACATCCTCCTATCTGCCTTGTAAATTTACTGAAACTATTTTAGATATTCCTTTTTCCTCCATAGTAACCCCATACATTATGTCTGACGCTTCCATAGTACCCTTTCTATGAGTAACTACTATAAATTGAATGTTTTCAGAGAACTTTCTTAAAAATTCTGCATATCTATATACATTTGCATCATCTAAAGCAGCCTCTATTTCATCTAATATACAAAATGGAGTTGGTTTCATCTTAAGTATACCAAATAATAATGCGATTGCTGATAAAACTTTCTCTCCACCAGACATAAGATTTATATTTTGAACTTTTTTTCCTGGGGGCTGAACGTTAATTTCTATATTTGAAGTTAATTCATCACCTTCTCCAAGTATAAGTTCTGCACTTCCACCTTTAAATAATTCTCTAAAGGTTTCACTAAAATATCCATTTAATATCTTAAAGTTCTCTATAAATACTTCTTTCATTTTTGAGGTCATGTCACTTATAACTTCTAATAAGTCTTCTTTTGCTTTTTCTAAATCTTCTTTTTGACTACTCATAAAAGTATACTTTTCTTTAACTTCTTTATATTCTTCAATAGCACCAACATTAACAACCCCAAGAGCTGTAATTTGACTTTTCAATGTTGTTATTTCTCTTTTATGGTCAACTTCGTTTATAACATCATTAGCTTTTTCAAAAGCTTCTGCATAAGTTAAAGAAAATTCCTCATTTAATCTGTTATAATAATTTTCTTTTTCTATATCATATTTAGCTTTACCCATCTCTAATTTATGATATTCATTTTCTGATTTTTGAAGAATTTGATTTAATTCATCAACTTCAGTTTGTACCTTGTTCATATTTTCTTTTATAGAAATTCTTTTGATTTCACTTTGCTTCCATATTTCTTCAAACTTTTCTACTAAAGACCTTAAGTTCTCTATTTCTTTAGCGTTTTTTTCTATATCTTCATTAGATATTTTTTTAGTAGCTATCCCATTTTTTATTGAGGTTTCTATTTCACTTATTCTATTTATACAGGAATTTTGTTCTTCTTCTAACCTATTTAATTCTCTAAGTTTACCTGATATAAATTCTTCTAAAGAAGCCTTTTTTATTCTATTATCAGTTATTTTATCACGATTTTCAGTTATTGAAGCCTTTGCATCTTTTAAGTTTTCTTCAATTGATTTTATTAAAACCTTATTATCTTCCTTACTTTCAGAAGTTTTAATAATAATCTCTTTTATAACTTTAAAATTATCATTTAGTTCTAACTGCTCTTTAATTAATCCCTCATATTTAACTTCTATATCTTCTATTGAACTTTGCAATTTTAGTTCTTCATTTTGAATGTTTTTAATTTCATTTTGAAGTTTTGCAATTTCTATATTATTAAAATGAATTTGATCTCTTTTATTTAAATTATCCTCATCTAGTTTTTTAAGATTCTCTCTTAATGAAACCAGTTCAGTTTTAAGCTTTTCTGATTCCTCTTCTAAAGATGCATATCTTATCTTTAACTCTTCAAGTTCTCTTTTTCTGCTTATTATAGAGCTGTTTTTCCCACCATAGTTTCCACCTGTTAATGCTCCACCTGGATTAACAATTTCTCCAGTTAAGGTAACTATCTTATAAGAGTAAGAGGTTTCCTTTGCAACCCTTAAGGCTCCATCCATAGTATCTGTTATTATAGTTCTTCCTAAAGAATAATTAATAGCATTATCGTACTTTTTATCAAAGCTTATTAAGTCAGAAGCTAATCCAATATAACCTTGAATTTTAGTTATTTTTTCGTTTATTGAAGCCTTTTTCCCCTTTATTATAGATAAAGGTAAAAAGGTGGCTCTTCCTAGTTTGTTATCCTTCAAATAATTTATTAATCTCTTTGCTATAACTTCATCTTCAGTAATAATATTAGAAATTGTTCCTCCTAAGGCAATTTCAATGGCTGTTTCTAAATTTTTAGGAACAGAAATAATTTCACCAAGGATTACACACTTATCGCTTAAATTCCCAATACTACCTTTAGACATATGCTCCATAAGAAGCTTTACAGATTTATTATATCCTTCAAAATGCTTTTCTAAATTATTAAGCATTTTATAAGTTGCATCTGTTCTATTTATCTCTATGTTTATTTCTCTATACTTTTTTTCATTTGCATTTAAATTTCCTTGAAGTTTTGTCATAGAATTTTTATTTTGTAGTATTTCTTTATCTAAAATTTCTGTTTTTTCCTTAAACTTTTCTACTTTTTCATTTATCATTAGTCGAGTAGAATAATTAATAGCTATTGAACTATTTAAATTTTCTTTATCCGTTTTAAGGTTAACTATTCTTTCCTTAATTGTTTCAATAGAATTTTCTATTATATTACTTTCTTTTTCTAGTTCTGCAACTTTTTTATAGGTATCAATTTCTTGTTGTTTTAAACTATTTACCTTATCTTCTTCTTTAGATATTTCTTCTAAAAAAATGTTTGTTTCTTTATCTAAATTCTTTATAACTTCTTCTATTTTTGATATATTTTCTTTTTCCTTACTTATCTCTTCTAAAAGTACAGCCTTACTTTTTTTAAGTTCTTCACTTTTTTCTAAAAGACTTATCTTTTCTTTATTATTATTCTCTATAAGTTCTTCTATGTTTGTAATTCTTTCTTTTAAAATCCTAATTTCTGAATTAAGTTCTCCTATTTTCTCTTTTCCTTGAAAATACTCAATTCTTTCTTGATTTGTTTGACTATCTATCTTCTCAATTTCATTTTGATAAATATTTAATTTACTTCTTTTATCTTTTATTTCTTCTCTTAAAGAATTATTTTTCATTTCTATATCATATATATTTTCAGCATATACTTTTATATTTTTTTCTATGTTATTTATATGATATATGAGTAAGTCAACTTCTTTTTCCTTTAGTGAATTTGAAAAATCAATAAACTTTTCAGCCTTTATACATTCTATCTCCAAAGGCTCTATACGTTCCTCATAAGTAGAAATTATGTCATTAATTCTAATTAAATTCTCATCTGTATTAGCTAATTTTTTTTCTGATTCATCTCTTCTAGATTTAAACTTAACAATACCAGCTGCCTCTTCTAATAAAGATCTTCTCTCATCGGCTTTACCACTTAAGATTGCATCAATCTTACCTTGTCCAATTAAAGAATATCCTTCTTTACCTATACCAGTATCCATAAATAAAGTAGTTATATCCTTTAACCTGCATTGAGAGTTATTAATAAGATACTCACTCTCTCCAGATCTATATATTCTTCTTGTAATAGTTACATCTGAATAGTCTAAAGGTAGTTCCTTATCATAATTATCTAAAGTTAAAGATACTTGTGCTACTCCTACAGGTTTTCTGTAATGGGTTCCTGCAAAAATAACATCCTCCATCTTACCGCCTCTTAAGGTTTTAATACTTTGCTCACCTAAAACCCATCTAACGGCATCAGAAATATTACTTTTACCACTCCCATTAGGGCCAACAACAGCAGTAACCCCTTTATCAAATTTCAATTCTGTTTTGTCTGCAAAGGATTTAAATCCTCTTATTTCTAACGACTTTAAAAACATATAGCACTCCTTACCTTAAAACCATTGGAAGTAAACCAATTAAGAAAGTAATAATAATAAAAATAACTAATATATATTGAGCTTTTTCTCTAGTTTTCTTTTTCATTATAAACACTCCATTCTTTAATAAGTTTAAATTAATCTAATAAAAAAGTAAATATTAAACAATAGTATTTAAGCCCTTTGGCTAACCATAGGGCTTAAATTTCTAAATTTCTACGTTTGTAAATTTCTAAATTTCTAAAAGTTCATTAAATTCCTGAGCTTTAATAAAAAGGGTTCCCCTTTTTATATTTTCATTAACAGCTACATTTATATTTTTAAATTCTTTTTTCATTTCATTAAAATATGTTTTTTTATTTGCATAAAGTTTAGATAAATCTCTTGGATTTATTTCTATAGTTATATCCGCTCCCATTTCATACTTTTTAGAAATCAGCTTATCTTTTATCATCTTGCTTTCTACAAGCTCTCTAAAGGCTGGATGGAATGGACCTGCTATCATATCTTTTCCCTCAGTAATATTATCGGTAGGTTGTAGACCTATTCTTATAACCTGAACATTATTATTTTTATAATGTTCATAAACTTTTCCTATTACTTCAACAGCATCCTCTAAAGAATATGGTTTATAGATCCCTCTATTATACATAAGCTCCATAGGAGTATCTTTTATAACTAAGGCTGGATATATTCTTGCAATATCAGGTTTCATCTCTATGGATTTTAAAACGGATTTAATATCCTTTTCAAAAGTATCATGAGGTAAACCTATCATAAGTTGATGCCCTAAAATAAATCCATATTCCTTTATTAATTTAGAGGCTTTTTCAACATCACAAACATCATGACCTCTTCCGGAATATTTTAAAACCTCTTCATCTAATGATTGAACTCCTAGTTCAATAATATCTACTCCGTATTCTTTTAAGTAATCTAATATGTATGTGCTTATATAATCAGGTCTTGTACTTAATCTAATATATTTTATGTAACCTTTATCCTTATAACCCTTAGCTACACTAAGAAGTTCTTTTTGCTTCTCCTCTTTTATAGCTGTAAAAGTTCCTCCAAAAAAAGATACTTCAACTGTCGAGTTTTTATAATCTATAGTTGTTAGATATTCCTCTATTATAGAAACAGCAGTTTCTCTAGTAACTTGCTCTTCCTTGCCTGTTATCTTTGACTGATTACAAAACACACAGTCATGAGGACAACCTTCGTGAGGAACAAATAGTGGGATTATATAATGTTTTTTACTCATGGTCATCCCCCAAAACACTTAAAGCATGTTTAGCTGCATTTTGCTCAGCCTCTTTTTTTGAATAACCTTCTCCATACCCCATGTCTTCACTATTAATAAGAACCTTAGTGAAGAATTTTCTCCTGTGAGGAGGCCCTTCAAATTTTATAAGATCATAGCTTATATCAATTTCACCCTGTTTTTGAAGAAGTTCTTGCAACTTTGTTTTAAAATCTAAAACAATTTCATTTTTAATAGCCTTTTCTATTATATCGTTAAAATTATTAAGGATGAATTCTTTAGCAAATTCAATTCCCTTATCTAGATATATAGCAGCTATTACCGCTTCTACACAGTCTGCTTGCAATGCTGTTCTTTCTCTTCCGCCAGTCATCTCTTCCCCTTTACTCATCTTAATAAAGTTTGAAAGACCTAAACTTTGTGCTACTTGAAATAAAGAATTTTCGCATACAATTAAACTTCTAATCTTTGTTAACTCACCTTCACTTTTGTCTTTGAACTTTTTATATAAATATTCAGTAATAGTTAGCTGTAAAACGGCATCTCCTAAAAACTCCAGTCTTTCGTTGTGCTCAAAATTCTTATACTGGTGAGCGTAAGAAGAATGGGTAAATGCTGTGTCTATTAGCCTCTTGTTTTCAAAAACAATTCCATTTCTAACTTCAAAGTCTCTTATATTCATAAATATCTCTCCTTGAAGTTTATTCTTCAATTTGCTGAATTAACAAATTCAAGAATAAACTAGATTAAAATTAAAATCCCGCCATAGCGGGATATTGTTTATTCTTCAGTTTGTGATTTAATATAATCTACTACATCACCAACAGTTACAAACTTTTCTGCTTCTTCGTCTGGTATTTCCATTTCAAGCTCATCTTCTAATGCCATAATTAGCTCAACTATATCAAGTGAATCTGCACCTAAGTCTTCTATAAATGATGATTCTTTTGTTATATCGTCTCCATTAACACTTAGCTTATCAGCTATAATTTCTTTAACTTTATCAAACACCATAAATATCACCTCCACTTCTGTCTATTTAGATAATATTATATATAGATTTGCACGTCAATATTCTATATTTTAAATATGATTTTTTTTGCTAATAATTAAGTAAATTGCTTTATTATTTCTGAATTTCTAATTTAATCTTATTTAAAATATCATTTTCACAGAAAATTTTTCCTTGCCTAATAGCATTTTTGAAGGCTCTGCCATCAGAACTTCCATGAGCTTTTATACATACACCATCAACACCTAAAAAAGGTGCACCACCTTCTTCTTTATAATCAAAACGTTTTTTAATAGTTTTAAACACTGGTATTAAAAATACTGCTCCTATTTTACTTAACAAAGATGAGTTTATTTCGTCCTTTATTATTCCTAACAAAGTAGATGCAACCCCTTCATAAGTTTTAAGTAATGTATTTCCAACAAAGCCATCACAAACTAGGACATTTACGTCTCCTTTTGAAGCCTCTCTTGGTTCAACGTTTCCTATAAAGTTAATAGGCATATCTTTTAAAAGAGGATATGCGGCCTTTGTAAGCTCATTTCCTTTTCCTTCTTCTGTTCCTATATTGACTAATCCTACTGATGGGTTGGTTACACCCATAACATTTTTATAGTATATTTCTCCCATTAAAGCAAATTGAGGCAGATAATGAGGTTTTGAGTCAACATTAGCTCCTGCATCTACCACCATAAAACGTCCGTTTTTGCCTGGCATAATAGGTGCAAGTACAGGTCTCTCTATTCCCTTTATTCTTCCTACAATCAATGTACAACCTGCTAAAAAGGCTCCTGTACTTCCTGCTGAAATAATTCCATCACACTCTCCACTTTTAACTAAGTTAAGAGCTTTTACTAAACTAGAATTTTTTTTCTTTCTAAGAGCCATAACCGGATGTTCATCTGGTGTTATGACTTCAGTACAATCAACAATTTTAAGTCTATTCTCATCATAGGTATAATTAGATAATACTTCTTTTATTTTTTCTTCTGGTCCAGTTATGTATATTTGTTCTATGTCTTTAAATTCGTTTAAAGCCTCAACTACACCTTCAACAACTGCTTTAGGAGCATCGTCTCCGCCCATACCATCAACAACAAATTTCATAAATTACACCTCTTTTATTTGTATATAAAGAAAAGAAAGTCATATGACTTTCTTTAGTTTTCAGAAGCAACAACTTCTTTTCCTTTGTAATATCCGCATTTTTTACATACTCTGTGAGCAAGTTTCATTTCATGACATTGTGGACATTCAACTATTCCAGGAGCACTTACTTGGAAAGTTTGCGCTCTTCTTGAATCTCTTTTAGCTCTATAAGTTTTTCTAGCTGGATTTCCCATTATTACACCTCCTTATCAGTGAAAAAGCTTTTTAAGACTTCTAGTCTAGAATCAACTTCCAAATTCTCGCAATTACATTTATGATGATTTAAGTTAATTCCACAACTGTGACAAAGACCTTTACAACTCTCACTGCAAAGTCTCTTAATAGGCAAGGTTGATATAATACTATTTATAACTACTTCAGCGATATCTATGACATCACCTTCTACAAGGATAATATCCTCAGTCTCTATAGTAGATTTATTTGTAAACTTTTCATTTAAAGTAGTATCTACCTCAAATGAAAAGTTTTCTAAACACCTTGAACAAGAATCTTCTAAAACAGTATTAACCTTTAGGTTAAGTTCTAAAATATCCTCAAATGCCTTCATTTCACCATGAATACTTATATCTTTTAATGGAGTTATTAAACCACCCTCAAATTCAAAAGGTTCTTGATGAATTTCACAGTTAATTTGTTTTTTCTTTTCTCTCTTACTAAAGATTTCTGAAAGTTTAATTATCATAACTTCACCCACACTCCTTAGTAATATATTTCAACATAACCACAATTTATTATATAGAGGCAACTAATAAAAGTCAAGTAGCTTAAGGTAAATATTTTATACTAAAGCTAATGTATCTTTAGCTATCATAAGCTCTTCATTAGTTGGGATAACAAAAGCTTTAACCTTAGATCCTTCTTTTGTTATCTCTGCAAGTTTTCCTCTAACCTTATTTTTTTCTTTATCAAAATCTACTCCAAGGAATTCAAATCCTTCTAGTATACTTTCTCTCATTTCAACTGAATTTTCTCCAACTCCTGCTGTAAATACTATGGCATCTACACCACCCATAATAGCAGCATATGAACCTATATATTGTTTAACTCTATAAACAAACATATCTAAAGCAATGTTAGATCTATGTTCTTTTTTATTCCATGCAGCATCTTCTACATCTCTAAAGTCAGAACTAACTCCTGATACTCCTAAAACTCCTGATTTTTTGTTTAGTATATCATCAACTTCGCTAGCTGAATATCCTAATTCTTTTATTAAGTAAGTAACTACAGCTGGATCCATATCCCCAGTTCTTGTTCCCATAACTAATCCTTGAAGAGGAGTAAATCCCATACTTGTATCTACTGATTCACCATTTTTAACTGCAGAAACAGAAGCTCCATTTCCTAAGTGACAGTTTACGATTTTCAATTCTTTTATGTCTTTTCCCATAGCTTCAGCAGCCTTCATTGATACATACTTATGTGATGTTCCATGGAAGCCGTATTTTCTTATATGATGATCTTTATATAATTCATATGGAAGTGCATAAAGATATGCTTTTTCTGGCATAGTTTGGTGGAATGCAGTATCAAATACTCCAACCATTGGTGTGTTTGGCATTAAAGCCTTACATGCATTTATTCCTATTATGTTTGGTGGGTTATGAAGTGGTGCTAATTTTGCACATTCTTCTAACTGTTTCATTACATCTGCATCTATAACTACAGATGCAGCATATTTTTCTCCACCATGAACAACTCTATGTCCTACAGCTTCTATTTCATCCATAGATTTAATTACACCATGATCTTTATCAACTAATGCAGCAAGCACAAGTTTTATTGCATCTTGATGATCTTTCATAGCTTCTTCAACTATATATTTTTCTCCATTAGCCTTTTGAGTTAATATAGATCCTTCTATCCCTATTCTCTCAACTAGACCTGTAGCTAAAGCTTCTTCTGTTTTCATATCTATAAGTTGATATTTTAATGAGGAACTTCCACAGTTTATAACTAATATGTTCATTTTATTTCTCCTTTATTTCACTATTATTTTGTACTTTGAGCTTGAACAGCCGTTAAGGCAACAACATTTACTATATCTTCTGAGCTACATCCTCTAGATAAGTCATTTATAGGTTTTGCAAAACCTTGACAAATAGGTCCTATAGCTTCAGCATTAGCAAATCTTTGAACTAATTTATATCCTATATTTCCTGCTTGTAAATCTGGGAATATTAATACATTAGCTCTACCTGATACTGGACTGTTAGGTGCTTTTTGCTCTGCAACTTTTTGAACTATAGCTGCATCTAATTGCATTTCTCCATCAATTAATAAATCTGGTCTTAACTCTTTTGCTTTTGCAGTTGCATTTCTTACCTTATCTACAACTTCATGATCTGCTGATCCCATTGTTGAAAATGATAGCATAGCAACTCTTGGATCTATTTTGCAAAGATTTTTTGCTGTATCAGCTGTAGCTATAGCTATAGCTGCTAATTGATCCGCATTTGGGTTTGGGTTAACTGCACAGTCTGAGAATAATAACATTCCTTCTTCGCCGTATTGTGAACCTGGTACCATCATGATAAAGAAACTTGATACTACTGAAACTCCAGGTGCAGTTTTTATTATCTGAAGACCTGGTCTTAATAAATCTCCAGTTGTGTGTACTGCTCCTGAAACCATTCCATCTGCATCATTTAATTTTACCATCATAGTTCCAAAGTATAATGGATCTCTAACTATCTTATCAGCTTTCTCCATTGTCATACCTTTACTTTTTCTAATCTCGTAGAAAGCAGTAATATATTCATTTAGTTTAGATGAAGTATCTGGATCTTGTATTTCAACACCCTCCAAATTAACTCCTAAACTTTCGGCTTTCTTATTTATTTTATCAAGGTTGCCTACAAGAACAACATCAGCAAGTCCTAGCTCATGTATTCTTTGAGCTGCAACTACTGTTCTATCCTCGTCTCCTTCTGGAAGCACAATTCTCTTTCTATCTGCCTGTGCTAATCCCCATATTTTTTCCATAAGTTCCATGTTCATTTCTCCTTTCAATAGCCACACTGTACTACACACTTACTAATATACTCCTAATTGGCAACACATTTCAACATATAAACATCAAAAAACCCCTATAAACCATATAGTTTAACTATTGTCAAAAGTATCAATTTTCAAACAATTTACTTCTCTTTTGTATTTTAGCCATTATTTAAGGTATAATACATTTTGAGAGAGGTGGATAAATGAACATTGCAGGTATAATAACAGAATACAATCCTTTTCATTTAGGACACAAGCTCCATTTAGATACAACTATAAGTTTATCTCATTGTGATGGGGTTATTTGTGTTATGAGTGGTAATTTTATGCAAAGAGGTGAACCAGCCTTCATAGATAAGTGGACTAGAGCGGAAATAGCTTTAAGAAATGGAGTAGATTTAGTTATAGAACTTCCTACTGTATTTGCTTTATCTTCTGCAGAATTTTTTGCCTTTGGCTCAGTTTCATTATTAGATTCTTTAGGAGTTGTAAACTCAATATGTTTTGGAAGTGAAAGTGGCGATGTTTCTATCTTAAAAGAGATCTCTTCACTACTTACCGATGAGTCTCTAGAGTTTAAAAGCCTTCTAAAAGAAAAACTTAAAAAAGGTGAATCTCTTACAACTTCAAGAAGCAAAACTGTATTAGAAATTTTGTCTAAATCTAATGGTAGCATTAACTTAGATGAATTAGATAAAATACTTAATTCCTCAAATAATATCTTAGGAATTGAATATATTAAAGCTATAAATCGCCTTAATAGCGGTATAACTCCTCTTACTTTTAAACGTAATGGAGGTAGCTATAACTCAAAAATTCTAGATAATAATATTTCCTCAGCAACTTCTATACGGGAGTTTCTTAAAACTCATGGAAATCTAGAAGATTTATATAATCATTTACCTTCTGAAACTTATAAGATGCTTCATAATTTATTTAAAGAAAATTATGATTTTGTAGATAAAGAAAAAATATTTTCTTTCCTAAAATATAAATTAACAACATCTTCTAATAGGTTAAAAGATATCCCAGATGTTAAAGAAGGGCTAGATAATAAGATTTTAAAGGAATTTATACAAGCTAAAACCTTAGACGATCTTATTATGAATGTAAAAAGCAAAAGATATACTTACACTAGAATCAGTAGAATACTTTCTCAATTCTTTTTAGGTTTTGAAGAATACCCTATAGAGTCTCTAAGAACATCAAGACCTGATTATGCTAGAGTACTTGGTCTTAATAAAAGAGGTGCAGAAATTCTTAAAGAGATAAAAAAGCACTCTGACTTAGAAATAATTAATAAAGTACCTAAACACCCAAATACTATGCTTTCTATGGATATTAATGCTACCAATGCCTATAGCCTTATATGTAAATCTATTAATTTTAATGATGACTATAAAAAATCACCTATAATAATTATGGATAATTATTGACTTTACTTAATATAAATACTATATAGCAGGAGGTAATCTTATGTATAGTGTTTATATTTTATTTTTTATAATTATCCTTCTTTGTATTTCTTTAGTAATACAGATAAAAGGAAAAATAACCTTATTTCCAACTATTTTGATTTCAATATTAATATTATATTTTCTTTTAAATCCTAAATCTTGTATCGATGCATCATTATCTGGAGCTAAACTATTTGTACAGGCCGTTCTCCCTACCATATTGCCTTTTATGGTTTTATGCAACCTCCTTATAGCCTATGGCGGTATTGACATCTATAGCAAGCTTTTGGGCCCTTTATTATGCTCCCCACTAAAACTTAGCAAAAATGCTAGTTTTCCACTAATAGCAAGCATAATTTGTGGGAACCCCTTAGGTGCAAAGTATTCAACAGATGCCTACGAACAAAATTATTATGATTACGAAGAGTATACTAAAATGATTTCCATAGCTTCTAATACCGGTCCATTGTTTTTAATAGGTTCCGTTGGCAATGTAATGCTTGGTGATAAAAACCTTGGTTATATCCTTTTAATAAGTGGATATTTATCAATGTTCTTAATGGCATTAATAACTTCTGATAGCAAAAAAACTTTAAAAGAAAAAAAGCTAGTCCCTCAAAATAAAGTTATTAAAAACTTTGGGACTAACTTAAAAGATTCAATTGAAAATGCTGTATTAACTTCTATTAACGTAGCTGGTTACATCATGATATTTTCAGTAATAATATCTATTTTCAATAATTCAACATTTTTTAATGAAAGCATAAAAAATATCAGTTCCCTTTTTAATATTTCTTCCGACCTTATAAAAGGACTGCTTTTAGGAATGATTGAAATTACTAATGGCTCCAGCATCATAGCTAATAGTACCTTATCAACAGTATCAAAGGTATCATTAATAAGTTTTATATGTTCTTTTAGTGGTTTATCTGTTATGGCACAAGTAAGCTCTTTTTCTTCAAAATATAAAGTTTCTATGACAAGATTTTGTATGTATAAATTACTTCAAGGAGTAATATCCTTGTTTATCACTTATATAATCTTTATTATTTCATAGTTCTAAGTTCTTTTATATTTTCTTTTATAGTAGTTCCTATACCATCTAAAGAAGTATCAAGAGACACAGCAAAGCCTTCTACGGATGTTTTTAATGCATTCATTAAGGCTTCTTTTCTTGTTTCTAATTGCCTATCTACGTCGCATAAAAGCTCATCTGCATAATCTCTTGCACCAAGTCTTATAGACTTAGCTTCTCTTTGTGCTTGAGCGATAATCTCTTGAGCTTTAACCTTTGCTTCTCTTACAAAATCATGATTTTCTACATTTTTTCTCATAAGTTCGCTGGTTTCTTTTCGAGCCTCTTCAAGCTCTTTACCAGCTTCTTCTAATATTCTTTCCCTCTCATTAACAACCCATTGAGCTTTCTTAAACTGATCTGGAAGATAGTGAACTATTTGCTCTATAACATCTAAAACTTCTTTTTTATCCAAAACTACTTTACCTGTGATAGGCACTTTTGCAGAATTTTCCACCATATCTTGAAGATATTCTAATAATTCAACAATATTAACATCCATCTTCTCCATCTTTACACTCTCCTACTCCCTTTTAATTTTTAATAAGATATCCTTTATTATTTCATCTGGAACTAGTCCCTCAATACACCCACCAAATTTAGCTACTTGCTTTACAGCTGTAGAACTTAAATATGAATACTTACCCGAAGTCATCATAAATACAGTCTCTACTTCTGGATCTAGTTTATTATTCATAAGAGCCATCTGAAACTCATACTCAAAATCAGCAACTGCTCTTAATCCTTTTAAAATAACACGTGCATTTTCATGCTTCATAAAATCTATTAATAAACCTTCAAAACATTTCACTTCAACATTAGGGATATGTTTAGTTACTCTCTTAATTAACTCTACTCTTTCGGAATAATCAAAAAGTCCCTTTTTTTCAACATTAACCAAAACTCCAACTATTAATTTATCAAAAACTTTAGCGCCTCTTTCTATAATGTCTAAATGTCCTTTGGTTATAGGGTCGAAGCTGCCTGGGTAGACCCCTATTCTCATGTTACTCCTCCACAAACTTATAGAAACATACTGTTGTATTTCCATACTTTCTTTCATTTATTAGTTTTATATCTTTATAGCCTTGACAGATTTCCTCACTGGTATCTATTTTAGTAACTACAATACCATTATCGTCTAGCATATTTCTTTCTTTAACTATCTCTAGTGCTTTTGGAATCATATCCTTTAAATAAGGTGGATCTATAAATATAATATCAAAAACTTTCTTTTTATCCGCTAAGTGATTTAATGCAGAATAAGCATCAGTATTTAAAGCATGACAAAAATCTTCAAACCTTAAATTCTCTATATTCTTTTTTAATATAGGAAATGTTACAGGGCTTTTATCTACTAAAAATACCTCTTTAGCTCCTCTACTTGCCGACTCTAATCCTAAGGATCCAGTTCCTGCAAATACATCAACTACAGTTGCATCAATTATGTATCCTTGTATCATATTAAACATAGCTTCCTTAATTCTGTCTAAAGTCGGTCTAGTTTCATCTGTTGCGGGAGAAAGTAATTTATGTCCTCTTCTTTTTCCTGCTATAATTCTCATATAATAACCTCCTCCTAATTACTTCCTTAACATTTTATCATATAGCTTTATAATCTACAATTTAATTTAATTAAAACAAATGTATTTAGAACTTCTTTTTAAATTTTTAAGAATTTCGTTACATAAATTTGTATATTCAGGTTCTGTAGAAAGAACTGCTTTTTTTGCTTCCATGTTAGCATATTTAAGAATATCCATATCCTCAACTATATTGGCAAGAACTAAACCATCTTCACCACTTTGCCTAACTCCAAACATCTCTCCAGTTCCTCTTATTTTAAGGTCCTGCTCAGATATATAAAAACCATCATTACTTTTAACCATTATTTCCATTCTTTTTTTAGTAACAGGATTATTGGCTTTTCCTATAAGAAAACAATAGGATTGATATTCTCCTCTTCCTACTCTTCCCCTAAGCTGATGAAGCTGTGCTAATCCAAATCTCTCAGAGTTTTCTATTATCATTATAGAAGCATTAGGTACATTTACTCCAACTTCAATTACTGTTGTAGACACTATTATCTTAGTTTCATTATTTTTAAAATCTTGAATTATATCCTCTTTTTCTTTTGAAGTCATCTTTCCATGAAGCATTTGGACTTTAATGTCCTTAAATATGTCACTTGCCAGTTCATTATATACCTTTTCAACAGAATTTAACTTAATTTCATCATTTTCATCTATAAGAGGACATACAACATAACACTGACGCCCCTTTAATATTTCTTCTCTAACTCTATTATAGGCAAGCATTCTATTATTATCAGAGAAAAATTTTGTTTCTATAGCTTTTCTTCCTGGAGGAAGCTCATCTATTATAGAAATCTCTAAATCTGAATATAAATATAATGCAATGGTTCTTGGTATAGGAGTTGCACTCATAACTAAACAATCAACTTCCTGTCCTTTATTTATAAGCCTACTTCTTTGCTCTACACCAAATCTGTGTTGTTCGTCTGTAACTATAAACCCAAGATTACTAAACTCAACATCATCTTGTATTAAGGCATGAGTTCCTATAACCATAATAGGTTTATCTTCTTTTATTTTTTCCTTTATTCTAAGCTTCTCTTTATTGGGTGTGCTTCCTGTTAATAGCTCTATTTCAACATCAAAATCTTTAAAAAGCTTAGTTGCTTCAACATAATGCTGTTTTGCAAGTATCTCTGTTGGTGCCATTAACACCACCTGATAGCCATTTCTATAAACATTAAACATGGCTATTAAAGATACTATGGTTTTTCCACTACCTACATCTCCTTGGATTAACCTATTCATAGGTGATGGCTTTTTCTGATCTAATAAAACCTCTCTTATAACCTTACTTTGTGCATTAGTTAAGCTATATGGTAAAGATTCCTTTAAAAGAGCTAATTCCTCTGACATTTTAAACTCAATTCCTTTAGAAGATTTTTTTAGATGATATTTAAGCATCATAAGCTTCAAGGAATAAGTGAAAAGTTCTTGAAATTTAAGTCTTATTATTGATTTTCTTAAATCCTCTTTATCATTTGGAAAATGTATATTTCTAATACTAAAATCTAAGGATTCTAGCTTATATTTTGAAATAATCTCTAAAGGTAAGTTTTCCTTAATATCAATAGATTTAAATATTTCACTTATAAGTTTTATTATAACTTTATTATTAAGATCACCTTTTAAGGGATATACAGGTATTATTTCAGCCTTTAGAGCTTCTACAGGAGTTATTATAGGGTTTATTGTCTCAAGTCCCCCATTTACCTTTTTATATCTCCCCATAAGATTATATGAGTTTCCAAGTATAAAGTTCTTTTTTATATATGGTTGATTAAACCATATTCCAGTAATTTTTATATCATTATAACTAAACTCTATAGTGGTCATTCTTTTTCTACTTTTAGACATATAATCACTTTTAAAAGCTACAACCTTACATGTTAAAAGCTGTTTTTCTTTTTCATCAATCTCTTCATATTTACTATTACCATTTATGAATTCATAATCTCTTGGAAAATATAAAAGCAAATCCAGAAGTGTATAGACACCACATTTATTTAGTTTTTCCTTTAATTTAGGCCCAACACCCTTTAAAGAAGAGATTTCACTATATAAATTCATTTTTACCTCCACTTTACAAAGAAAAAAGCGACTAAAGTCGCTTTTTTACTCAACAGAAATTATATAATAGTATAAAGGCTGACTTCCTTTATAACATTGAACATCTAAATCTTCATATTTAGCTTCTAACTCAGCTGCAAATTTCTCTGCATCCTCGTCCTTAACATCTTCACCATAAAAAACAGTTATAAGTTCTGAATCTTCATCAACGATGTTATCTATAACCTTCTTAGTTACAGAAGTTACCTCATCTCCAACTTCGTTTATCTTACCTTCAACTAATCCTAATATATTACCTTCTTTAATTTCAATTCCATCCATCTCTGTATCTCTTACAGCGTAAGTTATAGATGCAGATTTAACTGCACTAAGTGAATCATTCATAGAATCTACATTTGATTCAACCTCTCCATCTGGATTAAACATGGTTATAGCAGTAATACCTTGAGGTATAGTTTTAGTTGGGATAACCCTTACATCTTTTTCTGATATTTCAGCTGCTTGTGTAGCTGCCATTTGTATATTCTTATTGTTTGGCAATATGAATATATGATCAGCATTTATCTTTTCTATAGCTTCAATCATATCTTGAGTAGATGGATTCATTGTTTGACCACCCTCAATAATATAATCAACACCTAAATCTTTAAAAATATCACTAATTCCACTTCCCATAGCTACTGAAATAAAGCCATATTTTTTCTTTTCAGCTTCTTCCTCAACAGCTATTTCTGTAGGCTGATATCCTTCTGTTAATAAAGCTCTATGTTCTTCTCTCATATTATCTATTTTAATCTTAGATAATTCTCCAATTTGAACCGCATGTGATAAAACAGCTCCTGGATCATTTGAGTGTATATGAACTTTTATAACATCTTCATCTCCAACAACAATCATTGAATCACCTAAAGAGGTTATCTTTTCTTGTAATTGTTTAGCTTTAGAACCATCACCTAATACTATAAATTCAGTACAATATCCAAACTTAATATCTTGATCTACTAGTTCTTGTGCTCTTTTAACTTCTCCAGCTTGAACTTTAGTTACATTTCCTATTTTAGCTTCTATGTTTTCATCAATAGCTTGATACATTCCCTTTAGGATTATTAATAACCCCATACCACCTGAGTCAACAACTTTTGCTTGTTTTAAAGCTGGTAACATATCAGGGGTTTTATTTAACATATCTTCTGATTCTTTACATACATCTTTCATAAGTGCAGTTATATCTACATTAGTATTAGAAACTGCAGCTTCTCCAGCTGTTCTTATAATAGTTAATATAGTTCCCTCTGTTGGTTTCATTACAGCCTTATAAGCTGATTTAGCACCTTCTTGAATAGCTAATGAAATTTCTTTTGAAGTTACTTCTTCCTTTCCTTCTAATCCTCTAGATATACCTCTAAGGATTTGTGAAAGAATTACTCCTGAGTTACCTCTAGCTCCCATAAGAGCTCCTTTAGCTAACTTTTTTGATACTTCACCTATATTAGTTGAATTTATATTTTCTATTTCCTTTACGGCAGCTTTAAAAGTCATTGACATATTAGTTCCTGTGTCTCCATCTGGAACTGGGAATACATTAAGTGAATTTACATATTCACTTTGCTCTTCTAGTTTATTACTTGCATTTACAACCATATTGTAAAATTGCTGCCCATTAATCTTAGTGTACTTCATTGTAACTTTACCTCCTAGACTCTAACTGCTTGAACGTTAACAGTAATAGAAGAAACCTTTAATCCTGTATAGTTTTCAACATTATATTTAATTTTTTGGATTATGTTATTTGATATAGTAGATATATTAGTTCCATATTCTATCATAACAAAAACTTCTATGTTAAGTTTTTCTTCTTTAAAAGCTATTTTAACACCCTTGCTTAAATTCTCTATTCTTATTAATTCCCATAGTCCTTCTGTAGCATTCTTGGAAACCATTCCTACTACACCATAACATTCCATAGTTGAAAGACCTACTATCTTTGAGATTACTTCTTCAGAGTAAGTCACATTCCCATTATTATTGATTAATCCTAACATGGTAATTCCTCCTAAATCTTTATCCATATAATCTATTCTATATTAATTGATAGCATTATTCAAGATTTTCATTTTCTTGCTTTTATCTCTTCATTTAATTATATATTTTACTTGCATAATTTATACATAATATGTTAGAATAATAAGGTCTTATTTAAAGCCTATCTTCATAAAGCAAGGAGGTGCTTTCGTATGTCAAGAAAATGTGAAGTTTGCAATAAAGGTGTAATTGCTGGAGCGCAATATAGCCATTCTCATAGAGCTTCTAAGAGAACATGGGCTCCAAACATAAAGAAAGTTAAAGCTATAGTTAACGGAACTCCTAAAACTGTTCATGTATGCACTAGATGCCTAAGATCAGGAAAAGTTCAAAGAGCTATATAGCCTTACAAAGCGTCTAAAGACGCTTTTTTCTTTTTCTCAAAATTAAAAAAAGAAAAGACCCCTAAGGGTCTTATGTAGTTTATTATTTCTTTCTATAGAAAATTCTTATTATTTTTGATACAAACTTAGGTAATTTTATTGCAACTATTTTCATTTTTCCTCCCATATATAATAGCTTCCTGTTTTATTATATGAAAGTTTAGGTAAATTGGTTACTAATCATTTGTATAAAAAACTAAAACTTTTCCACTTTTAAATGTTATGGATATATCCCCATCTATAAACTCGTTAGATACAGTTCTTCCAGTAAATCCATCAAATCTATAATCAACTAAAGGATATTTCGCTCCTCTTATATTAAATTTTTCTACCACAGTATTATAGAAGTTAAAAGAAATAGTTTGTCCTTTTTTTCCTTTTAATATGGTATTCTTATCTACTAGAAATATTCTATTATTATCATCTAGAATTTCACATTTAATCCCTAAAGCTAAAGCTTTATCTAAAAGTCCTAAATTAGCTAAAACATGATCTAATCTAGTTCCTGTAAATCCTAAAAGAACAATTTCTGTAGCTCCAAGTTCAATAGCTTTTTCAAAAGCAAGTTCACTATCTGTAAAATCCTTCTCAGGATTAAATTCAAACATCTCAATCTTTAAGTCCCTTAACTTTTTATAAACTTCCTTATCTATAGAATCAAAATCTCCCATAATATAGTTTGGAAAGATTCCATTTTCTATTAAAACTTGGCAGCCTCTATCTGCTCCTAGAATTAAAGATGAGGTTACAACTTGTTCCATCAAAAGTTCCCTAGAAGGTGCTTTACCTCCAGAGACTATTAAAATTTTCATTACTCTAAACTCTTTCTAAGTGCTGCTATATTTTCTTCAACTTTTCCATCCTTAAATACAGCTGAACCAGCAACTATAACATTTGCCCCTGCATCTACCACCTTTTTTATATTAGAGACGTCAATTCCTCCATCAACCTGTATAAGTAGGTCTTTATTGTACTTTTCACTTAATTCCTTAACTTCAGCAATTTTATCTAAAGAATACTCTATAAACTTTTGTCCTCCAAAGCCTGGATTTACTGACATTATAAGTACCATATCTAAAGCTGGAATAAGATCCTTTATCATGCTTACTGGAGTACCTGGATTTAAAACAATCCCTGCTTTTATTCCCTTACTTTTTATATATTGAATAGTTCTGTCTACATGTCTATCTGCTTCATAGTGTACTGTAATTAGATCTGCTCCTACAGCTATAAAATCATCTATAAATCTACCTGGTTCCTCAATCATTAAATGTACATCAAATGTTTTTTCTGTATATTTTCTTATTGATTTTATTACAGGTAATCCAATGCTTATGTTAGGAACATAGTTTCCATCCATTACATCTATATGTATAAAATCTGCTCCAGCTTTATCTATAGCTACTATATCCTCTCCAAGTTTTGCGAAATCTGCTGATAATATTGATGGTGCTATTTTTACCATTTATTTTTCCTCCCGTTTGTTACTTCTTCTAAAGTTTTTATATAAAAATCATATCTTGATTTATTAATATGACCTTCCTCAAGAGCTCCTTTAACAAGGCATCCTGGTTCTTTATGATGAACACATCCTGTAAACTTACATCCATCGTTATATTCATTAAACTCAGGAAAATAATATTTTAACTGATCTCTTTCTATAAAAGATATATCTAAAGTTGAAAATCCTGGTGTATCAACAATAAACCCTTCCGCTGCCTCTAAAAGCTCACTATGTCTTGTAGTATGTTTTCCTCTACCTATTTTTTCGCTAACTTCACCAGTTTCCATTAGCTTTCTTTTGCCTAAAACATTTATTAAAGTTGACTTTCCTGCTCCAGAAGGACCACAAAGAACAGTAACATTATCATTTAATTTTTCTTTTAATTCATCTATTCCTTCTTTAAACTTAGCCTTAATAAATATAACTTCATAACCAATATTATTAATTTTATCTTTTAAAACTTCTTTCTCTTCTGCAGATATTAAATCACCTTTATTTAAACAAACCACAGCTTTTATTGAATTATACTCACATAACAATAAAAACTTGTTAAGTAAATCAAAATTTAAATCTGGATTCTTTATAGCAAAAACCACAAAAGCTTGAGTAACATTAGCAACTGTTGGTCTAGTTAACTCAGAAGTTCTATCATAAATCTTTTCGATTACCCCTTCTTCGTTATCAACCTCAATTTCTACCCAATCCCCTACCATAGGCTTTTGTTCCTTATGACGGAATATACCTCTTGCCTTACACTCAAATGTCCCTTCATTAGTTTTTATATAATAAAAACCGCCAATACCTTTAATAATAATTCCCTTCATATATCCTCCAAAATTTTTATTTACATACTTATAATAAACACTTTTAGGTATAAAATGCAAATAAATTACTCATTTATTTGAAAACTTTTCTTAAATTCTTACACTCCTGACCTGTAGGAGTTTCTTCTCAAACTCCATTAGATTCCTTTTTTCTTAAATTCTTCTATAAAAATACAGACGGCTCCTGCCGAGCCGCTGTATTTTTATAGGGGTTTGTTTTTATCTATAATTTATTTCTTTAACTTCATTGACATCTTTCATTCAGTTTAAAGTTTCAGATTTTAAATATAAAAAGGTATTGCTGAAAATAATTCTTTAAAATTATTTTGCAATACCTTTTTCTTAAAATTTATTTAATACTATGATGTTGCTGGTGGTTTTACGTCAGATTTTTTGCTTGTAATCTTTATAGTTTCACCTTTTTTAGCTTTGGGTTTGCTTAGCGATACTACAACATCCCCTATGCCATCTGGATCTGGGTTTATACCTTTGGATTCCATATAATCAGCTGCTTCTTGAACAGTTTTTCCAACAAGAAAACCTAGTTCAATATCAGGATTATCATCTTTATATCTTCCTATAGTGAGAGTTATAGTAGAGCCTGCATCCGCAGTATTACCTTCTTTTACACTAGAATCTATAACTTTTCCATCCTTATTCTTATCTGTGGTTTCAGCTTCCTTAGAATCGCCATTTAATCCTACAGCATTAAGGGCATTTATTGCTTCTTGTTTTGATAAACCTAATAGCTTTGGAACAGTAACAGGTTTCTTTCCTTGACTTACAGTCAAAGTAACTTTAGTATCTTCTGTTATCTCCGTATCTCCCTTTGGATCTTGTTTTATTACTTTACCTTTTTCTACACTGTCAGAATATTCTCTATTAACTGAAACTTCTAAACCCGCATTACCTAAAAAGGCAATTGCTTGATTTTCGTCTAATCCAGTTACATCTTGAAGTTTTTTCTTTGTTTCTTTGCCACTTACATAAACTCTTATAGTTTCACCTTTTTTAACAGTATCACCTTCATTTTTGTTAGCTTTAACTACTGTTCCTGCTGGTTCAGTACTTTTTTCTTCCCCAGCTACTAGCATTTCAAGTCCCATATCTTTAAGAGTTTTTTCAGCATCATCTTGTTTTAGCCCTATTACCTTAGGCATTTTAAGATCTTCTGCTTTTTTATTATTTGTTGTAAGGAAATATGTTGTAATAGCTGCTCCAGCTAAAATAAGCACAGCTACAAGGGCTAATATAATTCCTAACTTAGTTTTATTTTTCTTTTTCTTTGAGTCATCCTCTTCCTCGTCCCAGTCATCTTCATCTTCTTCCCAATCATCATTACTTTTAGAAGTTGAGTTTTTTACAGCCGCAACATTTGCTGGGTTAACTGATGGCATGACTCTTGTAAAATCATCCTCTGTAACAGGTACTGTACCTATTATAGCATTAGGATCATTTTTTATTTTGTCTAAATCTACTATCATTTCTTTGGCAGATTGGTATCTTTTTATCTGTTCTTTTTCCATCGCCTTTAATATAAGCTTATTTAAAGACTCAGGTACTGCTGAGTTTATATTCTTAGGAGGTACAACCTCTTCTTGTATATGCTTTAAGGCCACAGAAACAGGTGAATCAGCATCAAATGGAACTCTTCCAGTTACCATTTCATATATAACCACACCTAAAGAATATAAATCGGTTCTGCTGTCTATATAGTTCCCCTTAGCTTGTTCTGGAGAAAAGTAATGAGCTGACCCTATTACATTTGATGTATTAGTAATAGTTGAAGAGTTAGTTGATTTTGCTATTCCAAAATCAGTAACTTTTAAACTTCCTTCTTCAGTAACTAATATATTTTGAGGTTTAATATCTCTATGAATGATGTTATTTTTATGTGCACAATCTAAAGCTTTAGCTATTTGAGTAGAAAAATTTAAAGCTAAATCATATGAAATTCTACCTTTTTCTCTTATAAATTCTTTCAAGGTTTTCCCCTTAACATATTCCATTACTATATAGTTATAGTCTTCTTGAGAACCTACATCTAAAACATTAACTATATAAGGGTCATTTAAGTTAGCAATTGCTGTTGCTTCCTTTTTAAATTTATCTACTATATCCTCATTATCTATAAACTCATGCTTCAATATCTTCACTGCAATAAAACGATTTAGCTTTTTATCTCTAGCTTTGTAAACTAAAGACATTCCGCCCTCTCCTATTTTCTCTTGCAGTTCATATCTGTCTCCTAATATAATATTCTCCATATTATAACTCTCCTCCAAACACTAAAACTGTAATATTATCTCTGCCTTCTCTCTCATTTGCTAGTGTAACTAGCTGTTTAGCCGCCTCTTCATTATCATAGTTATTTAGAATATCTTCTATCTCATCATTAGTTACTTCATTTAATAATCCATCTGAGCACAGTAAATACTTGTTCTTCATTACCTTAGGTAATTTAAAGATATCTACCATAACCTCTTCATAAGCTCCAACTGCCCTTGTTATTATATTCTTCCTTGGGTGAGTTGATGCCTCTTCTTCTGTTATACTTCCACTATCAAGGAGTTCTTGTACTAGCGAGTGATCTTTTGTAACCTTAATAAGTTTATGATCTTCTAGCATAAAGCAACCACTATCACCAACATTAGCTACGTATAAATTTGATTCAGTTATTAAACATGCTGCTATGGTTGTTCCCATACCTTTAAACTCTTCATCTTTATTTGAAACGCTAAAGACTTTTTTATTTGATGCTTTAATTGCATTTTCTAATATACAATCTTCTTTAAAGGTATCCCAATTATCCTTAATATACTCCAAAATGATTTCAGTAGCTAGCTTACTTGCTATTTCGCCAGCATTGTGTCCACCCATGCCGTCTGCTACTATAAAAAGTTTATACTCGTCTGTTTCATGGTAGTCAGCATAGTCTTCATTGACTGGTCGCCTTTTCCCGACATCGCTAATTAATCCAATCATGAGAATTCCCCCTCATTTTAATTACTAATCTCCAGATAACTTCTTCGTAATTGACCGCATGCAGCATTTATATCAGCTCCCATCTCTCTCCTTACAGTAGCCTCTACACCATATTTCCTTAAGGTTTTCTCAAATATGTCTATGTCTTCTTTTGTTGATTTTCTGTACTCTTTTTCTTTAATCTCATTTACAGGAATAAGATTAACATGACAAAGTTTTCCCTTTAACAAGTTTCCTAAAGCTTTTGCATCTTCTTTGGAGTCATTGATTCCTTTAACTAAAGAATACTCAAAGGTTATTCTTCTGTTAGTCTTTTTTATGTAATATTCACAAGCTTCCATAATCTCACTTATGGAATACTTATTTGCTATAGGCATTATCTCTTTTCTTTTTTCATCTGAAAATGCATGTAAAGAAATTGCTAATGTAACATTTAATCCTTTATCCGCAAGTTCATATATTTTAGGTACTATCCCACAAGTGGAAAGAGTTATATGTCTTTGCCCAATATTTAGCCCATATTCTGCATTAACTATTTCTAGAAACTTCATAACATTATCGTAATTGTCTAAGGGTTCTCCACTCCCCATTAGAACTATGTTAGAAATTCTTTCTTTCATTAGATTTTGAGCTAGTAAAACCTGTCCAAGCATTTCTCCTGATGTAAGGTTTCTTATTCTTCCATCTATTGTTGAGGCACAAAATTTACATCCCATTCTACAACCTACTTGTGTTGAAATACATATGGTGTTTCCATGGTTATATTTCATAATAACACATTCAATTAGATTATTATCTTTTAGTGAAACTAAGAGCTTTTTTGTTCCATCACTTGAAGATGTATATTCTTCAACTATTTTAGGTAGAGATAAATCAAAACTCTCTTTTAACTTACTTTTCAATGGACCTGGGATGTTTTTCATATTTTCAAAATCATAAACCTCTTTATATATCCATTGAAATATTTGTTTTGCTCTAAAAGAATTTTCTCCTATTTTAACTAATTCCTCTTTGAACTCTTCTAGATTAAAATCTAATAGGTATTCCATTTTTACACCTACCTTTTCTTAAGCTTAGCCATATAGAATCCATCCATGAATTCATTAGGTAATATTGTTAAAGTTCCATCTTCATTATAAATAAAATTAGGTAAATTCCCAATAAATATCTTTTCAACTTCACAGTTTTCATGTTTTCTTAAGAATTCTTTAACATTATATTCATTTTCTTCTTTATTTAATGTACATGTGGAATAAACCATTATTCCACCAGACTTTAAGTAACTCCATGCATTTTCCATTATATCTATCTGGATATCTCTTATATCTTTTAAGTCTTTTATTGTTTTTTGGTATTTAATTTCTGGTTTTTTTCTAATAATTCCAAGCCCTGAACAAGGAACATCTAATAATATTCTATCTGCTGTATTTACTAAGTCCTCATTTAGCTTAGTAGCATCCTGCTGTCTAGCATCAATTATATTTATTCCTAATCTCTTTGCATTTTCTCTAATTAAAGAAAGTTTATTTTTATGAATATCAAAGGATAAAACCTTTCCTTTATTATTTAATAGTTCTGCTATATGGGTAGACTTCCCCCCTGGTGCAGCGCATAAATCCATAACTGTCATATTTTCTTCTAAATCTAGAAGTGGAGATACAAGCATTGCACTTTCATCTTGAACTATTATTTTTCCTTCTTTAAAAAATTCATTATTTTCTATAGAACTACCTCGATCTATTGAGATAGCTTCTGGCGATATATATCCTTCACTTACCTTGTAGCCCTTTTCTTTTAGATTATCAAAAACTTCTTGATAATCCCCTTTTAAATTATTAACTCTAACGGTTAACTTAGGTGTCATATTAAGTCCTATTAGAATTTCTTCTGCTTTTTCATTTCCATATTGCTTTATAAAGAAATCTACCATCCATAAAGGAAATGAGTATTTAAAGGCTAGTTTTGAGTTAAACTTTTTAAACTCTGGCTCTTTATCTAGATTTCTTATAAAATTCCTAAGTACTCCGTTAACAAACTTAGAGGTAGAAAGAGAAAATTTCTTTGCAATTCCTACTGCTTCATTAACAGCTGCATATTCTGGAACTTTATCTAAGTATTTTAGCTGATAGATAGAAGATCTTAAAATATTTATAACTCTTCTATCTATCTTATTAACATCTTTTACATACAAGGATATTATGCTGTCTATTGATTCTTTATACTTAATTGTTCCATAAACAATCTCTGTAATAAAGCCTCTATCTTTTTGTTCTAGTGAAGCATCCTTGAAAGCGTTATTCAAAGCTAAGTTTGAATACGCTCCCTTATTTAATACTTCATCTAATACCTTTAGTGCAATTTTTCTACTATTCATTTTTACCTCAATCATCCGATCTATTTGCTATATATAAAAGTCTTACTAATTGCATAATAGCTGTAGCTGCTGCTGCAACATAAGTCATAGCTGCTGCCTTTAAAACTTTTCTTGCCCCATTAACTTCATCACCTATTAATATACCTCTTGTATCTAATAAAGTTATGGCTCTTTTAGAAGCATCAAACTCTACTGGTAAAGTTACTAATTGAAATATTACTACTCCAAGGAAAAATATTATTCCTAAGTATATTAAATTAGTCATAGAGAAGAAAATCCCTATAAGTATTAATATCCATGAAAAATAGTTACCAAAGTTAGCAACTGGAACAATAGCATTTCTAAATAATAGTGGAGCGTACTTTTCGTTATGTTGAATAGCATGCCCTACTTCATGAGCTGCAACCCCAATAGATGCTACAGATGTGTTTCCATAAACATCTCCTGATAATCTTAACACTCTAGCTCTAGGATCATAATGATCGGATAAAGAGCCTGGAACCTGCTCTATTCTTACATCAAAAAGCCCAGCAGCATCTAATAAACTTCTAGCAACGTCAGCACCAGTTAGCCCGTTAAAGCTCCTTACTCTTTTATACTTTTGAAATGTTGATGTTACCATTCCTTGCGCCCAAAGAGAAAGTATTATTGCTGGTAACAAAATAATCATTGTTGGATCAAACCAATACATAAATATCACCTCTTATTTTCCTATTATAATATTTTTCTCGATCTCATTTCCATTTAAATATTGACTTATGTCTAGTGGCTTTCCATTTGGAAATTGAACTCTTTTTATAAGAAGTATTCCTTTTCCACAAGAAACCTTTATTCCATCTTTAGTTACATCTATTATCTTACCTATATCTTCTGAAGTTTTATCTTCATCTATTACTTCACTTTTAAAGATTTTCATATTTTGTTCTTTATAAGTTGTATATGCTATAGGCCATGGATTTAGTCCTCTAATCATGTTATGAATTTCTAAGGCAGTTTTATTCCAATCTATTTTAGCAATTTCCTTATTTAACATAGATGCATAGGAACTTAAGCTACCATCTTGCTTTATAGGAATAATTTCATTATTAGTATAACCTTTAATTGTATCTAATAATAGTCCTGCTCCTCTATCCATTAAAATATCATGAAGTTCACCAGATGTCATATAAGGTGTTATTTCCACATCATCTTTTAATAACATATCTCCTGTATCTAATCCCACATCCATAAGCATTGTGGTATTTCCTGAAGTTTTTTCTCCATTTATAACTGCCCAGTTTATAGGAGCAGCACCTCTAAACTTAGGTAATATAGATGCATGAAGATTTATGCAAGCATATTTAGGTATATCTAGTATTTCCTTAGTTAATATTTGACCATAAGCTACTACAATTATGTAGTCTGGAGCAATATCTTTAAGGGCTTTTATATGTTCTTCATTATTTTTTATTTTCTCTGGTTGATATACTTTAATAGAATGTTTTAAAGCCTCTTCTTTAACTGGGGAAAAGGAAAGCTTTTTCCCTCTTCCTTTTGGTTTATCAGGTTGAGTGAAAACTGCCTCAACCTGATGATTTTCTATTAAAGCTTTTAGAGAAGGCACCGCAAAGTCTGGTGTTCCCATAAAAACTATTTTCATCTATTTCCCTCCTACTTGCTTTTAATTTTATCTGTAAATAATATACCATCTAAATGATCATTTTCATGGCATATAGCACGTGCTAATAATCCTTCAGCTTCTAAAGTGAATTCCTCACCTTTTTCATTTATAGCTTTAACCTTTATTTTTTCTGGTCTTTCAACTTCATCCTGCTCATTTGGAATAGATAAACATCCTTCAATATCACATACAGCACCTTCTGTACTTAATATTTCTGGATTTATAAAAACTAATGGACCTTCTCCAATATCTATAACAAACAACCTTTTTAGTATACCTACTTGTGGTGCTGCAAGCCCAATTCCATTTGCAGCATACATAGTTTCAAACATATCTTTAATTAATGTAGTTATTCTATTATTAACTTCATCAATCTTTCTACTTTTTTTTCTTAATAGTTCATCTCCGACTATCCTTATGATTCTTTTAGCCATAATTTCCTCCTATATTAAACTGTTTGGGTTTATATCAATAGATACTCTTATTTCATTATATACATTAGAGTAGGTTTCATAAACCCTATCTTTGATAAATTTACATGTTTCCTCTGACAAATCACCTTTTAATACTATCTGCCATCTATAGTTTTCTTTTATTTTTGATATTATAGAAGAACAAGGCCCAAGCATTTCTAAATCATATTCCCCTAAGGTCTTATTAAGATGATCTCGAAGTTCTTTCATAAAGTTTTTTAATAGCTCCTCATTTTTTGATGAACAATGGATAAGAAATATCTTTCCAAAAGGAGGATAATTAAAATCTTTCCTCATTACTATCTCTTCCTTAAACAAAGCTTCATAGTCATTATTCATTGAGTGAATAATTGAATAATGTTCAGGAGTATAAGTCTGTACTATAACTTCCCCTTCTTTATCTCCTCTACCCGCTCGTCCTCCCACTTGAGTTATAAGCTGAAAAGTTCTCTCAGCCGATCTATAATCAGGAAGGTTTAAAGACATATCAGCGGCTATTACACCTACTAAAGTAACATTAGGGAAATCTAAACCTTTTGTAATCATCTGAGTTCCTATTAAAATGTCTGCCTCGCCATTTTTAAAGGAATTATATATCTTTTCATAAGAATTTTTATTTCTAGTAGTGTCAACATCCATCCTTAAAACTCTTGCTTTAGGGAAAAGTCTTTTTATTTCGCCTTCAATCTTTTCAGTACCTGCACCAAAATATTTAATATACTTACTACCGCATTCGGGGCAATTATTATCTATCTTTTTAGCAGTTCCACAGTAATGACATATTAGGTATCCATTATTATGATAGGTCATAGATATGTCACAATGATGACATTTATACACATACCCGCATTGTCTACAAGATACGAAAGTCGAATGTCCTCTTCTATTTAAAAAAATAATGCTTTGATTTTTATCCTTAAGATTTAAAGATATTTTTTCATATAATTCCCTAGAAAACATGCTTTTATTATTGTTTTTAAGTTCCTGCCTCATATCTATAATCTTCATCTTAGGCATTTTTTTACTTGCAACTCTATTTTTAAGTTCAATTAATTTGTATTTTTCAGTTAAACCATAATAATAACTTTCTACAGAAGGTGTTGCTGATGCAAAAACAACCTTACACTCACTTATTTCACTAAGATATTCTGCCACTTCTCTTGTATGATATTTCGGGTTCTGTTCGGATTTATAAGTTCCCTCATGTTCCTCATCTACAACAATAAGTCCTAAATTTTTAAAAGGAAGAAATATTGCACTTCTTGCTCCTACAACTAGTTTAACTTTTCCTTCAGATACCCTATGCCACTCATCAAATCTTTCTCCTTGAGATAATTTGGAATGAAATACTGCTACTGAATTCCCAAATCTACCTTTAAACCTTTCTATCATTTGAGGGGTCAATGAAATTTCTGGAACCAATATCAGGGTGCTTTTTTCTTCTTCAAGCATCTTTTTAGCTAATCTCATATATACTTCTGTTTTTCCGCTTCCAGTTACCCCTTTAAGTAAAAATAACTTTTCTTTTGAAAAAACTATATTATTAAATGCATTTTGCTGCTCTTCATTCAACTCAAAAGTATCATAAAAGTCATATTCTCTATTATCCAACCTATTGACTTTTTCATCTAATTTAATAAGATATTCTTCAGATATCAGTTTGTTAATCATATAAGAAGAGTAATTAAAGTCATTTATTAACTGACTTTTCATATACTTACCATTATTTATTTTTATAAAATCTACTATTTTTATGTATTCTTCTTTAGATTCTAATTTGCCATCAAGTTCTTTATTAAAGCATATAACTTCTTTCTTTTTTTCTTTTACCCCTCTCATTATTCCCGTAGGGATAAGAAGCCTTATACTTTCTATTTTTTTACATAAATATCTATTAACCAGAAATTCAAATAGTAGAAGACTTTCGTTTTTTAGTATAGGTTCTTTATCTAAAATATTTATTAAAGACTTAATATTATTAAATCCACTTTCATTATTCTCCTGAATACCTATAACAAAACCTTCATAAAACCTATTTCCCATACCAAAAGGAACTAGAACTCTATGTCCTAGCTTTATATCATTAACAAACTTTTCTGGGATTTTATATGTAAATAACTTATCTACACTAACTGCATCATTATTTATAACAACTTGAGCAAACAACTTCATCACCCTTTATAAAAAAACTCCCTATGGTTACATAGAGAGCTTAAATATTTACTAACCCTTAATTTTTATAATTTCATCAAATAGTTTCTTCGCTACTTCCAGTTTACTCATCTTATCAAGTACAGTTTTCTCTCCTGTTTTTGAAATAAATATAACTTTATTATCATCAGATCCAAATCCAGTTTCTTTAGATATAATATCATTTCCAACTATCAAATCTAGATTTTTTTTGATTAATTTTCTTGTAGCATTTTCTTCTAAGTTACTACTTTCAGCTGCAAAGCCTACTAATATTTGCGAAGTTTTCTTTTCGCCTAGAATACTAAGTATATCACTATCTCTAGTAAATTCCAAGTTTAAATTCCCTTCACCTTTTTTAATTTTCTGCTCTGAATAGGTTAAAGTTTTATAATCTGCAACAGCTGCTGACTTAATAACTATGTCAGTTTCATCAAAATATTTTAAAACTTCATCTTTCATTTCTTCATTAGTAGAAATCTTTATAGTCTTTACTCCATATGGTGGCTTTATATTAGTAGGTCCAGAAATTAAAGTAACTTCTGCACCTCTATTTCTTGCTTCCTCAGCTATAGCATAACCCATTTTTCCAGTACTTCTATTTGTAATAAATCTTACTGGATCTATTGGTGATATAGTTGGTCCAGCTGTTATTAACACCTTTTTACCTTCTAAATCGCTAGTTTTATATAAAGTTTTTAAAACAAACTCATAAATATCTTCAACATCTGCAAGTTTTCCAGCTCCTACATCTCCACAAGCAAGCCTACCTGAAGCCGGTTCAATAAATTCATATCCAAAACTTTTTAGTTTTTCAATATTATTTTGTACAATAGGATTTTCATACATATTTGTATTCATAGCAGGTGCAAAAACTACTGGTGCTTTTGTGGCCATAATTGTAGTTGATAGCATATCATCTGCAATTCCATTTGCTACCTTTCCTATTATATTTGCTGTAGCAGGTAATACAAGCATTAAATCTGCTTTTTTAGCTAAAGATATATGTTGAATTTCCCAAGCCTTAGGCTCATCAAACATGTCTGTAGTAACCATATTTTGACTTAAAGATTGAAAACTTAGTGGGGTTACAAATTTTTGTGCTGATTCGGTCATTATTACTCTAACTTCAATATCTTTTTTTCTTAACCTAGATATTACTTCAAGGGCTTTATATACTGCTACCCCTCCTGAAACTCCAATAACCACACATTTATTATTCATTTTTATTTATAACCTTCTTTTATTTGTTCAAAACTTATTGTACCCTCATTAACTTCATTAATAGCAATAGTTAATGATTTTTTAGAATCAACCTTAATAGTTGGTTCTTGACCGTCTATTAATTGTCTAGCTCTTTTTGAAGTAACAATAACAAGTGAATATCTATTATCTACCTTTTTCAATAAATCTACTATTGATGGATTAATCATAGAGTTGCTCATGGATTACGCCCTCCTTAGAATCTAATATATTTTCTTTTATTCTGTCTACTCTACATTTTTCAGCAGTAAGTATTGCTTCAATCTTTTTAACTGCTTCTTCTACTTGGTCATTAACTACTGCATAATTATATTTTGATACATAATTAATCTCTTGATATGCAGATTTAAATCTAGTCATAAGAGATTCCGTAGTTTCACTACCTCTTTTTATTATTCTTTGTTTTAATTCTTCCATAGATGGAGGAAGAATAAACACAAAAATACCTTCTTTTGAGTTTTCTTTTACTTTAAGTGCTCCTTGAATATCAATTTCTAATATAACATTTTTACCACTTAAAAGCATTTCTTCAACTTTAGATTTTGGAGTACCATAAAAGTTACCATAAACTTCAGCATACTCTAAAAAATCATCTGCTTCAATTTTTTTCATAAATTCAGATCTATCTATAAAGTAATAATTAACTCCATCTATTTCTCCATCTCTAGGATTACGTGTAGTTGCAGAAACAGATATGTATAAATCATCATTTTTATCTAATAATTCCTTACATATAGTACCTTTTCCAGCTCCTGACGGTCCAGAAATTACTATTAATAAACCTCTAGTAACATCTGTCATTATTCATCAACCTCATCTACAACCTCATCCTTAGCTGATAATCTATGAGCCACTGTTTCTGGTTGTACAGCTGATAATATAACGTGATCTGAATCAGTAATTATAACTGCTCTCGTTCTTCTTCCGTATGTAGCATCTATTAACATACCCCTATCTCTTGCCTCTTGTATGATTCTTTTGATTGGGGCAGATTCTGGGCTAACTATAGCAACTAATCTATTAGCAGAAACTATGTTTCCAAACCCAATATTAATTAATTTAATACTCATTTCTTTCCTCCTAGTTACTCAATATTTTGAGTCTGCTCTCTTATTTTCTCTATTATATTTTTTATATTAATAACTATGTTAGTTATTTCAATATCGGATGATTTTGAAGCTATAGTATTTGCTTCTCTATTCATTTCTTGAATTATGAAGTCTAGTTTTCTTCCAATAGGTTCACTTAAGTCAAACGTTTCAACCACTTGATTTATGTGGGAATATAGTCTAGTTATTTCCTCATCAATAGATGCCTTGTCAGCAAAGATAGCTATTTCCATTGCTATTCTACTATCGTCAATATCGACGATATTCTTTAGCTCTTTAAGTCTATCTTGTAATTTTATTTTATAACTTTCAACAATAGTACCTGATTTATCTTCTACTCTCTTAACTAGCTCTTTTATTTCTCTAGTTTTTAAGATAATATCTTCCTTTAGCTTAGTTCCTTCTTTTTCCCTCATATCTACCATCATAGTCACGGCTTCATGAAGTAGAGGTTCAAGACATCTCCATAACTCTTCTATGTTTTCTTCTTTTTCTTCAACCATTATAACATCTGGAAATCTAGCAATTAGTGAAACAGATATATCATTTTTTACATCATATCTATTTTCTATCTCTAATAAGGATTTAAAATAGCTATCAGCTAAACTCTCATTAAATTTAGTAACTTGATCTCCTTTATGATAATTTTTTAAGTTTACGAATAAATCAATTTTACCTCTATTTAAACTCTGAGATAATATTCTTCTTATTCTATCTTCAAAACTTATCATAGACTTAGGCATCCTGATATTTATATCTAAATATCTGTGATTTACACTTTTCATTTCTAGAGTAAATATTTTATCGCTACCTTCAGCGCTAGTGGATCTACCAAATCCAGTCATGCTTCTTGCCATTTTTTATCCCCCTTAAGAGTTTGTTTATTAAGCTATATTAAGATAATATACCCTTATGACACCTTAGGTCAATGGTTTGTTAACAGAAAATTTACAATTAAATTTATAAAAAAATAGCTTTAAAAGCTATTTTCTAAAATAATTATAAATGTTTAATGATTTTTTATAATATGTATACACTCATCTTTTGGTACAGGTTTACTAAAATAATACCCTTGGCCAAAATCACATTGATTAATTTTCAAAAAATCTAGCTGCTCTTTTGTCTCTATTCCCTCTGCTACAATTTTCAACTTTAAATCCTTTATAAGATTTATTACAGACTCTACAACTATTTTATCTTGATCACTTGAAAAAATATTATTTATAAACTCTTTATCAAGCTTTACCATATTCATAGGTAACTTTTTTAGATATGTTAATGAGGAATATCCTGTCCCAAAATCATCAAGAGATAATTGTAATCCCATAGACCTCATTTTTCTAAGTACTTTTATAGCTTCTTCTAAATTAGTCATTATTGCCGTTTCTGTAATCTCTAATTTTATACTTTCACTATCTATTTTATATAAATCTAATAGCTCAGCTATATAACCTACTATATCATCATTTATTAGTAATTTTCCTGATATATTTATGCCTATAACTAAACCACTTACTCCATTTTCTCTCCACTCTTTTATTTGCTCAAAAGCTGACTTTAACACCCACCTACTTATTTGGTCTATATACCCTATCTCTTCAGATAAAGGTATAAAATTCATGGGAGATATAAACCCCTTATTCGGTTTATACCATCTTATTAAGGCTTCAAAACCATAAACGGTATTGTCTTCTAATCTTATTATAGGCTGATAATACAACATAAATTCATCCTTACCAATAGCATATTTCATTTCATTAATTAAATTAATTTTTTCCAAAATTCTTTTTTCCATATCATGATTATAAAAAGCATATCCATTTTTACTCCTACGCTTTACTTCAAACATAGCCGTATTAGCATTTTTAAGAAGTTCATTAAAATCACTTCCATGATCTTTATAAATAGCTATTCCTACACTGTAGGAAATAAAAAACTCCTGCCCTTCTAGTTTCCAAGGTCTTCTGAGTATATTTAAAAGCTCTTCTATTTTATAAACAACATCAACATTCTTTTCTATATTAGTAAAAAGAATTGTGAATTCATCTCCACCAAACCTAGACACAAAATCCTCTTCTTTAACTTGATATTTCAATATATTTGATATATATATTATAAGTTTATCGCCTAAGGTATATCCTAAAGTATTATTTATGTTTTTAAAATCATCAATGTCTATATATACTAAAGCAAACTTGTTGTTTTTTATATTTTTATTATCTATTAACTCATTAACTGTAAGTTTTAAAAAAGCACTATTAGGTAGATTACTTAAGGTATCATAATAAGCTAATTTATCTAATTTTCTATTACTATTATTCAGTTCAACAAAAGCTTTCTCTAATAACAATATTTTTTTAGCAATTAAAATATAAATTACGCACATAGTAATTAAGACATATATCCACCCTTTATATGTTTGTATTGCCCAATAAACTCTATTATCTTTTGTAAATCTTTCTAATAAGAAGTCTGATATTTTAATCCAGGATACTCCTAATATTAAATAAACTAATGCTATTTTCAGGGCTTCTTTTCTTGGGTTTATTCCAGCTCCTAATTCTTTATCTTTTTTAACTTTTCTTAAGTTAAATGAATTTTTAAACATTTCGTCACCTATTCAGAATTAAATCTTTACGTTATGAACCAAATTATTATATTTATTTAAAGCTTCATTTAAAAGATTACTAGCATAAATAACTTCTTCATCTATTAAATTATTTTCCTTTATCTCTATTAAATGCTCCAGTCTTTCTCTTAATATATCTATATGAATAGATACAATTTCTTCTTTTTTCACTTTAAACACCTCCTAAATATAATTTTATCCATAAATGAATTAAATACTCACATATATTAAATTATAAAAAAATAGACTAAAAGCGCTTTTTTATAGTACTCTTAGTCCATTTATATAGGTAAATGTTTTCATTAGAATGCTGAATTTATTAACCTTACATTTAATTTCTCTTCAAATAAATCTTTAGCTACAATAATTAGTTTTATATCTTCTCCTTCTTTAAAAATAAAATCAAATCCTAAATCTCTTATATTATTTCTTAATTCTTTAAATTCTTTACTTGGATACTCATCGAGTATTTTTAGCCTATATGTTAACTCCTTTCTCTTTAAATGTTCTACTATATCAACCATATAAAACGTAATGTTCATTTTTAAATTAATATTTTTATGAAACACATCATATATACTTATTTTATCTATTATGTTTTGTAATACTTCCATAATATTATTACTATCATATAATTCCATAAATATTTTCTTAAGTTCAGAATAACATAAAGGATTATGAGTGTATTTATCATTCATAAAAACAACATCTAAATTATCTTTACTCTCTTCATAATAACTACTTAATCCAGAATTGCAAAATATTTTCTCCCAAACCTCTGCTGTAGGTACCAGTATATCACCTGTTGATAATATATCAGCTATTTTTGAAATTGCTATTGTACTTAGATTGTCCATAAATAACACCTCCAAAATTAATTAGTTTATTCACCTTAACAAGTTAATTATACCATATTATGTATATAAAAAAATAGCCCCTAAGGGCTAAGAAGGTATCTTTATTTTACCATATTAATTTTAGTATAAAATCCAGTATATGCTAGCCATAGCCTCATCCTTTGTTCTATAGTTATCAATTTATCAAGTTCTTCACTTATAATTAAAACTCTATAATCATTAATCCCAAATATCTCTATAGCTTTATTTAGTTCAAATCTTTTTTTCTCTATTAAAAGAAGTATTCTTCCCATGTTTTCCTCCTAAGTTTTTACTATAAACTTATTTATAGGTTTAATACTTATACACATTCTCACTACTATATTATTCATCTCTTTAATATTTGAACATTATTTATGTCAATTATAATAATATTTTTATAAATATCTAAAATTCAATAGTTTAAGGGAGGATATCCTCCCCCAATTATTCATCTTTTTTAAATTGTTTAACCAATTGATTAGCATAAACAGCTGCACCAACTACTAATATCCCTTGTATAAATCCTTGTACACTAAATCCTATTAACGCAATTGCACCAGCTATTCCTATTGGCAATAATATCAAAGGTATATATTTATCTTGTATCTTTTCAGTTCCCTTAAATATCATTCCTAAGACATATAATGCAGGCACTAAAATAAGTGCATTATCTGTAATTAAACTTACAAAATCCATATTAGACTCACCCCTTATATCTTAAAGTGAAAATTTTATAATAAGGTATATTCTTTAGTAAAAAAATTTCCTTAATAATTATATATTCAACTTTAATTAATTTGTTGCTTAAAATTGAACTCAATTCTATATTTAACATATTAAATATATACTAATACTATAAGCCTTATTATTAGTTAGAGGAGTGTCTATAATTGGAAGATAAAGATTTACTTGAATTGCTAAATAAGATCTATTCTGAATTAGATTTTGGTTATAAAACAATTAGTGAAGATATAGATAATTTAAAAGATGATCAGTCTAATAATACTAAATTATTAAAAAATTTGGATCCAAAAATAAAACAACTTATTAAAGTAAAAGAAAAATTTAAAAAGCAATTAGATGAATTAAATGATAAAATTGAGGCTCTTTCAAGTCCCCCAAAAAGTAATAAAAAATAGTATAAATTTATATATTTCGATTAAACTATAGATGTATCATCTTCCTAAAAGTAATTTTACTAATTGGCATGTATTTCGTTTCAAAGCATTGGTATCCTCTCGATACACAAATATATAAATTACCCCTTTTGTAGAGTCATATTTGTTGAAGCTTCGGCTTCTTCAAATATGATTTTCTATAATAAAAAAGTATACCAACTTAATATCTTATATAATATAATTTTTATAATATCCTGTTTCATTAAGAATAGAGTATACATTATTTTTATCAACTAATATAGGATTAGTTAGTATTGAAGGGACATTTATCTTCCCATTATTAACTGACTTATACGTGATTTTCTGTTCACCTTTTATTAATTTAATTGCGGCATTTATAGCAACCCAGGCTAATTCATTAGTATCTTTAAGTACTGTCATGGATTGAGTCCCTTCAATAATCCTCCTAATTGCAGAAATATCTGCATCCTGACCAGTTACAGCAACTTTTCCAGCCAAATTTTCTTCGTCCAATGCCTCTATTACAGCGCCTGCTATTGCATCGTTCGGGGCCAAGATAGCATCAATATTATTCTCATATTGAATTAAAGAATTTTTTACAATATTATAAGCGTAATCAGGACTCCATCTTTCTACCTTTTCTTGAGTGATAATTTTTATATTTCCTGTATAAACTAAGGGCATAATATACTCCATTGCCCCTTCTATAAAAACCTCTCCATTTGGTTCCCCTAATAAAATAATGTAGTTACCTCTAGGTACTTTTCCTATAAGATATTTACCTTGGAGTTCTCCTACTCTCATAAGGTTAAAAGAAACAAATAAATCTATATCACTATTCATTGCTAGTACATCATATGATATTACTTTAATGCCTCTATTTTTAGCCTTCTCAATGGCCTCTGGTTCTCCTGCTCCATTTATTGGACATATAATTAATACGTCCACCTCTTCTAATATTAATTTGTTAATTGCTTCAATTTGCTTATCCATTTCAAAATCGTTATACTCAAATATCAAACTTAAATCTCTTATCTTTCCTTCTTTCTCCATAGCAGATTTATCTCTTTTCCATCTCTCTTCTCGCTGATTAGGTAAAATAATACCAACACGTTCGTTATCTCTATTTTCTTTTATATTCATAAAATTACATTCTCTAAATTGTTCTATACCTAATTCTCTTAAATCTATATATTTAAATGACCCATTTAAGGTTTTTGAAATGAAACTTTTCATACTATTCCCCTGTTAATTATTTTATATATAATTAAAATATTCTTTTAAGCCTTTTTAAGATACTTTTTATTTTTTCTTCACAACAAATTGACCACAAGACATATCTCTAAAAAAAATAAGTTTATAAAATATAAAAAGACATCAAACCCTTTATTTATTTAGGTTTTGATGTCTTTCAGTTTTCTTAAAATATTAAAAAATTTATTAAATATTTAGCTTTTATATTTACCACCAAAAAGAGCTCCAGGTATTTTGTCCACATATTGCATCTACAGATAACCCTCTACTACTTTGATAATTAATTAAAGCACTATGGGTTTTAGTCCCAAAAACTCCATCCATTATTCCAATATCATACCCCTTCAATATCAATAGATGTTGTAATAAGTATACTGGAATCCCACTAGTTGTATAGTTATATCCAACATAGGTGCTTTTATAAACAGTATACCAAGTTCCTCTTAAATAGAATTCTATTCTATTTCCATTATCAAGAGCCCACGCATTATTAAGATATGTAGAGTTGCTATTACTATACATCACTTCGTTTAATTTATTTACAGAAGGGACATAAATAACATCATCTAAATTAACAGTTTTACCTATTGATATACAGTTTTCTTCATGCATCTTACGAATATCTTCTGGAGCATTTATGTATGTATATTGAGTTAAATTCAGCCCAAGTTCAGAAGATTTTCCTGACTGATATTGTGAATCTAAAATAATTTGATTTTCGTTTTCATTTGTTGCAGCCAAAGCTGTTGTTCCTGATAAAATACTTAATACTAAAGTTATCGTACATGCTTTTTTTAAAATCATTGAACCACCCCTCATAAATATTAGTATACAAGATAATTAATTCAATATCCCCCTTTAAATCCCTTCTTTTTTCACCAAATATCATAATGTTTTTATTTCACATATGCCTATTAGTTTCATATATAAATAATGTGATTTATTTTATTGAAGGATAATATGGACACTAAAAAGTCCTTAAATCAAGATACAAAAGAAAACTTAGAATATATTGATTCACATACGCTTCCAGGACTAATGCATGAAACAGGATATCCTGAAGAGTATTATGAGCTTATGGGTAATTTTCTATTTATTAATCCAAACTATAAAAATATTCCTATTAAACAACCTATAGATCTCGAAGTTATATCTAATACTAATAGACCCTATAATTCTGATTTCCCTAGACCTTATTATAATCAGTTAGGATACCTCTACAATCCTAATCCTTATGGATACTATCCTCATTATTATCCATACTATACCTACCCTATATATGGATTTAATCCACTACCTTTGTTCTTGCTTGGGTCTATTATAAGGTAATTGAAAAAGGTAGCTTAAACTACCTTTTTCAATTTAAGCTACCTGTGTATATAAAATTAAGAATACATCTTAAAATTTTATTAATTAACTAATATTTCAAATAATTTTATTAAAAAAATTTTCTTTTTATTAAGTTATTTCACCTTTTTGTCCACCTTATTTAAGCATTTATAGTTCTTCAAATCCTACACACTCTTTTGTATTTTTTAAATATGCAATCTTATATTCATATCCTTGTTTGATTTTACCTTTAATAAAGACTTTGGTTTCATAAATTTTAAGACCATTTACAAATATTATATTATTACTTCTTCCATTTCTAACTTCATAAACAATACCAGTAGTGTACTCATAATCATTAGTTATTAATTTAGGTACATCTTTTACCCCTAGAATCATACCATCTTTTATATAAAATATTAGTATACTAAAATACAATACAAACATAATTGAACAAAATATTGATCTTCTTTTTAATTACAATTTATAACTATACGTAGGCTACTTAAGAACATATTTACCACCAGAAGATTTCTCTATTACACCATTAATTCCATTACTACTTTTAATAGAATATCGTTTTCCTTTAGAAAAGAAACCTGAAATATCCTCTAGCTCATAATCTTCACCAAAAATATTATTAGTTTTCAACTTACCTGTAAATGTTGTCTCTAATTCACCTAAATCTTCATCAATAAACCCATCTTCACGATAAAGGTGTGTTTTCCCACCAACATTTTTAAAATAAAATTCCATAGTACCCCTCCATAATTAATATATTTCTTTTTTACTCTTTATGATAATTTACCATTCTTATTATATTTTAACATGATATTCTTAGGACAAGAATATAGATTATAAATTAAAAGCCACAACTGTTGAACTTAATCCTAAAATTCTTTATTGAGTTCTCTAAATAAATATAATCATTTTACGTTTATGGTTAACAGCACTTTCATAGATTTCATAGAATTGTTGAATAAAAATACCGCATATCATTTTATTAAATAATACGACACTTTATTTTTATATTTATCTGCAAAAATCCCTAAGACTAATTCACAATCATCTTTCTAAATTTCTTATTAAAATCAGTAGGTAAATAATTTGCTTTTCTTATCTTATAATAAGCTTATTCAGTGATTAAATGAGGTATATCTTTATTAATGAGTGATTCAACATGTAGAATCTTTTTGAATGATGCCTCTTTATCTTTTTCACCTCTATAACCAATGAAGTTGCATTACATTTAAATCTATTTTTCTCCCATCTTTCATTATTAATAAATATCTTAACTTACTACCCTTTGTGAATTTCTTTATAAATACTTCAACCTTAATAATATCATCATAATTGTATCTCTTCCCTAAAAGATTAAACATATTTCTATATATTATTTTATCCTTCTCAAAGATACTAAAAGAGAAAAATGTTTCACAAAAACATATCACCAATATAACAATTAAAAATGCTATTATCTTTCTATCACCTCCAATGCCTACATTGTGTGGATTAGACAAAATGCTATAAATAAGAAATCCGGTTATAAATATAGTATATATAAAAATTAAAAATCCTCCGTAGAATGAAAATAAAGATGGCACTATAATTATAGTTTTATTGTTGAAAAAAAACTTTTTTATAACCCAATAAGAAAATTGTCCACCCACGAAAAATACCAATAGAACTACTCCTAGAAAAGCTATGAAACCTAAACACATTATAAAATCAGTCATATACCCTACCCTCCAATATTAATATATATTATATTTCAATCGGAACATACTTACAATCTGATGATAAAGTTTATCTGCATAGTCATAAAACTTGGATATAACATCAAACTTTTTATAACTTAAAAAACTGACTTCATTTAGAACAGCTCTGCAATCTTTTCAATGCTTTTAAGTTTTCTATAAAGGTATTTCATAGACTTATCACGAGCTTTGGACCTAACCTTAACTTTAGGTAAAGACTTACAGATAACATTATACTGAGCTATGATTTCTTCATATGAAACTTTGTTTGTATCATTTGAGGATGATATTTCTGATGTTTCATTTGAGGAAGTGTCTTTCACACTATGAGGATTAAAGTTTGTATCGTTTTTTACTATAGTTTATATATTTTTTTATTTTCCCAAATTCTGTATAGCAACCTCACTAGTATCATTCCAAAACTCTGTATAAACATATCTAAATTTAGCTATCATTACCTCCTATTCAAAAATTTTTATTTTCTTTTGTTTTCTGCTGGTTAACTGGTTATATGGTTATTAAACATAATATTTTACAAATTCTAATGAATGGCTTATATAGGGCATTCAATCCTAATTCTATTAATTTCTAGTATAGGTATCTATTTTTCGCTTAAACCATTGATGTACCATCTTCCTAAAAATTTTTCTTACTAATGTGCTGAAACTTAATCCCAAAGTGTTGGTATCCTATTATATGCTAATATATAAATTACCCTTCTTAGAATCATATTTGAAGATTAACCTCCTTCAGATATGATTCTTTTATGTTTTTAAGGTTTCTTCCAACTTATGAATATTTATATTTACTTATTCTCACAATAAACATGAAAGGTGGCTATGCATATGAGGAAATTTACTAGTACTTTTTTAATTGTTTTGCTCTTATTTTTAACTCCATATAAAGCTAACGCAGTTCCAAATTCGAATACTTTTAAAGAAGGGGTTTATAAAGTATCTGATTTTAATTTTTCAGAGGACAATCTTCACTATATTCAAAATATATCTGAAAAAGGCTCTCTCTTATTGCAGATTTATGATAAAAATCAGATTGCACAACAAGCTATACGCCTACCTCCTAAATCACAAAAATTTAATTTAATATCATTAAAACCAGAGCACAGAATAGTGATTATAGGTGATGGAGAAGCCTATATATCTTAAAAAGTACTAATAAGCATCTTTAAAATTGCTTTAATATTTGCTATTTTATAATCGTATTTGTTGAAGCAAATCTAGTTACAGTATAAAATGATATAGTTTCTCCAACTAGTGTTAATTGCCTTACCGATGCTGCTGGTGTTGCTGAAAATAATAGATTACTTTATTGAGTATGTTAGATAGAAGTATGGAAAGGGGAATAAAAGATAAAGGTGTCCGTCACGGACACCTTACTTTCTTATGTACATATTTACTATCTTTTTTAACCTGGTATTAATTCACTATCTCAAAAGTAAATACGACTGGATTTATCATATTTTCGATGAGTGGAGATACGTCAACTGACTTAATCTTCAATTTTATTCCTAATGCCTTTTGATATTCATACAAGCGCCCACCTGCACATCTTTCAAAATATGTTTCAATGGATTTTGGAAATTGAAACGTTCCTTTTGGTGCATGCTTATAGTATCCATGATTACAAGCAAAAGTAACCGTAATTGTATTATCCTCATTTAAAACAGCTGTTCTTCTAAATTTATTAGTAAATAACCTCAATCTCTCGCCAAGAGGTTTATCAGCGTGTTCAAGCGCAAAGGCTTTTCTCTCTTTATCGTACCCAGTACCTCTACAACTTCCATTTTGCTCATATAAGTAGAATCGTTGCTCTTTAGAGAGATGCTCTTCCATAGCTATCATAAACTTTTCTTCACATTCGTCTCCCTTATATGTTTGAACAATGTCCTCAAACAAAGGTACTATATCGACTGGAATTTCATTTTTACTCATTCTCATACTTTTCATCATACTTTTCATTTTCAGTACCACACTCCCTTTTAATACCCATTTCATAATAAAATTAGTATACCATACCCCCTATTTATTTTCTATAGATTACATATTATCCAGTAAATGTTACTATAGACTTTTTCTATCTCTTCAAACTGGTATGATGTTAGGGGGATACTTGCTACTCTACTATTGCAGCAAGGTACTCATCCCAAAATAGTTAGTGAGCGTTTGGTGCACGCAAATATCAGTATGCCTTTAGATATTTATTCTCATGTTCTTCCTAATATGCAGCTAGAAGCAGTAAGAAAACTAGGAAATATTTTTAATTAAATTTTAGTTTCGGCCACTAGTTGGCCACTGACTCATATTCCCACAAAAACACAAACCCTGCAAACGCTCATGTTTACAGGGTTTTAATCTCATTTTTGGTCTGAGTAGCGGGACTTGAACCCGCGACCCCAAGAACCTCTAAAGACATAAAATTATAAAATACTAAAAGCCATCAAAGTCTTTGTTTATCTATTTTTGTGGGCATTTCTTGCTTTTCTAAAAATACTAAAAAAAGCTATAAATCATTAAGTTATGGCACCTTTTTGTCCACCTTATTTTATGATTTTTGATTACACTTTTACACAAAACATTGAACAACTCTATTAAAAGGCTATTATTATGTATAACCCATTGCAATTCTATGTTCTCATTGTGTATAAATATTTTAACAGTTTTTTGACTAGTTACTTTTAAATACAGATATAATATCCAGACTTCATATTTTTTGCTTTTTATAGGTCTACTTAACAAGAATCAGTTCATATTTTTTGATTGTAACAATAAATTTATTAACATTGCAATATTATTTTTATCTGAGTAGTTGCAATCCAAAAACCTTTAATAGTATAAAATTAGATGATTATCCTGCAAAATAAATATATTTTCTTTATTATGTTATATGTATTATATATAATTAAACTATAAGTTAATTTATAAAAATTTAAGGATGTGATACTTGTTATGAAAAAAATAGTTTATTTCTTAATTTTTTCTATAATTACAATTTCTTTAGTTGCCTATTTCAAAAATAATCAAAGCGTATTAAAAGAACCAGTTACTAATGATATAATAAAAATTGTTTATAATCAATTACCTGAGGAGCAAAAAGAATCTATAGATTTGGCTCAAACAAAAATTCATAAATCTCTTCTCAAAGACGGTACAGGTTCAATATATGATAAATCTTATATTGGAGAAGAAGTATATACCATTGATTTTACTGTGAAAGAGAAAAATATAATACCTAGTAATAAAATATTGTTTGCAACATTAGATGATTATAAAATAATTGGATATGGATATGTTGAGTAAGCAATCCTTTTAGTAAATCAATAATTCTATAAGTGTAAAAATTTAAGTTTCACTTTTTAAGGTTGGGATTAGATATATATTTCCAATCTTATTTTAATTTTCTTTGATAAGTTATATTTAAAAAGAACTACTCGTATAACTATTATGTTTTTAGAAAAATTAATCTTTACTTCCTTCTTTATTATATTGCTACAAAGACATAATGATTCAATTCAGTGATTATTCCATAGGTATAAAATACTTAAAGCTGTCAAATCTTTTGTTTATCTATGTTTATAATCATTTCTTACTTTTCTCAAAACACTATAAAAAGCTATAAATTATTAAATTGTGGCACCTTTTTGTCCACCTAATTTAAGTAATTATAGTTCTTCAAATCCTACACACTCTTTTGTATTTCTTAAATATGCAATCTTATATTCATGTCCTCGTTTGATTTTACCTTTTATAAAGACTTTAGTTTCATAAATTTTAAGACCATTTACAAATATTATATTACTACTTCTTCCATTTCTAACTTCATAAACAATCCCAGTAGTGTACTCATAATCATTAGTTATTAATTTAGGCGCATCTTTTATTGCTGGAATCATAACATCTTTTATATAAAATATTAGTATACTAAAATACAATACAAACATAATTGAACAAAATATTGATTTGCTTATCAAGTGTAATTTAGATTTAGATGGAGAATATGTATATAAATATCCTATTGAAGAATCATTATTTCTAAAGTCTTTAAAATTCTTCTTTGATAAATGAAGCATAAATAATAGGACTACCATCATAGGTATTAATGCTACTATAAGCATAAAAGTATGCATTGTTGCAATATATTTCAAATTAAACGCTATTTTACTCACCTCACCAAAGATATTACTTTTCAATTACTACTATTCTTAAGTTTATTCTTTTAAAATAACTGAAATTTCTATTATTAATTGTGTTTAAATCACTAAGCTTATTTTAATATATTACTACTATATTTTCTATACAGATATTTAATTTTTATAATCAAAAAAGCCATAACCAAGGAAATTCATCCTCCGTTGTGGCAATAAGCTTTTAATTTGCATATATTATATTGAGTGTTAGAATTAAGCTAAGTTTCATTTTCAGAAGTTTAGCCCCTGTATCTTAATTGATGCAGGGGCTTTCTATTTTATAGTCCTAAAAGTTTTCTCCAAGTATTTTGTCCAACAATACCATCTGCTGATAATCCTCTTGAATCTTGGAAAACCATTACTGCTACTCTAGTATTTTCTCCAAAAGCTCCATCTACAGCTCCACAATTAAATCCTAATGCATTTAACTTTTCTTGTACTAGTCTAGTTATATTCCCACTAGCACCTATCTTTAACATTGGGCATTCTGACAATGTTATTGGACCAGCCATATTGTCAACAACTTGATTAGAAAATCCTTGTGCATTACATTCATTTTGTAATCTAGCAACCCATCCATTAATATCTACTGTTGATTTAGGTGTTTCTTTAACTGGTTCAGGAGCTTTAGATACTGGAGTTGTTTCTTTAGCTTGTGTTACTGTTAATCCTTTTACTATAGCCTTAGCTATTGTATCTGGATTATATCTATCTGCATCTTCCTTGGTATCAACAAAACAGCACTCTATTAACATAGCTGTCATATTCGTGTTTCTTATTACATATAGACTTTTACCATCCTTAATACCTCGGTTCCTGAATCCTAACTCTACAATAGCATTTAGTACAGCTCTAGCTTGTGGTACTTCTTTAGCTCCATAAGTATAAACTTCTGTTCCTAATCCTCTCCCAGCATTTAAGTGTATCTCTGCAAATAGATCTGCATCTGATTTATTTGCTAATTCTACTCTATAAGCTAAATCATTATCACTTAAATCTACTCTACAATAAGTAACTTCATGGTCTTGAGCTTCTAACATTGATTTTACTCTTTCACCTATTTCTCTAGTACATATACTTTCATTCAAAAATCCTACTGCTCCTGTACCTTTGCCTGTAAGTGTGTGTCCTATTGATATTGCTATTTTCATAATTAATCATCCTTTCTCGTTTTAAATTTAGAAGGAGCCATAAGGCTCCTAATTATTCATTCTTAGCTTGTCTTGCTGTAGATTGTCCAAAGTAGAAAGCTATTACTAAACTAAATACTGTTAAAAACTCTTGTGAACTAACTTTACCTTTAGCACTTAGTACACAAAATACTATAGTAAGTAACAATGCAATAAGCTTCTTCACTTGTAATAAACCTTTTAATTCTTTCATTTGTAAACCTCCTTTTGAAATTATTTTAAAATTATTTCTTTTATGTCCTCTACGTCTTCCTTAATATCTTCGATAGTCCCTATTGAGCTTGCAAGCTTATCAATCGTTTCCTGATACTTCACTTCCCTTTCCTTTGAATCCTTTCTTGTATCCATTAATAACCATACAAACAATACACAGAATATCCCTTGGGTTATGATGTATTTAACTATTTCACTTTCCATCTCTTCACCTCTTAATATTTTTTAATATAAAAAGAAAGCTGCTTTCACAGCTCTCTCCTTACATGTATTTACTTAAGTCCACAGATTCTTTTAGTTTTACAGATCCATCTATTACCTTAAATTTATCTCTATTTTCTAATACATAAGTATCTTTTTCTAATACAATAAAGTCCCATATTATCTCATAATCTTCTTTATTGTCTCCAAAGAAACTCATATCCTGTATTCCAGTTGAGAAAGCTGTTATCTCTCCAGTTCTTTTCGAGTAATACAATGTCATTGACTTTTCATGTTCCTCTAATGATGCCATTCTATCACCTCCTTAAGCTATTGCTATCCAAGAGACTTCCATTATTGAGTAGAATGATGCTCCTTGATTTATATAAGTATTGTCATTTAGTAGCCAATATCCATTTATATAGCTAGTGAATTTTTGCAAAGTTGGTTTAGGATAATTAATCATCCAACCAATTATATTAAATTTACCATTCACGATGTCTTTTCCTCCAGCACTACAAGTAAACTTAGAAATCGAAGTTTCTGTTAATGCATCTGCTGTTTTAACTGAAACTAACACTTCAAAATTTTTCCCTTTAAACTCATCTGGAAGTTGTACTGTTGCATTTGAACTAGATGTAACCGAAGCTACTCCAGTTGCCATTAAGTAATGATAGTCTTTACCTGATGAGTCTCCAGAGTTTTTATGCCATTTAAGTCCTGTAGTTCCTGGTGTAAATTCTGTGTAACTTCCATCTTGATTAGTAAATCTAGCGTAACTATCATTTACTTCAAAACATCCCGATTTAAGTTCATTAGCATTTGGACTCCATGATGTAGAGTTCTCTCCTTCTTCAAGCTTAGGATATGTTAAAAATATAAGATATCCGCCTCCTGAATTATAACTTCCTTGATGCAGCATTCCCCCTTTAGCACTAGCAAAGTTACTAGGAGTTGTAAAAGTATATGAATGTCTTTTACCATCATAGTTAAGGGTTATTCCTGTATTACTAATATTGCTTCCACTGTAATCCATATATTCAAATATGAATTGACCGACTTTAACATTTGACTCTTTTGTTACTGCTAAAGATAGAGTGTATTTTGTATTAGGCTTTAAAGGTATATTAGATTGCCATAGTCCCCCCGATTCTGATGTTGGGTTTTGTATACATATAGTTCCTGCATTATTATAACCAGATGCTCCTTGATTCACATATGTTGAAGCTGAACCCCAATACCACCAACCTTGAGGAGTTTTACTTCCGATTAAACCAGAGAAGTCTGTTCCTTTTAATAAGTTCGTGCCTCCTATTTGACCTACTGCAACTCTTACACTGCTAGGGTTCTGTTCTATCAGAGAACTAAAATCTACTGCATTTACTTTAGCTGCTATCTGATTTGCTGTCTGAATTTTATAAGTTTCAAAATCTGTTGTGCTTACCTTTGAAGTTATTTGATTGCTAAGTAATGATAGGCTAGATACTGCACTATCAATTTGGGTTTGAGTTTCCTTTAAGACTTCAAAACAATCTATTAATACCGCTGACTTGCAGCTTCGATCTTTTGTACCTTTTACTATAATTTCTATAGTATGCTGTCCATAAGAGAGTCCTAACTTTTCAAAGGCAACAAAGTTTGTTACTGTAGGAGCTGCTGAGTAAGTATCTATATTTGTAGCAACAATAGTACCATCTATTTTATATCTGCATAACCCTAGCCGTATTCTTTTGATGTTACCCATCTAATGCCTACTCCTCAAAAGTTAATTTTACAGAAGATTTGCAGTGGCACTATAAGAATACGTTGTATTATAGTGCCCTGGATCATTTCCTCTTGTCCATGTTCCTGTATAAATTAAACTTGCATCTCTATCATCAATTTTTGTTACTAATCCAGCAATATTATAAATGTCTGCTTTTTCAACCTTTAAAAATATCTGGTCTTTCATTGTACTTATAGAGCCCTCTGCTGTCCCTATTCTTGTCTCGTGTCCACTAATGGAAGTTTGCATACTTCCAACTGTTGTATTTATTCCGTTTATTGTTTGAGTTATTGATGAATAGTTTTCACTTATTTTTGTATCTAAATCCTCTAAAGCTCTTGTCCATGTAGTTTTTTTATTTCCTTTTTCTATCATAAGTGACTTTACTGATATTGTTCCACCAGTTATAAAGTCTGTTCTAAAGTTTATATCCCAAAAGGAGTTTAAAAGATGATCTGCTGTAATTATCATTCTATATGATACATTTATTTCTCCAGTTCCAGCATTAAAATCTATTGGTATTGAATAAGAATTAAAAGCTCCATTGCCCCATCCTGTTACATTTCCTCGACCTTGAATTCTCATTCCTCTAGAAGTATTATTGTAAGTTAAATTAGAATACTTAAATGTAAATGATACAGTTACGTTATCACCAACATTTAAATCTCTAATTAAAACAGTATAAGGAAACCTTCCATCATTTGTAGCTCCTGTAAATCCTGTAGCATCTATATAAATATCACTTGTTTTTTGTGCTAAATTCCTTCCGCCAATAACTACATTGTTTATAGCTGTAGTTATATCTGTTTGCCATATTTTTGTGGTTATCTGTCCTTGCAGTGTACCAATTAAAGTACCTTGAGAGCTTACTGTTTGCCCTGTATCATATATAGTTGTTTTAAGTGAATTAAACGCAATATCTAAAGTCTGGTTAATATCATCAAACCTTATTTTAGATGCCTTTAGGGTTGTAGTTGCTCCATTTATTTGACTTACTAGGCTTTCTTTCTCTATTTTATTACCGCTTATATTAGCGGTGTCAGATACCATATCATCACGAATTATTTTAGACTTAATACCACTTGCTTTAAGTCCAGTTGCATCAAACATTAAGTTTCCTGTGCTATCCCACACATACATGTTATAGTCATTAGATGCATCCTTACCTATTTGAACTCTTACTCGTGAGCTGTCTTTAATCTGTATTGTATTATCTGAAATAAGCATATTTCCACTATCAGAAATAATCTTAAACTTACTTGTAGATAAATCTCCTGCTAGAAGTTTTCCCACTTTTAAATTTGCTATCTGGGCATCTCCTATAGCTTCATTTGCTATTATTGAACTTCCAGCAACTATCTGTCCTACTGTAGCTAGCTCCGTAAACACAGATTTAGATAAGATTGTATTTATATTTCCTACCTCTGCCTCAACTATACCTATTTTAGCTGTTTGAGCCTTTAAATTAACAATATCAGCATCATTAATATGGGCATAGTCTACAAAGGCCTTATTAACTATGGCAACTTCTGTAACAACTCTATTTAACTTTTTCGAAGTATCTCCAGAACTTGAAAAAGAGTTCTTATTTTTATTCTCTCCCTTTGCTCCTATCTCTGCAGTAAGTCCACCAGTATAATTAAATTTTTGAGACAGTACTGGATGCTTTCTAACTACTCCTTTAACATCTGTGACTGTAATTATATCTCCAACATCAACACTTAGATCTCCTTGCCATTTCATTGAGTAGCCAAGATAATTAAAGCCATTTAATTTATTATAAATATCCTGGAGAATTGCATCAGTAACCCAAGGATTTTCAAATCCTAATTCCATAGAATCAGTGCCCAAAGATCCTTTAGATAGTTCCTCTTCTCCAACCTTACAAGTAACCTTGCCAACCTTATATTTAACTTCTTCTCTCTTGTAATTTATATAGTTGCTACCATCCATTGATAAAGATACATCAGCAGGTGCTACTGTAGTAAACTTTCCATCCCTAGTTATAACAGCATTACCACCGCATATACTAGCTACATATCCCACTATTTCTCTACAAGTAAAGCCTTCCAATTTCTTAACTGTGTAAGCTGGAAGGCTTCCTGTAAATTGTACTCCTGTTTTAGCAGCTAATTCATTAACTACTTGTTGTAATGTTGGATTATCTCCTAAGATACTAAAATAAGCACTTTCAAATTTTATCATGTTATCAAATGCTGTTATCTTTGTTGTATAATCAGTCTTTTCTATATCATCAATATTAAATAGTCCCATAGGAATGTATTCTATTGTGGCACCAATCTTAAGCCCTATTTCTACCTTAATCTGGCTAGTGGAATAAATAGTATCTCCAGAGTTTATTAAAGTTAAATCTAAGGTTTTAGATACTGTAGTTCCTATCATAAAACCATCTGAAGGTTGGATATTACTATCAATGACAACATTAACTATGTCAGAATTATTATAAATTCTATCTCCTATAGTAATCTTACATTCAAAAGATCTACTTGGCTTTTTAATTTCTGTCTTATATGCTGAACTTGTACTATACATAAGTCTACCTCCTTTCTAAATTAAGATTAGAGATTACTTATTCTCTTTTATCATGTATTCTACATCAATTAAAATAGAAGGAGATATATTACATGATGCATTAATAAGATCATCCTCTTTTATTAAATGTATATCTATATCATTTTCTATTTCTAAAAGTTCATTAAGTTCCATATTCCATTCCTCTAGCAAATCCTCTTGAATACTTATAGTATAGTCCTCATTTATCTTAGGTTTTCCATCCTTATCTTTTATTGAGTATTTCTGTATCAACTTTTGTCTTTCAGAATTAAATACTTTAATTTCTTTATTTATTTTATTAATGTTTTTAGCAATAGCATAACTTACCTTTACTGGTAGCTCCATTAAAGATAACCTAGCTAACGAATTAATACTATTTTCTATAGTTTTATTAGTTAGTTTCATCTATGTTTCCTCCCATTATTTCATCTTCTGTTTTATAAAGCTCTGCTTCAAAGACTGCAACATCAGCTCTAACTTCAGTCTTATTTTTCGAGTAAAGTTCTTGATTGGTTATTGTTTTAGTAACACTTGTATTATTAATCCCGTCTGTATTAATGGTTGCGCCTATATATGCAACCTGTACACCATCTATCTCAATAACTCCATTTAAACTTATATTTTTATTTATCTTTATCATTATTCATCATCCTTTCTATTTCTCTATAAAATTCATAGCTAGACCTTTCCACTTAACCTCTTTAGTGACTTTATCATAAGAATATGCTGCAGCTTTTCTTGGGCCTACATACATAGTTTTAGTTACCTCTCCTAACTCTGGATCTGGATATGTGACTGTAAAGTTAACCTCTTTTACTGCTTTTAATAAATTCATCATTTGCGTATATGTTAATGGCGGCCACTCTAGTATTAACTTTCTCTTAACAGCAATCCTATCTCTTAACATATCTCCGTACCCATTTCTATTGGTTTCTCCATCTATATCTTCTATATCTGGTTCATATTTTGAAGGAGTAGGTACATCTACTCCATTTATCTTGAACATGTTACCTCTCCTTTCCTATGATGGTATTAATGTTATACCACCACTTCTTTGCATCTTTCTTAATTGATTTAAGGCTACCTTCCCAATTGCTGATCCATCTATCATTATAGTTAAATCTCCACCATTTTGATCTGTTCTACTACCTAATGCATCGCTTATTGCTCTAAATGTTTGTTCATAAATTTTACTCTCAGGAGAGACTATTTCACCTTCTCTTTTGTTATCGCCAATTACAGCTAGTCTAGGATCATTTGCTCCAACATATCCACCTTGTGCTAAATAAGGTATGTTAGGTAAACTTACACCGAAGTGTTTTCCTCCTCCTGCCCATAATGGAACCCAATCAGGAACGTCAAAAGATATTTTATTTATCCCTCTTATAGCTCCATTAATTAATCCAATTACCGCATTTAAAGGAGATTTAGCTATATCTCCAAGAGCTCCAAATATCCCTCTGAAAATATCTCTTACCCCTTGCCAAGCTCTGCTCCAATTTCCTGTAAATACACCTGCAATGAAGTCTATAATTCCTCCAAATATTGTTTTGATATCACCCACGATATTTTTAATACTTGTGGCCACACCTTCAAAGGTACCAAGGAATACACTTACTAAAAATGCTATAAAAGGTTTTAATGCATAATTCCATAAAAACATTATTATGTCTATAACTGTTTGTATTGCAGGTTTCCAAGCATAATAAATATCAATAACAGCTTGTATTTCTTTTACGAAAATATCATCTAGAAAATCTATAAGTGGTTCAAGTACGTTTTTCCATAGAATTTTTGCAATCTCAATAACAGCACTAAATGCCATTACAAAAACATCTTTTAAAATTCCTGATAAAGGCTCTATAACCATATGCCAAATATCAAGAAGCGCAACACCTAAAGGAACTAATGCATTGTTCCAAAAGTCCAGTACCACCTCTTTTAACTTTTCAAAGACTGGAGATAAGAACTCTCCTATAGCTCTACCTACTTCATTTACTTTATTTCTAAAGTTTTCATTACTTGCATATAACAATCCAAAAGCAACTACTAATGCAACTATAGCTCCAATAACCCCAGTTGTGATTAATACCGTTGTTGATAGACCTTCTATTACTTCTATAATTGCAGCAATCCATTTTACAACCTTTAATACTATTGCCATCGCTTTAAAGCCTGCAACTAGTCCAAGTATCACACTAATCATTCCAGTTATAGCTCCTGGACTATCAGATATCTTATTAATAAAATTAACTATCCAATCTAAGAGTGGATTCAATCCCTTTGAAATGCTTGGGAATATAGAAATAACCCAATTAATTATTGGTAGAATAAAGTTATTGTATATAGATAGTGCTAATTTCCCTAATGCTATTCCTAATCTCCCTATATTTTCTAAGAATTCTTGAACTGGCGGAGTAGCTAACATATCAAAGAAGCTTCTTAGAGTTGCTTTACTCTTTTCTACAACTTCTCTAAATTCATTCATAGCTCCATTTCCATCTCTTGCCCAAGCTTCTTTAAATGGATTAAACATCGTTCCTAAGATTACTTTCATCTTGTTTGCTAGTACATCTGTTTTCTTTTGAACATCAGAAATATCTATATTAGGTGAAACTATTTGTGGTATCTTGCTTGAACTATCATCACCAGAATTCTTATCGTTATTAAGAAGATTAATTTCATCAAACCCTGCCAAAGCACCTTTTGTTTCTTTTCCAGCTTTTTTAGCAGCATCCCCATAGGCTCCCATAGCTGTTTTAGCTTGTATCAATCCTTTAGCTGCATTCTGCGATTGTCCAAATGTTTTCCCAAAGGCTGAACTGATAAAACTTGCTATATATGCGGTTGCTGTACTTAAAGAACTCATGAGAGTATTTATAGCAGGTAAGATAGCTTGATATATTGGCATAAATGCAGTATATAAGTTACTTTTAATTTGAGCCAAGGAATTAGAAAATTGATTGTTGGTAACTAATGATTGTCCTAAAAATGTTGTTAATGCAGTGATAGACCTCATTATTAGTGGCAATATAACCATCCATGTTAAAAACTGTCTTGCTATCATTGCTACTCCATTACTCATTTTACTTATGTTCTTATTAGAATTTCCCAAACCATTAAGGCCTTTATTTATCTCTTTTATCTTTTCACTAAGCCGCCCAGCCCTTGTTGTTGCACTCTGAGATGAATTATTCACAGAGCTATATTTTGAGTTTAATGAATTTAATTTTCCCTTAGCAACATCTGCTGAAGCACTTAATTTATTTATCCTTGTCTCAACTTTTAATATCTCTTCCCTAACTTTAGCTGTATTAATACTTGATGGCTTTTGTTCCTTTGCTTTCAACTCCTGCAGCTTAGTATATAAATCAATCTGCTCTTGTATTAAAGCAGGATCTGCTACATTGGTTTTACTTGTACTACCTAATATACTGTTTATCTCTGCATACCTGGCTCTTAGTCTATCTGCTTCTCCAGTATTACCTGCTAACTGTACTTGAAGTTGAGCCAATTTATCTTTTTGTATATCTATCTGAGCATTGGTTAATCTTATCTTTTCAGCTAAATTATCCATCTGATTTTTTACGGCTTGAGTTCCTGGGTTTATGCTGCTTGTAGCTTTGTTTATTTTATTAGTTACATTTACTGCTTCTTGGCCAACATTCTTAAACTTTTCTTTTATTCCACTTAATTGAGCTGTGGCTTCTTTTGTTTTTACAGAAATGAGTACTTTTAACTCTTCTAATTCCACTAACTAACCCCCTTTCTGTTTGAATTATGGAAGTTAGCAAAATCAAGCATTCTTTGTTTGTGAATTATGGCTTCTTGATTAATTTTCTGATTCTCAAACTCCTCATATTCTTCTTTATATAGATCTCTATAAACCTCTATAAAGGGAACTGGTTGACTTTCTTTAGATAGGATTGCAGCAACATTTATTCCTATACATTCAGCTAATTTATAATCCATAAAGGCTCTATTTTTTGCATCTCTTAAAATCCTTTTTTGATATGCTGAAATAGAATCCTGTATTTCTTTTAGTGTTAATTCCCAAAAAGAAAGCACTGGAATTTCACACTCCAATGCTATTGGTAATAACTCATCAAATACTTTAATTAGGCTTAAATTGCTTTCAGCTCCTCTTTCTTCTTGTCCCCCTCCTTCAGAGCATCCTTCTTGAAAAAACCGCTAACCTCAAACACATCTATTAGCTCTTCCAGTAAGTCTGTCACAGTCCCTCCATTTTCTATATACTCATCATAAAGATCATAAGTTTTGTCTGTATTATAACCATGTTCCAATGCTTGTAATGAAGCGTGTAGAACTGAAATCATAAATGTTACAGAAGGTACTTTTCCACTTTGACATTCTATTAGTTTATTTAAAGGAGATTCTCCTATGCTGCTTTCTAAAGCAACACAATCTCTCCCTCTTAATCTTAGTTTTAGTTCCTTATCTCCTACCTTAAATGTTTTAAATAACATCTATATCATCATCCTCTCGTTTTTTTAATTAAGATCCTGAAGATGGATCTGTTACTGTTATACTCGATTGTATTGCCAAGTTTAAAGTGAACTCCATAACTGCATTCACTCCTCCTCCACCAAGTTTCACACTACATTGTGCTTTAAATGTGAATTTAGTACCATCTGGATATGTTTGTTGAAATGAAACTACCTTTTTTTCATCTGCAAGTTTTCTCAAGATTCTGTAACTTGAACTAGTGCTACCATTTTCATAATTAAATTTATAAGCTAAATCACCATAATCCCCGATTCCATATTCATACTCTTTGTTTATTGACGCTAAATCTGTAACATCTACCTTTTCAGGATCAGCACCCATCTCAGGAACTTCTTTAAGTCCTTCTAAGTTTGTATAAGTTGTAGCTGCATCCGTTTCTTTAAATGCAAGCTCAATACCATTAGCTAACATCTTCATCACCCTTTCTTTTTAAGGGTTATAAACCCTCATATTATTTACATCAATGATTCCTTCAAACCTCATCACCTTGTGTTTTAATTGATTAGGTTCTGGAGTATCAATGCATTGTATTCTTTTTAATCCTAAAGAAGAAAGCACCCCATCAACTGCGACTGCAATATCAGAAGTACTCCCTTTATTCCATATATCTATTTTGTATCTTATATAAGCTAATTGCTCTTTATCATCTGTTTTGGTATGGGTTTTATTATCCTCTTCAATGTATTGAATAATAGGGAACTTAGCCCAATCTGAAGGGTAAGCATCATTAATATTTTCAACTATCTTCTTTAACTCAGTTCTAATTAAAGGCTTTATATTTATCATTCTTTTGCTACCCTCCTTATAGTTTCATTTAGATCCTTTTTAATATTATCAACTATTTTTTCTTTGTTGTTTTTAAGTGCTGGGTATAGATAAGGTTGTGCCATTTGTCCCTCAATCCATCTATACCCAACATCAGGAATATTAACAAGCCATTTATCTTGTTTGTAGCTTAAAGCTCCTGGATATTTATCTTCAACAGGTGTAGTTTCTCCAGTCTTTCCAGTTCCAAATTCAACATATGCTGCATGATCACTATTAGTACTTACAGTTCCAGTAACACCTTCATCGGTTACTTCTACTTTCTCCGTTATGCTCTTTTTTAAATCTTCTTTATCTACTGGAGCTACATCTCTAGCATCATCTTTAACCCTTTTAGTCTCTTTTTTAACTGAATCAACTATAACCTCTTCAAAACTAACTCCTAAAGAATCTAGTTTTTTTAATATACTATCAAATCCACTAACATTGATACTACTTATACTCATAATAACTTCTCCAGTTCAATAAGCAGGTGAGAATATCTTTTTATGCTAATGATTTTATAATCAGGTTTACTTTCTTTAGGTACATAAACACATATTCCATCACCTTCAGTCATAACTTCATTTTCATCATAAAGCATGTTAAGTATATAGTTTAATCTCTCTCCGTATATTTCTGCTTGTAGCTTACCACTAGCAGGAGCTATATTAGCCTTTATTTGAATTGGTTCCTCTAAGTATCCTGGATACTTGCCACCTTCATTATCTACTATTACTGTTTTTCTTTTTAAGTAGTAGGGTCTCTTATTCTTTATTCGCATTAGTAACACCCACTATCTTTAATCTTCTAAAAGCATTTAAGCGTGATTTAATCCCCTCTGGTATTTCAGTAATATAGCTAACAGATACTCCATTTTCACTTCTAGAAACTTCTCCCTCAGAGCCTTGTCTATTATAATAAGTAATGGCTAGTTCTCTTTGTAAGCCCTGCATTTTATCTAATAAAATATCTCTATTACAGTAGTCTACAATTTCAGCTGCTGCATCCTCTAAAAGCATATTTAATAGATCATCTTTACTTGTATCATTCTTATCTATCCCTAATCTTATCTTAAGTTTTTCTAACTGAGTCATATAAACACCTCCAAGATTAAAAGGAAGGGATTACTCCACTTCCTCTATCATCTTAATTAACTCATCCTTCTTTATTTTAGAAGGTATTTGAAGACCCTTTTCTGTAGCAAATTTCTTCAAATCATCCATTGTTAAAGTATCTAAAACAACTTCTTGATTTTCATTTACTATTGTAGTATCTTCACATCTAGATTCATTACTTAAATCAGTAGACTGCTGCTTTTCTTCTACTAATTTAAATCCTTCATCAATTAATACCTTAGCAATGTGTTCATCATCAGTTATTCGCTCCACATTTAAGCGAATTAGTTTATGAACCACTCTTAGTATCCTTTATGTTTGCAAATATTGAGTTAGCAGCATTATCTTTTACCCATATATCATGATATCTTCTATAGTCCATAGCCCATGCATTAGCATCTTGATAAGTTTCAGGATCAAATATTCTCATATTATCCTGCTTTGTTACAGCTATAGGAGTTGTTCTTGGTACGATTATAAAGTTAACATCTTTTGCAGTAGATCCTTTAACATATCCCCCTTGAGTTTGTCCTACTGTCTTACCATCAAATAAAGTAATTGCTGTATACAATCTGTTTTGTGGGGTCTTTATTATAGGACATCCATCTAAAACTGGAACTTCAGTATCTATACCGCCTTGAGAGAATGTTGTATTAGATATTTTCCCAGCCATAGCTAGTTCAAATTCAGTTGCTACATCATAGTTAGCATGAATAACTAACTGACCATTATATCCATTTTCTCTAATAACTTTTATTGCATATTTTAGTTTTTCAAGAACTGTATCCTTAGAAGGAGTATAACCATACTCCACATTCTTATCTTGAGCTATTCCCATTGCAGTTGCTGCTAACAGAGATAATCTATAGGCATCTATCTCTGGAGTAACCTTAGTTCTTTGAAACTCACCCATGATAGTTGATGCAGTTACTACAAATCCAGTTTCATCTACATCATTTGCATCAATAACAAACTTTCTTCCTCTATCTTGAGTCATTTCTTTAGTTTGGTATGAGAAACTTACATCTCCATCTGCAAATCCTGAATTACCTGCTCTTCCGTAGTTTCCTAAGCCATCCATAGATAATTTAGGTATCTTAACTTCCTTTCCTCCAGTGTACTTAACTTGTCCAGCGTTAGCATCCATCCAGCCTGTTAACATCTCTTGTAATGCTATTTTATCTAACTCCTTTTGAAATAGAGTTGCATACTGTATAGTATTTGCCATTTTTACATTCCTTCTTTCTTATAAATATTTTTTATTGTCCTCTCATGGCCCTTGCTATTTGAGCTTCAAGTGTATTTTCAGTTCCTAAACCAGCCTTAGGAGGTTTACCACCTCTTAACTTGTCATTTACAGCTTTCTCTACCGCTTGTTGCCAAGACCCTTGAGCTTTAACCCAAGCTTTTTCAATTGCTTCAATTGATTTTTGACAAGACTCAGCACTTTCATAATGAAGTACTTCCACTAGTTCTATTGGTAAGTTTTTATCTGCTAAGGTTTCAGCTGAAGTAATTTTTAGTTCTCTAGTTGTGATTTCTTTTTCTCTTTTAGCTAAATTATCATTTAACTCAGCTACTCTTTTTTCCTCTGCATCCTTAGCCTTTTGAGCTTCATATTTAGCCTTTTCATTAGCTGTCATAGCTGCTAACTTTTCGGCTTCTGTTTTTGCTTCTTCTAGCTTTTGATTGTATTCTGTTTCCCATTTAGTCTTGGCAGTTTCAAGGGCCTTAGATACTCTCTTATCAAACTCACTTTGATATTTCTTATCTTTTAATACATCATCAAAGGTTTGATCACTACCATCTTTACCATCACCAGCTCCATCTCCACCTTCGCCAGTACCAGTTGAAGTATCACCTTCACCTGTTCCTGCTGCTCCTGCTCCTCCATCACCAGTATCTGGTGCCATAAATCTCCTTGAATAAGGATTACTTAAGACTCCAAAAAGTTGTAGATTCATAATTAATTTTCTTCTTTTCATAACTTCCTCCTTACCCCTAATGTTCAATGCCCACTAGGTTTAATTATTTTTAAACAGTTTATCGTCTTATTTAGGACAAAAGAAAAAAGTCTTAAAAGTAAGACTTAATCAACAAAAGTATAATCTTCAGCAAGTATATCTGTTTGACTCGCTAACCAAGGGACAAATTTATTATCAGCTGTCTTCATACCTATCCAAGGTAGTAGTCCTTCGCAAGGCTCCTCAACAATTGATAACCCAACATCATAATAGCCATTAGGAACTAATTTTAAATGCATCCCTTTTCCATTCCAACCGCTTCTGGCAACTTTTAATCCTCTCTTTAAATACTTAATAGCTTCACCAAAATTAAAAGTTGCTGTTCCACCTAAAACAGGAGTACTACCAGCATCAGCTATAATCCACTCATCGCTTAATATATTTTGTAATGTGTACTCCACTACTTGTGTTTCTCTTATGTCAACTTTCTTACCATCCTTACAATGCATTATTATAGTTTCTTTTTGATTATCCCAAAACCAATATCCTGCCCATGATGGCAATTTAATACCAAGTCCATCTTTCATTAACTTAAAAGCTTTGTCAAAATTCATTTATATATCCTCCCTTTTCATGTCGCTAAACATTGATTTACCGACACAAATTAATATTTATGATACTTTTCAACTTGTTTTTATAAGATTTTCTGCATAAAAATAATAAATACACAATCAAATTGCATATTTATTCTAATTTTTATTGAATATTATTCAACAAGGAACTAATTTTATATTCTTATGCTTTTTCTGTTCTTCATTTATAGCTTTTATCAGTTCCTTACCATCTATATTTATAGATACTTCACTAGTCTTTTTCATTTCTTCTAGTTCTCTTTTCATACCTTCAGTAACTTCTGCCAAACTGTCGTTTTGTTTTTTAACATGATAATTTATATAGATGTCATATACACTTGAAGCAATAACTATTAAAGCAGCAATATTGATTAAAATCACTTATTTCTCACCTCCTTGGAATATCATCATTCATAATCAATTACTCCCTTATTTTTGGATATAATAAAAGCACCTACTCATTTTCTAAGTAAGTGCTTCTATTTATCATGAATTTTCTTTTCTAACATCTTTGTTTGCTCTTTACCATACTTTTTTACAACAAACTTATCATACCATTCTTTATAATTCATGTTGCCAGGTATTATATAAGTTTTTCCTGTCACTGGATCTCGAGCTCTTCTCTTCAGTCTTTCTATATTTTCAAAATAGGCTCTTGTGGTACTTCTGCAATATGGATGTAATGGAGGAAGATTTACACCAACTTTAGCCTTATCAACTCTTATTATCTTTCCATCCATTTCTCTACATTCATCAGATGTTCTTAAGTCTAAGGTTGCTACATATATGTATCTTTCTATGCCTAGCTCTTTATAGCTTTCTAGTTCAGCTGCATTTACAATATAAGTAGTTTCAGTTCTTATTAATCTTTCTGCAGCAAACTTACCATAGTCGGTTAATTCCCTTAGTTCAGCTGCCATTCTCCTTGAACTCTTACCAGCCATAAGTCCACTAGTTATTACTTCTTCTAACTTCTCCACTAATACATCTGTATTATGCCATATACGCCTAGAGTAATGTTTACCACTCCATTTATTCTTTAATATCTCTTGAATTGTTTGTACAGGCATTTGAGCAACATTAAAGCCTACTCCTATGCCTTTCTGAACATCAAATATATTCCTATGATATGACTTACTTGCGGTATCTGTATATAGCTGAGTGCTTGTATTAATCTCAACATCAGCTGCTAATTTTGTATTAATATAAATGCTTTCTTTTATAGCTTCAAGCCTTGTTATTCTTGCTTTATAGGCTTTAGCATTAAGTTGAGACATTAAATACTTCTTTAGATCCTCATCCTGGATTCCTTTAATTTTTAATCTAATAGAATCTAATTCTTTTTGAGAAACTCTAGTATTTAACAAATCCATAGCTTCAGATTGAGTTAAGCCACCATCTAATACAAACTTATTAAATATCTTCTCTATATCCTTATTTATATCTTTAATAGCCTTATCATAAGCAAGATTGATTTTATATATAGTTTCATCAGACGATTTATGATATTCAGCCATTCTTTCATTAGCTCTATTTTCCCAATAGGTATTACTCTTCATCTACCTCACCATCTTTTTTGATATCTTTAAAGTCATATGATCCAAAAGACTTTTGATGTTGCTCAATCTTTTTCTCATTCTCTTTATCAAGGTTTTCTCTTTCCTTATCTACATCAAGCTCTTCATCAAACCTTTTAACCCTAGTTTCCCAACTTATGAATCCTTCTGTCATTTCAGCTATCCTAGCAAGTAATTCATCATCTACTGGTAAGCTACGTTTCATAGTGATATCTATATTGTTAGAATCTATATTTTTAGCTTTAATATTCTCTATATTACTCATAAGCTTTAACCTTTGCCTTAGTCCTTTTTTAAAGTATCTTTCCTTTATTTTACCTAACTGCTCAAAGGCTAGAAGCTTGTACTTCATAGCTACACCACTTGCATTACCTACAAAGTTTTCATCAGTTAAACAAGGAACTTTTGAAAACTCGTGAATATCATCCTTAAGGCTTTTCTTTAAAACTTCTATTTCAGTTTCATTTAGACTTTTAACTAACCACTTGGCATCTCCACCTGGATCAAGTTCTAAAATTTTAAGTTCTTTTAATAATTTTCCTGTCTTGATCTTTTCCTCTTCATCATCACCTAGAGTTGCTCCTATAACTGCCAAAAGAGCATCAACCATCTGCTCTTTATCATTTACTCTATCTGATTGTAAAAGGTTATATGCATCTATTAGCGTTATTACTCCTTCAAAGTCACCTTTGCTTTTCTTATTATTTTGATACTCTATAAATGGTATCTCTCCAAAATAGTGTTCATTTAAATCAATTTCCTTTGGAGTTTTGCTACTTAAATCTTGAAAGAAGTAATGATATATTTCCGTATCAGTATATATGTGAACATCATACCCTGTTTTCTTATCATCAATATCCTTTTTTTCAAAATAAGTAACTGCAAACATAGGTTTATGCTTTACTGTACTATCTACAACTAAAAATCCATTGAATGGACTTACTACAGCTAGATCTGGATATGGTACTTCATCATCATTCATATATAAAAGCTCATTGCCTAATCCAAAAATACTAATATCTATTGCTAACTCATTATTGTGTGAATCTTCATCTATATCTGTAAATATATCATTCAATGCTTCTGAATCATCTCCAGAGTAACTTATTGGAGTTCCAAATACATACCCTACTCCCATATCAGTTATATACTCAGCATGATTACAAACTAATTTATTGTTAGGTAGTGCATTACTTGATAATGTTCTTCTTTTAATATCATGTTCACCATCATAATAATCATTTAGTTTCTTATATCTAGTAATCAAATCTTGATGATTATCCAAACATTTAACCAATAACTCTATTGGTACAGAACCATCTTCGTTTAAGAGCTCTCTGTCTTTTATAATTGCCATTTTATCACCTCAATCCTATTTTCGCTTTACTACTAACCTTAATCTTCTTACTATTAATTTCATCTTCCATTCCATATCTAGCAGCATCAATAGTGTGGTTATTCTTATCAGGATATTCACCTTTTAAGTTTCCATTCTTATCTTTCTCTATTTCATATTCCATGAACTCTCTTTTTGTATTAGGGCATTTAACAGGATCTATTATTATTTCTTCTATTTCTTCAGATAAATATTTAAGACCATGTTCAACTGAATCTGGTCCTTTCTTAGCTCCTATAATATTTAACCCTAACTTCTTGAATTCATTTATTGTTCTTGGCTCTGTATCTGATGTTACTCTTTTATTTAAGGGGTTCAGCTTCTTAATTGCTTCAACAGCTTTACTATTACTTAACTGAACTTTATATATCTCACCAAAGATATAGAGCTTCTTTCTTGTTTTATCATAATGCATCAATAAATAAGCTAGTGGATCAGCTGCATAACCAAAGTCTAATCCATTCTTTAATCTATCAAATACTTTTATTTCATCATCTGTTATTTCTCTAATGGTTAAGTTTCTAAATACTTCTCCACCAGTACCAGTTACAGCTCCTAAATAATCATGTTCATACTTAGTGGGATTAACTTTCTTCATGTGTTCAGCTTCAATTATGAATTGTTCTCCTAGCCATTCTCTTGGTACACTTCTATAATCACTATGATGGACATATTTATCTTCTCTAGCCTCAAGAACTTCTTGATTACACCAATTCCTCTGTGACTCTGGAGGGTTGAATGAATAGAATACAAAAAACTTAGGGCCACCTCTCATTAGTGATTGGTTTATAGTGTCTATTTTAGGTTTTCCTTCAAACTCATCTACTTCTTCATACCATATGTATTTAATATATCCTTTAGGAACTTTAGTAGATTTAACTTTCTTAGGATTATCTGCACCTTTAAATCTTATAACTTGTCCAGTAGGCTTATATGTTATAGTTAGCTTAGATTCTGGTACATGCCACTCATCACTTACACCTAAAATATCTATTGCCCACTTAATTTGATCTCTTACCGATTCAGATAATGTATCTTTTACCCTTCTCAGTATAAGAGCGTTTGACATTATCCCTTGCTCTGCATCTTTCATTATATTAAGAACTATTTCAATAGATATCCATGAGGATTTAGTGCTACCCCTTCCACCTTTAAGCCAATAATGTGTATGTAGTCCTCTCTTTAGGTCGTTATGAAGCGCATAGAAACTAGATGCAATTATTGATTTAAGTCTTACTTTAATCATCTATATCATCTACAATAACTACATTACTTGAAGAACCTTCTGTATTTCCTAGTTTTGCTTTCAATACTTCAATACGTGCTTTTTGTTCTTCTGTAGCTAAATCCCAATTCTTATGAAGCATTTCATCATACTGCTTTATCATGTTGCTTAATGTTCTCATAGCATCTGACTGTGCCCTTAAGAATGTTGCTTGTCTATCCCATGCGAATTGAAATTCATATTCAAACTCTTCTTCAGATTCATTACTTGAAGTTTTTTCTGTGCTTCTATCTTTAGTTTTTACTTTTGATTTCTTAAGCTCTTTTATCATTTCACTTTTACTTTTAACATGCATTATCTTTTGCGACCTTATTATAGCAGCATATTTCATTTTTATATTATTCCATAGTATTTCTAATGGACTCATTTCTTCTATAGCTTCAAAAATATCATATGCTTGCTTAGGAAGATATTTAGAGTAGAACCCATGTTTATATCTGTTTTGATTCTTCTCAGGAGCTCCACCTTTATTTCCTAGTGCATTCTTATTCCCTTTAGGTGCACCAGCTCTCCCTTTAAGTTTATATTTCCATGTGTCCTGACTTCTCCATGAGTTTATATTACTTACCTTTTCATTTAATAAATCAGCTATTTCCTTTGAAGATATTCTTCCACCATGCTCTTTATATATTTCAAAAGCTTTATCTCTGTTTGGACTTCGTACTCTACTCATATTAATTACCTCCACAATAAAAGGTGTCCATCCTGGACACCTTACTTATAATTCTTTTCTTCGTATCTTTTTATATATTTATATAATGTTGTTCTACTCTTCAATTTAAGAAGGCTAGTAAATTGTATTGCCGTAATTTTATTATCTTTCCATTGTTTATATAACTTTTCGAATCCTTCTGGCAATTCAGCTTGTGGTCTACCTTTATACTTACCCTCTTTTTTAGCAAGCTCTATTCCTTCCCTTTGTCTGCTTCTTATTTTATTTCTTTCTTCTTCTGCAATAGCTCCAAGAACCTCAATTAAAATATTATTAATCATTTCAAACACCCACTCACTACCTTCAGGGAAATCCATTAATGTAGTTGGTATATTTAAAATTTTAACCCTAACTTTCTTTTCTTTGTAGTAATCAAGTTCATCTTTTATACTTTCTTTATTTCTTCCAAGTCTATCAAGTTCTTTTATTATTAATGTGTCGCCCTGCCTTAATAGCTTTTTAAGTTCCTGGTATTGTTCTCTATTAAAATCTTTTCCACTTTCTTTATCCATATAGATATTCTCATCTTTTAACTCATTGCAAAAATCTTTAAGAGCTTTCACTTGTCTATTTTCATTTTGTTCTTTAGTTGAAACTCTTACATATCCAAAAATCATAATCTCACCCCTAATTATATTATAAGTGTTCATTTTAAGTATGTAAAATTCACTGAACACTTTTGAAGGCTATTTGATTAGATTTTAGTATGTTTATCTATTAATTTCTTTATTTATTTCATGTACTCTTTAGAGTTTACCCAAAATGAACATATGAAAAGTGTCCATAACGGACATCTTTTTCCTTTTATTTCATTATCTTATTTTAAACTATAACTTTTCTCCCAGAGCTTTGATGTTTAAACGCATATAAGGCACTGATTGAGTTAATCCTCTTCAAAATAACTATAACTTTTGATTTTTTAGGTTTCAATTAAGTCCTCCAGAACCCTTATTAGAGCCCTCCTGGTGACCTAAAAAAATCCGCCAAAAGCAATGATTTCATAAAACTGGTTCTATCCATTGATATGACTAACTTTAAAGCACTTTTTTAATTTATCTTTAAATCGGTAATAAGCTATAGGATTACGGATATCATTTTTTATATACATATAATAGTAGGAATTTTTTATTTTCTCTTTGAATCTGCATACCCCACTTTTTTACCGATTATAAGGTCAAAAAAAAATTAAAGCTTGTCATCAGCTAAAGCAGCTGCATCATCTTTAATCTCATTATCTAATCCTAAATACCTCTTAGTTGTTTCAATATTCATATGCCCTAAAGCTATTCTTACATATTCTAAATCTCTTTTAGCCTCCCACAATCTACTTGCATAGGTCTTTCTCATACTATGGCCACTTATATTCTTAAGTCCTAAACTCTTACCAACAGCATTTAAGATTTCAGAATATGATTTAGCTGAGATGTGTTCATTCTTATTTGAGGGGAAAGCATATTCAGATTTACTTTTGCCTTTGATATATTCCCTTAATAACTTTCTTAGATTTGGTTTAATCATAACTTCTCTTGGTGGTGGTCTTTTCTTTTTAGAGTTAGGATAATTCTTTATGTGAGTTTCCCAAGCTTTGTATTGCTTCTTCTCCTGGATCATAAATCTCTCATCCTCAAGAGATTCTTTAATCTGACCTATAGTTAAATCCACTATATCTTGCGTTCTATATCCAGTAGCAACACCTATATAAAACATCATAAGATTCCTATCTGGATATTCCTTACTCATTTCTTCTAGTTTATATTTAAACCTATTATAGCTTCTCTCTGGTATAGAATTAGCTGGAACCTTTCTTGGCACATCATCTCACCTACCTTTGCCTTATGGCTCCTTTTTCTCTTTTGTAGCTCCTAGACTTCATACATTCATTTATTCCCTCAAAAGGATCATAAAATAATGTCATGTTTTCACATGACCTACTATCAATACACTTCTTACATTCAATAGGAGACTTAGCACATATCACTTTATCTCCATGAAATTTGACGTTTAAATTAAGTTTTCTTTTCGTTGACATTTACTAAGCCTCCTTGATTTAGGATATAAAAAAAGACACCCAATAACTTGAGTGCCTATCTATAATTATTTAATTAATTACTTACTGTGTATGTTCTAACTTCATATGAAGATATCTTATCAAATACAACATACTCTTTTACTTCTTTGTAAGGTTGAATCTTCTTATTGAATCCAAACTTAGGTTGTCCTTTACCATTGCTGCTATCAAACCAGTTAGTGAAAGCTTCTATTTCACTATTAGGTAAATCATATTCTTTAGTTTGACCATTAGTCATTGTTATAGCTAATATACCTCTATCATTACTAGGTTGAACTACTGTTACATCACAAGTTGCAGTTAAATTAGTTCCATCAGTTGTTTTAGCTGTTATTGTTACATTACCAGCCTTTATTGCTGTAACTTTTCCATTTTCATCAACTGTAGCTACTGTTTCATCACTTGATGCCCATATAACTTTCTTATTTTCTGCATTGTCTGGCTTTACTGTCGCTATCAAGTCTTCAGTTTGTCCTATGTTTAAACTTAAAGAAGTTTTATTTAATGATATTTCATTTATAACAACTGTTGATGCATCTATCAAATATCCTGTTTCATCTATATCTATTGCATCAAAAGTAAAGTAAGATAGCATATTAGTTGTTATCTCAACAATATGATTTCCTGTTTCTAAACCAGTTTTCTCAAAGCATAAACGTTGCCCAAGAGGGGTTCCATAAGTTGCATAATTGCCAACATTAATCCCATCTATACTTACATTAAAAACTTGTGAACTTGATCTATTTGAATTTCTATCTGTTATCAATCTTAATTTCGAACCATAAAACTTAAAACGTATTTTGGCATTAGAATCAGTTACATTATAATTCATTGTAGAATTGTATTCTACTGAGTTATTCTCTATCTGCCATCCATTTCCTGAATATATTATTTTACTGTCAGTATCATCATATCTTCTCCAACCAGCTTCTGGAGATTTTAATTGTTGTCCAACTGTTGCAGCTGAAACTCTATCTCCTTGTATCCAAGTTAAAGAGAATATAGTTGCTAATATTACTACTAAACTAAATGCGATAAATTTCTTTTTTGATTGTATTTTCATTATTGTGTCCCCCTCAAATTTAATCTACTTGTATTATATCTTGTACTATTTTGTAAATTCAAGGATTTATTTACTACATTTTCCCACATATTATTTTACTTTTTATAATATAAGTAAATTTTGTAAGAATACTTTATATTGCTATTAAAATAGATAACAAAAAGCAGCCTCCCAACAGCAGCTGCTCTATTAAAAGGGAGAACTAAATAATGAAAAACTTAATTTCAACTTATGAATTTATTATATAAACATTATGTGTCTCTTATGTGTCATGACAATAAATATTATGTTAACAACTATTAATTTACTTTAATAAAATAAAGCACCTACCCACTTATAGATGCTTTTAAGGAATCAACTTATCATCACATTTTAAATGATATCACAAAGAAATGAAACTATTCTACATACTAAAGTGATATTATTCTGCTACTTTTATGATACTTACTTAATATCATTAGTTTTAAGTATAAAAAAGAGCCTAAAAAGACTCTCTTCAATTAGTTATTTGGTTCATATTTATCATTTTTAATCATTTGCTCTGCTATTTCTGCTAAGTCAGCATCATCAATAACCCCATTAGATATTACATCAGCATCATACTTAGTTTTGTCAGTATCAGCCACATTTTTTCCGTAGTAATATGCATCAATACCCAGATCAATTAATGTAAAATCTCCTGTTCTATTGACATCAGCAAATATCTCAAACTCTTTCTCTCCGCAATTCTCTTCTAATATGTCTTTTTCAAGAGCTTCATTATCAGATATACGTGTTTTTAATACATCTATTTTACCTTTGCCACTTGCTTTAGTTTTAAACTTAAGTTTTACCACTGCTTTATCTTCATTTATTCCATTTTCCTCACCTAAACTAGCAACTATAAATCTAAGTTTTCCATTATCAGTATCTTTTATTTCTTTAAATACTTTTAGTCCTTCTATATCTTCATAGCCTACATATTCAAACAAATCTTTGTCATATGCTACAGTAAAGTCTTCTGCATAAATATTTTTAACATTATGTAGAACTATATCTGTAGTAAATTCACTGTTAAGCGCTAGTTTATCTTTTTCTGACTCTACAGTTACACTCTCATTATTTGTAATTACATTAACAGCACAAGTTGCAGTTAAGTTTGTTCCATCTGCTGTTTTAGCTGTAATAGTAACACTACCTTCTTTTATAGCAGTAACTTTTCCATTCTCATCTACTGTAGCTATGCTTTCATCACTTGATGACCATGTAACACTTTTATTGTCTGCATTATCTGGTTTTAAAGTAGCTATTAAGCCTTCTACTTGTCCAACATTTAAACTTAAAGATGTTTTATTTAATGATATTTCGTTTGCAGCAACTGTTGATGCATCAACTAAATATCCCTCTGAATTTACATCTATTGCATCAAACATCATTTCCTCAGTTGCTGTCATTTCTATAGTATGTACTCCAAGTTCCAAATCAGTTTTTTCATATACAAGAACTCTTCTCGTTGTACTTACAGTAAGATTATCTGTAAAATTACTAAAAGTTCCTGACTCAACTCCATCTATACTTATCAAGTTGTTTTTTCCAGAATTATTCCATCTGGTTGCTATTATCCTAAATTTAGTCCCATAAAACTTAATTATTATTTTATCTCCTTGCAAACTTAGATGTCTAGTTCCATTATAATCATGACTAGTATCCTTTATTCTTCCATCATTAGTTTCTATATATTTAATTTTACTATCTGTATCATCAAATCTTTGCCATCCAGCTTCTGGATTAAATAACTGTTGACCTACTGTTGTAGCGAAAGCATTACTCCCTTGTACCCAGATTAAAGAAAATATAGTTGTCAATATTACTACTAAACTAAATGTGATAAATTTCTTTTTTGATTTTATTTTCATCATTATGTCCTCCTAAAATACTAATTGCTTATTGTATATGATCTAACTTCATATGAAGATATTTTATCAAATACTACATACTCTTTTACTTCTTTATATGGTTGAATCTTCTTATTGAATCCAAACTTAGGTTGTCCTTTACCATTGCTGCTATCAAACCAGTTAGTGAAAGCTTCTATTTCACTATTAGGTAAATCATATTCTTTAGTTTGACCATTAGTCATTGTTATAGCTAAGATAGCTCTATCATTACTAGGTTGAACAACTGTTACAGTACAAGTCGCAGTTAAATTAGTTCCATCAGTTGTTTTAGCTGTTATTGTAATATTACCTGGCTTAATAGCCATAACTTTTCCATTCTCATCAACTGTAGCTATGCTTTCATCACTTGATGTCCATGTAACATTTTTAATAGATACATTATCTGGTTTTATACTTGCTATTAAATCTTCAGTTTGTCCCATATTTAAACTTAATGATGTTTTATTTAATGATATTTCATTAGCTAATACAGCTGAAGAATCTATCAAGTACCCATTTTCATCTATATCTATTGCATCCCATGCAGAAGAATTTCTATTCTCGCTAAAATTCTCTGAGTTATAAACCTCTACCATATGTCTTCCTTCTGCTAATCCTGTTTTTTCAAATACTAAATATTGTCCGTCTATTAATGAACTGTTATATGTACTAAAATCATAAATATCATTATCTATTTTTATATATTGCTTTACTCTATCCGATGTATAATTTCCTATTATTCTTAATTTAGTCCCATAAAAATCAAATTTTACAGATGCTATTTTATTGTGAGTATATCTATTTGCACCTTTATATCTACCTGAATAAGTTGCTAATGTCCAATTTCCTGTATATTTAAAATTACTATCAGTATCATCAAATCTCTGCCATCCAGCTTCCGGCGCTGTTAATTGTTGTCCAACTGTAGCAGCTGAAGCATTACTTCCTTGAATCCATGTCAAAGAGAATATTGTTGCTAATATTACTACTAAACTAAATGCGATAAATTTCTTTTTTGATTGTATTTTCATTATTACGTCCCCCTCAAAATTAATCTGTTTATATTATATATTGTATGTTTTTGTAATTTCAAGGATTTATTTACTACAATTTCCCACATATTATTTTACTTTTTATAATTTAAGTAAATTTTGCACATATAATTATACTCACATTAAAATGGACAGCAAAAAAGCAGCCACCTAACAGTGACTACTCTATAAAAAGGAAACAAATAATGAAAAAAACTTATGGTCATCTTATGATTTTATTATATTATTTCTATGTGTCATCGCAATAAACATTCTGTTAACAACTATTTATTACTCTTAAAAATAAAAGCACCTACCCACTCATAGATGCTTTTAAGGAACTTGAATATTATAAGTACTAAAGTTATATTATTTTTCTACTTAATTCATTCTTACCTGGATAAACTATTGTAATCATCTTATCAATAGCTTTATCTCTTAATCTTCTTACCCAGGCTTCACTAAGATCCATCTGCTTGGCTACAAAACACCAGGACTTATTTCTATACTTCAGATATTTAAAGTAAATAACATCTCTCTCATTATCACTTAAAACATTTAGAGCATTATCTATTCTTTCTTTTCTTATTTCATTTGATCTTTTAAGTTCTCTTAATCTTGTTAGTTTCTCATCCTTGCTTAAGACTTCATTTTCTGTTGGTCTATTTATTTTATATGTATGACTAGACTTTTCCCCCATACTTATTGATGATATACCCACATAATCATTTTCTAGTTCCTCAATGTCTAGTTCTAAATTCTTTATTGAGTTTTCTAAATCAATATAATCATTTAACATTCCTTCTATTAACTTTCCTTGGCTTATCAAATTTCTTCCTCCTTAATCACATCTATGTTATAATATATGTAACTAAATGAGGTTTAAAGAGAGCTTATATGTCTGGAAACTTGCAGCTCTCTTTTTTTGTTTAATTAAAATTGTTTATTCCCCATACATAACCTTCTCTTTGAGTTATCTTACCTTCTAGGGATAAATGCATTAGCAGCATAAAGACTTCTTCACAGCTTCTTTTTAAAATTCTAGACATTTCTTTTATGCCTGTACCATAATCCCAAAGCCTTATAGCTCTATCTATTTCTTTTGAATACCAACAAAAATCCATATTAGGCAAGATGGTTACTAGCTTATCAGTATTCCTTTTTCCTTTCATTTTTACCTCATTTCTAATCTATTTAATTACAATGTTATTCTGTATTTATTATTTCTTGCTAAGAAAAATGATAGTATAAAAATCATTAGTTGCACTGTAAAAATATTTATACGCTCTATTAATCCTAAAATAGGAATAGAGTTTGATATAATAATTCCTGTAGAAGCTCCCGAAATTGTGATTATACATCCACATACGATAACAAATGACCCTAGCTTTCTCATATTTTCTATTTTTCTAAAGCCTGTCCCAATAAGAAATGTTGAGCCAATAGTTGAAATTACAACTATTACAGTTACAATAATATGCATTAGATTTTGAAATGTCATTCCTGCATTTGTCTCATCAAGTGGAAATAATGAATATCCAAGAAATGATGAAATCTCCATTATAATTAACAAAATCATACCTATCTTAGAAGGCATATTTGCATATTTTTTTATGCTTAAATATAAAGTAATAGCAAAAACTATTGTTAATATTCCATATATACTAGTAAAAATCCTAAGAAGTTCAGCATTTGGAGCTCCTTCTCCAGTTAAATCACTAATTGGCTGCTTTATAGAAGAATATTCTCCCCACATATTGGCCCCTAAGAATACATGAAAAATATATACTATGGAACTTAACATTCCACATATAATTCCGATTTTTTGAACCAACTTTGTTTTGTAATTTATCATATTTAAGTGACCTCTCATTTCATAGTTAAATTACCTAATTATATCATATAACGAGTAACCAAAATATATTTCCTAATGCCACACTATTCATTTTTTCCAAAGATCCAATAAAACCATATAAGCTACTCCCCAATCCCTTTTATACAATCCTCACAAACATATTTCCCTTTAAAGCTTTGTCCACCGTTTATGTGACCGCAGATAGTGCAGCCTGGATTATATTTTCTTAGGATCATTGTTTTATCTTCAGTGAATACCTCAAGTGAGTCTGCAATGTCTATATTCATTACTGTTCTTAGCTCCTTTGGTATTACTATTCTTCCGAGCTCGTCCACTTTTCTTACCATTCCTGTGCTTTTCATAATTATCCTCCTAAAATTTCTTCTTCTATTTCTTCTTTTTTCAAGTCTTTGCTTTCATGGCAGTTATGACATTCTGCACTACATACAACCTCATAACCTTTGATAATGTCTTTTACTTCGTTGCACATGCATTGAAAGACTTGGCAGTATTTAATATACATAATCTTCTCCTTTGCTCTATAAGTATCAGCTTATCAAGCTCTATACTTTTAGTTAATACCCTATTATCACTAATTCCATACATATCCATAGCTTTATGTAAACTTCTTCGCTTTCTCTCTATTATCGATAGTACTTTTCTCATCTTCATTCTCCTCCCCTAATGTTAACTGATATTTAATTATCTATATTGTATATTTCTTTTCTTAAAGTAAACTAAAGTTTTTGTTAATTTATTTCACTAAATTCTTAAAGTGTCCGTCACGGACGTTTTTTGATTCTTGCTGCTTTTTATCTAAAATTTCTTTGGTTAATTGCTTATATCTTAAAGTGGCGAGATAGTTTATCTTTTCACCTTTGTACTGAGTAACTAACTGCATTTCGTCTGCGTGATGATAAAGTTTATCTGCATGGTCGTAGAACTTGGATATAACATCAAACTCTTTATCACTTAAAACTACTGACATTTAACCCCTCCCCTAAAATGGTATATCACCATCATCTGTTGGAGTCATATCATCAAAACTTGGTATAGATTCTTGTTTTCTATAGCTTAAAAAACTGACTTCATTTGCAACTACTTCAGTGACATATCTCTTAGTACCGTCTTTCCCATCATAAGATCTTGTTTGAATTCTCCCACTAATAGCCATCAAGCTGCCTTTGGTCATATAGTTAGCTGTGTTCTCAGCCTGTTTACCCCATATAGTCACTGAAATAAAATCAGCTTCTCTCTTACCTGTTGATGAATTAAACTTGTCTACTGCTAGTGTTACTGTGGTTACAGCTGTTCCATTACCTGGTGTAAACTTAAGCTCTGGATCTTTTGTCAATCTCCCTATAAGAACTACTTTATTCATCTTTATCCTCCTCATCATCCCAGCCTAATAACTTTTTCTCTAAGGCATCATAGTCATATTGACGGCCAGTGAAATTGTCAAACCTTAACTTGCCCTTATTAGAGCTTTGATAGTTTGTATTATTACTTGGGTTCACGATTTGAGTCTTTGATTTATTATCGTAGTTACCCTCAAGAATTTTTATATAGTTAGACTCTTTTAATACCCAATCAAAACCACAATTTGACCATTTTCCATCCCTACCAGATAGAAAATCACTAGATTCAACCTTTGAGAATAGCTCTGCAATCTTTTCAAGGCTTTTAAGTTTTCTATAAAGAGCTTTCATAGACTTATCACGAGCTTTTGACCTAGCCTTAACTTTAGGTAAGGACTTACAGATAGCATTATACTGAGCTATAATTTCTTCATATGGAACTTTGCTTGTATCATTTGGGGATGAAGTCTCAGATGTTTCATCTGAGGAAGTGTCTTGCACACTATATATATTATTTATATTTTCTTTTATATTTTTATTTTCATTTTTATTTTCCCCACGTATCGTAGTACGTGCCGTAGGAATGGCTTGATTTCGCCCTTTGTTATTTTCTTCCACATTTGCGATTTTACTTGATTCTTCTGTTGACGTATCGTGGTACGTGTCGTCATAGGTGCCGTAGTACGTACCGTATTCTTTTAAGCATTCAATGATGAATAACTTTAATTTTTCATTCTTCACTCCATCAAGTACATATAAGACGAGATATTTATCATCTATAGTTTTTAATTCGGACTTTATACAACATTCAATAGGTAGTCCACCATTAACTAGGTTATATTTACCCCAATTTTTTATAGCCACCTCACCAGTATCTTTGTTATATTTAATCAGCTTATAATTGTACTCAAAGCGTTCTAGTAACGATGTAGTAGCTTCTATACTATACCCAAGCTCAAAGGCTAAAACCTTCCTAGGGATTCTGTAAACTCCTATTTGTTTTGTATGTGAATTAGTCAAAAGATAAAGCCAAAATAACTTATCTTCTGGTGTAAATCTTTCTATAACTTTTGTATCATTCCAAAAATCTGTATAAACATATCTAAATTTAGCCATAATTTCATCCCTCTCTTCTGTAAAATCTTAAAAATATAACTTTATATATTCTTATAAATATAACAATATAACTTTATATATTGATAAGAATATATAGTATTCATGCGGGTTTACAGCATTTTAATGCAAAAAAACACCGTAAATTCATTTCTGAATAATACGGTGTTTAACTGTTTATATATCTCCACTTTTTAAAATTTCTTTATATTTCTCTTCAACATCATCTAAAGGCAATCCACTCTTAGGATATGATTCTAAACACAGCCCTAAAATCGCTCTAACAATTCCCTCATGATTCCATAGCAATTCATCATCAGTATCATTTTCATCTTCTTCCATAGAAAGAAGAATGGGCTTTGTTTTATTATAAAATTCTCCTAACATTTGAATACTAACTCCGTAAGAATGTAATTCATTAAGCAAATCTCCTACATCATCAATACACATTTCACCTCTTTCAGGAAAATTGAAATTCAAAAAAGCACACAAATTCTCTGCATTTAATTTCAAATTACTAATTTCTTCGCTCCTCAATCTTAATAATTCAACATTTCCTTCTCTATATTGGTTAATATCATTTTTTAAAGCTTCAAACTGCTCATCAGCCTCTTCTAGTTTTGCACTTAAAAAGGAAAATCTTCTTTTGAACTCCTTTGGTATATCCTCATCTTTTTTGTACTCAAGTTTATGTTCTATTTCAGCCCAAGTATGCATTAAATTTGTTCTTACTTGTATTTCAGCTTTTAAGTCCTTTAAATCTCTATAGTTAGGGATTTTAAGCCAATCTTCTTTAACTTTTATAATAAAATGATGTGACCTATATCCAAACTGATCATGATTTAATAACTCTTCTTTATCCTGGGATTCTAAAACCTCAAATTCTCTATTAATTATTTCACATATTTTTTCAATATCACTTCTATAATAGCAAATTATCCTTATGCCACATATGTCTTCTATTTGCACAAATGGATTGTCATAATTTTTTCTACTAATTTTTTCATAAAATGAATCAACATCTTTTACTCTACTAATTACAGATAGATAACTGATTTTTTCTTCCTCTAATAAAATTTTCAAGGCTTGTTCTAGATTCATACGTAATTTTTCATAATTATTTCTTACTTTAATATACTTTTCTTTAATTCTTTTATTAAATATTCTCATATATTCCCTCACAGTCTAACCCAATCATGGAAATTATAGCATATTTTCCATATTAAAACAATTAACTGTAAACACCGTATTATTCACTTTTCAAAGAACCCTGTTACAAGCTCACTCTCCCTAGCTTCAGTCATATATCATAACCTTTATCTTTATGGATTGTGAGTTATGTTTTTTCTTATTTCCTGTATTTCTGTTTAACTGGTTTTCTGGTTAAATGGTTAACTTCTTATCCAGTTAACTGGTTTTCTGGTTATCTTCTTATCTGGTTAACTTCTTATCTGGCTAATCGTCTATTAAACTTCATAAAATGTGCGTATTTAAGTTACTTCAACTCTTTTTCCATACATTTCTAGTATAAATATAGCTCCATAGAGAAACCTATTATTGAATACCTTGCTTATAAGAATTGTATCTTGATTTGAAATTTTCTCCTTGGTACAATTCAGTTAAGGCAAAATGTTTTTTAATTTCCACGCATTTAACCCTTTCAATAGTTTAATCTGTTTCTTTACTCAAAAGGTGAATCATATTTGTTGATGTTTAGGCTTCTTCAGATATGATTCTTTTATGTTCTTAAGATTTTTTCCAATTTATGAATATTTAACTTTTCTTATCCTCACAATAACTATGAAAGGTGGTTATGCATATGAGGAAATTTACAAGTACTTTTTTAATTCTTCTGTTCTTATTCTTAATTCCATATAAAGCTAACGCAGTTCCAAGTAAAAATACCTTTAAAGAAGGGGTTTATAAAGTATCTGATTTTAATTTTTCGGAAGGCAATCTTTACTATATTCAAAATATATCTGAAAAAGGTACTATATTTTTGCAGATTTATGATGAAAATCAGGTAGTACAACAAGCCATACGCCTACTGCCTAAATCACAAAAATTCAATTTAATATCATTAAAACCAGAGCACAGAATTGTGATTATAGGTGATGGAGAAGCCTATATATCTTAAAAAGTACTAATAAGCATCTTTAGGAACTACTTTAATATTTACTATTTTAGAATCATATTTGTTGAAGCTTAGGCTTCTTCAGATATGATTCTTTTTAATTTTAATTTTGCCCTGCGGGTAAAGGGGCTTAATCTTCTTCACAACTTTCTATCCCTGGTATCTCATATACCAACCCATCCGAATACTCGCTATCTCTCAACGTCATTCTCATTAAGTCAAAGGCATCAAATTGACCTTTTACTTCATAGTCAAATTCAGTCCATTTCTGACCTTCCTTTGGCAGCATAGCCTTTAATGTTTTTACTCTTTCATCACAAAGCACTTCTACTATTTTTAGCTGCTCTTTATCTTTAAAGATGAACTTATCCGATTTAGGTTTCTTTTCTTTAGCTTTAGGTTCTGGATAAATCTCTTTTAGCAGTTCTCTATCTCGCTTTCTTTCCACTGGCTGCTTAATTCCTTCTATGAGGATGTTGATTTCTTCTTTTGATTCTTTAGGATCTAATTCCTTAATTTGTTTAGCTATTTGCTTTTGTTCTTCTGGTTCTAGGTTTGATACTACTTCTGCTTGGGACAGAGTTATCTTGTCTTTATCTAAGTCCTCTTTAAGTTCCTCATCAAGCTTCTTATCAATCTTCATGTATCTGCCTATTTGAGTACCTGATAGTCCCATAGCTTCTCCTATAAGGTCTCTAGTTTTACCCTTAAGGTCACCTATTGTTCTTTCACTTTTATAAAGTCTTTCTAATCTTCTTACCCCTTTCATCTTTTCTGTAGGGGTCAATTCTCTTGTTTCTTTATTTGTAATTATCAAAATAATCTCAGCCTGTTCATCATTAATATTTTTTAAAACATTGCATTTTGCTTCTGCTTCTCCTAATTGCTTTAAAGCTGTATATCTCCTATGCCCTGCTAGTATTTCAAAATATCCTGTGTTCATTTCTCTAACCACCAAGTTTTGTAATAACCCTTGTTTTTTAATAGACTCTGCCAATTCATCAATATTTCTAATTCCATAAAAGTTCTTAGTTGAGGGTATAAGCTTATCTAAGCTTATACTCCTCTCCTTAGAAACCTCATCTTCCTTATTAATCTTATTAGCTATATCATCTAGCCAAGACATCTAAAATCTCCTCTGTAAGTTTTCTATAGTCTCTTGATGAAGCAGCTTTTCTATCTAAATAAACAACAGGTTTTTGTTCAAAGGTACTTTTAGTTAAAGATACATTCTCTCTGATTGTTTGGTTAAGTATCCTATTTCCTAAGACTTCTCTAAGCTCTTTCTTCTTTTGCTTATTCAAGGTAGTAGCTCTATCCATAGTTATAAATATTCCTGCCATCTTAACTTCTGGATTGTATAGCTTGCCTATCTGATCTACTGTACTTAAAAGATATGAAAGCCCATCAGCTGAAAACTGGTCTATCTTCATAGGTACAAATACATGAGTACTAGCTATCAATGTATTTAAAGTACAATTATTTAAAGATGGTGGACAATCTATTAAAATGTAGTCAAAGTTATCTTTAATACCAGTTATCCAATTTGTAAGCATAAACTCAACAATCCCATCTGGAGCTGTACCTTGAATACCTAGAAGCTTCATGTTAGAAGGCATTAAATACAAGTTCTCATAATCAGTCTTTACATAGTCACCTTTTCCATTAGCTAAAATACTGTATACTGAATTTTGTGTATTTCCTTCCCTGCCTAAGTACCTAGTTGCATTGGCTTGAGAATCCGTGTCTATAATTAATGTTCTGTAACCTTTGTTAGCCAAAACAGCTCCAATATTAACTACAGAGCTTGTTTTACCTACTCCACCTTTTATGTTTAAAAAACTAACGATTTTAGTCATAACCCTACTCCTCCTAAAAATTCTTTCCTACAAAAGCAACCCTTTTATTGCCATGATTATCTGTCCAAACAATTCTCTCTAACTTAATTTTTTTCATTTTTTACGCTCCCTCACTTTACATATTTCAATATAAAAGTTATAATGGAGCTACGATGTTGGTAGCATCGTAGCAAAATACTCGTATGTGTAATAAACTCTTTTATAAGGGTTTATTTTTTTATGTTCTATATAATAAATCACCCATTAGTTGACTCCTCTTTTATCTGCTTCTTAAGCATTTCTATGACAAGTCTTATCTCTTCGTCAGTGTGTTTAGTCTTTAATCCCATGAGTACTCCTCTGGCTTTTGCTTCTTCAAATTTTCTTATGCCTTCTTCTGTAGTTGGATAATTAACTTCAACTTTAAACTTTGTTCTTAACTTCCCCATGTAAATCCCTCCTTTTTTCCATCTTATGAAACTCATTATTAATAAGTTACTTACCTTACTTTTATATAAATTGAAGTTAACTACGCTAAATTTACTAAATATTTCTCAGCCCAAAGCTTTAACTCGTTAGCTGCTTGACTGACTTTATCAAAATAATTAACCACTTCTTTTAATCTTGGTAGTTCATCTTCTGTTATTACACCGTCTTCTGTTACATCAAGCAATGTGCCTTTTACGCTTTCAACTTTTCTTAAAATACTTATCATTTGTAAAGTTACTATCTCTAAGGACTTAATTTCTAATTGCTTTATCTTTTTATGTATCCCTATTGGGCATTCCTTGGAACAATAGTAATCCAATAACTCAGGCGAATTATATTTTCTAGCCATTATTGCAACTATCTCATATGGAACCCTTGTTTTTTTGTTCTCATAGTCCGATATAGATCTTTCACTAACTCCTAATATCTCAGAAGCTTTAGCTTGGGTTAAACCTGCATTCTCTCTGCAAGTTTTATAGTAATTTACGCAAGTTTCATTCATTCCTTTTATACCTCTCGACATTTATAATTAAATTATGTTAATCACATCTAAATACATATAAATTTCATTCTTGCAGAGTTCCCACTTACTCTGCTCTTTTCTTTAAGTTAAATTCAAACTCATGCAACTTAAAACTTTGTTAGTGCTAATCCATAATTTTAAGATTTTCAAGAAATATTTTAAAATATAAATCTCAGCACCATTTCTTTGAAGAAACACTTATCTTAAAAAAATAAAATCCTCGAATTTATACTTTTTTGAATTACAAAATAACATAAAATTAGCAATAAATTTTTCCCCAGCATTGGATCTTCCAGTTAAAATTCTATAAACTGTAGTTGAATTTACGTTGATTTCAGTAGCAAACGCCTTATAATTCCCACTAAAGTCTTCATTTATAACTGTAGAAAGTTTATTTATGTTAAACTTCATTTTTAACCACCCCCATTTCTTAAAAGCGTTTCTTTAATGCAATTATAGCACTAGCATTTCTTTTGTGCAACACTTTTTTTTGTAAAATATTGCATTATTGTTGCGTTAGTGCAATAACAAAAATATACTATTTATAGTGAGGTGATTTGCAGGTGGATAATGAACTAATAAAGCTTTTAAAACTAGCTCAAGGTGATAGGACTTTAAATGCGTTCGCAAGACATTCTGATGTAAGTGCGGGCAACCTATCTAGGATAATGAATGGACAAAAACCTACTCCAGAAGTATTAAAAAAATTATCCCTAAAAGCTCATAATGGGATTAGATATGAAGATTTGATGATGGCGGCTGGATATATTGAAGATAATGAAATACTGTCAATAAAAGAAAAGGATGATGGAGAATATACCATAGCATTACATAACTCTGATGGTTATGATGCTGATCTTCCACCTGAAGCTATAAAAGAACTTAAAGAGTATATAGAGTTTTTAAAACATAAGTATGGGAAAAGTAACTAATGATAAATTTAGTCCTTAGATTTTTTATTAACACAATCTATTATTTTAAAACAAAACCTCATATAAAATTTTTCGATAAATACGAAAAACATGTCAATTTATATGAGGATTCTATTGTGAATTTTAGAACTAATGCACGTGAATCAAGAAACATTGATGAAAAAATAGAGTTTTATAAAAAAACAATTGACTCATATTACGATTTCAAAGAATTCTGTATATCAAAAGGCTCGAGAGGTAAAAAGTATTTTTCAATACGGTGGCAACATCGCCATAATAGCAAAAGCCCTGATTTTGATTATATAGATATTGTTAAACAAGAACTAGACCATATACTATTAAACTATGAAAATCTTAAGTTCCAGTATGAATTTGAAAAAAATGCAAAAGAAATTCTACTTGATTTTATTAAAAAAAATCCTGGAATAATTCAAAAAGATATTTATTCTTTTTTTGATGTACGTCTAAAATCTATCATTCAATATACTTTATATTTATTAGATAAAGAATATAAAGTAGAAAGAATAAGAAAAGGTACTAGCTATATACTTAACACAAAAGGGTGTCCATAACGGACACTTTTTTAAGGAGTGCTTTTAATGAAACTTTGTATATCCTTTTTAAAAGAAAAACTATCAAAAAAATTAAATACTAGAATTCAATTAAACACTCCATTTAACTAAGGTGTCCATAAAGGGCACCTTTTATATTTGCATAAATTTAAAATTAAGAGAACATAAGTTCTCATTTTTATGGTATACTATTTTATCATATGACTTTAAGGGGGAATTAGAATGATCACGCTATTAGATATTTATAATATTATCGAAGAAAATGGCATAGTTATTGATGAGGTTAAGTTTGTTTATAAAAACATGATAGGTGCTTACATAAAGTATCCTGGTCTCCCTCCAATCATAGGTATTAATAAAAAAATACTTAAAGATGAAAAAACTTTATTATCAATACTAGCTGAAGAATTAGGTCACCACTTTACTTCTATGGGTGATTTAACTGTTGAATGTATAACTTACTCTGAGAAATTAGAGAAATCAAAGCAAGAACTTAAAGCTCGTACTTGGGCTTCTAATTTCTTGATTAGTGACTTTGATCTTGCTCAGGCTATAAATAAATCTATTAGCCCATCTATAGGAGAACTAGCTGAGTACTTTAGGGTTACTCATGAAATTATTGAATGCAAACTTAGATCTGTTCTCTTTTCAAAAACACGTTTCAATTACATAACTAATCAACTTATGGAGGGAATTTATGATAGCTGCAATATATAGTAGAAAAAGCAGACTCTCTGAGAAAGGAGAATCTGTAGAAAATCAAATAGAATTGTGCAAGCAGTATGGTAACAACCTTGGAATAACTGATTTTCTTATCTATGAAGATGAAGGTTTCTCTGGAGGCAATACTAATAGACCCAACTTTCAAAAGTTATTAAGTGATGCCAAGAAAAAGCGTTTTAATTATTTAATATGTTATAGGCTTGATAGAATCTCTCGTAATGTTGCTGACTTCTCTACTACTCTTGAAATGTTACAGAAGAATAATATTGAATTTGTTAGCATAAAAGAACAGTTTGACACATCTTCTCCTATGGGTAGAGCTATGGTCTATATCTCCTCAGTTTTTGCTCAATTAGAGCGTGAAACTATAGCTGAAAGAATAAAGGATAATATGCTTGAACTTGCTAAGACAGGGCGTTGGCTTGGTGGTACTCCTCCACTTGGCTTTAAATCTGTTCCTGTTGAATATTCAGGTAAGGAAAATATAAAGAAGATGTATAAGCTTGAAGTTGTTGATAGCGAGATGTCTATTGTTAAAAATATCTTCTCTCTATATCTTGAAAAAAGAAGTACCTCCACTGTATCAAGGCACCTTTGCACTAACAATGTTAAAGGCAAAAATGGTGGAAACTTCTCTAGGAATACAGTTCTCCAAATCTTAATTAACCCTGTATACACCTTTGCAGATGATAAGGTCTATAGTTACTTTAATGAGTTTGGAGCTACTCTATGCAATGAATTTGATGGTAAACATGGGTTAATGGTTTATAACAAACGTGAAGGTGGTAGGAAAGATAAACCTGTTAATGAGTGGATAATATCAGCTGCTCTTCATCCTGGTATTATTCCTTCTTCAGAATGGCTAAAATGCCAGGAGATTTTAAAGAGTAACTCATCCAAACCTTCTCCACGATCTAATACCAGCAATAGATTCTTGTTATCTGGTTTAGTTAAATGTGCTAACTGTGGTAGCAGCATGACTGCATGGAGCCACTTAAATAAGAAGATAAATAAGCTTGAGAAATACTATAGATGTGAACTTAGAAATAGAGCTAGTACCAGATGCTCCACTAAAATGTTAAATGCCTATGCTGCTGAAGATGCAATAATAAATGCTCTAAAAAACATAGACACCAAAACTATAGTTAACTTATACTCCAGTAATGAAAACTCTGAAGCAACAAAACAAGAATTACAAAACGAGTCAAACAACCTTAAAAAGACCATCTCCCATAACAACATGCTAATACAAGGCCTTATAAGAAAACTTGCTTTAATTGAGGACTCTGACACCATTAAACTTATAGAAAGTGAACTCAAGACCATAAAAAGCGAAAACCTATCTCACGAAAAAAGATTAAGTCAGATTAACTTAGATCAAATGGCCGCTGAAGACATAGACTCTAAAATCATAAGCATCTCATCACACATAAAGACCATAAAAGAATTTTTTGACTATATAGAAGACATAGATGCAAAAAGGGTTATCATCAAAGAAGTTATAGAAAATATAACCTGGGACAATGAAACCTTAGAGATAAACTTGGTTGGAGCTACTGCTTCGTTGAATGTGTAGGGAGTGTAAAATATTGTAACCATATGCTTTCATACTGTATAATTAAATAAAATACAATTATGGTTTAGATATAACTAATCCAAATACTATTTTTAGAGGTTGTTTTATTATGTTTGAAAGTTTATTTAATGAATTGGTGAAAAAATATGGTGAAGACTTTAATTGGTCTTATATACCTTATACAAATAAATATTTTATAGAAGAAGCAAATCGTGAGATATAAGAAGGTCATCCTTTATATGGGAAAATCATACATTCAATAATTAAATGTGATTCTAATGACGATGTTATGTATCTGATTAGTGGAGAAAGATATGTTATCATTCATTTAACTTATTCTGAAAATATAGACAATAGTTATCCTAATTTTATTTTATTTCCCAATATTGATAAAGCATTAGTCTACGTTGAAAATAAATACTTGCAAGAATATTTATAAAAAAGTTTAAAGTAGATACTTGTGTTATATTCTCTTCTTATGCACAACAGCTTTAAAATACTTGATGTTATTTTGAAATTCAAGTTAAAAGACACCGTAAATTCTTTTGAATAATACGGTGTTTTTATATCTTCATATTTACTTTTATTTACTTAAATAATTGAATTCTTATATACTTTCAAGAATCCTATATGGTCTTGATAATGGCAAAGAGCATAGATATAGTATTAGTTCTTCGTACTCTTTTTGCGTTATTTCAAAAGGTTCCCATTCCCCTGCACGAGGATATTCCCCTTTTAAAAACATTTCATTCAATATATTAAGTTTGGGAATCACTTTGTCAAAATCAGAATTTTGAAGCATTCCAGTATCAATTATCAACTCTGCTGAAGTACCTTCTTTAGCCATAAATCTACCATTAGAACCATACGCTTCTGGGAATAGATCATACTTTAATATTTTCACTTTAACACCCCTAATAAAAACTATTAAGTTTAAATCTCAGTTCTCAATCTTTGCATTTATGAGTTGATTATATCATATTTATCCATCTTTTAAAGAACCATTTGCTTCTCAATGATTTCAATATACTTGATATTATTTTTGTATTGCGAACTAAAAAATACCGCATATTCATTTTTGATTATTACGGTATTATAATAACTTTATATTTAGTTCTACTTGCATAATATAGGAAATATACGCCATAACTGATTCTAAAATTGTGTTATATCAACTCTATAAAATAAGAATCTATCATTCAATGATAAAAAATTCATTAATATTATCACTAACATATTTCTCAATAATATCAGTTAATACAGGAGCTAATTCTCCAAATTTATTATCTTCATTTATATAATCATTATTTTCACCTATTTCAATAGCAATTTTGAAATTTTTTGCATATTCTTCTGCTCCAATGCTAATAAGTGACTTTTCAACTTTATCAAAATTTTCATCTGCATAACAATCAAAATAGCCACTATGACCACCATTATTCATTTCTGTATCATACCAAAAACAAAGTTTTGCTACTTGTTGTATTTGAGACAAATCAGCACCAAACTCTTCATTAATCAAGCATTCTATAAATCTATTCCATAAATAATATTCATAATTTTCCACATCTTCTTTTTTCACTATAATTTTCAATATATTCACCTCTATAAATTACTATTTTATCTGTATATTTTTTAACAATCCTTATTTTGCATAAACTTACAATTATAAATCTATTATATCATATTCACCCAATACCGCATTATTCAATTTTCAAAGAACCATTTACTTCGCAATAATTTCAAATTACGAACTAAAAAATACCGCTTATTCATTTGAACAATACGGTATTATCATAACTTAATATTTAATTTTATCTGTATAATATATAAGAAAGTTACGAACTTAAATTGAGCACTTAATCTTCTCCCCATCCTATCATACCTGGTTCTAGTGTAACATAGTGAGCCATCCAACAGTCCGAGTTTTCAGTACCAATTTCATGATTATTAATACAAACCGTATTTATGCCATCTAACCCATCAAGCCCACAACATCCATTTAATCGAGATGTATCAGAGTGATATTTTGAATTGATTAAATCATTCAAATTAATAATTATCTTCCCTTTAGAGTTACTATCATATCTTCCATCTCCAACTATATAAAAACCAGAAGGAATATAATCTTCACCGTCATTTTCATTTAACAAACTCAAATTCTGTAGTTCTACCAAATGCTTTGTTATTTCAATATTGCATAGTTTACATACCATTTTCATATTTATACTCCTCAATAAAATATTTTTCTTACTTCGTCATATTTTAATATTATGACTTAACTAATATATTGCTCTGCCTGTAACCCATCAACTGGAAAATCTTCATCTATCATAGCTTTATAATAAAATTCCCCAATTGTACAATTTAAACTTATAAGTATATCTCTAGGATTTATGCTTTCATCTTCCCATAAATCGTCATGAAATACATAGCCCACCTTCTGATTAATCAAATCAAAAACTATTAAGTCTCCATTTAAGCCTGAACCTATTATTAACAAACCTTCTGATATACATTTTATATTACTTTCATAAGTATTATTATCAGCAATATCATTTACTTTATCAAAATATACATGTTTAAATCTTAAATTTCTATTAAAGGAAAATGTTCTTAAAAATTCTAAAACCTCATCATGAATATTAAATTTATTAATAAAGGTTATTGTCAAATCATTTAATAATTCTTTACAAAGTTGTTCTCTTCCATCATTTAATTCTAAAGCTTTCTGAAACAATTCCTTATCCATATTAAGTCCATTCTCCTTTACTTTTTATTACTTTGCAATTATAAATAAATTGTATCATATTTATACAATAAAGGAAGTTATGGAGAATATAAACTAGGCCAATAAGACTTTATAAATCAACTTAGTTGTCTACAATGTAAAATATTGTAACCCACTGCTTGTATACTGTATAATTTATTTAAATGAGTATTGTAAGTAATATTACTAAAACAATTTCACTTGGTAATATAACCATATTTAATAAGGAGTTTTAGCATACATATGAATTATTTAAAAATAAAAATTACTGTCTTAGATGCCTTCAAGTATGAAGAAGAAACTATTTTTCATGTAGAAAATTATTTAAAAAATACCGGAATTCAGATTGAAAGATACACCGTTATAAGTATTCTTTCAGAATTATTAAAAGAAGGCTTAATTGAGTTATTTGATGATCCAAGCAATGGTCAAGTTAAATTTGAAAATTGTAGTGACAATTATGTTGAGGACTACTGGTTTGCCTTAACTGATAAAGGATACAATGAATTAAGTATGCATAAAGAGGTGTAATTTAGTTTTCGTTGCAGAGAATATAGTTATTTTTGATTAAGCTGGTCAAGTAATTGAAATAGATGAACTAAATGAAGTTTGTAATTTATACTGGAATAAACCTAAATTAAATGAAAGTAAAATATGAGAGGATGATCAATATGAAGGGTTTTGAAAAATATCCTTCTATCATTACTGATAAAGATTTTTGTTGGTATGATTTAAAGTATATTTCTGATATACACTATCATCAAGATTTAAATGAGTATTATGAGGATATTTTTGTTTTAGACATTGAGTTTATTGCTATAACAAATAATCAACTACAGTATAAATTAAATATAAGATTTTCAGAGGTTGAAAATGCGAATTTCTATATTTCAAATTCATATGTTCAATTAATCTCATTTCAAATACTTGACCTAAAAGATGATGGTTGGTGTTCGGCTCGATATTGGATTAGGGATGCTGAAAGTGAAAATATAGAGTTTTACTGTAATAAAATTGAAATCTTATCATTTGCACAAAACAATAATAAGATCTTATGATTTACTAAATAAGCCCTGAATAACATAGCATCTCTACTTAAACCTAATCTAAATTTTCAATCTTGCTAATTATTGTAGAATATTTTATAATTATTACATAGGCAGAAACCTTGTTTTTATCAGGGTTTCTGTCTACTTGTATTTTAGAAGGGGTTGCAGACAAAACAATGCAGCAAGTTCTTAGTAAAAATGCTGATATAGGTTTTGCAGGTCCAGAACAAGTTGTTTATATTAATAATCAAGGTAGAGAAGATTATCCTGTACTTTTTGCAACTTTAACTCAAAGAGATGGTTCATTTTTGGTTAGCAGAAGTGATGAGAAGATTTTTGATTGGAGTTCATTAAAAGGTAAAACTGTAATAGGAGGAAGGCCTGGTGGTGTTCCTCAAATGACTTTAGAATATGTTCTTAAGAATCATGGATTAAAGCCTGGCGTTGATGTTAATTTTGTTACTAATTTAGATTTTACTGCAACAGCAGCTGCTTTTAAGGCAGGTACTGGAAATTATGTTGCTTTATTTGAACCTACAGCTTCTGTTTTAGAAAAAGATGGCGGCGCGTATATTGTTAGCTCTATAGGAAAAGAAGCAGGTCCTATTGCTTATACTGGATTCTTCGCTACAAAATCTTATATGGATAATAATCCTGATACCATTCACTCCTTTACTAATGCCATTTATAAGGGTCAATTATGGGTAGCTAAAGCTTCAGATGAAGAAGTTGCAAAAGCTATAGCTTCTTTCTTCCCTGGAACAGATGAAGGAATCTTAGTTAATGTTGTTAAAAATTATAGGGAAGCTGAAGCATTTGCAGAGCTTCCAACAGTTAAGGAAGAAAACCTAACTAAGTTAATGGATATTATACAATCTTATGACAGCTCACTTATGCCTAAACGTCCTGAATTTAATAAAATAGTTAATAATAGTTTTTCTGAAAAAGCAGTTAGTGAAGTTAAATTAAGTAAATAGTATTCTTATGTTCTGATACTAAATAATAAAAAATTTATAATTTATAGTTAAGAGTTAAATGTAGTCGAATTTCATCCTTAACTCTTAACTATTCTCTCTTCACTATTAACTGTTCCTTGTACATATTATTTTAAAGGCAGGTGAGAATATGAGTTTATTAAAACTTAAAGATATAAATTTAAATTATCATTCAAAATCTGGAGAAGTTAAAACTCTCAATAATATAAATCTTGAACTATCTGAAGGTGAATTTATAACTATTTTAGGCCCTTCTGGTTGTGGAAAATCTACCCTATTAAACATCGTAAGTGGACTTATAGCTCCCTCCTCTGGTGAAATCACTTTTAATGGTGAGCCCATAGAACTACACAAGGATAGAATGGGATATATGTTTCAAAAGGATCATCTATTTCCATGGCTTTCTGTGTGGAATAATGTACTTCTTCCATTAAAGATAAAACATCAACTTAGTGAGGAAAAGCTTCTTAAAGCTGAGGAACTTCTTAAGTCCTACTCTTTATGGGAATTTAAAGATAGATTACCTTCTGATTTATCTGGAGGTATGAGGCAAAGAGTTGCCTTAATTAGAACTTTAACTCTAGATCCAGAGTTATTGCTTTTAGATGAACCTTTTTCTGCTTTGGATTATCAAACTAGACTTAAGGTTTGTGATGAAGTTTATGAAATAATTAAAAATGAAGGCAAAACTGCTATTATGGTTACTCATGATATAAGTGAAGCTATATCTTTAGCTAAAAGGGGAATTATATTATCAAAAAGACCAGCTTATATAAAAAGAGAATTAAATCTAATCTTCTCTCCTAATGCAGATACTCCTTTTAAAAGAAGAAAAGAGGAAAACTTCAGAAAATATTTTGATGAAATATGGAGGGATTTAGATGAACAATAATAAAGCCGAAATATCTCAAAGTCAAAAACTTTATCTTAGAAATTTAAAAATTGAAAAATTCAAGGTTGGATTTGTTAGGGTTTTTATTCTTGTTGCCTTTGTGCTATTGTGGGAGATAGCTGCTGTCAACAAATGGATAGATCCTTTTTTAACCTCTTCACCAAGTAGAATTGTAAAGTCAACAATTTCACTTTATAATAGTGGCATATTACTAAGGCATATATGGGTAACTTGTTATGAAACCATAATCGGATTTACTTTAGGTACAGTTTTAGGTACACTGGTTGCTATAGTACTATGGACTTCCCCCTTTACAGCTAAAGTTTTAGATCCGTATTTAGTTGTTTTAAATGCATTACCTAAGGTTGCATTAGCTCCTATTATAATATTCTGGGCAGGTAATGGAATTAAGTCTATAATAGTAATAACTCTTTTGATTTCTATAATAGTTACTATTATAAGTGTTGCCTCTGGTTTTAATGAAGTTGATAAAGAAAAGATTCTTCTATTAAAGACCTTTGGGGCAAATAAGTTTCAAATTCTCAAACACTTAATTATTCCAGCTTCTATACCAACTTTAATCTCTGCATTAAAAATAAATGTAGGACTTTCTTGGGTCGGTGTAATTATGGGTGAATTTTTAGTTGCAAGAGAAGGTTTAGGATTTTTAATAGTTTATGGTGGTCAGGTAGCACAACTTGATATGGTTATGATGAGCATAATATTACTTTCTATAATCGCTTATTTAATGTATAAAGCTGTTTGGTTTGTAGAGAAAAAGATAACTAACAATTTTTAAATTAGATGTTTTTATGTAAAGAGAACCTAACCCTTGGTTCTCTTTAGTTTTTATTAAATTACCCCTTGTCCCATTAAAACTTCAAAATGTAATTGTTTTAGCTATATATTCTATATCAATTTGAAATTTTACTTATCTTCTCTATGGTGATAAAGTTAACTGTATACTTAAGGAGGATTAATATGAAATTATTTAGAGAATTGCTGATCATTTTAAGTGTATATTTTTTAGGTGAATTTTTATCTAAAGCACTTAATTTACCCATACCAGGAAACATATTAGGAATGTTAATTTTACTTACTTTATTATTAACTAACATTGTTAAAGTTAATCAAGTTGAAAAAGTATCAAATTTCTTTCTTGATCATTTAAGTTTTTTCTTTATACCTGCAGGAGTTGGATTAATAACCTCTGTAGCTGTTATTAAAGATTCATGGTACAAGCTTCTTGTTGTATGTATTTTAACTACTATTATAGTAATTATATCAACTGGAACCATAGTACAATATCTATCAAATAAAAAAACTAAAGGAAGTGAAAAAAGTGAGTAGTTTAATAAGCTCTCCTTTATTTGGAATTATATTGTCATTAATTTCTTTTGAAATAGGACTATTTTTATATAGGAAAACTAAGTTTCCTCTCTTTAACCCTCTTTTAATAGCTATTATTATTGTTTTATCCTTTTTACTCTTGTTCAAAATTGATTATTCAAAATTTGAAGAAGGTGGGAAATTTATCAATATGTTTTTAGGTCCTGCTACTGTAGTTTTAGCTGTCCCTTTGTATAAGCAGATAACTTTATTGAAAAAGCATGCAATACCTATTACAGTTGGTATTTTAGTTGGAAGTTCTGTTGGAATAGCCAGCATAATAGTTTTATCCTACTACATAGGGCTAGATGGAACCTTAATAAAGTCCTTATTAGCTAAATCTGTTACAACTCCTATAGGAATGGAAATTTCTAAATCCCTAAATGGTATAGTTCCTGTAACAGTTATTGCAATTATAATATCTGGTATAGCTGGAGCAATTGTAGGACCTACCGTTTGTAAGATATTTAAAATCAAAAATGAATTAGCAGTTGGAATATCCTTAGGAACCGCTGCTCATGCCGTTGGAACGTCTAAAGCTTTAGAAATAGGCGAAACAGAAGGTGCAATGAGTTCTTTATCTATAGGGCTAGCTGGAATTATGACAGTATTTTTAGCTCCACTTATATATGATTTTGCATTATTTATTCATAATCTAATAAAATAGTACACTCAAAGAGGATTTTGAAACTTAAAATAGAATATATTAAAACAATGATATCTTTGATTTGGTGAAGAAAGGAGTAACTATGGAGTATTTTTTATTTGGTGCGTTAACTTTTATATTTATTTTGGGAATGATTAGCATTGGCCATATAAATGATGAGATAAAAAGAACAAACAAGCTGTTAGAAAAGATTGCGAATCATATTGGAGCTGTGGATACCCCTAAACCTCCTATAGATGATGAAAAGTTTAATCTTTATATTTCCAAACATGATAAGATTAGGGCTATTAAAAGATATAGGGAATTAACTGGTGAAGGCTTAAGAGAAGCTAAGGATTACGTTGATTCGCTTTTTAAATAAAATTAACTACATAATACTTTGTAAAACTTTATATGCAAAAAGAGCCATGCAACTTAATGCAATGGCTCTTTATTCGTATACAACCTTAACTTTCAGTAATTTCTTATTTATATTTGATAGGATTAAGTTACTATGGTGCATAACCTTATTTATATTTGTTTTAGTATAACTCTCCAACTTGTGCATAAATTCATCTGAAGATATCTCTTTACCGTATACCATACCTAATCCCTTTTCCCATGAGGCTGTTAAGATTGGATTAAGAAGTGATGGTATTGATTCTTTTATAACCTCGTAAATCATTTCTCCCTTTTTAGTTGGAGTTAAAATTTGTGTCTTGCTATTTGATTGAAGATATTCAATTCTTATAAGTTTTTTTATTATTTCTGCTCTTGTAGCTGAGGTTCCTATTCCACTACCTTTTATCTGTTCTCTTAATTCATCATCTTCAATAAGTTTACCTGCATTTTCCATAGCTATAATTATAGATCCCGTTGTATATCTTTTAGGTGGTGTGGTTTCCCCTTCTTTTATTGAAAGTTCTTTAAGAGGTAGCTTTTTACCCTTCTTTAATGAACTTATGTCTAGTTCCTTGTCATCAGCTTCTTCTTTACCTAAAACCTCTAAATACCCCTTCTCTACTAATATTTTTTTGGAGAAATAAAATCTTTCTTTTTCAATCTCAACGCTCATATTAGTTTTGCTGTATTTAGCTGGAGGATAAAAAATGCTTATAAATCTTCTTAATACAAGCTCATAAACTTCCATCTCAAGCTTTGTAAGTCCAGCTGAAGCATATTCCCCTGTAGGAATAATGGCATAATGGTCAGTAATCTTTGAGTCGTCTACATATTTACTTTTGGCTATTTTAGATGACCATTTATTTTCAGATATTTTAGTCAAAAGTTCCTTTACCCAAGGCTCTTTAACATTCTTATATATACTTGAAAGATTTTTCCCTATATCTTTTGCAACTGCGCTTGATAATACTCTTGCATCCGTTCTTGGATAGGTTAACATCTTTTTCTCGTATAATTTTTGAGCTATTCCTAAAGTTTCATCAGGACTAATTTTAAATCTTTTAGTACATTCATTTTGAAGTTCTGCTAAGTTAAATAATAATGGAGCATTTTTACTTTCTTTTGTTTTCTTTATTTCAACTATTTCACCTTCATTAAAAGTTTTAAGTTTATTTATTAAACCTTCCGCATCTTCTCTTTTCCTGAAGCCTCCTTCATTATAAAGCAGATGAGAATTATAATAATTTGATCCTTCATAACTTTTCCATTCCAAAATAAGATCTTCTTCCCCTAATAAAAAGTTACCGTTTATTTTGAAAAATGGTGTTTTCTTAAATTCTCTTATTTCTCTTTCTTTATCAACTACCATTGCAAGAACACAACTCATTACTCTTCCAACCGCTATAACAACCTTATCTTCCTTTAATACTGAGGAAAGATTCTTTGCGTATAAAAGGCTTAATACTCTTGAGAAGTTTATTCCTAAAAGATAATCTTCCTTTGCCCTTAAATAAGCTGAATCCCCTAATGAATCATAATAAGAAAGAGGTTTAGCTTCTTTAATACCTCTTTTTATTTCATCCTCTGTTTGTGAATCTATCCATACTCTAAATTTATCTTTTTTAGGTTCTCCAGACATTTTATCTACAAGTCTATAAATATACTCTCCTTCTCGCCCGGAGTCTGTACAAACATACACTTTATCTATATCTTCTCTATTTAGTAGACTATTAACTATGTTAAATTGTTTGCTTACGCTAGGAATAATTTCATATAAGTACTCCTTAGGTAAAAAGGGAAGATCTTTTAAATTCCAGAATTTATATTGTGGCGCATATTTTTCAGGATAACTCATGCTGACCATATGTCCTACACACCAAGTAAAAACAGCCTTATCTCCTTCTATGTATCCATCTTTTCTATTACCATTAATTTTAAGGATTTTAATAAAATCCATTGCTACAGAAGGTTTCTCCATAACAAAAAGAGCTTTAGCCATAAACATCTCCTCTTCCAAATTAATAAGGCTCCAAAACTTAGGAGCCTTATACATTATACCTTATTTTGTGAATTTTTTAAAGGTGAATATTTATCTGATGTCTAGCTACTTTAAGCTTCATTTAAAAACCATATAAAAAAATTAAGTACTCCAGCGTAAGTAGTCCATCCTAAATATGGCACTAATAAAAGTCCAGCCACTTTATCTTTCATAATAAAATGTATAAAAGTTATTATAATAAAAATAAGTAGTATAACTAATTCAATAAATGATATTCCATATAATCTAAAAGTAAAAAATATGAATGGCCATAAAAAGTTCAATAATAGCTGAATATAATAAGTAAATAAACCTGATGCAACATTTTTCCCTTCCTTTCCTAACATTCGTATTCTATAAGCAGCTATTCCCATTAATATGTATAGAATAGGCCATACTATAGGGAATACTATAGACGGTGGAGAAAAAAAGGGCTTTTCTAGGCTATTATATGTTCCCATGGATCCTTTATTTAAATATCCTACAAGTAAACCTCCACCCAAAGGAATTGCAACACTTACAAGTAATTCCATCAAATTAAATTTTCCATTTACTTTAAAAATATTTTTCATAACAACACCTCACTCCATAATTTACTATATGTGCATTTAATAATTACTATTCTAATTTTATAATATATAAACAGGCTTATTTTCTATATTGTAAAATTTGAAAACAGAACTTCTCGTTTATATGCTATAATTTACATAGAATGTTTTAAAAAGGTGGTTTTATAGATGAACATTTTGATTGCAGAAGATGATAATGATATAAGAGAGTTAATTAAACTACACCTATCTAAGGAAGACTATACTGTTTTTTTAGCTGAGGATGGGAAAAAGGCTATTGATATCTTCGATACTAATGATATAGACTTAGCAGTTTTAGATATTATGCTTCCCTTTGTAGATGGATTTAACATATTAAGACACATAAGAAATACTAGCGAAATTCCTGTTATTTTTCTTACAGCTAGAGGAAATGACGAGGATAAGATTTTAGGTCTTGGTCTTGGTGGGGACGATTATATGGTGAAACCCTTTAGCCCAATTGAACTTACAGCTAGAATACAAGCTCAACTTAGAAGATACTATAAATATGCAACTGGAAAACAAAATGACAGAGTTATCTTAGGATATTTAATTCTAGATAAAACTAGCTGTGAAGTTCTTAGAAATAATATTCCTCTAGAGCTTAATGCTAAGGAGTTCAAGATATTAGAACTTCTAATTGAAAACCCAGGTAAGGTTTATACTAAAAAACAGATTTACGAAACTATTTGGGAAGATACTTATTATGGTGATGATAATACTATAATGGTTCACATAAGTCATATAAGGGATAAAATTGAAGAAGACCCTAAAAAACCTCAATATCTAAAAACTATTCGAGGTATTGGTTATAAAATGGAGAAGATAAATAATGCGTAAGTATTTTAGACTTATTCGACTTAGAAAAAGAAAAACTCTAGCAAATTTTTTACTTAAAAATTATGTTATATCCTTTATACTTATGTTTTTTGTTTTGATTTTAACCTTATTATCTAGTGCGGTTGTTGCTCTATTTTATTTTAATGTTGATATATCTGATGCAACATCTCCTAAAAACTTCATAAAGGATAACTATAAGGATATAGATGCAAGTTATATAACTGAACTGGGCGGCTATATGGCAATAGTCGACAATAACAATAATATTATTTATACAACTGGAAATGTAAAACCTCCTTTTGATAAAAAGAAACTCACTATAGAAAATATTAATTCCATAACATCTTCTTATGAGGCTTATTCAGGACTTTTTCCTGAAAGCAAAGCAAAAAGACGTAATACTTTTTTCTATAGAACTTCTTATAGTCATAAAGGAAACTTTTTGATGGTTTTAGCCATTCCAGCTGAAAAATACACTGAAATTGAATTATCACCAAAGAGAATTACAGTTAAACAATTTATACTTATCTGTCTTGGAATATTCTTAGTAATATTTCTTGCAGTTTTTTATATTTATTCTAGAATAACCTCCTCCTATTTTTTAACACCTCTTAAGCTTTTAACTCATGGTGCTAACAAGCTAGCTTCAGGCAACTATACTACTAGGATAAATCTAAATAATAAAAATGAATTTAAAAATTTGAGTAATGCCTTTAACATTATGGCCTCTAAAATAGAGGAAGAGATAAGTCTTAAAGAAAAATCTGAAGAAGCTAGAAAAAGGCTTATTTTAGATATATCTCATGATTTAAAAACACCTTTAGCCTCCATACTTGGGTATTCTGATTATCTAATGGAAAACATACAACTCTCCCAAGAGGAACAAATAAAGTATCTTTCTGTAATAAAAAGAAACTCAGAAAGAGCTAATAACTTAATTTTGGATTTATTTGATTATTCAAAATTAGATTCTTGGGATTTTGAATTATCCATGAATGAAGGTGATATCTGCGAGTTTTTAAGAACTTTAATAGCTTCATATATTCCTTTAATGGAGGAAAATGGCTTTAATTATAATTTTCATATTCCAGATGAAGCAATATATCTTTCTTTTGATAATGAAAATCTAGATAGAGCTTTAAGTAATTTAATTATAAACAGCACTAAATATAATCCTGCTAACACAACTATTACCGTTAGCTGTTATAAAGACAATAGGTATATAAATATAATTGTTGAAGACGATGGTATAGGAATACCTAATGATAAGTCTGAGAGTATGTTTAATCCATTTACACGAGGAGATGAATCAAGAACTAGTAAAAACCCTGGAACAGGACTAGGGCTTGCTATAACCAAGGCTGTTATTCTTAAACATAAAGGTTCTATAAGATTAATAAGTGATATAAATAAAGGCTGTAAGTTTATAATTAAGCTTCCATTAAAACAATAGGAGTGAATTTCTTCACTCCTAACCCACAATGTCTAGATATCTGATAAATAAATATCTGAAAATTCTATATCAACTTTTTCTACTAAATCATTAATTTCAAAAGATTTATATATAGAATCTTTATTTTCTATATGTATTTCTTCATATGGGAATGTTATTAAAAATTCATTTCCATATTCTTCTTCTGATATAAGTACTAACTCTCCTTGTTGAAGTTCTATTAAACTTCTACACAAATATAATCCAAGGCCACTTCCCTCTTTATCTCTATTTAATGACTTATTTATTTTAGTAAATCTATCAAATAAATAAGGCTTAATGTCTGAAGATATTCCAGGCCCATTATTTTTTACACTTATACAAAGCTTATCTTTATTTATATATATATTTACATATATATCCCCATCTACTTTTCCAAACTTTACTGAGTTTGATAATAGGTTTAAAACAGCTCTTTGTACAAATTCCCAATCACATATAGTGTATATTTCTTCTTTTTCTGAATCAAATACCAACGACATTTTCATTTTTTCAATATACCTAACTGATGCTTGGGCTGCATTCTCTACTAATTCCACAATATTATAAATACCGTAGTTAGGTCTTAAATAATTCTCTGAAATCTTATTAGCATCTATAAAATTATTTATAGTTCTTATAAGTCTTAAACAATTTTGTTTTATAACTACTGTATTTTTTTCTATAGCCTCGTAATTATTATCTTGTATATATAACTCTTTAATCTGCAGAGAAGTATATATTAAATTTATTGGTGTTCTAAGTTCATGAGATATATTAGCATAAAATTCATTTTTAACATTTTCTTCTCCTAAATATTTTTGGAGTTCTATTTTAAGATTATAGTTAATGTTCTTTTCAGTGACATCCTTAATAAATAATATTTTAGTGTTTTCTTCTGATTCAAACATATAAATATCTAAATATTTTTCTTCTCCAGCTATTTCTATGTTTACGCTCTCCTCTAAAAACTTTTCATTAGAAAGTGAATACTTTAACCCTAATTTTTCTAATGTGTCTCCTAAAGTTATATTTTTTACCTTATCTAAAGATATGTCTATAAAATAAGTTGAGGCTTTATTGGCATACGAAATCTCATCAAAGTGAAATATTATTATTCCATCTGATATTGATTCTAATAATGAAACATATTTTTTTTCACTTTTAGATAGAATAATTTTAACTTCTTTTAGAATATTTAATCTATCATTTAATGTTTTATTTAACTGAATATGCCTATCCTCAACTTTAAGTAGATCATCATACATACTACTATAACTTTCAAATAAAATATACTCATTTAAAGCTCTATATAAAAAATAGTAAGCTAGATATTTAATTATGTATACAAATACTAAGGGTTGTATACTAAAAGTAAAATAAAGTTTTACTATGTATTCGTATATAAATACTAGAATTAAATATGTATACAAATACTTACTTTCACTTCTTCCTATGTAGTATTTATACTTATGTATTAAAAGTAAAGCAACAAAAAACAATATGGCGGTATATTTCCATATATTATATCCTACAATTAGATACTCTGATGCTGTTCCCTGAAAGTTAAAAGTGAAAAGTGCAAACAATCCTACCCCAAATATTACTAAACAGTAGGCAAAAATTAAGTCTGTAACTTTAGGTTTTATCTTAGTAAAAATTGTAGAAATAATTATAATCATATATTCTAAATAATTATTAGCTAACCATACAAAAATAGTACCTTTACTTTCAAAACGCCCAACTTCCATAGAGTTTATTAATACTATATGTACTGTGTTAATAAAACATAATAAAGTGAAACCATATCCTATATAATTAAAAATACTATTACTTTTATATTTTTTAGTAAAAGTTATAAAAACTATAGCCATTGTCAAGGATGCGCACAACATTTCTATTGCTATATAAAAAACGTTATAATCTTTAGTTATTAGATAGCTTAATATTGTGATTACGATAGAAACATAAAACATATTTATCTTTGTATTATTTTTCAAACGATCAACTATTTTTTCAAATATGTTCATTCTCCTTAAGCTCCTTGTTGAAACTCAAAAATATAGAGGTACCTTTTCCAACTTTAGATTTAATTTCTATACCCCCATTTTGTAGTTCCATTAAATTTTTCACTACAAAAAGACCTATACCTGTCCCCTTTTCTCTTACATATTCATTGTTTTTCCCTCGTGCATATCTAGTGAAAGCACTATTAACAAATTCCTCTTCCATTCCTACCCCATTATCTTCAACCTTTATTACTACTGATTCTTCTGAATCTTCAACTTCAACTAATATTTTCCCATTTCTAGGTGTATACTTAAGTGCATTAGATATAAGATTTAATATTATCCGCTCCATAAAATCCCTATCTAAGTATAAATAAACCTCTTCTTCATTAGTATCAAATATTAAATCAATTTTGCTTCCCTTTACATATTCAACTAATTTCATAATTGTATCTTCTATAATCTCAACCAAATTACAGTACTCCAAACTTGGTTTTAAAAAATCCGATGATAGTCTAGAGTGATCTATCAAATTATTAGTTAACCTAATGAGAGAAATACAATTATCTTTTGCAATTCTCTGATACTTCTTTACTTCATCTATATTACCATTTGATATAAGTAATTTCTCTAACTGAGCAGCTGAATAAATTACATTTATAGGAATTTTTAAATCATGACTAATATTTGATAAAAAATCACTTCTAAGTTTTTCTTCTATTTTTTTATGGTCTACTCTAGTTTTAATCTCATACATATTCATCTTTTCTGTTATATCAGTTATAAGTACAAGGCACTGTTCATCTTCTTTAGATATTTCTAGAAATTGAATTTCTAAACAAGTTTTTTCACCTCTATTTATTAACTCTGCTTCATAGATTTTCCCAAAATTAATTTTATATTTTTCTTCTTTAAATATCTTTTCATCATCAAATCTAACAAACTCTAATATTTTTTTATTAATTACCTTTTTTAATCCACTTATTTGCGTGATAGATAAAAATGCTGGATTTGAGAAAAGAATTCTTCCATTTGATAAGTTTAAAAGCAGCATGGGAATAGGTATATTTTTAAAGAGATTTTTGAACATATCTTCTCTTTTTGATAATATTTTTTGAGAAAATTCTAATTCCATACTTTTACCCATTATTTTACTGTTTAGCTCACTTAAACTATTATTTCTTGTATGCATGTCCTTGAATGTTGTATTATATGAGTTATTTAAAAGTTGCTGCAATATACATCCAAAAAAAATTGTAAATGCCATTAAATTTACATACTCATGTATTATATTAGTTGTTATATTTTTTAATACTATGATATTAATACTTCTAACCGTAATAGAAATCAATAAAAAATTAACATAAAAATACATATAATTTAATTTATTAGCCTTTAACAATCCAAATTTTCTATTTTTTATTGATGCGAATAATAAAAAGCTTATGGATATACCAATAATATATATGTTAAGAGTATAAAAATCGTTTATAAAACTATTTATTATAAAACACAACAAAAATACACATGCTATTGTAGTCCAATATTTTATTTTAGTATTTGTTTTTTTACCGTTATTAATAAAATACAGATTCATAAATAACATAATTGAAATTAACAATTTTGGGAAAATATATGAAAATCTTAACATCTTATCATCGTACACATTTATAGTTTCTTTAGATATGAAGTCAATAATATTAAATATAGACGCTATAAAAAATGTTGAAGTTAAAAAATAAAAACTTTGATTATTTGACTTATTATGTAACGTATTAGTAATCATCATAATTGAGATACTGATTATAATTGATAACACCTTTATTACACTTAAAGTAATTTTTATGGAAATAAAGTTCATCAAAAAAATCATTAATGATAATAATAATAAAATAACTATAATACTATAAATTTTATCTATTTCAATATAAATAACTTCTTTTAAATTTTTCCTTTTTAACAAAATTACCCCTCCTATATCTAATTTTAATAAATTTTAGTAAAAATGTGAATGATTTTAAAGAAATTTATTGTTTTTTTTCTATTTTTTATATTATTATAGTGTTAAAAAACGAAGGAGGTACTTTTATGTGGAAGGAATTTAAAGAATTTGCTGTAAAAGGTAATGTTATAGATCTTGCAGTAGGTGTTATTATAGGAGGAGCCTTTGGTAAAATAGTTACTTCATTAGTAACAGATATAATTACTCCTATAATTGGTTTAGTTACAAGTGGTGTAGATTTTAAAGATTTAGAATATGTACTAAGAGCAGCTTCCAGAGATAGTGATGCTGTAGCTATTAAATACGGACAGTTTATTCAAAATATATTAGACTTTTTAATTGTATCTTTTTCTATTTTTATTTTCATTAAGCTTTTAAATAAACTTAAGAAAAAAGAGGAAGAGAAAAAAGCTGCTGCTATTAAAGAAGAGATTGTTCTTCTTCAAGAAATACGTGATTTGCTTAAAAATAAAAATAGCTAGGACCCTTAGGGTTCTTAGCTATTTTTTATTAATCTTTTAAATCCTGACTGCTTTATAACCAAGGCTAATTCCTCATCTTCTAAAATATATTTAATAAAATCTGGATATAATTTCAAAGCTAATTCTAAGTCTTTAATAGAATTAGCAAAGTCATGTATAATAGCATAAAAGCAGGCTCTATTGTAATACAAGAAGTGACTGGAAGGATTAAAACTAATACCCTTAGTTAATACTTCTATTCCTTTTTCTAAATTTTCATGTTTATAAAGCACAGCTAAATTTAGAAAACTATAGGCATATCCTAAGTTTTTCTTTATTGATTTCTTATAATAATCTATAGCTTTTTCTCTCATTCCAAATTTAGCACTTATAACTCCCATATTAAATAAAGCTAAATAATGTTCCTTATCTATGTCTAAAGCCTTAGAAAACTTCTTGTATGCCAAATTATTTATATCTAACTCTTCATAAATAGAACCTAAATTTATGTTAGTCCAAAAATCCTCTTCATTAAGTTCTAGAAGCTTTTCATAATATTTTATTGCACTTTCTTTATCTCCTAAAATGTCATAAGCATTAGCTAAAAAGAAATATGCTTTATTATAATTTGGATTTATGTATATAGCTTTTTTGTACAAGTTTATTGCTTTTTCATATTCCGAATTTTCATCATAAATGACTGCTAATCCATAATAGGCTCTTTCTTCATCTTCGTTTATGGATATTGCTTCCTTATAATAAGCTTTTGCTTCTTTTAACTTTCCAAGGTTGTGATATATTAACGCTAGACTAATAAGCACTTCAATCTCTTCCCCATTAGATAATTCATTAGCTTTTAAATATAAGTTAAGAGCCTTTAGTTGTTTATTTTCTTTCTCAGCCTCTTCGGCTTTTTTAATATACTCTTCTATCAATAAGTTACTTTTCATAATTCCCTCTAACGATAAAAAAGAGGGTCTCCCCTCTTAAATGTTCACTGTTATACTTCCAAAATATCGCTACCCTAATTTTGACACCTATCTCTCGATAGGTGGGTGTCCTCACAGATACTTTTATGTCCTGGCCATCAGGTCTTATAGGTCAATTTAATATCTAAATCTTGAACTCCCATGGTTATAATGTAGGTTCAAAATAAGAGCTACACAAATACCCCAGAAGTAATACTTACATTTTAATTGTAATATTGAAACCAAAATACCGTTACTCTAATTTTGAGCCCTATCTCGCGATAGGTGGGTGTCCTCACAAATATCTTTATGTCCTTGCCATTTAGGTCTTATAAGTCAAATTAGATATTTAAATCTTGAACTCCCGAAATTTAAGTGTAGGTTCAAAATAAGAGCTTCACAAATATCTCAGAAACAGTATCAATTTATTAATACGATTATATAATAATGATATTTAAAATGCAACATGCATTATTTGGTGTAATTTTTAAAATACACTAACTACATCTCTCTAGTTAAATTTTAAGTTGAATACCTGAAGTTTTCAATTCACAATTAGTACATCCATTTTCTTTTACTTTAATCTTCTTAAAGTTATTAACTATATTAAAAATGCTTTTATCTATATCATATTCATGATTCATAATAAATATTTTTCCATCACTAAACTCAATTTTCACTGGAACAATATCTTTAATACTGTTATTAAATAAATTAGTTTTCTCTGATGGAGTATATTTTATAGATTCTCCTTGTTTACCTTTTATCTCTATGCAATCAGTTGAGGTAACTAGTGATCTTACACTTCCATCTTCATAAAAGCTTAAAGAATTATTTTCTCCATGAATACCCATAGAGCTAATATCATAAGCTAAAATTTTACCTATTAATGTTTCTATACTTATTGGCTTTTCAGGTTCACAAGATTTTATGCTACCATCTTCATACAATGAAATTCCTGTTCTTATAGAAATTAATCCAAAGTTAGTTTTAATCTCAACTTTTTCTCCTGGCCAAAAGCTTATACTTTTTACTTTTTGGTTTTTATAAAGTTGAATGCTCATAAATTTACTTTCAAAATTTCCAAATCCTAAATTAAATTTATACTTTTTAGCTAACTCATATTCATCTTCTTCTCCCCAATATCCACTAAGTTTTCCGTTTAAGTGAAATATTCTTTTTATTTCTCCAGTTTCATAAAAAGTTATCTTTTCTACTGAAAAAACATCTTCTAATATTTTTATATCCATCGCATTATTTAAGTTTATAACTTTAATAGACCCATTTTCATAAAAAGAAATTGAACTATTGTATTTTCTCCTTATCTCCCCTTGTTCATACTGAGGAATAAAGGTTCCATGTAAGGTTTTTATCTCATTTTTTTCATCTAATATACATTCTTTTAAACTTCCATCTTCATAAAATTCTGCCGAAGTTACACCACATAATAATCCATATTTAGTATTATATTCTTTCATAATTTTCCCCCTTATTCTAAAAATTATTCTTTAATTAAACTTATCTTTAACTGATTTGTACATTCATCTTCAATCTTCATACTAAACCCATAGCTTTTACTTTTGCTCTCTAACCAAGGTGGTATATGACTACAGCTTATGTCCAATTTTTCATAAATTTTATTTTCTAAAAATGGAATTATTATTTGCTTTGACGATAGTTTTTCATTTCTATTTTGAATATCATCTAAACTGATATAATAATGTCCCTCTCTTATTTTCTTTATGTGTTCTTCAATAATAACTTCTATACTCTTAGAAGTTTCTTTATCTTTTTTTAGTTTTTCTTCTTCATCTACAATATCATCTAAAAAATCTTCTGGCCTTCCTTCACATTCCCAAACAACTATTTTTGATGAACTTAGTATATTATAAGCTACTCCGCTTATTTTTTTTGCTACAACTACATTACAATCACTAATTTCAGATGAAATTGCCTTAAATTTATCACGTATCTCATGTATTTCGGTTGAAGCTATAGGCAATATAATCAAATCTCTTATCACTTGCCAGCTTCCTTGAATCTTAGAAAACACCCTCAAATGACCTTGCTTATCAAAAGTAGTTACTTCACCTAAATTATCTACAAACACTGCTATCTTGTACATTTTCTCCTCCCCCTTAAATAAAAAAGACGCAGTAATTACATACTGCGCCCTTGCAAAACATTTCTTTATTAATTTATATTATTCTATCATACTTTTCTATTGGTGTCATCATTAAATCTATTTTAAAACTTGCTCCCCCTTGCATATTATTGAACGCCATAATATTGCCACCATGTCTTTCTATAATACTTTTTGTTATCGCTAAGCCAAGTCCATAGTTTCCCCCTTCGCCTTTATAAAATCTTTCAAATATACTATTTATCTTCTCTTCTTTAAACCCTATTCCATCATCAGCTATAATAATTATTATATTTTCATTCTTTTTTTCTAATTTTATATCTATATATTTACTCGCATACCTTAATGAGTTTCCTAATACGTTAATTAAAGCTCTAGTTAGTTTTTCTTCATCTCCTGTTACTTCAACAACTTCTAGAATAGGATTGTATCTTATGATCCTGTTATTTCTCATCCCTATTCCATTAACTCTTTCAATAGAACCTTTTATTAACTCATCAACATTAATTCTTTCTACTTTCATCTCTTCCTTATTAGAATCTATCTTTGTTAAATATAATAAGTCCTCTACTAGATTAGCTAATCTTTTGCTTTCCTCTATTATAATATCTATGGCTTTTTCTTCATCCTCAACTACACCATATTTTATTCCCTCTGCATATCCTTGAACTGACATTAAGGGTGTTCTAAGTTCATGAGAAGCATTTTGCATAAAAGTTTTCATAGTTATATCATAATTCTCTAACTTATAAGCCATTTCATTCATTGTATTAGACAAATTATCTATCTCTATATCTTCATAATATATTTTTTTCTTAGTATAATCTCTTTCACCTATTTTTTTAGCATTTTGGCTAAGTTCATATATAGGTTTAGAGATTTTTTTAGAGACTTTATTTGATACTATTGCAGTTACAATTAGAGTAATTAAAATTACGGGAATCAATATAATATTGACCATTATATTTGCTTTTCTAACTTTATTTAAATCTGAGTAAATAAATAAATATTTATTATCTACATTATAAAAAACAGCACCATATTTCTTACGATCTGAGTTAAAATAGAAAACCTTATTTCTATTTATGCTATTTCTTATCCACCTGTTACTATTAATTGAAGGAAGTATTCTACTCTCCAATACATGAAGTTCTCTTGAATCTTCGCTTTTTGGGTATATAATAGATCTATCTTCATCAATTATCGCATATTTAATATTTAAGTATAATTCACCTTCCTCCAATACCCTATTACGCTCTAATGTCTCATTACTCTTAATAGACTCTTCAACTAAGCTACCTACTTTTATAAGTTGAGATTTTGTCTCTTTTTGTATATATATTCTTAAACATAGCTGAAACATTAAAGCTATTGCTAAAAGAGAAACAACTACTATTACTATCTGTGAAGTAAAAATTCTATTTTTAATACTTTTTCTTTTCATCTCATAAACCTCTTTACTTTTCATCATCAGATATCATAAACCCAAATCCCCATAAAGTTTCAATCCTCACCTTAGAATTAACTCCCATTAACTTTTTTCTTATTCTTTTTATCATATCATCAGTTGCTCTAGTATCTACCTCACTATCAAATCCCCATACCTTATTTAATAATTCCTCTCTACTTACACCTTTATTTTTATTTTCTATGAGATATAAGAATAAATTAAATTCCATAGGGGTAAGCTTTAAATCTATACCATTACAAAGAGCATATCTTCTGTCTGGATAAAATATCAAATCTAAAATATAAATCACATCTTGTTTTTCATTGTAATTCTTTTGAAATTCAATACGCTTAAATATACTTTTTACTCTTAGAACTAGCTCAACAGGGCTAAAAGGTTTCGTCATGTAATCATCACTTCCAAGCATTAAACCAGCTATTTTATCTCCTTCTGTATCCTTAGCAGATATTATTATTATAGGAACTTCACTATCTTTTCTTATTTCAGTACAAACCTCTAGCCCATCTAACTTAGGCATCATAATATCTAAAAGTATCATATCAGGAGATTTTCTTCTAAATGCTTCTAATAGTAACTTTCCATCACTAAATGTCTCTACTTCATAACCTTCTTTTTTCAAAAACATTTTTATTAAATCTTGAATCTTGACTTCATCATCGGCAATATATATTAACTTATCCTGCATTTTGCACCACCTCAGTACCACGTTAAATAAATTATACCATGTTAAATAATTGTTATTGCTATTCTATATATTATTGCCACAATTTTGCCGCAAATCCTCGGAGATTTATCCTAATTCATTAGATTAAACTATATATAAGATAAGTATCTTTGAAAGGAAGTGTTCTATGAAAAAAAATATTTGTTTATCACTTATATTTATAATAATCTTGTCAACTGTAGGTTGTGGTAGGATTAGTAGCTTAAAAAATAAAACATCCACCTCAAAAGAAATTAAAGAAGAAGCTAAAATCTCAACTAAAAATATAGATTCGACGTTAGAAAGTCTAGATAAAGTACTTGATTCACTAGAAATAGATAATTTTGATGAGTTAGATTCTATTATAAGCAATAATTGAAAGGGGTTTATATAAAATGAAAAATATAAAAGGTAGATTTTTATCAGCTCTATTAATAGCTTCATTATCTATACCTGGAATTTCTGCATATGCAAAAGATAGCAATTCTAAGTTAATTAATAACTTAAATAAAAAGCAAGAGTTATTAGTTAAAAAGCAAACTCTTCAAGCTGCAAGAGATTCTCTTAACAGTAATAAAGAAATAATTAAAAATAATCGTGAAACTAATAAAACTTTAAAAAATGAAATTAAAGTAAAAACCAGAACCATTCATGAAAAACTAAAAGGAGATTTGTCTTTTGACGATGAAACTTTAGAGAAAATTAAGACTGAACTTAAAAATACCCAAAATGAAATCACCAAGTTAGAGAACACTTTACAACCTATAAAAACGGCTACAGAAGCAACAAAAAGTAATATAAAAAATAAGAATTTTGATGCAGCAAACATAGAAATGGAAAAAATAATTACCCTCCAAAATACTAGAACTGAAAGTCTTAATAAGGTTGATTTGATGGTAGATAATTTGTTAAATTTAATTAATTCCCCTGGAAATTTATAACTATTTTAAAGATAGATTTTTAAATAAATCTATCTTTTTTCTTATATAATTTTTTACAATGAGTTTTATCCAATCTATTAATTATTTTTTATTTCATTATACATGCTTTTCATGACTTATTAACCAATTTGGAACACATATCATCTTTTAAAGGAATATATTGTAGTGTATTTTACATTTAATTAAATATGGAGGAAACCTATGATTACATCACCTTGGAGGAATCATTTCTTTGGAACTGATACTTACATGAAAACCACCCTTGGATATATTCCTCGCGTATATATGAATAACGCTGCAACTCCCCAAATATCGAAAGTGGTTGTAGAAAAAGTTGAATCACTTCTTCATCATTATTCTTATCACAATGAGCAAAATTATTTATCTGAACAAATTCAAACTGCTTACAATAATGTAAGAAATATTATTATTGATTATATTGGTGGAGACAGTAAACTTGATTCAGTTGTTTATACAGACACAACTACTTCTGCTTTAAATCTTTTAAGCCACATTGCCTTACAGGATGATCCAGATCAAGTTATAATTACTACTCGCATGGATCATATGGCTAATTATCTGCCATTTAGAATTCGCTTTAAAACTCTATTAGTTAGACTTACTACTGATGGCAACATAGATATGAACCATTACGAAGATCTTTTAATAAAATATCAAGGGAAAGTTAAACTTGTAGCTGCTATAGCAGCATCAAATATTACTGGAATAGTTACTCCTTACTACAAAATGGCATATTTAGCTCATAAATATGGTGCAAAAATTCTTTTAGATGCTGTACAACTTGTTCAACATAAGCCATTTTCAATGAAAGCCCATTCTGACCCAGAACATATAGATTTTATCTCTTTCGATGGTCATAAATGTTATACAGGTCAATCTGGAGGAGTTCTTATTGGTCCAAAAGAGTTTTTAGATAAATATCATCCAATGACTTATGGCGCTGGAGTAACTCATTTTGTAAATGACGAAAAATACATTTTAAAGGATTCTCCTTTATCTCATGAAGCTGGTTATCCTGATTTCATGGGAATAATTTCATTTGGTGAAGCTCTTAATTACTTAAAAAGTATTGGACTTAAAAATATTTCAGATTACGAAGATATGCTTTATGGCTATATGATAAAAGAACTTAAAGAAATTCCTGGTTTAACTATTTATGCTCCACAACAAAACACTTCAAACCTTCCATATGTTTCTTTTAATATGGATGGTATTTCTTATAAAAAGCTTGGAAGCATTTTAGGCTTTCAATTTGGACTTACTGTTACAGCTGGATTTTCAGGTGCTGATATTTATGTTCAAGATTTACTTGGACTCTCTAATGCTGAAGCTTATGAGCTATTTAAAAGTGGTGAAGGATATGGAGTTGTTCGTGCTTCCCTAGCAGCTTTTAACTCAATGGAAGACATAGATAGGCTTATAAGTGCTTTAAAAACAATATCTGTAACGATAAAAAAAGAGAGATAAAACCTCTCTTTTTTTATATGGTGCAGATGGCGGGACTTGAACCCGCACGAGAGTACACTCGCTACCCCCTCAAGATAGTGCGTCTGCCATTCCGCCACATCTGCTTATTTTTACTACATTTAATATCATAATGCCATATCACTGTTTTGTCAATGTTTTAGCATTTCTAAAGAATTTTCTAGTTATTTTTAGAACTATACCATCTATTAAAACCATATATTTGTTACTTGTATTCTTTTAATCATCTAGCCCATTTGAACTTAAAAAAATTAATGCGTTTAAATTATCATAAGAATATATATCCATGGTTTTTTCTTCACCAAAAGCTCCATATACTGGACTTGTATTATTTTTTATCTGAAATTCTACCATACGTTTTTTAACATTCTCAGCTTCGTTAAATCTTCCATCATTCTCAAATAATTCACCTATAAAAGCATATATAGACGTAGATTCTATATCACTTAATTTTTCTCCCTTAGGTGAATATTTTATGTATACTTTTTTATCTTTATTAAACTCGTTCCATAGCCAGTCAAGTTCTGGAGTTATATCAATATTTGCCGATTGTAAATACTTTAAAGCTATAAGTGAATATACCAATTCTGTTTCTGTCTCATTAGAATATTCTCGTGAATTAGGTCTATAGCTTTTTTTAAACAAAGGTAGTCCTTTAGTTATCTGAGCATTTTTTATAAGATCTAATGAATTAGCGTATATCTTATCCCACTTTTTATTGCTCTCTTTTAGATAATTCATGGTTGTTAAATCTAGATAACAAATAGTAACATCTTGTCCTATTGAACTCCCATCATTAAAATCAAATATGTATCCATTGTCTTCAACATTTTTTAATAGGTGCTGCGAAATACTTGCTGCTAGGTGTTTATATTTATTTTCCTGCCATCTGTCAGATCCATATATAAGTGCTTTTATTATTCTTAGGTCATCAATGGTTGAAGAACCTTTCGAAATCTCATTATCGTCATATCTCCAAGCCACCAAACCCTTAGAGGTTATTAATCTATCTTTAATAATTCCATAACTCTCATCAAAAGCATCTTTATCATTAGCACCTACGGCATATAACATCCATAATCCCTGAGACTCAGATAGTACACTATGACCTTTAGTTGTTTCTTTATCATTAGGTTTTTCTAAATAAGTAGTGTATATACCATAATCCTTTTTGCTTAGGTTATTGCTTATAAAATCATGTACAATTTTTTCTTCTTTCGCTTTTTCTTTTTCGCTCCAACTTATTCCTGTATTTATAGTAAAGGTATATGGCTTAATAAAAACAAACCATATACCAAATAATACAAGATTAAGTAATAACACCACTGCGATTGTTACTTTAACCTTCATTTTTTTTCCCTATGCCCCCATATAAAAATTTATAGATATTGTAATTTACTTTAACCTTCTTTATATATTTATCTGTTTCTCCAAAAGGGATATTGTGAAGATTAACCCCATCCTTTGAAACCTCTGAATTATCAAGCCACTTATTAACATTTCCCCGTCCAGCATTGTAGGCAGCAAGTACTAAATCAATATCATTAAATTCTGTTCTTAAGTTATCTAAATACCAGCAACCCATCTCTATATTAGTATCAGCATCAAATAAATCACTGTACTTAAAATCTGTTTTTTTCATCTCTCCTACAATCCATGTTGCCGTTGGCTCTGTCATCTGCATAAGTCCATATGCTTGTTTATGAGATACTACATCCTTCTGAAAGTTACTCTCTGTTTTTATTATAGCCATTACTAAATATGGATCTAGATTATATTCCTCAGAATACTCAACTATGGTTTCTTTATACTTTAAAGGATACACAATTTTAAGTATACATTCTCTAAAAAATACAAGAAATATAATTATACACAAAATTATTATTATTCTTTTTTTTGCTTTCATTCTTCACTCCTTAGAAATTATTTATAAAGGTTTAGTATCCCTATTAAATCTCTAACTTGAACTTCTGTACTTAAAATGTCTTTGGAATTATCAATTATTATATTTGCATATTCCTTCTTTTTTTCTAAACTAAGCTGGGCATTTATTCGTTGAAGAGCCTCTCCTGTTCCCAGTCTATCTCTATCTTTAATCCTTGAAAGCTGTGTATTGTGATCAGCCCAAACAACAACAACTAAATCCATAACTTCATGTAAATTATTTTCTATTAATGTTGGCGCATCTAATATCACAATCTTAGCCTTTTTATCTTCTAATTTTTTGAAAGCCTCATCTATTTCCTTAATTATATAAGGAATTATCATCTCTTCATATCTAGCTCTAAGTCTTGGAAATCTAAAAATATGGTTACCGAATTCTTTTCTTCTAAACTCACCTTTCCAGTCAAAAAAACCTTCTCCAAACTCTTTTCTAATTCTTTTTAATATATCTGGGTATTTATCTAATACCTCTCTAGATATTACATCTGCATCAATTATAGGAAATCCAGCATCTTTAAGAAATTTACTAACAGTGCTTTTTCCCGTTCCAATTCCACCTGTTAATCCGACCTTTAACATACTATTACCCCCTATTTTGCATCATACCAAGTGTCACCTATATTTACATCAACTTCAAGCGGAACATTTAATTCTAATACATGCTCCATTTCATTTTTAACTAGTTCCTTAACTTCTTCTATTTCATCTGGCTTAACATTTAATATAAGTTCATCATGAACCTGAAGTATAAGTTTACTCTTAAGTCCATTTTCTTTAAGTTTTTCATAAACCCTTATCATAGCTATTTTTATAATATCAGCAGCACTTCCTTGTATAGGAGCATTCATTGCCAATCTTTCCCCTAAGGCTTTTAATATTTTATTAGAAGATAGTATTTCTGGTATAAACCTTCTACGGTTTAAAATTGTTAATACATATCCAAACTCTTTAGCTTTTTCCGTTACCTCATGAAGAAATCCCTGTATCTTAGGATATCTATCAAAATATATCTGCATATACTCTGCAGCTTCTTTTTTAGTAATCCCTAAATCTTGAGCTAAAGAAAAGTCTGAAATCCCGTATACTATTCCAAAGTTAACAGCTTTAGCTCTTCCTCTCATAAGCTTAGTTACCTCATCTAATGGAACTTTAAAAACTTCTGAAGCAGTTTTAGTATGAATATCTATATTTTCTCTAAATGCATGAAGCATATTTTCATCTTCTGCCATGTGTGCTAAAACTCTTAACTCTATTTGAGAATAGTCAGCTGATATAAGAACATCTTCCTTCTCTTTAGGAATAAATACTTTTCTTATAGCTCTACCCATTTCATATTTAATAGGGATGTTTTGTAAATTAGGTTCTGTTGAACTTAATCTTCCTGTTGTTGTAACTGTCTGATTAAAGCTTGAATGTATTCCTCCATCTTCATCAATAACAGCTTTTAACCCTTCAATATAAGTTGAGTATATCTTTGTTATTTGTCTATAATAGGTTATTTCTTTTATAATTGGGTGTTTATCTACTAATTTTTCTAAAACCTCTGCATTAGTTGAATATCCAGTTTTTGTTTTCTTAACTGGAGGAAGGTCAAGTTTTTCAAACAGTATTTTGCCTAACTGCTTTGGCGAATTTATATTAAACTCCTCACCTGCTAGCTCATAGATTTTATTTCCTTTTTCATCTATTTCTTTTTTAAATGAAACTGACAATTCTTCTAGCATTGTTTTATTTATATTAAAACCTTCCGCTTCCATAGAAGATAGTACATTTGCAAGCGGTAACTCTACATTGTAGTACAGATCCTCCATTTCATCTTCTTTTAGCTTCTCTCTTAACATATCAACTAGATTTTTAAGATTATAAGCCTCAAAAACCTTCTCTTCTTCACCCTCTGCTTTAATTCCTTTATTTAAGTATTTTTCTAAAAGGATTTCTAATGGATATTTACCCTTTGATGAATCTATTATATAAGCTGCTAACTCAACATCAAATTCTATACCTTTAGGCTCAATATTAAATTTTCTTAAAACAGTTAAAGTATTTTTTATTCTATAGGAATATTTTTTTATTTGTTCATTTTCAAAAAGAAATTTAAGTGCTTTAATATATTCTTCTGAATTTTCATTCTCTATCTTTAAACATTCTATAATAAAAATTTCATTGTTAGAACTTAAGTAAAGCCTATTTATATTAATTTTTGAAAAAACATTCTCTTCTATAAGTTCAGATATTATATAAACATCTTTTGATATTTTATCCATTAAGTTTTTGAAATCTGATATTGTGGTTATAGTTTGAGAATTAATATCCTCTTTTTCTTCTAATATATTCTCTTCTTGAAATCTACCTAAAAGAGACTTCATTTCGAGCTTAATTAGTAATTCTCTAACTTTTCTCTTATCTATATTTTCATTATGAAGAGCTTCATCCCAAGAAAATTCTATAGGTACATCCCTCATAATAGTTGCAAGCTTTTTACTGAAAATTGCCTGTTCACTGTAAGTTTCTAAATTATCTTTTATTTTTTTACCTGAAATATCAGCTATGTTGTTTAATACACCCTCTACACTTCCATAGGTCTGAATTAATTTGTAAGCTGTTTTTTCCCCTATTCCAGGAACCCCTGGTATATTATCAGACTTATCGCCCATAAGTCCTTTTACATCTATAAATTCTAGAGGTGTAACTCCAAAATCCTCCTGCATTCTTTGTCTATTATAAACTTCCTTTTCAGATACACCTTTTTTAGTAATTATTATATTTGTGGTATCAGATGCTAATTGAAGCGCATCCTTGTCTCCAGTTAAGACATATACTTCTATATTATCTTCTTCTGCCTTTTTAGATAAGGTACCTAAAAGGTCATCTGCTTCAAACCCATCTAATTCAAATATAGGTATACCTAAATAGCTAAGTAGCTCCTTAGTTAAAGGAAACTGTTCTGCAAGCTCTGGCGGCATTTTTTTTCTGCCTGCCTTATACTCCGCATACTCATTATGCCTAAAAGTTGGTGCTTTTTTATCAAATGTTGCTATTATATAATCTGGGACTATTTCATCCTGTATTTTCAAAATCATATTAGTAAACCCATATATGGCATTAGTATGGATACCATCGCTATTAGTAAGTGGTGGCAACGCATAAAACGCTCTATTCATAAGTGAATTACTATCTATAAGTAAAATCTTCTTCATTTTTTCCTCCAAATAAATCATAATAAGCTAATTATACTATTTTTAGCTAAAAACTTCATCTATCAGTATTATTAATTTTAACATATAAAGGTTAAAATATGCTTACAGCTTGAAATATAAGGCAAGATTTGAGAAAATAAAACTGAAGGAGTGATAATAAATGGAAAAATTATTACAAAAATATGCTTCTCTCGCTGTAGGGACAGGAGTAAATATACAAAAAAATGATTACTTAGTTATAAACTCTCCAATAGAATGTGCTGACTTTGCTAGAAAGATGGCTGAAGAAGCTTACAAAAAAGGTGCTAAAGAAGTTACTATTCATTGGGCAGATGAAAAATTCACAAAAATAAATTTAACTTATGCTTCTCTAGAAACTTTAGGAGAGGTTCCTGATTGGAAAGTGCAATCAAAACTTTATTATGCAAAAAAAGGAGCTGCCTTCATTAGCATCTCTGCATCCGACCCTGAAAACCTTAAGGGTGTTGATACAGAAAAAATATCAACAGCTCAAAAAGCTATGCAATTAGCTAACAAGGATTTTTCTGAACTTTTAATGTCAAATAAATGTCCTTGGTGTGTCGTTTCAGTTCCAACTGAAGGCTGGGCTAAAAAAGTCTTTAATGATTTATCTACTGAAGATGCAGTTGCAAAACTTTGGGAAAATATATTTAATATAGTTAGAATTGATACAGAAAATCCAAATGAGGCTTGGAAAGCTCATATAGATAACTTGCAAGAGAAAAGTAAATTCTTAAATGACAATAATTTTAAAGAGTTACATTACACTAATTCCAAAGGAACAGACCTTAGAGTACAATTACCTGAAAGACATATTTGGGTTGGAGGTGGAGAAACCTGTGCTGATGGCAGATATTTTGTAGCAAATATGCCAACTGAAGAAGTATTCACTCTACCTTTAAAAACTGGGGTCAATGGAACTGTATTTTCTTCAAAACCACTTAATTATGGTGGTAATTTAATTGATAACTTCTCATTAACATTTAAAGATGGAAAAGTTGTTGATTTTTCAGCTGAGGAAGGTTACGATACTTTAAAACATTTAATAGAAACAGATGAAGGATCTCACTACTTAGGGGAGGTTGCATTAGTTCCTCACGATTCACCTATATCTAATTCAAACATAATATTCTTTAATACATTATATGATGAAAATGCTTCCTGTCATTTTGCTATTGGTAAGGCATATCCTTGCTTTGATGATGGCGATAAAATTACAAATGAAGAAGCTGTTAAAAGAGGGGCAAATGACTCTTTAACTCACGTTGATTTTATGATAGGGACAGATGATTTAAATATAGTTGGTTATACTTATAATAACGAAAAAATCCAAGTATTTAAGTATGGAAATTGGGCTTTTTAATTAGAAAATTTTCTGGAAACTCTTTTTTATAGGGGTTTCCTTTTTTCATTTTGTATCACATTATGGATTTTTTGAGTAAACTAATAGTGTATTAATTTACTGGAGATAATAATGTGGGAAGAACTTACAAAGGAATTAGATAAATTATCCCCAAAGGAAATGTCTGCTCAATATCATTTTTTAGGGGAAGGTATCGCAAGAAGAGTTTATGCTCTTGATGACGAATATGTAATTAAAATTTCCAAGGGTATAGATGGTTTTTATCAAAATTCTGTAGAAAATTATGTTTTTCAAAATGCTTCAAGTAATCTGAAAACTATATTATGCCCAATAGAATACTTTACTCCAAAACATATAGTTATGAGGAGAGCTACACCTATGTCTTTTTTTACTAAAACAAAATATATAAACATTAGTAATTTTACAGGATACTCACATATTAAAAATTATCTTGATACTTTAACAGATAAATTCTATCTTTTAGAGGAAGATTTATATTCCCCTACCTCATGGGGATTCCTTGATAATAGCTTACGTTTAATTGATTATGGTTGTACTAGTAATTATGGTGATTATTATTATGATTTTGTCTTTACCTTAGATAAGCTTGATAACTTTTGGTAAAAGGAGGATCTAAAACATCCTCTTATATTCCCAAAGGTATTTTTCCTGATAAAAGAGGTTCACCACTTCTTTGTACATCTGGAAAATTATTTATATATTTTAATCCAAGTTCATATCCACGTCCCCAATATTCATCTGATATATCTAATTTTTTCCTTTCGATAATTTCCATATCCTCAGATAAAAAATCCGCTATATTAGGTGTAAATCCTACCCATAATCCTTTTGGATTCTCACCTGGCATAATATCGTTGTCATATTCATTTCCATTTTTATAAGTATTTAATGAAAGTAGTTTTGATCCAATAGTAAGTTTGTATTCATTAATTAAATCTTTTGGAAAAGCTAAAATAGCTACACAATCTAAGTCATCTGAGTAAGCTGCTACTAAAAATGGATTTAATGAAACAACTATGGCTGGCTGGGGAAATCCGCTTTTTATAATTTTTTTAAGCGTTTTTATTCTATACTTATTATATATTCCTTTATAAAAAGGTTTGTCTTTAAACAAATCTTCTCTTAATATTTGTAGTTTTCTCATGGATAAATTTATATCCATATTTATATCTCCATAATAATAATTCTTGTAACTCATCCATCTTCCTCCTACACATATAGGTTCTTTTAAATATATATTATCATACTTTACATATTTTGGAAATAAATTGTAATTTTAATCTACTATTTCCTTAGAATAATTTCAATTTGTTTTTCTTATAATAAATTTAATGTCTTTGATGAGGTGAATGTTATGAATAATAAAGTGTATGCTAAAGATATACATATTTCTAAATCAATTATTAAATCAACTTTTATGATAATTAGAAAACTATATAAGGATGGTAAAAAGGATATTATTATTTTAGGAGATAGTTCTGGAGATTTTAAAGCATCTATAGTTGCAAATACAAGTTTAGAATTAGGAATGGTTTTGAAAGTTAAAGGAAAATATACTTCTATTTTCGAAGTTTCAGAATATGAAATTGAAAAAAATCCAGATTTAGATATATTTTTGCCTAAATATAATGGTGATATATCTAATCTTTTAGCTGAGATTGAGAAAATTTCTTTAGAAGAATTTAAAAGCAAAGATGTTTTAACTTTAAATGAATTTTTCTTTAAGGATCAGGAATTTTTAGATATGTTTAAATCAGGCATTGGTGGAGTCTCTCAACATCATAACTATCGTGGTGGCCTTGCAGAACATACTTTAGGGGTTATGAAACTAACTAAACATCTTGCATATAGCTACGGAATAAGGCGTAAAGAAATTGCTATATTGGGGGCTAAGCTTCACGATATTGGTAAAATATGTGAATTTTATCATGATTCTCCCTTTAGATATAGTCTAAGAGGAGAAATGGAAGGTCATATAGTTATAGGTACTCAAATGGTTGAAAAGGCTTTTAATGAACAACCTACTCTTTATACTGAGGAATTTAAATCAAGAATAAAAGCTTGCATAGTCCAACATCATGGAAAATTAGAGTATGGTTCGCCTAGGGAACCTAAAACAGAAGAAGCTTTGATTTTAAGTATTGCTGATAACATAGATGCTACCATGAATAAGGTTCAGCAGATTAGAGATATTACTCCCGAAGGTAGTTGGTCAGAGTATGATAAAAGAATTAACAGCAAATTGTTTTTATAGAAATAAGGTATTCCTCACAAGTTTAGGAATACCTTTTAAAAAGTTTCACAGTTTTTTAAAGAATTTTATTACTGCTGTCATGAAAAGTCCAGCCACTAAAAATAATTGTAAAAACTTTTTAACCTCTAAATTGGTGGTAAAAATAGAACCAGCTAAAATTCCTATAAAAAGAATAATCATTAGAATAAATCTAAGAGTTTTAATGATTATCACCTACCTAAAAGAAATACTATAGTAAATCTTTAATATTTTATTCCTTATTACAATATATTCAATTACTACTAAATTCTCCTCTTAATTCAAAAGAGATTTAATCAATCTATAGTCTTAACCAACTAAAAAATGAACTTCTTAATGAATTTTTCATTTTAACTATGGATTTTTTTGAATTTATATCATATACTAATTATGGATAGTGGAGTGTTTCATTTATCTACATAAATATAGTATATATATTTAATTTTATATATACAGCTTTAAATGGAAAATTTTAATATTTTCCTATATTATTCGATACTATTCATTTCATTTCGGCACAAAATGAAATATTAGTATATAGATTTACCCTTCATCATTTAGAAAGGCTTGTTTACCCCAAGCCTTTCTTATATTTTGCCCAAAATTTCTTTTTTAGGTTATAACTCCTTATGATATTTTCTTAATATTTATTAATACTAATAAAGAATGAAATAAGGAGGTGTAGTTATGAAAAATGATAATAAAAGAACTTTTACTAAGGAAAATGCTTTAAGAAATGGAACTAAAACGCAAGATCAATGGTCTAAAAATCAAATTTCTCTGACTATAGAGGAGCCTGGCAAAAATGACAGTTATGTTGAAGCTAAAAAAAGAGGTTTTTAATTCCTTAACTTACCAGAATATAAAAGCCAATTTGGGTTAATATAATATCAAGGAACAAATAGTGATTAAGCCAATACTTAAATAATTCTTTTAGATTTATTTAAGCTTGCTAGAATTAAGTATAAATTTATACTTAATTCTAGTGAATTCTATATGGTTATGAAAAGTGTTTTTGTAGTCGGAAACCAAAATTTCTTATTATACTAATATTCCAACTTATCATATAGGGTTTAGCTAACATCATATAAGGTGTTGTAATGATATTATATAGCCGTAAGGTTCTATAAGGTCGTGTAGATATTTTATATGGTGGAACGACTCATTGTTATAGGTAGTGATTTATTTGTATTTAGTCGAAAGATTATCTATGTATAATAAATTATTTATAATGGTGTTAGTTTAATCCTATTTGTTCTTTTTCTATTAAATCAAAAGAAGGTGTAAGCATTGAGAAAATCAAATAAAGTTAAAGACAGTGATAGTTTTAAGACTGTATATAAAGAAAAAATTCATGATGAAAAAGGCACCTACATAAGTGAAGTTCAAGAATTCAATAAACCTGAAGATTATGATAAAGCATTTAAACAATATTATCCTAATGATAAAGAAGTTTAAAAAATAAAGTTGTTGCAAATCATTTAAAAACTGAAATTTGCAACAACTTTTTTCTACTAACCTTGTAATATAAATTCTGTAAATTTTTTATTAAACTCCTCTAATTCATCATAAAAGATACCATGTCCACTATTTTCAAAAGTATATAAAACTGAATTATTTATACCTTTTTTCATTTCTAACGCAAGTTCGTAAGGGCAAACCGTATCTTTTTTTCCATGAAAAATTCCAGTTGGAACATCTATATTTTTTAAATCATTCCTTAAATCCTCATCTCTTAAAGATACAGCTGTTTTTATTGTTGAATAACTCTCCCCCTCTAGTGCAAGACTATTAAACCAGGTTCTAAAATTAGGAGTAACTTCCGTATTAAAAAAGATTTTTCCAAACTTACTTACCATTTCCGGTCTATTTTCATAAGTATCTAAAATTAACTTATTTACTTCCTCTATACTTTTCCCATAGGGATAATCTTCTCTTTTCGTAAACACAGGAGCTGCTGCTGATAATAAAGCCAGTTTTTTCACTCTGCTTTTTTTATATCTAGATAGATATCTTATTGCTATAGCCCCTCCCATTGAAAATCCTACTAATGTTATATTTCTAAGGTTCAGTTCTTCTATAACAAATCTAATATCATCAGCTAATCTATTATAACAATAGCCATGCCAAGGTTTATCAGAGTTTCCGAAACCTCTTAAGTCTATAGCAACACATCTAAAATTATAATTAGGTAGAAAATTTAATTGATACTCAAACATCTTATGATTTACTGGCCATCCATGAATAAAAACTATAGCATCTTCATACCCTGGATTCAAGTCTTTGACATATAATTTCACTCTATCTTCAACTTCCACAAAATGCATTGTTATAGCTCTCCTAAGTATTTATATTCATATATACTTTATGTAATAAATAGATAAATTAGACCAATTTATCTATTTAATCCTATACCAATATTTATATATTTCTTTAAAACCAACTTTCTTATATAGATTGATTGCGGAGATATTGTTATCTACTACCTGCAAATAAGCCTTTTCTCCTCCATTATCTTTAGCTTTTCTAAGAGTAGCTTTTATTAATTTTTCTCCTAATCCTTTATTTCTATGATTTTCATCAACAATTACATCAAAAATACCTACGTGATTTCTTTCTAAAACACCTAATGTGCATCCAACAATTTTATCTTCATCCAATATTGAAACAAAAAATTTCTCAGAAATTATATTGTTAAACATTTTTTCTATAGTATTTTTATTTTCTTCACTTAACTTATTTAACTTACAGAATGCCTCTAACCATCCCCCATTAAAATCATTTTCTATTTTTATGTTATGAGAAACTTCAAAGTCACTCTCTTCTATATCAAGAGTCTGAAATCTAGTAATATCTTTTACTAAATAACCCTTTGATTCTAGTATTTTATCTAGGTTATTAGGAAAAATCTTGGGTGTTATCTTAAAAACAATAGGTATATTTTTCTCCTTAAAGATTTTTTCACATTCTTCTATTTTATCGTGTATATTTTCATTAGAAAAATATACAGGATTTATGGAATTAGCCCTTTTTGTGTATCCATTGGCAAATCTTAAAATCCAACCATCATATAAAATGGTTTGTATCGCTGGCCAAGCATTCATTGATAACTCTTCTAAATATAACATTTTACACCTCTACTCTTCCTTCTCTACTGCCATTGTCCATCTATCTATATTTTCAAATCCTAATTTGTGATAAATATTACCTGCTTTAGGGTTATCATAAAATAAACATAAGCTTTTTCCCTCTTTTAATAAATCGTCACATAAACTAGATAAACATTTTGTAACATGTCCTTTTTTTCTATCCTCTTTTTTACATGCTACTCCAACTATCATAGCTGCTTTAGTACATTCAGCTGTACTTTGAGTAACCGCACATATTTCATCTTTTTCATTTTTTGAATAATATATTCTTGAAGTTTTACTCTTTATATTTTCTGAAATTCGCTCTGGAGAATTTGTACTTATCGTATCAAACTCATCAATTGATAGTAATAAATCATAAACTTCCTTGGCATCTTTTTCTGTTGCTATAAAAATATTATTTTTATCGGCACTTAATTTTTCATTATTCCTTAACTCACAAAAGTTCATATATTTTACTTTAGGATCTTTTAAAATATCTATAAACTTAACTACTATAGACTCTTTTCCTGAGATAATTTTACAACCATTAAAAGAATTTATTATTCTTTTAAATTCCTCAACATTGAAGTTTTTATCCTTAAAATAAGGAATAAAGCTTTCATGATATCTTAAAAGAATACCTACTAAATCATGATTTTCATTAAAAGAACCCCATAATTCTTGAAAATCTTCATCAAACCCATTATTCTCTATATCTCCGATTATAAATAAATTTATAGCAGGTTCATCGCTTAGAAAGTTTAATGAAATCAGTCTATCTGATTCCTTTAGTTTTCTTATCATCCCATCTCCTCCAATGTTACAAATTTTTTCCTATTAGTATAGCTTAAGTTATTTTAATATAATTTTCAATATTAATTATCTATTTGTGTTATATATTTTTAAACTTTGATAAAATATAATTATAATACAAGTCAAATATAATATGGAGGAATCATTATGTATAAAAATGTAAAAGTAAAATTAAAAAAAGATGTAACAAGCACTGACTTTTGGAGAGCTACTTATCATAGCGATTCTAATCTTGGTATAAGACTTGTTCATAATTTTGATACCATGAAAAAAAACTATATGAAAGGCAAATTATATAAATATGGTTCTTTAGAGGTTGAAATACCTATGTCCTATTATAATAAACAAAATGAAACTATAGATTTTGATACTATAGAATATGGCTATATTAAAGATGGAAAAAATATATGGGATATTGATGAATTAAGTTAAATCCTAGAAATCTAAAAAGGAACAAATAGTCTTAAGTTCTATTTGTTCCTTTTTATGATTTTCACTTAGAATCTCGTTCTTTAGGTAATCTAATAAATAGATTTTTAAGATAATATTCTCTACTATTACCTTCTAAAATTTCCTCTTCAGGACTACTTCTTATTGCCTCAAAAGCCATTCTAAAATCTAACATTCCATATCCCCAATTAGGGTTTGGATAAATATCACCTGGTCTTTTATTAGTTCCTCTTATTAAATAGGTTTTAACCTTTGAAGCATACATATTGGGATCATTATTATTTACTATTCCCCACTGAAGTACCAATGCACTACATCCTGCCGTTATTGCTCCAGCTACACTCGATCCAGATACAACTTGAGTTCCTCCACCAACAGAAGTAACTATTTGATTCACTCCCCCTGCTGCTATATCAGGTTTCACAATATTATTTCTTGTATACCCTTTACCCGAGGTTGGCACAATACTATTATTGTTTTGATTATAATAACCTACACTTATAGCTCTTTCCGATGTTGATGGTATTGTTAATGTAGTGTTGCTTGTTGGGTTAAGAAAAGCTGTTCCTGGTGCTATTAACTCTCGTTGTAATAACCAAGAGTCGTATCTACCTACTGTAATTAATTCACCTATTAAAATAAATTGCCATATACCTTCTTTAATGTTTTCTGCAAAAATAACTATTTTCTGATCTCCAGTAATTTCTTCTGGTATTAAAAAGGATATATACATCCTAGTTTTTTCGTATACAAAGTTTATATCAGCATCTTCCTTAAATTTAGGGACTATCTTTTTTATAATCTCTCCTGTAGGTGATATTATTGAAAGCGAAACCTTATCAGGTTTTGTCACCCATATCTCAAATCTAATATCTTTTTGCCTTGGTCCTATTTTTAGCTCTATTGTTTTTGAATCTCCAACAAACTCTATCATTCCTGATGTATGGGTGTCTGTATTTCCTTGATTTCCTGTTGGTACTACAACTACTATCCCCTTACGATTTGATATTTCATCTATATATCTTTCTAAAAAAGTAGTTCCATTATGAGCTCCCGTATTTGTTCCTAAAGGAACGTATATAACCATCGGTCTATTTAATTTCAAAGCTAACTCATACAAATATCTGACTGCAAAAAATACTCCAGTTCCTCTATAACTAGGAACATCTCCATATATGCCAATAAACTCCCTTCCCTTTTTACTACTCATTCTTGGCTTTACAACTGCTATATTACTTCCTGGTGACACTCCTTGAAGTTCTGGAATTGTACCTCTTCCTATAAGTATACTTGACATATGTGTGCCATGACCAATTTCATCTTTAGACGGAACTATTGAGTATGGATCTCCTCCACTTGCTTTCAATTGTATTGCCCTATCTATTTCTTCTTTACTATATTCTACACCACCTACAAGTTCTGGATTTATTATAGCTGGAACTATTGTTTGATCCCATATAGTCAAAATTTTAGAGGTTCCATCCTCATTAATAAACTGTTCATTTAAATAATCAATCCCTGTATCTACAAGTCCTATAACTACCCCTGTACCATCTAATGCAAAATTCGAGCTATTTATAAATGATGGAGCTTGAGAAGCTTCTACTGGTGATATATCACTTAAGGTATATGCTTCTACTGGATCATTATATATTATTTGTGGTATTGATTTTATAAAAGCATCTGAGTTTTCTATTGGAATTGCTATAGCTGCTCTTCTATTATCTAATATATACAACCCCGTATTAGGGTATTTTGCCATAGCACTTCTAATATCCCCTTGATACTCAATTAATACACCTCTATGAGTATCTTGGTTAAAATAATTTATGTTTTGAATGTTTACTAGCTCTCTATTTTCGTAAACTAGCCCTCTTATATTATCAAAAACACCCTTCATATTTAACATCCCATAACCCCATTCAGGGTTTGGATATATATCTCCAGGTCTTTTACTAGTTCCCCTTATTAAATAGGTTTTAACTTTGGTTGCATACAAGGTTATATCATTTTGATCTACAATACCCCACTCCATTATTAAGGCACAGCATCCAGCTAAAACAGCTCCTGCCACACTAGAACCGGATACTAGCTTAGTTCCTTCATTAACATCTGTAGTTATCTGATTAATCCCTCCAGCTGCTATATCTGGTTTTATTAAATTCTTTCGTGTATATCCTCTACCAGATTCAGGTACTATAGAGTTATTATTTTGATTATAAAAAGCTACGCTTATAGCTCCAGATGATGTTGATGGGGCAGTTAGAGTGATCTGTGGATCTGGATTAAGAAATCTAGTATCTTCAGCTAGTAATTCTTTTTGTAGTATCCACGAATCATATCTTCCAACTACAATTAATTCCCCTATTAATTGAAACTTCCATATACCGGGTTTCATTTTTCTACATACAATAGTTATTCTTTGATCTCCTGTGATTTCCTCTGGTATTGAATATTCAACTATCATATTAGTTTCTTCATAAACAAAGTTAACTTCTGTAAAACCTTTAAGTTTTGGTGGAACTCTTTGTATAACTTCTCCTGATGGTGAAGTTATTGATATGGACACCTTATCTGGCTTTGATATCCATATTTCAAAACGTATATTTGACTGATTCCTGCCAACTCTTAGTTCTATAATACCAATATCTCCAACCCCTTTTATAAGTCCAGATGTATGAGTGTTAGTATTTCCTTGATTTCCACTTGGTACTACTACTGTTATCCCATTATATGAAGATATCTCATCTATATATCTATCTGTAAATCCATCACCATTATGAGGCCCATTATTAGTACCAAGTGGAAGAAATATTACCATTGGTCTATTTAGTGATAGGGAAAGCTCATATAAGTGTCTTATTGCCATAAAGAGTGTAGTACTTCTAAACACTGGCGCATTACCATAGATTCCATAATAATCTTTAACTATATTTGATGCTTCCTTAAGTTTAACTATTGCTAAATCACATTTAGGTGCTACTCCTCTAAATACAGGCGTTGTTCCTTTTGCAGCTATTATTCCAGCCATATTTGTTCCATGACCTAGTTCATCTTTAGATGGAACTATTGCATAAGGATCTCTTCCATTAGCACTTTCATTTATTGCTCTATTTATTTGTTCTTGACTATATATAGTACCTTGAATTAGTCCTGTTTCTTTTGGATTGCTTTCTATTGTTTGATCCCAAATTGACAATATTCTACTAGTTCCATCATCATTCATAAATTCCTTATTTAAATAATCAATTCCAGTATCTATTATACCAACTATTACCCCTCTTCCATCTAAAGGTAGATATGTGTTATTATAAAACAAGTTTGCCCCTGAGGCTTCTATAGGAGAAATATCACTGAGTGTAAATACTGCTCCTGGATCTATAACAATTACTTCTGGAATAGATGAAATTATATCTATAGCTTTAACAAAAGACTCTTCTATAGCTATTATAGCTCTAGTATCATCTATTACATAAGCATAGGTATTGGGAAATCTTTTTACAGCCTCAACTATATCTCCATTGTATTCAACCAAATAATTCCTTCCTTTTTCCTCTAGAAATTTATTTTCTGATGGGTTTGGAGGAATTTCTCTATAACTTTTATTCTCTAGACTTCTTATATTGTCAAAAACTTTTTTCATATTAATAGTTCCATATCCCCACTCTGGATTAGGATATACGTCTCCAGGTCTCTTATCTGTTCCTCTAACTAAATAAGTTTTCATCTTAGTTGCATACATTCCTGTATCATTACCTTTTACTATACCCCACTCCATTATAAGTGCTGCACAACCAGCAATAATTGCAGCTGCTACACTGGACCCACTTACAAGAACAGTTGTACCTTCAAGTCCAGTAGTTAATGCATTTATTCCTCCAGCTGCAAGATCTGGTTTTATTCTTCCATCACTACTAAATCCACGGCCTGAACTTTCTACTATGGTGTCATAATTCTGATCATAAAAACTTACGGAAATAGCTTCTAAAGATGTTGAAGGTAGTGTTAGTGTTGTATAATGATTAGGTTTAATAAACATAGTCCTAGGTGCTAATAACTCTTTTTGTAATAGCCACGCATTATATTGCCCAGTTGACACAAAGTCTCCAATAAGTCTAAAAATCCAAATACCTTCCCTTATATTACGTGCAAGCACAACTATCTTTTCATCACCAGTTTTCTCCTCTGGAATGAAGTAAGTTATTGACATCTGAGTCTTTTCATATATAAAGTTAATCTGAGTTGCTTCATTAAGTTTAGGCGGTACCCTTTCTACGATTTCTCCTGAAGGTGAAACTACAGATAACGCAAATTTATCTGGCTTAGATACCCATATTTCTAATCTTATATCTTTTTGATTTTTATCAACCTGTAACTCAATATTATCTATTCCACCTTGATTTCGTATTACTCCAGATGTATGTGTAAAAGCTTCCCCTTCATTACCTGTCGGAACTACAAATGTTATTTCTCTACTTTTAGAAATTCTATCTATATACCTCTCAGTGGATGAAAATCCATTATGAGCCCCCATAGTCGAGCCTAACGGCAGTAATATTATCATAGGTTTTGCTATATTTAAGCTTAATTCATATAAATAATTAATGGCTAAAATAATATCAATACTATAGAATACAGGTCTATTCCCGTATACTCCATAATAATCTCTGATACCTTGGCTTCCTTCCTTTAATTTAACAATTGCAAACTCACATTTTGGAGCTACGCCTATAATATCAGGATTAACCCCTCTTGCACCTATTATTCCAGCCATATTTGTACCATGACCTATTGTATCCCTTGACGGAACAATTGCATATGGGTCTCTATCTTGCTTCATTTCCTCTATTGCTTTATTTATATCTGCTCTTATAAATTCACTTCCTATTGGATGCCCTGCTATTTTTCTTCCACTTTCTTCAGTTTGGTCAAAAATAGAAATAATTCTTGTATTCCCCGCCTCATTAATAAACTCTTCATTTAAATAATCTATTCCTGTATCAATTATACCAACTACGACTTGTGATCCACTTAAAGATAAAAAATTGTTTTGTGCATTTGTATCTTGGAACATAATTGCCCCTGAAGCTTGAAGTGGAGAAATATCACACAATGTATATATTGCGCCTGGTGATACATAGGTTATCCTATTTCTTAAGGAAGCTATAGCATCATCAATTGACATTACCGTTGTTTGTATTAGTGCTCTCTCGTTATCTATAATTTGAACATTTACACCATTAAGTTTGTTAGCCTCTCCAACTATATCTCCCTGATATTCAACTAAAGCATATTCTATATTTTGTCTAGACATTTCATTTAAATTTTCTCTTCCCCTTGATGCACCTAAAAGTCTTAATGAATCATAAGCACATATAGTACCATATCCCCAACTAGGATCTGGATAAACTATTTCTTTTCTTTCTCTTTTTGATCCTTTGGATAAGTAATATTTAAGCCTATCTCCAAATAAAAACGGATCATTTCCCCTTACTATTCCCCACTCTAACAGAAGCGCACATATTCCCGCTACATGTGGTGCTGCCATTGAGGTTCCAGACTTAGTTTCAAAGCTACCTCCTGAAACTGTTGATAATATCTCATCACCTGGTGCAACAAGGTCAGGTTTATTAAAAGATCCTACTTCAATTTTTCCTCTTCCTGAAAATGGTGAAATCGAATTGGTTAAGTAATTATAACTACCAACCGATATAACACTTTGTACCGTTGCAGGTATGCCTAACGTGTTATATACACTTGGATTTAGAAATTTCGTTTTTGTATTTAAAGCTTCTGATATAGGAAGCCATATGTTGTAAACCCCTCTATACTCATTTAATAACTGTAAGTTTATACTCCACTGACCACTTGGAACATAGTCTGCTGAAGGGACTATGCTTACAATTATTTCTCCATTTATGTCAAAAGGTTTAGGCCCAGTATTATAAATAATACACCTATCCTTACCTATACTCATTTCTTTATATCCTTCATTTAAGACTATATTTCCTGTTCTTTCTCCTAGTGGATTTGTTATTTGTATAGACAATTCGCTTAAAAGAGGCTTGTATAACTGTAAAGATACTGATGTTTCTGCTTCCGAAATACTTAATATAATATTATTAGTATTCTCTAATAATCCTTGAGTATGATGTGCAGCATCACCTTCATTTCCAGCAGCTACAACTATCGCTACTCTTTCAAGCTTGCATATAGTCTCTATATACTGCTCCAATAAACTAGTTCCATTATGCGCCCCATCATTAGTGCTTAGACTTATATTTATGACACTTGGTCTATTTAATTCTTTTGCCCTATCTACAATAAACTTTATTCCTCTCATTATCTGTGTGCTTAAGGCATAGTTTAAAAGCCCCCCTCTTGCTGTTTTAACCATTATTATTGAACTTTTATAAGCTACACCATAGTTTACCCTGGGAACTCTTCCACCTGCACAAGCTATTCCAGCAACATGTGTTCCATGATTTAAAGGATCCCTTACATTTACTACTGAATATGGGTTTTGTGCTCTTATAGCTTCATTTATTTGTGTACTATTATATACTCTTCTATCTTCCCCTAAATCATAAATATAATCTATTCTAGTATTGCCATTTTCATCTCTAAATGCAGGATGAGTGTAATCTATACCCGTATCTATAAATCCAACTATAACGCCTTCACCTGAAAGTCCATAACTTTCCCATGCACTTAAAACACAGCAAGCCCTATTACTATAATAGTCAGATGTAAATAACACCTTAGGAAGCTCAACATATTGAACACCTTCAAGTTCTGATAATCTTCTAATATCTGCTGCCTTAACAGTTACTATTCCAAAACCAAAACCTAAATTTTCAAACACTCCACCTATTTTGGCAGTAGAACTTACAATTTGATCTAAATTATCTCCAAATAATACTATAACTTCAACATTACCTTGGTTTATTTTTTCATTTTCTGATAAAGCAACCACTTTATATATTAGCTGTCCCGGGACATTGTTTAACAAATTTAATCCACTATCAAACTTATTTGTTTCTATAATAAACACCTCTAAATTATTGCTATTTGCCTTATAGAAATTCACTATGGAAGTCTTATAAATAAACTTCCTACATAATATCCATCTCTATTTTTGCTTTTTATTCTTTTTCTATTTTCAGAATCTAAAAATCTAATATTATCGAATACTCCCTTTAAATTGAGCATCCCATACCCCCATTCCCTATTGGGATATGTATCACCTAATCTTTTTTCTGTTCCTCTTATTAAATAAGTCTTAAGTTTTGGTGAATATAAAGATGGGTCATTCCCCTCAACTATGCCCCACTGATATATTAAGCTACAGCATCCGGCTGTAACTGCTGCTGCTACACTTGTACCGGTAATGGTTTGAGTTCCACCCCCTACAGATGCAACTAATGCATTTACCCCTCCTGCTGCTATATCAGGTTTAATCTTTCCGTCTCTTGTATAACCTCTTCCAGATAACCCAACTACAGAATTATTACTTTGATTATAAGCTGCCACGGTTATAGCTTGAGTGGCTGTTGATGGTGTTGATAATGTTATATATGGATCTGGTCTTAAAAATTTAGTTTCTGGCGCTAATAATTGCCTCGAAACTAAATAAGCATCATATCTTCCAGTTACAACTAATTCCCCTAAAAGTCTAAACTTCCATATACCCTCTTTAATATTTGTAGCTTTTATAATTATTCTCTCATCTCCTGTTTGCCTTTCAGGTAAAAGGTATTCAATAATCATCCTAGTTCCTTCATATAGAAAACTTACTTCTGTTTGCCTATTAGGAATAGGTGGAACTCTTTGTACTATTTCACCTGTTGGAGATACTATTGATAATGTAAATTTATCTGGATTTTTGACCCAAATCTCCATCCATATATTTCTTTGATTACTATCTACCTTTAACTCTATTTCTGATACATCACCTACATTCGTTAATTCTCCAGAAGCATGATTTTCTCCATCACCTTGATTTCCTGTAGGTGTCACAAATGTTATTCCTCTAGTAGCAGAAATTTCATCCATAAACCTTTCAGTTGTACTTAATCCATCCTTAGGTCCAGTATTAGATCCCAATGGTATTAAAATCACCATTGGCATATTATATCTAACTGCCACTTCGTATAAATATCTCATTCCAAGTATCAACGCCACTGTAGTGTATACCGGGCTGTCTCCAACAACCGCATATTCACTTTTCGTACGCTCATCAGCAATAGCTAACTTAATTATTGCAAAATGACATTTAGGTGCAACACCTATAATCTCTGGATTAACTCCTCTAGCGCCTGCAATACTTGCCATATAAGTACCATGTCCCTGGTCATCTCTAATTGGTACTATTGAATATGGATCTAACCCTTGATTTTTTGCCTTTATTGCATTATTAATATCCTCACTTGAATAGTCTCTTCTGCCACCTTGATCTAACATTGCTAATATCCTTGTAGTTCCATCTTCATTTATAAATTCTTCATTTAAATAGTCTATTCCAGAATCTAAAATTCCTATAATAGTCCCCTTTCCATCTAATTGAAGATATGGACTTGTATGAAACAAGTCAGCTCCAGCAGCATTTCCAGGTGATGTCTCACAAGGAGAATATAATGCATTAAGCTCTACATTAGAAACATATACTCCAAGTCCTTTTATGACATCTGAAAGATTTCCTAAAACCACCAATACAGCACGACTTCTATCCACAATTATTAATCTCGCATTTGGAAACTTACTCATCTGACTTTCTATATTACCTTGGTACTCAATCAAAATATAATTAGCATCATTCCAATTAAAATTTGGATCTATAGTCTCTATATTAGGCAGCATTATCCATCACCTCTAAAACTTAGTAATACTATAAAATATTCATTTTTTTTGATTATTACTACAATAATAATTAAATTTATATTTTTATATTATTTAGAATAAATTTCAGAATTAATATTTTAGGTTATTAATTTTAGCTTTACTCTTAAAATTTATAATGTTATAATCTCAGTAATTATAGTAAATCAAGGAGGATTTATAGGATAAGATGTCAAGCATTATAACTTTAGATTTTTATAAAGAAAAACACCTTCCAGAACTACTAAGGTTCTGCCTTCCCCCAGAACAAGAAGTTTTTACCGCGCTTCCTAAAGATGTGCTTCATCTTTGCTTATCAGATAGACACAGGTTTCCTATTGTTGTATTACTCGATGATGTGGTTGTTGGTTTTTTTATTCTTCATTACGGTAGAGATATAATGGAATTTATACATAATCCCAATGCAATTTTATTACGTTCTTTTTCAATTAATTATAGGTTTCAAAAAAATGGATATGCAAAACAAACTTTAAAGCTTGTTCTTGAATTTATAAAAAATAACTTTTCAGGCATAAACCAACTAATCTTGGCTGTAAATGAAAAAAATACGCCTGCTCAAAACCTATATTTACGTTGCGGATACACTGATACTTCAATAAAAAAAATAGGACCTAAAGGTCCTCAACTTATATTTCAACATACTATTTAAAATAAGATGCTGAGAACTTACTCGGCATATTATTTTTCTTAATTTAATTAAATGTTTAAATCTTCAGTTCCAAAAGAATTAAACTTATGACATATGTAATTAATGAAAGAACAACTGCTAAAATTAATATAGAAGTCATTAAAATGTTATATTTTATAATAATTACTTCAGATATTAAGTTTGAAAATCCTATTGCATTAAGTATAAGTAATAAGAGAAATATAACACCTAATCCCTTTGAAGCTCCTTTTACATCTGCCTTACTTAAGGATATATGAGAAGCTATGCAAATTGATAGAAATAAAAATAAATAGAAATAGGGATTTTTAAAGTTTTCTATAAGAAAAATGTTTTTTAAAAAACTTCTATATAAAAGAATTATATTATAAAAAACTTCTTTATTTAATACTTCGAACTTTAATCCTTTTTCAATAATTTCAATTAAATTAAAATAGGATCTAGCAATAGTAAATCTCATTAAAGCTATAATTGATATAGTTCCTCCAAACATAGGTGCAATTCCTATAAAAAAGTTACCTATCTCATGATATAAATTATTTTTTCTATAACTATGTTTTACATATCCCATAGTTCCATTTGCATCTGGTTTTTGAAAAAGTTTTACTTCAGTTATTTTATGACCAAAAAGTAAGGCTATTAATCCATGACTTAATTCATGTATAGGTACTCCTATAAAACCTGTAATCATAAGTGACTTACTTCCAAATCTTCTTTGAAAATTTTTAAGTGAATTATTTCTTAATGCTCCTAAAATAAAGCCTATTACAATTATAACTGCTGTCAAATATAATGTTTCTACTATTGTTTTTGTTATTACATCTATAATAATATTACTCATCAAATCACCTTTTAATTTAAGCTTTATCCTATTTATAAATTAAGCCACTCTATTGCTTTTTTAATATAAGTATCCCAAAAATCCCATTCATGTCCTCCTGGTCCTTCTTCGTAAGTGGATGAAATTCCTTTTTCTTCTAGATACTTTTTAAATCTAACATTGGATTCATATAAAAAGTCCTCTGTTCCTATAGCTTGATATATTCCTGGAAGTTTAAAACCGTTTTTAGTCAGATTTTCTATAAGCGAATATATTTTATATGGATTAACCTTTTCAGGATTCTCTCCAAACATTGCCTTTAACTTAATAAAAGGAGGTTCCTTTGAAAAATCAACGCTTTCCAAAGCATCAACAGCTCCTGATAAACAAACAGCTGACGCAAACTTATCTGGATTTCTTAGTGCTATCATAAGCGCACCATATCCCCCCATTGATAAGCCACCAATAAAATTATCTTCCTTTTTATCTGACAAAGGGAATGTCATTCTAACAAATCTAGGAAGCTCTTCTGTAATAAATGTGTAGTAGTTATGCCCGTATTCTGTATCTACATAAAAGCTATTTTGAACTGAGGTCATTACTAATGCTAGATCTTTCTCTTCAGCATATCTTTCTACATTAGAATGTCTAGTCCAGCAACTATAATCATCAAACATTCCGTGTAACAGATATAAAGTTTTAAACTTTTTGATAGGATAAATTTCATCTAAAGTTTTTTCATATTTATTCATATCAAATAATGTTGGAATTACTACTCTTACATTTACTTTTGTATTTAGTACATATGAGTGAAAATTGCAATCTATCAATGCCATATTTAGTACTTCCTTTCATATCATAAAATTAATTTATACCTATTATTATATAGTAGCTGAATCTAAAACCCAAATTTTTCTTTAAACTTTCTATTAATAATCATTTTGCTACTCGTAATGAATATAGTATAAAATTATAAGATAAACACCACCTTGATTAATTTCAAGGTGGTGTTCATTAGTTTAATAAATCAGCATTTTCAACATTTCTTATAGATAGATATGAAGCTATTATTCCGATAACCCCCATAGCAGTTGTAATTATTATTGATTCTTGAACCCCATTGCCTAGTATGCTAAGTACTATAACTGATGTTACTATAGTAGCTACTGTACTCTTCTTCTTCATACCTACGAACATTGGGATTAAACTTATAAATGAAAAAATTAAAGAAAAAATAAAATTATTAACTAACCCTTTTGAAACAATCTCTAATGTCAATCTTTCATCAAAAATATAAATAAATTTATTTATAATATATATACATATATTTACGAATATACTAGATAAAAACATACTTAAAAAGGAAAAACTTAATATTAGAAACACCTTAGATACCATTATTTTCATCCTTTTTATTGGGTACATAAACATAATATTTATAGTCTTATTCGTATATTCGCTAATCATAACCCTAGATATTATTACAGCAGTAAAAACTAAAAATACTGATCTTACCATTACACCACCAAACTCAAACATAGTACCATAGTCATATATAGGTAAATCCCCTTCAGCTTTAGCTAGATAAACAGTAATCATTAATAATGGAACCAATATTATATTGGTTATAGCCACTGATTTAACACTTATTTTTGCCTTTTTATATTCAAGCTTCATTAAATTAAGCACTTCTTTCACCATCCTTCAATAATTTTAAGAAATGATCTTCTAAAGAATTATTTTTTTTGTTTATTGCTTCTATATTAACATCATTTAGAATTAAAGCCTTTGATATCTCATTTTGGCTTAATCTTAAATCATATATCCTTATTAGTGTATTTTCTTCAACTCTTATATTGGTTATATTTAAGTTGTTTTCTAAAACATAAGCAGCTTTAGAACAATCCTTAGTTACAATTTCTATATACTCACTCTTTTCCCCTCTAATCTCGTCCATAGAAACTTCTTCAACCAATCTGCCATTATTTATTACTGCAATAGTGTCTGCTATTTGTTCGATTTCACTTAAGATATGGCTTGAAATTAAAATAGTCATTCCATACTCCTTATTTAACATTCTAAGCAGATTTCTCATATCCTTTATGCCAATAGGGTCAAGTCCATTAATAGGTTCATCTAATATTAATAACTCTGGTTTAGTTAATATAGCTCTCGCTATTCCTAATCTCTGTTTCATTCCTAAAGAATAATCTTTAACAGCTTTATTTTCAATGTCTTTTAAATCTACTAAATCTAATGCTTTATCAATAGCTTCTTTATTATGGTATCCCATGTACTCACAATGAAGTTCAAGATTATCTCTTCCAGTTACTTTGTCATAAAATACCGGGTACTCAATTATAGTTCCCATTCTTTTTAACACTTCATATGATGTGTTTGTGAGCTTTTCTCCAAATATTTCTATTTCTCCCTCAGTTGGTTTAACTAAGTTAGTAATAAGTTTCATTATTGTAGTTTTTCCTGCTCCATTTGGCCCTAGAAATCCATATATCTCACCTTTTTTAATGTTCATATTAACATTTGAAACAACATTTTTATCCTTAAATGTTTTTGTTAAGTTTGTAGTTTTTAATATATATTTCAATGCTCTCACTCCTTTTATTACCTTATCTCTAAGTTTATTCTAAATCTTCAACTTCTCTTTTTTATTAATCAAATCTTACAAAATACTTAAGTTTAAAAACCAAGATGCTATAATTTCATACATCTTGGTTTCATTTAATAGTCTATTCTTTTTAACTTTACTGTAAATGTGGTTGTTTTATTAGGTGTACTTTTTAAAAATATTTCACCATTCATTTTTTCAACTAGTCTCTTGGTTATTGTAAGACCTAGGCCACTGCCTTGAAAAACCCTATTTCTCGAATCCTCAAGTGTATACATTCTTTCAAAAACTCTATCTACTTTATCTTCTTCTATTCCTCTTCCTTTATCTATTACATGTATATAAATAGATTTCTCATTTTCTTCTATACTTAATCCTATAAAATTGCCATCTGTTCCATATTTAACAGCATTCGAAAGTAAATTATTTAAGATTCTATCAAGTGCTTCTTCATTTCCAAACACATATAAATCTTTTTCTGGAATATTAATATCTACCTCAAATCCTTTAGAATTTAATATATCATAAAAATTCAGTATATTTCTTCTGCATACCTCATTTATATTTATCCTAGTCAGAGAAATATCCTTATCCCCTGATTCTAATTTAGCTAAATCAAAAAACTTATTTATTAAATCAATTACCTCAATAGTTTTGTCATGCACTTTCTCTAAAAGTACTTCTTTCTCATCATTGTGCATATCTTTATCTAAATTTATAGTCTCTATATAACCTAAAACTACAGTAAGAGGGGTTTTTAAATCATGAGAAATATTTGAAAGCATTTTTCTCATAGAATCTTCTTTTTTTCTATATTCAGCTAAAATCTTTTGATTGTTTTCTAAAAGATTATTGATTTCTAATAATAGATCTTTTAAAACCTTATCATCAGTTACAACCAGTACCTTCTCTTCGTTATTATCATTTAATATTTGTTTTAATTTTCCCTTTATATATACTAAGTTTTCATTTCTAGCTTTTTGCGAAAAATACTGATACAAGATAATACATATTAATATAGCTATTACAATCCATAAAATAATAAGCAAATTAGTTTACCTCCAACTTATACCCAATTCCCCACAAGGTTTTTATATATTCAGGCTTTGAAGGATCATCTTCAATCTTCTCTCTAAGTCTTCTCATATGTACATTTATAACATTTTCATCTCCATAATATTCTTCTTTCCATGCAAAACTGTAAATTTGAGCTTTTGTGAAAACTCTATTAGGATTCTTTACAAATAACTTTAATATATCAAATTCTTTTGATGTAAGTTGAATATTTTGCCCCTTTTTATTAACCAAAAAGCTATCTAAATCTATAGTTATATCTTTGATTTTTATTATATTATCTTCTTTGTTAGTGGAATATTTAGTAGCTCTTCTAATGGCAGCCTTTATTCTTGCTGATATTTCTATCATTGAAAAAGGTTTAGCTATATAATCATCTGCTCCAAGCTCTAGTCCTACAGCCTTCTCCACATCACTACCTTTAGCTGACATTATTAATATAGGAACTGAACTTTTATTCCTTATTATTTTCATAGTATCAAGTCCATCTAGTTTAGGTAGCATTAGGTCTAATATTATTAAATCAAAATCATCATTAAGAAATTTTACAACTCCTTCTTCTCCATCAAAAGCAGTTGTAACACTAAAACCATCTTTTATTAGATAATTTTTTACCATATCACTTATAGCTACATCATCTTCAATTATTAAAATATTATTATTCATCCTTATCATCTTCCTTAATTTTAGTTATAAAAGGTAAGTCAAAAAGAGAAATTCCTAATGAAAATATAATTGACACCGGTATGCTTGTACTTAATCTTAAACCCTCGGCTTTAGTAAAATAATATAGGATAAAATCCAAAATAACTATTAGGATAAAAAATACTATAAACTTAAATCCCCTATCTTTTATATTTTTGGAATCTAACTTTATTAATTTTAATATGGAGTCTACTAATAGATACAAATATACAATCACTAATAGAAAAATGTTTCCTACTACTAACCCTATAGTAAAATCTCCAACTATATTTTTAAAAACGATAACTAATGAAGCTATTGTCCAAATAAATAATACTGTTATCATTGCTAGTTTAATATGTATAGATTTTATTTTTTTCATTTTGACTTCCTCACTTGCTTTTTATGTAAATTATACCACCTGACCCTTCTGATTCCAATAAATAAATAGGGAGTTTTAAACATTTATTAGTATACACTCTATTTTGTTAGATGATTCTAATGAAGCTAGTAAAAAAATAGATTCTACAGTGGTATAGGTGTTACTTTTCTTTTATCATAGGTAGCTATATAGTTAAAATTTATTTCCTTAAGAAACTCATATACGTACTCTATCCCTTCCCCTACTCTATCAGCGCTATGTGCATCTGATCCAACAGTTATTATTTCTCCACCTAATTCTTTATATCTTTTAACTATATCTAGTTTAGGCATGAAATCATTGCGTGTTTTTAGTATAGATGTGTTAATTTCAATACCTTTTCCTTTTTCTATAACTTTTTTTAATAAATTATCTATTAGATCTAAATAATCTAAATAATTATATTTCGAATATTTATTCCAAGCATATCGTTGAACTAAGTCCATATGTCCCAACACATCATATTCGCTTGTATCTGCAAGTTCATACATTTCTAAAAAGTAGTTTTTGTATACTTCATCAATATCTTTTTCTTCTATATGGCTAATTACACCTATATTATCTATTCTATGAAGGGAACCTATTATAAAATCTATAGGTTTTCCTTTTAAATAATCATCTATCTCTTTAATTCTTAAATGTCCTTCTCCTATTTCTAAGCCAAGTTTAATATTTATATCATTATTTATTGAATTATACCTTGAAATCTCTTGCTCATATCCCTCAAAGTCTAGGAATCCATAACTAACATTGCCTTCTATCATACTGAAATGTTCTGTTAGACATATTTCTTTAATATGTTTCTCTTTTGCTTTTAAAATTATATTTTTAATATCCTCTTTAGAGTCAAAAGAAAATTTTGAGTGTAGATGGTAATCATTATACTTATACATATATTGCTCCCCTTATTATTAAAGTATTTAGTAAGTTATTACTTTTTTATTATAAGCTTAATTATATTTCTGTTAAAGTGATAGTTTTGAATATTTGTTAAATTTGTTTCAATTTTATTAACATTCTTATTGACAAAAAAATAACGACACTGTAATATATAAATGAAAACGTAATACCAATTTAGAGGGGGACAAACTACTATGAAAAAATTTTTAGGAATCGTATTATCATTAGGTCTTGTTTTAGGACTAGCTGGATGCGGAAGCAAAACAGAACCTGCATCAACTTCTCCAGTTGATACAAGCAACATAAAAATGGGTAAAGTTGAATATGCTGCTCACGGAACTAAATGTTTCACAATTGCAGTAGCTACAGTATCTGGTGATACAATCGTTGGAGCTTATTTAGATGATTATCAATTCATGAGCACAGATGTAGCAACAGGCGTACCTAACTCAGATAAAGATTTTGCTAAAGGTTATGCTGATCCAAAAAATGTTTTAGCATCAAAGAAAGCTAATGCTAAATATTACAGTGAACATATGAAAGAAGCAGCTAAATCTACAACTCCAGTTGATGAATCCTTAGCAGCTATAGAAAAGTATGTAACTGGTAAAACTGTTGCTGATTTAGAAAAAGTATTAAAAGATACTAGCACTGAAAAGATGGTTGATACAGTAAGTGGTGCTACATTAGTTGATACTAAAGGTTATGTTTCAGCTCTTGTTGAAGCTGCAAAAGCCGCAAAATAATTAATTTAATTAATAGGGGTATTAATTAGAAATACAAATCCAAATTAAGAAACACTCTGATTTTATATCAGAGTGTTTTATATTTTGTTGTGATCTTTATTAATTATTTCACAATTTCTTTCTAGTATTTTCCTCCCTCTCCAGCCAAAGGCTTTATGTTTATATCTTCTTGTAAACTCTTTGTTAGAAATTTTGCTTATTTCTTCACAATCTATCTTATATTTTAAATCCATCCTAAACTCTTCTAATATAGTTTCCTCAATTCCTTTATTATGAGGGCATACATTTTGACATACGTCACATCCCCATATCAATGGTGTTTCTTTTATAATTTCTTCTTCTTCTTTAGTGATCTCTTCTTTTTTTTGAGTTAAATATGACTTGCATTTGAGTGGGTTTATTGTGAAATCTCCCTGAATACATTGTCCAGGGCAAGCCTTCATACATCTTAAGCATTGAACACAAGTTTTTTCTATAGGTTTATCAGCTTCGAAAGGATAATTATTTAATATGTAACCAATAAATACATAACTTCCATACTTATCTGTTATTATATGATTGTTTATTCCCCAAAACCCCAAGCCTGCCTTATGAGCTAAATATCTATCGCTTAAAGGCCCAATATCCGCAAACTCTTTATAATGAAAACCCTCTATATTTTCACTTAAAAATTCTCCTATTTTTTTAAGCTTATCTTTAGCTACTATGTGATAATCTAACCCATAAGAATATTTAGAAATATTACCTTCCGCACTTTCCCCACTATAATATGGAAATAGACATACTATAACAGATTTTACTGTTTCTAAGGTTAGTCTTGGATCTACCCTTTTTTCTATATCCATTTCTTCAAAGCCAGTTAAATACCCTCTTTCTATCTGTTTTTCCCATCTTTCTTTAAAGTCATAATATGGTCCTGGTGGAGCTATTCCAACACATTCTATATCTATCGATTTGCAAAAATCTATTAAAGCTTTCTTCATTATAATTAAGCTCCTTTATAATAATTTATCTAAAATAATCTTTTTACCTATTCTATCATGAATTAAATAAAAATATCCCTTAGCTTTTAATTATACTTTAAACTAAGGGATATTTGTTAAAATGCTTCAAATAATGACTGTGATTCTCTAGACGTAGTATCAACAATTTTATAGAAAAATTCCTTTTGGGTTAAGGATTTTCTTTCAATCTCTTCATCAATCTTTCCATCTCTTAAGAAAACTAATTTTTTAGAGTAACTTGCTATCATAGAATCGTGGGTAACCATAAGAATTGCAATTCCATCTTTTTCATTTCTTTCTTGCAAAATTTTAAGTAATTCATGAGAGCTTTTGGTATCCAAGCTTCCTGTAGGTTCATCTGCAACTATCATTTTAGGATTTGTAACTAACGCCCTGCAAATAGCAGCTCTTTGTTTTTGTCCACCAGAGCACTCTGATGGAAACTTCTCTAAAAGGTTATGTATATTAAGATCTTTAGAAATAGCTTCAACTTTTTTATTTATATATTCCTTATCTTTATTAGCTAGCACCAAGGGAACCCCTATATTCTCTCTTATTGTAAGTGAATCTATTAGATTAAATTCTTGAAACACAAACCCTATATTTTCATATCTTAACCTGCTTATTTCTTTTTCTGACATAATAGTAACATTTTTATCATTTATTTTTACCTCTCCACCATTAGGTCTGTCAATAGTAGCTAATATGTTTAGAAATGTAGATTTACCTGTTCCAGAGGGTCCCATAATGCATACAAAATCACTTTCATTGACAGTTAAACTAACTCCATTTAATGCTTTAACTTTTGCTTTGTCCCCGTATACTTTTATAATATTTTTAGCCTCTATTATTTTTTTCATTATAACTGCCTCCTATAAATAACTTGTTATTAACCTTCTATACACAAAATACGATATTATTCCTATAATTAAAAAGGTTACTAGATAAACTCCCAAAAATGCTAAAGATAAAGTCGTAGATATGATTCCTATATTCCTAAATAATATTAAGTAAATAACTATATGAAATAATGGAATACCTATTACCATGTAATAAAATATTTTTACTTCATGAAATATAACTTTTTTTATTTGACTTATAGTATATCCTATCAATCTTAATTGCTTAAATGCATATCTTCTATTACTTACTTCAATCATCAGCTTGTACAAAATAGTTATTGCCATTAAAATAATAATAGTAATATAGGAGCATATACTTACTATTTTAATACTAGACGAATGACTATATAATCCAGATAAAGCTATAAGAGTAATTGTAGAAACAGAAAGTATCACAACTAAAAAATCTAATTTTCTCAAAGAATAATGTAGATTACTAAAGGATATTAACTTTACTTTATCATTTATGTATTTATTCTTTTTAAGCTTTAATATTGTATCTGGCAAAAAATATCTAATTACTCCCTGAGTTCCATATATTGAAAGTACTATATTTATAAAAATTAAAGCAGATGGATCTAACTTTTTAGGATTTATAACTATTGTTACTATAGGTATTAAGTAGATAATTAAGTATACAATTTTAGGGGTTTTTACTATCCTATCGTCAGGCTTATATACTTGTCTATTTTCCTTCATTAATTCAGTAATTTCTTTACTTGAAACATACATAAAGTCTCCATAACTTACACAAAAAAATTGTACCATTATAACTGCAAATGTTCCCCAGATACCTTCAGTAGATAAATCTAAAATACTTCCGCTTATGCCAAGCCCTCTAAACATAATGTATAAAAATAAAGGACTAATAATTATTCCTAAAATATAACCTAATATACTTCCAAGTCCTATAATAATAAAGTTTTGGAAAAACAGTAATGCTGATATTTTATAATAATTAGCTCCACTTAAAATAGATGTGGCAATTTCTTTACTTTTACTCATAATAAAATAAGAATTTGCGAAAAAAGTAAATAAAATTACTATTGATATTATTGAAAATATTATGGTGGATGATACTTCTGCTTCGTTTTTTCCTAATGCAACAAAACTTTCATTTGTCACTATATTAAATGCATTAAAAATAATTCCAACAGAAAAAGCTATAGATAAACAATAGAAAATACATTGCTTTAAATCTGATTTCAATAAATTTATGGTTAATTTATAAACTCCCATTATTCCTACCTCTAAATTCAATTTATTATTACATGGTTTATAGTTTAATTGATTTTAGATGTGAATTGTTAACCTTTTCAAAATAAGAAAATACTTATTTTTTATTGACAAATTTCTTCCTATATGTCCATTAATTAAATTCGTAAAAGAATTTTGTAACTACTATAAATATTATTTTTCACTCTACCTTTTGTAAACGCCTGTGAGAAAAAGTCCATCTACTTATATTAAGTTAATTTAATTCTCACAAGCGCTGAATTGTTCTTCTTATTTTTTATGAATAGTTAAGCTATTTACGTGTTCCAAAAGAATTTCAATAGAACTTACTCTACACCCTTAAGTGAGCTTACCATATCGATATCTTTTATTTTTCTTGAAAACATTAGATTTACAATTATTGAAAGCCCTAAGGCTATAATAATACTATAAATAATACTTGATGGATTTATAACTACCATCATATCAAAATCATCTCCTAAAAAAGAACACATATATTCAATAAGCGCCTTTCCTATAGGTGCTCCTATTATCATACCTAAAATAGTTAAAATTAGAGTTTGAGTCAATAGTAATTTGGCTATTTTTATTCTTTTAAAACCTATAACCTTAAGAGTTGCAAGTTCCCTTTCCCTCTCTACAAAAGATATAACCCCCAAATTATATAAAACAACTATTGCTAGAAGGGCCGCTGCAAAAATGCATATATAAACTAATGTGTTCATTGCTTCGCTTAAAGTATCATAACTTTCTATAAGCTGCTCTCTTGTCCACTTCGAATTTACTCCTTTTAAGTCCTCACTAACTTTTTCTGAAGTTATAACTGAGGTTGCCTTATAATCATATCCAAGTTTATCGTAATCATCCTTAGATATTACTACCCCTTGTGATATAGGAACTCTATAAATTTCACTTACTTTGGAATATACCCACTTATCTTCTCCATAAATATGCCACTCAACTTTATCTCCAATTTTTATGCCAAGTAAGTTTGCAAGTTTATAACTTATTGATATCCCATTTTTAGGTAAATCTATAAACCTTCTACTTTTATCCGTATATTTTATAAGAGTTGTATCATCAGTTACAAGCATGGTTCCACTCTTTTTCGCTCCATTTACTTTAACCTCAATAGCTCCCTCCATTAAGACTTCTCCATTTGTATTATCAATTATATTTTTTAGTTCTTGTTCGTTTATATTTTCTTCAAGCTCCAATTTACTATCAAATCTATATATATCCCTATACTGCCAATTACTCATATCGTCTAAGCTGTTTTGTAGCCCAAATGCACAAACTAATAACGCCATACATCCCATTACTCCAACTATACCCATTATAGACCTTATTTTACTTCTAGATATATCTCTAAAGTTCCACTGGGCATTAAAACCGAGTTTATTCCATATTTTAGTCTTGCTTATAATATTTTGCTTCATAATTTTAGGTGACTTAGGTCTTAAAGTTTCTGAAGGAGTATCCTTTAATACATTCATACAGGTTAAATAAGTTGCTATAACACATAAAATCACTGTAATCAAAGCTACCACTCCAAAACTCAAGGATATTCCTGGCTTCCATTCTGGAAGTGTATAAGTGGTTTTTAGAGATTTATAAAAAAGAAACGGTAAGCTTATTGGCCCTAATATTGCTCCTAAGGCTGCACCTAAAAGAGGTACCCAAAATCCATAAGAAATATAATGAAAAAGGATCTGTCTTCTTTTAAAACCCAGAGCTTTTAGAGTTCCTATTTGTGTTCTCTGAGAATTCACCAATCTTGACATTGTGGTCACAATAGTTAAAACTGCTATTCCTAAAAAAACTATTGGGAATACCTGTCCCATGGCTTTGTGTTGTTGAATCTCCTCATCAAACATAGTAAAACTCGGAAAATCCTCTCTTGATATAATAACACTATATTTCCCATTTAATGTTTTATCTATCTCATCCTCAAGTACGGAATAATTCTTATTCTCACTAGTAACCAATAAATCTGTATATACAATATTAAATCCAGCTGGTAGTGATTTATATGATAGATATGCAAAACCATAGTTATTATGATTTGGTATCATGTCATTAGCTTTTGTAAAATAAACATACTCTGGATTATATATAGTACCCTTAATCTTTTCAGTTATGGAGGCTCCATAATAACTAACCTTTATTTCATCTCCAATCTTTAATTTTTTTTCCTTAGCAAAACTATAATCTAACCAAATACCATTTTTATCTACTGAGAATTCTTCACCTTCAACAAGAAAACTTTTAGATATTTTATCTTCATCTAAAAAATTAAGTTTTAAACTTGGATTATTATCAAAATCTCCTATCCCTTCAATGCTCATCCTACCTTGAGCCTCTTTAACATCTACTAGTTTTTCAATTTTCTCTATATCTTCTTTAGAAAATCCTTTGCTGTAAATCCAAATATCAGATAAATTAGTATCTGTGTAATATTTATCTGCTATCTTTTTTAATCCATGCCAATCCCCACCTACACCACTATAGATATAAACGCCTAAGAAAGCCATTAGAAAAATAGAAATAAACTGTGTTTTATGCTGCTTCATATCCCTAAGCATTTTACGAAATAACATTACCAATTCACCTCACTTATTTTTTTAGGTGAGGTGTTAATAATAATTTCTTGTATTTTCCCATTTTTAACCCTTATGACTTTATCCGCAGCCTCAGCAAGAATTCCATTGTGAGTTACTATTATAACCGTCTTTTTATTTTCTCTACACATTTTTTGAAGTAAAGATAAAATCATAACTCCCGTCTCAGAATCTAATGCACCTGTTGGCTCATCACATAATAACATTGTTGGATTCTTACATAAGGCTCTAGCTATTGATACTCTTTGCTGCTCCCCTCCTGATAATTGAGATGGAAATTTATTCACGTGATCTATAAGTCCTATTGACTCCAATATTTCTTTTCCATCTAAAGGGTTCTTTACAACTTCTTTTATAAGTGACACATTTTCTAATGTAGTTAATGTTGGTATTAGATTATAAAACTGAAATACAAATCCAACATTTTCACCTCTAAACTCTGTTAGTTCATTATCAGAATAACCTTCTATATTTTCACCATTTACTATAATTTCTCCACTAGTTACGTAATCCATTCCTCCAAGTAAATTTAGTATAGTTGATTTACCTGCTCCACTTGGTCCAAGTATTACAACAAATTCCCCCTCATCAATAGTAAAATTAACGTTGTCAGCCGCCATTAATTTTTTATTACCAACCTCATAAATCTTGGATACATTTTTAAATTCAACAATTGGTTTCATATAATCCTCCTTTCTTATTATGTTTTATTTTCTAAGCATATTATTTGGGGTACCTTGCTATCTTTTTATCATATTCTCGCATGCACCTTTTACTAAAATCCAAATAACTTCATCAAAATCATCCCCTATTTCTTTTCTCTTAGAAGCTGTTAATATTAGGGCCCTTACTACAGCAGAAGCCACTTCATAAGAAACAGAAAAGTTAAAATTAGTAAGCTCCATAAGTTCTTTTATATGAAAATCATCACTATGGTAGTGTTTTTCTTTAACTTCTTTAGGGATTTTTCTAAGTAAAAACTCTATTTCATTTTCTAAGAAATACATAAGATTATTTTCAGCCATACTTTTAAGAGCTGTCATAAAAGCCTTTGCCAATCTATCACTTTCTGCTTCTCCCTCACTCTCAATAAGAGCTCTTGCAGCATTTGTATAAATTTCTTCATGCAAATCCTCCATCATTTCAAAAAACAATAGTTCTTTACTGTCATAAAAAATATAAAATGCACCTTTAGATATTCCCACCTCTTTTGCTAATTCATCTACAGTAGTTTTTTTCATTCCATATTTTGAAGCACATTCCCGTGCAGCTAACTTAAGTTTATTTTTTATTATATCTTTTTCCTCATCTGTAAAAGCCTTCGCCATACAACCACCACCCTATGACCAATTTATTCTTCACGGTCACATGATATCATTAATATCCTTTTCCTGTCAATAAAAAATTTCTACACAACAAAAAACAGGTAGATAATCACCACCTGCAAATAATGTACGTATACACGTTAATACTTCTTATAAATTTCTTTTACACTCACTTTAGAATCTATATAAAGCCTTAGACGGCGGTACACCTATATTATGTAGAAGCTTTTCTTTTCAAAAGCTTCATAAAATTCCTTTTTTATTATACTAAAAGGATTGGATTGAAGATTAGGAGCACTTCTACTGAATAGAGGTTAGAAGGATTAGACTGGCGCTGAAAACACGCCTATCGAATAGAGGTGCCCCTTTGCCCTGTAGGAGATTCCGCAGGAATTCTCCATTAGATTCCTTTTCATTCAACATAGTAGGATTAGACTGGTGCTGAAAGACGCGCCTACCGAATAAAGGTGGTGCTAGTATAGTTTTATGGACACATTTTAATAATTATTTATAATTAAAGTTAAGAGAGGTGTGTCCAAGTGAGAAGAAAGACTTATACAGAAGATTTTAAGAAAATGGTAGTGGAAGTTTATAATACTGGAAAACCAATTAAAGATATATGTGAAGAATATGGCGTATCAAAAGCTACTCTAAATAACTGGACTAATAGTGCTCAAGTTAAGCAGAAAATATCCCAAAAGCCTGTTATAGCTAAAAAGAGTAAAGCCACTGAAGAGAAGAACAAAGAAAACTCTAAAGAGGTCGCAAAATTAAAGAAAGAAAATGAACGAATTAAAATGGAACTTGAAATATTACACCAAAGGCGGGCTTTAGCCAAAAAAGCTATCGCCATATTCTCAAAGGATCAAGAGCTGTAATTAAATTTATTGATGATAATCATGGAATTTATCCAGTAAGGCTTATGTGTAAATTGCTGAATATGCCTAAGAGTACTTACTACCAATCTTATCACCATACTCCGTCCCAGAGGGAATCGGAAAACAGAGTATTGAAAGAAAAAATACTTAAAATTTATAACGAAAATAAATGTAGATATGGTGCTCCTAAAATACAAAAGTCTCTTGAACAATCTGGTTCTTATATAAGTATTAAGCGAGTTCAAAGATTAATGAAAGAGTTAAATATTCGTTCTATAGTAGTTAAAAAATTTAGACCAGTAAAGTCTAGTAAGAAAGTGTTAGAACGGGTAAATTTACTAAAACAGGACTTTAAAACTACTAAACTAAATGAGAAATGGGTAGGGGATATAACTTACATTCATACATTAAAGGACGGATGGTGCTACTTAGCTTCTATTATGGACTTGTATACGAGAAAGATAGTTGGCTACTCATTTTCAAAGACTATGGATTCTTCTGTAGTAATAGCTGCTTTAGATAATGCATATAAAATCCAAAAGCCAACTGAATCGCTTATTTTTCACTCTGATCTTGGAGTTCAATACACAAGTACAGAGTTTATTAATAGACTAAAAAAATATAGAATGAAAGCCTCAAATAGTAGAAAAGCATGTCCTTATGATAATGCCTGCATAGAGTCTTTTCATTCCATTTTAAAGAAAGAACAAGTTAACAATGTTCAATATTATGATTATGAAAGTGCAAAATTAGATTTATTTATTTTTATTGAATCCTGGTATAACCGTAAAAGAATTCATGGTTCTATCGGTTATATCACTCCGCAAATGAAAGAAGATCTTTTTAGGATGATAATTTAAGAATTAAAATGTGTCCAAAATATTGACCTAGGTCCAAACATTCAGACATTCAGACATTCAGACATTCAGACATTCAGACATTCAGACATTCAGACATTCAGACATTCAGACATTCAGACATTCAGACATTCAGACATTCAGACATTCAGACATTCAGACATTCAGACATTCAATAGGTAGTCTACTTTTTCTGCTTGTTCGTTATTCATCTTTTTATAAAAAATATTGTTAAATTTAAAATGGATTAGACTGGCGCTGAAAGGCACGCCTACAGAGCAGAAGTGCAGACATTCAATAGGTAGTCTACTTTTTTTGCCTGTTCATTATTCATCTTTTTATAAAAAATATTGTTAAATTTTTAAAAGGATTAGATTGAAGCTGAGGAACGCTTCTACCTATTAGAGGCGCAATCCTCTTTAAACTCCTTTTATTAAGATAATTTAAACAATGTTAACCCTACAGCAAGAAATGAAAGTCTTCACTCTGTGGCTGAAGCAATTTCTGCTGTATTAGCTGATTATGCAGAAGGATATTTAACGATTACGCACTTATAAGTATAAATTTATAAATAATTTCTTACAGCATCACTTAATCTATTTTTTATTTCTTCTCTTATATATTCTGGTTCTATAACCTCAACATCTGCACCAAAAGATAGTATATATCCATATACCCACTCCCCCTCTGCAAATGAGGTGTTAACTTCTATATATTCATCATTTTTATTATTTATATCTTCAATTTTAAACTCGTCATAAACTCTATGGGTTATTTTACGATTAAACCTAAGTATAAGGTTAATCATATTATTCTTTGAGGAGGAACTATCTATAAACCTTCCATCTCCATCTACAAAATCAAACACTTCATCTCTTATGATTAGTTCTCTTATTCTTGAGATTTTAAAGGTTCTATTAGCATTTCTAATTCTACAAAATCCAACCACATACCAAGCTTGCCCTTTAAATATTAATTTATAAGGCTCCGCTTCCCTTTTAGTTTCCTCTCCATCGTAATTTATATAATTAAAACTTATAACCTTATGACTTAAAATTGATGTTTTAATTTTATTAAACTTATTTTTTTCTTCTTCCCCACTTCCCCAACTAGAAAAATCAACTTCCAACCAGTTATAGCTGTTTGCATTTTTAAATAAAGCTCCTAGTTTAGTCAAAACTCCATCAATTTCAGGATATTTAACAGCCTTAAGATTATGCAAGGCATTTAACATTTCTGATTGCTCATCTTCTGAAAAAATAGATTTATTAAGAGTAAACTCTGGTAATATCCTAATTCCACCTTTATTACCCTTGTTTGTGTATATAGGAATATTAGCTAAACTAAGTGCATCTATGTCTCTATAAATAGTTCTAGTAGATACTCCAAACCGTTCAGCTAGTTCCTTTGCTGTGATATTTTCTTTATGTAAAAGAATCATCACTATTTCTAACAATCTATTAATCTGCATACTTTTACCATCCTTACTTATATATATTTAACCTATATTTAATAAAACCTTAACTTCCAAATGATAATATAAATCACATAAGGAGAGTGATTAAATGAAAAATTTAAACATCTGTATTGATATTGATGGTACAATAACTGATGCGTATTATTGGTTAAATCTTTCTAATAAATATTTTAATACCAATGTTTCTAAAGAACAAGTTACTGAATATTCAATTCCCAATGTTTTAGGTGTAGAAGAAAGTGTTTATGCTGAATTTTATGAAAATCATAAATTTCAAATTCATCTTGAGCAAGAACTTCTACCAAATGCTCGCAAACTAATAAATAAACTTAATATATATAATAATATATATTTTGTAACTGCTAGAGATAAAAGCTTAACTATGTTAACCCATGGTTATCTTAAGAAAAATGAAATTGCTTATGATGGTCTTTATGTTTTAGGTTCACCAGATAAAGTTGAAACAGCTAACCAACTTAATTGTGACATATTTATTGAGGATAGCTATGATAATGCACTTCAGCTTTCAAATGCTGGCTACAAGGTTCTACTAATTGATACGAATTACAATAGACTTCCTCTAAATGATAATATTACTAGAGTGTATAATTGGAAAGAAATATATAAAATAATAAATAAACTGTTATTACAATATGAGGCAATGTAATAACAGTTTATTTTTTCGTTAATGAGAATATTTTCTTCTGTTTATAAAGATATTAACTAAAGAGATACTATTTACTAAACTACTTACCTACGAGGTGGATTAATTATGAAGAATAAAAAAGATAAAACTTCTGTACAATTAGCTATTTTATTTGGAATTATTATTTTAATTACTTGTATATTCAATATTATAGAAAAACAATGGGAGAATATGTTTTTATCTTTATTAGCCTTTCTTTGTCTTCCTATTCCATTTATAATTAGCTTTATTTCTAAAGTCAAAAAAGTTCAATTACCTAAAAACTTTCTACTAATAGCCCTAACATTTAATTTTTCAGCTCAATATTTGGGTGAAATTTTACACTTTTACGAAAAATTTTGGTGGTGGGACTTATTATTGCATGGAGCATTTGGTTCTTATGCTGTTATAATTGGTATGAACTTAATTAAAGGAATTATACGAAAAGAAGCAGAAATAAGCGAAGAAAGATTTTTTGCATTTAAGACTATTTTTGCATTTACCTTTTCCATTACCTTAGAAACATTGTGGGAGATGTTTGAATACATTGGAGATCTTATACTTAAAACTGATATGTTGACAGGCGGAATACACGACACTGCTTCTGATATTCTTATAAATATTTTCTGTTCATGTATAACCCTAATTATTTATCGTATTCATAATAAATAATAAAGCTATAGTATTAATAGAATTTTAAATATCAAGACTTTTGTTACTATATTCAGTACCAAAGTCTTTTTTCTTAATATTTAAAAAGGTACACATTACTAATATATATTAATATATTAGTAGTAGTTAAATTAATTCTTGGAGATGGATATATGCCTTCATATAATTCCCCTGCAAATAATGGATCTACAAATAACTCCTCTATAAATGGCACTTCTATACGTCAAACTGGTAATGTACAGCTTGATTTAGAATTAATAGATAAAGAGATTGCCGCAGCATACATTGCTATTTTTGCTTATATAGTTCTTCTTTTTTCAGCACATGAAGATAAACAAATTATATATAATAGATTAAAAGGAACTGAACCTAATAATGCTGTTAGCCCAAATAGATTAGTTGCTTTATCAAATAGTCTAGTACTTATTGCTTATATTATTTTTGGCAACGTAGCGGATAGGAGATATGCTGAAATTGTTGAATCAGAAGCCATAGTAGATACTCCTCTAACTCCAACCCCTAACTTAAACATAAGTAAAGGATATAACATAGCAATTGTAGGCTGCATATTTAAAGTTCTTGGAGCTATGCAACGAGTAAATGAGGAGGACATTATAACTCTAGATTAGTTTAAATCTCTTTTTAACTTGCTATTAAGCTTTAATCTACTCTAAGATACCTTTATATGAGTATATATTTAAAAATCTCTGCCTTGCTAATCTTATGTACTACTAGCAAGGCTTTTTTATATTTTATTATATGTGTTAAAATATGGTTATCTATGATTTTTAAGAGGAGGAGAATTTATGAATACAATTGATATCCCTTATTCTAATAAAACACTAAAAATAACTATCGAGGATAAAAATTTAAAAGGTATTTTAGAATCGAAAGCAAATAATTACAGGGCTTCTATTTCTCAAGATGAAATCGTAAACAAAGCCCTTGACAACCCTGTAGGCAGCAATTCTTTAGAAGAACTAGTAAAAGGTAAAAATAACATTGTTATCATCACAAGTGATCATACAAGACCAGTTCCAAGTAAAATTACCATGCCTATATTATTAAAAAGAATAAGAAAGGTAAATCCGAGTATCAATATAAAAATACTTATAGCCACAGGTTTTCATAGACCAACTACAAAAGAAGAGATGATTAATAAGTTTGGCAAAACAGTTGCAGAAAATGAAGAAATAATAAATCATATCTCAACAGATGAGAGTACCTTAGTTAATGTTGGAACTCTCCCTTCTGGAGGGGAACTTTATTTAAATAAATTAGCTATTGAGACTGAGTTACTTATATCAGAAGGTTTTATAGAACCTCACTTTTTTGCTGGATTTTCTGGAGGCAGAAAAAGCGTATTACCTGGAATAGCTTCCGCAAAAACTATAATGGCTAATCATTGCTCTGAATTTATAAATAGCAGTAAAGCTAGAACTGGAATAATAGAGGACAATCCTATTCATAAAGACATGCTTTACGCTGCTGAAAAAGCAAACCTTGCATTTATATTAAATGTTGTTATAGATGAAGATAAAAATATTATAAATGCCTTTGCTGGAGATAGTAAACTAGCCCATGAAGAAGGTTGTAAGTTTGTAATGGAACTTTCAAGTGTAAAAAGCATACCTTCTGACATTGTAGTTTCAAGTAATGGTGGATATCCTTTAGATCAAAATATATACCAATCTGTAAAAGGAATGACAGCTGCTGAAGCTACTTGTAGAAAAGGTGGAGTAATTATTATGATAGCAGCCTGCAATGATGGTCATGGTGGACAATCTTTTTATGATAATGTTGCACAAGCTAAAAATCCTCAAGAACTTTTGGACAAGGTATTAACTGTTCCTCGAAATGAAACCATTCCTGATCAATGGGAATTTCAAATACTTGCAAGAATTTTATGTAACTATACTGTAATTATGGTTACTGATATGTGTGATCCAGATATGATTAAAAGTATGCATATGAAACATGCAAGTACATTTGAAGAAGCTTTAGAAATGGCTTATAAAATAAAAGGAAAAGATGCAGAGGTTGTTGTAATTCCAAACGGCGTAGGAGTAGTAGTAAAATAATAATTTTTAATACTAAAAGTATATAAATATTAAAGACACATATATCTTGTAGTCAACTATGGCTACTATACATGTGTCTTTATAATTATACTTTAAATTTGTCTATTAATTTATTTATATTTATAGTCATATCACTTAAATCTTGAGCTGTACTTGTAACTTCTTGAGAAGAAGCACTCATCTCTTCTGATGATGCAGCTATTTCTTCTGACGATGCAGAAACCTCCTCAGATATAGCTGTTAAAGATTCTATGTTTTTAACTATCGAATCTTTTTCATTTTTTATTGATATTGCTGAGGTATTTACAGACTCTATCATCGGTATTATACCATTAACAGACTGAATTATATTTTTAAAGGAATCCATAGTAGTATTTATTATGTTTATCTGATTACTAAGCTCAGAATTCATTCCATCAGCAGAGTTAATAATGTTCTCACTATCTTTTGATATATTGTTTATTAAACTATTTATATTCATTGAAGAATTTTTTGATTGCTCTGCAAGTTTTCTTATTTCATCTGCTACAACTGAAAATCCTTTTCCAGCTTCACCAGCTCTAGCAGCTTCAATAGCTGCATTTAATGCTAAAAGATTAGTTTTATCAGCTATACTATTAATTGCATTTGTTATATCATTAATTCTTAATATATTACCTTCAAGCAGGTTTATCTTATTCATGAATTCATTAAATGTAGTATTTATATTTTCAACTGATTTAAATAAGTGACTCATATCTTCGTTACTTGTATTTGCCATAGAACTTATATATTTAGAACTTGAATCTATTTCATAAATATCATTAACAATTTCCTCAACTTCGCTACCAAATTTCTCAAGTACAAAGGATACTTGTACTAGGTCTTCTGCTTGAGTTACAGTTCCTTTTGCTACCCCTTGTATAGCCATAGCTACTTCTTCAGAAGAGGATGCCATTTCCTCTGATACAGCAGTTAAATTTTCTCCTTTTTCTTGTAAATAATTTGATGTTGTTTTGATTTCTTTAACTAATGAAAATATATTTTTATTCATGCTATTTAAGCTTTCTGCTATATCTCCTGTTTCATCTTTTGCATCTATGTTGCAAACTTCCGTAAGATCTCCATTTGAAATCTTATTTAAGGAAAATACAATTTTTTTAATATTTTTTGTTATAGAATTAGTAAATAATATTGATATTAGGATAGCTAGTCCTACTATTGAAAAAGTTATTATTCCTATTGTTAACATTAAAGCATTAACTTCTGAATTTATCTTTGATTCCTCTATTCCTATGAATAATATTCCTATAACCTTATTTGAGCTATCTTTTATTGGTACATACTTTGCCCTATATTTAGAGTCAAGTACTTTAGCTGATCCAATATACTCTTTTTCTTTTGTTAAAACTTCATTTGCTACTTCCTCGGATACCTTTGTTCCAACAGCTCTTTTACCATCTGTTATAACATTTGTAGCAACTCTAGTATCTCCAAGAAATATTGTAGTTGGTGAATTTGTTGCTTCTTTAACGATATCTACAAATTCAGTATTATTATTTATAATAGTATTCCCTTTATAAAGCTTGTCTCCTTCTACTTTCCAATTACCAGGGTACTTCTCGTTTAAAATACTCTCTGCCAAATTAACATAGCTATTAAGGCTAGTATTCAAATTATTTACAACTAGATTTTTTATTTGAGAAAATACAACTCCAAAAACTGAAACTCCTAAAACTACTAATAAAGATATTGTCATTAATAAAATTTTGCCTTTTAATTTTAACTTGCTAACCACTTTCTTTTCCCCCTTAAGCTTTTATTTATGTGCCATAAAATTTATTTCTTACACCGTCCCAAAAATAATTCCAACTTTTATTAACTTTATCCATATTAAAAATATCTGAATTTAACTCCATTTGTATATTTCCTCGTAAGAGACAATAATAGAAATATGTTATAGCATCAATTTCCTCTTTTGTTAATTCTTCTTTGTTAATTCCATTTTGAATTATTTCAGAAATTAAATCATTCATTAAATTTTTGAACTTTTCTATTCTATCAATAATTTTTTCTGGTAAATCGTAAGATGTAACAAAAAACAAATAAGCTAAAAATCCTCCAATGGGTTTATTCTCTCTAATGTAATTAATACTTTCTATTAAAATATTTTCAAGAATAACTTTAGTATCACACCCTCTATTCTCATTAATAAGATTTAAAAACTTTGAGTAAATCTTTGAAGACTCATCTTCAAACACCTGTAAAAATAAGCTTTCTTTACTATCGAAATGTGCATAGATAGAAGGTTTTTTTATTCCTGCTTTTTGTGATATTTCAGAAATACTTACACTGTTATAGTGACCTTTTGAAAATGATTCAAAGGCCGCATCAAGTATTTTTTGTTTAGACAAATCCTCACCTCTTCCTACCTATCGTTAGTTCTTGTAAAAATATTAGCACCTTTTTACTTAATAGTCAATTCTAATTAATAATTTTTATTTATAAATATTTATTTCTATAAAAAGTAAAAACTCACAAATCTAACTAGATCCTGTGAGTTTCTAACTGTATATTTATTCTAAAAATAGTTCTTCTCCTATATTTGTAGCTTCCATGTAATTAAGTATACTTCTTAATTTATTAGCAGTTTCTCGATTGATTTTATTGTTTTCAAGAAGGTTTTGTATTTTATTTCTAGCCATTTGTAATGCCTTAAACTGTAATTCAGTTTTTTGTTTATTTAAACTCTCACTATCCTTTTTGTCATTTATAAGAAGCCTTCTAATAAAAGTTTTATAATATTCAATAACAAACATTGAGGCATTTCTATTTTCTTCATTTATTTGAGATTCTATTGCCTTTATAGCTGCCTTGGATGTTTTAATTTTAATTTTTTTTATACATTCCATATCTATATTATTTACTTCTGTATCTCTATTAAATAATCGTTTTAATGTTCTCTTCGTGGAATTAATATTATCATATACTCCAAGTGAAGGGTTCCTCGATAAAGAACTCTCTATTTTTCTTATTCTTTCCTTGACTATGGATATTATTTCTGAAGGAAATTCTGCATGTTCTAATAAACGTTTTAATTCTATATATTCTGCCTCCATACCAATTTTGAATATATCTTTTCCTATACGTCTATCTTGTATTGTTAATTTTATTTCCTCTTTATTACTTAAATTTTCTGACTTTATCCTTCTATAATCATAAATTAGCGACTTTGCTGCTGCTTTGTTATCATCACTCGTTTCTTCATTTATGGCCTCTATGGCAGTGTCGATAACTTTTATAAAAGCTTTTTCATTAAATGTACTCTTCTCCTTCTCCTCATCTTCCTCTTTTGCTATGATTGGTAAAACTGCACTTGCCATAATTATAGTAACAAGAATTACCCCCGCCGCAATAAAGATGATTAAATCTCTCTGCGGAAAAGATGCACCATTATTTAAATAAAATGGTATTGAGAATGCCCCTGCAAGAGTTACAGCACCCCTAACTCCAGAAAGTGATGTAAGTAGAGAGTGAAATAATCTACTGTTCTTTTTCTCTTCTTTATCCTTATTAGGTTTGTCTTTCCAAAAAACATAAACCCATAAAAATCTTAATAATATCAAAGTTGCTGTAATAACCAGTATATAAATCGATAATTTCAAATTGCTGACAGCATCGTCTCTTAATATGACAAACATAGCATCTGGTATCTGCAGTCCCAATATTAAAAATACAAGCCCATTTATTATAAATAGAACAACTGACCAAGTACTTCTTGATACAAATTTTAATTTTGATATTATAGGTTCAGAATTTTCTGCTGTTATGCTATAAACTATTCCTCCCGATACTACCGCTAATATTCCCGAAACTCCAATTTCCTCTGAAATTAGGTAAATTATAAAAGGTGTTATAAGCTGAATAAGCATGTGAAATGTTACATCCTCTAATCCTACCCTTCTTATAACTGAACTTAATTTTGAAATTAAAAAAGATATTAAAACACCGCTAAATAAACCACCTAGTGCAATTATAAAAAAACTAGTAGTAGCATGTGTTATTGAAAATACACCTGTAACAGTAGCTGCAATAGCAAATTTAAACGCTACTAGCCCAGAGGCATCATTCATAAGAGCTTCACCTTCTAAAAGAGCCATTATTGATTTAGGTAACTTCACTCTTTCAGATAAAGAGCTTACAGCAACAGCATCTGTTGGAGATAATATAGCCGCTAAAGCAAAACATGCTGACATTGGCATTTCCGGTATCAGCCAACTTATTACATATCCAACCACAACAACTGTTACTAAAACTAAACCAAGAGCCATTAAAATTATAGGACTTCTTATTTCCCATAGTTCTTCTTTTGATGTCATTTTTCCATCATTATATAAAAGTGGCGCTATAAATAGAACCATAAATAGCTCTGGTTCCAAAGTCATATGTATCCCCATAGGTAAGCTACTTAAAATAATTCCTATTATAATTTGTATCAAAGGTACTGGTATAAATGTAATTATTCTACTTAAAATATTGGAAGCCAAAATTCCTATAAGTAAAACTAAAACTGCTATAAATACTTCCATAAATATATCCCTCTTTCTTTAAAACATATCAAATTTATTATGCACATCTGCATTACATATTACAACTTTACTATAAAAATTTAAACTCTATATAAACTGCTATTTGTTAGACGCTCTTTTCAGAGTCTGTCTAATCCTTTTATTAAATTCCCTTAATGATCTATTACTAGTTCCTCCATTCCTTTATAAAAAAGAGCTGTCTGCAACTTGTGCGACAGCTCTATCCCATTTATTTCGATTTAGTTTTTATCAATATCTAATATTGTTTGTAATAATACATTAGCACCTTTTAAGCAATTTTCAAGTGGAGTAAACTCTTTTTCACAATGACTGTGCCCATTTTCGCTTGGTACAAAAATCATGGTTGTTGGAATTATTTCTGTTATAAATTGAGCATCATGTCCTGGCCCACTATACATTTTTTTTGTGGAATAACCATACTCTTTTGCATTTTTTTCTACATAATCTATAAATTCAGGGTTAAAGCGAACTGTATTACGTGACCATGCCTTTTCATAACTAGCTTCACACTTTTCAACCACCTTAGGAATTTCATTTATAATATCAAGAACCTTACTTATAACCTCTGAATCTTGATGTCTTGCATCTAAAGTAAACTTAACACAATCTGGAATAACTGTATGGATGTTAGGATGTGCTGATATTTTACCAGTTGTATATACTAACTTGCTATCAAGTTTATCAAGCTCATCATGTAGATATTGTATGGTTTTTACAGCTGCATATAAAGCATCTTTTCTATACTTCATTGGTGTTGTTCCTGCATGGTCAGCTTGCCCTATAAATGTAAATTCATAATTTATCATTCCGCAAACCCCTTCTACAACTCCTATATCTATTTTTTCATCCTCAAGTACTGGTCCTTGCTCTACATGTAGTTCTACTAAAGCCTTGTACTTCTCTAATGTAGCTCTGTTTTCTATTTCGCCCATGTAACCACTAGCTTCTAAAGCTTCTTTAAATGTAATTCCTTCAATATCTTTTGATGCTAACATAATATCCTTATCAAACTTGCCAGTTATAACTCCTGAGGACATCATTGCAGGTTCAAAGCGAGCACCTTCTTCATTAGTCCATACTACTACCGTAATTGGATGTTTATGTTTTATATTTTCAGTAACAATAGTTTCTGCTGCTTCTAGTGCCGTAAGTACTCCTAATATACCGTCATAATTCCCTCCTTGCTTAACTGAATCCATATGAGAACCACTCATTATAGCTGGAAGTCCTTCTTCACCAGGTATAGTTGCATAAATGTTAGCCATATCATCAGTTTTTATTTCCATTCCTAGCGCCCTGCATCTTTTGCAAAACTCTTCTCTTGCCTCTAGAGCTTCCTTAGATAAAGATAATCTTGTAATGCCTCCTTTTCCTGTATCTCCAAACTTACTAAAAGTTTTAATTTTGTCTTCAAGTCTTTCTTTACTACAAGTTAACATCTCAGTATCCCCCTTATATTTTTTGATTAACCCTTTTTCCTGGTGCCACAGCACTAGCTGGACAAACAGTTACACATAGTTGACATCCCACACACTTATTTGCAATAAGTATAGGCTTTTTACTTTTTTCATCCATTTTTATTGCTTGATGTCCACCATCATAACAGGATAAATAACATCTACCACAACTTACACATTTTTCTCTATTAAATCTTGGATAGCAGATACTATCCCTTTCTAATTCATCTGCTGGAACTATCTTAGGAAGTGCTTTCCCTACAATTTCAGAAATACTATGGTATCCTTGTGAACTTAAATATAACTTCATCCCATTTATTAAATCCTCAATAACTCTATATCCATACTGCATTACAGAAGTTGTAATCTGAACATTTTTACATCCTAATGCTAAAAACTCTGCTGAATCTCTCCAGGTTTCTATTCCACCCATTCCACTAAACTCTGCATCTTTTAACTCTTCACAACTACTCATGCTATGAATAAAACGAAGGGCTATAGGTTTTACTGCCTTGCCTGAATATCCACCAACACTTGTTTTACCTTCTACATTTGGTTCCGATTCAAAGGTTTCTAAATCTAAATTCATTATGCTTTTAATAGTATTAATAGCTGCTATCCCTGTAGCTCCTGCCTTCATTGCAGCTATTGCTGGAACTTCCATATTGCCTATGTTCGGTGTCATTTTAGCTAATATAGGTAGATTAGTTCCTTTTCTTGTAGCCTTTGTATAAAGATCTACTAAATCTGGATCTTGTCCAACATCAGATCCTACCCCTTTATTTGTCATGTGGGGACATGAAAAATTACATTCTATTATATCTGCTCCTGCCTCTGTCATTAATTTAGCTAAGGTAGTCCATTCATCTTCGTTTTGTCCCATAATTGATGCAACAATAACTTTAGTTGGGTAGTTTTTCTTTAATTTTTTTAAGAATTCAATATTTTCTTCTAATGTGTGATCAGAAATCTGTTCAATATTTTTAAATCCTACAAAAGGTAGATTCTCTTTTGTAAGGGCTGTAAACCTTGGAGAAACCTCTTTAGGCACAAACATACCTATAGTTTTAAAAGCCACTCCTGACCATCCCATATCAAAAGCCTTAGCCACCATCTCATAGTTACTACCAACTACAGAAGAAGATAAGAAAAATGGATTTTCACATTTAACTCCACAAAAATCTATTGATAAATCAACCTCTTTTTCTTCTATCTTTTGTTCACTAGATATACCTTTTAGTATTCTATCTATATTAACTGAATCGTTAATCTTACCTTTTAAACAGGCATCTTTACAAGCTTTAGATTCACACATATCACAAGGCAGGACATCAGGCAATTTGTTTACTGCTCCAGCCTTATTTTCAAATCTTAAAGAAAGAATAATACTATCAACTTCTACTGAATGAGGGCAAGCTTTTCGGCAAGGTGCCTCATGACAAAGTAAACATCCTGCAACATCCTCTCTAAGTGAAATATCTTTATATAATAAACTATTCATTTCATTGCCCCCTCCTAATACATCTTTATTTACGTCCTACTCTTTTAACAAACTTACCAAGTCCAGGTGTTCCAACAAAATCACCATTATCATATACTAAAGCTCCACGTACATAAGTTTGTACTGGATATCCCTTAAGTTTTTTACCTTCCCAAATAGTATGATCATAATCTGAATGCATGTTATCTACTGAAATTGTGAACTCTTTTTCTGGATCATATATAACTATATCTGCATCCTTTCCAACAGTTATAGAACCTTTCTGCGCACATCCAAATATTTTAGCAGGATTAGTTGAACATAGTTCCACAACTCTATTAAAACTTAACTTTCCTTCATTTGCTTTAGATAACATGTATGGATATAAGTTTTCAACCCCTGCACATCCATTAGGAATCTTAGTAAAGTCATCTTTACCCCAATCTTTTTCATAACTTTGGAATGGACAATGATCTGTAGCTACAGTATCTATAGCTCCTGTGTTAATAGCTTTCCAAAGTGCATCTTGACTTTCTTGTCCTTTAATCGGAGGTGAACATACAAAGTTTCTTCCATCTTCTCTTTTATAAACTTCACTAGTAAATTCTAAATATTGAGGACAAGTTTCTATATATATGTCATGACCTTCCATTTTAGCTTCTACAGCAGCTTCAAGTCCTTCCTTATCTGCCATATGAACTATATAAAGAGGGGCATCTACGGATTTAGCTATATGAACAGCTCTCTTATCTGCTTCTGCCTCAACATACTCAGGTCTACTTAAATAATGATACCAAGGGGAGGTTTTTCCTTCTTTTAAAAACTTTTCAATATTTAAGTCTATTAAATCTGGATTTTCTGCATGAAGATTTGTTATGGCACCCGTTTCCTTAGCTTTTAATAAAATTTTAGTGAAGGTTGCATCGTCTACCATCATTCCTTCTTTTTTATATACAAAAAAACATTTAAAGCTTGTTATACCGTAATTAACTGCATCTTCAAATTCATCTAATATCTTCCCATCATTTAAATCTGTTATAATGCAATGGAAGGCATAATCAACACAAACTTCTGGATCAGCCATTTCTCTTCTTCCCTTTACAGTCTCTAAAACACCACTGCCTTTTCTTTGCATTGGATAATCAAAAACTGTAGTAACTCCACCACAAGCTGCAGCTCTTGTTCCTGCCAAATAACTATCTGATGAAACAGTACCTCCAAAAGGCATTGCCAAATGAGTATGCACATCTATAGCCCCAGGTAAAATCATCTTTCCTTTAGCATCAACAACCTTTGCTCCTTTTTCCTCTAAATCTGTACCTATTGCTATTATCTTTCCATCCTTAACAGCTATATCAGCTACATATGTCTCACTTGATGTTATAATCATTCCATTTTTTATAATTAAATCCATACATATTCTCCTTTCATTTATATACCATTACTGCCACTTACACATCACCCATTTAGATGATGATAAGTCGCACTAAGCTTGTATATTTATGGTTCAGATGAGAGAATTCCCTCATCTGAACTTAAGTTTAATTACTTAGTTGCTTCATCCCAGTATTCTGAAGTAAATGTTGTTTTATCAACTACTGGATCTTTAGCTAAGTCTTTATTATAAAGTTTTAAGAATTTTGCTGTTTGTTTAACTGCATCCATATCTATTTGTCCTATTTTGGCTGAGTCAAAACCTTGTGGAGCTGCAAGTTTAGCTACTTCTTTAGCCATATACACCTGATGTTCTAAAGATACTGATTTATCAACATCATAAACAATTTTTCCAGCTGCTTCTGGATTTTTAACAGCTTCCTGCCATCCTTTAATAGTAGCTTTTAAGAAGCGAGTAACCACATCTTTATTCTTAGATGCCCATTCAGAGTTTACAAATAAACAATCTTCAAGCATTGCAACACCTTCATCATTCATGTTTATAACATTTAAATCACTTTCTGGAATGCCGCTTTCTAATAATAATCCAAATTCGTTATAAGTCATTGCAGAAGCTGCATCAACTGAACCTTCTTTTAATTGATCCATTGTATAATCTTGTTGAACTAACTTTAGGTCTGAATCCTTATTTAATTTATATTTTTCTAATAATGCAAGAACTTCATATTCATTACCACCAAACCAGTTAGCAACTTTTTTACCTTTTAAATCTGCTGGAGAATTAATTCCTGAAGATTTTTTAGAAGCTAATAATAAACCTGATTTTTGGAATACTTGTGCTATTTCTTGTAACTCATATCCTTGAGCTTGATAGGTCATTAAACTTGATACCCATGTAACTCCTATATCTGCTGCCCCGTTATATACATTTTGCTCTGGTATAATATCACTTCCACCTGGTAAAAGCTCAATATCTATTCCCTCTTCTTTGTAATAACCTTTCTCAGCGGCTACATAAAACCCCATAAATTGTGATTGAGGAAGCCATTTTAGTTGAAGTTTTACCTTATCTAAACTTCCATCTGTCTTTGTTGTATCTTGTGCCTTAGTCCCGCAGCTTACAAGGGTTAATCCCATCATTACTACGCTTAAACATAGAGTTAATAATTTCTTTTTCATTTTTATATCCCCCTTTTTAAATAAAATAATTTATCTTTGAGAAGCATGCCATTTTATAGCTCTGCGTTCTACCAAAAGAACAATTAAATATAGAACAATTCCTACTAAGGCTGCCATAACTATGTAAGACCACCCCATTGCCATCATCCCTTTTCTTAAGTTATCTTTTACTCCAAACCCAATACCTGAAGTAGATGCAGCAAAATATTCACTTATCATTGCTGCCATTATTGCTGCTGCAACATTTATTTTTAGTGCAGTTAACACACTAGGCAAACAATTAGGTAATCGAAGTTTAAAAAATATAACCCTCTCTGAGGAAGCATAGGATTCCAATAAATCTTTAGAGAAAGGCTTTAAATCATTTAACCCTCTATAAGCGTTAATTGCCATAGCTGCCATACAAACTACTGTTACTACGCCTACCTTTTGAGCAAATCCACTAGTAAACCAGCGATTCATTATTGGAGATAGTGCAACTATTGGTATTGCATTAAATGCTGCTATTATACTAAGTCCTGTGTATCCCCACTTTGGAAATTGTGTAGCTATTACAGCTACTAAAAATCCAATAAGACATCCTAAAGCTAGTCCAACTAAAGCTCCTGAAATTGTTACTATGGTATCTGCTATAGCTTTATCAAAATTCTTTTGCAGAGTCTCTATAATTTGTGATGGTATAGGTAGTTGAAAAGGCTTAAAACCTAAAACATCATGTATAAGTCCTTTTTGCCATATAAATATAACTAATATTCCAAATCCTAAAGGCAATAAAACATTTTTAACTTTTTCTTTCATGACTTCTTCTCCTTTCCCTTATGTAGTTTGTTTTCTCCATGGCATACATATCTTCTCAAAGAAAATCACTACAAAATAGCCCATAATACCCATAAGCGCACTAGTTACAACTGAAGCCCAAAATACATCTTTTGTTCCAGAATATAATGAATAAAGAAGTTTAACACCTATCCCGCCACTTGAACCTAACATATCAACTAATATTGATGCAGTTATTGCCATTGGCGCTGCTATTTTTAATCCTGCAAATAGATAAGGTAAACTATAGGGAATCATAAGCTTGTAATATATGCTTTTTTTCTTAGCTGCATATGAATATAGTAGTTCCTTCTTATCACTCTCAACACTATTAAGTCCACTCAACATATTAACTGAAACTGGGAAAAACGTTATATAAGCGGCTATTACTATTCTTGAAGTATTCATATCCTTAACTAAAGTGAATATTATAGGAGCAAGTCCTAATACTGGTATCATTTGTGACACTATCAAATAAGGCAACGCTATCTTTTCTGCTATCTTTGATAAACTCATAATAATTGCCAACACAAAACCTATTAAAGCTCCTAGTGCAAATCCTAAAACAGCTCTTGAAAAAGTAAGTCCAGCTGCTGAAACTAAATCGGTAAAATTCTGAGTAATAGATACAATAATACTATGTGGATAAGGTAACTTCGCATCAGCCATAGGGTCATTAATCACTTTATCTAGAAAGAAAGCAATCAATTCCCAAACTAAAAATACTCCAATAGTCCACACTAAATTGACTTTGTATTTTTCTTTCTTACTTAGCATTATCACACCCCCTCAAAGCTGTTTCTAATTTTAGTTATATAGTCATAGAATTTTTGTGTTTGTTTTGATTCCATATTTCTTGGTCTTGGAATATCTATATCTATTACAGCTGAAACACGTCCAGGATGTGGTGATAAAACAACAACTCTATCAGATAGGAAAACCGCTTCTGAAATATTATGAGTTACAAATACTACTGTCTTTTTTGTTTTACTCCAGATATCCAAAAGATCTTCATGAAGTTTTTCACGAGTAAATTCATCTAAAGCAGAAAATGGCTCATCCATAAGAAGAATTTCTGGATTAATTGCTAAAGCTCTTGCAATTCCAACCCTTTGCTGCATACCTCCACTTAACTCATAGGGATAATGTTTCCCAAACTTTGATAATCCTACTAGATCAAGCATTTCTGAAACCTTAGCTGTACGATCCTGCTTCTTCATACCTAAAATCTCCATTGGCATACATACATTTCTTCTAACTGTTCTCCAATCATATAAAACTGGATTTTGAAATACTACCCCAAACTTCTTTTGTAGTCTTATATCTCTTGGACTTTGTCCTCTTACTGTGATATTTCCAATAGAAGGTTGTAATAAATCTGCTATGATTCTAAGCAATGTTGTTTTTCCGCAGCCTGATGGTCCTAATAATGAAATAAATTCTCCTTCTTTAACCTCTAGATTAACATCCTTAAGAGCGGTTACCGGCTTTCCACCATTTTTATCTTGATATATCATGCTTAAATTTTCTATTTTAATTTCTATATTATTTGACTCTTCTTGAAATGTAGTTTCTATTTCATTAATCATACTTACTACGCCTCCCCTAAATATAAAAAATGACGCAAAACCTTAAGTTTTGCGCCATTGCAAATTATTTCTACCATAATCTTTCGTATATCTTTAATAAATCATCTTTTGAAACTTCTTTTATTGTATTTGATGGACTTCCACTGTTCATTGCATCTTGTGCCATCTTATCTACAAATTTATTAAACTCATCTTTATCTATACCATATTCTTTTAATGTAGGTATTTCACATACCTTACATAGCTCTGAGAGTTTATCTAAAAAAGCTTCTGAAGCTTCCTTATCACTTTTGCTTTCATCAGCTGCCCCGATTGCTCTTCCAATCTCACCAAATCTCTCATAGCTACCATCTAAAACATAGCTTAAACATTCCTTTATAAGCATTGCATTTGAAATACCATGTGGTACATGAAATAAAGCTCCTATAGGTCTACTCATTCCATGAACTATGGTTACAGAGGAATTGTTTATACACACTCCTGCTTCATAAGCAGCTATTGCCATTTCTTCTCTTGCTTTTTTATCTTCTCCATTTTTATATACAAGAGGCAAATACTTAAATATTTTTTTAATTGAAGATAAGGCAAAAGTATCTGTTAATGGATTAGCTTTTCTTGAAGTATAAGCTTCAACTGCGTGAGTTAATGCATCCATACCAGTAGCTGCTGTAACTCCTTTTGGAGCTGTAAGTGAAAACTTAGCATCAATAATTGCTAAATCAGGAAGCAGTGCTTCTCCTTTTAATAACATCTTTATATCTTTTTTTGAATCTGTAATAACTGTAAACTTTGTAGCTTCAGAGCCTGTTCCTGCTGTAGTAGGAATTAATACTAAGGGTGGAAACTTTCCTTCCATAGTTTGTCCCATGTAATCTGATATTTCTCCTTCAAGTTTTGTCATAGCTACTATTGCTTTTCCACTATCTAAAGGACTTCCTCCTCCTACTGCTATACAGAAATCACATTCGCCTTCTTTGTAAGCCTTAACTCCAGCTTCAATCATAACCTCTGTTGGTTCACCAGTTATTTCATTAAAAATTAAATAATCTATTTCCCATTTCTCTAAACAGTCAGTAATAATTTTAACTGTACCCATCTTAGTTACATTTTTACCTGATACAATAAGTGCCTTTTTTCCAAAGGATTTTATTATATTTTCACTTTGTTCAAGTGCACCATCTCCCATAATCGTACGTCCTGGTAAACTAAATTCATATGCCACTATTTTCACCTCATCTAGATAAATTCTTTGTCCACAATCTCAAGCACTTCATCTAATTTAGCTAACTCTTCAACTAGCTGCTCTTCTGTAATAATTAATGGTGGTGCTACAAGTATCATATTTTCATGAGTATAAGTCATAAACTTTCTTTCTTTAAGCATTCCTAAGATTTTTCCCATAACTCCTTCTGGATCTTTTCCATAAGGTACTAATGCCTCTTTTGTCTCTTTATCCTTAACTAATTCCACAGCTGAAAATAACCCAATATATCTTACATCCCCGACAGATGGATGTTTTTCCTTAATCTCTTCAAGTTTTTCGCCAAGTACTTTCCCAACCTTATTTACATTATCTAAGATGTTTTCTTCCTCATAATAATTAATACAAGCAAGTCCAGCTGCACAAGCTAGAGGATGTCCACTGTATGTTAAGCCACAAGATAATAAATTATCATCAAAATATGCTGCAATTTCACTACTTACTGCTACTCCCCCAAGTTGAACATACCCACAGGTTACACCTTTTGCAAAAGTTACGATGTCAGGTTTTACTCCAAAATTCTCAAATCCAAACATCTTACCTGTTCTACCCCATCCTGTCATTACTTCATCACATATCATTAAAATACCAAACTCATCACATAAAGCTCTAACTCCTGGTAAATAGCCCTTCGGTGGAATTATTATACCATTTGAACCTGTTATGGTTTCTAAAACTATAGCTGCAACACTGTTTGGACCTTCATATACTATCTGCTCTCTTAATTTTGCTAAATAGTATTTTGTTGCCTCTTCTTCAGATTTAAAATCTATAGCTTCCCTATAAATATACGGATCAAAAAACTTAACAAACCCTGGTATACCAGGTTCTAAAGTATATCTTCTAGGTTCACCAGTTAAGTTTCCTGCCCCAAATGATGATCCATGATAACTACGATAACGGCTAAATACCTTAGACTTACCTGTAAACATTCTTGCTATTTTAACAGCATTTTCATTAGATTCTGCACCTGCATTTGTAAAAAATACTTTTCCCATATTATCAGGCATTAATTCAATTATTTTCTTTGCAAGCTTGGCACGAGATTCTGCTCCAAAGGATGGACCTACAAAACAAAACTTGTCTACTTGTTCCTTAATTGCATCTCCTATTGCTTTATTCCCAAATCCAAGATTCATATTAACAAGTTGAGAAGACATATCTGTATATCTATTTCCATCATAATCCCAAAAATAAATTCCATCAGCTTTTTCAACGGATATTGGATTTAAATTTCCCTGTTTGCTCCATGATTGTAAATTATATTTCTTTAATGTACTTTTAATTTCCTCACCATTCATATCATAACACGCTCCCCTTAAATAAAAAGACGGAACTTATTCTATTGAACAAGCTCCGTCGCTGTTTATCAAATTTCTATTATTCATCTTTAACATGTTTATATTATATACCTGTGTTTTAATTAAATACAATGAATAGGTGACTAAATTTTTTTGTGCATATGCACACCTACATCAAATCTTTAATATAAAATCCTAAATAAAATCTTAACTTCTCATCTAATTCTAACGGATTAAATCCAGTTATTTTTTCAATTTTTTTAAGCTGATTATTAACTGTATTTCTATGAATATATTGTTTTTCAGCAACAAGACTTTGACTTCCGTTATTTTTTAAATATGTATATAAAAACTCCATTAAATCTGTATTATTTTCCTTATCATATTTCTCTAATTTACCTAAGGTCTCCTCATAATATGACTTTAGAATATTTTTATCCTTTGTATTTAATAAAATTTTATAAATATCTAATTTATCATAAAAAATTATCTCTTTGCCTTTTTTCTTAGCCATATTCATAGCTGTAAAAGCATTATTAAAATTTTCCGCCTGAACCTTTATTCCTGCCTTGTTTTCACCTACACCCATATAAATCTTACAGGAGTGCATATCCCATTCACTAAAGAAATTAGTTACAAAACTATTTATATTGTAGTCACTATAATTAACTAAAACCAAAACCCAGCAATCATTATGGGGAAAAGATATATAAAGCTCATGAATACTTCTAGCAATTCTTTCAGAATACATTCTAATTCTATTCATATTAAACTCTTCATCTTTTTCTCCTTCAAAAGACATTACAATAAAACAGAAATTACTATCCCTTAAATATCCATACCTCTCCATTTGAAGTATATGAGTCTCTAAATCTCCAATTTGAAATATAATATTTTTAATAGTTGTCGCAAGACTTATCTCCACTTGCTCACTTTGCATAATCCTAGAACATACATCCCTAGTTATATCAACCATCCTTGTTTCCCAAGGAATAGTATAAAGAGGCATGTTTACACTATTACAATATTTTATTACCTCTTCTGGAACCTCTTTAGTATAGGGCCCAATATTTATAACAAAGGCACTAGTTCCAACGTTATATAGTTTTTTCGTGTAATTTAAAAGCCAACCTTCTGTTTTATTAAGTATACCCGCAGTAAATACAACTTCATTTCCATGAAGAAATTTACTTACATCATCATCCTCTACGATATGTACCCACTCAACTAATTTGTTAAGTCCCTTGTTGCCTGCTATTAATTTCATTTGATAGAGTACAGCCCCATTTCCAAATAATTTTCCTACTGTAATTGACATTATATCGCCCCCAAGCAATTACATATTTTTATTTATTATATAACAAAAAATTTATCAAAGCGAATGTTAATATGCGTTATTTCATTTCCTTAAAATAAAAATAGAGATATAGAAATAGTAATTAGAAAAACTATTTCCACATCCCTATATATTTTTAAATTCTTTTGTTCTTATATTCCCACCAATTATTTTATACCAAAAGGCTCTTTCATTAGTATTCTATTCTTTTCTCCATAATATAAGATGTTCCTGCAAAAAAGAAGCTTAATATAACTATATCCAATATTATAGAACTTAAGCTACTTGCCATTCCTGTTGCTAATCCTTTAAAAAATGTAAAAGTTACTATTGGATAATTTTCAATTGCAATGGATAAGTATGTCATTATAGCTACTAACACTCCAAATGTTATAATACTTATAAAGGTTGAAAGCTTATTTTTATGAGTGATAGCTTTCGCTACAGCTGTACAAAAATTTATTAACAAATAAAATGCTGCGTAAGATAAAATCACAAAAATAATTGTAAATAGCAAAGAAAATGGATAATCAAGTATGATTTTAAACCAGTTATAAATTTGAGTTAATACAACTTTATCAAAATTACTCATAACTAAGATAAACATCATTACAGATGCAAGAGATATTATTGAACACCCAATAGTTACTACTATAGTTGATATTAACTTCGACAATACCTTTTTCCAAGAAGGTGCCGGTATCATAAGCTCTAAAGGAGCTTGCTTACCAGAAAGCTCTTTTTCATATCTTGTTACACCTTCAAAAAAAGGATATATACTTATAAGAAGAATAAATAAAAAATAAAATATTATACATATAAGAAATAAAAACCCGACTTTTTCACTTGTTATACTACCATCACCAAATAGCATTTCATTACCATTTCTACTGAGTAATATTCTGTTTGTAACTAATAATATTACTTCAATAAGAGCATACCCCAATAAAATATACTTCATACTTTTCCATTTTTTCATAAATTCATATTTTAATAAATTAATTAACATGCAAAAACCTCCCTATAAAGTTCATCAAGGGTTATACCTCTTTCTATTCTTAAATCCTCTGCATTTCCATAAAGCTCAACCTGTCCTTCTTTAAGAAAGTAAACTTCATCTAATAAACTCTCTACCTCATTAATAAGATGGCTTGTTATTATCATAGAACTTTCAAAGTTAAAGCCTTTTAAGATTGCCTTTAAGATTTGTTCTCTAGCTACTGGATCTACTCCATTTAAAGGTTCATCAAGCACTATTAATTTAGCGTCTCTAGCTAAGGTTAAAGCTAATGCTAACTTTTCCTTCATTCCTTTTGAAAGTCCTTTTACCGACATATCTAGCTCTAATTTCATAAAATCTAATAGTTCATAAAACTTTTCTGAGTTAAAATCCTTAAAAAATGATGTATATACCTTCTCTGCATCACTAATTTTCATCCAAGGATATAAAAAATCGCTATCTGGTAAATACGCAATCAACTCTTTTGTTTTATAACCTATCTCAGTATTACATACTTGAACTTTTCCATCAGTAGGTCTTGTTAAACCAGCTATTATCTTTAAAAATGTGGTTTTTCCACTTCCATTTGGTCCTAAAATACCTACTATTTTTCCTTTATCAACAGTTAAATCAACTCCATTTAAAGCTTTTTTGGTAAGATATTTTTTGCTTATTCCATTAACTTCAAGAATTTTCATTTAATTTTTCCTCCAATACCTTTAATAAATATTTAGAAATATCCTCTTTGTTCATTCCAAGTTCTTTCATTTCATCAACAAATCTTTCTGTGTATCTTTGAGCCTGGGTATCCTTAAGTTCCTTCAAAATGTCATCTCCCTCAACAATAAATGTTCCTATTCCTCTTTGAGAATATGTTATTCCTTCCCTCTCAAGTTCTTGAAAAACTCTCTGTACGGTATTTGGATTAACTTTAAAATTCTCTGAGAATTCTCTGACAGATGGCATTTTATCTCCCCCTTTAAGCCTTCCAGATACTATATCAGCCTTAATTTTTTGTATAATTTGCATATAAATCGGCGTACTTTCATTAAATTTCATAGCTGTTACAGCTCCTATCTATATTACTAGTGTACCACTATAATAATACACTCATATTTTAATGTCAATAGGCTCCATAAAAATTCTTTAGATAATTTTAAAAGCTACTATGAAGAAACCTCCTCATAGTAGCTTTTAAACTAATTTTTATGTAAATAACACTAATAAACCTGTCATTACGCAAATTGAAATTATAATACTTATTGAATTAGATAGAGCTGGCGCTGGGTTATCTGGATCTATCATTTTACTATAAACTGCTGAAATTGTTGATAGGGGAGCAAATAAAATGAGAATAATCATTTGTTTGGCCAAAATAGGAAGTGGTATTAAAAAATATACTAATACTGCTATTATAATATTTCCCATGTACCTAGTTCCTAATATCTTCATAACAGATTTAGCTTGCTGTTTAGTAATATTTATCTCTAACATAATCCCAATCATAAGCATTGCAAGAAATCCATTAGCATTTCCAATCATGGCTGCTATAGAAATAACTTCTTTTGGAATTACTATTTTAAAAATTGAAAGAATAAGCAAAAGAAGATATATATCAAATGGAAAAGATTTAAACAAAACCTTGAATAGATTCTTAAAGTTTATTCTCCCATTTCCTTCAACTTCATTTTTTGCAAGTGCATAAGAACCGCCTAAAACCATAAAGGAATTTCCTATATCAAACATACACATATAAACAAGAGCTAAGGGTTCAAAAAAACTTGCTGCAAAAGGAATAGCAAAATTACCAACATTATAGCCTGTACAATTAATCATATTAATTGCTTTTCCAATAGAAGAATTCTTATAACTTGTAAATTTAGAAAAATATAAATTAAATAAATTACTTAAAAACCCTACCAAAATTATTATAATTGCTGAAGAATTTATACTCATTCCACTTGCTCCAGATATTAAAGCTGCTGGAAGAGTTATATTCATAATTATCTTAGATAAAAAAATCCCATCATCTCTCTTAAAAAATCCTTTTCTCTTAAGCATGTACCCAATAAAAATAATAAAAATAAATCCTGCTGATTTAACCAATACTGCTTCCATTCTCATCACCTTTCTTCTTTTAAACTATAACTTCTACTTAATATTTTCTACATCTATTTCTATAAATAATTTCAATAGATTTTATTATAACATTAATTCACTCGTATTGTTTTCAAAATCAGCAATTGCATACTTTAGAGGATTCTTCCTTAATCAACTTACTTTTAATTTCTGATGTTCTGATGTTCTGATGTTTTGCGCAATTACGCAATTGCGCAATTGATTAATTGATTAATTGCGCATTGATTTTTTATAATGAAATAGATTTCTCTTAGGAAGCTTAAAAAGTTAAACTTATCTACTGAAAAATAGCAGAGAATTTCATTAAAAATCCTCTGCTACTATTTACTTTATACACTCCAGCCTAAACTTTCCTTTTGGATGTTATAAAGTTTTTCATACAATCCTTTATTTTTTATTAGGGTATTATGAGTGCCTTCTTCAACGACTCTACCATTATCTAAAACTATTATTTTGTCAGCTCCAACTACAGTTCTTAGTCTATGTGCAATCACAATAACAGTTTTTCCTTTTATTAATCTTGAAATAGCCTGCTGAATTAAAACTTCATTTTCTGGATCTAAAGAAGCCGTTGCCTCATCAAGAAGAACAATTGGTGCATTTTTAAGTAATGCACGTGCTATAGATATTCTTTGTCTTTCTCCTCCAGATAAAGTGCTTCCATTTTCTCCAAGCAAAGTATCATAGCCATTTGGTAAGCTGGCTACAAATTCATCACAGCAAGCAGCTTTAGCAGCCTCCATAATCTCTTCTCTTGTAGCATCCATATTACCAATTTTTATATTGTTATATATACTATCATTAAAAAGTACCACATCTTGAAATACAAAAGACATGTAACTCATCAAATGCTCAGGATCAAGGCTTTTTACATCAACTCCGCCTATTTTTATTGCCCCTTTATTTACATCCCAAAATCTAGCTATTAATTTTGATATAGTACTTTTACCAGAACCTGACGGGCCTACTAAGGCTGTTATACCATCAGCTGGAATAGCCATTGTAATATCTTTTATAACTGCTTTTTCTAAAGAATTCACTTCGTTATAAGAGAAAGTTACATTTTCAAAATTAATGTTATAATTTCTTAATTCAATATCTGTACTTCCTTCCATAATAGGTGTGTTAATTAAAGTTCTCATTCTTTTTGTTGATAATCTTAGATATAAAAGTTCTGGAAGGAGTGTTAATTCCACAAGTACTGGACCATATATTCTCACAACAATTAAGAAAAACATAAGTAAGGGAATTAATTCAATTTTCCCACCTGTTAAAAGATAAGTTCCTACAAAAACAGTAAGTCCTACACCAGCTTGTACAACTATTTGAGCTCCAGTAACAAATATTCCAGTTCCAAATTCCATTTGAATGGCCATCTTTTTCATATTTTTAAGAGCGTCATCTAATTTTTCAAACTTCTCTCCATCCAAACCACAAGCTTTAATTACTTTAATACCTTCTAGGTACTCTTGTACTTGGTCAGAAGCTCTAAGTTTAGCCTCTATTTGTTTTCCACTTAACTTATTTTGTATTTTTTTACTACCCAATATAATGAAAAATGCTATTGGTACAGTACAAAAAACAGTTAAAGCTAATCTCCAATCAAAAAATCCAAGAAGTATGGTTATAACTGATATAGAAATTCCATTAGAAATTAATTGAGGAATAATATGACTAAGAACATGCTCAGTAGTTGCACAATCCCCCATCATATTTGTTGTAAGCTCTGATAAATCCTTCGAATTAAAAAAGCTCATTGGAAGTTTTCTTATATGTTCAGCTATACTAATACGTGTTGCCTCTGCCTCATTATAAGAAGTTACATAGGTTTTCTTATAATCATTTTTGTTTGCAAGAAAAACTAAAATTGCAGCTACTATTCCAGCCCCCAAAAGCATCCACATCTTTTCCCAAGATATCTCCTCTTTCATAAGTGGTTTTAAAAGTTCTTTAAATATCTCTATCGTTATTCCAAAAGGTAGCATAAGAGAAAAATTTGTTATGGTACATGCTAAAATTGCCTTCTTTAAGTCTGAATATCCTTTATCACTTAGAAATAACACTTCTTTTAATTTAAGCATTTACTTCCACCCCCTCTTTAGTACCTATTTTCCAATCAAGAGATTTTGTATACATTTCCCACATATCATGGTATTTGCCTTTTTCCCGAATAAGTTTCTCATGTGTACCTTCTTCAACTAATATTCCTTTTTGCATAACTAATATTCTATTTGCACTCCTTATTGTTGATAAGCGATGTGCTATTATTATAACTGTTTTATTTTGAATTAATTTTTCAAAAGCTTTTTGAATCAAATATTCATTTTCTGGATCAGAAAAAGCTGTAGCCTCATCTAGTACTATTATAGGTGCATTTTTAACGATAGCCCTTGCTATTACTATACGCTGTCTTTCTCCTCCAGATAGATGAACTCCTTTTGTTCCAACTACAGTATTATAACCATTTGGAAGTTTCATTATAAACTCATGGCATTGAGCAGCTTTAGCGGCTTCAATAACCTCTTTATCTGATGCATGTTGATTTCCTATTCTTATGTTATCCATTATACTTTGCTTAAATAGAAACACATCTTGAAACACAAAACTAACCATGTCCATTAAATGAGAAAGACTAATATTGCGTATATCTACTCCTCCAATTTCTATGTTTCCTTCAGTTACATCATAAAAACGAGGAATTAAATGAGCAATTGTACTTTTCCCTCCTCCAGAAGGTCCAACTATAGCAGTTACTTGTCCCTGAATAGCTTTAAAGGATAAATCTTTTAAAGCTGAAGTTTCACTATCTTCATCATATGAAAAAGAAACCTTATTAAAGGAAATAGAATAATCTTTTGGCTTTTCTAAACTATCTTTATCTTCTAATACTTCTTTATTAAGTATTCCATCCATTCTCTCTACTCCCCCTATAATCTGCATACCATTACTGGATACATACATTATTTTCATCATTACGGAAGATATTGATGGAACAAAAATAAGATAAAATATAAAAGTTATTGCAAAAGATTCATAATCATTGGTTTTACTACCAATTAATATTCCCACTGGAATTAAGAATAAGTATATGTTATTTACTATTGTAGTAAAGCCTGACATATAGTTTTCCCAGCTTAAAGTATATGGAATTACAAAACTAGTATACCTTTTGATAGTCTCATGGAGTCTTCTAAAAGAATATACTGTCTGCTTAAAGGCTTTAACTACTGAAATACCACGAATATATTCTACAGATGCATTATTCATATCTTCTAGAGACATCTGATAGTTTTTCATCATAGCTTTTGCGCCTTCATTTCCATAAGCTTTAAATTCTAGCATAAAAGCTATTACTATTCCTACTAATGCAGCGAGTCCAAATCTCCAGTCAACTCCAAGAAGAATTATAAGCATAACTATAGGAGCTACAAAGGCTGCTACTATATCAGGAAGCTGGTGGGCTATAAACCCTTCTATTTTTTCAATATTTTCATCCATTATTTTACGCATCTTACCACTGCCAATGGTCAAATGAAAACCTAGTGGAAGTTTAGCTAAATGAGATGCAAAATTTACTTTTAATTCATAAAGTGTTCCAAAAGCCGCAAGATGAGAGCATACTAAAGCTCCAAAATACAATAAAATATTTAATATTATTCCTCCAAAAGCTATCCATCCAAAGTTTAATGTTCTTTCTACATCCAAACTATTGAAATCTCCATAACTCCCCATTATTTCGCCTATGATATAATAAATAGCTATATATGGAACAAAAGAAGCTATTGATGCTAAAGCTGAAAGTATGACCGAGCTAATCATTAAAGGTTTTTTAGTTGTAGCAAGTTCCATAAGTCTTGCTATACCAGTTTTTTGTTTTGTATTTTTCTCCACATTTATCCCTCTTTTCAATTTTTAAGTTTAAAAAGTTTATACCTCCTTATTATTGATAATCATTATCATCATATAACTAAAAAAAATATCCTATTTAACTAGGACACTTTTCCTTACTCACCTTATAATAGCTAAAACTCTTTATTCTTATCTACTTCTAAAAGACATTTATCTAGTTCTTAAAGACATACTATCTTTTATTTTGTTCTTGATTTAGAATATTCGCTTGGACTAAACCCATATCGTTCTTTAAAACTCCTACTAAAGTAACCTATATTACTGTATCCAACCATACTTGCCGCTTCTTTAACCTTAACTTCTGATTTATCTAATAATTCTCTAGCTTTATCCATTCTCTTGTCAACAACGTATTCGTATATGTTTTTCCCAAATACTTTCTTGAAATTATTTTTAAGTTTTGTTTGACTTATAAATGCTAACTTTGAAAGTTCATTGATAGTTAAAGGCTCAACATAATTACTATCTATTATTTCCTTTATTCTAGTTATATTTTGAAGATCTTCTCTACTAATGTTTCCTTCTATTTTCTGAATAACACTATTATCTTTTAAATCCTTTGCCATAGTAGTTAACAATTCAAGAATTTTCCCTTCTATATACAAAGGTTTTAAGCTTCCTGAATAATTACAATCTAAAATATCTTTAAGAATTAATTTACTGTTAAGAGACATAGATATCTTACTTAATTTTCCTACAGAAAAATCTGAAATAAATTCTTTAGTAAAATGTTCATCTATTACATTTCTAAATCTCTTTTCATCTATTCCCATTCCAAGCCCCATATATCTTTCTCCTGCATTCATTTGGCTTTTTGTAATAAATTCATAGCTATTATGTATAAAACACTCATTTTTTTCTAATATAAAACTTTCTTTATTATTTACATTTTTCCACTCAAAAAAATCAGAAACACAAAAGGATAAAAATAAGCAATTAACCTTAGCAACTTCATTAAAAATAATGTTTTCATTAAAAGTAAAATCGCAAATAGTTATCTTCATACTTTCATTTGGAATAATTGAAGAAAAGTATCCTCTACCAAAATCTTTAGGCAATTCATAAAAATAATCATAACTATCTGAATTAAATATATTTTCAATATTATTTTTTTTGAGCCTATCTTTTTTATCTATAACTTCAACATAAGTACACATTTTATCATACATATTTATCCACCCCTTAAGGATATCAATTTTACATTATAACTAATTGAAAATTATTATCAACTAAATATTAACTCTATGTCTCTATACTGTCAATGATTAAATGTAATTATTTGCCTAATAATTACATAAAAAAGAAACTATTCTAATGTCCTTTGAATAGTTTCTTACACAAAACTCGATTTTACTTTTTCATTAATCTTATTGGAATATAGCCATCCTTAATTAGAGCTTTCTTAGATCGTACATCTTTTCTTGCAACTGGAACAGATCCATTAGGTGTATTTATAACTACATTTTGTTCATATATTATGAGTTCATCTTTATTTTCCTTATTAGTTTCAACATATAACATTACGTGACCTTTTCCTTTACCGTCATCTAAAAGAAGGGCATCTGCTGGTTTAATCTCATTCCATGAAACTTTTTTAATATATCTTCCGTCTATCTTTTCTTTTTTCTCTACTGCATTATATAATGTTAAGGTAGTTTGTCTACTTATCCCCCAAGCTGCACTTACATAGCCCGAACAGTCATTACCATATAACTCACTACTATCTTTTATCTTTTTTAAAAACTCTTTGGCTGATGTTGCTTGGTAGCCATCCATACTATAGGGTATTCCCATATAAGTTTTTCCTTTAGAGAAAGTAAACTTTGCACTTTTGTCATTTAAGTCATATTTAGGAGTCCATTTTACATTAGCCATTTCCTCTGCTTTTTTAAGAATTTCTTTTCTAGTAGAATCTGATATTTCCTTATTGCTTGAACCACTAAAAAGTATAAATACACAAAAAGTAATAAGTAATCCTATTGGTATTAAAAATATGTTTATTATGTTCCTATAACCTTTAGTTCTCATGTATTCACCTTACCTTAATACTAAATTTCTGTCTTTTCAATCTTATTCAACATAAGGTAGGTATATTCACTTATTAGAAATATTTTATGTTTACTACAATATACTTTTTATTCGTTAAAATCCATCCTTATAATATTCAGTTTCTTTAAAAGTAGTGTACAAATTAGATTTATCTATAGCTATTGGTTCAATTAATATAGATGGTACATCTTTTTTTCCGTTATTTTTAATAGCATTGTAATCTATATATTTTCCTTCAACCAATTTTATAGCTGTCTCTATTGCTACTTTCCCGAGTTCTCTTGAATCTTTTAATACAGTCATGCTTTGTGTTCCTTGAATTATTCTTTGGATTGCAGCTAAATCAGCATCTTGCCCAGTAACTGCAACTTTTCCAGCTAGTCCTTGATTTTCTAATGCCTTAATTGAAGCCCCAGCTATTGCATCATTTGGTGATAATATAGCATCAACTCTATTAGCGCTTTTAACCAAGGCCTCCTCAACTATTTTAAAGGCATTATTTGGATCCCAGCCCTTTACCACTTGATCTGTGACAACTCGAATTTCTCTCATAAAAATAAGCGGCTGAATATAAGTCATAGCTCCCTCTCTAAGTAGTCCTTCACTTGGTTCTCCTGATAGAAGTATATAATTACCTTTAGGTACATTTTTAGTTAAATATCTTCCTTGAAATTCTCCAACTCTAATTATATTAAAACTTATATATACATCTACATTTGAGCTTTTTATCAATAGATCATAAGCTATAACCTTTATTCCAGCTTCTTTAGCTTTATCAACTAATGATGCTTCATCACCATGATCTATAGACGTGATAATCAAAGCATTTACCCCTTCAGACATAAGCTTCTCTACAGCAATTCTCTGCTTTTCTATATTAAAATCATTAAATTCTATTTTTATATTAACTTCTCTAAGTCTTGCTTCTCTCTCCATTGCTTCTTTATCTCTAACCCATCTAGACTCTCTTTGATTAGGCAAAATAACTCCTATAAACACATGATGTCTTGCTCTTTTTATATTATTTTTTTCTAAGCCTAATATATCAAAATTAATATACCTTATTGGAACACTAAAAACTTCTGGTTTTGATAAATACATATTTACCACCTATCTAATTTTTATCCTATAATTTAATATTCAAATTATAGACTTATAAGTACAACTTTCATTACCTAAATGAAACATTTTATGAAATTTATTAGCTTACACTAAAATAAACCTCATACATTATAAAAATGCGAGGTTTATTTGTTTAATTTATTATTAAGTTGTTTTTCTTTCAATTAAAGTTATAGGTAAAGTATTTTCAAGTTCTACTTCTTTATTTTCAATTTTATTTATTAATACCTTTATAAGAAGCTTTCCAATATCCTCTATCGGTTGTTTTATCGTAGTTAAAGGTGGAACTATTAAAGATGCTATATTAATATCGTCATAACCTACAATTTTTATATCCTCAGGTATTTTTTTGTTGAACTCATTACCAACTTGAATTAGGGATGCAGCTATCATATCACTACTTGCAAATACTCCATCAATATCTGGATGTTCCTTAAAAAGTTTATATGCAAGTTTTTTATAATTCTCAACTATATCAAGTTTCTCCTCCATAACTACGTAGCTAACTCCTCTTTCCTTTACTACATCCATAAAAGCTTCATATCTTCTATTAGCTGGTGTACTTAGTTTTAGTGGACCACTTATATGAGCTATTTTTCTACATCCTTTATCTATTAAAAGATTGGTTGCAAGTACTCCACCTCTATAATTGTCAGAGGTTACAAAGGGTATATCCATAGAAAAATCTCTATCTATAGCTACAATAGGCAATTTTGAACTTAAATACTCTGATGGATCTAGGGTATGACTTCCTATTATTATCCCATCTACCTGATTTCTTTTAAGCATTTCTATATAATCTTTTTCTTTTTCCTTCTCTTCATATGAGTTGCATATAAGTACCTTATAGTTTTCCTTATAAGCATAGTACTCTATGTAATTAGTTAACTCTCCAAAAAATGGATGAGCTACATTAGGTACTATTAACCCAATGATGTTAGATTTTTTCTTTAGTAAAGAACGTGCTACTTCATTTGGTTGATAATTAAGCTCTCTCATAGCTTCATATACTTTGTTTCTCGTAGCTTCACTTATATATCCTCTGTTATTTAAAACCCTTGAAACTGTTGTTACTGTAACCTCTGCTACCTTCGCAACATCTTTTATAGTTGCCATAATAATTCCTTTCATTAAACTATATATTGTGCTTCCCTGTCATCCTCATCTATATAATCTATTATAGTCTTATTGTTTTTAAGGTCTATAAATAATGTGCAATATTTATCTCCTTTTTTCCAATTAAGTTTAACTTCTTTTTTTGAAGAATCTAAAACCTTAAATTCTCCGTTAAAAGCGTCATAATTATTCCTAAAATCAATAAGTTTTAAAAGCCTTTTTACAACATCTTTATTTATGGCTTTATCTATTTCTTCTAAGGTAAAGTTGTGACGATTAATTTCACGTCCTTCACCAGTTTCTTTCACTGCTTCAACATCATTTTCTCCTGCTAAAAGCCCTACATAATAAACCTGTGGAATGCCTGGAGTAAAAAATTGAATAGCTCTAGCTGCCAAATATGCATCATCGTCGCAATCTAAAACAGAATAATAGGTGCACCTTATTTGGTGTACATCAAAACCATCTTCATCTTTGTGTTCATCTGATAGAATAAGGCTTAAATTAGATCCTCTTTCTAAACATACATCAACAAGTTTTTTAGCTTCCTTTGTATCTATAAGTCCATCCATATCAGGTTTAACTGGTATTCCATCATGACAATCAAGCATAGTGAATTGTTTCATTGGACGTACCTTTAGATATTCACAAAGTTTTTCACTAGATTTATTTAAAAGTGTTTCTAAAATCATATAAGGCAAAATAAAATCATATATCCAAAAACCCTTCTCAGCTAATTTATATTGAATAGAATAATGAGAATGAACTTCTGGAAGTAGTTCAATATCTAAAGAATCTGCTAATTCTTTAATCCAATTAAGAAAATCATATATCTCAGGTTCTACAAAAAAGCAACTGCTACCTAACTTTTTAATAACATACCCTATAGCATCTAACCTTACTATTTTTACTCCATTTCTACTAAAGTTTATAAAAAAATCTTCAAATAGCTTTTTAACTTTAGGTGAATTTATATCTAAATCTATCTGCTCTGAGGGAGTTGTTTTCCCAAAAGTCGTCCATACCCTCTCTTCTTCACCAGTTTTTTCTATTTTAAATGTTGAATAAGGCACTTCTCTTCTTAAAAACATTTTGTTTATATCTTCTTTAATAGGCTCTCCATCTTTCCATAACTTATCTAAGGTTATAAATAAGTCAACATGTTCTGATTCTCTTCCACTTTTTAAAAAGTCCTTAAAGTAGGAAGATTGTCTAGAAATATGATTAACCATTAAATCCACTAATATATCAAATTTTTCTCCTATAGCTTTTACATCTTCCCATGTTCCAAAACTAGGTTCTATCTCTAAATAAGTCAAGGGCGCAAAACCTCTATCTCCTGAGGATGGAAAAGGAGGTAAAATGTGAATTCCACCTTTAAAAGTATCAGGGAAATATTTTAATAATACCTTATTTAGTTTTTTTAAATCTCCACCTAATGAATCTGGGTAAGTAATAAGTTGTACTTTATTTTTAACTGCCATTCTTATTTCCTCCTAAAATATTATAAGCTATACAGCTTTTTTATTTCCTCTAATACAGGGAGCTCAACTACAGCGCCAGTAAACTTAAGTTTATATGCACTAACCCCAAGGCCTAAATCTAAAGCTTCTCTTATGTTATAGCCTTTTATAATCCCAGAATAAAATCCAGACCAAAAAGCATCTCCAGCACCCGTAGTATCTACTATATCCTTTGCCAATGTATCAAGCTTAATAGTTTCATTTCCATTTGAAATAAGTGCTCCTTCGGCTCCTAAAGTCATTATTACAAGTTTTGCACCTAGCTTTAAAAACTTCTTAATTTGATTTTCGTGGCTATCTTTGCCAAATAACCTTTCAGCATCATCTTCTGAAGGTTTTATAATGTCAACCTTACCTATCATTGATTTTATATATTCTATTCCATCTTCACCTTTTTCCCATATCTTTGGATGATAGTTAGGATCAAAACAAACTAAAACTTCATTTTTTCTAGCTTCTTCTAGAATTTTTTCAACAGTTAAACGTGATGGTGTTTTAGAAATAGGCCAGCAAGAAAAATGAACTATTTTAGAATTCTTTAACGCTTTTTCTAAGGATTTATTATAATCAAGATGGTAATCTGCTTCTCTATAAAATATAGGAACTGGACTTGTTTTGCTTTTTGTAACTAAAACCACACTAGTAGAATAGTCAACTTTTTGAATAAACTCTGTATTAATATCAGCATTTTTTAAATGATTAGTTAAAAATCTTCCAAGTCCATCATCCCCTACAGCAGATGCAATAAGAGAATTAATACCTAGTCTTTTACAGTTCATGGCAATGTTAGCTGGCGAACCACCAAAAAACTTATTATAACTATCACATTCAAAATCCTCACTATAGTCAGCAGTTATCATATCAACTAAGATTTCTCCTATAGTTAAAATATCATTTTCTTTATCCCTAAAATCTATTTTTTCATTAAAGTTAAACATCATACCCCTCCTTATATAAAGGTCATCTTATATAAAAAGTATACATTTTCACAAAACATATGTCAAACGATTGACATGCGCTATAAATATATATTGAAGTGACAAATAAAAAATCTAGCAAAACCCAAAGGCTCTACTAGATATCTTACTTATTAAAGTTCATATGCTTTTTTTAATTTCTTAATATCAATTTTTTCATTTTAAGAAAAGCTTCTGTAACTTTATCAAAAAAACTATATAATTTTAGTTAAAAATCTTACCATAAATTAAAGAATCATAATAACTTCCATCTATAAGATAAAAATCTTTTGATCTTCCTTCAAGTATAAATCCGTTTTTTTCTAAAGCCTTGGCTGAACCAATATTTACATCAACTACAAAAGCATTAAGTCTATGTAAATCAAGATGCTTAGAAACATACTCATTTACTAGTCTTATAGTCTCTACACCATAACCTTTTCTCCAATGATCCTTATCTAAAACATATCCAATTTCAGCATGTTTATCTTCCTCATTAAAGCCAAAAATCATGACTGTCCCAATGAGCTCTTTTCCTTCTTTAGTAAAAATAGATGCATAAAGATGAGTTCCATTATTAACTCTTCTTATGATTTCTTCAACAAACCTATAGGTCTCCTCTTCACTATTCATAAGTTTCCATCCAATAAAACGGGAAACATCTTCATCTGAAGCATATTTATGTATTGCTTTTACGTCTTCTATTTTTACAGGTGCAAAATATATCTTATCCCCTTCTAGACTTTGAAAAATTTCTTTATTCATAACTCTCCCCCTAAAATTCTATCTTATATTAATCTACTAATAATCAGAGTAACTATCAAGTAATGTCTTTAATATATACACCCATCTCTGATACTTCTAAATCTAAGGCTTCAATATCAGCTCTCTCCCATTCCCTATATAGTTCTTGCTTTTTATAATCTCCTTTTAAAAATGCTATTCCACAATCTCCTCCACCTGCTCCTGAGGATTTAGCACTTCCATATCTTTCTCCAATAAAACATAAATCAGTTAGCTTTTTTGTTTCTATTGTAATATAAGCCTTTTCTCCAAAGTTTTTTAAGGCTTTTCTATTTTCTGAAAGAGAACTGATACTATCTTCAAAACTATTTTCATTAAAAGCTTTGATTAGATTAGCTACAGCAATAGAACTTTCTTTTAAAAACTCCTTATATATATTAGGAGTTTCTTTTTTAAAGCTTTCTGCCTTTTGTATCATAGGGGAGGTTGAAGCCGTTTCTTTAGTCCATCCTACTGCTAACTTTAATTCCGAAGGAGGAGTTAATTTTCTAATAATTAGATTTCTCCAAGGCTTCTCTATAATATCTTTGATTTCACTTAAGTTCTCCAGCTCATTTAATAACCACTTTGAGTCAAATGCTGAATATTCAAGCCATCCTCCATAAACTCCAGCTGCTATATCTGCACCTGACCCATTTCCTTGGGTCTTTAAGTGAGCAATAGCAGAAAGTTTAAAGATTATATCAGGCTTAAGAAACTCATCTTTATTATGTAGTGCTAATATGGAGGAAACAGCTGCTACTACAATTGCTGCACTAGATCCAAGTCCATATTTTTTACCAGATGAGGCATCATCCAGTTGACTTTTTATTGATAACTTAAATGGAATAATCTCAATTGAATTTTCTTTTAAGAACCTAATAGCTACAGAGATTGAGTTTCTTAAAAAACTTAGCCTAAAGTCCTCTATACTAAATTCTACATTCCCATCTTTAATTTCAAAAAAAACATCTTCAAGTTTAATATCAGGGAGAAATAATTGATTTTTAATGCTAGGTTTAATACTTCCCTCTACATACCTGTTTATTGCAGCTACTATGCACTTTTGATTTTTCTCCAGCACAGCATACTCCCCAGCTATCATAAGTTTTCCTGGAACCTTTATATTAATCATTAATATCTCCCCTCTCTTAAATTAATATAAACCTGATAATGCTTTTACAATCCATGGAGCTGAATAAAGAATCATAAACATAACTCCATAATTAACTCCTAACCTATATAAAACCCCTGAAAAAATACCTATTAAAAGTACACCGACAATATTAATAACTCCTCCATCCATAAAGGCTAAAAGTAAAACCAAGCTGAAAAACACGCCTAAAATAGCTTCATGAGGAATCTTTTTAAATACAAAGGAACAAATCTTTTGAGAATACTTTACGGTGATAAAATAAGTAAAAGCTGATGCAATAACTGCTCCTATAAGAGTTGCAACAATAAAATCTGTTCTTGATAATATATGATGCATATTATTTTCTAATGTAAATACTGGTGGTGCATTAAACAATGGATTCCCTGGACCTAACGCTACGGGAGATAATGGAATACCTAACGCTAGGAGAGGAATTAAAATTCCTGAAATATAGGTTGCCTGTGCCAAAGCTTCCATACAAGAAACCGCAAGTGAAGCTTTCTCCACAGGATCTTTAACTCTACTTGAGAATAATTCCCCCAAAAAGGTGGTTAATCCTACTGGGCTTAGAAGAAAAGTAACTGATCCTATAAGTGAAGCTAATGTACTATACCCTACTTCTTTTTTAGTTAAGATTTTAAAGGGATTTGGAAACTTCTTTATCTCCTCTTCCTCTTTTATATATATTTTCTTTGTATCATATTTTTTCAAAGCATCTCTTTTATCTTTATTAAGAAGTTCAAATAAACTTAAGATAACAGGTCCTATAGTAATACCTAAGAAAAAAGAAACAAAAACATTAGTTTCTTTAGGTACTGCATTTATTCCCCAATAAAGATATCTAAGTCCTTGAATTAAAAGCGCAAAAGGTAATATAGAAGCAAGTGCTATCCATCTTTTTTTGCTCATTAAAGCTAATACTATGGCTCCAACAAAAAAAATAGCATCCCCATATTCCTTAATCGTCGTTGCAAACGGCACAATAAAACTTGCTAAAAATAAACTTACAGGTATAGAAACGAAGGTTCCTACGATAGCTCCTGACGCAATCTTTCTTATGCTTGTATTAGTTAAACCGTGCTTTTTAAGCACCATTGCATGCTCAACCATTGGCGTAGACATAACACCTGCTGGTATTCCTGCAATAGAAACAGGAACTGCATCAATAAGCTTACATGCAACTATTGCCGAAATAAAGAAAGATAAAACCACAACAGGTTCTACTCCTGATAAAACAAGTACTAATATTACCGGAGCAATAGTTGCAGTTTCATCTGCACCTGGGGCTGCTCCAATTATAGAATAAATCACCGCAGCTAAAGCTGCTGCTAGTATCATCTGTATAATTAAACTAATATCCATCCTAATTCTCCTTATCTTCCTTAACAAATATCCTTTTAGGCTTTATTAGAACAGAGCAAACAACAAACCCAATAATTGCACCAGCCAAACCAAAAAATAATGGCTTAGGTGGTTCATTTGGCGCAATAAAGTATCCTCCAAGGGTAGTAACACTGCATATAATAAGTGCCTTAACTAAGTCCTTAATATTTACAACATCCTCCCAAATTTCAATATTAACTTTATTATCATCTATATGTTTCATTGTTTCTTGGTTTATATCTTTCATAATTAAACTCCTATTATTCTAAATAAGTAACTCCTGAACCTGGATGACAAACTAAAACCTTCATAACACTTGAAAGTTTTAAAAGAGATTCATATACCATATTTTCATTCTCCTTAAGACAAAGCACCTTAACATTTGCTCCTGCATCTATGGTGAAAAATACTGGTATACCTGACTCTCTTAGATTTTGAATATGCCCCATAACTTCTAGAGTTCCATGTTCCCAATATAAAACAGGTGGTTTTGCTCCAAGCATTGTAGCATGCATCTTTAGAGCATTTTCTTCTGCAATATTTCCTAGGCTATAAAAATCTTTTAATCTTATGGCCTCTTCTGCTATTTTAATATCTTTTTCTACAGTATCTAGCCACCCTGAATAAAAAGGCGAGGTTTCTACTGTACGCTTCATTCCTTCTCTACTAGAAACCTTCTTTTTCCCTGAGGCTACCATTACTGAAAGTATGCTTATATCCCAATCTTTTTCTGATAACAGCCTAACTCCATGAGAATCTGTTCCATCAAATTTTTCACCTTTTTCCCATTTAACATATCCACCAAAGATTGAACGACAAGCAGAACCTGAACCTCTACGAGCTAACATTGATAACTCTCTTTCACTTAAGTTTAAACCTGCTGCCTTTGAAGATGCACAAGCTAAAGCTGCGAATCCAGATGCAGAAGATGCAAAACCAGCAGCTGTTGGTACTTTATTTTCTGAATTAACTTCTGCATATAATTTAGTTCCTGATAATTCTCTTACAATATCAAGAAACTTTGAAATTTTTCTCTGTTCTTTCTCTTCTGTTTCCTTATTATCTAATATAAAAATATCATTTTTAAGTTCTTCTTTAAACTCAACTGAAGTTATGGTATAAAATCCATCTAAGGTTATTGATATGCTGCTATTCATAGGAAGAATCAATTCATTATCTCTCTTTCCCCAATATTTAATTAATGCAATGTTTGTATTAGCTTTTGCCTTAGCTTTCATTTAGTTTAATCCTCCATTTTCTCGAAAGTATAAAGTTTGTTTTCCTTGGTAGAGAAACACCAGCTTTTAACTGCGCCAGAATTTATTAATTCTTGTGCAATTGATTTCCCATCCTCTAAACTATTTGAAAGTGCAATTATGCATCCTCCAAGTCCTCCCCCAGTTAACTTAGCTCCCAAGGCTCCATTTTTTCTAGCAGTCTTTATTAATATATCTAAACTTTCATCGCTTACACCCATATTTTCAAGTATCTCTTGGTTAGTATTCAGTAGTTCACCTAATAAATCCATATCTCCAGCTAAAAAAGCATCTTTGCTTTTTTCAACAAGCTTTCCCATTTCATCTATATAAGATTCCATTTTATGAGGATTTAATAAACTTCTATGGTGTACATTTTCTACAGCCTTACGTGTATCCCCAATCTTCCCACTATCTCCTACTACTATATAAAATGGTTTAGCACTTTTAATATACTGAACCTTCTTGCCTTTTTTAAAATATATAGCTTCCTCACTAGATACCACTTCCATATCAATCCCACTTGGGTTTCCATGGGCATATCTTTCCCCTATATTAACTAAATAAAATAATTGTTCTTTAATAAGATTTTGTCCATAAAATGAAAATAAACTTCTTACTATAGCTGTAGCAATTGATGCACTTGAACCTAAACCTCTTCCTATGGGTATTTCTGAATAAATATTAATAAGAAGCCCTTCATGTGGTTTATTTAAAATAGCTAAAGCCTCCTCTAAAACCAAAGAAAGCCCTCTAAGCTTAACTGGCATATCATTAATATCACCAGTATAAATTGATGATTCGAACCTTATGCCTCCATCATAGTTTTTTGTGATACATTTCACCTTAAGTGGAAAAGGAATTGCAATGGCCGGTTTACCATACACAACTCCATGTTCTCCTGTTAAAATTAATTTACTATGTGAATACCCTTCACCTATATCCTTTAATTTCTCATTCATGTCTTCACCTTTTATAATCCACAAGCTCTTTAAGTTCACCTTTTATCCTATAAGGTACACTTTTAAGCTCTTCTATATTCTTTTTACCTAAAAGAAACATCATTACTTTAGATTTATATATTATATTTTGAAGATACTCAAGTGCACCTTCATAACCACCATCTAAAAATGACTTTAATATAGGGCCGCTTATACCAGTCATATTGGCACCTAAACATAAGGCTTTTATTACCTCATCAGAATCTTTAACCCCACCGCTACACACAATATTTAAATCGTCACTTAAACTTCTTGCTTCAATAAGACTTAATGCTGTAGGTATTCCCCAATCAAATAGTTCCTCAAAGTGAAATTCTTTATTTCTTTCACTTTCAATTTTAATAAAATTGGTTCCCCCACTTCCTCCTACATCTACGTACTTTACGCCAACTTCTAAAAGTCTTTTAACTACATCTTTTGACATGCCAAAACCTATTTCCTTTACTATTACAGGTTTATCTATTTTCTTAACTATATTTTCAATATTCTTTAAAACACCTTTAAAGTTTCTATCTCCTTCAGGCATGCATATCTCTTGAGCAGGATTTATATGAATCTGAATCCCATCAGCCTCAATCATATCTATAGCTTTTTTAACATCATCTAGAGTTGAAAAAGCATTTATATTAGATAAAACAACACCATCTTTTAGTACTTGTCTTACAACTTTAAAAGAAGCTGAATAATTTTCATCATTAACTGCTATTGCCTGAGATCCAACTGCCATTGGTATGTTTAATTCCTTTGCAACCTTTGCGAGATTACTATTTATTTTTACAGCATCATTAAACCCTCCTGTCATGGCATTAATCATTACAGGGAAGTTTATTTGTTTACCTAAAAAACTCACTCTTGTATCTATCTCATTAAAATCAATCTCTGGTAATGAATTGTGCTCTAAATATATATATTTAAAATAATTATTTCCTTCAAAATCACCTTTAGAAAAATGCTTAACATGTTCCTTTTTTCTTAAAGATCTTATTTCACTTTTGGACGTTAAGTCTTCCATAATCACATTTCCTCCTCTAAAATATTGATTATATTTCTAGCCTTGTTGTGAGGATTTACAAACATAATAGCATAGGGAAATTAGTTTGTAAATGATAAATATTATCATTTAATATTAAATAAAAGGTGTTGCAAAGTAATTTTGCTAACACCTTTCAAAGTCTATTTCTATTTTACATCATTTTACCATATATACACATTACAAATAATTATCTTTTTGATGATATTTTTAGGAAAGCAGTTCTTCCTCTTAAACCTATTTATCTATTAATTTTTCATACCCACATAATAGAATACATCCAACTCCATAACACAATATATCTTTCCAATCAAATACTGAACCTATTACTATTCTAGCAAACCTATTGTCTTGTAATCCCAATACCTCAACTAATTTAAAATATTGAAGTATCTCAACAAAAGCTGAAAATATAAATATGTACAATGGCATTAGTTTAACCTTATAAGGTACAAATATTTTAATAAAACAATATAAGAGAACTACAACAAGTATATCTCCAACATAGGGCCTTATGAAATCATCATGAACATATGCCGCAATTAAAACTTCTGTTATAAAAAATATAATAAAGTCTACCAAATATTTAATTCTGCTATAAATAAATTTTTCTCTACTCATTTCTTTTACCCCATTAAGCCTATATAGCTAGACCACCTTACTTCCATGTATTTCATTAGCCCCTGTGTATTCTAATATTAAATCTCTGTTTTCTATATTTACACCTTTACCTGGCATAATAACAATTCTTCCATCTGCATAATCAACTAATTCTTTTAAAAAATCCTTGTTGCTAATTGCATCACCAGTTCCACCTTTAGTAAGAATTCTATCAACTTTAAGTTCTACAAGTTCATCAATAGCAGATTTTTTGTCCTCTATTTCATCAAAAGCCATATGAAAAGTAATTAACATAGGCTTAGCTATAGAAACTAGTTCTTTAATTATCTTTTTATCGATTTTAAAATCCTTAATTGCACCTATAACAACCCCATGGGCCCCTAAATCCTTTGCTATCTGAATATCATATTTCATTATTTCTAGTTCTTCATCATTATATATAAAATTTCCACCTCGGGGTCTTATAATAACCATCACAGGAATGTTTAATTTCTCTACAGTCTTTTTTATGGTACCATAACTTGGAGTTGTTCCGTCCTCCATAAGATTATCACATAATTCTATTCTATCTGCACCTTTTTCAAAAGCTAATAGAGCTTCTTTATAATTTCCAACACAAGCTTCATATATTTTCATTTTATTCCTCCAAAGCCCTATCTAAATCATATCTAATATTATAACATCTAAATCTCTAAAACAATAAAGGATTGTTATTATCCTAAATACATAATAACAATCCTAGCTCTTAATATCTTAAAGGGAAAATAACTCTCCCCTCACTTATATTATACCATATTAAAAATCTTAATATAAGACTTATACTGGCACATTTTTAGGAGTATCATAGAAAAGCTATCATACATTGAAAGGGGATTTTGAGATTGAAAAATAATTATGATCACTTAGGTTTCGAAAACAATCGCTTAAATCAAACTATATCAATAGCTGAAGAGCAACTCTCTTCCTTAAGAAAAAATAGTGAAAAGGTTCGTGAAGAAATACTTGAAGCTAAAAAACAGCTTAGGGAAGAAACAAATCACTCTTTATCTAACCTTTGGGTAAAGGATAATTTTTATGACCTTATAGAAATAGGACAATATGCTAAACCTATATCTCATAAAATTTCTGAATATGAAGTGGAAGCTGCTAAAATAATAGCCTTAGAAAAACTGCTTAACTCTCCTTACTTTGCTCGTATTGATTTTAAATTTCAGGATGAAGATGAATATGAGAATATATATATTGGTCGTTCTTCTCTTATAGATGATGATTCAAGTGAAATTTATGTTTATGACTGGCGCTCCCCAATATCAAGTATATTTTATCGTTTTGGAATCGGTGAAGCCTTTTATGAAGCTCCATCTGGGAAAATAACAGGAGAAGTTAATCTAAAACGTCAATATGAAATAAATAAGGGTAAGTTAGAATACTTTTTTGATGCAGATATACAAATTATAGATGAATTTTTAAGAAAAATGTTATCTCAAAACACTTCCTCTAAAATGAAGACAATAGTTGAAACAATACAAAAAGATCAAGATATGATTATAAGAAATATGGAAATGGACTTAATGATGGTACAGGGAGTTGCAGGAAGCGGAAAAACTTCAGTTGCACTACATAGAGCAGCTTATCTTATGTATCAAGGGTTATCAGATAAGCTATCTTCTAATAACATACTAATTATTTCACCTAATACCCTATTTGAGCAATATATATCAAATGTACTTCCTGAGCTTGGTGAAAAGAACGTAAATTCTAAAACCTTTGAAGAATTAATTATCAATATTTTAAATGGTCCTAAAATAGAAACTAGGAATGAACTTTTAGAAACATTACTTTCATCTAATGATAACTTAATAAAATGTAGTATGGAATTTAAATGTTCTAGTGAATTTGTTGAGATACTAAATCGCTTTATTAATGATTTGCCTAGAAGATGGATAGATTTTAAAGATGTTTATTATGATGGAAAACATATATCAAACAGACAACTATCAAAAAATAGAATACTAAATGAAAAAAGAGCAATAACTTTAAGTTCACGACTAAAGCAATTGGAAGCATCAATTCTTGAAGAAGTTCATAAAAATCATAAAAGTCGTCTAGAAAAGTTAACAGACTTTGTAACGACTTATAAAGAACATTCATTTGAACTTGAAGAAACAGCTCGTATGTTATCTATTTCTGAAAGTACAAATTTAATTAAAGAAATACGAAAGTTTACTGAACTAAACCCTTTAGAATTATATAGAAAACTATTTACTAACAAAAGCTACTTTTATAGTTTAGCTAAAGGTATGGATTTACCAGAAAATATTGAAGACATATTAGACTTTACCTTTAAAAATCTTGATAATGATGTTTTATCTTATGGGGATGCAGTAGCACTTTCCTTCTTAAATTTAAAATTAAATACAAACAATGGGTACAGTGAAATAAGACAGATAGTAATTGATGAAGCTCAGGATTATTATCCTATTCATTTTGAAATATTAAACTTACTATTCCCAAAATCAAGATACACAATTTTAGGAGATATAAATCAAACCATTGGAAAACAAGAAAATTTATCTTTATATGAAAGAGTAAATAAAATATTATGTAAGAAAAAATCCAGCTTAATTACAATGGATAAAAGTTTCCGATCTACTAGTGAAATACTTGAATTTAGCAAGAAATTTCTTTATGATGACATTAAAATCAATAGTTTTAGTAGAAAGGGTGAGGCCCCTATAGTTCATTCCTCTTCTACTTTAGCTGAACTTAAAGATAATATCATAAATGAAATTAAAACCTCTAGAGAAAATAATTATCAATCTATAGGCTTAATATGTAAAACTGAAAAAGATGCCTCTTCATTATATGAAAGCTTAAAAGATGAAATCCAAATAAAACTTATTAAAAGTGACAGCATGGCTACTTTAGATGGAACCTTTATAATTCCAATATATCTTTCTAAAGGTTTAGAGTTTGATTCTGTATTAATATTAAATACTGATAAAAATACCTATTACTCTAAAGATGATAAAAATCTCCTCTATATTGCATGCACTAGAGCCCTTCATAGACTTAGCTTATTCTATACTGGAGAAATGAGTCCCTTACTTTAATTACGCTAAAAATGAAAGGAGGAATACTATGATTTTTGAAAAAGTAGCTAAAATTATTTGTGAAGTTATTAATATTGACTACGAAGACATCACAGCTGATACTCAATTAACATCTGATCACGGAGTTGAACCAATCAGTATTGCAAAAATAGTTATTGAGTGTGAGAAAAAATTTAAAATAACTATTCATGATGAAGATGTTCATAAATTTAAAAGTATTAGTGATATTGTTAAATATATTGAAGATATATTAGATGAAGATTAACAAAAAAATTCATTAAAATAGAAGAAAGGAGTATATTAGATTTACTATTTAATCTAATATACTCCTAATTATTTTTTAGTTTTAGAAACAGAATAAAAAATGTCTGATATAACTTGTTGAGACACTTCTCATTCCACATTGCTTTCTTTCATTACTTCCCCATATACGTCTGCAAGCTCTAAATTCACCTTTTCAATAAAGTCTCCCTCTATTTCTTTCTCCATAATACATTCCTGATTATCCACTAATCTTATAGGTAAATTTACTAAAAACTCGCTTCCCTCATTTATTTTACTGACTATTTGTATATCTCCTTCATGGAGTTCTACAAATGATTTTACAAGAGATAAGCCTATACCTGTTCCCTCATGATTTCTTCTTAACGTCTTGTCCACTTGCATAAATCTTTCAAAAATTAACTCTAATTTATCTTCTGGTATTCCGATTCCATTATCCTTTACAGATATTATAATAGAATCCTCTGTATTTGATATAGATACGTATATTTTTCCTCCAGTATCCGTAAATTTTAATGCATTTGAAAGGAGGTTTAACATTATTCGCTCTATTTTGTTAGGATCAACTGCTACTATCTTTTCTTCCACATAGGTATCAAATATAAGCTCTATCCCCTTATTTTCTGCATACGGTATTACAGACATCGTAATATTTTCAATATAGCTTATAATATCAACATTTTGTAGTTGAAGAGTTATAAAACCTGAATCTAACTTAGTTACATCTAATATGTTATTTATTAGTCTTGTAAGCCTATAGCAATTTTGCTTCATGCTCTTAAGATACGCTTTCTTTTTTGAGATTCCCATTGGTTCATCATTTTCAATATATATATTAAGCAATTGGACCGATGAAAATATTATATTTAAAGGTGTTTTAAACTCATGTGATATATTTGAAAAAAAGTCAGTGATGTATCTATTGTATTCTATTGTTTCATTTAATAAGGCAACATTTCTTTTTACATCTTCTTTTAACTCCTGAACCTGCTTTATTGGAGTAATATCCCTCATTGTAGTTAATATGGCTGCCTGCTTATCATATATACAGTAGGTAGATATATTGTGGAGGACATACTCTTCTCCTTCACTATTTTTTATAACTTCTTCAAAGGAAATATTCGTATACTTATTTAATAAGATTTCTTTATAATAGCTATTTGAAACCTTATCTTCTTTTTTATATCCTGAATCAATTACATACTCATATTTATTAGCACTATCATCCCCTTGATTAACCCCAAACAGATTTAATGCTTTTTCATTTAGAAATAGTACCCCTTTTTCATTATGAATAATGATAACCTCTGAAGAACTTTTAATTAATAAATCATAACAAGCTTCATTTTGTATCATCATATCCTCAATATAATTATGCTGCTTTAGTTGTATCTCTAATTCATCCTCTAACGCTTGTATCTGCTTTTGCTCTGATATCACATAATTACCTAATATCCAAGCTATTACTCCAAATATAACGCACATAAACAAATCATTTTCAAATCTGTAGCTTTTAGTTATATCAGTAATATTATAAATTAAACTTAATCCCAAAACTATAAATGATGAAATTCCAGCTATTTTTAAACCATACCTTTTCCCAAAAGAAATGGTTGATGAAATAATAATAACCATAAACATAACCTTATACTCGCCACTGCTATTATTTTTATTTAATATCATTAAGGCAGTAGTAAATATTATAAAAATACTATCTTCAATAATCTGATTATTATAACTTTTTCTCTTTACTCCAATGTAAGAAAATAAAAATCTCAAAAAAAATCCTATTCCAATTGAAATAGGAATAATAGCCACCTTAAAGAAAGGTAGATACTCCATAACATTTATATCAACTAAATTTTTTTCAATATAACGTTTGTTACTATTTAATAATATAATAGCAATTAAAATAGTGTATTTTAAAACTGCTAATATAAGAATATTATTATTAGTATTTTTACTTTTTATATATTGCACTTTTTGACCTCGTAAAACTTTTTATTTTGCCAAAATTTATTATGTATTATATTATGTGGATAATATAGATGATTATAGCATACTTCGACATGTAGAAACAATATTTTGTATCTCCTGTACATTATAATATAGAAATAACTATACTTTTTTAATATTTAAAGAAAAAAGCTGTACACCATTATTTAGTGCAACAGCTCTATCACTTACATATTATTATTTTATTTCTATAGTATAATCACAATTATAGCTTGACCCTTTTTCTAATGTGATTATCATCTCTTTATCCTTAAACTCACCAGTATACCCATCTGTATCTGCTATACCATGCCAAGGTTCAATACATACAAAGTCAGCAGTTTTTGCTTGCCATAACCCCATATAAGTAAGATCATTATAAGATAAAGTTACAGTTTTATCTGAAGTTTTGCTTTTTAAAGCAACTTGTTTTGAATTCATATTCTTAAATACAAGCGCACCATCTTTAAATAACTCACGTGTTATTGGCAATATGTTGTTATTTTCTAATATAACTTCTGATTTATTATTTATTAATACATTAGCATCATTCATAAATAATCTTTCAAGAGTTTCATTACATTCAAATTCAAGATAATAATCCTCAAATTTACTTTCTTTATCTAATGGACAATTAAATCCTGGATGTGTTCCTATTTGGAAATACATCTCCTTGTCATCTACATTTTCTACCTTATACTCTATATTAAGTTTGTTTCCATCAACAGTATATGTAATAAATAAATTAAATTTAAAAGGATACATTTTCAAAGTATCTTCATTATATGAAAGCTTGTAAACAGCTTTTGTATCAGTTTCTTCAACTAATTCAAATTCACTTTTTCTAGCAAAACCATGATTGCCTAGTTTATATATTTCTCCATCAACTTTTATTTCTCCATTATTCACTGCACATACATTTGGAAATAATACAGGTGCTTTACCATTCCAAAGCTTCTCGTCTCCACTCCACATGTATTCACAACCGTTTTCAAGTCTTTTAAAACTAACTACCTCAGCTCCTAATGTTTTAATTTCAGCAACTACTAAATCATTTTTTATAACTTTATTCATTTCATAGCTTCCTTTCTTCATTTAGACTTTGATAATATTTTATCAAAGTTTTAGTTAATAAGCAATAGAAGCTTATTTTTCCTTTGTTATTTTCTTCAAAACAAATTCAATAGCTTGTTTCTCATATCTGTATTTATTAATCTTTGTTTCTTCACAAAACTTAATCTCAAATTCACCAAAATAATATTCAATACTCTCTTTATCAAAAAATCTTTTATAACCTTTCTCTGTTAAAAGGAAGTTCTTTTCAATTTCCTCACCATCAAAAGCTCCATAGTTTACATCATTCACAGAATTTACTCTGCCTATTAAATAACCGCCTAACTTTAATACTCTGTTTAGTTCATTAGCTATGCTTTTAGTTGTTTCATCATTAAAATAATGAAGAGATAAATCAGCTATAATTACTTCAAGACTTTCACCCTCAAAAGGTAATTTCTTAGAAATGTCTAACTTTATTGTTTTTGCACTAAGAATATATTTATTAACCATATCTAACGATTCATCCGAATAATCGCAAGAAATAACCTTATATCCTCTCTCCACCAAATATAAACTGTCTCCACCAGAACCACAACCTAAATCAATTATATATTCATCTTTGACTTTATTCAAAATGTCTTTATATTTATCAAGCCATAGGTCATATGTTGGTTTTTGTTCTTTAACGGTTTTGTAGATATTGTTCCAGTAATTGTTGTTAGTATACATCCTAATACCCCCTTACATTTATCATTATATCTCTTTTTAGAATATTAATCTTAATTTTCAATAAGATAACTGTATAATAACTACTTCTATAAATTCCCCTTATCACTTTAATTCCAATATCCTCAATAATAGCGCCTACCTTCGTGATTCTCTTACATTCTTACCCTTGCTATGCAATATGAAAATAATTATAAAAAATTAGTCTGTGCAGCTAGCATAAGATGATTTTTACACCATCTTATGCTATCTGCACAGACTTTTAAATTTATTATTTACTTATTTCCTTAAACATAGCTGTTTGCTCTTTGATTCCTTTTTCAGCTGCAAATCTCTCAATACTAGATGCACCAAAGAATCCATCTATTCCTGCTGTTCTTTCTATTACATATGCAGCATCTTCTGGTTCTGCAATAGGTCCACCATGACAAATCACCATGATATCTGGGTTAACTTCTTTACCAGCTTTAATAATTGCTTCAATTTTTTCTACACAATCATCTAGAGTAAGGGCTGTTTTTGCTCCAATTGTACCTTTTGTAGTTAATCCCATATGTGCAACTAATATATCTGCACCTGCTTCTGCCATTGCTTTGGCTTGTTCTGGATCAAATACATAAGGAGTTGTAAGCATGTCTAACTCATGTGCTTTTCTTATCATATCAACTTCTAAATCATATCCCATGCCTGTTTCTTCTAGGTTTTGTCTAAACACTCCATCAATTAAACCTACTGTTGGGAAGTTTTGAACTCCATTAAATCCTTGCTCTTTTAATTGTTTTAGGTATACTTCCATAACTCTAAATGGATCAGTTCCGCAAACTCCAGCTAGCACTGGCGTATTTTTAACTACAGGTAGAACTTCTGAACCCATCTCAACTACGATTTGATTGGCATCTCCATAAGATAATAAACCAGCTAATGAACCACGTCCCGCCATTCTATATCTTCCTGAATTATATATAATAAGCATGTCTGCTCCACCAGCTTCACTACTCTTTGCAGTAATACCAGTACCTGCTCCAACTCCAAGTAATATCTTTCCACACTTAACTTCTTCTCTAAATTTATTAATTATTTCCGTTCTTGTCATTGTATTCATTTCGTTTCCTCCTTACAATTTCATTAAATCTATTAATTTTTGTGCAGCTGCCTCTGCAAATTCTATGTCATTAATGGCGCAATCCATTTCAACAATTTCTACTATATCTTTATTTACACCCGCTCTTAAAGTATCAAACAACATCTTATCTTCCTCAGCACCATAGAAAACTTGTCCCTCTACATCAATAGCTGATACCCCTTTTAAAGGTAAGAACAAAACAGTTTTATCTTTTGCCATATTTAACTTTTCAACAAGCTTTTTACCTATGGCTTCATTTTCCTCCACAGTAGTTCTCATAAGTGTTACTGTTGGGTTATGTTTGTAAAGATTACGTCCTTTAAATTTCTCTGGCACTGTTTCGTATGGTCCAAAGTTACACATATCAATTGCACCTACTGACACAACTTGTGGAATATTATTTTTAGCTGCCCCCTCTAATCTATGTGGTCCTGCATTTAACACTCCGCCAATAATCTCATCTGCCCACTCTGTAGTTGTAAGATCTAATACTCCTTCAATAAAGCCACCATCAATCAGACTTTCCATTGTTTGTCCACCTACGCCTGTTGCATGAAACACAAGCACTTCATATCCTCTATCTTCAAGATATTTTGAAGCTGCTGTTACACATGGAGTTGTAACACCAAACATAGTTGCAGCTACCAGCGGTTTCTTTTCAACAACTTTTTTATTCTCAAACTTAAGCATACCTGCTATTGCAAATACTGCATTTGTAAAAATCTTAGTTGAAATTGAGTTAAGTCCTGCAACATCTACAATTGATGGTATCATAACAATATCGCTTGTTCCTACATATTGAGAAGTATTTCCTGACGCTACTGTAGATACCATAACCTTTGGTACCCCTATTGGCAAATTTCTCATAGCAGGAGTTACTAATGAAGTTCCCCCTGTACCACCAAAAGAAATAATTCCATCAAATTTACCTTGTTTATATAATTCAGGGACTAAATTTTCCATACCTTTTGATAACATTTCTGTTGCCAAGGCTCTGTCTTTTTTTCTAACAAGAGTCTCAATGTCTATCCCAGAAGCCTCTGCTATTTCTTTATTAGATACATCAGGTTCAAATATTGGTTCAAACACCCCAGTATGAATTGTAAAAGTACCAAACCCCAAACTTTCAATTAACTCTTTAACATAGGCATATTCATTCCCCTTAGTATCAAAGGTTCCTGCAATAGCGATTGTTTTCATTTTTTCCCCTCCCATTTAAAATTCTTGAGAACGTTCTTCCATAAAAAAATAGTATGATCAACTTATAAGTCAATCATACCTTTTTCATCTTTTCATGTAAACGTTGTTATGTCCTATGTTTTTGTGCTTATGTTATATTTCTAGTTTTATGTTCTTTGGGAGAATAGCCTTTATACTTCTTAAACATCTTACTAAACTGAGTATAATCTTGATACCCAACAAGTGGAGCTAATTCAGATAGCTGAATATTTTTTCTACTTAAAATCTCTGCGGCCTTATTTATACGAAACTTAACTAAATACTCTGGAAAACTGCATCCAACCTCTTTTTTGAACAAGCTGCTTAAATATCCTCTAGATACATGAGCAACCTTAGCTAAATCCAAAAAGGAAATCTCATTCATATAGTTTTGAGCAACATATTCCTTTACAAATTCCACATAATCATAATGCTTTGTTATACCATCTAACATTTTTACCATTAAATCATCTTCATCAAGTTTTCCAGATACTTTAAAAGTTTTTGTTATATTAATAATTGACTTTTCAGAAGGAATCCTTTCAAAAGCTGAGCCCCCTATATATCCCATTAAATCCTTATTATTGTTATACATATATTGAATATCAACTGGAGTTTTAACAGGCCCTCCATAAATTAATTTAATTACATCAGGCTTTAACTCATTACACTTTCTAAATATCTTTTCAGCTTTCCTCTTAGCACCTTCCAGTGAAAACACCTTCTTCGCACCTAATAATCCTCCTCCAGTTAAACCTAAATGTACACAGATAACATCAGCTCCAACATTAATCATTTGTTCTGCCTGGATTTCATCAAATACAAATGCAACAGTGAACAATCCTTTATTATGAGCTATTTTTATTGCCTCAACCTCATTTAAGTAATTGAAGCCCTCTTCCTCAAGAGCCTCTCTAAACTTTCCATCTATAAGTCCTACTGTTGGATAATTATTTATTCCTGAAAATCCAGCATCAATTATTTCATCTATATAGCTATTCATCTCTTTTGTAGGGTCCATGGCATTAACCCCAAAAATAATTGGTATATCTTTTACTAGTGGTATTATTTCTTTAGACGCAAAATCCATCACCATATCATTGCTATTACAAAAAGGTAAAAACCCTGCTAGTGAACCTCTCCCCATTTGACGGAACCTGCCTGAATTTAACATCAAAAGTAAATCTGCTCCAGCATTTTTGGCATGTTTAGCAGTCATTCCAGACCCCGTAGCCACTCCAATTATATGGTTTTCTTTTTTTATTTGTAACTTGAGATTTTCTAAGATTTTTTTACTGTGCATACTCTATAAATCTCCTATTTTTATATGGATGAAATAAGTTCATAATTATATTATAGCTCTATTAAAAACAGCTAGTAAACCTATTATCTCTACTAGTTGTAATTTATATCTTAAAATTATACATACCTTAATTTAATTTACATAAGATATTCTTTAGCGTAACCCGTTTCCTTAAGTTTGCTATAAACATTAGATTTGTCTATAAGTATTGGATCTATAAGTATTGTTTGCACGTCTACCATTTCATTATTAACTATGTAATCATAGTTAATACTTTGTCCTTCTATTAAATTTATTGCAGATTCTATGGTTATCCGTCCCAATGTCATTGAATCATTAAGCAATGTCATAGCTTGGGTTCCTTCTAGAATTCTTTTTATAGCTTCTGGATCTGCATCTTGCCCTGTTACAATAACTTTTCCTTGTAAATTTTCTTCAGATAGAGCTTTAATCACCGCTTCAGCTATATTGTCTGTTGGAGCTAAAACCGCAACTATATTTTTGTCTTCAACTATTATTTTTTTTACTACATCATATGCCCGATCAGACATCCATCCTTTAACTGCTTCATCAGCAACAACTTTAACTTTTCTAGTATCAATAAGAGGAGTGATATACTCCATTGCACCTTTTTTTAATAATTCACCATTTGGACATCCATACAAAATAATGTATTTCCCTTCTGGAACTTTATTAATTAAAAATCCTCCTTGAATCTGTCCTGCTCGTAATATATTAAAACCTAAATATAAATCTACATGACAATTATTAATAAGAGCATCTTGTGCTATTATCTTAATCCCTGCTCTATTTACTTCATCAAGTATTTCTTTTTCCCCCTTGTGATTTACAGATCCTAACACCAAAACATCTATCTTCTCCAAAATCATTCGTTTAATTATTGCTATCTCTTTATTTATATCAAAATCGCTATACTCAATACTTATATCTACCCCTTTAAGTTTAGCTTCATGCTCCATGGCATATCTTATCTTACTCCATCTAAACTTTTCTCCAGAAGGTAAAATCGCACCAATCTTTATACTTTTATCATGTCTTTCACTTACACAAAGAGGGGGATTGATCTCTAAAATACTTTTATTTACATATTTAACTGAGCAATAAAAAACTTCTGGTACCGACAAGTACATAAATATCCCCTTTTTTTAGTTATCTATTATTAGGATATTCTTTTTGCCTATATATAAGTACATTTTTTATTACGATAACAAATCATTACTCTTTTAGTTCATTGGTTTTACTAAGAACATTCTCTTTATCTATAAGTGTTGTATCAATTAGTTCGTTAATTTTACTAAAGACATTCTCTTCATCTATAAGTATTGGATCAATTAGTACAGATATTACATCAGCTTTCCCGTTATTTATTATATAATCATAATTTATACTTTTTCCCTCAATTAAATTTATCGCTAAATCTATAGTTGTCTTCCCAAGCTTTATGGAGTCATTTAATAATGTCATAGCTTGTGTTCCCTCAATAATCCTTTTTATTGCCTCAGGCTCTGCATCTTGTCCTGTTACAATAACTTTTCCTTGCATGTTTTCTTCTGTTAAAGCTTTAATCGCCCCTCCTGCAATTTTATCCACTGGAGCTAAAATCGCATCAATATTTTTATCTTTAGATATAATTTTTTTTATTATATTGTACCCATTCTCCGGTAACCAGTTCTGAACTTCTTCATCTGCTACAACTTGAATTTTACCTGTATAAACTAGTGGCCTAATGTATTCCATAGCACCTATTTTAAATACTTCGCCATTTGGTGAACCATGAAGTATAATATACCTTCCCTCTGGAACCTTTTTAGTAAGGAAACTTCCTTGAAGTTGCCCTGCCTTAAGCATATTAAACCCTACAAATAAATCCACATGTGAATCATATATAAGTGCATCCATAGCAATTATTTTTATTCCAGCTTTATGCACCTCATTTAATATTTCATTACCGCCTTTAAGCTTTACAGAGGTTAATATTAAAATATCTATATTCTCTAATATAAATCCTCTTATATTCTCTATTTCTTTATTTATATCCCAGTTACTAAATTCAACTCTTATTTTTATACCTTTGATATTAGCCTCTTTTTCCATAGAAGCTTTAGCTATATTCCATCTCTTTACTTCACTTGAAGGCAAAACTGCCCCTATTTTTATTTTTTTGTATTCATTTTCTCTTACGAAAAAAGAATAATTTATATCTAAAATATCTTGTTTTACATATCTAACTTTGCAATAAAATACCTCTGGTATAGATAAGTACATATATATCACCTTTTCTAATTATCTATTACTAGAATATTCCTTTAAGATGTATATATGTACATTTTTATCATCATAACTTTACTTAAATGATTATATTCTTCACTTTAGAGATTATGTTTTAGATAATATTATTACTCTTTTTTCTTGCGATTAGTAGTTTTGTACTTTTCGCCTTTATTATCATAGGTAATCCACTCACCAATAGGTTCTCCATTTTCGAAATACCCTGAGCGTTTAATTGTACCATCTGGCCTATACCATTCCCAGTAACCATCTGGCTGATCATTTACCATCTTCCCTTTTGACCAGGGAGTTTTTCCATTAGAGTGATATTTTATTGTGTATCCATCTATAACTTCCATCTTCTTTTCTTTAACGCCATTAGCATGAACTAAATCACATTTCTCCTTATCCATCTTACTTCACTCCTATATATAAATTTAAAACTTCCATAATTATGTTTTTTATGTTCAGATGTTAACATTTACCTATATTAATGTCAATGATATTCTCTACAAAACTTAATGTATTTAAACAACCTAAAGTTAACAAAAGAAGCCCTCTTTTATTCCGTAGAAACTTTATTTCAAGTCTCATTAACATCCTAAAAGAGCACTTCTTCTTTAAAACTTATATTCTATTTATAAAACTTTACTTTATCACCATCATTAAATAGCTCTATCTTGTTATATATAACCTTCTTCATTTCTTCAATACATGGAGGATATATTGCATTAGGTTCACGAGCACTTAAGTCTTCCTTTAATATTTCACGACATTTTCTGTAGAAAGCATCCTTAATATCACTTGAAATATTTATTTTACATACTCCAAGTTTTACTGATTCTGCTATCTCTTCGTCTGGATTAGCTGACCCTCCATGTAATACTAAAGGTATATCTACAACATCTCTTATTACCTTTAACAAATCTAGCTTAAGTTCAGGCTTCATATCCTTAGGATATATTCCATGACATGTCCCAATTGCCACTGCTAAAGTATCTACTTCAGTTCTTTCAACAAATTCTTTAGCTTTATCTGGATCCGTATAGATTATTTTTTCTGTTCCATATTCTCCACCATTACCTGTTGTTCCTATGGTTCCAAGTTCTGCTTCTACAGAAACATTAAGTGGATGCGCTACTTCTACTACTTTTTTAGTAAGTGCAATATTTTCTTCAAAAGATAGATGTGATGCATCAATCATAACTGATGTAAAACCACATCTTATAGCTCTTAAAATCTGTTCAAAACTTCCGCCATGATCTAAGTGTATAACCACTGGTACTTCTGACTTATAAGCTTCTTCTTTAACTGCTGCTATAAAACTATCCTCAATAAAAGATAATTCGTCTGGATGGATAGCAATAATAACTGGTGCCTTCTTTTCACTGCATGCCTCCATAACTCCCTTTAATATCATATTGCTGCTTGTATTAAAAGCTGGTACTGCAAATCCTTCTTTTTGTGCTACCTTTAATAGGTCTTTCATATTCATTAACATAATCCATACTTCCTTTTCTTTTAATTTTTATTATTTGATCCTGATAATCTAATATAATCTCTTACAATTTGAATACTTTCCTTCTCTACCCTATGCATCATTACATAATAATTTATATCTGGCTCATTTTCTAATATTGATTTAATAGCACTAACATTATAGTTCATGAAATCACAACCAACATTAATTTTATTTATTCCATTTTCAACTGATTTTAAGATATTGCTTTTCCCAGAACCAGATCCTCCATGAAGAACTAAAGGCATTTTTGTTAGCTCCTTTATGGTCCTTAGTCTGTTAAAGTCAAATTCTGGTACCATTCCATCAGGATAATTTCCATGGGATGTGCCAATTGATATTGCTAGAGTATCTATACCAGTTTCTTTTGCAAATTTTAATGCCTCCTCTGGGTCAGTATACATTTGCTCACTTGTATAGGCTTCCCCTTCTGTTCCACCTAAACATCCAATTTCCCCTTCAACACTTACGCCTTTTGGGCGAGCATAATTTACAACTTCCCTTGTCATCTCAATATTACCCTGAAGATTAAAACGTGAAGCATCTACCATTACTGAAGAAAATCCATCATCTATTGCTTTTTTTAGAAATAAGACTTCTTGTCCATGGTCAAAATTTAAAGCAACCTTAATATTAGTCCTTGCTGCTAGAGTTTTTACAATAGGTGTTATAAGTTCACTATCACAGTGATCTAAAAGATGCTCCTGAACAACATTTATTATTATTGGTGCATTTTCAAGTTCTGCTGCTTTTATTACAGCTCTTGCTGTTTCTAGATTAAAACAATTGATAGCCATAACTGCGTAATTTTCTTTATTTGCTTTATCTAGCATCTCTTTCATCGAAACATACATAAGCTTTCTCCTTTTGATTTAATTATTTTATCTCTATTCCAGATAAATCTACCTCTTCTTCCTCTTCATCTAGAATCAAGTCTTCCTTTGCATCCTTTTTAAGAACAACAAGTAATAATGCAGTTACTACAGATCCTACTGTTAATGCTATTAAAAAGCCTAAAGGATTTTGCATAGCTGGCACAATAAACATTCCACCTGAAGGCACTGGTGAACCTACATTTAAAAGCATTATTAGCATTCCACCAATAGCTGCCCCAAAAGAACAAGAGAATATTACTCTAAGTGGATCAACAGCGGCTATTGGTATAACACCTTCTGTAATCATACATATACCCATTGGAAAGGCTATTTTTATATTATCTGATTCCCCTTTAGTGTATCTTGATCTTCTTATAAGCCAAGATAAGGTAACTCCAAAAGGTGGAATCATGGATGCACATATTTTAATAGCTTCTGGACCATAAACCCCTTGAAGTAAAAGTCCATCTGCAAAAAGTGATGCCACTTTATTAACAGGTCCTCCAAAATCAAAGGCCGCCATAGCTCCCATAATTGCCCCAAACACAGCTTTTGATCCTCCCTGCATATTATTAAGCATGTTTGTTAATGAAGCTGATGCTGCAGCTATTGGTCTTCCTATAACAAAAAACATAATTAATCCTATAACAATAGAAGATAATAGCGGAATAATCATCATAGGTAATAACCCTTGAGCCCATCTAGGAACAATTAACTTTTCCTTTAAAAAGTTTACAAAATAACCAGCAAGATATCCTCCAAGCATACCTCCAAGGAAACCAGCTCCCATTGCATTTGCTATCATACCCATTAAAAGTCCTGGAGCAATACCTGGTCTATCTGCTATAGAATATGCAATAGCTGCACCCATTACTGCTGGCAACAAACCCATACCAAAAACACCTAAAGATACCGCTGCCTGCCATACATTATAAGAACTCTTATAATCAGTAATTAATGAAGGATTTCCTCCAGCCAAGTTTCCAATAGCTATTAATAAACCAGATGCAACAACTAGTGGTAGCATGTATGATATACCTGTCATAGCATGTTTTTTCAATTGTAATTTCTTTAACATAAATTGTTCTCCCCTTTTTAAAATTATTAATTAGAGACCTAAATCTTTTTCAATTTTATTAAGAAGCGCTTTTGGAGATTTAATTACGATTTCTGTTGAAACATCAATAACTTTTTTGCCCTTAAACCTTTCCCTCCCTCCTACTTTAATATCTGCTGCAATTATTACTATATCTGCCTCTCTTATGTCTTTAGGTGTAAGTTCATCCTCTGTTCCAATTGTTCCTTGAGTTTCAATATGAACTTCATGACCTAAAGCCTTAGCCGCACGTATGAGTTTTTCTTTTGCTATATAAGTGTGAGCTATTCCTGATGTGCAAGCTGCAATTCCAACTATTTTCATATACATTTCCCCTTTCTAATATTTAAACTTTAAATTACTTCCTCTTGTTTAGTGAATATTTCATATACCTCTTCTGGGGTATTAGCCTTAAGTAGTGCTTCACAAGCTTCATCATCACCGAGTTTTGTAGCAACTTTTGAGAGAAGCCTTACATGAGTGCTTGTCTTGTCTTCTTCCGTTACAGCAAAAAGAATAATAAAATTAACAGGGTTATCATCTAAAGTCTCCCAAACTAAGTCATTTTTTGTTTTCCCAAAAGCTATTGAAGTCCTACTTACAAACTGTGATTTTCCATGAGGTATAGCAATACCATTACCTATGCCTGTTGAACCTAAAGTTTCTCTGTAATATACATCATCCAAGAAAGCTTTTTTATCAGAAATTACATCTGTTTCATATAATAGATCAGTTAGTTCTTTTAATGCCTCGTCCTTAGTAGCTGCTTTCATATCTAGTTTTATTGTTTCTTTACGTATTACTTTAGATAAATCTACTTCCATTTTCATCTCACCTTTACCATTTAATTTGAAAAACTTGACTGCATCTTTTTTCTTTATGCACTTTCTTAAATAACTCCCATAATCATCATTAATATTGAAATTAACAGCTTCTTTTATTATTTCAGTCATAACCTTTACACTGTCCATAAGTATATAAAAAACTAACTGTTTTTTATCTTTTTCAATATCATTTATACAAAGAGCTAATTTATCTTCCTTTTCACAAAAACTTATATAAATTTTTAGATTATCACTTATATCTATCTCATTAAATTTAACAGCTCTCTTTAAACTTCTTTTGATGGAACTTGTAACCTCCTTCTCTGTTTTATTAAAATATATAAATTCCTCACACAGATAGTTGCCTATATAAGGAGTTTTTCTAGATATTTCTCCCTTAACTTCTTTAATGCTACTAAGGAAATCAGATATATTTTTTATATCTTTTTCACTTAAGAATGCTGATACAAGTAAACAAGGTTTATCTTTTAAATCTAGAGGTACTGTTGTTATAATAAGATCTATATTCTGTATATTTTGGCTCTTAATCCTCTCAGAAGATATACTTTCAACAATCTCAAAGTCTGGGAAATACCTTTTAAGCTTTGTACTTAATAGCTTTGATGTACCATATCCACTATGGCAAACAATCAACACCTTTTTCTTTATATGATAATTCTCAAGTCCCAGCTGATAATACAAAGCTAAATAGCCAATTTCATCTATAGGAATTTCCTTCTGCTTTAATTTAAAGGAAGCCATCATTGAAGAAGCTTTGCAAATATTTAAAAGTAGAGGATACTGCATCTTAATATCTTTAATAAGTGGATTAGAAATTTGGATGTCATATTCGATTCTGTTTAACATTGCCCTTATATGAAGAAGAAGCTTCTCCATTATTTTTGGATCCTGTCTTATATTCACATTAAGTATTTTCTCTAAACTGTCTGTAACAATATCTCTAAAACTTATAGTCATAGAGCTAAACTTGTCTAAATCCTTATAATCCTCACTTATTTCCTCCTTTATTAATCCAAAGGAGACAAAATACTTATATAGGTAATAAACCTCAGCTTCATCAAGATTCATATTAAAATCCTTATTTATTTTGCTTATACATAAAGTAGCCTCTTCATATTCTTTTTTATACTTAAGATTTTGAACCTTATCCTTTGAGAATTTAGACTTACCCTTCGCTCCTCTTTCCATAGAAATTAACATATGAGTAAGTAAGTTGATATAATAAGGATCATCGATTATACAGCTATACTTTTTCTCCAAATCCAGTAGCAGTCTATTAACATATATTATTTTTTCATTCTCAAATAACTCTGAAAGCCCATTTAATGTAACCCCATCTAGACGAGTAACTAACTCCTCAATAGTTCTATCATTTCTTCCAACCTTAGAATACTCGAACAAAAAAGATGCAATAGCCCTACGTATATTCATTTCATCACCAATAACTTGGGTACCCTCAACAGTTTTTTCAAGAGCTAAATCAAATGAAAATAACCACTCTTCTATATATTTAAAGTCATTTATTATACTGGTTTTACTTACATAATACTTATCTGAAAGTTTTTGAATTGAAGTCTTATTATGAGAATCCATAAGCATAGTCTTAATGATATCTATTCTTCTATCATTAACAGATATTTTAGGGTCCTTATCTTCTTGAATATGGAGATTATTTTGAATAATTAACTTAGCATTCCAAACATCTTCTATCATCACACCTAAACTATGCTTTCTATTTAGCCTTATATTGAATTTATTTAGGTAATCTTCTATTACCATTAGGTCTTTTTTTAATGTCTTATCAGAAACAGATAACATCTCCGAATACCACTTAATTGTTCTATAATTTTTTTCATTAAGTAATAAATTAATAAACTCAATCTGTCTTGCATTTAGATTATTCATATTGTCCTCCTTTCATTTTTTCTTCTGCTTGTTCCCTATGTGTATACGATAACACGTCACCTCCCTTTGTAAAATTACAAATAACTTCCACTAAAAATGGAATTATTGTATCAACCATGAGTACAACATAGCCTACACGCCGTTTATATTGCTATAGATAGATTATACTTTGATTTGATGATTTAAAAAAAGAAAAAAAGTGTGATTAAAAGTTTAACTTTTAATCACACTTTTTATTTATCTCTACCTAAAGAAGATATATTCTTAATAAAATTATTCTATCCAAACATTCATATTCTGTTTTAAAAACTTAATTTCTTCAACATAAAACTCTTGATGACCTTCATTTTTCATTTTAATGAATTCCATATTTCCTTTTCGGCATTCGCTATTAAATAATTCTATTAACGATTCCAACCTTAAAATCACATTTTCTAAAATATCTTTAACTTCATAATCTCCATATGAATCTGCAAACTTTTTAATTAAAACTTTTCGTTCCTCACTATCGCACTCTCTCGTATAATCTCTATAGTCATTTTTATAAGGAACATATACTTTTTTACTTAATGGCACAAATCTATAAACAGCATACGCTATGTCCCATATTCTTGGAGCAGGGCATGCTGTATCAAAATCTATAATTCCTACTGGAGCATTATTCAAAAATGTAATATTATATGGTGCAATATCATTATGGCAGATTACTTCTTTAGCTAAACTTCCTTTGTACTCTAAAAACCATTCATCTTCTTCACCATAATGAAAGTCTAATGTCGCATCATGGTATTCCTTGAGCATATTTGCTATTAATTTAATGTTTCTTATCTTGTATTCAAGAGCATCTATATCTGGATAATTCTCAACAGTATTACCTTTCATAAATGTTAAAATCTCTTGATTTTTTTCATAGTCTATTCCTAAAAAGCGTGGTACAAAGTTAATCTTTTTATTTTCTAAATGCTTTAATAATTTATGAATGGTTTTACTATAGGGCTTTAAATCTCTATAAATATTATTTCCATCATAAAATACCTCTGACATGTTTCCATTTTCAAACTTTAAAATTTAAATCTCCCTCCCTAAATTCTTTTAATAAAATATAAATTGCAATTCTTTTTAATTATTTGAAAATAATAATTCTAGTATATGCAGCCCTTTTTTACCTGACATACTCACCCCATCATTACAATATTTACAATATGAAACTACGACATCAGTTATTGTATTTTTATAACGATATTTAAAATATTCTTCTTGTTCTTCTTTAGTCATTGGTTGTTCTCTATGATAACCTATTATTTCATGGGATGCACAATGTTCTGCATTATCATAGTTTTTTTCTAATTCTAATATTTCAATATTCATTTTTTTCATTAAAGAACGTACTGCATCATGGACATTTTTTCTGCCTTTTCCCAAATGACAATCTTGTATTGTCATTTTTTGTCCATGATAATCTGGAAAAACAAAATCTTTATCTTGATCAATGATTTCCCAAAGAAATTCTATGTTTTTGTAATTTGCATTAGCTTCAATGACCCTGGCACAATTCAAACAAAGAATTATAGATGTATCCTCTTGTGTAAGTTTAGGATTATTAACTTTACAACATCCTATTGGATCAATATCAAATTTATTTTTAATATATTCAGCAAGTTTTTGACTAGGTTCTTTATAAGCTGCTCTTGCTTTACAGCTAGGAAAAAATACATTTGCCATAATTTACATCCTCCTAAATAATTTCTCCATTAGATTCAATACATTTTTTATACCAATAAAACGAGTCTTTTTTGCTTCTTGAAAAATCACCTGTTCCATCATCATGTCTATCTACATAAATAAATCCATAACGTTTATAAAGTTGCCCTGTTCCTGCAGAAACAATATCAATTGGTCCCCAAGATGTATATCCAATTAAATTAACACCATCATTACAAGCTTCTTTCATAGCTTGAATATGTGTTCTAAAATAATCAATACGATAATCATCATGAATTGATCCATCTTCTTCTACTTTATCAACTGCTCCAAACCCATTTTCTACAACCATTATAGGAAGATTTGGATAGCGACTAGAAAGTTTATTCAATGTAAACCTAAGTCCATCTGGATCAATTTGCCATCCCCATTCACTTGCTTCTAAATATGGATTCTTGGCACCTCCAACAAGATTACCACCAATCCTTTCAACCTTTGGATCTACACTAACACAATTTGAAATATAGTATGAAAAAGTATACATATCAATGGTTCCTTCTTTTAAAATCTTTTTATCTTCTTCAGCAATAAATGAGTAATCAATATTATTTTTTCTAAAATATGCAAGTGCATATTCTGGATATTCTCCTCTTACTTGAACATCTGAACAAAAATCATTGAACATTGTATCTTTTTCTTGACAAGCTAAGATATCTTTTGGATTACAAGTATGAGGGTACCAAGTTAGATGACTACTCATATTTCCTATCATGAAATTAGGATTAATTTCATGCCCTTTAATAACTGCTAATGCACTAGCAACAAACTCATTATGTAATGCTGTGTAGCGATGCTCTGGGTTATCTTTTAATTCTTCAAAAGTGCAAGGTTTGGTTCTCTGTAGATCTTCTTTAGTCATATAACCTAAACCATATAATGTAGCAAGTGGTTCACCCATTGTTCCTGTATTAATTTCATTAAATGTTAACCAGTATTTTACTTTGTTTTTATATCTTTCAAAACATGTTGTTGCATACTTAACATAAAAATCAATTGTTTCTCTTGAGTAGAAACCTTGATATTTCTTGACTAAATTCCATGGCATTTCATAATGGCATAAAGTCACAATTGGCTCAATATTATATTTTAAACATTCATCAAAAACTTTATCATAAAATTCCAATCCTTTTTCATTCGCTTTATTATCATCCCCACTTGGAAAAATCCTTCCCCAGTTAATAGATAGACGTAATGTTTTAAATCCCATTTCAGCAAATAATTTTATATCTTCTTTATAGCGATGATAAAAATCAACTGCTTGATGACTTGGATAAAATCTATCTTCTAAAATATTAGGACATATAGTTCTTGGTGTATTAACATCCCCACCTAACACTAAATCTGGAACTGATAGCCCTTTTCCATCTTCATCATATGCACCTTCACATTGATTAGAGGCAAGTGCACCACCCCACAAAAAATTCTTTGAGAATCCCATTTTTCTACCTCCTATATTTTCTTTATAATTAATTTTTATCATATTATTAGCAAAATGATAATATATTTATGTTTTTTAGTATCACCGTTTCATATTTTGTGCTTATTTTCGAAACATTATAGGAGCATTGTTCTATTTTTCTGCTTTCTTCACTATTTTTGTTTCATCTTTTTTAGTTTTTATTAGAACAAAAAAAGAAGAACATTAATGTTCTTCTTTTCACCAAGGTATTGAAATCATCTCACGAGTAATTTCATCTAGACTATGGGCACCGCACATTGTCATTGTTTCTTCTAGTTCTTGTCCAATTTTATTAATATATGTTTGAATGCCTTCATCTTCTCCACCATATAAAGCTGTAACAAATGGTCTAGCTATTATAACACCATCTGCACCCATAGCAAGTGCCTTAAAGACATCTCCCCCACTACGAATACCACCATCAACAAATATTTTTATATCATTCCCTACAGTATCAACAATGTCTTTTAATACCTCAGCTGTTGATAAACACTGATCTAAAACTCTTCCCCCATGATTAGAAACAACAATGGCACTTGCACCAGCTTGTTTAGCTTTTAATGCTCCTTGAGCAGTCATGATTCCCTTAACAATAAATGGTTTATCACAGGCTTCAATTATTTGTTTTAATTCCTCTACAGATTTACTTCCTGCAGGAGGTGTCATGTTTTTCAAAAATGGTAACCCTGCTGCATCAATATCCATAGCTACAGCTATAGCATTTGATTCTTTGGCATATTTAAGTTTTTCTAAAATAGTTTCATAGTTCCAAGGTTTAATGGTTGGGATACCTATACCATTTTCTTTCTTAATTGCTTCAGTTGCAGCTTTTATAACTTCTGGATTTATACCATCACCAGTAAATGCTAATATACCATGTTTTGCACAAGAAGAAACAAGAATATTATTATATGTCACATCATTATATTTATCACCATAATGAAGGTTTACTGCTCCTACTGGTCCAGCAAAAAATGGAAATTTAAATTTTTGCTTAAATAATTGAACACTAGTATCAACTGATTTATTTTCTACTAAGGTATCCATATTAATCCTTATTTCTTTCCATTTATCATAGTTTCTTATTGCAACATCTCCAATTCCTTTAGCACCAGGTCCTGGAATTTTATTTTTACAAACCTTTCCATTGCATTCCTGACAAGCTTTACAATAATCTCCTATACAAGTTTTAGCTTTTTCTAATATTTCACTGTATAACATTGTAGTTCTCCTTTACTCCTTAATAATTTCATTGGACGAAAAATGTGTACTTTCTACTTTTTTAGAATGTTTAATTTTATAATCTAAATTCCTTTTATAATTTAATCTAAAATAGCAAGAATAGAGAATATCTAGTATTAAGCTAACTGAATATTCTGCCGTATAATTCGCAATTTTTGAAAAAAGCTTCTCACGCGTTGACATATAGAGTACACACCTTGCCTGTAAACTCAAAGTATTTTCCCCTATACTTGTTATAGCAATTATAGGAACATTTTTTTCATTAAGTAGAGAAGCAACATTAATCAAGTTAAAATTTTCTCCTGAATAAGAGATAATAATCGCACAATCATTTTGATCTAACATATCCGCTTGGTATTTCTCTTCCCCTACAAAATTTTGAACAATAACATGTTTTTTAATACGTGACATTTTCATTTGAAATACTGTAGCAAGAGGTACATACGCACCAAAGCCAAAAACGTAAATATGTTTTGAATTATGTAATATCTTTATAGCCTGTTGCAGTGAATCATGATGAATAAGTGATAATGTATCGTTTGCTGATTCAATCATAACTTCTTTAATTGCACCTGTAACACTCATTATATTATTATTTTGACTAAATGGAATATTGGCATCTATATTTTGAAAATTGGAATTTAAATAAGCTTGTTCCTCAAGATATCGCTTTTTCAAATCATTATATCCATCAAAACCCAGTTTATGTGCTAGCCTAATAACAGCAGATGATGATGTAAATGTAGCTTTTGCTATGGCACGAGTTGTTAATTTTTCTAACTCTTCTTTATTCTCAATAATATATTGAGCAATATCTTTTTCAATTCTTGTTAGACTTGCATTTTCCATCCTATTTATTAATAACATATAAAACTCTCCTTTAAAACAATTATAGAACATTTTGTATCAATGTTCCATTTCTTTGTAGTTATTTAAAGGCATTTTTAAAGCAATGATCTATCTTTTTTACATCAAAATCTATTTTATTTTTATCTTCATTAAATTTTTGATTACTTTTTTCTATATATCTCTACTTAAACGTCCCATAATTTCCTCTCAGAAATAAATTTAAATACTGCACCAATTCCCTCTAAGCAGCATTAACACTGTATATAGTTATCTATATATCTATATGCGGTTTAATTTTTAAATAATATTATCTTATCTACTTTAAATCACTCTTGCCCCTTCATAAGCTAAAATGCTTTGATTAAGGCTGCACTTCTATACAGTTGAGGCTTCTTTTCATTCCTTTTATTCAACTAAATGATTTGATGAAGTTCTTCGAACTTCTACAGATCTATTGTGCATGTCTACCGAATAGCGGTGCACAGCTTTCCTTTTCCACTTCCCTACGACTTTCCTCCTCTATTTCCCCACGGCTTTTCTACTTTATGGCTTTTCTACTTTATGGCTTTTCTACTTTATGGCTTTTCTACTTTATGGCTTTTCTACTTTATGGCTTTTCTACTTTATGGCTTTTCTACTTTATGGCTTTTCTACTTTATGGCTTTTCTACTTTATGGCTTTTCTACTTTATGGCTTTTCTCTATAAAAATACGGCGTCTCAAGTATGAGCCGCCAGTATTTTTATAGTGTTTGGAGATTGTTCCTAGCATTTCTACTAATAGAGTTCGATATTTCTCGATGGCAATTTAAGCAAGACAATCTTGAACCAAGTGAGGATACTATTCAATATAATCGTACTGCTGGAATTATAGCCCTAATTATAATTACAGTAATGTTTGCTTTTATGATTTTTAGATAGTTTCAATAATTTTAATTATCTTCATACTTCAATGGATAAACCTTAAACCAAAATTTCTGCAATACCAAAAATACCACTCAATACTATTATTGTTAAAGCTATAATTACACGAGAAATAAAGTTTATGTTTTCATAAGAAATATTCCACTTATTTCTTTTATCTGTTGTAAATAAGAACCAAACATATATCAAAAATGGAGCTACACTTAATAATAAATAATTTAATTTATTGCCTTCATTTGAAATAGTAAATTCCTGTTGATATTTAATTGAACAACTGATAACTAGCCAACCAACTACTCCAAGTATGATGTTATAAACAATAAATTCTGCTATTTCTAAAACTCTTTGTTTCAAATTCTTTTTCATTATATTCTCCTGTACAAAAAACAATATTAGAATAGATATTTTTCATACCTTGTACTACTTTAGAATAAATAAACATTTAATAGCACTAATATTAGTGCTAAAATACCTAGTTGAAGCCACTTCTTATCTGCAATCACTCTAATTGCTAAAGAAAACATAACCCAATATAAAACTAATTTAGATGTGAATTTAGAATCATAATCCTTAAAATAAATAAGAGTACTGACTGCACACAAAAAATATATGGCAGAAAACATTTTTGATTTTACTATTTTTCTCATTTTCTCTATAATAATCACCTGATTTACTATATTCCTAAAAGGTTTATTAAACTATTTTTACCATATGTCAATTATACTCCTTTTTTACCTTTTTATCACATTATAATTAAATAGAACAAAATATCTCTAATGAAACTAAAGCTTCTACAGGACAGAGTAACGCCTCATTGCAAAGATATAACCAACAACTATTATTGCTACACAGCAAGCAAGGGCAATCCAGATATCATTTCCTACTGGTTGGTTTGCTAATAAATCACGAATAGCTTCTACTATAGGTGTTACAGGTTGATTTTCTGCAAATGCACGCACTACTTTCGGCATAGTCTCTGTTGGTACAAAGGCAGAACTTATAAATGGTAAAAATATAATTGGGTAAGAGAATGCTCCTGCGCCATCTGGGGTTTTGGCAGCAAGTCCTGCAATTACAGCTATCCAAGTTAAGACAAGTGTAAAGATCCCAAGTATTCCAAATACAGCTAACCATTCTAATATTCCTGCTGAAGAACGGAACCCCATTAATAATGCAACAAGTATAATTACTACTACAGAGATTCCATTAGAAACTAATGAGGTTAATACATGTCCCCATAGTACTGTAGAACGAGAGATAGGCATAGAGTGAAAGCGTTCAAAAATGCCACGTTGTTTATCCATAAATAAGCGATAGGCTACATATGCAATTCCGCTTCCAATAGTCATTAACATTATACCTGGCAATAGATAATTAACATAACTCTCTATTCCTGTTTCTATTGCACCTCCGAATACATAAACGAATAATAACATCATAGCAAGTGGTGTAATGCAAACTGTAATAATTGTGTCCATACTTCTAAAAATATGACGCATTGAGCGCCCAAACATAACACCCATATCTTTTAAAAAGTACTTATTTGTAGATTCCATTTAATTCTCCTCCTTTTTACCAATGATTGTTAGGAATAATTCTTCCAATGTAGGCTGTTTTTCAACATATTCAACTTTTGCAGGTGGGAATAATTTCTTCAATCCTTCTAGTGTGTCTAGAGCTATTATTTTTCCCTCATGAAGAATAGCTATTTTGTCTGCAAGTTGTTCTGCTTCCTCTAAATATTGAGTGGTTAAGAATACTGTGGTTCCTCCAGCTGATAGCTCTTTTACAATCTTCCAAACTTCTAAACGTGCTTCTGGATCAAGACCTGTGGTTGGTTCATCTAGGAAAATAATCTTTGGATTTCCAACTAAACTCATTGATATATCAATTCTTCTTTTCATCCCTCCAGAGTAAGTACCCACTCTTCTGTCTGCTGCCTCTTTCATACCAAATCGATTAATTAACTCCTCTGCTACTTGATTTGGATTTTTAAGATGTCTAAGCTTTGCTATCATTTGAAGATTTTCACGTCCAGTTAAAATTTCATCAATAGCAGCAAACTGACCAGTAAGACTGATAGATGCTCTAATCTCTCCTGGATTTTTTTCAATATCAAAACCATTTATCACAATACTTCCTTCATCAGCTTTAAGTAAAGTAGCCATGACTCTAATCATTGTTGTTTTTCCAGCTCCATTGGAACCTAACAATGCAAATATACCTCCCGTTTCTACTTCAAAATCTACTCCTTTAAGCACTTCTACATCTTTGTAAGATTTCTTTAACCCTTTAATTTGTATGATATTTTTCTTCATTTTCTTTTCCTCCTATATTTTAGTTGATGTAATAAAAAAAGAACCAATAACTGTGATTTTCACTCACGGTTATCGGCTCTACGTCTTAGCGTCTGGCTCTTTGATAACTGATATATTCAGTAGTTTTGCATTTATTATCCTTTCCTGTTTACACTTTGGACAAAATAGGGGGAAGTTTTCAAGTATCGTATCAACACTTATCTTGACCCTTGTTTTACTGCTACATACCGGACATAATATCCATTCATATTTATCCACTATATCCTCTCCCATCACTTTATGCTTTTAATCACTATCTTTTTAATAGCTGCAATATATCTCTTTTTACTTTGTTTTCTCAGTAGCACTTTTTATAGCTTTGTTAACTTGTTGGTTAGTAGATTCTTGATATATATCAGCATAAGTTTTTGAATCTTTAATTAGATCGTCACAGAAAGCCGCTACATCACTTCCAGTCACTTCTAATACACCTTTTCCTAAAGCTGCCCCCTCTTCAAAAAGATCTACAATTCCAGAGAGTAAACTTATCCCATCAGTTAGTTCAACAGGACCTACCTTAAATAGATATTTTTCAATTTCCTTATAAACAATACCATAATCTTTTGGTAGTACTTTGACACGAGCTACATGTGCACGCCATTCTTTTTTACCTTCTATAATATCTTTTATTCTCATTTTGCCCTCCTATTTACCTAACTTTTTGGCTATATTATTATTGAGTTGCTTGCGCCATTTATTACGAAAGGACTTTGCCCCTTCTTCTCCAACTAGGGCTGAACAGAACCCTTTAATGTCCTCACCCAAAACTTCTTCTACACTCTGACCCTCTGCCGCAGCTTCTTCAAGCATACCAAGTACACCATCAAGAATTGGCATTAGGTTTCTTCCTGTGAAATCTGAGTACTCCCAAAGATTTTCATTAATTTTTTCCCAAACCTCTTGATAATCATTTGGCAGCTTTTTTACTCTTGCTTCAAAAGCTTTCATTTCTTTAGTCATATCATTTCCTGTGATTTTATCCCAAAAATTCATTACCTTCTCTCCTTTAACTCATTAATTCTTGATGATACGAACTCCCATTTTTCCCAGAACTTCTTTAATTCCTCGCGTCCTGCATCATTTAGGGTGAAAAACTTTCTAGGTGGTCCCATATCTGATGTTTTTTTTGTGATTTCCACCAATTTATTTTTCTCAAGTCGAACTAATATTGTATAGACTGTTCCGTCTACAACATCTGAAAACCCAAGAGCATTTAGTCTCTTAGTAATCTCATACCCATATGTCTCTTCATGACTGATTATTTCAAGAACACAGCCTTCCAATACACCTTTTAACATTTCCGTAATGTTATCCAGATAAATCACCTCTTCACTATATAGTATCACTTGTATTCAGTATTACTTATTACTACTATATAGTATCACTGAGTAGTAGTGATGTCAACACAGTATAATTATTTTCACTAAAGAGATTTAAAATAATTATATGAAAATTTAAATGGAACCCCAAAGGAGTTCCATTAATTTGTAGTATTCTCAAAGAAATGTTTTAATAAGTCAATGTATCTATCTGTATTAATTAAACTAATTTCCCCATGACCACTTTTCTCAATAACATTTAAAGAACTACCTTTTATGGTATCATGGAGTAGTTTTGAAATGATAACTGGATTATTTTTATTTCCAAACTCTTTTAATATCATATCCACCCTCCATATATTAAAATTTAAATGAGTAATACTAATTAAAGTATCAATATAGACTAATTATAACATTGGTGATATTTAAAAGTTAAACCTTATCCTATCTTTATCTGTTGGAATACAATTAGATACATTTCTCCACTCACCATTTTGGAATACTTCATATTTTTCAAATACAAAAGGCAATCCCTTTGCAGTAGATATATCACTACTATCCATAAGTTGAAAGTGGAGATGGGGGCCAAATGAATTACCTGAATGACCAACTCTACCAATAACTTCACCTTTTTTGACTCTCTCGCCAGCTGAAACCCTAATTGATCCAGTCCGAAGATGTACTAGTGCAGCATATACTTGGTTACTAACTTTCATAATGATGTAGTTGCCAGCAACTGATTGTATATCATTTTTTCTAGGATCGAAATAATGAGCGTTTTTATAAGCTCTTAGTATATCCAAAAACAAATTGGTTCGCCCTCTTTCTTTATAACCATCCTCTACTTTAATAACTACTCCGTCACAAGGAGCATATACTTCTTGACCCCAACAATAATATTCATTTAATGGAACACCTAATAGAAGGTATTTCAACAAGCTTACTCTATAAGCAGGCAGCCCTTTTCTTTCCCAATCTACTTGTACAAAGTCACAAGCATATCTTGCTCCTAATCTATCTGTTCCATGGCTTGGAATTTTTGCCCCAGGAGTATTAGGCGAGAGCCATTCTCCCCTTAAAGGAAATTCTACTACTATAGGTTCTTGCCCATCAATCATCTATCTCCTCCTATTTATTAATTTCACTTTTCTCAATAATATCCTCATAAAGCTTCTCAGTATCACTTTTATTTTCAGCATTTATTACTAAGGTACCTGAATCTGTTTCCATTACTATATAAGTTTTACATTTAGTGTAGGAATAAAGAATATAATCCCCAAACTGATAATTCCTAAAATGTCCTTCATTTAGTTTAATGCTACCCATCCCGTTTGTTCTTCGTCCTATATCAATATTATCCATTATCTTTATAGATTTAATTTCTTTATAATCAACAGACTTATCTGGCCAATCTGAGGCTTCAATCTGGATATTTTCCTCATTTAAATGGAACTTTATATCTCCAGTGGTTAAAAGAAATCCTATAGAGGCAAATAAGATAACAAGAAAAATCAATGTATATTTTATTGTCCTCCCTGTATTTATATCTTTAACTTCCTCAATAGGTCTTGGAATTTTTTCTTTACAAATGGTGTTAGAGAGTATCATTATAACTACAGTTACTGCAATAATTGCAATCGGCATAAGCCAATATAAAATCTTCGGAGTGTTTTCTTTAAAAATTGCAAGAATAGCTAATATAATAGTAATAACCCCCATTCCAGATCCCATAACATAACCTAATTTCTTTTCATTATATTTTGCTCTCTCTTCTTTACTGGCTGTATTATAACCAGCTATTAAAAATCCTCCTTTACCAGAAAAAAGAACTATTGTAAGAAGAGAAAATAAAGCTACCAAAATCCACATTTTATTCATCTCCCATATTATTTTAATATAATAGTAATCTTTAACCATATTATACCACTATTGTATTTAGTATTTAAATGAATAGAAAAAGAAACTGATATTATCTATAAAAAATAATATCAGTCCCTGTAATTCTACAAAAATTAGTTAAACTAAATTAATTCAATTCCATTTCCTGGGAAATAGTTATATTTATATATCAAGTGCAGCGTGATATCCTTGATATACTGCTGTTGTTATAGTTGATGCACGTACACAATCACCAATTTCTATAACATTAGGCGCAGCATCAATTAACTCTTCGGCTACTGCTCTTCTAGCTCTTTGTCCTAATGCACAGATTACAGATGTTCCTGGTACAAGTATTTCATTACCATCTTTATCTTCACATAGAACACCTTGTTCAGTGACTTTTAGTCCTTTATATTCTGTATGAACATGGATATTGCATTTTTCTATTTCACTTAATAATATTGGACGATGTCTTATATTTGCATCTGGTGCAAGTTCAGCTCTCATTTCTACTAGGTGTACAGTTTTTCCTTCTTGAGCAAGGTGTATTGCAGCTTCAGAACCAGCTAATCCACCGCCTAAAACCACAACATCATTTGTAACCTTATCTTTCTCTAGGTAATAGTCGTTAACTACTACTACATTATCTCCTTTTAAACCTGGTATTGGTGGTACCAATGGTTCTGATCCAACTGCTACTATTATTGCATCTACATTTTCTTTCTCTGCATATTCCTTAGTTACTTCTGTATTTAAACGAATCTCAACCCCAGCATCTTTTGCTAATTTACCAAGGGTAACTCCTAGTTCATACATTTCATATTTAAATGGAAGTGCTTGTTCTCCTTTAAGAATTCCCCCCAATTCATCTGATTTCTCACAAAGAATTACTTCATGTCCACGTTTTGCAGCTGTAATTGCAGCTTCAAGTCCTCCTGGACCACCTCCGGCTACTAAAACCTTACGTTTAACAGGTGCTGGAATTATTTCTGTTCCACCTAATTCACGTCCTATTAAAGGATTTACTGTACAACGTCTTGTAGATGTCATAGCACGTTCAGCCATACATGTAAAGCATCTTAAGCATTTAACAATATCTTTATCTTGATTTCTAACGATTTTCTTTGGAAGTTCGTGGTCAGCTAAAAGTGCACGAGCCATTTCAACAACGTCAGCTTTACCACTTGCTATTATTTCTTCCATTGTCTCTGGATCATTTAATCCACCAATAGTAGCTACTGGCACACTTACATGCTTTTTAATTTCTTCTGCAAGATAAACATTAGAACCATGCTTCAAGAACATAGAAGGATGTGTTACTCCAAATCCTCTTTGGTAAGTTCCTGCTGATACATGCAATAAATCTATTTCTGATTCTATAAGCTTAGCTATTTCAACCCCTTCTTTAAGGTCATAGCCACCTTCAAATAATTCTGAACCACTCATTCTAAATTCTATAGGGAATCCTGGTCCAACAGCTTTTCTAACACTAGAAATAACTTCTCTCGCAAAACGCACTCTATTTTCTAATGATCCACCGTATTTATCTGTTCTTTTATTGAAATATGGAGATAAAAATTGATTTATAAGCCATCCATGTCCTCCATGAATCATTACCATTTCAAATCCTGCTCTTTTTGCTAGGGCAGCTGTATTTCCATAAGCCGCAACTATATCATCAATAAGCTCTTGAGTAAGTTCTTTTACTGGTCTGCCATCTGGGCGAACTCCTTCACTTGGTCCCCATTGAGCTAATCCTTCTTTTTTGTTTTTGTCAGTTAAATAAGTTCCTGCATATTGACCTGAATGTGATAACTCTACACTTGCTATTGCTCCATGACGGCGTATAGCATCTGCAGTATAAGTAAAGCTTGAAAGTGAGCCTACAGTTTCAAGATCTAAATGGTACATATGAGAAGCTTCTGTTTTAGGATGTACAACAACCTCACTTACAGTAACTGAAGCTGCGCCACCTTTAGCTCTTAGTTCATAAAAAGCTGTAGATGCAGGCCCAATAGTGCAATCTGCTGTTATATCTGTTCCTCCCATTGGTGCTGAAAACATTCTGTTTCTAAATGTAACATTTCCAATTTTAATTGGTTTACTTAAATTAGGGTATTTTCTTTCCATTTCTTTTTCTCCTTGTTCATTCATTTATATTTTTATTTCATTTATTATTGATATATAATTAATTAACAACTTCAAATTTTGTTAAAATATTATTCATTTTTGTGACTTTTAAGCTTGTACTATTCTTTTATGAACCGTACGATAAACAAAAGTTAATACTAATCCTACTATACAAAATACGGCGCCTATTAAAAATGCTCTTTGATAACTATGATCTGTTGCATATACATTCTTCATTACTGTTGGTCCAAAATAACCAGATACTGCAAACCCAATAAACATTATTCCATAGTTAACGCTGTTATTTTTTGCACCAAACTGATCTGCAGTGAAGCCTGGGAAAACGCCCATAAAAGATCCAAACGAAACCCCTACACTTATTATTCCTACGTAGAATTTTGCTACATCTCCTTCTCCAGAGAAATATAGACACATAAGTCCAAAAGTAGCTAGAATAAATGCTAGAGTTAGTGTATTGTTTCTTCCTATTTTATCTGAAGCATATCCTGCTAAAATACGTCCACCAGTATTAAAGAGTGCTAAGGTTGATACTACAGTAGTTGCTGCTGCAACTGACATTCCAATCATTCCTTGAGCTATTGGTGAAGCTAAAGAAGTACACATTAAACCAGCAAATGCTCCGCATAATAACATTAATATCATTAGATAGAAAATAGGACTTGATAACATCCCTTTCCAGTCTTTATCGTTTTGTTTTCCTTGGTTTCTTTGCGCAACTGGTGGTGTCCATCCTTCTGGTATAAAACCAACTGGACACTTTTCTATAAAAAATGAGCAAACACATACAATAACTAAAAATCCTATACCTATTATTTTAAATGCTGAGGTTACTCCAAAATTACTTATTAATATATTTGCTATTGGAGGTACTATTACTGAACTAAATCCATAACATGCAGTTGTAATTCCTCCAATAAGTCCACGTTTATCTGGAAAAAACTTAATTGAATTACTTATGGTACATCCATAAACCATTCCCATCCCAAGACCAGTTAAAATACCATATCCAAGTATAAGCATACCTAAACTATTAGCAAAACCAGATAGAATCATCCCAGCTCCAAAAAATATTCCACCTACAAAAATAACTATTTTAGGTCCAAAGGTATCATTGATTTTTCCACCTGTAATCATAGTGATGGGACCAACTGAATTTGTAACTGTAAAAACGATAGCTAAAGTACCCGCCGTTAAAGTAAGACCAGTAACTTGACTTAAGTGCCCAGCCATAGGAGCTGAAAACACACTCCATGCATACATTGATCCAATGCATAGATTAATAAAGCAGCTTGCAATTAGAATAATCCACCTTTTTTTTGTTAGTTCCATTTAAAGAATCCCCCTTAATAAATTTGTTAATTTAACTACAATTTCATGTTAATATTATCACAACTATTCTTACATGTAAATAACAATATATAAATATTTACATGTTTTTATTTATACCATTTTCTATTGAGACAACTTTCTGATTTTGTCACATGTTGCTCTAATTGTATTTTGTAGAAATCATGTTATAATTAATACATGTTAAAGAAAGAGGTAAGTTTATGAGGACACTTAAATATGCAATTTTAGGATTATTAAATAGAATGCCTATGACAGGTTATGATATAGGTAAAGAGTTCAACTTTCAATTAGCTGAATTTTGGAGTGCAAAGCATAGCCAAATATATCCTGAATTAAAGAAGTTAGTGGATGAAGGCCTTATAGTTTTTGATATAGAAATAAGTGGGGATGTTTTGGAAAAAAAGGTCTATAGTATAACAGAAAAAGGAAGGAAAGATTTTCTAAGATGGCTAAAAAAAGATGAACCTATGGAACCTACTCCCAAGAATATTTTTCGTCTTAGAATGTATTTTTCAAATAATTTAGACGTAGATACTAGAATGGAGCTTCTAGAACATCAATTATTTCAACATCAAGAAAGACTTGCTTTTTTACATACACAAAAGGACCGTTACGAAACTGTACCACCCTCAAATAGCAATAAATTTGGGGATTACATTGTCCTAGATGGAGCTATTTTACGAGAAGAGTGTACTATTAAATGGTTAACCAATTGTATAAATTATTGCAAGAATTTTTAATATCTAGTTTATAAAAGGTGGTAGAAAGGTATTTTAAAAATACCTTTCTAACACCTTTATTATTTTGCATTTATAAATTATAAACTATTTTTATTAATAACCAATCTTGTCTCTTCCACTATTTTTGGCTTCATACAACTTATTATCAGCACATTTTAAGATTTCCTCTACTGTAGTGTTGTCATTATTTACTGTATATATTCCAATGGAAGCAGTAACCTTTATAATTTCATTATCACTAAGTTTAATTTTTGTTTTATTTATTTTTTCTCTCATCTTTTGTGCTATTTTAACAGCTTCATAATTATCTTCTCCTGGAAAACATACTAGGAATTCTTCCCCGCCATATCTAGCTATCCAGTCTTTCTCATTTCTTAAACATCCTTTTAGTAATTTTGAAATCTTCTTAAGTACAATATCTCCATTAATGTGCCCATAGTTATCATTTATATTTTTAAAATAATCTAAGTCAATCATCATAACTGATATAGGTTTCCCACTTCTGATACAATAATTTAAATCATTAGGAAGCCTTTCATCTATAAATCTTCTGTTATGTAATCCTGTTAGTTTATCTTCTATAGCTATTTTTTTCATATCTTCAAGTATATTATTAACTGTACAATCCTCTTCTTTAACACAACTTGAATAAAAAAGGCTATTAGTTACATCCTTAATTAGTTCAACTACAACCTTTTTCCCATTCATATTAGTAGGAATTGCAGAAATTATGTAAGTTTTATCTTCAATATTTTCTATCTTCATACAAGTGCTATTGCTAATCAATGCTCTCATAGAAATACAATTATCGCATACCGTTTTTTTATTTCTTTCACTAAAACAAGATTCTCCTTTTTCTATAAAAATCCCTTCGTTATATTGTAGAACTTTTTTCTTAATAGGGTCAACTATTCTTAAAGTATCATATAAATTTTCTACAATATTAGGATTATCTTTTATGAAATCCATATTATGCTTATCTATTTGGAGCATAAATTTCACCTCCGAATATTCTATTTATTGTCTTTTGAAACTATTAGTTTCTCAAATTCTTCCTTAGCTATTGGTCTGCTAAATAGATAACCTTGCCCATAGTTACATTTTCTCTCTCTTAAAATCAAACGTTGTTCTTCTATTTCAATTCCTTCTGCCACAATCTCTAAATTTAAATCATGTATAAGATTAATAATATGCTCAACTATTACTAAATCACTTTCTTTGTTTATAACGCTTTTTATAAACTCTCTATCTAATTTCACTATATCTATAGGTAGTTTTTTTAGATAGGTTAATGAAGAGTATCCTGTACCAAAATCGTCAAGGGCTATACCTATTCCAAGCTCTTTTATTTTCCTTAAAATATAAGTTGAATGCTCTAAATCATCCATTATAGAGGTTTCTGTAACTTCAAATTGTATCTCTTTAGGATTTATATTCATCTCATTTAATAAATTTCTTATTTCGTTTATTACCTTATCACTTGTAACTTTTTTTCCTGACATATTTATAGATATCTTTATATTAGAATTTAATTTTTCTTTCCATTCTTTTTTATGCGTTAAAACAGTTTCTAATACCCATTTATCTATATCGTTTATTAAACCGCTTTCCTCAGCTAAAGGTATAAATTCCATAGGTGGGATATTCCCAATAATAGGATGATTCCACCTTATTAACGCCTCTCCCCCAATTACTTCCCCACTATTTAAATCTATTATTGGCTGATAAAGAAGATAAAACTCTTCTTTCTTTATTGCCTGTCTTAAATAATTGACTTTTTTAATCAAGTTCAAGTTTTTATTTTCTATTTCTAATGAATAGAAGCAGTAGTTATCTTTCATTCCCTTTTTAACATAATACATTGCAATGTCTGCACTTTTAAATAGTGAAGAGAGGTTTATTCCGTGCTCTGGATAAACAGATATACCTACGCTATAAGAAACATAAAAATCTTGACTATTTATATTCCAGCTTCTTCTAAGCTCTTTTAATAACTTCTCAACTTCAATTACTACACTTTTTCTATCTTTAATGTTATCAAAGATTATAGCAAATTCATCTCCACCAGATCTTGCAACAAAGTTAGGGGATTTAATAAAATCTTTTAAAATATTAGCTATATATTTTAAAAGTAAGTCTCCAAATTCATGTCCTAACATGTCGTTTATATGTTTAAAGTTATCTATATCCATATATATTAATGCAAAACCTTCATCTGTAAGCTTTTTTACTTCAATTAACTCATTTACTTTTTCCTCAAATAAAAGTCTATTAGGAAGTTCTGTCAGCTTATCAATATATGCCATAGAGCTAATTTTGTCCTCTAATAACTTCTTTTCAGTAATATCTGTATGAGATCCAGCAATTCTTATTACTTTTCTCTCTTCATTTCTTATGGCTTTCCCTTTACTAAATATCCATTTATATTCACCATTTTTGCATCTCATTCTATATGTATTTTCATAGGATCCTTCTTTTGATAAAGTATAGTTATTGATTTTAAGTGTTACTTCATCTCTTTCCTCAGGGTGAAGAAGATTTACCCATTCAGTATATGTATTTTTTATCTCATCATCTTCATATCCAAGATAACTCTTCCACAAAGCTGAAAAATACACTTGATTTTCTATTAAATCCCAATCCCATATACCACAATCAGCTCCTTCAACGGCAAGTCCATATCTTTGCTCACTTTTATAAAGGGCATCTTTATTCTCTTGTAACTTAATAAATTGTTCCCTAAGTTCTTCTTCTAGTGCTATTAGTTCTTCATGTGCAGTACTTAATTCATCGTAACTAGTTCCAATTTTATTTAAAACCTTACCTAATACCTTCATTCTAATAAATACTAAATGAAATATCACTAGCGTAGTAATAAATATAAACATCAAACCTTTATAAGTTTGAAGAATTTTATATCTCTCAATACTTCCTGAAATTCTAATTAAAATCTCATCAGAAGTCAAAATCCATAAAATACTAACAATTCCATAAAGAAGTGCTATTTTTAATGACTCTCTAATAGGGTTTATCCTGTGTTTATCTAGGTATTTATTAATTTTATCCTCTGTATTTTTCCTTAAATATTTGACAAATCTATCAAATAATTTTAACAAAAAATCACCTCTAATATATTATTTTATCTCTTAAAAATAGACCTACATAAAGCAGGTCTTTTTATAAAAAATTAAGTTAAATTATTGACTAAATAAAATTCTATCAAAGTTCAAGGTAAAAAACAACAATAATTGGTAGAATTGTGTAATAATATGTAATAATTTTTCCTATTATTATTTATCAATCTACATAGTTTTTTTGAGTTTAACTATATAGATTAATAAATGTAAAAAACACGCCTTAAGACGTGTTTTATAATATTTGTATGTTTATACATAAAATCATTTGTTTTTACAAAAATAATCCAACTACCTGATTCCTTCCTTTTTCCTTTGCTTCATATAGGGCTTCATCTGATTTTTTTATAAGCTCAATATACGCTAAATAGTCATTTGGTACTACAGAGGATACCCCTAATGTCACAGTTACAAAGTTAGACGCCCTAGAAAATTCGTGAACTAGTCCTAAATTCTCTACATTTTTTCTAAAACTTTCAGCAAAGTTTATTGCTTCTTCTAATTCTGTGTTTGGAAGTATAATAACAAACTCATCTCCACCATATCTTGCTGCAAAATAATCCTTAATTAAGGATTTTCTAAGTTCATTGCTTATTGTTATAATACAGTTATCTCCCTCAGTATGCCCATAGTTGTCATTGTACTGCTTAAAGCAGTCTATATCAAAAACTATTATGGATATACTATTTCTCTTCTTTTTAGCTCTCTCCCATTCATCACAAATTACAAAGTCAAATTTACGCCTGTTTGGTATATTACTTAATCCATCATATTCAGATAAGTACTTTAGTTGATTATTTGTAGCTTCTAGCTGCTTTTGAACTTTTCTTCTTTCTTCAACTTCAATGAATAAACTTTTTGATTTTATTGCATTATTTATTGCTATTGCTGCGTATGACGAAAGTGCTTTTATCATTTCAACTTTAAGCATTGTAAATGAGTCTTTTTCAATTGCCTGTACGGTAAGTACACCTATTATGTTATTGTCTATTATTAAAGGACAAAAAATAGCTGAATTAAGCTCTTCATTATCCTTATTATTAATATAATTTACATCTTCTATATAGTTTAAATATTCATTTACCATGTCGTTAATTACTATGATTTTATTTTCTCTTAAGCATCTTACTGCCATGCTTGAACTATTATTAAAATCAGTTTCACTAACTTTTATTTTATCTTTATTTTCTATATAATAGTGATATTTTATTTTTCTTTTTTCCTCATTATATATTCCAATCCCAAAGGTATTAACTTTCATAAAAACCTTGATTGTATCATAAATCATTTCGAATATTTTATCTAAATCTAATGTTGTTGTAATCTTTTCTCCTAATTCACTTATTATTGAAATATTTTTTATAATTTCTACTAGTTCATCAGCTCTTCTTTTAAAGTTTTCATTTTTTTCTGTTATGTTCTTATTTTCATTTTCAAGATTATCTACCTTAATCTTTATTCTTAAATTTTTTGCTCTATTTTCTAATTCTATGGGTTCAAGCATTTTTTCATTTTCAAAGTATAGTTTATAATATTTATTTGCATTATGAATATCTTCTATTTTTTCATATAGACTTATAACTCTTTTGCATATTTCCATAGTTTTTGCATAAAGTTTATTTTCTATGGAGATTTTATATAATTCAACAAGTGTCTCAATTGCTAAATCACATTTACCTATATTTTCAAGAAAATTACTGTAATCCATAAGAACTTCTATTTTAATATAGGCATAGTCAATTTCATCTGCTATAGAAAAAGCTTCTGAAAAATATCTCTCACACTTCTCGTAATCTCCAAGCTTTTCATAAACTAATGCCAATAAGCCACAAGCTTCAACTATAGAAATTTTATATTCATTATTAGTTAAATACTTGTAGGATTTATTTAAATACTCAAGTGCTTTGTTATAGTTACCAAGCTGATATTCTATATTTCCTAAATTGGTATACACTATTCCTATTCCTAATGTATCCTTATACTCCATATTATTATAAAAATCTAATGCTTTATTATAGTTCATTAAAGCTTCTTCATAACATTTAACTTCTCTGTATACTTCCCCCATATTGTTATAAATTTTTGCTGCGTATAACTCAAAACTAGAATCTTCATAATAATTGTTTCCTTCTTTAAGATTTGGTGTAAGATTCTTCGCTGAATTATAGTGTTCAAAGCTTTTTTCATATTCTCCCATATCAAAATAAACATTGCCTATGTTTATATACGATCTTATTTGTATATCATTTATCCCATGTTTTCGTGCAATTCTAATAGAAGTAAATAAGTATTCCATTGCTTTTTCATATTTACTCATATCAGAGTAAGCTCTTCCTAAAAAATTTAGTACAAAAGCCATGCCCCTTTCATGTTTTTCCTTTACACATAAGGAATATACTTCATGGGCGAACTCAATAGTAGCTTCCTCAAATTTATATTTATTCTTTTTTAAATTTTCTAACATTTCATTAAGATTTTTATTATTTGCCCCCATTGAATTGGTTCGCCTCCAAGTTTTATTGAATCCTTCCATGTGATATTCTAGAATTTCTATAATATATTGTATTTTAACATATCTATATAAAAATAACATCTAATTTAATAGTTCCTATAGCAACTTATTTACAATAATATCATTGTAGTATTTCTATTCACTCATTTATGTTAAATACTCAGTTAGATAAAAACTATACTTTTCAAATTTTTGTTAATTTTAAACTTATACTAACATTATTATGCCCTAAGTTTAAAATCTTAGGTTATTATTATATTAGGAAATTTGTATTTGGAGGAAGATTTATGGCACAAACCACTAAAAAGGCTCTTGCCTCATCTCTTAAAAAACTTTTGGCTGAAAAAACTTTAGATAAGATTACTGTTATAGATATCACAAACGATTGTGAAGTTAATAGACAAACCTTCTATTATCATTTTAAAGACATATATGATCTTGTTGAATGGATTTATACTAGTGAAGCTTCAAGAGCTTTAGGCAACAAAAAAACCTATGATACCTGGCAGCAAGGTTTTAATGAAATTTTTAAATATGTATATGAAAATAATAACTTTGTTATAAATACTTATCATTCTTTAAACAGAGAACATCTAGAAAATTTTCTTTATAATGAAACATATACACTTTTAATTGGTGTCATTGAAGAAAAGGCTTCTGGTATACCCGTACGAGAGGATGATAAAGCTTTTATTGCAAATTTCTATAAATATGCTTTTGTAGGTCTTATGCTTGAATGGATTTCTAAAGGTATGAGAGAAAATCCATCTTCAATTATAGAAAAAGTTAACACTTTAATTCACGGTGATATCGTTAAGGCCTTAGAGAAGTTTAGAACAGATAAACATATTTAGACAATCCTATGTAAATGTATGAATTTTAGTCATCCCATCATTATTGTCTATTGTTACCTTTCCCTAATTTTTCTATCATTTACTTGTAAGGTAAAGATAATTATTTGGGAGGTATTTAAAATGTATTATAGTAATGGAAATTATGAGGCATTTGCTCGTCCTCAAAAACCTAAAGATGTTGATAGAAAATCAGCTTATCTTGTAGGGTCAGGTTTAGCCTCTTTAGCTGCTGCTTGTTTTTTAGTTCGTGATGGTCAAATGAAAGGTGAACATATTCATATCTTGGAAGAACTAAATATTGCAGGTGGTGCCTGCGATGGTATAAATGATGTGCAAAAAGGCTTCGTTATAAGAGGCGGACGTGAAATGGAAAATCATTTTGAGTGTTTATGGGACTTATTTAGATCTATCCCTTCACTTGAAACTGAAGACGCTTCTGTTTTAGATGAATTTTATTGGCTTAATAAAAAAGATCCTAACTATTCTCTTATGAGAGCAACTATAAATAGAGGTGAAGATGCTCATACAGATAATAAGTTTACTTTATCTGAAAAAGCTTCAATGGAAATAATGAAACTATTTATGACTACTGATGAAGCTTTATATGACAAAAAAATTACTGATGTATTCACTGAAGATTTTTTTGCTTCTAATTTCTGGTTATATTGGAGAACCATGTTCGCTTTTGAAGATTGGCATAGTGCTTTAGAAATGAAGTTATATCTTCAAAGGTTTATTCATCATATTGGAGGACTTCCTGATTTCTCTGCATTAAAGTTCACTAAATACAATCAATATGAATCTTTAATACTTCCAATGATAAAATACCTTGAAGCTCATGGTGTTAATTTTCAATATGATACTAAAGTAACTAATGTTGTTTTTGATATAAATAAAGGTAAAAAGGTTGCTACCAAAATTGTATGTTTAAGAGGAGGAAAGGAAGAATCTATTGATTTAATAGAGGATGATTTAGTATTTGTTACAAATGGTAGCTGTACAGAAAATTCAACCTTAGGAGATAATGATCATGCTCCTACATTTAATGATTCTCCTGGTGGCTGTTGGGAACTTTGGAGAAACATATCTAAACAAGATCCGTCATTTGGTCATCCTGATAAGTTCTGTACTGATACTAAGGCAACTTCTTGGGAATCTGCAACAGTAACTACTCTTGATGATAAAATACCTCCATATATAGAAAAAGTCTGCAAAAGAGATCCTTTTAGCGGAAAGGTTGTAACAGGTGGAATAATATCAGTAAAGGACTCAAACTGGCTTATGAGCTATACTTTAAACCGTCAGCCACATTTTAAAGAACAACCTAAAAATCAGCTTGTAGTTTGGATATATGGATTATTTTTAGATGTTCCTGGAAACTATATTAAAAAACCTATGAGAGAATGTACAGGTCTTGAAATCACTGAGGAATGGTTATATCACTTAGGCGTTCCAGAAGCTCAAATTCATGACATGGCTCTAAATTCAGCTCGCTGTATTCCATGTATGATGCCATATATAACTGCTTTCTTTATGCCAAGAACAGAAGGAGATAGACCTAAAGTTGTTCCAGAAGGAAGTGTAAACTTTGCATTTATTGGACAATTCTCAGACACTGTTCGTGACACAGTATTTACTACAGAATACTCTGTAAGAACAGCTATGGAAGCCGTTTATACACTTCTTGATGTTGACCGTGGAGTACCTGAAGTATTTAATTCTTGTTATGATGTAAGAGCATTACTAGATGCTACTTCAAAAATGATGGATGGTAAGAAACTTACTGATATGAAGGTTCCGTTTTTTGTAGGTATTGTAGAAAAAATAGGACTTAAAAAAATCTCTGGAACCATAATAGAAGATTTGTTAAAACGCTATAATGTAATTTAAACCTAAAAGCACTCTATCAATCCAAAATAGAGTGCTTTCTCAATATTCCACTATATAAATCTTCTAATTTTTATTTCTTTTTAATCTAAAACCAGTAATTAAAACCCCAACTAAACAAATAGTTGCAGCTACGATGTATACATATCTCATTCCATATATAAATACATCACTTCTTCCCTCAACATATCCATATACTTTTTCTCCCATCTTTATACTCATAAAAGAGTATAAAAGCAATGTAGCCATGGCAACTCCTGAGGTTTGAGCTAAGTTTCTCACAAAAGCATTAATGCTTCCTGCAATTCCTAGTTTATTGCTCGGAGCTGAAGACATAACAAGAGAGTTATTAGGTGATAAAAACAGTGCGTTTCCAACTGCTAATAAGGCTATAAATATAATCAAAGAATACAAGCTTGAATTTTCATTTAAGGTTGCCATCAATCCTAACCCTAAACCCATTAGCGCTAATCCCACTAAAGTTAATGACTCAGAACCAATTTTATCAGATAAATGTCCACTAAAAGGTGCAAGTACTGTAATTATTATTGGTGAAATCATCATAATCATTCCAGCATAACTTGGACTCATTTTTAATACATCTTGAAGATAAAAGGGTTGAACCATATTATTGCTGTTAAATGCAACATAACATATAAAGGTACACAATATCCCCACTGAAAAAAGTGAGTTTTTAAACAACGAAAGGTCTATAAGAGGATATTTAAGCTTTTTTTCTATATATATAAATACACAGAATAAGCATATTGCTACTATAAAACCTAAAATTATCAAATAGTTATCATATCCCACTCTTTGCCCTACCAATAATGAACAGAATAGACATATAACACTTGCTCCAAATACTCCTGCTCCTAAATAATCAATTTTTTCCTTTTTGTCTTCTATTCTTTTAGGTAGAATTTTAAATCCCATAATTACTGCAACTATTCCTATTGGTATATTTATAAAAAATATATAGTTCCAACTTAAATAGGAGATTACAAAACCTCCAAGTGCAGGACCAAGCATTGTTCCAAGCGCTAAAAAGGTTGCATTTATCCCAAGTGCCTTCCCTCTTTCATTGGCTGGAAATACCTGAGTTATTATCCCTTGATTGTTTGCCATAGCTGCTGAGGCTCCTAACGCTTGAATCATTCTAAAAACAACTAAGGTACTGAAGCTTTTTGATAATCCGCATAACAATGATCCTATAGTAAAAACTAGCAATCCTAAATTAAATATTTTAGATTTTCCTTTTATATCTCCTAAGCGTCCAAAAAACAAAATTGTACTAACTATTGTAACTAAATAAGAAATTACTATTAATTGAATAGATGTCATGTTTACTTCAAATATCTTTACCATTGCAGGTAATGCAACATTTATTATTGTACTATCCAAAGTTCCCATAAAGGGTAGAAGTACTACAATAGCCAATATTAATCCTCTGTTTTTGTATTCATTTTTACTTTCTATGTTCATTTAAAACATCATCTCTTTACTAAGTTCTCTTAAGTTATAATATTAAAGATAAACTTATAATGACAATAGTTATATGCTTAGTTTTTTGATTGCAAAGTCTGCCATAACTCTGACCTTTTGATTCGAATCTTCTAATGCTTCATATATACTTGTTTTATATTCTTCTTTATAGTTATTTATCATAGCATTTATTGCATTAACCTTCCATTTCCACACATCATCTTTAGGTATATACCAAAACTTCTTCTGCAACACGTTTTCTAAAAAATCATACTCCATTTTGATTATTTTCTCTAAAGATATCTTTCTACTTAACTCTTCTAAGTTTGGGAATTCTTCATTTCCTATCCATTTATTTTTATTCATAGGACATGAATCCTGACAAACATCACATCCATATACCCAATCACCCATAGCTTCTTTAAATTTTTCACTCGGCATATCTCTTCCTGCAAAAGTTGTAAGGCAAGATACACACGCTAAAGGATTCATGGTATATGGTTCAGATAGGGATTTAGAAGGACACGCTTTTATACATAAATTACATTTTTCAGAGCATGGCCTAATATTTGGAGTTTCCTTATATTCTAGTTCTTCATCTATAACCCAAGCTTCAATAGTAAGCCATGAGCCTTTTTCTGTATAGAAAAAATTGTTTCTACGTATTATTCCAAGCCCAGCTTTAAGTGCCGCCCATCTCATACCTGTAACTCCAAATTTTCTTTCTGTATGAGTCTTAATTCCTAATCCCTGCATATACTTCTCAAACTTTAGTCCATCTTGAAATTCTTTAGATTTTTCATCTACTCTGCTATCAAACATATATGTCTTTCCAATCACACCTTGTAAATGCTCTGGAACGTGATAGTTATCATATCTTTTTATGCAAACAACTATAGACTTTGCCCATGGATAGGTATCCTGTAAATGAGCAAAATTATAATATCTACTATAAAAGCCCTTTGTTATTGGCACTTTTTCTACTCTCTCATTTAATCTATCCTCATAATCATACATTTCATCAACTTTTATAATTCCACACTTTTCATAACCTAACTTCAAAGCCTCATCTCTTATTTTTATTGCTAAATCATCCATCCTCTTAACATTCCTTTCATAAATATTTTACTTACAAAAGAAACATGTATATACATGTTTTGCTTTATAAAAAATCTTACTTAAAAAATAAGTAAGTTTTAAATTAAGTTTTAGAAACTTTACTAATAAAACTTTGTATCTGCCCCAAGGTTTTTAAAAACTCTTCAAATCTTTCATCACCAATTTCATTTTCAATCATGGATTGAACCTCATTCCATAATGGAACAGCTTCATTTAGTTTTTTTGCTCCCTCTTCACTTATAGAAACACATTTTCTTCTTGAATCATTGCTATCAGGATTCACGCTAACATATCCCTTTTTTCTTAAAATTTCAACATTTCTAGTTACTGTGGTTTGATCCATTAACAAAGCTTCTGCCAGTTCACTTATAGTAGAATTTTTACGATAGGATATATCGGCTAATAATGAAAACTGAGCTGCTGGCAGTTCAACAGATTGAAACATTTGATCATAATATTGAGTAGTAACTCTTGTTGTCATGCGTAAATTTCTACAAACACAATTTTTTAATCTTTTAGTTTCATTTGATTTTTCCATAGATAGTTTTATTGACCTCCAAATCCTTGAATAAACCTATCTTAGTCCATAATATTTCTTATTGTCAAGGTATTTTAAATTTCTATAAACATGTACATTTCATATCTTTTTGTTATTTAACTCCACTTTTATTAGATCTATTTTATATGCATATACATATATTATGAGATTGTAGTTTATTTGTCAATATTTTTTCATTTAAAGTTTTAGAGTAATTTATACCTTATTAAATTGTTTTAATTTTTACATTTTGTCACTAAATAGACACAAAAATATTGTATAATTAAATGTAATTTTTATAATATATAAGGCAGGTGGGTAAATGTTTGGCTATGTAATTGCCAATGTAGATAAATTAAATGTTTCTGAAAAACAACAGTATAGATCTTGTTATTGCGGTTTGTGTTCTACTCTTAATGATAGACATGGCGCAATGAGCCGATTAACCCTAACTTATGATATGACTTTTCTTGTTCTTTTTCTGACTTCATTATATAATGAAAATACTTATGTTGAAACTGAAAAATGTATTTCTCACCCTTTTAAGGAACATGAATTTTGGAGAAATAAAATCACAGAATATGCATCAGATATGAATATTCTTCTTACATATTATAAATTTCTTGATGATTGGCAGGATGATAAAAAGATTTTCTCTTTATTTGAGGCCAAATTATTTGAGAAAAAGTGTAAGCTTATTGAAAAAAGATATCCAAATAAAGCAGCTAAAATTTCTCAGTATTTAAAGGAGCTTTCTTTTATTGAGAAATCTGGAGAGCTTAACCCTGACATTCCTTCAAATTGTTTTGGAGAACTTATGGGTGAAATTTTTGTTGTAAATGAAGATGAATATTCAGAAAGATTATATACATTTGGAAAGTCTCTTGGAAAATTTATTTATATTATGGATGCATGTCTTGATTTGAAAGAAGATATAAAAAAGGAACGCTATAATCCATTAGTTACCACTTCCTCTGACAACTTTTCTTCTATACTGAATATACTTATGGCTGATTGTACCGAAAGGTATAAAACTTTGCCAATTGAAAGAGATAAAAATATTATTGATAATATTCTTTATTCTGGAGTGTGGACAAGATATGTAGCTGCTACTAATAAGAAAGGAAGTGCCCAAATATGATATCGGACCCTTATAAAGTACTGGGGGTTTCTCCAGATTCTAGTGACGAAGAAATTGCAAAGTCCTATAGAAAATTAGCTAAAAAATATCATCCTGATCTAAATCAAGGAAATGAAGAAGCTGCAAGAAAAATGAGCGAAATTAATAGTGCTTATAATCAAATTAAACAAGGTTATACTTCTCAAGGAGGTTATAATGCCAGTTATGGTGGGCAAAATACATATGGTAATGATGCTTCTTATGTTAATGATTATAATTCTGCAATTCATTATATGAATTCTGGTTATTATAATGAAGCTTTAAATGTTCTAAATAATATACCTAGTAGAAGTGCTAAATGGTACTATTATAGTGCAGTTGCAAACCTAGGTATACATAACCAGATTACTGCACTTGAACATGCTAGAACAGCTGTAAGAATGGATCCTAATAATTTTGAATACCATCTTTTATTAAACAGAATACAAGGTAGTGGTGCTTTTTATCAAAATCAAAGTAGAGGTTTTGGTATACCCGTATTTAATATTTGGAAAATATGTTTAGGATATTACTTGTTCAGATTTTTCTGTAGTTTTTTCTTTGGTCCATATTAATAAAGGAGTGATTAAATATGAAAAATTTTAAAAATAAGTTAGTAAGTTTTATGTATGGAAGATATGGTAGCGACCAATTGTATATTGCATCAATTGTGTTATATTTTATTTTGTTTATTGCTAACTCTTTTATTCCTTCACCTATAATAAGAGGTCTATCATGGATTGTTCTTATATTGACCTTTTATAGAAGTTTTTCTAAAAACATATATAAAAGGCAAAGAGAAAATCAAATGTTTTTGAAATTTTGGAATCCTATTAAATCAAAGTTTTCATTAACATTTCGTAGATTAAAGGAAATCAAAACTCATCGTTACCGCACTTGCCCTAATTGCAAAAAGGTACTTCGTCTGCCAAGAAAAACAGGAAGTCATACTGTAAATTGTCCTTCATGCCGTAATGATTTTAAAGTTAAAATTATGTTTTAATACTACTAAAGGTTATTGCTATTTTTATTATAGTAGTAACCTTTTATTTAGGGAGTCTCCTATTTATCACATTAGATAGATCATTATTAATTCACTTAGTAAACGCTTATCCTTAAAGTTATTTGTTTCTCTTATCAACACTTTATTCAAACAATCTTATATGCATTTAATAAACATATACCCACCTATACAAGTAAATCTCCCTACATACTCTCTTCGGTATAAAATTATAAGGACCTCCTCATAAATATTATTTATAAGAAAGTCCTTATCTACATTTTTATTTCATTGATTCTATAATATTGTCTGCTAGTGAATCCATAGAGTTTATGTCTTCTTTTTTCATTGCAGAAGTTAAAGTCATTTTATTTTCTAATATAGTCATGTCTTTCATTCCTTGTAAAAATTCAGTCATTAATTTTCCAGATTGAATAGCCCATGAACCATTTTCTATGATTCCTACAGTACGTTTTTGAAGGTTTAAAGCCTTCATATCATGCACGTAATTAAGCATTGGTGGATAAATATTTAAGTTATAAGTTACGCAAGCTAGTACCACATGGCTATATTTAAATGTCTCTGATATCAAATAGGAAACATGAGTTTTTGAAACATCATACATAACAACATTTGTCATGCCTTTTTTTACTAATGTTGTTGCTAATTCATTAGCAGCAGCTTCTGTATTTCCATACATTGTTCCGTAAACTATAAGTACACCTTTTTCTTCTGGCTCATACTTACTCCACTTATCATGCTTGTCTATAAAATATTCTAAATTACTACGCCATACTGGACCATGAAGTGGGCATATCATTTTTATATCTAAAGAATTTGCTTTCTTAAGAAGATTTTGAACGTTTTGTCCATATTTCCCTACAATATTTGTATAGTATCTTCTTGCATCTTCAAGCCAATCTCTATCAAAATTAACTTCATCATTAAACATTTTTCCATCTAAAGCCCCAAATGTTCCAAAGGCATCAGCTGAAAATAACACTCCATTATTTGTATCATATGTAACCATAACTTCTGGCCAATGTACCATTGGTGCAGTTATGAACATTAAAGTATGTTTTCCAAAAGACATTGTATCTTTATCTTTAACTTCTATCACCTTTCCATCTACTTGGAATCCAAATTGACGCATAAATGTAACAGCTTTTCCTGTACATATAATCTTAACTTCAGGATGACGAAGAAGTATTTCTTCAATGGAAGCTGCATGATCTGGTTCCACATGATTTATTACTAAGTAATCTAAAGTTCTATCTCCTAAAACACCTTCAATGTTATCAAGGAATTGTCTACAAATCGACCAATCAACAGTGTCAAAAAGTACAGTCTTTTCATCTAAAAGTAAGTAAGAATTGTAGGAAACCCCTCTTGGAATTGGATGAATATTTTCAAATAAAGCAAGTCTACGATCATTTCCTCCAACCCAATAAATATCTTCAGTTATTTCTCTAACACAATACACTAATTGTTCCTCCTTTTTTTCAGTTAACAAACATTCTCACATCTTATTATAATATAAATAAACTCGTATGAGGATATTTTTTATTCTTTATAGTAGTATTTATCTTATTTTTATATTTTTCAAACTCCCAATATTATAATGTTTATTTGCAATAATTTCAACAATAACATTAAGCATTTATAGTATTAAGGAATTGCTATAATCAATTAATGAAATAGCAATTCCTCTAAATTATTATATATAGTTTTATCATTTACCTAGGCGAAAAAATTTTATTTACCTCTGCTTGAGTTTCTGAATTGGCTAAAGCTAGTATGGAGTCTCCTGCATTTATAATAGTATCTCCACCTGGCAGTATAACTTCCTCTCCTCTATAGATTGTAATAAGTTTTGAATTAGACGGTATATTTAGTGCCTTTACTTCCTTTTGAACAGCTTTAGAATTTTCATCAACTTTTATTTGAACTATAGAGTATCCACCTAAAGATAGTTTCATAAGTGTAAACATATTTTTTAAATCCATTTCCTCTATAACAATATGAGCCATTAAATCAGCCTGATTAACAGCAACATCTACACCCATGCCTATATTGTATAACCAAGAATTTTTAGGATTATTTACACGAGCAACAACCCGTGAAACTCCAAACTCAAACTTCGCTATAGTTGATGCTACTAAATTCACCTCATCAGATCCAGATACTGCAACAACAACATCTGCTGAGCTTATACCTGCAGCCTCCATTATATTAGGATCTGTCCCATTTCCTAATATTACTGTCTCTGAAGGAAGTTCCTTTTTTAGCTTATCTACTATGTGTTCCCTATTATCTATTACTTTTACAGAGTAGTCATTATTTAAAAGTAAACTTGCAATATGCTCACCTACTTGACCTCCACCTATAATAACAACTTTCATATATTTTTCCTCCATTTTTGATCTAGACCAAGCAATGTTTTTAGTCTACTTGCAGAACTTGCTACAACCGATATAAATATCACATCCTGCTTCTCAAATACTGTTCCCCAAGTTGGCAGGAAAGTTTTATTTTCACGACTTATAGCAACAACTTGGAACTCTCCTATTGACGTTATCTCGCTAACAGTTCTACCAACCAAAAGTGCTGGAGTCTCAATTCTTACTAATTCAACACTTGAATTACCAATAGTTAATACACTATCTAGTTGATTGTAGCTTAATAAATCAGTTGCTCTTTGTATCCCCCATGCTGCTGATGATATAGTTTGAATACCAAGAGTACGATATATTTCTGCCTTTCTAGGATCATGCAACCTTGCTATAACACGAGGTACTTTGTAAATATTTTTAGATATTCTTCCTATAAGTGCATTAGCTTCATCACTATTACTGCAAGCTATGACTGCATCTACAAATGAAATTCCTGCTTCTGTTAATACATCTTTGTCAAATCCTACTCCCACAATCATTTTTCCTTTAAAGTTTTCACCAAGTAGTTTAAATGAATCTGGGTTATTGTCAATGATTGTTACACTATGACCTTTTTTTATGAGGTTTTGAGCTAATCCTGATCCCATAACCCCACAACCTATTATAATTTCTTTCATATCACTAACCTCTTATCATTAACTTTTTTAATTCTACTAAGTTTTCTTGAAATTGCCTTTCTACCTTCTTCTAGTAGTAATATAGGGAAAGGTAATACAATCAAGTATATCCACTCTTTGAAACCTATCGCTACTGTATTAAATATATTCTGTAAAAATGGAATATAAATTATTGCTGAAATCAATAAGATTTCAAAAACAATACCAGTTACTATTTTTTTATTAGCAAATATTCCTATCTTGAATACCGACTCATTTTCTGTTCTACAATTCAATACTGCACCAATTTGACAAAATACTATAGATGCTAACGTCATTGTAGTAGCTTGTTTATAAACTACTCCGGAACTAGCCAATGGAACATTCGGCCATCCATTTAGTATATTTACAAAGAAATATGCCCCCATTGCTATAACCGATTCTAATAACCCATACCATAAAAATGCCTTAATGACTGTTTTCTTATTCATTAATATCTCTGTTCTTGAGCGTGGAGGTTTTTCCATAACACCTTTCTCCGGTAGTTCTGCGCCTAGCCCAAGAGCAGGCAACATATCTGTACCTAAATCAATAGCCAGTATCTGCATTACAGTAAGAGGAAGCGGAATGTTTCCTTTAGATAGCAAAAAAGCTGCTGATGGTACTGCCTCAGGTGCATTACTATTAAGAATATAGAGTAAAAACTTTCTTATATTGCTGTAAACTGCTCTACCTTCTTCTATGGCTTTTACAATAGATGCAAAATTGTCATCGGTTAATATCATATCTGCGGCTTCTTTTGCAACATCTGTACCAGATATCCCCATAGCTACACCAATATCAGCTTTTTTTAGAGCTGGCGAGTCATTAACTCCATCTCCTGTCACAGCTACTATATGACCTAGTTCTTGTAAATTACATACTATTCTATATTTTTGCTCTGGTGCTACCCTTGCAAAAATAACTTCATCCCTTAATACTCTTTTAAGATCATCGTCACTCATTTTTTCAAGATCAACTCCAGATACAATCCTAGGATGGTTACTCTCTACAATACCAATCCTCTTTGCAATACTCTCTGCTGTTAATCCATAGTCCCCAGTTATCATAATGATTCTTATTTTTGCTCTATGACATAGCTCTACAGCATCTTTAACCTCTGGTCTTGGAGGATCTGCCATAACAACTAGTCCAACAAACGTCATATCTTGTTCAATAAGTTCTGGTGTATAAGAACTTAAAGATTTTGGAAGATTACATTCTTTAGTTAAATGTCTATATGCAACTGCTAAAACTCTTAATCCATTACGTGCATATCTATCATTTGCTTCCATAATTTCATTACGTTGCGAATCACTTAGCTCTTCTTTATCACCATTTTTATTTATGCCTGTACAAAGTTCCAACACTTCTTTTGGAGCTCCTTTGATGTATGCTATTCTTTCACAGTCTCCTATGGGAGTACTCAAATTATGAATAGTACTCATTCTTTTTCTTCTTGAATCAAAGGGTAACTCTCTAATTCTTGGCATAAAATTAATCTGATTAATTGTATCTATTCCAGCTTTTTGCGCAACTACCCCTAAACATGCTTCTGTTGGATCTCCTAGCACAGTATATCTATCTGATTCATCATTTGGAGGTACTATACGTGCATTACTACATAGTGAGGCTGCAGTTAACAGTATTTTTAAATCTTCGTCATTCTCAGCATAAAGCTCTTTATCTTCATAAATAATATTACCTACAGGAGCATAACCTAATCCTGTAACCTTCAATTCTTTTCCTGGGAGCCATAGATTATTTACTGTCATTTCATTTTGAGTCAAAGTTCCAGTTTTATCAGAACAAATAACAGTAGTGCATCCTAAAGTTTCAACTGCCGACAGTCTCTTAACTAAAGCATTTTCTTTTGCCATCCTCTGTACCGCCATTGCTAAAGACAAAGTAACCGTAGGAAGTAATCCTTCTGGAATAAATGCTACCACCATTCCTAAAGAGAATATAAATGCTTCTGCTATAGGTTCTTTTACGAAAAATATAGCCGTTATAAAAAATACTACCCCCATGCTTAACGCTATCATTGAGATTTGTTTAGTCAATAAATTCAACTCTTTTTGAAGTGGACTCAGCTCTTCTTTCATAGTTTGAGTTAGGTTAGCAATTTTCCCAAATTCAGTTTCCATACCAATTGAAACAACTACAGCTTTTGCTGTTCCACTTGCTACACTAGAGCCTGTAAAAATAAGATTTGGTGTTTCTGACTTAGACAGTCCATCTCTCATTATTGGATCATGTGTTTTTCTCACTGGATTAGATTCTCCTGTTAGAGTTGATTGGTTTACTTGAAGATCGCTACTTTCAATTACACGAGCATCGGCTGATATTTTATCCCCTTCTTCTACTAACATAATATCTCCAGGAACTAAATCCTCTGCTAATATCTGCTGTTCTTTATTGTCCCTAATAACCCTAGCGTAAGAAGGAAGCATCTTTTTTAAAGCTTCAGTAGCTTTGCCTGCTCTATGCTCCTGCCAAAAGCTAAAAACTCCATTTATAATATTAACCAAAAATATAGCAACCCCAAGTTCAACCATATCTGCAACTATGGCAATAATCCCTCCAACCCATAATAAAAGAGCCATTAAACTAACAAAATTGGACATTAAAACTAATATTGCAGGTTTACCTTTCTTTTCAGTAATAGCATTTTTTCCATACTTCTCTCGATTTGCTTGTACCTCTTGTAATGTTAACCCTTCTTCTCTAGTGTTGAGTTTTTTGTAAACATCTTTTGTCGTCAATTTAAATATTTTTTCATCCATGTTCTCTTTGGCAATCTGTACTTTCTCTTCCATTTCAATTTTACCCCATCAATAATTATAATATTAAAATAATATTATGATATTACTCCTCAAGGCATTAATTTACAATTATTGGCTGTGGTATCTTTTAGGAATATCCATTAGATATTTGAAGATTTAACCATATAGTTTCATTTTATTTATCTATAGTATGTTAGATATGCTTATAATACGGTATATTTATATCTTGCAAAAATAGAAATATTGTAGGAATATAAATAATAAAAATAAGCCACAGATTTCTAAAAATCCATAGCTTATTTTTATTATTTATTCTTGAATTTCAGGTACTTTAGGTAGTTCAGAAAATCCTTTTTCTAAATCTTCATCTGTTGGAATATAGTCTGTCATTGTTCCCTTCAAATAGGAATCATATGCCATCATATCAAAATAACCCGTTCCAGTTAATCCAAATAAAATTGTCCTTTCTTCTCCAGATTCCTTACACTTAAGAGCCTCTTCAATAGCTCCATATATAGCATGTGCTGATTCTGGTGCTGGAAGTATGGTTTCATGTTTTGCAAATAAAGTTGCTGATTCAAAAACCTTAGTTTGTTCTACCGATATAGCTTCCATATATCCATCATGATAAAGTTTTGATATTATAGGAGACATACCATGATATCTAAGCCCTCCAGCATGGTTTGCTGATGGTACAAAACTTGAACCAAGAGTGTACATCCTTGCTAATGGAGTAATCTTTCCAACGTCACAGAAGTCATAAGCATAACGACCTCTTGTTAATGATGGACATGAAGCTGGTTCTACAGCTATTATCCTTGGATTAGCTTTTCCTGTTAATTTATCTTGCATAAAAGGAGCAATTAGCCCTCCAAGATTTGATCCACCTCCTGCACAACCTATTACTATATCTGGATATTCAGTAATACTTTCCATGGCAATTTTAGATTCTAAGCCTATAATTGATTGATGCAGAAGTACCTGATTTAGTACGGAACCAAGTACATATTTACACCCTTCTGTAGTAACTGCTTTTTCTACTGCCTCTGAAATAGCGCATCCAAGACTTCCAGTAGTATCTGGATCTTTCTCTAAGATAGCTCTACCAGCATTAGTTGTGGTGCTTGGACTTGGGATTATGTTTCCATCAAAAGTTTCTATGATTGCTTTACGAAATGGTTTTTGTTCATATGAGCATTTAACCATATAAACTGTAAGTGGAATATTATAATAACTACATGCTTCAGCTAGTGCAGTGCCCCATTGACCAGCTCCAGTTTCAGTAGTTAAACTCTTTAGCCCTTGCTCTTTGGCATAATAAGCTTGAGCAACAGCTGAATTTAATTTGTGACTTCCAGATGTGTTGTTTCCCTCAAATTTATAATAGATTTTTGCAGGAGTTCCCAAAGCTTTTTCAAGGTTATAAGCTCTTATTAAAGGAGATGGTCTAAACATCTTATAAAATTCCTGTATCTCTTCTGGAATATCTATATACCTAGTTGAGTCATCCATTTCTTGTTTAGCTAACTCTTCACAAAATACTGGATATAGTTCCTCTGCTGTAGCCGGTTTGAAGGTTTGTGGATTCAACATCGGATCTGGAATTTCCTTCATATCTGCTCTTAAGTTATACCATTGTTTAGGCATTTGATCTTCAGTTAAATAAATTCTATGTGGTATTTTTTTCATTTTAATAGCCCCCTTTGATTTATATTAATATTTTATTTTATAAAATATTTAAAACTTATGCCCCTATATAAATGTATTTTAGAAAATAAAAAAGACCTCCATCCTAAATAACTAGGACAAAAGTCTATAACTTCTGCGGTACCACCTAAATTGGTCAAAATAACCCACTCACTAATGTACATTCATACATCTTCCTTTATAACGAGTGGAAATCTCGTCGGGTATTACTAAGCAATTCTGCTTTTCCTCCCGCCCTTATAAGTCCATTCAACTTAGCTTGTACTGTTGTAATCTCACCGCCTACAACTCTCTTTAAGTCTTGTACTAGGTCTACTTATCTTAATCATAGGTTTTATTTTATAATTTGATTATAATGATTTTGATATTTTCTGTCAAACATTTTTGATGCTTTAAAGTTTAAAATCTCACTTTTACGGGAAGTCTAGTTATGGAGGTGTTAATATGAGAAATAAAGAAAAAGAACTAAATAGAGAACTTGGTATACATGAACAACATGATCAAGTATCTAATATGATAGATGCCATGTTAGCTTTAGGACCTGTAAATTTAGGTTTAAATAACCCTAAAATAGAACGTTATGCTGAGCAAAGAATAAAAGAAGATATAACAAAATAGCTAAAAGTTCTAGGGCTGTCACTAATTTTTAATTAATAACAGCCCTAGAACTTATATAACCCAATCAAAAATAAATTCTTGTTTTAATTCTTCTGGTTTACTATTTTTAAAACTAAGTTCAGGATTTTTAACACTTACTCTAGTGTCAGCTGGAACTGACTGAGTAATAAATGCATTACCTCCTATAACTGAGTTTTTCCCTATTACAGTATCCCCACCTAATATAGATGCACCAGAATAAATAGTTACATTATCTTCAATTGTTGGATGTCTTCTTACTCCTTTAAGCCCTTGCCCTCCTCTTGTTGATAATGCCCCTAAGGTTACTCCTTGATAAATCTTTACATATTCACCTATAACACAAGTTTGTCCTATAACAACTCCTGTACCATGATCTATAAAAAAGTATTTTCCAATCTCCGCTCCAGCATTTATATCAATTCCAGTTAAACTATGAGCATACTCAGTCATAATTCTTGGGATATATGGTACATTTAAAATATCTAATTCATGTGCTATTCTATAAATGCTTACTGCAAATACTCCTGGATACGAGAAAATTACTTGCTCTACATCGCCAGCAGCTGGATCTCCGTCGTAGGCTGCTTGTACATCTGTAGAAACATATTCTTGTATTTTAGGTAATGTTTTTAAGAAGGTTCTGCATGTTTTGCAGGTTTTTTCTTCTATTATTTTAATATCACTTATTTGATGTTTATATTTAAGCGCTAATTTTATTTGTCTATGAAGTTTTTCTTGTATACTCATTAAAAGATCGCCTATATAATATTCCATTACGCTATTTGATAACTTCTTGGTTTGAAAATACCCTGGAAAAATAAGTTGTCTCAACTCTTGCAATATTTCTATAACCTCATACTTGTCTGGCAAATTAGAAGATTCATATACTGAAAAAACAGAGTTTTGTTTATAATTATTTGCTATTTCTGAAACTAGTTGAACTATATTTTCTTCACATTCTCTATTCATTATCTTCATCCCTTTTCTATATACTTAATTAGCTGTTTTTTATATTATACGTGATGTTTTTAATCTAAACAAGTAATTGCAATATAATTTATTCAACATAGCCAACTTGGTTTCTACCACCCGTTTTCACCTTATAAAGCTGTTCATCTGCTTTTTGTATTATTTCATTTCCAGTAATACTACTATTATAATCGTTAGAGAAAATCCCCATACTTACTGTAATTTTTATTACTCTATTATCAAAAAAGAAATTGTAATCTTCTATTTTTTTTCTTATTCTCTCACATAGATGAAAAGCATCATGTTTATTAGTTCCAACTAAAACTATACCAAATTCTTCTCCACCATATCTGCCTACTATATCTCCTTTACGTAGAGAACTCATCAATATATTTGAAAGTTCCTTCAATATCATATCCCCAGACATATGTCCATATGTATCATTTATCCTTTTAAAATAATCTATGTCTAACATTATGAAGGATATATGTCCCTTATTTCTCTTTTGTTTAGATAATTCCTTTTCAAGTAATTCTATGAGTACAGCATGATTATATAGACCTGTTAAACTATCTTTCATAGCAAGTTCTTTAAGTTTGTCTTGAACATCTTTAAGCCTTAGTGCAGATTGAATTCTAGCTATTACCTCAACCTCATCAATAGGCTTTTTAATATAGTCGAAGGCTCCCATCTCTAATGCCTTTTTCAAGTCATTTCCCTGAGTTCTTGCTGTCACCATAATCACAGGGATATCTTTTACATCATGATTACTCTTTAATATATTGCAAACTTCAAATCCATCCATTCCTGGCATCATTATATCAAGTAAAATAACATCTGGCCTTATACTTCTAGCCATATTTAATACCGGGAATCCATTATCCACAGAAAACACTTTGTAATTTTCAGCTTCTAATATATCCGTTAAAATTCTTACATTAAGCAGAGTATCATCTACGATAAGTATTTTTTCATTCATAGTAATCAATCTCCCCAAAATTTTTTCTATAAAATGACCTATTAAATTTCATATCTCATTTTACCATTATTTTTCTATAAAATTAAGATGTTTTATTTAATTATTCTATTTAATAAATATTAATAATTAAAATAAAGATGCCTACTATAATAAAATAATAGACATCCTTACCTCTACTTCCATTCCAAATAAAATTTGTTACTGTGTTTTTCTTCTCCAATAGTACTACTTTCTCCATGTCCTGGATGAACTCTCACATCCTCTATTTGAGTTTCTATCAAATTTAAAACAGATTTCTTCATGTCCTCTAAATCTCCTGTTGGAAATACCCACTTCCCCACTACGCCCTTAAAGAGAGTATCTCCTGTAAATAAATCTTCTTCAAACTTATAACAAACTCCACCAATAGTGTGTCCTGGTGTATAAATAACCGTTATTTCTTTGTCCCCAATAGAAAATTTCTTAGATTCATCGATTTTAGTAAGATTAATATCTTCTAAAAAATACCCCATCTCTCTTCCATAGCGATTAAATACGTTATTATAGTTTTGCACTAAGTTATCATATTCATTTTCATGTACATACACTGGTACATCAAAACAATCCATTGCACTTATATGGTCTATATGTCCATGAGTTAGTAGTATTCCTAATACATTTAAATTGTGTTCTTGTACATATTTTCTTATTTTATCTTTTTCATATCCTGGATCAACTATATAACATTTGTTATCATACTCAATTATATAACAATTTATATCCATATCTCCAAATAAGGTCAACTTCTTCATCTATTACACCTCATTTAATAGTCGTTATTTTTGTCTTATAACTTCTATCTTATATCCATCTGGATCAGTTACAAAATAGTAGTTAGGAGGATTTCCTGGAAGCCCCTTTAATGGAGTAACCTCATAACCTAAAGCTATATGTCTTTCCCTTTCACTTTCTATGTCTTTCATTCCTAGGGCAATATGACTAAATCCATTACCTATTTCATATGGTTTTTCTGGATTGTAATTGTAAGTTAACTCTATTTCGTAATCTTCTTCACCATTTCCTAAATATACTATTGTAAATTTGTGATCTGGATGATCCTTTCTTTTAGTCTCAACTAGACCAAAAGCATTTTTATAAAAATCTAATGACTTTTCTAAGTCCATTACTCTTATACATGTATGAAGCATTTTTACTGCCATATATATCACTCCTTATACTTAAGTTATATATTACTTTTTTCTTCTCTTATTATTCTTCTTATAGTCTGCTCAGATAGATAATACTTTTCTGTTAAAGATCTTACGGACATGCCTCTATTATAGAAACTAAATATTTCTTCATTTCTGTCTCTTAAATCTCTTTTAACTCCACTATTTTCTCCCCAAGCTTTTTTATTTTCAACTTTTCTAGGTATATATAAATAACTACCATCAATATATTGTTGAATGATTTCAACTAATTCTTCTGGTAATATATTTTGTGCTTTTTCATATTTCATAACCTTCTGCTCCTATCTACATTTTTAGTTGTAAATAATAGAGCAAAGTTCACACAAAAATATTACAGCCTGTAAATTCTAGAAAGGCCCTGAACATAGAGTATGTTCTTTATATCTCTGTAGGACTTTGCTCAGAGCCTTGGCTAGAAACATTTAGTTTTTTAACAACCTTCATATTTCTATCACCCCTTATATCTTTATATTTTCTCTTTAATTTTAACTGCTTTTTAATTACAATTCAACTATTCTCATAGGTTTTCTATAAAATCAAAAAAGTATCACTTTTCAGCAATACTCTTTTGATACATTATATAACATAATCCTCTTGAATAAATACTTTAATTTCTTTAGGTCTTATATATACCTCTTCGCCAATCTTTATCTTCAGTTGTATATATATTTCCTTGCTTAATTCAGCCTCTAAGTATTCCTCACTTTCTTCACTCTTTAACTCTATATTCACTATAGGGCCAACAGCTCTTACAAACAATACTTTTGCCTTTATAAACCCTTCTCTCCCACCATCTTTTATTATTTCTATATTGTGAGGTCTAGCGTAACTTAATGCCTTCCCATCTTTTTTATCCTCATATTCTGGAGTTTCCAATTCTATATCTCCTATTTTAACCTTACCATTGTTTAGCCTACCATGAAACAGATTAACGTTTCCTAAGAAGTTGTACACAAATGGATTAACTGGATTATCGTATACCTCTTCTGGAGTTCCTATCTGTTCAATCTTTCCTTCATTTAGAACAACGATTCTATCTGCAACATCTAATGCCTCTTCTTGATCATGAGTTACAAAAACACTAGTTATATGATATTTATCATGAAGTCTTCTAAGCCATCGTCTCAAATCTTTTCTGACTTTAGCATCTAGCGCTCCAAACGGTTCATCTAATAATAATACCTTAGGCTCAACAGCTAATGCTCTTGCTAAGGCAATTCTCTGCCTTTGCCCCCCAGATAGTTGATTGGGGTATCTATTTGCCATACCCTCCATCTTAACCAAAGATAGTAATTTAAGTACTTTATCATTAATTTCTTTTTTACTTAATCTTTCTTTTCTTGATTTAATTCTAAGGCCAAACGCTATATTTTCAAATACAGTCATATTTCTAAATAACGCATAATGCTGAAATACAAAACCTATGTTCCTATCTTGAGTATCTTTATTTGTATTATCTTCTCCATCAAAATATATTTGTCCAATATCTGCTGTTTCTAAACCAGCTATAATCCTTAAAAGTGTAGTTTTCCCTGAACCCGATGGTCCAAGAAGTGCTATAAGTTCTCCTGTATTAATCTTTAAATCTATATTATTAAGTGCCTTATAAGAACCAAATTCTTTTGATATACCTTTTACATCAATGCTCACTTTTTACAACCCCTTCTTCATTAATGTTTAACTGACTAACCTTCCACTCTGATACATTCTTTATTATTAAATTAATTAACGCAATTATTGTAAGTAGAGATGCTACAGCAAATGATGCTGAATATTGATATTCATTATATAAAATCTCTACATGCAGAGGAAGTGTGTTTGTAAGACCACGTATATGTCCTGAAACTACAGAAACTGCACCGAATTCTCCTGCAGCTCGCGCTGTTGTTAAAATTACACCATAAAACAATGCCCATTTTATATTAGGTAATGTCACTTTAAAGAATGTTTGCCATCCATTTGCCCCTAAAGTTAAAGCAGCTTCCTCTTCTGCTGTTCCTAGAGATTGCATAAGGGGTATTAACTCCCTAGCAACAAACGGCATAGTTACAAATGTAGTTGCTATAATGATTCCTGGTGGTGCAAATATAATCTTTATATTATTTGCATTTAGAAAATCTGCAAAAAGACCATGGTTAGTACTAAAAAGTAATACAAATATTAATCCAGCTATAACTGGAGAAATAGCAAAAGGAATATCTAAAAGCGTAAGCAAAATACTTTTTCCCTTAAATTCAAATTTACCTAATGCCCAAGATGCTGCTAAGCCAAATATTGTATTTATTGGTACAGCGACTAACACAGTTAATAAAGTTAGTCTTAATGCATCTAATGCCACTGGATCCGTTATAGCTTTGATATATAAATCTAAACCTTTCTCGAAAGCTTTTGCAAATACAGCAATTAAAGGTATTATGAGTAATAGTGTTAAATATATAAGTGCTATTGAAATAAGAATTGTTTTTGTTAATTTACTTTCATCAGTAGATGAGTTGTTTTTTTGCTTGGATTTACTATTAATTCTTAATGATACATTACCTGCCATGTTAACCTCCTATACTCTTGAATATCTCTTTGAATTCCACCATTGAAATATATTGATTAATAGTAGAATAAAAAAAGAGGTTATCAGAAGAACTGCCGCAATTGCACTTCCTCCTGCATAATCATATTGCTCTAGCTTAGTCCTTATAAGTAGAGGAGCTATTTCAGTTCTCATAGGCATATTCCCTGATATAAATACAACTGATCCATACTCTCCTAAGGCCCTTGAGAATGCTAGAGAAAATCCTGTAATTAAAGCCGGTGTTATCTCTGGAAGTATTATCTTTATAAATGTTATTAATCTATTTGCTCCTAAACTAGCAGCAGCTTCTTCAACTTCTCTTTCGAGATTTATTAATACAGGTTGTACAGTACGAACAACAAAAGGTAACCCTATGAAGGTTAATGCAACTATTATTCCTAAAGGTGTAAATGAAACTTTTATTCCTAATGGAGTTAAGAATTTTCCTATCCATCCATTTTCAGCATATAAAGTTGTTAATGCAATACCTGCAACTGCAGTAGGAAGTGCAAACGGAAGATCTACAATCCCATCTATAAGCTTTCTACCTGGAAAATCATATCTTACAAGAACCCATGCTATTATAACACCAAAAATTGTATTTATAATTCCAGCTGCTAAGGATGTTCCAAAAGAAAGTTTATATGCAGCCAATACTCTTTCAGAAGTTGCAGATTCTATGAAACCTTTTAATCCTAAAGAAGAAGAATCAAAAAAAATCATTGACACTGGAATTAAAACCAACAAACTTATATACAAAACTGTAAATCCTAATGTTAAATTAAATCCTGGTAAAATACTTTGTTTCTTCAATTTAATTGATTTTGCTTTTAGACTCATAAAAAGCACCTCTTTGCTATTATTAATTCAAGAAGTAGTGATTTTCACTACTTCTTATTTATCTAACCTCTATTTTTTAGTATATATTTGATCAAAAGTTCCACCATCATCAAAATGCTCTTTTTGTGCCTTATCCCAGCCTCCAAAAACATCGTCTATAGTAAATAAATTTATAGTTGGAAACTTCTGTGCATATTTTTTTGCTACAGCTTCATTTCTTGGACGATAGAAGTTTTTTGCTGCTATTTCTTGTCCTTCATCAGAATATAGATATTCTAAATAAGCTTCAGCGACTTCTCTGGTTCCTTTTTTATCAACATTTTTATCAACTACAGCAACTGGTGGTTCAGCTAATATACTTACTGAAGGAACTACTATATCGAATTTTCCTTCACCAAGTTCTTCAACAGATAAAAAAGCTTCATTCTCCCAGGCTACTAATACATCACCTATTCCACGTTCAACAAATGTAGTTGTTGCTCCTCTAGCCCCTGAGTCTAAAACAGGAACATTTGCAAATAACTGTTTTACAAAATCTTTAGCTTTCTCTTGACTTCCGCCATTTTTCTCTAAAGCATATCCCCAAGCTGCAAGGTAATTCCAACGAGCTCCCCCTGAAGTTTTAGGGTTTGGAGTTATTACTTCTACACCAGGTTTAATTAAATCATCCCAATCCTTAATATTTTTAGGATTTCCTTTTCTAACTAAAAAAACTATTGTTGATGTATATGGAGTGGAATTATTAGGCAATTTTGTTTGCCACTTTGGATCTATTTGTTCTCCTTTTCCATTAATAGAGTCAATATCAGCTGCTAGTGCTAAAGTTACTACATCAGCATCTAACCCGTCTAATACAGATTTAGCCTGAGCTCCAGATCCTCCATGTGATTGCTTTATAGTTACTTCTTGCCCTTTCTTTTCTTTCCAATACTTCGCAAAAGCTTCATTAAACTGTGTATACAATTCTCTTGTTGGATCATAGGACACATTTAATAATTCTACACTTCCATTTGAACTCTCTCCAGCTGAATTATTTTTACTACTGCAACCTGATAAAACCCCCAAAGTCAAAATTCCAGCTAAAAATACAACAGCTATTTTTTTTCTTAACATCATTAATCGCCCCTTTTTATTATTTTATATTTTTCCTATTGATTTTCTATGAATTGCTATAAATAAAAAAGCAACGTATCTATTTCACTCTATTTCTATAATCCCTATATAATTAATAGAGTATTGAGTAAAATAAATAGTACACTTTACTTGTACCTAGATTGTAAAATTTATTTGATTTTTACTATCAACAGCAATACATAGAATAACTAATTAAATATACTTTTTTAGCCATAATATTACTCCTCATATTATTAATTCATATTATTCCTACTTTTAATATATGAATAATATTATTCATCAAAATGGTCAAGTTGTCAAGTAATTCCTAAAACTTTTAAAAAATAAAATGAGTACCCTTTACGGATACTCATTTGTTAAATTAAATCTTTAATTGTTGTATTTTCTAACTTTTCAGATATGTAATCTCTAATATCTCTAAAAACCTTAATTAGATTTTGATTTTGCTCAATTGGTGAATTTTCATAAAAATATTCACTTACTGATTCTACTGGAGCTAAGGCCCCATCCATAAGTCTTATAATTTCAGCTAATGTTATTTCTTCTGGTGCTTTTGAAAGTTTATATCCTCCACTTATTCCTCTAACTGCTCTTACGTACCCAGTACCTTTAAGTAAAGACAATATCTGTTCCAAATATCTTTTAGGTATATCATTTTCTTCTGATATTTCAGATGCATTTACAAGTTTAATATTGTAGTTTCTTCCTAAGTGAATTAATGCCAAACACGCATATTCACCTTTTCTAGATAGCTTCAAATTTATTACCTCTTATCATAAATTATTGTAAACTTAGTTTGTTTACAATAATTATATACTTATTCTTTAGATAGAATCAAGAACTCTTTATTATATTAGCTTTTCTTCCCTTAAAGAAATAATTACATCCATTTGGAAGTTATACTTTTTCCCATATCCTCCCATAACCTTTATCCATAATAAACTTTCATTTTCACAAAGAACTGGATCCTCATTAATTAATTTTAGTCCTTTAATAGCATACTGCTTATTCATTTTGGACTTTGTATATTTACCCTTTTTTATTCCTTTAATTAAACCTTCTTCACATAACCCTAAAAAAATTCCTTTTGGACATTTTTTAGTTTGATTTACTGTTTTATTGCCAAAGATTTCAACAACTGCTTTTTCCCAAGCATCATCAGGAGAAATTTCAGGATTTTTTTGTATTAAATTTACGGCCTTAATAGCTGTTTGACCATACTTACCCAAATGTAACTACCTCCAATAGTAATATTACTATAATTTTAACAGTAACCTTGTCTAAATAAAAGGATTTATATAAACCTTACATTGCATGTATTATATTTCATATGATATATTAAAGGTAAATTATGCAGGGCTAATCAAAGGCTAAAATAGGGGGCAATATTATGAACATAGTTGAGAATTTTATGAAGCATTACACAGAAGAGTTTGATTTTTATAGAGAAGCATCTAGACTTTGCTCTCAAATATGTGAAACTAATATGGAGCAGATGGGTATCAGGGCTATTGTTACTAATCGTGCAAAAAAAATAGAAAGACTTAGAGATAAACTAGAAAAGAGAAACTTTCATAAAAACTATTCTTCCTTCGAAGATATTAATGAAGATATTGTAGACTTTTCTGGGGTTCGTATTGCGCTTTACTTCCCTGGAGACTTAAATAAAGTTCAACAATTTATAGAATCAAACTTTGAAATTAAGGAATTCAAATCTTTTCCTGAAGATATTGAAAATCCAGATCCTCAAAAACGTGACTATAAAAAGCGTTTCTCTGGTTATTGGGCTACTCACTACAGAGTTTATTTAAAAAGCAAAGATTTAACTGGTGACTTAAAAAAGTATTCCAATGCTCTTATAGAAATTCAAATTGCTTCTGCACTTATGCTTGCTTGGGCTGAAGTTGAACATGATTTAATCTATAAGCCTTTTAGCGGGAAATTATCTTATGAAGAATATCAAATTCTAGATGAACTTAATGGCCTTGTTCTAGCTGGTGAAATTGCTCTTGAACGTCTTCAAAAAGCCGTAAGAACAAGAGTAAGTGAAGCTGGGAAGGAATTTAATAATCATTATGAACTTGCTATGTTTCTTTACAACCAATTAGGATCTGTCAGTGAAGAAACTCAAAGAGAAATTGTTTTAGGACGTGTAGATTTATTATTTAATTGCTTAAAATCTTCTAATTTTAACAAACCAGAATATCTAAAAGAGTTTCTTGTTGGAATTAATTCAAATACCAAAACTCGCTCAATAGTTGATCAAATTATGGACAGAATTAGAGAACTTAACCCTAGTTTGTATGAAAGTTATTTAAATGTTAAACAAAATGAAGAACTAAAATATCAGATGGATACCCTTCAAATGAATCGTGAAAATGGCAATAGTCAAGGAGAAGCTAACACTTTAGCTAATATAGGCTATATTTATAGCTCAAAAGAAAACTATGATGAAGCTATCAATTACTTTACTCAAGCTGTTCAGCTTAATAATGAAATTGGTAGTAGGCAGGGGGAAGCTAATCAGCTTCTAAACTTAGGAGCAACTTATAAGCTAAAAGGAGATTTAGAAAAAGCACTTAAATTTTCAAATGAATCTTTAAAAATACATATACAAATTTCTTATAAACAAGGTCAGGCTAATGCTCTTGGAAATATAGGAAATATATTATGTTCATATAATAATTTTAGCGATGCTTTAAAATATTACAACGATGCACTTGAAATATACAAAGAAACAGAATATAAACGTGGTATAGCTGTTCAACTTAATAATATTGCATCTGTATTTAAGAATCAAAATAATGTAAATGAAGCATTAAACTATTATAACGAGGCTTTATATGTTTGTAGAGATAGTGACTATAAGCAAGTTGAGGCAGATACTCTTTATAACATAGGACAACTATATCAAAGCACAAATGATTTAGATAAAGCCTTAAATTATTATAACGAAGCACTTAATCTTCAAGAAAGTACTGGAAGCCAAAAGTTAAAGGCCCATATTCTTATAAGTATAGGAGATCTTCTTTATAATAAATCTAATTGTTTAGAAGCCAGCAAATACTACGAAAATGCTCTAAAAATTTATAATCTGATAGAATTTGAATCTGGAGAAGAGATTGTTCTTGAAAAAATAAATAACTTAAATATAATTTAAATTATTACTCTTATAGATATATAAAAAGCATTCTAAAAATAAAACTTAATTTTTAGAATGCTTTTTTAATCTAACTTAAATACCAGTATTCTCTATTGTGTTCCATTAAATCATCTAAAACAGATTTTGCTTTTTGAGGATCTACAACAGTTCTATTTAAAGTTAAAGCTTGAAGAGCTTTGGTATAATTTTTTTCTAAACATGACTCTACTGTCAAAAGTTCATAGGCATGTTGTCCTTCCATTAGACCCTTATAAAATGGCTTTATTTCTCCATACTTATAAGGATTCGCTCCCTCTTTTCCAACAGTTCCAGCAACTTCCACTATGGCGTCTTTACTAAAATTTGTAATAATATCATGGTTTCTGCTCATAAGTATAAACTCATTGTGCAAATCATAAGCTATTGATTCTGCTAATTCAACCATTAAGTCCCCAAAAACACTGTTAGTTATAATTTCTACCTCTTCTATTGATTCTGCTCCAATTGCTTTAGAACATATTTCCCATACTTCCTTTTCTCTAGAATCTTTTGCTTCATCTGCCCTTGTATAATTTGGATCGCTTTCTTTAACTATTTCTTCTGGGAAAAAGTAATATTGTAAATAAGTAGTTGGAATATACTCATCAAAAAAATTCATATACTTATTTACTCTAAGATAAGTATCTAACCAAGACTTAGAACGTTGTTCTGCATTATATGGTTTAAAATCATAGTCTCTTAAATAACTTCTCAGATAGTCAAAATAGTCTTTTCCATCTACATCTTTAAGTTCTGTAAACCACCCAAAATGATTTAGTCCAAAATAAGTTGCTCTTAAATTTTTCTGTTCAACTCCTAGTATCTTAGCATAGGATCTCATAAGTGAATAAGGTTGATCACATAGATTCAATATTCTTTTATCGTTTGGGAATACTTTATCCAAAGCAAGGGCAACTATTGCTGCTGGATTTGTATAATTAAGTATCCAAGTGTTCTTTGAATGTTTACGCACTTGATTAACCATTTCTATCATGGCATCAATAGATCTCATACCATAGGCAAACCCTCCAGGACCACAAGTTTCTTGTCCCACCAAACCATATTTTAAAGGAATTTTTTCATCTAGGCTTCTCATTTCATTTTTTCCTGCACGCATTTGACAAAATACAAAATCAGTGTCTTCATAAGCTGTATCTGAATCTGTAGTAAAGACTACCTCTGTGTTGCTAGAATAGCTCTTAAGTACTAGTCTTATATAATCTTCCATTTTTGATGTTCTTTCATTATCTATATCATAGAAAATTATCTTCTTAAGTGGAAATCTATCTCTTAATTTAACTAAACTTCCTACTAATGCTGGAGTTCTAGCACTTCCTGCTCCTGTTATTGTTATTATATTACTACTTCTCATATCTGTCCTCCATTAATTTTATCTACATATTTTCTAACTGTTCGTCCACTGCATTTCTAACAAACTCTACTAAAGGCCCATAAACTATATGAATATGTTTAGCTGCTGGTATAAATATTCCTGTACAACCTGATGTCTCTAAGAGCTTATGATCGACTAGATTAACTTCTCCCAAATCTATTCTTAAACGAGTTATACAATTATCTACAGATTTAATATTGGATTTTCCCCCTAATGCTTGTATTACTATTTTTGCTATTTCATCATATCTTTTTTCTCTTATAAGAACGTTATCTACAGATGGGGAATCTTCTCTACCTGGGGTTTTAAGATTAAACTTTAATATTGTCCACTTAAATACAAAGTAGGTTACTACAGATAATATTAAACCTATAATTACAAAGCTTATCCAATTAGTATTTTCATAAAGCAAACCAAAGATTGCGAAATCAAAAATAGTTCCTCTTATATAGCCTATTCCTACGCTTGCAAATGATAGTGCTACTGCTCCTACTCCTATGATGCATGCATAAATCACATATAATAGAGGTGCAATAAATACAAATGAAAATTCAAGTGGCTCAGTTACATTACCTAAAAGTGCCGTCAATATACAAGTAACCATCAAGGATTTAACTAATTTTTTATTTTCTTTATAAGTTGTGTTATACATTGCAAGTCCTATAGCAGGAAAAGCAAATAATGTACATAACATTTGTTGTTGAGCCATAAATCTAGTAAGTTTAGGCATCATACTCCAATATTCACTATTAGGTCCTTGATTAAATAATATCTCATTTAATGTTGGTACTACTCCAACATAAGTTTCTCCATTTATAACATAGGATCCTCCAGCTTCTGTAAATCTAAACAATGCATTCCAAACATGGTGTAATCCAAACGGAATAAACAACCTTTCACCTGCTGCTGTAAAAAATGGTCCTACTGGGCTCAAGAAAACTAAAGATAATTTAGTTAATATAGCTACAAATACTTCCCATATAAATGGTATTGTTAAACCAATTATCATCATTATTCCCATAGTTATAATAGGTACTGATTTTTTACCAGAGAAGAATGCAAATGCAATTGGTAGTTCTAGTTTATAGAATCTATCGGTTGCCCAAGCTGCAATTAATCCTGTTATAATCCCTCCTAAAGCGTTTACATTCATTGTTTGTATTCCTAACACCTTTATTTGTCCAAATTGACTCATAACTTCTGGCGCCGCTAACTTTCCGCTTACTACTAACCACACATTCATAGAAATTATTAAAATAATATATCCTATAACTGATGCAAATACAGATATTCCTTTATCCTTTTTAGACATTCCATATGCAACACCCATTGCAAACATTAATGGTATATTATCAAAAACAGCTCCTGCTATTGTCCTTAAGTTTACTAAAACCGTATTAACTACAGGATTTCCCAAGAAAGGAAATCTTGCTATCATGTATGATTGTACAAGTGCTCCTGTTATACCTAATATCATTCCAACAGGAGCCATAACTGCAATTGGTAATAATAAGGTTCTACCAAATTGTTGTATCTTTTGGCTAAAATTTTTAAACATCTCGTCTTCCCCCATTAATTATTTTAAAACATATTAATAAATACTTTTAAATAAAAGAGCGCTCTTCTTTATCCTCATTGTATACGGTTTTAAAATCCATTACAATGTTTCCTGATGATACTCTTTTCCTTTATAAAATCTTAGGTCACTAAAAATGAACTAGGTCATAAAAAAATAGTACCCTTGATTAAAGGTACTATTTTTTATTGAATTCTTTAATTGAATTTACTAGCATTTCAATTACTATAAACATTCCTATTCTAGATATGCTGTCGTTAAATTTAGTTTCTGTATTATTTGATACACAGTGTAGCGTATAATCACTAATCTTAGATAACTCATTTGTCCCAAATGAGGTTATACCAATTGTTCTACATCCTTTGACTTTTGCAATATTAGCAACTTCTAATATCTTTTGGGTATTACCAGATAAAGAAATTAATATTACTAACTCATCTGATTCTAACGTATTTCCAACTAAAGTCAAAAGATTATAGTCCTTAACAAATATACACTTAATTCCCAAAGTAAGCAAAAGATGATTTAAATAATATCCTGCTGATTTACTTGTCCCTCGCGCAAAAACATATATTGTCTTTGCATTTATTATTTCTTTCGTAATCTTTCTGTATAGTTCTGGCTCTATGACTACAAAAGTTTTTTCTATATTCTGCTTTAAGTTATATTGTAAATCTTCTAAAACCTTATTATCCTCTTCTAAATTCATTGAGGACTTAAGAAAATACTTTAAATCTGAAAAACCATCAAATCCTAACTTCTGGGCTAAATTAATTATTACTGTTTTAGAGGTAAAGGTTTCCTTAGCCAAATCACTTATTTTCATTTTCATAACTTTTTGTTGATTTGCATAAATATATGTAAACACTTTTTGTTCACTATTAGTTAATTTATTAAATAACTTGGCCAAACTCTCCATAAAAACTCCTTACTTTCTAAAACTACAAACTATATCGCAAACTAAATCTACAATTTGTTTGTCAAATACGCTTGGAATTATATTCTCATTATTTAAACTGCTCTCATCTATACAATTAGAAATTCCTTTAGCAACAGCTATTTGAATTTCTGTATTAATCTTATTTATTCGTGCTTTTAAAGCTCCTTTAATTATGCCAGGAAAAACTAGTAAGTTATTTATCTGGTTAGGATAATCACTTCTACCCGTTGCCATAACTTTAACATTAAGCTTTTTAGCTGTTTCAGGCATTATTTCTGGAGTAGGATTCGCTAAAGCAAATATTATAGGGTCATTTCTCATAGAGAAAATCATTTCCTCTGTTAATAAATTACCAGCACTAACTCCTATAAATACATCCCCCTTAATTAAAGCTTCTTTTAGAGAACCTTTTCTATTATCATTAAATTTGATTGCACACTTCTTTTGATACTTATTAGTTGCATTATCACTAGTGATTATACCATATTTATCACAAATTACAATGTTATGAAAACCAGCCTCCCATACTAGATTTGCAATAGCTATTCCTGCTGCACCAGCTCCATTTATAATAATTTTCATACTAAAATCTTTTTTGACAACTTTTATAGCATTTAGAAGTGCAGCTAAAACTGCAATTGCTGTTCCATGTTGATCATCATGAAAAACTGGAATGTCACATATATCATTTAGTCTCTCTTCTATTTCAAAACATCTTGGTGCACTAATATCTTCCAGGTTAATAGCACCAAAGCTTCCTTCTATTAATTTTATTGTATTTACCAAAACATCAACATCTTTATTTTGTATACATATTGGGAAGGCATCTACACCAGCAAATTCTTTAAATAAAATACATTTCCCCTCCATAACAGGCATAGCTGCCAAAGAGCCTATATCTCCCAAACCTAATACAGCGCTTCCATCAGTAATTACTCCCACTAAATTTCCTCTTCGTGTATATTTATAAGAGTTATTTTCATCTTTTTCTATCTCTAAGCATGGATAGGATACCCCTGGAGTATACGCTAAGGCTAAATCTTCATTATTATTAATAGTACATCTACTTATAACTTCTATTTTCCCACCCCAATCACTATGTGCTTTTAAACTTTTATCTTTCATTTTATCCCCTCCTCCTAAAGTATAATAGAGTTTTTCCCTATTCTATTCAATACTCTTATAGTATTTAAGACCTAGGTAATTTTGTAATTATGTGATTTGTCACATAATTATGTGACTTCACCCATAATTATACTCAAATAAAATACTATTTATTATAATCTATCTAAAATAGTATTTTAAGGAGTTTTATGGATGGAAAGAAGAGCTTTTATTGGGTTTTCATTAACTGCTATCATTTTTATCTCACTGGGAATTATTAATTCCTCTAGTTATTTTGATGAAAATGTACAAGCCATTGAATCCCTACAAATATCTGAAGAAAATGAAGAAAATTTACTATCTTCCACAAAAAATGAGAACAGTATTAATATACAAGAAGAAATGTCTTACATAAGAAAAGTAAGTGTACAAGAAGAAACTTCGTCATTAGAAAATTTAGAGAACAAAATTAAAGACTATCTAGGAAATGAAATTAATAATGTTGGACTTATATACTATGATTTAACTACTAACAAAAAAATATCTATAAATGGAGATGAACTTTTTACTGCTGCAAGTACATATAAGGTTGGAATGAATATTGTTGCCTATAACATGGTTAAAGAAGGATTTTTATCATTAAATGATAGTATAAAATATTCTAGTGGCTACTATGAGGAAGGAACTGGCATACTTCAAAGTCAAATAGATACTACTCTTAACTCTCCAATTTCAATTCAAAAGTTATTAGACTACGCCATAATATACTCAGACAATATAGCTACAAATATGATTACGGAAAAACTTGGAGGATTCGATTCAGTTAGGCAAGCAGTAAGTTACTTTACTGGAGTTAGTGAACCTACTGTCTCAGGTAATGTAATAACTCCTGAAACAGAATTTATATTACTAAAAAACTTATATTCAAATAGATTTGATGAATACTATTCTCACTTAATTGAAGTTATGAAAAACACAGAATTTCATGATAGAATTGATAAATATTTACCTTATAACATAGTAGCCCATAAAATTGGTAGCTATGATTCTTATATAAATGATGTTGGAATTATATTTACAGATAAACCCTACATATTAGTAATTTATACCAACGAATTAACTGACGCAACTGAAAAGATAGCTACCCTATCCAATATCATATATAATGCTCAGCTTCAAAAATAAACCTCCTCGATAACAAAAGACCCTGAATTTAACTTAATGCTAAATTCAGGGTTTTAATTTTTATTATTAAATTAAAAGTTTAAAGTTACATTTCATTTAAGAAAAAAGCCATTTTATTGCATTTGGAAATCTCCTAACAAAAGCTTCTTCAGTATGACTTGCCCCTTCTTCTTTTATAAATTTTACATTTTCAGACTTTAAAGCCTTTGAGGATAACAGTATATATCCTTCCTCAACATTTTCTGGCATAAATAGTTGTATACTTTTTTTACCGCTTCCTTCTTTACTTCCCACATCCATATATATTCTTTGAGCGGAAACTTCTAAGTTTTCTCTACTCATAAATTCTAAAAACCCCTCATACCATAAAGATGGAGATATACAACCAAATTTATTAAAAACCTCTGGATATATATACGCCCCATATAGAGAAATTAATCCGCCTAAAGAAGCTCCCGCTATTGCTGTATTTTCTTTTAAAGTATTATACTCCATATCTATATAAACCTTCAATTCATTAACAAGAAAATCTAAATACTCTTTTCCTTTACCACCAAAATCATCAAATTTTTCAGCAAGTGGCTTACCATACCATGGTGTATACTCGTCATTTCTTTTATTGCTAGTAACACCAACAAGTATAATCTCTTTAAGTTCTCCATTTTTAAACATGACTTCAAGCTCTTCTATAGCCTTTTTAGGGCCGAATAAATAATCTCCATCTTGAACGTAAACTACTGGAAACCCTTGCTCTCCATTAGAATAAGATGGCGGTAGGTATATAAATAATTTTCTTTCTTTAAAAAATTCTTCAATTATTTCTCCATTCATATCTATGCTCCTTCTAAGTCTATACTATCATACCCAAAGCAAACTGGGGAGTTTATTTCCTCATCTATCATAACCCTAGCATCAATATTAAATACATTTTTTAGAATATGCTTTGTTATTATTTCTTTAGGTTCACCTGTAGCAATAATCTCCCCTTTTTTCATAGCAACAATATTATGAGAAAATCTAGATGCATGGTTAATATCATGTAAAACCATAACTATAGTGCATTTCTTTTCTCTATTTAACTCTTCTACGATTTTTAGTACTTCAAGTTGATGCGACATGTCTAAATAAGTTGTAGGTTCATCTAACAATAAAATTTCTGTTTCTTGAGCTAGAGCCATTGCAAGCCACACCTTCTGTCTTTGACCACCTGATAATGCTCCTATTTCACGTTCCCTAAACTCACTAATTTTAGTTATATTAATTGCCCAATCAATAACTTCCCTATCTTTATTCGTTAACTTACTCATCTTTTTACAATGAGGAAATCTCCCATAAGAAACTAATTCCTCAACTTTTAGTTCTGATGGTGCTATAGGATTCTGTGGAAGAAGTGCTAAACTTTTTGCAATCTGCTTTGTGTGCATTTTAGATATATTTTCATTCTTTAAATATACATTCCCTGAACTTGGTTTTATGATACGTCCCATTGTTTTCAGTAAAGTTGATTTTCCACAACCATTAGGACCTATTATAGTAGTTATCTTACCTTCCTCTATTTCTAAATCAATATCTTTAAATACCCTAAAATTCTCATAGCAGGATTCTAGATCTTTAACTTTTAATATACTCATATAACACCCTCCATTAAGCTTTCGACTTTATTAATAGATATACAAAATAAGGAATACCGATTATAGAAATAACAATCCCTACTGGTAATTCAACTGGTGAAAATATTGTTTTACCTACAAAGTCTGAAATAATAAGTAAAAGCATTCCAACCAATCCCGATACAAAAATAACTCTATTATGATGAATTCCTACTAAAGTCTTACCAATATGAGGTGCTAAAAGCCCTACAAATCCAATACTTCCAGATACTGATACACAAGCACTGACTATTCCTATTGCAGCCAACAAAAGAATTCCTTTTTCTTTTTCAGTCGAAACACCTAAACTCTTAACAGAGTCCTCTTCCAGTTGAAAAAGATCTAGGACAAAAGCTTTCTTAATAATAATAGGTACAAGAACTAAAAGCCAAGGAATTATAGATGCTATGTATTTCCAGTTAGCTCCCCATATACTTCCGTTAATCCACACTGCGGCCATTTCAAAATCTGCTGCATCCATTTTTAAAGATATAAACAACGATAATGCTCCTAGCCCTGAACTTATTGCTATACCAACTAAAATCAATCTTTGAGTATCTAACCTTCCATTTTTCCATGCAAAAAGATAAATTAATAGTGCAGAGCCTAATCCACCTATAAGTCCAAATAAGGGCATAGATAATATAGAAATCAATCCTGCTCCCTTAAGTTTTCCATTAAATAAGAATATAAATAACACTATTGTTAAACTGGCTCCTGAGTTAATACCTAATATTCCAGGATCAGCAAGTCCATTTTTAGTAATTCCTTGAATCACAGTCCCTGCAATACCTAGCCCAAATCCTACTAGAGACGCAACTATTATTCTTGGCAACCTAAATTCAAATATTACTAAATCTTTATCTGGAGTTGGATTTATCCTTAATAAAGTTTCCAATATATCTCTCACAGAAAGATCATAAGTTCCATTAGTAAGACTTACATATACTGCTAATAAAATTAAAACAATACTTACTATTAAAACTGTACTATATCTTCTTAACGAATCCTTGTTCATTTTTTGCCTCCTTTTGTCCTAGCCAAATATAAAAAGAAAGGCACTCCTATAAATGATGTAACAACGCCTATTGGCGTTTCAAAAGGATAATTTATAAATCTACTTATTATGTCTGAAAAAGCTAATAATATAGCTCCCATTAATCCAGAACAGGGTACTATCCATCTATAATCACTACCAACAAAAAATCTTACGATATGAGGAATAATAAGCCCCACAAAAGCAATCTTACCAGCTAATGCTACAGATATTCCAGTTAATATAACTACTGTCCCCATTGATACTATTTTGATCAGTTTTGTATTTTGTCCAAGACTTATAGATATTTCTTCTCCTAAAGATAAAATAGTTATTGATTTTGAAATAATTAATGAGGTTATTATTCCTATAATAGCAAAAGGAATTATTATTTTTATTTTATCTGGGGTTATTTGATGAAGCTTAGCATTATACCAAAAGCTTATGTTTTGTGATACCTGAAAGTATGTAGATAAAGCAGCAGAAATACTACTTAAAAAACTTCCTGTTATTGTTCCTATTATAGCTAGCCTAACAGGAGACATTCCATTTGGTGTTAAAGATGCCAGTCCAAATACTAAGCCTGCTCCTATTGCAGATCCTATAAAAGAATACAAAATCATATTAAGAGATGACGTATCTGGAAAAAATATCATACATATTGTAATTGCAAAAACTGACCCATCTGATACTCCCATAATAGAAGGGGATGCAAGGTAATTCCTTGTCATCCCCTGCATTATTGCACCTGATATAGCTAAAAAAGCTCCAATTAGTAGTGCACCTATAACCCTAGGTATTCGAGAGTACATTATGATTTGATGATTTACATTCTCTCCATCAAAGTTTAAAAAAGCATCTCTTATTACATTTATATTAATATCTTTTGCTCCATAAATAACTGATAATACTATAGCCAATATTATTACTATTGGTGATAATAACAAAATTATAATTGGAATCGGCCTATTTTTTGCCATAATGTGCTCTCACTCCTGTTTATTTAGATAACTTTGAAACTGCTGCCTTTAGGAACTCAGTTTTACTCCAAGCAGTTCCTCCTTGTGCTAAAGGATCAACTACATTTACAAATACCTTACTATTTTTTACAGCGTTAAGGTTTTTCCAAATAGGATTACTTTCTAATTCTTCTAAAGCTTTAGGTTTGTCTGCATTTTCATCTTCAGAAAATTGAAGGAAGATATAATCTGGGTTAAGTTCTGAAAGCTTTTCTAAAGAAATATTTTCTTGAGCTTTTGCTGCTGCAACTGGTTCTGGTACTTCTAATCCTAAATCACTATAAAGTACTGTATTAAAGAATATGTTCGCTGGATAAATAGCTATGTTACCTGCTCTCATTCTAGCTGTTAATACTTTTTTACCCTTTAAAGTTTCACCTAGTTTTGCTTTTGCTTCGCTAGCATCTTTTTTATAGTTAGCTATAATTTCCTTCGCTTTATCTTCTTTTCCACTTAGTTGTCCCATTAAAATAAGATTTGCTTCCCAATCAGTAGCTATATGTGATACTGGTACAGTTGGAGCAATTTTATTAAGTTTTTCTAATGTTTCTTCTGGGAACTTACTTGAACCTAATATTAAATCAGGTTTTAATGATAATATAGTTTCAACATTAGGTTGAGTTTTCTCTCCTATAGCTTTGGAATCTCCAGTGATTGTTTTAAACATATCTGGGAAACTGCCTCCTACAGTCATTGCCCCCATAGGCTTAACCCCAAGTAAAAGTGCATCTTCAAGAGATTCTAAACTTCCTGTTATAACTAATTTCGCATCAGATCCTGGAACTTTATATTCCTTGTCTTTATATGTTAACTTTATCTCTTTATTTTCAGATTCTTTGGGAGTTTCTTGAGCTGCTCCCTTGTTACTACAACCTGTCACCCCCAAAACTGTTAATGTTGCTAAAGTTAATGCTAGTAATTTCTTTTTCATTTTATTTCTCCCCTCTGTAATTGATAATAATTATCATTCTGTGTAAATTATATCAGCAGGACAGAATATAAAAAATAGATAAATATTAAAATTATAATGGATTATTCTTAAATCTCTTCTTTAATTCACTTGGAGAAATATTCTTATGTTTTTTAAATAATCTGCTAAAATAATATGGATCTGAATATCCAACTTTCTCAGAAACAGCAGTAACACTATATTTGTTTGTAGCTAATAATTTTTCTGCAATTTTCATTCTGTGTTCAATCAAATAATTAATCGGTCTAATACCTGTATATTTATTAAAAATGTACGAAAATTTATCTTCCTTTAACTTATATCTGTTAGACAGGTCCTCTAAAGTAATACTATACATATAGTTATTATGTATATAATCAACAGCATCCTCTACTACCCATTGATTTTCTGAATTAAGGACATCCCTGTTGCTTACTAGAACTTCATATATAATAGAATAAAAAAGTTTTTTCACCTTAAATTCTGGTATTATTCCCGGAGTTCTATAAGTTTTAAGCATCTCATGTAATAGTTCTTTTATTTGTGAAATATCCCCTATATCAAGAGTATAAGTTTTATCTATTGTTTTTGAATCCTCTTGAGTTGGATTATTAAGTTTATAATATATCTCATAATACCCCCAGGGCAAATTCCCAAGAACACATTTATCTAAAACTTCATTTGATCCACAATGCATCACTTTTCCTGCTTTTAATTCATATTCCACTCCTCCTATAGCAAAATTTGCCTTGCCTGTTATTGGAAATACAAAGGAACACCAATCTGTATATATGCCTCTAGCGCAACTTCCTGGTTCTCTTACAAACCAATGAACATCGGTTATAGAAAAAGACACCTCAGTAAATCTTTCAACTAGTTTTTTAAAATCCATTAAATCTACCTCCACTACCTCTAATATATTATAGAGAAAATAGTTCTCATTTTCAATTCACCTATAAAATATAAATTTTATAGTTTCTAAAATCAGTAGCTTTAGTATAGAATATACCTATAAAAGTATTATTCTCTTATTTCTTACTTCTATAATGAAGTTCAAATTTAATAATATTTAGGAGGTAATCTGTGAAATTTGCACGAAATAAATTACTCTTTTCTATAATAATTTTAGTTTTAATAGTACTTCTAGTTATTGTTTATAATAAAAAAATTGTTATATCTAATATTACTTATAAAAACAGTAAAATCCCTTCATCTTTTGATGGATATAAAATACTTCAACTCTCTGATTTACACAACGCAGAGTTTGGTAAAAATCAAAAAACTTTAATAGAAAAAACAAAAGAAATTGATCCTGATGTAGTATTCATTACAGGTGATTTAATAGACTCCTATAATACTAACATAGATATTTCAATGAAATACATTGATGGTATAACAGACATAGCTCCAATATATTTTATTCCAGGTAACCATGAGAGCCGTATTGAGTCTTACAATGAGTTGTGTGATAGACTTACTTCATCTGGAGTTAAAATATTAAATAACAAAAATGTTTTTATTCAAAAAGATAGTTCTTCTATTGGTCTTATTGGACTTGATGATCCCGCATTTATTCAAACATCAAATCAAGATGAATTATTTAAAAAATTGTTAGTTGACTTATCAAAGGATATGGATTCAGATTTTAAAATACTATTATCTCATCGTCCAGAAAAATTAGTAGATTATAAAGATGCAAAAGTGGATTTAGTTTTCTCCGGTCATGCTCATGGTGGACAGTTTAGAATTCCTTTTGTAGGTGGATTACTTGCTCCAAACCAAGGATTTTTGCCTAAATATACAAGTGGTATTTATAAAGATGAGAATACTTCTATGATTGTGAGTAGAGGGCTTGGAAATAGTATTTTCCCCTTTAGAATTAATAATTCTCCTGAATTAGTGGTAGTAACTTTAGAAAAATAAAAGAAGCTATTATTTCAAATTAACACTTGAAATAATAGCTTAAATTTTAATGATTAGTCATTTTATCTTTTTATTTTTGGGAAGTAAGTAGTGTGAAGTAATTCATGAGCTTTTGCACTTAATGGGTGATCTAGATATTTTTCATAAAGCGCTTTTACTTCTGGATTTTCTTTTGATACTCTAAGAGTTTTTTGTCTATCTATATTATTTAATCCTTCAGCTCTTAACTCTAATCCTTGTTGTCTATTTTTCTTTATCTTAGGCTGACCGCCTCCACCTACGCATCCACCTATGCAAGCCATTATTTCTATGGCATGGAAGAATTCTTCACCTGATCTTATCTTATCTAACATCTTAGCGGCTTCTCTAAGCCCATGGGCAACACCAATTCTTAGTTTTATACCCTCAACATCTAACTCGCAGATTCTAAATCCATCCCAGCCTCTAAGCTTTTCAAACTCTACATTCTCAAGTTTATTTCCAGTTATATTCTCTACAGCAGTTCTTACAGTTGACTCAATAACTCCCCCTGTTCTACCGAAGATTATTCCACCACCTGTATATTCTCCCATAACTGAGTCTATTTCTTCATCCTCAAGTTCCTTTAAGTTTATTCCTGAGTTCTCAAATATTCTTATAAGTTCTCTAGTAGTTATAACATAATCAACGTCATAATTACCATCTACAGAAAACTCAGCCCTTGATGCCTCGTATTTCTTTGCAATACATGGCATAATAGCAACTGATGTTACTTCTTCTCTTGAAAGACCCTTTTCTTTTGCCCAAACTTCTTTTGCAATTGTAGCAAACATTTGCATTGGAGATTTAGCCGATGATGGTACTTCAAGCATATCTGCATAGTTTTCCTCTATAAATTTAATCCATGAAGGGCAACATGAAGTAAGTATAGGAAGTTTGACATTAGTATCCCCAGCTAAATGTCCTTCTAATCTTTCTTGGAACTCAGCAGCTTCTTCCATTATTGTTAAGTCAGCTCCCCAAGTTGTATCAAATACATAATCAACACCAAGTTTTCTTAAACCTGCTGCTAGTTTCTTTTCAACATTTTCTCCTGACTCAAAACCAAATGCTTCTCCTATAGCAACTCTAATAGCTGGCGCCATTTGTGTAATCACTACCTTATTTGGTGTAGCTAAATCTCTTATAAACTTTAATGTGTTGTCTCCTGTTTTTATAGCATCTACAGGGCAAGCTGATACACAAGCTCCACAGTGTGTACATCTATTATAGTCTATGTAATGTTGCTTTCTTACCTCTCCATTTATACAATCAACTGGACATGCTCTTTTACATGCTCCACACCCAATACATTTTGGAGTTATTGTTAGTTTTATTAAATGGTTACATTGAGCTGTATAACATTTATTTTCTTCTATATGCTCTTCTATTTCATGGTAGAAAGTAGTAATTATATCTTCCATTGAATTATGTTTTTGTTTCATTTTGCCTTTTACTATTTGTGCTAAGTTTCTTAGATGATAAACGTCTCTCATATTAGATACGCCTTTACTTATTCTATCTAAAGTCTTAAGCATATTAGTTATTTCATCTACTACTATCTCATAGTTTTTATAGGATCCTTCTTTCACCTTAGCTAACAAATATTCAATATAGAACATTTGATATTGAATTATACAATCTTCTTCTGATAAAACTATTATAGTCTTATCAATATTCTCATAAAATAAATCAAAATCAAATTCTTTCTCTAAACTTGATTCTGTTAAAAATCCTCCAAAAGGAAGTCCAATTTGGGCTGCTTTAAAATTGCTTTTGTTTATTATTCCACCACATAATTCTATTATATCTTGAAGCGTAGCTCCTTCTGGAATATCTATAATTCCTGGATTATTTATTTTTCCACAGATAGCTATCTTTCTATTTTTTCCTCTTAATTCTTTTAATTGTTCTTCACTAAAAACAGTAAAAACTGAACCTAGGGCGCTTTGTATTAATTCTGTTCTATTGTTTGCCATAAAATCACTCCTTAATCTTCTTGAGCTATCTTAAACTTAACTTATAAACATTTGAATACAAATTAAATTCTTTGATATATTACTTTTGTTAAAGTTAGTTATCTTTCTGCGGAATTTAGGTAAACCCTATTTATATATTATCAAAATAAATGCTAATTTCAAACCTAAACTTTTATTCAAGCCCTATTATCTTTTTCATTGTTTCTTTATCCATTGCACCAGGAACATACCCTTTTATATTTCCATCCTTATCTATAATAAATGTTGTAGGTAGGGCGCTAATATTATAACTATTCATTACCTTTCCTCCATTATCAAAAAGCACTGGGAAACTATAACCATTATCCTTTAAAAACTTTATAATATCTTCTGTAGAACCTTCGTTTCCTAAACTAGGAGCAGCTACCCCTAATATTACTACTTCATTTTTGTTTTCTCCATATTCTTTATATATAGATTCTATATTCGGCATTTCTTCTCTACAAGGTGGACACCAAGTGGCCCAAAAATTCAAGAAAACTGTTTTTCCCTTATAAGATTTCAAATCATGAATCTTTCCATATTGATCAATCAAAGTAAAATTAAGAGCTTGAACTTCTTCATCTTCCGCATCTTTGGTGATGTTCTCATTAATACTTGTAGAGTTATTAATCTTCCCCTTCTGTTCTTCAAGTAAACTGTTACTACCTCTAAAGAACATGATAAATCCCACTATTAAAAGTATTACCCCTCCAAGCTTTTTTATATCATTTATTCTTAGTTTTACTTTATCAATATACACAAATAACCTATTATAGAAAATAGCTATTAATAAAAATGGTAAAGTAAATCCTAAAGAGTATATTAATATTACAATACCACTGAATAAGGTACTATCTGATTGCGCAGTTAAAAATAACACTGATGCAAGCATTGGACCTATACATGGTGTCCATCCAAAACTAAAAAAGAATCCTAGCAGAAAAGCAGTATAGAAATTCATAGTTTTATGGTTTATATTAAATCTTTTTTCTCTATACAAAAACGGTATTTTAAGATATCCCATATAAAAAATCCCTAAAAAAATAATTATTACTCCCCCTAGGATTTCAACTAAGTATTTATTAGTTATAAATATATTGCTTAATTTATTTATAGAAAAACCTAATATAAAAAATGTTGATGATATTCCAAGTATAAAAAATAGAGTGTTTTTTAATAATATAGAATTTTTGAATTTAAAATTTCTATTCAAGCTATCTACACTGCTATTTGAAAGCATTCCTATGTATACTGGAAGTATTGGTAACACGCAAGGAGAAAACAAAGATATTACTCCTTCTAAAAATACTAATACCAAATTAAGTTTATCCATCCACTTCCTCCTTAATGTATTTTTTAAAAAAATACCAAATGTAATAATATCATAATTATTGCCATTTTTCTACTAATGTTCTTTTAAAAAGAAAAGACTTTTAGAACTATGCTAAAAATCTTTTTTTATATTTCTTAAATAAATCAGCAACTCTTCTTTTTGTCCTTAATCAAGATTACAATTAAAATTGTTGCCATAATTACTATTACAGCTAGTCCTATTACAGGATTCACTTTATTTACTAAGTTCGAAACTATACTATCACTTAATATCATTTTTGTAGCTGTATATACTAATAATCCTGCACAAATATATATAACTGCCTGGCATTTATTCATCAATTTTGATACAGCCTCACTTCCAAAAAATATAATAGGCATACATGCTATTGTTCCAAATATTATAAGCGTCATTTCTTGCCTACTAATCACTCCACTATCAGCCATGGTAATAGAAGTAATTGCAAGTACATTATCTAGACTCATACTAATATCTGAGATAATAATTGCAAATAAAGACTTCATAAATCCCTCATTATCATCTTTATCAGAATCAGAAGTGCTTTTCTCATGGTTAAACATATTAATAGTAACTAATATAAGTATTATTCCACCAACTAAGTTTAAGTGAAGCCATTTCAAATTAAATAAAACACCTATTATAGCCACAAAAAAAATTCTAAAAATTAGGGCTAAAATAACTCCTATCATACTTACTAATTTTGCTTTATGTACCGGCAAGTTTTTTACCGAAAGTGATATAATAGCTACATTGTCTCCTGATAAAACCAAGTTTATAAATACAATTTGAATCATCTTAGCAAAAAGTTCTGATGTTGTGTACATCTAAGCCCCCTAATATTAAAATTAATAACTATATATTTATATTTCAAAAATCCAAACAATATTTATATTAAGTAAAAAAGTTTAGAAAAGTTTTATTACAAGGAGAAGACTACCCCTCTCCCCATTGTTTTAAAACTTTTCTTTTAAAGTTCCTTTATATCTAATCTAACCTCTTCTCCAGTTGTCATTTTCTTTATTATTAGTTCATTATTTTTAACCTCATCTTCTCCAACCAATATTACATTCTCAAAACCAAGTTTATTTGCATAGTTCATTTTTTTCTTTAATGTTGAATTCTCTAAATATATAGAATAATCCAATTCTTTTTCCTCTAATCTTTTTATTATTAGTCCACAATATTCTAAGGTATCTCCTATAGGCAAAATTAAATATTTAAATTTATTTGGAATTTTATATTCATCTATAAATCCAATTTCCTGAAGTATAAAAAACAATCTAGTAAGTCCAATTGACATACCTACACCCGGTAGTATATTATCAGTATAATTCTCAGCTAAATTATCATATCTCCCTCCTGAACATATAGATCCATAGCTCTCATTTCCTTCAAGTATGGTTTCAAATACTGTTCCTGTATAATAGTCAAGTCCTCTTATAATCTTTAAATTTATTTCGTACTCATTTTCTTTAACTCCAAAAACATTAAGCATTGACTTAACTTCTTTAAGATTTTCTATACCTTTTTTGAAGTCTTCATTGTTTATAGTCAATTTTTCCAAATCTTCTAATCCCATATCTAATATAGATTCAATAAACTTACTTTTTCCTTCTCCTACTAATACATTTAATTCATCTATAAAAACCTCTTTTCCTATCTTGTCATACTTATCTATTAAAATCATAACTTCTTTACTATTTTTAATAGATAGCTCAGTTAACAGACCTTTCAAAATTTTTCTATTGCTTATTTGAATCTTATATCCATTTAATCCAATGGCTTTAAAAGACTTAGATACTAGGTTTATAATCCAAGCATCATTTTTTATGCTTAGCTCATCTTTTCCTATAATATCTACGTCGCATTGATAAAACTCTCTATATCTGCCTTTTTGATTTCTTTCCCCTCTATAAACCTTACCTACTTGATATCTCTTAAATGGAAAAACCAGTTCATTATAATATTGTGCTGCATACCTTGCAAATGGCACAGTTAAATCAAAACGTAGCGCTAAATTATTTTTCCCTTTTGAGAAGCTGTATACTTGTTTTTCTGTTTCTCCTCCAGATTTAGCTAATAAAACTTCTGCTTTTTCTATTATGGGAGTATCCATAGGAAGGCATCCATTTTTCTCATAAACATTAGTGATTTTCTCTAAAATATTATTAAACTTTTCCTGCTCTTTTGGCAAAAGCTCCATAAATCCTGATAATATACTTGGTTTAATTTTTGTTTTCATGTTTAACTCTCCTTTAATATATTTTTATATAACAAAAAACCATGCAGGCAAAATCCCACATGGCTTAACAAATTATTATTACACTTAATTCATCATCACCTAGAGGATACAAGCCTACATTAATAGACTTGTATCTACGTCTAAGCAGATCAAGTCTCTAGGTATGATGATGTAATTTTTTTAAACAAAGTGTTTTCATAATATTCCTCCAAAGTTTTATTGTTATTATCATATATTATATTTAAATAAATTTCAAGCCTATGAACATGTTCCCTTATATCATTTTAAGCCTTTTACCCTCTTCTACAGCCGAAACCCTGTTACTAACCTGAAGTTTACCATATATATTTATTATATGAGTCTTAACTGTTGAAATTGAGATAAACAAATTTTCTCCTATTTCTTTATTAGTAGATCCTTTTGCAATCTCTTTAAGAACATCTATCTCACGCTGACTTAAAATAATATCATCTTTAGTTCTAATAATATTAATGATTTCTTCGTAGTGAAGCTTTTCCTTATTTGTAAGTTCGCTAATAATATTAAATCTTCCTTCAGTAGTAAGTCTATTAACTATATCTTTTTCGAAAAAATAAGGTTGAAGAATTTTATTTTCATAACTGTAATGTAATGCTTCTATAAATAGATTTTTAACTTCTCTATTTTTTTCTAAATCTTCTATGATAATACTTATCTTAAGCAAAGATCCTTGAACCATCTTAAGTTTAATTTTTCTTTTTCTAGAATATCTTAAAACCTCATTAACTAACTCTAGTGCTTCTTCTTTCTTGCCTTTTTTAAAAAGAATTGATCCATACAAAAGCTTGCTATCTAAACTTTTTCTCTCCTCTTGTTGTTTTTCATATCCAACTATAAAATCTTTTATTATTTCATTCTCAAATTTATATATATATTTAAGAAGTGGGGATATAAATACATAATTCTTGTAGGACTCTAGTTTAATAAGTTCTTCTAGTATTTTAATTGCTTCTTCTGTTTCTCCTATAATAAACTTATACTCACATAGATTATACCTATATCCCCTGTTCATTGTTACAGCTTCATTTGGCATATACTTGTAAGCTTCATCTAATGATATTTTTGCTTTCTCTAATTCCATTCTTTTTAAATACATCCCAGTAATACCTATATAAAAACTTACAGTAAGCATAGGCAACTTTTTATAGGTTAAAATCATCTCTTTCATTCCCTCATATAATTCAAAGGTTTTATTGATTTCCCCCATATCCTCTAAAACCTGCGATTTAACACTAAAAGAGAAAAATTGAATATAGAAATTGTCTTTGGTTATTGAATAGTTATCAATTTTTTCAAGAAAATCTAATGCTTCATTGTACTTAGCTTGAACATATAAAAAAGATGCTTCTTTTAATAATAGATACGCTTTTGTAGAATCCTTTAGCTTAAGCTTATCAATTTCAGCTAGAGGCATTACTTCAATCTCATTTAGTTTAAAATTGTCTTCTATAAACATATTAGAAAACTTAAAGGCTTCTAATATAGGACTAGTATGCATATTTCTAATAATTAAATTGTATAGTTCACTCCCTTTATCAACTTCTAAATTAGCATAATAATAGAAAAAACTTTGATAGGCAAAATCAGGATTTTTTATAATGAACTCTTTAGGGATTCTATCTATGTAAGAAAATAGATTTAAACTCCTAGAGTGTTCCAAAATAGTTTCCATTGCCTCTTCATAATCCCCCGCAAGCAATAGATGATTAATTGCCTCACTATAATCTCCTAAGTCTTTAAAGACACTTGAAGCCCTTATATGAGCTTTTATCTTTTTATCTCTATCTAGTTTTTCTTCTAAATATTCTCTTAATATATTATGATCTCTATATATTTCAAACTCTTCATTAACGCAACTTATTAAAGTATTTCTATTTACTAAGCTATAAAGTATACCTTTAAAATCAAACTGAGGAATAAACCTTTTGCATATATCTTCATTAAAATATGAAAGTATTGAAGTTTCTAATAAAAACTCTTTTTCTTCTTCACTAAAAAACTCATATATTTCTTTGTTTATATATTCTTCTATAACTCTATTTTTGAAATTAAGCTTAAATATTTCTTTTTCACTTTTTATATTGGCTGATGAAGCAATTAACTGCAATCCTCCAATCCAACCCTCTGAAAGTTCGTACATATAACTCAATATATCTTCTTTAAAATCTAGTTTAAGAGTATCTTTTAAAAAGCTAATTCCTAAAGTTCTACTTAGATTTAACTCATTATCTTCAATAGATAGAAGTCTTCCTTCCATACTTATTGACCCTAAATATATATCTGGAGACTCTCTTGTTATTATTATCAAATGTACATTTAAAGAAAGATTTTTTATGAAAAAATTTATTGTTTCAATCAAAAATTTTTCCTTAATATAATAGAAGTCCTCAAGTACTATATAAATATCTTCATTTATATCTAAAAGATTTAAAATAGCTATCAGAAACATTTGAAGATTGTCTTTTTGCATATTAGAATCATAAATAGCTTTAATTTCATCCTTATCTCTTCCTAAAACATCTCCTAAAGCCTCTAGCATATAGTTCCAAAATGAAAAAACATTATTAGAGCTTTCATCAAGAGATATCCATTTAGCATTTAGATTCTTCTGCTTTATAAAAGAGCTTACAAGGGTGGTCTTTCCAGTACCAGCTCCACCCTTAATTAAAACAACCTTATATTCATCTATTTTTTCGAGTTTTGAAAACAAATCCGCTCTTAATATATAACCTTTCCTTGGTTCTGGCACCTTAAGTCTTGTATATATTAATAATGGTGTATCTTTCATATCATCACCTAAAATTTTAATTTACTTTAATATTATTTTACTTTACTCGCTCCTTAGTATATAGTCTTTTTTTATTTTCACTATAGAAATAAAGAAAAATACTAACGAGATTACTATTACATATAATATTTGAGGTAACGAATTTAAAATATCCTTACCATCTTCTAGAGCCTTAACAAAATTTAAAAACTCTTTCTGAGGAAAAATCAATAATATTTTTTGAAGAACTTTATTTCCATTCTCAAAAGAATAAAAGCTTCCAGATAAGATTGTTGTTAAAAGTACACTAGCTGAACCTATCATATTAGCATTATCAGAACCTTTTATAAATGCATTCATAAATAGAGAAAAACTTGTTCCCAAGGCACCTAAAATCATTAATATACCTAAATACTCAGTTAAACTAAAGCCTATATTTACTTTAAAGAAAATATTTATAATAGTTAAAGTTAAAAATGTAGGCACAACTATAAAAGATATATTAAAAATGAAGTGAGCTAATATATATTTAAAAAAGGATAAGGGTGATACTGCTATTCTTTCAATCTGCTTTAATTCAATTTCTTCTGCTAATGTAAACATAAATAAAATACTTTGGAGCAGAATAAAAACCATTAAAAAACCTATTATGTTTGTACCTACTCCTCTATTACTTTCAATTTCTATATCTTTAGAATGAGGATTATCTATAACGTTTTTAAGCATTTGTTTATATTCAGTATTTTTTATAGTATATATTTCATATTCTCCAGCTCCATTATCTATTACTATTCCATCATATCTACCTAAAGCTAGTTCATATTTCTCTGGTTCTCTCTTTAAGCTAACAAAATTAAAATATTCAGACTTAATTACTTTTTCTTTATCATTTGTTACAAAAGCAATATTTCCTTTAGTCTGAAATTTTGATGTCATATATACTGCTGCTACTATTGAGAGTATAGTCATTATTAAGTAAATGATACTATAATATTTTTTGCTCTTTAGTCTAAAGTAATTATTTTTTAGAATGTTAATCATATATATTCCTCCGGCTTATAAAATTTCTCACATAAAGCTCCTGCTATTATTGATGAAATCATTAGTATTCCTATAGTCACCATATAATCTGAAAAGTTTCTATCATAAATTATTTTAAATATACTTATCATCATCCATTTTACTGGAGATATATAACTTAATTTCTCTAAAGCCTTTCCCATGCTATCAACTTTAAAAAATAACCCTCCAAGCAAAGCCCATATATTTATAACAATACTTAATATTTGATTTGCTATATTTTCACTTTTAAAAATACAACAAAACAACACTCCAATAACTGAAGCAAATATCTCAGCAAAAATAAGTATTATAATTATAAAAACAATGTTTTTTCCTCCATAATTAACTTTCATAAAAAGCTCTAATAAAATCATTACTGAAATATGGCATAAAGATGCAAATGCAGAAGTTGCTAAAATTTTAGATAAATATATATAACTTTTAGGTAATGGTGAATATATTAATCTCATATTTCCTTTCTTAATTCTTTCTTCCATGAAACCATTAGCACTTAAGGTTGCAGTGTTTAATACTATATAAAGTATCATAGCTACTCCATAATAATCATAAGAAGACACTTCATTTCCGTAAGCCCCACTATTTAAGAAACCCAAAATCAAAATAAGCATTAAGGGGAAAACTGTATCATAAAACACCCACATAGGATTAAATAACATGTTTAAAAAATCTCTTTTTAAAATTTGTAAAAATTTATACATGACATCCTCCTAATCTCTTAAGGTTTTCCCTGTAAGATTTAAAAATACTGTTTCTAAACTTGGTACCTCTGTTGTTAGATTATTGATTTTAATAGAGTCATTTATTAAAATTGAAATTATTTTATCCAAATTTTCAACTCCAGTTAAACTTATAATTTCAATTTTTTTCTCCTTTATAATAGCTTCTTTAATCCCTTCAACATCGTAGAATTTCTCTAAATTAACTTTACTTATATCATCAACTTCTATAATTATTTTTTTAAAATTTACTACATTTTCCTTAAGCTTCTCCTTTGTTCCTGAAGCTATTATCTCACCTTTATCCATTACAATTATCCTTGTTGAGATTTCTTCAACTTCCTCCATGTAATGAGTTGTATATATAATAGTCATCCCTCTTTCTCTCATTTTTTTTACAGAATCTAAAATATGATTCCTGGATTGAGGATCTATTCCAACTGTAGGTTCATCCATTATTAAAAGTTCTGGATTATGAGCTATAGCGCATGCTATATTAAGCCTTCTTTTCATTCCACCTGAAAATGTACGTACCTTGTCTTTAGCTCTTTCACTTAAACCAGCAAACTCTAAGGCCTCTTTCGTTTTTTCATCTAACTCCTTCCCCTTTAATCCATACAGAGATGCAAAAAATCTAAGATTTTGTTCTGCACTTATATCCTCATATAAAGCTATATCTTGTGGTACTACTCCTAATTTTCCTTTAAACTCTTTATCATTTTTCTTAATTTTCCTACCACTATAAAATAATTCTCCTAACTCATAACCCAAAACCTCTGTAAGAACATTTATAGTGGTGCTTTTTCCTGCACCATTAGGCCCTAATATACAAAGTATTTCTCCTTTTAAAACATCAAAGGAAATATTTTTTATAACCTTATTATTTTTATAACTTTTTTCTAAACCTTTTACTTCGAATATCTTATTCATGTGTTAATCACCTTCCTTGATATCATTTTATCTTTTAAGACAAAAAATAAAATCAACCTTTCGGTTGATTTTTAAGGTTGATTAATTAAATTTATATTATCAATATTTCTTTTTAAAACAAAACTCTAACTTGCTTCTTTAAGATTAACTAAATCATGCATCCATTTTCCACCTTTTAAATGTATAACACAAAGAAGGCACTTTATTATATCTTCAATAATAACCATAAGAGCTACCATCTCCACCGTAAAATTAAAAACAATAGCTCCAATAAAAGATAGTGGCAGAGCTACAGCCCACATTGCAAAAGCTTCTGCTTTTAAAGCAAATTTTGCATCTCCACTTCCTCTGAATATTCCAGCTATCAAAACTATTCCTAAGGATCTTATAGGGAAAATAGCTCCATATATTATTAGAATATTCCTTGTGGAATTCCTCACTTCACTAGAAACATTAAACAACTCTAAAATTACAGGTGAAAATATAATTAGTAAAAGACCTAAAACCCCACCTATTATAAATGATAATATAGAGAATTTCTTAGCATATTCTATGGCTTTTTCTCTCTTTTTCTTACCTATTTCATGTCCTATCATAACCAAAGAAGAACTTGCAATTCCAATACAAAATATCATAAATAAGTTTTGAATGGTGTTTGATATTTGAACCGAAGCTATAGCTTTAGTTCCAACCTTTCCATAAGCAACTGTATAAAGAACAATTCCTAAGGCCCAAATTCCATCATTTAATATTACAGGAGTAACAGACTTATATACTTTTTTAGTAAAACTAAAATCAAAATCTAAAAACTCCTTTATTTTTCCTCTAAGTGGTGAAGTATGTTTAAAGCTAAAATAAATAATTATTATCATCTCAGCCAGTCTTGCAATAAGAGTTGCTAATGCTGCCCCTCTTACCCCCATATAAGGAAATCCTATTTTACCAAATATAAATATATAATTTAAAATTCCATTTATAAGTAATGCCATAGCACTTACAACCATAGGAACCTTTGAATTTCCTATGCTTTTTAATGCACCTGTAAATAATATAGTTACTCCAGTAATCACGTAACTTAATACTACTATTCTAAGGTAGCTTTCACTAAATTCTATTACGTTTATATCTTTTGTAAATATTCTAAGTATAAGGTTTGGAATAATTAATGCACTTAATGTAAAAATAAGACCTACCACCATAACACTTAGAAATTCTAATCCTATAGATTTCTTTATATCTCTTGTATTCTTGCTTCCCCAATACTGTGAAATGAATATACTAAATCCTGTAGTTATACCTATAATTATTAAATTATATAAAAAGAAGTATTGATTTGCTATTCCAACTGCCGCAATCTCACTTTCTCCTAATGCACCAACCATTACAGTATCTAGCATATTTATAGACGACACTATAAAGTTTTGTATTATCATAGGTATAGCTAGAATAAATAACTTTTTATAAAACTCTTTATCATTAAAAAGTCTACTTATATTAATCCTCATTAATTTTATCCCCCTGTTTTTATGTACTAATATATATTAGCATAAAAAACAGGTGGCTGTTAGTCCACCTGTAGTTATTTATCTTATTCTGTCTCTAGTTATTAGTTAAATCTTCTCCATTAGTAGCTATCACCTTTTTATACCAATCAAAAGATTTCTTTTTAGATCTTTCTAAGGTTCCATTTCCCTCATTGTCCTTATCAACATAGATAAATCCATAACGTTTCTTCATTTCCCCTGTAGTGAAGGAAACTAAATCTATACATCCCCATGGAGTATAACCCATTAAATCTACTCCATCTATATTTATAGCCTTATCCATTTCTTCAATATGAGCTCTTAAATAATCTATTCTATAATCATCATTTACAGTTCCATCTTCTTCTTTTACATCTATAGCTCCAAATCCATTCTCAACTATAAATAGAGGAAGTTCGTATCTCTCATAAAGCATATTTAAAGAATAACGAAGTCCTACTGGATCTATCTGCCATCCCCAATCAGAAGCTTTTACATGTGGATTTTTAACACTAGCACTTGAACCTACAACTGAATTTTCATCTAAAGTGTCAACACCTGATTTAACTGCATCAGACATATAATAGCTAAATCCAATATAATCTACTTTTCCTTCTTCTAGTATCTTTTTATCTTCTGGCTCCATTTTTATGTTGTAACCTTTTCTTTCCCATTCCTTCAATGCATATGGAGAATAATGACCTCTACAATGTACATCTGCAAAGAAATAACGATCATGCATAGATTCAACTGATAACATCATGTCATCTGGATTACATGAGTACGGATAAATTGGAACAAATGATACCATACATCCTATTTTTAGTTCTGGGTTAATCTCATGACCTATTTTAACAGCTAAGGCACTAGCTACTAATTCATGGTGAACCGCTTGATACATAACTTCTTCCCTATTTTCTCCCTCTTCAAAAAGAACTCCTGAACAAGTCCAAGCAAATATTCCATTAGCAACATTTTTTTGATTATTTATTTCATTAAAAGTCATCCAATACTTAACTTTATCCTTATATCTAGTGAATACAGCTTTTGAAAATCTTACAAAACAGTCAATAACTTCTCTACTTCTCCATCCGCCATATTTTTTTGCAAGTCCATAAGGCATTTCAAAATGAGATAAAGTTATTACAGGCTCTATACCATGTTTATGTAATTCATCAAACATATCATCATAAAACTTTAATCCTTCTTCATTTGGTTCTAACTCATCTCCATTTGGAAAAATTCTTGACCAGGCAATTGATGTTCTAAAGCATTTAAATCCCATCTCTCCAAATAATGCTATGTCCTCTTTATATCTACTATAAAAATCTATAGCTTCATGGTTTGGGTAGTTATTACCTGGAATTACTCCATCTGTAATTACTCTTGGAACTCCATGGGCTCCTGCTGTCATAACATCAGCAACACTTGGTCCTTTTCCTCCCTTATTCCATCCACCTTCTAATTGATGTGCAGCAACAGCTCCACCCCACAAAAATTCTTTTGGAAAACTCATTTTTATTTCCTCCTTCATCATCTTCTCAAATATTATTATACATAATAATTAACTTTTTTATTTTATCAAATGAAGAAAAATATTATTTTCAGAATATGAAAAGGCAAGTTTTTAAATCCTATAAATTTAAAAACTTGCCTATAATTTAATATTCAATTTTTCCTAAAGACTCTAAACTATCAATGTTATATGAAAAAATCCCTTCATTGCTAACTATATATAGATTGTTTTTAATATAAATTATTCTATCTTCATAACCATAATAACCTGTATCAAATTTTAGTTCCCCAAACTTTGACATTACTCTATCTTCTGAGTATTTAGCTAAATAAACTGTTCCTTCTCTGCTTTTCCCAAAATCAGTAAAGTTCACCATTGGTATACCAATAATAGATTTTTCTTTATTTAAAAAGAAAGCTTTATGATTATAATTAAGCTCCGAATAAGTATCATTTCTTCCAAAGGCAAGTGTGGATTTTTCCTTTGGTGATGTTCCATCTTTAACATCAAAAATAGAAAGCTTTAGTCCTCTATATCTACCCAGCTCATCTCTATCTTCACCAAAACCTATTATATTTTCCTCATCTAGTGGATGAAGATAGTTACTAAATCCAGGTATCTTAAGTTCTCCAGTAACTTTTGGATTTTTTGAGTCCCTTAAGTCTATAACAAATAATGGATCTACCTGTTTAAAAGTAACCATATATGCTGTATCTCCTAAAAATCTAACTGAATAAATTCTTTCCCTTGGTGCAAGACCTTCTAATTTTCCTAACTCCTTAAGATTTTCATCTAATATATATAAATTATTTGTACTTCCCTCTGAAAAACCCTTAGTTGTTGCTATTCTAAAAGTATTATTATTTTCATCCATAGAAAATTGATTTAATAATCTCCCCTTTACCTCACCACTAGCAACTGGATTTATTTCTCCATTTTTAATAGAGTATTTATAAATTAATGTATCTCCATCAGAGAATATAGTATTCTTAGTAGCAAAGTTAGAAAAACTTCCCTTAGATGCAGTAATATATATATTATCCGCTGTTGAATATACGCTTCCTGCACTAGCTAAAACTGTTTCAGTTTTAATTTTTTCATTATAATTATTTATATCTATTGAAGCTATATTAATTATGCTGTCTCCCTTAGTATCTGGAAAATAGGAAATATCCTTAATGTTTGTAACTTCTTCTTTATCATTAATGGAGTCATAATATCTAGGTAGAGATATTGTTTGCCCATTATCTTTTATAACTCCAGTTTTACTATCTTCCATCATTGGATAGATTGAAAATGGATTGTTATTTGTTATCATTATTAATCTATTTGAAATTAATCTACTGTTTACTATCTGTCCACTGTAATTTAGTTTTCTTTCAAGTTTTAAATCTTCAATATCTTCTTTATTATAAATGCTAAGATCGGTTCCTAAAGAATTATTATTTTGTGAAATTACTATAAACTTATTTTGAGTTATATAAATATCCTGAATAAATCCCTCTAAAGTAATTTTTGTTTCTATTTTCATATTAGTTGGGTCATCACCTTTAACAATTATTACCTCAGAGACATTTCCTCCTTTATAGTCATTTTTAACTGTGTATATATATTTACCATCGGTTTTTACTTTATCCCCTTCTTCGACATTCTCAACCTGGTTATTGGTTTTTGAATAATCTGCTGCTCCAGAATCAGATTTGGCTGATTCACTACTACTACCTGTGATTTCATTATTAGTAGAGCTTTCCTTCTTTATATCTTGGCTAGAAACAATTAGTTTTAGAAGCTCTTTATCATCTTTTATTTTTGGTAGTTCCAAACCTATACTAGCTTTCTCTACACTTTGGTCTATATCTCCTACCCCAAGCTTTAAATTGTTTAAAAGCATTCCTAAAGTTACAACTATTAAAAAACTGCATGCTATTTTTAACCCTTTATTAAAATATACATTTCTTTTTTCTTTTTTCCCTTTTTCTATTCCTCTTTTTACAGCACTAGATAATTCTTTTGGTATCTCTATATTTTTATAATAATCTTCAATATCATTTTTATTATTTTCTTTCTTCATTCTAAAACCTCCTCCTTAAGCTCTAACCTAAGAATGTTAAGAGCTTTATTAAGACTGCTTTTTATTGTTCCTAACGGTATCTCTAATATTTTTGCTATTTCAGCTAAGGTTAGTCCTTCATAATACTTCATTTGTAAGATAATTTTATATTTAGGATCTAAAGCTTCTATAGCTTTATTTAAATCTATTCTTTCATCATGCTCTTCTATGTAGCCTTGATCATTTTCTTCGTATACAATTTGCGCTTTCTTTTTATTTTTGTTGTAGACATCAATCGATACATTAATAACTATTCTAGTTATCCAAGTGTTAAATAAATCTTCGTTTTTTAATTTTTTAATTGAGGTATATGCCCTGCAAACTCCTTCACTCACTATATCTAGAGCATCTTCCCTATTACCTACATAAGAATAAGCCGTTACATATAACCTTTCTTGTATGGATTCTATAAGTTTACTAAAAGCTTTATCATCTCCGCCTTTAGCTTTTCTCACCAATTGGCTTGTATCCAAAGTTAACTCCCTCCTCTCATAAATTAGACTTAAGGATCATGCTTTTGGTTCAAGAACTTCAAAATTTTTAATTAATCCTTGTAACCCGCATTTTTACTATATATTCTTATGTTCTTAACTTCTTTTATTCTTAAATTCTTAAATTCTTAAAAAAAGACCTCCAAAATTTCTCTTGGAGGTCTTTTAGCATTACAAATCATAAAAATAACTATTACTAACTTGTTCGCTTTCAAATAAAGCATCACTATTCTGTTTTATCTTTAAATAGTTTTTATTTGATTCAATAAGCATTTCAAAAATCAAATCAATAGCTAATAAAAAAGGAATATGTTCAGAAATTACTGAGCTGTGTTTAATTGAAAGTCTGTCAGCAGTAACTATCTTTACATCTGCAATAGCATTTGATTTCTGATAATCATAACTTGTAATTGTAACTAGTTTAGCATTTCTTTCTTCTATTATATTTAAGGATTCAATTATATCTCTAACTGAAATAGATCTAGATATTGTTATAAACAAATCATTTTCTTTTGCATTAATGCTACTTAATTTCATATTAGGCCCATCATTATAGGCTTCAGCACTTATACCTATCATATTAAGCTTCTGTTTTAATTCTAAAGCAGCAAGCCAAGAGCTAAATACTCCAAATATATATATTCTTCTAGCACCTTTTATTAATTCAACTGCCTTTATTAAATCCTTTTCGTTAATTAAAGAAGCTGTATTTAATATAAGTTCATTATAATCTGATGAAATAGAATCTATAATATTATCATTTTTTTTGCTTTTATCTTTTTCTCTCATGTTTCTATAAAAATTATCTTGAGCTAAAGCTATCTTAAAATCATTAAAGCCTTTAAATCCAATCTTTTTACAAAATCTATTAATACTGGTTTCTGATGTCCCAGTTTCATTAGCCATATATGTTATTGTGTTATTAACAACTACTTCAGGATTATTAATAACAAAATTCGCTATTTCATTTTCACTAAAGGTAAAATTCTTCTGCTTTGATATAATCTTAGTTATTACAACGGGAATACTGGTATTCATTAAGTCCTCCTTCTTTCACTTTCAAACAAAATGAATCATTTAAATAAAAATAATCCACATAAAATTTATCTCGATAACCTTTATTATACCATCAAAACAAAATTTTACATAGATTATTATATATTCATGTAAATATATAGCTAATTAACTTCAATTATATATTGAGTTTTAAACTTTTTATCTTCCTCTAGCTTTATTATTCCCTCTTTTTTTGTTATATCATACCCATCACCATAGGTTGAATTTATTCCATGCCAAGGTTCTATACACAGGAATGGAGCATCATTAATTGCTGACCATATTCCTACATAAGGAAATCCTTTAGTACTACATTTTATTTCTTTAGAGTTTTTTCTATTTTTTAATATTATATATTCTGATTTTAGATTTTCTAATATTATAGCTCCTTTGTAAAACAAGGCATGATTAAGACTTAGAATTTTTTCATTATTAAAAAAATCCACTTTCTCTCCAGTGAGAAGTCTCTCCCCTAATAGTAGGCGTTTAACATTTTCATTCACTTCAAATTCTAAATAATAGTCCTCCATGGATTCATTATCTAAAAGTGGACACTTAAATGCTGGATGAGCTCCTATTGAAAAAAACATATCCTTATTATCCCTATTTATAACCTCAAATTCTGTTTTAAGTGAAGATTCTAAAAGAGTATATTTAATATTTAACTCAAATTCAAAAGGGTAGCTTTTTCTTGTTTCCTCATTACTGCATAACCTAAAAGTTATTGAATCTGCGTTTTTATAAACCACTTTAAACTCACTTTTACTTCCAAAACCATGTCCCATCATTTCATATATTTTTCCCATATGTGTATATTTATCTTCTGGCAGCTTTCCTACAATAGGAAATAGTATTGGTGATTGGCCTTTCCAATACTTATCATCTCCTTGCCACAAAACCTCACACTTATCTTTAATGCTCTTTACACTTGTAAGCTCCGCTCCAAAAGTTTTAATTTCTATACTAAGATACTCATTTTCTATTTTTTCTATCATAAATCACCTCAAAAAAATTCTCAAAGCCTTAATATAAAGCTTTGAGATTATTAAACACTAAGATTTACTGAGTTAATATATAGATTCCCTTCACCCTATTAACTTATTAATTCTTTTTTCCAAGAAGTTATCATATCATTTAAATTAGTTAAGCCTATTTCTCCTGTTTCAATTAAATATATATAATCATAAATATTAGGCAGATATTTTAATCCTAATACCTCTTTGCAAAACTTGTGTGCAGCTATTTCTGAACACTTTAAAACAGAAGCTTCTTTTTTAAAGCTTAGTAATTGAAATGTACAGATAGGTTCCAATATATCATTTGTGTATTTTTTGTCTCTATGTTCTAAATAGTGATAAAATTCGTGAGCTAGATGAATATTTATTACCTCTTCATAAGTGAGTTTATCTTTTTCCTCAACCATCTTATTATAGGTATTCATAAGATCTATAAGTGAGTCTTCATATATCTTAATAATGTTCTCTTTTTTTGAGAAGTTTATTTCTGCCCTAAACTGAACACTATAAAATTTTCCTGATTTTTTTACAAACTCTACTTTAATATCATTTTCATTACATAACTTAATCAAGTTTGAAGTTTTATACTGCTTTCCCTTTTCTTCACCTAGTCTTAAAGATTCTGTTATATAGTAGCTTACTTTATCTTTAGGAATTTTATGAAATACTAGATCATTTTTTAGCTCTCCATAAGCTAAAACTTCATCATCCAACCTATCTAAAATATCAAGAATTTTCTCCATATCAATTACTCCCTGCTTTTTTATTGATAAACTAATGCAATAATCTCATTATCCTCTTGAAGATATTGTGTTTCTACTTCTATTATTGATAAAAGCTGTTCTTTGGTTTGCATTCCTGTTAAATCAAGCATCTTTTCTTTGTAAAATAAAAATACTTTAGGAATTGTTGCATTTGCATCTGAGTATATGGTGTTGTCATCTAAAAACTCATCAAAAACACTGCTTAGTTGATTTTTTCTAAAAATTAAGTTATTAGCGTTTTCTTTCTTTAGCCTTACAATTCCTTCACGATCCACCACACAAAGATTATTTAAGTTTTTCTTAAATAACCCAAAAAACATTTTCTTTTGCTGTACAGATTTGAACAAACTCCATCTTCCAGTTTTAGCTATACCTTGAACCGTTGATTTCTCTACACTTAAAGCCTCTGATACTATCTCTTGCATCTTATCTTCAGATACTTCGCTTTGTGTAAGGTCCTTAGATCTTAATTCTGTAGAACCTGTAGCTATAGCCCTTAATATATTTTTCTGGCTATCTATTTCTATTGTAACGTCAACTGTAGCTTCATTTGCTCCTGACTTTACTATCTTTTCTATAATTTCTTCTCTTATTCTCTTTATATCTTCTTCATTTGGATTTAATACAGATTTCTCTATTTGCTCACGAACCATAGCAAGTGCAACCCCTATTGTTGATATGTATGGTGCATTTTTTGCTATTTTCCATTTAAAATCTTCTTTGTCTGCAAGAGCTGGAACTAATACTGCTCCACTTCCGCCGCCTCCAACTAAAGTAATAAACTTTCTATCTAAATCATATTCATCTATCATTTCATTTACTATTTCCATAACCTTTTTAACAGCTATGTCCATAGCCTGCCTAGCTGCCTCTTCAACAGATATATCCAAATAGTCTGCAAGAACTTGCCATGCTTTTTTTGCACTATCTACATTTCCTCTAGCATAATCATCTTCTGGAATGTACCCTAATATATTTGAAGCTCCAGCTAAAGTTAGTGAATACTCTTTCCCATCCTCACATTCTATAATTACATAGCTTTTAGGATCATCATCTCTTGGACTTATAAATTTTATTTTAGGGTTATTAATCTTATCTTCAGCTGCAAAAGATTCATAATCCTTACCTGCAATATGAGCGCTTCTAGGACCAACATCAGTTATTTTCTTATCCTCAACCTTTATCATACTTCCTCCAGCAACTCCTAATGTTCTTACATCTAGAGATTGAAGGTAAGTTTTATGCCCTCCTACTTGAGCATTTTTTATCATTACTTTTCCATTTTTAATTACTGATATATCTACGCTAGTTCCACCAACTTCAAAAAATATCCCGTCAGATATCTTTTCATACATAAGTGCACCTGCAACTCCAGCAGCAAGTCCTGATAACATTGTAAGTATTGGTCTTTTTCTAACTTCCTCAACACTCATTACTCCACCATCACAACGCATTATCATAAGCTGTGATTTTATCTTAGCATCTTTAACAGCCTTTTCTGTCATATTAGCAGTTTCCATCATCTTAGGTATTAAACTTGCATTAACTACTGCTGTTCTTGTTCTTATTTTCAGTCCATATAATTGTGAAATTTCATGTCCACCAGTTGCATATATATTTTTTGAATTAGCTATATCTATTACTTTAAGCTCATTTGATGGATCATCAACACTATAGGCTTCTGAGGCAACTATAACCTCCGCACCATCTTTTATTAGTCCATCAATTGTACTATTAATATTTGTTTCATTTAAGGTTTTAGAATCACAGAAATTATGATAGGTTTTCAAAAACTTTCCTGGTGCTAATTGTATATCAGAGGTTTTAGTCTCATTTTTAGCACTACCTGCATCTATTCCTGTTCCCATTCCAATGATTCCTATTTTAGCTACATCACCTTCAAGTAATGCATTAGTTGCTTGAGTTGTTCCATGTGCTATAAACATAACATCATCAGGAGATATATTATTATCACTTAATACCTTATCTATTATTCTAACTATTCCTCCAGCAACTCCTTCACTGCTAGCATGAGTTGTTGGGATCTTCTGCTTAGCTATAATTTCATAGCTTTCATTATCTATAACAACTGCATCTGTAAAAGTTCCTCCAACATCTATACCTATTCTAACTTTCTTTCCCATACTATACCTCCTATTATGAATAGGAATGGGAGACTAAAAGTATCCCATTCTTTTATTTATTTAAATACTACAAAACTTGCTATTATCATTGAAATTAATACTGATACTAAAATCCATACTATTGTTTTCTTTAAAATTTCATTTATATCTGTTTTAGTAAAGTCCGCGGCCCAAACATTGTGTGAATTTGTAGGGTCACATACTGCTTGTAGGTTACTATCTATACGTAATGCTAACATTGCAGCTATAGGATTCATTCCTGCTGAAATCATAAGAGCTGCTATACCGCTTCCTAGTCCCCAAACATTTAGTGGTCCTCTATAGATTGCTAAAGGCGCTAATACAGTGAATATAAGTATATAAGCTATTGGACTTGTAGGTATTATTGCTTTTATTAATGGTTCTATTATTGTAGCAACTTGTGGTGCCATAACAGAATTTAATAATATTCCTATTCCTATCATAAGTCCCATTGCACCTGCTACATCTTGAATTCCATCTATAAGTGCACTTGATAATACATGTATAGGTCTTTTAGGTGTTGCAAGTAATATTGCTATTGCTGCTCCTATAAAGATAGATGGAACTATAGTTAACTTAAATGCAAATACTAATACTACTGGTATAATTGGGCTTATCATAGCTATTGCTCTAACATTTTTGTTATCATTATTTATTACTTCATTTTTTATTGGCATAGCCCAAGCTCTTTTGCTTCTTCCACCTTTTTTTGTATAAAACACAATCATTGCTAGAGATACTACTATTAGTGGAATCGCTGGTATTAAAGTATAAGCTGCAACTGTATTAACTGGAAGTTTCACTACATCTGTGTAAACACCCCAGTTTGAAACGTTAAAGGTTACCCCTACTGCATTTGCTAATAATAGTACCATAGCACTTACTAGTGGACTTAACCCTGCTGTAAGCATTATTGGTATTATAATTGTTCCAACCAATATAACCATACCTAAACCTGAAGATGCTGAGAATATTACTGATGCGGCTACAAAAAATGTAATAGCTATTCCAAGTGGTTTATCTCCAGCAAGTTCAGCTGCTTTTTTTATAATTGATTTAGTAACGCCTACCTTGCTAAGTATCTGTCCAAACCAAGCACCAAAAATTAATCCGGCTATTGCTGTTGACATCTTCATAGCTCCAGCCTCTAAAACATTTTTAGCAATTGTATAAGTCTCTGCATTACTTGACATAAATGGAACTCCTGCAATTAAAGCAAAGACAACTCCCATTATAGGTAATGCTAATATTGTTGGCACCTTCTTTGTCATCATAAGAATAACTGATATTATAAATACCGCTAAAATTCCGATAGCCTGAATTGTTTGAATTGAACCCATTTTATAATTCCTCCCTAAGATAATTAATTTTATATATCTAAATATGCCCCTTGATTTAATAAATTTTCTTGAAGTTCATTAATATCTATATCTTTAACTGCTTTATTATTTTTACTTGCCAAAGCTGCTGCTATACCTCCAGCATGTCCTATTGCTCCAACTGTCGGGGTTGTCCTTATTGCAGCTTGAGCTTCAAAAGTCGCTGATATACATCTTCCAACAACAATTAAATTCTCTATCTTCTCACTTACTAAGCTTCTATATGGTATTCCGTAATATTCTCCCCACTTTAGATGCCCATGAGATGTTCCTTCTCCATCTGGACTATGAATATCAATTGGATAACCAGAGTGAGCTATAACATCTTGAAACTTCTTTTGTTCTAGTAAGTCTTCAGCTGTTATTGTGTATATCCCTTGTATTTGTCTTGATCCTCTTACTCCAATTGATGGTCCTGTTGAAACAACCACTGCATTTTCAAAACCTTTAATTCTCTTTTTTAAGAATAATTCTAATTCCCTACATTGTTTTCTTCCTTCTATTTCGGCTTTAGTTAAACTCCAAGCATCTGTTCCATCACAACCTAAAATCCTAGTTGTATTTATTATTACCTCACCTGGGTTATTTGTTTCAAAGAAAAGTACATCTTCTCTTTTAATAGATATCTCTTTATTTTTTTTACCTTCTTCGAATTCTTTTACAAATCCTATTACTGATAGCCTTGATACCTTGTCCATCAATGAAACATCTCTATGAATTCTAGTAAAATTCTCAGGATTATTTTTTATATATTCCTTAATTTCCTCCATATCAACATTTCTCATCTTCATCTTTAATGTCATAGGTTGAGCAGCTCCATCACTTTCTCTTCCTTTTTTACAAGGAACTCCAGACAAATATGCTAGGTCTCCATCACCAGTTGCATCTATGAATACTTTAGCACTAAGTAAACTTTTACCTGACTTATTACATACTTCTATACTCTCAATCTTTTTTTCATATACGTTTACATCTGTGAGCATAGTGTGATATAGAACTTCTCCTCCACTTTCTAATAACATACATTCTAACTCATATTTCATACCCTCCGAGTCAAAAGGTGTTACTGTATAAGTGTAAGTTGTAGAATCAATTATATGTCCCTGCGATTTTCCTGCTTTCTTCATTCTTTCGATTAACTCATCAGTAATCCCTTTAATAACCTGTTTCTCCCCTGCATGAAAAGTCATCATTGGTCCTACTCCACAAGAAGTTAATGCTCCTCCTAAAAACCCTGTTCCTTCAATTATAAGTACTTTTTCACCCATTCTAGCTGCTGCTATAGCTGCAACTGAACCAGAGATTCCACCACCTACAATAACTAAATCATAGTTTTTCATTTATTCTCTCCCTTCAACAAAATTCGTTCTGTTAAGTTATATGAACATTGCTCTTCTCAATCCTAGGAAATACAATAAGTTTGACTAGAACTAAATGTCCCCCTTGAAAGGAGAAGCGCAATGAACAAAACAAAAGTAAAATGTCCTCGTTGTAACTCTGACCAACTATATAAGTTTGGTTTAGATAAGCAGGCTAATCAAAAATATCAATGTAAAAAGTGTAAGCGACAATTCGCACCTGACTCCGTCAGAAAGCGGGTAACATCTAAATATCCAAGATGTCCAAAGTGTGGTAAAGCAACTTTCTTGCATCACATCTATAAACACTATAATCGCTATAAATGTGGTAATAAGAAGTGCAATCATATCATTGTTCATCACCATAACCTAAATATAGATGATGCCTCCAGTGAAAACCTAACCGGTTCCCTTTCTATGAAAGGTATGCGTTTTCCACTCCATACTATTCTGACTGCATTAACTTTATATTTTTTAAACAACTCATCAACAAGAACTATTTCACAGTTCCTTTTCGTAACTTCAAATATAAAGGTTTCTCATGTCACAATAGCTAGTTGGACTCAAAAGTTTGCACCTTTTTTCAAACAAAAAGCTGATAAGTTTAAAGAGCAGCTAGATCTCCAATCTGACGATTGGCATGCTGACGAAACAGTGGTCTTTATAAATGGTGAACGCTATTATTTATGGTTAGCTATTGACTCTGAAACGAGATTTATTTTAGCTTTTCATCTAACCAAATCACGTAGTGAGGATTCAGCATTTACACTAGTAAACCAAGCTAAACAATTTGGAATGCCATCAAACTTTATAACTGATAGACTACCTTCATATAACCAAGCTGTAGCGAAGCTATTGGGCGAAAACAAGCATGTGCCTGTTGCTCCTATGTCTAGCGACATATCAAACAATTTAATTGAGTCTTTTAACAAAACATTTAAAGCTTGGTATAAAGCTAAAAAAGGGTTTAACTCTTTTGAGAAAGCAAATAACTTAATATACTTATTTGTCTTTCACTATAATTTCATTAGGCCTCATGGTTCATTAAATAATCTCACACCTGCTGAAGTTGCAGGCTTCGCTAGCAATAGCATTGATCGTAAATCTTGGTTTGTCGCTGCTTAATCTCAACTTAATATCTTTGATTAACCTGCAAAAATCTAACTTTTTGTAGGCTTATTTGCCATACAAAAATTTATTCAAACTTATATAATTTTCAAAGAACGAGTAATTCTACGAAATGTTAAGCTATTTTTTCATAACAACCTAACAGAATCACAAAATTTATGATATCGTTTTAATACTACATTTTTAATTTACCACACGCATTCTTTCTTGTAAATAGTTTTTAAAAATAATTTTCATTATTTTCGTTTATTTTGGATAAAATTTTCTCAATCTCCCTTTTTAGATTCAAAATAAAAATCTCCATGAGTATAGTTCATGAAGATTTTTATTAATATTCAATACTTATTCTTTCTAATTCACTGTACTTTTCAACCAATTTAATAAACTCCTCTTTATAATTTAAACTAAAGAAGAATCTTTTAGGTATAATGATTACCCCTATAGCCTCTCTATAAATATATATCTTTTCTTTTGTTTCAACTATCTTTTTTATTGCTGTCCAGTGGCTTTCATATATCCCAGTTTTATTATTTTCAAATACTCCTTCAGGACGTATTAATATTTTATGATTACCAAATAAATACTCCTGTTTTCCTCTATTAATCATTCTTTCTAGCCTTATTTTAAGCATGGCTTCAAAAATTTTTGGATAAAAAATAACCCAAACCAAATATATAATTATAAATACAATAAGCCATATCTCAAAAGATATTGTACTTATCTTTCTTCCAACAAATGGCGCAACTAAAAAAATTAGTGATATTATATATCTTTGTATAAACAGTAATTTCTTCATTGTACTTGATGCCATTAAAGTAAAGAGGTCATACTCTATATAATCTTTTTTTGAAAGTTCATATTCTAGTTCAAACATAAATTATTTCCTTTCAATTAACTTATTAAAAGTGCAGGTAACTTTTTATTACCTGCAAACTTAATTAATTCATTAACTCCAAAAACTCTTTATTTTTCATCGATACTTCAGAATATATATTTTTTTTATATATTTCATCTCCAACTTTTGATTTTATGCTTATATATCCTAGATAATCATCTTTCATTATTTTTTTAGTTGGAGTTATAAGAACCATTTCGGATTCTATTCCATCTTTAGGAGCCATAATACTAATCTTGTCATCCTTAACTAAATCAAGAAACTTGCTATTTTTATCCTTAAAATAATCATGAACATTAACCGAATAATCAGAATAATTTTCTTTTACATATTCAAACAATTTAGTACTTTCTCTCCATCTTTCTGGGCAGTTTAAAACAACAGTAATTATATCTCTGTCTTGATACCTAAAGGAAGATACTAAACATTTACCTGCTCCACCTGTATATCCTGTTTTAACTCCATTAGCTTCCGGAACTTGAAAAAGCATTTTATTTATATTGTTGTAGTCTCTTGAGAAGTTATATTTAACTCTAGATATTTCTCTTGTTCCTACTATTTCTCTAAAAATATCATTTTCCATAGCTTTTTTAGTAGCAATTGCTAAATCATAGGCTGTAGAATAATGATTTTCTGTATCTAAACCATGGGGAGAGTTAAAAGAACTATTAATTAGTCCTATATTTCTTGAACATTCATTCATCTGTTTATAAAAATTTTCTTTAGTTCCCCCTATTCCTTCTGCTATTGCAATAGCAGCATCATTGCCTGACTTATACATAAGTCCATATAAAAGTTCTCTTAAAGCTATTTCTTCTCCTTCTCTATAACCTACAGTAGAGCCATTAATGGTTGCAGAACTTTTACTTATTTTAAATTTTTCATCTACATTTCCTCTATTTAAGGCTACTAATGAAGTAACAATTTTAGTTGTACTAGCCATAGGTACTATTTCATGGGCATTTTTTGCATATAATATTACGCCACTTTTACCGTCTATAGCTACAGCTGCCTTTGCGTCAATTGATATTTTTTTTGTTTTTGCTTGCGCTGCAGTTGTTATCATAAATAAAAAACAAATAAACAACAATGATATTTTTTTTGCCATAAAATCACCTCATTTTATAGTGTGTATTATTATTTAAATTTAATTCAATTAATAAATGTTTAATTTTAACACTTATGGATAAACTTAAAGATATAGTTAATGAGGTGATTTACTTGTATATAATATTTGTTCTTGTTATTCTTATTTTTATCCCTTTTCCTATAAAATTTTCACTTTATGTTAATAATAAGATAATTAAAATTTATTTATATAATAAAGAGATAAAAATAAAAAAATCTGATAAGAAAAAAAAGTCTCCAAAGAAAAAGAAAAACTATAATTTTATTTTTAATTGGAAAAAATTTTTGCATATAATAAAACATTCTAAATTTAAGCCTAGATTATCTTACAAGTATAAACTTCTTTACGATACCTCTGATGCTTATTACACCGCAATTTTAAATGGATATTTAAATATATTATCAAGTTCACTTCATCATTTATTATTATGGTTTTTTAAAATTAAGAAATTTAATATACAAGTAAATCCTTTATTTAAAAATGAATTTAACATTGAATTTCAATTTAAAGGAATAATTTATATAAATTTTGTAAAACTAATCATTATTGCTATTAATTTATTAAAATGCATAAAAAAGGAGGTGTCCCCTTTAAGGGAGGCATATGAACAATGATAATCATCCTATAGAAAATTTAATGAAATGTACCATGGAAAATTTAAAAGAAATGATTGATGTTAACACTGTAATAGGTGATGCTATTGAAACAAAAGACGGTAGCTGCATAATACCTATATCTAAGGTTAGTGTGGGATTTGCATCTGGTGGAAGTGAATTTGGAACTGAAAAAATAGCCAGTGAGAAAGATCAACGTTATCCTTTTGGTGGTGGTTCTGGTGCTGGTGTGTCAGTAAAACCTGTAGCTTTTTTAGTAATGCGTGATAATTCTGTTAGATTATTACCTGTTGATGCTAATAATACTTATGATAGAATTGTTGATACTATCCCTCAAGTCATAGAAATGATTAAAAACAAGTTATCTAAAGACTCTGAGGAAGATGGTCATACTAAAGTTAATGTTAATGTAGAATAACTAAAAAACCAGAGTTTAAAGATTATTCTTCAAACTCTGGTTCTTCTTTTTGTTCTTCTGTATTAAATAAGTCAAGAGAAGGTAGCTCTTTTAGGGTTTCTAAACCAAAAGCCCTTAAAAACTCTTCCGTAGTTCCAAAAAGTATCGGTCTTCCTGGAACCTCTAACCTCCCTATTTCTTTTATAAGGTTTCTTTCTAATAATCTATGAAGAGCTGAATCACTTTTTACTCCTCTTATATCATCAATATCTACTCTTGTGATAGGTTGTCTATATGCTATTATAGCTAAACTTTCTAAAGAAGCTTGCGATAGAGATTGTCTCACATTTTTCTTAAGTAATTTCTGTATATAATCACTATTATGTGACTTAGTAACAAATTGATATCCACCTTCAATGGAGATTAACTTAATCCCTCTGGATTTATCATTATCAAGTTCTTTTTCCATTTCTTTAATCAACTCCAAACACTCTTCTTCAGAGCATTCTAAAATAGCCCCAATGTCTTTTATTTTTAATGGTTCTCCAGCTACAAATAACAAGCTTTCAATTATAGATTTTAACGATTCTTTTTTAGAAACTTCAGTAAATTCATATTGATTAATATCTAATTTACTCATCTAGCTCAATCCTTTCAACATAAATTTCTTCAAAACTATTTTCTTGTAATACTTTTACTTGCTTGTCTTTAATAAGTTCTAATAAAGCTAAAAATGTAACTATAGTTTCTATTTTACTTTCACATTCACTTATTATATCGTTGAACTTGTACACTTTTTTATTACCTAACAATTCTTTTATATATACTATCTTGTCTTCAACTCTATATCTATCCATTTCAATAGTTTTACTCATATTACTTACATTAGATTCGTTCATCTTATTTTTCATCTGTTCAATAAGGTTATTATATATGTTATAGAGATCTAACATAGTAATATTTTTAAATATGTCTTCATTATTTTTATCAGTTTTGGGTTCTTCAATTATTTCAGGTTTTTTCGAAAAGACAACCCCATTATATAAACTTTTTTCTTTTAAAAATTCAGCTGCACCCTTAAACTTTCTGTATCTTATAAGTTTTTCTACAAGGGAAAGTTCAGGATTTTCATCCTCTTCTTCATTTTTTATTTTAGGAAGTAAGGTTCTAGATTTAATCTCCAGTAACGTGGAAGCCATTACAATAAACTCTGAAGTTATCTCTAAGTCTAATTCCTTCATTGTTTTTAAATGTTCTAGATATTGATTAGTAATTTCAAAAATTCTAATATTATATATGTCCATTTTATTTTTTCTTATTAGATGTAATAATAAATCAAATGGTCCTTCAAAGTTTTCTATTTTTATCTTCATAATATCCATAATAATTACTCTCCTGCATTTTATAGCACATTTATAATAATATCAATGAGCGTAACTTAGTTCAAGAAAAAAGTCACGCTCATCTGTATTTATATTCTTCTAATCCGTCTCATTAGTATTTATATTATCCTAATCCTTCTCATCTTTATTTATATTATTCTAATCCTTCTCATTAGTATTTATATTATCCTAGTCCTTCTCATTAATATATTTAAACTCCACCTTTAAAAAGGTTCCTGAAGTTGTATTTTAGATTATCTATAAATCCACCTTTTTTAACATCTCTATCTGCATATAGCTCAACTTCTGCTATTTTTTGTTCTCCTAAGTAGTATTCACATACCCCTATTTTTTCACCTTTAACGTATGATCTTCTACTTTCATCTAAAGAAATCTTTTGTTCAACGCTATCTCCTGAACCTCTAGGGAATACTAATACCACTTCTTCTTTAGCTTTTGCAATAAAGAATTTATCTTCGCTCTTATTAAGCGGTACTTTAACTACATCTGCATCCTTATCTAGAATCTTTTTACCTTCAAATTTAGAGAAACCAAAATTTAATAATAATGATGCATCTCTATTTCTTATTTTATATGTAGGTGCTCCCATAATTACACTTAACATTCTTACACCTTCTCTAGTTGCTGTCGCAGATATACAATATTTAGCTTCCTCAGTATATCCAGTTTTTAGTCCATCACAGCCCTTAAAGAATCTTACTAACTTATTATGATTAACTAATTCAATTGGTGCTTTTCTTCCTTCTGATATAGTCTCCATATAAGTGCCTGTATATTTTAGTATAGTTGGGTGTTTTAATAGTTCTCTAGACATTATTGATATATCATATGCTGAGGATAAATGACCTTCTGCTGGCAAACCAGTACAGTTTTTGAAGGTAGTATCCTTCATTCCAAGTTCTTGTGCTCTTTTGTTCATTAATTCAACAAAAGCTTCTTGTGTTCCTGCAAGATATTCTCCCATAGCTACAGCTGCATCATTACCTGAGGCAATCGCTATCCCTTTTAATATCTCTTCTACAGTTCTTATCTCTCCTATATCTAACAGCATGGTGCTTCCGCCCATTTTTTTTGCATTTTCTGATGCGGTTATTTTATCATCAATTTTTATTTTTCCTGAATCAACAGCCTCCATAGCTAAAAGCATAGTCATTATTTTCGTAACTGATGCAGGTGCAAATTTCTCATGGGAATTTTTTTCATAAACTATTGTGCCACTTTTAGCCTCCATAAGTAACGCACTTTTTGCTTCAACCTCTATTCCTCCATTAGTGCCCGCGTCTTCCGCTTTAACTCTTAAGCTTGTGCTTCCTAGTGAAAATATACTTGTAATTAATAATATTTTTGCTATAAGTTTTTTATCAAATTTCATCATTTGTACTCCTCCTTTCAGAAATATCTTTACCAAAATAAAAAAAAACATACAAAAATAAGACTCTTTAACATCTTATTTTTGTATGTAATATTCATCCAAAAATCACATCATTATCTACATTACTATATCATGGATATATTGTATAGTATTGCATTTATCACTAATGTAGAATGCCTCTTCAGCTACTTTTTTTGCATCTTCGCAAACCTCCAAATTAGTATGGAGAGTACATATAGCTTCACCTACACTTACCTTATCTCCAACCTTTTTGTTTAGGGTGATTCCAGCTGCAAAATCTATACTATCTTCTTTAGTTTTTCTTCCAGCTCCAAGTAGCATAGCAGCAATACCTATCTTTTCTGCTTCTATATGAGAAACATATCCATCTTCATTTGCTTTAACTTCTATATGATATTTAGCTTTAGGAAGTAAATCCACATTTTCAACAACTTCAGAGTTCCCACCTTGAATCTTAACAAACTCCTTTAGCTTTTCTATAGCTTTTCCTGACCTTATTATACTTTCTAAGTTTTTATAAGCTTCCTCAAATTCATTAAATGCTCCACCTAATACAGCCATGTGAGATGCAATGGTTAATGCTACAGTAGTTTCATCCTCTGATCCATGCCCCTTTAAAACTTCTATAGCTTCTCTAATTTCATTAGCATTACCAACTTCATGGCCTAAAGGATTATTCATATCTGTAATTATAGCAACGGTTTTTCTATTTAGCATCTTACCTATGTCTACCATAGTTCTAGCTAATTCTCTAGCATCATCTACTGTCTTCATAAAAGCTCCATCTCCAACTTTTACATCCAAAACAATAGCATCAGCTCCAGAAGCTATTTTTTTACTCATTATTGAACTTGCAATAAGTGGTATACTGTCTACTGTTGCTGTAACATCTCTCAATGCATATATCTTTTTATCTGCTGGAGTTAAATTTCCTGACTGACCAACTATTGCCATTTTATACTTGTTTACATTGTTTATAAACTCTTCACTAGTTAACTCTGTCTTAAATCCTTCTATAGATTCTAATTTATCTATAGTCCCGCCTGTATGCCCTAATCCTCTTCCTGACATCTTAGCTACAGGTATACCTAATGAAGCTACTAGTGGTATAACTATTAAGCTAATTTTATCTCCAACACCACCTGTTGAATGCTTATCTACTTTTATTCCTTCAATAGCTGTTAAATCCACTTGATCTCCTGAATTAACAAAAGATAAGGTCATATTGGATATTTCTTCTTTATTCATACCCTTAAAATATACTGCCATTAAAAATGCTGACATTTGATAATCTGGAATTTCACCTTTAGTATAACCTTGAACAGCAAAATCAATTTCTAATGCTGTTAAAGCTTCACCTTGTTTTTTCTTCTGAATAATATCTACCATTCTCATTTTATATACCTCCGCTTTAAGTTTTCCACTATCCATCTTTTTTATCCTTTTGGATAATTGTTTAAGTATATTTTTAAAATTGTGTAATCGCTCACACATTATTTTCTTTTAAAGGGACACAATTAAGGTCCCTAATTAAGCTCTTGGATGAGATCTCTTATAGATTACATTTAATCTATCAGAGTTTATTATTTCATAGTAAGTATCCATATATGTTAAAACTTGATTCCCTAATAACTTTTGAACCGCTCTAACATTTGCTCCATTTTCCAATAAATGAACTGCAAAAGAATGCCTGAAAGTATTAAGATTAACACTTTTCCTAATTCCTGCTCTTTCACAATAAGATTTTACTATTCTCCAAACTCCTTGCCTTGTTAACTTATTTCCATTTAAATTAATAAATAAATACGGTGATGTAAGGTATCCAACCCTATCTCTTTCTGATAAGTATTCGTTTAAAGCTCTAACTGCCGAACTTCCTATAGGAATCAATCTATCTGTTCTTTTATTATCTTTACATGCAACAAAGGACATCTCTGTATTAATATCTTGGATTTTTAATGCCGTTAATTCACTTACCTTCATACCAGTAGCATACATAATCTCAAGTAAAGCCTTGTCTCTTACTCCTTTAAGACTATCTTTGTCTACAATATTGATTATCCTATCAATTTCATCTACTGTCAATATCTCCGGTATTTTTTTAGATAAATTTGAAGTTTTGTAGGTTATTTCTGGTACCTCTTTAATAAGTGCTTTTTTCTTTAAAAATCCATAAAAATTTCTAATAGAAATAATTATCCTGTTGACACTTCTTTCGCTTTTTCCTTGACTAATTAAATACTTAATGTATTCACTGATACAGTCTTTATCAGATTCTAGAATTTCAATTTTTTTCGTATTTAATAAAAATTTACTATATAATGTTATATCTGTAACATAGGCTAATACTGTATTTTTACTTTTTGAGCTATCATATAAATATTCCTCATAACTTTTTAGTATCTCCTTCATTTTTCTCTCCCATAAAATTACTTAATAAAACCATTCAAAGAACTGTTAAAGATAGATTGTAGTAATAATAAATCTTATTATACTCGGACTTATAAAGGCTTCTATAAAAATTCCTATACCCAATAATATGGAAAATATTATCAATATATTCCCAAACTCCGCTATATCTATAGATATTTTTTTATTTTTTGTAAATTCACTTTTAAATTTATCAAATGACATACTAAAACATATAGTACTTAAAAGTATTAAGCAGGGTATAATGAAAATGTTTTGAGGAATTATTGCGGCTAAGGCTAGTCCAATACCTTTATATTCATATGTTGTAAGTAAAAAAGAAAAAGTAAAACCTATAGAATATCCTTTCCATAAATCTATTAATAATATAAAAGGAAAACCAAAAATAAAGATTCCTAATAAAATTATTGCTATAAAAAGAATCGCATTGTTTTTTATTGATGAAAACAATATGTCACTATGATTTATATTTTCATTCCCTAAATTTGTTGAAAAACTAGTAAAATAATTACTCAACTCTGATCTATTAAAATCTCCCATGTACTTTATGGTATATGCTCCCAAAACTATTCCTATTGAAAAGAAGAGAAATGTCATTAAGTAGGCCCCTTTATTTTTTCTCATACTTTCCTCAAACAAACTTTTAAACTTCATTCTTATATACCTCCTTGTTACCATAATTATCTTTATGATATAAGGAATATAATTATTCTTATTAAAAAAATAAAAAAATAAACTACCTTGAAATAGTAGATAAATACTATCTCAAGGCAGTTTTCTAAATTAAAACATATAATAGAGCTGATAATGTTTTACTATCATATATTTCTCCATTTAATATCAACTTCTTAATTTCTTCCATTGAAAATTCTTTAACATTTATAAATTCATCTTCATCGCCTTCCTTAATTCCTGTTTTTAGGTCTTTCGCTAAATAAATATGTATATACTCATCACAAAATCCAGGGGCTGTAACTATTTTCCCTAAAAATTTTATATTATCAGATTTAAATCCAGTTTCTTCTTCCAATTCTCTAACAACACTTTTTTCAGGAGATTCTCCCTTGTCTATCTTTCCTGCTGGTATTTCCAATGTAATTTTGTCTAATGCCTTCCTATATTGCTCAACAAACAACACTTTATTATCCTCAGTAATAGCTATTACCGCAACTGCCCCTGGATGTCTTATTACATCCCTATTAGCTGTATTTCCATCTGGTAATTCTACTTGTATCTTTTCATATATTAGAAAATCACCTTCATAAACGGTACTTTTCTTTAGAGTTTTTTCTACTAAGTTCATATAACACCTCTTAAAACATAGTTTATTAATATTTAGTATATTATACCAGAATAATCTCCCCTATTACATCCTTAAATGCTTTTCCCTCTATATTAAAATTTTCTATCATTTCTTCAAAAGAGTTAAACCTTTGTTCACTATAGTCAACATCTGTTTCATATACACTGTATTTATCTCCAAAATAACATATAGAATAATACTTATTATTATATCTAAAAATCACATCATTTTTTTCTATTTCGTTTTTTAAATTTTCTTTATTCATTGTAGTCCCCCTATTTTTTATAAATAATAAATTCATTATTATATTTACCACTTTAAATAAAAATACCCCTATGATATTATAATCTACAACTCTAATAGTAAAATAATATAAAAAAGATTGATATATTATTGTTTTTGTAATATATTTTGTTTAAGTCAATATATTCATTAATAATTCTATGAATATATTAAATAACAGAAAATCATTAACAGTTATATATATTCATATGAAAAATTAAAGCATCAAATAAAATATTAATGGGGGCAAAATATTATGAAAGAAATAGAAAGAGAAACTCTTGACCAGTATACAAATAAATACAGCAAAGTATGTAGTGAAACTAGTCTTATTGATATAAGCTTATATGAAAAATATGGGGTAAAAAGAGGGCTTAGAGATCAAAATGGGAAAGGTGTAGTTACTGGAATTACAAGTATATCTTCAATTAAATCTCATGAAGAAGTTAATGGAAAAAGCATTCCTTGTGAAGGGGAACTTCTTTATAGAGGTTATAATATCATAGATTTAATTAAGGGTTTTGTTAATGACAAGCGTTACGGTTTTGAAGAGACTACATATTTACTTTTATTTTCAAAACTTCCTACTGAAAGTGAGCTTACTAAGTTTAAAAGCATATTAAATATCACAAGGGAGCTTCCTAAAAATTTTGTACGTGATGTAATTATGAAAGCACCAAGTAAAGATATCATGAATTCCTTAACTAAAAGCATTTTAACTCTTGCATCCTATGATGAAAATGTTTCTGATTTATCATTAGACAATGTTTTAAAACAGTGTCTAATGCTTATAAGTATATTTCCTATGCTTGCAGTTTATGGATATCATGCCTATAACCACTATGAGGCTAAAGAAAGTTTTTATATTCATAGACCTGATGAAAATCTTTCAACAGCTGAAAATATACTAAGAATGCTAAGACCTGATACAAAATATACAGCCCTTGAAGCAAGTGTACTTGATACAGCCTTAATGCTTCATATGGAACATGGTGGCGGTAATAACTCTACTTTTACAACAAGAGTAGTTTCATCATCTGGTTCAGATACTTATTCAGTTATCTCAGCAGCTTTATCCTCTTTAAAGGGAGGTAAACATGGTGGAGCAAACATTAAGGTTGTAGAAATGATGGAGGACATTAAATCAAATGTTAACAATATAAATGATGAAGATCAAATAAGAGCTTATCTTAAAAAGATGCTTAATAAAGAAGTATTTGATAAAAGAGGTTTAATATATGGAATGGGACACGCTGTATATACAATCTCAGATCCAAGAGCAACTGTTTTCAAAGGTTTTGTAGAGAAACTTGCAATAGAAAAATCTAGAGATACTGATTTTAAATTATACTCAATTATAGAAAGACTTGCTCCTGAAGTAATAGCAGAAGAGCGTAATATCTATAAAGGAGTAAGTGCTAATGTAGATTTTTATAGCGGCTTTGTTTATAGTATGTTGGACATTCCTTTAGAGCTTTATACTCCAATTTTTGCAATGGCTAGAATCGTTGGATGGAGCGCTCATCGTCTTGAAGAACTTATAAATACAGATAAAATAATAAGACCTGCATACGAAAGTATAGTTACCGAAAAATTATATAAAGGAATTAATGAAAGATAAAATTTGAGAGCAAACTAGATCTTTTTAAGTCTAGTATGCTCTCATTTTTCTCGCTTTCTCGCTTTCTCGCTTTCTCGCTTTCTCGCTTTCTTAGGGCAGTCTACTTTTTCTGTGACTTTTTTGCAAGCTTTTCTTAAAAAAGTTTACTTTATTCTTAATATAAAAAAAGGATTAGACTGGCGTCGACATACGCGCCTACCGAATAGTAGTGCAAGTCTCGTTAGATTCCTTCTAAGTACGACACAACAACATAATGATATTTTGACATTTTGACATAGGGTAGTCTACTTTTCTTCCTACTCATTATTCATCTTTTATAAAAAAATATTCTTAAACTTCTAAAAGGACTAGATTGAAGCTGCACTACTGCCCTGTAGGAGCTTCTTCTTAAGCTCCATTAGATTTCGTTTACCAATAAAAAAAGGATTAGAATGAAGCTGAAGAGCGCTTCTACCGAGTAGAAGTGCAATTCTTCAATAGAGACTTTCTCTATTTAATGATTTATTGTCAATCTTTTTATCAAAAAGTTTAATTTATCTGTTATTAATTCTTTTTACCTCTTTACCTCGATGTTTTAATGCTAGAATTCCTATAAAAAAAAGAGCCTATAAACTTTAGACTCTTAATTTGTAATTGGATTATATTTTTCCCATAAACACTCAGTTATCTTCATTTCAGTAAATATAGATTTAAAAGAATTATTATTTGGAGAACATGCAAGTAAACCAATATTAATTTCATCTCCACCTTCAAACAAGTGAAAAATTCTCATTTGTTTAAAGTTTATACCATCAAATGAATGCTCAATACAATAATCACTTTCTCTTCTGCTTATTCTATACCAGACACACTTTATAGATGAACTAATGTCGGTGGTTGCCCAATCAGAATATCCATGATTAGTTACTACGCTTCCGAGCCATGCAGTAGTATTGTCGTGAAATTCTACCCCTGCTTTTACCCAATTATCGCTATCCTGATAAATCGCAACTCCACTCTGGTCAAATAATGCTGTACTATTAAAATCAACCTTTACCGTAAAAGTAAAGTATTTTTCATCTGTTGTAACATAAAACACATGAGCATTATCATTTCTGAATCCATAATAAGTTCTTTGCCAAAAATCAGTATTTGGATCAGTTGTAATTTCAAATCTATCTTTTTCAATCAAATAACTTTGAGGCTTATAAAACCATTTTGCCTCTTTAGTATTAAATTCAAACATGTTAAACCCTCCATACCTTTATAATACATAATAATTTGTAATTGTTTATTTAATTATAAGTTACTATGTATTACAAAACAATACGTTTGAGTTTCATTTTCTATATACTTAAAGGTTATTAAATACGTTAATTTGCTTTAAATTCATCCTCTTAGTGTTTTAATACTAGTGAGTATATAAAACACTTGATTATGAGTAATGAAATCTACACGCATGTATTTACTTGTCCATTATATTATCTTACTTTTTTATATGCATAACTATATTAAAATATTTGTTGGCTTTTTTATAGTATCAATTAACCCATTCCCAACATATAATATATTAGTTTTTAAGTTCTTTTTATAGGCATATTAGGATAATCTTCTAGTACGGAAAACTAGCCCCATTAAGTTGGGGCTTTTTATTTTTTATATTTTGAACAACAACCTGGTGCTAGTATAAAATTGTGGACACAAAATAATTAAAAATATTAAACTATAATTATTAAGTTAGGAGTGTGTTCACATGAGAGAAACATCAAAAAGATATACCGATGATTTTAAAAAAATGATTGTTGAAGTTTATGAAACTGGAAAACCAATTAAAGAAATATGTGAAGAATATGGCGTAACTTATACATCAGTTAATAACTGGGTTAACAAAATTAATCCAAAGCAAAAAATCTCTTCAAAGCCTGTAGTAAAAGTAACAAAGCAACATAAAGAAACATCCAAAGAAGATAAGGATGAAATTCTAAGATTAAAAAAGAAAATGAACGAATTGCATTGGAGAACGAAATACTACACCAATGGCGGGCTTTAGCCAAAAAAGCTATCGCCATATTCTCAAAGGACCAAGAGATATAATTAAATTTATTGATGATAATCATGAAATTTATCCAGTAAGGCTTATGTGTAAATTGCTGAATATGCCTAAAAGTACTTACTACCAATCTCATCACCATACTCCGTCCCGTAGGGAATCGGAAAAGATAGTATTGAGAGAAAAAATACTTAAAATTTATAACGAAAATAAATGTAGATATGGTGCTCCTAAAATACAAAAGGCTCTTGAACAATCAGGCATTTATATAAGTATCAAGCGAGTTCAGAGATTGATGAAAGAGTTAAATATTCGTTCTATAGTAGTTAAAAAATTTAGACCAGTAAAGTCTAGCATAAAAGTGTTAGAACGAGTAAATTTACTAAAACAGGACTTTAAAACTACCAAACTAAATGAAAAATGGGTAGGAGATATAACTTATATTCATACATTAAAGGACGGCTGGTGCTACTTAGCTTCTATTATGGACTTGTATACGAGAAAGATAGTTGGCTACTCATTTTCAAAGACTATGGATTCTTCTGTAGTAATAGCTGCTTTAGATAATGCATATAAAATCCAGAAGCCAACTGAATCGCTTATTTTCCACTCTGATCTTGGAGTTCAATACACAAGTACAGAGTTTATTAATAGACTAAAAAAATATGGAATGAAAGCCTCAAATAGTAGAAAAGCATGCCCCTATGATAATGCTTGTATCGAGTCTTTTCATTCCATTTTAAAGAAAGAACAAGTTAACAATGTTCAATATTATGATTATGAAAGTGCAAAATTAGATTTATTTACTTTTATTGAATCATGGTATAACCGTAAAAGAATTCATGGTTCTATCGGTTATATAACTCCGCAAATGAAAGAAGATCTTTTTAGAATGACAATTTGAGAATTAAAATGTGTCCAGGATATTGACCTAGGTCCAACCATTTACAAGTTAACATCTCATATTTTAGTTAAAATAAAATTTCCTTATTGTTTATATTACTTTGACATCTAAATATCAACTCCCCCACAGTAATTAAACATAACTAATTATTCATCATCTCCTAGGTTTAACTCCTCAATCCAATAGGAAAAGTCTCCAGAAGTCAAAAGCAGACATCAAGTCTTGGGTTAATAAGTGAAATACCCGTATAAATAATTACACGAAAAAACAAGTTAACGAATGAAAACTTATTAAAGAATGGCTTTTAATAAGTTTTCAGTAACATAAAAATTATATTGAATTAAATTAATTTACATGTTCCGTCAGAACAATTCTTATCAGATGATGAGTCGGCTATATGCTCTTTAGTCTTAGTGATTTTATAATCTTCTTTCCATGTGTGTCGTAATAACTCTAAAAAAGTTTCACTAGACTGTGCTCCCGAGATGGCATATTTGTCATTTACAATGAAAAATGGGACACCCTGAATGCCGATTTTCAATCCCTCCGCTCTATCATCTGCAATATTATCGCTATATTTATCATTTGCTAAAACATCCAAAGCTTCGTTTTCATCAAGACCTATCTCACTTGCAAGTTGGGCAAGTGTTGCATGGTCACCGATATCTAGTGAATCAGTAAAGTGAGCTTTCATAATACGCTCCATAAACTCTCGCATCTTCCCATTCTCTTTTGCATAATAAGAAAGGCGAAGTGCGTCATATGAATTCGTATAAATCATTGTATCAAATTGATAATCTAACCCAACCTCTTTCGCTTTTTGTTTAAGTTCGTTGTTACGCTCTTTTGCTTTTTCATATGAGATACCATGCTTTGAAGATGATACTTGATGGATATTCATTCCTGTATTTTTTTTCGCATATGGATCTAATTGAAAACTACGAAATACGACTTCTACCTCTTCTTTATGTTCAAATTGCTCTAATCCTTTTTCAAAGTTGCTTTTGCCCATATAACAAAATGGGCAAGCAAAATCAGACCAAATTTCTATTTTCATAGTTAAACACTCCTTTATTCTTATCATATTTTAATTCTACTAAACAACAACTGTTGTCAAAATTATTTATATTATTTGAAAGTCTGGCGTTTCGGCAGATTTATTAATATTTCAATCAAATAACGTTCTATTATTTTGCTTTTAAGGCAGCTCCTTTATTTAACTACCTATAATTGGCATTGAATATTCATAGGTTTTGTTGTTCAATTGTTCTACCATAAAAGCACCAATATCTTCTCTTGAAATATTAAAACTCATTTTTGTTTCACCGAATCCTACTTTAACGTTATTGGCAAATGATGTGTCTTTTGGAGCTATAAAGCGAACAATTGTCCAGTTCAGATTAGATGCGGTAATAATATCTGCGATATAAATTAGTTCTCTTTTAGCCATTGGAAATAACATTCCTGCTAGGAATCCTGGAACAACAGTGATAAAGGACTTTTTATCTTTTTTAAAACGAACGCTTGGGGTAGACCAATCAATAATACGTTTAATACCATATTCATTCATAGCTTTAAAAAGGTTCTTATGACCTTCAAGAGAATCCATATGTTTATATCTTTTCATAGGGATACCAACGCACCAAATGACAGCATCACAATCGAATATAGCATCTTTTATATCGTTATAATTATTAATTTCACCTTGTACAGTGGTTAGATTTTCATGTTTGATTGTCAATTTTGATGGATTACGAAGGAATGCTTTTACTTCATAACCTTTTTCTAGGGCATGTTGTACGGCAAATTTTCCGATGCCACCTGATGCACCAAATATTATAACTTTCATATAATCACCTCCAATTCAATTTGTCTTTACATTTGAATAATACTATGTATAATAATTATTAACAAGTACAATAATATTTGATAGATACTATTAAATGTGATAGTAATGAGGTATAGTATGGAAAGAAAGTATGAAGATGATAATATAGAAAATTGTCCTGTAGCAAGCATACAGAAGATAATACGTGGTAAATGGACCATGGTTATCGTATTTTTCTTGAGCCAGGGTACTTTGAGATTTGGAGAACTCAGTAGGAAAATGCCACACGTGACACAGGCAAATCTAACGAAAGAGCTTCGAATGTTAGAAGCATACAAGCTCATTCACAGAGAAGTATATAAAGAAGTTCCGCCTAAAGTAGAATATTCATTAACGGAGTTAGGTGTGAAATTTTTGCCAGTATTAGAAGCTTTAGAAAAATGGGCAATTGAATATGAACCATATCAAAGTAGTTAAACATGCTTATGAATTTCAAATTGGTAGTCGTCACTTATTGCATTCTTAATTATCTGTTAATTTGAACTATTAATTAAATAAGTATACAAACAAAAAACTTTTTTCATTTTTAACAAATATTGAAAACTAATTAAGTTATAAACCCAAAAATAATATTTAAACTAATCAATGCAATCTATAATACATCAATTATATCAAAAGGAGTTGAATAAGGAGAAAATATATATGTAGTTCATAAAAAAGAAGATGCTTTGTACACAAGTAGCATCTTCTTTTTTTCATCTAGTATTGTATTTTTACTTGTTATCTAATAAGTTTTATATTCTCAATAAATTCATCAATATAGTATATATCTCTCTAATTTTATTATCTAAATACTATATTAAACTACTATCAGTTCTGAGGATTTTAGACAAGTAGAATATATTGTTTTCTTTAAAGTTTTTAGGATTAATCCTCGTTTAATACATTGAAGATTTAAGATACTTTGTAAATATATTTTTAAACGTTCCCCATGTAGAAATTGGTTTTTTTAATTATTCTATCTTCTGTTGTCGCCCAGTTGAAAAACTATTTTATTTATAGTTATGATACCTCAGTCTTTTAAATATCTTGCAAATAACCTAAGAGTACTCTAGTAACTTTTTCTTCTTAAATCTTTCTTTTTACAGTGAATCATAAATTCCTAAATAGCATAGTCTAGTTCAAATTCTTTTATTTTTTGCATGAAAAAACCTCCTATATTCACACCCAATGAATATAGAAGGTTTGTTTTAACCTTTTAAAAAAGTTAGTTGGTATAAAAACATATTAGTTGCCTTAAAAAATATAATTGTAATTTTTTTCATATTCCTCTTAGCCATTGATTCTCTTGGTACTTATCTCTTTCAACTGACTTTATTTTTAAGCCTTAATTTATCAGCTACCATAGCTATAAATTCAGAATTTGTTGGCTTGCCTTTATCATTGTGTATAGTATACCCAAATAACTTATTGATTGCTTCTACTTGACCTCTTCCCCAAGCTACTTCTATAGCATGTCTAATTGCTCTTTCAACTCTTGATGCAGTTGTATTGAACTTCTTAGCTATAGATGGATATAATTCTTTAGTTACAGCTGATAATAATTCCATATCATTAACAACCATTGTTATAGCTTCTCTTAAATACATATAGCCTTTAATATGTGCTGGAACTCCTATTTCGTGTATGATATTAGTTATTTCAGTTTCTAAATCAATAGGTTCTCTTTTATTTTCTACCTTAATTTCTGGTGTTTCAATTAACGGAATTGATTTTTTTACTCCTTCTGCAGAAATAGTATTATTGAACATTTGTCTTATTCTCTTAGTAAATACATCCATGTCAAATGGTTTTACTACATAATAATCTGCACCTAAACTTATAGCTCTTTGAGTAATTTTATCTTGTCCTACTGCACTTAATACTATAATTCTTGGCATAGGATCAAGATTCATAGAACCTAATCTTTCTAAAACTCCAAGACCATCTAAATGAGGCATTATTATATCTAAAACAACTAAATCGGGCTGTTTTTCTTCAATCAATTTTAATGCTTCAATTCCATCTTTCGCTATACCCGTAACTATTATATCCCTTTGATTTAAAAGATAATCATTAAGAATGTTACAGAATTCTTTGTTGTCATCTGCTATTAAAACTGATATTTTTGAATTTTGCATAATCTTCTCCCCTTCACTTTGTACCATAATTTTACATTATTTCTATTCGACAAATCCACACCAATTCCTTCTAATTTGGTATAAAAAATAAAAAAAATCTTTTATCTCTTTTATTTATAAATAGATTATAACACATAAGAGTAAAATTTTAATATTTTTTATAAAAATATTACAAAAACCTCTCAAATAATTGAGAGGTTTTTGAATTATTTAATGATCTGCGCATCTTTTAACATCCACTCTATATATATACCATATCCAACCTTAGGGTTATTTATCAAAACATGCGTTACTGCACCTACTATTTTTCCATTTTGTATTATTGGTGAACCACTCATACCTTGAACTATACCACCTGTTTTATCTAATAGTTTTGGGTCTGTTACTTCGATAACCATACTTTTAGGTCCAGCTTCATCCTGTGCAAGTAATTTGGTTATTTTAATGTCATAATATTGTGGTCCATTTTCATCAACAGTAGTTAATATTTGTGCTTTTCCTTCTTTTATTTCATCCCTAAAACCAACTTTCATGGGATTACTTTTTGATTGATAATTCTCATTAAGTTTCCCAAAAATACCACAATATGTGTTTTGTGATATTAAGCCTAATGGAGATTCTTCGTCTAAGAAAATTCCTCTTAGTTCTCCTGGAGATCCTTTTTCACTTTTTCTAACATTTATTATTGAAGACTTTACTAAATCCCCTTTTTTTACTGTAATTAATGAATTAGTATCTCCATCAATTATAGCATGCCCTAATGCTCCATAATATCCTGTTTCTTTATGCGAAAAAGTTAATGTTCCTACTCCTGCTGTAGAGTCTCTCACCCATAATCCTATCTTGTATTTACCGTCTGTAGTAGCTTTGATTCTATTAAGTGTTTTAATTTCACTTTTACCATTTTTTGATACTTCAATCTTAATTTCATCAGTTTTACTACTACTTACTTTTCTAACTAAATCCTGAGAATCTTCAACATCCTCATTATTGATTTTTAATATTAAATCACCTATTTCTATACCTATTTCTTTTGCTGGAGATGAAATCTTTTTATCTTCTATCTGTATGTCTGAATATCCTACTACCAAAACTCCTTTAGATGATAATTTTATGCCAACTGGCGTTCCTCCAGGATATACCTCCAAATCTTTAACATTTTTAATATCTACACTTTTTACTGTAATCAAACCAAAAAGATTTATATTTAACTTGTTTGATTCAACTTTTTTAGAGTATATAGGTGAACTGGTTAATTTATAATCACCTATTTCTCCTGTAGATGTATATATATACTTTGGAGTTTTATTTGGTACAGTTATTCCTAATAAAAATAGAAGTATTAGGGGAGTTAAAATTAAAGCAGTAATTTTTATTTTTCTATTTTTCATTTTTTCTCCTCCTTTCGCCTCTATCTTTAAATTGCCCGTGTATACTTTACAATATCCTGTAATAACTTTGTTATTATAGACAATAATTTTAATAATATACCTTTATTTTTCTTTAAAACAAAAAAATAAAACCGATTTTACTTATCGATTTTATTTTGGCTATTTTTTCTATTTTTATTCTCTAATATTTTTATATTTTCTTTAATTACATTTGCTAATTTTATCATCTCTTTAGAATTTTCTAATGTAACATCTGTTATCCTAGCTCCACCTACCATTAAGGCAATTTCTTTTGCTTTTTCCTCTTCGCTTAATATTTTTATTTTAGAAAGAGTTTTACCTTCTCTTTCTTCTTTAGAAACAAAATAATGAGTGTCTGATAGGCATGCGATTTGTGGTAAATGAGTTATACATATAACCTGATGTTTAGTTGATATTTCAAAGATTTTTTCTCCAACAGATTGAGCTACTCTTCCACTTATTCCTGTATCAATTTCATCGAATATAACAGTTTCTATATTATCTTTATCTACAAATACTGTTTTTAGTGCTAACATTATTCTTGATAATTCTCCTCCAGAAACTATATTATCTAAAGCTCTTAAAGGTTCTCCTATATTCGTGGATACTACAAATAAAACCTTATCTTTTCCATTGTTATTAAAATCTGAGTCTTCATCTATAGAAATTTTAAAAGTACACTTCTCGAGTCCTAAATATCTTAATTCATTCATTATCTTATCTTGAAGATATGTACTTACTTTTATTCTTTCTTCTCTAATTTTTCTACAAATATTATTAAGAGAGATAATTATCTTATCTTCCTCATTTTTTAATTTATTGATTATCTCTTCTGAATTAACTATTTCATCATACTGAGATTTAATCTTCTCATAATACTCCAAAACCTCTTCTACACTCTGATTATTAGATGAATACTTCTTTTTATAGTTAGAAATTTTATATAATCTTTCATTTATTTCAGCTAATTCAAATTCATCATAATTTATTGAATTTAATAGTCTATTTATTTCTCTAGCAGCTTCTTCTAAAATATAAAAGGTTTCATTAAGACTACTGTTTAATTCTTTAATCTCTGAAACAGTATTCTCAATTGATTCTAGGTACGCAACAACATTAGAAAGATTGTCTATTATAGTTCCTTCAGTATTAGAATCTTTTAATAAAACGTAGGATTTATTTAAGGCGCTAAGTATCTTTTCTGAATTAGATAATAATTCGAATCTTTCTCTAAGCTGTTCTTCTTCTCCTAGCTTCAAGTTCCCATCTTCTATATCTTTTATTTGAAATTTAAGATAATCTACAAACTTTTCTTTATCTTCTGAACCATTTAGTTCCTTAATTTTATTTCGTACAGATAATAGATTTTCTCTTACCAATCTATATTCTTCTAATAAATCTCTTAAACTTTTTTCTCCAAAACTATCTAAATAATTTATATGTTTATTTTTATCTAATAAATTTTGATTTTCATGTTGTCCATGTATATCTACAAGTCTCTCAGTAATTTTTCTTAAAATAGTAATAGTAATACTTTTCCCATTTATTTTTATATTACTTCTACCATTTAAAAAAGTTTCTCTAGAGATTATGATAACATCCTCAACATCTATATCTAAATTTCTCAATATGTCATTTATATTTTTGCTATTAACCGAAAATACAGCCTCTACATAGGCTTTGAAAGTTCCGGTTCTTATTATGTCTCTTCCTACTTTCCCGCCTAAAACATAGTTAATTGCTTCAATTAAAATAGATTTTCCAGCACCAGTTTCTCCAGATAAGATGTTGAATCCTTCATAAAAATCCACAGTCATCTCTTCTATTAATGCGAAATTTTTTATATTTAATTGTAATAACATTTTAACCCACCTTATACACTCTATTCATTTATCATCTTCCTAAGTTTACTTACAATTTCTTCTGCTTTTTCTATTCTTCTAACCAATATAAAAAATGTATTGTCTCCTGCTATAGTTCCAGCTATATCATCTAAGTCCAAAGTATCTAAAGCCTCAGCTGCAGCTGCTGCAGATCCAGAAATAGTTTTTACAACCACAAATTTATCTACATTCTCAACATGTAATATTGAATTTTTTAGTATTGATGTTAGTTTATCGGAAATATTATATTTATCTGCTGCTGGAAGAGTGTATTTATATTTACCCGACTTTCCTTGAGCCTTTATAAGCTTTAATAATTTTATATCTCTAGATACTGTTGCTTGCGTAACATCAAATCCAGAGCTTTTTAATTCTTCTGCAAGCTCTTCCTGAGTTTCAATATCTTTATCCTTAATTATTTGTAGTATTTCATCATGTCTTTTAGATTTCATCATAATCACCTTCACAATCAATATTAGAGTTAAAAAGTTTTGTCCTAATTACTTTAAAGTAATCATAGTCATTAAGTAATAAAATTTTGCAGCTATTTTGTGCTTTACTTATTTCTACTACATCTTTTTTATCTAATTTTACTGCTTTTTGACCATCTATAGATAAGTATACCTCTTCCTCATAACTTTCACTTATTATTTTTATATTTGATTTACCTTCTAAAACCATTGTCTGCATATTTTTAGTGTGAGGACAAATAGGCGTTAAGAGAATAACATCTAAAGTTGGATAGATTAAAGGACCTCCAGCTGAAAAAGAGTATGCTGAGGAGCCAGTAGGTGAAGATATGATTATTCCATCTCCTTTAATAGATGTAAATTCTTTATCATCAACATATATAGTAAACTTACTCATACGTGATAAGGTTCCTCTAGCTATTACAAAATCATTTAATGCAACATTTTTCTTTTTAACACCTTCATTTATTACAATTCCTTCTAACATCATTCTTTCTTGTATAAAGTAATCTCCCTTTTTTAGATCTAAAATCACCTTATCCAAATCTTCTATATCTGCTGACGTTAAAAATCCTAAATTCCCTATATTTATACCAAATATAGGACAATTAATATGTCCGTTTAATCTTCTAGAGGCTCCAATTAATGTTCCATCTCCACCTAAGACTATTAATAAATCAATGTCTTTTTCTATAGACTCTGCTATATCTTCGCAATTATAAACTACAGATATTTCACAATCAGAAAATGCATCTTCTAACTTCCCTAAAACAACTCTTAAGATCTCTCCACCTTTGTCTTTTGAAGGATTAATTAATACTGATATCTTATCCATATATTCTCCAATCTTAAAATTATTATAGACTTTCATGTGCTTTATTAACTACTTCATCTATCATTTGCATTTTAAAATTAGTTTCTCTACTTAAATCTTTAGTAAAATATATTAAAAACTCCATATTGCCTTCTGGCCCCTTAATTGGAGAAAAACTTAAATCTAATATATTTATATTTTCTTTTATTAAATTTTCAACTATTTTATTTATTACTTCGATATGAGTACTTTTTTCTCTTACCACACCTTTTTTACCAACTTTTTCTCTTCCAGCTTCAAACTGTGGTTTTATTAGAGACACAACTTCCCCTGATTCTTTTATTAATGATAATACAGCTGGCATTATTTTATTGATTGATATAAATGAAACATCTATAGATGCAAAATCAGCCTGCTCACCCAATTGTTCTTCAGTAACATATCTTATATTGGTTCTCTCCATACATACTACTCTAGGATCAGTTCTTAACTTCCACGCAAATTGACCATACCCAACATCAATTGAGAATACCTTTTTAGCGCCATTTTGAAGCATACAGTCCGTAAAGCCACCTGTAGAAGCTCCTATATCTAAACATACTTTATCTTTCAACTCAATTTCAAACTCTTTTATGGCTTTTTCTAGTTTAAATCCCCCTCTACTTACATAGGGAATTTTTTGCCCTTTAAATTCAATAGATGAAGTTATCTTTATTTTTTCTCCACATTTATCTACTCTTTGACCATCTACAAATATGTTCCCTGACATTATTTGAGCTTTAGCTTTTTCTCTTGATTCAAAAAAACCTTGTTCTACCAATAAAACATCTAATCTTTCTTTAGCTTCCGCCATAGTTAACTCCTTTAATTAATCTATAATTTCTATAACTTTATCTCTAATTCCTTTTGCGTCTAGTTTATTAATTTTATATAAAGTCTTTACATCTCCATGCTCTACAAACTCATCTTCATATCCTAGTTGAATAACGCTTTTTTTATAGTTACATTTATTTAAATAATAAAGAACAGAATCACCTAAACCGCCCTTTAAAATATTATCTTCAATAGTAATTATTTTATAATTATTTTTAATAAGGTAATCTATAAGCTCATAGTCTATCGGTTTAATAAATGTTGCATTTATTATCATAGGGTTTATGTTATCCTCTAATAATAACCTTTTAGCATTTAATGAATTAGTCACCATTTTACCTGTTGAGATTATAGCTACTTTTTCTCCATTATCAATTATCTCCCATTTACCCAAAACAACTTCCTTTAGTGGTTTTAAATTATTACTTTCATCCCCACCTCTAGGGTATCTAATAGCTATAGGTGTATTTTGATTTATTGACCATTTTAGCATATTATATAACTCACCAGTACACTTAGGAGCCATTATAGTCATGTTAGGGATGTGAGATAGATATGAGATATCAAATATGCCTTGATGTGTTTCTCCATCTTCACCAACTAAACCTGCTCTATCAATAGCAAATATTACAGGTAATTTTTGAATGCAAACATCATGCAAAACTTGATCATATGCTCTTTGTAAAAAAGTTGAGTATACGGCAAAAACCGGTTTTAATCCTTCCGCTGCCATTCCAGCAGCTAATGTAACTGCATGTTGTTCAGCTATTCCAACATCAAAAAATCTTTTTGGAAATAATCTAGAGTATTCTTTTAATCCTGTACCATCAGGCATTGCTGCTGTTATTGCTACAATATCTTCTCTCTCTTCTGAAAGCCTTACCATAGCATTTGAAAACGCTTTAGAATATGTAATTTCCTTTGAACCCTTTATTTCCCCATTTATTGAATTAAAAGGAGAAACACCATGATATTTATTTGGATTTCTTTCGGCAAATTCATATCCTTTACCTTTTTTAGTTATTGTATGTATAATTACTGGAGTATTTAATTCTTTAGCCTTAGATATAACAGAATTTAATTCTTTCAAATCATGTCCATCTATAGGGCCTAGATACTTCCATCCCATATCTTCAAAAAGCATTGATGGTACAACCAATTGTTTTACACTATCTTTGATTTTACTTAAAGATACAGCTATATTTTTACCAATCTCAAAACTTTTAAGAGTATCATTTATCTCATTTTTTAATTTGTTATAACTTGGCTCCAAACGCAGCTTACTTAAATACGATGATAAGCCACCTACATTTTTATCTATACTCATGCCATTATCATTAATAATTACAATTATATCTGTTTTGTTATCTCCAGCATCATTTAATGCTTCTAATGCCATTCCACCAGTAAGAGCACCATCTCCAATTACTGCTACAACTTTATTCTTTTTACCTAAAACATCCCTAGCTCTTGCCATTCCTAACGCTGCTGAAATTGAAGTAGAAGAATGTCCTGTATCAAAAGAATCATATATACTTTCTCCTCTTTTAGGAAAACCACTAAGTCCATCAAAAGTTCTTAACTTATCAAATTTTTCTTTTCTACCAGTTAAAATTTTATGTACGTAAGATTGATGTCCTACATCCCAAATAAGCTTATCTTCTTCAAAATCAAAATTTTTAAATAAACTTAATGTAAGCTCAACTACACCTAGATTTGAGGCTAAATGTCCTCCTGTTTTTGACACCTTATCTATCAAAAATTCTCTTATTTCACTAGATAATACTTCTAACTGAGATTCATTTAATACTTTTACATCCTTAGGTTCATTTATTTCATCTAAAAATTTACCCATATTATCATCCTTCAAATTAATTTTCTCTATTTAAAAGTTCTAATGTTAGAGCTTTTAATGATTTTACATCTTTATTTAATGAATTTAGTATTTCCAAACATTCATCTGTAAGCTCTATACACTTCTTATTACAATATTCCAATCCATACATAGTAATAAAATTAGTTTTATTATTGTTTTCATCGCTTTTTACATTTTTCCCAAGTTTATTAGTGTTTCCTACTACATCAAGTATATCATCTTTGATTTGAAAGGCTAACCCTAAATTTTCTCCAAACCTTTTTAATTTGGATAATTCTTCATTTGAAGCTCCTCCGTATATGGCACCAGATAGGATTGAAGCTTTAATTAATTCCCCAGTTTTTTTACTGTGCATATATAATAATTCTTCTTCTTGTATTACTTTACCTTCGTTTATTATATCAACTATTTGGCCGCCTACCATTCCTTCAGCGCCTGATGCATTAGTTATTTCTTTAGTAGCTAATAATGCTTTTTCTCCGTTTTTTATAGAAAAGTCTATTAATATATTAAATGCTTCATTTAATAAAGAATCTCCTGCTAATATAGCTATTGCCTCACCAAAAACTTTGTGATTTGTAGGTTTACCTCTTCTTAAATCATCATTGTCCATGGCTGGAAGATCATCGTGTATTAACGAATAGGTATGTATCATCTCAAGAGCTAAGCTTAGAGGTAGAACTTTTTTGTAATCTTCCTCATATAAAGAATATGTTAAAAAACATAACGTAGGTCTAACTCTTTTTCCACCTATTCTTAAGCTATAATCTTGAGCTTCATATATTATTTTATTAAATCCCTCTTTACCTTTAAAATAATTATCTAATTCATGATTAAAATAATCTTTAATACTATCTATAACCATTTACTACTCCTTTATTTCTAATTCTCCTTCTTCACTTATAACCTTTATCTTTCCTTCTAATGTATCAAGGGTTTTATATAACTTATTTACAAGCTTGGTTCCCTCTTCATACATCTTCATGGAATCATCTATATTCAATTCATTGCTTTCTAACTTATCTACTATGTCTTTTAATTTTTCAAGCATATTTTCATATGTCTCATTTTTTTTAACCATAAACTCACCCTAACTAATCTAATGTATTTATTTTTCTTTTTTCAATACCATCTTTTAATATTATTTCATACACTCCATCTTTTAAATCTTCCTTAGATTTTATAGTGTTTCCTTGTGAATCTTTTATTACACTAAACCCTTTATCTAATATACTTATAGGATTATTTGCTTGGAGTAATTTATTGTACCTAAAAATAATTTCTTTTTCCATATCAATTTTTGTTTTTAGTGTTTTATTTAATCTCCACTTAAGCCCATCTATTGTATTATAAGAATTTATAATAATGTTCTGCGGAGAATTTATATGCAAAAATCTTTTGATGTTAGTAAGATTATTTTTTTCTTCGTCCAACTTTTTATTAATGCTTTTATTGAGCATACTTTTTATGTTAAATAACTCTTCTCTCAAGCTTTCCTTTGTAACTATAGCTATTTCAGTTGCTGAAGATGGAGTAGCAGCTCTAATGTCTGCTACAAAATCACATATTGTAAAGTCAACTTCATGTCCTACAGCTGATATTATAGGTATTTTTGACTTATAAATCTCCCTCGCTAAGGACTCATCGTTAAATGCCCAAAGTTCTTCAAGAGAACCGCCACCTCTTCCGATAATAATAGCATCTACATTTTTTGTTTTATTAAAATATTGTATTCCTGAAATTAAGGTCTTATAGGCTTCTGCTCCTTGAACTAAAGCTGGATAAATTATTATGTCTACATTATCATTTCTTCTCTTTGTAACATTTATTATATCTTTTATAGCTGCGCCTGTTGGAGAGGTAATTACACCTAATGTCCTTATAAATTTAGGAATTGCTTTTTTATGATCTTCTGAAAATAATCCTTCTTCATTTAATTTCTTTTTAAGGTTTTCAAATTGAATATGTAAGCTTCCAAGCCCACTTTCAGATATTTCCTTAATATAAAGCTGGTAGCTTCCATCTTTAACATAGTTTGATAATCTACACTTTACTATTATCTTTATTCCATCTGCCAGTTTAAAATCTACGCTCATAGCATCACTTTTAAACATAACACAGTTTATTTTTGAATTTTCGTCCTTTAAAGAAAAATATATATGTCCTGAACTATGATATTTTAAGTTTGAAATCTCCCCTTCTACAGAAAGATTGCTTAAAATAAAGTCATTATCAAATATTCTTTTTATGTAGCTATTAACCTCTGTTACTTTTAGAACCTTCATTTTCATTTATTTCAATGCCTCGCATGCATTTTTTATAAGAAGAGTAGTGGTAAGTGCGCCTACTCCTCCAGGAACTGGTGTTATATAATCACACACCTCAAATACATCTTCGAAGTCTACGTCACCGGTTATTTTACCATTTAATGAAGATGTTCCTACATCTATTATTATAGCACCTTTTTTTACATATTCTTTATTTATAAACTTAGGTTTTCCTATAGCTACAACTAATATATCTGCTTCTTTTGTTATACTCTTTATGTCCTTTGTTTTTGAGTGGCACATAGTTACTGTCATATTTTCATTTATAAGAAGTTGAAAGGCTGGCTTGCCAACTATATTACTTCTTCCAATAACTACAGCTTTTTTACCACTTAATTCTATATCTAAACTTTTTAATAAAGTTATTACACTATTAGGTGTACATGGTATAAAGGATTTTTCACCTTTATAGAACCTCCCCATAGACTCATCAGTCAAACAATCAACATCTTTATCTACACTTATACAAGAGGTTATGTATTTTTCATTTAAATGTTTTGGTAGTGGAAGTTGTATAATTATACCTTGAATATTTTCATCTGTATTTAGTTTATTTATCTTATTAACGATTTCTTCTTCAGTAATATTTTCCTCTAACAAAATCTTATTAAAATTAATTCCAAGTGAATTTGCAACTTTTTCTTGAGCATTTTGATAATAGATGGAACCACCATCATTCCCAACTAGAATAGATGCTATCCCAGGAGCTATTAGTCCTTTAGATTTTCTTTCTGATATAAACTCTATAATTTCATTTTTAACTTCTTGCGCGATCTTTTTTCCATCAATTATTTGCCCCATGTTACTTCCCCCTGAAAATTAGTTTTCTTCTTTATATATGTTGTCTAATATCCCATTTATAAATGCTACTGACTTTTCATCTGAATACTCTTTTGCAACATCTAGAGCTTCATTTATAGCAACTTTTTTAGGAACATCATCTATATATAACATTTCACTTATCGCAAGTCTTAATATTGAAAGATTTACTTTTGATATTCTAGATAACTTCCATCCTTTTAAAAACTCTTCAATCTTAGAATCTATGCTAGTTTTGTTTTCATTCACTGCATTTAATATTTTAATTATGTACTCTTTATCTAATACTGTTTTATCCTCTTCATAGTTCTCTAAAAAGTTTTCCAGTACAAGGCTAGGTTCATCCTTAGATATCTCCATACTGTAACATAACTCCATAGCCACTCTTCTTGATTTTTTTCTATTCATAAGTACCTCCACTATCTTCTATTCTTATTATTGTCTTGTTTATTTATATTAAACATATTATATTATTTTAACACAATGAAATACCCTCTGAAAGTCAGAGGGTAAAAATTTTAATTATTTTTCTTTAGAAACCTTTTCTTCCTTAGGAATTACTATGTTGTTGACATTTATATTGACACTAGAAACCTTAAGTCCAGTCATAACTTCAACAGTTTTTTTAACGTTTTCTTGTACTTGATTAACCACATCTGGAATTCTCACTCCATATGCTACAAGTATAGATATATCAATAACTGCATCATTACCATCAACATTTACTTTAACGCTTTTACCAGCACTTTTTTTCCCTATTGGAAATATAGTTGAGGTAACGCCCGAATTAAATTCATATACCCCACTTATTTCAGAAGCTGCTATACCAGCAATTACACTTACTACTTCATCAGATATTTTGATTATTCCAAGACTTTCATCTCTAACAAGTTCATCCATTTAAAATAACCTCCTGTTTGCTCTAAAGCACTTTATCATAGGCTAATTATATCAAAATATCTTTTTAAATTCAATGTTATTGCTTACTTTCTATTTTTACATCCTTTATCTTTGAAACATTCATTACTGTTTGTAGTATTTCGTTAGCTTGCTTTTGATTCAATTCTTCTTTACTTTTTACAACTACTGTAGCTTTTTTACCATCACCTTGAATTAAACAAAGAGCGTCTTCAAAGCCTTTTCCTTTTATCTCTAGTTCAATTTTCGATGCATAATTTTGACTCATAACTAATGTACTGTATTGTTTTGATGCATCTTCTTTTGCAGCAGCAGTAGAATTAGAATCATTCATTATTTTCTTTAGCGATTCCATAGTAGATGCGTCTACCTGATTTTGTTGATTTCTTTGATCATAGAAATAATCTGCATTAGCATCACTATTCTCATCATCTGTTAACTTTATTGTTGGATTTAAATCTCCAGGTGATTCTGGTAAAGAACCATTAACTCTTGCAGCCAAAACCCCCACACAAACTATTAATGCAAGTAGAGTAAAAATAATCCCAAATTGTTTTCTTGTCATTGTTAATTCCTCCCATCTATTTCTATTGAATTATATGCACAGCGATTTTAAGATATACGTTTCTTTTACTTAATTTTTTAGATATACGTTCATTTCACTGCTATTTTAATATATATGTTTATCTCACATAATTTTTTAGATATGCATTTCTTTACCTTATTTCATGGGGTATACATTTATCTTATCTGAGGATACATCATATAACCCAGAACATGCTTTAGTAATATCATATTTAATCTTCGATACCTCAGCACCTTCAGCTACTACTACTATACCTGTAACTTTTGGCTTTAATGTTTTTAATATTAATGGATCATCCCCACTAGCCATTACTACTTTACTAGCATTATTATTTTGGTTAGTTACCCTCTTTCCTGAATTACCATCCGTTTCTTCTGTTACACTAGCTTGTTCATTTGTATCTATTGCAGGAACCTTAGACTCACTACTCTCAAAGTACATCATTACTTGCACTTCCCCAACTCCCTTTATGCTCCTTAGTATTTTTCTTAATTCCTCTTTTTGTGCTTCTTCATAATTAGATATTTCATTTGTTTTAGCTACTGTTTCTGTTTCTTGCGTTATGTTTTTTGCTACAGTTTTTTGTCCATCTTTATTAAAAAAGCTTAGTACTACAAAGGCAAAAACAGCAATCAAAAGTATAGCTATAATATTCATTAACTTTGGATCTTTTAATGATTTAAGGATGTTATTTTTCAAATCATTTTTATCCATATTACCCCTCCTTATTTAGCTGAATATATGTTTATTTTACTTTTATCAATTTTTAGCTCACCACTTAAATATTCTTTAATTTCCTTACTATTTTTAACATTACTTTCTTCTTTTTTACTAGAAGAACCTATTTCTATTTTCTTTATAGGAGCAATTCCTCCATCGTAAACATATATATTTAAAAGTTTTATATTTATGTCAAATTTATTTAAATCTACTTCCCCTTGAACTTCACTTTCAAAATTCATATTTTCAAATTTGGTTTTCAATGATGAATTTATGTTGTTTTGAAGATTTTCTAATATTTTCTTTTTCGTTGTTACATTAGCTTCAACAGTTTTTGACTCATTACTTGTTTCTTCTAATTGTTTTTCATACTTACTAAAAGTATCAACGAAAGTATTGTCTGATTTGCTAACTAAGTTTATTAATGGTGTTATGATAACAACTATAAGCATTAACCCAAGGACAAATTTAACATACTTTTTAAAGGAGTTATTAACTATTAACATTTCTACTGCTGTCATAAAAACTAAAGTTACAGCTATTTTTATAACCCAATCTTTTACTAATTCCATAGCTATCCTCCTAAAATAAACTTACCTGTAGATGCCATCACCGATACCATAATAAAAAACATAAGTGAAATAGATAATATGCATGAAATAATCATAACTACATAATCTCCAGCAGCTGCTATACAATTGGTTATTCTACTATCACAAACTGGCTCTACTAATGCAGATGATAACTTGTACATAAATGAAATCAGAACTAATTTTAAAATTGGTATTAATATGGTAAGAAATACTATAAGTAGCCCTAAAGATGATATAGAATTTTTTAATAAAACTGCATAACCTGCTACTGATGCAATAGCATCTGAAAATGCCTTACCAACAATGGGTATAAAATTATCTACCGCAAATTTAGCTGTCTTTAATGTCACCGCATCTATAGCATTGGATGTTATTCCTCTTATTGTAAGTAACCCTATTAAAGTTGTTACTAATATTCCCTGAACCCACAAAGTAACTTGCTTAAACAATTTACATATATTGTTTATCTTATGCTCATTTGAAATATTATTAACAAAATTAAGTACAAAACTCATTAGAATCATAGGAATTATAAAATCTACATATATCCTAGGAACTATTGTCACAGCTCCCATAAGTATTGGATCCATAGTTGCTGCTTGAGTTATTCCTCCTACAGACCCAATCAAAAACACCAGAACTGGCAGTAATGCCATCATAAAATCTGTTAACCCATTAATTGTATTTTTAGCTAAATCTATTGATACTAAAAAACTTTTAGACAATAGTATTATTAAAATGGCATAACAAGCATAAAAAGCTATATCACTATGTGAACCTCCAAATGCGTCCTGCAGATTTTTTAAAAGTGAACAGATTATAGCCATAACAACTACTGAAATTAATAGCTTTAATACCGTCTTACTTTCTTTTAAAATTACTGAAAAAGTTATCTTAACTAAATCTGAAGTTGATACTCCTCCATCTCCTTTCGATATATAATTTTTAATATAATCACTTATATTTAATTCATTTACTAACTCATTATCATCTTTCATTTTTGTTATATAATCATACAATTGTTGAACATTATTACTCTGTTCTAAAGAATCAGAGCTATTTGTTACTTCGCTTGCAAAAGTGAACTGTGTTAATGATATACTTAATATAAAAAAGATTAGTAAAAATCTTATCATTTTTTTCATATAATACCTCTACATTATTTTTAATATTGCATCTAGTACCCCCATTAATATAGGCATAGCTATGACCAATATTAGTATTTTAGCTGCCAATTCTATTCTACTTGCTATTCCTTGAGCTCCTGCCTCTTTACATATTTCTGTAGCAAATGTAGCTATATATGTTATCCCAACTATTTTTAGTACTAAAGTAATATAAAAACTATCTATATCCGCTTTTGATGACATGTCCTTTAAAAATGTAATTACTTCACCTATTGGCCTTAATAAAAACAAAAGAAGTAATACTCCACTTACAAGGGATATTTGGGTTGCTACACTAGGCTTTTCTTCTTTAAAATACATAAAAAGAAACAAAGAAACTAAAGAAAAAGCTATAATTTTAATTATGTCCATAATTCCTCCCTAAAACATAAACATGGTTTTAATGGAATCAAATAACTTAGATATTAGATTAATTATCATCAGCAATATGATTACAACTCCCGCTATATTTGTTAATGTTGAAATATCTTCTTTACCTGATGATTTTAGTACCTTTTCTATTATTATTATTAAAATACCTGCTGCCGCTATTTTAAATAGCATGTTAATGTCTAACATAATACCCTCCTAAATTAAAAATATTATAACTACAGCACCTAAACATGCCCCTAGATATCTGTACATTTTACAATTTTTCTCTTTTAATTCTCTAGCTTCCTCTATATGATTTTTTAAATTGCTTAAAGTTAAGCTAAATATCTGTTCCTGCCCATATGTCCCAGACTCCCCTAATGACTTTGAGAAATCAATTATTAAATCTAGATCTTCATTTTTTAAATAGAGCTTATCTTTATACTTGTTTATACTGTCTTTAAATGCTCCATATACATCATCAGTAAAATTATTAGTTAATAGCTCAGATATATGCTTAAAAAATTCTTTCCATATCCCCTCAACCTTTTCTGTTAGAAATTCAAATACTTCTGGCAGAGGAGTATAGACGTATAATATTTGATTTTGCATTAACACTAATGATTTTTCCAAAGTTCTTAAATGTGTATATCTCTTTATGAAGCTTTCACCTAAGCTGAATCCTAAATATGTTGAGCATATAAATATTCCTAGAAAAAGAATTCCTTTAATCACGCTCTTCCCTCCCCCAATTCTTTTATCTGTTCAATGGTTCCAGGTCCCTTATTATTACTAAGTACTACAACTCTTTTTATAACCCTATTTATCAAGAGATCTTTGAATATCTCTCTGTTATATAAATCCTTTATTCCATATCCATGTATAGATGTTATAATATTAACTCCTGAACTAAATGCCTTTATAAGTGCATCTACATCCTTACTTGTACCTATTTCATCACAGATTATGACTTCTGGGGACATACTCCTTATTGCCATAAACATTCCTTCACTTTTTATACAATTGTCAAATACATCTGTTCTAATTCCTAAATCCATTTGCGGTATACCCTTAAAACATGCCCCAATTTCACTTCGTTCATCTATAACAGATATTTTTTTACCTTTAAATCCTCTAGAACTTATTCCATTTGATAAAGTCCTAGTTATGTCTCTTAAAAGGGTAGTCTTCCCACACTTAGGTGGAGAAATTATTATAGTATTAATAACATTATTTTTACTTGTTATATATGGAATAACTGAATCTGCTGCTCCCAATATTTCTTTAGTAACTCTGATATTTAAAGATGAAATATTTCTTATGGTTTTTACTTTTTCTTTTTCTATAACCCATTCACCTGTTAATCCAATTCTATGTCCACCCTTTATAGTTATAAAACCTTGCCTTATGTCTTCTTCAAAAGCATACATAGAATATTTAGATACTCTCTGTGTGATTGTTTTTAAATCTTCGTATCTACAGATATAATCAATAACTTTTTCTCCTACATTGGTTTCAAGTATTAGAGGTAATCCAACCTTAATTCTAAGTTCCTGCAAAATATTCATATCAATTTGCCTTATTTTATTTAATATAGTCTCTGGTAATATCTCTATTATTGAATTATATCTATCCATAACATCACCTCCACTTACAATAAATTCTATTTATGTTTTTCCAAAAATATAACTACATAAATAAAATATGTAAAATAAAATTGCATAAAAAAAAGAATGCCACTCCTATTTAAATATAGTCATGTGACATTCTTTTTTTATTCTATGCTTTCTCCACAAAATGGACAAGGAATTATTTCGTTATTCACTAAAGCACTTTTTTCTATAAATATTGGCTTATTACAATTACTACAAGTTACTTCTTCAAAACCTTCATCAAAACCTTCTAGATCCTCTAAACTTACTTCTTCAAATAAATCATCTTGAATTTCAGATAAATCACTATTTAAAAACTCTACGTTCTCTTGTAAAGTTTCTATATTTACTTCAATTTCTTCTAATCTATTATTAAACCCTTTTAATATATTAGAAAATGAATCTAAGATTTTTTTATCAGTTTCAGGAATAGCCTTAAGTAGTAATTCTAAATTTTCAAGTTCATCTCTAAAATTCATAATTACACTTCCTCACTTATAATAAAAGGGCTAAGTCTTATGACTTAGCGCTAATATTATACTCTTTCCATGTAGTCCCCAGTTCTAGTGTCAACTCTTATAACATCACCTTCATTAACAAACATAGGTACATTTACTACAGCTCCAGTTTCTACAGTTGCTGGTTTTAATGCATTTGTACTTGTATTACCTTTTACTCCTGGCTCAGTTTGAGTTACTAATAATTCAACAAAGTTAGGTGCTTCAACAGAGAAAGCCTCTCCCTTATAGAATTTAATAATTGCAAACATATTTTCTTTCAAGTACTTTATTGCTTCTTCAACTTTTTCAAAGTTAAGTGGAATTTGCTCAAAAGTTTCTTGATCCATGAAGTAATATAATTCTCCATCAGAGTACAAATATTGCATTTCTTTTCTTTCTATAACAGCTTCTTGGAATTTTTCAGTTGGGTTAAATGTTCTGTCTACAACTCCGCCTGCAATTACATTTCTCAATTTTGTTCTAACAAATGCAGCTCCTTTACCTGGTTTAACATGTAAAAAGTCTAAAACAGTAAACACTTGTCCATCAAATTCAAAAGTAGCGCCTTTTCTTAAATCACTAGCTGATATCATTAAGTTTCCCTCCAAAATGTATTAATTCATTATATATTATAACCCCTTATAAATAAATCATACTAATTAAATTACCTAGATAAGGGTTATTTATTATATTTAAACAACAATGATATTTTATCAAAACTCTTGTTTGAATGCAATTCTTTTAAGCAATTTATTCATTTTTATGAAGATTTCTGTATTCTACATAAGAATTAAATACTATTACTCCATTCCACTTCCAATTCTCTTGATATTTTTCTATTGATATATTCTCCACTCCATTAATAAATTTGTTTGAGTTTATCTCTTTTATTAATTCTTCAAGCTCTTTCTTTTCTCCTGTTAATGTGGTGGATACTTTAATAATATCTTCTTTAAACTCTTCTTTTTCTATAATTAGATTATCTATTTTATCTAAAGACTCTTTGACATTCTCATAACTTATAGGAATATTGACTTTATTAGGTATATCTTTAGGGGGCGCTTTATAATTAATAGCCATTATATTTCCTATAGAAAAGATTATTAAAAAAGTAAGTTTAACCAGAACTTTTTTATTCATTTAACACACCCTTTATTTCATCAAAATCTTCCCCGTGATTTACAGATTCAATTTTTATCTTCTTATTTTTATATAATTCCTGAAACATCTTATCATTAATATCTAGTTTTGAAGTTTTTATAATAAAATTGTAATTATTAATCTTAATTTCGCTATTTAGTTCACTAGCTTTATCCATCAATATTTTTATTTTATCAAGTGGTATTAATTCACCTTTTACATTAGTAGTTATGTTTTCTTCTTTATTAAAAACTTGAGTTTTAATATTAGAAACTGCTACGGGAATGAGTAATAAATTTATAAGCAGTAATAATTTTATAATTTTCTTAACCCTAAATTCACTTTTTACTTTCTCCTTATCCTCATAATCTAAAGGTATGAAATTTTTAAACTTCCTCACTTCTAACTTCCACCTCTTCCATAGCTAAAACTTTATCTAAATAACCTTTTTCAAGATTACCGAATTTAAATTCTATTTTATCTTCTTTTTCTTTTAACATTTTTGTCTTTGATAACTTTATATAATTATTAAGCTCTCTAAACTCATTTAGATTAATATTTTTACTATAAACCAACTCATCTTCATCTATAGCTAATAAAAACAATCTCCCAAAATCCGAGTGTATAATTATTTTTTTATTATTCTTTTCCTTAGGTGCATAGGGTTTAAATAATATATTTTTCTTTGGTGAATATTTCTTTAAAAGCATAAACTCATATGGTTTTATAGCAATTATCCGTCCACTCTCCATTAACTTATCTAAAACCATAGGTTTATCAATGGAGTATAATATTAAGTCATTGGATTTTTTGTTTTTAATATAATGAAACAATTTATCTTTTGGGTTATAAAAATTTTCATCTATTACCTTTTCAATAGTTTCATTTTTATTTAACATTACTTTAATTACTTCCATTCTTGTATTAATTAAAATAACCTTGAGTTTACCCTTTAATTCCTTTTTGTATTTGTCAAACTCAGTCAAATTAAACTTCCTTTTTTGATTAGAAAAAGTAATGTAATTGTCATCTATAATGATTTCTTTTGAACCTATCATAGTCCTTACACTCCTTCATAATATTTACTTAAGCTTATTATTATCTTTTCATCTTCAAATCGATAATTTAGCCTATTTTTTATTGTTCCTTCTTTTATTTTTCTCTCTATGTATATACAATCTTGGCTATTATCATAATAAATTCTACTTGTACCTAATGTTTCTACTATCCTATTGTTTATAAGATAGTTCTTTAATTCTTCAGTATTGGTTATATTGGTTTTATCTATCTTTTTTATATAATTATTAACTAAAGTTAATTCACTCTCTTCAAAAACCTCTGTAGAATTATATTTATATGGATAGATGTAGCTTTTAGCAGAATTAATTGTCATTATTTTATATATTAAGGTTATAATTATCGATATTGCCACTAAATACACGGGAACTATTAATAAAACATTACCTTTTTTAGATTTTAAAAACTTCTTCATAGATATTTTCCTCAATACTAATTTTTATATAGACTAATTTTTGTTTTTTAACAACTTCAAAATCACTTATCCCTATTATTATCTTATTTACAGTTAGTAGCCTATTGCCCTCATAATAACATACCGCTAAATCTGATCCATTATATAAAGTTATTTTTGATGTTTTATTTCCATTTTCATTTATTGCTATGGTTTTGTTATTTTCAACATCTATATTTTTAAGCTGTCCTTTGTTTAATCTACTTGAAATAGATATTATTCCATTAGTGACCATGTCTTCTTCTATTGATCTTTTAATATAATCTTTTCGAAATTTTACTAGGTTAAAGATTACTCCTATCATCAATGTAATTAATACAGTTCCTATGGAAATATACACAATAACCTCAATTAATGTAAAACCTTTTTTCTTCATAGCTCCAAGTTCTCCGATATATAAACTAACTCTTTTAATCCTAAGTCATTAGAGTTTTCCCCTTTTAATGTAATTTCTAAAGAAATTACATCTGAATCATTATGTGCATCCACTTGTACAAACTTTTTCTCATTTATTAAATTATTATCCAAAAGATCTTTAATATTATTTTCCTTCATTTTATCTAAAATCAAGTTTTCTTCATTTATATAAAAAATACTACTTTCCCCTATTTTGTCTTTCATTTCATTGTATTTAGAGTTATATCTAAGTTCTCCTACTACGCTCTTAAAAATCACTGTATTTTTTCTTACATCATTTCTAAGTTTATACATCTTATTAGCTTTAATCATGGCTTCAAAGGATATTACTATAACTATTGCTATTATTGCTATTACTACAGGTATTTCAATTAATACATTTCCTTTCTTTTTACTTAACATTTAATGTTTCACTTCCTACTGTGATGGATATTCCCGCTACATTTTCACCTTCATACTTTAGATATATTGTAGTTGAAATATCTATTTCACCTTTACTATTTATTTTAAAAGTTTTCTTTGAATTACTTGTGTAATATTCATAACCTTTAGGCAACTCGTAAGTTCTACTAAAGCCGCTAGCATAAATATAGATTTTTTTCTTATCTATAACTCCATTTAGGTAAGTTTCATTATATTTACTATAAAGCTTACCATAACAAAGTATATCCTCAGTTAAATATACTACAGTCTGTGCTTCTTGCTCTTTAGATATTTTCATCATAGGTTTAATTATAGTCATAGTAGTTGCTGCAAAAACACTCAAAATAGCCAAAGCACATATTATCTCAATTAATGTAAAACCTTTTTTTCTCATATTTTTATCCCTTGATATAAAGGCATAAGAAATGTCAGCACTATTCCTACAATAAGAAAACTAATTATCACTATAAAGGTTGGTTGTATTGCTCCTGATATTTTTTTAGTTTTTTGCACTAAATTTTCCTCTGATTTTATCATTGCTCTATTTATGTTCTCACTAAGTTTTCCTATCTCTTCCCCAATACAATGTATATAGTGTCTAACTCACATAAACTCATTATTTATGCCATTATCAACATAGACTACATATAATTATTGTAGTATTTTAACCCATAATAAAAAGACGTTAAATCATAACGTCTTTTTATTATACTTATTACTATCTTACAAACTTACATTCATCAATAACCTTAATTCTTTGGTATCCATTTCCTAATTCTTCAACAGTAGAGTTGTTTCTTATATCTACAACTTTAGCCTGTATCATTCTTTCGTGGTATGACATATTACGAAATGGATTCGCTAAGTCTTGTCTTGACAAACTTTTCTTTGAAGAAGCAATCTTCTTTTTCAAGTCATCCACCGTCCTTTACTATTTAAGTTCTTTTATAAAATCTTCTATCTTTTTGAATACTCTATCGTTTTCTATACTAGTAATATTCCATTTTGTAACTCTATTTGTAACATTATCGCTAAGTCTTATCTTTTTTCCAATAACCTTACTACTATTATTACCTAAATCAACTACTTCTATAACATTCTTGTGTGTCTTGGCACTGTTAACTATAGACCATTCCATCGAATGTTTGTTTGTATCTTCATTATAATACCAATCTAAATTTTTATCAATAGTTGATATTTCATTAATCATATCTAGTATAGTATCATATCTCTCATCCACATTTACAGACATGGCTTTATTTATTATTCTTTTTAACTTTAAAGGAATATGCGGTAAATAGTGTTTTCTATTAGGAAACTTTCCTTTTTCAATAGATTCTTGAAGTTTTCCTTTAGTTAGCCAATAATTGAATTGTTCTTCATATTCCATATTCCCATTGCACATTCTGTACATAGTTATCCCAGCTTGATATATATCTGCTTTACTTGTGTAATCTGAATATTTGAAACCTTCTGGCGGTTGATGCGGAGTATATATTTTATTAGGTCTTATAAACCCATATAAATCAGTATATTTAGCAAGTCCAAAATCTGTTACAACGGCTTTATTATTATTATCGATTAATATGTTTGTGGGTTTAATATCAAAATGTATTAATGATTTAGTATGAATATAATGTATACCTAATAAAAATTCAAGTGAATATTTTATTATTTCTCTTACTGATAAATATCTTTTGTTTATCAGACTATTTAGTGAACCATTTTTACAAAGGGGCATAGAAAAATATATCGAATCTTCATCTTCACTTGCATATTGAATTTCCATAACATGAGGATGTTTACATTCATACATTATTCTTGATTCAGTATAAAAATTACTTTCATCTATACTTTCATAGTCTTCTACAATTGATTTCTTCTCAATTTTTTTAACCACTAAATTTGCCTTTAATTGTGGGTCAAAAGCTTCAAAAACCTTTGAATTCAAACCTTCACTACCAATTTCTTTTCCCAAATCAAAATTTAAAGTTGTTCTACAAAGTCCCATAATATCACCCTAGATAGACATACATGCAACCGCAAATATGATGCTTTCCCTTTCTTCTTTACTATACTTGCTCCATTCATATATTTCACAAAAATTTTCTCCATTAATGTAATTAGTTATTTGTAGTACATCTTCATCTAAAATTGAAGCCACTGTTGATTTTATACCAGTAAAGTATTTTTCAATACAACTATTAGATATTAATTCCTGTATAACACCCTCAATGTGAATCCTCTCAACGTCTGGTTTTACTAAATTTTCTATTGTTCTAATTCCGGCCTTTTTTATATTATACTCAAGTATTATTGAATATAAGCAGTTTCTTATAAAACTCAATCTATCAGGTATGTCTAGAGATTTAGGAACAACTATTTTAGAGGTTGTAACTATATCAAAAGTATCCTCATCATCGTTATCATTAATAATTGTATAATACACATAACTTGGAGTTGTTCTAATTCCTATAACAAAATTATTTTCCATGCAAAAATCCCCCTGTCTTACAAATACTTGTCCTATTGTACCACATATTGTAATATAATAAAAGTATTTGTAAAAATTAAAGAATTAGTGTATGTATCTAATATATACAAACAGAAAGAGAGTAGTTTCCTACTCCCAAATATGCACCTTTATTTATTTTATATATCTATTTCCGTATTAAATTTACTACTGGCCAAAAGTTTTAGTTCTTTCATATCCTCGCACAACTTGGCCATACCAATGATTTGCCAAATATGCTGCGTTAATTCCTTAAGTCCATATTCATCATTTAGCCATTGAAAGTATTTTTTATGACTATTATATTTAGGGGGTTTATTTTCTCTTAAGTATTTAGCTATATCTTCATCTAATAAATTGTAAATAAGTTGATTAACATATTTACCCCAATACTTAGGTCTTTTCTTTAAACTTCCTTTCCAGTTGGTAAGTCGTCCAAACTCATACCACAACTCATCTGGAAATGTTTTTTCCCATTCTTTTGCCTTGTCATCGCCAACCAAGAAATATTTCATTTTCAGCTGTAATTCCTTTGAATTTCTTTCAGCCTGATATCCTGTAGCTTCATCTATTAATGCAATAATACCTATTTTAGCAGTGGCCAAAACGAATTTATTTGCATTCTTAACCATTTCCTGTTGAGCTTCTGATAATTTTTCATTGTTTAAGTTTGCTGTAATAAAAGCACTACATACATCCATAAAATCTTCTGAACTATATCCCTTTTCCATTTTCCCATCAAACTCAAATTCCAAAACTCCTTGAGGAGTTCTATCATGGTTCTTATCAGTTAACGGTTTTAATCTATCAGGTAGATATTTAACTATATTTGATGATGCTAGATAATTACCAAACTTCCCATGTTCTTTATCTCTTAAGGCTTTTGTTAAGTTAGACAATCTAAATACCCTTTGTCCATTATCAAGCACATAACAAGGTAAGTCATTGAATATTTCTAACACTCCTGATTTTATGACTTTTGGTGTTTTCATTAGTTTATTTATCCTTTCATTTTATCTTAAAGAATTATTAGATTTACTAAATCTTATATGCTCCTTGATACTCTAGTTGCATTACCAGCTATGTATGGAGTATATTCACTATTTATAACATCAATTTTTATTTTTAAAATACCATATTCATTTTCATCAAGAGATTTTATATGTACATTTTTATATTTTTCATAATTATTGTTATTATTTGATAATACCTTCGAATCTATAATTGTACTGGTTGTTGAAAACACTTCTTTGGTAATGTCAATATAACTCAATAATAATTCACTTTCTGGAAGCTTGTTTGAATACATTGTGGTGCAGGCAATATCTGCTTGTCCCATACCATTTAATTTTTCAATAAGTATTGAAGATGTTGATGAGGTATGATGAGGTATTTTTACAAAATTTAAGTACTTAGGAAAATTTTTAAATGATTTTATACTCATATTAGGCACATCTCCACCTAAAAAAATATTAACTCCATTAATTGATATAAGTAATGATGTAGAAAATTTATTCCAATCTATATTATCTTCACTCTGCATAAGAGAAATATTATCATACGGTCCAAAAAAATCTATAGTCATTTGTTGAATATCTTCACTTTTGCCAATATTAAGAATTTGCAATTGACTTTCTCCACTTAAAGTTTGTAATCTTCCTCTATTTTGCACATGTTTTCCGTAATTCATCTCTTTTATACATTCAATAACTTTTTGTGTTTCAGAAGATAAATTCTTGTTCATATAAAATACATTAGGCATAGCAATTAACGTTTCTTCATTACAATAATTTTTTATAATGTCATCCATTCCTTTAGTATGGTCATCGTGGGGATGTGTCCAACATAATAAATCCAATTTTTTATTTTTTTCATTTTTTTCAGCTAAAATACTTTTAAGTATTTCAGTTGTTATATTAACATCTTTCTTACAATAACTATCAATTACCCCTACATAATATAATCTATCGTTCGGTTTTAAACTATCTACAGTTATTATTATGCTTTCTCCTTGTTCCATATATCCAATTATATATATTGTTAAATATAGATTCTCAATATTTTCGTCAGGGTAATTTATCGTTTTATCATCACTCATTTATTTTAATATTTTCAACTCTTTTTAGAGATTTTTTCTTATTATCTATCTTATGTGTAACAAAATTTGTTTCTAAATCAACCGAACTAAAATTATATTTTGATTTACGTTCTTTTACTATATTGTTAGTATCAATATTGGTTTTCTCAAAACTATATTTCTTCATTCTTATTCAATCCTCCAATTATTTTTTTTGATTCTCCCTCAATCATATCTCTTAAAAATGATGAACTAGTGTTTAATTTAAATATTTCAAAAAGTCCCGAATTTATATTCTTTATTTTTGATTCAATATCATCAAAGTATTCTTTATTTTCTTGTTCAAAAACTTCTAAAATAATAGTTCCTTGAATATCTAGAGTAATTTCATAGCATTGTTTTTCTTTAACAGAGCCATCTTTTTTTAAAAACTTTGTTTTTCCTTTTTGTATCTTTCTAGTAACAACATAAAGTATTTCATTCCATCTAAAAAGTTCTGAGGATTTACTAAATAATAAATTTACATTTTTATTTTTATCGATTCTATTTATTTCAAGTGGAGAATTATTGAACACTCTAGTTTCAAAACACTCTAATATATTATTTGTATTATTTACAATAACTCCATTATTCTTTTTCAATGTTACTTTTTCAAATATAACAAAGTTATTTAATTTTCGAATTGTTTTTATTAATTCTGAAAATATTTCTATATTGCTTGTTAACTTATGAGCAGCTTCATAGTCTAAATAAATATATGTGAAACTTCTTGTAACAACAATTCTAGAAGTATTCTTGTTTTTAACAAATCTAACAACTGGTTCATTAAGCGACTCATTATATGCTTCTAATTCCCCCATAACCACAACATCTTTTGGTGAAAGAACATCTTTTTCAGCTACAAACCCTTTTTGCGTTAATAATGTGTTAAAATCTTCTATGAATGCATCAAAGGACAAGAGTCCTTTATATGTTATTTTTAATACTACATAATTTAATATATTAGATTTAATCTTATAATCTTCAAAATGTGCCTTATTATTGTTTTCTAATTTCAAATTATTCACTCCAATCTTCTTTAACAATATTATAAATGTTTTTTCAATAGTTATCTATAAAAAGACTATTTTAAATTTTCTCGTACAATTTTCCTCTAAGAACTTCCAATTGTTCTTTCAATTTTTTATTTTCATTTTCAAGTTCTTTTATCTTTTTATCTTTGGCCATAATAATAATATCTTTGGCCTTGGAAGTTTTATCATATTTAGCTCTTTGGTTCATATCTCTACTAACTTGCTTCTGTCTAAAAGCTTCAATTCTATTTTTTATTTCACTATTATTATATAAAAAAGTTTTAGACACTCCACTAGTTTGAGAAACGCTATTAAAGTTTATTTTATCTCCATTAAGGGAGAGTTCCCTAATGGCTTTATCTACTTTCTCTAATGTTAATTTTGTTTTTTCTTCTGCATATTTCTTTAATCCTTTAGTGTTTCCAGCCATTATTAAAATCCCTCCCTTGATTCACCATTCTTATGTACTAGTTTATGTTCTTTTACCTTATTTAATGTTTCTTCTAGTATATTTAGATATTGTCTATTTTTCTCAGCCCATAATTCTCGGCCACATCTTTCACTAATATCAATCTGTTTTCTAACACTCTCTATTTCTTCTTCATATTCAGGTATATTTTCAATTGTTGTACAGAAACTTGCACAAGTTAAGCAATGATTCATTTGTTGCTTACAAGGTAGCTTAGACGGTTTAAAACATACTCCAAAAGGTACTTTAACGGCATCTAAATTCTTTTTAACATATTCATATCTAACAAGATTCTCACCACTCTCTGAACCTAAATCTATTGCTTCAAATTCATTAGTTTCAATATTTACCTTAAACAACTCTAAATCTTCTGTTGCCTTCCATTTTTCATAAAGAGTATTTTCACTAACATTTGCATAATGAGCAGTCATTTGAAGGCTCTGATGTCCTAAAATTTGCTGAATTATACTTATGTTCATACCTTGTTCTACGTATTCTTTAGCTCTTGTATGTCTTAATGCATGTGGTTTAAAATGATATAATTCACCAGTAACATCTCTAATATCTTTTGCTTTAATAAGCTTATCAACAGTATAAACAAATCCAGATTTATGAATTGGATTTCCTTTATTCCTTCCGCTATAGCAATTAAACAAATATTTATTCTGATTATTATCCTCATTACTCTGTTCTTTAGCTTCCTTCATACATTGTTGAACCATTTCAGCAACTTGGTCTCTTATCGGTATCTTAAGCTCTGCTATGCCCGTCTTGGTTATCTCACCACAAAGATAATAGTTGTATTTTTGTTCTTTGCTGTTCCATATCTGTTCTATACAATTATCATATCTAAGATTCAATATATCGGTTCCACGCCATCCAGTTTCACGAAGTAAAATATAAACTGGTATCCATTGCGGGTTATCCAATTCCATAATGTTGCTATCCAACTGTTTTAATATTGGTTCTGGAATAAACTTGACTCCTTTAAACGCATTTTGCCTATAATTTCTTTTAGGGATATCGTCTTTAAATATTAGTAATCCCACTTCTTTTTTAGGTGCTTTATCATATTGAGCAATTCGGATATACTCTAAAAATGTTCTTATATTTGTTATATAAAGAGTAGTACCATGTCTATTTCTACCTTTTCTATCATTCATTAATTGAACAAGATATTTCTCTATGTCATTTCTACTTAAATTTTCAATGAAACCATCTTTATACTTTCTTGAGTAAAATGACTCAAAGAAATATCTTAAATGTATTAATATATCCGAACATGTTCCAAAAGACTTTTTCGTTATAATTGTTCTAAAATATCTTTTTACAGTCTCTCTATAATATTCTGATATTCCCATAAAATTTAATCTAGTAGTCTTTGCATTTTGTGTTGCCCTTATTGTTACTCCCTTAATATTTTTGGCATACCATATGTCTTTTTCTGTTTCTTCTCTATCATCATAAAAAGCTATGATAAACTTTATAACTAATAATAGACTAAAAACATTTAAACTTTTATCTTGTTTCTTTTGTACTTTAATCCCAACTTGTATTAAATAGAATTTCCATTTCTTATAAACTTCATCGTAAGAAACATTATTAAAACTATTTACATTAAAGTAATATTGATTGAGAAAATCACTAAAATGTTTAAATACAGCCCCTAAACAAGTTATAGTTCTATTACTCATCTTTTTATTTTTAAAATTATATAAAATATAATATTTCAATTCATTCTTTAAGAAAATATTATGGAAATTTATAAAATTAATATGTCTTGTATTATGAACAGTCTCCCCCATGAATTTTTCTTCTGTTACATCCCATATGTCATTATTTAACCAATAACTATCATCTTGTTTTAAATAATTAACTATTTCCTCATATTTATTTAACTGGCCATTCATTAACTTATATATATTATTACTAATCTTCATTGTCATTCTCCTTAGCTGTAATATTTAAATCTAAATTTGTCTTAGTCTTATTAAATTCTATCGCTATGTCCTCATCACTTGGATGTATATATGTATTTAAAGTAGTATATATATTTTTATGGCCAGCTCTTATTCTTAATAATTCAGGTTTCCATCCTGCCATCCTAAGAACAGTTAAAGAACTATGTCTAAACATATGAGGGGTTACGTATATTCCAGACTTTCTTTCAAGCATTCTAAATAAATTATCAACATCAGTATAATTCATTGCCTTATTTCTGTTTTGGCCACTAATTTTAATAAAAATATGGTTAGTTTCTACTTCATCATTATGATATTCAGCTATATACTTCATAAATAAGTCGGCCAAATTTTGAGATATATCTATTCTTCTAGGACTTGATACTGTTTTTATCTCTGCATTATTTTCAAGTTGGCCTCGGTCTTTAAGGTCTATAATCATATCACTTATATCAAAATCTTCAATCCATAATGACAAGGCTTCACCTATGCGGATACCAGTTTCATACAGCAGTAATAATAAAAACTTGTCCCTTAAATTATTGCAATTAATAATAAGCATCTGCACTTCTTTTTTAGTTAATGTTTTTGGCCGACTCTTAGGCACCTTTAATTTTAGGATATTACTTGTGGCCAGACTTTTTTCATAAGCTATTCCATATAAAAAACCTTTAAAATTTCCATTTGGAATGGATACTATCTTTTTTAATCTTTCAGAAATCTTATTACTATATTCTTCATGTCTTAAAAGATAATCATAAAATGATAACACCGTGTTTACAATTGCATTAATTGTTTTAGGACTTCTTGCCATATCTACATGATGAGTTGGTATCACCTTTAAGCTTTTATAGGGATTTTGAAGCCAATTCACAAACAATGATAGGTCATCTATATTAATCTTTTTAAAATCTATCTTACGTTCTTCTAAATACTCAAAATACAATTTCAAATGTTGACAATACATTCTTAAAGTGTTTCTTGAGTATTTAGTGTTATCTTTAAATCTTATGAATTTTAGTACTGGTTCTATGGGTAGTCCATAGCTATCAGCAACATAATATCTCTCTTTATTCTCATCGGTTCTTACTTTTACTACTTCCATTATATACTTCTACTTTCTATATTTACTATTATTTGATTCATTATTATATAGATTACTATAACTACTATAATTAATCAAACTATATATTTAGTAAACATAGTTATTTAAATACATATAAAAATAACATAGACTACTATAAGCACTATGTTATTCATCACACTATATTATGCTAATTACTGCTAAAGTATATTCTGAAAATATTTTTTCTTGTTTTAGTGTAAACTTTAAAGACTTTCCTTTAAGTAACCCATCATTTATTTCTTTTATATGATTTTTAATTAATGGATTTTTAATTTCTTTTGAAAACTTACTAAAAGCCCTTTGTAGATTTATTCCACTCTCAAAAATCATATTGAGCATCATAAGCATAATATACTCTTTATATTGAAAAACAATCTTCAATTTTAGTATGTTTCTAATTGCTAATTCCTTAAAAAAATAAACCACCACAACATAGGGTATAACTATCCCATATATAGCTGTATATAGATAGAAAATAAGAGTATTTTTATCTGCAAATTCTCTAAGATTAAATAGTTTTCCAAGAAGCCATGATGGAACGATTTCCATTGATGCATACATTTCACTGAAACTAGGGACTAACATTATAAATAAAAACACAACCATAATTACAAGCAATAAAAATAATATAATAGGATATGCTAATGAACTTATTATTTGCTTCTTAAATGAATAAAGCTTCTTATAATAATTTGATAATTGTATTAAAACTTTACTTAAGCTTCCTGTTTCCTCTGCTATTGCTACTAATTCATTGCATAACTTTGGCATTGAATCCTCACTCTTAAAGGCTTCTGATATGCTGTGTCCACTTTTTATATTCTCTTTCATCCTATTTATTATTAATTTATTTCTATTACCCTCTATTCCATCTTCAAGTATGTCCATGGCTGTTAATATATTTATGCCACTATCTATCATTTCTGAAATATTAATTAAAATATAACTTAAATTTTCATAGTTTATTTCTTTTCTATTAATCTTCATAAATATCACCATCTACAAATTCTCTAAAGCCGTCAAAATCAATTACTCCTTGTTCCAAATACTCTAGACATTTATTCAAATGTCCTGAATCACTTGAAAAATCATAACTTCCTGATAAATATTTTCTTATCTTTTCTCTGTTTTCACTATTCATTAAAAGTAAATCATAAACCAAAACTCTGCCTGAATACCCTGTATTATTGCAATATTTACATCCATTTTTCTTAAAGTATCTACTATTTTTAAGTTTATATTTTTTTATTAAATCTTCTTCTACATAAAATTCTTCTTTGCATTTATCGCACAATCTTTTTATTAGTCTTTGGGATATTACTCCAATTATAGAATCTACTATTAAATACTCTTCAACTTTCATCTCTTTTAATCTTTTAAATACTTCGTAAGAACTTTTAGTATGAATTGTTGAATACACTTTATGACCTGTAATAGCCGCTCTAACAGCAATTTTAGCTGTTTCTTCATCACGTATCTCTCCAACCATAATAATGTCTGGGTCTTGTCTTAAAATGCTCCTTAAGCCAGAATGAAAGGTAATATCGCCACTATCATTTCTACTTACATTAACTTGATTTATTCCATTAATAAGAACCTCTACAGGATCCTCTATTGTCATAATGTTTAAATCCTTACTATTTTCCTTTTTCAAAATAGAATAAAGCGTCGTAGATTTTCCAGACCCAGTGGGCCCATTTATTAAAATCATGCCGCTATTCATAGAAATTAATTTATTTATATATTCTAAGTCCCCTTTATCGAAACTCAAAGATTCAAGATTTTTATCATCTTCATTGTTGTACATTATTCTTATAACTATCTTTTCCCCATAATAAGTAGGCAAGGATGATATCCTTAAATCTAAAAAATTTTCGTTATAATTATATACCATCTTTCCATCTTGAGCCTTCAGCTTGTCAGCTATGTCCATATTACCTTTAACTTTAATTCTTGAAACTACTGCCTCATATTCTTCACGAGTAATCTTATAACAAAGTATAAGAGACCCATTTAATCGAAACCTAATATTAACCTCTTTCTCAAATGGTTCAAAATGTATATCTGAAGCGTTTTTATCAATAGCATCACTTATTATATTTTCTTCTATGTATTTGTTTCTGTCATGAATTTTAACACCAAAGCCATCATATATGAGCTTGGTTATATTTTCTTTATCAATTTTTACTGGAACAATGGCTTCAGAAAGATTTTGCTCTAAATACCTTATATATTCTTTTTTTATTTCCTCCATACCAACATAAATCTTCCCCTTGAATCTCCCTAGGGGTAAAATCTTATACTTCTGACATATTTCAAAGGGTACTTTATTAAGAAGGGTTATGTCTATTAAATTAAGCGAAATAGATTCAATATTTTTCATAAGATTCACCTCTTAACTATAATACTTGACTATTTTTCACAAAATAAACATAAAAAAAGAAACAAACTTAAATTTAGTTTGTTTCTATAAAGAAATACTTCCCTACTTTTTTAGAAATGATTTTTGTACCCTTATCTACTGTACTATAAACATAAACATCTTCATCTTCTTTAATATTTTCATATCCTATAAACAATATATTCCCATCTTTATCTTTAATCATCCCTCTATCAGGATCTATTTGCCTAGGAAAATCATATATTACTCTTTTTAGTTTACCATCTATAATACTATATATAGAGACACCACTACTTTCTTCTTCCCCTAATATATATATACTTCCTGCTTCTTCAGCTACGGAACTAATATACTTAAATTTATCTGTAATTTTGACTAAGCTTTTATCTTTGAGTGAAAATCTATTTACTTCTTTTTTTCCATTTAAAGAATTGAGCATAAAGTAAATATATTCATCAGTCAATTGAATATATTCTATTATTCCTTTCTTAAGCTCATACAATAAAGTTTCTTCATCTGAGGATATATTATAAGAATATATCCCATTTTTATTTTCCTTATCATTAATTCCATAATAAATAATAGTATTATTATCTTTCCAAAAGTAGTTTTCACCTGATATTAAAGTGTTTATTTCCAAGGGAATATCTTTTTCATTAGAGCTATCAAATATAGAAAACTCAACTTCCTCAGCTTCATTATATTTCTTATACAAAACCTTATTCCCTTTTGGAGACTGTTTAGCACTAGATAAATCGGTGAAATCTTTTAATATATATTCTTTATTATTTATCCCTAAAACCAACTTTTTTTCTTCAGAAATCTCTGAAGCTTTTAAATATGAGTTAGTTTCTTTTCTATAGGATAAAACATATCCGTCTTCATTTTTTGAAAGAACTTCATTTTTATAAATATCGCTAATTAAAGATATCTTTCCATTCCTATCATAAATTACACTTACTTTATTAATTCCTTCATAGTTTTTAAAGGTTATTTCATTCTCAGGTTTATTGTTTTCAACTTGTGTATTTTTACATGAAACAAAAAGAAGGCATGAGGTTATTATAAAAACACATATCAACCTAGCATTCTTCATTTTGTTAGTTTATATATATACCTCTCCATTACAAATAACTTCCGCATTTCCAATCATATATACCCCTTCCGTTTCAATTAATACTTCTAAAACCCCACCTGGAACATGTACCTTAACCTGTTTATTTGTATATCCTTTATCAAAAGCCGCAACGGCCGCAGCACAATTTCCAGTACCACAAGCTAAAGTTGCCCCTGCTCCTCTTTCCCAAGTTCTCACTTTTATATTATCCCTATCAAGTACCTCACAAAAATTAACATTTGTTCCTTCAGGAAAAATTTCATGTTTTTCAATTCCTCTACCTTCCGTTATATCTGTTTCTTCTTCTTCAAATATAACAGTATGTGGAACCCCTAATAACATAGATGTAATATTATATTCTTTATTATTTGCATGTAGTTCAAAATCTTTTAATTTTTCATTTATTTTTACTGGTATTTTATTTGGTTCATAACTAGCTTTACCCATAAAAACCTTTATTTCAGAGATTTCATTTCCAATAAGCTTTATATCCACATCCTTAAATCCATCTCCAGTCATTATTTTCATGTTGCTCTTTTTAACAATTCCTAAATCATATATGTACTTTATGAAGCATCTTAAGCCATTACCACACATAGCTGCATATGAGCCATCAGAATTAATTATAATCATTTCTGAATCAGCTTCCTTGTTATTCCTAACTAAAAGTATTCCATCTGCTCCAATACCAAAATGTCTATGACATACCTTCTTAGCTAGCTCACTTTCTTTCCCTAAAAACGTCTCATTTCTATCATCAATTACAATAAAATCATTTCCATTTCCATGCATCTTATAAAACTTCATTTCTTTACCTCCACCTTGATACAATTATTTTAAACGTGTATACTAAATTTATATGTTTTTTGAAAGGAGACTACAATGGCATTAGATGGTGTTTTTCTACACAATTATATAAATTACTTAAGACCAATTTTATTGAATGCAAAAATAGATAAAATAAATCAACCTGAAAAAGATGAGATAATTTTTACCTTAAGAACTGGAGGAAAAAATAGAAAACTATTAATTTCTTCCTCAAGTAATTATCCTCGTATTCATTTTACTAAAGAATCTAAGGTAAATCCACTAAAAGCCCCAATGTTTTGTATGGTTTTAAGAAAATATTTAACAAATGGTAAAATAAGAGAAATTACTCAATATGAAAATGATCGTATTTTAACCATGCTTATTGAGTCTACAGATGAGCTGGGATTTGATTCAGTTTATAAACTAATAATAGAAATAATGGGTAGACATAGTAATATAACTTTAGTAAGAGATAGAGATAATAAGATTATGGAATCTATTAAACACATAACCTCAGAAATCAATTCCTATAGAGTGCTTTTTCCTGGAATAAGCTACGTTTATCCACCTGAAAGCAATAAACTTAATCCTCTATCATTTACTTATGATGAATTTAATAGTTTCCTAGCCACAAAAGATATAAAGTTTAACTCTAGCTTTTTTAGTAAGACTTTTACTGGTGTTGGTAAAGTTTTAAGTGAAGAACTTTATTCTAATAGTTTAAATAAGAATATGGAGGACGTTTATAATTACTCTCAAAAGTTTTTTAGTGATATTTTAAATCACACTTCCTATACTCTATATAATGAAAATGGTGAATTAAAAGACTTTTATTGCTTAAATTTAAATATTTATAAGGATTTAGATAAGGAAATTTATGAAGATCCATCAGAACTTCTTGAAAATTTCTACAAACAAAAAGATAAACAAGATAGATTAAAAGGTAAAGCTAGCGATATACAAAAGATAATAAATACTAATATAGATAGATGTAATAAGAAGTCTAAAATACTTAATGCTACTATAGAAGATTGCTCTACTAAACAAGATTTTAAAATTAAAGCAGATATTTTAAGTTCCTATATTTATAATATAAAAAAAGGTGATAAAAAAGTCAGCCTATTAAATTTTTATAGTGAATCTGACGATGAATATATAGATATTGAACTTGATGAAAATAAAACTCCATCAGAAAATATTCAATACTATTATAAAAAATATAATAAGTTAAAAAAATCAGAGCAATCTGCTTTTGAACAATTGGAGAAAAATGAAGAAGAGTTTAATTACTTAACCTCTGTTTTGTCTAACTTAAACAATTCAGAAAGCTATGACGATATTGAAGAAATAAAAAATGAATTAATAGAAACAGGTTATATTCGTTTTAAGAAAAGTTCAAAAAAGGATAAAAATAAGGTTTCTAAACCTTTGCATTTTATCTCTAGTGACGGATTCCATATTTATGTTGGAAAAAACAATATTCAAAACGACTATTTAACCTTAAAATTTGCAAATAAAGAAGATATATGGTTTCACACAAAAAATATTCCTGGCTCACATGTAATTATTAAAGGTAGTAACCCTTCTGAAGTTACAATTAAGGAAGCCGCTAATTTAGCTGCATTTTATAGTAAAGGAAAGTTATCTTCTAATATTCCGGTTGACTATACACCTGTTAGGTACATAAAAAAACCTAACGGCTCAAAGCCTGGAATGGTTATATATTCTCAAAATAAAACCATTTATATAAGTCCTTCTGAGCCTAGAATTAATAAAATTTAAGTATTTTTAACTACATCCCTGTAAAAGTGGTTTTTTAAGATATTCAAGAAAAGAAGAATTCAAGAATTCTTCTTTTCTTGCTTTCTTGCTTTCTTGCTTTCTTGCTTTCTTGCTTTCTTGCTTTCTTGCTTTCTTGCTTTCTTGCTTTCTTGCTTTCTTGCTTTCTTGCTTTCTTGCTTTCTTGCTTTCTTGCTTTCTTGCTTTCTTGCTTTCTTGCTTTCTTGCTTTCTTGCTTTCTTGCTTTCTTGCTTTCTTGCTTTCTTGCTTTCTTGCTTTCTTGCTTTCTTGCTTTCTTGCTTTCTTGCTTTCTTGGGGCAGTCTATTTTTTCTGTGACTTATTGTCAATTTTTTTATCAAAAAGTTTACTTTCTTCTTAAAGTTTAAAAGGATTAGACTGGCGCTGAGAATCACGCCTACCGAATAGAAGTGCACTACTTCTCTGTAGAGACTTCTTTTTAAGTCTCGTTAGATTCCTTCTAAGTACGACACAACAACATAATGACATTTTGACATTTTGACATTTTGACATTTTGACATTTTGACATTTTGACATTTTGACATAGGGTAGTCTACTTTTCTTCCTACTCATTATTCATCTTTTATAAAAAAATATTTTTAAACTTCTAAAAGGATTAGATTGAAGCTGAGGAGAGCTTCTACCGATTAGCGGTGCAAGTCTCATTAGATTCATTTTTACCAATATGGATTAGACTGACGCTAAGTTAGGAAAAAGAAGGAATTGAATGGAGCTGAGAAGCGCTCCTACAGAATATAAGTGCGCATCTACCGAATAGAGGTACACTACTTCTCTGTAGTGACTTCTCCTAAGTCTCATTAGATTGCTTTTATGGAAATAGAAAAGTCATTACAAAATAACTTGTAATGACTTCTTAATTAGTTCCTATGATATTGATATAAATAACACTTTATTCTTCCATTGTAAAGTTTTCTATTTTTATTGGCTTTATCTCCAAATTCTCTTTGGAAGTCCTCATATGATGTAAGTACTTCAACCTCTAATGATGGTATCTTTTTCTTTAGCTCTCCTAGCTTTTTGTAGAGAACCTTTATCTCCTCTAATTCACCAATTCTTTCCCCATAAGGAGGATTAGTTATTATAAATGAATAGTCCCGATTTAAAGAAAATTCTTTAAAGTCTTGTCTATGGAAATCTATATTTTCTAAAACTCCAGCTAGTTTTGCATTTTCTCTTGCAGTAGCAAGAAGTCTTCCGTCTATATCATATCCTAATAACTTAATATCTTTATTCTTTATAGATTTTTTAGCTCCATCTCTTACTTGAGTCCAAAGTTCTTTTGGTATATTAGGCCAAGTTTCACTTACAAACTCTCTCTTTATTCCTGGTGCTATATCTCTTGCAATCATTGCTGCTTCTATTAATATTGTACCTGACCCGCAGAAAGGGTCAATCAAGGTTTCCATGCCACTCCATCTAGACAGTAAAACCATAGATGCCGCTAAAGTTTCTTTTAAAGGTGCTTCTCCAGCTCTTTCTCTATAACCTCTCTTATGTAATCCAACTCCAGATGTATCAATAGTTAATGTAGCTACATCCTTAAGGAGAGATATTTCTATTTTATAAACTGGTCCATCTTCACTAAAAACTTCTCTGTTGTATTTTTGCTCCATAGCTTTAATAACAGCTCTTTTAACAATTGATTGACAATCAGGAACAGAAAATAAAGTGGATTTTACAGACTTACCTATAACATGCATCTTACCGTCTTCAGGTATAAAGTCTCCCCACTCAATATTTTTTGTTCCTTGAAATAACTCTTCAAAAGTAGTTGCAGTAAATTCACCCATTTTAATCAAAACTCTTTCAGCAGTTCTCAAATGAATGTTAGCTATTGCAATATCTAATTCATCTCCTTGAAAATGAACTTTCCCATTTTCTAGTTTTAAGTCTTCATATCCTAAAGTTTTTAGCTCTTTAGCTGTTACAGATTCCAGTCCAAAGGCAGTAGTAGCTATTAAATCATAAAACATTATTTAATTCCTTCCTATTTTTCAAATATTTTAACTGACTCTTCATCGTCTATTTCATTTATTCTAACGGCAACTATTTCTGATTTAGAGGTAGGTATGTTTTTTCCTACATAGTCAGCTCTTATGGGTAATTCCTTGTGTCCTCTATCTATTAATACAGCTAATTGTATTGAACTTGGTCTTTCATAATCCATAATAGCGTCTATTGCTGCTCTAGCAGTTCTACAGGTAAATAAAACATCATCTACTATTATTACAGTTTTACCCTTAATTCTAATACCTATGTCATTACTAGCAACTGAAGGCATTTCACTATTCTCAATTAAATCATCTCTATATAAAGTTATATCTACCATTCCAACAGGAACAGTGACTCCTTCTATCTTTTTTATTTGCTCCGAAATTCTTTGTGCTAGAGGATACCCCCTTCTTTTAATTCCTACTAAAACTACATCCTCTACACCTTTATTTTTCTCTATAATCTCGTGAGAAATTCTAACCAAACTTCTTCTAATAGCATTTTCATCTAGTAGTTCAGCTTTTAGCTTCATATCCATCTCTCCCTAACCTCTTAACTTTTCTATTATATTTTTAAAATAGCTTGGCAACTCAGTAGAAAACTCTAGGAATTCTTTTGTGGTTGGATGAACAAATCCTAAAGTTTTAGCATGTAGCATCTGCCCCATTAATTTAAACTTCGATTTTTTATAACCATAAACGGGATCCCCTACTAACGGATGTCCTATGTGGGCCATATGAACTCTAATTTGGTGGGTTCTCCCAGTTTCTAAATTACATTTAACAAGAGTAGTATAATCATAATTTTCTAAAACTTCATAATGAGTTATAGCCTCTCTACCTTCTTTAACTATAGCCATTTTTATTCTATCTTTTGGGTCTCTTCCTAACTTTTCATTTATAGTTCCAATATCATTTTTTACTCTTCCTTCAACTAAAGCATAATATTCTCTTTTCATAGAATGATCTTTTAGTTGAGCAGCTAAAAAATTATGGCTATTATCATTTTTTGCAACTACCAATATCCCTGAGGTATCTTTATCTATCCTATGAACTATCCCTGGTCTAATGACTCCATTAATACCTGATAAATCTTTACAATGATAAAGTAATGCATTTACTAATGTTCCTGTATAATTACCTGGTGCTGGATGCACTACCATCCCTTGAGGTTTATTTACTACAATAACATCATGATCTTCGTAAACTATATCTAATTTTATATCCTCTGCTTTAACCTCAAGCTCAAGAGGTTCAGGTAAGTTTACTTCTATAATATCATTAAGCTTTAATTTGTAATTACTTTTTATTAACTTATCATTCACTTTTATATTATCATTATCTATTAATCCTTGAATAAAACTTCTAGACTTATTTTCGATAACTTCTGATAGATATTTGTCTATTCTTTTATTAACTTCTTCAGAAGTTATCTTAAATATTAACTCTTCCATTAAAATACTACTCCTCATACTAAAACAATAATCTTAGTCAGGTAGTCCTGCCTTATATTGTTCATTACTTATCTTTTCTATAGGTTCAACATACATCATATCATCATCACTGGAATATTCCAAGTCTTCTATCCTATTAAATTTCTCCACAGCTTGATAACTATCCTTTTCATCAAAACCTGTGTAATCTTTACTTAAATGCTCATAATAAAATGGTGTTCCAATAACCTGTTCTTCTACAGGCCTTTTTTCTTGATTCCCTATAGAGCTTATTAACTTCTGACAATCTATACAATATTCTGCATAAGGTATAAACTCTAATCTTTCTTCTGAAATTTCTTCACCACAGGATTTACAGGTTCCATAACTTCCTTTCTCTAAAGATTTTAAGGAGTTTTCAACCTGTTCTAACAAAACCTCTTCTTTTCTTTTTAGAGCCATACCTCTTTCCATATCATACACATCGCCTGCTGCATCTGCTGGATGGTTATCATAATGTGATATTTCTGAAGCCATTTCTATATTAATACTTCCAAAGTCATTTTTCTCTAGATTATCTATTATTAATTTAATTTTATCTTTTTCCTTTAATAATTTTTCTTTATATATATTGAACTTATTTTTATCCATCTAATCAACACCTCTCCGATAGTTTATAATATACTATTACTATTGTTTTCAAAATTAGATGTTTTTATAACATTCAATATTACTATTAAAATTAAAAGAAGCAAAATCTATTAGATTTTGCCTTTTTATCACTTATTTATTAGCAAAGAAACTTTTTATTTGATCTAAATCATTACTTATTTCTTCTTCGTCTTCATCATTAAGATTTAAATCTACTGCTACTTCTTTTTCTTCAATATCTTCTAATGGATTTGTTATATTATAATTTTTAATAAAATCCTTTTCCAAATCATCAAAAGTTTCTAATTGAGTATTCATGAAGTTCCTAAATTTCGCTCTAAACTTAATGAACTCTTGTTTTATTCTATCAAACTCATCGTTTATTTGAACTACATCTGCATGAGCTTTATCTAATATCTTTTGAGCAGTATCATTAGCATTTTTAACTAACATATCAGCTTCTTTTTTTGCTGAACTTCTAGCTTGCTCAGCTGCATTTTGAGCTAATAGTAAAGTATTTTGAATAGTATTTTCTATTTTTCCATAATGTTCAATTTTCTCTGAAAGTGCAGATACTTTTTCTTTTAATAAGGCATTGTCTTTGTAAAGTTCCTCATAATTATCTACAATTTCATCTAAAAACTCATCAACTTCTTCTGGATTATATCCTCTTAATCCTTTTTTAAACTCCTTATTGCTAATATCCATTGGAGTAATTTTCATCTGTATCACCTCTACATTATGTATATTTTTTTACTTTTATTTTCAACTTATCACTTTTCGTTTTCCCAGTAATTTCTGAAATAATAAATTTACCTTTTCCTCTAATAGTAATAGTACTATTTAACTTTACTTCATAACTCTTATCTATATTATTAGAATAGTTAACTAAAATCTTTCCCGAATTAATTAGTTTTACTGCTTCACTTCTTGAAACATTAGCTAAAGATGCTACAACAGAATCTATTCTTAATGAAGCTATATTTATATTGCTTTCTGTAAACTTAACACTAGGTAGCTCTTCGTTACTCTCAACTATTTTTACATCACAGGGATTTTTCCCAATAAATTCTAAGTTATCAATCAAAAAATCAGTCAATTCTTCTGAAATAGCTACAAAACATTTATCATTGTCTAGAATTAAGTCTCCTAATTTGTCACGTTTTATTCCTAATGATAATATTCCACCTAAATAATCCTTATGTTCCAAGGATCTAAATCTTGATTTGTTGGTTATCTCTAATATTTTCATAGGGAAAGGAGCCTCATATATATTATTAAAAGCAATCATTTTTCTTTCGCAGTCCTCAAAACCCCCGTTTAGTTCTACACTAATATCTTTAGATATTCTTTCAGTAAAATACATCCATATATTAGGAGTCAAAAAACTTTGTGAGAACATAGGAATATTATATTCCTTGGAAAGACTGTATTTCTCTAATAATCCTATAGCTAATATGAGTTCTTCCCCTTCAAATATTCTAGTTAGTTCCTTTTTATCCATTATTAAAATATTAATCTTAATAATTTTTCTATTATATTAAGTGCTATTAAAGCTAAAAAAGGTGACAAATCAACAGGAATATTTAAATTTAATTTACTTTGCAATTTTTCAAAGGGCTCTAGTATTGGTTTTGTAAAATTTTTAACTATATAATGATATTTTACAGGTGAACCCATAGATTCCATTAAAGAAAGTATCACATCTGCAAATACTGCAAATTGAATAACTTTTATAAATAGTGAGAGTGTAGTATATATCATATATTATTTGCCCTCCTGAGCTTTACTTACTCCAGTTAAACATCCCTTTTGAAGAAAGTTCGCTTTTTAATTCATTTGTTACTTCAACATTTGATGGTGATAAAATATATACACCTCTTTCTATCTCTTGTAGTTCCCCTGCTAAAGCAAAACATGCTCCAGATACAAAATCTAATAATCTTTGTGCTATTCTTGTTTCAAGTGCAGATGTATTAATAACCACAATCTTTCTTGATTTTAATGCTTCACAAATCTCAGTAGCATCATCATATACTGTTGGCTTTTTTATAGTGACCTTTGCAGAAGAAGCAGTATGAATATTTACTACTTTATTATTCTTTTTATTTGACAATACAGGCTCAACTTCATCCATTGCTACTTCTGAAAATTCTTCACTATCTTCAAATTCTTCAAATTCATCTTCATATTCTCCAAAACCAAATAATTCTTTTACTTTATCAACCATTTTAGCTGCCATATCAATTCCTCCTAAATTTTATCTTTTCCCAAAAATGCCTTGCCCAACTCTAATCATATTGCTTCCTTCTTCTAAGGCAGTTATATAATCACTACTCATTCCCATGGACAAGTGCTTCATTGTTATATTTTTGAACTTCTGTTCTTTTAATTTATCCCATATGTTTTTAGTAGACTTAAAATACTTTCTGTTTTCTTGCTCATCTCCTTTAGGTATAATAACCATTAATCCTAAAGCTTTAACATATTTACATTTTTCTATTTCATTTACTAAAGCATCTAGTTCTTCCTCAAAGATACCTGCTTTAGTTTCTTCTTTCCCTATGTTTATTTGAATTAATACATTTGCTATTTTATCATTACTTCCATAGATTTTCTCTATTTGTTGTAATAACTTAATAGAATCTAGAGAATGAATAAGAAAAACCTTATCTACTATATACTTAACTTTATTTGTCTGTAGATGACCTATAAGATGCCATTTTACATCTTTATGAAAGTTATCGTACTTTTCTAAAAGTTCTTGAACTTTATTTTCTCCAAAATCACATATTCCATAGCTATAGGCTTCTTCTAGAGCTTCTAAAGGTTTAGTTTTAGATACAGCTATAAGAGTTATGTCATCTTCTAAAGTTTCTTTAATTTTTTGTATATTTTCCTTTATGCTCAAAACTTCATCTCCTATTTCTATATATTCTCCAAAATATATATATTTCCTTCAAATTCATATAATTAATTATAATACAAAACATAGCTATTTGGAAGAGTATGACTTTATTTTCTATTATTTTTGAAGCAATTTAATAATCTCATTAAAATAAACCTCCCCAACAAAAAAAAGTTTTTTTGGGGAGGTTTATTCTTAATTTGTGTATTGTTCCATAAATTCTGGTTTTGTTGTATTTATTTTAGCCCTCATTATAATCTCTTTTACTTCCTTAACTTTAACATCTACACCTCTTGCTTTTAAGCCGGTTATATGTGAATTATCACTCGCAAGAAAATCTTGAAGAACTTTTGGTTCTCCTATTACTTCAACCTCAAAAGGTTGCGGGATCTGTATATCGCCATAAATCCTAAGAAATGGACCGTCACATATCAATCCTGAAAATGGATATATTCGATATCCATTTATAGATATTGCTTCTGCACCAATAGCTCTTAAATCATTAACTACATTTATCATATCATTATCATGAAGTAAATAAAACCACATCTGCTTTGGATCTGTTATACCTAAGCTTTCATAATCACCATCTCTTATAGTAATTTTAATCCCTGGTCCTTTAGTATCTTCAAAGCCATCTATCATTTTATATAAACTAAGTTGAGATTTTAAGTCTTCAATTATTTTTTCATTTTTTTGTTCAGAGTATGTATAATCGTTAAGTTTATTTATAATTTCATCATTGTTAGTATCTAAAGCATTTATCTCTTGTCTTAATTTAGTACGTTCATCTACTGCCTTACTATATTCATTTGCTGTTAGTTGAATATTAGAAGACGTAGATGATAAATTTATATTTAGTGCTATTAAAACACCTATTATTATGGAGGCTATAAAAACAAAAATACTTGCTTCATTATATTTCATCCTTAAACCTCCATTAACGAGATTTCGCTTTTTCTAATAATAATCTTCTTACAATAGCAAAATTATCAAAAATTCTGCCTCCAAAAACAATAACAGCCGCTATATATATTGGTATTCCAAGTTTATCCCCTAAATAAGCTAAGGCTGCTGCTAATGCCGCATTACCAAAAAATCCAGAAATAAATACATCAGCTTGAAAATTTTTAGATAAAGACGCTCTAACAGCTCCAAAAACCGAATCCAAACATGCTAAAATAGCCACTGACATATATGGTGAAAATTTATCAGGAATATTTATATTCGTTGTCAATCCTATAATAACTCCAATTAAAAGTCCTATAAATGCTATCATTTAATCACTTCCTTTACTTAACAGGTTTTATATAATTAGAATTTAATCCTTTTACACTTTTCTTTATTACAATCTCATCTGATGGTTCTATTTCTTTTTTATAACTTCCTAAGTTTTGAAAATTCAAAGTATTAGCAAACTTTAACGCAGCATCAAGTGAATTTTTATCACCTATAGCTTTAATTATAATTTCTTTACTTGGATCTACTCTTCCTTCACTTCCTATGTTTACTACGCTACCAGAATTTTTTATACCTGTTTGAGGTGTTAGTCTATAATCATTAATAGATACAGCCTCCGCCCTTGCAAACCATAAACTATTAACAAGATGTATTAATTCTAACTCATCTATTAATGTAGCACTTTCTTTATTAGATGAAAATATATCACTTTTAGGTGTTATACGCAAAATAATCCCTTGCCCTTTTACATCTACTGTACCTGTAATCATTCTTGTGGTATCCAACTCTTTTTTAATGTCCATGTCAACAGCTCCAGATTTTGCAGCATCATCTTCTAGCTTCTTTAGTTGAGCCTGAAGATCTTCATTTTGCTTTTTCACTTCATCTCTTTCTGCCTTTAAACTTTCTACTTCTTTTAATATATCTGTAGCTGCATAAGTATTTTGTTGTTTATTTTCTTCTCTAGCGCTTATTAATTTAAATTGATAGGATAAGAAAAATCCTAAAAGTGCACATACTATTGCAACTGCTATCTGAGAATAAAGTCTTTTCATGCTATACCTCCTATTCCTCTTTTATAACGGGATTACCTTCAACACTAACATCAATGTAACCTTTTTTTATATCAACTTTATCACTTTTCAATATATTGATGGCATTATTTAACTTTCTAGTCAAGTCAAAGTTTCCACCTATTTTTATAAGAACCTCATTGCTATACAAACTTATATTTGATAGGTTACTAATATCTAACTTACTAAACTTAATACTAGAAGTATTTGAATTAATAAGAGCACCAAAATCTTTAACTATTTCTAATATCTTTTCATCTTCTGTTATTTTTTCACCAATTTCTTTATCTTGTATAGTTATACCTTCTAATTTAACTAAATTATCTTCACCAAGCTTTTTATCAAGAACTTTTCCACTTTCATCAAGTTCATAATAATTACCATTTTGTTCAACCGTAAATATTTTTTTATTTTCTTTTACTTCAACAGTTAAATTATTGGGAAGGGCTTTAGTTACTTTTACATCTTTTATATATGGATCATTTTTTAATATAGATTCTATGTAACTTCTTTTTACGTAAAAAATATTCCGTCCCTTTATCCCTTGAAGCTTATTTTCTATATCGTCTTTTAAAGCAACTTCATTATCATTACTGACTATTTTAACATTATTTATGTTAAATATTGGTGCCTTAATTAAGAACAGTATTAATAGCCCTATTAATACCATTAATAAAGCTATAGTTTTTTTTATCTTTTTTTTTCTTTTTTTCTCCTCTATATATTTTAATGCCTCCACTTAAGCTCTCCTTACAAAAAATCTTATATTTATAATAACACTTTAACCCATTTTTTTCATTACAATTTTATTAATTTTAAATTATTTCCAAAAAAAAAACTTTGCTTACGCAAAGTTAAAAGACCTCTGATTTTTCAGTTTGTCTAGATATATTTAAAAGTATCCCCATGGCCGTCATATTTATAACTAAGGCACTACCTCCATAACTTATAAAAGGAAGTGGTACTCCTGTAACTGGCATAGAACCTGTTACAACTGCGATGTTTATTATTGCTTGAACTGCTATTACAGATGTTATACCAACTGCTAATAACGTTCCATAGGTATCCTTAGCCTTTATAGCTATTGTTATACCTCTCCATATAAGTACTCCAAATAAAGCTATTATAAAAAGGCACCCTATAAGTCCTAATTCCTCTCCAATAATAGAAAATATAAAGTCATTATGTGGTTCAGGCATATATAAGGTTTTTTGTCTTGATTGACCTAATCCAAGTCCAGTTATTCCCCCAGAACCTAATGCTAAAAATGATTGAATAAGCTGATAACCATCCCCAGCGGGGTCTTGCCACGGATTTAAAAAATTTAATAGTCTACGTCTTCTATAATCTTCTGAGAATATAAAAAACACAGCCCCAGCAAATAAAACTGGTAATATAACGGCAAAGTCTTTCAATCTAGCTCCTGAAACAAATAAAACTATTAATGTAACTATCATTATTACAGATGCTATCGATAGATTTTTCTGCAATAATACCATTCCTGCAAAAAAACCAGAAAATCCTAAATAAGGCATAATACCATACATTAATCCTTTTACTCTTTCACCTTTTTGCTCTAAGCTTAAAGCTAAAAACAATACCACGGCATACTTAGCAACTTCCGACGGTTGCAGACTTAATGGACCAACTGCTATCCATCTTTGTGCACCATTTTTTGCTGGAAAGAAAAATACTGCTATAAGTAATATCACTGTAACCACTAATACAATTGGAGTAAGTTTCTTTAGCTTATGGTAATCAAATGCCATCATAAAAATCATAACGGCTATTCCTACAGCTGCAAACACTATCTGTCTCTTCAGAAAATACATAGAATCATGAGAGTCTGTTCTATACATACCATAATATGTTGAAGCAGAATATACCATTACTACTCCAATAGCTAATATAAAAAATACTACATAAAATAAAGGATAATCTATTTGACCCATTTTAAGTTTAGAGTTAAATTTCTTCATTCATTAACCTCCATAAATTATTAGAGAGAGAGAAATCCTATAAAGCATACTATAACTGTTATAATTGAAAAAATCGTCACTATCTTAGTTTCGCTCCACCCCATATGTTCAAAGTGGTGATGAATCGGAGCCATTTTAAACACTCTTTTTCCAGTTAACTTAAAAGATGAAACTTGAATTATAACTGACAAGGTTTCTATTACATATATAGCTCCAATTATTACAACTATAAATGGAATCTTTAATAAAAGAGCTACCGTCGCAACCGCTCCCCCTAATGCTAAAGAACCCGTATCTCCCATAAATACTCTAGCTGGAAAAGCATTAAATCTCAAAAATCCAAGTAGTGACCCTGCTAAAACTATAGAAAATATAGTTAAAGTATAATTTCCTAAATTGAAACTTACTATTGATAAAAATGTCATAACTAAAATAGTAATTGAAGTAGCTAATCCATCTAATCCATCTGTTAGATTAACTGCATTAGTAGTAGCTGCAAAATAGAAAATAATAAAAGGTATATATAAAATTCCTAAGTCCCATTGAGTATTTATAAAAGGTATATTTATCTTAGTACCAAGTTCGACGTAACTGTAATAAGATAATACACCTGAAACAATTAAAAGCAGGATCATTTTTTGATATGCTCTTAATCCTAAATTATTTCTTTTAACTATTTTAATTATATCATCCAAAAATCCTATAAACCCAAAAGCTATGAAAGCAAATAACGCAACAAAGGCCTCATCTTTTATATCTCTAATCATTATAAATGTGACAATTGTAGTTGAAGTAATAAAGATAAGTCCACCTATAGTTGGTGTTCCAGCTTTCTTTAAATGACTTTGAGGTCCGTCCTGTCTTATATTTTGTCCAAATTTCAAATTATACAACCCTTTTATAATAGGTGAACCTATTATCGTTGCAACTAAAAAAGATAAAATTAATGATATTAACATGTCTGTACTTATAAAATCCATAATCTTATTCATGTCCCCCTACCCCCGGGACACCTCCTTTGTAAATATTATTTAATGGCATCCACTATTTCTTCGAATTTCATACTTCTTGAAGCTTTAACTAAAATACTATTCCCTATACTAACATTAGCTTTTAAATACTCTATTAACTCTAGTTTCGTATTAAACACTTTAGTATCCTCTCCAAAACCTTCTTTATAAGCTTTAGAGAAGTCTCCAGTTACTAGTAGTTCATCAACCTTTATCTTTTTAGCATATTCACCAATTTCTTTATGAGCTAAATAAGATTCGTCTCCAAGCTCTAACATGGTTCCTAATACAGCTATCCTTTTATCACATTTTATATTATTTTGAACCTCTAAAGCAGATTTCATTGATTGAGGAGATGCGTTATAACAATCGTTAATAATTACATAACCCTCTTTATTTCTAATAATCTCAAGTCTCATAGGTGTTCTTGCTAAGTTTTTTAATCCCTCACTTATATCATCATAACTTACACCAAACTCAACACCGCATCCTATTGCTAATAAGGAATTTAACACACTATGCTCTCCAGGTGCATCAATATTAAATTTATGTTTTTCATCATCTTTATTAAGTATAAACTCTATAGATTCTTCCATTAGCTTTACTTCTGTAGCTTTTAAATTAGCTTTTTCATTTAATCCACAAGATACAATTTTATAGTCTTTATCTTTAATAGAAGTTAAAAATGAATCTTCCCCATTTATTATCAAAGTATTTTCCTTAGTAAAATAATCAGTTATTTCCATCTTAGCTTTAAGTATACCTTCTTGAGATCCTAAATTCTCTATATGAGATATTCCTATGTTTGTTATTACGGCAATATCTGGTCTTGCAACCTTAGCTAGGTTATGTATTTCTCCAAAATTATTCATACCCATTTCTAAAACCGCTACTTCATAAGATTCATCTAGAGAAAATATCATAAGAGGAACGCCAATTTCATTATTAAAATTTCCTTTTGTCTTAAAAACCTTAAATCTTTTAGATAATGCTGCGCCAATTAAATCTTTTGTAGAAGTTTTTCCTGTAGAACCTGTTACCCCAATTATCTTTATAGATAATTTACTTCTATAATACTCTGCTAAGTTTAATAGAGCTTCTTTTCCGCTCTTTACCTTTATGAGTGAACAATCACTATTCTCTGGAATTTCAATCTTTTCATCTACTATACAAAGCTTAGCTCCACCTGTTATAGCATTAGGAGCATATTTATTGCCATTAAAATTCTCGCCATTTAGTGCAATAAATATACTATTAGGAGAAATTTCCCTACTATCAGTTGAGATTTTATCAAATTCAGTAATATTTCCTTTAACTATAAGTGTTCCATCAACAGCCTTAACTATCTCTTCCAAAGTTAATTTTTCCATAGTTTACTCCTTAAATTTTAGCTAATATTTCTTTTATTATCTTTCTTTCATCAAAATCTATAGTTTTCTCTTTTAAAACTTGATAGGTTTCATGTCCTTTTCCTGCTAATATAAGCACATCACCGTCTTTAGCCATCTTCATTCCTTTTTCAATAGCTGCATGTCTATTCTCTTCAACTTCATAATTGTTCTTTTTAAGTTCTTTAACTATATCATTAATTATTAGTAAAGGATCTTCTGTTCTTGGATTATCAGATGTTATTATACTGTAGTCAGCAAGTTCAACAGCTATTTGTCCCATTTCTCCACGTTTTTGCTTATCTCTATCTCCACCGCATCCAAAAATACAAATCAATTTATTGTTTGTAAATTTCCTTGCGGTTTTTAATATATTCTCTAAACCATCTGGTGTGTGTGCAAAATCTATTATTATTTCATAATCATTAGGGTACTTCCCAACAACTCTTTCGCATCTTCCAGCTACTACAGTTTCCTTTAATGCATTTATGATGTTTTCCCAAGTTATATCTAATATCCTTGCTGATGCTATGGCTCCTAAAGCATTATAAATATTATAATCACCTGGTATCTGCAGTACCATATCTTTAGAGTCCTCTTTATATCTTACATTAAAGTTAGATATAATTCCATTTACAGATATATTACGTGCATCAAAATCTCCAGAATTATTTATAGAATATGTTATTATATTTCCTTCTGAACCTTCAGAAATAAGATCTCTTTTAACTCTTTGTCCATATTCATCATCCATATTTACTATTTTGAATTTAGAATTCTGGAATAGCTTATATTTAGCTTTATAATAATTTTCAAAAGTCAAATGAAAATCTAAATGATCCCTTGTTAAATTAGTAAATATGCCTATATAAAATTCTACTCCAAAAACTCTGTTAAGATCTAAAGAATGTGAAGATACCTCCATAATACAATATTCAACTTCTTCATCCACCATTTCTTTAAATAACTTTTGTAATTCAAATGACTCAGGAGTTGTTCTCTCTGTTTTTATAACCTTGTTTCCTATATAGTTAGCTATAGTTCCTACAAGTCCTGTTTTATGTCCTGCTTTATCTAATATTGATTTTAACATAAATGCAGTTGTTGTTTTACCATTAGTTCCTGTAACACCAATTATCTTCATCTTAGATGAAGGATTATCATAATAGTTAGAACTAATTACGGCTAAAGCCTTTCTACTATCTTCAACTAATATTTCAGTAATTCCATGATTAATATCTAATTTTTTCTCTGCGATTATAACTGTTGCTCCATTATCAATAGCTGATTTTGCAAACTCATGCCCATCAACCTTAAATCCCTTTATACAGACAAATAAGTCTCCTTGTGTAACTTTTCTATTATCATATCTAATTTCTTTTACATTAGTTTTTAAATCACCATTGATTAATTTATAGTCTAATCCTTTTAATAAATCTTCCAGTAACATAAATACACTCCTTAAAATACTATGCTAGTATTCTTTCCATAATAACCTTATTTTAAACAAAAGATGAGCATGTGGTAAACCACATGCTAAAATCCTCCATCTTGAGTATCATTAGATAATTTTAATTTTACAGTAGTTCCTTTTGAAATAACATCCCCAGGTTCAATACTTTGTTCACTAATTAATCCAAAACCTTCATATTCATACTTTAATCCTAATGAAGTGAATAATTTAGTTGACTGCTCCTTGCTATATCCCTTAACATTAGGCATTATTATATCTTTATTATACTCTTGGCTTGAACCTGTATAAATATTTAATTTACTTCCTTCTTTAACTGAATACCCTGGTATAGGAGATACTTTTGTTACATACTCTCCACTTCCATTTATCTCACAATCTAGTTTTAAGTCTTTTAGCATCTTCTTAGCATCCTGAAGCTTAAGCCCTCTTATTTCAGGAATTACAACTTCTTTAACTAAGCTAGCAGCACCTATATTATCTGCATTACTTTCTAAATAGTTGAATATATCACTAAATAATGTATGTGCAACTGGAGCTGCAATCATACCTGCATAATAATCAGTTCCACCAGGTTCATCAATCGAAACCATAACAGTTATTTCAGGATCATCAATAGGAGCCATTCCAACAAATGTTGATATATAACCTTGATAGGTTCCTGTTGCTGGATTAACTTTTTGAGCTGTACCAGTTTTTCCTCCTATATGATATCCTTCTACAAAAGCTTTTTTTGCAGATCCTTCAGTTACAACTCTTTCAAGATAAGATCTTAAAATTTTTGTTTTTTCTGTAGTAGCTACCGTTCTAGTAGTAGGTTCAAATTTTTCATCTATTATTTCGGTTCCATTTTCATCTTTATGTGATACTTGTTTCATAACGTGAGGTTGTATCCAAGTTCCACCATTAGCCACTGCATTAAATGCTGCCATGTATTGTATAGGGTTAACAGTATTGGTTTGACCAAAGGCTATTGTAGCAAGGTCAACTTCTGAAATGTTATTTACAGACTTTACTATTCCTTTAGCTTCTCCTGGTAAGTCTACTCCACTTACCTTTCCAAATCCAAAGTCTGCAATATGTTTAGTTAAACTTTCTTTTCCTATTCTTTTTCCTAATTCAATAAATCCAACGTTGCAGGAATTTTTTATAATGTCAGCAAAGGTTTCAGTCCCATGACCTGAAGTTCTCCAGCATTTTATAGTTCTTCCGCCAACAACAGTAGATCCATTACATACATACGTTTCTCCTACATCTCCTACGCCGTCCTCTAAAGCTGATTGTGCAGTAAATACTTTAAATATAGATCCAGGTTCAAAAGAGTCCGATACACTCCTATTTCTCCACATCTTTTGTAATTTTTCACTTGAATTATTTCCTTCAAAACTTTCTGCACCATCATAGGGCTTGTTAGGATTAAAGTCTGGTTTATTTGCCATTGCTAATACTTCACCATTTTTAGGATTCATTACAATTACACTTACAGCTTTAGCCTTATTATCACTTAGAGCTTCTTCAGCAGCTTTTTCCGCAAAAAATTGTATACTTTCATCTACCGTTAATGTTACATCTTTTCCATCTACAGGCGGCGTAAACTTTGAAACAGTATATGGTAATTCTTCACTTCTACTATCAAGCTCTGCTATTCTCATTCCAGGTACCCCTGAAAGTTGTTTATTGTATTGAAGCTCAACTCCTCCAAGTCCCTGACCATCAGAATTTGTTACCCCAAGTACTTGTGCTAAGAAGTTATCATTTCTATAATATCTTTTAGTATCTGGTGATACTATAACCCCACTTATACCTAATGCTTTTACCTTATCTGCTTCAGCTTTTTCAATTCTTCTAATTAAGGTAGCTGATCCTGCTGGATTTCCAGATGGCAGCGTTGTTTCTAATTTTTTAATTACATCTGTTGTTTCCATTCCTACTGCTGCTGCTATGTCTTTACCAATAGTTTCATTTGTTTTTTCTTTTTGGCTTAAGTATTTTTTTATAGTATTTAAATCAAAGTCCACTCTATATACATTAGCTGATACTGCAAGTTCTGTTCCATTTCTATCTAGTATTTTTCCTCTTCTTGCATCAATTTTAACTTCACTTGTCCATTGTTCAATTGCTCTTGCTGAATACTCTTGTCTTTTTCCTATCATTATATAAGATAACCTTAAGGATAAAACAAAGAAGAATATACACAATCCTGTTAGTACAAGTCTCATTCTTTTTTTACTTGTAGCGTTATCTCTATAGTTTTTTTTCACAACTAAACCCCCATATTATTACTGATACAAAAACTAAGATGCACCTACCAAAGTGCATCCTTTATGTTTTCAAATAGGCCGTTTTTCATATCTTTATTTAAGTTATTTTCATTTAAAGAAAAATTGTTTTCAGATAAGTCTATCTTTATAACATTTTCTTTTTTGGGTGTTGTCATTCCTAACCCGTTTTCTGCATTGTTTTTAATTCTAGATAAAGATGAAGCCTTTAATATCTCAACATTTAACGCCTCATTTTCTGCTACTACTGAATTTATTTTGTTATCTAGATCAGCTATGGAGTTTTGTATTTTATAAACGTGCGAATCTCTCATTATAGTTGCAAATCCAAGTACAAAAACTATGGTAATTACTTGCCCAACTCCGCTTCTGATTTTCTTCCTTTTCTCATTTATTCTTATGTTTCTTTGTTTTTTGGCTTTCTTTAGCTGCTCATATTTTTCCCAATCAAATTCCGTCTGTTTTCTCTTTGGACTTAATGCTGTATTACCTTTTATATAATCATATTCCTCTAATTTCAATTTATTCACATCCCCATTCTTTTATACCTAAATTTTCTCTAAAACTCTCAACTTAGCACTTCTACTTCTAGGATTAACTTCTATTTCCTCATCTGTTGGTGCTATAGCCTTTCTAGATAAAACTTTTACAGTTGGCTTTTTCCCACACGCACATATTGGAAACTCTTTTGGACATTTACAAGGATTCTCTAAGTCTCTAAACTTATTTTTAACAATCCTGTCCTCTAAGGAATGAAATGTTATAATTGCTAATCTTCCATTGCTATTTAATTTTTTCACACTATCATCTATTGCTTTATCCAATATTTCAAGTTCACCATTAACTTCTATCCTTATAGCCTGAAAAGTTCTTTTAGCTGGGTGAGGACCATCTCTCCTAGCTTTTGCTGGTATAGCAGCTTTAATAATATCTACTAATTCTAATGTTGTCTCTATAGGTTTTTCATTTCGCCTTTTCACTATAATTGAAGCAATTCTTTTACTAAACCTCTCCTCTCCATAGTCTTTAATGATTCTATATAAGTCCTCTTCTGAGTAATCATTGATTACATCGTAGGCGCTAAACTCCTTATCTCTATTCATTCTCATATCAAGAGGAGCATCTTGCATATAGCTAAATCCTCTTTCACCAACATCTAGCTGATACGATGAAACTCCTAAATCCATAAGTATTCCATCAACTTTTTCAATGTTAAGTTCTTCTAAAATATCATAAATATTATGAAAATTGTTATGCACATATATAACATTGTTGTAGTCTTTTAACTTCTCCTTTGCTGCACTTAATGCATCTGTATCTTGGTCAATTCCTATTAGTCTTCCATCATTATTTAATTTACTTACTATATGTGATGAATGACCTGCGCCACCCATTGTACAATCTACATAATAACCTTGCTTTTTAATATTTAATGCCTCTATACATTCCTCAAGCAATACTGAGACATGTTTAAATTCCATTAATACCACTCCTTAAATGCCTAAATCGCTCATTTTTTCTGCCAAACTGTCGTAATCTATATTCTCATCGTTATATTCATTCCACTTGTCTTTGCTCCAGATCTCTACTCTAGTAAGTACTCCAATACTTACTATTTCCTTTTCTATCTTCGCATATTCTAAAAGATTTTGTGGTATTAACCCTCTTCCTTGCTTATCTAACTCTATCTCAGTGGCTCCAGAAAAGAAAAATCTAACAAATGCTCTAGCATCTTTATTAGTAAGTGGCAATGACTTTAATTTCTCTTCAAGTATTTTCCATTCATTTAAAGGGTATGCATATAGGCAACCATCAAGCCCTTTAGTTAAGATGAATTTATTTCCTAATTCTTCTCTTAACTTAGAGGGAATAATCATTCTATTTTTGGCATCTAGTCCATGATTATACTCTCCTATAAACATTTCACACCTCAAAAACTACTTTCTATTTATTCTACACCACTTTTCACCACTTTTAACCACTTGATATATATATTCTATAGTAAATTAGAAAAACCTTCAATATTTTAGAAGGTTTTTTTAATATTTTTTTAAATTAGTCAAAGTTATTATTATACAAATTAGTATACTTCTTTAATAATTCTATAAATATGTATTATTCATTTACTGAATTTCCCAATAAAAAAAAGATTGCTATACCAATATATTGGTATAGCAATCTTTTTTATTCAGAGATATCTTATACGTTAAATCTAAAATTAACTACATCTCCATCTTTCATTACATATTCTTTTCCTTCTAATCTATATACACCTTTTTCTTTTGCAGCGGCTTCTGATCCTAATTCTGCTAAGGCATCAAAGGACACTATTTCAGCTCTTATAAAACCTCTTTCTATATCTGAGTGAATTTTTCCAGCTGCTTGTGGAGCTTTAGTCCCATTTACAATCGTCCAAGCTCTTACTTCTTGAACTCCAGCAGTTAAGTAACTCATTAACCCTAAAAGTTTGTAGCTAGTTCTAATTAGTTTATCTAAGCCAGACTCAGTAAGTCCATACTCTTCTAACATTTCTGCCTTTTCTTCTTCCTCTAAACCAGATAGTTCTTCTTCTAATCTAGCAGCTACAATAACTGTTTCAGAGTTTTCACTTTTAGCATGTTCTTGGACTTTTTTAACCAAGTCATTTTCAAGATTTCCACTCATCATATCATCTTCAGATATATTACATACATATAACACAGGTTTTGAAGTTATTAAAAATAAAGATTTTACAATTTCATCCTCTTCTTCTGTAACTTCTAGAGTTCTCACTGGTTTATTATCTTCTAAGTGAGCTTTAATTCTTTCCATTAAAGAGTATTCTGCTTTAGCAGTTTTATCTCCAGATCTAGCTAATTTTACGTTTTTTTCCATTCTTCTCTCTAAAACTTCTAAATCAGAGAATATTAATTCTAGATTGATTGTTTCTATATCTCTTATTGGGTCAACCGATCCTTCAACATGAACAACATTTTCATCATCGAAACATCTAACTACATGACAGATAGCTGCAACTTCTCTTATATGAGATAAGAATTTGTTTCCTAATCCTTCTCCTTTTGAAGCTCCTTTAACTAAACCAGCTATATCATAAAATTCTACTGAAGTATAAACCTTCTTTTTTGAATTATATATCTTCTCTAATACATCTAATCTTTTATCAGGAACAGCAACAACACCAACATTCGGTTCTATTGTACAGAATGGATAATTAGCTGATTCTGCTCCAGCTTTAGTAATAGCATTGAAAAGAGTACTCTTTCCAACATTAGGTAATCCAACAATTCCAAGTTTCATTTATGTACATTCCCTTCTTTCATTTGTCATCCTTTAAAATTATACTTTATTAAGTTTTTTATTTCAATAAAAGAAAACCAATATTGGAATAAAGTACTCTACTAAATATTTTAGAAATACAAAAACTATTTTTGAGGTGATAAAATGAAAAATATAAGTAAATTTTTAAGTTTAATTTTTATTAGTTTAAATATTTTTGCATTTAATACAAATGCAGAAGATTTTGATAGCAAAGAATATGATTGGTACTTTCACTCAGATGTTAAAGGTCAAACGCCCTCTTCACCAAAAGAAACTTCTAAGTTTAATTCTAAATATTCTACCTATTATTTAGGTAATACACAAGAAAAAGTTATATATCTTACTTTTGACCAAGGATATGAAAATGGCAATACCCTTAAAATTCTAGATATATTAAAGGAAGAAGAAGTTCCTGCTGCATTTTTTGTTGTTCGACCTTATTTAAAAGATTACCCTGATATAGTTAAAAGAATGGTTGAAGAAGGTCATGTAGTAGGCAATCATAGTTCTCATCATCCTTCAATGGCATCAATAAGAGATGAAAAAAAGTTTGAAAAGGAGTTTAAAGATGTGGAAGAACTTTTTTCTGAGATAACAGGAAAAGAGATGCCTAAATACTTTAGACCACCTATGGGAAAATATTCTGAACTTTCTTTAGCTAGAACTGAGAAACTAGGTTACAAAACAATCTTTTGGAGTTTTGCTTATAAAGATTGGATTCAAGAAAAACAACCTAATGAAGATTTTGCAATAAAAAAGATAACCGAAGGTTTTCATCCTGGTGAAATAATGCTACTTCATTCAGTGTCTAAAACAAATACTGAAGTCCTAAAAACTATTATTAAAGAAGCTAAAAATCAAGGATATACCTTTAAATCTTTAGACGAATTATAAATATTAAACAAATTAGGTCTTTAGATATTAATAAATCTAAAGACCTAATTTTTATAATTAATTCAGTTTTTACCCTTCAACAATACTATAAACCTTACCTACAAACATTTCTTTTTTCTCATTTGACTCTTTAAGTATATTATCTATTTCATTATTAACTGAAAATTTAAATTCCTCATTAGTTAAATAAGCTAAATTAATCTTAACATTCATAATTGCACTTTCAATTGTAGAATGAGTAAGAATTGCTGAAACTCCAGCATCAGAAATAGCTCCCTTATTTCCATACTTAACTCCAATTTCAATTTCCTTGTATAATTCTAAGGCTTTTCTCGCTAAATTTAGAGGAGCTTCTAGAGCCTTTATAGTATTTATCTCTATTTCTTTATTTCTAAATCCTATTTCTTCCTCAGTACCTTTAGGAAGTTTATATGAATTCATTAAACCTTCAAAAGCACTTTTATCTTCTTCCATTGCTTTAAAAAAATCATTTTTTAAGTTTTTAGTTCTTTCTATAGAAACCAAAACCAAGCTTTTCTCTTCATCTGTTAAATTGTTAAAAGCTTTTTTGTTAACAGTTAAACTATAAACCATGTTATTTAATCCTGAGGCTAAAGCTCCAACTAAAGCAGCTACACTTCCACCTCCTGGCGTTGGTTTTTCTGACGATAAATCTTCGATAAATGTTTCTAAATCTAAATTTTTAAACATATATTCACCTCTATAAATATTATTTTTTCTCAACTAATCTCACTGCATAACCCATATATGTCCAAAAAATAAGTGAGATAAAGCTAATTATAAAAACTAAGTTACTTTCAAAAAAATTCACCCCAATAATTCCAAAACATAATGTTGACAATATAGTAGTCTTCAACTTATAACATCCATTCAATTTGTCAATTTTATTGGCAATATAAAAAAGCAATGAAAATAAAAATAATATAAATATAATAAGCGTGGGAATTCCATATACTACAGCCACTTGTATAAAAATATTATGAACTCCTCCAGCTTCTATTCCTGGTAAACCATAAACCCACTTTGACTGCACTTCCGGTAACAATTTAGTTAAATTAGAAACTAAATTAGAATTTCCTACTCCAAAGACAGGATTTCGTTTTATTGATTCAATTGCCGTTATCCATAATTGCGCTCTTCCACTTAGCCATTTATCCCAAGATACATCTATCTTAACTATTGATTCTACTGATCCAATCAATAAAAGAATAATAAAACCTACTCTAATTAAAATATTTTTTCCATATATAAAAATTAACATAGGCAAAAGCATAATTAATAAAATATAACCACTTCTTCCCTCAGAATAAAAAAGAGCTAACCCATTAAAAATCATAGCTACTAAAACTACTCCTTTTAATAATTTACTTTTAAACTCTATTATTAAATAAATTCCAACAACAATGGCTATTCCTGCTGCTAGCCCTAAAGAGTTTTCATGAAAATATAATCCAGTATTATTACCATTTTGGATATCAAATCCGAAGTTTTGACCATTGATCACTATATTAATTTTTTTTAAAATTATAATCAGAGATCCTATTGACAATAATGATGAAAAAATAAAATATACTAAAGAAATAATTTTAACTTCTTTTATAAGTTCTTTCTTACTTTTTAAATCATCTACATAGAACATCCCAAAAAATAGAATTAGATTTATAATTATAATCTTAATATTTTCACCATTTCTATATCTTGAAAAAACTAATAAAACAGAACTTACTATAAATATACAAAGAAACATATTATGAAGAGTAATTTTTTCACTTAATAATCTTACAAAATTATTTATAACTAAAATAACACCCCATACTATTAATAGTTTACTTATTAAATTTAATTTAGGTATATTGGAAAAAATAGTTATAGTGCAAATACTTACAATTAAATAAGCTAACTTAAAATAAAATCCATCCGTAATATAATTAAATCCCCTTTTTAATAAATCAATCATAGTAATTCTTTATAAACTCCTTTTATTTTATTTATAATCACATCTCCAGAGTATTTAGAAATAGCCTCTTCTCTAATCTTATATGGGTCGAATTTCAACTCATTATTTTTCATATAGACTAGTGCTTTAGCTAATTTATCTATATTTTTTTTATCAATAATAACCCCATTTGTATCAGTTATTATGTATTCTGCTCCACCATTTTTAGTTCCTATAATTGGTTTTCCACTAGCTATAGCTTCAATATAAACAACTCCAAATGTTTCAAATTCTGATGGCAAAACAAAACAATTGCATCTATTCATTTCTATAGCTACTTCTTTTCTTGTTAGGGCACCTAAAAAAATAGTTTGTTTATCTATGCCAAATTGTGTTGAAAGCTCTTCAAGTTGTTTTTTTAAACTTCCATCTCCACCTATTATTAATTGAATATTTTTATTTCCTTTAAAGCTTTTTGCAAAGGCTTCTATAAGTGTTTCTATTCCCTTTCCAGATTCCAAATATGCGCATGTAAAAAAAGTAAACTCATCATAAGATTCGTCTTTTCTAATGTCAAATAAAGATAAGTCAACAAGATTGTGTATAACTCTGATTTCATTATTTGTATATCTTTCAAGTTCCTTTTTTAATCCATTTCCTACAGCTATCAACCTTGTACAATTATTATAAACTTCAAATATATATTTCTTATATGACTCACGCACATACTTACTATTTTCTAATGACGTGTGCTCAGTTACAACTAATGGAATATCATATTTTTGGCTTAAGTAATACCCAGCTATCCCGCCCCAAAAACATGAATGGGCATGTATAATATCTACCTTACCTCTCTCTTTTTCTATTTTTTTATATAATTTATCCATTCTTCTATTGAAACTTTTAAACATCAATGGATTTTTGGGTAAGTAATTAAAATCTTTATATCTATAGGTTTCTAAATCCGATTCTGAATTTACAGATATACCTCTTTTATCTTTTATTTTTCCTAGATAAGTAATAGGCCATATTTCATTATATGCTACGGTCACTTTAACTCCCGATTTCTGTAGTTCTTTAAATTGCTCTAAAAAAAAGCTTCCATGAACTTTTTTTCTTTCTGAAGAATACCACGACGGAATAAGCATTACATGCATAAAATCACTATCCTCTCAATATGTCATTTAATCTCAAAGCCACTTTATCCCACTCATAATTTTCATCTGCTTTTGGATATATTCCCTTTTCAACCTTGTCAATTAATTTTAATATACTAGCTTTAATATCTTCTGAATTATTATCACAACTATAACATTTATAATGATTCTGAACTAATTTCTTTATAGGGTCATTTGGATCTCCATATATGTTTAATATCCAAGAATCAGTTCCAAAATAATCATATATCTTTCCTGGTATCTGTTTTGATTTTTTATTTCCAAATAACAGTAATATCTCTCCATTAATCATATAATTTAATGCCTCATCAAAAGCAATTCTTGGAGAAATTGTAATAGCTTCTTCATTTGAAAGCTTATATCTTATTTCATCATTATCTATATTTCCAAAAAACAGTATATTTAATTTATTATAAAGATACTTATCTTCAAGCTTAATTTTTTTAATTGCCTCAATAAATGGATTAACATCTCTCAATTTTGAAAATATCTCTCCAGCATATATAATATTAACTTTATCTTCTTTAATAAGATTAGGCTTTTCTCTATCTTTAATTTTGTCATATATCTGCTTATCATATCCTCTATTTAAAATAAACGTATTATCAATTGGTATATTATAACTATTCACATAATCATTTCTATTTTCATCAGTAACAAATATTAATTTATCGCTATTCGTCACTACAAGATTCTCTAATTTTTTTTCAATTAGTTTTCTTATTACTATATTTTTTTCCCGAGTAGAATCCTTTGTCCAAGGATCACTCCAATAAGTAATCCATTTTAAGTCTTTAAACTTTCTTTTTATAAGGTATGCACATATATGGGATGACGGTGGCTCATGCATAGAAAATATGACATCAAATTTTTCTTTACTCACTAGTTTTTTCCCACATTTAGAAGCTTTAAAAGCCCAGTATAAATACATATCAGGTATTGCCAAAGAATTTTTTATCATTCTAGCTAATGACCTTTTTTTAGAACTTCCTTCTAATTTGATATCAGAGTTCACAGTTTTTTTCTTTGGCATAATTTTATTAAATAATTTTCCACCATCTATAGCATGTAATTTTATTGAACTATTCATCATTGAAAAAAGTTTACTGTCATAATATATAGAGTCTTTAGGGAAATCTACCGTTAATAGATGAATTTCATTTCCTTTAATGTTGTCTAGCTTGTTTAAATACTGTAATGTTTCTATGGCTGCTGAATTATTTATTAACGGAGAATAACAAGCAATAAAAAGTATTTTCATTATTTCCTCCCAATCTTCTTTCTAATAATTGAATTCAATTCTTTAATTTCATCTATTTTTAATAGCATGCACATAATATAATATATAAAAGCACCTGCAACTATTACCATAAGCATAGTCAGTTTTCCCATATCACCACTGTTATTTAAGTTTAATATAGTTAATGCACACCCCATTACTAAAGATGAAAGAAAAACTTTAGCTAATTTAATCATAGTACTTTTAACTTTGAAATCTTTGATTATTTTTTTCAGGGTTAATATTAACATACAGCTTGTAACCATCATTGCACTAGATGTTGCAATAGCTATACCTACCACACCAAAGAACTTTGATAAGGTTACGCTTAAAATTATATTTATAACAACTCCTATAATTCCATTTATTGTAGTTTCTTTTGTTTTTCCCATAGAAAAAAGAGTTGAGTTTAATATATCTCTAAGTGCAGTAAAGAAAATACCTATAGCATATCCTATCAACGCCATTTTAGTTAGGCTAACCGCCTCAATTCCAAAAGCTCCTCTCATATATACTATCTTAATTATTTCTTCATTTAATACTAAGGCACCTACTGTTATTGGAATTAAAAAAATAGCACTATATGTTATTGATTTAAGTATGTACTCTATAAAGCCTTTATTGTCCCCAGAATTTTTTTTATTGGCCATTAATGGATATGTTACAGTTATTATTGATGAGGTTATTATTGTATTTATAAGTACTATTAACTTTTGTGCATAATCTAATGCCGATATACTACCTTCGCCTAATGTTGCAGCAACTTTCTTATCTACAACCATATTTAACGAATTAGCTCCAGCTCCAATTATTACTGGCGCAATTAGTAACAAGGCCTTCCTTATACGCTCATCTTTCATATCAATACTGATCTTATATATATACCCATGTTTTATTAGTGATGGTACTTGAACTAAAACTCTAAAAAAGTTTCCTACAACATTTGCTATAGTTAACCCTTCAATCGTGTAATTTTTGAAAACTAATAAATATGCTATCATTGGAGCATTAAAAAATAATCCTAATATTGAAGGAATTATAAAATCCTCATTTACTTGTAAAAGCGATGTAAAACAAGCGTTAAATGATAAAAACAACAAATTAATTATAGTTATTCTGGTTAACTTAATAGCTAATTCAAGTGCTTCGTTATCAAATCCATTTGCAATAAAGGATACTATCTCTCTTGTAAAGATTAATGATAGAATAAATATAATTATTGATATAATAGAAAGCATAGTTATAAACTTATTAGCATAAGCATACATATCTTTTTTACCTTTTTTAGCAAGTTCCTCGCTTAATATAGGTAAAAATGAAGTTGATATTGCTAACCCAATAACCATGAATATAGTTTCAGGAATAGTAACCGCCACATTGTAGGCATCTGTATACATGCTTGCACCAAAATTATTACCTATTAATAAATCTCTTATTAATCCAAGACACCTGCTTAAAAGAGATACAATCATTACAACTGCAGTTGACTTTATTAAATTACTTTTACTCATGATTTCCCCTTTTGATTTTATTCTTTAAAACCAACAACAAAAACTTAGGAATAGCCCCTAATCTTTTTATTCTCCAAGGTTCCTTACTAACTCTGTAAAGCCACTCAAGGCCTAAACTTATCATCCACTTAGGTGCTCTATTTACATTACCCGCAAAAACATCAAAGCTGCCTCCAACTCCCATGAAGATTTTACAAGGAAGCTCATCCATGTATTTAGATATAAATTCTTCTTGTCTAGGAGATCCCATTGCTATAAAAATAGCGTAGGGATTTTTTGATTTGATATCTTCAGCAATTGAGTCAGAATCTTCTTTTTTGAAATAACCATTTTTCATTCCAACTATGTTTAGCTGTGGGTATTTTATCAAAAGATTTTCACTACATTTAAGTAGCACCTCTTCCTTTGCACCTAAAAGATAAATTCCTTTTCCTTCTCTTTCAGCTTTTTTTATAATTTCACCCATAACTTCTATTCCTGGAATTTTTTCTTTAACTGGTGTTCCTTGTATTTTTGAAGCTAAAACCGTTCCAACTCCATCAGGTATTATAACCGAGCTATCCTTTCTAAAATTATCTCCCAATGTTTTATTATTTAATCCGTTAAATAATACTTCAGGATTCCCTGATATTATGTTGACTTTAGGATAGCTGTTTAACAACTCAATTAATTCTGTTTTCGTATTTTTGTAGATTTTAAAACCTAATATATTTATAAACATACTCTCCATCCTTAACTTTTATATTTAAATATTACCATAAAAGATTAGCTATAAAAAGGAAAGTAATCTACTTGTAACCTTTAATTAAATCTTTTCATGTATTCTTTTATTTCTTTTACAATCTCGTCATCTTTGTTTATTTTTTCTGCAATTTCTAAATGTAATCTTGCTTGCTTTAAATCTCCTGAATTTAAATAACACATTATTAAATTAGTACAGATCTCTATATCCCTAGTTGCTTCAAATGCTTTTCTAAAATACTTTATAGCATTTTCAAAGTCTTCTAAAGAAGCATAGTTTATACCCATTTCGTTTATTGTTTCAACTATTGAGCTATCAATTGCTATACTTTCATTTAAGTAATAAATTGCTTTTTCATAATTTTCAAGTTTTCTGTAACACAAAGCTACGTAATAAAATAAAGATGGATTATCACCAAATCTATCGAGCAAAGGAATTAACTTTTTTAAAGCCTCTTTAGGATTTCCTTCTATTAGTTTCTTTCCATTTTCATAGTCTAACGTGTCTTCAAGTTCAGCTTTTAAACTTAGGATGTATTCTTCTGGCTCTCCCCCAGAATTTAAATATTCATTTATATAAACGTAGGCTTTTTCATTATTTCCTTCATCATTATAAATCAAAGCTTCATAGATACTTTCTTTATGAGAGTTCGGATTTAGATATTTATATCTATCTATATCTTCTTTAAATACTTCTGTAAAACCTTTATCTTGTTCCCTTATTGTTTCACCAATAAGAAATAACCTTTCCCATACCTCTTCCTCATTAGTTACATTAGTTAGTCCTCTTAATAGTATATATGCTTCATCAAAAAGATTTTCTTTTATCTTTTTTGCTACGGCACTTTTTATACAAGGTATTGAATCCTTAATATTTTTTAATAAAGTTATATAATCTTCATTAAATTTCAGCTTATCATCTGCTCCTAAGGCAAAACTCATTCCTTCAATAAAATCATATATAGGAAGATTTTTTATCTTTATTTCATTTTCTATATTTGAAGCTAAATATGTAGTGTTTATAGGCACAAATAAATCTTTATTTTTAAGTTCTAAATTTGATATATTAAGGGTTTTAAGGAAACCTTCTTTATTTAATTCTAAAAATAATAGTTTAGATAGTTTTTCTTTAAATAAATTTCTATAATCCAAAGTATTTTCTCCTTTTCCATATAAGAATTAAAAGCTATCATCACCGAAGGATGATAGCTTTTTTATTAATTTAAGTTTTTTTCAATTAATCCTCTAACAGCTTCTTTAAAGCTATTTAAGTTTTCTTCTGAATTTTCTATAGAATTACCTTTTACAGCAATATATAGTTTCATTTTAGGTTCTGTTCCTGAAGGTCTTACTACAAACCACGAATCATCCTCAAATATAAATTTTAATACATTTGATTTAGGTAAATCAAGAGTTACTTCAGAATTAAAGTGCATATTTTTTTGAGTACTTAATTTATAGTCTTCCTTTAACGAAAGTTTAATTCCGTTTAACTCAGTAAACTCAGTACTTCTAAGATTCTCGATACACTTAGCTATCTTTTCTTGACCTTCTTTACCAGTTAGTTCAAAAGATTCAAGAGCTTCTTTATAGTAACCATACTTTTCATATAAAGCTAAAAGTCCATCATAAAGACTCATTCCATTTTCTTTGTAGTAAAGAGTCATTTCAGCTATAAGCATTGCAGCTACAACTGCATCCTTATCTCTTGCATGGTCTCCTATTAAATATCCATAACTTTCTTCAAATCCAAATAGATATTTATGACTGTTATCTTTCTCAAAAGCAGTCATTTTTTCTCCAATATACTTAAATCCAGTTAAAGTATCCATAATCTCAACATCATAAGCCTTAGCTATATCATTAGCTGACTCAGTTGTTACTATAGTTTTTATAACTACTCCATTGTCTGGAATTTCATTTCTTTCGCTTAAAGAACTTAATATATAATGTGTTAAAAGCATTCCTGTTTGATTACCTGTTAAAACTTTATAATCTCCAGTTTTATCTTTTACCACTACCCCTATTCTATCACAATCAGGGTCAGTTCCAAAAATTATATCTGGTTCTGATTTTGCAGCCATCTCTAAAGCTAATTTAAATACCTTTGGATCTTCTGGGTTAGGATATGGAGCTGTTGGGAAGTTTCCATCTGGAAGTTCTTGCTCCTTAACTACATTTACATTTTCATATCCAAGTTCAGCTAATACTCTTCTTACTGGAATATTTCCTGATCCATGTATAGGAGTGTATATTATATTTAAATCCTTTGCTTTTTCACTAACTAATTCTTTTCTTATAGTAGCTTTCTTAATTGCATCTATATATGCTTTATCAACATCTTCTCCAATGAATACTAATAATCCTTTTTCTAAAGCTTCTTCTTCGCTTATAGTTTTTATTTCTTCAAAACCTTTTATATCCTTTACGTATCCTATTATCTTGTTTGCATCTCCATCGGTTACTTGTCCACCGTCTGGACCATATACTTTATATCCGTTATATTGCTTTGGATTATGGGATGCAGTTACTACTATACCACCTGAACAGTTTAAATGTCTAACTGCAAATGATAATACTGGTGTTGGCTCTAACACTTTAAACAAATATACTTTTATACCGTTTCCACATAAAGTTAAAGCTGCCGATTTAGCAAATTCTACTGACATATTTCTTGAGTCATAAGCTATTGCTACTGATCTATTATCATCAAAGTTTTCTAATAAATAATTTGCGAATCCTTGAGTAGCTTTTCCAACAGTGTATATGTTCATTCTGTTGTCTCCGTAACCTATTACTCCTCTTAATCCACCTGTACCAAATTCAAGATCTCTATAAAATCTATCTTCTATTTCCTTTTCATCATTAAGTTGTTTAAGTTCATTCTTGACTTCTTCTGATATAACTTTGGATTGTAACCATTCCTCATATCTAATTTTGTAATCCACAAAAATCCCTCCTTAAATGTGCAAATCCATTATACACGAATTTACAGTATATGAAAACACTTTTATGTAAGTTATATGGTAACAAAAAGGTAAAATGCTAATGAATCCTATGTTAATCATTAGCATTTTACTACTATAATCCTCCAATCCTCTATTAAGGTTCCCCATAACAGTGGCATTACCTAGACTCATACCCCTCAGTTCAACTAAAACTTACTTGATACTTTAGGCTCAGTTCATTTTACAATAAATGAATTTAATGAAGCTGGGACCGCTTCTACAGAACAGAGGTTAGAAGGAATCTAATGAAGTTGGGAACGCTTCTACAGAACAGAGGTTAGAAGGAATCTAATGAAGCTGGGAACGCTTCTACAGAACAGAGGTGCAGATTAATTTTTCCTTTTATCTTCTTTTTCTTCTTTTATCTGCTCTTCATTAATAGCCATATCCATAGATACGGTATTTCTTTCATAACTTATAGCTGCTACAACTGTATTTAAATCGTCTATTATTGAAATTTCTTCTCCAACCTCAACATCACTTAACCTAAATACTGAACCAACTGAACCATTAGTTATATCAATATTTATTGATTTTGGTAAATTGTCTGGAGTACATTCAACCCTAACTGCATTTTTTTCTTTTTGAAGTACAGCACCTGCTTTTCCTACAGATTCTTCACCTGTAAAGTTTAATGGAACATATGAAGTTATCTTCTTATCTCCACTTATCTTCTCTAAATCAATGTGTACTAACTTTCTTGTTAATGGATCACGTTGTATTTCCTTTATAAGTGCTTTATGATTTTCACCTTCTAAATTGATATTTACAAATCCATGTCCTCCATTTTGCAAAATTTCCTCATTTAACTCTAATTCAGAAATTTCAAAGAGCATATTTTCAATACCTTTACCGTAAATTACCCCTGGTACTTTACCATTTTTTCTGCTTTTTCTCCCACTATGTCCAATACTTTTAATTCTTTTATTACATTCCATATTTATCCCTCCTCCTCTGTATTATTGACAAGAATAAAATATTTATTCTTTTTAAAATTTTTTTATTGAAATGAGGGTTTTGGTAAAATATAATAGTAGTGTTTTTAAATTATTAGGTAAACGAAAGAGGTGTCCATACATGTATAAATTAAATCAAAATGAAACACCCTTATTTGACGCATTGATGGAATATGTCAATAATGAAACAATTCCCTTTCATGTACCAGGTCATAAAAAAGGTAATGGCATTGAAAATGACTTTAAAAAATTTATAGGAGATAACCCATTTAAAATAGATGTAACTGTTTTTAAAATGGTTGATTCCCTACACCATCCAACAGGACCAATAAAGAAAGCACAAGAGTTAGTTGCTGATGCTTATGATGCTGATGCTTCCTTTTTCTCTATTCATGGAACATCTGGCGCTATTCAAGCTATGATTCTTTCTGTTGTTGGCGATGGGGACAAAATACTTATTCCTCGTAATGTTCATAAATCTGTTACGTCAGGAATCATATTAAGTGGAGCTGTTCCAATATTCATGACTCCTGAACTTGATAAACAGTTAGGAGTTGCTCATGGTGTTACACCTGAGGTTGTAGCAGAGTCTCTACGCAAAAATCCTGATGCTAAAGCAGTATTAATCATAAATCCAACTTATTATGGAGTTGCTACTGACATAAAAAAAATAGCTGACATTGTTCATAGCTATGATATACCTTTGATAGTTGATGAAGCTCATGGGCCTCATTTAGGATTTAATGATTCTCTTCCTTTATCATCATTAAAGGCTGGTGCAGATATATGTGCACAAAGTACTCACAAGATAATAGGTTCATTAACTCAAGGATCACTTTTACATGTTAAAAGTAAACTTATAAATCCAAAAAGGGTTCAACAAGTTTTAAACTTACTTCATACAACTTCACCATCATACATACTTATGGCAAGTCTTGATTGTGCAAGAAAACAAATAGCTTTAGAAGGAAAAGAACTTCTTGCAAAAACTGTTGAGCGTTGCAAAAAAGTAAGAGATGAAATAAATAAAATCCCTGGACTTTATTGTTTTGGAGAAGAAATACTTGGAAAACCTGGTGCTTTTTCCTTTGACCCAACTAAGATTACTGTAAATTGTAGAGAATTAGGTTTAACAGGTTATGAATTAGATACTATATTAGCTACAAGATATCATATACAGGTAGAACTATCAGACCTTTATAATGTTCTTGCTGTAGGATCTTTTGGCGATACTGAAGAAGCTTTAAATAGTTTAGTAGCTGCTTTAAAAGAAATTTCTAAAGAGCATTCAGAAAAAAGTAACATAAAACCAGATTTTTTAGATATTCCTGATATCCCAGAGATGAAAGTAAATCCTAGAGCTGCATTTAACTCTAAAAAGGAAACTTTACTTCTTGAAGATGCTGTAGGAAGAATAAGTGCAGAATTTTTAATGGCATATCCACCTGGAATACCTGTTTTATGTCCAGGAGAAATCATAACTTTAGAAGTTGTTCACTATGTAAAAGATCTTAAGAGAGCTGGACTTTATGTTCAAGGAACTGAAGATCCTAATGTAGAACACATTAATGTACTAAGAGAAATAAGAGTTTAAAAAACTTGATGGGCCTATCAAATTAACTTGATAGGCCCATCATTTATTTTAAATATATTCTTTTATTGCTTCACGAAAGTTTTCTTCATTAAAAACCTTTATTCCATGTTTATCAAGGATATCACCAGTTAGTCCATTACCTTTTTTCCTTATGCCACTAAATGTACCATCATAAACTTCTCCAAATCCACAGGAAGGAGAATTCTTTTTCAATATAGCTGCCTTACAATTCATAAGTTTTGCTATCTTCATGGTTTCATGGGCCCCTTTTGTAAACTGTTCTGTGACATCATTCCCTTCATTGTCTATCACTAAATCCCCTCTTATTTCAGCTGGATTTCTTGGCGTTTGTAGACCTCCTAACTGTTCTGGACATACTAACACAACTTTTCCAGACTCAATTAGTTTTTTAAGTTCTTCTTTATAGGTATTTTTACCATCATATCTGCAATTAACTCCCGCTAAACAAGCACTAACTAAAATCATACACTTTACTCCTGTAGAAACTCTTCTTTTCAAGAGTTTCATTAAAATCATTTTTAACCTTACTCCTGTAGAAACCCTTTTTTCAAGGGTTTCATTAAATTTTTTATAAATGAATGATTAGATTGACGCTGAGAAACGCGTCTACCGCAACAAGGTGCTTACTTCAGTTGAACTACTGTTACTCCTGTTCCACCTTCACCATACTCACCTAGTCTATAACTTTTTACATGAGGATGTCTCTTTAACATGTCGTTTATAGCTTTTCTTAATACCCCAGTACCTTTTCCATGTATTAAGGATACTTCTCCTAAGCCTGCCATATAAGCTTCATCTAAATACTTATCTGCATTATAACAAGCCTCTTCTGCATCTAACCCTCTTAAGTCCACAGATGAACTAACTGACTTTAAGTTTAGATTAACTTGTTTAGATGACTTTTTCTTTTCTTCTTTTATTCCTTCTGCTATAACTAAGTCTTTAAGTTTAACATTTATCTTCATAATACCAGCTTCAACCTTAACTTCACCTTTGTTGTCTGGCATTGATATTATTACAACTTTTTGATTTAAAGAAGGTAAAAAAGCTTCCATTCCTAGTTTAACTTCAGCTATCTCTTTTCCTTTTTTCTTCTTTTCTTTGTTCAAGTCAGCTTCAGCCTTATCTAAGTTGTTTCTAAGTTTGCTTCTTTCTTCTTCAAGCCTTCTTCTGTTTGTAGAAGATACACCATCTCTTTCAAGCTCTCTCATAGTTTTTAAAATTTCATCAGCTTCTTCTTTAGCATCTCTTAAAAGCTGTTTAGCTTCTCTTCTCGCTTCTGAGTAAGCATTTTCTCTCATCTTTTCTAAAGATTCTAACTTGTTGTTATACTTTTCTTTAAGTTTTTCAGCATCTATTTTTAAAACTTCTGCTCTTCTAGCATCTTCTTCTGCCTTTATACTCTTTTCTTGCAGACTTTGTATAAGATCTTCAAACTGAAGTGATTCAGAAGATATACTCTCTTTTGCATCTTTAATTACACTATCACTTAATCCTAGTCTTCTAGATATCTCAAAAGCGTTTGACTTACCTGGAATTCCTATTAGAAGTCTGTAAGTTGGTCTTAGAGTTTCAACATCAAACTCAACTGATGCATTTTCTACATTTATAGTTCTAAGCGCATATCCTTTAAGTTCACTGTAGTGAGTTGTAGCAACTATCTTACAGTTTCTTTTTCTCAAACTCTCAAGTATTGATACAGCTAAAGCAGCACCTTCAGTTGGATCTGTTCCTGCTCCAAGTTCGTCAAAAAGTACTAAGGAGTTCTCATTTGCATCTTCCATAATCTCAACTATATTTTTCATATGAGATGAGAAAGTTGACAAACTCTGCTCTATACTTTGTTCATCTCCTATATCTGCAAATATATTTTCATAATAACTTATAGATGAATTATCTCTAGCAGGTATTAATAATCCACTCATACCCATAAGATGTAAAAGTCCTATAGTTTTTAATGTTACAGTTTTTCCACCTGTGTTTGGACCAGTTATTATTAAGGATGTAAACTCTTTACCTAGGTATGATGTTGATGGTACAACTATCTTGCAACTTATTAACGGATGTCTTCCTTCTATGATGTGAAATGAACCATCAGTATTTACTATAGGTGCAACACCGTTTATGGAACTTCCATATTTAGCTTTAGCAAATATAAAATCTAATTCAATTAATATATCTAGATTTCTCTTTACTTCATCTTTATTGTTATAGACTCCCTTAGATAAAGCAGCTAATATTCTTTCTATTTCTGCCTTTTCCTTTAGCATAAGTTCTTTAATTTCATTATTTAGATTAACTAAACTCATAGGTTCAATAAATAATGTTGCACCTGATGAACTCTGATCATGAACAAGACCAGGTACTTGCCCTTTATGTTCAGATTTTACAGGAATAACATATCTATCCCCTCTTACACTATATAAGTTATCTTGAAGGAACTTAGAGTTATCTCTTATTATTCCTCCTATTCTTTCTCTAACGGAAGAGTTTTTTTCTTTTAAAGATCTTCTGATATTACTTAAAGTGCTACTGGCTCTATCTGATATCTCATCTTCACCAACTATAGCAATTTCTATGCTTTCTTCTAGTTTTCTTAGAGGAGTGATTCCTTCACATATTTCTTCAATAATCTTATGATCTTCTTCCTCTTCTTTTCTCTTTATATAATCAAGAAACTTTCTTGAAGATCTTAACATATTCCCTATTCTAAGCAATTGAAGAGCATTTAAAGTACCTCCCTTTAACGCTCTAGATACACCATCTCTAACATCATAAAACCCTTCAAAAGGAGGATTTCCCTTAGTCATAAGTAAATTTAATGCTTCTCTTGTTTCTTGTATATGTTCTTTAATTTCATAAACATTATCATAAGGCTTTAACTCTTCTATTAATTCTTTAGCACCAGCTGTTATTGCATATTCTTTTACAAGTTCTTTTATTTTATGAAATTCTAATATCTTTATAGATCGTTCTTTCATTAATTTCTCCTTTATTCTACTCCTCTTCTATAATGACCTTTGGTATATTCTTTACTTTTTAAAGGAGTCTTATCTTTTAAATAATTTAATATTTCCTTAACTTCTTCTTCCCCTTCATCAATGAAATCAAATCTAAAACTTGAAACACCTTTTTCCTTAAGTTCTTCCATTTCATCAATTAAATTAATAGGGGAGGAATTATATATATAGGCCCTACAGAATTTATCTGTTAACACTCTAAAGTCCTTATTCATTCTATCAACAAGCATAAATTCATCATTTACACATGGGGCAGAACATTCTTTACTCGAACATTTTCCTCCAACTGTGCTTCCTACTGGACAATATTCTGATATCATAGATTCTGTTTTACCATAAACACACATACCTAGATTTTTTTCTTTAGATAGTATATTCATGATTTCTTTTCTATTTAATTCTTGGCTTAAATATGGATATACATTATTTTCTTTAAAGAATTTCACCACTGAAGAATTAAATATGTTGCTCTTATAATCACTTATTATTAATATTCTGTTTTGAAATCTCTTTATTATTCCTAAATTAGATGTAATTATCCCTTTAAATCTATGTAGATTTTCCTCAATCTCTTTAACTAAAACATTATATTCCTGTTTTATTATATTAGGTACCTTTAAATATAAGTTAGGCCCATCAAGACCATCTAAGTCCTTAAGTCTTATCCCTGAGATGTTTTTGTTGTAAATACTGATGCCTATATCGTGGGCCTTTTCATCAATTAGGGCCTTTAGTTGGGCCTTAGTGTTAGCTATGAAAAGTAAATTAGGCCCATCAACATCTAAAACCTCTTGTTTTTCATGTTTATCTGATATCTTGATATCTTTTTTATATCTAAGCTTCACATTTTCTTCAATCTTTTCTATAAGCAATCTTCTAACATTATTTAATGATGATACTGGCAAAAAGCCTTCTTCATAGGATTTAAACTCTACTTTAGTTATCTTAAAGGCAGTTTCTCCTGATTTCATTAAGGATTCTTGAATTCTTTCTTTAGATAAAGGTTTGTTTTTAGCTATTTCAACATTTTCTCCATAGACCTCAAAGTTTTCTCCCATATACCTAGTTCTTAATATGATAGGCCCATGTAAGTTGAATTCAACATCACAAGATATATCAACCTTTCTATCATAAATGCTGTTGTAGGTTGATTGTAAACTCTTAAGCAATAAGTTATCAGAGGTTTTATAAAGAATATCACCTTTTTTATATTGATTTGGGATTAACTTTACTTTGTCTCCTTTACTTGCTTTCTCAACTTCTTTTCCATCAAGTAATATCTTAGCAACAGTAAACCCACCTTCACCTATTCTTATCCCATCCTTAAGAGAAATATCATCATCTAATAAGACAAGTGAATTCTCAACAACTTTACCTACAAAAACTCCTGTATTTTTAGGATATTTATAAGCCATCATATCTTTACCTTCATTTTTGTAAAGATATGCTTTTGAAAAACCTTCCCTATTAAAAAGCTTCATTAATTGCTTTTCACCATTTTTATTTTTGTTACCATCAATGGCTTTTCTATACTCAGACACAACTCCTGCAACATACTCTGCCCTCTTCATTCTTCCTTCTATTTTTAATGAAGAAGTCCCAGTTTTTAATATCTCTTTAACATCATCAACTGTGCATATGTCCTTAGGGCTTAATAAATATCCTTTAAACTCTTTTCCACCATTTATTGATTTTAGGGTATAAGGAAGTCTACAACTTTGAGCACATCTTCCTCTATTGCCACTTCTTCCTCCAATCATGGAACTCATGAGACACATGCCTGAATAACACACGCATAAGGCTCCATGAACAAATATCTCAGTTTCTATGCCCATATCTTTAGATATATACTCAATTTCATCTAATGATAGTTCTCTTGATAACACTATTCTCTTAAAACCTTTTTCAGTTAAGAATAGTGCCCCTTCTGGATTATGTACTGTCATTTGAGTTGATCCATGTATCTCTAAATCAGGAATTAGCCTTTTTAAGTTTCTATAGGCTCCTAAATCCTGAAGTATAACACCATCAATCCCCATTTTATATAGGTCCTTCGTATATTCTAAGAGAGAATTCATTTCCTCTTCTTTTATTAGAGTATTTATTGTAACATATATCTTCACACCATATAGATGAGCATAGTCTACTGCCTTCTCCATATTCTCTTTATCAAAATTCGATGCATATGCCCTTGCAGAGAATTTATCTCCCCCAAGATATACAGCATCGGCTCCGTTATTTATGGCAGCATATAAACTTTCCATACTTCCTGCTGGAGCTAATAGTTCTATTTTATTCATTCTTCATCTCTCCTGTGGTTTTTCTGATGTTTAAACTATCATATTTGTATACTTTAAGCGTTGCACTTCTTGTGAGTACATGTTCAATACATATTAGCCTAACCCATGCGACAAAAAAGGAGTATCCTAAACTCCTTAATTTATCTATGTTTTTTAGTATTTAATAATATATTTTGCCCACTTTTTTCTCTTGCAAGCTTAAAATTAATATCCATATATTTTTTTTCTAAATCAAGTACTTTATATTTATAATTATTCAATTGAAAATTAACTTCCTTATTTCTACTCATCAATGTTTTGTTTTGTTCTTTTGTCTTTTTGTATTGCTCTTCCATTATGTCTAACTGACTTTTATAATCTTCTACTTCTTTAATTAAATCTTCAGAATTTGTGTTTTCTATTTCCTTTAATTTCTCATTTAAAGTTTCTATTTCTTTAACCTTAATATTAAACTCTTCTTCTAATTTCTTGTAGTTCTCTTTTAGACCTTTACACTCTTTCTCTAATTTTTCACATTGTAAGTCACTTTTAAAAAGTTCATCAGCTACATTTATTCCAGCTAGCACAGTTGCCGCCGAATAACTAAGTTTTGGATTTTTTTCACACAGTTCTTGTATTTTACTATCTATATATTCTGCAATACCTTTTAAATATTCTTCATTTTCTCTACCCTTTAAATTATACTCTATACCATTAACTTTAACTACAACCGAACTCATATTTCACCTCTAGCTTATTTGTCTTTACTTAATTTTAACACAAACATTTCTTCCTGTGAATAAAGTAGAACTAGGTTCGTAACCTTTTTTACACCACAGTTTTCTATTAATTGACTTCAATGTTTATAAAAAAAGACCAAACTACATCAATAGTTTAGTCTTTTTTCGATATTATCTAAGTTGAGCTCCAAGTTTGTACTCTAAGCTTCTTAAAATCTTATCATGAACCTTGTTAACTTCTTTATCAGTTAAAGTTTTATTTTCATCTCTATATGCAATTGCATAAGCTATGCTCTTTTTACCTTCTGGTGTTTGCTTACCTTTGTATACATCAAATAAACTTACCTTTTCAACTAAACTTCCGCCAGCTTTTACTATAGTGCTTTCAATATCTCCAACTAAAACTTCATCATCAACTAAAATTGCTATATCTCTAGTCACTGCTGGGAACTTTGGTAATGGTTTATACGCTTTTATTGTATTTGAAGCTTCATATAAAACATCTAAGTTAAGTTCAGCTAAATATCCTAAAGTATCAATTCCATAGTTATCTAAAAGGTCAGGATGTATTTCTCCAAATACTCCAGCTTTTTGTTTTCCAACCATTAAAGCAGCTGTTTTACCAGGATGATAACAAACATTATCTTTTTCTCTTTCTAAAGATATCTTAGTTATTCCTAAAGCATCTAAGATGTTTTCAACTACACCCTTAAGATCTAAATAGTCACAATCACCATACATACCTATAGTTAGTATGTTGTTCTCTTTTGGAAGTGCATTTTCATCTTCATTAGGTAAATAAGTTCTTCCTATTTCAAATAATCTTACATAGTCATTGTTTCTAGTGTAGTTTCTCTTTAAAGATTCCATCATTGATGGTACAGTAGTTGTTCTCATAATACTGTAGTCTTCACCTAGTGGATTCTTTATCTTAACTGCATTTCTAAGCACACTATCCTTAGGTAAGTTAATCTCATCAAATACCTTTGGAGATACAAAAGAATAACTTATTGATTGATTCACTCCTGAAGATAATAATGTTTCAATAAGAAGATCATCTAATCTTTCTTTTCTGTACTTTGGTTCTCTATCTGTAGTACTTGTGCTTATAGTTGTTGGTACCTTGTTGTATCCATATATTCTTGCTATTTCTTCTGCTATATCTTCTTTAATATGAACATCTATTCTAAAAGTTGGTACTGTAATTACAAGGTCATCTCCACTTACAGTAGTTTTTAGTTCAAGTCTGTCTAAGTAAGTCTTCATATCTTCTGCAGGTATACAGGTACCTAAAAACTTGTTAACCCAAGTTACAGAAACTTTCATTTCATGACTTTCTTTCTTCTCTGGATAAACATCTAAAGTTCCTTCCATAACATCTCCACATCCAAGTTCTTGTACTAATGTACAAGCTCTATCTGCTGCAAGTAATGTTAGGTTTGGATCTATGTCTTTTTCAAATCTTGAAGATGCTTCTGTCCTTAAGTTAAGTTTTTTAGAGTTAACTCTTATATTCGTTCCATCAAAGTTTGCAAACTCGAATATAACTTCAGTAGTATCTTCTTTTATTTCTGAGTCTAACCCACCCATGATTCCAGCAAGTGCTACTGTAGTTTCTCCATCTTTAATACAAAGCATAGAGTTATCAAGGTTTCTTTCTATCTCATCAAGAGTTGTGAACTTTTCACCCTCTTTTGCTCTTTCTATAACAATATGACCACTTGATATCTGTCTTTTATCAAAAGCATGCATTGGTTGACCAAGCTCAAGCATCACGAAGTTTGTTATATCAACTATGTTATTTATAGGCCTAACACCTGCATCTAAAAGTCTTTCTTGCATCCAAGCTGGTGATTGTGCTATCTTAACATTTTTAACTCCTCTTGCTAAATATCTCTTACATAAAGAGTCATTAATAGTTACTTTTAGTTCATCTTCAATATTCTTGTTACTAGTTGAAGTATAAGATAAATTAGGCATAGAAAAATCTCTACCTAAAGTTGCAGAAGTTTCTCTAGCTATACCTATAACACTTAAACAATCAGGTCTATTTGAAGTTATTTCAAAGTCTATAGTTTCTTTGTTTAACCCTAGAACTTCTTTTATATCTTTTCCAAGTGGTGTAGCTGGATCTAATATCATAAGTCCATGAACTTCTTTATCTCCTGCTATTCCCAGTTCTTCCTCAGAGCACATCATTCCATTAGAAACAACTCCTCTAAGTTTACCTTTTTTTATCTTTAAATCGTTAGGAAGTATTGCTCCATGAAGTGCAACTGGAACAACATCTCCTTCCTTCATATTTTTAGCTCCTGTAACTATTTGAACTTCTTCTCCTTGTGCTACATCAAGTTGGCATATAACTAACTTTTCTGCATCTGGATGTGGTTCTATCTTAACTAGTTTTCCTGTAACTACATTTTTAATTTCATCACCTGAAACTATAACTTCCTCAACTTTTGAACCTGATAAAGTTAATCTATCTCCAAGTTCTTTTCCATCTATATCAATATTTATATAATCCTTTAGCCAATAAACTGGTACTTTCATTAAAACTACTCCTTTCTAAATTAGAATTGATTTAAAAATCTCATATCACTTTCATATAGAAGCCTTATATCATCTATTCCATACTTAAGCATAACCATTCTATCTACACCAAATCCAAAAGCAAATCCGCTGTAAACCTCTGGGTCTATTCCACAATTCCTTAAAACATCTGGATGAACCATACCACAACCAAGTAATTCTATCCAACCAGAACCCTTACATACTCTGCATCCTTCTCCTTGACAAACAAAGCAAGTTGCATCCATTTCAGCTGATGGTTCAGTAAATGGGAAGTGATGAGGTCTAAACTTAGTTTGAACCTTATCTCCAAACATCTTCTTTGCAAATAATTCTAAAGTTCCCTTAAGGTCTGCAAAAGTAATCCCCTTATCTATAACTAAGCCTTCCATTTGATAGAAGATTGGTGAGTGAGTAGCATCAACTGCATCACTTCTATAAACTTTACCAGGTGATATCATCTTAATTGGAGGAGTTTGTTTCTCCATTACTCTTATTTGAACTGGTGAAGTTTGAGTTCTAAGCACTAAAGAATCATTAATGTAGAAAGTATCTTGTTCACTTCTAGCTGGATGATTTTTAGGTATATTTAAAGCCTCAAAGTTATAATAATCAAGTTCAACTTCTGGACCATCTTCTATAGTGAATCCCATAGATATAAAAATTTCCTTCATAGATTCTAAAGTTAAATCTAACGGATGTCTTTTTCCTATTACTGCTTTCTTTCCAGGCATTGTTATATCTATAACTTCACTTTCAAGTTTTGCATTTTTTTCTTTTTCTTTAATTACAGTTAAGATCTCATCTATCTTAGCTTCAATCTCAGCTCTAACCTCATTTGCAAGTTTTCCTATAAGAGGTCTTTCTTCAGCTGATAATCCTCCCATACCTCTTAATATTCCAGTTAACTCTCCTTTTTTACCTAGATATTTTACTCTAAGTGTTTCCATCTCTTGAGAAACATTAATGTTCTTAAGTTCAGATAATGCTGCTTCCTTTATTTCAATTAGCTTATCTTTCATAATTAAAATCTCCTTTCTTTATCTTTAAAAATAAATAAAAAATCCCCGTCCCAAATAAAGGGACGGGGTATCCGTGGTACCACCCTAATTAGCCTAAGCTCACTTAATTCAAATAACGGTTTCCCGCTAACAGCTACTAAAATTTCACCATTAGGACTCCTGAGGGAACTTCAAAATGAACTCTTATAAGAAGGCTCTCAGTCTATGACCTTCTCTCCCTTAAAAAGATTTTCAAATCTACTTTCTCATTCACAGTCTTTCCATATAAAGTTACATTTAGAATTATAACCATTATTTTAATAAAATACAATACTTTTAGCTTATTTTATTATTTATAAGGCTTTTTTGTCTAACTCTCTCATAAATCATAATTCCAGCTGCTGTAGAAACATTTAAAGATTCTGCATTTCCTGGCATAGGTATCTTAACCTTTATATCTGATAATGAGTATATGTAATCACTTAGTCCATTACCTTCATTACCTACACAAATAACTAGATTATTAGTTAAATCTTCTTCAAAGAAGTTATTTTCTCCTTCTAAAGATGCAGCTAAAACAGAGTATCCTTTTTCTTTAAGTTCTTTAATAAACTCAAGTTCATTATCTTCAATAATAGGTATATGAAATATGGATCCCATGGTAGCTCTTAAGGTCTTACTATTATATGGATCCACTGTCCCTTTTGTTAATATAACTCCAGACGCTCCAGCAGCATGTGAAGTTCTTATTATTGTACCAAGATTTCCTGGATCTTGAACCATATCACATAAAATATAAAAGTTATCAATATTATTTACATTTTTTATATTATTAATACTAACAATTGCTACTACTCCTTGAGGAGTTTCTGTATCACTTAATTCTGATAACAGATTTTCACTTATTCCATACACTTTGGTATCAACTAACTTTTCTTCATTTATATATTCATATAATTTGTTCATTTCTTTTTCAATTATAAATATGGATTCTACCTTACAGCCTCCATAAAATGCTTCTGATAAAAATCTAAAACCTTCAACTAAAAAACTTCCTCTAGCTTTTCTTTCTTTTTTAGCTTTTAATTTTTTAGCATCTTTAAATACAGCATTGTCTTTGCTTTCTATTTTAATCAAATATTAGCACCTCATTATTTAATTTTTGATATTAATCTTTCTAGTCTTGATAACTCCTCTGAAGAACCCATAGCTACAATTATATCATTTTCTTTAATAACATCCTCAGCTGTAAGTGAAATTTTAATCTTACTATTATGCTTAATAGCCATAACATTAAGTCCATATTTACTTCTTAAATTCAACTCTTTCAAAGTATGATTAAACCACTCTCTAGGAGCTTCAATTTCAATTATGCTGTACTCTGGAGATAATTCAATATAATCTAAAATATTAGATGACGCTAAATTATGCGCAACTCTAGTACCCATGTCTTTCTCCGGCTGAATAACCCTATCTGCACCTATTTTATATAAAACCTTGGCATGTAAGTCACTGTCTCCCTTACAAACTATAAACTTTATACCTAATTCCTTAAGCACAAGGGTTATCATCACGCTAGCTTGAATATTTGATCCTATTGTAACTACAGCTACATCAAAATTATTAATTCCAATAGTTTTAAGTGCACTTTCATCAGTAGCATCTAGTTGAATTGCATGCGTAACATGATCTGATATCTCCTGTACTATATCTTCATCAATATCTATAGCCAAAACATCATGTCCCATTGTAAATAATGTTTTTGCTACTGCACTGCCGAATCTTCCAAGTCCTATTACCAAAAACTGCTTATTACTCATTATAATACACCTCTACCCGATTAAAATTTTATCCTCTGGATACTTTATAGCACGTTTTGCTTTACCGCTTGCTAAAGCTAATGCTACCGTCATAGGTCCTACCCTACCTATATACATGATGATAATTATAACTATTTTACCCATCCATGACAAGCTTGGTGTCAGCCCCATAGTAAGACCTACAGTTCCAAAAGCAGAGGTAACTTCATATAATATGTAATCAAAGGCTGCTGAAGGTTCTGTTATTGATAAAATCATAGTTCCTGCAACTACAATAGTAAATCCAATAAAGAAAACTGCAAAAGCTTTATAAACTAAATCTTTAGAAAATCTTTTTCCAAATACTTCTGTATCTTCTCTTCCTCTTATGATACATATGAAAGTTAAAACCAACACACCAAAAGTAGTTGTTTTTATACCTCCAGCTGTAGATCCTGGTGATCCCCCAATAAACATTAATATTATCGTCAAAAACTCCCCAGCAGCACTCATATCAGAAGTTGATACGGAATTAAATCCAGCTGTTCTAGGTGATACAGCTGCAAACCAAGAATTCAATATCTTATCTCCAAGTGAAAAATCCTTAATAGTTCCAGGATTATTAAATTCAAATATAAACATTAATATTGTTCCACTTATTAACAAAGATAATGTAACTAATACAACCATTTTTGAATGTGTTGAAAATTTCTTTAGAGATCTAATATTATATATTTCAGACCATACAGTAAAACCAAGACCTCCTATTATTATTAAAAAACTAATGGTCATAATAATAACAGGATTGCTTGTATATTCTGTAAGAGACTTAAAATCTCCTATTATATCAATCCCAGCATTACAAAAGGCTGACACAGAATGAAACAATCCAAAATAAGCCCCTTTTTTTAGTCCATACTCAGGTATAAATTGAGTTGAGAGTATAATTGCTCCTATTAGTTGTATTAAAAATGTAAAACTAAAAATATATTTTATTAATTTAACCATTCCTTGAAAATTAACGGTATTCATTGCTTCTTGCATCAAAAGTCTTTCTTTTAATGTTATCTTTTTTCCTATTAATATAGCTGCAAAAGTTGCAAAAGACATAAACCCTAGACCACCAATTTCAATTAAAATCATTATTACAGTTTTTCCAAAATAGCTCCAATGAGTTCCAGTATCCACCGTCACTAATCCAGTTACACATACAGATGTTGTTGCAGTAAATATTGAATCTATAATACTTGTCTTGTTTCCACTTGCTGAACTTATTGGAAGTGATAAAATCATACCTCCAATAAATATAACTGTAAAAAAACCTAATACAAGAACCTGAACAGCATTCAATTTAATCTTGCTCGTTAATTTATAATACATTTTAAGCACCTCAAATAATATTATTTCCAAAACCAAAAAGTTAATTCTAAAAAACCTACATAACAAAAAAATGCGACCTAAGTCACATTCTTTTGTTATGCATTTATTTGACTTTTAGCAACTTCTACTAATTCAGTAAATGCTTTAGGATCATTAATTGCGATTTCTGATAACATTTTTCTATTTATATCAATACCAGCTAACTTTATTCCGTTCATGAATTTTGAATAAGAAAGACCATTTATTCTTGTAGCAGCATTTATTCTTGCTATCCAAAGTCTTCTAAAATCTCTCTTCTTTAATCTTCTACCAACGTAAGCATTTCTTAATGCTCTTATAACTGTTTCATTAGCTGTTCTAAATAATCTACTTTTTCCACCATAATAACCTTTTGCAAGTTTTAAGACTTTCTTATGATTCTTACGAGCATTGACAGCTCTTTTAACTCTTGCCATGTTCTTAACCTCCTACGATCTACTCTATTATAGATATGGTAATAATTTCTTCATTGCTTTTTCTTGTGTTGTTGACACATATGCAGCTTTTCTTAAGTTTCTTTTTCTCTTTGAACTTTTCTTAGTTAAGATATGGCTTTTAAAAGCTTTAGCTCTCTTAAGTTTTCCAGTTCCAGTCTTTCTAAATCTCTTTGCTGCACCTCTATGAGTTTTCATTTTTGGCATGATAAAATCCTCCTCTCAAGTTAAGCTTTTTTAGGCGCTAAAATCATTATCATATTACGCCCTTCTAACTTTGCTGCTTTTTCTATCACACATAAGTCTTCTAATCTTGAATAAAAATTATCTAAAATCTTTCTTCCTACATGTGAATATTCTGCTTCTCTTCCTCTGAATCTAACGGTAATTTTTACTTTGTCCCCTTCTTCCAAGAACTTACGTGCGTTATTAGATTTTATTAAAACGTCGTGTTCTTCGATTTTAGGACTAACTCTTATCTCTTTTAAATTAATAACTTTTTGCTTCTTTTTTGCTTCTTTGTCTTTTTTAGATTGTTCGTAAATGTACTTGCCATAATCCATGATTTTGCACACAGGAGGTTTTGCTCCTGGAGATATCATAACTAAATCCAATTCCTTTTCTTCTGCAATCCTTAGAGCTTCTTTAGTAGCTATTACGCCAAGTTGTTCACCATCATCTGCAATAACTCTAATTTCTCTATCTCTTATTTCTTCATTAACAGCAAAATTTTTATTAATATTATTCACCTCCGATAATACATCCCTAAACACAATAAAAGGACGACTTGATAGCCGTCCTTTTTATCCAAACAAAAATATTTACGGGATAAATAACCTAACTAGCAATGCTGTAAGGTGAGAAACGGCTGTTTCTTCTTTACTTAACAAATTATATTATGATATTTTTGTTTTGTCAAGGTTTTTTATTGTTTATATTTTTATTTTACTTGAAACACATACAGAGCATTTATCACAATAAGATACTCGTTCTCCAAATACATTTACTATTGTATCAATAAATTCTTTGTTTGAACAATTTTCTTGTTTATGAATTATGATTCTTTTAGGAGAGTTTGTAATGAGCCCACTGATAATTACGTCTTCCATATTAACTTTACTTCCAACTTTCAAATCTCCTATTTCTTTTAAAAAGTCATAATATATATCATTCCCATACGCATCTCTAATCTTGTATGAACCTTCTCCTTCTATTACTAAGTTTATTTCTTCTATTTTACTTTCTTGTATATCCACAAAATATTTTAAAAGTTTTATAAACTCTTTATACTCTTTTTCAACTAAATACTTCTCAACTATTTTATCTATAACACTCTCAATATCTTGTGCTATTTCTTTCATTCTAAAAGTTATAAATCCATTAATATTGATGTTATTATTTTCTTCCATACAAGCTCTAATTTTCTCAACTACATTATTGATTCTATTACAGCAATATATAGAATTTTCATCCCTTATCATCTCTTCACCTTTTAGGGTTTTCATTATTCTATCTTCTACTTCAAGTATTTCGTCATGTTTTAAAAAGAAAAAAGTATCTGTTAAATATTCAAATAAAGCCTTACTTTTATAGGTATCTACCACTAATTTATAAAGTATATTACTCATATATAAATGAACAATGCTTTTTATCTTATCATTATTTTCTTCATCGCAAAACACTTTTATAAAATGTGTATTTCCCTCTAGACTCTCAGAAACACCTATTTTAATATTTTTTTCTTTAAAAAGGGCTCTAACTTCTTGTATATCTTGAATAAAATTCATTTCACCATCATATGCTAAAGAAAGAACAAGCATGAATTTCACTCCCTTCTTACATATAGTATGTATAAATTTTTGTAGCATATACAGTAAATAAATTTTCATTTATCGACAATACTGTTGCATATTTACTTCAAAAATATTATTCTTTAATTGACTACCAAATAAGGAAGTGAGTATTATGAAGCTAGCTTTTGTCGACTATAGAATCTCTGTAGAAGAACATAAAAATTTATCTAAATATGTTGATAAAATTATACTGGTGCCTAAACATACCAATTTATATCCTGCCATAAATGGACATCCAGATATACAACTAACCTTAATTAATGAACAAGATATTTCATTAATTGTAAGCAAAGACATAGATAAAAGTTTTATAGATGAAATCAATAACTTGGATGTTTCTTTTGAATATTCAACAAACTCTCTTAAATCTAACTATCCTTTTAATATCCATTTAAACTGTTTGTTTATGAAAAACTTTTTTATCCATACTTTAGATAACTCTGATAAAAAACTTCTAGACTTAGCCAAAAATAAAATAAATATTAATGTTAATCAAGGTTATACAAAATGTTCTACAGTTATAGTTAACGAAAGAGCTCTTATTACATCTGATAAAGGGATATATAACAAACTATCATCTTATGACCTTGACATACTTCTCATAAATCCAGGAAATATAGAACTTCCAGGATTGGATTACGGTTTTATAGGCGGTTGTACTGGACTAATTGAAGAAAATAAATTAGCTTTCTATGGCAATTTAGATTTTCACCCTCAAGGTAATGAAATCAAGAAGTTTTTAACAAAACATCAAGTTGAACCAGTATATTTATATAATGGACCATTAGTAGATAGAGGATCAATTTTCACTTTATACTAATTTCTATAATATAGTACGTATAAAGAACATTTTTGTTGAATATAATTTTATGTTATAAAATAAAAGTTGGGATAAGTTTCCTTTCCCAACTTTTATTATTTATATTTACTTTTTACTTATGTTATTTACTGAACTAAATAGATCGTGAATAAAATTAGAACCTCTGCTTATCAGTATTCCAGTTAACAATATACCTATTACTTTAAACTTAACTGGAATTCCTATGGTTGTCATGATATCTAAATCAGTACTCCATACAATGATTATACAGACAACCAAAGCTCCTATTCTATCTTTAGATATCTTCCCTTCTTGCCAAAACATCTTAAGTGTCTCCCAAATAGCCTCTCCTATTATAGATAAAATCAATATTTTTGCTAACTCCAACTCGCATCCTTCTTCTTGATTATTTTGTAATTTATATTAATATTTTTTTAAGTTTATTCTATTTTTTTATAGTTTTTGTTGACAATGTAATTTGAAGTGCATATAATAGCTTTGTAGTTGTTTTTATGGCGCCATAGCCAAGCGGTAAGGCAGAGGTCTGCAAAACCTTTATCTCCGGTTCAAATCCGGATGGTGCCTCCAATTAGAATCCTATGCTAGGAATTTTAGCATAGGATTTTTTATTCTTCATAAATAATTAAAGCCAGAAGAAAACAATGCTTGTATTGTTTTCTTCTGGCTTTTTGATTATATTCTCTTTAATAGTTCCCCAACCTCTTCATTAGTAAACTTATATGAAGTATTACAGAAGTGACATATAATTTCTTCTTCTTTTCCTTCTTCATATATTTCAGTTAAATCTTTTCTACCTATACTTATTAAAGCTTTTTCCATACGCTCTCTAGAACAATTACAATTGTACTTAGGATGTAGTGTTTCGTGAATAACTAAGTCCATATCTTCAAATATATATTTGATTATATCTTCTATAGTTTTTCCTTGAGTCATCATTGTAGTTACAGAAGGTGTTTCTTCTAATCTATACATAAGTATATCTGCTAAAAACTCATCTGCTCCTGGCATCATCTGAATTATAAATCCTCCAGCAGCTTTTATACTATAATCCACATCTACAAGAACTCCTAAGGCAACTGCTGATGGAGTTTGCTCTGAAACTGTAAAGTAATATGATAAGTCTTCTGCAATCTCTCCTGTAGCTATAGGAACTTGTCCTATATAAGGATCTTTAAGTCCTAAATCTTTTATAACTGTCAAATTTCCATTAGTTCCTATGGCTCCACCTACATCTAATTTTCCATTAGCTTTTAAAAGTGGATTAACAAAAGGATTTCCAATAAATCCTTTAACACTGCCATCGTTATATGCAGTAACAGTAACGCCTTTAGCTTCTCCACCGCCTTTTATTTGAATTGTCAATACTTCTTTATCTGACTTTAACATAGTTCCCATAAGGGCTCCAGCACTAAGCATTCTTCCTAAGGCCGATGCTGCTGTAGGAGTACACTCATGTAATCTTGAACCTTCACTAACAAGCTTTGTAGTTTCTCCAGCAATTATTCTTATCATGCCACCTTTAGCGGTAGCTCTTATAATTCTATCTTCCATGTTAATCCTCCTATTTTCTAACAATATAAACTATTCTTTCACTTTTTTCACTTACAGGCTCATCACTATATCCATCATGTTTCTCCATGATCTCAAAACCTGAATCTCTAAGTATACTCTCTAGTTCCTTCTCATCATAAGCTCTTTCTGTATGATGTTCCTCAAACCTTCTATATAGTTCCCCCTCTTTTACAAAAAAGGTTAAATACATATCAACAATATCATCTTCTAGAGAGTTTTCCCAAGTATAAAATATCTCTTCAGTATTATAAGAGTATATGTTATCTCCTAATATCGTCTTAATTTTATAAGATGAATTAATATCAAAGATAAATACTCCTCCATTATCTAAGTGATTGTATACTCCTGTAAAATAACTTATTAACTCATTTTTTTCTAATATATAGTTAGTCGAATCCAATACGCAAGTAATTAAATTAAACTTCCTATTTAGATTTAACTCAGTCATATCTTGGCATAAAATTTTAAACTTAATTTTTTCTTTCCTCATCTTATCACTAGCTTCAATAAGCATATCTTCAGATAAGTCTACCAAAAAGGTATCTTTAAAATACCTAGCTAAATGAACTGATATATTACCTGTACCACAAGCTAAATCCAAATACAATAAATTATCACTAGAATATTGTTTATATTTATTAATTATGTAGTTTGATATTTCTTTATAATTTATATCATCATATATGAGTTTATCATATAGATAAGACAAATCTTTATAACATTCCATAATATAGTTCCCCCACAGTAAATCTTACTAAAATATATTATAGATTTAAGTTGAATAAGTCAACCTATTTTCTACCTAATATTTCATCATTACTTGGGATTTTAAGAGTTTTTTTACGTTTTGTCATAATTCCACCTATTCTTCCTGTCTCCTCTGCTGTAAGTCCTCCCCATCCAAATTCATCTACCTTATCTTTTAAACCTAGTTCTTCTGCAATTTCATATTTTAGTTTTTCTCTCAATTTTTCTACATCAGTTAATTCTTTATTGTTTTTAATCTTTGACTTTATTATTTTTTTCAAAGGTGTTTTACTCATAATTAACCCCCTATAAAAAGTATTTCACTTTATATTTTTTCTTTATGAGACAAAAATTATTCATATCATTGCTATTATTTATTCAAAAACCTTGATATTTAATATACTTTTCTCTATATTAGGATTATAATGATTAGTAAAGTCATTTTATTTATTTTTAGGAGGGGATTATTTTGTATAACGTGGCAATAGTTGGGGCTACTGGAAACGTAGGCAGAAAGTTTTTAGAAATTCTTCAAGAGAGGAACTTTCCAGTGAAAGAACTTTACTTGTTTGCTTCTGAAAGAAGTGAGGGTAAAGCATTAAAATTTAAAGGACAAGATATCCTTGTAGAAGCTACAAGAGAAGAAAATATTAAAGGCAAAAAAATAGACTTCGCTCTATTTTCAGCTGGTGGAGACACTTCATTAGAGTTTGCTCCAATTTTCTCTAAATACGGAGCTGTAGTAATTGATAATTCAAGTGCATGGAGAATGAATCCTGAGGTGCCACTAGTAGTACCTGAGGTAAATCCAGAAGATATAGATTGGAACAAAGGAATAATAGCAAATCCTAACTGTTCAACAATTCAAGCAGTTGTGGCTTTAAAGCCTCTTTACGATAAATATGGAATAAAAAGAATTATTTATTCAACCTATCAAGCAGTTTCTGGTGCAGGAATACAAGGAATTAAGGATTTAGAAGATGGATTAAAAGGTGAATCTCCAAAGAAATTCCCTTATCCTATAGCAGGTAATGTACTTCCTCATATAGATGTATTCACAGATAATGGATACACTAAAGAGGAAATTAAGATGATTGAAGAAACTAAAAAAATAATGCATAATCAAGATTTAAAAATCACTGCAACCACAGTAAGAGTTCCTGTTTTAAATTCTCATTCAGAAAGTATAAACGTTGAACTTGAAAATGAATTTGAAATAGAAGATATATTTTCTTTATTAAGCAACTCAACAGGAATAACTGTATATGATAATATTAGAGAGTTACAATATCCTACGGCTTTAGAAATCAGTGGCAAAGATGATGTTTATGTTGGAAGAATAAGACGAGATTTCTCCATAGACAACGGATTAAACTTATGGGTAGTTGCTGATAATATAAGAAAAGGAGCTGCTTTAAACGCTATTCAAATAGCAGAATTAATTATATCAAAAGAAAAATAAAATCGGAGGTTTAATTTATGTCTATTTTTACAGGTGCAGGCGTTGCTCTTGTTACTCCATTTAATGAATCAGGGGTAAATTTTCATAAGTTAAGAGAACTAATAGAATGGCAGATTTCTGAAGGAACAGATGCCATAATAATATGTGGAACTACTGGGGAAGCATCAACTATGAGCGAAAGTGAAAAAAAAGATGCTATAAAATTCACAGTAGATACTGTAAATGGGCGTATACCAGTTATAGCTGGTACAGGTACCAACAGCACAAAAACTTCTATACACATTAGTAAATGGGCTGAATCAATTGGAGTAGATGGTCTTCTTATAATTAATCCTTATTATAACAAAACTTCTCTAAAAGGACTCTATCATCATTTTAAAGCTATAAATGATGAGGTATCCATTCCAATAGTTGTTTACAATGTTCCATCAAGAACAGGTATGAACATTACTCCAAAATCTTTAGAAGCACTAAGTGAACTTGACAATATCAAGGCAGTTAAGGAAGCATCTGGTGATATAAGCCAAATTGCTCTAATTGCCTCAAAGCTAAAAGACAAAATCGATATTTACTCAGGAAATGATGATCAAATTGTTCCTATATTATCTCTAGGGGGGAAAGGTGTCATTTCCGTAGCATCAAATATTATCCCTAAAGTAATTCACGACATTTGTACCAACTATTTTGACGGTAATGTTAATGCTTCAATGAACCTTCAACTTGAATATTTAGAATTAATTAATACTCTTTTTATTGAAACAAATCCTATTCCAGTAAAAACAGCTTTAAATTTAATGAATATGAATGTTGGAGATTTAAGACTTCCTCTTTATGAAATGGAAGACATCAATAAAAACACACTTATAAATGTATTATTAAAATACAAACTAATGAAATAGGAGGAAGATTATGATTAAAGTTTTATTACATGGTTGTTCAGGTAGAATGGGTAAAGTTATATCTTCTACCGCTCTAAACTTTAATACTTTAAAGATTGTTGCTGGAATTGATAGGTTCAAATCTAATGAACTAGATTATCCTGTATTCACCTCTTTAGAGGAATGTACTGAAGATTATGATGTACTATTAGATTTCTCTTCTGCAGCTGCTTTAAAAAGTTTATTAGACTTTTCTAAAAAAACAAAAAAACCTATTGTAATATGTTCTACAGGTTTTACTCAAGAAGATTTGAATTTAATAGATGAAACATCAAATTTAATTCCTCTTTTCCGCTCAGGTAATATGAGTGTGGGTATAAACCTTATTAATAATCTATTAAGAAAAATAACTCCATTTTTATATAATAACTATGACATAGAAATAGTTGAAAAACATCATAATCAGAAATTAGACTCGCCATCTGGTACGGCTGTTCTTTTAGCAGATACTATAAAAGAATCAATCAGTGAAGAAACTAAGTTTGTTCATGGAAGAGAAGGAATTGCTAAAAGAGAGCATAAAGAAATCGGGATACATGCTGTTAGAGGTGGCGGAATTGTTGGTGATCATGAAGTTATTTTTGCTGGCGCTGGAGAAGTTATTGAACTAACTCACAAAGCCATCTCAAGAGAAGTTTTTGCAGTAGGTGCATTAAAAGCTTGTGAATATATGGGTAATATTTCTGAAGCAGGCTTATATGATATGGATGATGTTTTAAATCTTAAGTTCTAATCAAAACAAGACTAGTAGTTAAAACTATTAGTCTTGTTTTTTACTAAAGCATAAAAAAAAGCTGTCGCAATAATTTGCGACAGCTATTTTTAATTAATCTTAGTGAGCTTCAACAAATGCAGTTTGGAAGTAAACAAATCCTAATGGAGAAATGTGTACGTCTTTTACATAAGGTTTTAGACCCTTAGTTTGAGTGTAGTAGTATAATGGTATGATTGGCATATCTTCCATTAATTGAGCTTCTGCATCTTGCATGTACTCTACTCTCTTAGCAGCATCAGTTTCAGTTTTAGCTTTTCCGATTAATTCATCGTATTTAGCATTGCTGTAAGCAGCATCATTTTGTCCTGAACCTGTAACCCACATATCTAAGAATGTCATTGGGTCAACATAGTCACCTAACCAACCATGTCTAGCAATTGAGTAATTCTTTTGTTTTCTTGTAGTTTGGAATACAGCCCATTCTTGAGCTTTTATTTCTACATTGATTCCAAGATTAGTTTTCCACATATCTTGAACAGCTTGAGCAACTTGCTCATGACCAGCACCTGAGTTGTATAGAACTTCAATTGTTGGAAGTCCTTTTCCATCAGCATATCCAGCTTCAGCTAATAATTTCTTAGCTTCTGCCATATCGCCTTCTGGTTTGAAGTATTGAGTTTTAGCGAAGTCTTTTCCACCTGCAACATTTATTCCAGTTGGTACAAATGAGAATGCTGGCTCTTGACCGCCTTTAAGTATTGATACTAGGTCTTTTCTGTTTATAGCAAGGTTTAATGCTTTTCTAACTTTAGCATCAGATAATGCTTTTGCAGCATCAGCATTAATGTTTTTAGCGTTTGGTCCTACATTTATAACATAGAAGTAAGTTCCAAGATTTGGGAAAGTCTTAACTATGCCTTCTGATTTTCCAGCTTCGATTTCAACTGAAGGTACGCTATCAGTCATATCTAAATCTCCAGCTTTTAATGATGCATAAGCTGAGTTTTGATCTTCAACTAGTGTATATTTGATTGTGTCTAACTTAACGTCAGCTTTACCATAATAGTTGTCATTTTTAACAAAAGTTATAGAATCTTTTGGTAAAAACTCTTTCATTTTGAAAGCACCATTTGAGATATAAGTTTCTGGTTTGTTAGCCCAATCAGCATCTTTTTCTACAACATCTTTCTTAACTGGGAAATATGTTGGGAATGCAGCTAATGATAAGAAATATGGAGTTGGGTTTTCTAATGTAACTACAAGTGTAGATTCATCTGTAGCTTTAACTCCTACATCATCTTTCTTAGCTCCACCATTAGTGTTGTAAGACTCACCGTTTTTAAGATAATACATTTGGTAAGCATATTCAGCAGCTGTAGCTGGATCTAATGCTCTTTTCCAAGCGTATTCAAAATCACCAGCAGTAACTTGTGATCCATCAGACCATTTTGCATCTTTTCTTAACTTAAATGTATAAGTTAAGCCATCAGCGCTCATTTCATAGCTTTCAGCTACTCCAGCAACTGGTTGATCATTGTTATCTAGTTTCATTAATCCTTCGAAAGCATTAACTAAAACTATAGCCCCATCCACTGCAGAGTTTAATGCAGGATCAAGTGTCTTAGGGTTTGCACCTAAGTTATATCTTACGATTTGTTCAGCAGCTGCAGTTGAACCTGAGTCTTTTTTACCACAACCAGCAAGAACAGATAAGCTTAGTGCTACTGTTAAAGCTGTAGCAAAAATTCTTTTAAGCTTAGTATTTTTCATGTTTTTTCCCCCTCTAAATTTTATTTATGATAATTGCTTTGCAATTATTCGCTTAATTAATATAGATGACATGCCACATAATGTTCATTTCCTACATCCTTTAATTCAGGATCTATTTCTGCACATTTTGGCATAGCATACCTACATCTAGTTCTAAATCTACATCCAGATGGTGGATCTATTGGTGAAGGAAGGTCTCCTTCTAATACTATCCTTTGCATTGCTTTAGCAGCATCTGGATCTGGAATAGGTATAGCAGAAAGTAAAGCTTTAGTGTATGGATGTAGTGGTTCTGCATACAATTTGTTACTTTCAGCTTTCTCAACTAATCTTCCTAAATACATAACCCCTATATGAGTTGATATGTGTTTAACCATAGAAAGATCATGAGCTATAAATAAATATGTTATTCCTAACTCTTCTTGTAACTCTTCAAGCATATTAACAACCTGCGCTTGAATAGAAACATCAAGAGCAGATATAGGTTCATCACAAACTATAAAGCTAGGTTCAACAGCTAGAGCTCTAGCTATTCCTATTCTTTGTCTTTGACCACCTGAGAACTCATGTGGGTATCTATTAATATGGTCCCCATTCAATCCAACTTTATTCAATAAATCTCTAACTCTATCTATTCTTTCATTACCTTTTAGTAAGTTATGAATATCTAAGGCTTCCCCAACTATATCCCCGACAGTCATTCTTGGATTTAATGATGCATAAGGATCTTGGAAAATCATTTGCATTTTTTTTCTATATGGTAACATTTCTGAATCTGAAAGGTTTGTAATATCTTTCCCTTCAAATATTATATTACCTGATGTTGGTTTATATAACTTTAGAACAGTTCTTCCAGTAGTAGTTTTACCACATCCTGATTCTCCAACTAGTCCTAATGTTTCGCCTTCTTTTATATTAAAGCTTACTCTATCAACAGCTTTTACATAGCTCTTTTTTGAAAACATCCCTTTATTTACAGGGAAGTATTTAGTTAGTTCATTAACTTCTATAATTGTTTTCTTTTCTTTCATTTGTTACTCCCCCTTCTTAATAGGTGCTTCAACTTTAGGTGCATCAGGATGATTTAACCAACAAGCTGCGCTATGTCCCTCACCAATTTTAAGTAGTGGTGGTTGTTTTTCTATACATAACTTCATTGCATATTCACATCTTGCTGCAAAAGGACATCCAACTGGTGGGTTAAGTAAATCTGGTGGTTGACCTTCTATAGGTTTAAGTTTTTCTCTAATAATTTCCTTTGGATTTGGAACACTTCCTAAAAGACCCCAAGTATATGGATGTCTTGCTCTATAGAATATGTCTCTAACATCTCCAGATTCAACTATTATTCCACCATACATTACATTAATTCTATCACATACATCTGCAACTACTCCTAAATCATGAGTGATTAATATAATTGCAGTTCCTAATTCATTTTTAAGTTTTTTCATAAGCTCAAGTATTTGTGCTTGAATTGTTACATCCAAAGCAGTAGTTGGCTCATCAGCTATTAAGAACTTAGGATCACAGATTAAAGCCATCGCTATCATAACTCTTTGTCTCATACCACCAGAGAATTCATGAGGATATTGCTTCATTCTTTGTTCTGGGGAAGGTATTCCAACTAAATTTAGCATATCAACAGCTAACTTCTCAGCTTCTTTTTTTGATATTTTTCTATGTTTAATTAATGGTTCAGTTAATTGTTGACCTACAGTGAAAACTGGATTCAAACTTGTCATCGGGTCTTGGAATATCATCCCTATGTCATTTCCTCTAATTTTCTCCATTTCTTTCTCTGGCATATCTTTAATGTTTTTACCATCAAAGTTAACTTCTCCGCCAACAACTTTACCATTCTCTTGTAACAATTTCATTATACTCATCATGGTAACACTTTTACCTGAACCAGATTCTCCAACTATTCCTAAAGCTTCTCCTTTTGCTAAGGAAAAAGAAACTCCTCTAACAGCCTTTACTTCTCCTACATGAGTGAAGAAAGAGGTTCTCAAATCTTTAACGTCTAATATCTTTTCCATATCTAATTCCTCCTACTTTCTCTTCTTAGGATCCAATGCATCACTTAGTCCATCACCAAAAAGATTAAACGCTAAGATTATTAAGCATATAATCAAGGATGGGAAAAACAACTGATACGGATAAGTGTATATTGCTGTTTGACCATCATTTGCTAATGTTCCTAAAGATGCTCTTGGCGCTGCAACCCCTAAACCTATAAAGCTTAGGAATGCTTCAGTAAATATAGCTTGAGGTATTAATAATGTAAGTGTAACCATTATAGAACCCATAGCATTTGGAACTAGATGTCTAAATATAATTCTTTTTCCTGATGCACCAAGAGTTTTTGCTGCAAGAACGAACTCTTGACTCTTAAGTTGAAGAATTTCACCTCTTACTATTCTAGCCATATTAAGCCAATAAGTTATTGATATAGCAAGGATTATACTTCCAAGTCCACTTCCCGCTTGCCCTGGCTTTGACATAACAGTCATAAGTAAAATTACATATATAGTAGTAGGTATAGCATATAATATATCTACTATTCTCATCATTATATTATCTACCCTACCGCCAACGTATCCAGATATTCCTCCATAAATTACTCCTATAAATAGGTTAATTACAGCCGCAACTAATCCTATAATAAGAGAATATCTTGCACCATACATAGTTCTTACAAATAAGTCTCTTCCTAATGCATCTGTACCAAACCAGTGTTCTGCAGAAGGGCTTAAATTAGTTGTTTGTAAGTTATTCTTATCGTAAGTATATTGAGAAACCATAGGTACAATAATAGCCATCAAAGTTATAAATATAACCACTAATAGAGATATAAGTGCAACTTTATTGTTTTTTAATCTTCTCCATGCATCTTGCCAATAAGTAACTGTTGGTCTAGGTATTTGTTTTAATTGTTTTTCATCACCATTTAATGGTTGAAACATGTCTTTTGAAAATTCCACTTGTTCTACCTCCATCTAAGCTTCTGTGTTATCTAGTTTAATTCTTGGATCAATTACAACGTAAATCAAATCTACTAATAAGTTCGCAACAACAAGAAAAACGCAATAGAATACCGTAGCTCCTAATAAAACTGTATAGTCTCTATTAGTAACTGATTGCACGAACTCTCTTCCTAATCCCGGAATAGCAAACATTTTTTCTACAACAAATGATCCTGTTAAAATTGAAGCTATCAATGGACCTAAATATGTAACTACTGGTATTAAAGAATTTTTTAAAGCATGTTTAAAAATAACAGTAGTTTGACTTAAACCTTTTGCTTTTGCTGTTCTTATATAATCTGATTTCATAACATCTATAAGTCTGTTTCTTGATAATCTAGTAATAAATGCTGTTGATGAACCTGATAAAGCAATTACAGGCATTATATAGTTTTTCCAACTTGAAAAACCAGTAGCTGGAAGCAATCTCCATTTAACTGCAAAGAAGTATATCAGTACAGCAGCCACAACAAAGCTAGGTATAGTAACTCCCAACGTTGCCACGAACATCGATAATGAATCAGGCCACTTATCTTGATATAAAGCAGCAACAATTCCTAAAAGAATACCTAATACTAAAGATACAAGAATTGCAATTGCACCAACTTTTGCTGAAGCTGGGAATGAATATCCGATTAACCAGTTAACAGTTCTTCCTTTGTAAGTGTTTAATGAAACACCTAAATCACCCTTAACTAGATTTCCTATGTAGGTTTTATATTGTTCACCAAGTGGCTTGTCCAAACCATACTTAACCTCAAGATTTTTCTTTGTTTCAGCTGTCATTTTCTCTCCATCAAATGGACCACCAGGCATAAATCTCATTAAAAAGAAAACTGCCGTAGCAACTATGAATATTGTTACAATACTAGAAACTAGCCTTTTGAGCACATATTTTAACATGGACTCTTCTCCTCCTTTAATCTTTCGCCAAATACATACAAAATTTATTAATTATAATTATATTACACAAAACCAAAATGTCAATATAATATATTAATATTAATTTATAAATATTAATATATTATCAAATTAATAAATGGTTTTTTAACTATTTAATATGTATTTCAAAGGCACTTGTAATCGTTGCATTAATTATATATGCATGCTTTCCAAACACTTTATCTTATTTTTACTTTCACATTTTCCAAGGGGTAATTTCACCCCATTTGATGATAATTTAATAATAATCAATATAAAATTGCTAAGTTTTAATATTTATATGAAAATATTAAACTTTTGATGACAAAATATGATTTATTAACAACTTTTTATAATTATATATCTAGTATTCCTCATAATTCTATATAAAATACCCATAATAATCATTATTTAATTATCATAACTCTGCAATTACCTTTGTGATTTCTTAAACTAAGTATCCGCTTTCACATATTAAACAAAAAAAATCTTAAAGCAAAGCTTTAAGATTTTAATTCCAAAATAAAATCTTCTATTATATCCAAAGCTTTAGATAAATCTTCTTTTGAATAGCAATAGCTAATCCTAAAATATTTATCGCCACCTTTGCCGAAAGCATTTCCAGGAACACACGCAACCTTTCTTTCAAAAAGTAACCTTCTACAAAACTCTTGTGAAGATATGTTTAAGCTTTCAATAGATGGAAATATGTAAAAAGCTCCCTTTGGAAGAATAACATCTATATTCATGTCAACAAATCTATTATACACAAAATCTCTTCTATCAACAAATGTTTTTTTCATAATTTCTAAATTTTTTAACGCTTCTCTAAAACCATTAAAAACTCCCCATTGAATTATGGAGGGTGCACAAGATACATTGTACTGATGAACCTTCATAATCTCTTTCATGAAATTATTAGTTGTACATATATACCCAAGTCTTAATCCTGTCATTGAAAACATCTTTGAGAATCCACTTACATAAATAATATTTTCTTTAATATCGTCTATCTGTGCTATAGAATAATATTCATCATAACTTAATGATCCATATATCTCATCAGTAACAACCACTATGTTGTATTTTCTTATTATATCAGCTAATCTATCTCTATCTTCTTTAGATAATAATGCTCCAGTAGGATTAGATGGATATGAAAGCACCATGAGCTTTATATCATGTTTTATTATTTTATCTTCAATATCAGAAAAATCTAACGTAAAGTCCTTATTAAGGTTATAATTTATAACCTCACCGTCTATTACTGTTACTATACTTTCATAAGCAGGATAGCCTATTGATGGAACTAATACCTTATCCCCCTTATCAACAACAGCAGATAGAGCTGAATATAGCCCTTCGCTTCCTCCAATAGTTATACATACTTCATCACTATTATAATTTATTCCTAAAGTCTCTAGATACCTTGTTATTTCTTCTCTTAAAGGTAATATTCCTGCATTAGATGTATATTCTGTTTTATCTTCCTTTATGGCTTGTATAACTCCATTTTTTATACTTTCTGGAGTCTTAAAATCAGGTTGTCCTAATGTCAAAGATATAGCATCTGGTACTTCATTTACTAAATTAAAAAACTTTCTTATACCTGATATCTCTATTTTATTTACATTTCTATTCATTAATACTCTATCCCCCTTCTTGCATTTACCCCTTTTGAAAAATAATGTTTAACTTCTTTCATCTCTGTTATTAAATCTGCATAACCTGCAATGTTTTCTGATACATTTCTTCCCGTTAATATTACTTCAACATGATTTTGTTTTGATTTAATAAGTTCTAATACATCATCTTCACTTAAAAAATTATTTTTAAGTACTCCCATAACTTCATCTAGGATTAATACATCACATAAATCATTAGCTAATACTTCTTTTGCATAATTATACTCCTCAATTACCTCTTTTTTCAACTCTTCAATCTCTTCAGCTTTAAGAGTCCATACAAAACCTCTCTTCTTTTCCAATCTTACAAGCTTGAAATTGTCTCCAAGATTTTTTAATACATTTAACTCTCCAGTTTCATTGCTTTTAAGAAATTGAATCATAACTATCCTTAGTCCGTTACCATAAGCTCTAATCCCTTGCCCTATAGCTGCAGTGGTTTTTCCTTTTCCATCACCTGTATATACTTGTATCATTCCTTTATCTAATTTCATATTATTTCTCCTTTATTCTTTAATATTTTAATAAAATCAAATTAAATCCACTTTACCCCTTTAAAGTATGGCTTTTTTTGTTTATAATTATTTATTATACCATGCAAAACATGGTAATATTATTGAAAGGGTGATAAAATGAGCTATAATTTTACAGATCCATACGAAATAGCTAGATTCATAAAGGAATCTAAGAAGTCTACTCCTGTTAAGGTTTATGTTAATGGAGACCTTAATGGTTGCGATATGGGAAGCATTGAATGGTATGGCACTGGTGAATTCTTTATACTTTTTGGAGAAAGTGATGAGATAACCAAGCTTATTTTAGACAACAAACATAAGATTAAACATTTTAGAGTTGAAAATGATAGAAGAAATTCTGCTATTCCTATGTTAAATCTTTTAGATGTAGATGCTAGAATTGAGCCAGGTGCAATAATAAGAGATAAGGTTACAATAGCTAAAAATGCTGTAATTATGATGGGTGCCATAATTAATATCGGAGCTGAAATAGGCGAAGGTACTATGGTAGACATGAATGCAGTTGTTGGTGCTAGAGGACAACTTGGTAAAAGAGTACATCTAGGAGCTGGCGCAGTTGTTGCAGGAGTTTTAGAACCACCTTCAAAAGAGCCATGTGTAATTGAGGATGATGTATTAATAGGTGCTAATGCTGTAATTCTTGAAGGAATTAAAATCGGTAAAGGTTCAGTTGTAGCTGCTGGTTCAGTAGTTGTTGATGATGTTCCTTCTGGTGTTGTTGTGGCAGGTACTCCAGCAAAAATAATAAAATATGTTGATGATAAAACAAAAAATAAGACTCAATTACTTGATGATCTTAGAAAATAATCTACATAAAAAAAAGGCTAGAAAATCTAGCCTTTTTTTACGCACCAAAAGATGCATCTTTATTTTCTTCTTGTGAGTCATAGGATTCTTCTTTATCAACTTTCTCCATTTTTGATATAGAAACCTCATATGCAACTTTTCTAACAATTTCATTTTCAGATATCTTTTTCTGATATTCTCTGCTTTGAAGTCTTCCCCATATTCTTATGTTATCTCCTACCTCTAAGCTTTGGCAGAATCTTGAATTTCTTCCCCAGGCTATAGTTGGTATATAGTCTGATTTATTATATGCTCTATTAACAGCTAAAAGCACATCCGCAATTTCTCTACCAAAAGGAGTTGTCCTATAAACTGGTTCCTTACATACATAACCATCTAAAAATATTTCATTAGGGTTTTTGCTTTTTTCTTCACAAGGAACTATGTTTCTTGCAAATACAGTTAATATCAATCTATTAGATCCATCTACAAATTTATTATAACTTCTTAGCTGTCCCTCAACCAATATATCTGCTCCTAGGTTTAGCTCTAGGTCTGTTAATAATCTTTCAGAAACTGTTATACTTAAAATATCTACTGAATCAGAAAGTCTTTGAACTTCTAGGTCAAAGCTGTAAAAACCCTCCCCATACATTTCATGAGAAAAATCTAGATTTGAAGCAACCCTGCCTTCTAAACAAATCTTATTATTTAACATTAAATTGTCCATCTTTACCCCTCTCTCCATTAGTTTTTAATATATTTCATCAATAGCCAATAATAGGAAGAAATTATATATATCAATTATAATACAATAGTTTTCAATTTTTCAATAAACAATTGTTAAATTTTATAAATTATTTTTTTGTATACCTTCTCCATTAATGAAATAATCTTTCTCATACAAAATTTCTTCAATTTTCTTAAATTCATATCCCTGATTTTTTAGATTTTTTATTATTTTATCTAAATTTGCCGGTGTATATTTGCCATTATTATGAAATAGAACTATTGAGCCATTTTTTACATTGTTAATTACTCTACTATATTCATATTCTTGTCCAGTTTCTTTCCAATCAAGTGAATCAACATCCCATTGAACTACTTTGTAGCCCATTTCATCAGCAACCTTCAATGTTTCATCATTATAAGATCCTGAGGGACATCTAAACATCTTCTTATTTTCTATACCATACTTCTTAAATATCTCTTCTGTCTTGTTTATTTCAGACTTCATTCTCTCTTTAGTTATCTTTTGAAAATCAGGATGCTCATAACTGTGATTTTCTATTTCGTGTCCTCCTTCTTTAATTGCAAGAAGTTTATCCGACTTATCCTCAGGATATATAACCCACTTCCCCATAACAAAAAATGTAGCTTTAACATCATTTTTCTTTAATACACTTAATATCTCCTCTAGGTAATCTCTTTCAGCCCAATTTACATCAAAAGTAAGTGCAACCCATTTCTCCTCCCTATCAACCCTATAAATAGGCATACTATTTACATTTGCTGAAGCTGAGTTACTGTCTCTAGCAATTAATATACTGATTAACATCAAGGATAAAAGTATAGTTACTAATAATGTACTTTTTATAATTAATCTTTTCAAATACTCACCACCTATTTATGGATTTTATAAATTATATTACATTTCTTAACCAATCATTACTTACTTCTCCCAATATTTTGTGTTATAATTGAATAAAATCACAATATATCGGAGGGACTAATATGCAGGAAAATTCTTTGGAATTAGCTGAAAACAAGCTTATCCTATTATATATAGTAAAAAATATTAAATATCCAGTAACTAAAACTCAATTAACAGATTTAGTTTTAGAAACAAGCTTTATAAATTATTTTACTCTCCAGCAATATATTGATGATTTAGACACATCTGGTTTTATAGAATATCAATATATAAATGAAAAACATTATATCCAGTTAACTGATAAAGGGGATAATGTTTTAACCTTTTTTGGAGACAGGATTTCTAAATCAAAAATAGCAATTTTAGATAGTTATATAGTTGAAAAAAGGGAGTCAATAAAAAAGGAGCTAACCATTCATAGTGATTACACACCTGATGATAATAACTCCTTTATAGTAACTCTAAAAGCATTAGAAAATAACTCCTTATTAATTGATCTAAAACTAAGCGTAGGTTCAAAAAAACAGGCCATTGACTTATGCTCTAAATGGAAAGAAAATTCTTCTGAAATTTATACTAAAATAATTAATTCATTAATACAATAGATTATAATAAACCATAGCATTAGGTTCATTTCCTAAAGTTATGGTTTTTTCTAATTTCTTTGTAATACAATCAACAACTATTAGTTTATTTTTGAAATTGTCTGCTATATATAATTTATCTCCATTTAAAAGTATACCTCTTGGCATTCCTCCTAAGCTAATCTTCTCTAATTTTTCAAGCTTTAAATCCACTATACTAACGCTTCCTTCTTCAAAATTAGAAACATATATCTTATCTTCACTTGTAAAAAAATCTACTGGTCCATATCCCACTTTATATTTGTATCTTATACTCTCATTTTCTATATCGTACTTAGTTATACTTCCTGGAACATGCATACCTAAACAACTTTCACAGACAACTATACCTTTTGAATCATCCGTAATTCTACACTTTGTTGGAAATTCGCCAACTGAGATGTCTTTTATCTTTATATCCTTATTGCAATCTACTATACTTATTTTATTAGATTGCATGTTTACTATAGCAGCCATGCCACACTTATTTATATCTATACTGTGAGGATATAAATCTAAAGCTATTTCTTTTATTATTTTCTCTTCATTTAAGTCATAAATAACTAGGCTATTACTTTCTCCGCATACAACATATATTTTGTTTAAATACACTTTTACATCACTAGGATGAGCACCTACATAAATATTCTTTTGTTCTTTCTTATCTCTTATCGAAACAAAAGAAATGGAATTACTGTAGCTATTAGCCGTTACTATAAATTCACTCCATAGACATATTCCATGAGGACCTGAAGGGCATTCTCCTAAAGTAATCGGGCAGGTTCCCACTTTATAATCATTTATGTCTATAAAGGAAAGTGAATTAGATGCAATGTTACAAACACATATACCTTCCAACTTTACACCTCCTATTTATAACCTTTAATATAATATATGAAACGATTATAAAAATGGATAAAAAAATCCTCCTAAAAAGGAGGATAAATTGATAATTATAATAATAACTTAGAAAAATAGTTTTGTATTACTGAAGCCAATAAATTAAATGCTAAAATAAGAGCTCCAGATGATGTAATATTAACAAATAGTTTTCTGTTAACATTAATATTTGCTTTTATAGCTTGTACGCTTTTATTTACGAAAAATAAAGCAATCAACCATGGAATAATGTCTTCTCTTGATAATATGGGAAATATTAATGGAACTATTGATAAAATATATAGTTTTTTGTTCATATCATTCACCTAATCCTTATAGTAATTAGCTCTTATAAGCATATCACTTAAATCTATGGCTTTGAGCATCTCTTCCTTTTCTTTCTCGTCACCTATAAATTCTCTTGTTGATAACACTACGAAATCCTTTTTAGTATTAAGAAGGTTTCTTCCAATAGTTTTATCTGACTCCTTATCTAAGTTAACGCCAAACAGATATGCTACTGTTGGAAGTGTATCTACTTGTCCACCATTTACATGTAGTATTTTCTTCTCAATATCTTTATTATATATTATTAAAGGAACTTTTCTGTTATTGTCCCTCATCCAATCTTCTAATCCTGATGTGGCTTTAACCTCATCATCATAAAATTTATGAACACCTTCATGATCACCATATACTACAACTACCGTATCTTTTAATATTCCTTTTTTGTCTAAATCCTCAATGAACTTACCAAAATATTTGTCTGTATAATTAATACTTTGTAGGTATCCTCCTATTCTAGTATTATTTAAATTGTCTGGAAGCTTTAATTCCTTATCTTTCTCTGGTAAAACTGTAAACGGAGAATGACTTGTTAAAGTAACTGTGTAAGCTAAAAAAGGTGATTTTAAACTTCCAAGTTTATCTCCAAACTGCTTAAGATAACTTTGATCACTTATTCCAAGGTTTATTATCTCATCAACATTGTAATTCGTAGAGTCTATTGTTTTTTCGTATCCAATGGACTTAAGTGCAGGCATCCAATTCCAATATGAACCTTTATCAGGATGAGAAGCTATTGTTTCATATCCTAATCCTTTAAACACATTAGGTAGTGAGTATTTATATTCATTACTAGGATATCTAAAAAATGTTGCACCCTCTCTTACAGGAAAAACAGAAGTATTAGTTATTAATTCTCCATCAGAACTTGTACCATTATAAGTTTGTTCGTAAAAATTATCAAAGTACAAAGAATTATTAAGAAGTTTATTTAAATTAGGAGTTACTTCTTGTCCATTTACTTTTTGACCTATTACAAAATTCTCAAGAGACTCCCATTGAACTACTAATACATTTTTTCCTTTCATCGCTCCATAATATTCATTGTCTTCTAGGTTTTCTTTTTTGTTTTGAAACCAGTTAGCTGCATTTTCTTTTTCTTCATCATTAAGTGCATAAGGTTTTGATTCTTTATAATAATTATAAGAGTCAAATATGTGATATCCAATTGGAGTTAAGTTAGACATAGTCTGATTAGGACTCCAACTCTTTGCGAAAATCATTTGATTTGTAAATCCTTTATCATACTTATCTATTTTTATATGTGCATAAGTTAAATATACAATTGATAGTATAAATAAAGCTAAAAAACTATATGTATTTCTTTTAAACTTACTTTTTTTATCCTTAATTTTAAGTAGTATCATCACGGGGATATCTATTATAAATAGAATATCGACAGCTCGTACCATAGAAATTATAGATGACCCCAAATTATCTAAATTACTTGTCATCTTCATCATATGTAATGTTAGAAAAGAAGCATTGCTTCTAAAGTACCACAAGTCCCCTATTACAAGAACTGTAAATAATATATTTAAGAACAGAAAACAAATATATTGCCCCGTACCTCTAAATAAAAATCCAAAAGATAAAAACAATGCTATAAAACTAAAATACACTAAAATAGGTGGATAGGAATAAAAAATTCTCATAACATTAATCCCATTTGCTTTATCATCTGAGATCAATATTATAAAGATAATTGATTTTACTAATACAGATATGAAAGATAATTTAAAATATCTATTTTCTTTTATATCCATCATCATTTCACTAGATAATTGACTTAAGCTCTTCTTTTGCTTTATATTTACATTTAACATTTCATCAGTCCCTCTTACCGTTAGTATTCAGTTAATTATAGCACCATTTCCCCCTATTATTAATACAAATTTTCTTATATTATTCTTATTTTAATCTTAATACTTATTAATTTGACTAAATGTAGTTTATATGATAAATATTTAAGTATGATAGTCAAGGAGGACAGCTTATTGAAGATTTTTAAAAAATTCCATTTTAATTTAATACCCATTATTTTGATATCGATTTTAATGCTTAAACTTATTTTTACTTGGGAGAGTTCACTTATTCCTTTTGGTAGCAAAATACTGTCTATGCTTTCACCTTTTTTTTGGGCTCTTGGATTAGCTTATTTTTTAAATCCATTAATGAAATTGATAGAAAGACGTTTTAATATTAGGAGAGTGCCTTCTCTTATAATTACATATATAATTGTAATTGGTGTAATAGCTTTAGGTGTAGTTATAATATTTCCTACAGTATTTAATAGTTTAGGAGACTTGTTTAGAAACCTTCCTGAATATGCAGAAAATACTGAGGTTTGGCTTACAGATAAGATAAATGAATTTAATAAAGATTATTATTTAAATCCTTTAATTGTAGATAGATTGGAAGAGACCTTAACTAAAAGTTTAAATGAAATTAATGTATTTATTAGTAGTTTACTTTCTTCTCTTTTTAGTTCAACAATTAAGTTTACTACTTCTTTTTTAAAATTTATTTTTGGGTTCATAATATCTATATATATACTTAAAGATAAAGAAAAACTACTTAATATAAGTAAAAAAATCATATGTCGCTTATTCCCTGAACCTAAACAAGATGAAATACTTGAATTCCTTGGTGAAGCTAACTCAGTTTTTTCTGAATTTATCATAGGTAAATCAATAGATTCATTTATCATAGGTGTTTTATGTTATATTGGTTTAATTTTAATACATGCACCTTTTGCTTTACTTATATCGATTATAGTTGGTGTAACTAATATGATTCCTTACTTTGGACCATTTATAGGAATGATTCCGGCTTTTATTTTAACTTTTTTAGCGGACCCTATGAAAGCTTTTATAGTTTTACTTTTCATATTTTTACTGCAACAATTTGATGGTTTTTATTTAGGACCTAAAATACTTAGCGAAAAAGTTGGTTTATCACCTCTTTTAGTAATTTTAGCAATTACAATAGGCGGTGGGTTATTTGGAGTTTTAGGAATGTTTTTAAGTGTACCTATCATGGCATTGATTAAAACTTATTCCTTGCATATTATTAATAATACCTCTCATAAAGAGAAAGAGCAGTAAAATTACTGCTCTTTTCTTATTATCTTTCTCATATCTCCAATCATGTACAAAGACCCACTTACAACAAGAATATCCTTATTATTTAGTTTATCATACGCATATTTATAAGCTTCTTCATAGTTTTCTAAAGCAATAGTCTTTATTCCAAAACCTTCTATCTTATCTTTTAAATCTAAAGCAAGTTCAGCTCTATCAGAATGAGGGGTTACAGCCACTACTTCTGTAGCTTCGAGACAGATTTCTTCAATCATCTCATCTACTTGCTTATCTGCCAAAATTCCTAATATTAATATCATTTTTTCATACTCAAAATATTTGTGTATATTTTGCTTAAGGGCTTTTATACCATCTATGTTATGAGCTCCATCTATTATAACAAATGGATTCCTCTTAAGAATCTCCATTCTTCCAATCCATTTTACCTTCTTTATTCCTCTTAAGACATGCTCATCTGAAACATTAACATTAAAGTTATCTCTTAATACTTCTATTGTAGTTATAGCTGTATTACAATTAAATATTTGATGTTCACCAAGTAGAGGAAGTTCATATATCTTCTTTTTACCGCCTTCAACTCTTTCAAATATTTGATAACTTTCATGTTCCCCATGAACAAAATCTAATAACTTTACTTGTTCTTTTTTTGTGTAAATTATATTAGAGTTTTTTGTTTTTGCAATATCCTCTATAACCTCTGTAACTAGATCCACTTGAGGATATAAAACTAAAGGAGTTTTTTCTTTTATTATCCCAGCTTTTTCTTTTGCTATATCTCTTATATCATTTCCTAAGATGTTCACATGATCATGACTTATAGAAGTAATTACTGATACTAAAGGGTTAATCACATTAGTTGAATCTAATCTCCCTCCAAGTCCTACTTCAATTACACCAAAATCAATCTTCTTATCACTAAAGTGTTTAAACATCACACAGGTTATGATTTCAAACTCTGTAGGTGCATGAAATCCTTCTTCAATTACTTTTGGTATTATCTCTTTGACTTCCATTACAACTTTAACTAAATCTTCTTTAGATATATTTTCTCTATTAATTTGAATTCTTTCCTCAAACTCTTCTAAAAAAGGGGAAGTATACATACCAACTTTATATCCTGCTTCAATTAAAATACTCGTAATCATTGATGTAGTTGAACCTTTTCCATTAGTTCCTGCAACATGAATTAATTTTAACTGTTTATGGGGATTTCCAAGAAGCTCTAATATACGTTCCGTTCTTTCCAGCCCAAAATTCATTCCGAATTTACCTAAATCATGTATATACTTCATACATTCTTTATAATCCATTTTTTCCTCCAAAGTTTAAGCTTCCTTTAATACTTTTTCTTTTATAACTCTCATTACTCCATCTTCATCATTAGTTTTAGCTAAAAATCTACTATGCTTTTTTACTCCTTCTGGTGCATTCATCATTGCATAACTGTGATATGCCTCTTGAAGCATTTCAACATCATTAAAATAATCTCCAAATACCATAGTTTCTTGTTTGTCTATATTAAGAAGTTTTTGAATAACCTTTAAAGAATTCCCTTTGTTAGTATCTTTATTCACCAAATCAAGCCAATCTTTACCTGAAACAGTTACCTTGTATTTTTCTCCCCATAATGGGCTCATCACTTTGTTAGAATTCTCAGCAGATCCAATACTGTCGTATAGGCTTACTTTAATTACTTCATCATCTACTTCAGTAACATCATCTACAACTTGATGTTTATGATAATATTTTCTTATTTCCTTCATAAAATATTCTTCAGTATTTTCAATATAAGCACCTTTTTTACCACAAGCAACTACATCAACACCTTTTATAGTTCTTGCTACTTCTACTATTTTCTTTATATCTTCTTTCATCATGATAGATGAATATAGTTCTTTATTTTTGTATACAACATAAGCTCCATTTTCAGCTAAAAATACCATATCATCTTTTATATTACTAAAGGTGTTTTTAAGCGTATAATATTGTCTTCCACTAGCAGCAACTAAAACTACTCCCTTATTTATAAGCTTATCTGCAACTTTATCAAAATCATCTGGTAAATTTCCTTTTGAGTTTAAAAGTGTACCATCCATATCACTTGCAATTAGTTTTATCATATTATATTTAAACCTCCATAAATTACTTCTTATATTACAACTTTTAATGCATTTAACTTGTCCCCATTATTCTATCACATATAATTAAATGATGGAATGATTTAATCATCCCATCATTTACATACTATTCTAATGCTTTTATTCTTGCTATAACTGATTCAAGCATTTCTTTATATTTTTCACCTTTAGCTTTTTCAGCTTCAACTACATCAGCAGGAGCTTTAGCTGTAAATCTTTCATTTGAAAGTTTTTTATCAACTCTATCTATTTCTCCTTCAAGTTTAGCTTTTTCTTTGTTTAATCTATCTAGTTCCTTTTCTCTGTCAACTAGGTCAAGAAGTGGCATAAATAACTCCCCAACTTCAACAACTACAGAAACTGCATTTTCAGGAACTAAAGTTTTCTCTTCTATAAACTCAACTTCTGATGCAGAAGCTAACTTCTCCATATAAGAAATTCCATTTAAGAAGGCATCTTTAGCTTCTTTATTTATATATGCAATTACTTTAGCTTTTCTTGATGGTGGTACATTCATTTCTGCTCTAACATTTCTAAGAGATTTAATTGAATCTATTATATATCCCATTTCTTTTTCAGCTTTAGTATCATGTAACTCTTCTTCATACTCTGGCCAAGTTGAGATAGTTATAGATTCAAACTCGTCACAAAGATGAGTATATATCTCTTCAGTTATAAATGGCATAACTGGATGTAATAACTTAAGTCCAGTTGATAAAACTTTGTAGATTACATTATATGCAATTCCTTTAGCTTTTTCATCTTCTCCATAGAATACAGGTTTAACAAGTTCTATATACCAGTCGCAAAGTTCATTCCACATAAAGTCATAAACTTTTTGGAAAGCTATTGCAAGTTCAAACTTATCTAAGTTCTCGGTTGTTTCTTTAACTAAAGTAGTACATCTTGATAATATCCACTTATCAGCTAGTGAGTAGTCTTTTTCATCTTTGTACTTGTTCATTAACTCTTTGTCTAAGTTCATCATTAAGAATCTTGAAGCATTCCAGATCTTGTTTGCAAAGTTTCTAGCAGCCTCAACTCTCTCTTGATAGTATCTTATATCATTTCCTGGAGCATTTCCTGTAGCTAACATGAATCTTAAAGCATCTGCACCATACGTATCTATTACATCAAGAGGATCTACACCATTCCCTAAGGACTTACTCATCTTTTTACCTTCTGAATCTCTCATTATACCATGTATAAGTACATGTTCAAAAGGAGTTTCTCCCATGTTGTGAAGTCCAGAGAAGATCATTCTAGCAACCCAGAAGAAGATTATATCATATCCAGTAACTAAAACTGAGTTAGGATAGAAGTAGTTTAAGTCATCTGTCTTATCTGGCCAACCTAAAGTTGAGAACGGCCAAAGTGCAGATGAGAACCAAGTGTCAAGTACATCATCTTCTTGTCTTATCTTAGTTGATGAACACTTAGTACAGCTTTCAGGTGCATCTTCCTTTACCATCATTTCTCCACAATCTTCACAGTAGAATACAGGTATTCTATGTCCCCACCAAAGTTGTCTTGATATACACCAGTCTTGAATGTTTTCCATCCAGTTGAAGTAAGTCTTTTCAAATCTTTCTGGTATAAACTTAGTTTTCTTTTCTTTAACTACATCTACCGCAGGTTTTGCTAAAGATTCCATCTTAACATACCATTGTTTTGATATTATAGGTTCTATTACAACTCCACATCTATCATGAGTCCCTACATTGTGAACATGCGGTTTTATCTTAACTAGAAGTCCTTCTGAGTCTAAGTCTTTAACTATAGCTTTTCTTGCTTCATATCTATCAAGTCCAACATACTTTCCACCTAAAGAGTTTATAACTCCTCTATCATCCATAACTCTGATTTCTTTAAGAGAGTGTCTTTTACCAACTTCATAGTCATTTGGATCATGTGCTGGAGTTATCTTAACTGCACCTGTACCAAACTCTATATCAACATAGTCGTCAGCAACTACAGGTATTTCTCTATTAACTAGTGGAAGTATTAAAGTTTTACCTATTAAGTGCTTAAATCTCTCATCATTTGGATTTACAGCAACAGCAGTATCTCCTAAAAGAGTTTCTGGTCTAGTTGTTGCTATTTCTAAAAACTCATCTGAGTCTTTAACTGGATACTTAATGTGCCAGAAGCTGCCTTCTTGTTCTTTATATTCAATCTCTGCATCAGATAAAGCAGTTTCACACTTAGGACACCAGTTAGTTATTCTATTTCCTTGGTAGATAAGTCCTTCATTGTACAACTTAACAAATACATGTCTAACTGCTTTGTTTAAGTTCTCATCCATAGTGAAAGCTTCTCTAGTAAAGTCTGCTGAAACTCCCATCTTTTTAAGTTGAGTTCTTATTCTTTCTCTGTACTCATCTGACCATTCCCAAACTTTCTCTAAGAATCCTTCTCTTCCAAGTTCCTTCTTAACTAAACCTTGTTTCAGAAGTTCATTCTCAACTTTAACTTCAGTTGCTATACTTGCATGGTCTTCCCCAGGAACCCATAAAGTACAAAAACCTTGCATTCTTTTATATCTTATTAAAATATCTTGAAGTGTATTATCTAAAGCATGCCCAAGATGAAGTTTACCAGTTATATTTGGTGGTGGCATTACTATAGTATAAGGCTTTTTGCTTTTATCAACCTCTGGCGTAAAGTATTTTTTCTCTTCCCATGTTTTATATATCTTTTCTTCAAATTCTTTTGGATTATAGGTTGTTGAAATATTATTTTCACTCATTTTTTCTTCCTCCTCTTAATTTAGGATATTTCTTTTAAGCTAAAATTTAGCTATACTTAAGTATTTTCTTTGCTTTCATCCTTGGAAACTTATATTTATCAAATTTATCGCCCAGGAAATATATGGAATAATGCACAAATAAAAAAAGAGCCTTCATCCTATAAAAGGACGAAGACTCGCGGTACCACCTTTATTTCTACAATCATAAAAGATTATAGACTCTCATTACTTTAACGACATAGCTGCCGACTTTACCTACTTAAACTTTCAGCAAAGCTGCTCAAAAGCTACCTTCAAAACATCCGATATAGAAAATCTCACAGCCTAAGGATTTTCTTCTCTTAATATCATTACTGTTTTTACTCCTCTTTTTCATTGCATTTGTATATCCATATGAAATTATACGATATATTCATATATTATAGTATTAAATGTAAAATTGTCAAGAAATATTATACTTCTTTTTCAAGCCACAATACTTTTTTAGGTGCTTCCTTTTGTTCTAGGTTCTTAAAGGCGACTGACATCATAAGTTTAATTCTATTTAATTGATTAACTTCTGATGCACCTGGATCATAATCTACTGCAACTATGTTAGAAAGAGGATATTTATGCTTTAATGCCTTAATCATACCTTTTCCTGTAACATGGTTAGGCAGGCAAGCAAAAGGCTGCATACAAATTATGTTGTTAACTCCACTTTCTATAAGTTCTATCATCTCTGCTGTTAAAAACCATCCTTCTCCTGTTTGGTTACCTAGAGAAAGTATTTGAGATGCCATATCTCCTAATTCTTTTATATGCTTAGGTGCATGGAATCTGTTACTTTCGTCTAAAGCCTTCTTCATTTCTTTTCTATATAACTCCATAAACCATATAGCAAGCATTGAAATATTTCTGCTCTTTTTGCTTGCAGATAAGAATTTATATTTAAAGTCTGCATCATAAGCTGAGTAGAAGAAGAAGTCTAGAAGATCAGGCATAACTGCTTCTCCACCTTCATTTTCAATAACACTTACTGCATCATTGTTTGCAGTTGGATGGAACTTAACTAAAATCTCACCAACTAGTCCAACTTTAGGTTTCTTTATATCTAAAAGTTCTAGTTCATCAAACTCTTTAATAATATTTCTTATATTCTTTTTATAAGCATTAAAACTTCCACTTCTAACATTTTCTTTAGCTATATTTCTCCACTTATCATAAAGTTCATTTGCACTTCCAACCTCTTTTTCATAAGGTCTTACTTTATATAAAACTCTCATAAATAAATCACCATAAACTAATGACATTAATGCTTTATGAAGGAGTTTTGGTGTTATCTTAAATCCTGACTGTTTCTCAAGTCCAACAGCATTTAAAGATATAACTGGTATATTTTCAAAACCAGCTTCAATTAAAGCTTTTTTAAGGAATCCTATATAGTTTGTTGCTCTACATCCTCCACCTGTTTGAGAAATGATAACTGATGTATTATCTAAATCATACTCACCCGATTTTAAGGCATGTATTAGTTGTCCTATTACTATTATTGAAGGATAACAAGCGTCATTATTAACATATTTTAATCCCTCTTCTACAGCCATCTTATCAGTTGATGGTAAAACTACTAAGTTGTAGCCAGAAGAATTAAAAGCTTCCTGAACCAAATCAAAGTGAATCGGAGACATTTGTGGTGACAATATTGTATGAGTTTTTCTCATTTCCTTAGTAAACTCTTTAGACTTATACTCAATCTTCTGTTTTATAGGAACATAGTTATTTCTAACTCTTTCTTCCATTGCAGCTATTAAGCTTCTGATTCTTATTCTTATAGCACCTAAATTATTTCCTTCATCTATCTTTAAAACAGTATATATCTTCCCAGATGCACTTAATATCTCTTGAACCTGGTCAGTTGTAACTGCATCTAATCCACATCCAAAGGAGTTTAATTGAACTAACTCTAGGTTGTCTTTTTTGGATACATATGTGGCTGCCCTATATAATCTTGAATGGTATGTCCATTGATCAACTATCTTAAGTGGTCTTTGGACCTCTGATAAATGAGCAACTGAATCTTCTGTTAAAACAGCCATTCCAAAGGATGCTATTATATTAGGTATTCCGTGGTTTATTTCAGGGTCTACATGATATGGTCTTCCGCTAAGTACTATACCCTTTTTACCTGTTTCTTCAAGATACTTTATTACTTCTTCCCCTTTGTTTCTTATATCTAAAACGTAGTTTTCTTTTTCTCTCCACGCTAAGTCTAGTGCCTTTATACATTCTTCTTTACTAACACCAAGTTCTTTAAACTCATGGATAAGTCTAACTAATAACTTATCTTTATCATGAAGTGCAAAGAAAGGATTCATAAACTTAACATCTTGCTCCTTAATAACATCCATATTAGCTCTTATAGCTTCTGGATATGAAGTTACTATAGGACAATTGTAGTGATTTCCCGCTGTAGGATCTTCTTTTACTTCATATGGAATACAAGGATAGAAAATTGTTTTTACACCTCTATTTATTAAAGCCATAATATGACCATGAACAAGCTTAGCTGGATAACAAGCTGATTCAGATGGTATTGTTTCTATTCCCATTTCATATATAGCTTTTGAACTTCTAGGAGATAACTCAACTCTAAATCCTAATTCTGTTAAGAAAGTAAACCAAAATGGATAGTTTTCATATTGATTTAAGACTCTAGGTATTCCTATTATTCCTCTTTTAGCTTCTTCTTTCTTTAGTGGTATATATTTAAAAGTTCTTCTATATTTATAGTCATACAAATTAGGAACTTCTTCACTAGATACTCTACCTATAATAGGTCTTTCACATCTATTTCCTGATATAAAGGTTTCTCCATTTGAGAATTTATTTTTAGTTAACAAGCAGTTGTTTCCACAAAGTCCACACCTCTCAAGACTTGTATCAAAAGTAAAGCTTTCTAGTTCCTCTAAAGGTACTAAAGTAGACTCATAACCTTGTGTATATCTTTCTTTTGAGATTAATGCAGCTCCAAAAGCTCCCATAAGACCAGCAATATCAGGTCTTATTACTTCTCTTTCTGAGACAAGTTCAAAACTTCTAAGTACTGCATCATTATAGAAAGTTCCACCTTGAACTATTATCTTCTGTCCCATTTCCTCTTTTTTTCTTATTTTAATAACTTTAAATAAAGCATTTTTTATAACCGAATAAGAAAGTCCTGCCGATATATCACCTACTGTTGCACCTTCTTTTTGGGATTGCTTAACTCTTGAATTCATAAATACTGTACATCTTGAACCTAAGTCTACAGGACTTGATGAGTATAAAGCTTCCTTAGCAAAATCTTTAACTTCCATATTCAAAGAATTAGCAAAGGTCTCTATAAATGATCCACATCCCGAAGAACAAGCTTCATTTAATAATATACTGTCTATAACTCCATTTTTTATTCTTAGACATTTCATGTCTTGTCCACCAATATCTAATATAAAATCAACTCCTGGTAAAAAGTTATCAGCAGCTTTATAGTGAGCTATAGTTTCTATTTCTCCAATATCTATATGAAGGGCAGCTTTAATTAAACTCTCACCATATCCAGTTATAGTAGAATTAACTATCTTAGTTTCTTTTGGCATCTTACTGTATATTTCTTTTAATATACCTACTACAGTTAATAAAGGACTTCCTTCATTTGATCCATAATAAGAATAAAGTAGTTCTCCTGATTCACCTATTAATGCAGCTTTAGTTGTTGTAGATCCTGCATCAATACCTAAATAGGTATTTCCTTTATATAAACTTAAATCCCCTCTTTTTGCTTTATTGTCCTCATGTCTATTTCTAAATTCTATTAATTCCTCATCATCCTTAAATAAAGGTCTTAAAGTTTCTATTTCTTTATCTTGGAACTTTGATAATTCTTTCACTTTATCAACTATATTTTTAAACAAAATGCTATTTTCACCTTTTGAAGCTAAAGCTGCTCCTAAAGCCACAAATAATTGTGGGTTTTCTGGGAATATGACATCTTCTTCTTTTAACTCTAAGGTTTCTATAAACCTTTGTCTTAATTCTGATAGGAAATAAAGTGGGCCTCCTAAGAAAGCAACCTTTCCTCTAATTGGTTTTCCACAAGCTAATCCACTTATAGTTTGAGTTACAACTGCTTGAAGTACAGAAGCTGCTATATCTTCTTTTTTAGCACCTTCATTTATAAGAGGTTGTACATCAGTTTTCGCAAAAACTCCACATCTAGATGCAATAGGGTATATAGTTCCATAACTTTTAGCTAAATCATTTAAGCCTGTAGCATCTGTTTTTAGTAGTGAGGCCATCTGATCTATAAATGCACCAGTACCACCTGCACAAGTTCCATTCATTCTTTGCTCTACTCCACCTTTGAAGTAAGTTATCTTAGCATCTTCTCCACCTAGTTCTATAGCTACATCTGTTTCCGGTACCATTTCCTCTATAGTTTTAGTACATGCTATAACTTCTTGTATAAAAGTAACATCTAGCCACTTTGAAACTGAAAGTCCACCAGAACCTGTAACGTTAATTGTTATCTCAATATTTCCGAACTGTTTATAGGCTTCTCTAATAAGGCCAATAATTGTGCTCTTTATGTCAGAGAAGTGTCTCTTATATCTGCTATATACTATTTTATTTGCTGCATTTAAAATTACTAGTTTTACTGTAGTAGACCCTACATCCAACCCTAAATTATACATTTAATCGCTTCCTTTCAATAAAAATAAAAGCCTAATACTTATTATATTATTAAATAAATCCAATTTAAAGTATAGCTATTTAATTGTTAACAATGTTATGTTTTTGAATAATATTGTTATTTTTGTTAATAATGTCAATATGTAAATAATTTATATTATGGAGGATTTATGAGTTATTTTCAAGAGGGTAATAAACTATATAATAGTAAGAACTATCTAGAAGCATTAGATTATTACGAAAAAGCCATAAAACTAAAAGAAAACTTAGCCTGCTCATATTATAATGCAGGGGTATGTTTGATAAAAACTAAAGATTATTTAAATGCAATTACTTATATAAAAAAAGCTATAGATTTATCAGAAGATAGTAAATATTATTTTAATCTGGCTTATTCATATGCCATGCTTAATAATACTAGGAAAGCTTTGTTATACTTTAATAGAGCTTGGTCACTAAATAGCAAGGATGAAGATTGTGAAAAAGCAATAAATCTTCTCCTAAAAAAGGTTACATAGGGATTTCTTAATTTTTAAGAAATCCCTTACCATTCACCTATTACTTTTTCTTTTTTGTGATCTTCAAAAAAGTCCTTTGAATCAAAATAGTTTCCACCTTTATAAAAAGTAGGATCTACATTTATCCATCTATCTTCCTCTTTTAAGTATACTTCATTCCATGCATGTGCAACCCAAGTCTTTCCATCAAAACCTTGCCCTATTACTACTCTAACCTTTAATGAACTAGCTCTTGCCATTGCAGTAAATAGACATGCATAATCAAAACATATACCTCTTCTATCCTTAAATGTCACAATTGCACCTGATTTGTTTCTGAAATTATCATTTAAAATCTCGGTTGCCTTATCATAATCATATTCAACATTCGATCCAACCCATGCATAAATAGCCTTAGCTTTCTCTTTATCCGAGGATCTTTTTCTTGTAATCTCATATGCCATATTATCAATTTCACTATTTGATTTTATTCCCTCTTCTAAAGTAATTCCATTGTAATATACAATCTCATTTACAATCTTATTACTCTCAACACTACCATTTGAGTTTCCTATTTGTTCTTTAACAATCTTAACCTTAATAGAATCTCCGATTAAATTAGGCAAAGCTCTTGCAAAATTCGATGTTGATATTGGGTTGAATATCTTGCTATAAAAATATTTATAACTTTTCGAATTATTTACAAGAGTTGATAAGTTATCATTAGGAACAAATGACACAACTCCATGAATTATCATTCCAAACAATAAAGCCATTATTATTCCCTGAGGAATTCTAAATATAGCTCCTATAAATCCCTTTAATAAATTCCCTCCATTATCCCACACATTTTCAACTTTAGTCAATAAAGGCTTAAATATAAGTAGATTTAATATAAAAAATGGAATGAAACATATCCCATATATTATTATAATACTTATTAACAAGAAAATGTAATAAGAAATTTGCGGATATTTTTCAGTAAAATTACTTAAATTTATAGATATGCTTTGGATAAAGTCAATATCAAAGAAATAACTTCTATTTAAAAAGTTAATTGTTATTATAAATGAGGTAACAAAACATATACTTTCCTCAATACCTCTAATTATCTTCATAAGATCATTTGCTCTAAATCCTCTTATTACTCCAAATATTATAGGCAACAAAAAACATGCTAAAAATAAAAAGTCTATACCATAATCTTTCATAACTCACCCTCATTAATCATTAAAATCAAGTTCTACGATTTTTTTAGTTACTTTCTTACAAGTATCATAGTCATATCCTTTTGTCATTAAAAATCTTATAAGTTTGTTTGATAATTTATACTTATCACTTTCACCTTTTGAAATAACAGCATATTTTTTGTACGCTAATTTTTCAGCTACTTCCAGTTCTGAATCTTTATCAACCATATCAAGATTATTTTTTATAAACTCTTCATCTACTCCCTTTCTAATAAGAGAGTACTTTATTTTGTTTTTTCCAGAAAGTTTAATTTTATCTTTAATATACATTTGAGCATATTTCTCGTCATTTATAAAATTATACTCCTTAAGAAACTCAATAGCTTTTTGAATAGAAATTTCACTAAATTCTTTAGTTAACAACTTCTCTCTTACCTCTTTTTCAGTTTTATAGGATCTTTCCATCATCTTTAAAGCAGCACTTTTACATTTTAAGTACTCTTCTTGCTCTATAACTTCCCTAAGTTCTTCAACATTAACGACCTTGCCCTTAGTAAGATTATAATTATACACAAGTTCCCCAAAACAAGCAAATGCAAACTCATCATCTATAAAAACATTAACTCTATCTTTGTTTCGTTTCCCAACCTCTATCTTAGTGATTTTATTCAAATAACTTCAACCTTTCTTAACTTCTTAAAACATGCACCGTAGGCTCCCTCAATATATATTCCGCTGCCTTATATATATCTTCTGGTTTTAAAGAATCTAAATTGTGCATGTCTTTAATAAACTCAAACATGCTTTCACCTTCTAGTATTTGATGTAATACGTAGTTTCCTAAATCAGTAGAGTCCTCAAGTGTTGATACCACAGCTGTTTTATGAACCTTTTTCATCAAATCAAAGGTTGATTCATCAAAAACTATATCTTTAGATTTAATTTTTTCTATACATTCATTTATAACATTAATTGCTTCCTCAACATTTTCTTCAACAAGGGAAGTAAATATATGAAGAGTTTTAACATTATTGCTTAAATCTAAATGAGTGTATACATCATAGGCAAAACCTCTTTTTTCTCTTAACTCTCTAAATAATATTGAATTAGAACTTTCACCTAATTTGTGATTTAAAATCTTAATAGGTAATTCTAATTCTTTTGGAACATCGTTAAAAGAAAATAAATAAGTTATTGTAGCTTGTTCTATATCATTTTTATGACTTTCAAACACTCCAGCAATATTCTTTTCCAAATTAAAGTCCTTATCCCCTATTATCTTGTTGCTCCACTTATCAAAATACATTTTAACAAGTTCTATAGCTTTATCATGATCATAACTTGATACAAAGGTCAAAACTGTATTTTTAGGCATATAATACTTATTATAATATTCTACCAAATTTTTCCTCGAAAAAGAAGCAATACTTTTTTCTGTTCCCATAATATCATATTTTAATGGACTTTCATTAAATGCAAAAGTACTAGTTCTTCTAAAACTCAAATCTTCTACATCATCTTTACTTGTCCTTATTTCAGATAATATAACATCTCTTTCTTTTTTCATTTCTTTTATATCAAATGAGGGGTTCACTATCATATCACTTAGAATATCAACAGCGTTTTCAATTTCTTCTTCTAGGCAAGTTATTGAATAAACTGTAGATGTGTAATCTGTATAAGCATTATATTCTCCACCTAAGGCTTCTAGGTCATCATTTAGCTTTTCGTTGTTTCTTGTTTTAGTTCCTTTAAACATCATGTGTTCTATAAAATGAGATATTCCCTTCTCATTTTCTTTTTCATATAGAGCCCCTATCTTAATTCCTAGATTTAAAGATGCTAATTGTGTTTCTCTCTTTATTGTTATTACTTTAAATCCATTATCTAAAACATCCTCTTTAGCATCAAAGTTAAGTCTTACCATTAAAACACTCCTTATAGTTAATTACTTTTAATATACTCTCCACTTATTATATAATATAATCTAAACTAAAACCATTTTATTTAAAAATTCAGATTATCTATATTTTTTATGTATAATAATTATTATATAATTAGACTAGAAAGGAGTTAGACCTATGAAAACTTTATTAATTGTTGAAGATGAACTTAGAATCAGATCTCTTTTAAGAGACTACTTAACTATTGAAAATTATACTATCATAGAAGCTTCAAATGGAAATGAGGGTTTACACCTATTTAAACAAAACAAAGTAGATTTAATAATTTTAGATATCATGATGCCAGGACTAAACGGTTTAACATTAACTCAAGAAATCAGGAAAGCCTCATCTGTTCCTATAATTTTATTAACTGCTAAAAGCCAAGAAGAGGATAAATTACTGGGTTATGAATTAGGTGCAGATGACTATGTAACAAAACCTTTTTCACCAAAAGTTCTGGTTGCAAAAATTAAAGCGCTTTTAAAAAGAACTTCAAAAGAAACTAATTTAACCGTAATAGAACTTGGGAAACTTTCTTTAAATAAAGACTCTATGGATATAAGTGTAGAAGATACGCCTATTAACTTAACTCCTAAAGAGTTTGAACTTCTCGTTTTTTTAACTGACAATATAAACATTGTTTTATCAAGAGACACTATATTAGATGGGGTATGGGGTTTTGACTATTATGGAGATTCAAGAGTAGTTGATACTACAATTAAAAGACTTAGAGAAAAGTTAACTACGGCTTCTGAATATATAGTTACTGTTAGAGGAAGCGGCTACAAGTTTGAGGTAAAAGATGCGTAGTAAAATAGGAAAAAAGATTTTTTTTATTACCTTTATAGCATTAATAATATTAGTTTCTCTTATATTAATATTTCAAAAACATTTTTTTGAAAAGTTTTATATAAATGAAAAAAATAAGGCCTTGATTAAAGCCGTAAATGAATATAGGAACACCTACTCTTTTACTAAAGATAGCAAAGAAATAATTTCTGCATCTATGTTTCAATTTGAAAAGGAACATAATACAAGTATATCAATTGCCTATCCAAATGGTACCCTTCTATATACAGTGCCAACTAATAGAAGCGATTCTGAGGATTTATTTAAGCAAATTTATAATAAAATGTATTTGCCTAATTCTCAGTTTATTTCCTCAGGTAAAATTTTTATAACTACCTCTTACAACGCATATGTTGATGCAACAATTTCAATAGTCATATGTGCTATGGATGGAGGATCTATTTTAATGGTAGTATCTTCTGTAGAGCCAATAAGAGAAGCTACTAGCGTTTTAAATAGATTTTTACCATATTTTATAGTTGGAACCCTTATGGTAGCTTTATTTTATTCTATGATTTTATCTAAATACATAGGAGATCCTCTTATAAAACTAAATAAAATAGCTAAAAAAATGAGTAACATGGATTTTTCTGAAAGATATACTCCTTTAGAAGATGATGAAATAAATAATCTTGGAACAACTTTAAACTTTTTATCAGAAAATCTAGAATCTGCTTTAACGGAACTTAAAAGTAAAAATGATATTCTACAAGAAGAAGTTGAACATGAAAGAAAAGTAGAAGAAATGAGAAAAGGCTTTATTGCAGATGTATCTCATGAATTAAAAACTCCTATAGGTATAATAGAAGGTTATGCAGAAGGAATTAGAGATGGCATAGTTCAGGGAGAAGCTAAAAATGATTATTTAAATATCATAATAGATGAGGCTCATAAAATGAATAAACTTGTTATGGATATGCTTGAACTATCAAAACTTCAATCAGGTAATGTTAAACCTAACATAGAAACTTTTAATATAATTAGAATGATTCAAGGTTCACTTAGAAAGTATAATGTATTAATTAGAGAAAAATCCCTAGAAGTCGTTTTTAATCCTGAATTTGAGTATTTGTATGTTGAAGGTGATACTTTTCAAATAGAACAAGTACTAAGTAATTTCATGACAAATGCTATTAAATACACACCTTCTAGTGAAAAGATAGTTATATCTATAGAGAAACTTGAAAGTAAAGTCCTAATATCTATTGAAAATCTTGGTGTCCAAATATCTAAAGATGAACTCGATAATATCTGGAACAAGTTCTATAAAATAGATAAGTCTAGAGTAAGAGATAAAAACTCATCAGGTTTAGGATTATCTATAACCAAAGGAATTCTTGATCTTCATAACAGTTCCTACGGAATACAAAACACTTCAAATGGAGTACTATCATACTTCACTTTAAACTTAAGTGCAGATGAGAAACTTGAGTAATTGAAATTTTAAAATTGAGAATCAACATTAAATAGAGAAATTCATGAAATGAATTTCTCTATTTAATTGACTATTCTTCTCTACTAATTGTCAATTAATATATTAGTTCTCAACTCTCGACTAAATAAATCCACCATCAACTGTTATTATTTGTCCAGTTAAATAAGAACTTTCATCACTACATAAATAAGAAACTACTTCTCCTATTTCTTGAACCTTTCCAAACCTTCCTATAGGGATCTCCATTTCTAAGCTTTCTCTATCTTCTTTACTCATCCAACTATTCATTTCTGTATCTATAACTCCTGGAGCTACCCCATTAATTCTAATATTACTAGGGGCCATTTCTTTAGCTAAAGCCTTAGTAAAAGAGTTTATTGCCCCTTTTGTGGAAGAATATACAGCTTCACAAGAAGCTCCTTGAACTCCCCATATTGATGATATATTAACTATTGAACCTTGTTTTCTTTCTGTCATATGAGGTAAAACAGCATGGCTCATATTTAAAGTTCCCTTCATATTAGTATCTATTAGTTCATATACTTCTTTAATGTGCATATCCATAAAAAGTCCTACTTTAGATATACCTGCATTATTTATAAGTATATTAATCTTCCCAAAACTATTTATAACTTCCTGAGCTAATGTTTTACACTCGTCATATATACTTACATCAGCTTTTATTATATGTCCATATCCACCTGCTTCTTTTAAAAGTTCAAGTGTTTTTTCTGCCCCAGATTTATTGCTTTTATAGTTTATTACGACGGTTGCTCCTCTTTTTGAAAGCTCTAAAGCTATTCCTCTTCCGATCCCAGAAGAAGCTCCTGTAACAATTGCTACTTTACCTTTTAAACTGCTCATTTATCCTCCTAAGCTAGTACATCCTTTAATACTCTTAATGCATTTTTATAAAATATCTTCTCAATTTCCTCTTCTTTAAATCCATTTTTAAGAAGTTCTTCTGCTAAAATCGGCATTTTTGATGCATTTTTTATTTCAACCTTATTATCTATCCCATCAAAGTCGCTTCCTAAAGCTATTACATCTACTCCTCCAACATTTTTAATGTGTTTTAAATGAAGTATCATATCTTGAATTCTAGATATCTTGCTGCCACCTAAAAAAGGAGCACAAAAGTTTAATCCCATAATTCCACCTTTTTCAGAAAGAATCTTAATCATATCATCTGTTAAGTTTCTTGAGTGGTTTGTTATAGCTCTGGCATTAGAATGAGTAGCTACAAAAGGTTTTATACTTTCTCTACTTACATCATAGAAACCACCATCAGATAAATGAGAAACATCAACAATAATTCCTAAGTTATTCATTTCTCCTATTAACTCAAATCCAAAGTTTTTAAGTCCCTTGCTTGAACACTCTTTTATACAATTAGGATAACCTATAGAATTCTCAAAGTTCCAAGTTAAAGTTATACCTCTTATACCTTTATCGTATACTTTATAGAGGTTTTCTATATCTCCTTTTAAAACTTCACCTTCTTCTATTGTATATAAACATCCTATTTTACCTTTATCTTCGATAGCTTTTATATCTTCAAATCTTTTTATAACTTCTATATCCTCTTCATTTAATTTGATCTGATTTTGGAAGTTATGATACATAGAATCAAATTTCTCAAATGAATCTATTTCCTTATTTAGTTCAACAAAATAGGCAAAAAACTGAATCATAGCATTTCCTGTTTTAAGTTTTTCTATATCTACTGTACCATTACTCTTTTTTAGAGAATTTTCTCTATTATCAAGTATAAATGAAGGTGTGTCACAATGCATATCTATAAATTTCATAATATATTCTCCTTAATAATTTATGATTTTTCTCGTCAATATAATTTTACCATCATCTCCTAAATCTAAATACCATTTTATTAAATTTAATTTTCCTTCTATATATTCAATGGTAGTTATATGATTTGGATACACGCAACAACCGTCATTATAATAATACCCGCTTTCATGATTACCTAATCTTGCTTTATGGGTATGACCTGCTATAACTTTTTTATTATTTTTAATACTCCAATTAAGTATTCTCTTATCAACTACTTTTCTTCTAGCTATGTTTTGTGCTGGTAAAGTTGGAGTCTTTATGCCAATTGACTCAACTCTAGCCCATACATTTCTTAATAAGAAACAAGATATTCTCCAAAAGGTGCTATTTATCTTATCTATTTGATGACCATGAAAAACAAAAAATTCATCTTCTCTTATTTTGAACTTTAAAGCCTCATAAAAATCTAAATCTCCATATAAAGCTTTAAGTGTTTTATAAAATTTCTCATCCTCACTTCTCTGTAAAAGACTAGTAAATTCATGTTTGTATTTTTTTACAATATCGTGATTTCCCCAAAACAGATAAAGCCTATGCTCCTTCTTAAACTTTAATAAAATTTTAAATATTTCTTCATAATAATAACCTATATATCTGTAATCTTTATTTCTCCATAAATCATCACCATCACCTATCTCTACAAGCTTAAAATTATTTCTCAAATAATACTTAAGTGCACCTTTATAGGTATTGTAATTATTCATCATTGGATCTTTATAACTTCCATCTCCTCTATGACAATCACTTATAAATACTACTTTGTCCTTGCCTTCTAAAGTTATAGTTTCAGCTTTTTTATATAATTCATCTATTATCTTAGTATACATAAAACCTTTTTAATTTATTGCTATACATTAATCTTATGTTTTTTAAAGAAAAAAATCACCATATTAAATATGATGATTTTTTATTCTTAATATAGTGGATGTTTTTCACATAGAGCTTTAACTCTTTGTTTAGCTTCCTCTAAATTTCCTTCTTTATTTTCAATTACGTAGTTTATGATACTTGCAACTTCCTTCATATCTTCTTGATTGAAGCCTCTAGTAGTTACAGCTGCTGTACCTATTCTTATTCCTGAAGTTACAAATGGACTTCTTGTTTCGTTCGGAACAGTATTTTTATTTACTGTTATACCTACTGAATCTAATAAGTTTTCAGCTTCTTTACCTGTTATATCTTTATTGTTTAAATCTAAAAGTATAAGGTGATTATCTGTACCATTTGATACTATCTTAAATCCAAACTTAACTAATTCTTCTGAAAGTACTGAACAGTTCTCAACTACGCTTTTACCATACTCTTTAAAAGATGGGTCTAATGCCTCTTTAAAACATACCGCTTTTGCTGCAATTATGTGCATCAATGGACCACCTTGAATTCCAGGGAAGATATTCTTATTTAAGTCCTTTGCATACTTCTCTCTGCAAAGTATAAGTCCGCCTCTAGGTCCTCTTAAAGTTTTATGAGTTGTTGAAGTTACAAACTCAGCATATGGTACTGGATTTGGATGAACTCCAGCAGCAACTAGACCTGCTATATGAGCCATATCTACCATAAATAAAGCTCCAACTTCATCACATATTTCTCTAAATTTCTTAAAATCTATAGTTCTAGAATAAGCAGAAGCTCCAGCCACTATTAGTTTTGGCTTACACTCTAATGCTATTCTTCTAACTTCTTCATAGTTTATTTCTTCTGTTTCTTTATCTACTCCATAAGAAACAAAGTTAAATAACTTACCTGAAAAGTTTACTGGTGAACCATGAGTTAAATGTCCTCCATGGCTTAAATCCATACCTAAAACTGTATCTCCTGGATTTAAAACAGTAAAATAAACTGCCATATTTGCTTGAGAACCAGAGTGTGGTTGAACATTTGCGTGTTCAGCACCAAATAATTCTTTAGCTCTTTCTATAGCTAGTTCTTCAACTTCATCAACTACGTGACATCCTCCATAATATCTTTTTGATGGATATCCTTCAGCATATTTGTTAGTAAGATATGATCCCATAGCTTCCATAACTGCCTTAGAAGTAAAGTTTTCTGATGCAATTAATTCAATTCCATATTGTTGTCTTTCTAACTCTTTTTCAGTTAGTTTTGCTATTTCTGGATCAACTTTTTGTAGATTTGTAAAATCCATTTTAACACCCCAATTTCTATAATTTCGTAGACTAAACATGATTTGACATCATATATGGTATTGTATCATATATGACTTTAAAAATAAAACAACTTTCTCTATTCTTTTTTGAAATTACTATGCTATAATACATTCAGAATATCTTAAATCGAGGGGATTTTTATGGACATAAATAAGATACTATACGTAGCTACTTTTGCTGGCAGAATAATACTAGAAAGCGGTGGAGAAACTTATAGGGTTGAAGAAACCATAAATAGAATATGTACATCCTTTGGAATGGATGATGCAGATAGTTTTGTAACTCCAACTGGAATAATGGTATCAGCTTTTCACAAAGATAAAGGAACAGTTTCATTAATTAAAAGAGTTAAATATAGAACTGTTAACCTTGAAAAGGTTCATATGGTTAACGACTTATCAAGAAGTATAGGTCAGCAACATATGACTGTAGCCGAAGTTAATAAAGCTTTAAAAGAAATAGATAAAAGTTCAAGATATGGAACTAAAACAACTTTGTTTTTTTCTGCTTTAGGAGCTGCTGGATTTTCTGCTTTATTTGGTGGAGATATCAAAGACTTCTTTTCAGCATTTTTTATAGGTTTAATAATAAAAGCATTTTCTATATTAAGCAGTAATTTATTAATAAATGACTTTTTTATAAATAGTATAGGTGGAGCTATTGCAGCCTTATTAGCACTAATTTGTGTTAACTTAGGACTCGCATCTAATTTAGATATGACTATTATAGGTTCAATTATGCTTCTGGTTCCAGGTCTTGCTATTACAAATGCCATAAGAGATACCATGGCAGGTGATTTAGTAGCTGGGCTTACTAGATCTGCTGAAGCTTTTTTAATAGCTTTAGCTATAGCAATTGGAACAGGTGTGGTTTTAAGTTTTTGGTTTAATTTATATGGAGGAATATAGGATGTTAAAAGAAATCTTAGTTTCATTAATAGCAACCTTTGGATTTGGAATAATCTTTAATATACATGGAAAAAATCTTATATTTGCATCTTTAGGTGGAGGTTTAGGCTGGATTGTTTATAAAACTGCCCTTAACGATGGTTTATCTTTATCCTTATCTCTGTTTTTAGCTTCAACTATTTTTTCAAGTTATTCAGAGATATGTGCTAGAATATTGAAAACCCCTGTTACAACCTTTGTAATATGTGCTTTAATACCTTTAGTTCCTGGTGGAGGAATGTATTACACAATGTATGAAGTTGTACAAGGCAACATAGATAAAGCCCTTAGCCTAGGATTAGAAACATTAGCTTCTGCTGGTGCTTTAGCCCTTGGAATAATCTTCGTGTCTACCTTAACTAGACTAATGAGAAATTATCCTTTAAGACAAAAATAGAATTGACAACCGTCAATTCTATTTTTTTATTTTACAAAACTATTTAAGGTTTTTATTAAATTTTCTAATCCCTCTTCGTTATCGCTGCCTTCTTCTATCCCTATGCAATTTCTAGCATAGTCTTCTAGAATAAGTCCTCCTACTTTGTTTATAGCAGCTCTTATAGCTGATATTTGGACTAAAACATCTGAACAGCATACATTTTTATCTATCATTCCTTGAATACCTTTAACTTGGCCTTCAATTCGCTTTAATCTTGTTAATATATTCTTCTTCAAAGCTTCATCATTTTCCATAAAATCATCTCCTTTATATAATGTCTCGCTATTATAAATTTGCTATCTATATAACAGGAGCCGCTATACCCATACCTGGTATATAACTAGTATATATTATAATCATTATTTTATGCAATAATAGATTAGGTCTATATATCTATAAAAATAAACCTTAGAACACAAATCTAATGTATTCTAAGGTTTTATTAATTATTTTTTAAATATTCCAAATGGTTTTCCAACTGGTAAAAATACTTTCCCAAAGTGTGGATTAAGTACTGCTGCTGCAGAACCATAAAAAGAAAATAACGCTATCAACAGTTCTGAGTAGGCTGCTAAGTTATGTGTAAACTCTGTAGCTATTTTAAAAGATGAAAGAGTTAATCCTAAAAATAAGAAATCAATTAAAACAAATATTATAAATAAAACCTTATGTGTTTCCATTGCTCCTACTGTCATAAAAATTGAGAATATTAAATATCCTAAATATGCAAATCCAAGTTGTTTAGGATCTACGCTTGAAGCTAAAGCAGCTCCAAATACTCCATTTTTTATCATCCAAGATGTTCCTACTGCAAGCCAAAAGAAACCAAAGGCTCCAAAAGCCGTTGTTCCAAAAACATTTTGTCTTTTTGAATCATTAAAGCAAGCAAATAATTGTGCAAATCCTCCTAAGAAAATCGCCCATGGTAAAACAAAAGATACTCCATCTGTTAAACCAAGTTTTTGTGAAGAAGCTACGATTGTTACCATAGCAAGTCCAAATAGTCCTAATGCTGATGGATCAGCGTTTAGGATTTTTACATTTTGTGTTTGATTGTTCATGGTTACCCCCACTATTTTATTTATTAAATCCAGAGTATAATTTATCAAAATTTGTCGAACTTGTCAAAGGTTATATTTTCATTATATAAGATTAAAATTTTTAACCTTGAAGATTTATAAATATATAAGAAAAAAATCCAGCCTCATACGAGACTGGATTTTCATTTAATTATTCAACATTTATCTTAGCAATACCAAGTTCTGATAATTGTTTTTCATCAACAACATTAGGTGCTTCAGTCATTGGACAGAAAGCATTTTGGTTTTTAGGGAAGGCAATAACATCTTTTATGTTATCTGTTCCAGCTAAGAACATTATCATTCTATCAAGCCCAAAAGCCAATCCTCCATGTGGTGGTGGACCATACTTAAATGCTTCAAGTAAGAAACCGAATTTCTCCCAAGCACTTTCTTTCGTAAATCCTAAAACTTCAAACATCTTAGCTTGAAGAGAACTATCATGAATTCTTATAGAACCTCCACCAAGTTCTTCTCCATTTAGAACTAAATCATAAGCCTTAGCTCTAACTCTGCCTGGTTCTGATTCTAAAAATTCGATATCTTCATCCATAGGTGATGTAAATGGATGGTGAGCTGCAAAATATCTGCCCTCTTCTTCGTCATATTCAAATAGTGGGAACTCAGTTATCCAGCAGAAATTAAATTCATTTTTATCCTTAATTAAGTCAAACTTCTTAGCAAGTTCTAGTCTTAATTGACCTAGTCCTTGGAATACTACAGAGTTTTTATCTGCTAGTATTAATATCATATCTCCTTTTTCTGCTTTCATCTTACCAATTACAGCATTCATTTCTTCTTCTTTTAAGAATTTTGATATAGGAGATTTTATTTCATCTTCTTTTAATTGAATCCAAGCTAATCCTTTAGCCTTAAAGGTCTTAACGAATTCACCTAATCTATCAATATCTTTTCTTCCCATGGAAGCTCCACCTTTTAAGCATAAAGCTCTAACTGAACCGCCATTTTCAATTGCATCTTTAAACACTTTAAAATCGCAAGCTTTAACTTCATCAGTTAAATCAGTGATTTCCATTCCAAATCTTAAGTCAGGTTTATCTGAACCGTATTTCTCCATAGCTTCTTTATAGACCATTCTTTTTATAGGAAGTTTAACATCTGCTCCTATAACATCTTTAAATACTTTTTGAATTAAACCTTCATTAACAGCTATAACATCATCTTGCTCAACGAAACTCATCTCTAAGTCTATTTGAGTAAATTCTGGTTGTCTGTTTGCTCTTAAATCTTCATCTCTAAAACACTTAACTATTTGAAAGTACTTATCGAATCCTGACACCATAAGTAATTGTTTAAATAATTGTGGTGATTGAGGAAGTGCATAAAACATTCCTGGATAGTTTCTTGAAGGAACTAAGTAGTCTCTAGCACCTTCTGGTGTACTTTTTGTAAGCATAGGAGTTTCAACTTCTAAAAATCCATTATCAATTAGATAGTTTCTAACAGAGTTAGTTGCTTTACTTCTAATCATGAAGATTTTTTGCATATCTCCTCTTCTTAAATCTAGATATCTATATTTAAGTCTTATATTTTCAGCTGCATCTAAATTATCCTTTATGTATATAGGAGGAGTTTCAGATTCTGATAATATCTTAATAGATTCTCCTTTAAGTTCTACCATACCTGTTGGCATATTTGCATTTGGAGATTCTCTTCTAATAACTTCTCCAGTTACAGCTATACAATATTCCGGTCTTACTTTGTCAGCTTTCTCAAAAGCTTCTTTATTTATCTCTTCACCAAAAACTACTTGTAAAATTCCAGTTCTATCTCTTAAATCAAGGAATTCTAATCCACCTAGATTTCTATTTCTTTGAACCCATCCCATAACAGTAACTTTACTGCCTATATGTTCTTCTCTAAGTTCACCACACATAATGGTTCTTTTTAATCCATTTAAGGCTTCGCCCATGCTTTTGTCCTCCTAATTACTTTACTATTATATTCTTAATTTCCTCTAAGGAATCTAATTTAACTTCGAATATTTCTCCATCACTCATTCTCTTAAGCTTTGCAGTTTTATTAGTTATTTCATCTTCACCTAATATCATTGAATATGATGCGTTTATTCTGTTGCTATGTTTCATCTGAGCTTTTACACTTTTTTTCATGTGATCACATTCACACTTAACTCCAAGTTTTCTAAGTTCATAAGTTAATGAGAAAGCTTCTAATCTAGCCGCATCTCCAATTGAACCTATAAAAATATCCATGTAGTTTGGCTCAGGAATTTCTATTCCCTCTTCTTCTAAAGTTAAAAGAAGTCTTTCAAGTCCTAATCCAAAACCTATAGCTGGAGTTTCAGGACCGCCCATTTCGCTTATTAGGTAGTCATATCTTCCACCACCACAAACAGTAATATCTTTATTTATAATTTCAAAAACGGTTTTAGAATAGTAATCTAAGCCTCTAACTATTTTAGAATCTATTTGATAGTTAATGTGCATAACTTCAAGATACTTCTTTAAATCATCAAAGTGATCATTACATTCATCACATAAAAAGTCTAAAATTACAGGCGCATCTTTAGTGATTTCCTTACACTTCTTTTCTTTGCAGTCTAAAATTCTCATAGGATTTTTTTCAAATCTACCCTTACAAGTTTCACAAAGACCGTCATAGTTTGCTTCTAAAAACTCTCTTAATGCCTTATTAAAATTAGGTCTGCATTTAGGGCATCCAAGACTATTTATGTTTAAAGTTAAGCCTTTTATTCCAAACTCCTCTAAAGCTCTCATAGCTAAAGATATAACCTCTGCATCTACAGAAGCTTCTTTTGCTCCAAAAACCTCAATCCCATATTGATGGAACTGTCTAAGTCTTCCCTTTTGCATTTTCTCATATCTAAAACAAGGTGTAAAATAACAAAGTTTTGTTGGCTGTGGATCTGCATAAATAGAATTTTCTATAAATGCTCTTACAGCTGGAGCTGTTCCCTCTGGCTTAAGAGTTATACTTCTTTCTCCCTTATCTAAAAAAGTATACATCTCTTTTTGAACTACATCAGTAGTTTCTCCAACTCCTCTTAAGAAAAGTTCTGTATGCTCAAAAATAGGAGTTCTTATCTCCTTAATTCCATACTCTTCAGATAATTTTTTTAATTTCTCTTCTACAAAATGCCACTTGTACCCATCCTTAGGCAACATGTCTTTAGTACCTTTTGGCGCTTGAATCTTCTCCATTAAATATCCTCCCTACTTATATAAGGTATTAAGTAAACTAATTTTATTCTCTATCATCTCATCTATTCTGTTAATGTACTCATTAACATCTTTAACATTTGCAGTTCTCTCTATTCGATTTTCATCTTTAAAAACAACCTTAGATACTGCATCTGCTCCTAACGCTATTATAGTTTCTATGTCTTCAATCATAACTATGTTATAAATACATTCACTACCCTCTTTAGAATACCCTATATTCTCCATATTTCCAACCATATTTTTCTGTCTATACATATAGTAAGGGTTCATTCCTAACTCTTCTGATAGCTCTCTTGTTTTATCGTACATCTCTTTTAGTTCTTCTTGTTTAGGTCTATAAAGTTTTCTTCCTAAAACTAATTCTTCATGTAACCTTGATGCACGTTTTATAGACATGCCATGAACTGTTAAAGAATCCGGTTTTAAGTCCATTATTTCTTTATAAGAATTATTAACTTCTTGTATTCCTTCTCCTGGAAGTCCTACTATTATATCCATGTTTATATTTTCAAAACCTAACTTTCTAGCTAAGTTAAATTTCTCAACTACAGCTTCTTTTGTATGACCTCTACCTATAGTACGAAGAGTTTCATTGTTCATACTCTGAGGGTTTATACTTATTCTAGATACTTGGTAGTTTTTCATAGTTATAAGCTTCTCTTCAGTTATAGAATCTGGTCTTCCACACTCAACTGTAAACTCTAAAGGTTTAAAAGGAGTTATAATCTTTTCATATATAACCTTCATTAAATCTTCAAAGTCTTCATTATTTACGGATGTTGGAGTACCTCCTCCAAAATAAACAGTATTTACTTTAATAGACTTACTTAAGATATATTCATTTATAGCATTGATTTCTTTCTTTAAGGCTTCCAAATAAGTTGGTACTTGTTTCTTACAAGCAGAGATTGGATTAGACGCAAAAGAACAGTAAAGACACCTAGTTGGGCAGAAAGGCATTCCTACATAAATGCTAACTTGGTCTTTACTACTCTTTAAAAATTTCTCTTCTCTTTTAGCAACTTCAATACACAACTTGCTTTTTTCAGCTGAAGCTAGATATGATTCTTTATAAGTGGCTACAATCTCATCTTCACTTTTTCCATCTTTAAGTAAAGATGATGCTATTTTGCTTGGTCTTATACCAACCATTGTTCCCCAAGGATGTTCTTCTCCTGTAACTTCAGTTAAAAACTTAAATACACCTCTTTTTATGGACTCTTTTTTATTTTCCTTAAGCTCATAAGCTTTTTCATGGTCCTTATGATTTAAGGTCATCTTGTCTGATTCAATAAATACCTTAAAGTCATTAGACTCTGACTTATTTATCAAAACATCTTCAAGCAGATAAAATATATTAAATATTAGAAATACGTCGTATCTAAAATTCTCATCATTAAGTTCTATATTAATTGCCATTCTTTTTCCCCTATCTAATAAAAGGATTGTTCTTTTTTTCAAATCCTATGGATGATTTAGGTCCATGTCCTGGATATACAACTACATTATCATCAAGTACAAATAACTTTTCCTTTATACTTTTTGTAAGAGTTCTTGAATCTCCACCATCAAAGTCTGTTCTTCCAACACCTAGTTGAAACAAAGTATCTCCTGAAAAAAGATGGACATTATCTATAAGAAAACTAATTCCTCCTGGTGAATGTCCCGGTGTATGAATACACTTAACTTCAAAACCTGCTAGGTTTAAAACATCTCCATCTTTGATTAATCTATCGGCTTTAGGAAGTTTACCAAAAACATAAGCTCCATCCATATAAATTATCTCATCTTCGCAAATATAAAAAGGAGCTCCTGTTAGATTTTTCATGTCAACTACTCCACCTACATGATCAAAGTGCCCATGAGTTAAAAGTATTGCTTCTATTTTAGCTCCTAAAGAGTTTATTATATTGTTTAGATACTCCGCATCTCCACCTGGATCTATTATGAAGCCTTTTTTTGTTGCTTCATTTACTATGATGTAACAATTAGCTCCAAGTTGACCAGCTTCAACTCCTTTTATAAGCATAGTTCATTCCTCCTAAAAATTCTTTTTACTATCTAAAAGTAAGGTAACAGGTCCATCGTTTATTATCTCAACTTCCATATCAGCTCCAAACTCTCCAGTTTGAATTTTAAGGCCTTCTGTTTTACAAAGCTCTATAAAATCATTATATAGTTTTACAGCATCTTCTCCACCTAAGGCTTCTATAAAACTTGGTCTTCTTCCTTTTCTTGCATCTCCATACAAGGTAAATTGGGATATTATAAGAAGTTCTCCCTTAACATCCTTTACAGAAAGATTCATTTTATCATTTTCATCAGAGAAGATTCTTAAATTAAAAATCTTCTCTTTTATATATTTAAGATCTTCATCATTATCGTCTTTAGTTATACCAACTAGCACATTGATGCCTTTTGATATCTCACCTACTGTCTCTCCACTAACTTTAACACTACTTCTCTTAACTCTTTGTACTACCGCTCTCAAACTCTTAGCACTTCCTTTAGTTATTCATTCTATAAACATCAAGAACACCTTTAAGTTTTCTTAACTTTTTCATTAAATCTTTTAGTTGATCGATACTATCTATTTTGATTTTTATGTTAGTAACAGTTAAGTTTCCTTTTAGGGTTTTAGCATTTACTGCATTTACACTGATTTTTGCTTCACTTAAAATCAGCATAACTTCTGCAAGTAGACCCATTCTATCTTCTGCCTCTACTTGAAGTTCAGCAGTATAAGCTGTTCCTTTGGAAACTCCCCAACTTACTTCAACTATTCTTGTTTCTTCGTTATCTTCAAGCTCTTTAACATTTAAGCAATCTTTTCTATGAACTGAAACACCTCTACCTTTAGTTATGTATCCAATAATGTCATCCCCAGGTACAGGGTTACAACATTTTGCAAATCTTATCATTATATTACTTAAGCCTTTAACAGTTATTCCATAAGACTTATTAATATTTTTCATTTTTTGTGCTTTAGCAGCATTTTCTTCAATAGTTTTATTTATATTTTCTAAAACTTGCTTATCATCTGGAGCTACTTCTTCTTTAAGTCTTCCTAAAACCATAGAAGCTGATACTACTCCAGTTCCCACTGCTGCATATATGTCTTCTTGATTGTGGAGATTATATCTCTTTAAGAACTTTTCGTATAACTCTCCTTTAGTTAGTTCAGAAAAAGTTACAGCCTGTCTTTTAGCTTCTTTTTCAATTAACTCTTTCCCTTTATATATATGCTCATCTCTTTGAGCTCTCTTAAACCATTGTTTTATCTTGCTTTTTGCTTGATTACTCTTAACAATACTTACCCAATCTATATTAGGTCCTTTAGCTGTGCTACTTGTCATAATCTCTACAATCTGACCAGTTTTTAAATTATAATCAAGTGGAACCATCTTTCCATTAACTTTAGCTCCTACACATCTATTTCCAACATCGGTATGTATCTTATAAGCAAAATCGATAGGTGTAGATTCTGAGGGAAGGTTTATTACAACTCCTTTAGGAGTAAAAACAAATATCTCATCGGAAAACAAATCTATTTTAAAACCTTCAATGAATTCTTCTGCATCTGAGGTCTCTTTACCCCATTCAAGCATATCTCTAAGCCAAGTTAACTTTTGTTCAAAAGTTTCTCCCTTGGAGTTATCCCCTTCTTTATACTTCCAGTGAGCTGCTATACCATACTCAGCTGTTTTATGCATTTCAAAGGTTCTAATCTGAATCTCAAAGGTTTTTCCTTGTGGTCCTATAACTGTTGTATGTAGTGATTGATACATATTAGGTTTAGGCATAGCTATATAGTCTTTAAATCTACCTGGAATAGGTTTGTATATAGTGTGTACTATCCCTAAAGATGCATAACAGTCTTTAACTGAATTAACTAAAATTCTAATGGCAGTTAAATCAAAAATCTGCTCTATGCTTTTGTTTTTGTTAACCATCTTTTTATAGATACTATAAAAATGTTTTGGTCTTCCTTCAATATCCGATTCAATTCCTGATTGAGATAGCTTATCCTTCATTTCTTGAATTATATCATCTATAAAAGCTTCTCTTTCTTTTCTTTTTTCTGCTATCTGATGAACAAGATCGTAATATTCTTGTTGATGCATATATCTAAAAGCTAAATCTTCTAGCTCCCATTTAATCTTTGATATACCTAATCTATGAGCTAAAGGAGCGTAGATATCCAAAGTTTCTTTCGCCTTTTGTTTTTGCTTTTCCTCGCTCATGTATTTGAGAGTTCTCATATTATGAAGTCTATCTGCAAGCTTTATAATTATAACTCTAATATCTTTAGCCATTGCTAAAAGCATTTTTCGTACATTATCAGCCTGCTGTTCTTCTTTTGACTTATATTTTATCTGTCCAAGCTTAGTTACCCCTTCAACTAAGTCTGCAACTTCTTTATTAAAAAGCCTTTCTAGATCAGCATGACTATATTCGGTGTCCTCAATTACGTCATGAAGTAATCCAGCTACAATAGTATTCGTATCCATCCCAAGTTCAGCTAAAATGCCTGCAACATCTAATGGATGAATTATGTACGGTTCTCCAGACTCTCTTTTTTGAGTTGAATGTGCTTCATTAGCCAAATTATATGCTTTCTCTACTAGAGAACAATCTATGTTATTGCAATTTATATTGATTTTTTTCATTAAGTTATCAAGCATATGGATTACTCTCCCCTAAAATAATATAATTAAATGCAAAGGCTGGTATAAATACCAGCCATATTTACCTTATATTATATATCAACAGATATTGTTTTTCAAGAAATTTAAATATCATACTTAAGCAAAGTCATTATATCATGACCTACTAATTTATCTCTGCCTTTTAACTCTTCTAATTCAATAACAAAGTTTAGAGAAACAACTTCTCCACCAACTTTTTCAACGAGTTTAGTAACCGCTTCTATAGTTCCACCTGTAGCTAAAAGATCATCAACTATAGCTACTCTTTGTCCAGGTTTAATAGCATCTTCGTGAATCTCTAATGCATCAGTACCATACTCTAAAGCATATTCTATTCTTGTTGTTTTATAAGGAAGTTTACCAGGTTTTCTAACTGGTACAAAACCTATTCCTAAAGCATAAGCTACAGGAACTCCAAATATAAAGCCTCTTGCTTCTGGTCCAACTATTAAATCTACATTTTTATCTTTTAAATAACTTACCATTTGGTCGATAGAATATCTAAACGCTTCCCCATCTCCAATTAAAGTACTTATATCTTTAAAGCTTATACCAGCTTTAGGAAAGTCCTCTATTATTCTTACTTTTTCTTTCAAATCCATTTTATGAATCCCCCTAATTAATTGTAGATAATTTTTTTTTCTCAAAATTAAGATATTTAACAATCTGCTCAGCTCTATCTTTATCAGAAGTTGTTAAAAGCTCAACTACTATTTTTGCAGTATCCATTTTGCTAACTGAGCTGCTTTTAGGCTTAAGTAATTCTAAAATACTAACTATGTTATGTTTTTCTATGGCTTCTATATTTAAATACTCAAGAATTGAGCTTAATCCATAGTTATCTGTTTGCTTTAAATATGTAAGTCCTTCCTTTAAAAAAACCTTATTCTCACCAGTTTCTTCACTTGCGTTATAAACGCTGCCTAAGAAAATCAGATCTAAGTACCTGTTTATACTTTTCATATTATAGTATATTGCTATAGCCTGCATAAGTTTAAAGGTTAAAGCAGAAATTGATAAATTTTTATATCTGTATGAACATCCTATTTGATTTGGATTTATGTAAATTGTGTTATATACTTTCTTAGGTTTTATGTTTTCTAGTACAATTGTTTCTATATTCAAAGATTCGCAGAGTTCTAACTCCTTTGTACTCTTAAAGGTACATCCAACAGTAATCAGTAAATCTGCTCCTAGAAAGTGTATTCTATTTTTTATATCCTCTTCTTTTATAATATGCTCAGAATTTGAGGTTTCCTCGATACAATATTCTACATCACCATTTAAATATTTAAGTATGAGAATTAGAGAAGATAAAGCGCAAATACCATCTACATCACATCGTCCGTAAACCACAATCTTTTTTCTAGAGTTTATAGCGTCTACTAGTTTCTCTATGGCTTTATTCATATTTTTTATTATAAAGGGATTATATCCTGATATATAATTCGGGCGATAAATCTGCTCCCATTGTTTGCTCATCTCTAAACTCCTCCATATTTATCTAAGGCTAGATGCTATTAATATAACATTTTATCTAATATTTGAATTATTTTCATTTGATTAGTTTGTCTATTATAGCACTAAGCTTATGGTTAAGTTTAACCATAATTCCATGGATTATAATCCACTAAAATTAAGCTTCACCTGATAGAAAACATCTATATTATAAATGAATTTAACCTATTTTACAAATACTTTTCATAGAAATAGTTAACCTCCAGTAAAAAATACTGGAGGTTTTTGTAAAATAAGTATTTTTAATCTTATTATTTTCTATTTTTTAGCAATACCCATACTGGACTCGCTATAAATATAGATGAATATGCTCCACATGCAATTCCTATTATTAATGGGAATGTGAATTCTCTAACAGATGGAACAAGTACATTAACTGCTGTTATAGTTATTAATGTAGTTAAAGATGTAATTATAGATCTAAAATAAGTTTGAGTTATACTTACATTAGATACTTCAGCATGAGAAACTCTACGCATCTTCTTCTGATTTTCTCTTATTCTATCAAATATAACTATAGTATCATTAATTGAATATCCTATTATAGTTAATATAGCAACTATAAATGGTGTGTTAAGCGGAATATTAAATATTGCATATACCGTAACAGTTATTACAATATCATGTAATAGTGCAACAATTGCTGCTACTCCAAAGTTAAATTCAAATCTTATAGCTATATATATAAGCATTGCAACTGCTGCAATTCCAAGTGAAATTAGAGCGTTTCTAGTTAAATCAGCACTAACAGAAGCTCCAATCTCTTGTTGGTTTAATAGAGCATCGTCTTTAAGTGAATACTTTTCTTTTAATTCTTTCATAAGTTCTGAAACCTTATTTGAATCAAATTCTTTAGCCTTAACTTCTAATTGAGTATCATTTAAAGTATTAGTTTCTGCATCATCTGCATATTTTTTTACTATTTCATCAACTTCTGTTTTATTAAATTCAGCTCCCATATCAATAGTTATTTTAGTTCCGCCTTGAAAATCAAGTCCAAGATTAAGGCCACCTCTATAAACCATAGCGCCTATGCCTATGGCTATAACTAAAATTGAAATACCAAACCACAATTTAGTTTTTTCTATTATCTTTAGCATGTCCTTACCCCCTTTTAACCCTGAAGCTCCAAAGTTTACTTAAAAGCCCCATCTTAGCAGCTAAATTCATAAGCGTTCTTGTTACAACTATTGCTGTAAACATTGATACTACAACCCCTATTAAAAGAGTAGTAGCAAATCCTTTAACTGCTCCGGTACCAACAAAGTACAATACTAAAGCTGCAATTATTGTAGTTAAGTTTGAATCAACTATTGATGACATAGCATTATCAAAACCTTCTTTAACGGAACTTAAAGGTGATTTACCTTTTTTAATTTCTTCTCTTATTCTTTCAAATATAAGTACATTTGCATCAACTGCCATTCCTATAGTTAATAAGAAACCTGCAATTCCTGATAAGGTTAATGCTGCTTTAATAGATGCAAAAATAGTAAGTACTAATGTAGTATAAAGAAGTAACGCAATCGATGCTAAAGCTCCTGGAACTCTATATAAAACTATCATAAGTAAAAATATTAATCCTATTCCTATAATTCCAGCTTTCACTGCATTAGGAAGAGCTGTTGCACCAAGTTGAGCCCCAACAGTTTCAACTGAAGCTACTTTAACTGGTACTGGAAGCGCACCTGCATTTATTACTCCAGCTAAGTTCTTAGTTTCTTGTAAACTACTATTCCCTGTAATTGTAGCAACTCCGTTGCTTATAACACTGTTAACTGTAGGAGATGTTAATAATTCATCATCCATATAGATAGAGATTTGTTGTCCTACATACTTTGCTGTTGCATCTGCAAACTTTTTAGTTCCTTCATCTGTTAATTCTAAACTAACAACTGGCTTACCTGTTTGCTGATCAACTTGAGAACTTGCTTTTTTAACATCTTGCCCTTTTAATATTACATCTTTTGCTTCATTTGGAGCCACAAATTTTAATTCCCCAGTTTTATTTAAACTATCAACTATTTCTTTAGAGTCAAATTTTCCTGGGATATCAATTCTGATTCTATTATCCCCTTCGGTAGTTACTACAGTTTCAGAAACTCCAACTTTATTTACTCTTAAAGAAAGTAATTCTTTAGTTTTGTCTAAATCATCCTTTGATACATTATCAGAGGTAATTTCCATTCGTACTGAAACTCCTCCTTGAAGATCAAGACCTTTAGTTATAGCTTTGTCGATATTTTTATATTCGTACCCAAATAGCTCAACTCCAAAAAAAGTTACATAGGTAAAAAGGAATATAAAACCACAGATTAATAAAAATAATATAGTGCTTTTGCCTTTTCCTTTTGTTCTCATTTTTATCCCCCTTGGTTATTTATTTTTTAATAGGAGAGTATCCTATTTAATCTACCATAGTTTGTGCTTTAAGTCCTATAGCGCATTCAATTCTCTTTTTCTGCATTTCACATCCAACTTCATAAGGAACATGGATATCATTATTAAAATTAAAGTTATTCGCTTGGCATCCTCCACTACAGTAGAATCTAGCCCAGCAGTCTTTACATTTAGGTTTATTGTATATATGAGCTTTTTTAAATGTTTTAGATAGGTCACTATCTATCTCCCCATCATTTATGTTTCCAAGTAAGAATTCCTTGTTACCAACAAATTGATGGCATGGATATATTTCACCATCTGGAGTTATAGCTACATATTCAAAACCAGCTCCGCAACCTGATATTCTCTTATAAACACATGGCCCACCATTTAAATCTATATTAAAGTGATAGAACTTGAAGGAATCACCTTCCTTGTGTCTTCTAAGCATTTCATTATATAAAGAATCATATTGTTCAAAAATCTTTGGAAGATCTTCTTTTCTAAGTGCTAGTTCGTTATCCTCTGGTAATACCACTGGTTCAACAGAGATTTCTCTAAAACCTTCATTAACTAAAGACATAACATCTTCATAAAAGTCTGTGTTGTTTCTAGTAAAGGTTCCTCTTACATAGTACTGTTTAGATTTATCTCTTTTATCAACCATTGATTTGATTTTAGGTAATATTCTGTCATAGCTTCCTGATCCATCTCTTCTGATTCTTACTGCATCATTAACAGACTTTCTACCATCTATGGATAATATTATGTTTCCCATATTTTTATCCATATATTCCATTATTTCATCATTTAAAAGAGTTGCATTAGTAGTCATGGTAAATCTTATGTTTTTCTTGTGTATCTTTTCTTGTTCTCTAGCATAATCTACTATCTCTTTTATTGTATCAAAAACCATTAAAGGTTCTCCACCAAAAAGGTCAACTTCTATATTTTTTCTTGGGCCAGACTTCTCTATAACAAAGTCTATAGATCTTTTACCAGTTTCTGCACTCATAGGTTTTCTACAACCTTTGTATTCACCTTCTTCTGCAAAACAGTATTTGCATTTAAGGTTACAGTCATGTACTACATTTAAGCAAAGCGCTTTTATATAGTCCCTATCTTCATCATTTTGGGCAATTTCTTCATAGTAATCTTTTGAATATAAAGCCTCTTCATTAACTAATTCAACTAAATCCTCATAGGCTTCATTAATTTCTTGTTCTGAATATACACCCTTATATCTTTCAACCACTTCATTAACTGGTGCTAATCTATCATTATCTATTAGTAAATCAAATATAAGCTTGTCAACTAAATGAATACTTCCTGAATTAACATCTATAACATAATAATTATCTTCAAGTTTAAACTTATGAATTAAACTCATTTTTTTCCTCCTAACTACAATTGTGGCAGTAACATAAGTTACTGCCACTTTCTCATACCTACACTTAAATTAGTTTTCACATGCTAAGTTAGCAACTGTACAAGATGTTTTACATGCTGATTGGCATGAGTTTGCACATTCCTTACAGCCTGGCTTACAAAGACTATTTTTTAGGCTTGACTTATTAATAGTTTTAATATGCTTCACGTCATACTCCTCCATTCTGATACAATTCCATTAAGATTATAGCATAGTTTTTTCTTAAGATAAAGTGAAACTTTTCATATGGAGTTTTAATCTTCCATATGAATTTAGTTGAACTAATCTAGAGTCGTGCCACTGTTATCTCCCATCTTAATTCGGTATGGGAGTGTTACAGTGGCTAGACATCAGATAAAGAAGTTTATTCTTCAATTGGGTTTTAGAACCATACTATATTGTTAATAGTTTTTAAACTCATTTAATTTTTCTATAGATTTATTCCAAGCATTCCAGAAAGCAGTCCTATAGCTACTGCAAATATGAATCTGTAAAAGTCAAATAATCCAAGTGCCATAGATCCAGTTGCTATTGAAGATATGATTCCGATAAGAATATAATATAGAATTCCTACTAATAATCCTACTAACCATCCTTTAGAACCATTTCTTTTTGCTGAATAAATGGAACCAAACACTATACTTATACAAGTTACAACAACATATCCTACATATAGTGCTTTGGTTGAAAGATCCATAAAGCTCATTATCATAGCTAATATCAACATCATAACTATGGTTGATATAAATGAGACAAATACCCCTTTCCCTGAATTTTTGATTAAATCAACTCCCAAAATTAAACACCCCCTTACATTCACTATAATTATATGAACATAAGGGGTGAAGTTATTACATATTACTCTCTTCTGTTAATAAAGATGATATTCCTTGTTTACTAAATGTAAGTCTGACATTGTCAGGCTCAACCTCTATTACTACATTATCCTTTTCTATAATCACTACTTTCCCTATTAACCCACTTCTAGTAATTATTCTGTCGTTAACTTTTAGTTCTGACAACATATTGTTGTAAGCTTTTTTTCTTTTCTTCTCAGGAATAATCAATACTCCATAAAATACTACAAGAATACCTACTAATATCAATATTTGTAATTGACCACCACTCATATTTCTTTACCCTTTCTTAAGCTCTTCCACCCCAAGCTTCAAGCTTTTCTCTCTTAAACTCATCAAAATAGTCTCCATCTATAGCTTTTCTTATATCTTCCATAAGTTTATTGTAGAAATACAGGTTATGTAATACACAAAGTCTCATAGCTAACATTTCTTTTGCCTTAAATAAATGTCTTATGTATGCTCTAGTGTAGTTCTTACAAGTTGGGCATTCACAGCCTTCATCTATAGGAGCTGAATCTAACTCAAACTTAGCATTCATTAAGTTTATCTTTCCACTCTTTGTAAATACATGACCATGTCTTCCGTTTCTAGCAGGAAGTACGCAGTCAAAGAAATCTACTCCTCTTTCAACTGCTTCTAATATATTACTTGGGAGACCTACTCCCATTAAATATATAGGTTTATCTTCTGGAAGATGAGGAACTACTGCATCTATTACTCTATACATCTCTTCATGAGTTTCTCCAACTGCTAAACCTCCTATAGCATATCCATCTAAGTCCATCTTTGCTATAGTTTTAGCATGTTCTTCTCTTATATCATCATAAACTCCACCTTGATTTATTCCAAAAAGCATCTGCTCTTTGTTTATAGTATCAGGTAGTGAGTTTAATCTATCCATTTCAACTTTACATCTTTCAAGCCATCTTGTAGTTCTAGCTACAGACTTTTCTACATACTCTCTAGTTGATGGATTAGATACACATTCATCAAAAGCCATAGCTATAGTTGAAGCTAAGTTACTTTGAATCTGCATACTTTCTTCTGGTCCCATGAAGATCTTCTTTCCATCTATATGTGAGTTAAAGTAAACTCCCTCTTCTTTTATCTTTCTCATAGCTGAAAGTGAAAACACTTGGAATCCACCTGAGTCTGTAAGTATAGGTCTATCCCAGTTCATAAACTTGTGAAGGCCACCTAAGTTACTAACAACTTTATCACTTGGTCTTAAGTGCAGATGATAAGTATTAGATAACTCAACTTGACAACCTATTTCCTTTAAATCCATAGATGAAACTCCGCCTTTTATAGCAGCTAAAGTTCCAACATTCATAAAAACTGGAGTTTCTATAGTTCCATGAGGAGTTTCAAATCTTCCTCTCCTTGCTTTTCCGCTTTTCTTTAAAAGTGTATATTTCTTTGACACGATATGCTCTCCTAACTATTAGTATTTAATTTATAAACTAGTTTCTTCAACTTTAACTAAGTTTAGCAATCTTTGATAGACTTTTGCAGACTTTAATAATCTTTAACAATCTTTGTCAAACTTTAATGATATTTTACTGACTTTGCAAAGTTAACTGAATAAGTTTAATGAAGTTCGTACCTCATTGTCAACTCTCAACCATCAACACTAAACTATTTAATAAACATAGCATCTCCAAAGGAGAAAAATCTATATTTCTCTTCTACTGCTGTTTTATAAGCTTTCATTACATTATCCTGACCAGCTAAAGTTGAAACTAACATGATCAAAGTTGATTCTGGTAAGTGGAAGTTAGTTATCAAGTTGTCAACTACTTTAAACTTATAACCTGGGTAGATGAATATGTTAGTCCAACCTGAAGCTTCTTTAACTTCTCCATTCTCATCTCCTACAGTTTCTAAAGTTCTTGTTGAAGTTGTTCCAACTGAAATAACTTTGTTTCCTCTCTTTTTAGTTTGGTTTATTATGTTGGCAGTTTCTTCTGATAATACATAAAACTCTGAATGCATATCATGTTCTTCTATGTTCTCAACTTTAACTGGTCTAAAAGTCCCAAGACCTACATGCAAAGTTAGATAAACTACATTTACACCCTTAGCTTTTATTTTCTCCAAAAGTTCTTCTGTAAAATGAAGTCCAGCAGTTGGAGCTGCTGCAGAACCTTTCTCTTTTGAATATACAGTTTGATATCTCTCTTTATCTTCTAAAGCCTCATGTATATATGGAGGAAGAGGCATCTCTCCTAAATCATCTAATACATTTTCAAAAAGTCCTTCATAATAAAACTTAACTATTCTATTACCATTATCTAAAACTTCCTGAACTTCTGCTGTAAGTTTACCATTTCCAAAAGTAAATCTAGCCTTAGGTTTAGCTTTTTTACCGGGTTTAGATAGACATTCCCACAAATCTTCTCCAACTTTCTTAAGAAGTAAAAACTCTATCCTTCCACCTGTACCTTCTTTTTCTCCAATAAGTCTTGCAGGTAATACTCTTGTGTTATTTAAAACCAAGGTATCTCCTTCATTAAAATACTCTATTACATCATAAAAATGTTTATGAGAAACTTCACCTGTTTCTCTATCTAACACCATAAGTCTTGAACTTGTTCTATCCTCTAAGGGATGTTGAGCTATAAGTTCCTCTGGCAAATCAAAGTAAAAATCTTCAACTTTCATATCTAGCACCTTCTCTAATCAAATAATGTAGTTTGACTTTCATCCTTATTTTCAATCTTAATTCTTCCCAAATGTGTATAAGCCTTCTTAGTTGCCATTCTTCCTCTAGGCGTTCTTATGATGAACCCTCTTTGAAGAAGATAAGGTTCATAAACATCCTCTATTGTACCAAGTTCTTCTCCAACAAAATATGAAAGAGTTTCTATACCAACTGGGCCTCCGTTAAAGTTATCTATAATAGCTTCTAATATCTTGTTGTCAACTCTATCGAAACCTTCTTCATCAACCTCTAAAAGTTCTAAAGACTCTTTTGCATCTTTAATGTCTATGAAATCATGTTCTTTAACTTCTGAGTAATCTCTAACTCTCTTTAGAAGTCTGTTAGCTATTCTTGGAGTTCCTCTTGATCTTCTTGCAACTTCATAAGCACCTTCAGGCGTAATACTGCAACCTAAGATATCTGCACTTCTCACTATGATTTCTCTAAGTTCTTCATTTGTGTAATACTCCATAGATGAAAGAATTCCAAACCTATCTCTTAAAGGAGCAGTAAGCATACCAACTCTAGTTGTTGCTCCTATTAAAGTAAACTTAGGTAACTCAAGTCTTATAGACTTTGCTGAGGCACCTTTTCCTATAATGATATCTAAGGCATAGTCTTCCATAGCAGGATAAAGTATTTCCTCAACACTTCTGTTCAGTCTATGTATTTCATCAATAAACAAAACATCAAACTCATTTAAAGAAGTCAAAATAGCAGCTAAATCTCCTGCTCTTTCTATTGCAGGTCCAGAAGTAACCTTTAAATCTCCACCCATCTCCTTAGCTATAATATTGGCCAAAGTTGTCTTTCCTAAACCTGGCGGCCCATATAAAAGTACATGGTCTAAAGCTTCTCTTCTTTTTTTAGTTGCTTTTATAAAAATATTAAGTTTTTCCTTTACCTTCTGTTGTCCTATATACTCGCTGATTTTCTGAGGTCTTAAACTTAATTCGCCTTGGGAATCTTCTAGAATTTCTTCTCCTGTAGTCATTCTATCATCCATTTCCCCACCCCTATCTCATAAGCATTTTTAAACACTCTTTTATTATATCTTCAACTGATTTATCAACATCAGCATTAGAAAGAGCCTTCTGAGCTTCTTTCTCAGTATATCCTAGTGCCATTAATGCACTTAAAGCTTCATTAATATTGTTAGCGTAAATATTATTCATATCAATATCAATTGAAGCATCTTTATTATCTAAAAGCTCATCTGCTTTAAACTTATCTTTAAGCTCTAATATAACTCTCTGAGCAGTCTTTTTACCTATTCCAGGTGCTCTTACTACATGTTTTTCGTCACCTATCATTATAGCATACTTAAGATTATCGACCGTGCTTATAGATAAAAGCGATAAAGCAGCCTTAGCTCCAACTCCATTAATAGTTAAAAGTATATTAAACATATCAAGTTCTTCTCTAGATAAAAATCCATATAAACCTATAAAGTCCTCCCTAACTATCTGTTGAATATAGATAGTTATTTCTTCATCAAGCTTTGGGAGTTTAGCTAAAGTAGAGCCAGACGTGAAAATTTTATATCCAATTCCATTATTCTCGACTACTATATAATCCTTATTTATCCCTTTATGTAAACCTCTAATATATTCGTACATTTTCTCACCTCAACCTTTAAAAACCTACATAATACTTTAGCATTTATGGAGTATTTTATCAATAAGAATGCGAAAATTTGTTTGGAGGGTAGAAATGAAAAAACACCTATGACTATTTTCACAAGTGCTTTCTCTAGATTAAATTAAACTTTAATCATTTAATATAAGTTCTGATTTAAATACTATTACAGCATTTCCAGATATTTTTACTTCTTTAGGTTCTTCATCTTTTATGCCAACCTCTACTTCTATAATACCTGGCCTTTTCATAGCTTCACCTTGCTTTGCTTTAAACTTAAAGGAAGAGTTATCGTGTTTAACAAGATTATGATGGACTAAATATGCCCCTAAAGGCCCATTTGCATTTCCTGTAACAGGATCTTCATTAATTCCTATACTAGGTGCAAACATTCTTCCATGAACTAAAATATCACTGTCCTCTGAATCAACCGTAAAAACATAATATCCATTGCAATTTATAATACTACTTAACCTAGATAGACCAAAATAGTCTGGATTTAAGTTATTTAAAACAACCTTATCTTTAATCCCGATCATGACTTTAGAGTGTCCCGTAGATACAATTTGAATTTTATATTCTTCAAGTAAATCATCCTCTTTTATATGTAAAGCTTCTAGAAGACTTTCTTTGTTTTTATCTTCAATAATATCACCAAATTCAATCTCTCCTTGAGTCATGACAATTCTATAATCTTCATCTTCCCTTATTATATCAACAGGTAAAATTCCAGCTCCAGTTTTGTGGTATATTCTCATGCTATCTAAATTATTTTCAATTCCTCTTACATAGTGAGCTGCAATAGTTGCATGTCCACAGATTGGAACTTCATTTTTAGGAGTAAAAAAACGTACATGTACATCATACTCATTGTTATCTTTTGAAAATATAAACGCAGTTTCTGAATTATTTAGTTCTCTAGCAATTTTTTGCATCTCATCATCTTTTAATCCATCTGCATTAGTTATAACACCTGCTGGATTTCCAGAAAGCTTTTCTTTAGTAAATGAGTCAACTTGATATAAATTATATTTTCTCATCTTTTTCTCCTATAATATATTCACTTTTACTAAGTCTATAATAAAAATATTCTTTACCTTCAATTTCAATCTTATCTATTAATCTAAATCCACATTTTCTTATGACATTATTTGAAGCTAAATTATAGGTTAATACCGTTGCATTTAACATCTCTGTATTGGTATTCTCAAAAATATATTTTATTAAGCCTTGAGCAGCTTGAGTTCCATACCCCTTACCTGTATATTCATTAGAAATAGCATGCCCTATTTCCCTATTTGGTGGAGGTAATTCCTCTTTTAAACCTGAATTGATCCACCCTATAAGTTTATTACTCTTTTTCAATATAACCCCTAATCGAAAAGCACGTCCTTTAACCTTAGAGATATCAGGAACAGAATCTAAAAACTCTCTATTCTCTTTAATTTCATATTTAATTAACCATTCTCTACGTGTCTCCTTAGTTGCTATCCAATCAGGTAAAAACTCTGCTATTTCTGGTTGTAAGGTAATATTATATATATCCTCCAGATCCTCCATTTGGAATTCTCTTAGTATAATATCCTTACAGTTTATAGTAAAAATATTTGCTGAATTTTCATTATCAAAGTTTGTACAATTAGTGACCATTATAATCTTCCTCTCTTTCAGTTTCTAAACAAACCCTCTCATTTAACCCATATTTGTTTAAAATATCTTTTATCTCATGCATATGTTTTTAACATACCCTTTCATGATAACATCAAAATTTTTATTGAAACAACCTAATGATTAACTCCTAAATAAACCTGCACTTGTAAAATAATGTTTTTGTAGATTAATTTAGAATAGATAAGTACTAAACTTATGATTATTCTAAAGTATCCTCTATTTCTTCTATTGTTGGTAATGTTCCCTTTAATTCCTCTGGTATTTTTTCTAACAGCTTATATTCACTAACACCTATTGGTTTTGTCATGTCTTTAAGGGAGTATTCTGCTACAAGTCTATTCTTCTCTTTACAAAGTATTATACCTATTGACGGATTATCTATTTCAGTTTTTAATATATCATCTACAGCCGAGAGATAAAAATTCAACTTACCTGCATATTCGGGTTTAAACTTGCCAGTTTTTAATTCTATTACCACATAACATCTTAATTTCAAATTATAAAACAGAAGATCTAAGTAGTAATCATCTCCACCAACTTGCAGCTTATATTGATTGCCAATAAAAGCAAATCCTGATCCTAACTCTAATAAAAATTTAGTAACTTTCTTTACTAATTGATTTTCTATGTCTCTTTCGTTCATTTCTTCTGTCATTGTAATAAAGTCAAATATATATGGATCTTTTAAAGTTTCTATAGCCAACTTATTATTAGGAGCTTTTAGTTTTTCCATAAAATTTATTGTTTTTAAATCATTGTTTTGTCTCTCAAATAGCTTGCTTTCAATTTGGTGAACTAAAGTATTCCTGCTCCATCCGTTTTCTATGGTTTTATAGACATACCAATCTCGCTTTTCTTTCTCTTTAACTTTTTCCAATAACGTAATATTATGATACCAAGGAATTTGTGCAAGTACCTCTTGCACAAATTTAATATCAATATATCCCTCTGCAAACTTCCTCATATACTTTAGATTTCTTGGAGAAAATCCCTTTAATTCTGGAAATTCCAACTTAATTTCCTTTGCTATATTATCAATAACCTTAGCTCCCCAACCCTCTTTTTCTTGATATTCTAAAATAGTTCTTCCTATCTTCCAATATAAAATTAATAACTCCTTATTTACAGCCAATAAAGCCTTTTGTCTTGAGGTTTTTATTTGATTTTTTATGCCACTTATCAAATTTTTATATTCACTAGATTTTTCTATGCTCATATTAAAAGTTACCCTACTTTCTTTAATCTTTTTTATTAAATATTTCGCTCTCATTTTCTCAGTTCATCATTCTAATATTATATCACATTACATATTTGTATTAATATACACACTACTCATTCATCATCAACTTCTCACTACATTCAATCATAATCTTTACAGAATTATTTATTGATTTGAATCCAACCTTGGTCCATGATAAACTTTCACTTGTAGAAATAATATTTTGCAGATTAATCGGAACAGAGAGGTAATAATTTTATGAATACTTTTATTAAAAAATATGAATATAACTACATAAAGAGATGTTTAAAAGATTTAAAGAATTCTTTTAAAGGTTGTGTGGATAATGATATAATTGCTGCTAGTAAAATTTATATACAAGATAAGATATTTAACGTATTTTCATCATTGTCCGAAGATGAGAGGGCTCTTTTAGATATTACAAACTTAACTAAGTCCACTGAAGTTGATGAATATCTAGTTAAATTAGAAGAGTATGTTTATGGAATGCAAAAAATTACAGTTGCTCAGTTAAAGAAACTCTTTAAGAAAGAAAAAAAACTTAAACTTCCAAACCAGGAGGATCAAGATTCAAAAAATGTGTATTTAGGTTGGGTTGATGAGTCAGTTAGAAAGCTATTTATAGCTTATAAGTTAAATGATAGTCTTGTTGGTATGTCTTGTAGAATATCAAATCCAGATCCAAATTCACATATATGTGTACTTTGTAATAGAATTGGTAAAGAAAGCGAAGTAGCTTTTGTATCCCCTATATGCAAAACCTCAAACTCTTTTGACGGAGCCTATAAATCTATAGGTTTTGATATTTGTTTGGATAGCAGTAAATGTAATGATAGAATAGAATCTATAGAAAAGCTTGAAAAAATATTAAAAGAAGTTAATGATATAAAATAATATTTTTACACTAAAGGACTTACCATTTAAGGGTAAGTCCTTTAAATTTAAAATCATTGAATTTTATTGTTAAGTATATCCTCTAGATTTAAAACAATACTTTTTAAACTTACACCATTATTTTCATCATAAATAAAAAACTTAAGTTCAATTATATTACCAGTATTTCGAGCTTTATTAAAGTCTTCCTGAGTTATATCAAAATATTCATGCATAGGGGATTTTAGATATTTTGTACTTCTTTTTGAATGAAAGGAAAATTGATTGTTTTTTAATGTAGATTTTAAATACATTCTAAAAGTTTCCTTATCAATTTCACCTTTATCGTAGTTATTAAGTATTGATATAAGCTCTGCTGTAGCCATATATCCACTGACTAAATCATATCTAAAGTCCTTATTATGATCTCCTTTAGTGTTTTTATCTCCCACTAAATTTTTTCTAGCAAATCTAAGCCAAGTCTCAGATGCTCCACGAAAACGCCTATACCTTATTTTTGTATCTTTAAATATTTTGTTATCTAGATTGAAAGTGGTCACAACTGCTTTAATCTCAGGATTATACTCCTTACCCATATGACTTATAGCTATCCTTTTAGCCCATATTATTGCCTGTTCTTTAATGTTTGTAGTATAAAATCCAGTACCAAAGTCAGCAGAAGTTCTACTTTTTTTGTAATCAACTGTAGTTACTGCTATATCAGAACCATGATACAAGTACATATAACTCCTCCATAATTTTTTCCATATTATATTTATCCATTAATTATAGTATTTTAGAAAATTGAAAATGTTAATGTACTTATTTATTTAAAGTTTAAAGCTTTCTTTAAGGTCTGCTTATAGCGGTGAATACTTTAAGAAGCCGTCTTCCATAATTAGTTTGATTTTTTCTATATCATTTAAGTACTCTATGTAAGATTTAAGCATTCTTTCAACGGTGTAATATTTATATGTACTTCCTACCTTGATGTTTAGATTTTCAAGTACAACTTTCATGATACATTCAAATGTCATGGGCCTATCTATAAGTTCATATATAGCCATGGCCCTACTCTCATAGAAATCAATATTATCATCTATTAGTTTTGTGATGTCATCATATATTCCTTTATGGGCTACAACATATTTACTGCATTTAATATCATAAAGTTTAGCTTTACTTTTCATATCTTCACTCAATATAAAGGCATAAGGAAGCTTTGATCCCTTCATAACCTCATAACTTATAAGTGCATCTCCTACATAGAAAACATCATCTGGGGTCATTATGCATATGTGTGATGGACTATGTCCAGGTGTATGAAGAATATTGAAATTAACACCACATACTGATATTTCTTTTTGATGTTTTTCTATTATGATATCTGTTTTAAATATCATATGTTCATGATGTTCTCTTACATCTCTTATAGTTTGTTCTCCATAATAAAGTTTAAGATTATCAAGTGAACTACTTATAACAGCTTCAAGTTCACTCATAGCAATTATAGAATTATGTTTTTCCTTGATGTAAAAATTATTACCAGCATGATCAATATGAAAGTGACTATTTATTATAGCTACTACCTTAAATTTGTTATTTTCTAAAACTTCCTCTATTCCTTTTCTTTCACCTTTTGCCCAGCCACTATCTAACATTATTATTTCATTCTCATTAATTTTATAAAATGGAATATAAGTCATTCCAGTATCTATACAATAGGTATTTCCTTTAACTTCTAGTATCTTCAATTTAACTTCTCCTTCTGTAAAAAAATAAGCAGAGTTAAAAGAACTCTGCTTAACTAACCTTATTCTTTGATTATAAGTCCAAGTAATCTTGAAAAATCCATAGCCTGCATAGGAGATACTATGGCACCTTTTATGTCATCTATACTTAAGCTTACTCCTTCAAACTCACAATCGCTTATATCCATTCCATTTAAACTAGTTCCAGACATTTGACTTAGTTTAAAATCACATCTTCTGAAACTTACTTTATTTAGCTTGCAATACTGAAAACTACTATTTTCAAATATTGAGTCAGTTATAGCAACATTTTTCATTTCCCCATAATTCATAAGAACAAACTTGCCATTACTGTTTTCTATATGAACATTCTGAAGAGAAGAATCATTAAGTTTTAACCCTATAAGTTTGCAGTTTACAAACTCTGTTCTATGTATAACTGCTCCACTAAAGTCAGCATTAGATAAGTCACAGTTCTCAAATCTTACATCAGTAAGTTCTAAAGACTCTAACTTAACTCCGTTAAAGTCTACTCTACTAAATACAACTCCTTCAAAGTTAACACTACTTGCTTCACTTACTTCGACTTCACACTCAGTTATGTAAAGATTCTCTATTACGCTTTCATCTTCAAGTCTAAGTTCATTTATACTTTTATCTTCAATTCCTTTAACTAACTGAGGTTTAGCTATTTTTATAGTTTTTTGACTAGTACTCATATTTTCTCCTCTTACCTTAACCTTTATAAACTTAATTCCATAAATTCATCTGTTTCTTTAAATCCAAACTTCTTATATACTGGTCTACCTAATTTTGATGCATGAAGCCACATTTTAAATATACCTGCTTTTTTAGTTTCCTGAACTAACATTTCTAAAAGTTTAGATGCTATCCCTTGACCTCTATACTCATCTTTAGTGTACATATTAGTTATATAAGCTTTTTTACCTGTTTTATTTGTGTAACTTGGTGGAAAATCATAAAAAACCACAGCTCCAGTAGCTACAATTTCTCCTTTGTCTTCTACAACCAATTCAGTTAACGTATTATTTTTTATTTTCTCATGAAAGAATATTTTTAGTTCATAATCTATATTTTTATCTGGCGATATGCCTTCATCTATTAGTTGTTTTTTTCTAAGCTCTATCAAAATATCAATTTCATCAACTTTAGCTTTACGATAGTTCATATCTCTTCTCCTAAAGTTTCATTTCATAATAATCCATTACAGAGGTTTCAACAAATCCACAAGACTTATATAAATTAAGTGCATTAGGATTTTCGCTATCTACTTGCAGCATAACTTCCTTAGCTCCATCTTCTAAAAGAGTATTAACTGCAAATTTTAACATCTCTCTTGCATACCCTTTTCTCCTATGCTTTGGTAAAACCCCAAGTCCATAAATTCCACCTTTATCAGTTAACTCAAGACGAATTTTTCCAATTATTTCATTGTCCTTTTCAGCTAAGTAAGTTCTAATACCCTTCTTTTCCTCTTCTTCCGGAAGTATCATTTTTTCTTTATCATTTTCTTCTGGAACTTCTTCTCCAAAATAAATAGCATCCTGTTTTGCAAGTTCATAGGCATCTTCATTATTAGCTTTTCTAAAAGTTAAGTTTGATAGTCCTTTTGATGTTTCTGATGGGCCTTCTTGCCTAAAATACATTTCATATTCAGTATGGTTATATGTCGCACCTAAGTTTTTTATAAATTCTTGTCCTTCCTTTGATGTTCTATCACTTAATAAAAACATATTATTTGAATTTCTTCTTTTCCATTCATCAATTACTAACTCACTTAACTTCTTAAAAACACCTTGTTTTCTGTAATCTGGATGTACCATTCCATTAACCTCAATAGGTGTGTTAAATCCACCAAAGCTTCCAATCCCTATGTACCCTATGAGTTTTTCTCCATCAAAGTACATAAATTCATTTGTATTGTTTGTTATCTTTGAGCTTTCATTTGATGATGCAAGTTTATAATCAAGTTCTAGCTTTAATGCAACCTTATCAATACACTCTTGTTGTAACTTATTTATTACTTTATAATCTTCTTTATTTATATTTTCCTTAAGCTTGATCCATGGATTTTCTATGTTCTTCATAGTCCACCTCCTGATAATAATTCTATCTCTTCCACCATTTTACTCTCATAAAATACTAGTGTCTATTTAATTTTTTGTACAGAATCATTTGTTAACACCCAGCTTCTTATACTCTCTAGGCGTTACTCCTATATACCTCTTAAAAACTTCTGAGTAATAACTTGCATTTGAAAACCCAACAGCTAAAGCTATTTCTGTAATAGATACATTCTCCTTAAGTAAAATTACCATACTTCTCTCAACTCTATATCTTAACAAATATTCAAAAGGGGTTTCCTTCATATACCTTTTAAATGAATGACTACATTCGCTTTTAGAAATATTAGCTGATTTAGCCATATCTTCTAATGATATTTTTGAGCTAAAGTTTTTGTGGATAAAAGTTACCACATTTTTTATATAATCTATACTTTTAGGATTGTTGCCTTCCTCTTTAAGAATAGATTTTGTATTTTGATAAAACACACCCCATATATTAATCAGAAGTGCAGTTATTTCAATTTCATAACAAGGGGATTTTTCTTCATAAATGAATATTATCTTTTTGATCATCTCTACTATTTTATTTTCCCACTCATTATTAGCTTTAAATAAATACAAGGAAAGTTTATTACAATCTAATATGGGCTGAACATACTTTTTTTGAATCGCAGTTTCTTCAACTCCAAGCAAATCTGGATTAAAAGTTATAACCTTATAATGACAAGGCTTACCATCAATAGCACTTCCTAAATGTAGTGCTTTAGAATTAACAAAAGAGCAGTCACCAGCAGAAAGCACAGTTTCATGGTTATTTGCTTGATATAACATTTCACCTTCATAAACATAGGTTAATTCAATCTCTTTATGCCAATGACAATTAAAGTAGTTATTTTTATAATTTAAAATACTTTCGTCACTTACCTTTAAGGGGAGCTCTGTTGTACCATGTAAAATTATTTCCATATCGTTCTCATTTGTAACAATTACCTTTTCCATAATAGCTCCCTCCTAGTTTTAAGATTTGCAATATTGTTATATTTATATGCAATAATATTATATTTTCTATCCATATAATTGCATTATACTTATAAATATAACAGGAATCAATAAGTCAGGGGAGGATTATAATATGAATAATATAGGTGTAGTTTTTGATTTTAATGGTACACTTTTTCATGATTCTGATAAACATGAAAAAGCATGGAGACAGTTTTTTAAAAATGAATTTAATCGTGATGTAAATGATGAGGAATTTAAAAAATATGTTCATGGTCGCAATGGTGATTTCACATTAAAATTTTTATCTGGAAAACCCTTAACAGATAAGGAAGTTTCCTCATACTTAGAGATTAAAGAAGAAATTTATAGAGAGCTTTGTTTATCTGATAAATCTAACTTTCATTTAGCTACTGGTGCTGAAATTCTTTTGGATGAACTTAAAGAAAGAAACATTCCAATCACAATAGCAACAGCCTCTCAACTTACAAATCTAAAGTTCTATATTGAAAGCTTCAATTTAACTAGATGGTTTGATGTGGACAAGATTGTATATGATGATGGTACAGTTCTTGGCAAACCTAACCCTGACTACTATATAAAATCATCTAAAAAAATAGAAATATTACCTCAAAACTGCATTGTATTTGAAGATGCTATTTCTGGGATTCAAGCTGCTTATAGTGCTGGAATAGGCAAAATAATTGCTGTCACTTCTTCTAAAAACGAATCAACATTTCAAAATATGGTTGAAGTTTACGATGTAATTCATAACTTCCATGATTTTGATAGATTTCTTTTAAGACCATAATTCCCAAAATGAAAAATGCGCAATAAAAAAACCGTTACAAAAAATAACGGTTTTTCTTCTATGATAGGAATTCACTTAATTTTTCTTCAGCATCCTCTTTTGTTGTAAAAGAGAATTCAAAATTAACTATCTTTTCTTGGTCTAAGTCACTTAATTCTTTAACCATCTTATAATTTTTAAATACATCCTTTGATTCATCTTCTATAGTAGGTTTTCCACTGCTATCAGCTTTATATATAGCAAAGTATCCATCTTTTTCGCCTAAGTAATAGCTGTTAGGAGTTAATTTCTTTACTGTACTCCTACTGAAGACCATCTGTTCTTCCCCTTCTTTTTCTAAGGAGTAGTTCTTATTTTCTAATGTATTTAAAAGTTCATCTCTATTAATATCTCCAGTTATAGAGTTTTCGCTCTTATAATCTTTAAGCTTCATTGACTTTTCAACCTTATCATTGTTCTTAAATATAAGGGTAATAGAGTCCTTTAAGCTTTTATCTTTTTCATTTAATAGCTGTTCTTCTTTAACTTGTTCTTGCTCAACTTCATATTTGTGACGTATATATTTTGAAACCCCTACATAAGTACCTGCAAAAACTAATACCAAAAATAAAGAACTTAAAATAATTACTGGAATAAGCTTTCTTTTATTCATAATAATCTCACCTCTTAGGTGTGATTATGTCCATTATTATCCAAAATATTCATTTTAATAGTAATTTATCTGATTTTTTTACCATCTAAATATCCTAATTTATATAAACCCTCTAACTTATTTTTATCTTTTGTAAATCTATCAACCTGAAGTTTTTCGCTAGGTCTTATAACTATAGCTTTACCTTGTTTCTCAAGCTCATCAATTAAATCTAACTGCTTGTTATAAACCTCATGTCTAGTTTCCATAAGCTTAATTAAATTAGGATACTTTTTATAAAATCTTTTTGCAAGTCTAATGGACTTATCTTTTTCTTTTTTATAACCTAAGTTTCTTGTAAGAACTACTACAAATTTTTCATATCCATCTCTTAATGCCTTCTCTATTGGAATTGGGTCTGCTATTGCTCCATCTAAAAGTTTTTTATTCTCATATTCAACAATTGGAGAAACTAATGGAAGAGATGAAGAAGCTCTAACTATTAAGTTAGGATCATTAAGCTCCTTTTTATTATAATATATTGACTCTCCTGTAACTATGTCCGTTACCCCAATATAAAAATCTCTATTATCATTTTCAAAAGTTTCATAATCAAATTTAACTAAGTTGTTTGGAATTTCATCAAATATAAAATTCATGCCGAATAATGATTTTTCTTTAAAATAATTCCTAAAACTTAAATATCTTTTATCATTTATGTAGTCAATCATTATTCTTCTATTTCTTCCCCTTTGTTTTGAAATATATGAAAAAGCATGACAAGCTCCTGCCGATACTCCTGCTACATAAGGAAAATTAATATCATTCTCCAAAAAATATTCTAATACTCCTGCTGTGTATATGCCTCTCATTCCGCCGCCTTCTAGAACTAATGCTGTATCTTTCATATGATTCACTCCTATAATTTATTCTATCTTTAAATTATAACAAACTATTTTAAAAATTATAACATAATTTATGTAACCATTGGAAATTTATATATGTATACTCTGTTTTACTATTGACTTACTAAGTTTTGGGTGATACTATAAAATAAATCAGAGTAAAATTATCGGAATTAAGAGGTGTTCGTTTTATGAAAGAAGTTTTAATTGATATAAAAAACTTAAAAACTAAAGTTGAAGATAAAGAAATCTTAAAAGGCTTAGATTTAAAAATTAATAAAGGTGAAGTTCATGTAATTATGGGACCTAATGGAGCAGGTAAATCTACCTTAGCTTACGCTATAATGGGTCATCCTAAGTATGAAGTATCTGAAGGCTCAATTTCCTTTGAAGGTGAAGATATATCAGAGTTAAAGGTAAATGAAAGAGCTAAAAAAGGTATCTTCTTATCCTTCCAGAATCCAGAAGAAGTTCCTGGAATAACAGTTGAAAACTTTATACGTTCTTCTAAAAGTTCTGTTGAAGATAAACCAATAAGTCCATTTGCTTTTAATTTTAAATTAAAAAATCAAATGAAAAACTTAAGCATTCCTGAGACTTATGGAGAAAGATATTTAAATGTGGGCTTCTCTGGTGGAGAAAAGAAGAAAAATGAAATTCTTCAAATGCTTCTGCTAGAACCTAAACTTGCTATATTAGATGAAACAGATTCTGGTCTAGATGTAGATGCAGTAAAAATTGTTTCTCAAGGGGTTTCAATGTTTAAGAAAGAAGATAATTCTATATTAATCATTACCCATAACACTAAAATATTAGAAAATTTAAAAGCTGACTTTGTTCATGTTTTAATCGATGGAAAAATAGTTAAAACTGGATCTGAAGATCTTATAAGTGAAATCAACGAAAATGGTTTTAACGGCTTTAAAAATCTTATAGAAAAGTAAGGTGATAATATGGAAAAGAGAAAAACCTATGTAGAAGACGTAGATAGAGGCATATATGATGTTAAAAATGAAGATAAATTTAGTTATAAATCAGATAAAGGGTTAACAAAGGAAGTTATATTATCTATTTCCAAGGAAAAAAATGAACCCGATTGGATGAGGGACTTTAGACTTAAGTCTTTAGATATATATAACTCTATAGAAGTTCCTACTTGGGGTCCTGATATAAGCGACCTTGATATGAACAACATAGTTACTTACGTTAAACCAGACACTTCAATGAAACATACTTGGGATGATGTTCCCGATGAAATAAAAAATACTTTTGAGTTATTAGGTATTCCTGAAGCCGAGAGAACTTCCCTAGCTGGAGTTGGCGCTCAATATGATTCAGAAGTTGTATATCATAGTATCAAAGAAGATCTAGTTAAGTTAGGTGTAGTTTACACTGACATGGAGACAGCTGTAAGAGATTACGAGGACATAGTAAAAAAATACTTTATGAAATTAGTTCCTCCTCAAGACCATAAGTTTGCAGCTCTACATGGTGCAGTTTGGTCAGGAGGTTCTTTTGTTTATGTACCTAAGGGAGTTGAAGTTGATATTCCACTTCAATCTTACTTTAGATTAAACTCTCCAGGAGCTGGTCAATTTGAACATACTCTAATAGTTGTTGAAGAAGGTGCTAAACTTCATTTTATAGAAGGTTGTTCAGCTCCTAAGTACAATGTAACTAACCTTCATGCAGGTTGTGTTGAACTTTTTGTTAAAGAAGATGCAACTTTGAGATACTCAACTATTGAGAACTGGTCGAGAAACATGATGAACTTAAACACTAAAAGAGCTTCTGTTGACAAAAACGGAAAAATAGAATGGATATCAGGCTCTTTTGGCTCAAAAGTTTCTATGTTATACCCAATGAGTATATTAAAAGGTGACGGTGCTTCTTCTGAGTTTACTGGAATAACTTTCGCATCATCTGGTCAAGAGCTAGACACAGGTACCAAGGTAATTCATGCAGCTCCTAACACTTCATCCACTATAAACTCAAAATCTATATCTAGAGATGGAGGTAAGGCAATCTACAGAGGAGTTGTTAGAATAACTCCAAATGCAGTTAACTCTAAATCTACTGTTTCTTGTGAATCTTTAATGCTTGATAACAAGTCAATTTCAGATACTATACCAGTAGTTCAGATTGAAAATGATGAAGTTGATATCGGACATGAAGCTAAAATAGGAAGAATATCTGATGATGCTATCTTCTACTTAATGTCTAGAGGTTTAAGTGAAGATGAAGCTAAAAAGATGATAGTTAGAGGTTTCGTTGAACCAATTTCTAAAGAACTTCCACTTGAATACGCAGTTGAAATGAACAACTTAATTAACTTAGAACTTGAAGGTGCTATAGGATAGGAGGGATACAATGTCATTACAATTAACTAACTTAAACGAAATACCAGTAAAAACTTTTAGATGGCTTGGAATAAACAATGTTTCTTTAAAAGATGTTGAAGTTCCAACTATAACAGAGTTTAAACACAACTTTGAATCAGTTGATGCAGACTCTTACAATCTAGACTTCTCTTCTCCTAAGTTTCCTAAAGTTCTAGACTTTGAAAGAGAAACTTATGGAGTTTCTGAAGGAGTACTTAATCAAGTTAACAAAGAAGCTAACTCTAGCTTTTACTTAAATATAAAGAAGTCAGTTTTAGAAACTATCATAGTTAATTACAAGTTAGACTCTAAAAGTCCAACTCTAATAGCTAATAACTTCATCTTAGCTGAAGAAGGTTCAACTGCTACTGTCATAGTCAATCTTGATTCAACTGAAGACGAGTTTAACTATGCTAACTCTTTAATTAAGATCTATGCACAGAAAAACTCACAAGTAAATGTAGTTGTAATTCAAAGATTAAATGGCAAAAGTGTGAACTTAACATCTTCTGTATCTATACTTGAAGAAGATGCTAGAGTTAATTATAGTTTCATCGACTTAGGCTCACTTAACTCACTTTCTAGTTACTACTCTTACCTAAATGGAGAAAACTCTAACTCTAGTTTAGACTCTCTTTATATAGGTGAAGGTAAAAAGATAATAGACATCAACTACTCTCTTATTCAAAGAGGAAAGTCAACTTTAGGAGTAATAAACTCCAAAGGAGCTCTATTAGATGAAAGTAAAAAAATCTTTAGAGGTACATTAGACTTTAAGAGAGGTGCATCAGGCTCTATAGGAAAAGAAGAAGAGTATGTTATGCTACTTTCCCCTAAAGCTAGAAACAGTTCAATTCCACTACTTTTATGTAGGGAAGATGATGTCCAAGGAGAACATGCAGCTTCTGCTGGAAAAATAGATGAAGACACTCTATTCTACTTGATGAGTAGAGGTTTATCTTTAGAAGAAAGTAAAAAGTTACTCATTTTAGCTCACTTTACACCAATTATAAATAATCTGCCAGAGAGTTTAAGAGAAGATTTAGTTAATTCAATAGAGGAGAAACTTAAAAATGTCTAACAGTTATAAAGATTTATTTCCGCTAATTAAAAATAATGAAAATCTAATCTATCTTGATTCGGCAGCAACAAGTCAAAAACCTTATACTGTAATAGAAGCTTTAAATGAATATTATCATAAATCCAATGCCAATCCTCATAGAGGCGCTTACGGCATTTCAATAGACTCCACTAACATTTATGAAGCAGGAAGAGCCAAGGTTAAGGAACTTTTAAACCTTCCTTCCTCTCATGAGGTTATATTTACTAAGAATAACACTGAAGCTTTAAACCTAGTTGCTTACTCCTACGGATTAACCTTTATTAATGAAGGTGATGAAATTGTTGTTTCAATAACAGAACATCACTCAAACTTAATCCCTTGGCAGCAGGTAGCTAAAGTTAAAAAGGCAACTTTAAAATATCTTTATATTAATGATAACTATGAAATAACTCAAGAAGAGATAGATGAAAAGATAACTTCAAAAACAAAGTTAATAGCTGTAGGTCAAGCTTCCAATGTACTTGGAACTATAAATCCAATAGAAGCTATAATAAAAAAGGCACAAGAAGTTAATGCAAAAGTTATTGTAGATGGAGCTCAAGGAGTACCTCATATAAAAACTGATTTATCTAAATATACTCCTGACTTCTATACCTTCTCTCCTCATAAAATCTTTGGTCCAATGGGTATAGGAGTATTGTGTGCAGATAAAAAACTATTAGATGAAATGCCTCCATTTATGTACGGTGGTGACATGGTTGAGTATGTATATGAACAAGAAACTACCTTTGATGAAGTTCCTCATAAGTTTGAAGCAGGAACTCAACATGTAGAAGGCGTTTATGGTTTAACTAAAGCAATAGATTTCATTAATACTATCGGATATGAAAAAATACACACATATGAACAAGAACTTTTAGAATATGCTCATGAAAAACTTAATTCTCTTTCCTATGTTAAGATAATAGGCCCAAAAGAGGCCCATGATAAGGTTGGTGTTGTTTCATTTGTAGTTGATGATATCCATCCTCATGATTTAGCTACCATACTAGATTCAAAAGGTATAGCATTAAGAGCTGGTAATCACTGTGCTCAACCACTTTTAAGATACTTAGGTGTAAATGCAACCAACAGAATCAGTTTATCTATTTATAATGAAAAAACTGACATTGATAAACTTGTAGATGCCTTAAACTATGCAAGGAGGTTATTTGGACATGGACATGAGTAAACTATACACAGAACTTATAATGGAACATAACAGCTCCAAAAGAAATAAAAGAGAACTTGAAAATCCAGACAAAACAGAAAGAGGTCATAACCCTTCCTGTGGAGATGAGATATCACTTTCAGTAAAATTTAATGGAGACATCATAGAAGATATGGCTTTTACAGGTAGCGGCTGTGCCATATCACAAGCTTCAACTTCTATTATGATAGATCTAATCAAAGGTAAAAGCAAACAAGAAGCTTTGTCCTTAGTAGAAACTTTTATCTCCATGATAAAACGCGAAATAACAAATGAAGAAGAACTTCTAGCTCTAGAAGACGCTATGGTATTTCAAAACATCCAAAACATGCCTGCAAGAGTAAAGTGTGCAGTACTTGCTTGGCACACTTTAAAGGAATCACTCAAATAAATTAAGAGTTAAAAGAGAATAGTTAAGAGTTATGGGTAAAATTCCTTAGGAATTTTTGATTAATTAAAGTTTTTGCTTCTGCAAAAATCATCCATTACTATTAACTCTTAACTATTCATTATTAGACTAATTTCTGAACTCTCTATTTTCTTAATATTTTCTCCATGGTTTTACCTTTGGCAAGCTCATCAACTAACTTATCTAGATATCTGATTTTTTGCATTAATTCATCCTCTATTTCTTCTACTCTATATCCGCAAATTACTCCTTTTATAAGTGAAGCATTTGGATTAATATGAGGTGCTTCTTTAAAGAAGGTTTCCATATCCACTTCATTAATTATTTGCTTATGTAACGAATCTTCATTATACCCAGTAAGCCAAAAAATAACTTCATCCACTTCTTCTTTTGTTCTTCCTTTTCTCTCAACTTTTTGTATATAGAGTGGATAAATCCTCGAGAAAGGCATTGCGAAAATTTTTAAATTCTTCATTTTTTATTTCTCCTTTACTATTTCCTATAGTCTTTTCTTATAAATGGCTCCTCAATGTTTTCAGAAATCAGCAATTTATATTTCTGTGGATGGCGGTATGCATTTCCATGAACTTCACTATTTCTATACTTTCTGATTTCATCAACAGGAAAATCAGCTATATAAATCCCCTCTTGTTCACCTGCTTCAATAATAAGAGTATCTCTTGATTCAGAATCGGAAGGGCTATAAGCCATACCATCAAAAGCTGTAGAATGACCATTACAATCTGGTTTGCCTTTAGGATAATTTACAGTAGCAATTCCAACCATATTCTCATAAGCTCTTCCCCTTAATTGTGAAATGCGGTTTATTTCCATAGGGCAAGCATTAGGAACTAAAATAATCTCTGCTCCCTTTAGCATAAGAATCCTTGCACTCTCTGGAAATTCTCTATCATAGCAAATCATTGAACCGATTTTTACATTTCCTTGCTCTGTATCTAAATCCCCAACATAAAAATCATCCCCTGGTGTTAATCGACATTCATCTCCAAAATCACAAGTATGTACTTTTGCATAAGTAAATACCTTATTTCCAAAACGATCAAACAAACAAATACTGTTCCTTGGTAATGGATCATACTTTTCTAAGAAAGTTATTCCGATTGCCATATTAAGTTCTTTTGCAATCTTCCCAAAGGAATTAACAAATGTACTATCACTAGATACAGCACTTGTCTTCAGCTCATCTATATCTTCTGGAATATTATACCCAACGCTCCACATTTCAGGAAACAATGCAATATCTGCACCTATCTCTTTAGATTTTCTGCAATACTCTAATCCTTTTTGTAAGTTTTCTTCTAAACTGTCTTCAGGCATAATTTGCAATAGTGCAACCTTTAAATTCATAATTTTATACCTCCCCACAAGACTTAGATTTCTTATATCCTTACTTATAATCATATCATTTTTTACTTGCAAATCATAACAATAATCATATTATCAAACTAACAGGTTCATCAAAATATCAAAAAAGGCCTCTCATAGTCTATCAAACCATGAGAGCCCATCAAATTAATTACTCCCACTTAAAAAATTTTATAGAAATGCTTATACATATAACTGCGATAACAATCATCAAAGTTGCTGGAATTAAAACGCTATCTGCAGCCAATCCAAGAGAGGCAGCTTTAAGAAGTTTTATTCCTTGGGTTAAAGGTAATATATCAGCAACCTTTTGAAGGGCTACGGGCATTACTTCATAAGGAAGAGTAGCTCCAGAAAATATAAGCATTGGAAAGTACAACAAACTTGCCGTCGCACTTGCAACTTTCATGTTTGGAGCAATCCCTCCTACTAATACTCCTATGCTGAACATAGACAACATTACTAGAAAATATGCCCCTAAAAAATGAATCCAGGAACCTTGAACCTGATAATCAAAAAATAATGCTCCTACTATATAAATAAGAACAAAAGAAGTAATTGAATAAAGAGCATAAATAACAAGTTGGACTGTTAGTATGAGTGTTGGGCTTATAGGTGTAACTTTAAAGCGTTTTAGTATCTTTCTATTTCTATAATCGGATACTACTAAAGGCAGCCCCATAACCCCACCAGCACAAATAGCTATAGTTGATATCCCGCTAAAAGATTGAGCCAACAAAGTATATTCTGCCCCCTCAAAAGCAGGTTTATTTCCAAATACTAAACCCAAGATAACAATCACGATTACAGGCATAAATATAGCAAAGATAAGCATATCCATTCCCCTTAGGGATAATTTTAACTCTGTTTTAAATAAGGCTTTAAATACTTTCATTTTCTTCCTCCTCATCTGTATACCAAAGGTAAACATCTTCAAGTTTTTCATATGGACTTCTTGTAATTGCCTCAGTTACTGTACCATGAAAAACACTTTTTCCATCTTTCAAAATCATGATTCTATCACATAAAACTTCAACCTCATCCATAAAATGAGAACTTAATAAGATAGTAATTCCTTTCTTCTTTAATTCAGAAAGATTCTTCCATACCTCTCTTCGTGCCTTAGCATCCAATCCAGTAGTTAATTCATCTAAAAATATAACCTGTGGATTAGGAATTAAAGCGAGAACTATAAAAAGTCTCTGCTTCTGCCCCCCAGAAAGTTCACTAACCATGTTTTTCTGCTTATCAAAAAGTCCAAATTGTTTTAAAAGAACTCTATAGTCCTGTGATGTTTTATAAAGAGAGGCTGTAATTTCACAAAACTCACCAACCTTTATTTTATCTTGATAATTAGCTTCTTGAAATTGAACCCCTGCCCTTTCAAATAACTTTTTCCTATGAACTTTAGGGTTCATTCCTAAAATAGATACTTTTCCACTATCCTGCTTCTTTGTTCCCAAAATACATTCAATTGTTGTGCTTTTACCTGCACCATTAGCACCTAATAATCCAAACACTTCTCCATGGTAAATAGATAAATTAATATTCTCTACCGCTTTAATATCTCCGTAAGACTTATATAGCTCCTTTACTTCAATGGTTGCTTCCATACAGATTAATCCCTCCTCTGCTTTTCTTTCATAAAAAGAATAACACCAGAACAAAGTCTGGTGTCAAAGTGTATGCTTTATATAAAATTGCTTTTTCATTTTATCAAGCTGAATCAGCATAATTTTCGCATTTTTTTCAGCAAAGTTTAGTGATGTAAGTAGTTTGTCACATACAGAAATTACATATTCATCTTCATTTGGAGTGTCAATAACCTTACGAATATTAGCTTCTGGATTTCTGTCTAGTACATTTAGCATTCTTAAAATGGATGAAAGAGAATAATTTGCAAAGCGTAAAGAACGTATTATCTTTAGCAATTTAAGATCCTCATCTCTATACACTCTATATCCATTTTCTTTTCGCTTCACCTTAAGCAAACCATTCATTTCCCAATTTCTTAATGCGTCTATTGAGACATTAAGATAATCGGCAGCCTCTTTTCTTGTAAAACAGTTTGTATCTTTTTCCTCCACTTTACTTGATAATAACTCCTTAGTAATTTCTATGGCTTCCTCAGCATTTTTCTGTTCATTTTTAATTTTCTCAAGATAGTCTTTAGTTAAATAAAATGCCTCATCAAACTTACCAAGTACAGAAGTCTTTATAATAGAAATAGCTTGCTTTCTAAGACCATTTTGCACAATTTCGATCTCTAGAGCAGTTCTTGCAAGTTTAATCTGCTCAACATGAAAATCTGTAAAAACACGATACCCATTTGCTTTCCTCTCTGCTTTAGGAATAAGTCCAAATTTTTCATAAAGCCTTACTGTATTTGGATGAATTCCAATAACACGTGCAACCTCTGATGTTTTATAAGTATTCATTTTATCACCACCATTCTATAATTATAATATAACTATGATAAAGTCTGGTGATATAGTGGATACTTTTTTTATCATTTAATATCTTATTTAACTCTTTTAAACATAGGATGATTTTCATTAAACTCAACCAAATCCCACAAATTTCCGTACAAGTCCTTAAACACTGCAACTATTCCGTAATCCTGCTCTTTAGGTTCTCTAACAAACTCTATTCCTTCTTTTCTCATTTCATTATAGTCACGCCAAAAATTATCAGTTCCTAAAAATAGAAAAACTCTTCCTCCTGCTTGGTTTCCTATAAAAGGCTCTTGTTCAACCTTAGATGCTCTTACGAGTAATATTGTTGTTCCATTAGAACCTGGTGGAGATACTACCACCCATCTTTTGTCTTGCTTTTCTTGATAGGTATCTTCTATCAATGTAAAATTTAGTTTTTTTGTGTAAAATTCTATTGCCTCGTCATAATCTTTTACCACTAAAGCTATATGCACAATTGACTGTATCATACTATTTTCTCCTTACTCTTTTATACCTTAACTTCTATATCATTTTCCCCATTATGATTTCATCATGATATGTCCCATCTTTAAGTTTAAAAGCATTTTTCACAGTTCCCCAAACTTCAAAACCATGTTTTTTGTATAATGCAATTGCCTTCTCATTATCTGAAAACACACCTAGTTCAATCTGCTCATATCCAATTTCCTTTGCTTGATTGATTACTTCTTTAACAAGTGCATTTCCAATTCCATTATTCCAATACTTTTTCTTTATAGAAATTCCAAACACTGCTCTATGTTTTTGTTTAATACAATTACCTACACAGTTTATTCCTACACTACCTGCAACTTGATTATCAATAAATGCCGCAATCATCATATTTGTTTTACTATTTAGATTATCTTTAAGAAATTCTATTTCCTTATCAATTGTAATATCAATTTCCTCAGCATATCTAACCATAAAATGTGTTTCATCTGATGATATCTTTAGATATTCAATCATTTTTTCTGCATCATTTTCATTAGGACTTCTTAAAATACAAGTTGTACCATCTTTTAGTTTTATTTCTTTTTCTCTAAATTCCATTAAAACTCCCCCTTAAATTACTATTAATATTTGATATCAGACATTAAACTAAATACTCAGTTCATCAAGCCATGAAAAAGCCCATCAAGTTATCAAAAAAATCATCTCAAACTTATAACAACTAAAGAAGTAACTATTCCAACTGCAACTGATAATATCAAACTGCCTTTTATCCATGAACATATGGCCGATGCAGCTAGTCCAACAAAAGTTGGTACTAAAAGTTCTCCTTTTGACTCCATAACCCCTCTAACAATAAGTGCACTTAATGCTGTATAGGGTATGTATTTTAAAAATCTCTCAACCATTGGATTAATAGGTTTATCTGATAAAACAACTAACGGAACTAATCTAGGTATATAAGTTACTAACATCATTCCAATTATAAGAACTAAATAACTTTTCATTTTGCTCCCTCCTCTGGCTCTTTTATTAAAATAACACCAATAAGAGTAGCAACTATTATAGTAAATATAAGACTCCATTCACTTGGAATAATCTTAAAATAGGATATTAAGAAATATATTCCCCCGGAAATAAGTGATATAAATAAAACTCCACTAGATTTTTTAATCTCTGGCATAAGTATTGCCATAAACATTGCATAAAGTCCAATCCCCAAACTACTTTGAAGCGATTCTGGAAGTATAGTTCCGACTAAGTACCCAGCTATTGTTCCACATATCCATGATACATAGGACATTCCCTGCATTCCTAATAAAAATGGAACATTAAGTTCTCCCTCTTTAAGTGATGAAATAGAAAAAGTCTCATCTGTTACCCCAAAAGCAATAAAATAAAGCCACTTTCTTTTTACATTCTTAAGCCTTAACGCTAAAGATGCACTCATCATTCCATGTCTCAAATTAAGTAAAAATGTTGATAGTATTATACTACCTGTCCCAATGCTGGCTTTAATTAAGTCTAGAGCCATAAACTGACTTGCACCTGCATAAACAAACACCGAAAACAGAAAACTATCTAAAAGTGATATGTCTGTTGACTTAGATAACAATCCAAAGGCCATAGCCACTGGAAAATATCCAACTACCACAGGTATTGAAGTTATAACTCCATCTTTAAAACTACTTTTAACTTCATATGTTCTTTCCACCATTTGCCCCTCCTTGTTGAAAATAACACTTCTATTATATCATAAAAATAAGACCACCAAATGGCAGTCTTATAATACTACTTGCTTTAACTTAGTTCATTTTTAATAGCTTTGACTTCTTCAATAGTTAACCCCGTACCTTTAGCAACAATATCTAGATCCAATCCCATCAGCAAGAAGTTTCTAGCGTTTTTCTCTACTAACATCTCAAATCCCCTTTGATTTAGTTATATGGAAAATATATTGGAACCTTAGATTGATATTCCTTAAGTTCTATTATCTTATCCTCTTCACTAAAAGTAATCCATGATACTCCGTTAAACCCATCCACTTTTCCTTTATACTCACATTCAAAATACCACTGGCATACTAATATGTTATCATAAACTACATGTTCTTTTATATCCCAAACAAGTACTATCCCCTTTTCATTCCAGTCTTTAAACCACTTTTCGACTTGATCTAAACCTTTGTAAGCTGGTCCATAACACTCACTATAAAACACATCTTTATCAAAAACTTCTTCTAATATTGAAAAGTCTTTCTTTATCCAGCAGTTAAAATATCTTTTTACAATATCAAGTTTATTTTTCATAATACCCTCCATTTAACATAATTTATTGTACTTAAGCAATCTTTCTGATAAAGTTCCAGTATGTAGTTCAAATAAATGGTTATCGAAATCATAAAAATACAACGAGCGACCTTCTCCTTCAACTCTTGCTCTAGGTGTTTTTAAATCAACTCCTAATGAACTTACTCTTTTTTCATAAATATCAAACTCTTCATCTGGTATTTTAAATGCAGTGTGGTTATATGTACGCTCTTCCAAAGATTCCCCTTCCATTATTACAATCCACTGATTGCTTATTTTAAAAAACTTTTCTTTTGATAATGAAAAAGTTTTATTTCCACTTGAATATACTTCCTCTGCATCAAATATTACTCTAAAGAATGTAGATGCAAGTTCTAAATCTTTCACAATAAAAGTAATATGACTAATTCCTTCAATCACTTTAATCACCTCTGTCTTGTATTCTAAACCCTTTCATAAAAGTATTTCATCCTCATACCTTTACGTTTAATAAGTTTCACCCAAAGTATTATGAATATCCCATCCAAGTGCCCCTGCACACCAACCTTGATTTGCCAAAATAACCACAGTTATATCTTTCTCTGGATAGTAGTAAAGTCTACAACTAACCCCGTATTCTTCTCCAGTATGTCCACATCTTATTATATTCTTTCCTTCTATGTCTAACACAAAAGAGTTGCCATATCCATACATCCAAGTGTACCCTCTAGCTCCATTTGCTTCTTCATCAATAACCTTAGGTGTAAATATCTCTTTACTCATTTTTTCACCAAGTAAAGTATTGTTTCTTAGAGCTTGCATAAACTTTACTAAATCATAAGCTGTTGAAGTTGCTCCTCCATCTGCTGCACCATCTGGAGTTGAGGTGTAGATATTCTTCTCTAGGCCTATTACATTTTTATTTGAATCTCTAATGACTTCGTATCCTTCAGCAACTCTATCACAAACCTTGTCCAATGATAAAAAATCCGAGTTTTTCATATCTGCTTTCTTAAAAATATTTTTTCTTATATAATCAAAATAGGATATCCCTGAAGCTTTCTCAATTATTAGTCCTAGTAGTATATATCCTGCTCCATTATAGTGATACTTTTCACCCGGTTTATTGATTTGATCCTTGTTTATAAATAAAAGAAGATAATCTGAATTACTTCTCATCTTATATATAGGAAAGTCTGTCCACATTTTTTCCCATTCTTCATCACCTAAACTTTCATCAAAGTAATCTCCTATTCCAGAAGTATGAGTAAGTAAGTTCTCAACCGTAACTTCATTTGAGATCTTTGTATCTCTTAAATCTAAGTACTCTACCGCTTTTGTTTCAAAATTCAGCTGTCCTTTTTCAATTAATTGGAGAATTGCAACTGAAGTAAACATCTTTGATACTGATGCTATTCTGAATCTAGTATCCAAAGTGTTTTTTATACTCCAACCTCTATTTGCATATCCACAAGCTTTTCTGAATATCTTTTCCCCTTTTTCGTTTATTAAAATAACTCCTGAGAATTCTTGTTTCTCTTCTTTCTCATCTATTATCTTATTAAGTTTATCTAAATCTCTCATATCATTAACTCCTTAAATATCTCTAATTTTCACTATCTAAGTTTTTTTTGTGCTTTCATTATAAATAAAGAGTATTTTACCTTTTCATCATCTATTTTCTTTTGATCATAATAAAAGCTTTTAGAATTTATATTCTTAAATCCTTGCTTAGATAAAATATCTTTTAGTTCTTCTTGATCAAAACCATTGTGTCCATTAAATCCTGGCTCATTTTTATGAAAACTTCCATCTTCCTTATCTAAATCTACTATGATAACCTGTCCACCATCATTAAGCAAAGTATAAAACTTATTTGCAAGTCCAGAAATATCTTGAATATGATGCAAAACCATGGAAGTATATATAAGATCAAACTTTTCTATTATCTCTTCATTAAATAGGTCTATAGCATATGGTTTCATATTATCAACTTCATATTTCTCAATCTTCTCTTTCACCACATCAATCATACCTTTTGAAGAATCAATTAGAGTAATGTTCTCAAATTTCTCAACTAAATTAAAACTTATAAGTCCTGTTCCACAACCAAACTCCATAACAGAGTATTTTTTATTTATATCAATTGAATTAGCTATTTCTTCTGATATTATCTTAGCTCTATTAATTCTTCTATCTGTATCCCACTTTTTAGCATAATCTTCAAAAAACATAAAATCTCTCCTTTTTCCTATAATACTATTATAATGCAATTTCCAACATAATAGTATTCTTAAATATTCAGTTATTTTTAAAATAAAACAAAGCTATAACAATAAGATATCCCTTCTTATTGTTATAGCTTTTAATAAATACATAACTAAACTATATTCTTTTTAACAGCTTCCCCTAAATATGCTTTCTTAACTTCTTCATTTGTAAGAAGATCTTTTCCTGAACCTTCTAAGATTATCTTTCCAGTCTCCATAATATAACCAATATCAGCTATCTTTAAGGCTGCATTAGCATTTTGTTCTATAAGAAGTACAGTAACGCCTTCTTCTTTGTTTATCTTTTTAATTATTCCAAACAGTTCTTTAACTATTATTGGAGCAAGTCCTAAGGAAGGCTCATCCATCATTATAAGCTTTGGTTTAGACATAAGAGCTCTTCCTATAGCAAGCATTTGCTGCTCTCCACCAGATAATGTTCCTGCTGCCTGCCAAGTTCTTTCCTTTAATCTTGGAAATAGAGAATAAACATTTTCTAAGTCTTTATCTATATGATTTCTATCTTTTCTAGAATAAGCACCTATTTTTAAGTTTTCAAGTACAGTTAAGTCTGCGAAAACTCTTCTTCCTTCTGGAACTAGTGCTATACCTTTTTCAACCATCTTTTCTGTTGTTAGTTTAGTTAAGTCTTCACCTTCATAAACTATGGTTCCACTCTTTGGTTTAACAAGTCCTACTATAGATTTTAAAGTTGTACTTTTTCCTGCACCATTAGCTCCTACTAGAGTTACTATCTTTCCTTTAGGAACTTCTAGACTTACTCCTTTTAAAGCTTCTATTCCACCGTAAGCTACTACTAGATCATTTATTTTAATCATCTTCAGACACCCCCAAATATGCATTTATAACTTTTTCATCATTTTGTATTTGAGCAGGTGTTCCCTCAGCTATTGTTATTCCATATTCAAAAACCTGTATCTTATCTGATAAACTCATAACCATCTGCATATGATGTTCTATCATAAATATAGATAATTTAAACTTGTCTTTAACTTCTCTAACAAAGTCTGTAAGCTCATCAGTTTCTGTTGGATTCATCCCAGCTGCTGGCTCATCTAATAAAAGGATTTTAGGATTAGTTGCTAAGGCTCTTGCTATTTCAAGCTTTCTCTGTTTTCCATAAGGAAGAGAACTAGCCTTTTCATTTTTTAAATCCTCTAAACCTACTTCCCTTAAAAGTTCAATAGATTTTTCTACCATTTCTTTTTCTTCATTTCTGTATTTAGGCAATTTAAAAATAGCTCCAAGGAAGTTTGATTTAATGTGTACATGATTACCTATTAAAACATTATCTAGAACGGATAAGTCTTTAAAAAGTCTTATATTTTGGAAGGTTCTAGCTATTCCCTTTTGAGTTATTAAATCCTGTCTTAATCCAGTTATATCTTCATTATTTAAAAACACTTTCCCATTTGTAGGAGTGTAAACATTAGTTACCATGTTAAAAGCTGTTGTTTTACCAGCACCATTAGGTCCTATTAAGGAAACTATTTCTCCCTCTTTTATCTCCAAATTAAAATCTTTAACAGCAGTAAGGCCTCCAAACTGCATTGTTGCATTTTCTACCTTCAATAACGCCATTACTTAACTCCTCCTTCTGTTAGAGATTCATCTGTAGCTGTTTTCTTAAATAAGAATTTCCAGTAAAACTCTTTAGTTCCCATAATACCATTTCTAAAGAAAAGTACTATAACCATAAGTATTACTGAAAAGACAACCATTCTAAGTCCAGGTATTCCATTAAAACTTATAAAACCAAAGTTAAATTGTTTTTCCATATCAAGAAATCTTAAAAGTTCTCCAAGTATTGTTACTATAAAAGCTGAAATTACTGTTCCAGTAATACTTCCCATTCCTCCAATAACAATTATAAGAAGTATATTAAATGTAAGAACGAATTTAAACATGTTAGGATCTATAGTTCCCATTAAGTTTCCTAAAAGTCCCCCACCTACGCCAGCAAAAAATGCACCTATAGTAAAGGCTATGGTCTTATGTTTAAATAAATTAATTCCCATACTTTCTGCTGCAATTTCATCTTCTCTTATTGCTTTTAATGCTCTTCCATAGGAACTTTTAATAAGAGATATCAATATTATTATAGTTACTATAGCAACTCCAAAACTCCAATATAAATTAGTAGCTCTTGGGATTCCTCTAAGTCCTAAAGCTCCGTTAGTTAAACTTTGAGCATTATTTAAAACTATTCTTATTATTTCTGCAAATCCTAAAGTCGCAATAGCTAAGTAGTCTCCTTTAAGTCTTAAAGCAGGTGCCCCTATTAAAAAGGCTATAAAGGCTGAAAGTAATCCTGCTATAAGCAGTGCAGGAAGAAAAGGTATTGATATACTATTAAATGGAGCTATTAAAGGTTCCATAAAAAAGTTTTGAGTTTTTACCTTTTCAGTCATAGTAAGTAATGCTGTTGTATATGCACCTACTGCTATAAATCCAGCATGACCTAGTGAAAACATGCCAGTAAACCCATTTATTAGATTCATACTTAATCCAAGTACTGAGTAAATTGCACATAAATTTAAAATCCTTACCACATATGAATCTAAGTTCCCATTAGCTACTATAAGCAACAAAAATATAATTATAATCAAAGCTATATTTAAAATCTTATTATTCTTCATATTTACACCTTCTCTGCTAGATTTTTGCCCATTATTCCCGTAGGTTTAAATAGCAATATTACAATCAAAAGTATAAATGCAAAAGCATCTCTATAACCAGTTAAGCTTGGTAAAAAAGCAACTATCATGATTTCCCCTATTCCTAAGATAAATCCTCCAATTACTGCTCCTTTAATGTCACCTATTCCACCAATAACTGCTGCAATAAAGCATTTAAGTCCTGGAATCATACCCATAAGTGCTACTATTTGAGGATATTTCATAGACCACATCATAGCACCTACTGCTGCAAGCATTGAACCTATAGCAAAAGTAACGGATATTACTCTATTAACGTTTATTCCCATAAGCTTGGCTGTTTCAACATCCTTAGCTGAAGCTCTCATAGCCATTCCTATATTAGTATGGTTAACTAAATATAAAAGTCCAACTAATATAACTAATGTTACTACTGGAATTATAAAAGTAAGGTTTTGTATTGAAACTCCACCTATAGTTACAACATTTGTAAATATCTCTGGTGTAGGAAAAGCCTTAGGTCTTCCTCCAAATAATACAACAGCTAAATTTTCAAGTAAAAAAGAAACTCCTATAGCTGATATTAATACAGAGATTTTTGGGGCATTTCTAAGAGGCTTGTAGGCCGTAAACTCAATAGTCATACCAAGTACTCCTGTAATAACTATTGCAATTATAAAAGCAAAGTACCAAGGAAGTCCAAAAGTTGCTACTCCAAAAAATGCAAAATATGCTGCCATCATGAATATATCTCCATGGGCAAAATTGATAAGTCTAAGTATTCCATAAACCATAGTGTATCCTATAGCTATAAGCGCATATAAGCTTCCTAAAGATATTCCATTTGTCAAGTGTTGCATAAATATACTGAAAGTCATATTTTCACCCCTAAATCATTATTCTTCTGGCTTAATAGTATCAAGATAAGTAAATTTACCATCCTTAACTACTTTTAAAACTGCATCTTTTACAGCATTATTATTTTCATCTATAGTTATATAACCTGCCGCTCCTGGGAATTTAGCTGTTTTAGCTATCTCATCTCTTATCTTAACTGGATCTGCTGAATTTGCTCTTTCTATAGCGTTAATTATTACTAAATAAGCATCATAAGATAGTGCAGTAACTGCAGCTGGTTCCTTATTATATTCTTTTCTATAAGCATCAAGGAAGGTTTTAGATTCTTCAGTTATAGGAGTTTCTGTTGCAAAGAAAGTTGAAAATACTGTTCCCTCAACGGCCTTTTGTCCTATTTCTAAAAACTCAGGTGTTTCCCAAGTATCTCCACCTAATATTGGAACTGTTATTCCAAGTTGCCTAGCTTGTTTAATAATTAAAGCTCCTTCAGTAAAGTTTCCTGGCGCAAAGATTACATCTGGATTTTGCATTTTTATATTTGTAAGTTGAGCTGTAAAATCCTGATCTCCTGTATTGTAACTAGATTTAGCAACTATGGCATCCTTATCTCCAGTTAAATCTTTAAATGCATCTGAGAAAAACTTACTTATTCCTACAGAATAATCACTAGAAACTTCTTGAAGTAAAGCTACCTTTTTAGCTTTTAATATGTTAGCCGCATATTTTGCCATAACAGTTCCTTGGAATGGATCTATAAAACAAACTCTAAAATAATAGTCGTTTCCTGCTGTTACTAGAGGATTTGTAGCAGATGCTGCTACTGCTGGAACTTTTGCATCCATAACTATATCTCCAGCCGCCATTGAATTACCACTTCCCCAGCTTCCTATAATTGCATTTACCTTCTCTTTTTCAACAAGATTAGCTGCTGCTGTGGCTGCCTCAACCTTGTCCGATTTATTATCAGTAAAAACTAGTTCAATCTTCTTTCCTAATACCGTAGGATATAGCTTGTTTGCAAGTTTAGCCCCCTCAACTTCAAGCTCTCCACCTGCTGCATTAGCACCTGTCATTGGTTCAAATACACCAATCTTAATTACATCACTTTCTACATACTCTTTTGATTTTTGCTTACAACCAGCTAAAGTTAAACTAGTTGATACAGCTAGTACCAAAAGTAAAGAAATCTTTTTTCTCATTATTAAATAGCCTCCCTAATTGACACAAACTTAACTAAAATCTAAACATTTCTAGCCAAAACTCATTTTTATTAATTTATCAAATATACCAATTTAATCATAATAAAATATCAATAAAACTTTGTAAGTATTATTAACTACATCATATTATCATGATATTTTTTTAATTGCAATATGCCTCAATTCCTCAATCCAGAACTTTTTTATATACATATGTCCTCCAAACAAACACATGCATTTTATACTTCTTTACAAATGGATTTACTTTTAAAACATTAGTTTTTAATTTATTACGCTAATGTAATAAATCTATTCTTTAAGAGAAAGTTTTAACAATTTATGAAAGTGTACTTTTCCTTATAAGTAACCCCTTTCATATCACCGTAATTTCATAAAATCATTCTTTTTTAATAGAAATTGTAATTAAGTGGAATAACCAAGCTAAATGATAACTAAAATCATCAAGTGTACTCCAAGGGAGTACACTTGCCGGATAAATATTTTTTTAATTTTTTTATAAAAATATCAAATTTATTTTGCAAAAAAGGATGACCTCGTTTTCAGGTCATCCTTATATAAAAATTAACATTATAAAAAGGAGGACATATTCCTCCTTACATTAAGTATTTACATTAAAAGCTTACTAATTATTAAAGATGTTTTCTCAAGATACTCATTTACAATATTGTTTTTTAATATCTGATTCATTTTCTCTAATATCTCATTTGCTTTAATCATTCTATTTTCATCAATAATTTCTATAGATTTATATATATTTAAATAAACTTGTGAAACATTAAAATCTTCTTTTATTAACTGTTCTCCCTCTTCAGTTATATATAAAAATAAAGAGTTTTTATATACAGATTTTTCTTTTCTTATTAATCCTTTTTTATAGATATTTTTAACTATCACATTAGCTGTTGAAGGGGAAACATATGCTATTTTGCTTAGCTCAACAGATGTTATTCCTGGAAAGGCCTCTATAATCCATAAACATCTAAGTTGAGGATAGGTTAAATCTAAAGGCTTAAGCATTTCTCTATGAATACTCTCTATATTTAAAACAATTGTTCTTAAGCAGTTATAAAAATAAATTAACTTATGAATTAAATCTCTACCTTCCTTATCAAAATCCTCAATATGTATTTTGTAATTTCTCAAATTCATCCTTTCTATGTATTTGAGAACCAACTTCTTGTTCATATTTATAACAACTTCTTCAAATAGTGAATTTAAGAAATCCAACTCCAAGTTACTCATCTTGTTCTGTAATTCAAATATAGGAAATTCTTCACCTTTATGTATTTGATTATCTTCTATACACTCATATCCTTTTTCCGTTACATAGAGGTTATAGCTCTTTTTATTTTGATTTTCTTTATTAGTTATAAGCTCTTTTTTTATAAGATTTCTAAGTATTTTACTTACTGTGGGAGGTGCCCATCCAGCTATTTCTGCTATTTCCACTAAGGACACTCCAGGAAAAAGAGCTGTAATCCAAATCACTCTAAGTTGTGGTAGTGTAATATTATTTTTTTCTACGTATTTGTTATAATTCCACTCTATATTTAAAAATAGATATCTTGATAAGTTATAAAATTTATGTACATGTAACAAGTGCTTTTTTAATTGAGTATCTTTTATACTTTTCTTATTACTTCTCATTTTTATTTCCTTTTCCTTTAAAGTTTCTCAATGTAATTTTATCATTAATTTAAACTTTTTTCCCTTGTTATTTTAAAAGAAAAATGCTATTATAAATCTGTTTTGAAATTTCAACATTCGAATGCTAATAATAAATGGAGATGATATCTTGTTAGTACCAAAATTATTTACCTGTATAAAAAATTATAATAAACAACAATTCCTAAAGGATTTATCCTCTGGAATTATAGTGGCAATAATAGCACTTCCTCTTTCAATAGCCCTAGCTATAGCCTCTGGTGTATCACCTGAAAAAGGCTTATATACTGCAATTATTGGTGGATTTATTGTTTCCTTTTTAGGTGGAAGTAAAGTACAAATTGGAGGTCCAACTGGAGCCTTTGTAATAATAGTCTATGGAATAATTGAGAAATATGGATTAGATGGCCTTATAATATCAACCATTATGGCGGGACTTTTCTTAACTATTATGGGATTTCTTAAGTTAGGAAGCCTTATAAGATTTATACCAGCCTCTATAACTTCAGGTTTCACAAGTGGAATTGCAGTAGTAATATTCTCAACTCAAATAAAGGACTTTTTAGGACTATCTATAAAATCTGCTCCTTCAGAGTTTATACATAAGTGGGGAGCATATTTTAAAAATCTCAACACCTTTAATCCTCAAAGTTTATTAATATCATTATTAACCTTGGGTTGTATAATTTTTTGGCCTAAAATTAACAAAAAAATACCCGGTGCTTTTTTAGCAATTATATTAACAACAGTCATAACATTGACTTTTAATTTAGATACACCAACCATAGGTAGTGTTTTTGGTAATTTATCCTCTTCTCTACCATCACTCTCTATTCCTAGTGTAAATTTGTCTACTATACTCAACTTGGTTTTCCCAGCACTAACAATTGCTATCCTTGCTGCAGTAGAGTCTTTACTTTCTGCAGTTGTTGCAGATAACATGATTGACGGGCGTCATAGATCTAATATGGAATTGGTTGCTCAAGGTTTTGCAAATATCTTTTCTGGATTATTTGGAGGAATACCTGTAACTGGAGCTATAGCAAGAACAGCTGCTAATATAAAAAATGGAGGCAGAACTCCTGTTGCTGGAATGGTTCATTCAGTTATACTTTTACTAATAATGTTTTTATTTATGCCCTATGTTAAGTTAATTCCTATGGCATCTCTAGCAGCAATATTAGTTATGGTATCATACAACATGGGAGAATGGGATGCATTTAAAAACTTACTAAAAGCCCCTAAAAGTGATAGCTTAATCTTTATAGTTACATTTTTATTGACTGTTTTCTTTGACTTAGTATTTGCTATAGGTGTTGGAGTAGTTCTTTCTTCATTATTATTTATGAGGAAGATGGCCGAATTTACTAGTGTTAAGTCTATAATAGATGATATAGATAGTGTTGACTTATTAGAAATAAAAAACACTCTAAAATATCCTGAGGATGTTGCTATGTATGAAATAAATGGACCATTTTTCTTTGGTGCAACAGATAAATTCATATCAGCTATTAGAGATATTTCCTCCATGCCAAAGATACTTATAATTAAAATGGACAAGGTTCCTATAATGGATTCTACAGCATATCATTCTTTTGAAATGCTCTTAGATATATGCAATAAACAAAATACAAAACTTCTATTACTTAATGTACAACCTCAACCTTTAAATACACTAAAGAAATACGGGTTTGTAGATAAAATAGGTAATAAAAATGTTTGTGTAAGTTTAAATGATGTCATTAATCAATCGAATTATCATACGGCTTAATATATTATATATAAGCTATATTTCTAAATATAATACCGTTAAAATGGCTGTGGAACTAATTATTTAGGTCCACAGCCATTTTTATTTTTAACTATGATTCTTTAAGAACCTGAATAGTTTATTTTTGTTGATCCTGACTCAAGCCACTTATCTAAAGCATTTTTACTAAATATATAAGTCTCTCCAATTTTCTTATATGGTAAATCATTATGTTCGTCTTCTATAATCTGTTTAAGTTGAAACTCTACTATACCTAAATACTCTGCAGCACTTTTTAAATTATAGGCTTTTTCTTCTGTTTTTTGAGATTGTTGCTGTTGTAAAGCAACATTCAAACTATTTGGGAAATAACTTACTGGTGCAGTTTTTATAGCTCTTCCTATAATTGAAGCTGCAATTATTAAAGAAAATGATAAAACTATTATTGAAATTGCTAATAACTTGTCCCTCATAAAAACACCCCTTTTATACTTATTTATAATTAGCGTCTAAATAATCCCCAATAACTTGAGCATATAGCTTGGCCCCTTCAGTGCTTAAGTTAACACCATCTTCTAAGTTAGAGTTCATCTTGCTTCTTAACATTGTATAAAGTTCTTGTTTTTCGCTTTCAGCATACATGTCCACATATCCAACTTTATTCTTTTCTGCAATTTCCTTAATGGCATCACAATATTTTTTTAGCTGAGCATTTGCTCCACCAACTTCATTATACCAATTAGCAGGATGTTTTTTGTAATAGTAATTTGCATTTCCACCCATGTTACCATTACCTTTATTTCCTTCGATAACTTTGTTAGGAGCAACTAAAATAGGAATAGCTTTCTTTTCTTTTATTTGTTTAATCATAGACTCCAGATTACTTTTAAATTTATCTAAAGGAACATTTTCTTTGTTCTTATCTACAAAATAATGATCATTTAATCCAAAATTAATTATCACAAAATCAGGATTTTTTTCTAAAGCATCTTTATTAAGTCTCTCTAGTCCTTGGGTAGATGTATTCCCATTAACCCCTGCATTTGTAAGTTCCAAACCAAATCTTTCCTTTAATAAATCAGTCCATAACTTATTCCCAGTTTGAAAATTCTCTCCATATGTAATATTGTCGCCTAAAGCAACAACCTTCGCACTTTTTATAGATTTAGTTATTACTTCCTCTTTAGGCTCTTCCTTTACTGGTATGTTAGATGCCACTGGCACTATCTTTGTTTTTTTATTAAAACTATACATGCCAAAAACTACAGTTAATATTGTAACTATAGATAATAGTACTACAAATAAAATTAATTTCTTGTTCTTCACACTTCTTCCTCCATCAACTATAATTACTATTATTATATCATTTATGGAAGTTTTTTAAACCTCAATAACAAAAAATCATTTCAAAACCGAGGTTTCAAAATGATTTTTCTATAGATAATTTTATGCAAAGGCGTCTATTAATGTTCCTTGTGTTTTTTCATAAGAAGATTCTTCCTCATTACTTTTTAATGTGGAAACATTATTTTTACCTTGAGAAGAAACTTCTGATACTTTTTGAGTAGCATTACTGTTGCTACTGCTTTGAGCTTGCTTTTGCTGTATTTGAGCATCAATCTGCTCTATTTGTTGTTGTAGCTGCTCAACTTTTTCTTGTTTTGTTTTATCATCTAACTTACTTGAATTCACTTGTAAAAGCTGTTGCTGAAGACTTTCTCTTTGCTTTTTTAATGCTTCTAAACTGCTATCTGAAGCTTTATATGTACTAGTTGAAGTATTAGAAATCGAACCAACATTCATTTTTTTTTACCACCCCTTGTTATTTTATGCAACCTCTTATTTTAATAATAAAGCTAAAAAATCAAGATATTATGGTAAAAATATGTGAATATTGTGTGACATAATCTAATTCTCACTAACTAGTTATACAACTTCGACTTCCAGTTCTATTTTTTCATTTGCCAGTCGTTTTTCTCTATCTATCATTTATAGACTCTTTCGATTTCTTTTTGTTCTCCACCATTCTCTGGAGAAGATTTAACGCCATTTTCTTTTCTTCTTCAGTGAAATCTGATGTTAATATATCATTCCAATCTAATAAAACTTTTCTGATATCTTTAATGATATCTTTCCCCTCAGTCGTTAAATAAACTCTATAAGCTCTTTTATCATTTTCATCTACAGATCTTTTTACTAAACCTTCCTCTTCAAGCTTTTTTAATGCTTTAGCAGTTGTTCCTTTATCTATAATTAACTTACAAGTCATTTCCTCCTGAGTTACACCTTCATTGTTTTCAAGAAAAAGTAGAAACGTATATTGTCCACTCCCTATATTTCCAATATTAAAATTTTTGTTAAAATACATAGCTCCTGATCTATACAATATAGAAATATATCTTCCAATGCTATCAATATTTTTTTGCATCTCATCCACCTTTAAAAAATAATAGTTGCTCATGCAACTATTACAGTATAAATTATTAACAATTTACTTACAAGTATAATTTTAATAACTAAAAAGGTTATTTCTTAAAACCCTTAAGAAATAACCTTAAATATTAACTATTTTTTTTGCTTATTAAATAAATTTGTTGACTTATTATATTTTCCATTGTGTCTTGAATTACAAAATCTTCTTTTTTACTTCTGCCTTCATAATATCTTACTTTAACATTTTGTACGTCATTGTTACTAGAATTAATAAAATTAGCATTAAAAACAACTTTAAACCCTTGCTCGTGACCACTTTCAACTGCTTCTATTAGATTCATCTTCACAACACCTCAACACATAATTTTTAGTTATATATATTATATTCTATAAACTATTAGAAAATCCTTTAATCGATTACATATTTTTAAAAATAATTTAACTTTTCTTTTATCATTTTTATTTCTCTTTTGTGACCTTCATTATCTAAAGGTGTTTCAGCATAAAAAGGTAAAGTTTTTATATAAGGATGCTCCATTATTTTTATTATTGAATCTAGTCCTATATTTCCTTCACCAACAGGTACATGTCTATCTTTTCTTTCACCAAAAGCCATTAAGCTATCATTTAGATGAATGGTTTTTAATTTCTCTATTCCTATTATCTTGTCAAACTCCTCCATAACTTCATAGATATTATTTTTAATGTCATATCCAGCAGAAAAAACATGGCATAAGTCCATACATACCCCTATCTTATCCTTATAAATTATTTTATCTATTATGTTCTTTAAATGTTCAAACCTAAACCCAACTTCAGTCCCTTTCCCAGGCATAGTTTCAAGTAAAATCTTGATTTTTTCATTACCTGTTATTGATTCATTGAGAGCATTAGCTATTTTATTTATTGACGCTTCAACTCCTAAACCTGTATGACTACCTGGATGAAAAACAAAAAACTCAATTCCTAATTTGTCCATTCTATGAATATCTTCTTTAATAACAGTCCTACCAAACTCATACACTCCTTCATCGCTACTGCCAAGATTCATAGTATAAGGTGCATGTGCTTGTAGTGGTCCAAACTTATACTCTTTTCTCAATTTCTGAAATTCATTAACATCTTTTTCATTATAAGCCCTAAAATTTGATCCTCTAGGATTTCTACTAAAAAACTGAAAAACATTAGCCTCCATTTCTATAATGTCCTTAGCAGCCCTTGCATATCCTTTAGCTGTTGTCATATGTGGTCCTATATATAACATAAAAGTCTCCTTTAGTTTCAGTATATATAGCTAGTGTTTTCAACTTCATAAATACTATTCTAACTTTGTTAGTTTACATGGTTTTTACAAAACTTAACTTCATTATTTAACTAAATCAAATTATAATTAATTTATCATCAAATACTTTAAAGGAAGGCATCCTATTCCATTTTTATCACCGTCCACACTAATGCCTTCCTATTTTTTTTATTAAATTATTTCTGTATTTAATAAAAAAATCACTCCTCCAGTTGTTTTATACAACCTTTAGAGTGATTATATTTAAATTGGTCTTACCCTTCCCATCCATCTGGGAACTCTGCATTGTGGTAAACCTCTTGAACATCATCGTCATCTTCAAGTAAGTCAAGCATCTTTTGGAACTTCTTAGCATCATCTTCATTAATTGCTGTATATGTATCTGGTATCATTTTTACAGCAGCTTCTAAGAATTCTAAACCTTCTGCTTCTAAGGCTTCTCTAACTGTACTAAAGTCATCTGGTGCAGTTGTTATTACGAAAACTTCCTCTTCTGATGAGAAATCTTCAGCGCCTGAGTCTAAAGCTAACATCATGATTTCATCTTCATCTTTGTCTTCTTTTTCTATAACTATTTCACCTTTTTCTTGGAACATGAATCCAACACATCCGCTTGCTCCCATATTTCCGCCACCTTTTGTGAAGGCACTTCTTACATTACCAGCAGATCTATTTTTGTTATCTGTTAGAGTTTCAACTATAACAGCTACTCCTGATGGACCATATCCTTCATAAACTATTGTTTCATAGTTTACTGAACCAAGTTCTCCTGAAGCTTTTTTAATAGCTCTTTGTATATTATCACTAGGCATATTCTCTGCTTTTGCTTTTGCTACAGCATCTCTTAGTCTAGCATTAGTTTCTGGATTAGCTCCACCATTTTTAACGCTAACAGCTATTTCTTTACCTATCTTTGTGAATATTTTTCCTCTCTTAGCATCTGTTTTGCCTTTTTTAGCTTGTATATTATGCCACTTTGAATGTCCTGACATTATATTTCCTCCTAACTTTGTTCCCTTATATGTTAACCCTTAAGGTCAATATCCTAAACCATTATAACATAGCATAAATTCCATCTGCAACTTGAAGTGGGTAATTTAGCCATATATCTATTCTAAACTTTTCAAAAGTCTATATTCTTCTTTGAAGAACATTTCAATATCACCTTTATTGATAATTGCTTTTCCATTAGTAGCCTGAGTTATTTCTTTTACAGCTTTATTCGACGCTTCTAGTTCTAATAATAAATGAATTTTTACATTCTCCCCATATTCTGAGTCCTCAATATTCCAATTGTTTTCTCCACATATATATTGAATTTTACCTATTAAATCATAGTTTATATCTATAGTTACTGGAATTCCTTTAACTTTTTCTACTATCCCTCCAGCTTTTATAGCTATTGATGCACCTTTAGTGTATGCTCTCGTTAATCCCCCTGCCCCTAATAATACACCTCCAAAATACCTGGTAACTACTATAACACAATCTACTAGCCCTGTTTTTTTAATCACCTCTAAAATGGGTATTCCTGCTGTTCCTTGAGGTTCACCATCATCAGAATATCTTTGAATATTCATTTTTTCTCCTATTACATAAGCCCAGCAGTTATGTGTAGCCATTTTGTGCTGACCCTTTATTTCCTGCACAAATGCTTTTGCTTCTTCTTCTGTTTCAACTCTTTTTATGTGACCTATAAATTGAGATTTCTTTTCTTCAAAATCATCCTTTGATTGTCTTTTAATTGTTAAATAAGACATGCTTTTCCCCCTATTGCTGTAATTCTTTTAATATTTTCTCCATTCCCTCATCAATTTTATCGTGGGTTGTTTGAGAGAAACCTATTCTAAAAAAATCGTCCCCATCTACTTCTTTTTTATAAAATAAGGCTCCTGGCGATATTAGTATCTTTTCTTTCTTAAGTATAGAAAAAAGCCTTCGTGAACTTGGAGAATCTTTTTCTAAAACCTTTAAGAAAAAGTTTAATCCCCCTTTTGGATCTATGTACTCAACTATATCTTTGAATTTCTCATCCAATATACTTTTCATATGTAAATATCTAGACTTATACTCTCCATTTAAATATTCTATATGCCTTTTCCAATAGTTATGCACTATGTAACGCTCCAAAGCCCTTTGCATTAAAGATGAGGTAGATATATCTGTATTTATTTTAGATATATACATACTTTCTTTAAACTTTTCTGGTGCTATTACATATCCTATTCTTATTCCTGGCATAAAAATCTTTGAGAAACTCTTAATATATATTACTCTATCATAAATATCATACGCCTTTAATGGTTTATATTGCAAATTATCGTCATAAATTAGTTCTGATAAATAGTCATCCTCCAATATATAAAAATCATATATATTAGACAATTCTATAAGTTTTAGTTTTTTTTCGTTTGAGTAACTAATTCCTGTTGGATTTTGAAAGTAGCTCATTATATACATGAATTTTATTTTTTCTTTTTTCAGTATCTTTTCTAGTTTCTCTAAATCCATTCCATCTTTATCAATTGGAACTTCTATAACTTCTGCTCTTTTCCATCTAAATACAGAAAGAGCTCCTCCATAGGTTGGGTTCTCAACAACTACCTTGTCATTTACATTTAAGATGGCCTTTGAAGCTATGTCTATTCCTTGCTGGGCTCCAGAAACTATAAGTATGTCTTCTTTTTTAACCCTGCCACTCCAAAAGTTTTTACTTATTTCTTCTCTAAGTTTATCATAACCCAAAACATCTTGATATAATAAAGCCTCAGCTCCATCTCTATCGAAAACCTCATTTATAACCATTTGTAGATCCTTAACTGGAAAAAAGGAAGATGATGTAGTCTCCCCTGTAAAATCTATATACTCTCTTAATGAACCTGCATTTAACAGTTTGAAAGTTTTATTATATTCTTTTTGAAAACTCTTAATTGTCTCTTTTTTTCTAGCATAGGTTCCACTTCCTATTTTCATAATAGCGTATCCATCAGCTTGAAGTTTTTTATAAGCACTTACTATAGTTACATTATTAACTTCAAGAAAATTAGAAAGCTCTCTTATGGTAGGCAGTTTAGTTCCATCTTTTATCTTTCCAAACTCTATTAACTTTTTTATATGTTCAGAGATTTGTATATACTTAGAGATATCTTCATCAAACTCAACTAAGAACTTTTTCATTTCTCCTCCATTTTTTAGTTGAGAGTTAATACTCTATAAATTACAGTGAAAAAATCCAGCAAAGCTGAATTTCTCAATTAATTGTCAACTCTCAAATTTCAGTTGTCAACAAGCTAAATGTTGTTATAAAAATACACATTTTCCTTATATCTAAAACCATTTAAACTTTGTTCTAAAATTCTTCTATTTAAAATCTTATTTTTATATAACTCATTTAATATAACTTCCATATTTATATATAGACCTTTGAATAACTCTTCTTCCTTTAAAAGCTGAGGAGTAACCCAGTTATCCTTATTTTTTATATAATCTATTAAAATTCTTGAAGACTGTTTTAAATTCACATTTAGATAGTTTTTTATGTACGTAATCATTTCTTTAATTGCTTCTTCCTTGTTAACCTGCTCAAAGAAAATCTTGTCTACTATTTCTTTAAAGGAATCATTTAAACTTATTGCCATGTTTATAGAGTCTTTACTTACTAAATATCCATTATTGTTTATGTACAGCTTGGCAAAGGACTCCATAGCCTTTAAAGACAGTTCAAAGGCTGTGTATCTTCTATTATTATATAAATACTTATTAAGTACATTTATAGATTTTAATGTTTCTCCTAGATAAACCAGATTCATTTTTTCTTTTTCAATGTCCGGTACATATCTAAGTTCATCATGTATTTTTCTTATGGATAAATCATTGCATATTATAAGTCTTGAAGTTATTAATATCTCATCAATCTTCTTATTTGAATTATTCATTAAGTTATTTTTAGATATAAGTTTTAAATGAATAGGCACTTCATTTAAAGTTATATTAATATCCTTTATATCATTGATTAAGTTATCAATAACTACCAATAAATCTATATTAGACCCTTCCCATAGATCGCCGCTTACCATTGAGCCATAGGCTAACACTGCTAATACATGTTTATTTTTTTCTAAATCTTCTTTTATACTTGAAAAAGCCTTCTGGTATTCCACAATCTTTGTATTCATATAACTCACCCCAATATTTTAAGCTTATTATATATCATATGTACAAATCTTGTATACTTTTTTCTGCTTCTTCTCCACAATTATCACAGTGAAATATGTGTACACAACAAGAGTTTATATACTCTATCTCTTGCTTATTTCCATAGGGATCTCTATATTCCTGCTCTCTCCCAATGTCATTCATTAAACCTCCACATTTCCCACACTTTATCGTACTACTTATTATCTTGTTACATATAGGACATATTTTCTCCATAAAAAATCCCTCCTGCATCATAGTTTATTCTAAATTAAACCATTTATACAGGAAGGATAATTTAATTATTTTAAGATAAGCTCGCTATACTTGTTGTAAGCTTCATCATCTACTTCTGCTTTGATGTAAGTTCCTTCTTCTTTATAATCTTCTTCAAGTACATTGCTGTTGTTGTGAAGATATGAAACTATACCACCTTGATCGTAAGGTATGATAAACTCTGCAAGTTTGAGTTTGTTAGGTAACTTATCCCCAATCTTTAATAGAAGTTTATCTAAGTTTATCTTTTGTTTTGCAGATATCTCAATGATTTCATAGTTTGAGAACTCATCTCTTAGTTCAGAAAGAGCTTCTTCACTTGCTAAGTCTATCTTGTTTAGTACCAAGAAACCATCTTTATCTCTTGCACCAAGTTCAGCTAAAACTTCTTCAACTGCTTTAATCTGTTCTTTAGCTGTATCTGAAGCTGCATCAACTACGTGAAGTAACATGTCAGAGTATATAACTTCTTCTAAAGTTGACTTAAAAGCTTCAACTAGTTCATGAGGAAGCTTTCTTACAAACCCAACTGTGTCAGTTAAAGTTATTAGTCTGTTATCAAGTAGGTTTATGGCTCTAGTTGTAGTATCTAAAGTTGCAAACAACATGTTAGCTTCAAATACTTTTTCTTTTTTATTTCCTTCACCTATTGATACCATGTCACACAAAGTGTTTCTAAGTGTTGACTTCCCTGCATTAGTATAACCAACTAGAGAAACTTGAGGTATACTTTGTTTTCCTCTTCTTTCTCTTTGAACTTCTCTATTTTTCTTTATCTTTTTAAGTTCATCACCTAAGTCATAAATTCTTTCTTTTATATGTCTTCTATCAGTTTCAAGTTTCTTTTCTCCAGGTCCTCTAGTCCCTATTCCACCACCAGTTCTAGATAGTATGGTTCCAAGTCCTGATAGTCTAGATGCTCTATACTTAAGTTGTGCAAGTTCTACTTGAATTCTTGCTTCTCTAGTTTTAGCTCTTCTTGCAAATATCTCAAGTATTAAAGTAGTTCTATCTATAACTTTAGTTCCTATAGCTTCTTCTAAGTTTCTAACTTGAGAACCAGATAGTTCTTCATCAAAGATTACCAAGTTTGCTCTTAAAGTCTGTTTAAGACTCGCAATCTCTGAAACTTTTCCACTTCCTATAAACAAAGCTGCATCTATCTTAGCTCTATTTTGAAATACCTTGTTTAAGACAGTTATATCACAAGCTTTAGCAAGTTCACCTAGTTCATCTAAACTTTCTTCTGTATCTGTACCAACAAGTATAGCTCTTTCTGCTAAGTCTTCTTCAACATTACTTCTCTTTAGAGCAGTTTCTAAGTTCTGAATTTTCTCTCCTATATTAAAGTCAAAACTTTCGTTTAAGTTTAACCCTAACATGGTTTCAACTATTAAAATATCATTCTCTACTGCACAAAAACCTATGGATACCTCTTTAGGAGTACCATCAACTACACCAACTGCAACTAGTGCATCTAGTTTAAGTTTTAAAAGTGCAGTTACATCAAGTGCAGACAAGTGTGAGTTTCCATTTGGATGAGTATGAACTATTCTAACTCCTGCTAACTTCTTCTCACTTATATCTATAATAGGAAGTTCTACCGAGTTTGAGTCACCTACTGCAACTGAAACTATGTTTCCTCTTCTATCTATTCCTACAGATATTTCTCTTTCAACTAATGATGTCAATCTTGAGATTGTATCAATTATTTCCATAGAGCAATATTCATACTTTAAAACTTTTAATTTATATATTTCTTCTAACTCTTTTAAATAAGAGTTTTTAATTCCTTCAATATTTCCATAAATCATAAAATTTCACCTCATTTTCTTTAATTGCTAAAACTTTCAATGTAATTTTAAACTATATAATACTAGATGTAAACTATATTAGTTTGTCTATTTTGAATGAAATTATAGTAGGTGTTGAAATATAGCAAAAAAATTGTTAATATGGATATTATGATTTTAGTATTTTTAAATATTCTATATTAATTGTTGGAGGATACCATGGAAGATAAAAAAAGAAATATACTTATTTCAGAGGAACAAATTTCCGTAAGAATTAAGGAATTAGGAAAAGAGCTTTCAGAAGAATATAAAGATAAAAATCTATATGTTCTATCACTTTTAAGAGGAAGCTTTATATTTTCAGCTGATTTAGTGAGAGCTTTAGATGTTAAAACTAAAGTTGGTTTTATGACTACATCAAGCTATGGTCACGCAGAAGAATCTACAGGTAAAGTAAAGGTTATTAACGACATTCCTGATAACATTGAGGGATATGATGTTTTAATAGTTGATGATATAGTAGATACAGGATACACAATGGAGTTTATAGTTAACCATGTTAAATCATTAGGAGCAAAATCAGTAAAATCTTGTGTTTTATTAGATAAACCTTCAAGAAGAAAGGTTGATATAAACCCTGACTATAGATGTTTTGAAATTGAAGATGTTTTTGTAGTTGGCTTCGGGTTAGATTATGGCAATTACTATAGAAATGTTCCTTACGTATTTAACTGGGAATAATACATACATATTTAGGTATCACAAACTTAGTTTGTGATACCTTTTCTTTTATATGAATATTATAATATATATTATTTTTTTAGGTGATCTAATGTTTATATCCATGCCAGAGTCATTTAATGTTCAAGTTAAATATGATGAAAACTTAGTTTTTAATAGAAAAGAGACAATTATAGGTATATCACTGCCTTTAGGTGGTGGTGAAGAGAGATGGCCATCTGACAGCAACTTTCTTAAAGATTATGCAAGAAGAAGAAATGCAGTATTAAAATTTTCAGAGCTTACTATAACTACCTCGGACCAGTTAGCAGAAGTTGAAAAACTTCTAGCACAAGGAATAGATGTGTTAATCATAGCTCCAGTAAATTCAGAGGAAGCTTCAATAATAGTTGATAAAGTTAAAGCGTATAATATTCCTGTTGTTGCTTATGATAGATTTATTTTTAATAGCGATATTGACTTTTTTGTATCATTTAATGCGCTAAATATAGGGGAACTACAAGGTAGATATCTAACTCAAAGAGCTCCTACTGGCAATTACATTGTACTTGCTGGTGATCCAACTGATTCTAACTCAATATTATATAAAGATGGGGCTATGATTTATATTAAACCTTTAGAAGCTATTGGGAGAATAAAAGTAGTTACTGATGAATTTATTAAAGATTGGAATCCTGATGTAGCTTATGATGTTGTGAAAAAATCCCTAGTAGCAAATAACAATAATATTGTTGCAATCTTATCTCCAAACGATGCTTTTGCAGGTGCATCAATAAAGGCACTAAAGGAACAAAATCTTGCTGGAAAGGTTCTTGTTACTGGACTAGATGCAGAACCATCGGCTCTTAAAAGAATTCTTGATGGAACACAATCTATGACTATTTTTACTGACTTCAGAAAAGAGGCAGAAGCTGCAATTGATATTGCAATAAAATTAGCTAATAATCTTCCATTAAGTATTTATATAGAAATTAATAATGGAAAAAAAGAAGTTCCTTCATTATTGCTGGTACCAATAGTTGTTGATAGAAATAATATACAAGAGGTTCTTCTAAATAGCGGTTATATTACTCTACACGATATTTACTCCTTGCAAAACTGAGGTGATATGAATGTTTATAGACTTACCAGAAAATTTTTATATGAAGGTTCAATATGATAAGAATTTATTAATAGATAGAAAAGAAATAAATATTGGTATATCCTTACCTGTAGGTGGCGGAGAAATCAGATGGCCTGAAGATGGTAGGCTACTTGAAGATTATGCAAGAAAACAAAATGCAATATTAACTTACTGTGAAACCTCCAGCTCTACAAGTCAGCAAAGCACAGAAATTGACGCACTTTTATTAAAAAACATAGATGTTTTAATCATTGCTCCTGTGAATTCAGAAGAAGCTTCTACTATTGTTGAAAAAGTTAAAAAGGCAGGTGTTAAAGTAGTTGCATATGACAGAATGATTTTAAATAGTGATGTTGATTTTTTTGTAACCTATAGTTCTCTTAGCATAGGTGAGCTTCAAGGGAGATATCTCACAACTAGGGCTCCTCGTGGTAATTACATTTTTTTATCTGGAGGAAATGATGATGCTAATTCAATATTATTAAAAGAGGGGGCAATGGTTTATATTCGTCCTTTGCAGGCTATAGGTAATATAAAAATTGTTACTGACGCATCAATTAATGCCTATAATACTGAAGTTACTTATAATGTCGTGAAAAATTCTCTTCTTGAAAACAATAATATTGTTGCTATTTTAGCCCCAAATGACGCCATGGCTGGAGCTTCAATTAAAGCCTTAGAGGAAGAAGGTCTTGCTGGTAAGGTCTTAGTAACTGGACATGATGCAGAGCTTGATACTGTAAAAAGGATACTCAATGGAACACAAGCTATGACTGTTTTCACCGATTTTAGAAAAGAAGCGCAAACTGCTATTGACATAGCTATAAATTTAGCTAGCAATAAAATTCTTAACATATATCCCACTGTATATAATGGTGAAAAAAATGTCCCCTCAATACTTCTAACCCCAGTAACTGTTGATAAAAATAACGTAAACGAGGTTCTCATAAATAGTGGGTATATAAAGTTTAGTGATATTTATACACTTCATAATTAATCCTATATTTAATTTATAAAATTAACCTCCCTGCATAACATTGTAAAAATCTAGTTAAACTTATTAAGGTTGAAGATAAACATATGTATATCTTCAACCTTAATTTTATTTTCCAAAGTCCAAATTAGTAGTAGGTACTTTTCCCACTATTATAGTTTCAGCAACTGGTATGGTGTTCTTTATCTGTACTTCATCACTTTTTGTTGCAATTATAACTTTTATTGAAGTTTCAACCTCAAGGTAAATCTTATGCCGCGTTTGGTTAATTCCAGCTGACTCAAACTCAGATATATAATTTGTCTTTACACTTCCTATCGGTTGCATTCTAACTTTAACTGATGGTCCTAAATTAGATAATATAACATTTTTACTTATATATCCTATAGGTATCTTTATCCCAACAGCACCCATATCTCTTAACTTATTTTGAGACTCTAAAGAAACCTTAGCTGCTAAAGAGTTTAGTTTTATAGTATCGGCTCTAATCATGGTAATATTTCCTTGCCCATCCTTTTCTATTTTCATAATATCATCATAATTAAATTCTTTATCATATAAGTCCAAAATGTTTCGATCTATGACTTCAATAGCTCTTGTTCTCATCTCTCCATCTGCTACAACCATGAGGGTTGACAATATTATTTTATCTAACATGTATATAAATAATATTAACAAGCTAATAATTATAGATAAAAATACTAATATTCGTTTATTAGTTGATGTTTTTTTAGTATAATATTTCATATGCAACCTCTCAATTTTATTATTAACATTTTTTATGTTATAATGATTACTAAATGATGATTAATTCATTTTCATGTGTTTTAGGAGGAAAGAATGGACAATAACAATAAAGAAAATAAAAAACCTAAAAATAAATCCAAGAAAAAAAAGAAATCCCGAAAAGTATTTAAAACAATTGCGTTATCTATTGGATTTATTATATTAACTGGAATTATAGTCGCCTGTGGATACGCTTATGCAATAATTAAAAGTGCACCAGAATTAGACGTTAATTCAGTTTTAAGTTTAAGTGAACCTTCTGCCATATATGATAGCAATGAACAGCTAATCGATACTGTACACACCGAAGAAGAGCGTTACGTGGTCTCACTTAATAATATGTCTGATTATTTGAAAAATGCCTATGTGTCTATAGAAGATGAGAGATTTTATGACCATATAGGTATAGATTTAAGAAGAATTGCAGGGGCTGCTTTTACTGATGTTAAAAATAAGTTAACTGGAAAATCTGGTCTGCATGGTGCATCCACTTTAACCCAGCAGCTTTTAAAAAATACTATCTTAACTAACGATGTTACTATGGAAAGAAAATTAACAGAAATGTACCTTGCTACTAAGTTAGAAAAGATACTTCAAAAAGATCAAATCTTAGAAGCATACCTTAATACCATTCCTTTAGGTGGTAAGTTATACGGAGTTGAAGCTGCTTCAATGTACTACTTTGGAAAACCAGCTGTACAACTTAATTTAATACAAAGTGCTTATATAGCTGGAATTACTCAAGCTCCATCTTATTACAGTGCATACACAGAAAAAATGCAAACTGACCCTACTCCTTTCATAAATAGAACTAAAACCGTTTTATCAAAAATGAAGGATCTAGGTAAAATATCAGAGGAAGAATATAACCAAGCTATTAGTACTCTAGATGAAAAGAAAAGAGATGCTTACGAATTTAAAACTCAAAAGATATCTTATAAATTAAATTACGAATGGTTTGTTAATCCAGCCATTTCTCAAGTTAAAAAGGACTTAAAAGAACAATTAAAACTAAGTGATGCTGAAATATCAAAGATGTTAGTAAATGGTGGTTTAAAAATATACACTACCATGGACAGGGCTCTTCAAGATCATGCTCAAAGTGTTTTAGATAACGAATCTAACTTAAAAGATTTTGGTAGATCCTCTGAAAAAAATGATAAGGGTGTTTATACTCTTCAAGCTTCTGCTGTAGTTATGGACTATAGAAGTGGTCAAGTTAAAGCTATGATAGGAGGACGTGGTGAACAAGATGCTAATTCTTTAAACAGAGCTTACAGCATATTAAAACCTATAGGTTCATCTACTAAACCTTTAACAGTGTACGCTCCTGCTATAGATTTAAAAATGGTTAATGCTGCAACAGGATTTAATGATGCTCCACTACCAATGGAGTTCCAAAATAAATATAAAAATGGCAGTGAACTTTATAATCCTAAAAACTCACCTAACCAATATAGCGGCTTTATTCCTATAAGAGTGGGTTTAAGAGAATCTAAAAACGTTGTTGCTGTACAGGTTGAAGATAAAATAGGTTTAAAAAATGGTATAGCATATGGTGAGCAGTTTGGTCTTGTTTATTCTAATGACTCCAAATATATGCCTTCTGTAGCTCTTGGGGAATTTCATAGTGCAGCTAATAATCCAGATGGCGGTAATCCATTTATATTAGCTCAAGCTTATGGAACTTTTGGTAATAGTGGTATTTATACAGAAGGTGCTCTTTACACTAAGGTTGTAGATGCTACAGGAAAAACCATATTAACCAAAACTCCAAAAACTAAAACAATACTTTCAGCTCAGGCAGCTTATATAACTTATGATTTACTTAAAGAACCAGTTGAAAACTACTCTTCAGGAGGAGCTAAATTTGGTGCTATGCCAGTACAAGGTAAAACAGGTACTACTTCAAGCAGCAAAGATTTATGGTTTGCTGGTTTAACTCCATACTTATCTGGTGCTGTATGGGTAGGTTATGATAAAGGTGAGGACCCATTAGCCGGAGGTAGTGGTCTAGTTGCTACTTTATGGGGAAAAATAATGTCAAAGGCTCATGAAGGTTTAGAGGTTAAAGATATAAATCCACCTTCTGGAATGACTAGAATGTCTTTATGTTCTCTATCAGGAAAGCTTGCAACTGAAGCCTGTAAACATGATCCTAGGGGAAATAAGGTTGTTAGTGAATGGGTTATAGATGGCTCAGCACCTACTGAAACCTGTGATATTCATGTTACAGCTAAGGTTAATAAGCTTAATGGAAAGCTTGCAACTGCAAGCACTCCTGCAAACTTAATTGAGGAAAGAGTGTTTATTAAAGGTGCTACAGGTGCCGATGCTAAATATGCTCTTCCTACAGAACAAGATGATTACAAACCATCTGATGACAAAAAAGATAATGATAAAAAAGACGATGACAAAAAAGATGATGATGCAGAACAAAATGATACACCAACAACTAATAATCCAACAAAGCCTGCAACTCATTAAAAATAATAAACAAGGAGACTGATTAAAATTCAGTCTCCTTGTTTATTTTCTTGAACTAAGTCCAATCAAACATTCCCTATCTTCTGTTGTAAAAGATAGTGTAGCAGGGTTATAATCTCTTCTTATTATGCTATTAAAAACCTTTGACGCAACCTCATTATAATTACCGCACAAATCAGTTATATCATCATTAAAAAACTGTACTATCTCTTTTTTTATAATACCAACTACTTGCCCAACAGTTTCTGCAACAGCAGTTGGAATTATACCATCTGTAATTACAAATCCTCTATATAATGGGTTTCCACCTAATGCATCCGTTAAAAGCTTTGACAGCTCTTCCCCATTTAATTTATGAATACGAGGATATACTCGTATCTCACAAGGTGCATAAACCTTTATTTTTAATCTACTTTCGCCGTATACGTACTCTGGAACAAGCATATTGGCAATAGCTTTAGCTTTTTTATTATCATTAACTAAAATCCTAACAACATATTTCTCACAAGATCTTTCCTCAAGTTCTCCAACTTCCACTTGAGGGTCTAATCCAATGGTACAAGCAATTTTGTTTCTTTGAGTTACCCATGGTGGAGATAACTTAGTACCTGAGTGTATCATATAATTACCCCCTTTTAACTTCCTATTTTAGTATATTCTTCCAGTCGAATAATGTTGAATATTTTAAGTTAACTTTTGAAAACAAATTTGCTTATGAATCTGATTATTGCTTACATCAAGAGTATATTTATATATGTATGGGCAATTATTTTCTCTCCAAATCCTCATATAAATTGCATCAGCTTTCTCTTTATAATAATAATTTTCCTCATATTCATCACTAAACTCTAAAAATTCTTTAATTGAGGACATTTCTAGTTCTACATCACTATTTTTAGAATTTTTGAACAAGGGATATAAGTATTTGAGAGGAAGTACATATTTATTTTTATCTTTTTTCTTCCCCTCCAAAATAAGCCTCTTTATAAAGGTATCTTTTTCCTCTTCTTTTATATACAATTCTAAAAATAGGAGACCTCTTTTATTTTTATTTACCTTTAACTTCATATTTTTCTCCTATTCTTTATCATAAGTTAAGCTCTAGATTAACAATCTTCTAAATCTTCAATTTGTACACTTATTGCTTTAACAGATATCTGCACTTCATAAATAGATAATCCTAAAGAAATAAGTAAAGCTATAAGTGACATTCCAAAGGTTATTTCTCCCAGTAAATATCTATCTAAAAATATACTAAACATTGATAATACGCATAAAAAGAAACTTATTGCAGCAGCAATTTGAGTATATCTTATAATTTGTATTCTTTTATTTAAATTTCTAATCTGCTTTAAAAATCTAGGCTCCTTTTCTTTTCTATACTGAATATCTAAACTTCTTAATAACTGAGCTAAGTTTAAAAATCTTGTTGTATATGCAGATATCAACAATGAAATAGCTGTAAATAATAAGGCAGGTGTGGTTAATTCAAACTTCATTACTCTTCTCCTATTTTTAAAATGTTATAATATTATAATATTGTAATGTTCCAACATTATAACATTGTAATATTATAATAATACTTCTACAAATTTATTTCAAATATTCACTTATTTTTACTAATTAAACATATAACTTCTTCTCTATCCATATTTAACTTGTCCATTTTTGTACTATGTAGTATAATTATTCTATAAATTCAGAAAATGGAGGTACTAAACATGGGATTAAGAGATTTAGTAGAAAAAAAGAAAAGAGAACAATTAAAGAGAAAAAAGATAGAATCAGCAAAGAAAATTAGTGCAGGTGCTACTGCTGGTATAGCTCTTGGAGTTCTAGGTGGATTACTTTTAGCTCCTAAGTCTGGTAAAGAAACAAGAGAAGACATTAAGGATGCTTATAAAAAAACTAATGAAAATATAAAAAATACTGTAAATGATACAATTGCTTTAGCTAAAGACAAAAAAGAAGAAACTATTTCTAATGTAAAAGAAGCTAAAGAAAAAATTGCTTCATACCTAGAATCTAAGAAAAATACTGATGTAGTTAATAAGGAGATTGAAGAAGTTAAAGAAGCAGTTGAAGAAATAGCTGATAACTTGGAGGAATAAGATGTACGTTGATATAAGATATATATTTTGGGGCATTATAGGAATAGCTCTTGTTATAACCTTAGGTTACTTAGCCCTAACTTTTAAAAAACTATCAAGTTTATTAGACAATATTAACTCTACCCTAACTTCTAATAAGGAAAACATAAATAAAACAACAACTAATATTGCTGATATAACTGGCAATGTTAAAGATATAAGTGATGCAGCAACTGACGTTACTGCTGATGTTATTGTTGCTAAAGATAGCCTTATAAACAATATGGTTATTTTTAAAGACATCTTGTCAATAATTTTAACTACATTTAAAAAATAAAAAAGCGACTATGTCGCTTTTTTTATTCTATATATTCTAATAACTTTTCTGTTAACTCTTCTCCTACTATAGCATTAATAATTTTAAAAGTTCCTTCCATTGAACTCTTCCCACCTCTAGCTGTAACTATTCTCCCATTATCTACAAAGTTTTTTCCACTTATAGTAGTTGAAGGCGATAATACTTGAACTTTATCAACTATAAAATTAGGAGCTGCAATAGTGTGATCCTTAATTAATCCGCATTGAGCTAAAAGTAAGATTCCCTCTCCAGTAGCAATTATAAAATCCGAAGACTTGTACTCATTTTTTACGAAACTGCAAAGTTTTGAATCATTTAATACATTATTGAAGCTGCTTCCCCCTGGTATTATAAGTATATGGGAAGAAAGTTCATTCTCTATACCTCCTCTTGGAATTATATCTACTCCATTTGAAGCTTTGACAGTCCGCTCTCCTACTGTATATAAATCAAATATTTCTTTATCAGCAACTTTATTTAAGAGATTAAATAGTTCAAAGGTTGATGCTATTTCCATAAAATCTACACCATCATAAACTACACAACATACATTTTTCTTTTCGCTTTTAGATATGGTTAAAAAAGAACTTTTAGAAATTCTATAAGTAAATTCTCCTTTTTGCTGCCTTATGACTTCAAAACCAAAGGTATCCTCTATGCTTTCAGGATATCTATTTAATACCTTTTCCATCATAATTTGTCCACCAAATTCTAAAAAATAATACTCTAATAACAATCTAATTGCTTCTTTTCCATATCCTTGTCTTCTGTATTTATCTTCTATTTTAATATTAAACCTAGCTATCTTAGTTGCAGAGTCATATCCATGAAAACTGACTTCTCCAATAGGTACATTATCTATATTATAAATCAAACAATAAAAATTCTTACCATCAGAAGGATAAATCATTTTTTGATAAAATAGCTGCCACTTTTCTTTAGGGAAATTAAAAACGCCCCCTATATCCTCCATTGTCTTTTCATCATTCCACAATTTCTGGGTATATTCTAATTCATTGAATTCCGGCTGTTTAATGTATATTAATTTCCCATCACGCCTATATAAATTATTTTTCATATAATCACCCATAATTTCCTTTGATACTAATAATATCTCATATTTTAACTTTTTTATCAATTGCATTTTATTTTTGATAGTTATTTGTAACTTATGAGGTAAAAAAATCTTGATTTACTTATTTATTGACTATATAATAATATTTGTTTGTTTAGTAATCTTAAACTTTCAGTTTAGTAAAACTTACATTTCACAACTTAAAAGGAGTGTTTATATGCAAATAGGTGATAAAATACGACGATTAAGAATCGAGAAACAATTAACTCAAGAAGAATTAGCTAATAGATGTGAACTCTCTAAAGGATTTATTTCTCAACTAGAAAATGATCTAACTTCTCCATCTATAGCTACTTTAATAGATATATTAGAAATCTTAGGTACTAACCTTACAGAGTTTTTTAGTGAAGACAATCAAGAAAGAGTTACTTTCACTAAAGATGACATGTTTGAAAAAGAAGACTCTGAGCTTAAGTATTCCCTTATGTGGTTAATACCTAATGCTCAAAAAAATGAAATGGAACCTATTATGATAACTCTTGATCCAGATGGAAGATATGTAGAAGAAGAACCTCATGAAGGTGAGGAATTTGGATATGTATTATCTGGTATAATAACTCTTCATTTAGGCGACAGAAAATACAAAGTTAGAAAAGGCGAAAGCTTTTATTTTAAACCTAGGGAAAATCATTTTATTTCTAATCCTGGTAAAACTTCAGCAAAAGTTATATGGATTAGTACTCCCCCATCATTTTAGAAAGAGGTGTTTGTTTTGTCAGAAAACATTATTGAAATTAAAAATGTATCAAAAAGTTATGATGAGCATAAGGTATTAGATGACTTATGTATTAGTGTAAAGAAAAATGAGTTTTTGACTCTTTTAGGTCCTAGTGGTTGTGGAAAAACAACAACCTTAAAGATATTAGCAGGTTTTGAATCAGCTGATAAAGGCGACATTATTTTTGAAGAGAAGGTTATTAATAATATTCCTCCATATAAGAGAGCTCTTAATACTGTGTTCCAAAAGTATGCATTATTTCCTCACATGGATGTATATGATAATGTATCCTTTGGTTTAAAAATAAAAAAGCTTTCTAAAGATGAAATAGATGAAAAAGTTAAAAATATTCTTAAATTAGTTTCTCTTGATGGGTTTGAAAATCGTAGTATTGACTCCTTATCAGGTGGACAACAACAAAGAGTTGCTATAGCTAGAGCCTTAGTAAATGAACCTAAAGTTTTGCTTCTAGATGAACCTTTAGGTGCTTTAGATTTAATACTTAGAAAAGAAATGCAACTTGAACTTAAAAAGATTCAACAAAAGTTAGGTATAACCTTTATATTTGTAACTCATGATCAAGAAGAAGCATTAACTATGTCTGATAAAATCATAGTTATGAATAACGGTAAGATTCAACAAATGGGAACGCCAGAAGATATCTATAATGAACCTGCAAACTCTTTTGTAGCTAGATTTATAGGAGAAAGTAACATATTACCTGGAATTATGAAAGAAGATTTTAACGTAAACTTCTGCAATAAAGATTTCGAATGTGTGGACAAGGGCTTCTTAGAAAATGAAGAAATTGAAGTGGTAATACGCCCTGAAGATATAAAGATAACTTCCAAGGAAGAAGGAATGTTATTTGGAACTGTAACTTCAGTAATTTTTAAAGGTGTTCATTATGAGATAGAACTTATGGAAGCTGATAGAAGATGGATAATACATAATACTAAAAACGCTTCAGTTGGAGATGTTCTAGGAATGAATATATTCCCAGAAGATATTCACATAATGAGAAAGGTGAGTGAAAATGAATAAGAGAAAAGGACTTGCAGCTTACCCTTACCTAGTTTGGAGTATTCTATTTATAGTTATTCCACTACTTATAGTGTTATTTTTCAGCTTCACTGTAAAAGCAGATGATTCTTATGTTTTTAGCTTAGAGAACTATCAAAAACTATTTTCAACTCAATACCTAAAGGTTTTTGGAAGAAGTTTAAGCTTAGCTTTAATCTCAACTTTAGCTTGTTTAGTTTTAGGCTACCCTATTGCTTATATAATCTCTAAAAAAGCTGCTATTAGTAGAAATATGCTTATAATGCTTATTATTCTTCCTATGTGGATGAACTTTTTACTTAGAACCTATTCTTGGCTTTCTATCTTAGGTAAAAATGGTATCATAAATACTCTTTTAATGAAGATAGGTTTAGGTCCTATAGATATACTTTATACAGATACTGCTGTTATTTTAGGAATGATATACAACTTTTTACCTTTTATGATTATTCCTATTTATACAGTACTAATAAAGATTGATTCTGATTTATTAAATGCTGCTGCAGATTTAGGGGCAGATAGATCAATCGTATTTAAAAAGGTTATTTTCCCACTATCAATCCCAGGGGTAATGTCTGGTATAACAATGGTATTTATGCCTGCTGTATCAACTTTTATAATTTCAAGCCTTCTAGGTGGTGGACAATACATGTTAGTTGGTAACCTTATAGAACAGCAATTTACGAATATAGGTGATTGGAATTTTGGATCTGCTATTTCAATTTTTATGATGATAATAATTCTTATATCTATGGCTATACTGTCTAGATATGAAGGTGACAACAGTAAGGAAGGCGGTGCTATTTTATAATGAAAAGATTAGAAAGTATAAGCTCAAAAGTATACATGTTTTTAATTTTCTTATTTCTATATGCACCTATACTTGCTTTATTAGTGTTTTCCTTTAATGATTCTAAATCCATGGCATCTTGGCAAGGATTTACCTTCAAATGGTATATAGAGCTTCTTCACAACGATAAGATCCTAAGAGCCTTATATAACACCATACTTATAGCTTTATCATCAGCAACTATAGCAACTATTATAGGTACTATTGCAGCTATCGGCATATTTAATATGAAAGGTAAACTTAAGAACATTCTATTAAACATAAACTATTTACCTGTCCTTAACCCAGACATAGTTACAGGTATAGCTTTAATGAGTTTATTTGTTTTCTTCAGTCTTACTTTTGGATATAAAACAATGCTTTTAGCCCATATTACCTTTAATATACCCTATGTAATATTATCTGTTTTACCTAAACTTAAACAGATGCCTGTTAATATAACAGATGCAGCTTTAGATTTAGGTGCAACACCTAGTTATACTTTAAGAAAGATAATCATTCCTCAAATACAACCAGGTATTTTAGCAGGTTTCTTGATGGCTTTTACCATGAGTATAGATGACTTTGTAATTTCCTTCTTTACTACTGGTTCAGGAGTTTCAAATCTTTCTATAGAGATCTTCTCAATGGCTAGAAGAGGAATTAAACCAGAAATAAATGCACTTTCAACTTTGATGTTTATTACAGTACTTTCTCTTTTACTTCTTGTAAATAAGAAAGAGTTAACTTCTGAAAAGAAAACTAAGAAAGTAACCAACAAAAATAACAATAGAGCCTTAGCTTTTGCTCTTGCTATTGTTGTACTTGTTTCTACTTTAGTATTTGTTGGAAAGAGTAACTCTACTACCAAAACCCTAAATGTATTTAATGTAGGTGATTACATAGATAGAGATTTACTTGACAAGTTTGAACAGGAGACAGGCATCAAGGTAAACTATGAAGAATATGATACAAACGAAATAATGTATCAAAAACTAAAGGGCGGTAATTCAGACTATGATATAGTTGTACCATCTGATTACATGTTAGAGAAAATGATTAAAGAAGATATGGTTGAGAAACTTAACTTTGACAATCTTCCTAACTATGAGTATATAGATGAAGATTATAAAGGACTTTCATATGACCCTAATAATGAATATTCTGTACCATATATGTGGGGAACAGTTGGTATAATCTACAACACAACTATGGTTGATGACCCTGTAGATTCCTGGAACATTCTTTGGAATCCTAAATATACTAAGGAAATAATGATGTTTGACTCCATAAGAGATACTCTAGCTATTTCTCTTAAAAGATTAGGATATTCTTTAAATTCTACTAATCCACAAGAAATAGCTAAAGCTAAAGATGAGTTAATAAAACAAAAACCTTTAGTTAAAGCATATGTAGTTGATGAAGTTAAGGATAGAATGATAGGTGGAGAAGCTGCTTTAGCTACAGTTTGGTCTGGAGATGCTATCTATATGATGGAAGAGAACCCTGACTTAGCTTATGTGGTTCCTGAGGAAGGAAGTAACAAGTGGTTTGATACTATGGTAATTCCTAAAGGTTCAAAACACAAAGAAGAAGCTGAAACCTTTATAAACTTCTTACTTGATCCAGAAAATGCAAAACAAAACGTTGAGTATATTGGATACTCTACACCTAATGCTGCTGCTTATGATCTTCTAGATGAAGAAACTCAAGAAGATGAGGCCGCATATCCTCCTGAAGATATTTTAGACAAATGTGAAGTATTTATAGATTTAGGAGATAAGATAAAACTTTATGATGATGCATGGCTTGAAATAAAAAGTCATTAAAACAAAAACGGATTCCTTAAAAGAATCCGTTTTTTATATGTTATTAAATAGCTTAAAACCAAAGTGCTATTTCCCTTTCAGCACTAGATTTAGAATCAGATGAATGTACTGAGTTTTCAGTTTTATTAACTGCAAAACGCTTTCTTATAGTTCCCTCTTCCGCCTTTTCTGGATCTGTTGCTCCATTTATCCTTCTTACTTCATCTACTGCATTTTCACCTTCTAAAATCACAGCACATAAAGGACTTCTTGTTATATATTTTATAAGGTTATCATAGAATGCTTTTTCTTTATGTTCTTCATAGTGTTTTTCAGCTAAACTTTTATCCACCTTAAAAAGCTTCATAGCTACTATTTTTAGATTATTACTTTCATAACAATCCAATATCTTTCCTATTAAATTTCTTTCAACTGCATCAGGTTTAATTAGAACAAAACTTTTCTCAATCATAGTCATAAATTCCTCCATATTCCAGTCTACTTAATATTATACCAAATATTCTGTATATTTCAAATATTAAAATATTTCTCTTTTATTTTTCCTTTTATGAAACTTTTTGATATAATTTTATTATTAAAGGTTGGAGGTAATTATGAAGAGATATCATATTATTGCTTCTGGTAGAGTTCAAGGAGTTGGTTTTAGATATTTTGTGCTTCTTAAGGCCAACACCCTTAATTTAACTGGAACTGTTAGAAATCAATCCAATGGAAATGTTGAAATTTTTGCTCAAGGAGACGAAGAGCATATTCTTAAACTAATAAGTGAACTTTATAAAGGAAATGGCTTTTCTTCTGTTGATGACATAAGTTCAAAGGAAGTTCCTTTAGAAAATAAAGAAAAATCTTTTAAACTAATCTACTAATGAAAAAATAGTTAAGTGTTCAACTCGAACCCTTAACTATTCCCAAATTGTTTATTAAATTTATTTTTTAATACAATGTTATCTAATATCATAAGATCGTTTGCCCTTACGATAGAGTATATATCTATTGCATATACCTTTTCACCTTTTGCATTTTCGGCTGTTGAGTATCCGCCTTTTTCTAAAGCCTTTGCCATAGCTTCGTAATCTTTAGCCTCAAAAACCCCCGCCTGTCTATATCTAGGATGAGTAGTTAAGAAGTTACCATAATCATCAAAAGACTCTGATACGGTGTCATATAACCTAAATTTATCTTTTATTTTTTCATTATGAAACTCTGTGGTTTCCATAGTTACGGTTTTTCCCTTCCAACTAGTATCAGCCTTTATGCCAAAGTAGTTCTTTGCCTGTTGGCTTAATACTGATTCTCCCCAGTGACTTTCATAAAAAGCTTGTGCAACTACTATAGAAGGTAATATACCATACTTTTCATAAACCTCTATTGCATAAGGTTTAACACTTTCAACAAACTTTCTTTGAGGCGAGTCTTTCTTTAAATTCTCTGAATATAGTCCCATTTCATCTAATTGTTCATAATATGATGTTACTCTTGATGTTTGTTTATCATCAAATTTTAAGTCCGCCGCTACCTCTAGCATATCTTTTGAGCCGTAATATGTTTTACCACCTGACTGTTTTTCTATTATAAAACTTTCAGCTATGTTTTCTATTTCATTTTCATCAACGTTTACTATGTAATTATTTGCTTTTACAGCACTAATTGCTGCAAGCTCTTTCCAATTTAACTGAATCTTTTCTACACCCATTTTATCAGCTTCATCTACATACAATCTAACTATATCCTTAGTTATTGCTATGTTTTTAAGTCTTGCTTGCTCTAACTTGTATCTGTTGTACTTTTTAAGAGCATATACTGACCCTAAAGCCCCTATTAGCATTATAACCATAAGCGCAGCTAAAATTTTAAGTCCTCTTCCTTTTTTCATTAAACCACCTCACTTTAACATAATATCATAAATCTCTTTAGTTTGAATATAAAAAACACCAGAAAATTTCTGGTGTTTTTATTAAAAATATGTTACAAATTCTTAACTTAACTTTATTATCCTTTTATTTACTGCACTTATTATTCCTTTTATGGAAGCTAGTATGATATTACTATCTGTTCCTACTCCATAATAACTTTCATTTTTATCATCTGTTACTTCAATATATGCAACTGATTCTGCATTTGAATCACTTCCTAAAGAGTGCTGAGTATATGATGTTACCTTACATCCTCCAAATAGTCCATTTAAGGCATGAACAAAGGCATCTATAGGCCCATTACCTGAACCTGTTATATTAACCTTCTCACCATTATTTTTCATCTCAGCCTTTATACATATGTCTTGACTTGAAAGCTCTTTACTACTGATTTCAAATCTCTCTAAGACTAGTGGAGCCGGTATATTTAAATAGTTATCTTTAAAGGCTTCTAATATAGTTTCAGCGTTAACTTCTTTAGCACTTTCATCTGCAATGTTTTGAATAACTAAACTTAAATCCTTTTGCATAAATTTAGGTATAGTAAATCCATAATAGTTTTGCATGATAAAGGCTATTCCACCTTTTCCTGATTGAGCGTTAATTCTAATTAAAGCTTCATAATTTCTGCCAACATCTTTAGGATCTATAGGTAGATATGGAACCTCCCAGTATCCGCCCTCTTTGTAATCAACAAGTCCTTTATTAATAGCATCTTGATGAGAACCTGAATATGCAGTGTATACAAGTTCCCCAGCATAAGGTTGCCTTTCTGGGATAATCATCTCGGTACAATCTTCATATATATCTACTACATTATCTATCTTACCAAAATCTATCTCTGGATCTATCCCTTGTGTATATAGATTTAATCCTAAAGTAACTAAATCTACATTCCCAGTTCTCTCTCCATTACCAAATAGAGTTCCTTCTATACGATCTATTCCAGCAAGCATAGCAAGTTCTGCAGTTGCAATTGCTGTTCCTCTATCGTTATGAGGATGAGAACTAAGTATGATACATTCTCTATTTTCTATATTATTTGAGAACCACTCTATTTGATCTGCATATATATTAGGTGTATACATCTCTACTGTTGTCGGAAGATTTAAAATAACCTTATCTTCTATAGTAGGTTTCCACTCCTTAACCACTGCATCACATATCTCTAATGCATACTCTAATTCTGTTCCACTGAAACTTTCTGGAGAATACTCTAAGGTAAATTTAGTTTCTGGATATTCTCTTGTTAATTCCTTTATAATTTTAGTACCTTCTACTGCTAAATCTATAACTTCTTGTTTAGATTTATTAAACACAACTCTTCTTTGTGCAACTGATGTAGAGTTATATAAATGTACTACTGCCTTCTTTGCTCCTTTAAGAGCTTCAAAGGACTTTTCTATAAGTTCTCTTCTTGCCTGAGTTAATATTTGTATAGTAACATCTTCTGGTATTAAATTATTTTCAATAAGATGTCTAGTAAAATCAAATTCTATTTGCGAAGCTGCTGGAAAACCTATTTCAATTTCCTTGTACCCCATTTCAACAAGGAGATTAAAAAACTCCATCTTTTTCTCTAAGCTCATAGGATTTCTAAGCGCTTGGTTACCATCTCTTAAGTCTACACTACACCATATTGGTGCTTTAGTTATGAGATTACTCGGCCACTTTCTTTCTTTTAATTCTACATTTTGATACTGCTTATACTTTTTAAATCCTTCTCTTTTCATAGTTTTGCCCCCTTTTTTATTTGAAATTGGACGGTAGAGTTCTCAGCTTCTTTTTAACTTTATAAATATATACGAAATTATTACAAACTCCTAAAGCATAAAAAGCGCCCTAACACTCCATATTGGAGCGCAAGGGCGCGGTACCATCCAAACTTATAACTTAATTAAAATAACGGTTATTAACCGGTTGAATCTACTTAATTTCAATTCACAGCTCTTTGAGCGAGTTCAGAAAATTCATCTGCAGACTTACACCAACCGACTGCTCTCTAAAAAACTCTTCTTCTTACTACTCTCATTCATCGCCTTTGATATTTTAGTAAAATATTATACTAATTCCATATAAATGTCAACCCTATTTTTCCAAATTATTTTTAACGTAATTAGGAAGAGCAAATGAACCTCTATGAATATCCTCATTATAATATTTAGTATAGTTTAATTTTTCTTTAAATTCAAACCCTTTAAAGTCCTTTATAGGATGATATTTTTTAGATGCAAATCCAAATAACCAATGTCCTGATGCATATGTAGGCATGTTGTATTGATAAACTTCACATATAGGGAAGATATTTTTAATCTTACTATATGATCTCTTCATTTCTCTAGCGTTATTAGGATAATATGGACTTTCACATTGGTTAACCATAATCCCATCCTTTGTTAAAGCTTTGAAACAGTCTTTATAGAATGACTCTGTAAACAGTCCCTCTCCAGGCCCTATTGGATCTGTAGAGTCTACAATTATTATATCATAATAATCTTCCTTATCTTTAACATACTCTAATCCATCTTGATAAAAGACCTTAACTCTTTCATCAGAAAGTTTACTTGAAGTAAAAGGTAGATATTTTATAGATGCTTCTACAACCACTGGATCTATTTCAACCATGTGAATCTCTTCAATATTTTTAAAAGATGTAAGTTCTCTAACAGTACCTCCATCTCCTCCACCTATTACTAAAGCTCTCTTTATATTAGGATTAACTCCTAATGCAACATGAGTTATCATTTCATGATAAATAAACTCATCCTTTTCAGTAACCATTGTCCATCCATCAATAACTAAAACTCTTCCAAACTCATAAGTATCTATAATATCGATTTTTTGAAAATCGCTTTGTCCTGTAAATATATGTTCCTTTACCTTCATTGAAAATTTAACATTTTCAGTTTGATTTTCTGTATACCACAATTCCATCTTTGTTCCTCCAACTATTTAACATCCATAGGTTTAAAAGTTATAACTTCATCCTGAACCTTAGAATAATTTCTTATTTTCTCAACCATTCCTCTAGCAATTTCTGTAGATTCACTTCTTTCTGCTTTTAGTACATCTTCTAAGTAATCAAATGCATCCCATGGATTTATTGTATCTCCACAGGTATATAAATCTACAGACGCATAACCATATTCTGGCCATGTATGAATTGTTAAATGAGATTCTTGTATTATTACTGCACCACTAACTCCCCAGGGATTAAACCTGTGAAAACAACTAGTCACTATCGTAGCCTTTGATCGTATAGCTGCCTCTCTCATATATTCTTCGATTATTTTATGATCCTTTAGTAAGTCCTTATCGCAATTATAATATTCAACTAAAATGTGTCTTCCCAATTGTTCTAGTTTCATTTTAATCCCTCCATTAATATTTAATATGTCCTATATGTTACATAAATATTTTTGTAGTAACACAGCGAATAACATAAAAACCTCCTTAAATCTTATTTATATAAACTTTTATATATATTTATATATATTTTGTTTACTAATATTAAATTTAAAGTTTAATTTATTAAACTTTTTTCATTTGTTTACTTTTACTAAACTTGATGTTTTATATATATTAACCAATAAATACTATATCATATTTTAAATGTTAATATATAATCCAAAATTAGACGAAAAAATAAGATCAGCTTACTTTATACTAAACTAATCTTAATTTACTCATATTTTCTTTTATTATTTATGATTTACTATATATATTGATTAAAAATTATCCCAAAGTTCTTCTAAATCTTCATAATCCATAAATACATTTTCTAAAAGGTCAGCTACATCATCTTCATTCCAATAATTATATTTTTCAACATTCTGAAGGAAAATCACATTCCCATCAGTTTCGCCTTTTACTAATTTTATTTTATTAACTCTATGAACATATTCTTCAATAGGCAAAACTAATTCGTTGTTAATACTAAGACAGCATAACCTTTCGTTAGTTTCATCTCTTACATCAAGAACTATCTCTTCTTCATGTAAAAGTTTTTGAAGAAAATCTCTTTGAACCTTATTTCCATAATCAAACCACATATCATAGATACTTTCTTCAACCTCCCCTATCTTAATTAAAATCAAAAGTATGGTAACTTTTTTATTCTCAATATAGGCAGTTTTTATTCTTATATCTACCTCTTGGCTAATATAGTCTAATAGATCTTTGTAGTCTTTTATAAATATAAAAGGTACATCTTTCCCATTAAAATTAACCACTAAAGGTACTGCAGCACCAGGTGGTGTCTGATCTAACACATCATTTACCGTTATATTATTCATATTATCACTTCCTATACTATTAAGTCTCTCGCTGAATATCTAAGATAGAGTATAAAAGTGACTATATAAAATAGCCACTTACCTATTTGGGTTTTGAGAATATTATAGCATAATTACTATATTTATACTATTTAACTTTTCTTAGTTCACTTAATTCCTCTTGTATCGCCTTAGCTAATTCCTCATAATCATTTAACAAATAATTATAGGCTAAGTCGTATATTTCCATCTCAACTTTGTATTCTTTTTCTCTATTTTTAATTTTTTCATCTTTTGTTCTATGTAAGTATTTTTCCACTAAACACTTGAAATATTCTTTATCTAAAAATTCCATTGATAATTTTAATTTTTCAAGATAATATAGGCTTTTCTTTTCCTTTATTAATAAAAAGTCAATAAACATAAAATATATGCTTTTATCATTAAGAGAGGCTTTAATTTTTTTAAAAAAGTACTCTTCATCTATTAATTCTTCTATATCTTCTTCCGATATCCTTAATGATCTAAGTCTGTTTCTCAAATTATAGATTCTAGAATATTCCTTAGTTTGAATTAATAAAGATATATACTTAGTATATGCTTCTTCTTTAGTTATTTCTCCCTGCCCTTGTATAGCAATTAAACAAAATAAGTCCTCTAAGTTTTCTGATGCTTTTTTAAATTCTAAACTACTTATATTGTACTTGTACTCCATCCAAAGCTCTTTTTCCCAAGTTAAACACCTAGAATCTAAGTTTTCTTTATAAACTTCTTTTTTGGATATTATATAAGCATTTTGTAGATTTCTATATGAATCTATATATTGTCTCTGCTTTTCCTTAATATACGCTAGATTAAGGTATGCATCTTCTATTTCACCAAACTTAAGAAGTACCTTTAAGCATAATTTTTCAGCTAATTCATAGTCTTCTAAGTTAACTGAACAATCTATCATAGAAACTAAACAAGTTAGTTCTTCATCCTTTTCTAAAGCTTCTTCTTTTGCCTTTGTAAACATATCTATAGCATCTTTAAATTTATTTTCTTTTTTAAGCCTAATTCCTTCATTAATTAATATCTGAAATTTACCTCTAGCCATATAGCATTCCTCCATCCCTAGAAGCAAGTGAAACTTGATATAGTCCCCCTTTTATTGTAATTTTTTTCTATGATAATATCAATAAAAAAGAAGGACTTGCCATAAAGATTATAAAAATCTCATTACAAGTCCCTATTTCTAAAATTCATAAAAGTTGCATTTTATATTTCTCTATTAGTTCTCAACTTTCAGTTCTCAACCATAAGTTGTTAAACTATTCTATTTTTCTTTTCTCCCTTATAAAAGGCTTCTATATTCTCAATTAAATACCCAAATAACTTTTCTCTAGCTTCTACACTTGCCCAAGCTATATGAGGAGTTGCAACAAGTCTATCCTTGTTTTTAATCTGTAATAAAGGACTATCTTTTCCTATTGGTTCTGAAACAAATACATCTAAAGCTGCACCTTTTATTAAACCCTCATCTAAAGCTTTTGCTAAATCCTCTTCTTTTACTATCGGTCCTCTACCCATATTTACTAAAACTGAACTCTTCTTCATCTTTTTTAAGTTTTCATAATTAATAAGTCCTAAAGTTTTATCATTAAGTGGAGCATGTATCGATATTATATCTGAAGTTGATAGAAGTTCATCAAGCTCTACCTTAGTGTAGTCAGCATTGTTGTTATTTCCTGATGCGGAGTAATATTGAACTTCTGCACCAAAGGCAGCAGCAATAGCCGCAACCTTTCTTCCTATTGCTCCAAGACCTATTATTCCCCAAGTTTTACCTGAGATATCATTAAACTCTCTATCTATATGAGTGAAAATAGGGCTTTTAGCATAATTTCCACTTTTCACATAGTCATCATAATAAGCAATTTCATTGTACAAATGTAGAAGAGTTGCAAAAGTATGCTGAGCTACTGAGTTTGTAGAATAACCTGCAACATTAGTTACTGCTATTCCCTTTTCTTTAGCATACTCAATATCTATATTATTAAAACCTGTTGCCATTTCGCAGATTAGTTCAAGATTTTTTGCGTTTGACAAATTATCTTTATTCAACTCAACTTTATTAGTTAAAATTACATTTGCATCCTGAATTCTTGAAGCTACTTCATTATCTTCTGTTAAATCATAATAAGTTACTTCTCCCAATGAATCTAATAAGCTAAAATCTACATTCCCCATACTTATTCCATCTAATATCACAATTTTTCTCATGAATACTCTTCCTCCTAAAATTCCTTCTATATCTTATTATAATAAGTAGTTATTAAGTCTCTTCTCAACTACTTCAATCTTTTCACCTGTTCTTCTTCTATAATCCTCTATTTGATCCTTCGAAAGTTTAAGAAGATCAAAATATCTTGATTTTGGAGCCCCAAAGTATAATCCACATACAGATGATACTGGGTTCATCATATAGCTTTCAGTTAAAGTTACAGAAGTTACTTCAGTTCCATTTAATAATTTAAATAGTTTCTCCATTTGTTTAGGATCTTTTAAAGATGGATAACCAAAGGCTGGTCTTATTCCTCTATATTTACTTTGGAATAGTTCCTTTTTAGTTATATTTTCTTCTTTTGAGTAACCCCAATATACTTTTCTTATTTCCTCATGTAATTTCTCAGCTGAAGCTTCAGCTAATCTATCACATAAAAGTTTAAGCATAATAGCTTTATAGTCTTCTCCGCTATTTTTTAGTTCTCTTTCGTACTCATTTACTTCAGTACCTGCTGTTACCAAGAATCCGCCTATATAATCAACTCTATTGCTATCTAACGGTGCTATAAAGTCAGCTAAGGATAAATAGGACCCTTCTGATTTCTCTCTTTGTTGACGCAAGAAATTGAAAGTTTCTAAAACTCCACCCTTCTCATCGTGAATAACAATATCTTCTCCTGTAGAATTACATGGAAAAATACCAAATACACCCTTTGGGCACACTTTGTTATTTTTCTCTAATTCATCTAACATTTCATTTGCTTCCTTAAATAGCTTTTTAGCTTCTTGTGCATACTTCTCATCTTCTAAAATTTCTGGATAAGTTTTTTTCATTTCCCAAGCTATAAAGAAGAAAGTCCAATCTATATATTCTCTAAGTTCTCTAACTGAATACTTGATTTCTTTTATTCCTATAAACTCAGGTTTATCTATTACTTCAGTATTCCAATCAAGTTTTAAAGCTTTCTCTTTAGCCTCTTCTATAGAAACATTTTTTATAGAAATAGCTTTATAATTTTCTCTTGCTTTTTCATACTCTTCTTTTACCTTTTCTAAATATCCTTTTTTATCTTTCATTAGCTCCTTAAGAATCTCTACAGTCTTTGAAGCATCTCCTCCATAAATTACTCCATTAGAGTAATTAGGTGCTATCTTTAGAGCTGTATGAGTTTTAGAAGTAGTTGCGCCACCTATTAATAATGGAACATCAAACCCTTGCTTTTCCATTTCTGAAGCTACATGTGCCATCTCATCTAAAGATGGTGTAATAAGTCCACTTAAACCTATAGCATCTACATTTTCCTCTTTTGCTCTTTTTAATATTTCCTCACAAGGAACCATAACCCCTAAATCTATAACTTCAAAGTTATTGCAGGCTAATACAACTCCAACTATATTTTTACCTATATCGTGAACGTCACCTTTTACTGTTGCTAAAAGTATCTTACCTGCTTTAGAGCCACCTTTTGAATTTTCAGCTTTTATATATGGCATCAATATCTCTACTGCCTTTTTCATAACCCTTGCAGACTTAACAACTTGAGGAAGGAACATCTTTCCTTCACCAAATAAGTCTCCAACGATTTTCATACCATCCATTAAGGGTCCTTCAATTATAATTAAAGCCTTATCATATTGTTTTCTAGCTTCCTCTAAATCCTCTTGAAGATAATCGCTTATTCCCTTAACTATTGCATGACTAAGTCTTTTCTCTATATTTTCACTTCTCCAAAGTTCTACTTTTTCTTCTTGCTTTCCACCTTGCTCTCTATACTTTTCAGCAAGTTCAAGAAGTTCTTCTCTAGCTCCCGGCTTCTTATTTAATACTACATTTTCAACTAGTTCTAGAAGTTCCTCCGGAATATCATCATAAATCCTTATCATTCCTGGATTAACAATTCCCATATCCATTCCGGCTTTAATCGCATGATATAAAAATACTGAATGCATAGCTTCTCTTATAACATTATTTCCTCTAAATGAAAAACTAAGATTGGAAACTCCTCCTGATATCTTTGCATAAGGTAGGTTTTCCTTTATCCATTTAGTTGCTTTAATAAAATCTACTCCATAATTATCATGTTCATCCATTCCAGTAGCTATCGCTAGTATATTAGGGTCAAATATTATATCTTCTGGTGGAAAGTTAATCTTATTAACTAATAAATCATAGGCCCTTTTACATATCTCTAGTCTTCTTTCATAATTATCAGCCTGACCCTTTTCATCAAATGCCATTACAACTGTTGCAGCCCCAAAACTTTTAATGACTTTAGCTTTCTTTAAGAATTCTTCTTCCCCTTCTTTTAGAGATATAGAGTTAACTATAGGTTTTCCTCCTATTGCTTGAAGTCCAGCTAAAATCACTTCCCATCTTGATGAATCTATCATAATAGGTTTTCTTGCAACTTCAGGTTCAGATGCTAAAAGCTTTAAGAAGTAATCCATCTCTTCTTTTCCTTCTAAAAGTCCATCATCAAAGTTTACATCTAAAACCTGCGCTCCATTTTCAACTTGTTCCCTTGCTATTGCTAAAGCTTCTTCATACTTTTTCTCTCTTATAAGTCTTGCAAACTTAGCTGACCCTGCAACATTTAATCTTTCACCTATATTTATAAAGTTATTTTCCTCTTTAACTTCTAGTAGCTCTAATCCTGCATAAGAACTTACTCTTTCTACTTCTGGTATAACTCTTGGGGAATACTCTTGTGTAAGTTCATATATAGCTTTAATGTGTGCAGGAGTTGTTCCACAGCAACCACCTACAATATTTAAATGATTTTCATCTAAAAGTTCCTTTAAATTCTTAACAGTTATTTCTGGTATCTCATCATATTCTCCTAATAAGTTTGGTAACCCTGCATTAGGATATACTGATATATATAAGTCCTGCTTTTTAGATAGTTCTTTTACAAATGGAACTAATTCCTTAACTCCAAAGGAACAGTTTAAACCTATAGATATTACATAATCGCTTTTCATAGATACTGCAAAAGCTTCTAAGGTCTGACCTGATAGAATTCTTCCACCTTTATCATTTATTGTTCCAGAAATCATTATAGGAAGAATCTTTCCTTTTTCTTCATAAACCTCTTCAGCTGCTATTATTGCAGCTCTAGCATTTAAGGAATCAAATATAGTCTCAATTAAAAGTACATCTACTCCACCATCTATTAGTCCTCTTATCTGAACTTTATAAGAATTTAAAACGTCTTTAAAACTCACGCTTCTATATGCTGGGTTTTCAACCTCTGGAGACATAGATAAAGTTTTATTTGTAGGCCCTATAGAACCTGCAACAAACCTTGGATTTTCTGGAGTCGAAAACTCATTAGCTACTTCTTTAGCTATTTTTGCTCCTTGAAAATTCAAATCATAAACTAAATCTGTTAATCCATAATCTTCTTGTGATATCACGTTACTGTTAAAAGTATTAGTTTCTATTATATGGGCTCCTGCCTCTAAATACGCTTTTTGTATTTCTTTAATAACCTCTGGCTTTGTTAAACTTAATAAATCATTATTGCCTTTTTGATCTTTATTAAAATCCTTTAATAATTCTCCTCTAAAATCATCTTCTTTAAGTTTATATGCTTGAATACAAGTTCCCATTGCCCCATCAAGAACCAGTATTTTCTTTTCAAGTTCCTTTATTAATAATGTATCTTTAAATAAATGCCCCCTCATTAGTTGCCTCCTTAATTTTCTAGCTTTTTGTACTTTTTTATACATTTTATTTCTTATTATACTATATGAATTGTAGTAATTCTAGCTATAAGAAAAATGAGAATAAATCTAAAAACAACAAGTTTTTAGATTTATTCTCATTTATATTTCTATGCCTTTTTTAATACTTCCTTTTTACTCTTCATTAAGCACTTACTCATCAGTCCATTTTTTGGTGTAAATATAAATACTAAGAAAAATACTAATCCAGTCATAAGTGCCATAGATCCCGCTATAGATACATCTAAAGTTTCTGCAAATTTATATCCTAATATCCCATTTATAGTACTAATTATAATATCTATAATAATCATTTTCTTTAAATCTTCTGTTAATAAATAAGCTGTTACAGGAGGTCCTATCATAAATGCAACTACCAAAATAGATCCTACAGATTCAAAAGCTCCTACCGCCGTTATAGAAACTAAGGTCATTAATCCATAATGTACTAAGCTTGGCATAAAGCCTAATACTGCCGCTAAAGCTGGATCAAAGGTAACTATTTTAAGTTCTTTAAAAAAGATTATCACAAATAAAAGATTTACAATTAAAATTGCTCCCATAGTATATATAGATTTAGCTCCTATATCCACTCCAAAAACTATAAGTCTATTAAATGGTGCAAAAGCTAATTCTCCCAAAAGCACAGAATCTGTATCTAAATGAACAGAACCAGCATATTTAGATATAATTATTATAGCTATACTAAATAAGAGCGGAAATACAATTCCTATTGAAGAATCCTTTGACAATAGCTTTGTATTATTAAGAAGCTCTGTTAAAAAGACTGTCAATACCCCCACTAAAGCAGCTCCTACTATTAATAAAGGAGAATTTAAATCTTTTGTTATAAAAAATGCAATAACTATTCCTAATAATATTGTATGAGTTATAGAATCGGACATCATAGACATTTTCCTAAGTACCAAAAATACTCCAGGCAATGAACATGCTACAGCTACTATTACTGCTATAACTTGAATTTCTAATTCAGCTGACATTATTCTCCCCCTCCTTTTATATTATTTTTTATATAACTAATTCCTTTATCATTTATAGACCACATATTATATTCCTTATTTACTAAACCTCTATAATTTAAAGAAGCTAGTAATTTCTCTAATTTTCTATTACTTTTTTCTTTCATATTTAGACTAGCCTTTATATTTTCAAAGTCAATATTATTACTATCTTCTCCTCTTTTAAAATGCAAATCATAGATATTTACCAATACTATATCTTCATATATTAATCTATACCCTTTACTATTTTTAAGAATTCTTCTAAATAACCCTCTATTAGGAGCAAATATTAAGCTTAATAATACAATTCCGCTTATGATTAAGACAATTGTAGGTCCTGTAGGTAAATTTGAAACTAGAGAGCTTACTATAGTTCCTGTTACTCCAGAAATTGCTCCAAATAAAGCTGATAGTAATACCATTATTGATAATCTATCTGTCCATTGTCTAGCTGCAACTGCTGGCGCTATAAGCATTGCACTCATTAATATAACCCCTACAGTCTGAAGTCCTATTATAATAGCTATAACAATCATAAATAAGATAAGCATATTTATTCTTCCTGTTGAAAATCCCACACTTTCAGCAAAGGCTTCATCAAAAGTTGCTATCTTAAATTCCTTCCAAAATAGTATAACCACTGGTATAAGCACAACTCCCAGTATAAACATTATTCTTACATCTCTTTCTAATAAAGTAGATGCTTGCCCATAGATAAACTTATCTAATCCTGCTTGATTTGCATTTGGAAGTTTTTGAATATAAGTCATTAAGACTAAACCTCCCCCAAAGAAAACAGATAATACTAAAGCTAATGCACTATCAAATTTGATTTTAGAATACTTTACTATAGAAGTAATAATAAAGGTAGCCAAAAGTCCTGAGATAAGCGCCCCTAAAAGCAATACCTCTGTTTTTTTAGTTCCAATTATAATGAAAGCTAAACATATTCCTGGAAGAGCAGCATGAGATACCGCATCTCCCAAAAGACTTTGCTTCTTTATAACTGCAAAACTTCCAAGTACTCCGCTTATTATTCCTAGCAGCATTGAACCTAATGAAACTAGCTGCAAAGTGTAATCTTTTGCAATAAGTTCAATAACCTTCATTTTACATCACCTGCCTAGTTAACCTATCAGCATGGCTCTTATAAGTTTTATTTATATTTTTATCATTAAACACTTCATTAACTGGTCCATTAGCAATAATTTCAGTGTTCAATAAGGTTACCCAATCAAAATATTCTTCAACTGTTTGTAGATCGTGATGAACTACTACTACAGTTTTCCCTTGATTTTTCATTTCTTTTAAAAGAGTTATTATTGCTTTTTCTGTTTTAGCATCTATTCCTTGAAACGGCTCATCCATAAAATATATATCGGCTTCTTGAACTAATGCTCTTGCAAGGAATACTCTCTGCTGCTGCCCTCCTGATAATTGGCTTATTTGTCTCTTATAAAAATCCTTCATTCCTACTTTCTCTAATGCCTCCATAGCTTTTCTTCTATCTTCTAAAGCAGGCCTTTTTAACCATCCTAATTTTCCATATCTGCCCATTAGCACTACATCTAGTACGTTAGTTGGAAAATCCCAATCCACACTGCCGCTCTGTGGTACATAACCTATATTTAACCTTTGCTTTTTATAATCTTCTCCATTAAATAAAGTAGTTCCTGTTATAGGTTTTATTAAATTCAACATTGCTTTTATTAAAGTTGATTTTCCTGCACCATTAGGTCCTACTATCGCCATTAAAGCTCCCTTTGGAACATTTAAATCTACATTCCACAAAACTGGTTTAGTATTATAAGCCACGGTCATTCTTCTAACTTCTATTGAAAATTTATTTTTTTCTTCCATTATTACTCCCTCCTTTTCCATTTTTCAAATCATCTGTCCCTTATTTTAATGCATTTACGATAGTATCAATATTACTTTTAACAGTCTTTATATAAGTTTCAGTCTTACGCTCCTCATCCCCTAAAGAGTCTGAGTATAGTTCTCCACCTATTTTCACTTCAAAGCCTTTAGCTTTAACTGCTTCTTGAAGTGCTTCAATATTCTTTTTAGGTACTGATGACTCAATAAATATTGCTTTAATCCTACGCTGCACAATAAAATCAGCTAATTTTCTAACATCTGCAGTTCCAGCCTCTGATGCTGTACTTATTCCTTGAAGCCCTTTAACCTCAAACCCGTAAGCCTTACCAAAATAATTAAATGCATCATGGGCTGTTACAAGAACTCTGCTTTCCTTTGGAAGTTCCTCTACTCTCTTAAGAATATAATCATTAAGCTCGTCTAGTTCTTTTAAATAACCTTCTAAATTCTTTTCAAATTCTTTAGAATGCTCACCATCTAATTCCTTTAACCCTTCGGTAACTTCCTCTGCGGCACTCTTCCATAACTTAACATCAAACCATACATGTGGATCGTAGGTAGAGCCATTTTGAGGTTTTATTAAATCTTGTTCATTTATCTTACTTGTAGCGCGTACTACTATTTTTTTACTATTAATTAGATTCTCAAATATTTCTTCCATTTTTCCTTCTAAGTGAAGTCCTGAATAAACCACCATATTTGAATTTTGCATAAGTTTTACATCTCCTGCACTAGCTTTATATAAATGTGGGTCTACTCCTGCGCCCATTAAACCTTGAACCTCAACATATTCTCCACCAATTGTCTTAGTTAAATCTGCTAACATTGTAGTAGTGGCTATTATCCTTGGTTTATCTCCTGCATTAGCTACTTTCTTCTCTTTATTAGCATTTTGACACCCAACTGCAAAAACAGCTGTTATTAATAATATACTTAATCTACTTAAAATCTTTTTCACTAATATAACCTCCTTTTCTAATCAACATAAATTTTTTCTGCAGCCTCCCTGCCTATAATTATACTTTTACCATCAACTTCTAGAGTAATTGGCCCATTATAAGGAGCAAAGCTAACCACTGTAAATTCATCTCCTATTTTTAAATCTAAATGAACCATATATTTCAAAAGTTCTTTTTCATCCGTAACTCTTCTAATTCTTGAGGTTTCTCCAACTAACAATGATTTCATATTTCTGTAATTAAAACTATTTTCACCATTTCTTATTATTGGATTACCATGGGGACATGTCTTTGGATAATTTAAATATTTATCTAAGTGCTCTTCAAGTTTTATACTTGTAACATGTTCTAATTTTTCAGCCTCTTCATGTACTTCATCCCATGAATATTTTAAATGTTCAACTAAAAACACTTCCCATAATTGATGTCTTCTTAAGACTTTTATAGCTTCCTTTTTCCCTTGTTCAGTAAGCTTTATTCCTTTATAAGGTGTATACTCTAAATACTCTTCTTCTAAAAGTTTTTTTATCATCTCACTTACAGAAGGAGCTGAAACTCCTAATGCAGAAGATATTTCTCTATTGTTAATTTGCTTTTGATATCCGCCTAACTCATAGATTATCTTTAAATAATCCTCTTTATTATCAGTCATTTTTCTCCTCCCCAGTTCCCTTAAAATATTTTTAGGTATGCCTAACTTAATATTATAATACTCCCTAATCCTATTTTTGTGAATACTAATTGAGAATTATTATCAATTGTTTAGCTTAAATTGCTTTTTTTGATAAATTTATAATAAATTATCTATTTATATATAAAATTAAAACAGCCTCCCTAATTAATTAGTTCAGCTGCTATTTATTAAAAACTATGTGCATCTATTTCATTATCTTCTTTTTTCCTAATGTAAAAATTATATTAATAACCTAATTATATTCCTCCAATTATTCTTATGCAAAAAAATGTAACCATATTATTATGATTACATCTTTTCTCATCTTAATTTATAAGCTTCCTGATATTCAAAACTCTATCTCTGTTTTTTAAGTCTAAAATTTCACAGTTTGTTTTGAAAAACCTTACACAACCTGATTTCTGTGTCCCTCTAACGCATCTATATTTTTCTCCATCTATCAATGAAATAAGAGAGTTATATTTATCAAAACCTAGAAACTTAACTTCCCTTCCCATATTTTTTAGCATTTTTAGACTTTCTCCTATAAGAGTATCAACGTCTTCACAATATCTTTTTAAACGTACCTCAAAGACTTTTTCATCAGAATTATTAATATTATCCATACTTTTATTTTCTCCAAATATATCTAAAATTAATCCCAAGATATATAGTTTTCTATATAGGTTAAAGCGGCTTCTCTGCAATTAGGGCAGTGTATATTATCAATTTCTTTTAAATTATTAATTTTCGCCATTTTATTATTACACTTGTTACAGTACATTTGCTCTTCAAACTTTACTCCATCTTGAAAATCAATTTTTAAAGCACTCTTATCTACAATTTCAGAGCATTCTTCACAATAGTATATTTGTCTAGTTACATGAAAATCTTCTACACAGTAATTTTCTAGTAACCTTTCTACAACATTAATATTTCTTTCATCTATAGTTTCCATTGTCTTCTCAAAAGTAGGTTTATACATGCCATACCCTAAAAGTAATTCCTTTGAAAACTCACATTTATTACATTTTATAATTATACCACTTCCCATGCTTTACTCCTCACCCCCTAATTATGAATATCTTCTAATATATCTATATTACATAACTGGAGATTTATTCTAAGTTATAAAAAAGTTATCTATATTTCACCGTATTTTGTTAACCTAGTGCAACATCAAGAAGCATCATAACTGCAAAACCTAAAATTGTTCCCATAGTTGCAATATCAGATCCTGAATCTGCTTGTGACTCTGGTATTAGTTCTTCAACTACAACAAATATCATAGCTCCTGCTGCAAAAGCTAGTGCATAGGGTAATATTCCTTTCATAGTTAGTACAAGGACTGCTCCTATAACTCCAGATATTGGTTCTACTACTCCTGAAAGCTGTCCAAACATAAAACTTTTCCATCTAGATAACCCTTCTCTTCTTAATGGAACGGATACAGCGGCTCCTTCCGGAAAGTTTTGAAGACCTATCCCTAATGCTAAAGCTATTGCCGATGCTAAAGTAGCTCCAGAACCACCATCAGCTAAAGCTCCAAATGCAACTCCAACTGCTAATCCTTCTGGTATATTATGAAGGGTTATAGCCAAAACCAAAAGTATACTTCTTTTAAGGGAGGTTTTAACCCCTTCCTCCTCTCCCTCTCCTTTATCAAGGTGTAAGTGAGGTAAAAATTTATCTACAACTCTTAGAAAAAATCCACCTAATAAAAATCCTATAACAGCAGGTATCCAAGGAATAATTCCCATTTCCTCTGCCATCTCTATAGAAGGTTTTAATAATGACCAAAAGCTCGCTGCTATCATAATTCCTGCAGCAAAACCTAACATGGCATTTAAAACTTTTTTATTTATGTCTTTAAAGAAAAAAACTACTGCTGCTCCAAGAGCAGTTATACCCCAAGTGAATAAAGTCGCTATAAGAGCAAGTAAGATAGGATTATAGTTTTCCATCTATATCAATCTCCTTTCCTTATCCAATATATGAATAAAAAAAGTAGATTGATATCAGAATTTATCGATTTTCTACACTTTTGCAAACTTTTTTTCTAAAAAATTCTCCCAAATTATATTACATATCATTGCAACTACAATTCCTAAACACATTCCAGCTATGACATCACTTAAATAATGTACATATAAATAAATTCTAGAAAAACCTATGATACATGCTAAGGTAATAAATAAGAATGAATACTTCTTAATGTGTAAACTTAAGATAGTAGCTGCAGCAAAAGCACTTGAAGTATGTCCTGATGGAAAAGAAAAAGAGCTTGGTGGCTTAACTATAAGCTTAATTCCCTCTATACTTATAAAGGGTCTCTCCCTTTCGATTATGTTTTTTAATGCTACATCTCCTATTAAATAGTTTATTAGAAGTACGGCTAATGTAAGTAATCCAGCTTTTCTATATTTTCTACTTATTATTAGGGCTAATGAAATTACAATCCAAATAGCACCCCCTTGACCTAAATTGGTTATGATAGGCAAAACACTATCCAAAAAACTATTTGATATATACTTCTGAACAAAATCAAAAGTATTTAAATCCAAACTTTTAATAAAATCCATTACTCTCCTCCTCAATAAAAACCTAAACTTTTCTAGTACTGCCTTCGCTAATTAATGCATGTATAGCTATGACAAAAATAAAAGCGGTATAACCGCTTTTAAGTAAATAATCTTCTTTCAACAACTATTAAATCATCTTCATTAATATTTTTAAACCAACTATCTAATCTATTTTTAGCCTTTTCCTTTACCTCATCATCAACGTGCCTTGCTATTTTTATTAATGCAAACATCAAAGCTCCAAAATCATCTGTAAATCCTGCAAGTGGTATAAAATCTGGTATACTATCTATTGGCGCAATAAAATATCCTAAAGCTCCTATTACTATTAGCTTTTCTTTCATAGATATCTCAGGTTTTTTCATAGCATAAAATAAAATTAAAATAGCATAAACAACTTTAGCACCTGCTTTAGTAGCATACTTTTTTAACTTTAAAAATAACTTGTTTTCAGAGTAATGATTTTTGTAGCTTTTTCTCATAAAAACACCTTCCAATTTAATTTATTTATATACTAGTAGTTTAACCATTTTATACACTCTTAATGACCTGTCTATATAGCTTTTAATGTATTAATAAGCTGATTATCTATATTATTTTCAATAACTTCTAATACTTCCACTTTTCCATCTGATTTATATATTGCACTTACTAGAATTATTTCTTTTTTTTCTATAAATTCCTTTATTATTGGACTTTCATATATAATATCTAATGTATTTTTAATATTTACTTTTATGGTGTTTAGATAGATATCCTCTTTAAAATGTGTTTTCACATATTTAACTGATGGTTCTATCTTCTTTAACACATATTTTATATTTCCATTAAACTCTGCTTTTTCCTCAAATTGATCTATTGCACCCTTAACTGCCCCACAGTTTTCGTGCCCCAAAACCATAACTATAGATGCTCCACCAACTTCAACTCCATATTCTATTGATCCTAAAGCATCTTCATTCATAACATTTCCTGCTATCCTAATTTCAAACAAGTCACCAAGTCCTTGATTAAATACTATAGTTGGTGTAATTCTAGAATCAGAACAGGATACAACTACTCCAAAAGGGTATTGATTTTCTCTTAAGCTTTCTATTTTATTATTTGATATATCTACCTCTTCATAGTTGTCCTTGTTATAAAAATTTTCATTTCCCTTAAGTAATCTTTTAAGATACTCCTTAGCTTCTAACATTCTGGTCAATTTATAGCCCCCTACTTACGACTTCTAATTATAATAATTCTTTTTCCCACTCTTTAAAACCTACTAAAACCTTATCTTTTGTTACTAATATAGGTCTTTTTACAAGCATTCCATTAGTAGCAAGTAATTCTAATAAAGACTCCTCTGAATCACTTTTTACTCTGTCTTTTAAATTCATTTCTTTATATAATTTCCCACTTGTATTAAATAATTTATTTATTGTTAGCCCACTTTTGTCTAACCATTTTTTTAATTCATCTTTAGTAGGATTATTTTCAACAATGTGTCTATCTATAAAGTCTATATTATTTTCTTTTAGAAATTTTTTAGCCTTTATGCAAGTAGTGCATTTAGGATAATTAACGAATAATGCTTCCATAATCTCCTCCTAACAAATTTTTATATATTATATCACAAATATCAATTATGTAACTACAAAAATAAAAAAGATGCTACATTAAATTTGCAGCATCTTATATATTTCCTATTACCTAAACTCATTAAGGAACTTTTCTACGTTTTTAACATTCCATTCCCTGTCCACTACTGGTGGGTTATCCCTAACAATTGGATGCAAGTCCTCAAACACAGATTTTCCTTCTTCTTTATAGATAATTCCTGTAGGAATCTTATCTCCAAATTCTAAAGCTTTTTCCATAGCTTTTGCTCTATCTGTTGGATCATATTCCTCTGGTAATCTATATACCCTATCTTTATACCACTTGAAAGTGTTAACCTTATTAAAGCTTACACATGGTTCAACTATATCTACTAATGCATAACCTTTATGATTTACTGCTTCTTTTAATACCTTAACCATAGTTTCCTTATCTCCTGAGAAAGCTCTACCAACAAATGTTGCTCCAGCTGATATTGCTATTGCTAAAGGATTTAAAGGATTTTGCATAACTCCTTCAAACTGCATTGAAGTTACCTGTCCTAAAAATGTAGTTGGTGAACCTTGTCCTTTAGTTAAACCATAGATTTGGTTATCTCCTACTATTTGAGTTATATCTACATTTCTTCTTATAGCATGAAGGAAGTGATTACCACCCTCGCCATAAGCATCTCCATCTCCACCTACTACAATTACTTTAAGATCCTTATTTACTATTTTAATTCCTTGAGCTGGAGGAAGTGCTCTACCATGAAGCCCATTAAAACCATTTATTTTTAAATAGTGCGGCATTTTAGCAGCTTGGCCTATACCTGAAACTATAACAGCCTCATGAGGTTCAATCTCAAGTTCAGCTAAGGTTTGTTTAATACCATCTAATATTGAGAAGTGACCACAACCTGGACACCATGCAATTTCATCTTTTGAATCATATATTTTTAAATCAAGCATTACTTGTTCACCTCACTCTTTACTCTTTCATAAAGCTCAACTCCGTTTATTTGGCGTCCATCATATTTTAATATGCTTCCGTCCATTAAAATTCCAGTTTCGCTAGCTATAAACTTACCTAGTTGACCATTATAGTTTTGTTCAACATTTATAAACTTAACTTTACCTTTTAACTTATCTAAAGTCTTTTTAGGTAATGGGAATATATCTCCAAAACTTAATGCTGCAACCTTAAGTCCTTCTTTATTTAATAAATCTGTAGCTTCCTTTAACGCTCCATAAGTAGAACCCCATCCAACTAATACTGTATCAGGTTCTTCTACTCCAAAATAAACTGGTTCTTCTATATCAGCTTCCATAAGAACTTGCTTTTTCATTCTTTTTTCCATCATAGAATTTCTAACTTCTCCTGACTCAGTTATATGACCTTCATCAGTATGTTCATCTGAATCAACTAACACAGTTTGACCTGGAACTTTACCTGGAACTAACATTGGAGATATTCCATCCTCTGTAAGTTCATATCTCTTATATTCTTCACCTTCTTTAAAAGGTCCATCTACCCACTTACCTTTTTCAATAGTTAAATCATCTAACTTATATGGTGCTACTGTAACCTTACTATCCGCTAAGTATTGATCAGTTAACAAGATAACAAGTGTTTGGTACTTAGTTGCTAGATTTAAAGCTCTAAAAGATTGATAGAAAGCATCTTCAGCATTTCTTACTGATAATACAGCTCTTGGGAATTCACCATGGGATGCTGTTAATAAGAAACTTAAATCACTTTGCTCTGTTCTTGTAGGTAATCCTGTAGCTGGTCCTGGTCTTTGAGAATCCACAACAACTACTGGTGTTTCCATAATACCTGCAAGTCCAAAAGCTTCAACCATTAAAGATACTCCTCCACCTGAAGAACCAGTCATAGCTTTAGCTCCTGCATAAGATGCACCTATTGCCATATTTAAAGCTGCAACTTCATCTTCAACCTGTTCTACTACTATTCCTGCTTCAACTTGCTTTTTAGAAAGATAAGTCATTACAGAAGTTGCTGGAGTCATAGGATACCCACAATAAAAGTTAACCCCTGCTGCCAGTGCCCCTAAAGCAATAGCTGTATTTCCATCAAGTAAAAGATGATCTTCTAAGTTTCCACCCTTTAATTGAAATTTTGTATCTATTAAATCATATCCTCTATTTAAAGCTTGTATATTTGTCTCTCTTATTTGAGGTGCGAATTTCTTTGGAAATATTTCTTCTACACCCTCTAAAGAAATTCCGAAAAACTTAATAACAGCTCCTAATCCCACCATTCCTAATGCTTTAGAAAGCTTTAATTCCAATGCAGTCTTTTTTAGTGGAAGTTTCTTAAATCTGCTATCTTCTGAAACTAATGCATCATCTCCTATAGCAACTCCATGTTCACTTAATCTTTCCATATGAAGATCTAGTGTGTTTTGATCTAATGCAAAAATAACATCAACATTAGGAGAATGAGTATATATAGGTTCATCTGAAAATCTCACTTGAAGGAAGTTATGACCTCCCCTTACTCTTGACATATAATCTTTGTTTGTAAAAACATAAAAACCTTTTTTCTTTAGTATTTTCTCTAAAAAATTACTAATAGTATCCATACCTTGGCCAGCAGCGCCGCCAATTAAAACATTATAATTCACTTCTAGTTACCTCCTTGATAATTAGGTGTCAATCTATCTTAAAAACTTAATAAAATTCAGTTCTTAATTCTATTATAAATGATAATTCTTTTTAATCAATAATTATTATCAATAGATATTCTTAATTATTATGCCCTAGGGAGGTATAGTTACCTCTAGCTTAAATTTGCTTATTATTTCGCAACTATTCTATAGCATTGTATATTTTATTGCTTCTCCTATATATTTATGATTTAGTAATCACACAAAGTTCACATGAAACTCACATAAGTTCTTGATTTTTGAACTATAAAGTTTATCTATACTTGATTTAGTAATATTTAAATTACTAATTTACAATATAAAAAGGAGATGGTTATATGTCATCAATCAGTAGTATTTCTAATCTTAATAACTGGTATCTTCAAAGTATAAAACAGGTAGCAAACACTACTCAATCAACCTCAAAAACAACTAATAGAGATTCTAATAGTTATTTAGATGATTATCAAAGTTCAATAAGCTCTATACAAGCTGCTCAAAATGTTCAGTTTTCTAATCCACTATCTAGTCTAGTTACTAATGGAACAATATCTGAAGATCAATTAACAGCTGTTCAGGATGCTTTTAGAACCTCAATGCAATCTTCTATATCTGGAAGTTACAGCAAAACTCAAACTAATCCCATAAGCTCTCTTGTAACAAGTGGAGTAATAACACAAAATCAAGCTGATGCAGTTAAAGATGCTTTCAAGGCCCAAGCAGATACTATTAAAGAAGCTATAAAACCACCTGCTCCAACTAGTAATAGCACAGCTACTCAAAGTACTCAATCATCAACAACTATCGATGATATATTGGAGTCACTACTAGAAACTATGCAGCAAAATTCTACATATTCTAGCTCTTATTACTCTGAAGCTTAGTTAACTATATCTCTCTTTAAATATTAACCCCCTTATTTTTAATAAGAACATATTATGGTAAAATGTTATTAAATTACTTAAAACATGAAGGGAGATATATTATGAGTACATTCGTAGAAATCAAACCAGAAGAATTAACCGAAAACCCATTTAAACTTATAGGCAGTGATTGGACTTTAATTACTGCTGAAAAAGAAGGAAATGTAAATACTATGACTGCCTCATGGGGTGGACTTGGTATTATGTGGGGTAAACCTGCAGCTTATATTTTTATAAGACCTCATCGTTACACTAAAGAATTTGTAGATGCTTCAGATACTTTTTCATTAACATTTTTTGATAACAGCTTTAAAAAACAGTTAGGTTATTTAGGCAGCACCTCTGGAAGAGATGAAGATAAAATATCAAAATCTAACCTAACAATAACACATGAAGGTTCTACTCCTTACTTTGAAGAAGCAAAACTTACTGTTATATGTAAAAAACTTTATGCTCAAGAATTATCAGCTGAAAGCTTTTCTGTAGATGGTTTTGATGACAAATTCTATCAAGATAAAGACTACCATACAATGTATATCGCAGAGGTTCAAAAAGTTCTTATAAAACAATAATTTAAAAGAGGTAATAAAAAGCTTCATACTTTTTATTACCTCTTAGTTTTACTGTGGAAATAATTTTAGATAGTTACCTCTATAATCCAACAGTTTATAGTATCCATCTATAAGTTCTATATTTTTACCTATTAAACAAATCCACCATTAACACGTATAGTCTGACCTGTTATCCAATTAGAATTATCACTTATTAAAAACTCAATTACTTTTGCAATATCCTCTGTTTCACCAAGACGCCCAAATGCATTCATCTTTTTCATTCCTTCTATTTGTTCTTCTGTTTTTCCAGTAGTAAAAAGTTCTGTATTTACTGGACCAGGTGCAACTGCATTAATTGTTATTTTCTTTGCTCCAAACTCCTTTGCCAATTGACGTGTTATTTGTTCAACCGCTCCTTTAGTTGCCGCGTAAAGACTATATCCAGGGAACATTTGACCTAAAACAGAAGTTGAAAAATTAATAATTCTTCCGTTATAAGCCATATGCTTCATAGCCTCTTTACATGCAAAATATGTTCCTTTTACATTTATAGAAAAATGATCATCGAAGTCCTTTTCACTTATTTCTAATAAAGGTTTTGTTCTCATTATACCTGCATTATTAATTAGGATATCTATTCTCCCAAAAGACTCTAAAGTCTTTTTAAACAAATCTTCTAATTCACTGACTTTACTTATATCAGCTTTTATTGCAATGCCTTCTCCGCCATTTTTATTAATCTCTTCTATTACTTCTAATGCCTTTTCTTCACTACTAGAATAATTAACTACTACCTTTATTCCTAGACTAGCTAGTTGTTTAGCTATAGTTTTCCCTATTCCTCTTGATGCTCCTGTTACTATAGCAACTCTCTCTTCTATATTTTTCATAACTACATCTCCTTTAAACAGTATTCTTGAAATAATTATACAATTCAAATAGATTAAAGTGGTATACAGTTCCTGTAGTATTATTGCCTAATCCTACAAAAGAAATTATAATTATTATATTAATCACAAAAGGATGAGTGTTATGTTTAAAGAAATTACTAAAACTCAAATAAGTACTGAATCCACGAAATCATTAGCTGAATTTATAGACTTGCATACTCACTCAGAAGGTATTCAAGATACTGAAATTCCAGCATTAAAACTTATTCGTTCAGCAAAACCATTTAAATCTCTTCACTCAATATATGACCCATCAATATGTATTATTGCGCAAGGTTCAAAAATTGTAACTTTAGCTCAAGAAAGTTACAGATATGATCCTGCAACCTATTTAGTAGCCTCTGTTCATCTACCTATATGCGGTGAAATAGTTGATGCTTCCAAAGATTCTCCATATCTATCACTTAAACTTAGTTTTTCTCCTGACGATATTCTAAACATAGTAAAGGATTGTCCTGATATGTGGAAACATAATGATGAAATCGGAAGGGGTCTTGTAGTAAATACACTTAAATCATCTATTTTAGAACCTGTATTAAGACTTGTAAAACTTTTAGATACCCCTAATGATATTCCTATTTTATATCCACTAATTACACGTGAAATTCTTTACAGAGTTTTACAAGATGAAAGTGGTTATTTAATTAAACAATTTGCTATGCTAGGAAGCCATGCGCAAGCAATATCTAAAGTTATTAAGATAATAAATCGTAACTACTATAAATCTTTAACTATTGAAGCTTTAGCCAAAGAGGTCTCAATGAGCATTTCTTCATTGCACACTCATTTCAAAAAGGTAACTGCAATGAGCCCACATCAATACCAAAAATTAATAAGACTTCAAGAGGCTCGTCGTTTACTTCTTTCTGAAACTACTGAGGCGGCTGATGCTGGATTTAAAGTTGGTTATGAAAGTCCTTCACAATTTAGTCGTGAATATGCTAGATTATTTGGACTCCCCCCTATAAGTGATGTTAAAAAATTAAAAGATTCTTTAATATCTGTTTTTTAGTTAAAAATGATAAAAAGGAGTTGTTGCTCATCTAGATTTCTAGATGAGCAACAACTCCTTTAATTCAAACATAATAGTATTAAATTATTATTTGTTTAATTATTTAAGGCACTAAAAACTTTATCAGCTATTTCAGAATCCATTTTTGTAAACTTACTTGAATAATCACTCCAAACTTCAATATTTTCTATACTTTTTCCAAAAAGTATTTTTTCAAGATTTTTTCTTATTTTATGTAGATTTTCATACTTTGGATTAGATGGATCATCCTTTATTACTTCTAAAGTTGTTATTAAACTCTCTATAACCTTATTTTTATCATATTTTTTTTCTAAAGTTTTTTCATTAATATCTACACTTTCATCAAGCAGTAACTCTCCTTCATTTAATCCTTTTTGTATAAGTATTTTAGTATGTCCTACTACACAGCTGTTACCTTTGCAGCTTCCACAGCTTTCTGTTCCAAGGCATATCTCACCTATATCACTTTGTATTTTGTTGTAATAGTCATATAAATCTTTTGAAGTCTTTTTAAACAAGGTTTGTCTTCCTTGTCTTCGTCTTATAATTTCTGGTCTTAATAAAAATACTACAGCTACAACTAATAAAGCTAAAAATAAAATAATATTTAATGGGGTCAAATAACTATCTGGTAAGGTTTCATATAACTTAGTTAATCCAAAGAACATAAATATAGAAGCTGCTATTATTTTCATAGTAAACTCAGGTATCTTGTCTCCAAGCTTTTTGCCTACAATAATTCCTAATGCACCTGTAGCTATCATACCTGAAACAGATCCTGCTAGTATAACTAAAGGATATACAGCATCTATGGATAAAGTTATTGCTGTTAATTGTGTTTTATCTCCTAGCTCTCCTATAAAAAAAGCCAATGCTACTGTTATAACAGCACCAAACTTAGATTTTTTATCTTCTTCCTCATCGTCTTCATCATCAGACTTTAAAGTCCAAAGAGAAAATCCTACAAAAGCAAAACCAGCAACTATCTGTATTGTATTTATTGGAATAAAGTTAGAGATATAATGTCCTAACAATATACCTAGTCCATGATTTAGAAAAGATCCTAGAAATATTCCTGCTATAACTTTTTTAACTGGAAATTTTGTTGCAAATGCCATTGCTAGTATCTGTGTTTTATCCCCCATTTCTGCAATAAAAATAAGTATAAATGCTTTTAACAATTCTTGAACCATTGGGCCACCTCTTAATATCCATATTTAAATAAAAAGTACAAATTATTTAATGTTGGGCATTTTATATTCGTACTTTTTTAATTTACTTAGTTTTTTAGACAAAAGAAAAGCGAGATATTTAGATTAATAAACCCTATAGTAAGGTCTACTAATCTAAAAGTCTCGCTACTTTAATCTTTTTAAAGCAAATAAAACCAGGATTTCTCCAGTATGTTGATTTTATTTATAGGCCTAGCCTCAGCTACTCCCTTTTAGAAATACGCTATCTTATTTTATTTAATAAAGTTATAATATCACATTTTTTTTATTTACACAATACTTATAAAATTTTTATATTTTTCATTTCACTATTCCTATTCTCCAATATTCCGCTGTTCCTCTTTTCCAACAGTCTGCTTTTGTACTGTTCTTATGTTTCCCTTTTCCAGTGCTCCACTTTTCCTATGCTTCAGCATCCCAATGCACCACTTTTGTACTGTTCTTATGCTCCACTTTTGAAAATTTCCTATTCTCCAACAGTCCACCTTTCCGCTTTTCCAATGCGCCTGTGCTTTTGAGTAACGATGCTGCGCTTTTGCACTGCTTCAAAACTCCTGCATGCCTCTGATTTATTTGTTTTCTCTGTAGAAAAATACTCTTTCCCCTAAATTTAAAAAGAGCTTAACAATCTGCTAAGCTCTTCTACTATTCTCTATCTTATTTTAATTACTCCACCTTCCATACCAGAAGTGGCTAAACTTGTGTACATGCCAAGTACTCCTCTAGTATATTTAGGTGGTTTTGGTGTCCATTTTTCTTTTCTTTCTTTTAGTATCTTCTCTATCTCTTCTTTTGATTTTTCTTGTCCATTTACTCCAACTATGTTTATTCCTCTGTTTTCTATATCTATGTGGATTATATCTCCATCTTTAACTAAAGCTATTGGTCCTCCATTACTTGCTTCTGGAGATACGTGTCCTATAGCAGGTCCTCTTGTTGCTCCTGAGAATCTTCCATCGGTTATTAAAGCTACAGTTGAGTTTAGTTTTTCGTCTGAAGCTATGGCTTCTGTTGTGTAGAACATTTCTGGCATTCCGGAACCTCTAGGTCCTTCGTATCTTATTATTATTGCATCTCCTGGTTTTATGCCTCCATTTATAGTTGCTTCAAAGGCTTCTTCTTCTGAGTCAAAGGCTCTAGCACTTAGTTTTATATCTCTCATTCCTTTAGGTAAGCTTGAGTGTTTAACTACGCAGCCTTCTGGTGCTAGGTTCCCTTTAAGTACTGATACTGCTCCTATTTCACTTAGTGGACTTTCAGCATCGTAGATAACTTCCGTGTAGTCCATCTTAGGAGCAGAAGCTAAATATTTACCATAAGCTTCTTCTTTATTGAATTCCTCTAAGTTTTCTCCTAGGGTTTTACCTGTAACTGTCATAACATCTAGGTGAAGGTATTTCTTTATTTTATTCATTATTGCAGGTACTCCTCCTGCGTAAAATACATAGTTTGCTGGCCAATGTCCGCTTGGTCTTACATTTAGTATAAATGGTATATTTCTATGGATTTTATCAAAATCTTCTGGGCGTATTTCTATATCAAGTTCCTTTGCTATAGCTGGTATATGAAGAAGTGCATTAGTTGATCCACCTATAGCTGCATGAACCATTATTGCATTTTCTATGGATTTTCTGTTTACTATGTCTGATACTTTTATTCCTTTTTCTACCAAACTCTTTACTGCTCTTGAAGCTTTTCTTGTGTATTCTTTTAATATTTCTGAGGTTGACGGTAAGAGCGCTGCTCCCGGTAGAGCAAGTCCTAAAGCTTCACCAAGTACCTGCATAGTTGCAGCTGTTCCCATAAAAGAACAAGCTCCACAGCTTGGGCATGCATTTTCTTTATAGAAATCATATTGAGCTGTAGTTATTTCTCCTCTTTTATGCATGGCACTGTAGGTTCCTACTTGGTTTAGGGTTAAAAGATTAGGACCTGCATTCATAATTCCACCGGGTATTACTACTGAAGGTATATTTACTCTACACATAGCTACTAGGTTTCCTGGCATTCCTTTATCACAACTTGCTACAAATAGTCCTCCATCAAAACCTGTAGCATTTGCATGAATTTCTATCATGTCTGCTATTATTTCTCTAGATACTAGAGAATAGTTCATTCCATCATGTCCTTGAGCTTGACCATCACATATATCTGTTGCATAATAGTCTGCTGCCTTTATGTTTAAACTTGTAAGCTCCTCCATAGCCTCATTTACTACTACATCTAAATGAACGCTTCCTGGATGGCTTTTACCATAGGTACTTTCTACTATTACCTGCATCTTTTCTAAATCTTCTGTAGTCCATCCCATTCCTCTTTTTAGAGAATCCATTTCTGGAGCTATTTTTCTTACCTTTTGAGAATATAACATAGTTTTCACCTTACCTCTCTATAGAATTTTTTTCCCCTATTATCTTTTCTACATCTCTTGGGTCTACTTGCATACTATCGCCTTTAATAGTGCATTTTAAAGTTGCTGCTGCTACTCCAAAGTCTATGGCTTCTTTTAGAGTTTTCTCTTTCATAATTGAGTAGATTACTCCTGATACAAAAGCATCTCCACTTCCCACTCTTTCAACCATTTTAGTTGTAAGTTTAACTGATTCTGCTTTTTCTTCCTCTCCTAGGGCGTAAGCGTAGTAGGTGTTGTTATCTTCTTTATCGTTTTGTCTTTCTGTATGGAAAATATACTTAAAACCAAACTTTTCTTTAAGTTTTTGCATTCGTTTAAATATATCTTCCTTTGTAGAAGTTTCTCTATCAAACATGGTTATGTCTTTATCATCTACCATTATTGGTTCTATTCCAAAACATATATCTGCAAAAGGAGCTAATTCTGTTGCATAGTTTTTAGCTTCCATAAAGGTTGCCATTTTGCTTCTAAAGTTTAAGTCCATGCTTATAAATATATTTCTCTTTTTAGCTTCTTTTACAACTTCTCTTACTATTTCTCTAGAGTTTTCCCCAACTGCTAAAGTTATTCCACTAAAGTGAAGCCAGGTTACCCCTTCAAGTATCTTGTTTATATCTATATCTTCTATAGATAACTCTGAAAAACTACTGTGTTTTCTATCGTATATAACACTGCTGTTTCTAACTCCTGAGCTTCTCTCTAAGAAGTAGTAACCTATCTTTTCTCCTTTAGTTAGAATATTCTTTATGTCAACTCCAACTCCTCTAAAATACCTTTTTACATTTTTAGCTATATCGTTATCTGGAAGAGCTGATAGAATAGCAGTTTCTACCTCCCAAGCTGAAAGCATTGAAGATATGTTAGCTTCTGAGCCTCCATAAAAACACTCAAACTCGTTAGAGTTTCCGTATACATCAAAGTTCTTTGGAGTAAATCTTATAAGTATTTCACCTATTGAAAGAAATTTTCCCATGTTATTTCCCTACCTTCTCCATAAATCTTCTTGCATTTTCTGCTATCTTAGCGCTGTCATTGTTAGTCCCAGCATTTAATATACTGCCTATTCCTACTGAATCTGCTCCACTATTTAACCATTCATTTAGGTTCTCAAGGTTAACCCCACCTGTTACCATTATCTTAACATTTTTAATTGGTGCTTTTATTGCCTTTATGTAACTTGGGCCTAAAGCTTCCCCAGGAAATAATTTAATAACCTTAACACCTGAGTTTAGGGCATTTACTATTTCTGTTGGTGTAAAACAACCCGGGATATACTCTACATTTTTTTCTGTACAGTATTCGCTTATAAGTTCGTCAAAGTTTGGTCCTACTATAAATTCTGATCCTGCTTTTATAGCTTCTCTAGCTGTATCAACATTTAGAACACTTCCTGCTCCTATAACTACATCTTTGTATTTTTCGACTAAACTTTTTATGATTTCTGAGGCATCTTTGTTTGTGTAAGTTACTTCTATAAGTTTTATTCCACCTTCTATGGCTCCCTCTATTATATTTAGTGCTTCTTCTTTGTCGTTTCCTCTTATTACTGCAACTATTTTGTTCTCCATTATGTTTTCAACTATGCTCATTTAAAACTCCTCCTAAAGGAACAAGCCTCACCTTAAGTGAAGCTTATTCTTTTTCTTTTATTATATCATTTTATTTCCAATATAATACTTTCACTTGCTTTCATAGTTTCCCCAACATGGTATTTTTTTATTTCATGACCGTTAGGTTCTGCAAGTATTAGCATTATTGTGTCATCTAAGTTTTCTCTTTTAAGAACTTCTCCATCAAAGCTTAGAAGTAAGTCACATTTTTTAACTTGTTGTTTTTCTTTGCAGTGGATACAAAAACCTTCACCTTTTAGGTTTACTGTATCTATTCCTACATGTATTAGTAACTCAATTCCCTCTTTAGTTCTAAGTCCTACTGCATGTTTACTTTCCATCATGATTGTAACTACTTCTGAGTCACAAGGAGCATATACTTTAGTGTCACTTGGTTTTATTGCGATTCCATCTCCCATCATTTTTTGAGAAAAGACTTCATCGTTAACCGTGCTTAAGTCTAAACTTTCTCCATCACAAAAAGCATACATTGCATTTTCATTTTTCTTCTTAAATAAATTTTTAAACATATATTTGCACCTTCTACTTAAGTTCTGGCCAGTAGCCTTTGTTTGCTTCAATCATATCGTCTAAAATTTGTTTAGCTACAAAAGCAGATGGAACTGGTTTATTCATAGTGAATGCCATAAGAGCTTTTTCATAAGAATTTTCTACAGCTGCCTCTACAACTAGTTTTTCACAAGCTTCTTGCTGTTCAATAAGTCCTTTATAGAAAGTTGGGATTTCTCCTACTCTTATTGGTTCTGGACCATCTTTAGTTATATATGCTGGAACCTCTACCATTGCATCATCTGGTACATTTTTAACTGCACCATTGTTTTCTACCATAACTAAATGTCTCTTTCTTAGGTCAAATGCTAAACTCATAGCTACTTCAACAATAAACTCACCATGAACTCCTGTGAAGAATTGTGAAAGATCTATTTCTCCAGTAGCATTGTATTCATCTACTGCATCAAATATTTTCTTTTCTCTTCCTTCCATAACTTCGTTAGCTCTTGTATGATTCTTATCTGCATCCTTAACTATGCTGTCACTTAATAGATAATATTGCATATAAGTATTAGGGAGATATTTAGGGAACATTCTTGCTATATATTTAGCATTATCAAATGTATGAAGCCATGATGCATCATTGTGTCTAACTTCACTTCTAGAGTCTGGTGGAATATAGCCATGTTCTCTAACATAAGCTTTTAATTCTTCAGTTTTATCTTCACCTTTTACTCTTACTTTAGTAAACCAACCGAAGTGATTTAATCCAAAATAATCTGCCTCAATATCATGTCTATCACAGTCTAATATATTAGACATATTTCTCATAATAGCTACTGGCATATCACATATATTAAGAATTCTAGCATTTGGTCTTAATTTATGCATAGCTTTTGCAACTATTGCTGCTGGGTTTGAGTAGTTTACAATCCAGTAGTTAGGACTTGCATATTTTTCACAGAAATCTATCATCTCAACCATTGGATATATAGTTCTTAAACCATATGCTAATCCTCCTGGTCCACAGGTTTCTTGTCCAACTACATCATATTTTAGTGGAATCTTTTCATCTGCTTCTCTTAATTTATATAAACCTACACGCATTTGAGCAAATACAAAGTCTGCGTCTTTAAATCCTTCTTCTGGATTAGTAGTAAATATAAGTTTTACTTCAGGATCAAACATCTCAACAACCTTTTTTACTATTACCCCTACCTTGTTTTGACGTTCCTCATTTATATCGTATAATCTAAGTTCAGATATTTTAAATTCGTCTTTTCTTGAAAGTAAACTTTTTACGATACCTGGTGTATATGTGCTTCCGCCGCCTACAATTACTAGTTTGAATGTTTTCATTTCAACTTCCTCCTAAATTCTTATTCTTTTATTTCTAATGCCTCATCAACAATTGTTCTAATTTTATTTATTGTAAGACCGTAGACTACTTGAATGTTATTTCCTTTTCTTACAACTCCAGATGCTCCTGTAGTTTTTAAAGTTTTTTCATCTATTACGCTGTTATCAACAACTTCTACTCTTAATCTTGAAAAACAATTCTCAACAGTTAATATGTTTTCTTTTCCACCTAAAGCCTTTATTATTGTAAGAGCTTTTTCTCTATCTGCTTTAGCCTCATCTTGGACTACTGCTGACTTCATTTGATTTTTTACTGCTGCTGCATTTTCATTTAAATCTATAATATCGTCTGAATCATCTTCTCTACCTGGAGTTTTTAGATTCATTTTTTCAATCATGAACTTGAACACAAAGAATATTACAACTATCTCAACAAGTCCTATTAATACATACATAGGCCAATGTGTTTTACCTACTCCAGCAGGCAAGTTTATAACTAAGAAATCCAAAATACCATTTGTTGCACAAACCCTTACATTGAATATATAAACAAACATTTGAAATAATCCATCAATAACTGAGTATACAAACCATAATAATGGTGCTGCAAATATAAATGTAAATTCAAGTGGTTCTGTAATACCAGCTATTACAGCTGTTAAAGTTGATGGAATTAATTGAGCTTTTAAGTTGCTACGTTTAACTTTTTTAGCTGTAAAGTAGAATGCTAAGGCTACTCCAATAACTCCAAAGGTTTTAACTAACCCATAAGTTAAAAATCTTGCTGAATCAGGCATCATAGTTATTGTTGGATCATTAAGGAGTGCTAAGAATACTGGTTTTGCGCCTATTACATTTTCACCACTTATTATCATCTGATCTCCCACTGCTGAATAAAGGAATGGTGACCAAATTAAATGATGTAGTCCTGTTGGAACTAAAAATCTATTCAAGAATCCATATACAAATACACCTAAAGCTCCTGCTGAACTCATAAATCCTGTTAAAGCTGTTATTCCATTTGCAATAGTTGGCCAAACATAAGTAGCCAAAATACTAAATACCGCAATTACTGGAATCATTACAACAAATACAAGTTTACTGTTACCATAAGGAGCCATAGCCCCTTTAAATTCTTTGCTTCCATATTTGTTGTGAACTACTGCAACAAGTACACCTAAAATCATTCCTAAAAAAACACCCATATCGGTTACATGGAAACCAAGTTGAATAGTTTGACCTGTTCCATATAAAGCACCTGCTGTATCTCCTTTGATTATCTTTCCTGATAACTCTAACCATCTACTATTTGCACCTAAAAATAATATATAAGACATAAGAGCTACAAAAGCAGCTTCTGCTTTTTTCTTTTTAGCCATTCCCATAGCTATTCCTACACAGAATAGAATACTTAAATTCCCCATAATAGGATTTAACATTCCATTAAAAAACTTTCCTATTGTCCAAATTGCTCCCTTTTCAGTAACAAAGGTTGTATTAGTAAAAACGGCAGTTAATGCGATAGACATTCCCACTATTGGTAAAAATAAGACCGGGCCAATCATAGCTTTGGCAAACTTTTGCATACTATTAAGAATCTTATCCTTCATTTAAATCTTCTCCTCTACCTACTTATTAAGTTTTATCTCTGGTAATTACCTTGAACCTAGAATAACATTATTAAATCTGCTTGTTAATAGTTTTCACCCTTTCAGTAACATGTTGACCAAAAAGTAAACATGTTTACCTTTTCAGATTAAAAATAGCCGTTTAAGAAAACCTTTCTCAAACGGCTATTTTACATGAATCACAAACTTTTCATCACTTTATCTAGTAAATATTCTATTATTATCATTACCCTAGCATAAAAATAATTTGCAGTTATATTTCTATCATCTAATTGTTTATCATCTAATATTGAAAAATGGAGAGTTGATTTTTTTGCCATATAATCCATAGGTCTTCCTGTAAAAGTAATTACCTCTAAATTATTTTTAACTGCATAATCTATAACCTTTGTTACACTTTCTGTTTCACCACTTTTAGATATACCTATAACTAATGACCCACCTATCTGATTGCTGTCGTACACTCCATATGAGTTAGTTTTAATACATTTAAATCCTAAAACCAAAAGCTTTCTCCAAAAAAATTCTGCAATAGGATCTGAAAAACCAGTAGCTGTTATAAGAATTATATTATCCCTATTTTTTACAAGCATATTTATAAAACTATCTATGTTTTCCTTCTCAATCTCCTCTATGAAACTGGTAATATCTGAAGTTCTATCTTGATTCTTTTTTTGATTTTTAATAATGAAATTAAGTCTATACACCATATCAGTGTAGCCTGTATATCCCAACTTTTTTGATAATTTAATTATGGTGGCAGTAGAAGTATAATTAATATTTGCAACTTCCCTTACTCCCATATTTAATACCTTATCTATATTTTTTAATATATATTCAAGTAGCTGTCTCTCAACTTCAGTTAACTTATAATTATCAGCAAGCTTATAAATATCAAACTCCATGTCCTACCTCCTGTAATTTATGATGCTCTTTTTATAATATCACAACTACATTGATAATCTCACAGGTTTTATTGGAATTTCCAAAAATAGATTTTTACACTTCACTTACTTTCTCAGCTAAAGGTATCTTTCTATCTTTTTTTTCTAAAATAACCAATCCTCCTAAAGTAATAATTGTACCTAAAAGAGATAAAAGCGTTATTTTTTCCTTTAATATTATGGCTGAAGTCAGGAGAGTTACTATAGGAACTAGATAAATGTAGACACTTGTCTTAACTACTCCTAACACTTTTACGCAATAGTTCCAGGTTCCAAAACATAAAGCTGATGCCCCTATTCCTAAAAATAGAATATTAAGCAAGTTATTCAGTTCAGAGAATCTATTTAAATTAATTTTGAAGTCATAAATAAACAAAGCGGGTATCATAAATATTATTCCATAAAAGAAAACCTTTCTCGTAACTAATATAATATTATATTTAAATTCACTTATCTTCTTTATTAAGGTAGAATATACAGCCCAAACAATTGCTGCAAAAACAGCTAATATATCCCCTATTGGGTTTAGCATAAGGACTCTACTACTATTGAAGTTTATTAATAATATTCCTATCATAGCAACTAGAAATCCTTTAAAAAATCTAAGTTCTAATTTTTCTTTTTTCAAGAAAAAGTGTGCAAGTAAAGCTGTAAAGAATGGATTTATAGAAACTATAACCCCAACATTAGAAGCAAGTGTATAGGTTAATGCTATATTCTCTAATAAAAAGTACAAGGTAACTCCAGTTATACCTGCAAATATAAAATACCACTCTTGCTTTCTATCAAGAAGCTTAAACTTTTTAGGATATGCCACTAAGAGAACAAAATAGCCTATAATAAATCTAAAAAATAGTATTTCTACAGGTGAAAATTCTTTTAAAAGTACCTTAGTAGATATGAATGTAGTCCCCCAAATTATTATTGTAATAAGTGCAAGTAAATGCCCTCTTGTATTTTCATTTTTTATCATAACTTTCTCCTTCATTATCATTTTGAGTAAATATCTTCATATATTGCCTTGGAGTAAGACCTATAAAATTTTTAAAGAACTTTGAAAAATGACTTTGATCCACAAATCCTGTCTCCATAGCAGTTTCAATTATTGATGCTCCACCCTCTAACAATAGTTTTGCTTTGTTTATTCTTATTGTTTCTAAATAACTATAAGGGGAAATTCCTTTTTGTTTAGCAAAAGAACGTAGAAGATAGTATTTACTTAATTTAACTAAATCACTTAGTTCATTTAAGGTTATATTCCTTGTATAATTATTTTCTAAAAACTCACAAACCATTTCAATTTCGCTACTTATATTGTCAAGCTTGAATACAGGTACTGGTTCTGTAAATTCCTCAATTAATTGCTCAATTAGAAAATAGAAAAGTTCTTCCTTTTTAAAATCCTTCTCTTCACTAAAAATCATAGAATGAAGTTCCTTTAAGGATGAAGATAGTTCACTATGAAATAGAACTGTTTTATTAAAGTAAGGAGTATATTCTTTCCCAGTAATCTCAAAAGCAACTTTTCTCATAACTTCCACTTTAATGTTAATGCACCTATAATCTAAGGTTTTATTGTCAATCTGCTCACAGGCATGATTGTCTTTTGGGTTAAACACAACTATATCTCCAGGCTCAACTATATATTCTTTATTTTTGCACTCTAACCTTCTCCTGCCACTATCTATAAAACCTATAACATAACAATCATGAAAGTGATTCGGAAACTTCTGCATTATACCTTTAAAGTTGTAAGCCTCTATATTAAGTTCTGTATCGTATTTTATGGTTCTTATTTCATTTTTCACTTTAAAACTTCCTTTCTCAATTTCATGGTCTAAGTTTATCATAAAAATAATATGGTTTCTTGTATGATATTGCTTTGTTTCTTCACATTAAATTGGACACAACTTATATTTTAGTGCTATAATCATTTTGTTAAAAACCATTAAGAGGAGTGAATTATATGTTTAGTGTAAATGCTGAAAAATGTATAGGCTGTGGTCTATGTGTTAAAGACTGTTTTCCAAGAGATATAGAAATGGTGGATGGAAAAGCTAAAATTAATAATGTAACTTGTATGAAATGTGGACATTGTATAGCTGTATGCCCAAAGGCAGCTGTATCTACCTATGACTATGATATGAATGAGGTAAAAGAATTTTCTTCTGAGGATTTTTCTTTAAGTTCTGATAACTTATTGAATTTTATTAAATATAGAAGAACTATAAGACAATTTAAAGATAAAGAAGTTGAAGAAGAAAAGCTTATAAAGATAATTGAAGCAGGAAGATTTACTCAAACTGGAAGCAATCTTCAAGATGTTTCTTATACTGTTATAAGAGGTGAAAACCTAAAAACACTTAAAGATATGACTTTTGAAAGCTTAAAAGTAATAGGTGAAAACATGCTAAATGATCCATCACCTGAGATGTCAAGATATAAGAGATATGCTCAGATGTGGTTAGACATGTATGCTAATTACAAACAAGATTCTAAAAATGATAAAATATTCTTTAATGCACCATCAGTAATAGTTGTTACAGCTAATTCAGATGTTAGCGGTGCTTTAGCATCTTCAAATATGGAATTAATGACAAATGCTTTAGGTCTTGGAACCTTCTTTAGCGGATTTTTTGTAAGAGCTTCTCAAAACAGCAAAGAAATTTTAGATTTTCTTAATATAGAACCAGGTAAACAAGTTGTTACTTGTATGATTATAGGATATCCAAGTGTCACTTATAAGAGAACTGTACCAAGAAAATCTGCAAGCATAACTTGGAAATAAGCTTTCTATAATTTATAATAAAATAAAAAAGGGAGGTATTTCTATGGATTTTGTAGAGTTAGTAAAAGAAAGATATTCTGTTAGAAGTTTTGATTCAAAAAAGGTTGAAAAAGAAAAGCTAGATTTAATACTTGAATCAGCTAGATTAGCTCCAACTGCTGCAAATCGCCAGCCACAGAGAATTCTAGTACTTGAAAGTGATGAAGCTTTAGAGAAATTAAAATCTTGCACTACTTATCATTTCAATGCACCACTTGCATTAGTTGTGTGTGTTGATACAGAAACTTCTTGGAAGCGTGTTAAGTTTGATGGTAAATCCTCAAGTGATATTGATGCAAGCATTATAACAACCCACATGATGCTTCAACTTCATGAACTTGGTCTTGGAAGTACTTGGGTTGGTTTCTTTGATCCAGTTGCAATAAAAGAAGCCTATAATATTCCTGATAATTTAGAAGCAATAAGTATACTTCCAGTAGGATATCCAAGTCAGGACTCAAAACCTAGCCCTATGCATACAACTAGAAAAGAACTTTCTGAAATAGTTTTTTATAATAAATTCTAATATGAAAAATGATGCTATTTATTCTAGCATCATTTTTTTATAATACTCACTTAATGAAGAAAGTCTTTCAATCATAAGTTCTTTTAAGGAATTGGGTTTTATTGACATTATAGAGTCAGAGTAATTAATAAAATAATTTGATATAAATTTCTCCTCTCCTTTATTATAAAAACCCTTGATATAATTTCTTTCACCCTCAATATTTAAGTGCATTGATGGATAGTGTTCCTTGTAAAATAAGTCTACACCTTTATTAGTTACCTCTATTTCAAAATCTATAGCTTCTTTTCTTTTAAATACTTTTAAAAATGCTTGCTTTAATTCTTTGATAGATTTGGGTTTATAATCATCTATTATAGAAATATACTCTATCTTGTCACATCTAAAAACTCTAATAGTTTCAGTTTCAAAATTAAATGCAGTTACATACCATTGCCCATAATTAGCTGTTATATCAAAGAACTGAACTTTATACTCTTTTCTAATTCCCTTTTTAGTATATATTAGATTACAAACCTGCTCCTCAATGGCTGCTTTTAAAATATCTTTTAATAAAGGACTACTATTATTATGTTTTGATACTTCAAACCGTAATATTTCTTCCATCTTATGAAGTTCGTCAATATATCCTTCTGAAAGACACATCTCAAATTTTCTTTTTAATGTTTCTAGTTTTAAATGAAATGGAGTTGATTCGTAAGCTTTTAAAGTTAACATCGAAAAATATAACGCACTCATTTCATCTACTGTAAATACAATTGGAGATAATAATTTGTTTTTTAAGACACCATAACGACCATTTCTTCCTGGTTCTGAAAAAATAGGCATTCCCATTTCCTCTAAAGATGCTACATCCCTTAATGCTGTACTTTTAGAAATATCATATCTATCCATTAGATCCTTAAGATTAAAGAAATTTTTATCATTAAGATATATCATCATATCATTTATTCTTTCAGATTTACTCATAATTTTCTCCTTATCATATTAATGGTATCAAAAAGTGACACCTTTTGAAAGTATACTATAACTATACTAATTATTAAAGGAGCGAATTAAATGGATATAAAAAAAGAATTTTTAAGAATTATGAAAGAGCACACTGAAATTGCCTTAGCAACAAATTTTGATAACCAATCTAACGTAAGAATTGTTAACTTTTATTATGAAGAAGCTTCTAACCTGCTATTTTTCACAAGTTTTAATAAAAACAATAAAATAAAAGAATTTAAATTAAACCCAAATGTAGCCTTTACAACAATCCCCCATGTAGAAAATGAACATATAAGAGCAACGGGACAAGTTATAGAAAGTCCTCGTACTATATATGATTTAAGAGAGGCTTTTGTAAACAAGTTCCCATTCTACGAAGATTTAATAAATCAAGTTGGAGAAAGTTTAATTCTTTTTGAAGTTCATTTTCCTAGTGCTAAAGTAACTTTAGATATGGAAAACAGCAGTACAATATCACTAAAATAAAAAATATCTGGAGGCAATTACTGTCTTCAGATATTTTTTATTCTCATCTATTTGCCCAAGCTGGAAGTTTCTCCATCATGGATTTTGCTGCTGTAGTTGCGACTTCTTCCATTAACCCTTGAGTATTAACTATAAATTTTGTTAAAGACTCTAACTTCTCATCATAAGACTGCATTGAGCCGTCTTCTTTTGAGCAGTATTTACAATAATCTTTAGTTTCATCTTCATTTGGAAAGTCCTCTTTATGTTTTAATGGCATTCCACAGGCAATACATTTTTTCATATTTTTCACCTCTTATTTATTCATTTTTACATAATCGGTTATTCCTAATCTGTTTCCAAAAGGATCTTCAAACTCTACTGCTACTCCAGTACCTATTTCAAAGGGTTCTGATAAAAATTCAACCCCTTTTTCCTTAAGTTCTTTATAAATATCTTGAACATTATCAACTTCAAACCATATAGTAGGTTTAATGTTTTTAAATATGGTTTCATCTTTTAGTATAATTGCAGGTTCTTCATCACCTACATTAAAAGCCATCATCCCTTTATTAGAGAAATCAAACTTAAGTTTTAATCCCAAAGTTTCTCCATAATACTCTTTTGCTTCCTTAAGATCCTTTACGCCTAGAAAAAAATTATCATAATTATTCATTTTAAAGTCCCCTATCTTTTATATATTTATTTGCAAGTTTATAAACTTGATTTACATGCTTGTTAGAAATATCCCAAGTTTTAAGTTCTTCTGTTATAAGAGAAGTATGTTTTTTACTTATATCTCTTAAGGCATTTCCTACAGATTTTCTTACATATTCACTTTCATCTTCTTTAAGTTCTGAAAGTAAATCTACTGCTACCTTTGGATGTTCCCTAAAATAATCTCTTCCTGTCCATATCCTTAATCCTTCAGTAACAGCCCTTCTGACATTTGCTCTATCACTTTTAAGCCAATCTTTAATTACAGGTAATGTTTTTTCATATCCTACGCAGGAGCAATACTTATCAAAGGCCTTTGCCAATATCTCTTGAACTCTCCAGTTTTCATCTAAGCTTACTTCCTCTTTTAGTAATACCAAGGCCTCATTTTTCTTCCAAGCAATTTCTCCTAAAATAAAAACCCCAAGTTCCCTAACTTGATAAATTTCTGATAAATAAAACTCTTTTCCAAGGTTAAAACTCTCTTCAATAGTATTGTTCTTAACTAAAACAAGAGCCTCTTTTTCAATTTCCTTAAACCCATTTTCAACTATTTTTACTCTATCTAGTATTTCCTCATACATGCCTATCCCTTCTTTACCTTTATTAGTTTTATATAATGATTAATTAAATCCTGACCATAATTATTTAAAATAGATCCATCTTTAGTAAATAAATCCCCATTAGTTAAATAATAATGGATTAATCCTACCCATGAGTTAAATAACAAATGTATAGGTGTATCTATTATTTTCCCTTTAGCTATTTCTTCCTTTAATACTTCCCCAATATGGAAAGATATACTGGATTGAATTATTATATATATATTACTAGCACTTTCAGGCAGCAATGTTCTCTCTATTATGAGCCTCGTATAAAACTTTTCAAACTCTATAAGTCCATTTATGTGGGCTTTTAGAATCTCTTCTAAGCTGCCCTTCACATCAATGAGCTCTTGAAGTTTTGAAACAATCCTATTCCCAACCTCTTCAATTACAGTATCTAGTAACTCCTCTTGAGTTTTAAAGTGAGAAAAAACTGTTCCGTGGGATACCCCTGCTTCTTTAGATATATCTATGGTTTTAGTATTTAATATTCCATTATCACCAAATAGTTTTATGGCTACCTCTATTAATTTCTTTCTAGTTAATTCCTTCTGCACATATCTTTTATTTTCTTTCATATGTTTCTTCCTTTAATTTAATTGAGTGTTTACTCATTGAGTTACAACTTAATAATATTCTTATAATTATTTTTTGTCAACAAAAAAGTATCCAGAATATTTCTCTGGATACTTTTTTTAAATCTATCCTATTGGAATATATGTAGCTTTTTCTCTTGGTTTTGAGAAAAAATCATCTACTGTTTTTATCCACTTTTTAAAGTGCTCAGTTTCTAAATGAGATGACATTCCTTTTTCTGAATTATATACTTCATAAAGCAAAAACTTAGTTTCATCTTCATCACTTTGAAAAAAGTCAAAACTTATTACTTCTTCTTCCTTTAAAGAATTTCTCTGATTCTCTAGAGTGGCCTTAATAAAGTCTTCTCTATTCTCCATATTAATATATAGAGTTACACTTTTTATTATCACTTTTAGTTCTCCTTATAGTTCCATGCTCATTCTAATCATATCAACACACTCTATACCATTTTCTATAATTTTTTCTTCATAATGCTTTTTGAAAAAATCTCTATCTACTCCAGTTATTCTAAAACCACATTTTTGATAAAAAGCTAGTTGAGTTATACTTGAATTTCCTGTACCAACTTCTAAAGTTTTTGCTTTTTGTATTTTGGATTTATTAATTGCATCATATATTAACAATTTACCTATTCCTTTTCCTTGATACTCATCGCAAATCGAAATATTTACAAGCTCCAAGGTAGCTGGTCTAGTTTTAATAAGTACATATGCACCTATAATATTGTTACCAATAAAACCACCATAAACTTCCCCTCTGCTTGCATACTCCTCTACTACTTCCATAGATGGATCTGATAATAAAAGTAAATCATAAGGAATTTCCTTTTTGTTTTCAATCTTTCTAATCTCAATTTTCTCCATTTGTCCCCCTTACTCCAATAAAAGTTCATAGAACTTCATTAGATTCCTTTTAATCTTACTACTATAGCATACCATACTCGTCTTACATTTGATTATTAAAATTCGATGTGGTATTCTTAAAAATAATATACAAATTTGACTTAAGGAGTAGCAAATATGGAAAGTATTTATAAAAATTATTCACCACTAGCTAAACTTGAAAATGAAGATGAGGTTAATAAATATTGGTTTATATTTTTCAATAACAAGCTTTTAGTAGAAGTCATTAATGATAAGGTAACCATCCCGTCTACTAAAACCCTAGAGGAATTAAACCTTTCTACTATTAGAAAACAATATCTTGGAACTCTTTTTGAACAACCTTCTTATTCAGTAGAAGTTGATTTAGAAGAATCTCCTAAAGAAAACTTGTACTTTAAGGAACTACGCTCTTTATATAATGACTTAGATGAAGATATCTTTCTTTTAGCTGGGAAAGCTTATCAAATTGTTACTTGGGATAAAACTCATCAATATTGTGGTTGTTGCGGAAGTACTACTATAACAATCAAAGAAGAATACGCAAAAAAATGTACAAACTGTGGATTTGTAAACTATCCAAGAATATCACCTGCAGTAATAACAGCTGTATTTAAAGAAGGTAAACTTCTTTTAGCTCACAATAAATCTTTTAAAGGAAATATGCATAGTCTTATAGCTGGTTTTGTAGAACCTGGAGAAACCCTTGAAGAAGCAGCCAAAAGAGAAATACAAGAAGAAGTTGGGATACAAGTTAAAAACGTTAAATATTGGGGAAGTCAACCTTGGCCATTTCCTAATTCATTAATGGTAGGTTTTACTGCTGATTATGAAAGTGGAGAAATAGTTGAGGATGGAACTGAAATTCTTTCAGCAGACTGGTTTGATATTGATAACCTACCTGAATTGCCAACTAGAGTGAGTATAGCAAGAAAAATAATAGATTCATATATAGAAAAAAATAAAGCCTAGAATTTCTAGACTTTATTTTTTAATTTAAATTATCCACAAAACATGTCCTATTTCTTCCTAAATTTTTTGCTTCATACAAAGCCTTATCTGCATCATTTATAAATTCTGATATGGTATGTTGATTATTAGGAACCATCGTTGTTACTCCTAGGCTTAAGGTCACATTTTTAGATATAGGAGAAGACTCATGGGGAATATCAAGATTTATTATATTTTTTCTTATCTCTTCAGCTATAATTTCTGCACCTTCTTTATGTGTCTCAGGCAATATTATAACAAACTCTTCTCCACCATACCTAGCTGAAAGATCCAAAGTCCTTTTTGCACTTTTAGATAGTTCTTTTGCGACTGCCTTTAAGCAGTCATCACCTTTAATATGTCCATAGTTATCGTTGTATAATTTAAAGTAATCAATGTCCATAATTATTAAGGACAGTGGTTTACTGGAGTTTAAACAATTATTCCAGCTCATCTCTATGTATGAATCAAAATTTCTTCTGTTTGATATTCCTGTTAATCCATCTGTGTAAGACAAATTTTCTAAATTAAAATTTGCTGCCTTAAGTTCAGATAATTCTTTTATCTTAATCTCCAGCAAGGTTTTTTGTTGCTCAATTATCTTGTTTTGATTATAAAGCTCTATAAAAAACTTCACCTTACTTTGTAATACCACTGGTTCAATAGGCTTAAAGAGATAATCAACAGCTCCAACCTCATACCCCTTAAATATACACTTCTTTTCTTTACTGATTGCAGTTACAAATATTATAGGAGTAAATCGAGTTCTTGAATTACTTCTCATTAGTTCAGCTATTTCAAATCCATCCATTTCAGGCATCTGAACATCTAATAAAACTAAAGCAAAATTATAATCAAACATCAAGCTTAGTGCTTCATTTCCTGAAGTAGCTTTTATAATATTGCATTCCATATTATAAAGTATGCTCTCTAATACCAATAAGTTTTCTGGCCTATCATCCACAATTAATATATCTATGTAATTTTTTCTGCTCACATTAAACTCCTCTAATAGTAATTTTATAAAATTATAAACCTAAAATTGTTCTTCTATATCTCTTTTGAAATATCTTTTCTTTCATTACAAAATCATTAAACATTTCTGCATTTTTAGAAAACTTTATATTTTCCTTAGAACCTAAACATAAAAACCCACCACTTATTAAGCTGTCTGCAAAAAGCTTAGTGACCTTGTCCTGCAAATCCTTACTAAAATATATTAATACATTTCTGCAGACTATAACGTGCATCTCTCCAAAAACTCCATCTGTAACAAGATTATGGTCTGCAAAAGTAACCTTCTCTCTCAAACTTTTATCAAACACAACAAAATCATTGCTTGCCAAATAATAGTTTGAAAGAGTTGATAACCCTCCAGCTTTTTGATAATTATAGCTATACTCCTTTATTCTCTCAAGTGGATAGATACCTTCTTTTGCCTTTTTTAAAACAACCTTATTAAAATCTGTTGCATATATTTGAGCTCTATCATATAAACCCTCTTCTTTTAGAAGAATAGCCATAGAATAAACCTCTTCTCCAGTTGAACATCCAGCATGCCAAATTCTAATAAAAGGATAAGTCTTAAGTACTGGTATAATCTTTTCTCTAAAACTTTTAAAAAAGCTTGGATCACGATACATTTCAGTTACATTTATAGAGAAATCACTTAATATTGTGCTTATAAACTTTTTATCATATATAACTTTGTGTTGAAGTTCACTTATATTTTTTAAATCTTCCATAGTCATTCTATGAACAATTCTACGTTTTATATGTGCTGGAGAATAACCCCTAAAATCATAACCGTATTTCTTATATATTGTTTCTAATAATAAAGCTATCTCCAAATCTTCATTATCAATTTTTTCTTTTAATTCCTCATTACTCATTTATACAACCACACCCTTAATAGAGAAATAAGTCTAGGAACATCTATAGGTTTAGTTAAATAGTCATCTGCTCCTACTTCAATACACTTTTGCCTATCTTCTTTCATTGATTTTGCTGTAACTGCTATTATAGGTGTTTTTGTAAATTTTGAATCTTTTCTAATTTCTTTAATTGCTAAATATCCGTCCATGTCAGGCATCATTATATCCATTAAAATTAAATCAATATTACCTTCTTCATTAAGTTTTTTTATTCCTTCACTTCCGCTTCTTCCAACTACTACCTTAAGACCTTTTTCTTCTAATACGCTAGTAAGTGCAAATACATTTCTCATATCATCATCTACTATTAGAATTTTTTTATTCTTAAAACCATCTTCTTCTACAGCTGATTGCATTTCATCTATTTCTATATTTTTCATTTCTATATCAGTTTCTTGAAGGAATAAACTAACTTCAGAAACTAATCTTTCACTAGAACGAGCACCCTTTATAATAATACTTTCAGTATACCTTTGTAACTTTTCTTCTTCATCTCTTGTTAATTGTTTTCCTGTATATATTATTATAGGAAAGTTTATAAGTTCTCTTTGCTTTAGTTCTAATAAGAAGTCTAAAGCTTTCATGTCCATTAATTCATAATCTAATATCATGCAGTCAAAGTTTTCATTTTCCAATAGTTCTAATGACTTTATACCACTTTTTACAGTTGTTATAAGTACATCTTTATCTTCTAATATTTGTTCCATATTTGAGTTTTTTTCTGACTCTACAATCAAAAGCTTTTTAAAATCATCTTTTAAACTATCCACTTCTTTTTCTTCTGCGGTCTTACTTACTTGAGTATTAACTTCACTATGAGTTTTAACCCTTTTTGCTTCAAAAGTCAAAGTAAAGGTGCTTCCAATGCCTTCATAACTCTTTACAGTTATTTCTCCATTCATAAGTTTTGCAAACTCTCTTGATATAGATAATCCTAGTCCAGTTCCACCATATTTTCTGCTTGTACTTCCATCTGATTGTTTAAATGCCTCAAATATAAGTTCTGTTTTATCTGATGCAATTCCTATTCCTGTATCTTTTACAGCTATATCTATATAGTAATTATACTCATCAGATTTTTTAGTTTTGCTTGAAGTTATAGAGTAAGTAACTCCACCTTTATGAGTAAACTTAAATGCATTAGATAAAAGATTGTTCGATATCTGCTGAAGTCTTTGATAGTCTGCCATTACTTCTAACTCTAATCCATCTTCTACTTCAACATCAAAGTATAAACCTTTTTTCTCTGCAAATGGAGCAAAAGATTGTTTTACATATTTGACTAAGTCTGCTAAACTGATAACTTCTAAGTTCAACTCTAACTTACCTGCTTCAACTTTAGAAATATCTAATATATCATTTATAAGTTTCAACAAGTCTTCCCCAGATGAGTTTATAGTGTTTGCAAACTCAAGTTGTTTTTCAGATAATGTACCATTTTCTTTATTTTCTGCAATCATTTGTGAAAGTACTATTATACTATTTAATGGAGTTCTAAGTTCATGGGACATGTTAGCTAAAAACTCTGACTTATATTTACTTGCAAGTTCTAAAGCATTAGCTTTTTCCTCTATTTCCTTTTGGGCTTTTGTTAAATTTTCATTTTTAGCTGTTATATCTTTTTTCTGAAGTTCTAAACCCTTAGTTCTCTCTTCTAGTTCTTCATTTAAAACTCTAAGTTCTTCTTGCTGCCTTTGCATGTAAGCTTCGGACTCTTTTAAAGCCTTAGTTTGTTGTTCTAACTCTTCATTATTTTGTCTTAACTCTTCTTGCTGAGTTTGTAGTTCTTCTGACTGCTCTAAAGTTTTTCTTAAAAGCTCTTTCAGTTTGTTTTGAGCTTCTGCAGAGTTTACAGCTATTGCAACTCCATTACTTACTTGTTCAATAAACTCTAACTGTTTATCACTAAACTCGTCAAAAGTTCCGAGTTCAATTATACAAACTACTTCATTATTGTCTAAACAAGGAACAACTAAAATGTTTTTAGGGACTGCTTCACCTAGTCCAGTATTTATGTATACATAGTCCTCCGGTATATTACTAATTGTCATACTTTGCTTTTCTAAAGCAGCTTGACCTATTATACCTTCTCCAAGTTTAACTATGTTAGAAAGATTTTTACGTTTTTTATATGCATAACTTCCAACTAACTTAAAGTTGCCATCTTCTGTTTTAACATATATAGCTCCTATTTTTGCATCAACATATTTACTTATATAATTAATCACTTTGTTGGCTAATACTGGTATGTTAACCTCTCCATTTATATTTTCGGTAAGCTCTGCATGTCCTGACTTAATCCAATTTTGATTTCTATTTTCTGTCATTATTTCCGTTAGTTTAAACATAAAAGTATTAAAATACTTAGCCATAGCCCCAAGTTCATCTTTTGAGTCTGCATTTAATCTAACATTTAAATCTGCATCTCCTTCAGATATCCTTTTAAAAGTTTCTGTTACTGTAGTTACAGGTTCCACAACCATTCTTGCCAAGAAGAAACCTATAAGAACTGAAACAAAAACTACTGCAACAGCTCCAACTAAAATTACATATACAGTTAACTTTTGAGTAGCTTTAAGATTGCTTTTTCTAGTTTCCAATACACTAACTTCTTTGTCAGCAATCTCCTTTAAAGAACTCCTCATGTCGTCCATATAGTTCTTAGCAACACCTTTTTGAGCTTCTTTAACTAATTCCTCAAGTCTTACGTTTCCAGTATTAACTTGTTTTCTTGCTTCAATTATGTTGCCATTTTGATAGTCAATCCATAAGTCTAAATCACTTCTTAATTTATTTATTCTTGTTTGCTGTATTGGATTACCACTTGTATAACTACTTAACTCTTCAATCTCATTATAAATATCTGTCTTTCCTTTATTAAAAGGTTCTAAAAACTCATCCTTACCTGTAAAAGCAAAACCTCTTGCTCCAGTTTCCATATTTAATAAACTAATTAAAATCTGATCCGATTTTCTTATTATATTGTAACTCTCAACATTTGAATCAATTGCCTTACTTTGTCCATTAAAATTAATGTAAATATAACTTAGTAGTCCAAGTACAAATATGACGACTAAGCCAAGTGCAAATGATAATTTTTGAGCAATTTTAAAATTCTTTAAGAACATATAATTCTCCTAAATCAAATTATTTTTATCCTGTATCAAAGATATTTTAGCATACGACAAATTATTACACAATCAAATAATATTAATTAAAATTTTTATCTAAATTCATTAAAAAAATTGAATATAAAGTTTAATTTAACAATAAAAACCACCAAAAATTTATTTGACTTTTAGTGGTTTTATGTCCATTATTTTATAATATTATCAAAATCCCAGTTACATATTTTTTCATTAAAAACTTTATGCATATATTGACTTGATTCTTTCTCTAAAGGTAACCATTTATATTTATCATGTTCCTCTGACAAGGTTATTTCACCTTCTTTAATGGTACACAGATAAATTACTCCAACAATCTGATAGTCGTCAGATACAAAAGTCCATGTATCAAAAAGTTTGATAGGATTTACCTTAATCTTAAGTTCTTCTCTTATTTCTCTTTTCAAAGTTTCTTCTGGAGTTTCTCCAAATTCTAATCTTCCACCTGGCAATTCATATAAGTCATAATTTACATTCGATTTATGTACTGCTAAAAACTTACCCTCATTAACAATTAACGCTTTTGTAGCAAAATATATAGTTTTAGTTCTCATTTTAAGTCTCCCTTTTACCCTATTTTAATATGTGCATATACTCTTTAGCATCTTTACCTTCAACTAAAAAGCTTTGACCCTTTGAACAAAATACTGAGGTAGATGTATACTCAATGTCAGCATTTTTGTTATATCCTATTTTTTCAATTACCTCTTCTTCATTATGGCACACATCATAACCATCAAATATTAAGTTAAGCTTACCTTTCCCTTTTGTAATTGCAACAAATTCAATGTTATAGTTCATAAAAGTTGCTACTGGTCCTCTTCCTATTATTATCACTTTATCAAGGTTTATATCAGGAGCTTCAAAAGTACCATTTAACCTTTGTATATCTGATAATATTTTTCCCATATAATCTAAATGTATATCTATTTTAAATCTATAATAAGGCTCTAGTATTATATTTTTTGTACTTTCTAACCCTTGTCTTAATGCTCTTAAGGTAGCTTCTCTAAAATCTCCACCTTCTGTATGTTTATTGTTTGCTCTTCCAGTAAGTAAAGTTACCTTTATATCCGTTATAGGTGAACCTGTGAGTATTCCCCTATGTTCTTTTTCAAATATATGTACCTTTACTAAGTTTTGATTTCCTACTGTCATATCATCTGCATGACATTTATTCTCAAACTTTATTCCTTCATTTCTTTTTAAAGGTTCTAACTTTAAGTGAACTTCTGCATAATGTTTTAATGGTTCAAAGTGTCCATATCCTACTGTTTCTTCTACTATTGTTTCTTTATAAAGAATTTCACATGGCCCAAACTCAACCTTTAAATCAAATCTCTCTTCCAAAACTTGTTTCAATATTTCTAGTTGAATTTCTCCCATTATATGAAGTTGAATTTCTTGTAGTTTTTCATCCCAAACTATATTAAGAGATGGATCTTCTGCTTCTAAGATTTTAAACTTATTTAAAACTTCTTTAATGTTTAGTTTTTTATCAAATATAACTTTAGACTTTAATGTAGGAACCATTTCATAATCAGCATTATCTACTAAAGTCCCAATTCCCTGACCTGTTTTAAAACTACTAAGACCAGTTACTCCAAATATATCTCCAGCATGAACTTCATCAACAGTTTTAAACTTACTCCCATTATAAACTCTTATCTGACTTACTTTTTCATAACTTTCTCCATCCTTAGTTTTAAACTCGTCTCTTACCTTTAAAGTTCCACTTAAAACTTTTAAGAAAGTTACTCTACTACCTTGTTCATCATACTTAATCTTGTAAACTAGTGCGCTTAACTCTTCATCTTTGTCATACTCTGTATAAGTTAGTAAGTCAAACTTAGCTAAAAACTCTTCAACTCCTACATCTTGTAGTGCAGACCCAGTTAAACATGGATAAACTTTGTTTTCTTTTATAAGTTTCTTTAAAGAACTTAACCACAACTTCTCATCATACTCACCATCTAGATACTTTTCTAATAGGTTTTCATCTCTTTCTGCTACAAACTCTGCTAACTCTTCACTTATACTGTTATCTTCAAACTCTTTTGATATTAAAAGAACATCTTCTGTTAGATTAGTTTTGATTTCATTTAACACACTCTCAATATCTGCAGTTTCTCTATCCATTTTGTTTATAAAAAAGAAAACTGGTACCTTATTTTTTCTAAGAAGCTCCCAAACAGTTTCAGTATGAGCTTGTATTCCATCAACTCCGCTGATAATTAATATGGCATAATCCATAACCTTTATGGCTCTCTCCATTTCCTTGGAAATATCGATATGACCTGGAGTATCTATAAGATAATAGGTAGATTCATTGTAATTAAAAACAGCTTGATCTGAAAAAATTGTTATTCCTCTATCTTTTTCTATATTGTGGCTATCTAAAAAGGAGCTTTTATGATCAACTCTTCCTCTATTTTTTATGCTTTTTGAGTGAAAAAGTATCTGCTCAGAAAAAGTAGTCTTTCCAGCATCGACATGGGCTAATATTCCTATTGTTTTCTTCATGTATTCTTCTTCCTAACTTTCTTCTGTATTTAACGTTCTTACTTTTAGATAAGTATTATTCCCTTTTGTCCAATTTTTTAGATTTATTAATCTCTCTCCATTATCGCCGTGATCTTTACTATTATAGGCTCCAACTAATTTATCGCATGGTACTTTAGAACATTCTCCACAATGATTGTAGTTCTTATCAATTGAACATTCTGCAACTGAACAATTACCCCAAAATGGTTTTCCATTACATCTTTGACAACCTGGACAATTAGTTTTCTCTTTCCAATCACATACTCCACAGTATGTACCACATCTTCCTACTAAGTTTTTATCCATATTACAATCACCTTTTCCCTAACTCATAGTCTGATTTAAAAATGCAATAATACCAAATAATAACTTGTTTATTAAGTGCCTCCATAATTTCATCTACTTTAAATCTATACTTAAATCCACATTTTTCATTAACTCGTCTTGAGTTAGTATTATAGTCAAAGTGACCACACCATACTAAGTCTAACTCTAGTTCATTAAATCCATACTCAATAAGACACTTAACAGCTTCTGGAACAATTCCGCTTCCCCAGTACTTAGGATTAAGAACATATCCCACTTCTCTTTGACTTAAGTGCATTAAACTATCATCTGGCTTTCTATCATGAAGTCCAATTCCACCTATAACCTTATTTTCTTCTTTTAAAACAATAGCATAGTTTTCTCCACTTTCAATAAAGATTTTAATTATCTCTTTACTTTCTTCTTCACTTTTATGTGGTGCCCATCCAGCATTAGGTCCAACTAATGGACTTTTAGCATACTCATATAAATCTTTACTATCACTTTCTTTCCACTGTCTCAATATCAATCTATCGGTTTCTAAAGATTTCAATTTACTCCCTCCATGCTAAGTTTTAAATTCTTAATATAATTAAATAGCTTAGGTTGAATCACCGGATAAGTTAACTCCTTCGGCATTGCTTCAAAAAATTCAACTTGTGAAATCTCATAGTCAGGTAACTTACCTATTGTTTCAACTTCTGCATAAAATAGTTGTCCAAAAGTTTCACCATCATCTTTTTTTACAGAGTATATACATACTGGAACTATAGAGTATGTTTCAGCACCAGTTTCTTCAAATAGTTCTCTTCTTGCCGTAAACATAATATCTTCATTTTCTTCTCTATGCCCTCCAGGAATTTCCCAGGTTTCTCTATCTTTATGTTTTACAAATATCCATTTATCTTTATACCTTGCCATAATTACAGTAAACATAATCTTTTCATCTTTTATAGAATTAAGTTCATGAAAATTTACTTCCATCATATTACGCTCTCCCACATATTAATATAAAAAGTATATCATATATACCATTTTATAACAATTTAACAAATAAAAAAGCCATTGTTTGCTTAACAACAGCTTCTACATATATTAATATCCTACTTTTTCTTTATACCAATTAGGCTTAAAGCTTTTAAATCCATCATAAACATCATAAAGTTCTTCTGCATTTTTTATCATGTAATTAACTTCTTCTTCTCCAAAAGGAATAGCCCAATATATCGACCCTATTGCATTTGTAACCATATAAACAAGAAGCAATCTAAAAAATTCATCTGGAACATCATTATTAAAATAGCCATGTATCTGGCCTATCATAAAAGGAATACTAACTTGCCAAGTAAATATGCTCCTATTAAATTCCTCCCAAGGATCACCATAGTCACTTCTGTTAAAATCAATAACTCCAAGCTCTCCTTCTTCTGATATCACTAGATTACCTAAATGAAAATCTCCATGATGAAAGGTTTGTGGTCTATTTTTTAAATAGCATATACTTTGTTCAAGAATCTTTATGTATTTAAAATCCTCAGGTATCTTTATTGAGCAATTCTTATAACCTTCTATCTTTTTTCTTATTTTAAGCCCATACCGTAAAGCCCAATCTTCTACATCTTCATTAAAAGGAATAGAATGAATCTTACTTAAGATTTCCCCTGCTTTTACTCCAAGCTCATACTGAGATTTCTCACTAAAGCTATTAATTACATCTACACAGTCACTTCCTGAAACCCAGCTAAGAAGCATATATGAATTTTTACTTTCATTACAAACTCCAAATTCTATTGGTCTTTGCATATTTATCCCAGTAGTTTCAACCAACTTCATGAAATTAAACTCTTTAAGTTTATTCTCATAACTTGAATACTCAAACAGCTTAAGTAAAAACTTCTCTCCATTTTTATCCTCTATAAAAAACTTTTTATCTTCTGAAAAACCTTTTAAAACAGGTTCTACTTTTATCCAATCCTTGTACATAGGAATATCTTTTATAGCTCTTAACTCTTCCATCACTTCTCCTAGTTAAACTAAACTTTTAATATCATTCCATTTTCTATATCTTTAAACCCGTACTGATTGTATAATTTCCTTCCAATTTCAGTTGCATTTAACATTATAAATTGTGCATGATTAGTTTTTGATATCTCAATTAACTTCTCAAGTATTGTGCTACCTATCTTCATTCTCCTATATTCTTCTTTTACATACATACTTGTTATATATGCATTTTTCCCTGATATATTTGAAAGAGAAGGTACAGATTCATAAAAGAACACTATTCCAGTTCCAACAATACTATTTTCATCTTCTGCTAAAATAGTAACACATTCTTTAGTTAATATCTTACTTTCAAAGTACCCTTTAATATTTTCATATACTTTTTCAAAAGCTTCATGTGATTTGTCAAGACCTATAAACTCAGCTCTAAGGCTTACTAAACTATCTATATCGCTTTTCTCTGCTAACCTATAGTTAATCATATCTTACGCACCTATCTAAGTTTCTTTACAAAATTTATCCCATCTTTCCACTGTCCATTTATTTCTACTACATTTTTCACTCTATCTAAAAACTCAAACCCATTTTTTATTAATACTATTTGAGAACCTACATTGTCTACAGCTGTTCCAGCTTCTATCATATGTAGATTGTGTACTTTATACGCATATTCCAAAATAAGTTCTACTGCTTTTTTACCATATCCCTTACCTTGATATTTTTCAGCTATCCTATACCCGAGTTCAGCTTTATTGATATCTCCCCTTACTATAGATACAAGATTTATTCTCCCAATAAGGTTCTCAAACTCATCAAATATCAAATACATGTACACTGATTCATCTTTTTGCTCCTCAACTAGCTCCTTTTGTATCTTTCTAAAATTGTTTATATCATAATACTCATTTCCTCTTGATGGCAAAATTTTTCCAAAAAAGTCTCTGTTCTCAACTTCAAATTTATAAAGCTCATCTGTATGAGATTCTTCAAGTAATCTTAATTTAATATTCATGTTACCACCTCTAATTACTAATCAAATATTGTAAAAGAGTTAGGATCAATATATGCCTTATAACACATCTCAATCTGCTCTTTTGTATTTCTTCCAGTAGACAACTCTGGTAAGTCATCTACTTTAAAAAGTCCGCTTTCCTCTGTTTCTATGTTAGGGACAAATTCTCCCCCTATTAATTTGCAAAGTACAAATATCTTATAGATTCCATAAGGACTAACTTCATCGATATGTTTGCTTCTATCTAATACCGCAATCAATCTTTCTGCAATTACGTTTAAACCTGCCTCTTCTTTCACTTCTTTAACAGCATTTTCTTTAACTGATAAATTTGATTCAGCCCATCCTCCAGGCATAGACCAACGTCCATCAATGCTCTCCTTAACTAATAAGATCTCATTCCCAACAAAAATAGCTGCTCTTATATCAACTTTGGGAGTTTGATATCCAGTTTCATTACAAAACAATTCCTTAATCTTCTCACTGCTTGTTTCTGTATATTCCTCTAAGATCTCAACTGAAATATCCCTTATTTGATAAAATCTCTCTACATCATACTTATCCTTCGAATATTCTAATCCAGCTTGAGCTATAGACTGAAGTCTTTTAGCCCAATCAAGCCATCTTGGTTCCATAGGTATCCTCCTTTTAGTTATATCTCTTTAAAAATAATATTTACTAATATTATTTAAAATTGCCAATATCTAAATTATACTATATATTTACAGTTAGGTTATAGATTTGTTTATATTATATTAACTTTCTATTTTCTATATTGCTTTTGTAAATTTAATAGTATACAATTCATTTGTGCACTTTTAATAAATCTATAAATATCGATTAAATAAGGAGGATTATCATGTTACTTTACGCTATAATTTCTATTACTTCAGCGCTTATTTTTTATACCATTGGAGTATGGAGTGAAAAAATTCAAGGTGAGTTAAAGAAATGGCACTTAGTTGTTTTTTGGATAGGTCTATGTTTTGATACTCTTGGTACAACTCTCATGAGTAAAATAGCTGGAGATGGATTTCAACTTAATTTTCATGGAATCACAGGATTAATTGCAATTGTGTTAATGTTATTCCATGCTCTTTGGGCTACATTTGTATTAGTAAAAAATGATGTTAAAGCTAAAGTTAATTTTCATAAATTCAGTATAATTGTTTGGATAATTTGGTTAATACCTTTTATATCAGGAATGATTGTTGGAATGTCAAAATAGAGAAGTAGTGAAGAACTTTCTTCTTCACTACTTCTCAAAATACCCTACTATTTCTCTACCACTTCTCAAATTTCTCAACTACTACTTTTTCAAACCTATAAATAACGCATGTATAATGAAAATTTGTTCTATCTAATCTCTTATCCTCATTATAATAATCATACTATTTTATTACCTATTCCATCCCCTAGCTCACCTTTCTTTAATCATCATATCTTTAACTGCCCTAAATAAATACGATAAACCAAACCCTAAAAGTCCTCCTACTGACCCCCAAATAGCATTTTCAGTAATAACTCCAATGGCTACACCTAGTACAAAACACCCAACTATAAATCCGATTTCAGAGTCTTCTTTATCCTCTTCCGAACAGTCCTCATTTTCTGTTTCTTCATTTTTTGAATCACTTACCTTATCCCTAACTAAATCATCTAAAGTAATATCAAATAAATCACTTAACTTTATTAATTTATCTATCTCAGGATAATTTTGTCCAGACTCCCACTTTGATATAGACTGCCTAGAAACATCTAACACTTCTGCAAGTTGTTCTTGAGATATTCCTTTGTTTTTTCTTAAACTTTGTAATTTTTCTGCAAAACTCATATTATCACCTCAACTAAAGACTACCCCATTACAGTTTTTATCTCTATACATTTCACTTTACATCCTGTCAACTCTAGGTTGCAATTAACCTATTCCATTTTATAGAATGAATTTATTTATTAGATAAATAATTGCTACACTTAACAAAACTATTGCCGTGGAAAGTAATATTATTTTCACTATTCTATATTTAAATAGTTTTGATATAAAGTATGCTACACCTTCAAATACAATTTCAAAGAGAAACTCAAATATAAAATCTAACATTTCAAATCAGCTCCAGCCATCCTTCTTACTCTTTTATAAAACTATACCATATATTTGAATTAATAATAATTACTAACTTCTTAATTTTACTAAATATATAAGTCATAAGAATATTTTTCCTATATTTGTCCATAATTCAAATAATAATCAATGTAAGGATATGATAAATTAATGCAAAATAAATCTTTATCTAAAAATCTTCATACTAATTTACAAGTTATTAAAGACCTATTTAAAAATGACAGTACTCTAAAAATAAGAATATTTCAAAATGAATCTTTAGGATTTATAGAGGGATGTATCATTCATATAGATGGAATGGTGGACAACAAATTTGTAAGTGAAAATGTAATAAGCCCTTTTTTAAAATCAGATTTCTCAAATTACAGTGGTTCTGATATATTTAAAATATTTAAAAATCAAATTGTTACTTCAAATGAATTAGAAGAATGTAATAGTCTTGATTCTATAGTTGATTCCATTTTAGAAGGCGATACTATATTTCTATTAAATAATTCTAACTATGCTTTAATCATAGGTTCTAAAAATTTTCAAACAAGATCAGTAACAGAGCCAACCTCTGAAAAAGTTTTAAGAGGCCCAAGGGAGGGATTCACTGAGTGCCTTCTTACTAATATATCATTAATAAGAAGAAAGATTAAAAATCCAAATTTAAAGTTTCAATTTAGGGAAATTGGTGAAGAAACCAATACTAGAGTTTGCATATGTCACATAGAAGGAATAGCCTCAAGTAAAATTTTAAATGAACTCATAAAACGACTTGATTCTATATTAATTAATAGCGTGTTAGATTCTCAATATATCCAAGAAATCATAGATGACCTGCCATTATCGCCCTTTGAAACTATAAACAGCACTGAAAGACCTGATGCAGTTGCAGGAAAGTTACTTGAGGGAAGAATTGCTGTTTTTGTAGATGGTAGTCCTTTTGTTTTAACATTACCTTTTTTATTTATTGAATATTTTCAAGTTGATGAGGATTATTATAACAACTTTGTATTTATGTCTTTCAATAGATTGTTAAGAATTTTAGGTTTTATTCTATCCATAAGTATTCCTGCAATCTATTTATCTTTTGTAACTTACAATCAAGAAATGATACCTACTCCTTTATTAATAAGTATTTCTGCTGCAAGATTAGGGGTCCCTTTTCCAACTGTTGTTGAGTCTTTTATTATGCTTTTAGTTTTTGAAATTCTCAGAGAAGCTGGCGAAAGAATACCTAATAACATGGGTCAGGCAGTTAGCATAGTTGGGGGTCTTGTTCTTGGTCAAGCAGCTGTAGAAGCTAGAATAGTTAGCGCTCCTATGGTTATTGTTGTAGGATTAACCGGTATATGTGGACTTTTAAATATTAGAGTAAAAGGAGCTGCTATCTTTTTAAGATTCTTTTATTTAATATTAGCATCATTATTTGGCATGTATGGATATATAATTGGACTTATATCTACGCTTATATACTTAATGAGTATATATTCTTTTGGAGTTCCTTATATGACTAGGGTTGGTTCAATAAAATTTCAAAACATAAGAGATTCAGTTGTTAGAGCTCCCTGGTGGTATATGGGAGTAAAACAATATATTATTGGTTCAAAATTAAGTATGAAAAATAAAAGGAAAACAGGTTATGGCGATGAAGATAAATAAAAAAACCTATATTTTGTTGCTCTTTATTTTTATTTCTACTAACTTAAGTAGTTGCTGGAATTACAGAGAAATAAACGATATGTCCATAGTTTCTGGTGTTGCTATTGATAAAGGTGGTGCTGATGGAAAATATGAAGTTACAGTTGAACTAATTGACATACAACAAGGAAAGGACATAAATATGCACTCCAAATATATAACCTTTTCTGGTGATACCATGTTCGAAATTAGTAGAAACATGATATCTCTTATTGGGAAAAAATTATATTGGAGTCACTCAAAAAGCATAATTATAAGTGAAGATATCGCACGAGATGGCATTTCTGCAATACTTGATTGGTATAGTAGAGATGCTGAAACAAGAACAGATGCTTATATATTAGTCTCAAAAGAAAATACAGCTAAAGAAGTTTTAAAATCAAAACCAGTAACAGAAAATTATACATCTTTTGAATTATCAAAGCTTCTAAAAAACGAAGATACCTTATCCAATGTTCCTGTAGTAGACTTATGGGATATACTTGATACATTGGCTCAAGATGGTTTGAGCACATGGCTTCCAACAGTAAAAATCAATAAAAACAATGATGATAATATACTTCAAGTAGATGGTTCTGCAATTTTTTCTAAAGATAAACTTATAGGCTGTATTGATGAGAATTCTACAAAAAACATATTGTTTGCTAAAGATAAGGTTAAGGGAGGATTGCTGGTTTTAGATAAAGAAAGTGAATCTCCTGTTACTTTTGAGATATTCAAAAATAAAACTACAATAAAACCAAGTGTTGAGAAGGGAAATTTACAGTTTAATATATATACCGATACAACTGTAAGTTTGGATGAAATACAATCCGATTATGAATTTTATACTGAAGAGGGTAAAAGTGAATTGGAAAATGAATTATCTGATATGCTTCAGAAGTCTATCTATTCTTCAATAAAAAGAATTCAATCTGAATATGGTGCTGATATTTTAGGTTTTGGTGCAAAACTAAATGAAAATAATCCAGCTACTTGGAATGATGTAAAAGATGATTGGGATAAAACATTTAAAACGTTGACTATATCAGTTAATTCAAAAGTTAATATAAAAAATAGTGCAGTTACATCTAAACCAATAAAAGTAGGTGATTAAGTGTTAATAGTAATTTTTTCAGCTTATATACTGATATTTTTGAATGATCAAATTCCCCTTTATAAGCAAGGGCTTAAAAAAGACTTTTATCTTAGCACAGTTATATTAACCTTATCCTTAATTATATCGGTTTTAATAACCCTAAGAATAAAACTTCCTAGTCCATCTAGACCATTAGAACAACTAGTTAAATTAATTGTTGAAAGGATTTAATAATGAATAAAGAAACAATTTCTGATAGCCAAGGGTTTAGTATAGTAACCTTATTTTTCTTGGGGAGTATTGCAATATTAGGAACTGCTAGCGAGGCAAAAAATGACAGTTGGATTTCTATATTAATTGCTATTGTACTCTCTATTCCTGTAATATTTATTTATGCTAGAATTTTATCTCTTTTCCCAGGAAAAGATTTTTTTGATATATTAACTGTAGTGTTTGGCAAATGGATAGGAAACTTTTTTTGTATAATATACACTTGGTATTTTTTTCATTTGGGAACTTTAGTTTTACGTAACTTTGGAGACTTTATGAATACTCTTGCCTTTCCAGAGACTCCATCTATAGTTTCTATCCTGTTCATAAATGTATTATGTATATTAAGTGCCAAATACGGTATTGAAGTCCTTGGCAGAAGTTCTAAAGTTCTTTTAATCATATGTGTAATTGTATTGTTAATCATTCAAGCTTTATCCATCCCACAATCACATTTTAATTATATTAAACCCATCTTAGGTAATGGACTACTGCCTGTACTTAAAGGTGCTTTTTCAGCTTTCACCTTTCCATTTGCAGAATCTATAGTTTTTTTAGGAGTTTTTAGTTCTTTAAAGAAAAAAAATTCCTCTTACAAAATACTATTCTCTGCTTTATTAATAGGTGGTGTTATAATTTCTATAGTCCAGATAAGAAATATAGTTCTTATAGGTAATAACGTATTATCTTCACTATATTTCCCTTCTTATATTGCTGTAGGAAGAATTCATATAGGGGACTTTTTTGAGCGAATGGAAGTAACAGTATCTATTGTTTTAGTTGCTTCAATATTTGTTAAAATAAGTGTATGCTTAATAGCCACCTGTAAAGGGATAAGTAAAATTTTTAATACTAAAAGCTATAAATCCATAGTTATTCCAACCAGTTTATTAATGAGCTATTTTGCATATTTTATTTTTGATAGTACAATGGAAATGCTTAATTTTGCTACTGTAGTATATAAATTTTACGTAATTCCTTTTCAAATAATTATACCTATTATTACAATCATCTTTATTGAAATAAAACGTAAAAAAGGCATATTAAAAACAACTTAGTAACAAATAATCTCTATAACAAATTTGGTTATAGAGATTACTTTTAATTATCTGTAATTTTCAGCTCACTTATTACTATTTCTTCATTTGGGTTTGGTACAGGCAAGGTCTGAGCCCCTAGGGATTGGTTTGGACTTGGTACTGGCATGTCTTTTACTCTTCCGTCTGTATTATCTATAACTTCTGAAATGTTATTATCTTTTCCTTCTTCTTGAGTTTTGTAAGACTTATAAGTTATTCTTGATTTGATTTTAGATTCCTCATTAGTTGGTTTTAATATTAAAAAGGATAAGCAAAAAATCATAAACGTCATAACTAAATATCTTATTGCCCTTTTCACTAAAACCATCTCCTTTTATTTTTTTCTTTATATACATATTACATAATATATTTCTATATTCCTATTAAAATACATCATAAATTTTCTCTTCATTATTGACTTTATTAACTATAAGTAACTTAAGAGGAGATTTTTTATCACTCCTGTCATGTCCTAAAAAACATAATGTGTTATCGTCAATTTCTCCATAATAACTTCCAAACTCCATAGGACTATACTTTTCACTATACTTTGTATACACATTATAATCCCCTTCTTTAATACCTACATACCTATCTTCAAAATTTCTATTATCAATTAAATCCAATTTATCTTTTTCAATATCATATAAATATGTGTTTTTGTTTTTTATTTCAGCCCCACTATCAGCAGTGTTAAACATTATAATTTTTGAACCAGTTTCATCTACTCCATAAAAAGTGGTCTCTAACCCTTGGATATGATTCATATCTATATCTTTTATGTCTAAAGCTCTAGAGATTTCTTGTTTTTCTAAATCATAAACCATAATTCCAACAGCTCCACGAAGAATTGCTTTATCTTTAGAAACATAAATTAAATCTGTAAATGATCCTCCGTATTCACCTTTTTTAATCTCCTCTATAATTTCATCCATATTCTTGTTAATTTTTGCTGCTTCTTTATTCCTACACCCAGCAAACACACTAATAATTATAAAAATAACTATTAGTAAACTAAGATTTTTTTTATTCCTCATATCCCACCTACCTTTTATTAAAATATTACTCCTCAGTCATGATTTTCTATATATGAAATTTTCTTATTTTCATACATAAGCATGTCTATATGTTTAAAGAATTCATCTGCTTCCATTTTGGAATTACAGCTATAGATATCGTATCCTATAGAAAAGTTAAGGTTGTATGGTTTTAAATTACTTACATTAAAATTCTCAACATTTTTTCTGATTCTATTTACCACCTTATCAAGAGTTTGTCCATTATATATGTCAGTTATAATTACAAACTCATCTCCCCCAAACCTTGCTATAAAATCATCTGTATTTAAACTTCTTCTTATAATCTCAACTGAATCTTTTAATGCCTCATCTCCAATTTTATGTCCAAATCTATCGTTTATAGATTTAAATTCATTCAGATCCAATAGTATTGCTGAAAATGATTTGTTTTCAGTTGAATTCCTAATTCTTTCTCTTATGTACTCATCAAGTTGTCTTCTATTATATATTCCAGTTAAGTAATCAGTATTTATTCCTCTATTTTGTATGTTAAAATATATAATTAATAAAGATAACATCATTCCTACCCAATTTAAGGAGTATCCATAAAAAAGTACTTGGATAGTTGTCCCAATTGCCATTGGAATAAAATAGGCAATCATAGAAATATACTTACGTTTTTCAATATACTGCTTATGTTTAATTAAATACATTAAGGAATATATAAGAAGCCCATAACAATATGCTACATGTAAAACAAAATAAGGACCTCTATGATATATATTATTTTGATCAACATAAAAAAAGCTTCCAGTAAATAAGCTTACAATACATATCATTAAATTTAATAAGAAAAACACCATCAAAACCTTTTGTTTTTCTCTAACCTTAACATCACTAGAAAAAACATGATAACTAGTATAAAGAACACTTAAAGATGGTGGAATTGGTTCCAGCACATAAAGTAAAAAGTTAAACCCAGTATTCAAAGTTAAATTCATAGATCCTTTAAGTCCATTAAATTTCCAAGCAAAAGCATCTATAATTATCATCCCTATATTGGCTAAAATCATAGCTTTAAACAATTTATATTGCATTGAAATATTCTCTGAACTGCTTCTTATATTTAAGAATATAAACACTAAAATTATAAGAGATACTGTATTAGCATCCAATGTTTTTAAAGTCACCTTAACCGCCCCATATTAAATAATATTTTAATATTAAATATACCTTGTTTTTACATTAAAATCAATTACATAAGTTAATTGTATCACAACTACTACTTTTTGGTAATTTTTTTCAATCTTTTTTTATAAAATTTAAACCCCGAATACTAGTCAACTAGTATTCGGGGTTTTTTAAATACTTATTTAATATCTAAAAGCCAATTTTCTGCTTCAGATTTATCCATAAATACTCCTAAGGCCTTACCTTTATTACTTTCTAATATCATTTCTCTAAATCTATCATTTACTCTATCCTCATTGTTTAAAACAATGACCATTTTTATACGATAATTTATAAATTTCTGAAGTATCATTCCAGCTAATTTTGTTCTTAAATTAAAAAAATCGTCTGATAATATTTCCTCATGTAGTAATACGTTATATACATCCGCTTCCCAGCAACTAGATATAATATCTAAGCTGTCTTGTTCAGATTTAATTTGCTCGTTAGAAGCTCCATTAAATTCTAAGTATTTTTTATTTAATTTCTCAACTACATTGTATTTCATTTAAATTCTCTCCATCCTTTTATGTATTTTCAGTAAGAAGTGCTATTGTACTTAACATTTCCTGAGTAAAATCTATACTACCCCATAGAACCACTTTAAGTTTTCTGTCTTCAGTATAATATTTGGCATTAATTGCAGCTTTTCCAATCTTAGAGTCTCTACTATTTGTAATAGCAACTAATGTATTTGATATTCTCATATATTCATCTGGAGATATGTTATTAATATCAACTACTGTAGATACATTTATATTATGTTCCGAAACTTCACCACTTGAAGTGAATTCAAATTCATTCTCTTCCTTTTTATCTTCTTTACTAACAGAAAAATCATTTTTCTCCATGAATGTACTTAAATCATGTCCTGATATTCTCCATTGCTTTCCTACTTTACGAGCTCCGAGTTTTCCCTCATTTATAAACTTTCTTATAGTTTTATGGTGCATACCTAATAAATCTGCTATTTGGTCAATAGTATAAAACTTTTCTTCCAACTTAATACCTTCTTTCAAAGTTACTCTATATTTAGATATTAATGATTTTATTGCTATTTGTCAAGTTTTTGTTGTATTTTGTTACTATTTTTTATCCTTTATACCCAAAATACCATAGTATTTTTTCAAATACTATGGTACCTCTTTAACTATTTTACTTTTCTATAAATTTAGTCAGTTCTTTATTAAATCTGTCCTTCTCATCATAGAAGACCGCATGTCCACTATATTCAAATGGTATCAATTTAGAGTTTTTAATAGCTTTCTTTTGTGCTTCTCCTAATTCAAAGAAACAAACTTTATCATGAATACCATGAAGAATTACTGTTGGAACTTTAATTTTCTTAAGGTCAGAAAATAACTCCTCCTCTCCTAGCCAAGTTTTTGCAACCATTGCTGTTCCCCATCCTGATGCTTCTAATCCTATGTTAAAAAACCATTCTGACATTCCTTGGCTTATATATTGAAAGAAAAATAAGTCTCCAAATCCTTTTAGCATCTTTGGTCTATCAGTATATGTTCCGTCGATAATATTATCTACTACTTCCTTTTTTTGTCCATATGGAAAGTTGTCTCTTTGTATAAGACTTGGTGCAGCTGCTGCAACTAAAGCTAATTTTGATACTCCATATCCATCATGTCTAGCCATATATCTAACTGCAATAGCTCCTCCAGTTGAATGTCCTAAAAGTGTTATATCCTTTAATTCAAGAGCATCAATTACACAGCGAACATCATCAGCTAAACGATCATAATCATATCCACTCCACGGTCTATCTGAATTACCAAATCCTCTAGTATCTATTCCTATACATCTATATCCCATCTTTGGTAGTTCATCAAACTGATACTCAAATAACTTAGTGCTTCCTGGCCAACCATGTAAAAACAATATAGTTCTTTTCCCTTCTGGATTAAGATCCTCTACATATATTTTCACATTTTTTTCAACTCTAACGTAGTATCCCACTAAAATGCCTCCATATATATTTTTTCACTATATTTTATTCATTATCATATAAATAAGTGAGTTATTTTTTAGATTTTGGACAACTTGCTAATTATCTATTATAATGTAGAAAATGGTTGAAATATGTTTTGATATGAACACTTGAGGAGGTAACAAAGTGAATTTTTTAAAGAAACTATTACTTCATAGGATTACTTTTGTATTTGTCTCTATTTTAGTTCAAATTGTTGTCTTGGTATGGGCTGTATTTAAGTTAGATGAATACTTTGTTTATTTTTATGGAATAAGTGTATTCATAAGTATGTTATCCGTATTAGCAATTACCAACAGTAATAGTAATCCAGCTTATAAAATTGCATGGATAATTCCTATATTATCTCTTCCTGTTTTGGGTGGTCTATTTTATGTGTTTTTTGGAGGAAGCAAGCTAAACAGACGAACAAGGAAAAAAATGAAATATATAGCTCTTAAATCCTCTGAGGCTCTATCCTCAAAGGATGATATCTTAGCTGATATTAAGGATAAAAATCCTATTGCAGGAATACAATCTACATACATAAAAGATTACGCTTTTTGTCCACCTTATGATAATACTTATGTGGAATATTTTCCTCTTGGGGAAGATGTCTATAAAGTCCTCATTGAAGAACTAAAAAAGGCAAAACATTATATTTTCCTAGAATATTTCATTATAACTGAAGGATTTATGTGGAACAGCATTTTAGATATACTTATAGAAAAAGCTAAAGAGGGAATAGATGTTAGAGTAATGTATGATGATGTTGGCTGTCTTTTAACTCTTCCAGAAGGGTATGACAAAAAATTAGAGAAGCTTGGGATAAAATGCTCAGTTTTTAACCCTTTAAAACCTTTTATATCTTTTAGATTAAATAATAGAAATCATAGAAAAATCGCTGTTATTGATGGGATTACAGGTTTTACAGGGGGCTTTAATTTAGCTGATGAGTACATAAATGAATATGAAAAATACGGACATTGGAAAGATACTGCTATAATGCTTAAGGGTGACGGTGTCTGGAGCCTTACTGTAATGTTTTTAACTATATGGGATTTTCAAAAAGGAATTGATGAAGATTTCAGTAAATTTAAGAACCCATTAATTTCAGAGCTAATATTTAATAAAAATGAATATGTCCAACCTTTTACTGATAGCCCCTTAGATGAAGAGCCTGTGGGAGAAATTGTTTATCTTAATTTGATTAACAAGGCAAAAAAATATGTGTACATAACTACCCCTTATTTAATTATTGGTAATGAAATGGTTACAGCTTTAACTTCAGCTGCAAAGGGAGGAATTGATGTTAGAATAATAACACCACATATTCCAGATAAAAGAACAGTTCATGAAGTAAGCAGATCATATTATAAAACCTTAATTAATAGCGGAGTAAAAATCTATGAATATCTTCCTGGTTTTATTCACTCAAAGTCTTATATTGTTGATGATGAATATGCAGTAGTTGGAACTATTAATATGGATTATAGAAGTCTGTATTTGCACTTTGAATGTGGTGTTTGGATGTATAACTGTTTAAGTATCAAAGATATATATTCAGACTTTATGGCAACATTGGAAAGATGTAAACAAATAACTCTTGAAGAAACAAACAATATAAAATGGTATAGAGCAGTTCTTCGTTTGATACTTCGTATATTCTCCCCAATTATGTAATAAAGGCGATACAAGAATATTTTTTAATCATTCTTGTACCGCCTATTTTAAGCCTTTTTACAATATATATCATACCTATTTAGCTATCCCATCTAAATTAAAGCCTTCCATTTCATGTTCAAATAAAGGCTTACTGTAATAATAACCTTGAATGACATTGCATCCAAGCTCATTAAGTATATCCAATTGTTTTTTCTCTTCTACTCCCTCTGCTACTATTCTGTACTCAAGTGATTTGCATAAATCAATAATACATTTTACTACAGCCTTATACTTATTAATATGTATGTTATCAATAAAAGACTTGTCTATTTTAAGTGTGTTTATAGGAAGTGCCGTAAGATAAGTTAATGAAGAATATCCTTTTCCAAAATCATCTACAGCTATCTTAATACCTCTTTTAATAATCTCATTTAAAATTTCAATTTTATTATTATGAAGATCTATAAGCATTCCTTCTGTAATTTCTATCTCGATTAAAGAAGGAGACGTATTATTTTTCTGACATATATCTATAAGTTTATCTATAAAATCTTTATTGAGCTGCATAGGAGATATATTTATAGATATATTCTCGAAGTTATAACCTGACTTATTTAATAAATTTATCTGTTTACATACATTATCAATTACCCACTCACCTATTTCTACAATACTTCCTGAAGACTCTGCTATAGGGATAAACTCACTTGGGGCAATTAACCCAAGCTCCTTGCTCTTCCATCTTAATAAAGCTTCAAAACCCGTAGTTTTATTATTGAAACTATTAACTTGAGGCTGATACATTATATATAATTCATCATTACTTATAGCACTTTTAAGTTCTTGCTCTATTAGAAATTTTCTATCATATTTATTTGACATTGATTTTTCAAAAAATGTTATGAAATTTTTTCCCTTCATTTTGGATTGAGCCAAAGCTAAGTCTGAATACCTGTATAATTCTAGCATGCTGGTCCCATCCTTTGGAAATAATGATATTCCAAAACTTACAGTTATGTATAAATCTTTTTCCTTAATCTTTAAAGGTAACTTTAATCTTTCTAATATTCTTTTACACAACTTATTTATTTCTTCAACTTCATGGAAGTTTTCTACTAATATTATAAATTCATCTGCACTCAAACGGTGAATTTTGCCACTACCGTAAATAGACTCACACAATATTCTAGAAACTTCTTTTAGGACCAAATCTCCATAGCTAGGTCCATATATATCATTTATCAATTTGAAATCATTTATATCCATATAAATAATAGATCCTTTTTGATTTTTAAGCTTCCATCTATTTAAATATAATTTAAAATTCTCTTTAAATAATGCTCTATTTGGAAGTTTTGTCAAAGAATCATAATAATATAGATATTCAATATCATCTTTTAATTTTTTCTTATCAGTTATATCTTCTATATACCCTGCTAGTAACTTTATCTTGTTTTCATGGTTTTTAATTAAATCTCCTTCAATTAAAATCCATATTTCTTCACCATTTTCATTTTGAATTTTAAATTCTTTTTTATATAAATCACTAGCTCCATCTAGCAATGATTCTAGTTCATTTATAGGGTCCATTTTATTTTCTTCCACTTTTATTTTATTAATGAAATCAAATAAACTCTTAGTGTTTTCTAACTTTTTTTGTACTATATTCTCAAGGTTTTTTGAAAAGTAAAATTTGTCTTTCTCTATATCCCATTCCCATACTGCTATTCGTCCTTTATTTAACCCTTTTAAATATCTTTCTTCGACTTTTTTATAACAAAGTTTCATAATCTTCACTCCACATGAAATTACTCTATTTTACTTTCCTGGAGATAGTCTACTATAAGTTTATCCATCTTTTCGCTTATCTCTTGAAGAATATCTCTATCTGATTTATTTAAGAAATTAATATTTATAATTAACTTATTTAAAATCTCCCTCATAACCTCAATTTCTTCCTTTTTCCCCATGATTCACCCCCAAGAACATCCCTTACTATTGTATGTATTTTGTCTTTTAAACAAAATACATATTTTGTGCATTTATTTATGACCAAATACTAATTAAGTCTCTATAAAGCTATAAAGATTTATGGATATTTTTAAATTAATTATATATATATCGGTAAATCATTTCATAATACCCCAAAATAATACAATATTTTATTAATATTTGGCTTTATATGAATATTATGTTATAATGATTATGTACAAAATATGTATTTTGTAGATATTTAGTATTTATATACTATTATTATATTTATTGTAATTATTTTTAACAAAAATTTAATTTTGACCAAATAAAAAGGAGTAAACTTGCGTTCACTCCCTTTATATATTACTCCATTAATTCAACACGAGAATATATTTTGTTCTTCAGTATTCTTTTGCCTATTCTAGCCTTTTCATCTGTTTTTATATTATTCTTAGCTGAAAATTCTGCTTCCACTTGTTTTATTCCATAAGAAGATTTTTTTTCAGCTATTTCTTTAATCTTCTTTAGAATATCTATGCGGTCTTTTTCCATATTAATCACTCCTCATGTTGACTAGTAAAAAGCTCCATTTTTAGAACCTCTATTTCTAATTTTTGTTCTAAGTAACTTATTACTTCAATAATAATTATATGCTCCTTATCTATCAATAAATTTCCTTTTAAAACAAAAATTATATTCTCATTGAGATATTTGGTATTAAGTTTTGCAAATATATATTTACTTTTCCTAAACTCTTGAGGTTTACAAAAACCAAATAAATTAATAGAATACATTATAGAACTTAGTGATTCTAATGTAAGCTTAATGTCCTTCTGCATTCTGCTAATGTCCTCTTCACTATCATAATATGTATATATTTTGATTTGTTTTCTAATTTTTGCATATTCTTTTATTACACTTTCATATAATTCATTTATATCAACATCTAATCCATTTTCTAAGCGAGTATCAATGTACTTTAGTACTTTAATCTTGCTATTAAGCACAGCATATAGAGTATCTATTTCATTTTCTTGAAGCATTTCAACATATTTAACACTTTTTATCTCATCCAAAGTAAATTCTGTATTTTTTAATTTTATATTTATTAAAGTTCTACAGGATATAAAAACAAAGTCCCATATCACAGCTAATAAAGACATAACTGCCAAGAAAAATACAAAATTAAATCTATACTGTGGTGACCAGCTAACTTCTATAATAGTAAACTCTTTAATATTTTCATAAAAAGAAATTGAAAATAAGGAAGTCCATATAAGAACTACTACATAGTATCCTCTTCTAGTAAGCTTCATGTCCTCCTCAAACCCTTGCTTAAAATGAGCCAAAAACATATATATAATGAAAAAAACTATGGGAATAAAAATAAATAATAAAAGTTTTATATCCATAATGACCTCAACATAAATTTTTATATTAATTTCTATTCCTTTATAAATGAATTTAGTACTAAACCTAATAAACTTAAGATTTGCTATTCAAACTATCTCTTTTATCTCTAAAAATAGTTAATAAATATATTATTATTACAGGAGAAACTAATAAGGCAGTACATGCTATTCCTATACTTACTGATATATTAGTGGCTATGATTCCAATGATTGGCCCTCCTATTATTTGACCTAAAGCATTAACCTGACTATTAGTAGAAATCACCGTAGCTCTTGCCTTTTCATCTATGTGGTTATTTAACCATGCACTAAATATGGGTTCATTTATAGTTCTAAACATGTTTGTAAGTAAATATCCCATAAGCATTATTGTAAAATCTTTAGTAAGAGCAAATATAAGCATAAATATAATGTAAAATATATTCGTACCTATTAATACTACAGCACTATTAATTTTTTCTTCCCTCTCTAGTCTCTTTACTATAAGTTGCATAACCCCAGCATTTAATAACATTCCACTTATACCAAAAATTCCAAACCAAGTTACTGAACTTAGATTCCAAATACTAGGCAATATGGTATCTTGTAAAAAATGAGCTGTGTAAAGCCTATCATATCCTTCACTAGCTAGTCCATAGAATAAAGTTGCTGATAAAAGAAGCATTATTATTGGTTTACTTTTTATAAACTTTACGCTAGATCTAAAAGTATAACCCATCTTTCTAAATGTATTTAACTCATCTGGCGCAGATTGAGTAAAATTTCCCTCTTTCATATAAATCCATAAAAATATAGAAAATATTATAAATATAGCGCCTCCTAAAGCAATAGGAATTCTCACAGAAAAATTGCCTAAAATTGTACTGAAAACTATTCCTACAACTGAGCCAATCTGTCCTGCTTGCGCACCTTTTATATAAACCCTATTTAAATCTTCTCCCTTACTTTCTTCTGCTATCCATGCATCAATTGATCCACTAATAAATGTATGCCCTATTCCCCATACTATTTGAGATATGATAATAATTATGAATTTAGGTATTGAGGCTTCTATCATAAATCCAAGTCCTATTAAAGTGGTACCTATTATTATGGATAACTTACGGCTATAAACATCTGAAACTATTCCTGTTGGAATTTCAAATATGAAGCAAGCAGCTTCTAAAGTTGTGCCAACAAGTATAAGTTGAAGGGGATTTAAGTGTACTTTCTCTATATGATAAACCATAGACACTGTAAAAACAGAAGAAAAGCACATTGCTGTTATTGCTGAAAATAATAAATATATTTTATATGAAGAAATTTTATTAGTCATAATTAATCACCATCCTTAAAAAAGGTCGTAAATGAACTATTCATTTACGACCTTATAATTGCATTATTTATAAACATGAAAATCTAAAGTAGTCTAAATTTATATAGACTAAGATCCAATATCACATATAAACGAAGTAAAAATAGGTATAAAAAAGCACCCTGTTTAGAACACGGCCTTCTCCCACTTTTACTAATAAGGTATAACATGCTCATTTAATATTGATTATTTTATGATACACAAACAGACCTTGAATAAAATCAAGATTCTTTTAAATATATCACTAGTAATCTTTATTCAGTTAGTTTAGTTACAAACTACCTCTTTTAGCATATTTACACACCTTTTCGTTTATATTTTTATGTAATATTCGTTCATGTTTATTTTCTTATACAAATTAATTATACAATGTTTTCAAATATATGCAATAAAAACTCCTCAGAATTTTTTTATCTTCTGAGGAGTTTAGTTTTATTTTAAGCTTATTAATAATTGACCTGCTTTAACTTGTTGACCTTCTTTTGCAATAATTGATCCAACAACACCTTCAACAGCAGCTGTAACCTTAGCTTCCATCTTCATAGCTTCTACAATAATAACTGCTTGATTTTTAGCAACTGTTTCCCCTTCTTCTACAAGAATTGATAGGATAGTTCCTGGAATAGGTGCTCCTATTTGTTTTCTATCAGAAGGGTCTGCCATTTCAATTGTGTTAAAATCTTGAATAAACTTGTTGTTTTTATCTTTAATCTTAACCTCTCTGCGGTTACCATCAACTTCAAAAACAAGAATCTTATTCCCTTCATTATCAGGATTACTTACACTTAAAAGTCTTATCATATAAGCTTTTCCTTCAGCTACTTCTACTTCACAAGTTTCTCCTTCATAAAGTCCGTGGAAGAATACATCACTTCCCATTCTTGTAAAGTCTCCAACCTCTTTTCTGTATTTTACATATTCCTCAAATACATCTGGGTAAAGAGCATAACTTAATATGTCTCTCTTATCAGGTTCAATTTCTAGTTCTTCTTTTAAATATTTCTCTATCTTATCAAAGTCTTCTGGAGGAAGTAGTTCTCCTGGTCTACAAGTTATAGGTTCTTCTCCTTTTAGAACTATCTTTTGAAGTTCTTCTGGGAATCCTCCACTTGGTTGACCCATCATTCCTTTAAAGTAAGAAACTACTGAATCCGGGAAAGCTAAATGTGCTGCTTTTTCATGAATATTTTCTGGAGTAAGATTGTTTTGAACCATAAATATAGCAAAGTCTCCAACCATTTTTGAAGATGGTGTAACTTTTACAATATCTCCAACCATATCATTTACAACCTTATAGTTTTCTTTAACTTCATGAAATTTGTGGTCAAGTCCAAAGCTTTCAACTTGTGGTTTTAAGTTTGAATATTGTCCACCTGGTATTTCATATTTGTATATTTCAGCAGATCCAGATTTTAAATCAGACTCAAAAGCTTGATAAACTGGTCTTACTGCATCCCAATAATCTGAAACAAGCTGAATTCCTTTAAGGTTAATTCCAGTATCTCTTCTAGTATTTTTAAGTGCAGCAACTACTGAGTTTAGTGCAGGCTGACTTGTAAGTCCCGACATACTGTTAAATGCTGTATCAACAATATCAACACCAGCCTCTGCTGCCATTATTACTGTAGCCACTCCATTACCTGTAGTGTCATGAGTGTGAAGATGTATTGGAATACTAATTTCTTGTTTTAATGCACTTACTAATTTAAAGGCTGCATGAGGTTTTAAAAGTGCTGCCATATCCTTAATTCCTAGTATATGAGCACCAGTTTTCTCAATTTCTTTTGCAAGTTTTATATAATAATCTAAGTTATATTTACTCTTCTCATCATTTAAGATGTCACCTGTATAACATATAGCTGCTTCTGCGACTTTCCCTGTTTTTAGAACTTCTTCTATAGATACTTCCATACCCTTAAGCCAGTTAAGAGAATCGAATATTCTAAATACATCCATACCATTTTTTGCAGATTCTCTTATAAATTCACGAATTACATTATCAGGATAGTTCTTATATCCTACTGCATTTGCTCCTCTTATAAGCATTTGGAATAATACATTAGGAATCTTCCTTCTAAGTTCAGTTAATCTTTCCCATGGTGACTCATGTAAGAATCTATAGGCAACATCATACGTTGCTCCACCCCACATTTCAAGAGAGAATAAGTCATTCCCATATACAGAGGTTGCATCTGCTATCTTTAACATATCTCTAGTTCTTACTCTTGTAGCCATTAAAGATTGATGAGCATCTCTCATAGTTGTATCAGTTAAAAGTAACTTATTTTGATTTTTAATCCATTTAATAAGTCCATCAGTACCTTCATTATCTAAGATTTGCTTAGTTCCACTTAAATTATCAGGAATTTCAACCTTAGGAACTACAGGGACATCAAAGTCCTTTTTAACTCCATTAGTTTCATTAACTACCTTTTCCCCAATGTATCTTAATATCTTACTTTCTTCATCTGTCTTAGCTTCTATAGAAATAAGTTCAGGATTTTCTTCAATAAAGCCAGTATGACATTCTCCTTTTAAGAAGGTAGGATGATTTAACACGTTTATTAAGAAACCAATATTAGTTTTAACTCCTGAAATTGTTGTTTCTTCTATAGCACGAATACTCTTCTTTATTGCATCTTGGAAGGTTCTAGACCAAGATATATTTTTTACAAGTAAACTATCATAATAAGGACTAATAACAGCACCTGTAAATCCATTACCACCATCTAGTCTTATACCAAACCCAGAACTTGTTCTATAAACATCTATTTTTCCTGTATCAGGAGCAAAACTGTTAGATGGATCTTCTGTAGTAATTCTACATTGAATAGAATATCCTCTTGGTTTTACATCATCTTGAGAATATAAACCTATTTCTTCAGAGTTTAAAGGAAAACCTTCTGCAATTAAAATCTGACTTTGAACTAAATCTATACCAGTTACCATTTCTGATACAGTGTGTTCAACTTGAATTCTTGGATTCATTTCTATAAAATAGTGATCTCCGTGCATATCTACTAAAAATTCTAAAGTACCTGCACCTCTATAATTAACATGTTTAGCTATCTTTATAGCATCTTCACAAATTTCATTTCTTTTTTCTTCAGAAAGAGAAAATGCTGGAGTAAATTCTACAACCTTTTGATGTCTTCTTTGTATAGAACAATCTCTTTCATATAAGTGAACTATATTACCAAACTTATCTCCTAATACTTGAACCTCAATATGTTTAGGTTTTTCAAGATATTTTTCAATAAACATAAGGTCATTGCCAAAAGCTTTTTTAGCTTCATTTTTAGCACTGCTAAAAGCATACTCAAGTTCATCTTCACTATGAACTATTCTCATACCTCTACCACCACCACCTGCAGCAGCTTTTATCATGATAGGATATCCACACTCTTTTGCAAATACACTTGCATCTTGGACAGTGTTAACTCCATCTTCATGCCCTGGAATAGTTGGAACTCCAACTGCCTTTGCAACTATTTTGGATTTAATCTTATCCCCAAGAGAATCCATCATATCAGCTGTTGGTCCTATAAACTCAATACCTGATTCTTCACATCTTTTTGCAAACTCAGGATTTTCTGATAAAAATCCATAACCAGGATGAATAGCATCAACACCCTTTTTAAGCGCAAGGCTTATAATTTCTTCAATATTTAAATACGCTTCAACAGGACTTTTATTCTCACCGATTAGATAAGCTTCATCTGCTTTAGTTTTAAATAAGGAATACTTATCCTCATTAGAATAAATAGCAACTGTTCTAATTCCAAGCTCACTACAAGCTCTAAAGACTCTTATAGCAATTTCGCCCCTATTTGCTACCAAAACTCTTTTAAATTTCTTCATAAAAATGCCCCTTTTCTCTCCTAAAATTTTTGCCTATAGCTAGATTTAGTTTAATGGCTAATAATAAACTTGTAACCACAAAAAAACAAACCTTAACGAACATTTAACAATATATATTAAGGCTTCTTTCTTATTTTCTATATTACTCTATAAAAGCCACCTTTGCTCTTTTTATTATAAATTCAATCTACAATGCAATATACACACTTAATAAAATTCATTATTATAATATATATTCTCTCATTGTTTTCAACTTAAGTACATCTTTATTTTAATTATTATATCATAATTCTTTTAATACTGCTATTCTACAAATAAAATAAATATATTTTTATTGAAGGCTTTTCACTATAAAAATTTGAAAAATGCAAGTTTCACTTCATAATTATTTCGTATTTCACTTTAACACCATCTTATTAAACAAAAGTAAAATTCTTCATTTATATAGCCAAAACCCGAAACTTATCTAACAAACTCCATTATCCTTACCCCTAAAATATTAAGAGGAACTTTAGAATTTTATTTCCTAGGTGAATAGTAAGCAATAAAAAAACCGCCTTACTATTCACCTAGGAATCTTAAAGCGGTTTTCATTATTATTTTATTCCTTCACTCAAATAAGGATTGTACATCATATAAGCATGATTTTCAGCAATATACTCATCTTTTATCAATCCAATATTATCATACATTTTTCTATAAATTATGTTATTTCTAATATATCCTCCGAATAATCCTGCTGTTATTGAATGTTCTTTTTCATACACTTCGTACTTATTAATTGATGGTACAGTGCCCCTCCATTCACCAACTAGATGTTCATCAGTCAAATAAACTACTAATTGATACTCCTGTTCTGTATTATTGTATATTTGTAAGTCTAAAAAATTATAAGCGCAGGTTGCCCCAGTACCAAAAGGCTGAGTTCTATTACTATCTGGAAATACATCATGACTATGTCTATATCTTTCAGTTACTATTAGTGAAGTATGTAATGTCATCCAATATATTAGATTTGAAAGCTGACAAAGCCCACCACCAACTCCAGCTTTAAAGCTACCATCTGCACATAGCATAAGTCCATCTAAATATCCCTTTTTATAAGATGCCTTTCCTATAAGCTTCCAATAGGAAAATGTTTCTCCAGGTTTTATTACTATTCCATTAAGTTTCTCAATAGCAAGTCTAAGATTTGTTATCTTATTATGTTGAAGTTTCATATCTACATTCTTAAGCTTTCTTAATAATGGTGTTTTATGTTCAAAGATAACATAAGGTGATTTCTCACTAACAATATTTTTCGAATACTTTTTCCCACTAAAATACCACTGCTTGTACCTTTTCATTGAATAATATAATTTTCCTAAAAATAATCTAAGTTTTGATCTCTTAATAGGCTTCTTCTCAATATAGCTCATAAAACCCTCCACCTTTTTTGTTAAGTAAGATACTCAAGATTTATTACTGGTAATTATACCATTTAATTCAAATATATTGATTACAAACTCTATACAATAATTTATTTACTTTTCCCATACAAGCTAATGATACCGTCTTAAATCTTCTCTAAATAAAATTACATTTTTAAATAGAAATTAGATTTATTTAATAAATAACCCTACCGTTCCACTTTCCAATATAATTAAAACTCCCAATACTATAAATATTATTGGAACAAAAATATGTTTATACTTTTCAATATTTTTATTAACAAAAGGATGTTCGACTAATTTAAAACCAATAAAACACCATACACCTGTAAGTAATAAAAAAACTATAACTGTTATTAATATAGAATATAATTTCATACTTGAGAACACTGGTATATAAATACCAATGTTGTCTCCACCATTCGCAATGGTTACTCCTGCTGCCTTTAGTATATTTGGACTAATAAACTTTCTAATAGATACTAAGGTTTTATTTTCTTGATTCAAAACTACTTGTTCTTGTATATTCTCTTCAGTATCTTGAACCTCTTCTTCAACGTTATTCTTGATTTCTTTTTTATACTCAATATATTCCTTTATCCCTAGATATATAGGTACTAAACCGAGTAACCCAACATACTCCTGTGGAATTATCGATATTCCTAATGCCCCTGCAATACTTATTGCTGTTAAAGCTCCAATTCCTAAATATTGACCAATGACAATATGCTTAACTTTCATGTCTTTATTAACTTGAGAGAAAAACATCATTAAAATAAAAATATCATCAATATTAGTGCTAAAAAATGAAACTAGAGCAGTTATTATTGTACTAATCACTTATAATCCTCCAAACAATTAAATATCAGCTAATCTATTTAAATTATACTATATTAATCCCAGTATATAATCGCCTTTATTGATGCAAATTATCTTAAGATAAAATAATTTATTATAAAAAGAGGTGATACAAAATGAGAAGATTTATTAAACATCACATAGTTTTACTATTAATTTTTCTTTGCTCCTTCTTACTTACTATATGTACGCAAGCTCAACCTAACATTGATAATAGCGATGCACAACTGGTTCTTGATTCTTTAAATACAACAACTGTGCCAAGAAATTTACGAAAAACTTCTGATATCTCTTATCTGTCCAGTAATAAATCATTAAACCTTACTGGATTAGCTTCGTTAAATATCTCAGGAAGCCAACAATTTTCTGAGCAAAACCTACCATTAATGCTAGATTATTTAGACACATCCCTTCCTATAACTATAGTAGATTTAAGACAAGAATCTCATGGTTTTATAAATGGATATCCTGTTAGCTGGGCTAATTTAAAAAATGATGCAAACAAAGACCTAAATAAAGAAGAAGTTATATTAAAGGAAAGTAATCAACTTGAAAATATAGAATTAAATTCAACTATTGCTTTTCAAAAACCTACTACAAAATCACTTAATGTAACTAAAGTTGAAAATGAAGATGCACTAGTTAGTTCGAAGAACCTATCCTACATGAGAATACCCGTTACAGATGGCAAAATACCATCAGATTACATGGTTGACTACACAGTAGATTTTTTTAAAAACATTAATGAAAATTCTTGGCTTCATTTTCATTGTAAAGCTGGTGAAGGAAGAACCACCACCTTTATGATTATGTATGATATGTTTAAAAACGCAAAAAATGTCTCTAGCTCTGATATAATAAATCGCCAATTATCTTTAGCCAAGTTTAATACTAATGTTATCAATAGTTTTCATAATCCTGAAAGAGATAAGTTTATGCTAAATTTTTATGAGTACTGTAAAACCAATAATGATAACTTTAGTTCAAAATGGAGTGACTTTATAAAAACTATAACTTTTAATCACTCTATTAAAACTTTCTCTAAAAATACAATAAACTCAAACTATATAAAGAACTCTGAGGTTCCTAAGTTTCTATATGTTATTTCTTTAGATAAATTATCCCCAAGCGAAAAAACTATGATTGCCTCCCTTCAAGGGCTAGCCAACAATAAATCTTCTACTCAAATATATACTTTAAATTCTAATGAGCCAGATTATCAAATCTGGCTAGATGACTTGAAAAGTAATTATAATGTTAACTACGAAATTATTTCTGACCCTTGGATATTAGTAGATAAATTTAAACAATATGTAGATGGTTATATATTATTTAGTCATAAAAGCTCTATGGACCCCTCAATAAATAACGCCTGCTCTCTTGCAGCATTAAAAAATTCTATAGTCATTAATGAAGATATTGAAAATGAAGTAAATCTACACGGAATTACTAATCTAATTGGTGATTGTAGAAACACTGATAACACCTGGGCATATGATAACTTGTGGGATAAAGGCTTGAACCACTCTCTTTTAATTCAATTATCCCCTGATAAGGACTCCGCCTTAAGAGATTATGCTATACTTTCCAAAGCTTTAGTTTTCTATGAAGAAGATGTTACTAATACCACTCTAAGGGATAAAATATTTTCTAATGCTAACAAAAACTCCACCTGTTTAGGTTGGGGGCCAGATGAATTTATTAATGTAGGTACTGCTTCAAAATATGGAGTGAGTATTGTAGCTTCGGACTGGTCATATAACTTAAGTGTACTTAGTTCTTTTAAATCAACTCCTATAAATCAAAAATCTTCCCCAGAGTTTTTAGAAGAAAAAAATGTCCATTACGTTACCTTTGTAATGTCTGATGGTGATAATCAGCAGTGGATTCTTGGAAACAACTATAGCTCTAAAGACTGGTATGGATCAAGTTTGAGAGGTTCTTTCAATATGGGTTGGTCCATTACTCCTTCTATATATTATTTAGCCCCAACTGTTCTTAATATGTATTATAAAAGTGCAAACTCAAGCAATTATAATGATTATTTTATCGTTTCTCCTTCTGGAAATGGATATATGTATCCTAGTAAATTTGATACAAAAAGTTTAATTCCTTATATAGATGAATTAAATAATTACATGGATAATGTGAATCAGAATTATGTATCAATAATCGATGATTCCTCATTTTACGATACTGAGCTTTGGAACAAATTTACTTATAAAGATAATATTCAAGGGTTATTTTATTTAGATTATCATAAACATAATAACTATCAAGGAAAGATTTTGTGGTCTAATAATAAACCTATAGTATCTTGTAGAGATATACTTTGGAAAAACCTAGAGGATGAGAATGACTTAATTGAAAAAGTTAATTATAGGGTTAATGCTCTAGAACAAACAAATATTTCAATTCCTGAAAGCTATACCTTTGTTTATGTCCATGCATGGAGTAAAAACTTAGAAGATGTTGAAAAAGTAATTAATAAATTAAAGGAAAATCCTAAAATAAGAGTAGTAACTCCCAAAATCTTTATGGAGTTAATTAAGCATAACGTCACGCATTAATCTTCAACGCTTATATTTATATAAATTGTAACATCAATATTTTTTTTACATATAATATATTAAAACTAAATCTTATAATAAAAATACCATCTCCTCTAATGCTTAGAACCCCTATACTATTGTATAGAGGTTCTTTTAGTTTTCTGTCTTCTTTAATGATTTTTCTTTTTTATATAATCCTTGGTCATATCTTTCGATTTTACCACTTAATCTTTCTACTGTTCTTTGCATTTCTTCCATCTTTAACTTAAGTAAATCTCGTTGTTCAATTAAAAGCTCTTTTCTAGCTTCAACAGTTTCATCACCTTGTCCAAATAGTCTAACATATTCTATTAAAGCTTCAATTGGAAGTCCTGCACTTCTCATACATTTTATAAATTCTACCCATTTACAATCTTCTTCAGTAAAATCTCTTATTCCATTTTTCTTACGATTTACACTTGGAAGTAATCCAATACGCTCATAATAACGTATTGTATCTTGTGAAAGCTCATACATTTTGCTTACTTCTGCGATAGTCATTTTCCTTCACCTCATATTTATTAATTATTGCAATTCTCTTCTAAGTTCAATTATCTCTTCTATTAAATTCTTTTCTGATATACAAGTCATTAAATGATCTTGCGAATGTATAAATAACATTGAAAGATTTACATTTTCTCCATTTGCCTCTTTTGTTAACAAGGAAGTTTGTACATTATGTGCTTTTTCTAATTCTCCCTCAGCCTTTTCAATTAGATTACCTATCTCTTTAAACTTTCCTTCTTTCGCTTTAGAAAGTGCTTCATACATGTACGCTTTAGCTTCTCCAGCAGTAATTATTATATCCATAACTATCATTTCTTCAGTACTCATTAAATAATCCTCCAAAAATATTTTTTGTTATTACCTTTAAATTTAGTCTACTATTTGGAGTTAACTCCAAGTCAATAACTTTTATAAAAACAATTTATTTTTTATATCACTTTAAAATTCTTCCATTTTCCGCTTTTATATCTCACAATATAAATGATTGCACGAAGCATCCAGTCAAATCTCATTGCCACCCATATCCCAATAACCCCCATATTAAATACAACTCCTAATATATACCCAAGAGCTATACGTAGTATAAACATAGACCCAATTGAAACCAACATGGTGTAACGAACATCCCCTGCTGCACGTAAAGAATTTGAAAAAGTAAATGAAAGAGGCCATAAGAATATAGCAAATACATTATGAATTATTACAAGTATATAGGTCAGTCTGCTTACTTCATCAGATAAAGTGTATAAATTTAAAATCCATGGGAGCAAAGCAATCTCTGCTAAACTTATAATTAAGGTTGCAATATAAGTAACCTTTGTAAGTTTCTTAGTATAATAACTAGCCTGATTATATTCCCCTGCACCAACACATTGTCCAACTACTGTAACTATAGCTAAATTCATAGCACTTGCAAAACTTATAGAAATTCCAACTAAACTATTAGTAATTCCATTTGCTGCAATCTGAGTTGTACCAAATAATGAAATAATACTAACTAAAAGAACACGCCCTAATTGAACAATCCCATTCTCTAATCCATTCGGAACTGCAATATTTAAAATTCGTTTTATCATACTTCCTTGCCATGAAAAAATCTCAGGAAAACTTACAAATATATCATTTTTCTTATTTAGAGACTTGTACATCATAATTAATGCTGCAATTCCACGAGCAATTAATGCTGCAACTGCTATAGCAATAACTCCACCATGAAACACAAATATTCCAATAGCATTTCCAATAACATTAATTACATTCATTATTATAGAAACAATCATAGGAACACGAGAATTCCCCATAGATCTAAATAAAGCAGCACATGAATTATAAATTGCTAGAAACGGATAGGATAATCCAGAAATAATAAAATATACAATTGCAGCCTCCATAACATCAGCTTCTATATTTCCAAAAAGAACGCTTAGTAATGGTTTATTAAACAAAACTACTAATAACATTATTACTGTAGAAATAACTACAGTAATAGTAATTAACTGACTAGCAGCGTTACGTGCATTATCTTTTTCTTTTTTGCCAATATACTGAGAAACAATCACAGCTCCACCTGTAGCTAAAGCAGCAAGTACGTTAATTAATAGCATATTTATCATATCAACTAGTGAAACACCTGAAACTGCTGCTACACCAGCATAAGAAACCATCATAGTACCAATTATCCCAACAGTTATGATTAAAATCTGATCCATAAATAAAGGGATAATTAATTTTTTAAGATCTTGATTTGAAAACATAAGTCTACCTCACTTTCATTAGTTGTCTATCTAATTTACAATTTAACATCTTATTTACTTTGGGTCTAATGCTTATATTTCATCAGCATTAATGCTTAAAAGGCATGATAAAAGCCGTACATAAATAAATGTACAGCTTTTATCAGTAATGGATTCACAATATATTCTTTGTTTAATTATGCTTTAAAAGCATCCTTAATATGTTCTATAAACTTAGTTGTAGACTTGGAAAAAACTTGATGTTTCTTCCATGCTATAACGCAGCCTGTTTGTAACTCAGGATAAAAAGGTTTAAAACAGGTTTTTGTTTCATCATTAATATTAACTAATCTTTCTAGACATATAGCATAGCCAAAACCTTTCTCAACAAGAATAGCTACATTATAAATAAGATTGTAGGTTGCAACGATATCTAGTTTTTCAAAATCTACCCCTAACCAGTTTTCTATTTCATTTTGAACAATTGCACGTTTTGTATTTATTATAGGTATTCCAATCAAATCTTGTTTTTCTATATATTCTTTTTGAGCTAAAGGACTGTCTTTACTCATTAAAATCCCCCAAGTTTCTTTCTGATGAAGCCTTATAAAATCATATTTTTCAATATTTACAGGTTCTAGAAGTAGACCTATATCAATTAATCCTTTATCCATTTTTTCTTTTACATCATCAGCATTACCACTATGGAAATTATATTTAACTCTCGGATATTTCTCTCTGAATCCTTGAATTATATCTGATAATACATACATTGAATTTATTTCAGCAGCTCCTATAAATACCTCTCCGCCAATTAAATCATCTTGCTCACTAAACTCTCTTTCTGTTTTATCAGCTAAATCAATAATTTCTTCTGCTCTTCTCTTAAGAAGCATTCCATCTTCAGTAAGAGCTATCTTATTTTTTCCTCTTATAAATAGCTGTGTTCTTAATTCCTCTTCTAATTGCATTAATTGACGTGATAATGTTGGTTGTGTAATATGTAATAGCTCTGCTGCTTTAGTTATATTCTCTACTCTTGCTACTGTTAAAAAGTACTTTAATACCCTTATTTCCATATTAAAATCTCCGTATATTTTTTCCATAAATATTTTAAAATAAAGAAGGGCTATAAAAACATTTCTATAGCACCATCAATACAATTTATTTGACAAAGGTTACTGCATGTGGCACATATGGTTCTTCTAATAATGAAATTTCTTCTGGTGTAAGCTTAACATCTAACGCCCCTACTCCATCTTCAAGATGAGATATTTTAGTTGCACCAATTATTGGAGCTGTAATAGGTTCTTTATGAAGAAGCCAAGCAAGTGCTATTTGAGCTCTTGGAACACCACGTTTTTTAGCAATCTCTGCAACTATTTCTACCACTAATCTATCAGTATCTGCTGTAGTATCATACTTAAACTTGGCAATTTCATCTGTTTCAGAACGATATGTTTTTTCAGCCAAATCACGTGTAAGTCTGCCTGCTGCAAGTGGACTATATGGAGTCATAGCTATTTTTTCTTCTATACAAAGAGGCATCATTTCTCTCTCTTCTTCACGATATAAAAGATTATAATGGTTTTGCATAGATACAAACTTAGTCCATCCATTTTTCTCAGCTACATACAAAGCTTTTTGAAATTGATATGCTGCCATAGAAGAAGCCCCTATGTATCTTGCCTTACCAGCCTTTACAACATCATGTAATGCCTCCATAGTCTCTTCAATTGGTGTATTATAATCCCATCTATGAATTATATAAAGATCTACATAATCCGTTCCTAGACGTTTAATACTTTTATCAATTTCACTCATAATTGCTTTTCTAGAAAGGCCTGAACCATTTGGTCCTTTATGCATCTGTCCATGCACCTTCGTTGTAATAACTATTTCATCTCTATTTGCATAATCTTTCAAGGCTCTTCCAAGAATCTCTTCACTTGTTCCCCCTGAATATACATTAGCTGTATCAAAAAAGTTAATCCCTAATTCAAGAGCCTTCTTTATTATAGGACGACTTTTCTCCTCATTAAGAACCCATTGATGAATCCACTTTTCAGAATCTCCAAAACTCATACATCCAAGACAAAGTCTTGAAACATCCATTCCTGTATTACCAAACTTTATATATTCCATGTTTTAATCCTCTCCTCAAACAAATTTAATTATTATAAAATTCTTCTAAACCCTATTATATGTTTTATCAAATTCTGATTAGATATACAGGTAACTTAATTTCTTCTAACCATTACTTAAATTAAGTCTACTATTTAGAGTTAACTCCAAGTCAAGACTTTTTAAGAAAAAAATCTACTACACTAATTTATTTAACAAGTGCAATAGATTCTACTCTCTTTTTATTTAATATAGTATATATAATTTTCTTTTCTAACCGCAGGATTAGGACGTTCACAGTCTGGATAACCAAGAATACAAGCTCCAACTCCACTATACTCCCCATCAACTCCCCATTTTTTTAACAAAACTTTTCCTTCTTCTGATTCAAATGTCTCATAAACACGGTTAATCCAACAAGAACCTATATTTAGTGAATGTGCAGCATTCATCATATTACCCATGCATAAACTTCCATCTTTTATATTATTTTTATTGTTTTTATCCCCTAGTACAAGAACAACCGTAGGAGCTCCATAAAAAGGTTTGCTCTTAGGATTTGGGCTAAAGCTTGCATTTAACTTTTCTAACTCTTCAATAGTCTCTTTATCTTGAACTGCAATTAGTATGGCACTTTGCTTTCCCATAGAACTTGGAGCATAGCTACCTGCTTTAAGAATTATATCTAACTCTTCATTTGAAATCTGTTCGGATTTGTATTTCCTTATACTTCTTCTTTCTAGTAAATCTTTAATTGTTTGATTCATGTTAATCCTCCTTTATCTTTTAGAAATGCTTTTTTTTTTGGCACTTAAAGATTCGTTTATATGTACCATATTATGTCTTGTTGCTGGCATTAATATGATACCTGCCACATTTTTTCTTCCCCAGAAATCTATGAGCCAATTTGAAGCTTCCACATCTAGAACCGCTCCTTCATCTATAATCCTTTGTAATTTTTCTTTATCAAACTTTCTTTTCATATCTTCATTAGCTAAGTTTCCTATGATTGTCCTTGTTTTTTTACCTACAGCTATTCTATAGTTTTTTAGCTCTTGTATATTTATATTTTTGCTAAACTCTAATATCTCTTCAGAACTTAAAGCATTTCCAGTGTCAATAATTTCAGTATTTATTTTTTCTTTCCAATTTCCAGAATTAAATACTTGCTCATCTCCTGCAACTAATAAATTCATTGTTATGTCTTCAATTCTACTAGAGTGCCATAATCCATATGCTATAGTACGTCCTTTTTCATTAATTGAAGTTCTAAATATTTCATCCTCTAAGTCTTCTAAAAGCTCATCTTCAAAAGTTTTCTCATCAGTTCCTGATACATAAGATGAGTGTACCATAGAATGTACCATCCTAGCTAAAGCCTTACTTTCCTCAACTTTATCTTTTTTTAGAATTATTTCCCTCAATTCTTTTAAATGTTTATTCCAAGTTTTAAAATCCATACTAAACCCCCTCTTTTACTTATTGAATTATCCTAATTATACCACATTCCAATTTATTCATATTAAATAAAGAAAAAATATCCTAAAATTCAGTTCTGAGTTTTAGGATATTTGTATTTAGTGACTAATTTGTTTTGGTTTGTTTTGGAGTAATTGTTACTTCTCCTTTACCTGTTACCACAAGTAAATATTCTGGTTTCATAGGGATTGTATCTATTTTAGTTGAATTAGGGTCAAGTTCTATATGTTGAATCGGAATATATTCTTTATCAAAAATTAGTACAAGAACTGGATCTGTTTTTGAAATATTATTAACTGAGTATATGTTGCCTTCAGAAATATTAAAATCAGCTAAATTATATATTCCTTCTTTATAACTTGCTTCAACTGCAAATACACGCTTTGAGAGATTTATATTAAAAAATAGACATAAAAAAATTAAAAATAAAACGATACACTTCTTCATTATATTACTCCTTTATTCTTTAGGACTTAGATATACCTGCCCTTTGCCAACAACCAAAATAGTATAACTAGATTTTAGTGGCACTGTATCAAGCTTTTGTATAGTTGGTAAAAGACGTATAGATTCTACTATAACTAAATTTTCATCCAAGATATATAAGTACATTTTATCTGCTGTTGAAACGTTTTGAATAGTGAACACACCAGACTTTGATATATTAAGATCTGATAAAGTATAAATTCCTTGTTTAAATACATTACTAACTGCAAAAGCAGATTTGCTTGTAACTATATTAAAAGATAAACATAAAATAATTAGAAATACCTTAATAAATCTTCTCATTTTTCACACACCTTTCGTTTTTATTTTACGTATTAAATATAATAATATTCATAAAAAGAGATAGCTATAAAATCCATAGCTATCTCTCTTTTACCTTACTCAAATTTCTGTATATCCTTCTTCTTGTAATAGAACTTTTAATTTATAAAGAGTCTTATCTCTATATCTTATTGCATGCATATAAGGAACATTTTTATAATCTGAATAGGCTTTTACTGTTTTATCTTTGAAGAATATAAAATCTATTAATTCTGATTCTTCTTCAGTTAATCTTTTTAAAACTATTTCTAAAGCTTTATAAATATCTTTTTTATAAATTTTATCTTCGATAGAATCAATTTTATTTGACAAGGTTCTTACAAATATATCATCCATGATTAAGCTTTGATGACCATTAGTTTTCGCCAAGGTTCCAACATTTCTACCTATATCCTCGAGACAATTTCTTATGACTTTTTCTGCATAAGCAGTGAAAGTTTTTTCTCCTAATCTATACTTATCAACAGATCTAATTACTTTAAATAGGCATTGATTTATTATTTCATCTACTTCATATTCCTTGATTGTATTTTTTCTTACATATTGGTTAGTCAAGTTTTTTGCCATATCATAGTATTCCTCAGCTAATATATTTTTAGCTTCTTTGTCTCCAGATTTACAACGGGATACAAGATCATCAATATAAATATAACGATCCATAACTTAATATCTCTTTGTTTATTTTTTTTATATTTAAAATCATTGTTTTTCTCCTTAAATATAAGAATTAATACATTTTTCTCTGTATAATTCTATATATATGCAAAAACCTACAATGTTGCGTGGTAAATATAGGTAAATAAAAAATGTAGTGACTCCTAAACTAGGCCATCACTACATTTCAAGCTTTTTGCTTTTTATAAATTTTTAAATATTTATTAATTCATGAGTGGTTTCTTTAGAAATGCTATATATCTGAGTTCCTAAAGCTCTTCCTATTTTATCTCCTACAGCATATAAGTCCTCATATGAAGAATCTGGATTAATGTTTCTAAAAACTAAGTTTCTAAAAATATCCTTTCCTTCCTTATCTAGTCCAGCTTTATATTTAACTATTAAATATAAAGACGTCTCTATAGCTTCAACCATGATTATTCCCCCTTAATTATAATACTTTCTATATAATCAAGTACGGAGTTTATAATCTTTTTACCATATCTTTTCTATATATAATGCAATTATTCTATAATTTTATAATAAATAACTGTATCATGTAACCCACCTTCAGTAGATTCCGCATATTTAGGTATTCTTCCTGCTTCAATATAACCCTTTGATTTATATAATAAATTAGAAACTTCACCTGCTCTTGTATCTAATATTATAAGGCTTCTTTTTTCTTCAACTGCTCTTTTTTCTGCCGCTTCCATAAGAGTTTTTCCAACTCCCATTCTTCTAGAATTAGGCTGTACTAAAAGTTTAGCTATTTCTGCTCTATGTTTTCCATTCTGCTTCATGCATAAATGTAGCTGTATAGTTCCAATTATCCTTCCATCAACTTTTACAACAAAAAGTATAACCCCATCATGTAAAACCTTGCTCCAATACTCTTTTGCAACCTCTAAACTCAATGGTGCTAAAAATCCAATTGAAGCTCCTGAATTAACTACATCCATTAATAATAATGAAAGCTCTTCTAGAGTTTCACTTGTAAGTTCTTTTAATTCTATTATTTCAAAATTGTTATTCATAATATTCACTTCTCTTTCTGATATATTTCAAATCACTTTTATTAATATTCTAGCATATACAAAAATAAGGTTGAAGTTATAAACTTCAACCTTATCAGCTTTAACAGTTTTGAATCTCATTCCAAAACCACATTATTCATTTTTATTACATTACTCTTCTAGCAGCGTAGAAAGACCAAATATTAGATACCTTAACTACATCTCCAGTTTGAGGGGAATGAATCATTTGTCCGTTACCTACATATATACCTACATGTCCAGGACTTGTAAATACTAAGTCTCCTACTTGAAGGTTAGAGTAGCTTACTGGTACACCATCATTAACTTGAGTAAATGTTGTTCTTGATAGAGATACACCAACTTGTCTAAATACATATTGTGTAAATCCAGAGCAGTCAAACACGTTAGGACCTGTAGCTCCATAAACATATGTAGCTCCTAATTTACTATATGCAACTGAAAGTAATGATGATCCTGATACATTGCCACCATTTCCACCTCTACTCATAGTAGGTGCTGTTTTTTGTGAAACTAGGCTTTTAGCTTTTTCAATTAAGTCAAATAACTCATTGTCAACAGTAGAGCTTTTAACACTCTTTCTTAATGCTCTTAGAGTAGTTATAGCATTGTTTAAATCATCAACTGTACTACTTGAATTATTTACTATGTTAGCAAATGGTCTATATAAGTTTCTTTCAGTAGTAGCTAAATCACCAGCTATTTTATCGTATTCTACTTTAGCTTGATCAACATACACTTGTTGTTCTGCTTTTTTAACATTTAGCTCGTCTAGTTTTACTTTATTATCTTTATTTAAGTCTTCAAGTTCTTGAATCTTAGTTTTAAGTGTTGCAATATGATCATCATATTCTTTTTGTTTAGCTTCAAGCTCGTCTATAATTTGTTTATCTAAACTCATTATCTTACCAACTGCTTGAGCCTTAGATATGAAGTCTCCTAAACTGTTAGCGCTTAACAGAATTCCTATATAGCTTTCTTGTCCACCTGATTTATATAGAGCTCTCATTCTAGCTCCAAAAACCTCTTCTTTTTCAGCTAATTCTTTTTTACTTTTTTCAATGTCTTTTTTAGTATTATCGATTTCTCTATTTGTATTACTAATTTTAGTATTATTATCGTTTAATGCGATTGCTATTGGTTGTATTTGTGCATCCAATTCATCAACTTTATTTTTTAATTCAGCATATTTGCTTTTAGCAATGTCAGCCTTTGCACTTTTGTCATTAATCTCTTGTTGCTGTTCTTGCGTTATAGGCTCTGCCCACGCTTGTGTTCCTATTCCTAATATTAATGATGTCGTAATTAAACCAGATATTACTCTCTTTTTCATTTTCATACCAGCATTACTATCTTAATAAGTAACACTTTCCCCTTTCGATTATCAGTAAACTAATATCATAATAACACTTGTCCCTATAATAGCCAATGTCAATTCATTCCATTAATAATCCTTTACAATTTCTTAAAAATGCCACCACTCCTTATATACTGCGAAAGTTGGCGGATGTATTTCTTACATTTTTCTTAATATTTTATAAATATTAATTTTTTGTGAACAAGCTTATTTGTTTATTAATAAATTTATCTAAATAACGGGGTCCCCTTTTATCCTTTTTTAACAGGTTGTAAACTACATACTAAAAATGCAGCCACTATTTAAATGACTGCATTTATATAACTATTTCTTTTCAATTTTCATGGCTCTCATGGAGTTTAATACTGCAAGAAGAGTTACTCCTACATCTCCAAATACAGCTTCCCACATAGTTCCTAATCCTATAGCTACAAGTACTAATAAAATTGCTTTAACTGCTAGGGCAAAGATAATGTTTTGCATTACTATAGTTCTTGTTTTCTTAGCTATTTTTATTGCTTCTGCAATTTTTGATGGTTCGTCAGTCATTATAACTACATCAGCAGCTTCTATTGCAGCATCTGATCCAACACCACCCATTGCTATACCTATATCAGCTCTAGCTAAAACTGGAGCATCGTTTATTCCGTCTCCTACAAATATTAACTTGCCTTTAGAGGATTTTTGTTTATCTAATAATTCTAACTTTTCAACCTTTTGATCTGGTAAAAGTTCAGCATGAACTTCGTCAAGTCCTAAGTCTTTAGAAACCTTTTTGCCTACTGCTTTATTATCTCCTGTAAGCATTACTGTTTTCTTTACGCCTAAAGCTTTTAAATCTCTTATAGCTTTGGCTGAATCATCTTTAACTTCATCAGATATTACTATATATCCATAATATTCTTTATCTATAGCTATATGAACTACAGTCCCTATTGTCTCAACTTCATTGTAGTTTATACCTTCTTTATACATAAGCTTATAATTACCAGCTAAAACTTCTTTTCCTTTAATACTTACTTTAACACCATGTCCAGAGACTTCTTCATAATTTTCAACAACTTCTTTTTCTATGTCTTTTCCATAAGCATTTAATATTGAAGTAGCTATTGGATGATTCGAATAACTTTCAGCATGAGCTGCATAATACATCAATTCATCATTAGTAGTATTTTCTTGCGGCTTAACTTCAGTTACTTTAAATACGCCTTTAGTAAGAGTTCCTGTTTTATCAAATACAACAATTTCTACATCATTAAGTGCTTCAAGGTAGTTTCCACCTTTAACAAGTATACCATTCTTTGAAGCCCCACCTATTCCTCCAAAGAAACCAAGTGGAATAGATACTACTAAGGCACAAGGACAAGATACAACTAAAAATGCTAATGCTCTATAAAGCCAATCTGAAAAAGTTGCACCTTGAATTACAAGTGGTGGAATTATAGCTAATGCCACTGCTGCAAAAACTACAGCTGGAGTGTAATATCTAGAGAACTTTGTTATAAACTTCTCTGTTGGTGCTTTCTTACTACTTGCATTTTGAACTAAATCCAATATTTTAGCTACAGTAGAATCTCCAAATTCTTTTTCAACTTCAATAGTTAAAAGACCATTTTTATTGATTACTCCACCTAAAACATTATCTCCTGCTTCAACTTCTCTAGGAACTGATTCCCCAGTTAATGCAGAAGTATCAACCATAGAAGTTCCTTTAATCACCTTTCCATCTAAAGGTACTTTTTCACCTGGTTTTACAACTATGATATCACCTATACGAACTTCTTCTGGAGACACCTTCTTTAGTTCATCTCCTACCATAATATTAGCAAAATCAGGTCTTATATCCATAAGTGAAGTAATAGATTTTCTTGAGCGATTAACAGCTATACCTTGGAATATCTCTCCTATTTGATAGAATAACATAACTGCTACACCCTCTGGATATTGACCTATTGCAAAAGCTCCAATAGTTGCAATACTCATAAGGAAGTTTTCATCAAATACTTGCCCTCTACGTATATTCTTTAGAGCTCTTAAAACAATCTCTCCACCTACAATAATATAACTTATAACGTATAATATTAATTCAGTAATAGGCGAAAATTTTGCTATACTTGCAACTCCAAATATCGCAGCTCCTATAACAAACTTAATTATTTCTTTTTTACTTCCCTCTCCATGTTCGTGATCATGTCCGTCATGATCGTGGTCATGATCGTGGTCGTGTTCATGGTCATGCTCCTCTCCATGTTCATGATGATGAGAATGACTTGTTGATTCCTTCTTCTTACTTCCAACTTCAACAACTTTTACATGAGATTCTACTTTAGGAACTAATTCTTTAATTTCTGAAACTAATTCCTTAGCTCTATCACCTTCATTTATTTCTACTGTTAGAGTCTTAGTCAAAAAATTTACGTTAGCTGAATCAATTCCAGCTATTTTTGATACCTTATCTTCTATCTTAGCTGCACAATTTGCACAATCTAGACCATTAAGGATAAATTCTTTTTTTATTAGTTTATCATCTTGTTTTTCTACACCTTTGTTAACTACTTTAAAATCACTTTTAATGTTTTTCTCAACTACTTTATCCATGGAATCTCCTCCTAATATAAATAATTACTTCTCTTCTATGTGAGTTAATCCAAGATTAAATATTCCTTTAACATGTTCGTCATCTAAGGAATAATAGACTACCTTTCCTTCTTTTCTGTATCTTACAAGTCTAGATTGTTTTAAAACTCTTAATTGATGAGAAATAGCTGATTGAGTCATACCAAGTAATGCTGCTATATCACACACACACATCTCGGCTTGAAATAAAGCACATAATATTTTTATCCTTGTTGTATCACCAAATATCTTAAATAAGTCAGCTAAGTCATATAGAACCTCTTCTTTTGGTATACAATCCTTAACTCTAGTAACTATATCCTCATGAATTACTGTACAATTACAGCTTTGAATAACTTCTTTTTCTTCCATAAAATCTTCTCCCTCATCTACAAACGTATGAATACTTGTTCATATGTTCATTATATGCAACTATGAAATTAATGTCAACAAAACTCAGAAAATAATTTGATATTTTTTGATCCTATTTTTAAGATATCTTTATCAACGTATAAAAAAAACACATCTTTCATTTCTGAAAAATGCGTTATCCGCTAGCTTTTAACAAAATGTGTAACAACACTTATATATATTCATATGATGTATTATAGTTAATAGTTTTTTGTTCATAACCGATTCTCCTAACCTATTTTTTATACAAGTGAAAGCCTCTTTTATAGAGGCTTTTCTTATATCATAGATCATTTTATCATCCTAACTTATCACCTTTCTTAACGCCCTGCTCTGGTTGAATTAATACGACTCCCTGCTCAGCATAAATTCCAAGTACTAATACTTCTGACATAAAATCGGCTATCTGTCTTTCTGGGAAATTTACTACACCCAGAATCTGTTTGTTTATAAGCTCTTCTTTGTTATAGCATTTAGTAATCTGAGCACTTGACTTCTTTACTCCAATTTCATCACCAAAATCAATCCATAATTTATAAGCAGGCTTTTTTGCTTTTTCAAAAAATTCTACTTTAATTATTTCTCCCACTCTAATATCTAACTTCATAAGATCTTCAAAAGTTGCCATTATAACACACTCCTATATAACGCTTTAGTTTTAAAATAATATATAAAAACAAAGAACTATTGTCTTAAATAGATCTCTTTTTCTATATTATTAACTTATATTATATGTTAAATAAAATAAATTTCTTATCCTAAATCAAGTTATTTCTTATTCATTCTTCTGATTCTTTTTCTATAATCTAAAGGAGTAATTTTCTCATGTATCTTAAATACTTTTGTAAGTGATGAGTTATAATTATATCCAACTTCATTTGCAATTTGAATTAAGTTTAAGTCAGTATCTCTTAAAAGTTCTTTTGCCCTTTGTATTCTTAATTTCTGTATATATTCAGTAAGATAAACCCCTGTTTTCTTTTTAAACCATTCACTATAATAAGTTGAATTATAATGTTCAATATCTGCCAAAGTCTTTAAATTAATATCCTCATTATAGTGTTCATGAATATATTTAATGGAATCCTCAATCCTCTTTTCAAATATAAAAGAACTAAAGTAATGATATAACTTTGATATTTTTTCACTGCTATAATAACCATCTTTAAGCTCATTTAAGATTAGAAATCTAATTGCTTTCCATTTATCATCTAAGGATAATTCAACTTCCTCATGCAATGTAGCACTACTATTTTCATTAATAATATATTCAGGTATATCTAAAACCAAAAACTCATTTTTCTTTTCTGATTTAAATGTATGGATACTACTTGGAGGTAAATAAAACAAATTATTTTCATCAAGTTCAAGCTCTTTATATTTAGTTTTAATATCTAACCTACCCATGATTGGTAATATAAGTTGTCCATACTTATGAAAATGCGTGGTTACTATATCTTTATATACTCTTACTTCGCTTAAAATTCCATTCATTTTAGTCATTACTATTTCCTTAATTCCTTTACTTTATCAAAACATTCCTCAGACAAATCTAACATATTATTTTCTTCATAAATTGATCCTAGGCTTGCCCATAATTTAATCTCTTCAGGATGCTTCTCTATACTTTTCTTCAAAAAATCTACCGCAACATTAAAACCATTATTATTTTTATAATAATTACCTAACAGTTGATAAGCCCTTATATCATCTTCGTTATAAGCTATATAGTCCTCTAAACATTTTATTTTAGTATCTAAGTGATCATTTGCCCATATATCAGTAACCCATCCAGATTGCTTTACATCCTTACTAAAATTATTTTTTAAATTCCCCTCAAATTCATCCAAGCTTATTCCTAAAGCATTTTCAAAACTTTCACTAAATATTTTTTCCTTACAACCAAGTATTATATCTTTAATGACACTAGAGCTCCTTAGATTTATTATTTTATAGATCGCGTAATGACTCTGCATATAAGCACTAGTATTTTCATTGTTAGTATTGTTTTTTTCCCAATCCCCACTATTGTTTAATTCTCTTAATGAAATGAAATCTAAGTCTTTATCAGCATAAACGTCCTCATTTCCTATATATTCAGATATACCTTCATTAAACCAAATTGGTAAATTTTCAATATTAATATTATTTTCTTCAAGAAAATTACTATATATGTAATGAAAATATTCATGAGAAAATGTGCTTTTAAATTTAGAATCTCCCCATCCTTGTAAAACACCATCTTCATATCTAGTCTTCTTCCCATTAAATATTATATCATGATAAATATCTTTAACATTCATATACATTGTATTAGTTGAGGGATTATAATATCCCACTACATCTGACACAGCTCCGCTTGTTTTATGCCTATTTAAAAATACACTCTCATCATAATCAAATTGTATAACAAGCTCCTTTGATGATATATATCCATACAATTCATTACTTTTCGCTTCTAATTCATCTAAATACGCAAAAACCAGCAGTAGAGCCGGCTCTACATCCTTGCTATGTAATATTTTATAGTTTTTATAATGTGTCTCTTCAAAACCACTTTTGTAATCATCACTCTCCGAACTTGTCATATCTATTTTATTTAAGATAAATATTCCTTTACTTTTGATATACAGACCTCCACAAATAACAAATAAAATACAAATAATACCTATAGTATAGATTGATTTTCTTTTTTTAACTAATCTCATATTTTCCCCCATTAAATTCTAACGATATTCCTTTATTATTAACCCAATTCCTGCTCTATTAATATAATTGATTCCTCAACTTCACCAATCATTTCAACAGATATTTTTCTTACTTCAGTGTTAAATTTATCATTATACTTTTGTACATCCTTAAAAGCCTTATCAAGTAAGTCAATAGAAGATAACTTCCCAACTGTCATATGAGGAATATATTCATATCCTAAATCAAATTTCTTTAACTTATCTTTATATAAAATATCATGAATCTCTTTAATTATCTCTATGCCTTGTACTACATTTAAAAATAAGTAGTTTCCATACTTGTCTACCTGTTTTCTAAAACCTTGTAATTCAATCTCAAATGCTTTTATATCTTTTAAAGCCTCTTTTAAATATAGACTAAGCTCCTCATTACTTAACTCATCCTCAAAAGGAAAAACCAATGTAATATGAGGCTCTACAAAATCTGATAATGGATCATATTTCTTTCTGATATTATTTATAATGTGCATATTTTCAAACTTAGGAAAAATCATTATAACTCTTGTATTCATAATATCACTCCTTTACTAACTTATTTATAAGGAGAACTCTAGTTGATAATCTCTCCTATCAATTTCATATAGTTCTTTATTTATTTCCTCTACTTCTTTACATCCTGATTTAAAATAAAAGGCAATAGTTTCTTCATCTGAACCAGCACAGATATAAATCTTATTCGCATCCCATTTTCGTGCTTCCTCTGTAGATAGCATAAACAACTTTTTACCTATTCCTTTATTTCTATAATCTAAAGTTATAAATAATTGATCTAATAAAACATACTTATACTTTTCTCCAAAAACTTGTGGATTAACTGTAGCAAACCCTAACAACTTATTATCTAGATTAAAAGCACCTATTGCACTTCCCCCATTTAAGATAGTTTCTCTTAAATGACTTATGTGATATTCATACCCATTAGGCCAATCCTCGTCTTGGTAGTTTATTTCTACTAGTTGACGATTTCCTTCTATTTCTCTCCATGCCTTTCCTATATATTGAGATGGATCTATTTCCTTTATACATTCACATTCTTCTAATGATAGTTTTCTATATAGTAACTCCATACTTTCTGCCTTCCATCTTATTTTCTCCAGTTAAATACGATCCCCAATTAATTTATTCCAATTATATCATATCATGGTATATAATTGGACAAGATTTACATCATATAGGCATTTAAGTGTAAAAAAGCCGCAAATTCAATCTATGAATATTGCGACTTCTTAATATTTCTATACACCTAATCTATAATTTTCAATATCTCTATATTCTCCAAACTTCATTCCCACTTCTTTTATTGTTCCACAAAACTCAAACCCAAATTTCTCATGAAGTTTTCTACTAGCTTCATTTCCTGCTGTTATAACAGAAACTACAGTATGCGTTCTTTCGTCTTTTTTAGCTTCATCTAAAGTGAATTCCATAAGCTTAGATGCAACCCCTTTTTTTCTGTAATCTGCTCCTATATATATTGATAACTCTACGGTACTCTTATAGGCTTCTTTCTCTCTATAGGAAGATAAACTAGCATAACCTGCTACACAATTATCTATCTCTGCAACAAATAATGGATGGTTGTGTATGTTGTGCTTATAAAACCATTCTTCTCTTTGCTCCAAGGTTCTTGGTTCTAAATCTAAAGTAGCAACTCCGTTTTTTACTTCATAATTATAAATTTCTAATAGTTCTTTTAAATCTGTTATTTTAGCTTTTCTTATTATCATATCCATTAATTCCTTCGCTATTTAATTTTTTTATTATCATTGTTTTGATTTCTAAGCATTCCATACTTGTTTTCAGGTAAATACTCAAACTTGTGTTTATTATAAAGTAAATCTGCTGGGCGATTTGCTATTAAGCAGATATAACTATCTTCATGTGTATTTTCTTCAAAATAACCATCAATAGCCTTCATAATTTGTTCTGCTAAACCTCTTCTTTGATAATCCTTGTCCACCATAATGTCACTCACAACATAGGTTATTCCACCATCACCAACTACTCTACCAAAGCCAATTAATTTTTCTTCATCATATAGAGCTACTATGAACAAAGAGTTGTTTAAAGCAATTTCACTTCTTTTCAAATCTTTATTCCCCATGCCAGAACGAAGCCTAAGACTCACATAATCCTCAGCTGATGGTGCTCCATATACAACTTGTATATTCATCTATTGCCCTCCATAGCTTTCTATTTATCTATTAGTTTATAAATATTATATTGCTTACTTGGCTAAGTTTTCAACATATAATTTCCCTAGGTTGTGATATTTATCTACTCTAAATCAAAAAGTAATATATCACCTTTAGAAGTCTTAATATAATACTTATTTTCATTTTTATAAAAATCATTTTTATTAACTTGCTCTTCTGTAATATCAGATTTTCCATATTTATCTTTTGAGTTATCATATTTATACATTATAGAATTACCACTATACGATAAACTAAAGTAAATAGGATCGCCTTCCTTAGTGAGCTGTACAATAGTTAAATCACTACTTTCACCTTGCTCTAACTTAAATAAAAACTCATCAAGCTTTTCAACATTATGCTTATTAGAAATCCCAGAAATTACATATCCTTTATTAATGTCTGATTCCATATTATACGAAGCTGACTTACACGAGGTCAAAGAAATCATTAAGAACATAATAAATACCATTTTTAATATTTTCATCTCTTATCTCCCCTTGATATATTCACTTTCTAAAATTGACATCACAATTAGGGACTCATAAGCTCCTTCATGTAAAATACATTCTCTCAAAATCCCTTCTTCTATAAAGCCCTCGGATTTATATAGATTTTGCGCTCTTTCGTTTTTTTCTCTAACATCAAGCCATAATCTATGCGCTTTTAACTCTTCAAAAGCAATCTTTTTAATCAACTTTAATGATTCTCTTCCAAAGCCTTTCCCTTTACTTGATATCACAAATCTTCTAAATTCAATATTTCTATTTGAATTTGTTAATCCTGCTATAATTATATATCCAACATTTTTCTTTGCAGTCTTATCTTCTACTATTAAATGAAGAATATCATCTTGAACTAATGCATTTCTATGTTGTTCTTTTGTCCATTGTCCAACATACTGAGCATTATTAGGTTCTCTTTCGCATTTAACTACAAAGTCTAGGTCGCACTCATTTGTATTTCTTATTATTATGGAGTTAGATTCCACTTTAATATACTTATTATACTCGTCAATAGTTAGTCCGTAACAAACTTCCCCCTCAAGCTTTATATTTTCCATTTCAAACCGTCTTACATTTTCTACTCTTTTCATTAAGGTCTTTTCCAAAACCCTCCCTGATCTAGGATTAGCTGCTCTATGATATGCCTCCAGCTTATAAAACTTGGGCTGTTTAAATGAGAAATCAATAACAGCATTTAATGCCTCTGTAGCATAACCTTGTCCAGTATAACCTTCACCTATACAATACTCAATTTCTGCAGTTTCGATGTCACTGTACACCCTACAAAAAGCAATTTGTCCTATGTTTTCATTATTTCCCTTAAGGATTATAGCCCATCTGTAGAAGTCATCCCTATCATAACTTTGAATCCATTTATTTAATAATTCTCGAACCTCTTTAACTGTTTTATAGACAGGTTCACCATATTCATTTTGCACTTTAGGATTTGCAATCCAATTTTTTATCATATGTGGTATATCATCGTATATAAATCTACGAAGTGTTAATCTTTCTGATTCTATTTGAACAGTTCCAGTGTGTCTTAACATTTTGCACCCCCAAATTTATAATAGCCCTAACTAAATTTAAATTATTATGATTATATCATAGGAATTATTATACTTTTAAGTAAAATATAACACATAAGTTTAAATATAATTTGTAAATACCTCTTACACTATTTTTCTGCTATAACTGTAAGCCAGTCACTTTCTTCCACCAAGTCTTGCTCATATAAGCCTTTTATAACTTTAACTTTACTAAACCCACTATTTAATACAACTTGTTTAATAACATCTTCAGTATAGTCATGAAACCAATTCCTATAAACTTTTAGATTATTCTTGTCTATAACCACATATTGATCAAGCCAAATATCATCGTTGTATTCAAATCCATTTTCCAAAACCATGTGTTTTTCTTCCCTCCAGAAACCTTCTTCACTAACATACCAATTTTTATTTACTCTATTTTTTATTCTCCAGAGTGGTGTAGAAACATCGAAGATAAACAAACCTCCATGCTTTAAAGATCTTTTTACTATATTAAATAATCTATTTCTTTCTTCATCTGAAAAAGTATTTACTTCACCATAAATTTGCAATACAACATCATATTGTCCGTTATAATCAAGGTTAAACATGTCTTGACATATATATTCTATAGGAAGTTTTTTCTGGTTAGCTATGTTCTTAGCATACTTGATTGACCCTTCTGAAAAATCTATTCCAGTTACTTTCTTTCCAATCATGCATAACTTTTCAGCATATAGTCCTGGACCACATCCTAAATCTAATATCTCTTTCCTATCTTTAATGATATTTTCTAAAAAAGCTATTGTTTTATTAATACTTTCAATGTTTCTTGATGCTCCATCCCCTTTATAATCTAAATGTGCTTTAAGCATTTGTTTTGATATATGGGGCTCTGTCCAGATAGAACCTGTGCCTTTTTCAAATAAGTTTGGTCTTTTATTAACTTCAAATACCTCATTAATAATATTTTCATTTATCATCTTCTCTTAACTCCTTAATTATATATTTGTAATAGTAGAATATTCAAAAATAATAAAAGCTGTAGATTTTACTCTACAGCTTCATCAAAATGATAGATTTATTGTAGTGAGAGTAAAATAAAATTCGATTGCATCATTAATAACTAATTTCTTCTGCATCTAGTCTTAATTTATAAAAAAATGCTAACCAATTTGGTTGCTTTTCTACTTCACTAACTAACTTTAACAATGTTCTTTTACCAATTCTTCTGTCTATTACTGCAAACATTCTTACAAGCATATTCTTAGAATTTATACTTTCGATAATATTAGAATTTTTATATTCATATATAGCTCTTGTAAAATCATAAATTTCAAATACACCATCTTTATGTGCAATATCTCTAATTTTATCTTCAATTATCTCGTTCTCTTCCTCGTATAGATACCCCTTATCTGTGTATTCTCTACTTGGTGCTTTAAGCTCATTTTTAACTCTTAATTCCTCTAACCTATACCCTTTAACATAAAAATCATAAGGATTACCTTTAACTACTTCCTTCCCATCAACCCTAACACACACCCTCCCATACTTATCTGGTGCCCCATGATAATGGGTAAGAAAATATTTGACTCTTCCTTTCAAAGAATCACAAATTAAATCCTCTTCTAATTCTCTTCTAAGTCCACTCCACGATTGTCCCATCTCATTTACCCCAATCTTACAAAAATTAATTTAGATTAAATAAATCACCCTAGGAATAATATCTATTATCAAAACCATTAATAATAAAATTATTGCTCCTATAACTTGGTATATATAATACTCTGGATATTTAGTTTTCATACTCACTCCACTTAATATAAGGACAATGCATGTTAAGCTAAAAATCAACGTACTAAATAAGCTTCCATTACTTAAGTTTTCTTTAAAGTCGCCATTACGAAAACTTATAAAAACCATAAAAACTGAAGCTATAATTGAAAAAGCTAAAATGAATCTACCAAGATTTTTATATGATCTTATCTCCATAAATTCTCCCCCCCTTACTTCACAATATCCAAACACTCTTTCAGTTTATTTTTTCTCCAATAGTTTCTTTTTCTCCATATAATTATTAACTTGATTTAATATACTAAGTAGTAATGTAATTACTAAAGATAACATCATCATATCTATATTTCCATTAAAGAAATCAAAGAAATGCAATACTGCTAAACTAATTGTTATGATGGCAGATATAATTGATACTATAAACAATACTTTTTGACTAACCTTCATAAATAATCCCTCTTTTCTTTTATCTATAATCCTTCTAAAATCTATCATAAAACTAAGTCTTATAGTAAAATACGGTTTTGTAACTATATTTTACAATTATAGGATAATTATATCACAATAATAAAAAACAAGCCCCATAATAGACTTAATTTCTATAATGGAGCTCATTTTTATTTATTTCTTCTATTTGAAAAACTTTTAATTCGCCAATTCCTAAATCCTTCATATATACTATAAGTACTAATTTTTAGAATTCCACTCATCACTTAATTTATCTTTTGCTTCTTCATCAATTCTAGGTCTTCTAACAGTTGAGGTTCTACTAGTTACCTTAATTGTTTTTTCGCCACATTCAGGGCACTCATACCAATATTTCATTCCAAGTTCATCATTCTCAAGTACAGGATACATCTGACACTTTGAACAAACTTTAATTCCCATAATTATTCTCCTTCAAAACTATAATTTAATCTTTACTGTAGATAAATTATAACATGTTTTTATGGAATTACTTAATTATCAGAAAAACATTTCTTAATTTACTATACATACTTATTTTTGAAACTCACTATTATTGCCTAAACTAAAGCTACCTCCAGTTGCAAGCTCAAAGTGTAGTTTAGCAATTCCCAAATCTATTAAGTCAAATCTATAACTATCAGGAACCCCAGCTCTCACAATTCCATCATTATACGTAAAGTGTACCTTTTGACTATTTTTGGCTGAAGGTGCTTTCTGCACAGCGGTAATTCCAGCAACAAACCAATCAGGAACAGCACTATCAGCCGTATAGAATGCTTCTATATCCTTTGTACGTTTAATTTTATTTACTAAACTTCCAATTAAAGATTTTTTATCAGCCGCAATACCTACAGTAATTACACAAACGAATTCTTCACCTTCTGAAACACTAAAAATCGGGTTTTCACGTTCAAATGAACCACCTACCCAACATGTTGCTAATCCTAATGATGTAGCCCTCAAAATAACTTTTTCTCCTACATAACCTAACTTCTCTTTTAAGTGAATATCATTTTTGGGTCCCTTCATAACTATAACTGAGCGTACTCCCTTGAACATACCATAGCTTTTGCCAAAGCTATTGAAAGCACTGCTGCCATCCTCAAGAAAAGAAATTGAAAGGCCATATTTTTGGTTCCCCTCCTCTATCTCGTTTATAAGTAAGGATATTTTTTCTTTCTCAATGACAGTTTCTAAATAACTACGCGTAGATACTCTTTGTTCAATTTCTTTTAAATAATCCATTTTTAATTCCTCCAATTACTTTGCAAGTTCATTATATAGAGAGTATAATTCAAATGATATATGTCATCAAGTATGCACTTATTTGTGTGATACTATCAAAAAGGAGAGTAAAAGAAAATGGTTGAAAAAGAAGAAATGGATAAAATAAAGAGTTGCAATAATATTGAGGGTTCCCATCCTATTGAATACACACTATCTGTAATAGGCGGACAGTGGAAGCTTCTGATTATATATTGGCTGTCTGTTAATAAAGTCATGAGGTATGGGGAACTTAAAAAAAGTATAAATGGAATTACACATAAGATGTTGTCTATGAGACTTAAAGAATTGGAGGATCATAAGGTGATTATAAGAACACAATACAATCAAATTCCTCCAAAAGTTGAATACAGCCTTTCTGAAAAAGGTTGGTCTTTACGCTCAGTTTTAAAGACCTTGTACGAGTGGGGAGAAGAGAATGAGTAGCATACAGATTGATTCTGTAATGCTACTCCTTTTGCTAACTCTATTGTTAGTCAATTCTACTAATTGATTTTAATTATTTAAAATTATCCTCATCTTCGCTATCTAATTCCTTTTCAATTTCTTCTTGCTTCCTTTTATTTAAATAATAAGACAGAAATGAAATAACTAAAAAACAAATAGTAGTACCTATAAAGATATATCCAAGCTTTGCTATGTCAGTTATACCTGCTAATACAAAAAGTATAATACAACTAAATAATCCTGATGTAATATCACTTATAATTATATTTTTCCAAGTATTATTCCCTTTAGGATAAATATCATTTCCTAAAAATATATTACTAGTTCTCACAAAAAAGACAGCACCTATAACCCCTGCTAATTCAACTCCAATTTGATAAAATGAACCATTAAAAAGAAATTTCTTAATCATAATTGCTATTAATAGATATCCTATTAATAGTTGAAAAGCATCGCTTTGGATTTTTCTCTTTGAGATTAAAATTCTCTCATCTTGATTTTTTAAACTTTTCATTACAGCTCCTCCCAAAATAAATCATTTAATGTTTTCCCTAATACCTTACATATAGCAATACAAAGATTTAATGATGGATTATAATTACCCGCTTCTATTAAACCTATTGTTTGCCTTGTAACTCCAACAGCTTTAGCTAAATCATCTTGTTTCATATCACATTCTATACGAGCTATTTTCATTTTTTTATTCTTCATACAAACACTCCTTATATTCCATATAATACATTATATATTTCTTAATGTCAAATATATATTGCATTATTCAATATAAAAAAAGCAAGATTTCTCCCGCTACTCAATAGTAACATGAGATGCCACTTTGTAAACTGATATGCAATGTTTATAACCAACAACTGAATATTTGTAAGCGAAACGCAACTTTTGAAATCGAAAAGCAAGTTTTGTAAATGAGAAGCTACATTTGTAATGAAAATGCAGTTTGATTTTTCCGTTTTATGCCGTATGATATTAAAATAGGCATGCTAAAAGGAAGTCGATTCTCTCTCAATTTTTTTGTAATCGGAGAATCCACCTCTAATATCAGTTCTATATGAGCTGTTGGCGGCATAGTTTATATTATTTTTGAGAAGAGCAGGTTTCATCATGATGTCACTGGCGGCAACCGGTGAACATCCTAGTTTATGTAGAACTTCTTCTCCGTGATAAAAGCTGAACGTTTCGTATGGGCTACGGTTGTTCAGTTTTTTCTTTGTATGAGTTGATGTGATTCATCATTAAACTAACATATTCCTGCGTAAGTTGATTAAAGTTAGTGCCTTTTGAAGTATTCTTCGAATCAACTCGTGATTTACTTCAATAGCACCTTTTGATACGGACTTCCGATCGCAATAAAATACATGTGTTCTCAACATAGGAAATGACCCCTATATTCAATGGCTTTAGGATTTGAAAATTCACTTCCATTGTCGGTAAGTATGACTGGGAAAAGCTTACTAAAAGCTCTTTTCCTAATGTTTCATCTAGCTGATTGAAAATATCAATTACTGATTTTGAAGTATTAGCGTCCCGCAAGAAAGCCAACATCATACTTGTATCCACAAAGTGTATGGTTAGAAGGCATTTGCCTCCTTTTGCTCCAATGACGGAATCCATCTGAACAACTGCTGTATCTGGATTTTTTTCAATAAATGCACTAAATGCTTCGTAGTTGCGCCCAATACGGCATCCTTTATCTACTTTGAACTCTGCCTTTTGTAACGTTCACGAAACTTTACCTTACGGGGTAAGTCAATATTCCTGACATCAAAAGGCAGGCATCGATATAGTTATAAATTGTTTTCTCACTGCACATAAGTTCATCTTCATGACTAACATATATTTGATGAACGGATTGCCCATTCTGAACGAGTGGTGAAATTATCTTATTCAACCGACCTATCTCGGCCTCAGAAACACATAATCCACTTCTGGATTGCGAGATAGATTCATGTGCTTTACGATGTGCAAGTTCTGCATCGTAAATACTTTTAATAGGGAGCACTTGCCGAGCGTTTCGCAGCCATTGCAAACGTAAGGAATGCGGAATCGTGCAGTACAGATTTCTAAAACGAAATCGGGGCAGTTATCATTACAGGATTGGCAGAGCTTACAGTAGACTGTAGCTTTTCTGGTGCAGTTTTTTTCACATACATCTTTTACCCTACAGTTGAACCGGTTCTTACAGGCATTAAATGGATAGCCCGGATAGCCGGTAGCAACTTCTGAAGTGTATTTACGCACTTCTCTAGAAATGGTAGTTGGATTTTTATCCAATCTGCGACTAATTTCTTTGAAGGAAAGACTTTCTTTCAGAAATTTTTGTAATTCAAGTCTTTCTTCATAAGTAAAATTTAGACATATATCCTCCATTCTGCCGCCAACTCTTTTAGGATATATGAATTTTAAACTTATCAAAACAAAAAAGACTGGTATGATCCAATCTTTTGTAAGCCAAGGTGCAACCGCCTTGCATATATATTAAATTTAAGAATTAATACTCAATTTAGAATCTATATGGTTGCGTTTCGATTTGCAATTGAGGAGATTTCTCCCGCTTTCTTATATTATAGTAAGTTTATTAGTTTTCAATAGAATCGATTTTATACTTCACATCATTTATATTTTAAAGCAAGGTTGCTTGGAAACATAGTCTACCATTACTATAGCCCTTAATAAGATTTCCTTCATGCTTTATATAAACAGGGGTATCTCCATATACAGGATAAATATATTTAACTTCTATTTCATTAGCTTTAGTTGTGTCGCAAAGTTCTTTTAGAATAAACATTCCTTGTACAACTGGATTCTCAGTAAGATGAATAGAATTTGTATCTCCTACTAGATGACTAAAATCTGCAATTTCTTCTTTTGAAAAATTACGCCATAAAGTTCCAGTATCTTCAACAATTTCAGCTTGATCAGAGTCTTTAACTGTTACATTCATCATTAAATAAACTGTCAATGTTTCTGCAATTTCACTATCAATGTATCCATTACAATTGATTACACAAAGCCTACTATTACCTTTTACAATCTCATTTTCATAGGTTTCTCTATCTGATTTTGGTTGAAACTGTTGATATTTTATTTTAGCAATAAATGCCCCCTCATAAAAAAAATCTTCCTTTGTAGTGAATGCTCTAAATAAATCAATCATTATATTTCTCCTTTTAAATAACCATTTATTTATAATGTTTTTAGCCATTTGTTTATACTTTTTTTCCCACTTAAAATAACTACATTTTTTTTATCTTTTTTAGCCTCGTTGAATAACTTTTGCCTTTCATTTTTCCTCTTTGGATAATCAATTAAGATATACTTCACAATATCAATATCAATTTTTTCTATACACCCTTCTGTAATATCAGGACGTTGAGTGCCTCGATACTTTAAATATCTTCTCACAAATCTATACAAACACGTGAATCTATTTATTTCTAGGAAAATAATTGTATCACATCTATTATACCTACCATCTTTTTTGTAATAATTAAACCTATTACCTTCATATATCCACCTATCCTTTTCTGATATACCTCTAGCTATATTTATCTGTTCATTTACTGGACGCTCCTGCCAATTATCTAACCAGAAAATTTTATCGTTATGATAAACTGGTATATTAAGTTTACTTCCGATAATATTCGCCAAAGTAGTTTTACCAGACCCTGAAGAACCAGTTATCCATATTCTCTGCAATTTATTTTCCTCCATATAAATAATAATTTACAATTGAGAATTAATTATATCATTCCCACTCCTCTTTTAAAATGGCATATATTACATCATCTGTCCATTCATTATTAAACCAAAAGCTCTTCTTAAAGTGGGCTTCTTTTCTCATTTTAAGTCTTTCCAGCAAAGCAACTGATTTAGTATTTCTCGGGTCAACAGAAGCGGTTATTCTGTGTTTATCTAAAATATTAAATAAGTAATCTATACTTCCTTTTACGGCTTCTGTAGCATATCCTTTACCTTGCTGTTTTTCAGATAATGTATATCCAATTTCAACTTGTAAATTTTCTTCATCACAAAAATGTATACCGATATCTCCTATAAATTCATTACTTTCTCTAACTATAATCCCAAGTTGATACCAAGTATCTGGTATGTTAGGAATTTTAGCTGTTTTTTCTAAAATAAATTCTTCAACTTCTTTAAGTTCTTTTGGTTTCCAAGTTTGAAATTTACTTACCTTTGGATCTGAACGATATTCAAAAATTGCTTTAGCATCCAATGGCTTGATACCTCTTAGTTCTAATCTCTCTGTTAAAATATCTATTTCTTTAATATTCATTACTTCTCTCTCCTTATGCCTTATGTAAAATTGTCTTTATATTCTAATTATATTATCACACTTGTATTGCATAATATAAACTATTAGTGTAATAATTATATTGAGGTGATAAGCTATGAAAAACAAAAAACCAGAAAAAATAGTAATAAAAGGTGGTTATGTAAAAACCCCAATTGAAGACATCCATGCTCACAACAAAGAAGTATCAAGAGGTACTGGCATTCAAAAAGCTAAAAAAGGCAAAGGCTCTTATAGTAGAAAAGAGAAATTTAAAGGAGGTTGTACAAGACAATCTCCTTATTATTTTTCATTTATACTTGAGGGTTATTCCCTTACCTTAAATCCTTTAATTTAAATAAGAACTATATCAAAATTCAATCATTCCATGCACTATTCCTATCTGTCTGGTTGAAAAGAATAATGCGCATGTATTATTTTCCATTCATCTGCTAGCAATTCTAAATATAATGTACATCTTACTACTGGTTCTGGAAAACTCTTATATTTTGATATGAAACATAGGCAAGCGGTTTTTTCTTTATGGAAAATATTTAAGTTTTCCATTAATAATGGCTCAACACTTCCTGATTCTGTTGTTTTTCCATTTTCAAAAAAGTCTACAAGTAATTTTAAATGTTGTTCTAAATCATAGGTATCATTATTCTTATGATTATCAAAATAAATTAATATGTTATTTTCATAATCATAAAACCTTTTTAATTTTTCAATATCCTTACTATAAAAACACTCATTATAAGAATTCAGAAAATCGATAAATGCTTTTTGCTCATTATTTTTGGTCTGCATAAGTTTCACCCCACAATAAAAATTATTTTCATTTACCTATTATTGTAAATTTATTTCCTGCTAATTTACATGCATATATTTATTTTTCTAAAAAAGTATTTAATTAATAAAATTCTCCCTCACCCACTCTTCACTGCTTATTACATTACTAAATCTTAAGCTTTGAGTAATTAGAGTTGCCTTATGAAGGTCTTTACTACTTATACTTCCAACCTTATTTTTTACATCTATAGTTCCAGTAGCATCTGATAAAAAATCAACTCTATATCCTTTATGAAAGGCTTCTCTTGCTGTCGTATCACAGCACATCTGAGTCATATATCCTGAGATAATAACTTCAGTTACATTTTCTTTTTTAAGAATCTCTTCTAAATTGGTTTCATGAAAACTACTTGGTTTGTTTTTTTCAATAATATAATCAAGATACTTCTCAAGAACCTTAGGGTGTATCTCCCACTCATTTGTATTTTTAATAAAGGTATCTCCAGAAAGAGAGGTATGCTGAACACCTATAACAAGAATCTTATTAGCTTTAGCATAATCCATAACCTTTAATATATTTTTAAGACTGTTATGAGGATAAGTAACCTTTAATTTACCTGTAAAATATTCATTTTGCACATCGATCACTAATAATGCTTTTTTCATATTCACTCCACCTTTACATTTAATTATCCTATTAGATTTGTTATACTAATGTTATCTTAAATCAAGGTTGAAATGTGAAAGGAATTCCTTAGTTTCACTTTAAAAATGAAAGGATTTTAAGCTTTATGTTTGATGAAATAGATTTGAAAATCATAGACATCTTAAAAACCAACTCCAAAACCCCACTTAAAGAGATTGGTGAAAAAGTTCACTTAACTCCTCAAGGGGTATCTAACAGAATTATAAGACTTCAGGATTTAGGCGTTATAACTCAGTACACCATATGTACTAATAATGCTCTTTTAGGCAACAATATCACTGCCTTTATCACTATTTTTATGAAAACTACAAAACATACTGAGCTTATAAAGTCTTTAAAAACAAATCCCCTTATAACTGAAGCCCATAGAATAAGTGGTGATGGCTGTTATTTACTTAAAGTTGTCTGCTCTAATATGAATGAAATCAACCTATTACTCGATAAACTTATGGAATATGGTACCTATAGGTTAAGTTTGTCCACCTCTTCAATAAAGGAGACTAATTTATGATACCTTAAGGACATCTAATATATCCATAACATTTTCAGCTATAAAGTCAGCTCCTGCGTTCTCAAGTTCTTTCCTATCTCCATAGCCATATAAAACCCCTATGGATTTTATACCTACTTGTTTTGCACCTATAACATCATGTTCCCTATCCCCTATCATAATTACTTGTGATAGATTCTTTATCTTACAACTCTCTAAGGCATGTCTAATAACATCTCCTTTTTTTGCCCTTGTCCCATCTAGGGTGCTGCCTGCTATATACGTAAAATACTTTGATAAGTTAAAATGTTCTAATATCTGTTTTGCAAATATTTCTGGTTTAGAAGTTGCTACAACTAACTCTTTATTATTACCTTTTAGTGCTTTCACCAAATCCTCAAATCCATCATAAATTAAGTTCTCAAATAATCCCTTATCTCTATAATATTCACGATAATAGTCTACTGCCTCTATAGCTTTCTCTTTTGAGAATCCGTAGTATTTTTCAAAAGAATCACTTAAAGGAGGCCCTACAAATTTACTTAATTGGCTCTTGTCCTCGACTTCAATACCGTATTTCTTAAGGGCATATACAATTGAATTTATTATTCCAACTCCTGAGTCTGTTATTGTTCCGTCTAAGTCAAATAGTATGTATTTATAATCCATTTACAATCTCCCCTTTCATAAATTAATTTTAACATTACCTTAAAATGAATACAAATTTTAGAAAATCAATTTTAAAAAGGATACTAAAAATAACGTATACCTTTAATAATCCTCAAATTCTCCTCCGCCCTTTATATATTCATAATAATGATTAAAAGCAGCATCCACTATTCTATTTAACGAAATGTTTATATCTGGATGTATATTCTTAAGCTCATTCATCTTTCTATAGGATGAACTTCTAATAGAAAAGGCTCTCCTTACCTCAACATCATCTTTGAAAGACAACTTTCTCATTTTTTCAATATTATTTACTATATCAGTTTTATCTGTATTTTCTTTTTCTAACTTTGTTTCACTACTTATTATTTTTGTAGTTTTATTTAAGGTGCTATGAAAGATTTCTCTTTCAATGTTATCATATGGTTGCATTTCCGCCCAATCTTCTATTATATCTTCTTCTAATAAATTTTCATCTTCAACTTTTGGTTCTAAATCATTTTCTCTACTCATTTTAAACCCCCTATAAAATATTTATATAATACTATATGCTTTTAAAAGAATTTTTGTACATTTGTACACTTGTACATCTGTACAGTTTAATTTTTGTAATATTGTACACTTTATTTTTTGTATTTCTGTACAATTGTACAGTTGTACAGCTGTACGTTTGTACAACTGTAATTCTAATTTTCATTAGACAATTTAATATATCTTTAAACATTTTTCGTTAAAATTTTATACTTGTACTTTGTTAAAATATCTTAATTGTGCGTATTTTATATTGATAGTAATTTCTGAGGAGTTGATATAAATGCCTGCAAAAACAAGTTTAGTTTCTAAATCACTAATATTAGAAATTGAGAATGGAACAAAAAGTTCTGGAGAAATACTCTATAGAAAAAAGACCTTTTCTGGATTAAATCCTAATGCTACACCTGAAGATCTTCTTGTTGTAGCAAAAGCTATAAAGGCTGTTTTAGCTGATAATACAGGTAGATTTCTTGAAAGCGATCTATCAGAATTAATTGAAGTTTAAAAAAGTAAGATTTATTAACAAGAGGAGGCAATATTATGGATAAATCTTTGACACTAACTTTCCTTACAGAAAACGGCGATAAATCAACTTTAACAATTGTAGGTATTAAGGATAACCTAAGTGATGAAGAGATACTTTCATTAATGGATACAATCATAGAGAGAAAAGTTTTCTTGAGTAAAAATGGGTTATTTATAGACAGTTATAGTGCAAAAATAACTACTAAAGAGACTCAGAAGATCGATTTTAAGAAAAACAATTAATATATTTAAGGTGGTTGGATTTTATTCAACCACCTTTTTTATAATATTTCTATTTTATTGAACTATAATAAAATAACAACAATAAACTATTAGTATATTAAACATAATAGGTGAACCGCATGTATGTATTAATTCCAGATGTTTTTTATGTTCCTGTTAGATATTCACTAAATAATGAAGCTCTATTTAATTCTAATCAAAATATCCCTAGGCAAATATTAATAGGAGTATCCCTTCCTAATCAAAGAGAAGATAGATGGATTAGGGATGCTACTGCCATGAAAAAAGAGGCTGATGCTCAGGGAGCTACTTTAAAAATAGAATATTTCGAATTCGATCCAGTAAAACAAGCTGAACAAGTAGCTGAAATGATAAAAGAAAAGGTCAATATAATAATCATTGCATCAATAGATGAAGAAAGCACTAAAAAACTAGTGGAAGATGCTCATGCTGTAGGCATAAAAATGATTTCCTATGAGGTAATTGCAAAAAACTCAGATATAGACTTTTTTATAGGTTTTAACAATATAAGAGTGGGAGAACTTCAAGGAAGATACCTTACCTCATATGTTCCAAAAGGAAACTACATTCTTTTATCAGGTTCCCCTAAAGGAGAACAGTTTAAAGAAGGCGCAATGGAATATATAACCCCTTTAGTTATAAATAGATCAGTAAAAATAATAGCAGATAAAGTAATTGAAGGATGGATTCCTCTAAATGCATATACAATTGTATCTGATATTTTAAACAATGTTACTGATAAAATAGATGCTGTTTTAGCGCCAAATGATGCAACTGCTGGTGCTGTAATAGCTGCTTTAAGTGAACATGGTTTAGCTGGTAAAACGGCTGTAACTGGTCAAGATGCTGACTTAGCTGCAGTTAAAAGAATAGTTGATGGGACTCAATTGATGACTGTATTTAAGGACAGTAGAGAACTTGCTAAAACAGCTGTGGATACTGCTATAAAATTAGTTAATGGAAGTGTAATTGATGTAACTAATGATATTAATAATGGTTTAAAGGATGTTCCCTCAATCCTAGTTGATCCAATACCAGTTGATAAAAGTAATATAGATAAAACCCTTGTTGCTACTGGGATTTATAAAAAAGATGAAATCTTTAAAAGGCTAAATTGAATAGTTTTAATTCAACTTAGCCTTTTAAAGTGTTATTGCTTCTACATCTTAAATAAAGTCCATTTACAGGTTTGGAGTTCATATTTTAATTCATAAATTTTATTTATTTTATCAATCATACTTTGACATCTAAAAACTAGCATGGGATTTCCAGCTAGTTTTTCTTTTTCTTTAAAAATCACTTTATCTACTTTAATTATAGTAGTAGATTTATCCTCATTTTTCATTCTAAATCTTATAGGACTAGGCTCACCAGCTTCAGTAAACCAGGCAATTACATCGATGGATTTAGCTATAACTTTCACTTAATACCAGCTCCTCATAATAAATTAGACATAACTAAATATTCATCTTCTCCTACTCCACCAGACATGTTTTTAACTCCTGATTTTATGAAGGATGAACGCACTATTGATTTCTGTCCGTATCTTAGCCTAATTTTGTCTATTACCTTATCTAAGTCACGCATCTTATCTACATTTCTGGAATCTAGAATATCATATTGATAAAATGCATTTGTAGATAAATCCGTAACATGAACACCTACATGACGCACATGTTCTCCCTTCCATGCTTCATTAAATAGTTCTGATGCAGTTTCTGCAATCTTTTGTGTTGAATCAGTTGGGCAAACTAATTTTCTTTGGTGAGAATAGTTTGTGAAATCGCTACTTCTTATAGAAATAGAAATAACCTTACAGTAGTTTTCAGACTTTCTAAGCCTCTCTCCAACCATCTCTGCAAGAGATAAAATTATCAACTGAATAGTTTTTCTATCTCTAACATCATAAGGTATAGTAGTAGAGTTTCCTATCCCCTTCATATCAATATTTTTATCTGCTTTTACCTCAGAATCATCTATTCCATTGGCATAGTTCCATATAAGTCTGCCATGACTCTTAAGGTGATAAGTTAAAAGACTAAGATCATAGTTTGCAAGCTCCCCTATAGTATAGATATTTAATTTATGGAGTTTAGGTAGTGTAGCTCTTCCTACCATAAATAAATCTTCCACAGGTAGTTTCCACATCTTATTCTTTATTTCATGTGGAAATAGGGTGTGTATTTTATCTGGTTTTTGAAAATCCGAGGCCACTTTAGCTAAAAGTTTATTATTTGATATACCTATATTCACGGTAAAGCCCAATTCATTTTTAATTCTGGCTCCTATTTCCTCAGCAAGTTTTATTGGATCAGGATATAAGTTCTCCATATTGCTAAAGTCTAGAAAACTTTCATCTACTGAAAAACGTTGTATCTTATTAGTGTATTCTTGTAATATTTCATTTAAGGCGTTACTGCACTGCATATAAAGATCATATCGAGGTGGAACTACCAACAAGCCCGGGCACTTTTGTCTTGCATTATAAAGACTTTCACCAGTTGTCACCTTAAACTTCTTAGCTAGGATAGATTTTGCTAGGACTATTCCATGTCTACTTTGCTCACTTCCACCAACTACACTGCATATATTCCTTAAATCTACTTTATCTCCATGCTGCAAGCGATAAACAGCCTCCCATGAAAGATAAGCACTATTAACATCTATATGAAATATCAATCTTTTATTCCCATTCATCTTTCACTACTCCTCTATTACCAATATTAATGAAATTAATATTATTATAGTGAACTAACGTTCCCATGTAAAGGGGGTGTTTTTATCAAACTCATAAAACATTAATAATATTTCTATTTTATTGAACTATAATAAAATAACAACAATAAACTATTAATATATTAAACATAATAGGTGAACCGCATGTATGTATCAATTCCAGATGTTTTTTATGTTCCTGTTAGTCGTTTACTAAATAATGAAAATCTATTTACCCCTAATCAAAACATCCATAGGCAAATATTACTAGGAGTTTCCCTTCCTAATCAAAGAGAAGATAGATGGATTAGGGACGCTGATGCCATGAAAAAAGAAGCTGATGCCCAGGGAGCTACTTTAAAAATAGAATATTTTGATTTTGACCCAGTTAAACAATCTCAACAAGTTGCTACTATGATAACTGAGCGAGTTAGTATAATAATTATTGTCCCAATAGATGAGGAAAGTACTAAACAACTAGTGAAGGATGCTCATGCTGTAGGTATAAAAGTGATTTCCTATGAGGCAATTGCAATAAATTCCGATATAAATTTTTTTATAGGTTTTAACAATATAAGAGTTGGAGAACTTCAAGGAAAGTACCTTACAACATATGTTCCAAAAGGAAATTACATTCTTTTATCTGGATCACCTAAAGGAGAGCTGTTCAAAGAAGGGGCTATGGAATATATAACTCCTTTAGTCCTAAATAGATCTGTAAAAATAATAGCAGATAAGGTAATTGAAGGATGGATTCCTATAGATGCATACACAATTGTATCTGATATTTTAAATAATGTTTCCGATAAAATAGATGGCGTTTTAGCACCAAATGATGCAACTGCTGGTGCTGTAATAGCAGCTTTAAGCGAACATGGTTTAGCTGGAAAAACGGCTGTAACTGGCCAAGATGCCGACCTAGCTGCAATTAAAAGAATAGTTTATGGAACTCAATTAATAACTGTGTTTAAGGACAGTAGAGAACTTGCTAAAACAGCTGTTGATACAGCTATTAGATTAGTTAATGGAAGTGTAATTGATGTAACTAATGATATTAATAATGGATTAAAGGACGTTCCCTCAATCCTAGTTAATCCAATAGCAGTTGATAAAAGTAATATAGATAAAACCCTTGTTGCTACTGGGATTTATAAAAAAGATGAAATCTTTAAAAGGCTAAATTGAATAGTTTTAATTCAACTTAGCCTTTTATTATTTTTTACTTCTTTATTAAAACTATTGGTGAATAACTTTTTCAAATCTAAAGAAATCTTCTCCGCCTGGTAATTCTTCATCTTCTGATTCATGTGAACCTGGATGATTTTTATTTAGATATTCTACTATTTTAAATCCACATTTATTTACATAAAAGTGGATATTACGTTTCTCAAAATATGGTGTATGAGTTTCCCAAACTTTGGTTTCAGGATGTTTTTCTTCGATGGCTTTCCACGCCTTATAGCCAATTCCATTACTATGGGAATCTATATTAATAAAAAGTAGATCTAAAGAATTGTGTTGTGTTTCTTTATCTATAACAACTACAGTTCCACCAACTTTTTTTCCATCTGATAATATATGATAAGCAATGGCTCCTTTAGCATTAAAAGATTCCTCTATAGTTTTATCTGAAGGGATAGGCTTATCTGATTCCTCCCCAAATTCTTTAACTATTGCATAAGTAAATGATTCTTGTAGGTCTTTTTTAAATTTCTGTAATTCCTCTTTTTTAGCTATGGTCAGTGTAACTATATTTTCTTTTTTATCTTCTATCATAAATTCTCCTCCTATAACTGTTACATATATGTTATCAAAACTACTTTTCTTTTACAATCTATCCCTTAATAACTATACTTCTTCAGCTTCAGCTCCTGAAAGTTTTTCTATAATCTTATCTTTATATACCATACCCAAAATAAATAATACTACTGCTATAATTGAAATTACTATTATTGAGGTATAGTTCTCATAATGTATATTAGCACCTATTACTACTGGAGCAGCTATTGATGGTAACCTCCCTACGAGTAAAATCACAAAAAACTTCATTGGTTTTATTGGTGTTAATCCTGCTAAATATATCAAAAAATCCTTTGGTAATCCTGGAATAATAAAAAACACAAATAAGGTAATAGTAAATTTTTTGCTATCAACAATATCAAAAATCCATTTATATTTTTCCTTATCTATTAGTTTTTCTACATAGGATGCCCCTATAAATCTTGTAAAGTAAAAAATCATAACTGACCCAATCATCATTCCTATAACTGAATAAAGTAATCCTAAAGGGACACCATATACATAACCTCCAGCAAGCTGAATTGCTTCCCCCGGAATTGGTGCAATGACAGTTTGTACTATTTGAAAAAATATAACTAAAAAAGCCCCAAACTTTCCTGTAGAAATTATATAATCTCTAAACTTATCAAGTGATGTAGTTAATTCAATAAGTTGTGGTAAATATCTAAATGTTAATATTACAACTATAATCCCTAAAATTATCAAGGCTATTTTCCCTAATAATATTTTTTTTGTTTTTTCCATAACTATCTCCTTCTTCATCTATGCTTTGACTTGATATTCTAAAGTTTATCTTTAACATCTTAAGATTTAGGTATATCAAATCTTAAGAAATCTTAAGTAGCTTTAAATGTATAGATTTAAGATATTTTGAGATATATACTAATAACATGCGGAGGTGATCAATGCATTATGAAAAATATTTTAATTGCAGATGATAATGAAGATATAAGAGAAATAGTTAGAGTTTTATTGGAAAGTGAAGGATACAATGTAGTTGAGGCAGTAGATGGGGAGGATGCTATAAACAAAGTGGATGATGAAATTGATCTAATAATCCTTGATGTTGTAATGCCTAAAAAGACTGGCTTTAAAGCATGTATAGAAATTAGAGAAAAAACAAGTGCTCCTATTTTATTTTTAACTGCAAAGTCCCAAGACTCAGATAAATATATGGCTTTTTCAGCTGGAAGTGATGATTATCTATCTAAACCATTTTCATATACAGAATTAGTATCAAGAGTTAAGGCCTTGCTTAGAAGATATTATGTATATAAAGGAAAAGAGATAAAAGATAGCGACAATTCAATAAGTATTAATAGCTTAATAATAAATACAAGTTCAAATGAAGCTTCAGTAGATGGAAAAGAGCTTATTTTGACAGAGATAGAATACAACATTCTTTTATTAATGGCACAAAATCGAAAAAAAATCTTTTCAGCCCAAAACCTTTATGAAAGCATATGGAGAGAGCCTTACTTCTATTCATGTAATAATACAGTTATGGTTCATATAAGAAACTTAAGAAGTAAATTAGAAGAAGATCCACAAAATCCTGAATATATCAAAACAGTTTGGGGAAAGGGGTATCGAATTGAGTAGAAAAGCTTTTTTCACTAAGTTAGAAGTAAAATTAATACTGTCATTAATCTTTTCGTTTATTGTATCTATTTTAATCTTTTTCTTAATAAATAACATTGGTCAAAAATTATTAAACAATTATTTTAATAAAACATCATTTTTATTAGATAAAAAAAAGCAAGCTATATCAGAATTTAAAGACTATGTTTCAGATAATAAGTTATCTATAAAAGATTATGATTCTCTAAAAAGCTGGACTAGTAATGAAAAGTATGTAGACATATATCTTTATAAGGATAATAACCTAGTTTACACTTCTAACTTAACTAGCGAAGTAACAAATTATGAACAATACAAGGAAGCTCCTATATTTCCTACTAATGTTCTTGTTGATATTCCTTTTGTTGATGGTAATGCTAAACTACATATGGAATGTTTTTTTGAGTATAAATACTACTATATATTAATATTCTTTTCAGTCTTTATATCAGCACTTCTTTTCATAATACTTATGCTGTTTTTTATTAATAAGAAGATAGGCTATATAGGTCAGCTTGAAAAGGAAATAAAAATACTAGAATGTGGGGATTTAAATTATAACATCTCTATAAAAAGTAATGATGAACTTTCATCCTTAGCTCAAAGTATTGATGATATGAGAAAGTCTTTTATAGAAAAGCTAGAAAGCGAAAATGAAGCAAGACTTGCTAATAGTGAGTTAATAACTGCTCTATCTCATGACCTTAGAACTCCTCTTACAGCATTAGTTGGATATCTAGATATTATAGAATATAAAAAATATAAAACTAATGAAGCCTTTAATCAATATATTCATAATAGTAGAGAAAAGGCATACCAAATTAAGTATTTATCTGATAAATTATTTGAATACTTTACAGTCTTCAATGCTAGCGACGATTTAAAATTAGAAATATTTAATGGAAATGAACTGTTTGAACAGTTGATTCAAGAGCAAATTTTAACATTAGGCAATAAAGGTTTTAACTTTATCGTTAATTCCTGCGATAGGCTGTTTTTTGTAGAGCTTAATTTAATATCAATTCGTAGAGTTTTTGATAATATTTTTTCTAATATATCTAAATATGCTGATACTTCTAAAGAAGTTAATATTAAATACTATATAGAAAATGAAAAAATAGTTATTACCGTAGAAAATAAAATAGATACTCTAAAAAGAGTTGATAGTACTAGTATAGGACTTAAAAACTGCAAAAAAATTATAGCCCTCCATAAAGGAGAATTTCATACCTTAAAAACAGATGATACATTTTTAGTTAAGTTGATCTTAAAAACATCCCCAACTTTAAATTATATTTAGGAAGTAATATATAAAAGCACTATAAAAAAGAGATTTACCATACTAATTTACTTAGTATGACAAATCTCTTTTCTTATATTTTCTTTATTTAACCAAAGAAAATATTATGTATATAAGTAACAGACCTATAAAAAAGTCCTCTGCTCCACCTGTTTTAAATAATTTAAAACCATAATGTTTTTTCTTAAGGGGATATAAAAATGGAACACCAGCCTTGGTTAATGAATCTAAAAATAAATGGGTAAAATAATTTACTCCCCATAAGATTCCTAACTGTTCATTAAAGGTATAAAGAAAATAAGAGCTTATCCCAAGTGCCAATAATGAATGTGTAAGGGTTCTGTGTTTTATTCCAAGGTATATATCCCAATCTGGGGCTATGGATCCTACTAATGCTATTGGAGCTATTAGCATATTATCTTTTGTGACGAGTGTAATTGTAGTTGCAATTCCCATAGCCAAATGAGTTCTTTTTAGCATATCTAAACACACCCTTTATTTTAATGCCTGTATATTATACCAGAATATACGTTCTCTGTCATTAAAATAAAGATTTCTATGCTAATATGTAAATATTCTATCTAATAAAACCATTCCTTGCAGATATCCCCCCTGCAATATTATAAACACTATCTTAGAGCAGACTATACCAATTATCATTCCTGCTATTACATCTGTTGGGTAATGAACATATAAATAAATTCTTGATAAAGCTATCAAAAAAGCTATTGCTAAAAATATTATTCTAAACTGCACAAAATAAGCTGATAAAACTTCTGCAACAGCAAAAGATGATAAGGTATGCCCTGATGGAAAAGAATATGATAAAGGCTTGTCAATTAATAAGTGCATACTCTCCTTATAACTACATGGCCTTGCTCTTCTAACTATATGTTTTATAATTCCTTCTCCAACTAAAGTACTGATAATCAAAGTTAATAGAACTACTTCCCCAATTAATCTCCGCTCTTCATTTATCATCAAAAACCCAGCAATTATAATCCATATAATACCCAAGTTGCCTAAGCTAGTTATTATGGGCATCGCTTTATCTAAATATCTATTTTTAATACGTCTACTTATAGTGAATAGTATATAATTATCAAATGTATGTATTCTTCTTAATATATCCATTTTGTGCCCCCTTTTTCTTATTGTTTATATTATTAACCATTTTAATTAGAAACAGATTAAAATATGGTTATTTTTTCTTTAAGAATTGTGAATCCTCAAGTTTTGTTATTATTTATGTTATAATAAAATTAAAATTATTGCAATGAGGTATTGTTTATGAATAAAAGTGATTTAAGTAGAAATTTATATATGCTTAAAGGCCCTTTAGCTAAAGAAGGGTACGACTGGTGGTGGCATAATTTTACTGGTTATAATACAAAAACTGGTGAAGCTAAAGCCTTTTTTGTTGAATACTTTGTTTGTAACCCTGCTTTAGGTGGAGAAAAAGCTATTTTAGGACAACTTCCTGAGAATATAAAAAATGGAGTAAAACCTTCCTATGCTTTGATTAAGGTTGGGCTAAACAAATACATAACTTTTATCCAATTAACGCCTTCTCTTCTGACGAAAATATTTTGAATGTGAAAATTGGAGAGTGTACATTAACTGAAAAACATATAGAAGGCCACTGTAGGGTTACTCCTGAAGATGCTAAAGACCACCCTGAATATATGTGTGATGCTGGTCAAATGTCTTGGAAGCTTTCTGTTGATAAAAAGATTACTTATAATGTTGGGTTAGGAGCCTCTAAATCCTTACGTAACTTAAATGCCTTTGAAATGTTTTGGCATGCAGAAGGAATTAAAACCGAATATTCAGGGATAGTTGTTCTTGATGGTGAGGTTTTTGATGTTATTCCTGAAAAATCTTATGGTTATGCCGATAAAAACTGGGGAAAAGATTTTACATCTCCTTGGTTATGGATAAGCAGCTGCAATATAAAAAGTTTAATTACAAATAAAACTTTAACCAATTCTGCCGTTGAGGTAGGAGGTGGAAAACCTAAAGTTTTAGGTGTAGCTCTAGATAGAAAGATTTTAGTTGCTTTATATTATGAAGGAAAAATGTATGAATATAATTTCTCAAAATTTTGGGAGAAATCAAATGTAGAATTTGGATTTACTGAAGGAGAGAGTATTAATAAATGGTTTGTTAATTCCAGTAATTCAGACTCAATAATGGAACTAACCTTAGAATGTCCAAAATCAGAAATGCTTTTAATAAATTATGAAGCTCCAAGCGGTAAAAAACTTCATAATAGATTGTGGAATGGTGGCACAGGATATGGTGAAATTAAGCTATATGAAAAAAAAGGCACTGAAAAAGTTCTTATTGATCATATGGAAATTAAAAATACTGGCTGCGAGTATGGAGAATATTCTAAATAAAAATAAGGAGTACTTCGCTTATGAAGTGCTCCTTTATTTTCTACACCTTTATTTAACATTATTATTTAATAAAACCATATGTATATGATCTTCCCAATTTCCATTTATCTTTAAATATTTATATGATAAACCTTCATTATAAAAACCTAATTTCTCAACTACTCTTAAAGACATTTTGTTTTTTGGCATAATATTGGCTTCAATCCTGTGCATTCCATACTCATCAAATATAATTTCAATTCCTTTTTGAATTGCCTCAGTTATATACCCCTTATTTATCTCATCTTTGTCTGATCTGTAACCAAGATAAGTTGATAAAAATATCCCTCTTACTATATTTGTAAAGGCTATGGAGCCTATTATTTTAGAATCATCTTCCTTTTTAAATACCCATAGTCTAAATGAATTATTATTTTTAATTTCTGTTAGTTCTTTATCTAGCTGCTCCTCATGATATTGCTTTGTATAAAACTCTTCATTTCTCACAGGTTCCCAGGCTTCTAAAAAGGACTTATTTCTTAAATAATAATCAACAACCATTTCTGCATAAGATTTATCTACTACTTTTAATAAAAGCCTTTCAGTTTCATAAACTGTTTTCACTAAAATCACTCTCCAAATTTATCTGCAATTAGTATAAAGACGTCTCTACCCAAAAGCATTATAGCATTAGTTATTAAAAGTACTAAGTCTCATATATTCCTCTACTATATACTAGTATTAACTAACATCCAAGCTTCAAATATATACTTAAACATTCTTATTTTTTCTTGTACACTTGTAGTTTTTAAGTTAGAATAATATTGTTAGGCAAAGGATGTTCTCAAAAAACATTTAACTTTTTATCATACATACTTTAAATTAACTTGTCAATAGTTATAATCACTCAAAAATTCAACTTACCTCTACCTCTTATAAATTCTCTAACTACTCTTCAACTTTTTATTTGGTCTTTTTTTTATTAATAACAATTTTTCTATATCTTTAGCTATTTCATCATCTACTCTATTTATGTATAACCATTTCCCATCATGATATTGTTTGGTATTGTCATAAAACTTATTAATGTATTCTGAGAATTCTTCTCTTGAATTTTCAAATTTATCGCGTTCAGCCTTTCCAAATATAATTAATATACACAACCCTTGTTCTTTTGGATATAAAGCACAGAGAGTTTTGCTGCTTTTACGATATTTAAGCTCATAAACCCCTGTTTTTCCTCCTTTATTCCATAAAATATCCATCTCATAGTTTTTTTCTATGAACTTGTTGATTAAACTCCAGTTTCTAAATATGTCATCTCCCATAAGATGTTTAAGCTCTTCTTCTGTTGGTATATTTTCAAGCATTCTACATACCTCCTCTTAATAATCTTACCTAAATTATAATATCAATAATATGACAACTGTTCGTCATATTGTTAATATTATTTTACCATTTTTATACTTTTATTGTAACCTTATAGTAATTGACTTTCTCTTTCTAGAAGCATAATCTTTAATTGTATATTATAAGAACTATTGGCGTCTTATAATTCAAATTGAAGGAGGATTACTATGTTAAAATACTTTAAGAAAAAAACTATTATTTGTACTATTTTTACTCTTTCATTTGTTTTCCTTGTAGGTTGCTCTAATTTCTCAAAACCTACAAACGAAGATAAACCTTCTACTGAATCAGAAAATAATGTATCCCAAAATCCTACTAATGAGAGCGGAAATACTGGTGGTGACTCTTCTTCTAAACCAAATACAACGCCACAAACACCGTCTAATTCTACTAGTCAAACTGATAATAAAACTATTTTAGATAATATTAAAAAGCTTGCTATAGAAGGGAAAATAATAAACAGCGAATTTGGAGTGAAAAACTCAAATCTTTCAGATATAGAAAAGAAATTAGGTACAGCTGACAAAACTGATTGGGTAGCCTCTGCAAAAGGCAACTACTCAACTTTCTCAAAACATAATTTAGTATTTGGTTCTAATAAAGGAGCTCAGATATTTGAAGCAAGATCTTTTGATCCTAGCTTAAAAACCCTAACACTTTCAGAAATAAAAAGCGCCTATGGAACACCGGCTCATGATGTAAAATCTAATGGAGAAGAAATCATAGGTTACACCTCTGGGGATGAATATAAACTATTATTTGTATTTTCTGCCCCTACTAAATCTAATAGTGATCCTAAACTAGATCATTATTCTGTTCTTTATCCCAAGGGAACAGTAAATTCTATGGCTAATGATCCAGGAAGAGAGTGGTAGTTAAAAAGGTCAGAATAAGTTAGTTCTTATTCTGACCTTTTATTTCTGAAATATTCTCTAAGTTTCTCTGCATACTCTGTTCTTTCCTCAGGTGCTGAGTTCCTTCTATCTGTTTTATATAAGTTGTCATTTTTATATCGTGGAAATACATGAAGATGATAATGCCAGACATCTTGATCCCCAGAAGGTTCATTATGCTGCCTTGTAGAAACTCCATCACATTTATATACTTCTTTTAATGCAATTGCAACATCTCTTTCAAAATCATGTATTTTATAAGATATTTGAGGAGATAAATCATATAAATTTTCTATGTGTTTATTAGGAATTATAATAACATGTCCTTTATTATTCTCCCACCATCCTGAAGCTATAAATGCTGTTATATACTCATCTTTATATATTATATCTTTTTGTTTTGTATATACATGTTCATTTTCTATCCCTTTAACTATGTTACAAAATGGGCAAATATATCCTTGTGGTTCATGATTATACATCATATTACCTCCAATAATTATTATATTAATTATATCCTTTTTACTCTATAAACTTCATCTATACTTCTAATTATTTGTATAGAATCATATAACTCATAACTTAATCTTCAAGTTTTTCTGACATTGGTTTATAGTACATTTTTAAACTTATTTTTGTCATCTCATCTATATTGTTATTTTCTGTATTCGTAATCCATCTAGAAAAAACATTATATAGTGCTCCTGCGTTAAAAGCTATCTGATACATATTTTCATCGCTTTTATCTAATATTTGAGACTGCATAGATTCTGTTAACCTATCTAAAATAACATGATTAAAGTTTACTTCGTATAATATTTTATAAATATCTTTTTGTTTATATAAAACTTCAAACATAGTTCTTATGAAAGCCTCAGGCTCTTTTGCTTTTCCTGTATTTAAATCAGTATATGGAGCAAGCTCCGTATTGATTTCAAATATAAGTGAATCTACAAGATCATTTAAAATGTCTTTTTTAGTATTATAGTTGTTATAATATGCAGTTCTTGATACTCCTGCTTTCTTTACAATATCTGTAACAGTTATACTGTCAAAAGGTTTTTGTTTTATCAAAATCACTAAAGCTGTATATATAGCTTCTCTAGTTAGCTTATTCGTAATCTTATTTGAGTAACGCTTAATTAGCTTTTCATCCTTGTCTGACATTACATATCCCTCCTATTTGTACGTTTTAAGGTTCATCTTATTGAATGTTTAAATTAACTTAACTATACTATATCTAATATGACATTACAAATGTAAGTTCAAAAGGAGAGATAAACAAGATGAAAAAATACTTTAAACTATTTTTAGGAATTTTATTACTTCTTTTATCGTTTTCTAAAGGTTTTTTCATAGGAATGCAGAAAGACACTTCCTTAGTTACTATGATATCAGGTTTTTTAATATATCTATATTATGAATTATTACTAAAAAGCAAAAACAAGCTAAGATTTATTTATCTGTTGATTACATTTATAGAAGTACTCTCTTTCACTATAAATTTAAATATTTTTAACTACATTTCAGGATTTTTACTTTTAGTATTAGCTGTAGTTGAATTTTTTTCTCTGCACATAGAGAAAAGAGGAAGAAAAACTATCTATAAAGTTGGTAAAGTCATATTTAGTTTTCTTGTTATTATTAGTGTGGTAGTTCTTATATTTGGTATCAATTCTAAGCCATCTAATAGTTTTACAACACCTAATTTTAAAAAAGTAACCTTAAAAGAAAATAATTTAGATTCAGAAGAAATAATGTTACAAAATATTGAGATAATGAATTCCTTTGGAAGCAGAGTCACTGGCTCTAAAGGACATAATGAGTTTATAAACTGGCTTAAATCAGAAATAACTGATATGGGCTTAGAAGTCCATACTAATAAATATAGCTTCGAACAATGGGAAGAAAAAACTTCTGAATTATCTATAGATGGAGAAAAGATAGAGGTATCCTCAGCCTATCCCTACTCTGGAATGACTGATAAAAATGGTGTAACAGGTGAGTTAGTATATATTAAAAATAATAATTACAAGCCTGCAAAAGGAAAAATTGCTGTTGTAGAAATTGATAACGCTAAAAAGCTACCTTTACCTCTTATCATGAATAAATTAGACTCATTTCCCCTTGATAATAATGTTATTTCAAGTGATGGTGATGTTGTTTTATCTTCAACCTTACAAACACCTAACTTAATTAAGTTAAAAGATTTAGGTGTAAAGGCGGTTGTTTTAGTTTGGAAAGGTGTATCAAATGAAAAAATAAAGGATCAATATCTTCCTTTTACAACTGATTATGCTGGAATACCTGCACTTTTCGTAAATGAAACAGAAGGTGAAAAAGTAATAAATTATTCAAATACTAAATCCACAGCAACTTTAACACTTGAAGCAAATACTCAATCAGATGCAAAAACTGAATCTTTTTATGTAATGTTAGAAGGTAAAAATAAAGATGAAACAATAATCATAAACTCTCACACTGATGGGGTTAACGTAGTAGAAGAAAATGGCGCCATTGCAATGCTTTCTATGCTTAAATACCTAAAGGATGAACCTTTAGATAAGAATATTGTTTTTGCTTTTGTAACTGGTCACTTTAGACTTCCAGTTTTTAAAGGAAGTTCTCAAGCAACTTCTACATGGCTTAATGATAATAAAGAACTATGGGATGGAAAAAATGGTCATAAAAAAGCTGTATCAGCCATCACTGTAGAACATCTAGGTAGTCTGGAATGGAAAGATGATGAAAATGGAGTGTATAAGCCAACTGGAAAAATTCAAAGCGAATACACCTATGTAAATAACTCTATTATGCTTGAGGTATGGAAGGAAGCTATTAAAGATAGAGAAAATACAAAAACGGTTTTTCTACATGGTCACAACAAGTTTGAGTTTGGAGAAAGTCAACCTCTCTTTGAAGAAAACATCCCTGTTATTGGCTTTATACCTATGCCAGATTATTTGCTAACAAACAGTAATAATAGAGAAATGGATAAATTTGATATCACCCTTATGCACAATCAAGTAAAATCTTTGTTAAAGGCAGCTTTAATATTAGATGATCTTCCTAAAGAACAACTTGGGGTTGGAGATGACTATAGTTATTTTTGGGGAAATACAAAATAAAAACATAAAAACTGTGCAATTACTCCCAATTGCACAGTTTTTTAATTATACTCTCTTTCCTCTAGCAACTTCATCCATAATTTTCATTACTTCTATGGAATCTTGCCAACTCATAACTTCACTTTCAAGTTTTCCTTCTCTTATACAGTTACTTACTTCTTCAATTTGATATTCAAAACCATTTATGTCAAAAGGAAGGTCTATTACTTCCTCTTTTCCATCTGATATTAAAATTACTTTTTCTCCACTTGAGTATCTTGGGATGCATATTCTTCCCTTGGTACCAATTATGTTAGCTTCTCTTATTGTTGGAGCATTTACTGCTCCATAAAGTTGCGCTTGTTCCCCATTTTCATAGGTTAAGGTTACAGATACATTTTCATCCACACCAGTTTTACCTATATAAAGAGTGCTATCAATAGCCTTTGGCTTGTTTCCAAATATAAATGCACTATAAGATATATTATATACTCCAACATCCAACAATGCTCCTCCAGCTAAATCCTTGTTATATATTCTTCCTTCTGGATCAAAAGGAACTAAACTTCCAAAGTCAGCTTGAAGTAATCTAACTTCCCCTATTTTTCCTTCCTCAATCAATTCTTTGGCCTTTCTATGAACTGGTAAAAATCTAGTTTTCATAGCTTCCATAAAGAATGCTTTGTTTTCTTCTGCAACTTTAATAACTTCTCTTATTTCTTTTTCACTTATAGTTACAGGTTTTTCGCATAATACTGCTTTACCATTTTTAAGGCACAATATAGAAAGTTCCTTATGAAAATTATGTGGAACTGCTACATATATTACTTCAACTTCTTCATCTTTAACTATTTCATCATAGCTTCCATAACACTTATCTTTAGTTACACCATATCTATTTCCAAAAGTCTCTGACTTCTCTTTACTTCTTGAAGCAACTGCTACTAACTCAACATTACTCATTGAAGTTACAGCTTGAGCTAACTTATTTGCTATTCCACCAAGTCCTATTATTCCCCACTTTATAGTTCTCATAATAATTCCTCCTTTTATCTTTATTGATATAGGAGAATTATACCATGTCTAAAAACAAAAAGTCACCTTATAATGTTTAACTATAAAGTGACCTTCTTTATTATAATATTCTTCCATCTCTACTTATAACTACAACTTCCCAAGGTATTACCTTACCACTCTTAAGCATAGCATTTTTAATAGCTACTTCTAATCCACCACAGCAAGGTACTTCCATTCTAACAAGTTTTAAACTTTTTATATTATTTTTCTCTAATATTAATGCAAGTTTTTCAGAATAGTCTCCTTCATCTAGCTTAGGACAGCCTATAAGGGTAACTTTTCCTTCCATTAAACTATGCATGTCTCTATAAGCATAAGCAGTACAATCTGCTGCTATTAAAAGTTCAGCATCTCTAAAAAAACCTGCTGTTGGCTGAACTAATTTTATCTGACATGGCCATTGTTTTAATGCAGAAACCTCATCCTCTTCTGATTTTTCCTTCTCTTTAGTTGACTTAATCTTATTATTTTGAGAAGCCATCCCAAACGGTGTAAAGTCCATTATATCCATGCTTCTATTCTTCTTTTCATTTTTGCTTTTGATTCTTTCTTGAACTGCATCATCATCATATTCTTCTGCTGATCTTTCAATTATATTAATGGCATCCATTGGACATCCTGGAAGACAATCCCCAAGTCCATCACAATATATATCACTAACTAAAGTAGCCTTACCATCTACAAGTTCTAATGCTCCTTCATGACATGCTGTTATACAAATACCGCAACCATTACATTTTTCTTTATCTATATTAACAATTTTTCTAATCATTTTAACCCCTCCACTATTAACTTATATTTAAATTATAGTAAATAAAGTTTATAAAATCAGTAACTAATGTTACCATCGTCACGGAAATTTACTTAGATTAATGTTACTTAGACATAAATATTAATATCTTAAATATTTTTTACCATTATTCCAATTAATTGAAAACATTGTAAATGCCCTTTATAATTAAGTTAAGCACCTCTGTAGTGCACATCATTTAAATAAGGTTTTATGGTGATTAATATGAAAATATCAAAACTAAGGTTTTTGAAAATTTTTCTACTATTATTGTTATTTGTAGCGCTTAGTAATAGAGCAATCTACGGAACTTTTAATATTCTTGCTTATCCAACTAAATTGACCTTTGACAGCTTTAGCTTCCCTAGTTCCGAAAAAACAATAACCTTAACTGGAGAAAATAAACCTAAATATTATATTTCTGATTCATTACATAAACTTACAGGCAAAAAAATCTATAGTGATATTTTAGATTTTAAAGGACCTGCAAGAACTATCTATCTTAAGATTGGTGAAGATGAATATCTTATATTCTCAACTGGAGGAGAAAATAACGATCCAAAGTAATTAGTTATAAAAAAGAACACACCTCTAAAATTTTAGAAGTGTGTTTTCTTTATAAGACCTTATCAACTATGCCATACTTAAAAGCTTCTTCTGCAGTCATATAGTAATCTCTTTCCATATCCTGCTCTATTCTTTCAAGAGGCTGACCTGTTCTCTCACTATATATTTTGTTTAACTTAGCTTTAGTTTTTAATAACCAATCAGCATGAATCTTTATATCCGTTGCCTGTCCCTGAAATCCTCCATGTACTGAAGGCTGATGTATTAGAATCTCACTGTTTGGAAGTGCAAATCTTTTTCCTTTAGCTCCTGCAGTTAATAAAAAAGATCCCATACTTGCAGCTAATCCTAAACATATAGTTGATACATCTGACTTTATATATTGCATTGTATCATATATAGCCATGCCTGCTGTTACAGAACCTCCTGGACTATTTATATACAAGTTAATATCCTTATCAGGATTATCTGACTCTAAAAATAATAACTGAGCAACTATAGTATTTGCAGTCTCATCTGTTACTGGTCCATTTAACATTATTATTCTATCCTTTAGAAGCCTTGAATATATGTCATAAGACCTCTCCCCTTTATTAGTCTGCTCAACAACCATTGGTACATAACTCATATTTATCACTCCTTATAACTTTATGCTGCCATAGAAAGTTTAGTCACATTAGAACCTCTTCTATCAAATACCATAACCTTACTTGTTCTAAATTCTCTTGGAGGAACTCCATAAATCCTTTTAAACGCTTTTGTAAAGGCCTCTTGAGAACTGAACTGATATTTTAACGCAATATCCACTATCTTATTATCTGTAGTTACTAGTTCACTTGCTGCCTCTTTAAGTCTTCTTTTTCTTATATATTCTGCCACTGGTTCCCCAACAACAGAATGGAATACTCTATGAAAATGATACTTTGATAAAAAAGCTTTATCTGCAAGTTCTTTTAACTCTATTTTGTTATCTAAATTGTCTTCAATGTATTCAATAGATTCTTTAATACAGGCATCATAGTTCAAGCTTAAACACCTACCTTGTTTATATCTGTTGATTATATTATAGTTTATGGTTTTTTATAAATCCTGTCTTTTTTTGCTAAAGTGATTTCTAGCATAATTAGGATATGTTATAATTGGGTTAAAGACTATAAGGAGTGATTTTCATGATTATGTTTTGGAATCAAAGAGAGGTTTTTATAGGTAATTCTCTTGAGAATTTTAATAGAGCTCAACATCTCCTTCAAATGAATAATATTAATTATAAGATTAAACTTTCTAGCAATAATAGTCCTAACTTAATTGCTTCACGTAGAGCAACTATGGGAATCTTTGGTGAAAACTCTACAGTTTCAACCATGTATTACATTTATGTTCATAAAAATGATTATGATGAAGCTTGTTATTTATTAAATGCTGCACACTAAATCCTTGGTGTGCAGCTATATTTATATTAAAATCCTCTTTTATATTGTTCTGGTATTAAGTCATCTCTTCCTTCTTCTTTAGCCCATTTTAAAATCACATATGGATCTCTAAGTAGTAATCTAGCTAGGAAGACAAACTCGCTTCTTTCATTTCCAAGTATCTCATCTACCATTTTCTTATCTGAGATTAACCCTCCAGCCATAACTGGTATTCCTGTATCTCTCTTAATAACTTCTGCAAACTTTACTTGATAACCTGGATATAGGTTGATTTTTGCATGAACTACAGCTCCTGCACTTACGTTTATTAAATCTATTCCATTTTCTTTTACTAAGTTTATTATCTTAGCTGTATCTTCTGGAGTGTTTCCACCTTCAGTAAAGTCTGAAGCTGATACTCTTAAAACTATAGGCATAGTTTCTGGAACTACTTCTTTTATTGCTTTTAATACTTCGTCTAAGAATTTAGCCCTATTTTCTAAACTTCCACCATATTCATCTTCTCTTTTATTTGATAATGGTGATAAAAACTCATTTATTAAATATCCATGAGCTCCATGTACTTCTATAAAATCAAATCCTGCTTTTACAGCTCTAAGGGCACCTTTCTTAAATGACTCTACTACATCTTTGATTTCTTCCTTTGTTAACTCTTTAGGAGTTTTGCTTTTATCGTCAAAAGCTATCTCAGATGGCGCAACTATATCTCCTGGATATTCAGATTTTCTTCCTGCATGAGCTAGTTGAATTCCTATTGGTGCACCATAAGCTTTAACTGAATCTGTTAGCTTTTTTAATCCTTCTATGTGTTCATCCTTCCATATACCCAAGTCTTTTTGAGATATTACACCTCTTTCTTCAACAGCTGTAGCTTCTATAATTATTCCACCAGCTCCTCCTATTGCTCTTGTTATATAGTGATGAATATGAAAATCCTTAACTTCTCCACTTTCATCACTTGAATACATGCACATGGGTGCCATCATAATTCTGTTTTTAAAAGTTATGTTTTTGATTTTAAAAGTATCAAATATTTTTGCCATTAGACTACCTCCAATATTTTAGTTTATATTTAAGCTAATTATATATTACTTACTAATTTTTTTAAAGTTGCTCTATATGTTATTTGTGTTAAAATTATTTTTAAGGATGGTGAATACATGAGCACACTTATTTTCTCCGATTTAAATATTGAATATGATAAAGAATGGAATAAAGATATTCCAAATTTAGTTTCTTATATAATTGATGAAGATCACACCATAAGTATGGGTGAAAAATTTACTACTAATATACATACTGACATAGTTATAAAAGATAAAAAGAATATATTTTTAAAGATTCCCTATAATACTAATAATCTAAATATACAAATACGTGCAGTTATAGACAATGATATTCTTATTTTAGATTTTGAAGAGCAAGATTTTATAGATTTTTTGAAGGAAAAAGGCTCTATCTATGGTAGGTTTGATGCTAAAATTATATTACTTTTCCTTTTTCAATACCTATCTATAACCTACACTGACACCTTGTTAGGTTTAGAAGATGATTTAAATGAACTCTTTGAGAAAGCAATAGACAAAGGTCATATTGATTTCAAAAAACTTCTTATAATGAAAAAAGAAAGTTCCTTAATAAAAAGAAACACTACATTTTACAAATCAATGATAAGTTATTTAGATGATGAGTTAGACGATTTACCTTTATATGAAAAGTTAATTTTTGTTCTAGATAATACTATAAACATGGTTGAAAATATAGAATCCTCAATATATTCTTGTATAGATATGTATAATTCCTTATCATCTAATAAGATGAATAAAACAATGCAGGTTTTAACTATAATCACTGTTATATCCTTACCTGCAACTATAATTACAGGTATATTTGGTATGAACTTTGATATTATGCCTCTACTTCATAACTATTATGGTTTTACCTTATCTATGGTTTTATTAATTTTAATAATAATCATAGAAATATATTTATTTAGAAAAAACAAATATATGTAATTTTATCTCATAAAAAGAGTGCTACAAATCTTCTTTTAATAAGTTTGTCTCACTCTTTTAGCTTAAATTACTATATCTCAAATATACATCTATCATCATTACAAATCTTATCTCTTCCTGTTCTTTTTGCTGTATATAATGCTCTATCTGCCATTTCTTTTAACTTATCTAAATCAACTACTTTATCTGGATAGGTTGATACTCCTATGGATACAGTTATGTTAATATACTCTTTATTCCCGATTTCAAAATCATATATCTTTACTGCTTTTCTTATTCTTGATGCTATTTGGAAGGCTTCTTCTTGTCCACAATCTAAAAGCAATATACAAAACTCTTCTCCTCCAACTCTACCTATAATATCAAAAGATCTACAGTTACTTTTAAGAATATAGGCTAATTCCTTTAGAACTATATCTCCTACAGGATGTCCATAAGTATCGTTTACTTTTTTAAAATGATCTATATCTACCATAAAACAAGATAAATCAAATTCATTTTCCTTAGCTTGTACGAAAGTTTCATTTACTAATTTATCAAAATTTCTTGTATTATTTAGTCCAGTTAAAAAATCTTGAGTAGAATTTTTTTTATATATTCTATAGAGTTCATTGGATTCCTGAACGTATTTTAATAAAAAATATTCTAGTGTTCCTGCTAGTAAAAAGGCTATAGAAAATTCTGATATAATCAAATATTTTTTCTCTACTTCATTCAATAAATATCCATAAGTTAAAAATAAAATCACCCATGAAACTCCCAAGGCTGTAAACCATCTTTTATTGAATTCTTTAACTTTTCTACTTAGAATATAAAAGCATATTAGACAGGATATCACTTGAATAATTGCAACTAAAGAAGATTGATTTAGTCCAAAATAGTTTATACGAAAAAATAAAATAATTACTCCTGATATTGCTGCGCTTGCTATTCCCCCTACTATATCCACAATCATTATAGTTAATATTCTAAGATCTAAGAACGTTTGTGTTTCAACAATATTTATGGTATAGATCATCATGAAAATACCTAATATTCCTCCAGCTATTCCTAATAATATTCTTTCTTTTACATCTTTCATAATATTTTGAGGTAATTCCTTTAATAAATGTTCCCCTATGAATGTAAAAGAAATAAGTAGTATCGTATTTATAAATAATTCACTAACCATAATTTCACCCCCTAAAATATTACTTTTAAAAATTATACTATTTTATAGGCTATTTTACAATATTTGTTCGTAATTATTTTTATATAATAATTACTTTTATTTATTTCGTATTTATAAACTAAAAAAGGCCATTCTACCTAAGTAGAATGACCTCTTTTTACTATAATTTAAATCTTTGTATTCCTAATTCAAGAGCTTTAGCTAACTCTTGAAGATCTTGTGCATATCTTGTAACTTCATCCATAGTTGCATTTATTTCTTCTGTTGAAGCTGATACTTCTTCCGATGCTGAAGCAGTTTCTTCTGATACAGAAGATATGTTTTCAATTTGACCTACTACTTCATCTTTTTTAGCATCAATTACTTTTGCCGAACTACCTATTTGTTTGATTCTTTCAGTTAAATCATTTATAGCATCCAATATTTTCATGAATATCTTTTCTGTCTCTTCTACTGCTATATCTTGGTCTTTTACTAGGTCATTTGATTCATTCATTGCCTTAGCTGCATTTTTAGACATAGTTTGTATGCTTTCAATTATTTTTCTGATTTCCTCTGTTGATTGTTTAGACTGTTCTGCAAGTTTTCTTATTTCATCTGCTACTACTGCAAAACCTCTTCCAGCTTCACCTGCTCTTGCAGCTTCAATGCTTGCATTTAAAGATAAAAGGTTTGTTTGTTCAGTAATATCTGCTATAGCATCAGAAATCATATTAATCTGTTCCGTTTTCTGACTCATGTCTGTAACTATCTGACTTACTTCATTAGAAGCTTCTTTGGTCCTGTCTGACTTACCTGCAAGTTCCTTAACTACATCTAATCCAATGTGTCCTAAGTCTAATGCATCATAGGCTACTTGTTCTAAATGGTTTGTGGTATCTGCAATTTCATCTATTCCTTCTGATAATACACTCATGCCCATTGCACCATCTTGAGCATTAGCTGCTTGTTCTGTAGCGCCTTGAGATATTTCTTCTATTGCTCTAGAAACTTGAGTTATAGATATTGTTGTTTCTCCTGCCATAGCTGCAAGGTTTGTAGAAGTCTCTAATACAACTTCTGAGGATACTTTAACTTCCGACATAAGACCTGATATGTTATCTATCATCATATTGAAATCTTTTCCTAAGAATCCAAATTCATCTCCCGACTTTATATCAACTCTAGTTGTTAAGTCACCCTTTGCAGTTTTACTAAATGCATCTCTTAATGCCTTTGCATGACTTGCCATTGATTTACTTAAAAAATAGGATAATATAGTTGATATTAATAGCATTACACCTATTGTAATAGCCATCATATAATTAATCGAGTCTACATCTTCACTTATTTCATCTTCACTCATTGAACCAATTATTTTCCAACCAGTGTTTTCATTAGTTGTGAAAGTTGCATATTTCTTATCACCATCATATACATAATCTGTAAATCCACTTGTACTTGTCTTTATATAATTCCAAACAGAAAGCTTACTAGCCTCTTCTGTACCTACTATCTCTTTATTTGGGTGTGCTATTATAACGCCGTTACTATCACTTATATACGCATAACCATTTTTTCCAACCTTAGAGTTTTCAAAAGTAGCTGTCATTCTTTCAAGTGAAACATCAACTCCTACAACCCCTACAACAGCACCATTATCTTCTACAGTTTGAACTAAACTTACAACCGTTTGTCCAGTTGCTACATCTACATAAGGACTTGTATAGAAAACTTTTCCTTTATTTTTAATAGCTTCTTTATACCACTCTCTTTCTTTATGGTTAAAGTCGCTAGGTAATTCAACTTTAGGATAAACTAAAAACTTTCCACTTTCTGTACCATAATAAGCATTTAAAACATCAACATTACTTGCTTTTATATCTTTTAAGTAAGCTTCAGTATACTGACTTCTATCCGCAGTACCTTCTGGTTTTGTAAAGTTAACATTTTGACTTGCCATCTTTAGTTGAATAGACATCGCATCAAAGTAATAATTAAGTGATGTATTAATTTCATGTACTGTTTGTTTACTTGTAAGTTCGAAATTTTTACTTAAAGTGTTTTTTGCTTGTCTATAATTTGACAATCCTAATATAATTAATGGTATTAGACATATGGATATTAAACTAACCATAAGCTTAGTACGTATCCCTTTTATGTTCATTTTCCTGTTTCTAGGCAATTAAACTCCCCCTTTTATTGTGATAAATGACAAAAATCCTTATTATTTATCATGCCTGTGTTTTAATTATCGACATTATTTTATCACACTTAAGCTACTATATAAATGTAATTTTTACTATTATTTAAATATTTTAAAGTAATTATTAATCTTTTACTTTAACTTGTATCAGTATTGTAACAAATTAGGTGTTCCTATCTTTAAATTACGTATTATATGCTAAAATAAGTTTAAGCTATGTTTATGCGAGGTGTTAAACATGAATAAAAAAATTTTGATTGTTGAAGATGAGGAGTCTATAGGAGATATTCTTTCCTATGCTCTTAGTAAAGAGGGCTTTTTGACTAAAGTTGCTAATAATGGAGCTATGGCTCGCGAACTATTAGATAAGTTTATCCCCAACTTAGTTATTTTAGATTTAATGTTACCTGATATAAATGGTTTGGATTTATGTAAATTAATAACTAAAAACTACAATGTACCTATAATTATGATAACAGCTAAATCTGATCCAGTAGATAAGATTTTAGGAATTGAATTAGGCGCTGATGATTATATAACTAAACCCTTTAATATAAGAGAAGTTATAGCAAGAGTTAAAGCTTTGTTTAGGAGAATTGAACTAATCTCTTCTAATGTTTCTTCTTATAATTCTAATGTAATTAAATTGAGAGATAATATAGAAATTCATACTGATGAACGTTCTGTAATTAAGGATAATAGTATTGTAGACTTAACTAATAAAGAGTATGACCTACTACTTTACTTAGCTCAAAATAAAGGAAGAATCCTTTCAAGAAGTCAGATTTTAGATAGTGTGTGGGGAATAGATTTTGTATGTGATACTAGAACTGTTGATATCCATGTTCAAAGAGTAAGAAAAAAACTTGATGAAAATAAGAACAACTCTATTATAGAAACAGCTTTTGGCATTGGCTATAAGCTTGTTAATTAAGAGGTGAATATGAGTTTATCTATAAGAAACAAACTTTTAATCTCATTTATATTTATTACATCTATTTCCCTAATGGCTTTAATAAGTTCATCTTATGAAGTTTTAAATAGTAATAACGAGTATTTTATTAATAAAGAAGTAACTGATACCAAAAATGGTATCGACTTATATTTGAAGCAATATTTCCTGGGAAAAACAATAGAGCTTAATGAGACTTCTATTAGGATTGAAGCCCCTAACTTATCTAAAGAGATCAGTAATAAGCTAGGTACTAGTGTAACTTTATATAACACTGGCTCTCAAGTTTTATACTCTATGGGAAATAGTTCTTTGACTAACTCTAAAGATTTAACTCAAGCCTTAGCTGGAAACATATCCTATACTATTGATAATAAAAATCAAGAAACTACAGTTTATTTTTCTTATCCAGTAGTCAGTAATGATGGAGTTATAGCTGTTCTAAGATATTCTAGAGATTATACTTACTTATTTAATCAGAGTTATGGCTTCTTAAACAGAGTTATTCCAGTTTCTGTGTTTATATTCATTGTAAGTGTGTTTCTTTCTTACTTAATCTCTAAACAAATAACAAAACCCATAACAACTCTTACAACCCAGGCAGAAAAGATTACAGAAGGCAACTGGAATGTCTCTCTTAAAACTAACTCTAACAAAGATGAAGTAAGTAAGTTAAGTAAGAGTTTTAAACTCATGGTTGATAAGATAAAGAGTCAACTAGACATCATAAGTAAAGATAGAGATACTTTAAAAGAGTTATCTTCTCAGCAAAAAAACTTCTTTGACAATGTTACTCATGAACTTAAAACTCCTATTACAACAATTGTTGGTTATGGTGAAATATTAAAAGATAACGGTTTTACAGATGAAGAGTTCTTTAATAGAGGTATTAATAAGATTGTTTCTGAAGGAAATAGATTAAATCGTATGGTTGTTCAACTTCTCGAACTATCTAAAAGCTCATCAAATGATTTTAGTTATGAGTTTAGAGAATTAAACTTATCTAAAGTCATAAAAAGCACTGCAGAAGAACTAAGTATTAAAGCTCATAGATATGGTATATCTATAAACTTAAATGTACTTGATGATATGACTATATATGGTGATGAAGATAAGATTAAAGAAGTTATAATAAACATTCTAGATAACTCTATAAAATATGGTTATCCGAACTCTTCTATTAAGATTACTTCTTTAACTGAAAATTCATCTTATAAACTTATAGTTCAGGATGAAGGTATAGGTATTAAACAAACTGAGCTAGAAAATATATTTTCTCCTTTTTATAGAGCTACTAAGATTGAGTCTAAAGAAAAAGGAAGTACAGGTTTAGGGTTAAGCATTGTTAAAAATATTTTAACTAAACACAATGCTTCTATAGATATTAAAAGTAAGGTCGATGTTGGAACTAAGGTTACACTTAGTTTTCCTAAAATGGAGGTTTAGAGATGAAAAAGCATTTTATATTAAAAGTTTTAGTCTTATTTATTTCTTTCTCTATACTTTCATTATGGTTTAATCCTACATCTATTTTTAGAAAAAAAACAAATACTATAGTACTTAATGATAGACCTATTAATATTTCATCTATTGAGGACTCTTCCTCTTATGTTAAAATAGATTCTACAAACAGCATTAATATAGGCAAATATTTTGATATAAGCTTTTGGATAAATAACGACGATATTTTTTTATCAAACATGTATTATTCATTTCATTCAAATGACAACGTAAAGATTTTAAATACAAAAACAAATTCTTACTCAAAAGTTGACTTGAAATATCAATCCTCGGAATATTGGGTATCTCCTTTGGGTGATGCTCTTTTATATAGAAGTTTAGACGAGTATACTGGTGAATATCTTAAAAGATATAATGAAGACATTTATAAAAAAATGCTTTCCTCTCCAAGTAAATTTTATTATTATTCCTTTTTAGATAATACTTCTACACCTATTCCAGAAGGATTATTGCCTATGAAGTGGCTTCCTGATGGTAGTGGATTTATAGCAAGATCAAGTGATTTTAGTAGTTTTGTTATTTATAATATAAATAGTAAGACAACTACTAATTTTCTTGATTATTCTTCTGGTATAGATGTCCCTTATGTATCTGAAGTCTATGTATCAAACGATGGTTCAACTTATTATTTTACTTATTACGATTATACATTAGGTATGTATTCAATTTATAAAATGAGTAAAAGAGATATGATGCCTGAAAAAATACTTAGTGATATGTCTATTAATGCTAATATAGAAATTATCAATAACAACTTACTTATACTTACTAATCCAGCTAAAATGTCAACATTTATATATGATGCTGAAAAACATAAACAACTCAAAACTATTAGCTCAACTTCAGTGAATTTTCGTATTAGTAATGACAAAAGCATGTTAGTATTTATTGAAGTAGGTAAATTGACAAAATTAAGTGTAGTTAATTTAAATGATCCTAACTTAACTTCAACAGAAATATTCCAAAACAAAAACTCTATCACAAACATAAGCTGGAGTAATGATAATAAATTATCATTTCAAGTTACAGACTCGTATAACGATAATAGTGTAGTTTACGTTTATTCCTTCAAATAATTTACAACTTAGATACAATATCTAGTTATTTTGATACATCAATATTATAAAATACCTCCTAGGAACTCTTTTCCTAGGAGGTTTTAATATGTACGTTTTTAAAGATATATCAAAAGATGAACTTAATAATTTCAACTATTATTCTCAAAAAGGGCATTTATTTCAATGTTCTAACTGGGGAGAAGTTAAAGAAAGTTGGATTTCTAAATATATTGGAGGCTTTAAAGAAAATACCGATGAGATAGTTCTAAGTTCTTTAATCCTAATAAGAAAACTGCCCTTTCTACCTAGATATATAGGTTATATTCCTAGAGGTTTTATTTGTAATTATGAAAATGAAACCCTACTGACAGATTTTTTTAGCTATTTAGATAAGTTTATGAAAGATAATAAGATAGCTTTTATAACTTTAGATCCTGACATCCCTTACAAAGTTAATGACTCCATAAACTCTAAGTCAGCTAAATTACTTAAATTTTTATCCTCAAAAAAAATCAAAGTTAACTCATCTACTAATTTTGATTCTATACAACCTGGAACTGTTTTCAGACTAGCTCTTCCTAAATGGGATAAAGATACTATAAAAGCAGCTACATTTAATAAATTTTCTTCAACTACTAAACGTAATATAAAAACAGCTTCTTCTAGAGGTTTAACAACTGAGTGTTATGATTCCACTAACATATCTCAGGAAACATTAACTAACTTTTATGAACTTATGAAAATAACAGGAAAACGAGATGGTTTTTTAATAAGAGACAGGAATTATTTTAATATACTTTTAAATAAATTGCATCCTAACATAACCATGTATTTAGTTAAATATGATTATGAAAAAGATTTTTCATATATGAATGCAAAACTTACCGAGTTAAGAGCAAAACAAGATATACTTCTTGATAAACTTAACAAAGATTCATCAAACATAAATATAAGTGATAAACTAAAAAACTCAATTAAAGATCTAGATAGACAGATACTTGAAACTAAATCTAAAATCGCCTCCATAAGTGTATATGAAGGTAAAACCATATACTTAAGTGGAGCTATCTACGCTCACTATGGGAATAAAGCCTGGTATCTCTATGGTGCATCACACGATATCTTAAGAAATACTATGCCTAATTATTTAATGCAATGGGAAATGATTAAGCACTCAATTGACTTAGGCTTAGAGCTTTATGACTTTAGAGGAACTCCTAAACCTACTGAAGCAAACAAGAATCTTTCTGGACTATATAAGTTTAAGAAAGGCTTTGGTGGGGACTTCATAGAATTTATAGGAGAAATATATATAATCAGAAGTAAGTTGTTATACTTTCTATATAAAACTGCCTTTCCAAAGTTTAAGGAAATCAGAAGTAACTTAAAAAAATAATCTATTACTTTTTACAACTTAGATACAACTATTGTATTAGACGAAACAAATTATGGCTATATTTAAATTAGGTGATGAATATGAATGTATGGTGTGAGGTTTATAAAGATAAAATAATTCACAATGTAGACCTTATAAAAAAGAAATCTTCAAAAAAACTTATGGCAGTAATTAAATCCAATGCATATGGATTAGGTATAAACGAAATATCTTCTATCTTAAGTCCTTTAGTGGATAGCTTTGCTGTTTCAACTTTAGAAGAAGCTCAAAGTCTAACTATAGAAAAAGATATTTTAGTTTTAACTCCTTTATGCGTATTTCACGATTATAACGATATAAATAGTAATATCATTTTAACTATAGATGATGAAGAAGATTTATCTTATCTAAATATGGAAAAACAATATAGAGTTCATATTTATGTTAACACTGGTATGAATAGATTTGGAATTGAAATAGATAAACTTCCTAAGTTTATCGAATATATAAAAAGTAATTATAAAAATGTTATTATCGAAGGTATCTATACTCACCTTCATAATACTAAAAACACTAATTACTCTTTAAAACAAATTGAAAACTTTAAGAAATGTGTAAACCCCTATATTGGAATTATTCCTAATATACATTGTTTAAATTCTAATGGCTTCTTAAATGATGTTTTATATGAGGTATGTGATTTTACTAATTTTATTAGAATCGGGAACTTACTCTATGGATATAGCGGATTAGATAAAGGATTTAAACAAACCTATTCTTTTAAAAGCAAAATACTAAAATCTTTTAAGGTCTCAAAAGATAATACCGTTGGTTATGGAGACAAATATAAAGCTCCTAAAGATATGCTTATCGGTGTCTTACCCATCGGTAAAATTCATAATTTTTATTGTTCTGTAAATAGGCATGGTTTATCTTTAATAAATCTACTAAGAATAATCTATAGATTTTTTGTACCTCTAAAGGAACTATATTTTGATGATAATCCTATCAATATAATTAGTCAGCCAAATATGGATAATACTTTAATAGATGCTACAAATCTAAAAGTTGGAGATATAATAACAGTTAAACTTTCTCCTATTATTGCTGATAGCTCAATTAAAAGAATATATATAAATAGTAATTAAAAGTCAAATGCTGCATACATTTTCTGTATACAGCATTTTATTAGTTCTCTTTATTATAATACGTAAATTTTCCTTTACCACTTCGTTTAGATTTATATAAAGCTTGGTCTGCCATTCTTGTAAGCTCAATTGTATCTGTACTATCAATATTCCATACAGCACCACCTACACTACATCCAACTCTTATTTCTTTTTGTTCTATGACAAATGGTCTGCTTAGATCTTCTATTATTTTATTTGCTACTAGACTTCCTCTAGCTTTTACATCCTCATTAGAATTTATTGCGACAACCACAAACTCATCTCCACCTAAACGTGCAACAAGTTCACCACTCCCTATATCTTCTTTAATTCTATCCGCTACTTCCTGAAGAAGCATATCGCCAATATGATGTCCATAGGTATCATTTACGGATTTAAATCCGTCTAAATCCATATAAAGAATTGTGAATGTTAAACTTTCATCCTTTGTTAATACTAACTTTTCTAAATAGTTCCCTAAAGCTATTCTATTAGGCAAACGAGTTAATTTATCGTAATTAGCTAACTCTTCCATCTCCCCGAGTTCACCTTTTGTTTTTATTAAGCTTTTAATCAAACTATCTAATGAAGATGATAAAACCTCTATTTCTCGTATTCCTTTAAATTTAGGCACATCAACAGCCTCACCCTCTCTAAGTTTGTTAGCTACAAAAGTAAGTTGTTTTAAAGGTTTAGTTATTATATTTGCACTAATAACTCCAAATATAACAAATGTTATTACCGCCAAAATTCCAAATGTCACTGAAAAAATAATTTGATTTTGTATAGCTTCATAGGCTAATTCTACTGGCTGCCTTGCTAGGATAACCCATCCTAGACCTGGATAATTTTCATATCCACTTTCTAAAATATATCCTGTCAGATATTTTTTACCATCTGGCCAAGTTTCAACCGACCATCCATTTTCTCCTGCTCTTGCTTTATCTATACTTTCCAAGTTAAGATTTGTTCCTATAAGTTCAGTTGGTCCAAGTAAAACAGCATTGTCTCCTTTACTTACAATAAAGACGTCCATTTTTTCCTTATTATTATTAGATTGAACCATAGTTCCTTCAACCTCTTTAGCCCAACCCCAACTTAAATGTGAAGCTAAAATCCCTGTAAGTTCTCCATTATCTGAAAATATAGGTGTACTTATATCTACAAACTTCATAGCTTCTCCTGTAGGATTTGGAAGCAAACTTGAGAGCAATACAGCATCGTGAACATCCCCTATATATGTACTGTTTAAAGCCTGATTGTATACAGGTCTAGCAGATATATTTTTCCCTTTAAGTATTCCATCAGTAGATTCTAATACCTCTCCATTTGGATCAATAAGACCTACCCATGAATATGAAGGAAAGTTAAGCTTCAACTCATCTAAAACTTTTCTAACTTCCTTAGTATTAGATGTATTTTTAAATATTTCTAACTTACTTAAAACATTTATCTCACCATATCTTGCCCACATATATTGGTCAAGTCTATTAGACATTTGCCATACTCTCTCTGATAAAGAGTTTCCAATCTCTTTTTTATATATGCTTATAGAATTAAGACTAATCACACTACTCAATATAAAAGTAAGTACTAAGATTATTATACTAAAACTTATTGTAAAGCGTGTTTTCAAATTTATAGATTTCTTCATTATAACTCCTCCATTACTAAATAAATATATCATAAATACATTTATTTTGTGAAGGATAACATAAAAAAGCTGTTTAGGAAGTAAAACCTCCTAAACAGCTAAATTTAACTAACTACACCCGCAACCGCAGCCACAGCCCTCTTCTTTCTTTTCACTTAACTTTCTTTTGCCACATGAGCATGTTGCATTTGGATCCTTAACTAATTCAACTGATTTATTGCCCCCACAGCGACATTGTTTTTTATTTTGTGTATTCTCCATGTACAACCATCCTTTTTATAAAATATTTTATTTCATTATACACTATAACTATCAAATAATAAATACTTTCAATAGATAATTATTATCATTTTATATTTCTAAATATAGCTTTATATAGTTTTTTTAAATTCTCTATATAATTAATTCACATTTTAATCACTAAATCTATACACTATACATATAAGAATGTTTTTTGGAGGATGTAAATGTACGTTAATATCGATGAAGAAATAAGAACTGAGAGTCTGGATGATTACAGTAACTATTTCAGATCTTTATCTTATGATGACGACTACGAAGATAGCGAATATACCCCTTTTAATACGGATATTCACCAAATACCTTTTGTACTTAATCCTTATTATATGCCTATTGGAGCAGACCTTGAGGCTTCCCAAGATATGCGAAAAAAGAAAAAATCAAAGTCTAACCCTAGACCTCCGTATCCTATGAATCCATATCCTATGAATCCATATTGGAATCATGGATATGGCTACGGCTACCCTTACCATCCATATCCTAATCAAGGATTTAATCCACTTCCTTGGTTCTTATTAGGATCTATACTTTAAAAATAAATGGTAGTTCATTCGTGAACTACCATTTTTAATCATTTAAATTTGGATTTTCTAAAGATATACACGCCTTTTTTATAAGTTTTATATCTTTAATCTCTGTATCTGAAGGAAATACTATTACTCTTATCTTGTAATTCCCTTTAATATATTCTATGGTTTTGTTTATTTGTTCTACATTTTTTACTTCTTCCCCTATTTCATTTTCCACCCAATTAATGGAGTTATAAATACTGTGCATAACTTTATTACGAAATTCTAATTGAGTAAATTCTGGCTTTAAATATTCTGATAATGTATCTTTAATATTAGAGTTAGCTTCATCTGCGCTTCCTATATATTCTAGCTCATTACTGTCTTTTTTATATATAAAGAAAATCCCTTTTTCTTCTGGAAGGCTCATTACATCAAAATCAATTAATTCTCCTAGGTTTTCTTTTATAAAATCCTTTGTTAATTCTTTTATATTTAATATATATTCATTTATTTGCAATTTTGCACCTCCTAATTATTCTATAGTATTCTCAATTATTATTTGTATTATTAGAAGGTTAGATTTTTAATGTTTTCCAAAATAGTTATTTATAATTTATTATTTTAACAACATCTCTAAATATACTTTCCTTACTTCTGTTACCATCAATAACATAATCACATTTTATAATATTAAATGCTTTACTATCATGCTCTACTCTTTGCAAAATATCCTCATCTACAACATTAAGCCTATTATGTTTTCTCAAACACATTCTATCAATTCTAATATCTTTATCTGTCTTTATATATAGTACTATTATCTTAGCATCTTTTATCTCTTTTTTTATTTTATCTACTCCAATTGGATCAATTACATAAACGGACACACCTTTATTTCTATATTGCTCCCTAGTAGCCCAGTAATGATTTGAATTAAAATATGTATAAGCTATTACTTCATCTTCTCTACTTGCAAACTCATGGTATGTAGCATCATCTACAAATATATGACCTTTTTCTCCATCATATCTTTTTTTCCTTGTTGTATAACTTTGTATATAATTATATCCTTCTTTTTCTAATCTTTCTGCAATAGTAGACTTTCCGCTTCCACTTTCACCTACTATACATATTATCTTATCCATTTTATGACTCCTTATAAAATTTGATAAATATATTATACACAAATTTAGTTTAAAATTCCTCATTCAATTTTTAATCTATTATTAAAGGATTTTCATCCTACATGTAGAATTATTTTTTAAAGGGGGTGACAATTATGTTTGAATATACATTTACTAACGTTATAGAAGTTCTTACACCATTCGAAGTTGATTTTGATCAAGTTAAAACAGAAGTTACACAAACTAATGAATACACTAGAAACTTATTTAAGTACCCAAACGGTTTGATATTAGATACTTATCAATACCGTGATAAAGTTGTTATTAAAAGCAATAGAAAGTTAGAAGAAAAAGATGGCGCTGTTAGCGTTGTACTTTAGACACCTATTTTATAGTGTTAACTTATAATCCAAAATTTTTATAATAAAAAACACTAAGTCTAAAACTTAGTGTTTTTTGTGCGAGATAAGTCTATAAGCCGAGTTCTGTATTAGTCAATCATCTATCTAGGCCTATTGTTCCCAATAGGCTCAAGCGACACACCCAGAGGCGGGACGAGCAGCCCCATTTGCCTCTCTATTCGGTCTTGCTCCAGATGGGGTTTACATAGCCATATAGTCACCTATATGCTGGTGAGCTCTTACCTCACCTTTCCACCCTTACCCAAAAACTTGGGCGGTATATCTCTGTTGCACTTTCCTTAGAGTCACCTCCACTGGCAGTTAACCAGCACCCTGCTCTGCGGAGCTCGGACTTTCCTCTCCTGACGTAAGTCAGCAGCGATTGACTGGCTTACTCGCAAGATTTATCTTATCATATAAGAGTGTATTTTGCAAATTATTTATTTTACTAACTTTAGTGAATTACTTACAAATACTCAATGCGATAAGTAAAAGAAAAATAATAACCACACCAAACATTCCAACTCCTGAAAATAACAAAACTAAAAACATGACTCCAAGTATCCCAAGTTTAGTTGGTGTTAGCTCAATAGAAGAATATTTCTTTTTACTAATGTACTTTCCTATCTTCATATTTCCGATTTTCATATTACCTATTTTTCCTGACTCTATATTCTTCTTTAATTTAGAACTTTCATATATATCCTTTATATCTTCAAGAACTTTTTTAGAATCTTCCGCTAAGTTTTCCCTATTGCCGCTAACATAACCTACCCCTGGTTTATATTTGCTTTCTCTTTTTTTACTCATTTTTTCCCTCAAAAGTATTGTTATTATATTACTACATATATATGCTTTAGTTTCCTTTTATGATAAAAATCTTATTCAACTAAATACTCCATTACAAAAAAATAAAAGCTATCTCTAGCTCTTATTATATCAACTCTATATAAATTTATATGGATCTTCTGATTTTTTCGATATTAAAATTTCAATACCTTCAACTGATTTAATGTCTTTTATAATTTTTTTAGATAGCTCCATAAACACTGGCCATTCGCTTCCAAAGTGTCCTATATCAAGAATATTTAATCCCATTTCTTTATAATCACTTGCATAATGATAAGTAGTATCACCTGTTATTACACAATCTGCCCCATTATTATAAGCTATAGAGAAAAAATCTTGACCGCTTCCATTTATTATAGCTATCTTTTTAATTCTATCATTTCCAGATGGAACATATCTCAAATTACTAATATTTAAAGAGATTTTAACTTTATCTATTAACTCATCTAATGTTATTACTTCTTCTAATTCTACAAATCTTCCTATCCCACTCTCATCAAAACCTTTAACTTTTGTTGGTTCTAATATGGACTTAGCTGAAAATCCAAGAAGTTCAACTATTTTATCATTTAAACCTTCTTTAACAGAATCAAAGTTTGTGTGACTTGAATAGAGATTTATATTATTTTTTATAAGATTAATTATTTTTTTACCCATCAAAGTATCTGTAGTTATAGTAGATGGTTTTCTAAAAATTAATGGATGATGAGTAATAATTAGATCCACATTATGCGCTTTAGCTTCTTCTATTACATCTAGTGTGCAATCTAACGCTATTAACACCTTCTTAATATCCGATTTTTTATCTCCAACCATAAGCCCAACATTATCATAATCTTCTTTTAATATAGGTGGAGCTATCTTTTCCATAATATTAATTATTTGTTCTAACTTCATATTATTAGCTCCTTTAATCTCTTTATTTTATCTGTGATTTCTACTTTTCTTTTAATAGCACTTTCAGTATCCTCTCTTATAAAAGAAAGAATAGTTTTGTATCTATCAAGTTTATTTTGTATAAAATCTTTAATTAATGGATGTTTATCCTCTATAAGTCTTGTGCTAACTTCATAATAAAAGGAATCTTCCTTAACTTTTACTTCATCTATTTTGTTTTTATTGTATTTTACTTTAAAAACCTCATAAAATATATTTTCATCTATAACTAAGTCTTCTTTTAAAATCTCAAAAGGACCTTTATATAAAAATTCTCTTAAGATTTCTGCATTTTGAGCTGGTTGTAGAATCATATATTTAAATTTTTGTACCTTCTTTATGTCTTGTACAATAATATCTCTTATTAAATTACCGCCCATTCCAGCAATAATAGCGGCTTCAACTTCTCCTAATCTTACAGTGGCTAAACCCGCACCTAATCTACATTGAATCTTATCAGAAACACCCTCAAACCTAACATTGCTTTCTGCCTTCTCTTTTGGCCCCTTGTTTATGTCTGAAGCAATCGCTTTAGTGCATATTTTATTTTTAACTGCATAAATAGGAATATATCCATGGTCTGTTCCAACATCAATCACACTTTCACACTTATCCATGTTATTCACTATACACATTAATCTTTTGCTTAACTCCATAATTACTCCGTTCTATAGATAGACATTTAATATCTTAATTTGAAACAAGAGAAATGCTAAGGCTATAGCTAAAGCTATATATATAAATTTATATGCAGATCTCTTATCATATTTTGCATTAAAATGTGAAGCATAATACATGCAAAATAAAATAATCATATTTAAAACTCCATATGACATTTGCTTAAACGCAAAGTTTTTACCAGTTCCCATTACTATGGGTTGAAATTTACCATCAAAGCTTAGTGGCATTGATGCTGGCAATGCTTGTTTTAAATATAATATAAACGGATTTAAGATTATATAAAAGATTATTACTGTAGTTAATATAAATGGAACAAATAACTTTTTATCTTTATATAATCTTCTATTTTTGTTTACTTTAGTTTCAAATTCCTGTAATTCTATATCTTTTTCTTCTATTATATTTTTAAATTTCTCAGCGTCTATTGGTGATATTCCATAACTTATCTCTGATGAATGTAAGTATATTACTTCACTATTAGAGGATGCAAACATATTGGTAACCCCAACATTATCAACAACATAATTACCAAATCCATACCTATCTCTTCCAAATCCCGAAAGTTTAAAACCTTTTATAGGACCTGTACTAACATTGTATCCATCAATATCATCTAAGTGTATTTTTATTTTTCTTATACCCAGTAACGAATTTATTATTACTATATTATTTTCTATCTGATACTTCAAAGTTAGTGTGATTAATAAATAGTAAATACAATATATATTAAATAAAATAACTAAAAGCTGTAGTAATGTTAATTCTATGTAAGAATTTACAAAGCTATTTACTGCTAAATACAGCCCATTAGCAACTACTATATACATTATAATTTCCAACAATGCTAAGCCTTTTTTAGGCTTAAATTCTTCCATTAAAATCACCTCAAAAATCATTATAGCATAGGATATAAAAATTAGCACCTAAAAAGGTGCTAATAACTAATCTAAATAATCTTTTAACTTTTTGCTTCTACTAGGATGTCTTAGCTTTCTTAAAGCTTTAGCTTCTATCTGTCTTATTCTTTCTCTAGTTACATTAAACTCTTTTCCAACTTCCTCAAGAGTTCTAGCTCTTCCATCATCTAAACCAAATCTTAGTCTTAAAACTTTTTCTTCTCTAGGAGTTAGTGTATCTAATACATTAATCAATTGTTCTTTAAGCATTGTAAATGCAGCCTGCTCTGCTGGTGCTGGAGCATCATCATCCGGAATAAAGTCTCCAAGATGCGAATCTTCCTCTTCTCCTATAGGAGTTTCTAATGAAACTGGTTCTTGAGCTATCTTTTGAATCTCTCTAACCTTATCTACAGGTAAATCCATAACCTTAGATATTTCTTCTGGGAAAGGATCTCTTCCAAGTTCTTGTAATAGTTGTCTTTGAACTCTTATAAGTTTATTTATAGTTTCAACCATATGAACTGGTATTCTTATTGTTCTTGCTTGGTCTGCTATAGCTCTTGTTATAGCCTGCCTTATCCACCAAGTAGCATATGTTGAAAACTTAAATCCTTTAGTAAAATCGAATTTTTCAACGGCTTTTATAAGTCCTAAATTACCTTCTTGAATTAAATCTAAAAATAACATTCCTCTACCAACGTATCTTTTGGCAATAGATACAACTAATCTTAAATTAGCTTCTGCTAACTTCTTTTTAGCATAACTATCCCCATTTTCAATTCTCTGAGCAAGTTGAATTTCTTCCTCAGAAGATAGCAGTGGAACCTTACCTATTTCTTTCAAATACATTCTAACAGGGTCATCTATAGCAATTCCTTCTGGGATTGATAAATCAAGTTCTTCTTCAACTTCTGCTTCTCCAATATCACCTAAAACTTCAATTCCCATGGACTCTAATACTTCATATATCTTTTCTATTTGTTCAGGGTTTAGATCTATTTCATCAAGTTCATCCATTATCTCCTTGTATGTTATGCTTCCACTTTTCTTACCCTTCTCAATTAACTTCTTAACAACTGTCATTTTTGTGCTTTTATCTTTTAAATCCTCAGTCTTTTCAACCTTATCCTTACCTTTAGTAATTTTTTCAGCCATTAAAATACCTCCTTCCGCTACGCCATTTAACCTCTTTTTAATCTTTTGAGTTCTAAATCAACATTCTTTAATTCTTTCGCTAGATTAATTAAATCCTCAAAAACCCCTTTATCTTCACTTTCCTTTAGCTTTTTCTTTATAGTATGCATTTTATTCTCTAATCTATATTTTCTTATGTTATAAATATAATCTTTGATAGATGCTTCTATATTACCCTCTAATATTTCTAATTCTCTTATCTTAATCCATTCACTTTGAGAATTTGTATCTTTGCAATTGTATTCTACAAAATCCTCCAAGTGGTCTTTTTTTTCTTCTTTACCTTCTATTATAAGTCGGTAAATATTTTGATGCGCTTTTGAAATTAGCTCCTGTTCACTTATATTTTCTTTTATTAATTGAAAATATTCATCTTTTGTCATTAGTTTAAGAAGTTGCCTCTCTCCCTTAAGGTAAGCAGGCTCTATATATGATTTTGTTCCATTTTCTTCCTTATTATTCATAAAGTTTTCATCTTTTTGGAATTTTGTCACTTTTTTAGAAAGTAGGTCATATAATGCCTGCTCTCTTATTCCTGTTTCTTCTGAAATCTTCTTAACATAAACATCTTTTTCTATGGGATTTAACTCTGCTAATATTTCTGTAACTTTTTGCCCATATAAAATTACATGCTCGTTGTTAGTAAAATCTATTCCTTCTTTTGCTCTTTTTAACCTATATTCAATTAGTGGAAGAGATTCATCTATAAGTTTTAAAAAGGCTTCTTTACCATTACTTCTTATATACTCATCAGGATCTTTTCCTTTAGGAACTGTGAGTACTCTAACATCAAAACCTGCACTTCTTAAAATCTCTAATCCTCTTATGGTAGCATTTTGTCCTGCTGCATCAGCATCGTAAGATATTATAACCTTATCTGCATATCGCTTTAATAGTCTTGCTTGATTTAGTGTTAGTGCTGTACCTAGTGATGCAACTGCATTTTTAATTCCATGTTGGTGAAGAGATATACAATCCATATAACCTTCAACTATTACAAAATATCTTTCTGGAAGCCCATCTTTAATAGCAAAATTTAATCCATATAAATTAGTGCCTTTAACAAAGATTGAACTTTCTGGAGAATTAAGATATTTTGGCTTAGAATCATCTAGTACTCTACCTCCAAATCCTATTACTCTACCTTTAAAATCAAAAACCGGAAATACAACTCTATTTCTAAATCTATCATAATAGTTTCCTTTTTCTGATTTAATTATTAACCCTACTTCCTCAAGTATTGCCTCATTGTAACCTTTAGATTTTAAATAAAATCTTAAACTATTCCAATCATTTTTAGCAAAACCCAATCCAAAACTTTTAATTGTTTTTGAAGATAGCCCTCTATTTTGGAAGTAACTCATAACATCTCTACTTTTAAATAAATTAGAAAAAAAGAATCTAGCTGCCTCTGTATTAATCTTATACATCAACTCTTTTTTAATTGCAGTTGAATTTTTTTCTCCATTTTCTAAATTTAGAGGAATGTTAGCTTTATCTGCTAAAACTTTTATCGCTTCCATAAAGGTTAGTTTTTTACTTTTCATTAAGAAAGTAATAACATTTCCAGCTTCTCCACAACTAAAACACTTATAAATTTGTTTGTCCTGAGACACGGAAAAACTCGGAGTCTTATCATTATGAAATGGACATAACCCCATATAATTTCTTCCTGATCTCTTAAGCCTTACAGTTTCAGAAATGATTTCTACAATATCATTTTCCTGCTTTATCCTTTCTATCAATGCTTCTTGAATCTGCAAGGAGTTCCCCTCCTTACTTTGATATTTTTTTCAACAATTATATTTATATTCGACATAAATTTTATAAATCCTTCTTGGGAAATTTAATAAATATAGAAGTTTTTACGATTATTTGTTAAAAACAATCGTATACTCCTGTAAAATTTTCAAAATTCTTTCCGGCTTCACTTATTTTACCAAAAATCATCTTCTATTATTCTTAATTCTCTAATAAATTACAAACTTTGGAACATAAAGATTATTAAAGATATTAATACAATAATCGTCACTCATTCCTGCTATATAATCTGCAACTCCTCTATGTAATCCTTCTGCTTTCACTATGTTCTGATAAATTTCTGGCATTTCTTGTGGGTTTTTGTAAAAATGTTCTATTACATTCTCTAAGACAAACTTAGCTTTATTCCTTTCAACCTTTAATACGTCACCTAAATAAATATTTTTAAACATAAACTTTCTAAGTTCAGCCATAGCATCTCCAACTTCTTTACTTAAACTGACCTTAATATTATTATCATTTATGTTCTTTAATGTATTTTCTATACAATCATTAACTAATGTATCTACTCTTTCGCCATGGGTATTTCCTAAAACCTTTATAATTTCTTTAGGTAGCATATCTTCACTTAAAAGATTTGCTCTTATAGAATCATCTATGTCATGATTAATATATGCCATCTTATCACTATATTTCACAACTTGCCCTTCAAGAGTTTTTGCTTTTGCTTTTCCATTTGAAAATCCACTATGATTTAAAATCCCATCTATAACTTCAGCTGTTAAATTAAGCCCCTTGCCGTTTTTCTCTAATTTTTCAACCACTCTAACGCTTTGTTCATTATGTCTAAATCCACCTGGCAAAAATTCATTAAGAACTTCTTCTCCATTATGTGCAAAAGCAACATGACCTAAATCATGACCTAAAGTTATAGCCTCAACTAATATTTCATTTAACCCAATTCCTGCTGCAATTGTCCTTCCTATCTGTGCTACTTCTAAAGTGTGCGTTAATCTAGTCCTGTAATGATCTCCAAAAGTTTTTATATAAACCTGAGTTTTATGTTTCAAACGTCTAAAAGATTTAGAATGTATAACCCTATCTCTGTCTATCATATAATCAGTTCTAGTAACATCCTTTTCCTCAGGAGTATTCCTACCTAATGTTTTACTAGAAAAGGAGGCTTCTTTTATCAATGTCAACTCTTCATTTCTTTCAATTTTTTCCCTAATGTTCATATAATTCACCTCTTAAATTATTATTCTATATCAATCATAAAATTCCTTCATTTTTTAATCACTATATATTATTTATGAAAGTTTTTAATATTTTATTTCATATAATTATTTTATCCCTTAATTTTATTATCCATTAGAATAAATAAATAAATTCATTAATATCATATTAATAGGAGCTTTTAAAGAGGAGGTATTTATGGCAAAAGAGGCTGTAGATAAAAAAAGAGAGTTACTAAGTATATACGAGATTAAGGAATTTATTTTATCACAATATAATATTTTTGATTGCGACATTACTCCAGTAAAATTTAAGGATACTGCGAAACAACGCGCTGTATATAAAATTTCTTCTGTTTATGGGGATTTCTGTTTAAAAAAAGTTTATTATAGTGAACAGGATCTTCTTTTTGTGTACTCTGCAATTGAGTGGTATCACCAAAAAGGTATTAAAGTACCTAACCTAATACCAAATATAAATAAAGGAAGATATGTATCTTATAAGGACATGTTATTTATATTAACTCCTTGGGTTGATGGAGTGAAATGTGATTTTGATAACTTAGAACATGTTATATATTCAATAAGAAACCTAGCAACAATGCATAAGGAAGGAGAAAACTTTTTCCCTATTAACGGCGCAACTATTAGAAAGGGTTTTGATAATTTATACATATCTACAATGAAACACTTTTCTCACATGCTTAATTGTTCAAACTATGCATTTAAATACAAAGATAAATTTTCTAAGACCTATTTAAAACATTTTGACTCTAACGAATATTTAGCTAAAACATCATTAGAGATTCTTTCTACTGTAAACTTTGATAATCTTACAAAATCTCTATGTCACGGTGATTATGTTAATAAAAATATAATTTTCAATGTTGATGGTTATGTTTGGGTTATCGATTTTGACAAGTGTAGATATGATTATGTAGCAAAAGATATTTCCTATCTTTTGAGAAGATTATTAAAACGAGAAAATACTAAATGGAATGTGGAGCTAGCTTTATCTTTAATAAATAACTATTTATCAATTAATAAACTTAATAAAGATGATATAAAGTATATTTTAGCATATCTAATATTTCCACAAAAGTATTGGAAGCTTTCACGTGACTACTATAAAAATATAAAGAAGTGTAATAAAAATTCGTTTAATTTGCTTTTATCTAAAGTTGTTGATAGAACTGATTTTCAACTTAGTTTTTCAACTGACATAATAGCTGCAATTGAAGAAAATTATAAAATAAAGATAAGAGACTTCAAGTAAAATCTTGAAGTCCTTTTTATATCAATATTATGTTCAATTATTAACGTACTTACTTATGATAATCAAATATATAACTATATATTAATGTGATTTTATATTCTGTTAATTACTCTTTGCCTCAATAAAAAAATCCACACGCCTATTTTGAGTCATGCCTTCCTCGCTTCCATTATCTGCAACTGGGTGAAATTCACTATATCCAACTGCAGAAAACATATTCGAATTAAGTTTTGATATTTCAACAAGTTCTCTTAATACATTAACAGCTCTACTTGTGGATAACTCCCAGTTACTATCAAATTCTTTAGTCTTTATAGGTCTATTGTCTGTATGACCTTCTATCCTAACCATTCTAATTGTTTGTTTATACTCAATTAGCATTTCTGAAATCTTATTAAGTAAAGGTGCTGCATCAGAGTTAATATCTGCTTTACCTGACTCAAAAAATATAGAATCCTCAACTCTCAATAAAATTTGATAATTATCTATTTTAGTAACTTTTAATTGCTCAGAAAATCCGGACTCATCTACGTAAGCTTTAATCGATTCATATAAGCTGTTAAAATTTTCTTGATTCGGCAATATTGTAGCATCTAAAGGCTCTACAATTGCATTATTTGCTTTCTCCATATTGTTAATTTCAATCGCTTGACTCATCATTGCAAAAGAAAAAAGAATTACGAATATAGCTAATAAATCTGTCATTAAGTCACTATAACTATCCTGCCAATTAGCTTCTTCTTCATCACTGTTATTACCTTCGAATCTACTAAATCTTCCTGCTTTTCTCATTGTTGACTAAGCCACCTCGCTTGCTTGTCCTTTTCGTTTATTTCAGTCTTCTCATTTAAATCTACATTCATATATGTCGCTAATTTTTCTCTAACAAACTTGGGATTTTGTCCTTGCTGAATAGCTGCAAGACCTTCAATTAATAATTCTCGTCTTGTTTCCTCTTCTTCACTCATAAACTTTAGCCTTTTTGATAATGGAGAAAATACTACATAAGCTATAAATGCTCCATAAAAAGATGATACTAACTCAAGAGCCATCATTGGTCCGAGTTTAGTTGGATCATCTAAGTTATTTAACATTGGAATCAATCCTATATATGTACCAAGAAGCCCTAACGCTGGTGCTGTAGCCGCTATCATTCCAAGCATATTAGCTCCTTTGTTATGTCTTTGTCTCATAAAATATGTTGCACCCTCTAATGAATCTCTAAGCTGCTCTTCTTCAGCTCCATCGACTATTAATTGCAAACCTTTTTTTTAAAACTCATCATTAGTTTGCGCAATATAATCTTCAAGTGCCAAAAACCCTTGCCTTCTTGCTATCTCTGAAAGTGAAACTATGGTTCGGATATCTTCTTTTATATCATAGTTATCTTTTTTAAATGCTTTTTTCATAACTGGCATAAGCGTTTTTAGCCTTTTTGGAGGAAAAGCAACTATTACAGAGCCAACTGTTCCTCCCATAATAATAAATGCAGATGGTAAGTTCCAGAATGAACCTGGTTCTCCGGATACTATTATTGATCCAACCACAAAGGAAACTCCCACCATTAATCCAATGAACGTTGATCTTCCTCTTTTCGTCAATATGAAACCCTCCTAAATCTATATAATTTTATGCATATTGATATTTTTCCTGTAAAGTTATCTCTAAAAATCAATACTATGATATTAGTTTACTTTAAACCTAATATAAACTTTCATTTAACCTTCAGATTGAGACTCTTCATTAAGATTATCGTTATATTTCTCGATATATTTATACATTAGTTTTTTTCCATTACTATTAAAGTAAAAAAATCTAATATAATAATGTTGCCATTAATAAATATGACTGACTTGTCTCCTTATTAAAATGTAATTATACTAAAAATAAAATAGTGATAATTCATACTCTTATAAAAATAAAAGGATAAATGTATTTCAACATTTACCCTTTAAGCTTCATTATATCAACAAACTATTTTCTTGGATTTTTAACTTGTGCTTGAGCTGCTGCAAGTCTTGCTAGTGGAACTCTAAATGGTGAACAACTAACATAGTCTAAACCAATGTTATGGCAGAACTCAACTGATGATGGATCTCCACCATGTTCTCCACATATACCAAGTTTAATGTCTGGTCTAGTTGCTCTTCCTTTTTCAACTGCAATCTTAACTAATGTTCCAACTCCATTTTGATCTAACTTAGCAAATGGATCTTGCTCATATATTTTATTTTCATAGTAAGCATTTAGGAACTTAGCAGCGTCATCTCTTGAGAATCCAAATGTCATTTGAGTTAAGTCATTTGTTCCAAATGAGAAGAACTCTGCTTCTTTAGCAATTTCATCTGCAGTAATTGCAGCTCTAGGTATCTCTATCATAGTACCTACTTTATATTCTAACTCTGCTCCTGTTTCTTCTAATACTGCTTTGATAGTACTAATTACAACATCTTTAACAAACTTAAGCTCTTTTATTTCTCCAATAAGAGGAATCATTATTTCAGGAACTACATTGTATCCCTTATTGTTTTTAACTTCAATAGCAGCCTCTATAACTGCTCTTGTTTGCATTTCAGCTATTTCTGGATAAGAAACTGCTAAACGGCATCCTCTATGTCCCATCATTGGGTTAAATTCATGAAGACTTTCTACTGTAGCTTTTAAATCTTCAAAAGTTAATCCCATTTCTTTTGCCAATGCTTCTATGTCTTCATCAGAATGTGGTAAGAATTCATGTAGTGGTGGATCTAGGAATCTTATAGTAGCTGGTCTATCCTCTAGGGCTTCATATATTCCAACAAAGTCTCCTTTTTGCATAGGAAGAAGCTTTTCTAAGGCCTTTCTTCTTTGCTCTTCATTTTTAGCTACTATCATCTCTCTAACAGCCATTATTCTATCTTCTGCAAAGAACATATGCTCTGTTCTACATAATCCCACACCTTCAGCACCAAACTCAACAGCTTGCATAGTATCTTTTGGTGTATCTGCATTAGTTCTTACTTTTAACTTTCTAACTTCATCAGCCCAGCCCATGAAAGTTGCAAAATATCCTGATATTTCAGGTGCAACAGTTTTTAATGCTGTAGGATAAACATTTCCTGTTGATCCATCTATAGACAACCAATCTTCTGAAGTTAAAACTTTTCCATTAACTTCTACTGTCTTAGCTGATTCATTAACTTTAATAGCTCCACAACCTGCAACACAGCAAGTTCCCATTCCTCTTGCAACAACCGCAGCATGAGAAGTCATTCCTCCTCTTACTGTAAGTATACCTTGTGCTGCAATCATACCTTCTATGTCTTCTGGTGAAGTTTCTAGTCTAACTAAGATAACCTTTTCACCATTTTCAGCTCTTAATTTAGCTTCTTCGGCAGTAAATGCTATTTTTCCTGAAGCAGCTCCTGGTGATGCTGGTAATCCTTTAGCTATTACTTCAGTGTTCTTTAATTCAATTTCATCAAAGTTTGGATGAAGTAATGAATCTAATTGCTTAGGTTCAACTTTTAATATAGCTTCTTCTTTAGTAAGCATTCCTTCTTCAACTAAATCTACAGCTATTTTAAGTGCAGCCTGAGCTGTTCTCTTTCCATTTCTTGTTTGTAGGAAATATAATTTCCCGTCTTCTATAGTTATCTCCATATCTTGCATATCTTTGTAGTGAGTTTCTAATGTATTAACAATATCTTCGAACTGTTTATATATTTCTGGATTTTGAACTTGTAATTTAGAAATTGGGAGTGGTGTTCTAATACCTGCAACAACGTCTTCACCTTGTGCATTCATTAAGTATTCACCATATATAGCATTTTCGCCTGTTGCTGGGTTTCTTGAGAAAGCAACCCCTGTTCCTGAAGTTTCCCCTTTGTTACCAAATACCATCTCTTGAACATTTACAGCAGTTCCCCATGCTCCTGGAATGTCATTAAGTCTTCTATAAACTATAGCTCTAGGATTATCCCATGATCTAAATACAGCTGTAACTGATTCTATTAACTGTACTTTAGGATCTTGTGGGAACTCTTCTCCCTTTTCTTTCTTATAAAGAGCCTTATATCTTTTTACTAACTCTTTTAAGTCATCAGCAGTTAAATCAGTGTCAAGATGAACATCATTTTCTTCTTTCATCTCATCGATAAGATTTTCAAATAATCTTTTCTCAACATCCATAACTACATCTGAGAACATTTGTATGAATCTTCTGTATGAATCATAAGCAAATCTTGGATTGTTTGTAAGCTTTGCCATTGCTTCAACAGATTCATCATTTAACCCTAAATTTAATATTGTATCCATCATCCCCGGCATTGATGCTCTTGCTCCAGATCTTACTGAAACAAGAAGAGGTTTTTCAACATTTCCAAATTCTTTGCCAGTGATTTTTTCAAGTTCATGCATTTTCTCATAAATTTCATCTATAACTTCGTTAGCTATAACTCTACCATCATCATAATATTTGTTACATGCTTCAGTCGTTACTGTAAAACCTTGTGGTACTGGTATTCCAAGAGTTGTCATTTCTGCTAAGTTAGCACCCTTTCCCCCTAAAAGGTTTTTCATTGATGCATTTCCCTCACTAAAAAGGTACACGTACTTCTTTTCTTCCATCTCAATACTCCTCCGTTCGATACGAAAATTATTGTTATATATACTAACGGGACTTTCCCGAAAGTTGCACTATTAACTATCTCCTAGTCTTACAAAAAGCTTCGTAATGTTTGTTTTGGATACCTTCCCTACCATTTTTATTATCTCTCTATCTTCTCGTGCTTCTCTTTCTATAATTGGAATGCTATCAATTTCATGTTCTATTATTTTCTTTGCCACAACAAACGCCGAATCCTCTGGACTAGCATAAATTATATTAGGCATCCTTGTCATTATGACGCCTACAGGTACCTTATGTATATCTGTACCTCCAATTGCTATCTTTAGAAAGTCTTTTCTAGAAACAGCTCCAGTCAAATTTCCATCGTTTTCAACAAAAAGAGTTCCAACATCCTTAAGGAAAAGATACACAATAGCGTCATATACCATAGTCTCTTCTGAAACAATTGTTGGCTTTGACATTATATCTTTAACCTTTATGTTGGAAATAAAATCATAAACTCGACTTTTTGTAGTTTTCGATGAATATACATATCCTACCTTAGGTCTTGCATCTAATATTCCCATCATTGTTAATACAGATAAATCTGGTCTTATTGCCGCTCTTGTTACTCCTAATTTTTCTGCTAAGGCTTCTGATGTTATAGGCTGTCCTTCTTTCACCAACCTAATGATTTCTTCTTGTCTATTGGAAAACTTCATACTATCCCTCGTTTCATCAAGGAATATTCAGACAATTCAAATTAGTTATAATATTTACAAGATTATTATAACATGTTATACAACTTTTACTATACTAAATTTTCTGAATAATTAATTAAATTTACTGAATATTCCCATGATTCTTTAATTTTCATCTCATTAATGTTAATTTGCTTCTATTTTCTTTATTTTACAGTCTTATCAATCTGTTTCTTTTTCTTCTTCTTCAAAATTAACAGTGTAGGTATAAAAAGTTTCTTCTTCATTTGAGCTTTTTTGGGTATTACTTTTGTTATAAGCTCCGTTTTTCACTTCTGAAACTTTGCTTTTTATACTTTCTGCAACATCTGATGCTTTGTCTTTTATATCATCATATGCCCCTTTTATATACTTATTTACTACTTCAACTTCTCCATTTTCTCTAGTTATCTCAATAGTAAGCTTAGTAACTATAGCCGTAACTACTCCTATAGCTAATAATTGTGGAAGCATTATAGCTATAACCCCTGCTGCTACTCCAGCATTTACAGGTATATCTACAACAGTTCTATCATCTTTTTTAATTTTGATTCTTGTAACATTTCCTTTTCGAACTACTTCTTTGATATAAGCTTTAAATTCTTCAAAGCTTTCATATTTTCCTTCTTTTTGAGATTCTTTTTCTGATGTTTTTATATTTTCCAAATATATTATAGCTTCTAAAACATCTCCGTCGCATTGTTCTAAAGCATATTTTGCCTCAGCATAAGTAGTATTAGTTCTTTCTCTTACTTTATCTACTTTTTCTAATGTTATTTCACTCACAGCTATCTCTCCTTTATATATTCTAACATTTCTAAACTTTTAGGTTTTTTAGCATAGTTTGAAGAAAAGATACTTGATGTTACTTTAAATATCTCATCCTTAATTTCTGTATTTACATTAACCCTATGAACCTTATCCATTGGTGAAGAATTTAGAAACCTTAATACATTATAAGCGGCAGTAGAAATACGAATACTATATTCTTTCGTACATTCTCCACATATTCCTCCATAATTTGCAAGACTGATGTAACTACTAGTATTAATCTTTTTGCCACAGTTTGCACAGTTATTAAGGTTCAAACCATATCCTGTAGACTTAAGCAGTTTAAGTTCAAAGCTTCTTACTAAAAGTTCATAGTCTATGGCATCAGTATTTAATAAATATAAACAAGTAACAAAATCCTTAAATAAGTTTGGATTACTTTCTCCATCTATTAAAGATATATCTATAAGTTCACAAAGATAAGATGAATAAGTAAGCTTTTCTAAATTACCTAATAACCCTTGAAAGGAATTAATAATCTTCCCTTCTGATAAAGAGTAAAGATTTTTACCTCTAAACATCATATACTCTCCATAACATAAAGGAAGTGTTATAGAAAAATGTTTACTTTTAGCTTTCTTTGCACCTTTTGCAATTGTAGTAATTTTTCCAGACTTTTCTGTAAAAACCCAAACTAATTTATCATTTTCCTTAAAATCCTGGGTTTTTATAATAACTCCTTGAGTTTCAAAAAGTGACATATCTCCACCCGCTTACTTAAGCTTCTTATAACCTAGATCTTTGAGTAGTAGCGGATTATCTCTCCACTCTTTTCTAACTTTAACCCAAATCTTTAAGTTTACTTTTTCTCTTAAGAAACGTTCTATTTCATATCTTGCCGTTTCTCCAATCTTCTTTAAACTCTGTCCATTCTTACCTATAATTATACCCTTATGAGAGTCTTTTTCGCAGATTAAATCTACTTCTATTGTATACATTCCCTTGTCGTTTTGTTTCATTTGAATTATATCTACAGCAATACCATGTGGAACCTCATCTCTAAGGGTCTTTAAGGCTTTTTCTCTAACAATTTCAGCTACAACAAACTTTTCTTGTACATCTGTGATCATATCTTCAGGATAGTACTTAGGACCTTCTGGTAAATACTTAACTATTAATTCTTTAAGTGTATCTACGTTTTTACCCTTTAAGGCAGATATAGGTATTATTTCAGCAAACTCAAATTCTTTTGAATAGTTTACTAAAGTTTCAGCAACTTTATCATGAGTGTTTTCATCTACTTTGTTAACTACAAGAAAAACAGGAGCTTTTTGATTTTTTAAAGACTCTAATATGAATCTATCTCCTCTTCCAATTGTTACATCTGGAGTTATTAAAAATAACACTACATCTACATCTTTTATAGAATCCTTCGCTGAGTTAACCATGTATTCGCCTAGCTTATGTTTTGGTTTATGTATTCCAGGAGTATCAACAAACACTATTTGATACTCCTCCTCAGTCAATATAGTTTGTATATTATTTCTAGTTGTTTGGGGTTTATTAGAAACTATTGATAGCTTCTCTCCCATAATATAGTTAGTTAAAGTGGACTTCCCTACATTTGGTCTTCCCACTATAGTTATAAAACCTGATTTAAACATTCTTCCTCCTAAACCTCAAGATCCTTTTTAGTAAACGATCCTGGTAACATTTCATCTAATGTTTTTATTATATAATCTTTTGAATTTTTTACTATTATCACTTTTATATTTTCATTTTCTGCAAATTCAGCCATTACCTGTCTGCATATACCACAAGGTGCAGTATACTTTTCTGTATCACCTATAACGGCTATTGCTTTTAATGTTCTATTGCCTTTTGATACTGCATTAAATATTGCTGTTCTTTCAGCACAATTTGTTGCTCCAAAAGAAGCATTCTCTATATTACATCCTTTATATATGTTTCCATCTTCAAATAAAGCAGCTGCTCCTACCTTAAATTTTGAATAAGGAACGTAAGCTTGCTCTCTAATCTCTATAGCAGCTAAAACCAGCTCTTCAACATTTATATCCATACGTAATCCTCCTCTTATTTTAACTAAAAAGCTTAAAAATTATGAAAGTCATAACCGTTCCAAAAATGGCTCCAACGATAACTTCTGCCACAGAATGTACTTCTGAGTCTACCCTGCTCTGGGCTGTTATAAAGGCCATTATGAAGCTTAAGCTTATTATAATAGGCTCCTCTGTTATTAAAGAAATCGCTGTAGCTAATGAAAACGCTAACGCACTATGTCCTGATGGCATACCACCTTTTAATGGCGTTCCTTCACCAAATATAGCTTTCACTATTATTGTTGCAATACACACTATAATCAATACAATAAATATCATATAAGGATGAGAGTTTTTTATTTTGTTTACCACCTCAAATGTTGCTCTATTTAACTTATCCCAAAATATTATATATCCAACTAGTATCGCATTAACTGCTGTTATCAAAACTCCTCCAGCAGCAGCATTTTTAGCTATTTTAGCTAAAGGGTGATAAAAATTTGTGGTAGAGTCTATGGCATACTCTATAGCAGTATTTATTAATTCTGCACTTATTACCATTGTTATAGTTACTGCCAATATAAGAAACTCAACCTTAGAAATATCATAAAAGAAACATGCTCCTAAAACACATATTGCTGCGAACATGTGGATTTTCATATTTCTTTGAGTTCTTACAGAATGAATTATACCATTTATAGCATGATTAAAGCTATCCACCAAATTTTTAACCTTCATAATCTCACCCCTCTAACCTCTTGTTATATTTAACTTGTTAAGTATAGCCTCTTCTCTATCTCTCATTACTTGCTTTTCATCCTCTTCCATATGATCATATCCTAGAAGATGCAAAACAGAGTGAACTGCTAAATAAGCAGCTTCTCTATCATAGGAATGATTATACTCTTCACTCTGTTCAACAGCTTTTTCTAAAGATATTACTATATCCCCAAGTACTAACTCTTCACCATCAAAATAAGTTTCATCAAACTCATAATTACTATATTGCTCTTTAAATACTTTTCCCTTTTCATAGTCTATCATTGGGAAACTTAATACATCTGTTTCCTTATCTATAGATCTTGTTTCTCTATTTATATCTTTTATCTCATCATTATCAACAAATATTAAAGATATCTGAGTTTCACACTTTACCTCTTCTTCTTTAAGTGCAAACTCTATAGTACTTTCTATAAACTCTTGAAATTCTTTAGTCACTTCTAATTTAGATTGTCTATTATCAGTATATACCAATTTATTTTACTCCTTTTTCTTCTGTGGGATATTCAATTCTCTCATGATATATTCCACTTAAAACTTTTAAAAAACATTGTCTTATTTTGGTTAAGTCTTTTAAAGTTAAATCACAGTTGTCTAACTGACCTGAATGCAACTTATCTTTAATTATATTATTAACCATTTCCTCTATTTTCCCCTTTGTTGGTTCACTTATACTCCTTACCGCAGCTTCTACAGAATCAGCTAACATTATTATTCCAGCTTCTTTGCTTTCTGGTATTGGTCCTGGATATCTAAAATCAGCTTCCTTAACTTCTTCTCCACCCTCTGGAGAGTTTTTCATCTTATAATAAAAATACTTAACCAAGGTTGTACCATGATGTTGAGCTATAATATCTCTTATCACCTTTGGCAAATTGTACTCTTTAGCCATCTCAAGTCCATCTTTAACATGGGATGTTATAATTAATGTACTTAAGTTCGGAGTTATTTTATCGTGAGGATTGTCTTTCCCTATTTGGTTTTCTTTAAAGAAATAAGGTCTTTTTGTTTTTCCTATATCATGATAAAAAGAACCTATTCTAGCTAATACTGAGTTACCGCCTATCTCTTCTGCTGCAAGCTCTGCTAAATTAGATACCAAAACTGAGTGATGATAAGTACCTGGTGCTTCCATTAAAAGTTTCTTAAGCAGCGGACTATTAGGATTAGATAGTTCTAGTAACTTAACAGTAGTTACTATATCAAACGTAGTTTCAAATACGGGTAAAAATCCTATAGCAAGTATTCCCGATAAAAGTATACCGACTCCCCCCATAGCTGTACTTTCAAGCACTTCCATCATATCATTTGATAATAATGTACCTGTTGAAAATGTAAGCACTGCACACATAAGTGCTATATAGGCAGTTGATAAAAGAATATCATTTCTTTGTTGCATTTTTCTTAGTGAAGTTGAACCTAAAACACTTGAAACAAAAGCTAAAATCATAACTTCTGGCTTAAAGCTTATAACTCCACTTATTAGAACACAGTTTAGCAAACTTACTACTAAACTTATTTTATAGTTCAATAACAAAGTTAGCATTATTGGTCCAAATATCATTGGAACTAAATAAGGTGATATAAGAGCCGTACTTCTTGCTAAAACTAAAGATATTATGTTAATTATGCTTATAAGTATTAGATTGTTTGTGTTATCAAAAATCTTTCTGTAATATTTATAAATATAAAAATATTCAATAGTTAATATTACAGCAACAAATATACCTAATACAAAATATACATATAAACTATCTCCTGCTGCAGAATTTTTAAGAAGTCCTAATTCATTTAGAAGCTCTATCTGAGACTCAGTAACAGGTTCTCCTTCTTTTACTATAGTTTGATTTTTCTTTATTACTATCTTAGGAACATTTTTCTGCGCTTCTTGAATTTTTTCATCAGTTTTTTCTTTATCATAAAAGAAGTTAGGTTTTATTTGAGAAGTTATAAGAAGATTCAGTATATCTCTAGGTCTTCTATTAAAACTACTGTTGTTTAAGTTGTTTTCAACTTCATTTTTTGCAGCTTGTATATCTTCTGCCTTATCTTCTTCTATGTTCTTTTTGTAAACAAGTCCTATTATCTCTAAGGACTTATTTTGAAATAAAGTGATGTCCTCTTTGGAAACTGAAAGTAAATATTTATAGTCTTCATCATCTAACTTAACTATATTTAATGTTTTTATAGCAGCTATTTTGTCATTCTCTTGAGCTGTAGAATCTTTAAGTGCTATTATCTTTTGAAAAAAGTTTTTTATGTTATCCTCTGATGTTTTTAATACATCTGTTTTCAATGTATACTGTTTATCTATTTGCTGAACAACTTCATCTTCCTTAGCTTTTGTAGCCATTTGATCTATTGTATCTCTAGGAGCCTTTATATCTGCATTAGCTATATCCCCTGGGTTTAAATTATATTTCTTAGTAACTATAGCAGTCATTAAAATCAAAAAAGCTAATAAGAAGGTGACGAAGAAAGTTAAAACTCTTTTTAGTTGTATATTTCTTTGGTTATCCAATTTCTTAGCCATAGTTTCACCTACTTTTTATTATTAAAGTTAATTGTTCATTTGTGATATATCTTGCTCTACTATAAACTTATTTTTTATTATGATTTTTCCATCCCCTATGTTTTCAACATCTTGAATTTCTTGTACTATGGTATCTTTCTTATCAATCTCTTTTAAAACTGCCTCTCTTGATTTATTTAGCACATCAAGCTTAACCTCATCTTCGTTTAAGTTTAGCTCTTTCTCTGACACCTCATAATAAACTTCACTTTTTATAAAGTTATCTTTGACTTCTATTTTATCATAGTCCTTATATGTTTTTATAGGCTTTTTTAGATAAATTTTCTTTCCTAGAACTTCGACATATATAGCTTTGTCTTTTTCTCCTGTTCTCTCTTTTGACTTACCGCTTATTTGTACCTCTAATATCTTTTCATAGGCCGTATTTGCCATAACCTTACCTTCTGCTTTAGTTGGATATTCAAGCCCTTCTTTTCCTTGATATGGCTTTATAAGCAAATCTCCTGCTTTAACTATATCACCAGGCTTAACAACAGCAGTTCCTGAAATTGTATAAATCCTTTTTATGACCCCGTCCATCTTAGCAATTACACCTTCATTGTCTTCTTTTTCCTTAATCTCTGGTGGGTTTACCTTCTCTTCTATATCTACCTTTAAGGTAGATCCTTCTATTCTTGCTTTTACCCACATTATATCGCTATTAGTGTCCTCTAGCTGCTTTTCTAAAGCATAAACATCTAAAGATGTTTTCTTAACACCAGGTTTTACATTTAATGAATTTAATTGTCTTCTAATCTCAAAAGGTGACAATATTTTTTTAGTGTTAATCTCTATGCTCCAAATATATGTAGACAAGTAGAACATAACCCCCAAAAATATTATTCCAGCTACACATAAAGAAACTTGCCTTTTAGCTTTTATAAGATAAAAAGCTAACCCTTTTTTTCCAACAACCTTAACTTTTGCATTTATTCTTTTTGCTATAGTTTGAACTTCTTTAAGGTCTACTAAGTTTATCTCCACAAGAAATGTTGTTAAATCAACTTTTCTAATATTTTTAGAATAAATGCCATGACTCCAAAGTAAATTGATAAATTTCTCTGGAATCATAGCTCTTACCTCTATAGTTATTGTTCCCTTTTTAAGTTTTTTTAATATCTCCATTTACCCCATCCCCTCATAAATTACTGATTTGAACTCTCCTTGAATTACTATAGTCTGCCCTCCAATAAAAGCTATCTCAAAGTCTTTTCCATTTATGGTTATAGTCCCTATTTTAGAATTTATCTTTATATACTCTCTTTCAAAGGCTATTATCCCTTTATGATTCTCTATAGATATTTCATTATTACTTGAGATAGTTATTTTCGGCGTACTTAATATTACATCATTTGGTATTTCTAGGTTTTCAGCTAACTTCATTTTTGCTCTATTCCACTTAGACTCCATAAAACCCCTCAAAAAAAAATCATTTCATATTAATTTATGATGATGTGGTTTATTAAATTACAAATTTTAAAATATCATTTATATTGATATTTCATGACATGTAAAAAAGGAGCTCACAAAGTGAACTCCTTTTATAACGTAAAATTATTTACTTAAATATTCTTTAACAATTGAACTTACAAGTTTACCATCAGCACGGCCTACAGTTAAAGGTCTGACTTTCGCCATAACTTTTCCCATCTCCTTAGGAGAGTTGGCACCAACTTCAAGCGCAGCTTGTTTTACAATTTCAAGAATTTCATTCTCGTTTAACTGTTGAGGAAGGTAATTTAGCAAAATCTCAATCTCAGTCTTAGACTTATCTACAAGATCCTGTCTATTTCCCTTTTCAAACTCAAGCATAGCTTCTTTTCTTTGCTTGATTTCTCTTGCTAAAATTTCTATAACTTGCTCATCTTCAATTTTGACATTGTTAGTTTTTTCAACTAAAAGTACAGCTGCTTTAGCCATGCTTAAAACTTCAGCCTTAAATTTTTCTCTTGCCTTTAAAGCCTGTTTCCAGTCCTCTTGAAGTCTTTCTTTTATTGTTGGCAATATAATACCTTCTTTCAAAGAAATTCTTTTATAGAACTCTGCTATTATTTAAACTTTCTCTTCCTAGCAGCTTCTGATTTTTTCTTTCTCTTAACGCTTGGTTTTTCATAATGTTCTCTTTTTCTTACTTCTGAAAGAACACCTGCTCTAGCGCATTTTCTTTTGAATCTTCTTAAAGCACTTTCTAGTGTTTCATTTTCTCCAACTCTAATTTCTGACATCTACTATCCCTCCCTCCGCTAGCTAATATGTTATAATGCACAGCCGTGGGCTTTAAACAACACACGCTATATTATACAATACTATATTTTACAATGTCAAGAACTTCATATAATTATTGTTAGCCTGGAGGCCATTTAAGACTTCTTCCTCCTAGAATATGAAAATGTAGATGATTTACAGTTTGACCACCATCTTCACCACAATTATTAACTATTCTGTAGCCAGTCTCTGATATACCTAGTTCTCTTACTATCTTATGGATAACTAAGTATATATGTGCTATTATATCACTTTTACTTTCATCTATATCATTAGCACTCGCTATATGTTCTTTAGGAATAACTAATACATGTACTGGAGCTTCCGGGTTTATATCGTGAAAAACAAACACCTTATCATCTTCATAGACTTTTTTTGACGGGATTTCTCCTTTTGCTATTTTACAAAAAATACAATCATTCATGTTTTCACCCCCTTAATCTATTATTTCTCCATAGGCTACTCCATTTCCTGCATCATTTATTTTTACTTTAATAATTTTACCTATTAAGTTTTTTTCTTTAGAACAAACTATAACCTTTATATAGTTATGAGTATATCCTTCATATAAGTCCTGTTCATTTTTTACCTTTTGCTCAAATAAAACAGGTATCTCTGTCTCTATATATTTTTCTATAAATTCTTTTTCATTTCTTAGGTCTAGCTCTATTAGTTTTTTACTTCTTTCCTCTTTGACATTTCCATCTATCTGATTTTCCATGTCAGCAGCTCTAGTACCTTTTCTAGGAGAATATTTAAATATATGCATCTTAGATAACTTTATTTTATTTAAAGTCTCGTAAGTTTCATTAAACTCTTCTTCTGTTTCGCCTGGGAATCCTACTATTATGTCTGTAGTTAAAGACACATCTTTTATCTTTCCCCTTAAAATATTTACTATACTCTCATATTCTTCTATGTTATATCTTCTATTCATTCTTTTAAGAGTTCCATTAGAAGCACTTTGTAGTGATAGATGGAAATGAGGACAAAGTTTTTTAAACTTTGTGATTCTTTCAACCACTTCTTCAGTAAAGAAAGTTGGATCAATAGATCCTATTCTAACTCTTTCAATTCCATCTATAGTTTCAATTTTTTCAATTATATCTATAAGCGTTATCTTCTGATCTAATTCTACTCCATAAGAGGCTATATGTATTCCTGAAAGTATTATTTCTTTAAATCCATTCTCAGCTAAAACTTTAACTTCTTCAATTACTTTTCTAGGATCTTTAGAACATACTGCGCCTCTAGTATATGGTATTAAACAATAGGCACAAAATCTATTACAACCATCTTGTATTTTTAAGAAAGCTCTAGTTTTATCTTGATACTCTTCGATTCTCAAATCTTCAAACTCCTTATTTCTAAGAACTTCTGAAACTTGAACCTGCATCTTACCTTCATCTTTAGCTTTATTAACCCAATAGACCACTTCTCCCTTGTTTCTTGAGCCTAATACTACATCTATGCCTTCTATGCTACTAACCTCACTAGGAGCTATCTGAGAGTAACATCCTACCGCTGCAATAACAGCATCTGGATTTTGTCTTCTTCCTCTAGAAATCATCTGTCTAGATTTTTTATCTCCCATATTAGTAACTGAACAGGTATTTATAACATAAACATCTGCAACTTCGCTAAAGTCTACAACTTCATATCCTTCTCTTATAAACTTCTCCATCATAGCTTCTGATTCATATACATTAACTCTGCAACCTAATGTTGCAAATGCCACTTTCATTACTCATTTCCTCCTAAATCTCCAAGCTCATATTGAAGCAATGATCCACAAACAAAACCTGCTGTTTCAGTTCTTAGAATTCTTGGTCCTAAAGTTACAATATAAGCTCCATTATCTTTAAGTTTTTCTATTTCCTCTTCTTCAAATCCACCTTCAGGACCTATTATAATCCCAAGTTTGTTTACACTTTTATCTATGTTCTTAACTAAAGACTTAACTCCAAAGTTTTCAGCATTTTCATAAGGAACTACAACTAAGTCCATAAGTTTCAACTCTTCCTCTAACTCTTTAAAAGAAATAGGAGAGTTTATCTTAGGTATAAAAGTTCTCTTACTTTGTTTTGAAGCTTCTAAAGCTATTCTCTCAAGTCTATCTAACTTCTTAAACTCACCCTTTAACTTAACGTCAACTCGCTCAGTTATTATTGGAGTTATTTCTTTAAATCCAAGTTCTGTTCCTTTTTGAACAATTAAGTCCATCTTTGCAGCTTTAGGAAGTCCTTGAAAAAGATATACTTCAAGTGGACTTTCATTATTAACTTCTAACTTTTCATCTATAACTACTTTAACTTCAGTCTTAGTTATTTCTGTTATTCTTCCTAAAAACTCTTCTCCTTGAAGATTATTTATAACTACTTTTTCACCTTCTTCAAGTCTTAGAACTCTATATATATGTTTAACATCTTCACCTAGTATTCTAGCCTCATTCTCATAAAACAGTTCTTTAGGAGTAAAAAACTTATGCATTCTCTTCTCTCCTTATTTTAACTTTGCTATTATACAATTCCACTCGCCATCTTTATTAACTTCTATAACTTCAAACCCATTTTCTTCAAGGTTCGCTATAACCATTTCTCTTCTATCATGGATTATTCCTGATGTTATAAAGATTCCATCTTTATTAAGTGCCGTTTTAACATCTGGAGTTAAAATACAGATTATTTCTGCTATGATGTTTGCAACAACTAAATCCGCTTTTCCATCTACTACATCTAAAAGATTACCCTCTAGTATTTCTATATTGTTGACATCATTAAATGTTAAATTCTCTTTTGCAGAGTCTACTGCAACTGGATCTAAGTCAACACCAACTACATGTTTAGCTCCGAGTTTAGCTGCAACTATTGCAAGAATTCCAGAACCAGTTCCTATATCAAAAACTACAGTATCTTCTTTAGTGTATCTTTCTAATGCCTCAACACACATTCTAGTAGTTTCATGAGTTCCTGTACCAAAAGCCATACCTGGGTCTAGTTCAACTATTAAATCCTCGCCTTCAGCCTTATAGTCTTCCCATATAGGTTTAATTACAATCTTTTTACCTATCTTAGTTGGTTTATAGTACTGCTTCCAGTTGTTTGCCCAATCTTCTTCTTTCATCTTTGTATAGATAACTTCTGCATCTCCCAAATCGAAGCCCATTTCTTTTAGTTCTTCAACTTTCTTTTTAATATAAGTAACTACTTCTTCTATCTTATCTTCTTCTGCAAAATACCCTTTTACACAAGCTGCTTTTCCTTTATATTCTAATATATTTAAATCTGCAAAATCCCAAGTTAAAGGTCCTTGCTCTCTATCTAATATATCATTAGGATCCTCTATAGCTACCCCCTTACAATCTAACGAGTAAAAAATAGCTGATACTGGTTCAAGAGCCTCACTTCTTGTTATTACCTTAACTTCCATCCAAGTTCCTTGCATTAAATTCATTCCTTTCTACATCCATTGACTAATATAATATTTTACACGTAAAGAGTAATTATGTCTATGGCATTTTAGAATTAACAATTGACTATCAAATATTACTTGATCACCTTATTTTGTACTATTGGTTTACTCTTTTTGTTGTATATTACAACTGTTATAATCGACACAAGAACAATAACAGAATTCGCAGCAATAGTCCCTGCCCAAGTCATAGTCATGGCCCCGAAGAGCGGTGATGCAGCGTTAAACATGGTGTGAAATAATACACACATAAACACACGGCCTTTTCCTGATATCTTGTAGATTGCTCCGTTGAAAAAACGAAACGCAATGAGTTGAACTGAAAACATCCAAAAGTTAATTAGTCCATCTCCATGATTCGTCCCTGGAATAAAGAAAAGTGGGATATGCCACGGAATCCAAATGAGCCCAGCCAAAATAGAAGATATAATAAAACCATATTTTTTATCAAGTCTAGGCTGCAATACGTACATCCAGCCAGATTCCTCTAAGCCACCAATAATAAGATTACCAGGCAAAGAAAGAAAAATCATATAAAATGGAAGGACCATTTTAGTGGTTCCTGTGACTACCATATGAGTCAAAAAATAAAGCGCAAGCCCTCCTATAACGAACAAATAGAGAGATATTTTATTCTTGACGTAAAAAACATTTTTCAACCATTCTTTAAGACCTGTTATTTTATTATTTTTCTTAAGAACTATATATGATGCAATAGCAGGCGATAAAATATATATGGCAAAAGGAATATTCATTACGAATTCCCCTAACGAGTTAACCCAATTATGAACCGAATATCCAAATTGTCCAAGAACAATCAATATGCCTGCTACAATATAAGCTATGCAAAATGTTAAAATCGTAAATTGTACTACTATCTTTTTATCCGTCTTCATTTCTTTACCTCACCTTTTAAAAGCCATGTTAGAATCTAACAAATGGTCAATTTGAATTTTATTAACAATTCTATCTTACCACATAAAAACAAAAAGAAGGCTATGTAATAAGGATCTTCTAACGCCTTACTACATAGCCCTTTATAAACATATTTAATTATTTTGCTGCCTTAGCTGCATTTATTATTTCTTCGAACTTAGGTTGTTCTGCTATTTCACCTAAATATTCTACATGCGTTACCTTATTATCTGAATCAACTACAAATGCCGCTCTAGTTAAAAGCCCTAACTCTTTAACATATGTTCCAGTAGCTTCTCCAAAAGCTCTATCTTTATAGTCAGAAACAGTTACAACATTTTCAATGCCTTCTGCTGCACACCATCTTGCTTGAGCAAAAGGTAAGTCCATTGATACAGTGTAAACTGTGACCCCTTTAAGTTCAGATACTTTTTCATTAAAGGTTCTAACCTCTAAGTCACAAACAGATGTATCTACAGATGGAACTGCTAAAAAAATTCTTACTCCCTTTGTATCTTTTAATGTTAATGGAGATAAATCATTTTTTGAAACAACAAAGTCTCTAAATGTATCTCCTACCTTAACTTCTTTTCCTACTAATGTTACTGGATTTCCTTTAAAATTCACTTGCATAATCCTATCTCCTCTCACTTTATCTATATTATTATATTTAATTATTAATTTTATCTATATTCATTATATACACTTACTACTTTTCCTATACAACTATATTTTACCAAATAATTTTTACTTGTCAATAGTTATTATTAGTTAATTTCAATATGTATTTTATTTTTATTGTATTATAATGGAACCGATAGCCTTTTCAATCCGTCTAATGGTTGAAAGAAGGAGGGATGAGATTGTTTTTATTAGTCAAAAGAGCTAAAAAAGGTGACAAAGAAGCCTTTTCTCAATTAATTAAGGACATAAGAATTGATTTGTATAAGATATCTAAGGGTTTCTTTAAAAATGAAGAAGACATAAAAGATGCTGTAAGCGAAACTATATTAACGGCTTATCAGAAGATAAACACCTTAGAAAATGAAAAACTATTTAAAACTTGGATAATACGAATACTTATAAACAAATGCAATGACATTTTAAGAAAAAACTCTAAAATTATTTTCTTAAACAATGAGATTGATGAAATTACCTATGATAAAGATCCTAATGAATATCTAGATTTATATGAAGCTATCAACACCTTAAATGATGATATAAAAATCTTAATTATTCTTTACTATTTTAATGATTTATCAATAAGTGAAATATCAAAAATCACAAATATAAAAGAAGGTACTATTAAATCTAGGTTATCCAGAGGTAGAGATAAATTATATTTAATTTTGAATGCTAATAAAGAAGGGAGTTTTGTAAATGGTAAATAATAATTTAGATAAAAGAATAAAAAATATAACTTCAAAAGTTGAACCACCTAAAGACTTTATAGATTTTACTGACAGTATTCTTGATTCCTTAGAACCTAAATCACAACCAACTAAGATAAACAGATTTCGAAGACTTCCTATGGTAGCTTCTTTTGCTTTAATATTTTTATTTATCTTCTTATCCCCTGTTTATGCTCAACTTACAAGCGTTTTTGATTCTTTTAAATCTTTAAATATTTTTAACAAAGACAACAGTGATGATTATATTAATAGCTTAAATATAACTGCAAAGGACTCTGATGTAACTTTTAATTTTAAAAATCTAGTTATAAGTGGTGATTCTATTATACTAAGTTATGAAGTAACTACCCCCTATAAACCTACTTCACTTCCTGGTATATGGGACTCAGATGTAAATATAAATGGTAAGAAAGTTGAAGATCCATTAACTGAGGACTATGGAACCTTAATCTCAAAAGATAATGGGTATACTTATGACATGGTTTCAACAATAGATATTTTAGATATAAAAAACATAAGTGAAAATGATAATATAAAACTAAAGTATACTATTAAAAACTTTGATGGTGTTGATGGAAAATGGGACTTATCTTTAAACCTTCCTAAAGATAAATTATATGATAAGGTTTATTATGCCGATACAAATAAAACTTTAGAAACCTCACAAGGCGATGTTACTTTTGATGAAATTTCTTTGGGACAATTTTTTGTAAAATCTATTTATACTATAAATAATGCTAGTAAAGACTTTAAATTCCTCCATTATATAATAAAAACTGATAAAAATGAAACACTGTTTAATTATAGAGGATCCTCAGCCTCAATAGATGGATCCTCAACAGGTGAAGATTATTTTTCATCTATAAAAGAAAGACCAGATAAAATCTGGATTATACCTTATAAAACCAATTATGATGTTCCAAGTTTGTTAGTTAAAGAAATCCCCGCAAAAGATTTAATAAATCTTCCTAAACCTTATGCTATCAGAATATCTGAAGACTTAGTCTTAAATATTCTTGAAACTTCTTATAAAAATAATAATTTAGAAATTAAATATAAATTCGATGGTGTTTGCTTTGATCCTAATATAGTTTCATTAAAGTATAATGATGATACCTATGTTAATCAAAAATATGGCTTTAATCCTAATTTACTAAGAGCTGATGAAGGAACCCTAACCTATGAAATTTCTAACTTAGATGATTTTAAACTTAAAGTTGTTAATCCAAACCACATTATTCCTGAATATGATAAACAACTAGAACTATCAGTTAAATAAAATTAGGGACAGTTAATGAAAATAATCATTAACTGTCCCCTTTATTGCTTATATTAATCTGGCATTAATATAAATCTTAATATAAATAAGAATGCCATTATGTACATAATTGGATGAACATCTTTTCTTTTACCTGTAAACACCTTCATTAGTGGGTAAAATATCATTCCTACAGCTATTCCGTTAGCTATTGAATACGTAAATGGCATCATAGCTATTGTAAAGAAAGCTGGTACAGCTTCTGTAAAGTCTGAGAAGTCTATTTCCTTAACAGCACTTAGCATAAGTACTCCAACTATTATAAGAGCTGGCGCTGTTGCACTCGAAGGAACTACCCCTATAAGACTGCTAAAGAATAATGAACATATAAATAATATACTCACAACTACATTAGATAATCCAGTTCTAGCTCCTGCTGCTATACCTGCCGCTGATTCTACAACTGTTGCTAAAGTTGTTGTACCTAAAAATCCACCTATAGTAGTTGATACTGCATCTGCAAATAGGGATTTTCTTAAATTCTTAGCTTCTCCATTTTCATCTACCATTCCTGAAGTTTGAGCAGTTCCAACTAGAGTTCCCAAAGAATCAAACAAGTCAACTAAACTTAAAGTTATTACAACCATAAAAATAGTAAGTATAGCTCCTATTAATCCGCCCCCATTATGAGATAATAGTCCTTTAAAGTCTAATGCTAAAAATGTATTTCCTATTGGTGGTAATGAGAATACATGCACATCATTAAGCTTTGTTATCCCCATCGGAATCCCTATTATAGTAGTTATTATAATTCCTATAAGCATGGCTCCTTTAACGTTTCTAGCCATTAACACAGCCATAATAACTAAACCTATTATTGTAAGTATAACTGAACTATTTTTAAAATCTCCAAAGGCTACTAAAGTTGCAGGATTAGCTACTACTATTCCTCCACTTTTTAAACCTATCAATGATATAAATAATCCTATACCTGCTGTTATAGCAAGTTTCAAGTTATGTGGCATAGCATAAACTATTTTTTCCCTTATAGAGGTTAAGGTTATGATTATAAATAATATCCCTGATATAGATACAGCTGCTAATCCTTGCTGCCATGTATATCCTAATTTCAAACAAATATTAAAAGCAAAGAAACTAACTAATCCAAGACCTGGAGCCAATACAAAAGGCATATTAGCATAAAAAGCCATAATAAGTGTACCTACTGCTGCTGCAATACATACTGATGCAAATGCAGAACCAACTACAGGGTCGTTTGCTATAGTTAAAACTGCTGCCTCATCACCCTTTAAACCTAAAGAGTTCATTCCTCCAAGTTTTAAAATATTAGGAACAACTAGTAAAGCATAAGCTATAGTTACAAAGGTTGTAATTCCACCTAATATTTCTGTCTTTACATCTGTTCTGTTTTCTTTTAACTTAAAGATTTTTTCCAAAATATTGTTTTTTTCAGTTTTCATAAAAAGCCTCCTCATATGTAATGCAATAAAAAAGTACCCGCTTGGAATAGGTAAACCAAACTGGTACAGTAAATACTTAACATCACCATTGATTTACCCATAGCGAAATTTTTACGGAATTTCGTAGAAACATCTGAACCGTATTATCAGATATATATGGGCTTGTACTTTTTGACTGACTTAACCATGATATAATAAGGCTTTCGCAATGTCAACTGGCGATTAATTTCTTATAAAAACCAAAAAATCTTCGTTAGATTTTTCTTCTGAATATTTATAGCCTTCGCACTCAAAATCTTTAATCCCCTCAATAGTTTCTATCTCATTTTCAATTAAATACCTTGTCATAAGACCTCTAGCTCTTTTTGCATATATACTTATTATCTTATATCTTCCATTTTTATAATCTTTAAATACAGGTGTAACAACCTTATACTTTTTCTTTAATTCCTCAAGCTTTGCTGCCTTTGAATATTCCTCTGAAGCTAGATTTACTAGAACTTTTGTTTTTTCTTTACTTAATTCATTATCTAAAACCTCAAGTATCTTATCACCCCAAAACTCATATAAATCTTTTCCTGATTTATTTTTAAGCTTTGTTCCCATCTCTAGTCTATGTTCTTTAATTCTATCTAGTGGTTTTAAAACCCCATAAAGACCAGATAATATTCTTAAATGTTTATCTCCATACAAAACGGCTTCATCTTTTAAAGAGTTTATATCTAATCCCCTATAAACATCTCCATGAAATGCAAATATAGCTTCTTTAACAGGATTTAATTCATATTGCTGAAATCTATAAAAATTAAGTTCTCCAAGTTTCTCAGAAATTTTCATCAATGAACAAATATCTTCTGGACTAAACTTTTTCAATTCTTTTATAAGTTTTTCTGATTCATTTATGAAATTAGGAGTTCTATCACTAACTACATTTGATTTATCACTAAAATTTAATGATTTTGCTGGTGAAACTATATATATCATATTTTGTCCTCTCATTCTTTTTATTCTTTATCTATAAATCTATTAAAACAAATAGATAGTTTAATTTCAATTATTAAAAATTTCTACAAATTAAACTTCTGCTAAATTTAATTTTACACAACCAATAGTTAATGTATTAACAATTATTGACAATCATTCTCAGTAATTTTATAATTAAAGCATAATATAAAGCATTTTAGGAGGTATTTATTTATGAGTAAAAAAACAATCGGTATAATTGTAGGTAGTCTTAGAAAAGATTCCTTTAATAAATCTATAGCTAATTATGTATCATCAGTATTTCCAGAAGATTATGAAGTTAAATTTATAGATATAAGTAATGTTGATATGTTTAATCAAGATCTTGAGGATAATCCACCAACATCCTGGATAAAACTTAGAGAAGAGGTTGCTTCTTCTGATGGTTTCCTATTCTTTACTCCAGAATATAATCGTTCTATCCCTGCAGTTTTAAAAAATGCTCTTGATGTTGCTTCAAGACCATATGGCAAAAGTGTATGGGGAGGTAAACCAGCAGGAATTGTGAGTGTTTCACTTGGTGCAATTTCAGGGTTTGGTGCTAACCATCATTTAAGACAAGTACTTACTTTTTTAGATGTTTATACATTACAACAACCAGAAGCTTATATAGGAAATGTTATGGCATTATTAGATGAAAGCGGCAATCTATCAAATGAAGGCACTAAAGAATTTCTTAAATCCTTTGTATCTGCTTTTGTAAAGTTTTCCGAAAAATTCTAACTTAAAAAGACTGTGCAGCACTCTTATACTTCGCAGTCTTTTTCTATCATGGTAAAACTTTATAAAAAATAAAAACCTAGCCATAAAACTAGGTTTTATTTTTATTCTCCGAATATTTTATCCATAAAACTCTTTTTATTTTTTGAATCTTTATGTTTTTCATGAGATACTTCCTGATTTTGAAGTTCCCCTGAAGCTTCCATAAACAATCTTAATGCTTCTTTTTGTTTTTCATTTAAAGCTTTTGGAATATCAACTATAACTTTAACATATTGATCTCCACGAGCTGATGAGTTAACCCTTTGAACACCCTTACCTTTAAGTCTAAATAATGTTCCAGATTGAGTTCCTGACGGTATGCTATATTTAACCTCACCATCAATTGTAGGAACTTTAATATCTACTCCTAGTGCTGCTTTTGCCATAGAGATATGTTCATCAATATATAAATCAAAGCCTTTTCTTGTATAAATCTTTGATGAAGCTACTGATATCTTAACATATAAATCTCCTGGAGGACCTCCATTTACACCATGGTCTCCTTGTCCCCTTAAAGGCATAACATTTCCTGTATCAACTCCAGCAGGAATATTAACTTTAATCTTTCTATTTTTTCTTACTCTTCCTTTACCTCTGCAAGTATCACAAGGTGCTTCTACTACTTTACCTGTTCCACCACAAACATCACAAGTTGAAGAACTAACAAAGTTTCCTAGTGGAGTTCTTCTCTCAACTCTTACTTGACCAGAGCCTCCACACTTAGAACAAGTCTTAGGTGAAGTTCCAGCTTTTGCTCCTGTTCCATGACAAGTCTCACAATTTTCTGTTCTTGTTATTGAAATTTCTTTTTCTACTCCAAATATAGCCTCTTCAAAACTTAAGTGAAGAGTATATTCAAGATCCGAACCTTCCCTTGGGGCATTTCTTCTTGAGCCACCACCGCCCCCAAAGCCTCCTCCAAAGAAGCTTTCAAATATATCTCCAAAGCCTCCCATATCAGAGAAATCAAAACCACCTTGACCAAATCCACCTGATCCGTCAGTTGTACCAAACTGATCATATTGAGCCTTTTTCTGAGGATCACTTAAAACTTGATATGCTTCATTTATTTCCTTAAATTTCTCCTCGGCTTCTGCATTTCCTTGATTTTTGTCAGGGTGATATTGAATTGCTAGCTTTCTAAAGGCTTTTTTAATTTCATCATCTGAGGCCCCTTTTTGAAGACCTAAAACTTCATACAAATCCTTTGACGCCATAAATCCACCACCTATTAAACTTAATTAAAAGGGAAGAGTAGTTCTCCCTTCCCTATCAAAATATTATATGCTATTTATCACTATGGTTTCAACTATTTATCGTCTTCTACCTTAAAATCAGCATCTACAACATTATCATCTTGAGCTGCTCCTTGGTTTGCTCCCATGTTATTTGGGTCAAATCCTTGTCCTTGAGCATTAGCATCTTGATAAATTTTTGAAGAAACAGCATAGAATTCTTGAGTTAACTCATCTGTAGCTTTCTTTATAGCTTCTAAGTCTTCTCCATCCTTGATTTTCTTAACTTCTTCTAATTTAGCTTGTATCTTGCTCTTATCTTCAGCTGATACTTTATCTCCTAAATCAGTTAAAGCTTTTTCTGTTTGGTAAACTACTTGTTCTGCATTATTCTTTATTTCTATAGAATCTTTTCTCTTCTTATCTTCTTCTGCAAATTTTTCTGCTTCTTTTACTGCCTTATCTATTTCATCATCTGAAAGGTTAGTTGATGCAGTTATTGTTATATTAGCTTCTTTACCAGTTCCTTTATCAGTTGCAGAAACCTTAACGATTCCGTTAGCATCTATATCAAAAGTAACTTCGATTTGAGGAATTCCTCTTGGTGCTGGAGCTATTCCAGATAGTGTAAATCTACCTAAAGTTTTATTGTCAGGCGCCATTTGTCTTTCTCCTTGAACTACGTGAATTTCAACGCTAGTTTGGCTATCAGCTGCTGTTGAGAACACTTGGCTCTTTCTAGTTGGTATAGTTGTATTTCTTTCTATTAATGGTGTAGCAACTCCACCTAATGTTTCTATTCCTAAAGTTAAAGGTGTAACGTCTAGTAATAATACATCCTTAACATCTCCTGTTAATACTCCACCTTGAATAGCTGCTCCTACAGCAACACATTCATCTGGGTTAACTCCCTTTGATGGATCTTTTCCAGTAAAGTTTTTAACAGCTTCTTGAACAGCTGGTATTCTTGTAGATCCTCCAACAAGTAATACCTTATCTATTTCTCCTATGCTAAGACCTGCATCATTTAAAGCCTTTCTCATTGGTTCTATAGTTCTTTGAACTAAGTCATGAGTTAATTCATTGAATTTAGCTCTAGTTAATGTTAAATCTATGTGCTTTGGACCTGTAGCATCAGCTGTGATAAATGGTAAGTTTATTATTGTTTGAGTTGATGAAGATAATTCTATCTTAGCTTTTTCAGCAGCTTCTTTTAATCTTTGAAGAGCCATCTTATCGTTTCTTAAATCTATACCATTTTCAGCTCTAAAGCTTTCAGCTATAAAGTCTATAATCTTTTGGTCGAAGTCATCTCCACCTAGTTTTGTATCTCCATTAGTAGCTTTAACTTCGAAAACTCCATCTCCAAGTTCAAGTATAGATACGTCGAAAGTACCGCCACCTAAGTCATATACAAATATTTTTTGGTTAGTATCCATTTTATCTAAACCATAAGCAAGCGCTGCTGCTGTTGGTTCATTTATTATTCTTAATACTTCTAATCCTGCTATTTTTCCAGCATCTTTTGTTGCTTGTCTTTGAGAGTCATTAAAGTAAGCTGGAACAGTTATAACTGCTTGAGTTACAGTTTCTCCTAAATAACTTTCTGCATCAGCTTTAATTTTTTGTAAAACCATAGCTGAAATTTCTTGTGGGGTATAGTCCTTGCCATCTATGTTAGTTTTATGGCTAGTTCCCATATGTCTCTTTATTGATATTATTGTTTTATCTGGATTTGTTATTGATTGTCTCTTTGCTACTTGACCTACTAATCTATCTCCATTTGCTTGAAAAGATACTACTGAAGGAGTTGTTCTTGCACCTTCTGCGTTTGCAATAACAACTGGATCTCCACCTTCCATTACTGCTACGCATGAGTTTGTAGTTCCTAAGTCAATTCCTATTACTTTTGCCATGTTAAATTTCCTCCTTAAATTCAGTTAAATTAGTTTACAACTTTAACCATTGAATATCTTATTACTTTTTCACCTTTTTTGTATCCTTTTTGGAATACTTCTGATACCTTGTTAGGTCCAAAATTTTCATCTTGATCATGCATTACAGCTTGATGAAGATTAGGATCAAAATCTCCTGAAGCATCTATTTCTTCAACGCCTAACTTCTCAAGAGAACCTTTGAAGCCTCTTATAGTCATTTCTATTCCTTTTTTAAGGTCATCAACTGATCCATCAACTGCCACTGCTCTCTCTAAGTTATCAAGAGTAGGAAGCACTTCTTTTATTACATCGTAACATGCATCAGTGTATATACCTTCTTTTTCTTTTTGAGATCTTTTTCTAAAGTTTTCATACTCAGCACTTAATCTTACTAGTCTTTCCTTTAATGCCTCAACTTCGTTATTAAGTTTTGTATTTTCTTCTTTTAATTTAGAATTTTTTCCTTTAAGCACATCTTCAATAGAGATTACTTCTTCAAATTCTTTATCTCCTAAAACTTCTGCTTCTTCAGCAGTTTCTTCAACATTTTCTTCTACGTCTTTAGAAGTATCTTCTGTTTCAGTAATCTGCTCTCCTTCTAAGTTTTCATTTTTTAAATCTTCAGTGTTAATATTCTCTTTTTCCAAAATCCTTACACCCCTTCTCTCTAGTATTATTTTAAGCTCTGATTGTTAAGAACATTATTAAGCTCCTTCATTACCTCTGCCATTATAGAAATAACTTTAGAATAGTTTATTCTCTTAGGTCCAATTAATCCAACTGTTCCAAGAGCTGTTTCTCCTAAAATGTATTCAGCAGAAATAATACTACAGTCTTTTGCTTGAGGTAAGAAATTCTCATCACCTATCTTTATTGATATTCCATGATCTGTGCTTATTAATTGATTTACAGTATCTTTGTTATAAAGAAGCTGTAAAATCTCTTTAGCTCTATCAATATCGTTATATTCAGAGTAATTGAATATATTGGTGGTTCCTTCCATAAATACCTCAGAAGAATCCGATGATTTTAATGTTTCATATAAAAGAGCTAAAACTCCATTTAATATTTCATCAAACCCTTTTAATTCATGAGTAAGCCTGTTTATGACTTCAAGGTTTATTTCTTCTATACTCAAATTAACAAGCCTATCATTCAGTATATTATTTATTTTTGTTACCGTCTCTATACTTAAAGGTTTATTTATCTTAAGTAGCCTATTTTTAACTACTCCACTATCAGTAACAATTACACATAGAATATTTATTATATCTATAGGTATTAATTGTGCAGATTTCATTGAACTTTTTCTAACTGATGGGGCTTTAACCACACAAGTTAATCTAGTTAGTTCAGATAAAAGTGAAGAGACTTGCTTTAATATACTATCCACCTCAAATAAAGCAGTATCAATAATATACTTTTTAATCATTAATTCTTCGTCTAAACTTAGTTTCTCGTAAGACATAAGTTTATCCACATAAAGTCTATAGCCTTTACTAGAGGGTACTCTTCCGGCAGATGTATGAGGTTGTTCCAAGTAGCCTAACTCCTCTAAGTCTGCCATTTCATTTCTAATTGTTGCAGAACTTATTCCCAATTCGTATTTCTTAGCTAAAGTTCTAGATCCTACTGGCTCTCCTGTGTTTATAAAATCACTAATTATGGCTTGTAGAATCTTAATTTTTCTTTCATCTATTGCCATAGTATCACCTCTTTTATTAGCACTCACTATCATCGAGTGCTAACGACTACGTATTTAATATATTATTTATAAGTTTTTTTGTCAATAAACAGAAATATTAATTAACTATGCTATGACTCAATTTAGAGAAATAATCTATATATTACTTAAAAATTCTGCTATTTTCTCTATATTACTACTGTTTATATTTTCCTAATTATTAACTTAACAAAAAATCACTCATAACGTAATTACTTAGTTGAATGCCTTCTTTATTTAAATATATTTTCCCATTATCTTTATTTAATAATCCTTTTTTTACGTGATTATTAATTACATCTTTATAAATGCTTTCCATAGATACATTAAATCTTTCAAAAAAATCTTTTTCACTTACTCCTGATGTTTTTCTAAGTCCCAAAAACATAAACTCTTCCATAAGTTCTTCTTTTGATAAATGATTAGTTTCCTCAATACCGTTTGATTTTTTTTCTACTGACAAAATATAATCTTCAATCTTATCATAATTTTTAGTTCTAGTTTCGTTTAACAAAGATGCAGCAGCTACACCACAACCTAGATATTCTCCAAGTTCCCAATAAACTAAGTTATGTTTGCATTCTTTATCATCTTTTGAGAAATTAGATATTTCATATTGTTTATATTCTTTAGAATCCAGATACTCTACTGCATACTCATACATGGCTCTTTCTTCTTCCTCAGATGGTAGCTTAAGTTTTCCTTTTTCATATAGTTTGTAAAATGGAGTACCTTCTTCTACTATTAAAGAATAAGCTGATATATGTTCTGGACTAAGTTCAACTACTGAACTTAGAGTTTCTTCAAAGTCTTTCAGAGTTTGACTAGGTAAACCAAACATTAAATCAACATTTACGTTTTTAAACCCAACTTGTCTAACTAAGTCGTAGTTTTCTTTAAACTCTGTAAAACTATGAATTCTTCCTAAACTTTTAAGCAAACTTTCATTTGAACTCTGCAGACCTAAGCTAAGTCGGTTAACTTTGTACTTCTTCATAAGTTCTAACTTGTCTCTAGTTAAAGTTCCTGGATTACACTCAACTGTAAACTCTACATCTTCCTCTAAGTTTAAACTACTTACATTCTTAAGTAGTTTCTCTAACTCCTCATAAGGTAGATAACTCGGAGTTCCACCACCTATAAATATAGTCTTAAAACTATAGTCCTTTGAAGTGTTATTGATTTCTATATTTAAAGCATCTACATACTTACTCATCACATCTTCTTTCCCACTATAAGATGAGAAGTCACAGTACTTACACTTTTGCTTACAAAAAGGTATATGTATGTATAATGATATTTTTTTCATAAAATCCTCCTTAACTAAATAAAGGGCATCACAATTTAAATTGCAATCCCCTTTATTAACTAATCTACTTTTAAAACTGCCATAAATGCTTCTTGTGGAACTTCTACAGATCCAACCTGTCTCATTCTCTTCTTTCCCTCTTTTTGCTTTTCTAAAAGTTTCTTCTTTCTTGATATATCTCCACCATAACATTTAGCTAATACATCTTTTCTCATAGCTTTAACTGTTTCTCTTGCTATGATTTTAGAACCTACTGATGCCTGTATAGGTATCTCAAACATCTGTCTTGGTATTATTTCTTTAAGTTTCTCTGTTATAGCTTTTCCTCTAGCATATGATCTTTCCTTAGGTACTATCATTGAAAGTGCATCTACTGACTCTCCATTTAGAAGTATGTCTAACTTAACTAACTCAGTTTGTATATATCCAGTTAACTCGTAGTCTAAAGATGCATATCCTTTAGTTCTTGATTTTAAAGTATCAAAGAAGTCATAAACAATTTCATTTAGTGGAATATCATAATGAATAACTACTCTAGTAGCTTCAAGATACTCCATATCTATAAAGCTTCCTCTCTTCTCTTGGCAAAGCTCCATAACTGCTCCTGTATAGTCTGTCGGAGTTATTATAGATGCCTTAACCATAGGTTCTTCCATATAATCTATCTCTGTCATTGGAGGAAGATTAGTAGGGTTTGTTAACTCTATCATTGTTCCATCTGTTTTATAAACCTTATATATAACTGATGGAGCTGTAGTTATGATATCTAAGTTAAACTCTCTTTCTATTCTTTCTTGAATTATCTCCATATGTAATAATCCAAGGAAACCACATCTAAATCCAAAACCTAATGCTATAGAAGTTTCAGGTTCAAAGTTTAATGCAGCATCATTTATCTGCAATTTTTCTAAAGCTTCTCTAAGTTCACCATACTTTGCACCATCTACAGGATATATACCTGAGAAAACCATAGGAACTGCTGGTTTATAACCTGCAAGTGCTTCTTTAGTTTCTCTTCCTTTTTCTGTTATGGTATCACCAACTCTAGCATCTCTAACATTCTTTATAGATGCAGTTATGTATCCAACATCTCCAGCGCTTAATTGATCTATAGGTAAAAATGCTGGTGTAAATACTCCAACCTCAGTTACTTCATAAACCTTGTTTGTAGACATTAATTTTATTTCAGTTCCAGGTTTAACTATACCGTCTTTTACTCTTACGTAAGAAACAACACCTTTGTAACTATCATAATATGAATCAAATATAAGTGCTCTTAAAGGTGCTTCTTCATCTCCTTCTGGAGCAGGTACTTTCTCAACTACAGCTTCTAAAACATCTTTTATGTTTAATCCTGTTTTTGCAGAAATCAAAGGTGCATCATGAGCTTCTATACCTATTATATCTTCAATTTCTGTTTTTATCTCCTCTGGTCTAGCACTTGGAAGATCTACCTTGTTTATTACTGGAACTATCTCCAGGTTATTATCTAATGCTAAATAACAGTTTGCTAAAGTTTGAGCTTGTATTCCTTGAGTAGCATCTACAACTAAAATAGCACCTTCGCAAGCTGCTAAACTTCTAGATACTTCGTAGTTAAAGTCTACATGTCCTGGAGTATCTATTAAATTTAAAATATATTCTTCACCATTGTCTCTTTTATAAATCAATCTAGCTGCTTGAGATTTTATTGTTATTCCTCTTTCTTTCTCAAGTTCCATGTTATCTAAAACTTGCTCTTCCATCTCTCTTTGAGTCAAGGTTCCGGTTTGCTCTAAGAGTCTGTCTGCAAGTGTAGACTTACCGTGGTCTATGTGTGCAACTATTGAAAAGTTTCTAATGTACTGCCTTCTATTCTTATTCATATCATCATCTATTCTTAAGAATTAAAATTCTCAGAATAGTACTCACCCCCGTGTAAAAATAAATCATAAATAGAACTTAATTTAGGTTCTGATAAATTATAACACAAACAACCTTCAAACTGTCAATAAAATTTGCCAATGTTGCTATGTTCTTAAGCTTTTTGTAGGCTTTTTTAAGAATCTAATGAAGCTCGAAAATAAACTTCTACATAAATAAGTTTCTTATTTGATTGTTTAAGTACTCAATTGAATTCTGTACTTTATTAAAAATCTTAAAGATTCCACTAACTTCATAGTCATCTCCATTAACTTCAAGTAAGTATTTATTATCATTACTTTGATGTATTTTAATGTTTGAGCTATCTACAATGAAGCTAGAAAACTCTTCTCCAAACTCATCTTTTATTTTTTGTAGGTCCATTCCTTGAGTTTCGGTTGTTCTTTCACTTAATGCTTTAGTATTAATCATATTTATCTTAACTACCCCTGTAAAAGTAACAACTAAAAAAACTACTAAAGGTATTAAAATTTTTAATTTCTTCAAAAAAGGCACCCCCTAGGTATATTATCTATAAGGATGCTCACTTTTTCCAATTTTATACTTCTAGCTTTTCTTTAGGGCTTCTGCTATTAGTCTAGCTATATATTTTGCACTGGCTTGAGCTTGAGTGTTTGTATTAGTATTAAATCCAACTTCTATTAAGATAACATTAGGATTTTTGCTTTGGTTAAAAGAGTCTTTACCTCTTGTATAAGTTGTTATACCTCTACTAAGTCCAGGAAATAGATTTCTTGATAACCCATTTAGTTTATCAGTTAAAGCTTGATTTTCTGCATAATGAGGATTATTTTTTGCTGTTACAAACATTATTGGCGCAAGCTCCTCTCCATTTATATTTGCTGTGAGTACCTTGCCACTTACCGCATCTCTATGAAGATCTATGATTATATCAAAGTTTTTATACTGATTTAAATACTTTTGTAGCGTTTCTCCTGATCTTTTATAGCTGTCATCATAGGATACAGAGTGGTTAGTTTTATCATGTAATGTTGCTATTCCATAGTTTTGTTCTAACTCTTTCGCTAAAGCATTTCCCACTCCAACAACACTATCATTTTCATTGGCTGTTTCCTTAGTTGCAGGATTATAATATTCCATAGTATGAGAGTGATAAATTAATACTCTCGGTTTGTTTATATCTAAAGTTTGTTTTAAACTAGGTTCATAAGCTTTTGATGCAACAGCGTTTGGATCTGGCGCCTCTTCTGGAGTATACTTTATAAGGCTATTATTATCCAATTCAAAAGGATTTAGGGTTGCTATAGAATTATCTTCATGACTTATTATTTGAGTGGAAATGTTATTAAAATAAGGTACTTCAGATTTTATAAGACTAAATAAACTTAGTTTACTTAATCCAACTGTTTCTATAAGCATATCCTTTATAGAAAGGTTATTTGTAGTGTCAGTAGAATTAACAGCCTCTGCATAGGGCAATCCTTTATTAAGTAGTGAAATGTATGCTTTAGAGTTATCTTTCTTTGTAGAAAGAGCAACATATCCAAATCTAATTAAAAAAATTCCCGCCAAAAAAATTAATACTATTTTTTTTATATCTATATTATTACCTTTTTTATTAGCAAATTTTCTATATACCAAAGTAAATTCCCCCTTAAATTTTATCTCTATAAATTTATATGGGAGAATTTACATAATTATTATTAATTTTTTATTACTTTACTATTTATTTATATATTCAATATTGTATTAATTCATAAACTTGTTTATATCTTCAATTTCTAAGTCTGGTTGAAGCGCTAAGTTTATTCCATTTGATATTATTCTAGACACCGCTTCTATAATAGTATCAACATCTTTAGGTGTAACCATCAAACTTCCTACATATGGATTCAAAACCTCTTTAATAAGTTTGCTTTTTTCTTTTTTATCTATAGTTTTAAGCATACTATAAAACTCTCCACCTTTATCTGAGTTTTCTATCATTTCATCAAGAAGTAAGTCTATAGTATCATTAGCTATAGTTGCTGCATCAACAACTGTAGGTACTCCTATAGCTAAAACCGGCACTCCTAAGTTTTCTTTATTTATCTGCATTCTATGATTACCAACTCCAGCACCTGGAGCGATTCCTGTATCCCCAAGTTGTATAGTTCTATTTACCCTCTCAAGTCTTCTTGACGCTAATGCATCTATACAAATAACTAAAGATGGTTTTATCTTATCTACTAAGGATTTAATTATTTCTCCAGTTTCAATTCCTGTTGTCCCTAAAACTCCTGGAGCTATAGCACAAACTGATCTTACAGCATCATCTATAGAGTCAGGCATCATAGTTTTTAAATGTCTGGTTATCATTATTTTTTCTGCAACCTTAGGTCCTAAAGAGTCTGGAGTAACATTCCAGTTTCCTAGTCCTACTACTAATGTGCTACTACTTTTAGAAGTATCTACTAACTCAGAGATGTTATCTGCTAAAACTTCTGAAATATCATCTATCACTTCACCATCATAACTTGTAAGCTCTGGCATATCTATTGTTATATAGTTACCTACTGGTTTACCTATCTTTTGTGCTCCTGATTCACTAGTTACCTCAACCTTAGTAACCTTAACTCTATTTTTATTTTCTTCCTTTACTATTACTCCATCTATTTCACTTTTATTTTTATGTTCTTTAGCATAAATCTCTCTAGCTTCAATAGCTAAATCCGTACGTACATTAAACATTAAAACACCCTCCTAGAAATATATTGTAATATTATATTTTCCCAATATATTGATAAATTATTTCATATTACATATAATTTTTAGTGGCATTTTAATTTTTTTCTTGAATAAAAAAATATTCAATGCTATAATATGGTTTGTTGAATGTGAACTCGAACGCAGATTTCCCCAAAACTGTGCTGAGGCCCTAATAAAATGAAGGGGGTGAAAAGGAATGGCAAACATTAAATCAGCTCAAAAGAGAATTAAAGTTGCTGAAACTAAAACTTTAAGAAATAGAATGATTAAATCAGCTTTAAAAACAGCTATAAAGAAATTCGAAGTTGCTGTTGCTGCTAGCAACGCTGATGAAGCAAAAGTTACTTTTGCTGGTGCAGTTAAAGCTTTAGATATGGCTACTTCAAAAGGAGTAGTACATAAAAACATGGCTGCTAGAAAAAAATCAAGATTAGCTGCAAAATTAAACGCTATGGCTTAATTTTATAAACCGATCCAATTAGTTTGGGTCGGTTAATTTACTTTTATGAAGCTTTTTTGTTAAAGTATCCAGTTACTTTGACAAACTCAGTAAGTTAAATCTATAACTTATTAAAACTCTCTCAAACTTTGTTAAAGTCTGTATAACTTTCTAAAAACTCTATTAAAGATTGTAAAAAGTCACACTACTTGTATAAACTTAGAAGAACTTTAACTAAGTTTGAGAAACTCTAACTCTACATTGTAGAGTTAAAAAAGTTGCCATTAACTAGTAATGACAACTATAAACTACTATCTTGATGAAGTTCTAACTGTAGATATAAGTAGAAATTCCATCTCAGTAAGTACATTCGTAGATAAACTCTTCATTCTTTTTTCTGTATCAACACAAAGTCTCATACAATCTTCAAGTTGTCTAAAAGAGAACTTCTTTCCTTGTTTTATTAGTTTCTCAACTACAAAAGGATGTAACTTTAAGTTACCTGCAATAACTTGAGGATTTAAGTTTTTCTCTGCTTGAAACTTAATTTCATATAATTTCTTAAACTGACCTTCTATAAGTGTAAGCAGTTTGTTTAAGTTCTCACCTTTAAAAACTAAGTCATTCATAAGAACTATTGCTTTTTCAGGTTTCTTATCTGAAATAAAGTCTATTAAATCGAATATATCTTCTTCACTTTTACTAGGAATAAGTGCATCTATGTCTTCTCTTTTTATTTCTCTACCTTCTGTGTAGTTGACTAACTTCCCTATTTCATTTCTTATTATTTCAAAGTTTTTCTCAACTTTATTTATAAAATATCTAAGTTCTACTTTTCCTATTTCTTTATTATAAGTTTTAAATATATTTTCAGCTTCCCTTATTAATCTATCTTCTTTTTGTCTATCTATATGTACTACAGTAGCTTTTTTATCTATATTTAAAATCCCTTTATGCTTAAGAGGTTTATCTCTTTTGTCATCTAAAAGTACATAAGAAAGTAATACTATGTGAGAAGGTGTATTGTTATAGTAATCTAATACCTTTTTAAACTCACTTTCAGAAAACTCTTTCTGACTTTTAAAGAAGTTTGCTCTATAAATTACAACTACCTTTACTTCACTCATAAAAGGCAGAGTTTCACAAGCATTAACTATATCTTCATAACTCACTTTAAATCCATCTAGTTTTATATAATTTAAATCTCTTAAATCCTTTGGAAGAACTTTATCAGTAATATTATCTATTAAACTCTTCATTAAAGCTTCATCTGTTCCAGCTAATAAATAAGAATTATTAAGTTTGCCATCTTTTATCTGTTTCTCTAACTCTTGAAGTTTTATCAACTCTATATATCTCCTTAACTATCAAAATCTTATAATTTTATTCTTAACTACTAAAAATCTCTCATTGTTATTCAATTGTATTATATCATAGTTAGGATTATTTTGATTTATTGAAAAGCAATATATTTCTTTAGATGGAGTCTTTATTCCAAGCAGTCCTTTTGATAATATTATATAACTTTCTCCTTTGGCTAAGGGTATTTTATCTATGTATCTTTTGTTTATACCAGTTAAGGCATCCTTTTCTTTTATCTTATTATCTTCCACTATATATTTAGAAATTTCTCCTCTATAGCTTACTCTTATTTCCTTATTTTTATCAATATCTATCTTTGGAAAAGGAGAGTAAATACTTATAGCAACAGGAATAAAAAAAACTATAGGAAGTTTTCTAAAGGCATTTATCCCTTTTTTAACAAATATAAAGCTTCCAAAACATATTATATAATAAAACATTACTTCTCGCTCTAATGGAATAAGAGGAATAGAAACATGGTTTAATAAATTTATTAGTCCATCTATTATTACACTTATGAACTCGCAAACTTTTAAAGTTACTATAAATAGTTTATCCCAAACACTTAATAAAAGAAGAAAATTTCCAAGTATAACTATAAGTGTAAAAAAGGGCATCAATATTATATTACTTATTACTACATTTAAAGAAAAATATCCTATGGTTACTCCTAAAATTGGATACGTTAAAATCTGCGGAGATATACTTATAGCCATCGCTTCTCTCAGATATTTAGGAAATTTATAAAAACATCTATCTAGTTTATTATTAAATAGTACTATCCCTAAGGTTGCTAAATATGATAGCTGAAATCCTAAATCTAAGGCATTATATGGACTTATTAAACAAAGAATTATACCAGAAAAACAAAGAGCTGATAAGGCGTCATACTTTTTATATAATGCTTCTCCAAGCTTTAATATAATAATCATAAAAAGAGATCTTAAAGTCGCTGCTGAAGCTCCTGTAAAAACTGCATAAACCACACAAATCAATAATGTTATTCTATAGTCAAAGAGCTTGTTTAAAATCTTATATATAAGGGCCATATGAAAACCTGATACTGAAATTATGTGTATTAGTCCATAATACTTCATATAGTCTTTTTGCTCTGAAGTAAGTCCATCCACATATCCAAAGGAGGTCGCAGAAACAAGAGCCGCATTTTCTTCGCTTAAAACCGACTTCATTCTGTTATATAAATATTCTCTATATTCATATAACTTAGTTACTACATCTTCTTTTTCTCCATAAACATACTTTCCTTCAAGAGTACCAACTATTCCTTTATCTTTATCAACTTCTAGTTTAAAATAACCATTTATAACATACTCTCTTCCCTTATCTAACTTAAGTTTGTTTCCTTTAACATATATTTTTCTGCCCTTATAGGTAGCTAGATATTCATTGTAATAACTTTCTCTTATCCTTACCTTAAAATTACTAATATCTTTAGTTTGAACTTTATAATATAAATGATTTGTTCCTAAACTCATTACTATAAAAAATGAGAAAAGTAAAATCTCTTTTCTTCCTCCAAAAACATATAAACTTAAAAGAAATAACCCAACTAAAATCAAGCTATACACATTAAATCCTAAATAATATAAAATACTTCCTAATAAAATAGATAAAAATATAATTACTAGAGGTTTCTTTAATAATATTTGTTCATTTTTCATAAAAATAGCACCTCCCTATTGAATTCTTACCCTGGGAGGTGCTGTTAATTCACTTTCTACTTAAAATTTTAGGAATAGTATATTCCAAAGAGACTAAAAACATAGCTGCAGCTGAAACAAGTGCTAATATAACAGAGTTATACTCCATATCTCCAATAACAAAACTGCTAACTAAAAGTACAAAAACAACTATACTTATTCTAACTGCTATTGATTCTTGTGTTAATTCTCTAATCTCATTTTTTACTATTGAATAAAATACTATAAAAGGCAATATTAATACATTTAATATTAGCAAACTAAACTCATCTAATAAAATTCTATTAAACATTATATATCCTAAACTTAATGATATTCCTTGGGATAATATAAATATCCAATATAACCCTACTCCTCTATCTACTAATAGATTAATAGTTCTACTTAAGTTTTTTAAATATATTAACTTTTCTAAACAATCTTCTTTTATATATAAATCAGCCACCTTCTTTACTAAAGAAGAAGCCTTCCCTTTCGCTATTGACAGGTTTGATAATGTAAGTAAAGGTAAATCAACTATCTCCTCTCCTGTTGAAGAGATCTTGTAGTTATCCTCTTTAAATATTGTAAAAATAAAGTTCTTAAGTTCAGGTGCAATTTTAGAGAATACTCTAGTTTTAGAAAGTACATCTATCTTCTCTTCTTTTGTAGCATTAAGAAGTTCAATTCCTGAAATAACTTCTGAATCATCATCTATGATTCCTACTTTTTTAGCTACAGTAGTTGCTGCAATCTTATTGTCTTCTGTTATTAATATAGGAAGAATTTTCTCCTTCCTAAGTCTAGTAATAATCTTCTCTATGCCGTCTACAATAGGATTTTCAAGACCAATAATTCCTACAAAAACCATGTTACTTTCTATATTTTCCTTAGCCGATGGTTCATAGTTAAAACTTCTATAACCTATTCCCATAGTTACTAATCCATCTTTAGATAACTCGTAGTCTCTTTCTCTTATTATTGTTTTATCTTCATCTGAAAGTTCTACTTCTATGCCATCTTTCATTATAAAAGTACAATAATCTAAAAGTTCATCTAAATTACCTGTTACATTAGCTCTATATCCTTTAGGCATCTTATTTACAGATGTGTATATTCTTTTATTAAAGTCCATAGGCATATCGAATATTCTTCTATTTTGTGAATCAATACTCCCTTTATACACCTTCTTTATAGCTGCAAGTTTTAACAATGCAATTTCACGTATATCCCCTGTCCCTTTATCTTCAGAAGTATTATAGGTTGCATTATTTGCTATAAGGCCTATCTCCATCATTCTATTAAAATTTAGATTTTCTTTATGAATGTCCTCTATGTCATAAAGTTCTTCATCGGTGTATATCTTTTTTGCATGCATTTCATTTTTAGATATGGACCCTGTTTTATCTATAAATAGAATCTCTATCTCATTAACCTCATCAAACCAAGAATGATTTAATATATGTATGTCATTCTGTAAGGTTATCTTCTTTATATGTCTAAAGAATAATAGAAAAATAATTATTCCACCAAAAGATAATGAACTTAAAAGTACATTATATATAAATTCATAGTTTACTCCTTTTATAATTACTCCTGTTAAGGATAAAACTACTCCTACTAAAAAACTATATGATAAAGTTTTGTTCCAATAAAACTCTGCTTTCTCATCAATGGTTTCTTTTCTAATATTAGTTGATGTAAGCATGTTCATAATTCTACCAAGTTGAGTATAGTTTCCTGTAGATACAACTATTCCTTTTGCTCTTCCAGAAACAGTTACTGTACCTTTAAATATTACGTTTTTTATTTCTGCTAAATTTGAAACCTCATAATCTAACTTACTTTCATACTTATCAGATATAAAATCTTCCCCAGTTAAACTTTTTTCATTAACCTTAAGATTTTCAGATTTTATTAATCTTATATCGGCTGGAACCGTCACCCCTGGTCTAATATCAACAATGTCTCCTATAACCAATTCTTCTGAATTAATTCTTGAAGGAAATCCATCCCTTATTACAACCACCTGTCCATAACTAATGTCTGAAAGTGCCTTAAGTTCTTTTTTCTTTAACTGTAGTTTGTTTATTTTAAAATATGCAACAACTAACGGAACTATTATAAGTATTATAGAAGAGAAATATCTGCCTATATACATCCCATATATAAACAAAGTTAAAGGCAACAAAAACCAACGATTCAAAAAATACTTTAAAGAAGTATTAAGAACTTTTGTATCATAAAGAATCCTTATTTTATTTTCTCCCCATTTTTTTCTTCTTTCATCTATTTCATTTTTGGATAAACCTTCTTCACTATTACTTTCTAAAAATTCAACAACTTTACTCCAAGTGTTTAAATACCAATTAATCACACTAATATCTCCTCTAAAGAATTCACAATTCTTGCTAATATAAATCAATAATATATATTATCGCATAAAACAAAGAAATCCTAAAGCCCCAGCTTTAGGATTTTGTTTTAGGATCAAATATTAGTGCCATTACATATCCAAAAAATATAGCAGCTTCTATGCCACCTGCAGTTCCTTTAATTCCTCCAGTAAAAGCACCTATAAGACCTTTTTCTGTTACTTCCTTTATTGTAGACTTAGCTAAGGAATAACCAAAGCCAGGTAATGGTACAGTAGCTCCTGCATGCCCTATGTCTACTATCTTTTGATATATATTAAAGTATGTTAATATTGCACCTACTGTTACATAAATGACTAATATACGACCAGGAGTAAGTTTGGTTTTATCCATAAGTATTTGTGCTATTACACAAAAAATTCCTCCTACTATAAATGAACTTATATAATCACCCATTTATTTATCTCCTTCTTTATTAAATTCAATTACTACTCCATGTGCTATTCCCGGTATACTCTCTCCTTGAAGTGAAGAAGTTGGACTCATTAAAGCACCAGTTGAAACTAAAAATATTCTATGTAATTCTCCTGCCATCATCCTCTTATATAAGTATCCACAAGACACCACTGCTGAACAGCCACATCCGCTTCCACCTGAATTGGTTTTCTGTTTTTCATTATCAAAAATAATTTCACCACAATCTATATAACATTTACTTACGTCATATCCATATTCTAAAAGAAGCTTTTGAGTAAGTTCTCTCCCTACTTTACCTAGATCTCCTGTAACAATTAAATCATAATCATCTGGCCTTCTATTTAAATCCTTAAAATGTCTGTATATTGTATCTACTGCTGCTGGAGCCATAGCTGCTCCCATATTGTCTGCATTTAATATTCCATAATCTTTTACTATACCTGTAGTTACGTGAGTAACCTTAGGGAAATTCCCCTCTTTTGCAAGAAGCATAGCACCTGATCCTGTAACTGTCCACTGAGCAGTTTCTTTTCTCTGAGAACCATACTCTAATGGAAATCTAAATTGCCTTTCAGCCGCTGAAAAATGTGATGATGTACTTGCAACAATATAATCACCAAACCCTCCATCCATAAGTAGAGAGGCTAAAGATAAGGACTCTGTCATAGTAGAGCATGCTCCAAAAAGCCCATAAAAAGGTATATTCAAATCTCTAGCTACAAAACTTGAAGAAGTAAGCTGATTTAATAGGTCTCCAGCAAATAAGTAGTGTATATCCTCTTCTTTAAGTTTAGCTTTTTTTATAGTTTCTGTTATTGCAGTGTACATCATAGAGCTTTCTGCTTTTTCAAAACTATCCTTTCCATTTATATCATCCTCTAAAATAATATCGAAATAATTCATAAGTGGCCCCTGACCTTCCTTAGGTCCTACCACCGAAGTTGTAGCAATTATTCTAGGTGGATTTGTGAACTCAACTGTTTGTTCCCCTCTTCTTTTGTCATGTAAATACATAAATAATCCTCCAATTCTACCAAATCATAATTACAATATAATGTATAACTCCAATTATTACAGACGTTCCAATTCCATAAACTAAAACAGGTCCTGCTATTGTGAACATTTTAGCCGCAACCCCAAATACAAATCCTTCTTTTTTAAATTCTATAGCTGGAGAAACTATGGCATTAGAAAAACCTGTAATAGGTACAACAGTACCAGCTCCCGCGAAAGATGCAATCTTATCATATATACCTAACCCAGTAAGCAGTGCTCCTAGGAAAATTAATATTATACTAGTAATACCTGATACCTGCTCCTCTGGTAATCCATAAGATGCAAAAAAGTTATATATCATCTGACCTATTACACAAATTAATCCACCAACCCAAAAAGCATGTATGCAATTTTTTAAAAGCTTAGGTTTAGGTTCTATTTCCTTTGATAATGTATTAAACTTTTGCTTTATTTGTTCTTCCCTTTTTTTCATCTATTCATCACCTTTTCATAGTTATTTACTTATATTATTCCAAAAAAAATAAGTTCTATGAATTTTTCATAGAACTTAGGTATTAATCACTAAGTCTTTTTCTCATTTCTAGAAGAACTTTCTTCTCTATCCTAGATACCTGTACTTGAGATATTCCCAAAAGTTTTGCAACTTGAACCTGTGTTTTATCCTTAAAATATCTAAGTACTATAATCTGTCTTGCCTTTATGTCAAGTGCCCTAAGGGCTTCTTTTAATGCAATTTTATCTATCATACTTGTATCTTCTTCACCAGTTTCACTGAGCTTATCTATTAACAAAACAGGTGCTCCATCATCTTGATGTATGGTGTCATATAGATACTGCATAGATGAGGCTGACTCTAAGGCAAAAACTATATCTTCCTTATTAAACCCTGAGTATTCTGCAAGTTCATCTATGGTTGGATCTCTATTTAGCTTTTTTGTTAGTTCTTCCCTAAAATAATGGAGCTTTTTAGCTAAAGTTTTAGTATTTCTACTAACCTTTATCATTCCATCATCTCTTAAAAACCTTTTTATTTCGCCTACTATCATTGGTACAGCATAGGTAGAAAATTTTACGTTATATGCATCATCAAAGTTATTAATCGCTTTAACTAGTCCAATAGAACCTATCTGCATTATATCTTCATAATCATATCCTCTATTTATAAACTTTTTGCTTAATGAAGAAACCAGAGGTGTATTTAACTCTATAAGCCTATTCATGGCTTCTTTATCTCCAGCTTTGACTCTTCTAATTAATTCTGAGTTATCCTCATAATTATATTCCTCTCTTCTCAAATTCCCTTTATCCATATAAATTCATCACCTGGCCTATATTGAGTTGAATTTTTTCTTTAAAATAATTCTTGTACCCTTACCTTTTTCGCTTTCAACTTGAAGAGAGTCCATAAAACTTTCCATAACGGTAAAACCCATACCGCTTCTTTCTAAATCTGGCCTAGAAGTATATAAAGGTTCCATAGCTTGATCAACATCCTCAATTCCTAAACCCTCATCAGCTATTACTATAGTTACTTCAGTTTTCTCTATAGACGCTTCAATTTTAACCATTTTATCTTCTCTGTTCTCATATCCATGTATAATAGAATTTGTAACTGCCTCAGATACCGCAGTTTTTACATCAGTAAGTTCCTCTACAGTTGGATCTAACTGAGAAATAAAGGCTGCCACAGCTACTCTAGCAAAACCCTCATTTTGTGATTTACTTAAAAATTCTAATTTAATCTTATTATCAACCATACCTCTATCCCCCTATTAATGGCAGTTTATAGCTTCCTCTATACTATCATACGCCTTAACAATTTTAAATAAGCCTGAAAGTTCAAATACTCTTTTAACACTTCCTTTTGGTTCCGCTATAACTACCTTTCCATCTTTAGTTATAAGCTTTTTATACCTTCCAATAACCACACCTATTCCAGAGCTGTCCATAAATGTCACACCTGAAAAATTTAATATTAGCTTTCTAACATTATCTCTATCAAGTCTGTCATCAATTTTCACACGCACTTCCTCAGCGCTATGATGATCTAATTCCCCGTTTAATGTTACTATTAATTTATCTTCATCCCTGTTAAATTTTAAGTACATAATCATTACTCTAAAGCAATTACCTTAGAGTACTTCACCTCCTCTACTCTAGCAGCAGGAATATTTCCTTCTTTTTCCATAATATTACCATAAATTTACTTGAATAGTCAAAGGTTTTACATAAATTTATTATTTTTTTTACTCTTTTATAAAGATAGAGGGCTTTACGCCCTCTAAATCATTACTTTCCATACTTATTCAATTCCTGTTTCATAAATGCTAATAACTCTTCTAATGTTTCTCCTTCTTCTTGAATAAGGATTTTCATAGCATCTGTTAAATCATCCATTGTATAAATTTTAAAATCTCCACGTGTTACAGCTTCCTCAACTTTAGGACTTAAAACTAGTTCGTCTTTATTAGCAGATGGTATAACAACACCTTTACCTTTTACAGTATCTAGAATCTCACACACCTTAAAAAACCCTTCTATTTTTTCATTTACACCACCAATAGGCTGGATTTCTCCAAATTGATTTATAGAGCCTGTAACAGCTATAGATTGTTTTATTCCTCTTTTGCTTAAGGATGATATTATAGCTATTATCTCAGCTACTGATGCCGAATCTCCCTCAACCATTCCATAAGTTTGCTCAAAGCTCAAATGAAAATTTACAGGTATTCTTTCATAAGGTGAAAAGAATTTATTTAAAACTGCCTTTAGTATTCCTAAAGATTTACCATGAATTTTACCACTTAAATTACTTTCTCTTTGAGCATCAATGATTCTACCTTCACCTTTTGTACATACACAAGTAATCCTCATAGGTCTTCCAAAACTCAAATATCCCAAATCTATTACTGATAGCCCATTGATTGAGCCTACAATCTTATCTTTTACATTTATTATCATCTTTTTACTTTTATACATCTTAAAAATCTCTTCTTCTATATGCTCTTCATTATAATAAGCTTTTATTATATGTTTAGCATTAATCTCCCCATCTAAAGCTGCTGAATTATTTGCCAAAAACAATAGTTTTTCTATTTCCAACTCATCTACCAAGACTTCTGATTTCGAAGATGCTTTTCTAGCTAAAAATTTAAATATTTCCTTTATACCATCTTCAGTTATCTTAAGCAGTTTGTTGTTATCTACTATTTTAAATATTAAATTCACCACTTGAGCTATTACATCATTATCAACATCTATTGTTGATTTCATATGAGCTCTTATAGGAAATATATTTTTGAAATCTTCATCATTTGAGTATAACAAATCATAGATTTCAAAATCCCCTATTAATATCACCTTTAAATTCATATTTATTGGTAGCGGCTTTAAACCATTTAATGAAAGAAATTCAAAATATCCTCTGTTATAATCATAGGACACTTTTTTATTTAGAAGTGCTTTTTTAAGATAAAAATAACTACCTGGACTATTAATTAATGAACTCATCCTTATTATAAGGCAACCTTCATTTGCTCTTAAAATAGAACCTGAAGTTATTAAAGATACATCGGTAGAATATACACCATTATGGTTTTCATACTCTATATTTCCTAGAAGGTTATTTACTGTTGGATCCTCTTCAAATATTACTTGTGGATATTCATTTTCGCTGTTATCAACTATAACATTCACTTGAAACTTATTAAGAATTTCTCCTATCTTTCCCTCATCATCTTCTAAGTTAATTGTATAGCTACTTATTATAGATTCTTCTACATGTTTATAAATAAACTCTAAATACTCTAAGGCAGCTTCATCTTCTTTAAATATATTACAATACCTTTCCCTGTTATTTTTCATAACATCTTCTAGGTATTTCCCTAAAATATCTCTGATCTTTTCTATAGAATCTAGTTCTAACTCTTTAAGTTCTTCTAGAATTTCTTCTGCCCCAGTCTTTAGTTTACTTGCTCTTGTAATAATATTATCTTTATCATTTTGTATAAGGTTGTCATAGTCCTTCTCACTCATAGCTTCCCCCTCTTTAAGTGGGATAAACACAAAGCCTTGAGTGGTTGCCTTTAAATCAAAACCTTCTTCCTTAGCCATATCTACTAACGTTCCAATATGCTCGCTTCTTTTTTTGTATACCTCATCTAATATATCCTCTTTATCTTTATTATTAGATGAGTTATAAAAATCAATTATGGAATCATAATATAATTCTTTTATCTCTTCAACTACCTTTTTCATTTTTAATCCATTACCATTACTTAAAAATAAACCTGTTGGATATCTAGGATCTTCATAAATCACGTAACAAATATCCTTAGGTTTTTCTCTTTTCTTTAGAATATCTTTAATAAAGTTTGTTATATCATCTATTTTATCTTTTGAAAAAGTATCTACAACATAAACATTATATCCTTCCTTATTAATTCCAAAGGCTAACTGAATTTTTTTATAAACATCTGAGTATTGTTGTACATTATTCCTATTATTAAATGGAAAGGCCTGATTTAAATCAATATTGTAAATTACTTCTTTTGGAGTTAACTCTCTTTTCATAAAATTTACCACTCTTCTTAAGGTAGAGTAGTTTCCTCCTTATTTAATTGTTTAATATATAAATATTCTTATTAGCCAATTTTAGGAATAGTTTTTTTCAATTAAAATAATAAAAAAGTACTCTAAAGATGCATATTCTTTAAGAGTACTTCTTTTATTTTAGTAATTGCTTTTTGATGTTCTTCCTTCAACTATATCTATTGATGATGATGCCCCTATTCTTGTAGCACCATTTTTTATAACAGCTTCTGCATCATCTATATTTCTAACTCCACCTGATGCTTTAACTCCCATATCTGGTCCTACTGTTTCTCTCATAAGCTTTATATCAGCAGGTGTTGCTCCACCTGTAGAAAATCCTGTAGAAGTTTTTACAAAATCTGCTCCTGCTTCTTTTGCAAGTTCACAAGCTTTTACTTTCTCTTCATCTGTAAGTAAACAAGTTTCTATTATAACTTTTGTAAGCGCTTTACCTTTAGCTGCATTTACAACTGCTTTTATATCTTCTCTAATGTAGTCATAGTCCTTATCTTTTAACTTTCCTATGTTTATAACCATATCCACTTCATGAGCACCATTTGCTATTGCATCTTCTGTTTCAAATGCTTTAACCTTTGAAGTGTTTGCACCTAAAGGGAATCCTATAACTGTACATACCTTAACTTCGCTTCCTTCTAATAGCTTCGAAGCTAACTTAACATTGCAAGGATTAATACATACAGAGGCGAATTTATACTCTACAGCTTCCTTGCAAACTTTCTCTACAGCTTTTTCTGAAGTTTCAGCCTTTAATACAGTGTGGTCAATAAATTTTGATAATTCATTTTTATTCATATATACATTCCTCCTGAGTAAACTTTTTCAAAAGAATTGGTTTACTAATTTCTCTCTACATTAAGTGATTATAAATTATATATTAATTTATGTCTATTCTTTTACTAGAATAATCTTAATTGCTGTATTTTATTTTCTTTTAAAGAAGATATAGATAATCCTATTAGTCTAAGTTCTTCTCCAATTAATTCATCAGTTAATATCTCTATTGCATTTTTAAATATCTCATCATATTTATCTACATAGTTCATTAATGTTTTACTTTTAGTATGAGATTTAAAATCCCAGGTTTTATATTTTATAGTTAAAGTTCTTCCTGATAGATTTCTATCTATTAAAATATCTGAAATTTCTTTAGAAAATCTATCTATATACTCTAAAAGTTCATCTCTATCATTTGTATTTTTTCTTAAAGTTGTTTCTTTTCCTATAGATTTTCTATCATGATTTATATTAACTTCTCTATTGTCTATTCCTCTTATTCTGTTATATATATCATCTCCATACTTCCCAAAATAATAAGTGAAAAGCTCGTTGGGTAAATCATATAAATCCTTTACCCTGAATATTCCTATGTTATTTAATTTCTTTACAGACTTCTCCCCTAATCCATGAATTTTAGAAACAGATAGCGGAAAAAGTATTTCTGGAACCATATCTTCAGTTATTTCCTTTATTCCATCTGGTTTGTTCCATTCGGAAGCTATCTTAGCTAAAAACTTATTGTAAGAAATTCCTGCAGAAATAGTAATTCCCAGTTCTCTTCTAATAGCTTTTTTAATATATAAAGCAGCTTCCATAGCTGTTAATTTACTGTTTGTAACGTCTAAGTACGCCTCATCTATAGATACTGGTTCAATTATAGACGTAATCTCTTCTAAAATAGAGAAAACTTTTCTTGATATCTCCTTATACCTTCCATATCTAACTGGCAGATATACCCCATGAGGACACTTCTCCTTTGCCATAAATAAAGGCATGGCTGAATGAACTCCAAAGGCTCTAGCTTCATAAGAGCAAGTAGCTACCACTCCTCTTTCACTTGTTCCTCCAACTATTACTGGTTTACCTTTAAGTTTTGGGTTATCCATAACTTCTACAGATGCAAAAAACGCATCCATATCCACATGAATAATCTTTTTATTCATATTTATCCCTCATTACACTAGATCACTTAATATTGATGTTTCCTGAGTTTTAGTAAAGTTTAATACGCATAAAGATATGAGCATTTCTAGATCGTCATTTGATATATCCTTGTTGTTTTGTAATATTAAAACCATAGCTAAAAATCTTCTAAAGCTTCCATCCATAAATAACTGAAGCTCCACATGTTCTTCAAGCTTTCCCTCCCATATATCTAACATCTTAACTGTATTTTCAATTTTATTAAAAAATATAGGATATAAAATAGCATATTGTGCTTCAATCTTTTCCTTCATCATATTATCATTAAGGTTTATTCCATTATTAAAAATTATAGAAGAAATCACCATATCCTGAGTGATGTCATTACTCTTAACTTCAACATATTTGTACACGCTAAAATAATCATCATACTTACTTGTAAGAATTTCTCCACTTATATTTTTGTATACAACAAGCGCTATCATTGGATAATCTTCTTCACAAGTTATCTTATCACTTTTACCATGTATAACATCATACATATCTATAAATCTTTGAATAACATTGCTATCCTCACTCTTATGTAAAATATAACTTGCTAAAGCTAAATAAGAACTTTCCCTAAAATTCTTAGATACTAACTCCTGCTCTATCTCTATAATCTTCTCCATTTTTTCATCTAAATCCTCTTCAAAAGAAAGGATTATTGATATTGTATAAAGTCCTGTCCCTCTAAAAGATGAATGCCACGCTGTTCTATCTGAAAAAAATCTTCTTATATATTTTATTTTATCATAATTAATTATATTTTTATTAACAGTAGAAAGTATTGAAGCAAAATAATTTAAATATTCTCCATCAAATCTTAAGTTATTTTTGATCTTGTTATATGTATTTATAATATTCTCTATCTTACTCATCTTATCCCATCCCAGTTAATCATATTATTTTAAAGGTTATCTTATACCTCATATTATGCCATAATTCCTACTTTTGGTCAATGTATAAACTATTAACTTCTAGTGTGAACTTAATGGGATAATATAAAAACTGCTACTACAACAAAATTCTATGAAGTATTATTAGGTTGAATTATTGAAAGCTTAGGAGTATACTGCTGTATATACACTAATAAAATATTTAGTTAGGAGTTTAACTTATGAATCTAGTAGATGAAATTAAAAATCTTAAAAAAGAAAAAAATGCTTTGATTTTAGCCCATTATTATCAAAGGGATGAGGTTCAAGATATAGCTGATTATGTAGGTGATTCATATTATTTAAGTAAGATAGCTATGAACAGTCCTGAGCAAGTTATAATTTTTTGTGGCGTAAAGTTTATGGCTGAAAGTGCTAAAATTTTATCTCCAAATAAAAAAGTATATTTACCAAACTCAGATGCTGGTTGTCCTATGGCTGACATGGCAGATGTTCAAAGCTTAGCTAAACTAAAAGAGAAACATCCTAATGCTTTAGTTGTAAGCTACATCAATTCAAATACAGATGTTAAGGCATTGTGTGATGTTTGTGTTACTTCATCTTCTGCACTAAACATCATGAGAAACATACCTAATGAAGAAATTATTTTTCTACCTGACAAAAATCTTGGAGAATATATCGCAGAACAGTTTCCAAATAAAAAGTTCTATCTTTGGGATGGTTATTGCATCACTCATAAGAAAGTAAAAAAAGAAACTGTACAAGCCTTGAAAGATTTACGTCCTCTTGCAGAAGTATTAGTTCATCCAGAGTGTGAAAAAGAAATAAGGGATATGGCTGACTTTTTAGGAAGTACAGGTGAAATTATAGATTATTCAGTAAGCTCCCCTAAAGATGAATTTATAGTGTTAACTGAATCTGGAGTTCTTCATGAAATGAAAAAAAGAAGTCCTCATAAAAAATTTTATGTTCCTGGAACTACTATGACTTGTATTAATATGAAGAAAACCACATTAGAAGATATCTATATTACATTAAAAGATGAAACCAATGAAATAACTTTAGATGAAGATATAAGAATGAAGGCTTATAAAGCGCTAGAAAACATGCACAAATTGTCTTAAGTTCCTTACACCTATTATCTTAAATTAAATTCATTACACCTATTGTCTTAAGTTCATTACACCTATTATCTTAAATTCAATACACAAATTATCTAAAAGAAGGGATTAATATGGAGTTATTCACTGATGTTTTAATAGTTGGTAGTGGAATTTCAGGGCTTTATCTTACTTTAAATTTAAGAAAAGATTTAAATATAACTATTGTATCAAAAGAAAGTATAACAGATACAAACAGTTTTTTAGCCCAAGGAGGAATTTCCACTGCCTTATCTAAGAAAGATATACCTTTATTTATTAAGGATACCCTAAAAGCTGGACAATATAAAAACAATACAGAAGCCGTGAAGGTTTTAGCAGAAGAATCCATGGAAAACATTCATAAGCTAACATCTTTAGGAGTTCCTTTTGACCTTAAGGAGGATTCTTCTTTTGAATTCACAAAGGAAGGAGCTCATAGTGTTAATAGAATAGTACATGTAAAAGATACTACAGGTAAATCAGTTCAAGAAACATTAATCAATAAGGTAAAAGCCTTAAGTAATGTCACTATCTTAGAAAAAACTACTCTTATAGATTTAATCGAAAATGAAGAAACTTGTATAGGTGGCATTTTTCTAAAGGATAATTCTCAATTGTTTATTCATTCAAAGATTGTGATTTTAGCTACTGGTGGTATAGGTGGTTTATTTGTAAATTCCACAAATCAACGTGCATTAACTGGAGATTCTATAAGCATAGCTTTAAAACACAATATAAAACTTAAAGATCTAGAATATATCCAGATCCACCCCACAGCTTTATATGAAAAGAATGCCTCTCGAAGAAGATTTTTAATCTCTGAATCGGTGCGCGGAGAAGGAGGAATCTTACTAAACTCTAAAAGAGACCGATTTGTAAATGAACTTTTACCTAGAGATGTGGTATCAAAAGCTATATATGAGGAAATGAAGAAGACAAATAGTTCTCATGTGTATTTGGATATATCTTTTTTAAACAGCAATTACTTAATAAATAGATTCCCAGCTATCTATGAAAATTGTTTAAATAAAGGAATAGATATTACTAAAGAACCAATACCAGTATCTCCAGCACAGCATTACTTTATGGGAGGAATAAAGGTTGATTTAAATTCCCATACTTCTCTTAAAAATCTATATGCTGTAGGGGAAACCAGTTGTACAGGAGTTCATGGTGCAAACAGGCTTGCTTCAAACTCTATTCTTGAAGCACTTGTGTTTTCTAGAAGAGCTGCTAACTCAATTAATCTTTCAATAGATAGTATGTCTCTTATAAATTTCAATCCACCTAAAATAAAAGGTACACCTATGGAAATATTATCAAGAAACCGAATAAGTACAATTGAGGAATTTAAAAGAAAGGCAGGAAATATAAATGTTGAATTTGCTTACACTGGATAAAATAATAAAGGATGCTTTAATAGAAGATATTCCTAATGGAGATATTTCTACAGAAGCTATTATACCCCTTGAATCAAAAAGCAAAGTTGATTTAATTGCAAAAGAAGATGGGGTCTTAGCTGGACTTGAGGTTTTTAAAAGAGTATTTGAACTTCTTTCTGTAAACTCTAAATTTTCAGTTAAAGTTGATTTATATAAAAAAGATGGAGATAAGGTCTATAATAAAGAAAAAATAGGTGAACTTACTGGAAGCACACGAATTATTTTATCTGGTGAAAGAGTTGCTTTAAATTTCTTAGGAAGAATGAGCGGTATATCAACTTATACCGATAAAGTTGTATCCTTAATAAAAGATTCAAAAACAAAGATATTAGATACAAGAAAAACCACTCCTAATCTAAGGGCCTTAGAAAAATATTCTGTAAAAATTGGAGGTGGACAAAATCATAGATTCAATTTATCTGATGGAATACTTTTAAAAGACAATCATGTTGCTTTTGCTGGGGGAGTTAAAGCTGCTGTAACTAAAGCTCGTGAAAATTCTTCTTTTGTTAGAAAAGTTGAAGTTGAGGTTGAAACCTTAGATATGGTAAAAGAGGCCTTAGAAGCAAGAGCAGATATTATAATGCTAGATAATATGTCCCCTGATAACATAAACGAAGCCTTGAACTTAATTAAGGACAAGGCTCTAGTTGAATGTTCTGGGAATATAACCTTAGATAATATTTCTAGATACGCTTCTTTAGGAGTGGATTTTATATCCTTAGGCGCACTTACTCATTCTGCTCCATGTTTAGATATAAGCATGAAAAATCTTGTTCCATTTAGTTAACTTTAAAATATCTATAACTTTTTAATCATTGATTTTATCCTGATGCATGAGGCAGTTTCATAGCCATGTCTTAAAATCAACTTAAATTCTTCAGAAGTTGGAGCTACTAGAGTTGTAGGATAATTCATTGCAAGTATTACTCTCTCATGAGAGAGAGATGTTTCACCAAGTTTTATTTTGATTTTGTGGGCAATAGGTAGCTTCTTTAGAATATCCAAAACAAAAGTACCTGTTTTTAAATAAGCGCCTTTCCCCTTATTTATTACATCTCTAAATAAGCTTCTAACTACTAATTCATTTAACTTTTTAACACTGATATCCCAAATACGTTGAAGATTTTCCAATCTACTCTCCTTAGAGTATTCTTGTTCATAAATTGGAGAAGATGCATCACTTACAATTAAAAAATCAATTCCTTTCTTAAGTCCAAATCCTGGCCTATATAATACTTCAAGACCAAGATTATCATAAACACCACCATCCCACAAATTGCAAAAATCCCTTGGATCAGTTAAAGGAGTATTTCCTAAAGCATCTTTATACCACTTATATAAACTCATATCTAATCTATATGTTCCTATAATCTCTGGAAAAGCCGCTGAAGCAGCAACAGCATTTGAAATTAGAAAATCTGGATTCATTGTATAACCCAATAAAGGATCTCCCATACATCTTTTGCTAAACCTAAAATTTTTTGTAGTTTCAAAAGTAGCACAATTAATTTCCCAATTAAGTGAAGAAGGGATAACTTGCAAATCTCCATGCACTCCCCACTCTTCTTCTAATGCCTTTGCCAATAGCATTACTGTATCATACTCAGGATACTTCTCCTTAAGCCTCATCATTCCACTAGTAATATCATTATTAAGAACTATAGCTTCACATTTTGGCAAAACCTTTTCTAAATATTCCTTGCTGGTTGGCCACTTGTAATCATTTATAGATAATATAAGCCCTATACAAATGCTTCCACCAGATACTGTAGAAATTGTCTTAACATTTTCAAGATCATCATTTTCAGCCAAAAACTTTAAAATACCCAAATGAAAAATAAGAGCACGAATACCTCCCCCAGAAAGAGCTAATCCAATTCTTGTTTCTTTTTTAAACACTTTTTTCTCCAAACAAATTAATTTATTATCATATATAATATGCTATCTTTATTTTTCTGTTTTATAAATGTAGAATTTGTTTAGAACTTTTCTAAAAACTTCTCTAGAGCTACAGCTAATACTTTTCCATGATCTCCTGCCATATTATCATTTTTTATCTGTGTATATTTCTTTTTTGCTATATATTTACCTTTAGATTCACTTACTTTAATTTCTGGATTTAATTCTAAGTCATCACTTTTAAGTCTTATATCTAATATGTATTCTCCTGAGTTCTCTATGTCTATTTTTTCATAATCAAGAGAAAACCATTTTGCATCCCCAGCATCATCCCCTGCTACTGCTTTCTTTTTTTCCTCAATTACAGCAAAATAAACTACAGTAATTATCCTGTCTCTCTTATCTCTATCTACATCTCCAAAAGTATGTAACTGTTCAAACTCAATTCCTTCTAAATTTGTTTCTTCTTTTAACTCTCTAAGGGCTGCAACTTCAAGATTCTCATCCATCTCTATAAATCCACCTGGAAATGCCCACTTATTTATATCTGGATGATTTCCTCTTTTAATTAATAAAACCTCTATATTATTTTCTTTTACATAAAATATTACGTTATCCGTAGTTACTGATGGCTTTTTATACTTTGAACTATCATATTCTTTTAAAAACTCTTCTTCCGTTTGCCCTAAGCTATTCCTTGCTCCCATTTAATCACCTGTTTCTAAATTATTTTAATCTTATTTTACTACAGTAAAGGTATTTTATGAAGCCTTAAGAGAAGCTTCCACATAATAGTAGTAAAAGTCTTTAATTTAAAGTTAACAAATAATAACTATTGACTGATATCAACTCTCACTTTATAATTGCTTTATATTAACTTTAATTTATGGAGGATTTATAAATGGCACTACATTTTTGTGAAAACAATGAATATACAGATGCAGTAATAGAGGTATTAAAAAAGGATATACCTGAAAGCGATATTAATGTTGAAGGATGCCTTGGAAGATGTGGAGAATGTTTCTGTAGTGGAATAGCGATCGTAAATGGTAATGATGCTACTGGAGATTCTTTAGATGAGCTTCTAGAAGATATTAGAAAAAACTTAAACTAATTAAAAAATCACCTGCTTTCGGGTGATTTTTTTAATTAAATCAGTCCTACTAAAAATTTTATTTGAATAGATATGTTATTATGTTATAATTAATTTGTATTTTTACGTTTAATCAATATATGTCATAATATTATAAATACAAAGGAGTTATAATTATGGGTTTTAAAGAAAAGATTTCAAAATATTATACTGATTCTTACATAAAGAAATATGGCGATAGAATGACGCAGTTTCAAGGTAGCGTTTTATCATCTAAGATAGAAACAAAAACTATTCTTTGGATTTTTCACAAGATCACTGCAACTTTAATAGTTAAACCTGATGCAGGTAAAATGGTTATTAAATGCGTTTATAAGAAAAATTCTTGGTTTAAGAAACCTTCTTTTATTCAAGTTAATCAAGGACATAAAGTTATTGTTATGGGTCTTAAAGGTGATAAAGAAAAGAATGAACACATCTCTATCATGAATGTATTAAATCTGACTAATAAAACAGATTTAGTTCCAATAGACCATTCTCAATTAAAGAAAATGAAGCAACCTACTCCTAAGAGTAGAGGATAAAATTTAAGAAGCTATCTCAAAATATTTTGAGATAGCTTCTTTTTTAATTTAGCTTCTTTGTTCAATCATAGCCTTAACCTTCATAAGTCTAGTTAAAGCTCCTCTTTCATTTTCATCAAGCTTCATTCTAATATACTTTATAGTCTCTTGAAGTTGAGGAATTGTCATATATTCTAATGCATTAACTCTTCTTCTAGTTTTCTCAATTTCGTCAGCCATGAGTTGACAACTCTTTTCAACTTCAGCTAACTCTAGAAGTTTTGGTAGTATCTCATACAATCCTTTTATAGAGTCATCTAGCTCTGAGGAAGTGTTTGCAAACCCATAAGGGTATATACTTCCTGTATCACCCTCAAGTTTCCTTTTAAACGTCATAAGTGGTACATTAACACTCATTATGTTTTTGTTTCCTACTTCCACAGATATACTTTCTTTTGGATAGACAATAGCTTCTTCTAAAAACTCAGAACTCATTAATGCTCTTGCCATAACAAAGTCTTTCAATGAACCATGAAGTTTATCTTCTACATCTTTTCTTAAATCATTGTTATATTTCACAAGACTTATAAATTGCCTCATTAATTCATCTTGTTTATCTTTTAAGAGCTTATGACCTCTAACAGCAGTGGTTAATCTCTTCTTAAGTTTTGTTAACTCCATTCTTGTAGGATTAACATTTAACTTTGCCATATGCTATACTTCCTCTCTAGCTTGCATATACTTTTCAAGGAATTCATCTCTGATTCTCTTAAGTTCTGTTTTTGGTAGTATTTTTAGAAGCTTCCATCCTAAATTTAGTGTTTCTTCTATGGATCTATTAGTAGTGAAACCTTGATTAACATACTGTTTTTCAAAAGCTTCAGCAAACTCAGCATATTTTTTGTCTGCATCTGATAGAGCTGATTCTCCTAATATAGCTGCTAATTCTTTTGCCTGTTTTCCCTGTGCATAGGCAGAGAATAATTGGTTCATAGTATCAGCATGATCTTCTCTTGTTTTACCTTTACCAATACCCTTATCTTTAAGTCTTGATAGAGATGGCAGTACATCTATTGGAGGAGTGATACCTTTTTTGTATAACTCTCTAGATAATATTATCTGCCCTTCTGTTATATATCCAGTTAAGTCAGGAATAGGATGAGTTTTATCCTCTTCTGGCATAGTTAATATAGGAATTTGTGTTATTGAACCTTCTTTTCCTTTTAGTCTTCCTGCTCTTTCATATAAAGTTGAAAGGTCAGTATACAAGTAGCCTGGATATCCTCTTCTTCCTGGAATTTCTTTTCTAGCTGCAGAAACTTCTCTTAAAGCTTCACAATAGTTAGTTATATCTGTCATTATAACAAGTACATGCATTCCTTTTTCATAAGCTAAAAACTCTGCTGTAGTTAAAGCCATTCTAGGTGTTGCAATTCTTTCTATTGCAGGGTCTGATGCAAGATTCATAAATAGAACTGCTCTATCTATTGCTCCTGTTTTAGTAAACTCCTCTACGAAGAATTCAGCTTCTTCGAAAGTTATTCCTATAGCGGCAAATACAACCGCAAACTTTGAATCAGAATTTAAAACTTTTGCCTGTCTTGCTATTTGAGCTGCAAGTTCAGCATGAGGAAGTCCTGAAGCTGAGAATACTGGAAGCTTCTGTCCTCTAACTAACGTATTTAATCCATCTATAGCGGATATACCAGTTTGAATAAACTCTGATGGGTAGTTTCTTGCTACTGGGTTTATAGCCTCACCATTAATATCATTTCTTTTTTCAGGAAGTATTTTAGGACCATTATCTTTAGCTCTTCCCATTCCATCAAATACTCTACCTAACATATCCTCAGATACTCCAAGTTCAAGAGGTCTACCTAAAAATTTAGCTTTAGTTCCCTTTAGGTTTATTCCTGAAGATCCTTCAAAAAGCTGTACCATAGCTTTTTCTCCATTAACTTCAAGAACCTTTCCTCTTCTTTTTTCACCTGTTTGCATCTCTATTTCAACTAGTTCATCATACTTGACTCCACTTACACCATCAACAACCATAAGTGGTCCTACTACTTCTCTAACTGTTCTATATTCCTTAAGCATTTAGAACCCCTCCTTCGTTGATTAAATCAGTTACTGCTTTATTTAACTCGTTAGAAATATCATCTATTTTTGCTATTTCATCTTCTGCTATATACTTACTTCTTGCTATTTTGTCTCTTACTTCTAGAGCAAGTATTTTATCTAAATAAACTCCAACTTCTAAAGCTCTATTTGCTTCGTCATAAAACTTAAGTATAAGTTTTAACATCTTATATTGCTTACCTAATGAAGCATAAGTATCTACTTCATGGAAAGCATTTTGTTGCAAGTAATCTTCTCTAATAGACTTTGCAACTTCAAGTTTTAATCTATCTTTCTCTGAAAGGGCATCTATTCCTATAAGTCTTACTATTTCATCTAAACTTGCTTCTTCTTGTAGAAGTGCCATAGCATCAGTTCTAAGTGCTGACCAATCTGGTGCAACATTATCATTCATCCATACTCCCATCTTTTCTAAATATAAGGAATATGAACTTAGCCAGTTAACTGATGGGAAATGTCTTCTATATGCAAGTTGTGCATCTAGTCCCCAGAATACTTTAACTATTCTTAAAGTAGATTGTGTAACTGGTTCAGATATATCTCCACCTGGAGGGGAAACTGCTCCTATTGCTGTAATAGCACCTTGTCTCCCCTCATTACCTAGACATACAACCTTACCTGCTCTTTCATAATAATCAGCAAGTCTTGATCCTAAGTAAGCTGGGTAACCTTCATCACCAGGCATTTCTTCAAGTCTACCTGACATTTCTCTTAAAGCTTCTGCCCATCTTGATGTAGAGTCAGCCATTATAGCTACAGAATATCCCATATCTCTAAAATATTCAGCTATAGTTATTCCTGTATATATAGAAGCCTCTCTAGCTGCAACAGGCATGTTTGATGTGTTAGCTATAAGTACTGTTCTCTTCATTAAGCTTTCACCAGTTCTTGGATCTTTAAGCTCTGGGAACTCATTAAGAACATCTGTCATTTCATTACCACGTTCTCCACATCCAACATAAACAACAATTTCGGTATCTCCCCACTTTGCTATTTGATGTTGAACTACAGTTTTACCTGCTCCGAATGGTCCTGGAACAGCAGCTGCTCCACCTTTTGCTACAGGGAAAAATGTATCTACAACACGTTGTCCTGTAACCATTGGTTCTATTGGATTTAGCTTTCTCGCATAAGGCCTTCCTTTTCTTACTGGCCATTTTTGTAACATTGAAACTTCTTTATCACCTTTTTCAGTTTCAAGAACACAAACAACATCAGTAATAGTGAATTCCCCTTCTTTTATTTCTTTAACTTTACCTTTAAGTCCATATGGAACCATTATTTTATGAAGTACTACAGGAGACTCTTGAACTGTTCCTATAACATCTCCAGCGTGAACTTCATCTCCTACGTTTACTTTAGGATTAAAGCCCCAAACTTTTTCTCTATTTAAACTTGGTATTGAAACACCTTTAACCAAAAATGATGAGTTCGCAGCTTCCATGAATGCATCAAGAGGTCTTTGTATTCCATCGAACATTGACTCTATTAATCCTGGTGCAAGTTCAACTGAAAGAGGTTCTCCGGTAGTTATTACTGGATCCCCTGGCCCTATTCCTGACGTTTCTTCATATACCTGTATAGATGCCTTATCTCCTCTCATTTCAATGATTTCTCCGATAAGGCCTTTTGCTCCAACTTTACATACATCATATACATTAGCTTCATCCATTCCTTCAGCAACTACTAAAGGACCTGAAACTTTTATAATACTTCCAGTTTTCACCTTCTAAAACCTACCTTCCTATAAAATATTAACGCCAACTGCTTTTTCTACGTTGTCACTTATTCTTTGAATTCCTATATTTAATGATCCTTGATTACTTGGAATTAATATTACAGCAGGTAGAAGCATTCTGTTATATCTTTCAATAGTTTCTTGAATATCCTTTGCAACCTGCTCCGTTACAAATATAACTGCGTAATCAGTCATAGCTAACCTATCGATAGTTTTTCTAGCTTCTTCTTTTTCGACAACAGGAAAAACTTCAATTCCTAACGCCTTGAATGCTAAAACTGAATCTTTATCTCCAACTACTCCTATCTTCTTATACATAACTATCACGCAGCCTTTCTCTTATTACTTCACTAGCAATATTATTAAGCTTGCCAACCATAATAATTCTAAGCAACTTTATTTCTGTTTCTTTAGCATAAACATACGCTAAAATAGGTTCTACTCCAAAACTTACATATTTAGCATTTTTCATAAGCTTCATAATATAGTCTTCACTTAATTTTTCAAAAAGTGCAGAAGAACCATTTTTAACATAGGCCTCAATTCCAATCTTTAAAATCTCACTATAATCTGTGTAGGAAAGTTTTGAGCTTATATTTTCAGCAGAATCATTTAATAAAGCAAATAATTTATCTTTATCAATAGTTCCCCCTAAAACTAATACTTCACTAAAGAATTCTCTTCCCTTACCTTGTTTTTTAACTCTAAGCAAAGTCTTTAAGTTAGTTGTATCAATTAGCGTAGTTATATATTTGTGTAAAAACTTATCTTCTATTTCTTTATCTAAAATAAGAAGTTCTTCAAACATACCTTTATCTAATATAATATCTATTCTCTGAGGATCTTTTGTGTTTTCGTAATCTTTAAAAACCTCTTCTATATATTTTCTCATTACAGAATTTAAGTCTCTATAATAATCATTATCTATAGCATTTTTAAGTTTAGAAATATCAACTTTTCCTACTGGAACTAACATATTTGAAAAATCTTTATTTAATATCTTTTCTTTAATAAGCACCTTAATGTTATGGTAATCATATTTTATACTCATAACATCTACTACAGATTTTATAGGAGATATTTCATATAGAAGTTTATAAACTCTCTTTAACTCTGAGCTTAATATTTCTTCATAATCTTCTATTCTTTTGACATTTCCCATAACGTTAGAGTACTCAGTTTCACCAAGTATTTTTAAAGCTTCTTCCCCTGAACTTGAATCTATAATTCTTTCAAGTTTAGTTTTATCAAGAAGTTTAGTCTCTAACACCCTAATTCTAGGTATAACTTGGGTAAATACCATTGAATCCATACGCTAAACCTCCTTAATTAAATAATGCTTTAGATACTTCATACTCTAGTTCATCTTTCATAGAGTCCATTAGAGATTCAAAAGTGCTATTTATTTCAACTCCATTTTTCTCTACAATAAATCCACCTTTAAAGTTTCCATTTTCTTCTCTAACCTTTAACTCTCCTTTTTTATTTCTAGCAAGGAAAATAAAGTTTAAATCTTCTACAAATTTATCATCAACTTTTGATTTTCCATCTTCATTGAGAATTATTGTTTCATCACCCTCTATGTCTAAATCTAAAATTGTATGTTTTATGAAGTTTTTTAATTTGCTAGAATTCATTGAACAAAGTTCTTCTAATGCCTTATCAAAAACTTCACTAATAAGCTTTTGTTTAATTTCAAGTTTTTCATTTCTTACCTTTAAAGTTGTGCTAGATATAATTCTTTCTTTTTTAGTTTTAGCCTCTTCTTCTGCTTTTAAAAGAATTAATTTTCTTTCATCTTCAGCTTCCTTTATCTTTGAAGAAAGAATTTTTTCTTTTTCACTTTCTGCATAAGCAGCTATTTCTTTTTCTTTATGCTTTGCTTCTTCCAGAATCTTTTCTGTAAGATTTTTAATATTAGACATTTGCCATCACTCCAAACTATTTTATGAATAGTACCATGAATAATGAAGCAACGAATCCTAAAACTGCATATGTTTCAACCATAACAGCATATATAACACCCTTCATTACATCATTTGGTCTTTTAGCTAATATTTGAATACCTGCTGCTGCAACTTTTCCTTGAGCTATAGCTGATTGCCATCCTGCTAATGCTACTGGAAGACAAGCCATTAAGTATTTTAATCCTAATTCAAAAGTTGGTGCATCCCCACCAAATATTCCTATTTTAGTGAATAATAGAAGTGCTATAACGAATCCGTATAACCCTTGAGTACCAGGTAATGCAACTAATATAAATGTACTACCAAACTTTTCTGGTTCTTCAGTCATTAACCCTGAAGCAGCTTCTCCAGCTATGCCTATACCTTTAGCTGATCCTATACCTGATAAACCTACTGCCAATGCAGCTCCTAATAATGCAAAAACTAATCCACCTTTATCAATAAAAAATTCTATCCAAGTCATGTTTTAAATCCTCCTAATTATTTAGTTATTTTAATAAAAATATCGCTTAATTTAAATGGAGTGAACTTTCGTCCCCCACCTTCATAAAATTTACTAAAGAACTCTAGATACTGCAATCTAGCTGCATGTACGTATGATCCTAATGCATTTATAAGTAGATTAAATAAATGTAATCCTACAAATAAAATTGGTGATAATATATAGCTAACTGGAGATGGGATTAAATCAACAATTAGATTCAATGCATTTGCTATAAATCCTGTAGCAAGTCCTAAAGCTAAAAGTCTAGAATATGAAACAATATCACCTAAATATCCAGTTATTCCATATACTCCATAAACTCCTCCACCTATTTTACCACCTATACTTTCTGATGCTCTTCCTTGGGTTAACAATAAAGCTATTAATCCACCAAAAAGAAGAACCTTACCTAATACTCCTCCAATACCAAGAAGCATAAGCACAGCTCCAATTAGCGTTGAATACCAAGTTAAAACATCATATACCATATCCTTTATAGCACCTGCACGAATAAGTATATATGCTTTTATACCTAATCCTACAAATACATGCACAAACCCAAAAACTAAGGACATTATGAAAATCTCCATTATTCCAGTTGTTGGATTTAATAAATATGGAACATTTATTCCAAAGTATTCTGGGAATAAATCACCAAACCAAGAACCATATATTGCTCCCCAAATCACCGTAGAAATACCTGCAAATAAAAACAACTTAAAAGTTTTTCTCTTTTCTGGATCTTTAACCTTCCATAACGCATATGAAGTTGCACAAACTATAATTAATCCATATCCAGCATCTGAAAGCATCATCCCATAAAATAGAAAGTAAAAGATTGATAATATTGGAGTTGGGTCAACTTCTGAATATTTAGGTAAACTATACATTTCAACTAAACCTTCAAAATTTGATGAAAATGTCCCATTTTTAAGTTTAATAGGAACTTTTTCAATTTCCTTATCCTCAACTTCACTAAACTTAATATAATAACTATTATTTAATGTGCTTTTAGCTGTTTTATCTAATGTTTCATTAACTTCTTCTTTAATCCAACCAGATATAGCAATTATTTTATTAGTCTTTAAGAAATTATTAGATGCTAATTCCCTAACTATTAAACTATTAAAAAATTCAAAAGCTATTTCTAATTCTTCAATTTTATTATTATAAGCTATTAATGATTCTTTAATACGCTTTTCCTCATCTAAGAGGTTTTTATGATTACTATTTAAACTATTTATCTTTTCTGAAGCAGTTTCATCATAGATTACTGGGAAAGCTGAAAATCCTACTTGCTTTAACTCTTCTGAGATGTTTTCTCTATTTTCAGCATTAGTTATAACTAATATTGAAACATCCGAATTATTTTTACTTATTACTTCGTAATAATTTGGATATTCAGACTTATTAAGTTTATCAATTAATTCCTCTTCATATTGTTTAGGAAATGACCCTAAAAAATATGCACTTTTTAAATTCTTTAGAAGTTTAAAAGGTGCATCAAAATTAATCCAAGCTTTTAATAAATCTATTTCAGACTCAATTTTAGTTAATTCATTATTAATTGAATTTAACCTTTCTTCTTTTCCCTTTATTTCATTATAAATTACTTTCCATGAGCTATTAGTCATATATTTATTAATTTCCTCATAAGACATCAGCTTTTTATCTGAAAGCATCTCTCCAAGTCCAGATTTTTTTGAAATATATGGCTTAAGGAATTCCATAGTGAATTTAATCTTTGATAAATCTTCTTCAAACTTTGCATAACTAGAATCTAATGAAACTTTATCTAACCCAACAAAATCTTCTTGATCTTCAAGTACGTCTTGTGATTGAAGGTTTATAAATTGTACCTCCTCAAGTTTCTGAAGTTCTTCTAATAGTTTTTTTCTATCAGATTCAAAGGCCAGCAAAGTAAATTTATTCATTTTAACTATTGCCATGAATATTCACTATCCTCTCAATTACTAAATTTATAGCCTTCCCTTTTTCTTCTTCAGAAATATTTAAAATTTCATCGATTTCTTTTTTACCCAGTTCTAGGATAGGCATAGCTCTTTTATTTGCCTCATTTGTAGAAGTTTCAATTAATTTATCCGCATCATCTTTAGCTAAATTTATGATTTCATCATACTTTTCTTTTGCCTCTTTTTGAGCTTTTAAAATAATATCCTTTTTTCTAACTTCTGCATCTTTAATAACTTTTTCTGCTTTTTCTTCAGCTTCCTTAATTTCTTTTAATGCTTCTAATGCCACGTTATCACCACCTTTAATAGTTCTCGAAGCTATTTTTTAATGTTTTATATAGTATTTATTACTTGTTATTATCTTCTATTATGTGAATTTTGTCAATATTCTACAAATTATTTGTTAACAATGTTTACACTTTAACATACTTTAGATTTCTCCTTTTTTCTAAGTTTTTATTCTATTTTTATTTTCGTAAAAAATTCAAAAAAATTTAATAATTTGGATAAAAAATAACAGAATATCGATAAAGCTGATACTCTGTTACTAATTAACTGTATTACGAATTACTAGCTATTACGCTTTCTGCTATATTCGTTGCATGATCCCCTATTCTCTCAAAGTTACTTAATACCTCTAAAAAGAACGCACTAGAATATGCATTACATTGTCCTCTATTTAATCTTTTAATATGGTTATCTCTATATTCTTTTTCGTATGAATCAATTTTAGATTCATATTCCATTATGGTTGAAGCTTTTTCTATATCTCTAGTTGCATAACTCTCTATTGCAATATCTAATGCAAGTAGTGTGTAATTATACATATTTTGAAGTTCTTCTATTGCTTCGTCAGTGTATTTTAATTTTTTATGTATTTTTTGGCTAGCTAAATCCGCTATGTTTTCAGCATGATCTCCAATTCTCTCTATGTCATTTATTACATGATAGGTTGCCGCCAAAAGATTTTTTTCTTTATCTGACAACTCAATTTTTGATAATTTAACTAAATAAGAAGTTATAGCTTCTTCTAATACATTTATTATATTTTCATTTTCCATAACCTTTGATATTAATTTTTCATCATCTTTTAATAAAGCATCCATAGAAATTTCTAAGTTTTTTCTAGCCTTATTAGCCATTCTTAATGTTTCTTTTGCAACTTGACCAGCTGCTATAACTGGAGTTTCTAAAAGTCTATCATCAAGATATTTAGGTGCTGCCTTTTCTATTTCATCTTCACCTGGAATAATCTTATTTACTATCATTATTAACAGTCCAGTAAGAGGCAACATTATAAAGGTATTTATAATATTAAATATAGTATGTGCATTTGCAATTTGTCTTTTTATATCTCCTGGTGTTAACCCAGTAACTACATCCCCTAATATAGTTATAAAAGGAATAAATATTAGAGTTCCAAAAGTATTAAATATTAAATGTATAAGAGCTGCCTTACGTGCCGTTTTATTAGTTCCTATAGATGCTAATAACGCTGTAACACATGTACCTATATTACATCCAAATAATACTGGAATAGCTAATTTTATATCTATTGCTCCTGTTGTTGCTAAAGCTATAAGTATTCCTGTCGTAGCAGAGGAACTTTGTATTATTCCTGTCATTAATAATCCTGCTAATATTCCTATATACCATCTATCACCTATTGCTAAAATTAATTGTCCAAAAGCTGGTGAATCTGATAAAGGCTCTAATGCAGAACTCATTATTCCCATACCCATAAATAGTATACCGAATCCAAGTATTATGTTTCCTATTTCTCTTCTTTTTTTACCTTTAGCAAACATAACTACAGCTGTACCTATACCAACAAATACTGGCGCTATTGTATCTAATTTAAATGCAACTAATTGAGCTGTTACTGTTGTACCTATATTAGCTCCCATTATAATACCAGTTGCTTGAATTAAATTCATTAATCCTGCATTTACAAAACCAACTACCATTACTGTAGTTGCGGATGAACTTTGAATTACTGCGGTAACAGCTGTACCTACTAATACTGCTATTATTTTATTAGAAGTAACTTTTTCTAAGATACTTTTTAATCCTTCTCCTGCAGCATTTTCTAATCCATCTCCCATAAGTTTCATACCATAAATAAATAAACCTAATCCACCTATTACAGATACAATGATTTCTACACTACTCAAGTTAATCTCCTCCGAAAAAAATATTTTTTTGCCCATTGATTAGCTTACTATATTTATTAACAATTGTTAATAGACTTTCAACATTTTTTACACATTCTTAACATAAACCATAAAAACAACAAAAAAAGATTCCTCCATAACCGGAAGAATCTTTTATTATATATGTTATTTATTAAACTGTGGCAAATAATTTTTATGAGCTTCTATTAGTTCGTCTACTAACATTTTTGCTGCTTTGTCATCAGCTACTAATGGATTTATTGTTAAAGCTAGTACAGCTTTATCATAACTTCCTTCAACAGCTGCTTCCACTACAGTTCTTTCAAAAGATTTAATCTGTTGTATTAATCCATTTACCGCTACTGGTAAATGTCCCATGTTTATTGGTTTAGGGCCATCTTTAGTAATTATACAACTTATCTCAACTGCTGAATCTTGTGGTAAATCTGCAATTGCACCGTTGTTTCTGGTATTTACAGGTTGTATATCTCCCGTATCATTGTATATAGATGTAATTAAACGACAAGCTGCATCGCTGTAATAAGCTCCTCCTCTTTTTTCAAGTTGAGGTGGTTTAATATCAAGATTAGGATCTTTATAAAGTTCAAATAAAGAATCTTCTAATCTCTTAACAACTTCTGCTCTTGTTTCACCCTTCTCAAATTCCTTTAGTTCTTCTTCAAGCATCTTTTTGTTTTGGAAATAATATCTATGGTAGGCACAAGGCATTACTCCTAAAGCTTTAATAAACTCTGGAGTCCATGGCATATCTTTAATGTTTTTAGCTATACCACCTGGATTCCCATTTACCATGGATTCTATTATTTCATCTGTAACATTTCTTCCATCTAGATATATGTTTAGTCCAAATACCATATGATTTAAACCAGCAAAGTCCATTCTCACTCTGCTATGTTCAACTTCAAGCATGTTAGCAACAGCCATCTCCATACCTATAGGACCATTACATAGACCTATTATTTTTTTATTTTTTCCATGTCTAAGAAGTGCTTCCGTAACTATACCTGCTGGATTTGTGAAGTTTATAAGCCAAGCATTAGGACAAAGTTCTGACATATCTTTATCAATGTCTAATAATACAGGAATTGTTCTTAATGCTTTAAACATTCCACCTGCACCATTTGTTTCTTGTCCTATAAAACCGTGACTAAGTGGTATTCGTTCATCTTTTATTCTAGCATCCAATAAGCCAACTCTTAATTGAGTTGTTACGAAGTCGGCACTCTTCAAAGCTTCTCGTCTGTCTAGAGTTGTATGAACTTCTATTGGAAGACCTGCCTTCTTAACCATTCTCTTAGCTAAGTCTCCAACAATTTTTAGTTTTTCTTCACCTTCTTTTATGTCCACAAGCCATAATTCTCTTACAGGTAATTGTGAATATCTTTTGATAAACCCTTCAATCAATTCAGGTGTATAACTTGATCCTCCACCTATAGTAACTATTTTTATACCATCCATAGCTTACCCTCCTTGCATGGTTTTAGTGTACAATTTAATAATATCTCAGTAGGATAATGTTTTCAATTATGATAAAATGGAACTGTACCAGTACAGTTCTTATTCTTTAATAATGGTAACCTTTGTGGAATAGGCTGTTCGTATCCCTTTACATTTTTATAATCATGGAGGAAATTATGGACATATATAAACAGATAGCTTTAGATATAAAGTCTGATATTTATAATAAAAAATACACCTCATCTAAAAAACTTCCTTCTATAAGAAGTTTGTGTAGTGAATATTCCTGCAGTAAAAGTACTGCTATAAAAGCTTATGAAAGTTTAATTAATGAGCACTTAATATATTCAATACCCCAAAGCGGATATTATGTAGTTGAGGAACACTTAAATAATTTATCCTATCCTAATATTATAGACTTTTCTAATGGTAATCTTAATATGGGCAGGATTTTAACGCCTGATTTAAAACATTGTTTAGATAGGGCTGTTGATATATATGGTAATCAACCTGTAGACTTTCATCTTATGGGAATTGATTCTCTAAAGTCTCTACTTCCAAACTATTTGTCAAACTTTCAAGTTTTTGTACCTAAAGAAAATATCTTTATCAATTTAGGAATACAACAGATATTAAGTTTACTTACAAACATGCCTTTTCCTAATGGAAAAACAAAAATTTTACTTGAAAACCCAACTTATAAATACTTTTTAGACTTCTTGAAATACTCTAAGATAGACTTTCTTTCTATAGATAGAACTCCTAGTGGAATTGATTTAAATGAACTAGAGAATTTATTTAAAACTGGAGATATAAAGTTTTTTTATACTACTCCTAGAAATCACAATCCTTTAGGAACTAAGTATTCAAAAACTCAAAGAAAGGCTATAGCTGAGTTAGCTATAAAGTATGATGTGTACATAGTTGAAGATGACTACTTTGGAGATATAGAATTTGATTCTAAGTTTGATCCTATATATGCTTATGGGGATCACTCTCACTTCATATATTTAAAAAGTTTTACTAAGATAATCCCTTGGATAAAGATAGGGTTAGCTGTTATTCCAACTGAACTTATAGATGAATTTAATAAACAAGCTAGTTATTCTTATTATTATTCATACTTTGTTCCATCTCTAATCTCTCAAGCTACTTTAGAAATATATCTTAAAAGCAATATTTTATCTAAACATGTTAAACTAATTAAAAAACAACAAAAGTCTAGATTAAAAGCTTTTAGTGATGAACTTAAAACTCTAACTAACACAAAAGTTAAAGTTTCTTCTTTAGATACATCTTTATATAGCTACATCTATTTACCTGAAGAAGTAAGTGAAAGTTCTTTAGTCTACTCCTTAAAAACTAAGGGAGTTTTGGTTTCAGCAGGATATAACTACTTCTCTTCTAATCTCAACTATAAAAAAGGGGTTAGAGTTAGTATAGCTAGAACTGATGAAAATCAGATTAGAGCAGGTATGAGAATATTGATTGATGAACTTAACAAAGTTTAGCTAAGTTTCTCTAAGTTTGACAAACTTCAATTAAGTTGCTTAAAGTTTAACAGAGTTAGAGAACCTAGTTTTAAGTAAGTCAGCAAAACTAATTAAGAGTTAGCAGTTAAATAAGAAACTCAGCAAAATTGAGTAAATTCTTCTCTAACTTACTAACTCTTATGTTTTAACTCTAAACTACTCTCACTATCTTGTTTTAAAATAGAGGAATACTGAGTTTATAGTAGCTATTATTCCTGAGAAAAACATTACTATCCCCCACTCTAATAAGTTTAGAGCTTGAGTTTGAAATACACCTTGTAAAAATGGTATATACATTATACTCATTATCATAGTTATAGAAACTAGAACTGCACCTACTAAGTAAGGATTACTTAGTAGTTTAATCTCTATTATAGAGTGTCTTTCTGATCTACATTCAAATACGTGAATCAATTGTGACATTACTAAAGTTGCTAAAGCTATTGTTCTAGAAGTCTTTAAATTAAACCCAAAGTACTGACCAACTATAAATGAAGTCAAAGTACATATACCTATTAAAGTACCTCTTACTAAAATCTTTTCAGTTAACCCTCTTGCAAATATACTTTCGTCTTTTTTTCTTGGTTTTTGTGACATTATATCTTTGTCAGCTGGGTCTACCCCTAAAGCTATTGCAGGAAGACCATCTGTAGCTAGGTTTACAAAAAGTATTTGAATAGGTGTAAGTGGGTTTGGAAGGTAAAAAAGTGATGCTAGGAACATAGTTAATACTTCTCCTAGGTTACAAGAAAGAAGATATCTTATAAACTTTCTTATATTATCATATATTACTCTTCCCTCTTCTACAGCAGCCACTATAGTTGCGAAGTTATCATCCATTAATATCATTGAAGAGGCTTCTTTAGTAACATCTGTACCTGATATCCCCATTGAAACTCCAATATCTGCTTCTTTAATTGCAGGAGCATCATTAACCCCATCTCCTGTCATAGCAACTATATTACCATTTTTCTTTAATGCCTTTACAATTCTGAGTTTATGGTTAGGACTTACTCTTGCAAATACCTTTGCTTTTTTAACTTCTCTCTCTAAATCTTTGTCAGTTAATCTTTCTAAATCTTCTCCAGTTAAGACTATATCATTAGAATTACATATACTTAATGATTTTGCTATAGCAAAGGCTGTATTTTTATGATCTCCAGTTATCATAATAGGTCTAATTCCTGCAAGCTTACATTGTAATACTGCATCTCTTGCTTCATCTCTTGGAGGATCTATGCTACCAACTATACCAATAAAGGTTAAACCCTTTTCTAAACTTTCATCCTTTACTAAATAGCCTTCCTTGTAAGCTGCCCCTAAACATCTTAGCGCTCTATTAGACATGCCATCAACTATCATTAAGATTTCCTTTTTCTTAGTTTGAGTTAATGGCTTTATTTTTCCATCCTCTAATATGTGGCTACATCTATCCATAATTCTTTCTGGTGCACCTTTTACATAGCAGGTTTCCTTACCATTTTCACTAACTATTACAGACATCATCTTTCTATTAGAATCAAACGGTAAGTCAAAAACTCTTTTATGGAAACTCAAAAAGTTTTTAAGGGCTTTTACATCTTTAAAAAGTCCTTTAACTAATGCTGTTTCTGTTGGATCTCCATGAAGAACTTTATCCATGTTTTTTTCTGAAAAATTATAATTACAATCGTTGCAATAAACTAATGACTTCGTTAGTACAATATTATTCGGTGGATTATCTTTATCTAAATTATATACCTTATTATCAATATAGATTTCCTTTAGTGTCATTTTATTTTGTGTTAAGGTACCAGTTTTATCTGAACATATAACTGAGGTACATCCTAAGGTTTCTACAGCAGGAAGCTTTCTTACCAAGGCATTTCTTTTTATCATTCTCGATACGCCTAAAGCTAAGGCTACTGTAACTATCGCTGGAAGTCCTTCTGGTATAGCAGCAACTGCTAAGCTTACTCCAAGTAAAAACATTTCCCCTATATCATTACCTCTAGCAACTCCTACAACTGTTACTATTGCACATATACCTAAACATAAAAATACTAAAACCTTTCCTAAAGATTCTAGTTTCTGCTTTAACGGTGTTTTTTCTTCTTCAATATTTTGAAGCAAGTTAGCTATCTTACCCATTTCTGTAGCCATTCCTATTGCAGTTACCTTCATGGTTCCTTTCCCTTTTAATATAGTAGTCCCCATAAATACTGAAGAGTGTCCTTGTCTAGTATCTTTATTTACCCCTACAGATTCCCCTGTTAATAGAGATTCATCTATAGTTAGTCCACTACCTCCACTCAAGGTTCCATCAGCTGGAATTCTATCTCCTGCTTCTAAAACAACTAGGTCTCCAATAGTTAAATCTACGGCATTTATAACTTTCATATCTCCATCTCTTATTACCTTACAAGTTGGAGCAGCAAGATTTTTTAATGCTTCTAAAGACTTTTCAGTTCTAAACTCCTGAACAAATCCCAAAATTGCGTTAACAACAACTATTATAACAATAGTTATGGCATCTGCAATATCTCCCATTAAAGCGGAAACAACAGTTGATGCTAAAAGCACCCAAATCATTAGATCATTAAATTGAGAGATAAATACCATAAATGCTGATTTCTTTTTTTCTTTTATAAGTTCATTGCTTCCAAATTTCTTTTTTCTATTTTCAGCTTCTCTACTACTTAATCCTAAAGTAACTACTTTCTCCTCTATCAATTGAGTTCCTCCTTTTATATTGTCTCTATCCTAATATATGTAACTCTACCTATAAATTATGAAATAAATTTACAATAATAATATTAATAATTGTGTAAACATTTAAAATATTAACTAGCTCTTTACAATTAGGGCTTTTAAAATTAGAATATTACTAGGAACAAAGACAATAAAGGAGGCCATTTAATGAAAGATGTTATTTATGTTACTGGACATAAAAATCCTGACTCAGATTCCATATGTGCAGCTTTAGCTTATGCGGAATTTAAAAATAAAACAGGCACTATACCAGCTATTCCAGTAAGACTAGGAAATGTAAATCAAGAAACTCAATTTATATTAGATTATTTTAAAGTTGAAAAGCCAATGTACTTAGAGACAGTAAAGTTAAAGGTTGGAGATCTTGCCTTTGATAAAATTACTCCTCTTGCAGCTGATATATCTTTAAAAACTGCTTGGAATTTAATGAAAGAAAAGAACATTAAATCTATTCCAGTAGTTGATGGAAATACTCACTTAATAGGAGTTTTATCTATTTCAAACATAGTATCTAGCTATATGGATATTTGGGATAACAAAATATTATCAAAAAGCAAAACTACCATTGACAATATAGTTGACACTTTGTCTGCAAAATCAATTTACATAAATGAAGCCCTTAATATATTTCCTGGGAAAATAATGGTGGCTGCTATGCAACCAGAAGGTTTAAAGGAATATATTGATGAAGGAGATATTGTTATTGTAGGTGGAGATAGAGCTGATGCTCAAGAAACCATTATGGATGCTAAAGTATCTCTAATGATTTTGACAGGTTCACATACACTAAGTGATACTTTATTAGAAAAAGCTCGTGAACTTGGTATAACTGTGATATCTACTCCTCATGATTCATTTACAGCTTCTAGATTAATAGTTCAATCTATTCCTGTAGAGTATGTAATGGTTAAAGATAACTTGATTGCTTTCTCTACTGAAGACTTAGTAGATGACTTAAAGAGTATCATGGTTGAAACTAGATTCAGAAACTACCCAGTTTTAGATTCTAGTAACAAAGTTGTTGGTACTTTCTCAAGATATCACATGATTTCTAACTACAAAAAGAAAGTTATTCAAGTTGACCACAACGAAAGAGGTCAATCAGTAAATGGACTTGAAGATGCTGAAATTCTTGAGATAATAGATCACCATAGAGTTGCAGACATTCAAACTGGCAACCCTATTTACTTTAGAAATGAGCCTATAGGTTCAACTTCTTCAATAGTTGCTAAGAGATTCTTCGAAAATGGCATAAGACCATCTAGAGAAGCTGCTGGACTTTTATGTGGTGCTATCATTTCTGATACATTATTATTCAGAAGTCCAACTTGTACTGAAGAAGATAAAAATATCTGTAAGAGACTTGCAAATATAGCTGAAATAAATATTGAAGAGTTTGCAAAAGAAATGTTTAAAGCAGGTACATCTTTAAAAGGTAAATCTGTAGAGCAAATCTTTAATCAAGACTTCAAACCTTTCACTATAGAAAACACTAAAATAGGTGTTGCTCAAGTTAATACTATGGATATTGAAGGCTTTATGCCATTAAAAGACTCAATGCTTGAGTATATGAGCAAAAAAGCTATAGATAATGGTTTAGAGGTTGTAGTTCTTCTATTAACTGATATATTAAATGAAGGTTCTCAAGTACTAGTTGCTGGTGGCAGACCAGAAATAGTTGAGAATGCATTTAAGGTTAGCTTAGTTGATCACACTGCTTTCTTACCTGGAGTTTTATCTAGAAAGAAGCAAGTTATACCACCTTTAACTAATACAATAACTTCAATGTAAAATAAAAGCTTTGGCATTTCGCCAAAGCTTTTTTATTCTTTATTAAATTTACACATTATTGCTGTAAAAACGTTTTTCAGCTTAACAAAATTCATTTACTATGCTACTCCTAAAGAATAAAAAACAAGAGAATTGAGCGCCTGCCAATTTTTCCTCACATGCGTTTGGAAAGGCAGATGCGCAAAAAAAATCTACGGCTCATAGTCGCCTTGGTGATTTTTTTATCTACTTCTCATATTATTAACCATTCCCCACATCTCATCTGCAGTGGTTATTCCTTTAGATGCAAGTTGAAATGCTCTTTGCGTAATTATCATCTCTGAAAACTCTTGAGCCATATCTACATTTGATCCTTCTAAGAAACCTTGGTATATATCTGCATTAGTTTCTTCATTAACTTGTACTCCTTCTGCTGGAACATAAAGATTAGAGCCAGCTGAAATAAAAGCATTATCTCCAACTGCATTATATAGAGGAATATTTCCTATCCTATTATATGTACTTCCATTTTGTATATATATACTACCGTCTGTATCGATCTTAGTCGTGTTAGCTGTAAGTGCTGGATTACCTTCTCCATATCCATTTGCATATTGAATAGATAATTTATCCCCTTGAGCTGTTACTAAAGTTCCTGAAGCATCAATCTTAAAACTTCCATCTCTAGTATAAGCATAACTTCCATCAGCTTTGGTAACTCTAAAATAACCTTGTCCATCTATTGCTATATCAGTTGGTTGTTTTGTTTCCATTAAGTTTCCTTGTTTGCCGTTTCTAGTCCACTCTGTAGTTTTTACTCCAGTTCCCGTATAGGAATCTTTGTCGTAAATAGGATAACCTAATCTATCAAAGGACTCAGATAACAAGTCTTTAAAAGCTGTTTCTGTTTTCTTATATCCTGTAGTATTAACATTAGCTAAGTTATTAGAAATGCTGTCAAGTTTTTCTTGGTTAGCATTCATTGCACTTTTAGCCGTCCATAATATTCTCATCATAAAGCTTTCCCCTCCTTATTATCTTACTGCACCTATTTCACTAGCTGCTTTTCCTAAAGTCTCATCTAAAGTTTGTACAACTTTTTGATTAGTTTCAAAACTTCTCATAATTGTCATCATATTAACCATTTCATTTATTATATTAACATTACTTTTTTCTAATACACCTTGCTGAACAGAAACTTCTCCACCATAGTTAGGATTTTGTCCTTCATAAAGGTTGTCTCCAACTTTTTTAAGTGAATTATAATCTTCAAAATCAGCTGTTGCAAATTTATATGTACTTACTCCATTAATAAACAAATTACCATTTGCATCTAACTCTGGTTCGTTGTTTCCTATGTATATGGGTTCCCTTGCACCTGTAGCATTGTTTACTCCTAATACACTATCACCAGTATTAGTAACTAAATAACCTTGAGTATTTACTCTAAAGTTACCGTCTCTTGTATAATATTCTTTTACACCTTCAGCAGTATTTTTTCTAACTGTAAAAAATCCACTTCCTTGTATTCCAAAGTCTGTCTTTTTTTCAGTTTCATTTAAAGTTCCTTGAGTCCAAAGAGTATTAGTTTCGTCTATCTTAGCTCCTAAGTTTAACTTTCCTAAAGTATTTTTAACTGTATTTCCATTTGCAAGTTTCTCTTTATTAGCTAAAAGTACATCTTCAAAGCTCTTTATAGATAAGTTATCACCTTTAAATCCAGTTGTATTAGCATTTGCTATATTGTTAGTAATTACATCTTGTTTAGCCTCTAAAGTAACTAAACCTGTTACTGCCGTGTATAAACCTCTTATCATTTCTCCACATCCTCTTTATCAAAAATAACTTTTACTTCATCTGGATATTTCATACCATATTCTCTGGCTTTTTCTTCAATCCTTGCTTGTGAAAGTTGCTGATTAGAATTATATCCAAGCATTAAAATAGTAGCTAAAATTAATCCTATTCCCATACCAATTAATAATTTTCTATCATTTAAAAAATTGATTAAATTTTTGATTGTTTTAATAAACTTTTTATTAATAGTACTTCCCCCTTTCCCATTGAAAGGCTTTCACATATATCTTCATCAGTATATCCTTTATCTATAAGGTCTTTAATTACATTCATTCTACTAATTACTTGATTTTCTGTTTCATTCTCTTCTTCAGCTATATCAATTTCATCATCTGTAAGTGTATCTATTTTAGTATAGTTTTCATCATTAGTGTTATCCTCTAACTGATAACTATTGTCCTTTGGATAATTATACTGCTTTACTTCTTTTAATTCAATAATCTCTTTTTGGAGTTCTAGGATAGTTTCGGAAAATTCTCTTCTAAGCTTTCCTATTTCTAAATCAGTATCTGAAATATTCTCTTCTTCATTATGTAATATACTCAAAAAACTCTTATCCTCTTTTTTTAAACCTTTATAGTTAAAATAAATCAAGAGCACTCCTGCTAAAATAATAAGTATCGGCATATAATCCCTCTTTATGTATAATGTAATTTTTTCATATTGGTTCTTAAATTTCTAATTGCTCTACTATGTAATTGGCAGATTCTTGACTCAGATACCTCAAGGATCTTACCTATTTCTTTCAATGTTAATCCTTCATAATAATATAAACTTAATATCATTTTATCTTTTTCATTTAAAAGTTCTATAGCTTTTTCAAGCATCTCAAGTTCTTCTTTTTCTTCTAGAGTTTTTTCAGGGGAAGGACTATTCTTATCTTCTATTATTCCCTTTATAGACATATCCTCATCATCTGAAAATATTACGTCATCTAAAGACTGAATAGATATATAGTTTATATAGTTCTCAACCTCCGCAACTTCTTTTATTGTAACTCCAAGCTCCTTAGCTACCTCATCAGTAGATGGTTCTCTAAGAAGAGTTCTTTGAAGCTGCTCTACTGCATCATTAAATCTATTCAATTTATCAATTGCACCTTTGGTAATAGGAGAGTTTTTTCTAATCTCATCTATCATCGATCCTCTTATTCTAATAGATGCATAGGTTGAGAATTTCATTCCCTTTTCATAATCAAATTTATTAATAGCATCCATGAGACCAACCATGCCATAGCCTAATAAATCATCGTATTCAACATACTTTGTTTTACCTAATATTACTCTCGATGCTATATACTTTACTAATGGTATATATTTTTCTGCTAGCTGTTCTTTAGATGGTCTAGCATTGGCTATTGTCATGACTTTGTCCCCCTTATTTTATATTACACTTCTTTGTCTTCTAATTATAGTAAATACTATCTTAATTATCTTATCTCGTTCTCTTTCCAAAAGATTTGAAAAAGAAACTCCATAAATATATTCGCTATCTTCTGTTTTATCAACTCTTACTATTTTCCCTTTAATTAAAACTTCTTCTTCCTCATACTTAAGCTTTAATGCAATTTTCTCTGAAAGCTCTATTCTTTCTTTAGATTTAAATCTTAAACCTCCGCCACTTAAATCTAGTAGAGTTGCTGTTTTAAAATTACTAAATACAGTTTGAGTATCAACTGTAAAAATTGAGTATTCTATTGGATACATAGTTGTTACTCTAACATAATTTCTTCTTTGTACCTTAGTATATTTCTCTGGAATAGTTAAAACATACATAGGTATATTATTTTCAATTTTTCTTTTTATAATCATAGTTGTAAATTTATATACTATTCCATTTTCTTCATGAAAGGTTGCTGAAATCCATTCTCCTTCTTTTATAAAAAGGTAATTTCCTTCTGCAACAGGTATAGTTATAGAAAAGGTTTCTTTGTCCTCATCTTGAACTGTTGCCTTATAAACTTTTTTATCTTCCCAAAATATAGATATAATTCTGTTTAGCCCTATTTCTAATGTTTCCATTTTTCCCCCTATGAAAAAATACTAAATATTTTCTTAAACAGCCCCTGCACACCTACCCCTTCGTTTCTAACTTCTTGTCCTTGAAGTTTAGTTGCTATTTCCTTTATACATTTTGAAGCATCACTATTAGGATAAGCTAAAGTAAATGGTTTTTGTTCTCTTACTGATTGCACTAGTTTTCTATCCTCTAGAACTGTTCCTAAATGGGCTAGTTCTAGTCCTAAAAATTTATCAACTGCACTTTTAAATTTAGAGAATGTATCTACTCCTTCTTTTAAAGTAAATGCTTTATTTACAATTATATTCGCTTTACTTTTAATTTTAAAGTGTTTTGTTGCTTTAAGCAAGCTATATGCATCGGTTAAAGAGGTAGGTTCTGGAGTAGTAACCACTATTAATTCCTCGCAGCAGGATATAAAAGCTAATACACTTCTATTTATGCCGGCTCCAGTGTCTATTAATATATAATCATAATCTTCTAGGGTTTGAATTTTTTCTAGAAACTTATTTCTCTCTCTCTCTGTAAGGTCTTCTACCTTATTGATTCCTGATCCCCCTGAAAGAAGTTTTACTCCTAAGGGGCCATCAGCTAACACCTCATGTATATCTTTACTGTCATCTAAAATATCAAACAAATTATGTTTTGGAAAAACTCCCATCAAAACATCATCGTTTCCCATTCCTATATCCGCATCAAAAACCAAAACTCTTTTTCCTTGTTCTCTAAGAGATATTGCCAAGTTAACTACTATATTACTTTTTCCAACTCCACCTTTTCCAGAGGTAATAGTAATGATTTTGCATCTAGGTTTATTTCCACCATTTGAAGCTAATTCTCTTAACTTAACAGCTTGATCTAGCATACACTATCCTCCCCTAGAATAAGTTCTAATAGTTCTCTTTTTGTTGGCTTTTTAATATCTTCTGGAACAGACTGTCCTGTAGTTACGTAAACTATTGGTTTGTTTGACTCCTTTATTATCTTAACTAATCCTCCATAAACTGAAGTTTCATCAAGTTTTGTTATTATTATTCCATCATAATTCAAAAGTTTATAACCTTCTAAAATTATATCAATATCTTTATTTTTTATAATTGAAGACATCACTAAATATATTGAATCTGGAGAGGCTTTTTCAACAAATGCTCTAAGTTCTGAAATCTGCATTGTATTTTTAGAGCTTCTTCCTGTGGTATCTACTAATATGGTGTCACAGTATTTTAACTTCTCAATAGCTTCTTCCATTTCCTTTAAAGTTATTACAACTTCTAAAGCTATTCCCATTATTTCTGCATAGGTTTTTAATTGTTCAACAGCACCTATTCTATATGTATCTATAGTTATTAGTCCAACTTTTCTCTTTTCAACTAAAGCAAGTTTTCCAGCTATTTTAGCTATTGTTGTAGTTTTACCAACCCCTGTAGGTCCTGCAAAAACCACTGTTCCATTTAAATTGTTTGTATCTATTTTTATTAAATTACTTAAATAATTCCTTAAAATCTCTTTTTTCTCTTCAAAAGCTGGAGTTGCCTTTATGTCTCTAATAATGTCTTTTATGAATACTTCTTCTATATCTCTGTCTTTTAGAAAAGAAATGAATTTATCTTCTTCTATTATTTCTTCCTTTTCTAAAACCTTAGATAAAAGATCTTTAATTTCTCCCATTTCTTTTTTCAATTCATTATCTGAAGAAGCTGACACAGCTGTTTCTCTTGGAGTATCAGCTTTAACATCCATTTTAGTACTTTTATTCTTTAATTCTTGTTCCATAAGTTTTTTTATAGAATCTATAGAACTTTCAAATTCATTAGCTTTTTTAACTTCATTTTTAGGTTCTGCCATTTTTTCTACAGCAGCAGTTACTTCTATAAGCTTAGGAGAAAAAAATCCTTTAAAGCCTGGTCTTTTTATTTTTCTTTGACTAAGTATAACTGCATCTTTTCCAAGTTCATATCTAATTCTAGTCATAGCTTCATTCATGCTACTCACTATGTACTTTTTTATAACCATCTATACTGTCACTACTCCTTCAGTTCTTATTTCCACATCATTAGGTATTTCATTTAAAGAAACTACCATAATATGAGGGTACACCATTTCAATAAGTTTTCTAAAAACCGGTCTTATCTTTGGTGATACTAAAACAACTGGTTGATTATTATAGAAATAAACTCTTTCTACTACATCCCTAATTCCATTAAATATCCTTGTTGTAGTATCAGGATCGATTGCGGGGAATGAACCTTGTATTGATTTTTGTGTATTATTTGCAATTAAATCTTCTATTTGTGGGTCTAAAGTTACAACTGTTATTGCTCTATTTTCATCTATAAGTCCATTACATATAGTTCTTGCTAAAGAGAATCTTACATACTCAGTTAAAAGTTCAACATCTTTTGTATTTCTTGAGTTATCAGCTAAAGATTCTAATATTGTAACCATATCTTTTATTGGAACTTTCTCCTTTAAAAGATTTTGTAGTATCTTTTGAAGTTCTCCTATAGTCATTAAATCTGGTATAAGTTCGTCAACAACTGCAGAGTATCTTTCTCTAGTATTATCAACTATCATCTTAACTTCTTGTCTTCCTAAAAGTTCATAACCATGAGCTTTTATAGTTTCAGTTAAGTGAGTAACCATAACAGTTGTAGGATCAACTACAGTAAGTCCTCTTATTTCAGCTTCTTCCCTTTGATCCTTATTAATCCACACAGCTGGAAGTCCAAATGTTGGCTCCATAGTTTTAATTCCTGGTATATCAGTTGTATCCCCTGAAGGATCCATACATAAAAGCATGTTAGGCATTAAGTCTGATGAGTTTATTACAGTTCCTCTTATTTTTATAACATACTCATTAGTTTTAAGTTGAAGATTATCTCTTATTCTTATAGGTTGAACTATTATACCCATTTCTATAGCACATTGTCTTCTAACAGAGGCTATTCTTTGAAGTAAATCTCCACCTATAGATTCATCTGCTAAAGGAATAAGACCATAACCTATTTCAACTTCCATAGGTTCCACAGAAATTAAATTCATAACATTCTCTGGTTCCTTTTTTTCTATCTCCATAAGTTCTTCTTCTTCTCTTGTAAACTCTTGCTCTATCTGCTCATTTTGATCTTTAATTAAGAAATATGATGCAGAACCTAAAGCAGCTCCTGCCACTAAAAACGGTATCTTAGGAAATCCTGGTATAATTGCCATCATACCTGATATTACTCCAGCCATTCCTAATACCACTGGGAAAGCAGTTATCTGTTTACCTAAAGTTTCTCCAAAGTTAGTAGCATTTCCTGAACGAGTAACTAAAATACCTGAAGCTGTTGATATAAGAAGTGCAGGTATCTGAGAAACAAGACCATCTCCAACTGTCAATTTTGTATATATTGCTGCTGCTTGAGCAGCATCTAAATTTCTTTGAAGAATTCCTATAACTATTCCAGCTAAAATATTGATTATAGTAATTACTATTCCGGCTATAGCATCTCCTTTAACGAACTTTGAAGCTCCATCCATTGCTCCATAAAAATCTGCTTCAGCCTGAAGATCTTCTCTTCTTTTTTTAGCTCCAGTTTCGTCTATAAGCCCTGCATTTAAATCTGCATCTATACTCATTTGTTTTCCTGGCATAGCATCTAATGTAAATCTAGCTGAAACTTCTGAAACTCTTCCAGCTCCATTAGTTATAACTATAAACTGAATAAGAACAATTATAACAAATAAAATAATTCCTACTGCATAATTACCTCCTACAACGAAGGTACCAAAGGCCTCTATTACATTCCCTGCATCTCCTTGAGACAATATAAGCCTTGTTGATGATATATTTAATCCTAACCTAAATAGCGTTGTTACAAGTAATAATGTTGGAAATACAGAAAATTGTAAAACGTTTGTTGTAAACATAGTAATTAATAAAATTACTATAGATAAGGTTATATTAAAAGCTAAAAATACATCTAACAGCCATGTTGGTAAAGGAATAATTATCATCATTACTATTCCTATTACTCCAAAAGCTACTAATATATCAAAATTCTTTTTAAAATTTCTTTTGCCTAAGACCTCCATATGTACTCATCCATCCTTTTTATTTCTGCTTCTTCATCTTAAAAACTAAAGCAAGAATCTCTGCAATAGCTTGATACATTTCTCCTGGTATCTCTGAACCTATATCTAGAGTGTCGTATATAGCCCTTGCCAAGGGTTTATTTTCTATTATAGGTATGTCATTATCTTTTGCAATTTCTTTAATCTTTATAGCAATATTATCTGCACCTATGGCTGTAACTTTTGGTACATTCATTCCACCCTCTTCATACTTTAATGCTACCGCTATATGTGTTGGGTTTGTGATTACAACCGTTGCATCTGGTACAGCCTGCATCATTCTTCTTGTTGCCATTTCTCTTTGCTTTTGCTTTATTTTACCTTTAACTTGAGGATCTCCTTCCATTTGTTTAAACTCTTCTTTAACCTCTTGTTTACTCATCCTCATTTCTTTACTAAAAATTCTTCGTTGAAGCACATAATCTATTATAGCTAAGACAATCATTAACATGGTTATCTTAGTAAATATACCCATAACTAAATTTTTAATTTCTAAACCCAAACTTGGAAAATATACATTTCCCATAGATAAGATACTTTTATAGTTGGCCATTACAAAGTCATACGCTAGATATCCTATAATGCTTATGACAATTAGATTTTTTACAAGTTCTAAAAGACTTCTTTTAGAAAACATATTTTTTATACCTTTTAGAGGGTTTAACTTTCCTAAAGATGGTTTAAGAGGTTCCCCTGTAAGCAAAAATCCTGTTTGCATTAAAGATGCAACCACTCCTCCTACCATTATAGGTATTACCACAGGAAAGATTCCCATAGCCATTCTAAGCATTACAAACATTCCATAATTTTTAGCTGAAATATCGGTAATCTCTTGCTTAAAATCTGAAGATAAAAAATATATCATGTCACTTTTAAAATTGCCTGCAATAAATCCACTAAATAGAGATATTACTAATGTACATATAAGTAAAGTAAAAGCTAAACCTACATCCTTACTTCTTGGAAGTTGACCTTTTTTTCTTGATTCACTTTTTTTCTTTGGTGTAGCTTCTTCAGTTTTATCATCTGCAAAGATAAAAACCAAAGGTATAGCTCCATAAATACCTCTAAATATTTCTGGTATTAAATTGAATGCACTTATTATAAACTTTACTAATATAGGCATTGCTATTATTATACATAAAAATCCAACTAAAATCTTAAGAGGCATTCCTAAAATCATTACATTTAACTGTGGAACAGATCTAGAAACTAACCCCATGCAGACATCTGCTATTATAATAATCAATACTATTGGTATTGCTATTTTCAAACCTATTATAAAATACTGTGAAATACTTAAAAAAACTTGATTTATTGTTTCTTGATAGATTATAGTTGTTCCTAATGATACAACTTGAAAACTTTCTATTAAAGATTTAATTAGCATATAGTGTCCATCTATAAGGAAAAATACCATTATGCCAATCCAATGAAATATATTACTTAAAAGAGTTGATGTACTTTGAGATGAAGCATCAAAAAGACTTATCATACTAAGCCCTATATGGGTATCCATCCATGCTCCTGCAAATTTAATGAAGTCAAAACATATGTTGACTATCATAGCTAAAATTATTCCTGTCATTACTTCATTTACACAATAAAACATAAGAAGAAAATTATTATCTATACTATTTACTACAGAGTAGTCAATTCCTCCTACTATCATATAAGAAAGAATAAAAGCAAAAAATGCTTTTACAGTTCCTGGAGTTCCTGAAGGGAAAAAAATTCTTCCAAGCATTAGAAAGGCACCTACTCTAAGGAAAATCAAGAAAATTGCTAAAAAATAATCTATGTTAATCAAGATTTTTCCTCCTACTTGGTTATATTAGCTATTATTTGAAAAATTCTTTCTGTAAATCCTAATAACTTATGAAACATCCAGCTACCTAGTAATAACCCTACTACCGCTACTCCTATAAGCTTCGGAACAAAGGTAAGGGTTTGTTCTTGTATCTGTGTGGTTGCCTGTATTATACTTATAATTAAACCTAAAACCAATGCAACAACTAAAAATGGCGCTGCAACTGTTAATGAAGTTACTATAGCATCTTTAACTATACCTAAAACCATATTTTCACTCATCTAATCACCTCACGCAAAACTCATAATAAGAGATTTTACTATTAAATACCAACCATCTACCATAGCAAATAAAAGTAATTTAAATGGAAGAGATACCATGACAGGAGGAAGCATAAACATACCCATAGACATAAGTACAGAGGCTACAACCATATCAATTATTAAAAATGGTAAAAATATTAAAAATCCTATAGTAAAAGCTGTTTTTAATTCACTTATGACAAAAGCTGGTACTACAACATATAAAGGAACATTCTCCTCTGTTAAATCAGTTGTATCTATTTTAGACGTTTCTACAAAAAGCTGTAAATCCTTGTCTCTTGTTTGCTTTATCATAAACTCTCTTAAAGGTTTTGATCCCGCCTCTATGGCTTGTTCTTGTGTTATTTTATTTTCCATATAAGGCTGAAGAGCATTTGTATTTATTTCATTATAAACGGGTTGCATTATAAAAAGGGTTAGAAATAAACTTAATCCAACCATAACCTGAGATGGTATTGCCTGCTGAGCTCCTATAGCATTTTTAAGAAAGGATAAAACTACAGCTATTCTAGTGAAAGAAGTTACCATCACTATAAAGGAAGGCAGCAAAGTTAAAATGGTTAAAAATATCAATAATTTTATATTTGTTACATAGTCTGTAGGCGTATCTCCACCATCTAAAGAAACGCTTAAATTAGGTGCTGCAAAAGCCTTCTGACTAATTGTAAAAAATATTGCTAAAAACATAATTGTATATATAATTACTCTTTTTTTCTTCATTACTTCTTTCCTCTATACTTAATCTTATCTAAATATTTTTGATAACTTTCTACTAGCTCTTTTCTATGTTCTTCTTTATTGTCTAATATAGTTTGTAACTCATCTTTAGATAACTTTCTTAAAGTTTCTACCCCTCCAGAAGTTATTGCTACAACTAAAGCATCTTCCCCTGTTTTTATAATAGCTAAAGTACACTCTTTCGTAAGTTGAATTTTTTCAATTACATTTAAATAATTAGCCTTAGCTAAGGATACAGATTTATTATTTAAAAACCTTAAAGTTAATATTAGTAGAAAAATAATTATAGGTAAAACAATTATAAATCTAAATATTAGATCCACACTTTCCATATACTCATCCTTACTGAACTGTAAAATCAGAAAAAACCACTTCTAATATCTGACCTTTTTTAAGTTCTGAATTTATACTATCCATTATCTCTTTTTGGATAGCAACTTTATTTCCTAATGCTTCATCAGCAGTTTTTGCATTAAATGTAGTAATTATTCTATCTCTTATTAATGAAAGACTAGTTTCGAGTTCCTCTTTAAGTCCCTTAACTGAAGAATCATAACCTAACGTCACCTTGACTTTAACGTATCTTTTGCCACCTGCATCTTTAAGGTTTACTAAAAGTGCTTCTTCTCCTGCAACAAAATAAGCTTTTTCCACATGTTTTTGTACAGTAGAATTTTTAGCCTGCATATAGAAGTAAACTCCAGCGAAGGTTCCTCCTCCTCCAAAAACAATAAGTAGCAATATTATTATTAGAAATTTACCTTTACCGCCTTTTTTCTCTTTTTTGTCTTTATTCTCCGCCATTCTCTTTACTCTCCTTTTCCGTAGCTACAATTAATATATTAACTCTTCTATTTTTCGCCCTATTTTCCTCTGTTGAATTATCCACTAAAGGTTTAAACTCGCCATAAGCTGCTGAATTAAACTTATTAACATCAAGTCCCTTTACTTGAGTAAAGTATCTAATTACACTATTAGCTCTTGAAGAGGATAAATCCCAATTATCATTAAACCTATAATTATTAATAGGTACATTATCTGTATGACCTTCAACTATAAAAGTGTTATCTAAAGTTCCTAACAATCCGCTTATTTTATCAAGTACTCCCCTACTTTCTGGAATCAATTCTGACTTTCCAGATTCAAAAAGTATTTTATCATTAAGCTCTATTATTACTCCTCTATCATCAGTTTTTATTTGTGCAATATCTTTTAACCCATTATTTTCAAGAAATTCACTTACCTTTGTAAAAGTTGAATTTTGCATTCCAACATCTTCTGGAACCACCTCTTCTAATATCCCGTTTCCACCATCTAAAATTGATTCTCCTGAAGTTCCTCCTCCTAGTAAGCTTGTTAACGCAGCACTTATTTCTTTTAGTTTTTTTTCATTTACACTGGAAAAAGAATATAATAGTACAAAAAATGTCAATACTAAGGTAACCATATCACCGTAAGTTGCCAGCCATGCATCAGTTTTAACTTCCTTTTTAGGCTTTTTTTCTCTTGCCATTACTCAGCAACTCCTTCACTAGAATTTATGGATTTTTGCAAATAATCTAGTCTCTCCTTAGGTGTAAGATATGTATTTAACTTTTCTTCTATTATTCTAGGATTTACTCCTGATTGAATTGCTAAAACTCCTTCAATCATCATCTCTCTAAAAGATGACTCCTCTCCACTTCTTGTACTTAACTTATTAGCTATAGGTACTAAGAAAATATTAGCCAAAACTGATCCATAAAATGTTGTTATTAATGCCTTTGCCATACCTGAAGCTATGTTTGAAGGATCATCTAGAGCCGCAAGCATCTGAATAAGTCCTATTAATGTTCCTATCATACCAAAAGCTGGAGCATAGGCCGCCCATTGTTGTAATATAGTTATACCTTTTTCATGTCTAGTTTCCATTTCACCTATTTCAAGTTCCATGATTTCTTTTATAACTTCTGGTTCTATTCCATCTACAACCATCTGAAGTCCTTTTTTAAGAAAATCATCTTCTACTTGGCTTATCTCATCTTCAAGAGATAGCAATCCCTCTCTTCTAGCCTTCTTAGAAAGACCAGAAAATCTAGAAATCAAATCTACTCTCGATTCTTTAGAATACTTAAAACTTTGCATAAAAACCTTAGGTAAGTTTTTAAAATCTTCCGAAGATACAGTAATTACTACTGTTGCGAAGGATCCACCAACTGTAATAGCAACTGATGCAGCATCCCAGAATATTAACAACCTGGTTCCTCCCATAGCCATTCCCCATATAGTTAAAACTACAGCAGCCACTAGTCCTGCTATAGTTAATATATCTGTCCTCTTCATTGTGTTCCTCCTACAGCTTCATATTAAAAATTCTATTCTTATATCTGATTACTCTATCCACTACCTCTTCTGGTGTTTCTAAAACAATGTACTTCTTCCCATTAGTTAGAGTAATTATAGTTTCTGGAACTTCTTCAATCTTCTCTATGTGTTCTGCATTTAGTATAAGTTCTTTTCCATTCATACCTGTTAAATTAACCATATACGCCTCCAAATTAGTTAAGTTGAGAGTGTATAGTGGAGAGTTGAGAGTTCTATTCTAATTTCTTCATCAACTCTCAACCCTCAACTCTCAACTAATTAATTATCTTTTTAGATTTATTATATCTTGAAGAATTTCATCTCCAGTTGTTATCATCTTTCCACTTGCTTGGAAAGCTCTGTTTGTTACTATCATATCTGTGAATTGTTCTGCAAGGTCAACATTTGACATTTCAAGCATCCCTTGAACATTGTCTCCATAACCTTTAGAGTTATCTTCTCCAGTAGTTTCAAGCCCGCTCTTTATAGTAGCTCCACCTGAGTTTGCTGAAGCTTCATAAAGGTTTTTACCTAAAGAAGTTAGCCCTTCTGGATTTCTGAAACTTGCCATAGCAATTTGTCCTAAAGCTGCAACTGAACCATCTTCTAAAATTGCACTTATTACTCCAGTTTTATCAATAGTGTAAGACTTAACCTTTAATTCTTGATCAGTTCCTGGAACTACAACTGTTTCTGGAATTTTCAAAGATTTTAAAGCTCCATCATAGGATTTTAAGTCTTTAGTAGCATCAACAAATGATATTGTTCCATCAGCATTTAAACTTTGTACTGGTGTTCCACCTGTAATGTCAGTTGCTGTTATAGCTTCTGATATAGTTTTAGGTGCATTAGCTACAGTAACTAATTGAGTTATTCCTTTATCAGTAAGTGATTTACGGATTGAATTTTGTACTTTAGTATTGTCTATTGTAGATGGAGTTGTTGTAAAATCTCCATTTATTGTTATTGTTTTTGATTTTTCATCTACCACAGTTGAAAGTTCTGTACCCTTAGTTATTTTTCCTATTTGAATCTTATACCCATTTAAAGATCCACCTTCTGCAAAAGTAAACTTCATACCAAAAGCTTCTTGATCAGATGGTTTACTATCTTTTGCTCCACCTTGTATATTAGTACTATCTAATCCTGTTAAAGCTTTCCCATTTCCAGTAACTGTGCTTCCTGGTAAAACAGCTGCAATCGCTGCTTGAAGATCAGCGGCTAAGGTAGTTGAAGGTGTTAAAAAGTCTCCATTTATAACTATTTTGTGATTAGTTGCATCTACTGTTGCTGTAGCTGGAGTAGGTCCATTTACTTTATTTATTGAAATCTTATAATCAGTTAAGGTTCCAGTAGGTAAAGTTATATTTAATCCTTGAATTGTTGCTGTTGGAGCTGTTGTAGCTGTTGCTCCAGCTGCTGTAACCTCTGTACCTGATATTGGTGAAACAACCCCTGTTCCTGATTTAAGCCTTTGTGCAAATAATGCAGTTGTTTCTGGGTTGGTTGTAGCACTTAACTGTGCATTAATAGCATTAACTATATCTTCTGGTTTTGCACTAGATAGATCAGTTGAAATTGTAATAGTTTTGTTAGTTGTATTTATTGCAGCTGTAGTTGTGCCGCCATTAGCTATTTCGTCAATCTTGAAAGAGTATCCATTAAGTTCTTCACCTTTTTCAAAGTTTAGCTGAACCCCTACTAGTCTTACTGAATCTGGAGCTGTAGCATCTGAACCACCTTCTATAGCTTTAGTTCCTATAGATGCATAAGCTGGTATTTCACCTGAAGCTTTTACTCTTTGAGATATTCCTGCTGATGATACAGCTTTATTAACTGCTGACTCCACTTGAGCAGTAGTTAAAGTTGAAGTTTCTGAAAAATCTCCATTTATAACTATTACTTTATTTGTTTTATCAACTTCTGCTGAGGCAACTGTTCCTGGTGAAATCTTTCCAAATGCTATCTTATAACCATTTAGCTGTGATCCTGGGCCAAAGCTGAAATTTATACTTGATAAATTCATTCCATCTGGAGATATAGCTGTAGCAGCTTGAGCATTATCATCATTAGTTAATGTATATCCTAACACTCTATATCCATCTGAAGTTAATAGATTTCCACTTTCATCTAATGTAAATGCACCATCTCTTGAGTACATTATTTTAGATCCTGAACTTGATAATGATTGATCAGTTATGTTGTGTGAACCAGCAGTATGTGAAACTTCTAAAGTATTATCACCTAAAACAGCTGGACCACTACTTACCATAAAGTATCCATTACCATCTATTGCAACATCTAGTGCTCTATTAGTAGGCTGCATCATACCTTGTGTCATTATTCTATCAATACTTGAAAGTTGAACTCCAAGTCCTACTTGCTTAGCGTTAACTCCACCTTGATTTGTTGAAGGAGTCATAGCATCTTTAACATTTTGATATAACATATCTTGAAACTTAGCTCTTGAAGCTTTAAATGAAGTTGTTCCAACGTTTGATATATTATTACCTATAACATCTAATTTAGTTTGATTTGCTTTCATTCCAGATATTCCAGAATACATTGATCTTAACATATTTTCTTACCTCCAAATTTTTTTATTCTCCCGCATCCATCATTCAGCAGGTGAAGGCTTCCTTATTTAAGGTCCAGCCTATAAAATTACTACGCTATCTACGTTTGTAAATACATTTTCTTTTGATCTTTCTTTATCAACAGCAGTTATTACGGTGTTATTTTGAACTGACGCTATTATAGCAACATCTTTATAAAGCATAAGAGTATTTTTTGAGCCTTTTTCTCTAGCCTTACCTAATCCTCTTTCTATTTCCTTGTAATCATCTTTTGTAAAATTAAGATTGTCCAATCTTTCTGCGGCATGTTTGGAAAGTGTAAACCCTCCACTAGTTTTTTCTATTTGTCTATCTAAAACTTCTTTAAAAGTTTCTCCAGTTACCTTACTACTTTTAGTAACAGGATCCTTATACTCCGGGAAATTTCCTACAGGATAGGCTCTGCCATTAATTATTCTATAGCCCATCTTTAATCACTTCTATTCCTTATTTTCTACTTTGCTTACTTTATCAACACTTACTGTCAATATTTCATCACTGCCATCTACTTTTAGCTTTATATTTACAACTCCATTGTCTTTACTTACACCAATAACTGTTCCTTTAATATTTTTATCGCTGCTATCTTTTTCAGTTAACTCAACATTTTTACCTATAAAACCTGATGCTAATAAGAAGCTCATGTTTCCATTTAAATTAGTAAGAACAGGTAATGAGTAGTCTGGTACATTTACAACACTTACCACTGTGTTTAAATCAAAATTCTTTTCAACATTAGTTCCTTTTTCATTTACTGTTACAGACAATGTTGTAGAGCCATTTTGAGTCGTAACCGCATTAACAACTCCTGTATAAGGATTACCTTCACTATCTAATACATTTACTGTTACACCTTTTCCAACTAATGATTGATTAGCAAAGCCTGACATTGTAGTATTAAGATTTGCCATCTGCTCCATTGATGTAAACTGAGCCATTTGAGATATGTATTGAGTTGAGTCTACATTAGCTGTTGGATCTTGATTGGATAACTCTGCTGCTAATATCTTTAAAAATGAGTTTTTATTTAAATCACTACCAGCTTTTACTATCTTAGTTCCTCTATCAGTTGCAGTGGCGGATCCATTATATCCAATTGCACTTGTTGAAGCCATTCTTTTCCCTCCTATGCTAAAATATTTAAATTATTTAAAGTTTCTAAATTATCTTCTGCATCTGTAGCTTCTATACTATCTTTAGCAGTGTATTTAGCAGTGTTTTGCGAACTGTTCCTTTCTTCTCTAGAAAAATTACCTTCTCCGGATTGGAATGATTGAAAACTATCATTAAAATCTATATTTACATCTTCAATTTTGATGTTTTGAGTATTTAATGCATGTTTTATCTCTGGAACTTTGGAACTTAATAAATCATAGGTTTCCTTATTAGATGCATTTATGCTAGCTTTCATAATTTCACCTTGAGTTATTAGCTTTATAGTTATTTCTCCTAATTCTTTAGGTTTAATCTTAACAGTAAGTTCTTTTAAACTATTGTCTTCCATGTACTTAAAAGTCTTTATTACATCTTGTACAACTGTATTTTTAGATACTACAGGTGTTTCATTTGATACATTGCTTACAGTAGTTGTACTGTTAAGTGGTGTAAACTGAATTACTTTTGGTAAAGTTTTTTCATCTTTACTATTATCACTAAGAAGTCCACTTAAAAACTTATCTTCTTTAGCAGTAGTTTCTGACTTTGTGTAACTAACTTTATCTTCTTGGCTAACTTTAACTGAGTTTGAGTTAGTTTCAGTATTTCTATATTGAACTTTTGGTTCTAATACATCAAAATCACTTTTTTTAGGTTGTTCATTTAACAAACTTTGAAGTTCATTTGTTTTAGTATTAGTTTCAACTTTATTTACAGGTACTTCTAACTCTTTACTAATTAGTGTAGTTAACTTTTCTAATACTGTTGGTTTTTGATCTAAGTTTTTAACCATCTTATTAGTTGAAGCATTATCCAAAACTTCTGAAACCTTAGCTACTAAATTATTCACTATAGTTTTTATATCACTTGTTTTAACTTCATCAGTTAATTCTAAGTTAAAAAGTTTCATAACTTCTTGACCTAACTTCCCATCTTTTTCATTAAGTAGTTTGTCAAAGTCGTTAGTTTTTAGAACTTCTTTTAAATCTGATGATAGTTTTGGATTAGATAACATGTCCTTTAAAGTTACTTCGCCTTTTACTAACTTAGTTACTAAACTGCTTAACTCTGTAGAAACTTCACCAGACTTTACTTCCGAAGTAGTAATTTGATTTTTAATTGTATTAAATAGGTTCAATAGACTACTCAAAGTAGATATAACAGTCTCATCAAATTCTTCATCTTTATTTCCCAGGAAATCTGATTTAACTTCTTCTTTTGATACCTTATCTGATTCTGAAGTTTCTGTTGATTTTTCATTTGACGTTTTTTCAACTTTGTTTTCTACTTTAGTTTCATCGTTTTTAACTACTTCTTTTTTAACTTCATTTGTATTTTCAATATCTTTAGGTTTACTTGATTCATTATTTTCAACCTTCTTAGTAGTTTTATCTACACCTGTGCTTTTATCTAAAGTATCCTTAAAACTCTTTTTGTCACTACTTTCAGTAGTTGCTTTATAAGAAGTATTATCAACTTTAAAGTCTGGCGCATAGTTTATTTGACTAATATTCACTTATTTCTCACCCCCTTTCACTATTTCTAAAATATGAATATAGAGCGAACTCATCATTACTAACTCTCTCTACCCTATCTTGCTCTTGTTTAAAGGCTTGAAACTTTTTATCCTTTAGTAGTTCTACAGTTTTTCTATCTACCGTCTTTTGTTTTACTATCTCTCTTTTGTAGTCAACTTGTTTGCTTTTATCAACTAACTCTTTTTCAGTTTGGTCTATTCCTTGAGTAAGTGCTATTAGATAATTTCTTTTTATCTTTTGGTAAACTACACTTTCACCCTTTTTAATTCCCTTATGTTTTTCATAATCATCTTTGAGAGAAGTTAGATGATCTTCAACAATCTTCTTTTGTCTTGTTACCTCTTGAAACTCTCTTATAGACTCTTCTTCTTTTTTAACCCTTATGTCTAACAATTTTTCTAGACCAAAAACAAATCTATCAGCCATCTTTCCTCCATCTAGAACATTGATGTTAATGTTCTAACACTTTCATCAAACCCACATTTTTCTTTTATTCCTTGCTTTAAGAACTTCTCAATATAAGGATTATATTGAACTGCTATGTCAATTTTTTTGTTACTTCCACTGACATAGGCACCTATATTGATTAAATCTTCTGCTTCCTTATAAGTAGCTAACAAATCCCTAGCCTTTGATGCAGCATCTTTATGATTATCCTCTGCAATAGATGGCATAAGTCTTGAAACTGAGTTAAGAATATCAATAGCCGGGTAGTGATTTTTATGAGCTAAAGCTCTAGATAAAACTATATGTCCATCCAATATACCTCTTACCGCATCGGCAATAGGTTCATTAAAATCATCACCATCAACCAAAACTGTATAAAAAGCTGTTATAGAGCCCTTATCTGAAGTTCCTGATCTCTCCATAAGTATAGGAAGTTTAGCAAAAACTGAAGGAGTATAGCCTTTAGTTGCTGGAGGTTCTCCTATAGCTAGTCCTACCTCTCTTTGAGCCATGGCAAATCTAGTAACAGAGTCCATCATAAGGATAACCTTTTTACCTTGATCCCTGAAATATTCAGCTATTGCTGTAGCTGTAAGTGCTCCTTTTAATCTTATAAGTGCAGGTTTATCTGAGGTTGCACAAACTACTACTGACTTTTTCATTCCTTCTTCTCCAAGGTCAGCTTGAATAAAGTCTAAAACCTCTCTACCTCTTTCTCCGATTAATGCTATAACATTCACATCTGCCTTAGCTTCTCTAGCTATCATACCTAAGGTTGTACTTTTACCAACTCCACTACCTGCAAATATTCCAATTCTTTGACCTTCTCCGCAAGTTAAGAATCCATCTATAGCTCTAACTCCAGTTGGAAGAACATCCTTGATTCTTCTTCTTTTTAATGGATCTGGTGGAGAATTATCTAAAGGATAATCTTCTCCAAAACCTATTTCATCTTCATTTAGAGGATTTCCTAATCCATCTAATACCTTACCTAAAAGATTGTCGCTACACTTTACGCTAAGAGGTTTTCTTTCTGGAACCACTTTACAACCTGGTGATATCCCACTAAGTTCTCCAAGTGGCATAAGTATAACTTCATTATCCTTAAATCCTACAACTTCACACTTTATAGGAATATTTCTCTCATTATAGATTGTACAAAGTTCACCTACAAAGGCTTTAATGCCCTCAACTTCAACTGTTAATCCTATAATCTTTTTAACTTTTCCTTCTATGTATGTAGGGGATAATCCCTTAACTTTTTTATTTAAAAGCTCAAAATCTATTGAAATCATATATTCACCTACCCAATTAAAGCATCTCTAATCTTTTCCATACCTATATCAATTCCAACTATACATTTACCGTTATCTTTATGTATCTCAGCATTTCCTTCTGGAATACTTTCATCTTCAATTAGATGAATTTCTTCAATACCATAATAACTTTTCCACTCTTGAACATGAGCTTTTATACTTTCACTATGTTTTTTATTACACTTTATTAAAAAGACTTTATTTCCTTTTGAAGCTTCTATGTATTCTTTGACTAATTCATCTATACCACTTTCTTTTCCTAACTCTCTTTTTAAAACTGACTCTGCAATATTTATAGCAAGATTGACTATTTCTTTTTTCTTATCTTCCAAATACTTTGTATAAACATCATTAGACTTTAAAAGAACTTCATTAGCTTCACTTATTAATCTGTTTGCCTCTTCTTGTGCCTTTACTATAGTTCCATCATAAGCTTCTCTATAGCCCTTTTCGTGACCATCTTCATAGCCATTACTTTCGCCTTGTGCATATCCTTTTTCATAAGCTTCTTTTTCTATAGTTTTTGCCTCTTCCATAACCTTATATAAAATATTGTCTCTTTCTCTTCTAGCATTTTTTACAATATTCTCACCTATGGAATTGAAGCTTTGCATTATGTCATCTCTATTGTCCGCTCCAGAGCCATCCTCACTAAAGGAAGCTCTGGAAACAGAAGTATAGCTAGTTGTTATTACTTTTTGTTCACCTGATTTTAAGTTATCTTTTTTTATTACACTATAAGATGAGCGCATCTTCTCCACCTCTTGAAATTATTATTTCTCCGGCTTCATCTAGTCTTCTAATTACTGAAACGATCTTTTGTTGAGCCTTTTCAACATCCATAAGTCTTACTGGTCCTAAGAATTCCATATCTTCTTTCAATGAAGCAGCGGCTCTCTTAGATTGATTTCTAAATATAGCTTCCGCAACACTTTCTGAACATCCTTTAAGAGCAAGTGCAAGTTCTTTAGCATCTGTTTCTCTAAGAACTCTTTGAATAGATACATCATCAAGAGTAATGATATCTTCAAATACAAACATAGAACTCTTAATTCTATCAGCTAACTCTGCATCTTCTCTCTCTAAGCTTTCTGTAATATTCTTTTCAGTTGTTCTATCAACTTGGTTTAATATATCAACAAGGGTATCTACTCCACCTAAGGTAGTCATTTCTGTTCTAATTACAGATGACAACTTACCTTCTAGAACCTTTTCGATTTCTTTAATTACCATTGGAGAAGTATTACTCATTGTAGCTATTCTTAGCGCAACCTCTGACTGCATCTCTTCTGGTAGTTCAGCTAAAACTTGAGCTGACTTATCAGCTTGAAGATAACATAGTATTAAAGCTATAGTTTGAGGATGCTCATTGATTATTACATTTAAAAGTTGTTGTGAATCTGCTTTTCTTGCTATCGCAAAAGGTCTATATTGAGCTGTAGCATCAGAAACCTTCTCTAATATCTCCTCAGCTCTTTGAGCTCCTAAAGCTTTAGATAGTAATACTCTAGCATAATCCATACCGCCTTCTAAAAGGTAGTCTCTAGCTTTATTCATCTCTACAAATTCATCTAATATACCTTGTCTTTGTTCAGATGTAACAGAGGTTATGTTAGCTATTTCATAAGTTATTTTTTGAATTTCACTTTCTGGCAGCTTTTTTATTATGGATGAGGATGCCTCTGGTCCTAATGTAATAAAAAGAATTGCCGCCTTTTGAATTCCAGTTAGTTTAGCATCTTTAGCCACTCAATCACCTCTCTCTTTCATTAAGCCAAGATTTAAGTATTTCAACTACTTGTTCTGGTTTTTCCTTTGCATATTTTTTAACTTCACTTTCTATATGGCTAGTTTCATCATTAGGTTCAAAATCTATTGGGTCATAAACCACAGGTTCCTTAGGTTTTATTTGTTCTCCAACAACTATATCTAAGATATGTGGCTCTTCTGCCTCGTCTTTCTTTCTTCTCTTTCTAAAGAATATAATAGCAGCTACTATTGCTACAATTCCTATACCTGCACCTATTGCTATATTTCTTATTAGAGTCATCCTTTCTTGCTTAGCTATCTCTTCTTGCATAGCATCCAATTGAGCTTTTGCTTCTTTATTTGCTGCAGGGTCAAATGTCATACCTACAACAGATATTTCATCTCCTCTATCTGCTTTAAGCCCTATAGCGTTAGCTATAGATTTACTCATCTGCTCTTGAGTAGCTGCATCTAAGTTTCCATCTATCATAACGGATGCTGTAACTCTTCTTATTCCACCTTCCGCTTTTATTGTTTTAGTTTCTGTTCTACCTGATTCATAATTAGTAGTTTGTTTTTCACTTGATGAAGTACCTGAACCATTATTTGTATCAATTGTATTGCTCGAATTATTATCAACTGGACTTGCTCCATTTGTTGTTGTTCCATTTTGATTAACATCTTTAGATGTTTCTTGACTTACTATAACTTTGTTAGGGTCTATAACAAGTTGTGTTTGAGAAGTTGAATCAAAATCTAAATCAGCATTTACTTGAGCTGATATTTTCCCTTTACCTAAAACCGGTTCATATAAATCTATAATTGCTTGTTGTAATTCCTTTTCAAACTGCTTTTCAGCTGCTCTTTGTTTGTCTACTGAGGTTGAACTTGCAACTCCATTATCATCAAACAAGCCTTTAGATAAAAGATTCATATCTGAATCCATAACTTCAACATTTTCATTTGGAATATTTTCTGTACTTCCTGAAACTAATGCTACTATACTTTTCACTTGATCATTTTCTAAGGTTTTTCCTGCTTTTAACTGTATATAAACAGCAGCCTTGCCAGGTGTTTTATCCTTAACAAATACTGAACTTTGTGCGGGGGTTATATGTACTCTTGCAGCTTCAATCTGAGAAAAACTTTTTATAGTTTTTTCTAATTCCCCTTGAAGCATTCGTATTTTCTTTACTTGAAATTCCTCATCTGTCATACCAAAAGAACTGCTCCCGTCCATAAGTTCATAGCCTTTACTTCCGGACTTAATTTCTGTTGCTAATTCTAATCTAAGTTCGCTTACCTTCTCTTTTGGTACTAAAATGCTTTGCCCGTCTATCTTCATATCAACCTTTGCTTCTTTAAGCTTAGCTGTTATAGTTTGTGCATCACTTGCTTCCAAATCGCTAAATAAAATACCATACTTATTTTTACTAGAGTAAAAACTAAAGCTTATAATACCAACTACTAATGCAACTAGGGCAATAATCAGAGAAATTTTAACTCCTTTTGAAAGAGACTTAAATTTCTCTTGGAACTTCTTTATAATCTCTTTTATTTTCTCCATTATTAACTCCTCACTGTTATCACTATATCTGCATTCTATTTATTTCTTGGATAGCCTCAACTATTTTATTTCTAACTTGTACTGCTAGTTGTAGAGAAGTTTGAGCTTCTGCTGCTGCAAGCATAACATCGTGTACTTCAACATCTTCACCTTGAATCATCTTGGTTGTCATTTCATCAGCATTAACCTGCTGTTCATTTACTTCGTTTAGCTTGTCCTTTAATATCTTAAAGAAATCACTTCCACCAGCTTCACTTATTTTGTTATTTTTATTTTCATTACTTGTGTTAAAAATCTGTTCATTTGGAATGAATGAATTTATCTTCACGTATTATACCTACCTTCCTATTTCTAGTGCTTTCATAAACATACTTTTATTTGCATTTAATGTATCTATGTTTGCTTCATAAGATCTTGAAGCTGAAATCATATCCGCCATTTCATTTAATATATTCACATTTGGAAGTGTTACGTAACCTTCTTCATCAGCATCTGGGTGTGAAGGGTCATACTCTTTTCTTAATGGAGATGGATCATCAACTATCTTCTCAGCCTTTACCCCTGCTCCACCTGTTTTATTATCTAAAATTTCTTTAAATACAGCTATTTTTCTTACATAAGGTTTTCCATCTTCACCTCTAGTAGTGTTTACATTAGCTATATTTGATGAAATTGTATCCATTCTAAGTCTTTCAGCGGTCAATCCAGAAGAACTTATCTTTAATGCATTAAACATGCTCATAATTATTTACCTCCACCTGTTATAACATATCTTAAATTGCTTATCTTTCCATTAGCTGAAGTAACTAAGGCATTATAAAGCATAGTGTTAGCTGCCTGATTAGTTTTTTCAAGTTCTAAGTCTACATTGTTTCCATCTGTCCTCATGCTTGTACTTTCATCTTTTAAGACTTTAGCAGCACCAGTATTTGCGTTATCACTTATATGTTTGTTTTTAGTTACTTTTAATGATAATTCACTTGAACTCTTTTTAAATTGCTCTTCAAAAGACACATAGCTTCTTTTAAAATTTGCTGTATTAATGTTAGATATATTATTCGATATAATTTCTCCTCTTAATGAAGAAGCATTTAATCCACTTTTGATTAAATTATATGTTGATTCTGAAATATTCGCCATAGATTTTCTCATATCCTCTCTTTATATATTTAAATTCTTACATCATTCTTACTAAAACCCTAAAATCCAACAAACAATTTAATATAATTATAATTTATATTTAAAGATATTTCTACATAATTTTTCAAGTTTTCATGTCTTTAATTGTATTTTTAATTAATTTTAATCTTTGTTAATAACTTTTAACTTATCAAAACCTGCTTTTCACATTGAATTTTCTGAATTTTCCAACTATTGATAATCATTACTCATTAGATATATGATATCTTATTCTATAAAATAAAAAAAGAGTTTTCAGAATAATTTTTTATTCTAAAAACTCCATTTTCTACTTTAACATACATTTAATATCAAAAAAAGGTACAATCATACAACAAATTTCGACTATTTTATTCTTTCTAATATCTGAAGAACGTCTTGTGGTAACTTATTTGTTTGAACCATCATGGCTATAGAAGAGTTTACTAATATAGATTCTCTTGAATAGTTCATCATTTCTTCAGCTATATCAGCATCTCTTAAACTACTATCTGCATTTTCTACAGCTTGAGATATTTCTCCTAAACCCTGAGATAAGGATTCAAACTTGTTTTGTATAGCTCCATATTTACTTCTAATAGAATTCACACTATTTACAGCTGAATCAAGAATTTCAAGATTTTTATTACGCATAGTTGGATCAAGAACATTGATTTCCTCTAAATAACCTACTCCATCTTTGCCTAGATTTGTTGTACTTGTATTAAATGTAGGAATTTTTGCAAGTTCTCCTACATTCGCTCCAATGGTTGTATTTATAAATCCAGGTTTATTATTATCAGTTACGTTTTGGTCATTTAACAACTTTACTCCATTAAATTCAGTATCCTTAGTTACTGAGTTTATATGTTCCTTTAATTGGCTTACTTCTTGTTGAATAATAGCTTTATCTTCATCATTTAAAGAATCTGAGTTAGCTTGAACAATTAATTCTTTCATTCTAGATAAACTTTCAGAAACTGAATTTAAAGCTCCATCAAAGGTTTGAAGCATAGATGCTCCATCTTGTAGATTTCTTCCCGCTGCTTGAAGTCCTCTTATTTGAAGTCTTAACATCTCAGACTGTCCTAAATTATTAGGATCATCTTTCGCCGAGTTAATCTTTAATCCAGTAGATATTCTGTTGAAAGCAGTTTCTTGAGTTTTAAGTGCCTTTGTATATCCTTTATAAACATTAAGAGACATTAAGTTAGTGTTTAATCTCACATTCATCACTCCAATAAATTTCTATATATAAGTTATATCGAAGATAAACTTTAAAAACTTTATAGGTGAATTTAAAAGAGTCTGTAATTAAAACAGACTCAGTTCAGTTTATATACTTCTAATAAGTTCCTCCACAACATAATAAGCATCTTCAATACTCAAACTTGAATAGATTGGTAAACTAATTTCATTTTCATATTGAGAAAGGGCATTTGGATAATCATCAATCTTATATCCTAGCTTCTTATATAAAGTAAATAAAGGCAGCGGCTTAAAGTGAACATTAGTTGCTATTCCTTTTTTAGCTAAGTTCTCAATAAGTTTATTTCTCTTCTCTTCTTTAAATCCTCTAATTCTTAAAGGATATAAATGATAGGAAGTTTCTGTTCCTAAATCATCTTTTTCAAAAGGAACTATAGCCCAATCATAGTCTTTAAGCAAACTTGTATAAACATTAAAAATCTTCTTCCTTTTTTCTAACATGTCAGGATATCTTTTTAGTTGTACTAATCCAATAGCCGCACTTATATCTGTCATATTACATTTAAGCCCATCAGTTATAATATCATACTCCCATGCCCCTGCTTTTGTCTTAGAAAGTGCATCTTTGGTTTGTCCCTGTAAAGATGCAATTTTAAACTCTCTGTATAGATCTTTTCCTCTTAGCATGGTATCCTCATTATAGGTAATAGCTCCACCTTCTGAGGTAGTTAGATTTTTAACTGCGTGAAAGGAAAAACTATGAAAGTCACACTGAGCTCCTACAACTTCACCCTTATATTTTCCCCCAAAGGAATGAGCAGAGTCACATAGTATAATTATATCTTCTCTATTTTTAGCTTTTAAAACTTCCTTAATACAATCATAGTCACAAGGAACTCCTCCAAAATCTACAGGCATTATCATTTTAGTATTACTATTTATAGCACTCTCTAGTTTATTTAAATCCATAAAAAAAGAATCTTTCTCTAAGTCTATTAAAGTTGGTTTAATTCCCTTATGCAAAGCAACACTTGAGGTTGCTGAATAGGTATAAGGAGTTGTTATTATCTCATCTTTTCCTTTTATATTAAGAACCCTTAACACTAACTCCATAGCCTCCGTTGCAGAATTAACTGCTACAGCTTTGTCAACTGAACAATATTCTTTAACCTTGTCCTCAAATTCTACTACCTTAGGCCCAGAAGTTATCCATCCTGATTTCAAAACCTTAGTTACCTCTTCTATTTCCTCCTCTGTTATATCTGGAGGAGAAAAAGAAATTTTTCTTTCGTCTTTCATATTACTTCCCCTTAACTTAGTTAATCTTTTCTCTACTATTATATGAAGCTTCAACTTACTATCTACTACAAAAGCAAAAAAACACTTCCAAGTATTCTACTGTGTTTAATAAAATACTTGGAAGTGTTTAAAGTTTATTTAATTACTAATTAGTCATCATTGTATATATCTCAAAATCTCTAGCAGCTTCTGCATCATCAATCTTTCCATCACTAAGTTTTCTATAAAGCATATATAATTTAAAACTTAATTCAGGGTCTGTGCTTTCAGTTTTAGTCATCTTATCTTTAATCTTATCTTTGATGTTTACTTCATCAAACTTAAGATTATCCTCAATTACTTCAGACATCTCATTTATAATCCTTAAGGCATCTCTATTATCAATCATTACTTTAAGTACTTTTATATCAGTTCTTAGTTTTTCTAAGCTTTCTCTTTTTACAACTAGTTTATCATTAATACTCATAACTATTCACCCTACCCAATCCATCTTATTACAATTATACGATAATCTTTATATAAAAATCAAACTATTCTACTTTATAAGTCTGTATTTCTGATTTCTGATATTTGGCCTTACTGCAGTACTCTCAATATATTTTTTATCTAATAACGAGTCAAATGAACTTTTAACACCTCCTGACATAATCTTATACCCAAAGTAATTTGCAATCTCTTTTTTAGTTAAAGGTCCATCTTTTAAAAGTTCAAGAATATTTTTCTCAATTAGATTTACATCATCATAATCTTCTTGTTCTTGATTTTCACCTACTTGTTTCTCATCTAAAAAAGTTTTATTTACATTTAACCTTACTAAGAAGTAATCCCTATTTTCATTGGTTTTAAATATTGGTTTCGATGAATTATTAATGTGCATAGCTTTTATCATTTTGCCTAATCCAGTAGAGTTTCCCGTTGTAAATACTAGACTTTGTAAAAACTCTCCAATCCTTAGATTTCTATATATTCTAGCACAAACTTCACCCTCATTTATTTCATTTTCATCTACAATTTTATCTGCTCCAGGATAACTTATAATTACAAACTTAGTCCTATCTATTCTAATCTCTATAGGCATATGCAGCTTATAGTTTTTATGATAAACAGCATTTACAACAGCTTCTTTTATAGCATCTATTGGATAGTTACACACATCCCCGCTCTCCAGTTTATTTATTTTAAGTACATAAGTTTTTACATATCTTAAAACCCCTCTTATTTGTTCATGGATAGGCCCATCAAAAACCGTCATTATATGCTTCTTATCGGCAGATGAATTTTCAAAGTGCACAAGGTTTATATAACTTCCTGGAATAAACTCTTTTGGTCTTTCAGTAAACATCAAAACCCCAATATTTTTAACTTTTAAAGTTCCTGATGACTCTTTAATTATATCTAGCTTTTTCCCAATATCCTCGATTGAGATTTTTAAAGCATCTTGGTATCGATCACCTTTAATATCATAAAGATATTGTTTTATTAAGGTCAATCTTAAATCTTCAAGCTTACATTCTAAGTTTATATCATCATCAAAAGAAGTTTGATAATTATTATTTATAGGTAAGATTACCTCTTCTTTAATTTCCTTTTTATCTTTATTAAAGAAAATTTCTCTCTCAACCTCTCCTTGAACCTCCTCTCCATCAGTCCAAACCGAGTGGCTTAAATACTCATCTTTATCATCTCTTCCAAACTCACTTACCGTAATTTCCTTCATGAAACTTTCTCCTAATAAAATTATTCCCTTTATACTATGTAAAAGTTAGAAAAAGATTTCTATATATCTCTAAAACTCTCTGGTATAGCCACTATTCTACATTTTGCATTAAATATTGACACAATTTTAACTTATCAACATATTATATTAGTACATTGAATTTTAGGGAAGGAGGTGATTTATTATGAATGTAAATGAAGATTTACAAACAGTCACTTTAGCCATAGAAATCCACAATGGAACTAAACCTTCAGGTGAAGTAACCTATAAAAAAAGAAGTTTTTCAGGAATAAGGCTTGATTCTCCAACTGAAAATATTCTAAATGTTGCTAAAGCCATAGCTTCAGTATTAAACACTCAAACTGGAGACTATTTACTAACTAAAGTAAGTAAAATTTCAGAAACTGAAGGAGAATAGTATTATGAATTTTGAAAAAACATTAGCTAGCACTGGAGGTGAGATATATGGATCATTCACTTTCCCTAGTCTTTATCACCAGCAATGGTAGTAAAGCCTCTATAACTATTCCTGATGTTAGAGAAGGATTAACTAATGAAGAAGTTGAGGAATTGATGCAGGTTATTATAGAAAACAATACTTTTCTAACTAAGAACGGAACTCTTGTAACACCTTACTCCGCTAAGATTGTTAGTAAGAGCAGTACAGTTATTGAGTTAAAGAAATAAAAAATTTAGCCCACTTGCTATGGAATCTTAAATTCTATAGCAAGTGGGCTTTATTAATTACAGCTTTCTTAGATTATATACCAAACTCTACAGGTTTTAAGCATACATAAAAATTTAATCAGTAAATCCTCTGTTTCTTTACTCATCTTCATTGTCGAAATCACTAAAGTATTCATTATAAACTTCACTCATATTATCACCAAATTCCCAATCTACCCCTACTACATCTTCTCGTATATGATTCATTCTGTCTTTACATTTCTCCTCTAGACCATTCTTAAAGATATAATCTAACGCATTAATATAAGATCTTAGTATATTATTATAAAGCCTTTCATCTACATCTCCATATTCAATCATAAATTCTACTCCAAGTTCTGAGTAACTAATCATAAGTTCGGCAATCAACTTTGAATTTTTAGATATTTTTTTAAAATCTCTAATGGCTTTGCTAATATTTGAATATTTAAGCTTCCCAAAACCTTTATAATGAAAAAATTCATCTTGAATAATTTTTTTGTACTTTTCAAAGATTTCTATTTCAAAATCTGGATCTACTTTAGTTCTGTAATACTCTTTGACTACAGGAAATTGTTTTGCTAATTCAACTATTTCTTTTATGAGTTCCTGATTACTTTTATTTTTTAAATATGATCTTAAATCATTGATTTTTAACATAGACATGATATTTCTCCTAATAGTATTAATCATAACTTTACTATATACTATACTTTCTTAACTATTAATGGACTATTATTTAAGAAATCAAATTATAAATATTAATATCGTTTCTTCTTAGAGAAGTTTTTTAAATATACTTTAACCCGTCTGGATATTCATATTTTGCTTTAATGCTTATCTTTTCTTCTAATAACTCTCTAAAAGCTTTTTTATCTTCGGAAGTTTTAAATGAATCTAGAGGGATTGTAAAATACTGTTTTCTAGAAAGAATGATGAACATATAATTTTCAGAAATATTTATACTACTTATTGATGAGTAACTGATTTCTCTTTTTTCTATTGAATTAATAATATAAAAATGTTCTTCTAATATACCAATCTCCATCATATCAAACATACCTGATTTTTTAAAATCATCATACTTTTTATTAAATATATATCCAAAAGATTTTCTTGTTATTATTTTAAAGAATATAACAGTAGTTAAACTTGCAAAAATTGCCTCTATCCTAAATCCCTTATCATCTGTTATCCTCCATACCAAAAATATTATACTCAAAACAAAAAGCACTAAAAGCCCTCTACCTACCTTAAAAGTCATTGTTTCTATAATATTTCTAGCATAAAAGTCTGAAAGATTTTCTTTATCTAATTTAAATCCTATAGTCATATATCAAATCACCTCATATATTATTTATATAATAAAAATTGTGGATATAAATTGCTTACTGTTTTATTTGTTTTTTCTTTAAGTAAATTTGTAAAATCATATTCCTCTGGAGTATCTTTAAAAGCTGCTTTAGGTATATAAATATACTCATTATTTCCAAAGATAATTATTAAATAATTATCTACCATATATAAAGCTCTTATAACATTAAAATAAATCAGTCTTTTTTCTCTAAAGTTCTCTACATACAATCCTTCTTCCTCACTTAATGTCACTTCCATATCTTTAAACATATAGGCAGATTCTTTTCTATTTAACCCTGCTATTATCATATTTTTATAAAACACTTTCATAAAAAACTTTATAAAAATAGAAACTAAAATAGCTATTATTAAAGCAATTACTCTAAATTTATTTTCACTCGAAACTAAAATAACAAATGCAACTATAAGCAAAATAAATAGCCAAGTATATTTTACTATTTTATTAAACCTTTCTGTTTTATAAGTAACACTGGTATAAAAGTTTAAAAAATCTTTATACTCTATTTTAAATTTTATATTCATAATTCCACCTTTTATATATTTATTTACATAACATATTATATATGGTAATAGCAGTTTTTGAAATAAAAAGATGGATTATATTTCAAATCCATCTTAGTTACAGTCTACTTTCCTCATCTAATGCCTTTATCTGAGTAGCTAGTTTATCTATATTCATTTGTATACTTTTTAAGTCTTAATAATAAATATTATCTTTCTTATAACTAACCGCCAATTCTAACATTTTAGATTCTTAAGTTATGTTTAGACTTACATTTATATATCCTTCTCATAACTTCTCAAATAAAAAGTTGTTCAATTGATATTTCTAATTTGACAAATCATATCTTTGGGATAAAATCATATCCAACTCTCTGCTATTTGATACTCTTTTCCATGTATCAGTCTCAGTATCAAAAGTTTTTATTACTTTAGCTGGATTTCCAACAGCAACACAATAATCAGGTATATCTTTTGTTACAACTGAATTAGACCCTATAACACAGTGTTTCCCTATTTTAACATTTCCAATAATTACACTATTAGCACCTATCCATGTTTCATCTCCAATGTTTATACAATTTTTCATTGAATCTATTCCTTGATAAATTATAGGAATATTAGTATCTCTATATTCATGATTATGATCTGAGATTAAAACATTAGGTCCTAATAAAACATTTTTACCAAAAATAATTTTATTTGAAGCCGATATCGTACTTCTTCTTCCTATATTTGACCCTTCACCAAATTCTATCATATATTGTTCTGTATTTATGTACGCTATATTTATCCAACAATCTTTTTGAATAACTACATTGTTATCAAATTTTATTTTCTCTATTCCTCTAACATCACAACTTGGATCTATAAAATAATTACATTTATTTTCTTTACTACAATTATCTTCAATATCCTTATCGCTTTTATTCCTATTCACAACATTAACATTATATTCTTTATTTTCTTTATTAGTTATTTTATTCAACCTTTCAGCAACAATTAAGTATTGATATGCATCGTATTGTTGTAACATCTCTTCACTTGATATTTCAGCTAATTTATTCATAAACTCCTTATCTTCTTTACTAACATTAACGGTAGTCTTTTGGTGGGCTATTGTAAAATATCCGCACCTATTAAACATATCTACTATTTCATTAAACGTAAAAAATCTCATATGAGTTTTATCCAGAATTCCTGATTCTCTATATGTCCAATTTCCATTTATTAAATCTCTTATTACACTATAATGCATTACGTTAGGTATGCTAGCTATTATTTTACCGTTATCTTTTAAATATCTTTTTATGTTCTTTAATACAAGCCAAGGATCATATAGATGCTCTAAAACATCTGCAAAAATTATATAGTCAAAATAATTCTCTTCATAACTTAAACTAGCACTTTCAATATTTTCGGCTCTAATATCAGCAAAATTCTTAGAAATCAAAGCAGCATTTTCATTTAGCTCAATTCCATAAAGGTTAGCATTTTTATACAAATTTTTTATTTTTAATAATGTCGCTCCACACGCACATCCCACTTCTAGTATATTAAAATCTTCCTCACTTCTTTTATCTATATATTTAATTATATCATTTCTTATAAATGAAGAATATGATGAGTTAAAACCCCATTTTTCCTCAAATTTCTTCGAGTTTTTATATAATATACTATTAAAATTATTAATATCTTTAAATGAAGTACTTCCAAAATGATGTATGAAAGTATCATTGCAAAGCAATAAATTATATCCCTCATTTATTATTCTTATAGAATAATCATCATCTTCAAAGTTCCCTGGAGTAAATCTTTCATCAAGCAGTCCTATATCTTTTATAATACTTTTCTTTATAAGCATACAAAACCCTACTAACTTTATTCTTTTTTCCCACTTTAGAGGGTTTGACACATTGAAGTCTTTTGCAAATTCTATCATTTCTTCTATACTTTTATATTCTGTATAAATAGATTGATAATATGAACAGTTATTAGTTACAGCTCCTACAGCTCCTACATTTTCTGAACTCCAAAGAGCTGAATTTAAATTTGTAAGCCAGTTTGGTGTTACAATTACATCATTATTAAGTAGAAGTATACTTTCTCCTTCTGCTATTTTTATGCCTTGATTACAACCTTTGGGAAATCCTAAGTTCTCCGAATTTAATATTACTTTCAAATCTTTCTGATTTTTTATCCATTCTATAGTTTCATCTGTAGAATTATTATCTATTACAATTATTTCATAACTACCTTCTTCTGTATACTTTCTTATACTTTCTATACAAAGTCTTGTATATTCAAAATTATTATAAGTAAGAATTATTATACTAGTTTTTAAAAATTTAGGTTTTCTCAAAATATCTTCTAAATCTTCTGTTTCCCCCATAACTTTCAAATTTTCAAAAATAAGACTTTGAATGTTTTTATCTTTTATATTAAAAAGAGCCCTTTTATAATAAATTTTCGATTTATCTATTATATTCTTATTTTGATATAAATATCCTAAATTATAGTTTAAATCAAAATTGTCATCTTTAATTAGCAACCCTTCTTTAAATATTTGTTCTGCCATATCTAGATTATTTTCCATAATCTCTATGATTCCTTTGAAAGAGTATAGATCAATATCATTTTTCTCTATACTTTCGTACTCTTGTATCAATCCTTTGGCTTCCACTAATTTGTTTTCATTAATAAATTCTTCTATAATTCTTTTTATTTCTATTTTATATGATTCAAATTCATTTCTATTTGCAATATTTTTATCATTCATTTATTCTTACCTCTCATGACTTTTCTATTATTTTAATTCTTTCTACAGCCTTAGTATAATTTTTACATAAGTAGTAATATTCAAGAGCTTCTTTATAAAAGCCCAAACACTCAAAAATAACTCCAATATTATATAAAGCTAAATATGAATTTGTTCCTAAAAGCTTTCCATCTTTCATATCCAAACATTTCAGAAAAATCTCAGCACTTTCTTGAAATCTGCTATTATTCATATATATAAGAGCTTTCAAAAATATAAAGTCTACTTCATTCCTATAATACTTTTCATACTTTTCTATATACAAAGCCTCTTCATATTTCCCTAAGTTAATTAAACAATACCCATAACTTTCTATCAGATCTTCAATATATTCAAGCAAAAAAACATCCTTGTCTAAAAGTCCTATGGCTTCTTTAAAATGATTATAGGCTTCTCTATATTCTCCATTCATATAATAAGATTTTCCTAATTGATAAAGTATGTATATATCACTAGGGGCTTTTAGTAATATTTCCTTCAATAGACATATGTTTCTTTTTATCTTATTAGTACTATTTATTATTTCCGTAGTATATCCTATATGATCAACCTCAATATCTGCTGGAATCATTTTTCCTATAAGATTATTTATAGGAACGAGTTGTTCATGTACTATTCCTTCATATTTATAATATTTCTTGTTGAATAATCTATTTACTCTTTCTATATAGGTTTTTACTTCACCGTGTCTATCAAAGGTATTAAATGTTTTTATTCTACCGATACAATCTATTGAAGAGAGTTTCACAAAGTTTAAAACACTTTCTTTATCATATCCTACTATATTCTCATCTCCATCTAAAACTAATATCCAGTCATTACTTGCTTTAGATAGAGAATAATTTCTAGCACTTCCAAAATCATTTTGCCATCTATAGTCGTATATATTTTTAGTAAACTTACTAGCTATTTCTTTAGTTTTATCACTTGAACCAGTATCTACAATTATTATTTCATCTACAATGTCTTTTACAGAATTCAAGCAATCACCTATATTTTTTTCTTCATTTTTTACTATCATACACAATGAAATCATAAATCCATCATCCTTATAATTATTCTTTTAATGACTGTACATTCATAAATGCATCTCTATTATCAGGATCCAGCAACAAACTTCTATTGAAATATCTTAATGCATTATCTTTATCATTCATATAATAGGAAACTACACCTAAGGCATTTAAAATATCACTATCAAATGGAATTAATTCTATAGTTTCATTTAATATCTTCAAGGCTTCTATGAAAGAGCCTTGATTAATTAAACTTTCTATATTTCTAAGTAATAAGTTCTTTTCTTTAAATAAATTAACGTATTTATCATATGTCTCTATCCTATCTTTATATATCTTAATGATTCTTCTATATTGTTCGTTCCTATTTAAAATAAAATTCAATTTTCTAACAAACTCAAGCTTATTTATAGATATTAGTTTATATAACTCTAAAAACTCATTAACTCTTTCAATTTCAAAGCTATCAATATTCAGTTCTTTATAATTTTCTCCATATAGATGCTGAAATAATTTATCAGAGTCTCTTAAGTACTGTTCAAATATGTTCAGATATTCTTCATCAGTTAAGTTAGGTATATCTAGCAAAAACTTCTCTATCTCAACTATTACTTTTAATTCTTCTTTTTTATCTGAAAATTGTCTCGTTATTATTAAGCTTTTAAGTGAATTCACTAATAAAAGATTATTTGAACATGCAGCTTTTAATAAATCCTTGGATATTATATTGTTGATAGACTCTAATTCAAATAAACTATTTGAATTATTATATATCAGATACCTTAAAGCGTATATTGATACTAAGTTTACCTTAGAATAGGATATTTGAGCTATCTTATTTAATATATTGTTATCATTCCAATCTTCTTTAATGAATTTATCCTTAATATTAATATATAAGCCTATATCATTTACAACACCTTTTAATGTTTTTAGTATATTTTCTTTTTCATATATATACATTGTCTTTAAGCTATTTTCTAAAGCTGAAATAAATATATCCTTATTATTTTTTTCATTTTTAGCTTCTAATAATAGTTTATCGTAATTCTTAGAGGTAATTAAGGAATCTAAATAAATTGAAAAATAACTAAGTTTAAGACTATTATTTTTACAATTCTCATATAATTCTATGGATTTATTATAATTTCCTATCTTATTCTCTATACTACATAAAGTTAATGCCACATTATCTATGTTTCCTTTAGTGTATATAACCAAGGTTATATCCTTATAGCTGTTATTATTTTCTAGGTTATTTAAATAAAATAGATATTTTTCAAAGGCTTCCTTTGATTTAATGTATTCTTGTTTTGAAAAATAGCAAAAACCTAAATAATAGTAGTAATCTATATGATCCTTTCTAACTTCCAAGGCTTCTTCAATAATTTTGATACAATCATCATATAAATTATATTCATAAAGAAGTTTTATATAGAGTTGGTATATATAAGAGTCACTTGTTCCAAGTCTTTTAGATTCTAAATAAGCTTCTTTTATATTAATTAAGGAACTTTCGCTATCATTAATAAGATTATAGTTTTGAGCTATTTGAAATAAAACATACTTTCTGTCATCTGTACCTATTAATTCCTTCTTTAATATCTCTTGATTTCTATAAAATTTCTTTTCTATAAAATCCAAGTCTGTAGTTGAATATCCGTAATGTTTAAAACAAGCAGTTAGTCTAACTACAGGTACCGAATATTGAGGTTGCTCATGTATAGCTCCTTTATACAGACTTTTTTTCTTTTTGAATAACCTAGGAATAGGACATATAGCGTACCCTTCTTCTTCTGAAAAATTAAAGCTCTTTATATCCACTGTAGCTGCGTTATATTTCGTATATATTTTTTTATCAAAAAATTCTACTATAGTATTGGGATTTTCTAAAACCTCATCCCCATCAACTACTAATATCCATTCTCCTTTTGAATATTCTATAGACTTATTTCTTGCCTTAGAAAAATCATTTTCCCAAATATAATCATAAATGTTTTCAGTGTATTCCTTCGCTATATCCTTAGTAGCATCTGTTGAACCTGTATCAAGTATAACAATCTCTGATGATATTTTTTTTGTTATGGGCAATAATGCCTTTAAGCACTGATCTAGATATTTCTCCTCATTTTTTACAATCATAGCTATACTTAGTTTCATATATCCTCCTATTAAAAAAGCGATAGAGAAACCTCTACCACTTCTAGTACCATAATAATTGTAGACCACTTTATGGCTTCTAATTTATATTTAATCATTATTTATCTATTAAATATTTTATCGTAACTTTCTTAATATACTTTATATGTTTTCTAATATTTTTAGATCCTATACATATTTTCCAAAAGAAAAAAGGTAGGGAATTCCCCACCTTAAATACTATCTTAATAATTGTAAAACGTTTTGTGGTTGTTGATTTGCTTGAGCTATCATTGCTTGAGCTGCTTGTTGTAATATGTTGTTCTTTGAGTAGCTCATCATTTCTTTAGCCATATCAACGTCTCTAACTCTTGATTCTGCAGATTGTAAATTTTCTGATGCATTATTTAAGTTAGCTACTGTATGTTCAAGTCTGTTTTGAACTGCTCCAAGTTTAGATCTTTCTTTTGATACTGACTCTATAGCTTTATTTATTGTGTCTATAGCGCCTGTAGCATTTGCACTTGTATCAACACTATTAGCTACACTGTTAACAGTTAAAGCTGTTGAACTCATTTGAGAGAATGTAACTGCTATTGTTTGATCTTTATTAGCTCCAACTTGTAATGTTACTGTAGTTGATGCTGCACTAAATAAATCTTTAGTATTGAATTGAGTTTGTGTAGCAATTTTATCAATTTCACTTGCTAAAGCTGATAATTCTTCTTTTATAGAATCTCTATCAGTTGTTACGTTTGTATCATTTGATGCTTGTACTGCTAATTCTCTCATTCTTTGAAGAATGTTGTGAGTTTCGTTTAACGCACCTTCACCTGTTTGAATTAATGATATTCCGTCTTGAGCATTTCTTGAAGCTTGATCTAAGCCTTTAATTTGTGCTCTCATTTTTTCAGAGATTGATAGTCCTGCTGCATCATCTCCAGCCCTGTTTATTCTTAAACCTGAGCTTAATTTTTCCATTGATTTAGCTGCACTTCCATTGTTTATGCTCATATTTCTATGTGCATTCATAGCGTTCATATTGTGGTTAATTATCATAATATATTCCTCCTTGAATTTTGTTTTAGACATCCATGTCTTTTTTTAGTTTAGTAAATATTATTACTTACTATTAAATTATCGAAATAATCAATTAAGACTTTATATATCTTTTAATTATTATCCTTTTAATTATTATCTTAATAATTGTAAAACATTTTGTGGTTGTTGGTTTGCTTGAGCTATCATTGCTTGAGCTGCTTGTTGTAATATGTTGTTCTTTGAGTAGCTCATCATTTCTTTAGCCATATCAACGTCTCTAACTCTTGATTCTGCTGCTTGTAAATTTTCTGAAGCATTATTTAAGTTAGCTACTGTATGTTCAAGTCTGTTTTGTACTGCTCCAAGTTTAGATCTTTCTTTTGATACTGATTCTATAGCTGAGTTTATTGTGTCTATAGCTTCTGTAGCATCTGCACTTGAACTAACTTTAGTATCTACATCATCAACTGATAATGCTGATGAACTCATTTGAGAGAATGTAACTGCTATTGTTTGATCTTTATTAGCTCCAACTTGTAGTGTTACTGTAGTTGATGCTGCACTAAATAAGTCTTTAGTATTGAATTGAGTTTGTGTAGCAATTTTATCAATTTCACTAGCTAAAGCTGTTAATTCTTCTTTATAGAATCTCTATCAGTTGTTACGTTTGTATCATTTGATGCTTGTACTGCTAACTCTCTCATTCTTTGAAGAATGTTGTGAGTTTCGTTTAATGCACCTTCACCTGTTTGGATTAATGATATACCATCTTGAGCATTTCTTGAAGCTTGATCCAAGCCTTTAATTTGTGCTCTCATTTTTTCAGAGATTGATAGTCCTGCTGCATCATCTCCAACTCTGTTTATTCTTAAACCTGAGCTTAATTTTTCCATTGATTTTGCCGCACTTCCATTGTTTATGCTCATATTTCTATGTGCATTCATAGCGTTCATATTGTGGTTAATTATCATAATATATTCCTCCTTGAATTTTGTTTTTAGACATCCATGTCTTTTAGTTTTAGGGATTACCCCGTATGTTTATATTATCGTAGTTAGTTATAACTACTTAATATCTAAAATTTATATTTTTTTATTTAAAAACATATTGTTTGCTACAACACTATTTTGATATCCTTGATTAGCTCTTTTTAGGTTGGCTATTCTATTTAGTTCAGCTTTTATCTCACTATTTTTTTTTGAATAAATTTGTTTTAAGTTATCCTGATAATTTTTAAATTCTTTCGAGTTAAAAAATTCCTTTGCTTCTTCAAAACTATATTCACTATATTCCTTATAAAACTCTTCTCTCTTTTCCAGGTGATTATCAAAGTATTCAAATTTCTCTTCTTTTAATAGCTCTATGAGTTTTAATTCTATCTTTATTGCTTCTTCTTTATAGTTCATCAGCTTGAAGTTCCAAACATTGATGATAGAGAAGACATTTGAGCATTGTATTTATTCATTATTGTTTCTAGATTAGCAAATTTTTGATAGAATTTTTCTTCTCTATCTGATAATGAACGTTCCATTTCTTCTATTTTTCTTTCTTTTGATAATAAGTTTTTAGTTATTTCATTATCAGTATATGTAGCTGTTCCAACATAACCAACCTTTTTCAAAAAGTTAGAACTTGAACTCATAACAGAATCATTTAAAACATTTTTAACCCTTTGGAATATACCAGAGTTATTGTATTTTTCCTGTTTATCAGTTATTCCGCTTGCCGGTGTTTGTGTAAAAAGCTTCACTATCTGGTCAGCACTTGTTTCTAATGCTGCTGTTAATTTCGTTTCGTCAATTTCAATTTGTCCACTTTTAGACATATCGTTGGTAAAGTCAATACCTATGCTTCTCAAACTTATGCTTGTACCTTCAACCTTACTGTTAAACGCTTGCCTTAACTGAGACATTATATTTGTTAAATCACTATCTCTTTTTAAAAGACCTTCTTTAACTTTAGCATCCCATTTCTCTATTTGCTCATCAGTCATACTATCTCTTTGCTCTTCTGTTAAAGGCTCATACTTATATTGTTTCTTTTCACTAACCTTTGTATTTATATCACTAATTAGTTTATTATAATCATTTACAAAACCTTTTATTTTTTCTATTAATCCTGATGAGTCTTGATTTCCTGTAATTGTTGCAGATCCTATACCTGTTACTTTAAATTTAACATTATCAACAACAAACTCATTTGAGTCAGATGTTTTTCCTGTAACCTTATTACCATATGAATCAGTTATATCATATATTGCATTAGTTCCTTTTATTGAACTTACAGAATTACCATCAGAATCTTTCAAAAGGCTTGTTTTGCCTTGAGTTTCTCCAATTGACTCATATACAGTGGTTCCTATAGATAACTTTAAGGCTTTTCCATCCCCTGAACCATTCATTATGCTTATATCATCATTTTCAACCTTTACTGATGCACCTTTTTCAGTAAATGCTGCTGCTAATTTTTCAATTATTGCTGTTTTTCTTTCTGACTCATCAGTAGTTGTTATTCCACTAAAGTCAATTATAGCTTCATCACTACCATTGATTGAAAACTTAATGTCTTGTCCATCTTTAATAGCTTGATTCAAGTCAGAATAGCTCATATTTTCAAGTTTAACATCTGTTTTGCTTGTAAAACTCTCGATTCCTATATATGCTGTTTCTCCAGTTTTAGTTGTTTCTAAATATATATTTCCTGTAAGATCACTTTTAGTGAACTTAGCATTCATACCATTAGTAACTAAAGTTTGATTTAAATACTGAACAGCTTCATCATCAGTTAGTGTATCACTAAGATTAATATCAACTTTTTTCCCTGATATATTAAGCGTTAGATTTTTACCTTTTAAATCACTAAATTTATTAACTTCATTTGTTCCAGTTCCAAAACTATATTGAGCTACCTTAGCGGTTTGCTTAACATCAAGAGTATATGTTCCTAGTTTAGCTCCAGCTAATCCTTCCGCAGTAACATTTGATCCTGTACTTGTGAACTTTGAAGTTCCATAATTTTTTGAAAGTAATAAAGAATCTGGTTTACTTAAATCCATGTATTTTGAGTAAAAGTCTCTTGAATTTTTAATAATCTCTCTATACATGTCTTGTTTAAATACTAGTAAATCTCTTTCTTGTTGTGCTTTAGTAACCTTTAGTTTATATGGTTGCATCATTTGTTTAACCAGATTATCTGTATCTAATCCAGTAGCAAGTCCTGTTATTCTTTTGTATGATGTAGCAGTTGTTGATGATGTTACGCTTGCCATATCATCACTCCTTTTTATTTATTAATTTTTGATAACTTATAGGCTTCATGCCAAGTATCTCTAACATCCTCTATTAGTGGTATTAATTTTTCTAATTTTTCGCCATCTTTTTTAATATTCACTTGTAAAAGTTCATCTTTTATAAACTCATATACATTAAATAAATTTGTTGCCCACTCTCCAGCATTCTTATCTAAGCTCACCATAAGCTCCACGAATATATCTTGTGTTCTAGTTAAATACTCATGAGCATTTTTAACATCATTTCTATTTATAGCTTCTTTAGCTTGTTTAGAAAACTTTACAGCTCCATCTACAAGCATTAATAAAAGCTGTTCCTTTGAAGCATAATTAACTGAATTATTTTTATACACATTAACTGCATTTGGGTACATATTATTCCTCCTATTTTTTTATATCTATAAATACCCCTTTGGAGATTTCTGATACGTCCTTTTCTCCTTCTACTTGAAGGTTGTCTACCATTACTCCATCTATAATTATCTTTTTTTCTTTTTTAGTTTTTTTCTTTTCTTCTAAAATTTTAGCGAACTTTTTATCTTCTCTAAATTTTTCTTTTTCCTCGTTATATGCTTCTATGGTTGTTCCTTCTTTTCCATGAACCTTATGATCATCTCTTTTTTCTTGAAGTTTTAATCTTAAGTCAGTATCTATTTTATTTAATTTAAATTCCATAGAATCACCACCTTAATTTTAAGCTTTTTTATCAAATAAGGATTCTGCAGCTTCAACCATTCTAGCAATTAAATCTAAAACTTTTTTAGGTGGTACTTCTAATATTACTTCTTTCGTCTTATTATCTATTATCTTTACCATAACATCGTACTTAAATTTATCATGAACCCTATACTCTGCATGACTTCCTTCATCTTCCAAAAGTTTATTTAATTTTTCCACTGCTTTATCTATATCTTTCTTAGTGAAATCTTTTTTATCCTCTGTTTGAGTTTTAACTTCAACCTTCTGAGTCTGATTTCCTGAGTAATAATCTAGGTTTAGTTGTCCTCCCTGACTAACTGAGTTAATATCCATATTATACACCTCGATTATGTTTATTTTTTTAAATTCTTAAGCGTATCTAAATTAAATGTTAAGGCTTCCTTATTCTCTTTTTCAACTTCTTCATAAAGCTCTTTCCTTAAAATAGTAATATTTCTAGGTGCCTTTATAGCTAGTTTAACAGAACCATCTTGTATTTTGGAAACTTCTATCTCTATATCTTCTCCTATAATCAAAGTTTCGCCCTTTTTTCTTGTAATAACCAGCATCTAAATCACCTCTCAATCAAAGGATGCTTTATTTTATATTCTTCCTTATCTATTATTATCTGTTCTCCTAGTTTTTTATCCATATTTATAACTATAGGAGCTTTTAGATTTACTGTGATTTTATGTACATCTGAGTTTACAGTAACTGTATTGTACAGCATAACTTCTTTTTGAGACGATATACTTAAATTTTCAGTTAAATTTTCTTTAAGTTCTATCTCATAGTTATTTTTAACCTCAAAAGGTGAAATTATAACCAGTCCTACATCCGCATCTTCTATTGATTGAAGAATTTTAAATACAGGGTTTTCTTTAATATCAGCTATTATAAACTTCTTTAAATGTTCTAACCCCATTATACCTTTCTTGAAGGTTATTACTTCCTCTTCATTATAAGTGAAAGTTCCATGCTGTTTTGTTATTAGTTCCATTTTATCTTCCTCCTATTATTTTAGGAAATCAATTAAAGAAGGTTGTATTACTTTAGATGAAGTTTGTAGTGATGCCATATAAACTGTCTGCATCATTGAATATTGCATAAGCTTTTCTGTTATGTCTATATCCTCTGTTTTTGATAAAAGCTCTGTCATATTAAAGTTTTCATCTTCATTTTTAGATTTAGCAGACTCCATTCTGTTTTGTTTAGCTCCTACTTCAGCCATTATCTTTGAAAGGTTACCCATAGTAGCTGTTAAATCAGCTAAATTTTCTCCAGTTATTTTACTTGATTCTGTAGCATCTGAAGATTCTAAATTTTTAGTTATATCACTTAAAAGCTCCATGACATTTATATTTTTGCCTTTATCACTTCTAAACATTAATACATCTGCAGCTGAAACATTATATTCCATGCTAACACCTTGAGATATTTCTGTAGACATTTTTCCTTTTATCATATCTATTTGAGCGTTTATATTGCTATTCCCACTGTTTAGAGGAAGAAGTTCCCCATCTTTTCCTGAAAAATTTAACACATTATTCCCTGTAGTAGGATCTTCCGTTACAGTTATTGGTTTAGAAGTTGTTTTATTTCCTCCAAACAAGTATCTTCCATCAAAGTTAGTATTAAGTATCTGGGATATCTCACTAACCTTTTCATTTATTTCATCTTTTATAGCTTTTTTTTCATCAGAACCATAAGCAGCATTTCCTGCTGATATCATAAGTTCTCTAACTCTTTGAAGTGAATCATTTACCTGTCCTAAAGCTGTATCAGTAGAATCTAGCCAATTTAAGGTATCCTTTATATTTTCGTTATATTGCTTGTTTGAAGCAATATCTGTATATAACTGCATTGATCTAGCAACTTTAAAAGGATTGTCTGATGGTTTACTTATTTCTTTCCCCGTTGTTAATTGGGTTTGAACCTTTGACATATTATATAAATTAGTACGCATATCTCTTAAATAATTGTTAGATAACATTCTGTTAGTTACTCTCATTTAGTATTCTCACCTCTTATCGTTTTAATCCATTAATAACTACATCCAAAAGTTCATCTACGGTAGATATTATTTTTGCATTTGCATTGTAGGAATGTTGAAATTGAATCAAGTTTGCAAATTCTTCATCTAGTGAAACTCCTGATACAGAGTCTCTATTTTGTTCTAGAGAAGATAATAGACTATCTTGATTAGTTACCATTCTTTCAGCTTCTTGAGACTGTACTCCAAGTTTATCAATCATGTCCTTAAAGAAAGCATCTAACTTCATACCTGAGGTATCACTTGATATTTTCATACCATTGTTAGTTAGAGTTGCTCCACCTTTAGCTGGGTTAAACATGTCTTCTCTTGAGTTTATATTTTCACCGAAGTCTTGAACTCTAAGTAAAGTGTTTTGTAGTTGTGCTATTGCTAAAGCTCTGTCACCATTACCTTCTCCATCTACAGTGTTATCACCAGCGAATGCATATGAGTTATCATTAAGCTTGGCTTTTATTTTCATAACATCTTTTAAAAGTTCTGTATTTATAGTTATATTTCCAGCATTTATTTCCTGTTCTGCTTCTAGAGTAACATCTAAGTTATTAAGTTCTCCATTAGCTTTATATTTAGCAACATCTTTATTAACAAAAAATGGTGAGTAATCTTTATCTGGATATCCACCATTATTACTGCTCTTTGGAAGTCCTGAATGTATTGCATTTACTGAAAGTGCTATAGACTTTGCAACTTTATTAAGTTGATCTATGTACTCATTAATATCTTTTTGTACAGACATTATTCCTGAAAGTTCACCTGAGGTTGGTTTAAAGTCCATAAGTTCTCCAACATGTATAACTTCTCTTGAGTTTGTTGGATAGCCGTCCCCTTTAACTGGAACTCCTTCTGAGTTACTCCATAGAACTCTGTTTGCTTTGAGTTCGTTTAACTTGTCCTCAGTTAGTCCAGTAACTTTAAGTGTTCCTTTGTTTAGCTCTGATGAAGTGTCTCCAAGTTTATAATAAGTTATTACATAGGTTTGTCCAGTTACATCTGTCCCATCTTTTTGTATATCACTTATATAAGAAAATCTAGAAACATCTGCGTTTTGATCAGCTGAAACTAGTTGTCCATACTTCATATCACCTTTATCTACTGGCTTAACATCTACGCCTTCAAATTGTTTTCTATCTACAGTTATATTAAACTTACTGCTTAGTTGATCTAAAAGCAAATCTCTTTTATCCATTAAATCGTTAGGTGTATTACCTGATACTTCAACGCTCATTATTTCTTTATTAAGTTGATCTAGCTGATTCAGTATACTATTTACATCTGTAACACTATTTTTTATTAAATTTTGAGCATTTGTTTGAAGATCAATTAGTTTTGTGTAGGTGTGATTTAATGCATCTGTAAGCGCTTGTGTTTGTTGAGCCACAACTGTTCTTGCATTTGAACTTTGTGGTTGTTTAGATAGCTCCTGCCAAGAAGAAAAGAACTTTGTCATTAAAGTAGATATTCCTGTATCTGAAGGTTCATTAAATATACTTTCTACTTCTTTTAGAAAACTGTTTTTTACACCATATTTTCCCAATGTACTATTTTCATTTCTTACTTGGTAGTCTAAAAAGCTGTCTCTAATTCTTTGTATGGCAGAAACCTGAGCCCCTGTTCCCATTTGACCTGCTGTTATAGTACTTGCTGGTCTTGTTGTTTCTACTTTAGCTACTTGTCTTGAATATCCAACTGTACCTGAGTTAGATATATTATGAGATGTTACATCTATTGTTTTCTGGGCTACAGTCATTCCTCTTTTAGCTATATTAAATGTTGAGAATAATCCTGACATAATTACCTCCTACCTATTTATCTTCCCATAAGAGTTATAGGTGTCCATATCTCTTCTTGGATTAATAAGGTTTAATAATTTATTAGTAAATACTAAACTTTGCTTAATTAATAAATCGTTTGTTTCCTTCTGTAACTTTAGTATTTCTAACAATTTCTTTATTTCTCTATATAAATTTTCTAATTCTTCATCTTCCGAGTCCCATATAAACTTTTGAAAATCTACATTTCCTACTGCTCTTCTTCTTTTAACTTCCCACTCGGCAACTTCTTTATTGGAGCCTTGAATTTCTTCCACTACAGACTCCATTTTAAATATATCTTTCTTAAGTATATACTCATGTTGCCTCTCTAAGCTATGCAAAAGTTTTTCTAGACTTTCCTTTTCTTTACTTAATATATCTTTTAAGTTTTCAACCATTAAAAGTCTTTACCTTTCATAACATTATACATAGCTCTAGAAATAGCCTTTGCAGTAGGTTTATAAGTACCATTAGCTAATTGTTTTTTTATCTCTTCTATTCTCTTAGTGTTATCCTTTAGTTCTTCTATGCCATAGCTTTGAAGTGTTTTAGCTGCTTCTGATATCTCTACTTTATCTTTAACACCCTCTATTTGTTTGTTTTCTATTTTTTTTCTACTTACATTATGATAAGCATTAATATTAGTTTGAGATACACCCTTAATATTCATAACAAAACCTCCAAGCTCTTAATAATTATTCTATTTATATTATCGGACTTAATATAAATTTATTTAGAAAAAAACTTTATAATGCAAAAATTACCTAGTGAGTTGCATTATTTCCTTATTAAAAAACTAAAAGTTAAAAACTCCTATTATTATCTGAATTATTTCAGTAATAAAAAGGAGTTTCCCCTATTTTAGTGATTTTATTCTTTCTTGACCTGATACAATACTAGTTATTCTTACACCAAAATTTTCATCTACTACCACAACTTCACCATAAGCTATTTTCTTACCGTTAACTAAAATTTCAACTGGTTCTTCTGCAAGTTTATCTAACTCAATTAAAGATCCATTTGAAAGTCCTAATATATCTTTTATACTTTTCTTTGTTCTTCCAAGTACAACGGATATTTCTAGAGGTACATCTAATATTAAATCAATATTCTTATGAGGTACTCCTGTTGCTTCATTTCTTAAAGGCTCAAAATGTGCTTGATGAACTTCTACTGGTGGCATTTGTGGTGCGGGTTCTCTGTATGTAACTGGTTCTTCGTATGTATAATGCGTTTCCTCAACCTGTATGTTTTTAGGTGGAGTTTTTTCTAAAACTTCTTGTTTAACTTCCTGCGGTTTATCCTCTTCACCCATCATTATGGCTACTATTTTTTTAGCAGTTTGTATAGGTAAAATTTGCATTATACTTGAATCTACTAAATCACCTATAGTAAGTCTAAAAGAAACTTTAACTACAGATTCATCATCATTCATACCTTCTGAAAGTTTATCGTCTGGATTCTCCCAAGTTTTAGATGTTGGAGGAGATATATTAACTTCTCTAGCAAACATAGTTGCCATTGAGGTTGCAGCGGAACCTATCATTTGATTCATAGCTTCTTGAACAGCTGATATCTCAAGCTCTGATAAAACCTCCTGAGTAACTGTTCCATCTCCACCCATCATAAGATTAGCTATAACAGATGCATCAGAAGTTTTCATAATAAGTATGTTTCTTCCTACTATACCTGATGTATACTCTACTTCTAATATTATGTTAGGAGTTTCAAAACCATTTTTAATTTCATTTACTGTATTTATACTTACTACAGGAGTAGTAATATTTACTTGTTGATTTATTATTTGTGATAGCGCTGTTGAGGCAGATCCCATTGAAATATTTCCTATTTCCCCCAACAAGTCTTTTTCTATATCTTTTATGATCTCTTCATCATTACTTCCTAGATCAGGTGAAGGATCGCCGCCACTTCCATTTAATAGCGAATCTATTTCTTCTTGAGAAAGAAACCCATTACTCATCGTCTTCCACATCCTTATCTAAAATATCTAGAATAGATACACCTATATTTTTTCCTACTATACCAGGCTTTGCATAATAACTTGCTTCATTTTCTACAAACACTTTGACAGGTTCAGTAAATCTATTGTCTAGTTTTATAATATCACCTTTAACTAACTTTAAAAAATCATCTATATTTAAATGGGTTTTTCCAAGTTCAGCTGACACTTCAACATCCACAATATTTAATCTTTCTTTCACCTTTTCTTGAGTATCATCTGAATCTTCTTCAGATTCATTTTTAAACCAATATTGTACTACTAGTTTGTCAGAGATTTTCTCTAAACTCATATAAGGTATACATAAATTAATAAAAGAACTATTTTTACCAAGCTCTACTGAAAAAGAGATTAATGCTACTGGTTCAGTAGGCGCCAAAGTTTGATTTAAGGCTGGATTAGTTTCTAGACCCTCCACTTTAGGTTCAACTTCCATTATATCTTCCCAAGCAAGTTTTAAGTTAGAAATTAATCCAGTATTAACTTGTTTTATTATATTTTTATCTATATCCGAAAACTCTTTAGTTGAATAATATTTTCTCTCACCATTACCACCTAAAAGTATATCAATAACTTGATATACAAACTGTGGATTGGTTTCAAACAAAATGTTTCCGCTTAGTGGTGGCAAAGTGAAGATAGTTAGCAATGTAGGATTAGATATCGAATGTATAAATTCTTCATAGGGCACTTGTTCTACAGTTTCTAAAGTGACTTTAACGTTTCTTCTTAACTGAGCACCTAGATAGTTTGCAATTATTCTAGAATAGTTTTCATGAATAAGTTCTAGAGTTCTAATGTGCTCTTTAGAAAACTTCTGAGGGCTTTTAAAGTCATAAAGTTTAACTTTTTGTTTCTCTTCATCCCTTTGTAGCTCCTCAGGTTCAAGTTCCCCTGTAGAAAGTGCAGATAACAAGGCATCTATTTCACTTTGAGATAAAACCTCTGCCATGCTTTTCCCTCACTTTATTATGGATTCAATAATTTATTTATATCAATTATTGTTACTATTTTATCCTCTAGATTTAGTATTCCTTTTATATATCCTTGACCTTTTGAAGAATCTAGCTTTTGCATAGTAGTCTCTTCAAGTTCAATAACTTCTTGAACAAAATCAACGGTTATTCCTATTTGTTCACTTTCAATGTCTAATATGATTACATTAGACTGTTCACTTGTTAAATGATTATTTTCAAGAAGTAAATTTAAATCTAATAAAGATATTATGTTACCTCTTAAATTTATTAATCCTTTTATGTATGATGGAGCATTAGGAACTTTAGTTATCTCCATCATATCACTTATATTTTGAACATTTAGTGTTTCAACACCAAAAAACTCTTCACCTAATTTGAAGACAACAATTTGCATAGGTATCCCCTCCTAAAAGCTAACCAATAGCCTTTTTAATCGCTTCTAGCACTCTCTCTGCTTGGAAAGGCTTAACTATAAAATCTTTTGCTCCAGCTCTTATAGCATCCATAACCATGCTTTGTTGACCCATTGCTGAACACATGATAACTTTAGCACCAGGATCGAAAGCCTTTATTTGTTTTACAGCTTCTATTCCATCCATATCTGGCATAGTTATATCCATTGTAACAACATCTGGACTTTCTTTCTTATAAAGTTCAACAGCTTTTAATCCATTGTTAGCTTCTCCAACAACTTCAAAACCGTTCTTTTCTAAAATATCCTTAATCATCATTCTCATAAAAGCAGCATCATCAACTATTAATACTTTTGACATTTACATTACCTCCGTAATTAGATTACACCTATTGCACCTAATATTTTTTCTAATGAACCAGGCATTGGTAAGAAGTAAAAATACCCTCCAGCCTCATTGTTTTTTCCTGTTAAAAATTTTGTTTCTATTTCTAGTATGTTTTCACTATATTGTGCAGCCTCAATCAATGTAGATGATAGAATCGCACTTAGCATATCATGAGCCATTGCTGGTACAGATGCCATAATTGATAGATTGGTAAATTTACTTATGGCATTCATGTAAGCTCCTGATATTATATTTCCAACTTCACAAAGAGCGGAATTTCCCATTTCTGATAATAACAAATCTTCTGAACCAAGTAAAGCTTCAACAATTTCTTTTGCAGATTCTTTTTCAAAAATAAACAGAATATTTCCCGGGCAATCTCCTAAAACTCTTATTAGTATGCCCAAAACTTCTTTTTCTTCTGTAATATTAGTAAAAATATCTTCAAAATTAATTATATTAACAAAAGGAACAGTCATATCTATTTTTTTATTCACTAATTGAGAAAGCGCAGTTGCAGCATTTCCAGCTCCAATGTTGGAAACTTCTCTAATTGCATCCAACTGTAAAGGGCTTAATTTACCATGTTCCATCTTATACCTCCTACCACTCTATTATAATAAAGCGGCTACATCAAGTATTAAAGTTACAAGTCCATCACCTAGGATAGTTGCTCCTATGTACTCTTCTAGTGATTCTAAACTCTTACCGAGTGGCTTAATTACAATTTCTTGTTGTCCTGCTAAAGAGTCCACTAGTAAGCCAACGGTTTTTCCTCCAACTTTTACTATAATAACAAATTTCTTACCTTCTTCTCTACTTTGAATATTAAGTTTTTCATTTACTCTTACAAGTTGAATAACTTGATCTCTGTAGATTATAACTTCTTTTCCATTAGTCTTTTTAATATTTTGTTCTTTATAATCAATAACTCTATCAATAAAGCCTAAAGATATGGCAAAAGTCTCTCCTCCTACCTTAACTAGAAGAGCTTGTATTATTTGTAAAGTTAGTGGAAGTTTAATTATGAAAGCTGAACCTTTACCAACTTCAGAAACTACTTCAACAGTTCCTCCAAGTGCAGATATCTTTGTTTTAACAACATCCATACCTACTCCTCTTCCAGATATATCAGTAACTACTTCATTAGTTGAGAAACCTTGAGCAAATATAAGATTTCTAATATCTTCATCACTCATTCCATCGGTATTTATACCAACTTTTTCAGCTTTAGCTTTTACTTTAGCTACATTTATGCCAGCTCCATCATCTTCAACCTTTATAACAGCCTTTGTACCTTCTTGATAAGCTACAAGTTTAACTGTTCCTATAGGATTTTTACCACTTGCAATTCTTTCTTCTTTACTTTCAACTCCATGGTCAGCAGCATTTCTAAGTAGATGAATTAGAGGTTCTCCTATTTCATCTATTACTGTTCTATCTAACTCAGTTTCAGCACCTTCTATTACGAAGTTTATTTCTTTGTCAAGTTCTACTGAAACGTCCCTTATCATTCTTGGGAATCTATTAAATACAACATCTAATGGTAACATTCTTATCTTCATTACTAAGTCTTGAAGATCAGTTGTAGTTCTTGCTACTTGTTCTAAAGTTTCATTAAGTTCTTGTGACTTGTACTTTAAACTTATTTGCTCAAGTCTAGTTCTATTAATTACAAGTTCAGAAACCATGTTCATAAGTTTATCTATACGATCTAAGTCAACTCTTACTGACTGATGAGTTTTCTTGTTATCTTTAGCATTGTTTTTACTAGTTTCAACTTGTTTTCTTTCAACTTGTTTAACTTCTTGTGTAGCTTTTGCTATCTCTTTAACTGGTACGTCTAACTTTGTATAAGCTGCCTCAACACTACTAACTTCAGAAGTTTGTTCTATTTTACTCTCATCCATATTTACATAGTTAGCTTTTACACTCACAATTTCAGAAATTCCCATAACTAAGTCATAAACTTCTTCTTTAGTTGAATGAGTTAGTAATATAAACTTTAATACAAAGTCAAAGTTTTCTGACTCTATATCTTCTGTACTTGGGAAAGATTTAATAATCTCACCATGTTCCTCCAAGTCTTTAACAACTAAAAATGCTCTTGCAGACTTTAACAGAGTTGACTCACTTAAAGTTATAACTAAACTAATAGCATTAAAGTTCTTTTCCTTAGCTTGCTTAATTACTGATAAGTCGTACTGATTTAGTTCTAATTCTTCTTTAAACACTTCAACAGTTTCTTCTACTACTTCCTCTACTACATCTTCTACTACTTCTTGTTTAGTTCCTATAGACTCTAAATCTTGTATTATAGAACTAATATCTATCTGCTCATCTACACCATCTTGGATGTTGTTTATCATCTTTTCAAGTGTATCTAGACAAGCAAAAAGAACTGTTACTACGTTCTGAGTTACTTTTAACTCTCCCTCTCTAAACTTAGAAAGTACATCTTCCATTTTATGAGTTAACTCTGCTACATTGGTAAATCCCATAGTAGCTGCCATTCCTTTTATGGTATGAGCAACTCTAAATATTTCATTTAATTTATCCATATCTCCTGGATTTTGTTCAAGCTCTAGTAAAGATTCATTTAACATTTGTAAATTGTCAAAGGATTCTTCTAAAAACATTGATAAATATTGCGATGTATCCATGTTATCCTCCTTATAGTTTTCTATATATAAAAGTAGACGCTTTTTCAAAACCATATTTTTTATAATCGTAAATAGTTTCTGTAGCTCCTACAAAAAGTAGTCCTCCCTTTTTAAGAGACTCTGCAAACTTACTATAAATAGCTTCTTTAGTATCATTATTAAAATAAATGACAACATTTCTGCAAACAATTAAGTCAAAGTTTTTTTCATAAGTCCCAAGTATTAAATCATGTTTTTTAAAAGTTACCTTCTTTTTTATAGAATCATCTATATAGTATTTATCGTTAACTTTCTTAAAATATTTATTTAAATCTGAAGGACTTACGTTTTTCATTTCATTATCAGTGTATTCACCCTTATTAGCTTTACCTAAAATAGTAGTATCTATGTCTGTTGCTAAAAGAGTTAAATTCCCTTTATAATTTATATTTTCTGCAATCATTGCAAGAGAATAAGGTTCACATCCTATAGAGCAAGCTGCACTCCATATTTTTAAGGATGAGCTTTTAGCAAGGTCTTTTTTAAGTATATCTTCTAGTTGTTTAAACATCTCAGGATTTCTAAAAAATTCTGTTACGTTAATCGTAATAAAATCTAAAAATCTTTGTTTTTGATTAGGATCTTTAGATATTAATTCTTTATATTCCTCAAGATTTCTAACTCCAACTCTATTCATTAAACTTTCTATTCTTCTATGCAGCTGGTTAGGTTTATAAGCGGATAGGTTTATTCCTATATATCTATGAACCCACTTTTCAAATTCTAAGAAATCCATGGCGCCTCCTAATTTTTACTGACTATTTTTATTATACTGTCTTTTATTTGACTTAAAGGTAACACCATATCTACTTTTCCAGTATCGTAGGCTGCTTTTGGCATTCCATATATGGTACAAGTACTTTCATGTTCTGATATAGTTATTCCACCTGCATCTTTTACTGCAACAGTACCTTTTGAACCATCCCTGCCCATTCCAGTTAAAATTACAGAGACAACATTTCCTCCATACACTTTAACCGCTGAAAACAATAAATTATCTACTGCCGGTCTTACTCCCCATACAGTAGGCTCTTCATTTAAATGGATTCTCTTATCTACACCAACTTCCATGTGATATCCTGCTTTTGCTATATATATCTTATTTCTCTCAACTATCAGGCCATCTTCTGCTTCTATTACCTGCATATTAGAATTTTCATTTAATCTATCTGCAAAGGCTTTAGTAAAACCTTTAGGCATATGTTGAACTACAAAAACCGGAACATTTAAATCTCTTGGAAGTAGGGGAAGAACACTATATAAAGCCCTAGGGCCTCCTGTTGAAGCTCCTATTAAAAGTGCCTCCACTCTTTTTTTAGAACTTGTTACTCTTTCTATATGTACTGGTTCAACTTTATGTTTTATAGTACTTATCTTCTTGTTTACAGACTTTGTACTTCTTATCTTTTGTATTAAATCTTCTCCAACTTTAGTAATATCTAAAGATATAGATCCTGATGGTTTTGCTACAAAATCATAAGCTCCCAGTCTTAAACAATCCATGGTCAATCTTGAACCATTAACTGTTAAGCTACTTAACATTATCACCGGTGTAGATACTTTTCTGCCTTTTAATTCTTTAAGAGTTGTTACTCCATCCATTTTAGGCATTTCTACATCTAAGGTAATAACATCAGGTGTGAATTTATGTAATTTTTCTAATAAGTCTTCTCCATTTCTGGCAGTAGTAATAACTTCTAAATCATCCTGCTCATTAATAATATCTGATATTATTTTTCTCATAAGAGCTGAATCATCAACTACTAAAACTTTAATTTTATGCAATTCAACCAACTCCATTATATTTCTTTAGTTTCTTGTCCTATGGTTCTCACTATGACCACTCCATTTTGAGGATCTACAATCATAGTTCTTCCTTTATTTCCGCCTACATCTGAAGCAATTATTGGAATTTTAAGTTCTCCTAATGATTTTATTACAGCTTCAGCATTTCTTTTTCCTATATCATTTATCATAGTTTTATCTGAAAAGTTAAACATGGACGCTCCTCCGACAATTTTTGCCTTCAGGTGTCTTATAGAGCAACCTTCTTTTTGCATCTTGTCCATAAGTATTGGGATTGCTAAATCTGCAAACTTATATGGATTAGTTACATTTTTAAAACTTTTACTATCAGGAAGCATTATGTGCGCGAGTCCAGCTATTTTTTTTATATTGTCATATAGAGCAATACCTATACAAGAGCCTAATCCTATAGTCATAATTTTTCCTGGTGGATTAACAATATTTAAATCTGCAATTCCAACCTTTATCTCATTGCTCTGCATTTTACGCCTCCTAAAAAATTATCTGATTTTCCTCTTCAGTTAAAACTTTAGAAAGATTTAATAGAATAACAATCTTATTATCTTCTAATTTTATTAATCCTTCTATATATCTTCCAGAAATAGCTGATGTAATTGCTTTAGACATTTCAATGGACGATGTATTAATATCCTTAACTTCATATACATTATCAACTAATATTCCAAATTTATTTGTTTGTTCCTTTGTTACTACTATCTTAGAATCCTGATCATTACTAGACTGAGGATTTAAAGAGAATTTCTTTTTCAAATTAATTATTGGAAGAATACCAGTTTCGTAATTTATAACCCCTTCCATAAAATGAGGAACATCTGGTATCAAGGTTGGTTTTTCGAAACCTAATATTCTTTCAACATCCATTATGTTAATTCCATAAAACTCGTTATTTAAACTAAAAATTAAAACTTTCATCTCAGTAGATGACATAGCAATTCCTCCTATAATACAAACTTATCAATATTTACATCTCCATATTGATCTAAATATCCGTGTACATTTTTACACGGCGCATCAATAACATATTCTCTTTTTCCAAATATAAATTTTGTTCCCATGTATACAACATCAGCATATATATGTCCAGTTTTACTGGTTATTAATGTTGTTTTTCCTCCGCCTTCTGAGCCAACTATCTTGCATTTTATTTCATTCTGCGCTTTTAATGACCCTCCCCTTATAACAGAATTGTTATTTTTAAAATATATACTGCCTTGAGCGGATATATTAGATAGATAAGCGCCTTTCCCTGTAAATATTATATCCCCAGAAGATTCTATATTGGAATCTTGAGTGTAGTTTATATATAAGTTTACAGGAAGCTTTAGTTCTGAACTTAAGCTTTTAATTCTATTATCTAATAACTCTATAATTTCATATAATTCATTATAACTTTTTATTTCGCTAACGCCTAGAGAAAAAAGTTTAGTTTTCAATAGTTGTTTTATTTTTTCATTTTCTTCTCCATTTATACTTTGGTTCACTAATAGTATTCTTCCCTTACTAGATAATGTTTTAAATTTACTTTCTAGAAGGGTAAGTATTATTTCACCATCTCTAACGCTTCCAACATTTAAGTTTCTTTCTTTTATTTGGGTTATAACATCTATTAATTCAGATAAATCCTCTCTTATTCCCTTATATAAGTACACTTCATTCATTGCAATAGTATTATCTCCTCCTGCAATGACTCGTCCTCTTATTACAGTTCCTTTTAAGGTCATCTCTCCCTTTGAAGTTAAAAAGGCGCCCTCAACATTTTTTTCAACTATTAATGAATTTCCTGCACTAACAGTCATTCCATCCTTAATGTTGCCCCTTACATGCACATCTCCAATAAAATGTATATTTCCACTTTTTACATCAACATCAATATCTTGATTGAAAACTTTATATACATAAAATACTCCACCTTTAACGCAAGGTCTTCCATCAGTAGATGAATATGCTTTATTATCTTTAATGTAGCAGCCTTCTCCAGCTTTTAAGTTAATTTTATTAAATGTTTTTCTTTTTTTTGCTTTCCCAAAGATATCAATACCATCTTTCCCTTCAGATCCCTGTATTATCTCCCCTAAGGGTTGATTAGCTTCAATATTTGCTATATCATAAAAATTTCTGTAATCAACCTTATCTAAATCTCCATGCTCTTTTGACTTAGTCTCTTCAGCAAAAAATATATTAATCCTATCTCCCACATCATCAATAGCCTTTAATCCTTCTGCTACTGTTATTCCTTCTACTATTTCTTTCTTTGTAAGTTCTTCTATTACATCCTCTTTTATACCAAAGGTTATTCCATTACTTTTTAAAGCGTCTTTTATTTCTTCTTTAGTAAATTTAGGTGGGTAGGTTTTTTCTTTTTCAACTATTTCAATATCTATGTTATAAGTTCTTTCACAATCTTTAATAGAGTAATTAATTTCCGGTTCATAAGTAATCCATAAATTAGCTTTCATATTATCATCTGAGGTTTCTATATTTAAAATTCTTTTAGCTTCTTTTTTTTCTATATGGTAGTATAAGTTGTTTTCTTCTAAAACTTTTATTTTATTAAAAACTCTTTCCTCATCTACAAAAAATTCTATGGTTTCTGGTATGTTTACTAGTGCTGGTTTTTTTTCATTTTTAGGATTCTCTATTAAAAACTTTCCGTCAATAATAGAAACATATCCTTTATCATCTATGATTTCCTTTGGTGTTACTTCAAGCTCTATACTCTTTTTAAACAAACCTTTTTTTTCATTAAGTATTCTATAACTTAATCGTTCTATAGGTAAATTTAATTCGTCACAAGCTTCCTTTAAAGCATTTTCCAAAGTATCACTTTTTATTACAATTCTCTCCATAAACATACCCCTTTCAACAAGACAAGTATACCATAATTAGCTAAATTTATAAATTACTTTTATTTGCATTAACATAAGTATTTATCTTATCATCGTATGTTTTTATCAAAACCTTTATAATCTCATTAACATTTGAATTAAATATTCTATCATTAACCGAAGTAATTGGTAAAATTTTAGGAGATGTACCTGTTATAAATAGTCCATCTAATCTATCTAAGTCTTTATAATTAACTTTTTGCTCTTTAAAATCTATATTGTTTTCTAGGCATAGTTCTATAATTTCTCCTCTAGTAACACCTGGAAGTACAGCTTCAAGAGGTGAAGTTATAATCGTATTATTTTTTACCATAAAGATGTTAGATCTACTTCCTTCTGTTACATCCCCATTTCTATCCACTAATATAGCTTCGTAGGCATCATTTTCTTTTATTTCTTTATTAACTAAATCCCTAAAACTATCATTAACTATTTTTGCATTAGGATTTGTTCTTTCTCCAAAATACAATATAGTTTTAACGCCTTTTAAATATTGTTCTTCTGTAGGATAACTATGAGGTATAAAAAATATCTTAAGTTTGTTATCTTCTGTAGCCTCTATTGTTATTTTTACATTTCCATCTTTAACTTTATTAGTTTTTGAAAGTTCTATTATAGAGTTTTTTATCTCCTCATCCTTATATGGATTTACCTTATCTATTATTTTAAATGAATTATTCATTCTTTCTAAATGATTTTCTAAAAAAAGAGGCACTCCATCAATTATTCTCAAAACCTCATATATTATAGTTCCTTTTGGTTCTTCAAAATCTTTTGATAATTTCTTCAGATTATTTTCTATAAAATATTCATGTAAACAAGGCATGTGTATCAACTCCTAAATATTAGTTTTAGATATATTATAGCTCTTAATTGTTAAAATAAAAGGTGCACAATACGATTTTTTCGTATTCTGCACCTAAAAATTCTTAAGCTAATTCATCTTGATAGAATTTTGATACTATCTCGAATTCATTTTCATCTTCTACAGGGATTAGAGATTCATCTGTATCTGCTTTCATTAAGAAAACCGAATCATCATTTGGATCTTGAATTAATGCATACACATTATTCTTTAAAGCCTCTTCACTACCTGTATATTCAAAGCTATCTACAACATCAAATGATACTATATTTCCATTTTCATCTTCAAAATCAACTACTAGAGTTTCTCCTTCTTCATGATCATGGTCGTGTCCACATCCACAGCTTTCTTTTTCTTCACCTTCGCAGCCGCATTCACAGCCATTATTTAATTCTTTATCTGTCATATTAATTCCTCACCTTAACTAGTTATATACTAGCAAGTATGAGAAGTCACCTCCTTATATAAAAATGGTACTCTTTTCATTTTAACCGTAATATCTAAATATTAAAAGAAAAATTTTAATTTTTCTTAAATAATTATTTATTCCTCTTCAAAAGCATCTAGAAAACTATGTTTAACTCCACCTTTTTCCCATCCTAATATGGAATCCATAGCTACATTTTCTGCTGCTTTAAATATTGATTTATCAACATTTTCAAAATTCTTCTTTAGGTTTTCTATAAGTTCTTTTATTTCATATCTCTTATTACCTGTCTTTTTAGCTGCAACCATACAAGCGCAGTTAAGAGGCCATATTCCTGAACCTTGAGTAAAGTTTTGTATAGACTGTTCTTCTATGTAATACATGGGTCTAATAAGTTCTATTCCTTCGAAGTTTTTAGCCTTAAGTTTAGGTAACATTGTTTTAAAATTACCTGCATATAAAACATTTAGCATAGTTGTTTCTATAACATCATTAAAATGATGACCTAAAGCCAGCTTATTGCAACCAAGTTCCTGTGCTTTTGAATATAAAGATCCTCTTCTCATCCTAGCGCACATATAACATGGATATTCCTGTGCAATTCGATCTACAACATCAAAAATTCCTGATTCATATATCTGTACAGGTATATTTAAGTGGTTGCAGTTATCTATTAAAAGTTCTTTTATATTTTCATGGTACCCTGGGTCCATAGCTATAAACTCAAGCTCAAAATTAACTTGCCCATGTTTCTTAAGTTCTTGAAAAAGCTTTGCCATAAGCATAGAATCCTTGCCTCCTGATATGGCTACCGCTATCTTATCTCCTTCTTCAACAAGTTTATAATCCTTTACTGCCTTTATAAACTTAGTCCAAATCTTTTTTCTATATTTCTTAATTAAACTTCTTTCTATTTCGTCTAGTGGTTTTCTTTCATTAAAAGGTACTAATATTTCACAACCTTCTCCTGCTGTTTTACTCAAGTTTTTCACCTCTTTATTTTTATAACGGTTCTAATCTTTTGTTATTATAACACCATTTTTTTTATTTGTCCTGACTTTTTTAGTTGAGAACTGAAAGTTGAAATTTGAGAATTAAATGAGAACTAAAAGTAGACAGTTGACATCTGAAATTTCTCATCTGTCAACTGTCCAAGTTTATCTTATAATTATTAACTTACTCTATAGTTACTTGTAATCCCCTTAAGTATTCCTGACTTCTTAAGATAAGAAAATAGAGGAACTCCTACTAAAGTTACAACTACAAACTCACCTAAACCTACTTGGAACATTGTTAATGCAAGTGGAGCTTGCACAACATAGTACAACATGTACCCTATCATAACACCATTAATTATAGTTGGCCATAAAGATGCAATAACTGTAGCTAGGCTTTGTTTTTTTATAAATCTCATTGTATAACTCATAAGTACTAAAGATATAAAGGTTGCTAAAGTTCCAACTACTATATCCATCATCCCATATGGTCCTAAGAGGTTAGCTAAAAAACACCCTAAAGTTAATCCTCCTATATAAAATGGATCCAATAAAACTAATAACACCATAATCTCTGATACTCTAAATTGTATAGGTCCATAACTAATTGGTGCTAAAAAATAAGTTAGTGCTGCATATAGTGCTGCTATAAGTGCTGAAAATACTATTCTTCTTGTTTTCATACTTTCCTCCAAAAAAATTATTTTGAAAGCCTGGGAATTAAAAAGGTGGCTGCGCCACTTCGCTAGGGAACCCTATGGTTCCCTTCGACGACACTGCGTGCCTGAGCACCCTCCTTAAGAGGCAGGGGAACACAACTTCCCCTGCACCCCTTGCATCTTTTTATTGAATAGGAAGAAAATCCTTTCCTATCCAATAAAAAAAGCCATAGAAATATAACTATATTTCTACGGCTTTAAGTCAACAAAAATAAATAGGAGAGATAAATCTCCTACTACATGTACAACTTAATGTATTAATGCCGTAGTTTTGTTTTAAGGCAGGAGGCTTCCGAACTGCCTTTGTTAAGTTTACTTTCCTATTATATGTTATGATTACCTTAAAATCAATATTTTTTAAATAGCAATTTATTACTTTATTATAGAAAAAGCTTGAGTTTTGTTTTGATTAACAAAACTCAAGCTTTTTCCTATTTCTTATTTTTATTTGCTACCAACTCTTTTTCAAATTCTTCCACTGCATTTTTTGTAAAATTACCTACTCTTACCCACTTAACGCCTTCACTATTGCTGCCTTCATACACTTTATGCTTCAACCTTACCACTCCTTCCAGGATAATTACTTATAAAGCTACTACCTAGAATTAGTATTCCTCCTATTACAGTGTTTATGCTTATTCTTTCACTTAAGAAAAGTGCTCCAAAAATCACCGAAGAAACAGGATCAATGTAACTTAATACTACTATTTTATCTGTAGCTACATCTTTAAAACTTGAGAAGTACAGCATGTACGCAATCCCAGTATGTACAACTCCTACAAAAAGCAGTATAACTAAAGTCAACCCATTCTCAACTCTAAAGTTTCCTCTAGTTACTACTAGTGGAAGCAAAATAACTATACTTAAAACCATTTGTATTAATGTTCTAATAATATCATCTATGTTATTAAGTTTCTTGTTCATTAAAACTATTAAAGCATATATAATAGCAGCAGCTAATGCAAAAATCATTCCTTTTATATGATTATATTCGCCTGAAGTTTCTCCATTAGAAATTAATATCAATGCTAATCCTGATATAGCTACAAATACTGAAACCAAACTTTTAAGTTTAATTTTTTCTTTAGTTATTATAGGAGAAAGCAAAATAGTAAATGCAGGTGCCAAGTAATAAATCAAAGTTCCATTCCCAACTGTTGTATACTTATATGACTGGAATAAAAATACCCAGTTTAGTCCTAAAAGTAAACCTAACATAATTAATATAAAAATTGATTTTTTATTACTGTTTTTTAATGACTCTATAATAGGTTTTTTAAAATAAAATTTATTTATCATAAAAATAAACAAACTTCCAACTACAGCTCTTGAAAATGCAATCTCAGTAGAGCTAAGAGGTATATTTTTTACGAATATGCCCAAACTTCCCCAAATTAGCATAGCCCCTATTAATTTAAAACTACTTTTTTTATCCAAAAATATTACCCCCATTCTTAATTATCCATTTTCAGCTAACTCTAGTAATTTGTCAACAAAAAAGACTATCACAAATTTGTGATAGCCTTAAACTTTTAATTATCTCTCTTCCCTAAAGTAAGGTAAACTTAAAGACTTAGGTGGTGAGTTCTTTTTGGATTTTTTACTTGAAATTATAACTAGAACTACTATAGTAACCACATAAGGTAACATACTTAAAACATATGAAGATACTATAGGATTAGCTATTCTAAATCCTACTATATCAAGTCCTCCAAATAAGTATGCTCCAAGTAGAGCCTTATATGGATTCCATGCAGCAAATATAACTAAGGCTACAGCTATCCATCCTCTACCTGCTGTTATATTATCTGCCCATACTGGAACATATACTAATGAAAGGTATGCTCCACCAAGACCAGCTAAAGCTCCTCCAAGAAGTATGTTAACATACTTATATAAACTTACATTTATACTTACAGCATCTGCTGCTCCTGGATTCTCCCCAACTGCTCTTAAGTTTAAACCTACTCTAGTTTTGTATAAATAAATCCCAACCATTATAGTTAATACATAAGATATATAGATAAAGGTATCATGATTGAATAGTATATTTCCTAAAAAAGGTATATCTCCTAATACAGGTATCTTGGTTTCAGCAAAAAAACTTTTAACACTATCAGGAACAACTTGGCCTACAGCCTTTTGTCCAAGCAATGAAGATACTCCTGTTCCAAATATAGTTAAAGTTAAACCTGTAACAACTTGATTAGTTCTAAATGAAACAGTTAAAACCGCATAAATTAAACCACCAAGTGCCCCTGCTCCTGCTGCTGCAAAAAGAGCAAAGATAGGATTTCCTGTTTTATACCCTATTAAAAATCCAGATATAGCTCCTAAAAGCATCATACCTTCTACCCCAAGATTTAAGTTACCAACTTTTTCACATAAAATTTCTCCCAAGGTAGCTAATAAAAGAGGTGTTCCTGCAATTATCGCTGCATGTAAAAATGATTGAACATTCATTATTTCACCCTCCTAAAGTCTATTCTATATCTAACAAACATTTCACTAGCTAAAACACAAAATAGTATAAGAGCTTGAATAACTGAAGCCGCTGCATTAGGAATTCCAAAAGCAGTTTGTATATAAGCTCCACCTTGAGTAAGTCCTGCAAATAGTATAGAAACTATTACTGCAAATATAGAATTTAGATTAGATAACCAAGCTATTATTATAGCAGTATTTCCTGCTCCATTTGTAATTTCTGTAGATAAAGTCTGACTTACAGCAGAAGCTTGTATAAATCCAACAAGACCACATAAAGCTCCACTTATAAAAACTGCTTTTAATATGGTTTTATTGATATTTATTCCTGCATACTTTGCAGTATTAGTACTATCACCTAAAACAGCTATTTCATACCCCATTTTACTATGCTTCATAAATATATAAAAAACTACTACAATTATAAGTGCAATTATCCACCCTATATGTACTCCAAAAACTCTAGGTAATATAGCATTATCCTGAAAGTTAGCTATTTTAGGAAAACCCATAGCATTTTTGTCTTTTAATAAATCAAACTGAAGTAAAGTTATAAATTTTAGTGCAACATAGTTAAGCATCAATGTTATTATTGTTTCATTTGTATTAAAATAAACTTTCAAAACTCCAGCTAAAGCCGCCCATAATCCTCCGCAGATTATAGCTGCTAAACACATAACTAATAGAAGTACAGGTTTTGGAAGTGAAGTTAAGTTTAAAGCAACTATAGTTGCTCCAAAAGCTCCCATAAATATCTGACCTTCTCCACCAATATTCCAAAAAAGCATTTTAAAGGCTACACCTACACCTATAGCTGCTATAAGTAGTGGTATAGCTGTTATTATAGTTTGTCTTACTCTATTCGCTGTACCAAATGCTCCTTTAATCATTCCAGAAAATACTTCAATAGGATTATGTCCTAAGGTAACTAAGAACAATCCTGCAATAACTATAGCTATAACTATAGCCATAACTCTTATTCTAATACTTACAGATTTATTTATATCTTCTCTTTTAACTAATCTCAAAGTTTTATCCTCCTCTAGGCTTTGGCTCCTACCATCATGAGTCCTAATTTTTCTCTAGTTGCTTCTTTGCTCTTTATAGTTCCACTTACATTTCCATTACATATAACCATTATTCTATCGCATAATTGCATAAGAACGTCTAAGTCTTCCCCAATGAAAAGAACAGCAGTCCCCTTCTTTTTAGCATCGTTAATTAAACTATAAATAGTAAAGCAAGTATTAATATCTAATCCTCTTACTGGATAGGCCATAACTAAAAGTTTAGGATTAACACTTAGTTCTCTTCCTAATAATATTTTTTGAATATTACCGCCAGATAAGTTTTTAATAGGATAATGAATTGACGGTGTTTTTATTTCTAGATGATCTTTAAGTTCATGCGCTTTTTTCTCTATAGGTTTTCTATCTATTAATAATCCTTTTTGAGAATAATAAGACTTTAACAAAAGATTATCCACCATATCCATAGAGCCAACTAAACCCATACCTAATCTATCTTCTGGTATAAAACTCATGCTTATTCCTTTTTTAACAAATTCTCGAGGATTTTTACCAGCTAAATTTTCTCCATCAAATACAATAGCTCCATTTTTAACTTTAGTAACTCCAGCTATAGCTTCACAAAGTTCTTTTTGCCCAGCTCCAGCTATACCAGCAACCCCAAGTACTTCTCCCGCTTTAATATTAAAGGATATGTTTTTAATTGCTTCTATTCCTTCTTCACTTAAAACGGTTAAGTTTTCAACCTTTAGAAGTTCTCTTCCTTCTTTAACTTCAACATTTTCTATAAATAAGTCTACTGCTCTTCCAACCATAAGTTCAGTTAACTCTTTAGGAGTCGTTGCATCTTTGTGAAGAGTTTTTATACTTTCACCTTTTCTTAAGACTGTTATTTTATCACATATCTCCATAACCTCATCCATCTTATGTGATATAAATACTACAGCACAGTCCATTTCTTTCATTCTTCTCATGATTTTGAATAGTTTTTCAGTTTCTTGAGGCGTAAAAACAGTAGTAGGTTCATCTAATATAAGTATCTTAGCTCCTCTATAAAGAACTTTTAGAATCTCAAGGTTTTGCTTTTCTCCTACAGACATGTCTGATATATACTTATCTAAATCTATATCCAAATCATATTTTTTGCATATATCTATAATATCAGCATCTGCTTTTTTACCTTTACTAAATAGCCCTTTTTTCATACCTAATAGTATGTTTTCTCTAGCAGTCATAGCTTCTACTAGTTTAAAGTGTTGATAAATAGTACCAACTCCTGCATCCATAGCTTCTTTAGGAGAAGTAAAGTGCACTTCTTTTCCATCTAGCTCTATAGTTCCTCCATCTGGTGAGTAAACTCCAGATATAATACTTATTAATGTACTTTTTCCTGCACCATTTTCCCCAAGTAGTGCATGAATTTCTCCTTTATAAAGTCTAAGATTTACGTTATTATTAGCAATTACTTTTCCGAATCCTTTTGATATGTTTTTCAACGCTATTACTGGTGTATTATTACTCATTTACGCCTCCATAAAATTAAAACTGAAGAAATTTTACTCTCTTCAGTTCTATTATTTTTAATCCTTAGATTAGTTGCTTGGAATAGTTCCGTCTACTCCTTGAACAAACCAGTTTATGTTCCAAACTTCATCGTCTGTTAATGTTTGACCTTCTTTAACTTTAACTGCACCGCTTTGATCTTTTATTGGACCTTGGAATATTACATTGTTTCCTTCTTTTATCTTAGCTTCTGCTTTTTCTACTGCTGCTTTAGCTCCTTCTGGTGCTAATGAAGTTAATGGTGCAAGAGAAACTATGTTATCTGCGTATCCGCCCCAATATTTTTCTGATTTCCAAGTACCAGCTTGAATAGCTTTTATTTGACTTACATAGTATGGACCCCAGTTCCAAACAGCTGATGTCATGTTAGCTTTTGGAGCGGTATTGCTCATATCTGTATTATATCCTAGTGAGAATACACCTTTAGATTCAGCAGCTTGTTGTGGACCTGCTGTATCTTGATGTTGTGCTATAACGTCTGCCCCCGCATCAATTAATCCTAAAGCTGCATCTTTTTCTTTAGCTGGATCATACCAAGTGTTAGTCCAGTTAACTTTAACTTTAACGTTTGGATTTACTGATTGAGCGCCTAATGTAAATGCATTTATATTTCTAATTACTTCTGGTATTGGGAAAGCTCCTACAAAACCTAATGTATTTGATTTTGTCTTCATTCCTGCTACAACACCATTTAAGTACATCATTTCATGAATTTTACCAAAGAATTGTCCCATATTGTCTGCTAATTCATATCCTGAACAGTGTAAGAACTTAACATCTGGATACTTTTTAGCTGCTGCTAATAAACCATCTTGGAAACCAAAACTTGTTCCTACTATTACAGTAGCACCTTGGTCTACCATATCATCTACAACTTTTTCTACTTCAGCTTTATCTTCTGCAACTGATTCTTTGTAAATTGTTTTTACACCAGTTTCTTTTTCAAGATAAAGTCTTCCTTCATTGTGAGCATAACTATAACCACCATCACCTATTGGTCCTACATAAATAAAACCTACTGTTAAATCTTTCTTGTCATCCTTTTTACCCTCTGTACCTGAGCTGCTACATCCTGTTAATACTAGTGCTGCTGCTATTGTAGCGCTTAACATTACTTTAAGGAATTTTTTCATGATTTTTCCCCCCGAAAATATTATTTTTATTGTTTTGCTTAAGGTTTCTTTAAAACAAAAAAATCCTGAGCAACTATACTGCTCAGGAATGCATAATAAATATTGCCAAAAAAACACAGACAATAACCATTATACATTCGTAGTCAGGCAGTTTACGGCATCCTGGTAGAAACGTTTGAACCATATCATCAAACATATACGAAATGAATAATAACCTCTTTATTAATACGAACATTCGTATTAATACATCTTATATTTGTATGTTACACTCTCAGAGGTTAAAAATCAATATTTTTTTTCAAAATAATTATTTGTATTTATTTTGAGTTTATTTTTTAATAATCTATTAAAATGAAATCATCTTCATTTTACATATTCGTTTTTAAGTAACCTTATACTTATGGTACTTAATGGCATTTAAGGAAACGTTAATTTTAACCCTCTAATTCAATAGTTATAAGGCAATGATCGGAACTAAAAATATCATTTAAGATCTCAGCGCCTTTAACCTTACACGAAATACTACTCACTATCTTTTCCTCCTACTAATAATTATTATCTATAGAATAAATTATATTATAAGTATTCTTCGCTATTAATTAAAATGATATAATAGGGACAGTTAAGTAATTTTATCAAGGAGGAAAAATTATGATAAAAAATGACTTTAATGATAATGTAGTTTCCGAATTTTTAATGATAATCCCTAAATTAGAAGAATTAGATATAGAAAGCTTCAATAAAGATATTGCTGAATTATACAAAAAATACACCGGTTATAATTACTTAGTTATAGAAAACCTTCCTTATGAAGAGATAGTTAATTTATTAAAACCATCTAGAATAGAAGATTATACTAGATTACTTATTGTCGCTACCTTAATATTCCTAGAAGGTATTAAACTAGAGGATTATTTTAGAATGATGAAATCTTACAATATATTTAATACTTCTATAGAAAAAGGATTAGATACAAAAGAAAGTACGTTTAAAATTGTATTCTTAAAAATTTTAGAAAGCTTACGCGATTTTGAACTTCCATCTACTCTATATTATCAAATTTTTAATCATTATAAATACATGGGTGAGTATGCTAAAGGGGAAGATTGTTTATATGAATTAATAGAGTTAGACTCTTCTTATCAAAATCACCTTCAAGAATATTATGAATTCCTTTTAATATTAGATGATAATGAACTTGAAAATGGTGGTCTAAATAAAGATGAGGTTGAGGAATCTTTAAGAGAACTTTAAAAATAAAGCAATAGTTAAAAGTATATTATCAGTACTTTTAACTATTGCTTTTAATTTAAGTCTTAGTTTTTCCAGCTTCCTTTTTCAAGGACTCTAGCCATCATTACGCCCATAAGTGATGCCATCATAAGACCTCTTGTCCATCCACTAGAATCTCCTAAACAATATAATCCTTCTATATTACTTTTAAAGTTCTCATCTATATTTATTTTATTACTGTAGAACTTTATCTCAGGTCCATATAAAAGAGTTTCATTAGATGCAAAACCAGGTACAACAGTGTTCATAGCATCTATAAAATTTAAAATATTAGTCATTGTTCTATAAGGTATAGCAGCAGTTAAGTCACCTGCAACAGCATCTGGAAGTGTATACTTCACATTAGTTCTATCAAGTTCATGTTGCCAAGTTCTTTTTCCTTCTAATATATCTCCATATCTTTGAACTAATATCTTACCATTACCAAGCATGTTAACTAGTTCTCCAACCTTTTGTCCATATTCTATTGGTTTATCAAAAGGCTCCTTAAAGTTATGAGAGCTAAGTATAGCTAAGTTAGTGTTTTCTGACTTTTTGTCCTTATAAGAATGTCCATTAACTATAGCTAAGTTATTATCATAGTTTTCTTGACTTACAAAACCACCTGGATTTTGGCAGAAAGTTCTTACCTTATCTTTAAAAGGTTTTGGGTATCCAATAAGTTTAGATTCATATAAAACTCTATTAACTTCATCCATAACTTCATTTCTTATTTCAACACGCACTCCTACATCTACAGTACCAGCTTTATGACTAATATTGTGATCTACACACATATCCTTTAGCCAATCTGCACCTTTTCTTCCTGCAGCCACTACAATGGTTTCTCCATATATAATATCATTTTTTTCTTTCTTTAAAGAATCTGTAGCTAGTACACCTTTTATTTTATTATCTTCTATAATTAAATCCTTAACTAAGGTATCAAATCTTATTTCTACACCTAACTCTATTAATTTATTTTGTATTTTTAGATAGATGTCTTGGGCTTTTTCTGTTCCTAAATGTCTTATAGGACAATCTACTAATTTAAGTCCACCTTCAATTGCTTTTTTTCTTATTTCTTTAACTTCTTTTTCGTTGCCTACTCCTTCAATCTTTGAGTCTGCACCAAATTCTAGGTATATTTTATCTGTATAATCAATATATTCTTGTGCATTAGAACTGCCTACTAAATCTGGTAACTCTCCACCAACTTCATAACTTAAAGATAACTTACCATCTGAAAAAGCACCTGCTCCTGAAAAACCAGTAGTTATATGACAATATGGTTTACAAGATACGCATACTTTAGTCTTATCTTTAGGACAATGTCTTTTATTAATACTTTTACCCATCTCTAAAATCAAAATTTTCTTTTTACTTTCTTGTTTTACAAGCTCTAAAGCCGTAAAAATCCCAGCTGGACCTGCTCCTACAATAATCACATCATACATAGTATTATCCTCCGCTTTATTTCGCATAGTTTAATGAGATATATCCTTCCCCTGTATGCAAAATTCTTTATACGAATATTATTTAATATTCTTGGGATAAAGTTCTCCCCAATAGGAGAGTCTATACCAAATAATATAAAAATGCAATACTTTTGCGTATATTTTTAATTATTTTACTTGTAAAATTCGTACTATGTCTTTAATTGCTAATTTTTATACCGAATATCTACCTTAAACTAGGAAATAATACTATCAAACAACAAACATAGGAGAATTATCATGAAAGAAAAAGCTTCAATTTTTAAGAAATTATTATCATTAGTTACATATGCGAATAATAACGAAGAGACTTTTTCTCTTAGAAATCCATTAGTAGAAGATACAAAATTGCCTCCTTATATAAAATCAAAAGATATGATAAATGAAAATCAACCTATAAAAACGGATTTGTCTTCTAATATAAAGTTTATTGAAAATAGTTTTTACCTTCCTACAAATAAGGGAGTTATAATTAGACGTTTCAACTTGGGCAATAGATATGAAGGCTTTTTAGTTTATCTAGACGGTATGGCAGATTCCAAACTTTCCGGTGAATTCATATTAAAGCCTCTTTTTAATTTAAATTTTGAGGATTATCTTAGTTCTGAAGACTTAGAAAATAAACTTAACAATGTAGTAGAAGTCAACCGCATAACTAAAGCTAATATCCCTAAAGAAATAATCTCTTTGATACTAAATGGAGATACTGGAATATTTATTGATGGTTTTAAGAATTATTTGTTTTGTGAGACTAGAGGATTTGAAAAAAGAAACATAGATAAACCAACTATTGAAGGTTCAGTAAAAGGCTCTCAAGAAGCTTTCACCGAAAGTCTTCTCTCAAATCTTTCTTTAATACATAGACTTATAAAAGATACGGACTTAATAGCAGAAAGATTAGTTTTAGGTGATAGATGCACCTCTAATTGTGCCGTTATTTATATTAGGGATTTAGCTAATCCAACCATAGTTGAAGAAGTCAAAAGACGGCTTAATAATATAAGTACAGATTTTATATTAAATAGTGGCATACTAGAGCAGTTTATAGAGGATTCACCAAACTCAATTATCCCAACTACTTTATCTACAGAAAGACCTGATAGAGCAGTAAGTCACATAACTGATGGCAGGGTTGCAATAATTTTAGACAACTCACCCTTTGCTATTATAGTTCCTGTGACATTTTTTACGCTAATAAGAACTACAGAAGATAAAGCCGTTAAATGGCAGTATGGAATTTTACTAAGATTAATTAGGATTTTTGCTGTCACTGTAGCAACACTTTTGCCTGGACTTTATATAGCTACAACAAACTTTCATATAGAAATGATTCCAACAGCTTTATTAATAACCATTGCACAATCTAGGGAAAATGTTCCTTTTCCTACTGTTTTAGAAGTAGTTTTTATGGAACTAGCCTTTGAACTTATTAGAGAAGCTGGTATAAGAATTCCTGGAATAATAGGTAACACCATAGGGATAGTTGGTGCATTAATTTTAGGGCAAGCAGCAGTTCAAGCCAATATAATAAGTCCTATATTAATTATAATAATATCATTTACTGGCTTAGGAGGCTTTTCTGTACCTGACTTTAATCTATCTTATGGTTTACGCATAATAAGGATTATTTTTATAACTTTAGGGGCTTTTTTCGGTTTTTTCGGTATATCTTTAGGATTAGTAGTCGGATTAGCATTAATATCAAACATTAATTCTTTTGGTGTTCCTATGCTGTCAGACATAACCCTTAGAAAAAAACAAAGCAGTAAATTATTAAGAGTACCTATATGGAAAGAAGAGTTTAGACCTAAAGAAATTCAACCTATAGATGAACGAAAAGAAGAGACTCTTTCTCGTAAATGGACTAATAAACCTTTAGGTAAATTGACTAATAAATATAACAAAAAGGGGCGCTAAAAATGCAGAAACAAGGAACCTTAACTTTTTACGAATCATTTGCTTTTATAACTCTAATCACAATGTCAAAGATTTTCTATACCAGTGTAACTAGTGCTATGAACTTAACAAAAACCTCAACTTGGTTCATGACTCTAATTTCATGTTTTAGTAGTGTTATCATGTTTTATATTTGTTGTAAGCTTATGGAGAGATTTCCTGGAGAAAATTTATTTGGTGTTTTTGAAGGTATATTAGGTAAATTTTTCGGCAAAATATTTGGAATGTTTGTTTGTGCCTATGCAGTATATTATTCTTCATCTAACTTAATAGAATTTGTTAATATGCTTAAGGTTTATAGTCTGCCGAACACACCTCCAACCCTTATTATAACTACTATGTTAATAGCTGCATTAATAATAGTGTATCTTGGATTAGAAGTAATAGGGAAAATATCTAGCCTGCTTTTAATCCCTGTAATACTTGGATTACTATCTATATTTTTATTTGCAGCACCAAAATATAATTTTGATGCAATAAAACCATATTTAGGTGTTGGATTAAAAAAAACTTTTGAGGTAGGTTTTTTAAGAAGTTCTGCTTATACCGAGGTCACTATACTTTTAGTTTTAATAAACTCAATAGGGGGAGTTAAACAAATAAAAAAGATAGGAATTAGCAGCTTAATTTTAACAGGTATTCTTTTTTCTATCTCATTTTTATGTTATACATTTATCTTCGGTTATGCAGCTGGAGGAGAAAATATTTCGGGATTATTCGAGCTGTCTACTACTATTTATTTTAACAGATTTTTTCAAAGAGTCGATTCAATACTTCTATTTACTTGGATAATACCTTCTATAGTTACAACTTCAGCAGGAATTTATTTATGCCTTATAGACTACTCTAATGTGTTTAAAATAAAAGATTACAAACCATTGATTTTCCCCTTTTTATTTATAATATTTGTAGTGACTAGTTTGCCTAAAAATTCTTCTGAAGTAATAGAAATAAATATGAAAATAATAAGACAATACAGTTTTTTACCACTTTATATTTTCCCGATTATCTTACTCATAATCTCTATCTTATTTAACAAGAAAGGAAAAAACTATAATGCGAAAAAAGCTTAGTCTTATATTAGTAATTATTATATTTATTTCTACTAACTTTTATGGATGTTATGATTCTAAAGAAGTTGATGATCAAGTTTATCCTTCTCTTTTAGGAATAGATAAAGGAACCTTTAATAAATTAAGAATAACAATTCAGTATCCAACTTATATGGCCAGTCTATCTCAAAGTTCAGATGCTTCAAATAAGTCTGAAAACATTCTTTCTGGTAGTAACATACATGTTGTAGAATCACCAAGTATTATAGAAGCTCAAGATTTATTTCAAACAGAAATATCTAGAAGAGTATCTTATATACACCTAAAAGGAATTGTTATTTCTGAAGATATAGCAAAAGATGGTATGGGATACCTACTAAGTGCTATGAAAAAATATAGAGATATACGATCCTCAGCAAGTTTAATGGTCTCTAGATGTACTGCCGAAAATTTTATTAAAGAAAATATATCTAGCATAGGCTCTAGTCTTCCTAAAATGATAGAACTGCATTTATCTCAAGGTAAAAAGACAAACTATTTCCATCTGGTATCTTCTATAGAATTCTATAGATCTATGTTATCAAATTATGAAGAATCTATAGCTACCTATGTTGGGGTAAATGACATGACTTCTATTGATAACCCCTCTACTAACCCCAATCCCCCATTAAATATAGGAGAAGGTTATGTACCTGGGGAAATTCCTCGAAATGGTATAGCTAAAAGAGAATTTGCTGGAACGGCTGTTTTTAAAGGAGATATTATGGTTGGATTTTTAGATAGTTATGAAACCAGATTTTATTCTTTAATACGAGGTAAATATAAAAATGGATTCATGACAATACCAGATAAAAATGCCCCTAATAAAGTTATGGTTTTTGAAGTTAAAACTCAAAAAAAACCTAAAATAAAGGTTATAACTGATAAAGATACTGCTGAAATAAATATAGAATTGACTTTAGATGCTGACCTTCATTCAATACAAAGCCGCATCAATTATGAGAGCTTAGGTATGATAGATGATTTAAATAATCAACTAAAAAACTACTTAGAGGATGGAATAAGAAAAACCATCTTAAAAACTCAAAATGAATTTAAGTCAGATATTTTCGGTTTTGGTTATGCAGCTGTAAATAATTTTTTAACTATAGATTCTTGGGAAGAATATGATTGGCTTTCTAAATATCCAAAAGCAGACTGCAATCTTACTCTTAATGTAAACACATCTATTACAGGAGTTACATTTAAATCAAAAGAGATTACAAATTAGGAAGTGTACTATATATGGTTTATTTATTAATTATACCTATTATAATTTCATGTTTTTACACCTTTACTTATGGTTTAAACACATTAAAGAATGAAAAAAATAAGCTATCAGCCTTTGGAATTTTTCTTTTATCAATACTCGGTGCTATCATACCTATAGTATATATGTTTGTAAAAAAATAGGGAGGATTATTCCTCCCCTATGTTATTTCTTACTATAATTTATATGAAGTAATTTATGAGCTAACCCTTCACCTGGTTTACCCATATAACTTTCGTACATTTTTATAATAGCGCTATTTTCATGAGATTTTCTCTTAGGTAGATTTTTATCTTGGTTGTAAAGAACAGAGGCTCTAACAGCTCTTATATCCATTTTAGTTCTATCTGCTGAACTTACATGAGGTTGTCCTCCACCATTTACACATCCACCTGAACATGCCATCACTTCAATGAAGTGATACTCTTTTCCTTGAAGCTTTCCTGCTTTTACAAATTCAAAAACATTCACTGCCCCATTTATAACAGCCACATTTATATCTTTTCCAGCTATATTTACTGTAGCTTCTTTTATTCCATTAAGACCTCTTACTACTTCATACTCAATTTCTTTAAGTTCTTTCTTTTCTATGAAGTCTTTAGCACTTCTTAATGCAGCTTCCATAACTCCACCAGTAGCTCCAAATATAACTCCAGCTCCTGAGTACTCTCCCATAGCTGGATCAGCTTTGCTATCTTCTAAATTAGCAAAATCTATCTTTGCGTCTTTTATCATTTTTGCAAGTTCTCTTGTTGTTATAACCGCATCTATATTTCTTAAACCATCATATTCATTTTCTGGTCTATCAGCTTCAAACTTCTTAGCAGTACATGGCATAATATTTACTGTAAATATTTTTTTAGGATCCAATCCTTCTAAACTAGGATAATAGGTTTTAGCTGCTGTTCCAAAAATCTGCATTGGCGATTTTGCTGTCGAAAGATTCTTTAAAAACTCTGGATAATAATTCTCTACTTGTCTAACCCAAGCAGGACAACAAGATGTAAACATAGGGAAAGGCCCATTATTAGCTAGTCGTTGCCCAAGCTCCGTTGCTTCTTCCATTATTGTCATGTCTGCACCAAAATTTATATCAAATATTTTATCAAAGCCTAACATTCTCATAGATGTATATAATCTTCCAGTAGTATCAACCCCATAACCCATCTTAAATAATTCACCCATTGCGGTTCTTATTGATGGCGCCATAGCTACTATTACATGTTTTTCTGGATCAGCTAAAGCATCTTTTACTCTATCCATATGTGATTTCTCTGATAGTGCATCAACTGGGCAAGCAGCTACACATTGTCCACATAATATACAGTTTGTATCATCTAAACACTTATTATCTTTAAATGTAACCTTTAGTCCATCTCCATTATCAACTAACTTTATTGAACCAGTTCCTGTATGCTTTTCACAAGCTGCTTCACATCTTCCACAAAGTACACATTTAGTTCTATCTATAACTATAGACTTACTTCTATCATCAACATAGGTCGTTTTATCTGCCACTACAAATGGCTTACTAGCTCTTGCTTTATGTTTTATAACTAGTTTTAAAAACTCACAGTTTTCTCTTCTTTTACATGGTCCACATTTAAATTCATGTTTATCTAATAGTGTTGATATTCTATCTTTAACTGCATTTTGAACTTTTTCACTATTAGTATTTATAACCATTCCATCTTCTACATAAGTAGTACAAGAAGTAGCAAGTTCATCTCTTCCTTCTATTTCTACAACACACACTCCACAATTACCAATTTCGTTACAATCATCTAAAAAGCAAAGAGTTGAAATGTCTATTCCATTTTCTCCTGCTAATTTTAAAATAGTAGTAGCTTCATTAAATTCTACAATTTTTTCATTAATAACTACTTTATTCATAGTCTCCTCCAAGTAAATAAAATATTACTTTCCTGTAATCAGTTATTAATTTTATCATAGATTTTTCAAAACTTTAGCTTTCTCTTAATTTAAACTATTCTGAATTTAATACACAATTATGATATTTTTCATCTTTCAATCGTTTACAGATGTTATTTTAAAAATTAATTAAATATGAACTTAATCTTAGTTAAAAAAATATCATTAAATTTATGATTTTGATTTTTACATTTTCTTACCAAATTTATTAACTGTCTAAAATATTGCTAATTATATCACAATCTATTTATATTATTCAAATAAATTTAAAAATACCATATACATTCATATAATATATATGGTATTTACCTTTAAGACATTAAGAATAAGCTAATGAACTTCTCCATAAAATTGATAAATTTTTCACTAATATTAGGATACACTTCTCTTATTGTATTTATAATTTCTTTTAGATTTGAAGAATTATCAAATAAATATCTTCCTTCTCCGCTTTGTTTAAATATAGAAATTACACCCTTTGATATTCCACCTATTGCTATATTAGCGCTTGCATAACCACCACAAGCCATAAGTTTGCTAATTGCTACACCTCCTATGCTTACTCCAAAAGCCATTGCAATTCCACCGATAGAAAGTAATCCAGCTAAGCTAATTCCACCTATTGCAGCTAAAATACCCATTGCTATAGCTCCAAAACTTATAGCCCCAATAGAAATTCCCCCAAAAGCTAAAACTCCAATTGCAATACTTCCTATTGATATTATTCCTTTTGCTACTCCCATAGGCTTACAGTTTATATGAACTAGTGGTATTCCTAAAACAGTAACCTTTGATTTATATTCATACCAATAATAATCATGAAAATATCTTCTTTCAATTCCTATATTCGCTCTAAACTCTTCTGCAACATCTTCAGGATCTCCCATTAAAATATACGGATTAGTTTCTCCTGTTATCTGCTGTTTTTCTATTAGTGATGAATATAAATCTTCTCTTATATTTCTAGCCTTTTTTCCAGTTAAGCCAATGTTGCTAACTATTTTATTTATATAATTATCATATTCTTTATTCATAAATTTCCACCACCTTTATTATCAATATATTTTAAAACCTTGTTTGTTCTTTCATTTAAAATATGCCACGCCATGTCTTGGTTAAATGCTTCTATTTTTCCATGTTCCGTTATCTTATAATATTTTCTCGGAATTTTTCTCTCCTCATCAAAGGAAACCTTATAACTCTCCACCCATCCCTTATCTTCAAATTTATATAACATTGGGTAAAGTGTTCCTTCCTTTAAACTGTGATAGCCTTCGCTTAATTCCTCAAGTTTTTGAATTATTTCATAGCCGTACATATCTTTCTCTTTGAGTAATTTTAAAACTAACATAGAGAGAATTCCTTTTTTAAGTTGATTCTCGAAATCTGCCAATATATCACTTCCTTACTTAGGATATCTATATACCTAGGTTACCTAAGTATATTGTATACCTAAGTATTTAGATTTGTAAAGTATTTAGGTTACAATAGTATGATTTTTTTCTAAAAAAAGAGACTGCTGAAGTATTTCAGCAGTCTTTTATTAATTTATATAGTCTGGTCTATTAGGAATTATAATAGCGCAAATTATATATGCTAGAATTCCACTTCCTCCTAAACACACAAATAGCACCCACCCTAATCTGACTAGTGTTGAATCTATATCAAAATATTCAGCTATTCCTCCACAAACACCTGAAAGTTTTTTATCTGTTTCTGAAAGATATAATTTTTTATTCACTTCAATCCCCACCTTATAATATAATAGGCTTTAATTATATTATACCACTGACTTAGGTATTATTCATTCTTTCTTCTTTCATTTAAGAAAATCTTTAGGTTTACACATATGCTTTTGAATTATATTTGGGTTAAAAATTGAAGACTGTCCCCAAGTAATGACATTCCGCTGTTATTATCTAAACTTAAAATACTTTCTGGATGAAACTGAACACCTAATATTTTTAGATTCCTATGCATTACACCCATAAGTATTCCTTCTTCATCTTCACAGATATTTATAAGTTCTTCTCCAATTTCTTTCCCATATAAAGAATGATAAAGTCCTACTGTGAATTCTTCATTTACTGATGGCCATGGAGCTTCTTTTGATTTTTTAACTTTAAGTTTTTTGCCGTGTCTTGGATTCTCTATATAATCAAGTTTCCCTCCAAAATACTCAACTATTCCCTGAAGCCCTAGACAAACCCCAAGTACAGGTACACCTAGTTCTATAGCTATATCAATACTTTCATTTAATTTAAACTCACTTGGTGTTCCTGGTCCTGGAGAAATAATCAAAACATCAAACTTCTCTTCTTTTAACTTCTTTCTACCTTCTTCACCTCTATAAGTCACAACCTCAAAACCTAGAGTTTTAATGTAATTAGCTAAAGTATGAACAAAGGAGTCTTCATGATCTATAATTAATGCTTTTTTATTTTGGGGACGGTTATCTATTTTATTCATGGAATTAATGCTTAACTGTCCCTCAAAATTCTCTAAACTTTTAATCATAGCTAAGGATTTTACTTTTGTTTCTTCTTCTTCATCTTCTTCTATGGAGTTCATAAGAAGTGTTGCACCAACTCTTATTTCAACCTTTTTATCTATATATCTCAAAGTTCTTAGGGTTATTCCAGTGTTCATATCTCCATTAAACTTTATAAAACCTACTGCTCCACCATACCAGTTTCTTTTATCCCTCTCAACTTTCTCGATCCATTCTATTGCTCTTTTTTTAGGTGCTCCAGTTAGAGTAACTGCCCACATATGAGTTAAAAATGCATCTAAAGCATCATAGTTTTCTTTTAATACTCCTTCAACATGGTCAACCGTATGAATTAAGTGTGAGTACATTTCTATGGTTCTTCTATTAATTACCTTAACCGTCCCCTCTTTACACACTCTGCTCTTATCATTTCTATCAACATCAGTGCACATAGTTAGCTCTTCTTCATCTTTTTTAGAATTAAGAAGTTTCTTTATCTGCTCACTGTCTTCTATTGCATTAGCCCCTCTTTTAATTGTTCCGCTAATAGGGCAGGTTTCAACTTTCTTATCTTCTACCCTTACAAACATTTCTGGGGATGAGCCAATTAAATATTCTTTACCTAAGTTTATAAAGAAGTTATATGGACTTGGATTTATATTCTTTAAGTTGTGATAAATTTCTTTTGGATGAAGTTCTGTTTCTCTAACTATTGAATAAGATGGAACAACTTCGAACAAGTCTCCTCTTCTAAAACTTTCCTTTGCCAAGGTTACTATTTTAGCATAGTCTCCTTTTTTAATATATTCTTCATTTAATTTCTTTTGGATATCTTTTTGATTTATTAATTCATTATTTTTACAGGTACCTGTTGCTATTCCTTCATAGTAAAAATCATATTTTACACAAAAAGTCTTTGATAGTTTATTGTCTCTTAGATATATTTTTTCTGGGAAGTACAACACTACATCTTCACTCTCATCTCTTGATTTATGAAGTTTAATATCATCTTCAAATTGAAAAACAAGATCATAACCAAAAGCTCCATATAGTCCAAGCCAATTATCTTCACTTTTAAATCCGTTCATAAGAGCTCTTATTATTGTAAATATGCTTCTCTTTTTACTTCTTTCCTCTTCCCTATAAACCTTGTTATCTTTCTCTAGTGTGAATTTTATTATTTCTTCATTAACTTCTAAATTCAAGCCATCTATTTTTTGTAAAATTATTTTTACTATTTTTAAAAGTTCTTTTCCAGATCTACTTAATGCTCTTACCTGTCCCTGAAGTCCTGTAGTTCTAACTTCTAAATAAGGATTTACTACCCCAAGCTCCCATCTTGAATATCTATTAGGAAATTCATAGTTTGATGAAAATAGTGCTCCTTTATTATTATTTATTTCTTCCTCTAAAAAACTTAAATCTTTAAAGTTTATCTCCTCTTTGTGCGCAGTAATCTCAATATTCATTGGGGTTATATAATTTTTATCCATAATCATTCTGTAGCCGCCTTAATTAATTCTGAAATTTCTGCATAACCGTCCCCTCTTAAAAGTTTGATTATTTTGCTGCCTACAATAACACCATCCGAATATTGTTTTATCTCTTTAACATCATCTTTACTACTTATACCAAACCCAGCCATGATAGGAAGAGTGGAATTTTCTCTAATCTTTGTAAGACTGTCCCCCAAGTTTTTCTTATCTATTTCCTTTTCTCCTGTAACTCCTAATGAGGTTACAACATATAGGAAACCTGAACCTACTTCACATAAATCTTTAATTCTTTCTAAAGGAGTTGTTGGTGAATATAAAGGTACATAATCTATTTCATATTTTTTTATATATTTTTCTATAAAGGAAAGCTCCTCTATTGGAACATCTGGAAGTATTACTCCTTGAACTGATAACTCAGATGCTTTTTTAAAAAACTCCTCTAACCCAAACTTAAAGATAGGGTTTATATAACTCATTATAACTAAAGGAACTTCTGATACTTCTCTAACTTTTGATATTAACTCAAAAACTTTATGGATATTCACTCCATTTTTTAGTGCCTTGATTCCACTTTCTTGGATAACTGTCCCATCAGAAGCTGGGTCTGAAAAAGGTATTCCAAGTTCTATTAAGCTTGCTCCTTCTTTTTCTAAAAACAGTATATCTTTATAGGTTCTCTCTAAAGAATCTTCTCCAACCATGATATACGGAATAAATGCTTTTTCCCCTTTTTCTTTTTTCTCATTTAATAGCTTTAATAGATTACTCATTAGATTCACCCCCGAATAATTCACTAACTCTTTCTACATCCTTATCTCCTCTTCCAGATAAACATATAACTAAAACTTCATCTTTTTTCATAGTTTTTGCTTTCTTAACTGCATAAGCAACAGCATGAGCAGACTCTAGAGCTGGAATTATCCCTTCTAATTTTGATAAAAGTTTAAAACTCTCTAAAGCCTCATCATCATTAATTGGGTAATATTTTGCTCTTTTTATATCACTTAGATAACAATGTTCAGGTCCAACACCTGGATAATCTAACCCTGCTGATATTGAATATGGTTCAATAACTTGACCATCTTTATCTTGAATTAAATACATAAGTGCTCCATGTAAAATTCCCTTTTCCCCTTTAGCTATTGTTGCTGCATGTTCCTCAGTATCTATCCCAAGTCCACCAGCTTCTGCACCTATGAGTTCAACTTCTTCATCTTCTATAAAAGGATAAAACATCCCTATAGAGTTACTTCCTCCACCTACGCAAGCTACTATTGCATTTGGAAGTTTATCTTCTGCTTCTAATATTTGATTTTTAGTTTCTTTTCCTATTACACTTTGAAAATCTCTAACCATCTTTGGGTATGGATGAGGTCCTAAAGCTGAGCCAAGTATATAGTTTGTATCTTTAACATTTTCAGCCCAATATCTTAAAGCTTCGTTGCAGGCATCTTTTAAGGTTTTGTTTCCACTTTCAACAGCCACAACCTTAGCTCCTAAAAGTTTCATTCTAAATACATTTAAAGCTTGCCTTTTTACATCCTCAGCCCCCATGAAAACTATACATTCTAAGTTAAACATAGCTGCAACAGTAGCTGTAGCTACACCATGCTGACCTGCTCCAGTTTCTGCAACTACCTTTTTCTTTCCCATCCTTAAAGCCAGTAGAGCCTGCCCTACTGTATTATTTATTTTATGTGCTCCTGTATGATTTAAATCTTCTCTTTTTAAATAGATTTTAGCTCCACCGCAATACTCAGTTAATCTTTCTGCATAATATAATGGAGTTTCTCTTCCTACATATTTCTCAAGATAATAATTAAATTCTTTTTGGAAATTTTCATCTTTTATTGCCTCTTCATAGTATTTTTCTAGTTCTTTTAATGGTTCCATCAAAGTTTCCCCAACAAACCTTCCACCATAAATATCAAAATGCCCTCTTTCATTTGGTAAATTATACATTTATTTATGCCCCCTTACTATTTCTATAAATTCTTTTATTTTCTGCTTATTTTTAACTCCATCTACTTCCACACTTGATGAAACATCCACCATGTAAGGCTTTGAGATATCTATTGCATTTAGTACATTTTCGGCGCTAAGTCCTCCTGCTAAGATTATTCTTTCTCTATCTTTTTTGTTAACTGTCCCCAAAAATTCTAAAAGTTCAGATGATAGTTTGTTGCTATTTCCACCTTTTAAAAGTCCTTTTCCTTCCAATAAAATAAATGGAACATCATAGTTTAAAGCTTTATTTATATCTTCTAGAGTTTCAACATTGAAGGCTTTAATAAATTTAAAAGGAAGTTTTCTTATAAAGTTTTCATCCTCATCCCCATGAAGCTGAACCATGGATAATCCACCTTCATAGTAGTATCTTTTTATTTCATCTTCTGATTGATTAACAAAAACTCCAACTTTCTCTACATTACTTCTTATCTCTGAAGTAATAGCTTTTAAGGTATCAAGGTTTATTCTTCTTTTTGATGGACATAGAATAAATCCAAGGGCATCTGCACCTAATTCTTCTGCATATCCTCCTATTTCTCTGTCTCTAATCCCGCAAATCTTTATCTTTGTCATAGAGTTAACTCCCTAAAGGTTTCTTCAACATTTCCTGAAGTTACAAAACTTTCCCCAACTAATATCCCTTTAACACCATGTTCTTTTAGCTTCTTAACATCTTCTCTTGTTTTTATCCCACTTTCTGAAATAATTAGTCCATCTTCTTTTATATATTTAGAAAGTGATATCGTTGTATCTATGCTTACTTCAAAAGTTTCTAAGTTTCTGTTGTTTATTCCAATGATATCTGGATTAAGTTCCTTCGCTCTTAACAGCTCTTCTTCATCATGAACCTCCATTAAAACTTCTAAATTTATAAAATGTGCATAATCTAAAAGTTCCTTTGCCTCTTCATCTGATAAGACCTTCAGAATAAGAAGGATAACATCTCCACCATGAATCTTACATAGATCAATCTGTATTTTGTCAATGAAGAAGTCTTTATTTAATATGGGGACAGTTAAGCATTTTCTTGCATTTTCTAAGTCTTTATAGCTTCCTTTAAAATATCTCTCTTCAGTTAAAACAGATACTGCCTTAGCTCCAGCATTTTCGTAAATTTGGGCCATTTTTTCAACATCTAGATTTATATTTAAATCACCTTTTGAGGGGGAAGCTCTTTTTATTTCTGATATAATTCCTATAGTTTGGCTTTTTATTAGGGTATTTTTCAGTGACTGTCCCCTATTATTTTTAAGTTCCATAGCTTTATTATGAATCTCTTCTCTACTTAAAAGTTTTAAATCTTCTTTCTTTTTTTCAACTATTTCCTCTAAAATATTATGCATAACACTGACTCTCCTCAATTAGTTGATTTAATTTATTTAATGCTTTTTTGGAGTCTATAAGCTCTTTTCCTTTATCTATGCCTTCTTCTAAAGAGGAAACTTTATTTGCAGCTAGAAGTCCCAGTGCACAATTAAACAAAACTGTATCTCTGCAAGCTCCTTTTTTCCCATTTAAAATATCTAAAGTTATCTGTTTGTTGTATTCTGGCTCTCCCCCTTGAATATCATTTAATGTTATCCTTTCAAAACCTAGTTCTTCTGGAGTTATTGTTTTATATGCTATATCTTCTTTTCCTACTATGGCTAAATGTGTTTCTCCTGTTAAAGTCCCCTCATCCAATCTATCATCTCCATTTACAACAATTCCTGTTCTGCCCATAGCTTTAAGCGCTTTTGCTATTGGCTTAACCAAATCTTTTCTATAAACCCCTAAAAGCTGTGACTCTAGTTTAAACGGATTTGCAAGCGGTCCTAAAACATTAAAGATAGTTGGTATTCCAAGACTTCTTCTAACAAGCATGATATTTTTGAATTTTGGCTGCATGTTTGGTGCAAATAGAAAAACTATCCCAATTTTCTCTATAAGTTCTTCTATTCCTTCTTTAGTAATATTAATATTCACTCCTAAAGAAGTTAATAAATCTGCTGATCCACTTTTAGATGATATTGATCTGTTACCATGCTTGGCAACCTTCACGCCCCCAGCTGCTAATAGAAAGCTATTGGTTGTTGATATATTAAAGCTTCCACTTCTATCTCCACCTGTCCCACAATTATCAAAAAGACCTTCTATATTTTTTAGTTTTATAGCATTTTCTCTCATGCCTTCTGCCATTCCAGCTATTTCTTCATAGCTCTCACCTTTTGTTTTTAATGCAAGTAAAAATCCCCCAATTTCTCCTTGTGTAGCTTCATCTGAAAACATGTAGTTTACAGCCTCTTTTGCTTCTTTTTGATTAAGGTCACTTCCTGATGATACTTTTAATAAATAATTTTTAAATTCCATTATAAAAGCCCCCTTTTTTAATCTATTTATTGTAATAAAAAAAGCCCTCTATAGAACTTTAAAGTTCTATAGAGGGCGAATATCCGCGTTGCCACCTCTGTTAGCATAAATAAAATTACAAAAAGTTATAATCTTACCTATACCATCTCATTGTCAGATACTTTCATATCTTATCCCTGTAACGTAGGAAAACGTATTGCATACTCAAATTCAGCTCTCTCTCGTAAGTCCATTCGCTTAAAAAGTTATTGTAAGTTCACACCAAACCACTTACTCTCTGAAAATTCCTTTAAAAGTTACTACTCTTACTCATAGATTTTATCAATATTTTTTTATTAATAATATAATATGATTATAGTTATCTTTTGTCAATAAAAATTGGGGACAGTTAACAAAATTTGTTTGAATTAAATTTTATTAACTGTCCCCGAAATGTTTAACTCTCCTTTTTATTGTCAAGACTTTAGCTAAGGAGATGATTTTTATGCCAAGATTACCAAGAATAAAACAAGATAACGGTATTTTTCATGTGATAATGCGCAGTATAAGTGATGTAAATCTATTTAAAACTTCTGACGATAAAGTAGAATACTTAAAAATAATCAAAGAAACTCAGTATCTTTTTAAGTTTAAAATATACTCCTATTGTCTTATGAGCAATCACTGTCACTTTATAATTGACAGCTGTGGAGCTAATATTTCTAAAATTATGCATAGAATTAACTTCAAATATGCGCGTTATTTTAATCTTAAATACAATAGGCATGGCCACTTATTTCAAGATAGATTTAAGAGTAAACTAGTGTCTGATGAAAAATACTTATATTCATTATCACTCTATATACATAGAAATCCAATGGACATTAAAAACTATTCAAAATTTCCTGAGAAATATAGATTTTCGAGCTTATCCGTGTTTTTAGGAATTAAAGCTGATGAATTTGAAATTCTAGATTATTTGTTCATTCTCTCACTTTTATCTGATAGTTTAAAAAAATCAAGAGAAAAATACCTAGAGGCTCTTTTAATTACCAGTGAGTTGAAAGATAAAAATATTGATATGAAACAAGATAAATCCTTATATATGAGTGGAAAAGTTTATATTAATAGAAATTATTCTCCTAATTCAATAATCAATTTTGTATGTAATAAATTTAAAGTGAATAAAAATCTCATATTCAGTAAAAATGTTAGAGAATTTGTACACATACGAGCATTAATAGTAACTATGATACGATCTTTATGTGATATCAATATAAAATCTATATGTAGTATATTGGGTAATATTTGTGCATCTAACGTATCACGCCTGTCTTCAGTTGGCGTAGATTTATTAATGACTAATAGGATTTATTCAAACTTAATTGACGAATATGTTACTTTAAATTTAAAAGCTATGTAAGAAATCATATCTTAAAAGTTCTTTTAAAATTTTTTATTATTTGATAGTTAATTATGGACAAGTATCATAACTTTATAACTATTATTTATAAAAATCCTCATTTTCCCTATATGTTATTTAAATAACTAATACTTAACTGCCCCTAAAAGATATAGTTTTTATGAGTCTATCTTCCCCTATTACAACATTTTCAAAAATATCTTTAGCATTAACTAAATACCAACTTGGTTCTTCCATAGCTGGCGAGAAGTGAGTTAAAAGTAGTTCCCCTACCTCTGCATTTTTAGCTAAATTAGCTGCCTCTCTAAAAGTCATATGTTTATTTTTTATCGCTTTCTCTAGATCATTATCATCACCATAAGTGCCTTCACATATAAATATATAACTGTCCCTAACAAAGTTTATAATTTCATCTATAGGTCTTGTATCTGTTATTATTGATAACTTAATTCCTTTTCTATCACTACCTAAAACCATAGATGGATTAAATATTTTACCTTCAAACTCTATTTCATTTCCTTTTTGCAAAACATTCCATATATCTTTCGGTATATTATTTTCTAATGCATTTTCAACACTAAATTTTGGTGCTCTTTTTATATAAAAACTATATCCTAAGCAAGGAGCTGAATGATCAAGATTTAAAGTTGAGATATTAATAAAATTATCTAACTCTATAGTATCAATTGGATTTTCAATTATCTTAATATCATAAGGTAGATATGGACATATTACCCTTAGTGAATTAACTGTATTTTCAATTCCTTCTGGTCCTATTATTGTTAGAGGCTCTGTTCTTCCGCTATTTCCTATCGTAGATAGTAATCCTGGAAGTCCTACAATATGATCTCCATGAATATGAGTTATGCATATAATATCTATGGTTTTGAATCCCCAGCCAACCATTCTCATAGATACCTGAGTTCCTTCTCCACAATCCACTAATATCTTTCTGCCTCTATAATTTAATAAAATTGAAGAAAGATTTCTATTTGGCATTGGCATTCCTCCACCACAACCTAATAATGCTACATCTATCATAATATTCACCTCCTTGTTATATTATGCACTAAACTTATTAAATATTGTAATATATATGAGAAAAAATTGGGGACAGTTAATCATAAAATTTTTGCTTAACCGTCCCCCATTATACACTTTTATTTAAGCTTCGCAAGCATATCCTTAGCCGCCTGTTCAATATCATCTTTTCCTAAAATAGCACTTACAACTGCTATCCCATCTATTTTACTTTCCTTTAATAGTTCAGCATTATTTTCGTTAATACCACCTATTCCAACCACAGGGACGGTTAAGGATTTTTTTATCTCCTCCAAAAGATCTATAGATACTGAGCGAGCATCCTTTTTTGTATCTGTTGGAAAAACAGCTCCAATTCCTAAGTAGTCTGCTCCTTCTGCTTCTGCTAATTTAGCTTCCTCTAAAGTTGCGGCAGAAATACCTAATATCTTCTCTTCACCAATGATCTTTCTAGCAACTTTTGTAGGTATATCACTTTGTCCAACATGAACTCCAGCAGCATCAACAGCTAAAGCAATGTCAATCCTATCATTTATAATAAGGGGTACATTATGTTTGTCCGTAATCTTTTTAACTGCCACAGCTAAGTTATAAAAATCCAAAGAACTAATATCTTTCTCTCTTAACTGTACTAATGTAACCCCACCTTTAATACTTGCTTCTATAGCTTCACAAAGGTCTCTTCCTTTTAAAACATCTCTATCGGTAACTAAGTACATTGTATAATCTATATTATTGTTCATATACCTTACCTCTTTCTAAAATAACTTCTGAAGACAAGTTATATATTTCATCAATAATGTTTGATCTTAGTTTACCTGTCCCCTCATTTTCTCCTAATCTTTCATGAGCCTTTTCTCCTGCAATTCCCATAGAAACTACCCCAGCTAAAGCTGCTGTAAATGAATCCTCACAAACTCCTGCAAATGCTCCAGTTAAAGCTGTGCACATACATCCTGTTCCAGTAACTTTTGACATTATCTTGTGTCCATTTTCTACAATTGCAACCCTTTCTCCATCAGTAATTATATCTTTAGCTCCAGTGATTGCGATAACTGTCCCCCATTTTTTTGCAATTTCCCTAGCTAGTCCAACTTCATTTAAAGAACTTTCTTCTAAAGAGTCTACTCCTTTAGTTTTAACATCAGCTCCATATAAACTTTTTATTTCAGATAAGTTACCTCTAATTACTGAAAATTTCACTTCTTTAATTAACTCTGCTCCAACCTTATTTCTAAATGGAGTAGCTCCAACACCTACAGGATCTAAAACAACTGGAACTCCAAGTTCATTAGCTTTTTTACCTGCAGCTATCATTGATTTTACAGTATTGCTGTTAAGTGTTCCTATATTTATCACTAAAGCAGAAGCTATGCTAACCATATCCTCAACTTCGTTTATATCATCAGCCATAACTGGAGATGCACCTATAGCTAAAGTTATATTAGCACAATCATTAACAGTAACATAGTTAGTTATTTGATGAACTAAAGGAGACTTTTCTCTAACATCTTTTAAAGCTTGAACAACATTATTTTTCATAAAAAAACACCTCAATTAAAATTATTTTAAAACAAAAAAGACACAACCCATAGGATTGTGTTTAACTTCATAAAATACTATTAAACAAAACACTTCCTACGCTGGCATTATCCAGTTCAGGTACTAGGGTTAAAGAAATTTAGTTCTTACTCTCAGTTGGCTATCATCCAACACCCCTGTGCTATTTAAGTTATATTTTTATAATAGCACTATAAAAATTCTTAAGCAATAGAAAGAGAAAGTATTTTACTTTATAGGGTATAATGTTAATATAGTAGATACGTTATGAATTTATAGAAAAAGGTGAAATTGTTGAATAATATTAATTTTAAAGATTTTAATTTAAATCCTAATATTCTAAAAGCTTTAGAGGAATTAGGATACTCAAATCCTACAGATGTACAGAAAGAAGTTCTTCCTATAGTACTTCAAAAGAAAGACTTAATTGTAAAAGCTCAAACAGGTAGTGGAAAAACTGCCTCCTTTGCAATACCTCTATGTCAATCTATTGATGTAGAAATAAAAAATCCTAAGGCACTTGTATTAACTCCAACTAGAGAGCTTGCTGTTCAAGTTAAGGAAGACATAAATAACATAGGTAGATACAACAAAATTCGTTCTGTAGCTATCTTTGGAAAACAACCTATAACTAATCAAATAAATGAGCTTAAGCAAAGGGTTCATGTTGTTGTTGGTACTCCAGGTAGAACTCTAGATCATATTAAGCGTGAAACTTTAAATGTAAGTGAAATAGATTATTTAGTTTTAGATGAAGCTGATGAAATGTTAAGTATGGGCTTTTTAGAAGAAGTTGAAGAAATTTTATCTTATCTTCCTAAAAAGAAAACCACTTTGCTATTTTCTGCAACTATTCCGGAGCAAATTAAAACAATTTGTGATAGACATATGAAGTCTCCTAAAAATGTTGAAATAACTCCAAACAAGCTTACTGTTGAAAATATAAAGCAAGGATACTTTGACGTAAAAGATGAAGATAAGTTCTCTCTACTTGAAAAGTTACTTATAAAAGAAAACCCTGACAGTGCAATACTTTTCTGTAGAACAAAAGAGAATGTAGATACTCTTATTTCTAAACTTGAAGGTAAAAGATATCCATCAAAAGGACTTCATGGAGGTATGCTTCAGCCAGAAAGATTAAGAACTATAGATGAGTTTAAATCAGGTAAGTTTAGATTTCTTATAGCTACTGATATAGCATCAAGAGGTCTTGATATAGATAAAGTTTCTTTAGTTGTAAACTATGACCTTCCTATGGAAAAAGAGAAGTATGTACATAGAATTGGAAGAACAGGGAGAGCTGGAAACTCTGGAGTTGCCTTAACCTTTAAGACTCCTTATGAAGATAGATTCTTTCAAGAAATTCAAGATTATATAAATTATAAAGTTCCTAAACTTTCTCCACCTAGTAGAGAAGAATTTCTTGCAAATAAAGAAGACTTCAAGCTAAAAAATGAAAACTTCAAAAAAGTTACTACTAGTAAAAAGAAAGAAGTTTCAAAAGACATTACTAAGATATACTTAAACGGTGGAAAAAAGAAAAAGATACGCCCAGGTGACATAGTTGGTGCAATATGCAGAATCCCAGGAGTTGAACATGATGATATAGGTATAATAGATGTTTCTGACAATGTTTCCTATGTTGATATTATGAATGGTAAAGGTGATTTAGTTTTAAGAGAACTAAAAAATGCAACGATAAAAGGAAAAACTCTAAAGGTTGAAAAAGCTAAAAGTTAGTTTAGAAAAGATGAGCACTTTATGAAAATGCTCATCTTTTAATTTTAGCTTATATTCATATTACACTTAACACCATTTCTCCTTAGTTCATCTGCAAGTGCAACTTTAAGTTTTTTTATTATAGTACTTTTAATTTCACTCTCCACCTTCCCCCTAATCAAGTCTTGTGGAACAAAACCAGGAATTCCGTGATTAGCTGCTACCTCACCAGGATTTTTAACATCAATGGTTATTGAAATATTTATCATAACCGTCCCCTAAAAAATTATTACTGTACTATATTTATGCTGAAAGCTCAAATAATATTATTTATTTTTTATTAATACAGCTGTTATCCACTCATTTGTTTTTGTACTTTTATCTAAGGTATATCCGTAGCTTTTAACTATGTCTAAAACTTTTTCACTACTCCACTCAACCATACCCGAAACGAATAATACACCATTTGCTTTTAATACTTCATTTATAAAATCCATTGAAGATAAGGTTTCTTCACCTCCAATATTTATAAACACAACATCAAACTTGCCTGAAACTCCAAAAGTCTTTGATGTAACATCACTTATAACAACTTTTATGTTGTCAACATTATTTAACAATGCATTATACAGTACTTCTTCTGTAACATCTCTAATATCTAAAGCAACTACTCTATCCGCATTTTTTATAGAAGCTGCTAAACTTAAAATTCCAGAACCAGCTCCTAGATCTAAAACTGACTCCCCTTTAAAATCTCTATCTAAAATATAACGTAACAAGTCTTGAGTAGTTTCATGAAGACCTGTTCCAAAAGATCCTTGAGATTCAAAATTAATCTTATTTAAACCATTTGGTGAATAATCCTTTTCTGCTATTATCCATCCATTATTTAAATCTATAGGTTCAAAACTTTGCTGCCAATTGTCTTCTGAAACCTCTACTAGCTCCAAAGTCTCTTTAATCTCAAATTCATCTTTTATCTTATCTACTAAACTTTCTGCCTCTGACCTATCCTCATCATAAAAATATACATGTAAATCTATCTCTTTATCCTCTTTTTCAAAATACCCATACCCGTTATCATCAACTGTAACCTCATAAGGTACATCATAATAGGTAGATGATACCCCTAAAATCTCAAGTTTTTCTATTGCATCGTTGATTAAAGAATTCTTAACCCTTAATAAAACTTCAAAAATAACAATCACTCCTACTCCATATTTTGCTTCATTAGTATTTTACACATATTTTGTAGGTTTTTAAACATATATATAAATTTAATCAAAATCTATACTGTTTTCTTCTATTCTTGATATTGAGAGAAGCTTGTTAAAGTTTATTAAAGAATCAGCTATACTTAAAGTCTTAAAGTCAGTCTGCAGATAGTTTTCACTCTTGTTTCCAAATGATTCTATAGCTTTTATTCTGACAGTATACTCCGTGTTTGGAAAAAGCCCTTTTATCTTAAAGCTTAATCTCGACTTTATATATTCCATATAAAAATCTGAAAAAATCATCATCTTTTTAAACTCTTTATTGTTCTTTCTATTAACTACGCTAATCTCATAGGAATGAATGAAATCCTCATGCATAGCTTGAGTGAAACTTATCTTTGCAACATTGTTAGTAACATATTTAATGTGAACTGAACTTTCTTTTTTAAAATAAGGCTTTTTTCTTAAATTCCTTCTATTATCTATATATAGAAAGTTATCCTTATTCCATGGTTCATTTATTATCCATCTATCCTCATTAACTTGGTTTTTTGTAAAATCAATAGTAGATATCTTTACCACATTATCCTCTGATACTTTTACTATTAATCCTTGTGATACCTTGCCTGCCTTTGGCTGAATTGTCCCGTTTACCTTCCCCTTTTCTAACTCCATATAGCTAGTCGAGCCAGCACCTACAGAAGTAAAGTCTTTTTGATGAATGCTTCTTTCATCATTCAAGGGGTAATGAGAATGTCCAGAAAAATTTATTACTTGGGGGAAGTCCTTTAAAACTTCATATAAATCCTTGTTTCCCCAAGCCACACTTCCATAAACAGTGTTTTCAATATGCTGATGAACCCCTAAAAATATAGGTTTCTTATAATCATCATCCCTAGCTACCTCAAGTTCATTTTTAAGCCAAGCCAAAAGTTTTTTACTAAATAGTCCACTTAATCTTTTTCCTTCTGTACTTATTGAAATGAAATGATACCCTTTTATGACTTTGTGTGAATTGATGTCTTCATCTAAATTATCTTTAAATCTTTTCTGAGCTACTTTAATAGATACCCCACCCCAGCAGTCATGATTACCCATAAGAAATATCTTTTCTCCTAAAAACTCTGAATACTTATTATAAATCTTGTTAAACTTCTTGTATTCTTTCTCTCTTCCACTATTAGTTATATCTCCAGTAATAATTAATGCATCTAAATTTTGTTGATATTCTTTCAATCGGCTTAATGCTAAATCAAGTTTTTCATCTTCTTTAGAATTATGAGCTTTTACATGTATATCACTTATTACTGCAAAATTTAATTCCACAAAATCATCCTCCAAAATTTATTTCTAATATCAATTTAACAAATGAATGTTAATCAAAGATGTAAACTATGTTAAAACTCCAAGAACCCATTTTATAAATAATAAATAGTATATATTAAGAAAACAGAAATTCTCTGTAGAAATATTAGGAGGCAAAATAAGTGTCTAAGAAGCGTGATAAACCTAGTGGATCAAAAGATACTAAGAAATCTAAACATAATAATACCCCTGATGTAAATAAAGACAATTTTTCTAATAATTCAAATAAAAATAATCAGTCTTCTGATGATTCTACGAACTTTGATCCAGCCCAATATAGACATGATATGGGAGAATTAGTTCTTCTTAGTGACCAACTTTACGCATGTTATACAGGAATAGTTGCTTATCTACTTCTAATTAAAGCTACCCAGGAAACTATAGATCAAACAGTGGTTAAATATCAAGGTGGGGATGTAACTAAGCTTCGTAATCCGGCAATAGATGCAAATTTGTCTAGTATTTTTAATTTTTTTACTCTCCTTCAATTTACTAAAATTGGTTATTCAAGATTTGTACAAGTTTCTCGTGAATATGAGGAAGGAACAACTGATGTTGATCCAAAATTCAGACGTGAGATACTTTATGGACTTATAATAAGCTCTGTAAATATGTTCGACCAAAGAATGAGAGAATTAAATTCACCTTATTCACCAATATTAACTCCATTTCCAGGTTAATGTGTTCCTCTATTTGTAACAATAACAAGTACAACTTCATAAATTGTATTGATTGGTAATATAAGTAAATTTAATTTAGGAGGCCCATGTTATGTATGATAATAACGAAAGACATTCGAGTAAATCTCATAAAGAACACAAAATGGATTATGCTAAAGCCTATGTAAGACTTCAGCCTTTTGAAAATGTCTATGATGCAGACACTTCTCTAAAGCGTGGAACTATATTTAGAGATTTAGACAAACCTTATGCTAAACAATTACTTTAGGAGGATTACAATGGATAAAAAAGATCTACTAAAAAAAATTCAAGAAGTTGGATTTAGTCTTGTTGATGTAAATCTATATCTTGATAACTATGAAGATAATAAAGATGCCCTTGAATACTTTAACTGCTTATCAAAAGAACTTATGGATTTAAGAAAAGAATATGAAAAGAAATATGGTCCACTAACTAACTATGGTTTACAAACTGCGAAAGATTGGGATCAATGGGTTTCTGGTCCTTGGCCTTGGGAACGTAAATTTAATGATTAGAATTTGGAGGGAAAATTTTTATGTGGTATTATGAAAAAAGACTAGAGTATCCTGTGGACATAAAACAACCTGACTTACGTTTTGCTAAACTAATCTTAACTCAACTAGGAGGACCTGACGGAGAATTAAGTGCATCAATTAGATATCTTAGTCAAAGATATACTATGCCTACTGGTAAGTCAAAAGGTCTATTAACAGACATAGGAACAGAAGAACTAGCTCATTTAAGATATACGTTAAAAAGCCCTACTGTAGGGCTTTTTCTCTTTTATAAATTTCTTTATTATCTTTAAATATTTAATTTAAACATATTTTTATTTATGATCTTTAATTGTAAATATATTTTTAAGTTCAGTCAATTCTTCCCTAGCTTCATCGTTATACTCATCATCTTGTATAATTTCTTTATGTGATATTACATAATCAAAACCTTGTGCTTCAAACACATCTCCATTAATTTCATAATCTTGATATATGTAATCTCTCCTAAATTTCCCTAAAGATACGAATATTATCTTATCTGCACCCGCCTCTTTTAATAAATTTCTTAAAGCTTCAAAACTATTTCCATGAGTTAAATAATCGTCAAATATACAAACATTTTTTCCTTTTAGCTTACTTTTTAATTTTTTATCATAGTAAGCTGGATTAATGTTTATAGTCGAAAGATGTCTTGTAGCTCCTTGATTTATTCTTTGTAGTACAGATGTATGATGAGATTTGGTAACTGCCTCATTTCTAACAAAGATATTATTCTCTAATGGCTTATCTTGCAAGGCTTTAGGAATTTTCCCTCCCATAAAATATCTAACTCTTTCTTTAAATTCCAGCATATCTTTATTTAAGCTTAATCCAGAAGAAGGCATAATTCCCCAACAATTTATATCTCTAAATTCTTTACTGTTTGATATTGATGCAAGAAAGTGACACAACAATACCTTGTAATACTTTCCATTTCCTCTTTTTAAAAAGTCTTCAAATCCCTCAACAATTTCTTTCTCATCTGAAGGTATTGATCCTCTACTATGTGCACAAATCAACGAATATACTTTAGTTCCATCGGGTAATTCCGCTGAATAGTACCACTCATTTTGATTATTAATTGCCTTTATAACCTCTTCAAACATCTCAAGATCTTCAATCATAATTCCATACTTTTGTGATTTCTCATTTATATGCACAGTCCATTCAGGAACTAAATACAATAATTTATTTCTTACTGCAAACAGAAAATCTACATCTCTATTTCCCAAAACTACGAAATAGTGTTCTTTGCCAGTATTTTTTTTCATTGTATCGTCTAATTGATATCTTAATTTATAGTAAAATTTATCATTTCCTATTTCTTCTTTTATGTCCTTTAACTTCTTGGCATCTCTAGAGACAAAACACACCTGATTTTCCTCTTCAATTAAGTCTTCTAAAATTTCTACAAGTTCTACCCTACCATCTTCATCTAAATCTGAGTAAACTTCAGTTGAAATAATAATCGCCTTATTCATCTCTTTTCCCCTTCTTATAATTTTTAACTATATTTAATATGACAGCATTAAAAAACTCTTTTAAACTTAAATCATTCTCACTTAATATGCTTTTAAAGTTTTCATAGACTTCTTTTTCAACTCCAAAACTTGCTCGCTTATCCAAAGTAAGCGTATATATTTCTTTCAACAGACCATCTTCAGTATTTATTAAGCTTGACATCTTTTCGTGTTTATTTCTCATTATTAAATCTTTATCATTTTTAACTTTATAACCGAGTTCATTAACTATAACATCATAATTATCTTTTGTTTTTATCCCTATAGCTTTTTTTTCATTTAATAGCTTATATAAGCCTAGCGTTTGTTCTTCCTTCTTGACTGGCACTGGACAAAACACTTTCTTTTTTTGACTTAATGCAAAATTAACTGTATGCATTGTCCCACTTTTCTCCTTAGCTTCAAATACAATTAAGCCTTTAGATAATCCACTAACTATTCTATTTCTATCGACAAATCTAAATTTATCTGCTTTAGTTCCTACAGGATATTCAGATATAATAGTCCCATCATTTTTTAGTATTCTTTCTTCTAAATCACTATGCTCCTTCGGGTAAAGAGTATCTAGCCCATGAGCTAATACAGCTATTGTTTTCCCATTATTATTTAAGCAAGCTTCATGAGATTCTTTATCTATTCCGTAAGCTAAACCACTAATTATTGTAAATCCTTCTTTAGTAAGATTACTAACTATTGAAGCGACCGCTCTAGTTCCAAATTCAGTTGGAACTCTAGTCCCCACACACCCTACTGACTTCTCATCATCTTTTACTATATTTTTGCCTTTTAAATATAAAATAGCTGGAGGATTATCTATTTCTTTTAATATTTTTGGATAATTACGACTATTTATCGGTATTATTTTTATGCCTAATTCCCTACTTTTAGTTATTATCTCCTGAGCCTTAATCCTCTGTTTGTATACATTTGATTTATCATTTAGTGCTGAATAAACTTTACTTAAATCTAAAGAATATTTAAACTGAAAATTTAAACATTCTTCTGTAAAAAGTTTGCTTAATTCTTTTTTTGGTACAATATTAATAATATCAATAAGCAACTTATTATTTACTCCCAGTAAATATAGTGTAATGTAATATAAATTTCCCATCATATTCCCTCCATATATAGTTATATTTTAACACCCCTTTGATATATTGGGAATATAAAACACAAAGATGAAAATTAATATTTATATATAATAAATATTAGGCTCCAGTATATTTAACATCGAGGTAAATTATACTAGAGCTTATTGCTATTTAAAATTATTGAATACTTCTAATATTTTATCTTTTTTACTATGGTCATTAACTCTTCCTAACATTAGTCCATCTTTATAAATCACTGGTACATTAAACCCAGATACATCTATAGAACCATTCTTTGCTTGCTCTACTTTCTTTTTACCTTCTTCAGTTAAGTTATTTGAATCATAGTAATATGTTTCTATTAGTTCACCATCTAACTTATATTTATATCCACTTGTTGCTCCTACCATATCAAAAGCTAACGTTTCATTATCTCCAACTTGTAAGCCTGCATCTTTAAATGCTTGCTTTAATTTATCTAATTTATTTTCTTCCTTAACCTCTTCCTTTTTTGTATCATCTTTCTTTGTCTCTTCTTGCTTAACCTCTTCTTTGGTATCCTTTGATGAAGTATCATTATCTTTGCCACAAGCAACTAATCCAACCATCACTATTAATGATATAAGTAATAAAGCTATTTTTTTATGCATATACAAATCCCCCTTTATTTTCTATTTTAATATATCATGTTTGGGTTATTTTGTATATCTTTCAAATAATTTGTCCAAACTTTAATGAGGTGTATTTTATGAAAACAAAAAGTTATATTAGATTAGACATAGCCATATATTTATCTATCTTATCTGTTATTTTATTAGGACTTTTTAGTTTAGTTTTAAGCCTATTTTTCTAGGCTTATTTTTTTAAATTTCTTCATAATTTCTCCAAAAAACATTTGACACGTGTTATTTATACGTGTTATAATATACTTGTAAGGAGGAAGGAGATGAAAGTTAGAGAAATACTTAAAATTTTAAAAGATGATGGTTGGGAAATTAAAAATCAACGAGGTTCACACATACATCTGATACATCCTACTAAAAAAGGTAAAGTACAGATACCCAACCACTCAGGAGACATTAAGATAGGCACAATGAACAGTATACTTAAACAGGCGGGGCTTAAATAGCCCTAGCTTGTGAAAGCTTAAATATAAAGGTTGTATAAATTAATAAAGGATGTGAGTAAATATGAATAAAGAAAAGTATATTTTCCCAGCAATTTTTGAAGTAGCTGAAGAAGGTGGGTATTGTATAACATTCCCCGATTTACCTGGATGTATAACTGAAGGTGACTCTTTAGATGAGTCTATGTATATGGCTAAAGATGCATTAGAATTGTTTTTATGGAATATGGAAGATGATAATGAAGATATTCCTGAAGCCACTAAGCCAGAAAATTTAGAAGTTGCTAAAGGGCAATTTATAGTCCCTATAACTGTTTACATGAATGATGTAAGAAACGAAATGAAGAACAAAGCAACTAAGAAAACTCTAACTATCCCTTATTGGCTTAATAAATTAGCTGAAGGTGAAAAACTTAATTTCTCTCAGATTCTCCAAACTGCTTTAAAAGAAAGATTGAATATACGCGAATAAATAAAAAAAGCCACAACCTAGGATTAGTTTCCTTGGTTGTGGCAATAATTTTTTAATCTGCATATATTATACTAAGGTCATACTTAGTTGAATAAGCTATAAATATCATCTCCACTCCTGTATCTTAATTGATGCAGGAGCTTTATTTTATTCTTTCTGCCTATACCACTTTACATCATTATTTATTATAGGGAAGAAACTTGAAATTCCGTGTTTTAGAAATATTGAAGTAGATATGAGAGAACAAAAAAAATTTTTCCGAGAAGATAATATATTCTCAGACTAATTGCAATATAGAGTCAGTAAATAAACTAAAGTTTTTTAACTCATAATACATGTGAAAGAAGCTTGAATGGAACTGAATTATATTTTAAATATATGAGGAGTTATTAAATATATGGGTAATGTTTTTATAATAACAATTGCAAAATGTGTTTTTGTATATTTTATAGCTTTATTTCTAAGTAGAATGGTTGGTACAAAAATTATTTCTAAGATGAACTTTTTGGATTTAGTAATGGGAGTTTCTATGGGATCGATGATTGCTAATGCAGTAATTGATAAAGATTCACCAATAATATCCGAAATAACAGCCTTAGTATCATTTTCTATTTTAACTATAGTGGCTAGCTATATAACCTTAAAAAGTTTTAAAATAAGAAGATTTTTATATTCAGAGCCAATTGTATTAATTAAAGATGGTACTATACTAGATAAAAATATGAAGAAGCTTAGAGTAACAATAGGTGAACTTATGATGAAACTAAGAGAAAAGAGTGTGTTCAACTTATCTGATATTGACTTTGCAATAATGGAGAGCGATGGAAAAATATCTGTTTTATTAAAAGGAGATAAGAAGCCTTTAACCCCTTATGACATGAATATAACCGTTCAGAGTGGGGGCTTTTTAAAAGATTTAATAATTGATGGGAATTTAATTGAAAGAAACTTGGATATAGCAGGAATAAATAAAAAATGGTTATTAGATAACCTAAATAAAAGTAAGATAAAAGATATTTCAGAAGTATTTTATGCTGGGATAGATTCAAATAAAAAACTCATTATGTCTAAAAAAGGTGAAAGAGTATCAACGTCAAAAGATGAAGATTGGATAGAGTAACAATTTTAAAATATAATGTGTTAAGTTAAGCTCCTGTATCTTAATTTATGCAGGAGCTCCTATATTTATATTACAATCTAAGAAATTTCTTCAAGTGTTCTATCCAACAACATCTTGATATTTGCATATCATTATCAAATCTATTTTTTAGGTGTTTCGAATAAATTTCTACATACATTAATAATGTCTACATTTATATATTTATATCCTCAAGAGTATTATAAATATTTGTTTAAAATTTAACATTTTAAACATCATAGTAACAAGAATAAATAAACTTTTATTCATTTCTATAATAGGAGGCTATATGAATAATTAGTTACTATTTTAAGGATTAATTACTTCAATATGACAAGTTGCTATTGCAGTATCTGTATTAGTAGGCGAAACTCCAGCAAATGCTACTCCAACAGCAATGTCATTAATAACTCTATTACCAGTAGAGCTTCCACCTGCCCTTATGCTATACTCTGTTCCAACTGCTAAACTACCTCTAATAGCAGCTTCACAAACTTCTGCACAACTTGTTACAGTAGGTTCAGGTAAATCTAATGGAGTTATACCTCCAAGGGATTCAAAAGAATCTCCTCCTGTAACTCTTATCCATGCTATTTTGCATAAAGATATTATATCACCATTATCTAATGTTATTATTCCGTCACCTACCTGTGCAGGATTACTAACAGTCCCAACTACAGTTCCTCCATTTTCTACATTTATTTGAAGCCCAACTGGATCTCCAGAGGTAGCAGCAGCTGTAGCGATTTGTTCCAATACATTCTCAATTTGAGCGGTACAATCACATCCAACATTCTCAGCTGTAGGTCCTGTTACTCCTGTTACTCCTGTTGCTCCTGTTGCTCCAGTTGCTCCAGTTGCTCCTGTTGCTCCTGTTGCTCCTGTTACTCCTGTTGCTCCTGTTGTTCCTGTTGCTCCTGTTGCTCCTGTTGCTCCTGTTACTCCTGTTGCTCCTGTTACTCCTGTTGCTCCTGTTGCTCCTGTTGCTCCTGTTGCTCCTGTTGCTCCTGTTACTCCTGTTACTCCTGTTGCTCCTGTTGCTCCTGTTGCTCCTGTTGCTCCTGTTGCTCCTGTTGCTCCTGTTACTCCTGTTGCTCCTGTTGCTCCTGTTACTCCTGTTGCTCCTGTTGCTCCTGTTGGACCAGTAGGTCCAGTTACTCCTATTCCAGGCCCTGTAGGACCAGTGGGTCCAGTAGGACCGGTGGCACCAGTAGCATTGGTTCCACTTCTAAATACAAGAGTGCAACACTTATTATTATTTACACATTTGTTAAGCATTTTTTTCCCTCCATGTTTATCACCTTTTATAAAATATTCTCCATATATTTTATGAAATATATCAATTTTGGGAACATATTGTCTAAAAATATTCAGGATTGCAACAATAAATCTAAGAAATATTACTTTTTAGCAATACATGTCTATATTTTATTCTTAATATATTTTTACTCTTATTAATAGCAATCTTGACTCCTACACTTCTAAAGATGTAGGAGCTTTTATATTATATACCTAAAAGCTTTCTCCAAGTATTTTGTCCAACTACTCCATCTGCTGATAATCCTCTTGATACTTGGAAAGCTACTATTGCAGCTCTAGTCTTTTCTCCAAAAACTCCATCTACAGCCCCACAATTAAACCCTAAATAATTTAATCTATCTTGCAGCCATTTAACTACATTTCCTGAAGAACCTTTCTTAACTAAAGGACATTTGCTTAATGTAATTGATCCAGGAATATTATCTTGACTTACTCCAACAAATCCTTGTAATCTTCTAAAATCATATTCCTTAATCTTTGTTTTATTTGAAAGTAATTCATATAATTTATTAAATGTATTAGTACCAGCTAAACCATCTACCACTAATCCATTATCTTTTTGAAATTTAAGAAGTGCATTATATGTTAACTTTCCAAAATCTCCATCTACTCCATATGTTCCTAAGTCATATCCTAATGCAATTAACTTTTCTTGAAGCTCCTTGCACCTATCCCCTATAAATCTCTTTCCTTTTGATATTGGATCATCTTGCACTGGTGTAGTCACTACAATATTTCCTATAGCTTTTCCTCCTACTGCTTCTTTAAATTGACCCCATAATTCAGGATGGTCTTGTATCATATACTTAGGACATATCTTTCCAGAAACATCATGATGTCTTATCACATTCTCTACTGGTATATTATACTTATTCATTAAATACTTAGTTAACTCAATTCCATTTATTAATGTCTTAGCAAAATCATTGTCCTCATTAACACAAAGTTCTATACCTATACTATTAGAATTATTTATTTTAGGATTATAGACATCGCCACAATGCCACCCTCTCCATATATCCTCTAATACTTGAATAATATTATCTTGGTCTACAGTATAATGAGCTGAAGCTTGAGCATCTGGATGATTAGCAAAATAGTCTCTATTTGCCTTTGCATTAGCTCCTCTATTTCTGTTATCTGTGTCATGAATAACTATATATTTTGGATTTATAGTTACTCCTTTTGAATAGTTCACTGATATTAATTGCCTTTGAATATTCATAATATATTCCTCCTAGATTTTATATTTTTATAATTTAAAAGGAGCCCTAAAGCTCCTTAACTACTCTGATACACTATTATTAAATTCTCCATCGTCTATATAATCTTTAGCTTTAACATATAGAAAATCAACTATCTTAAACATTAACTCTTCACTTATAAATAATGTTATAGGCTTAGGTAGAAATTGTTGCATTTTTTTAACTACCCATTCCTCTTGTTGCTTTCCACTCTTTAGAAATGCATCTTTAGCTAGTCTTTTAGCCTGAAGCATTAAAGAATACGCCTTTACCTTGGCCCTTTGCCACTCAAACAATGAATAAACTGCTACAGCAGCCACCACAATAACTATATATCTCCATTCCCAAACTAAACTTAATAATTTATCACTCATTTTTTATTCCTCCTCATTATCCTTTTTGTAATTTCCTAGACATCCATAGGTTCTATCATCTATTCTTATAACTCTTTTCTGTGTATCTGTGACTGTAGTAAGAATATTATCCAGTAAGCTAATAGTTACTTTTTGATCTTTATCATTTGACAACAAAACCTCATTTAACTTTTGTGTATAACTTGCATTACTTGTAATCAGACCATCAATCTTATCACATAGCTTTTCAATTTTATTACTATTTCCCTCTGTTTGAGTTTGTTGTGCCTGATTTATTGTTTGTTGAGCTTGGCTTATTACTGCCTGTAATGAGCTACTTGTTTTGCTATTATATCTAAACTGTAAGACTATAGATATAAGCACTATAAGTAATGCCCCTCCCGCAACCCCTAACTGTATATATAAATTTGCTACCCCGTCTGAAACTGGCATGATGCACCTCCCTTTATTTTTATAAAATAAAAGAGAGCTGATTTAATCAACTCTCTACTTACTTCTTTATATCTTCCACAGCAGCCACTTACAGGTTAATATTTCAAATTTCAATTCATAGACTTTCATAACATTATTAATAAGGCTCTGGCACGTAAATACCTTCATTGGATTCCCTGCCAACTTTTCCTCTTCATAAGAAATTACTTTATCAACTTTAATTACTGAATTAGATTTATCATCATTCTTCAACCTAAATCTTACTGGATTTATTTCTCCAGCTTTAGTAAACCATGCTATGACCTCAATCTCTTGTGCAATTAATTTCATCATTTATCTACTCCTTGATAACAACTCAAATCAAATTACTAACCCCATTATAGCGAACTGGTGTTTCCATGTAAAGAATCAATTTTAATCTTCTTCTTCAGTTTTGTTTAATATATCTTCAACTTTTGTTTTCCATGTACTAGGTACTTTATCTATGGTCCATAATCCAGCTTGTATCAAATCAACATAAAGTTTTACCATATACTCTACTCACCTCCTAACAATGTACTTGTAAGCTCTGCAATTGCTAACTGGGTTTCTAATTTATCTTTCTCCCTTTGTGTATCAAGCTCAACCATAGCTAATTTTAAACTTTCATTCTCTTTTCTAAGACTTTCAACTTCTATCTCTAAATTAGATTTTGGTATTTCTATAGTCTCTGTTTCTTCCGCCTCTATTTCTTCAAATAAATCCTTGTCTTTTATCGTATATATTGGTGGATAGACTTCTTTTCCTACAAATTTATATAATCCATTTAGTAAATATTGATGCAGCTCTCCGTCTATACTTATACTTTTATCTGGTAAATCCTTATATAGATCCAACATATCAAGGGGATAAAACCCTTGCAACTTATTATCCTCTGCTAGTCCTACTAAAAAAAACATCTTTTCTCCCCCTTAATGCCCTACCGCAAACCAGGTTACGGATATCGGATTATTATTGTCTGTTCTTCTTACGTTTGCTATGAAATTAGCGGCTTGCATTGAAGATGGTGTCGCGTCCATCATTAAAGGTATCGCTCCATGGGGTACAATCACTATAGATCTACAAGCGTTAGGGAACACTATTGGGAAGTTTACTGTTTGGGATACCGTAGCCCCAACTGTAGTAGGTGTGATTGATAAACTGCCCCATTGTTCAATTTTTCCTCCAGGATACTTTTGATACCCACTGGCTCCTAATGAGTTTACAAAATCATCGTCAGTTATACTTCTTCTCCATGTTTTCCACACATTACTATGTAATGTTCTAGTGTATGTTTGACCTGAGTTCGTATCGACGTAAGTTTGTACAAGGCTTAAAAGTCCACTTGCAAGAAGTCGTTTTTGTACAAATAATACTCCGTATATTCCCCCCGAAAAAGGCGCATTAGTTATCGCCGTAGTCGAAGAGATTGCATATATACCTGTTTGCGTTACGTTATTAAAATCCGTAACCCCTGACGCTGTAGGAAAACCGTCATACGTGGTTAATTGAAGTTGCTGTATGTTACTATTACCGTCTATAGACTCAACCCAATTAGACCATGTAACAGTACTTGGGTTGTAGCTTCTCGTATACCTACAACCTCCGTAAGATCCTATATAATCTTGATCGTAAGTAAACTCTTGTATAATTCTCCCTGTGTTTAGCTTTTTAACCTCTAATATTCCTCTAGCTGAGGTGCCTTGTCTTGGATTATTGTCGCATGTACCGTCAATAGTGTATTGACCAGGCGCTAGCATTGTATTGAAATTAGATGTACCCATGTAGGACTTACCTGTACCGTCTGCACTAGTTAATTGATAACGCTGTAAATTCCCCCAACTTGACCAGGTAGATCCTGATTTCGCCCTGTTCAATATATCCCCACTATCAAAATATATAGTTTGTGCTAGTCCTGTACTTGTTCCGTAAACAACCTCTAAAGTACCGTATATAGCGGAAGTAGGTCCATTAGTATAGTTACTACCTTGTAGCCTATAAAAGCCTGTACTTGTCATAGCGTTTAGGTCTGTAGTACCTGGATCTTTAGCAGCTCCGCTAGGTTGTGTTAATGCATATGATTGATTACTTAAGCTAGCATCTAATGATTGTATGTTAGTTAATCCTGTTTCACTAGCTATAACCGATATGTCCCAACCAGTATCCCAGCCAGTTTGGTTAGAAAATGCTGCTAAAACTTCAGATATTATTAATTTGGGGTAATTCCATGTCGTAGTTAAAGTACCCAATAGGATACAACAATTTGTGCCATCATGAGCGAAACGTACTTGTGTAAAAGGTGCCTCCCTATTAAGTACAGCTGATAATTGTTGCCAAATAGGACCCGAAGCGTAGTTATAACCACCTAGTCTAAGTTCCCAGGCTCCTGACCCAATTCCCCCATGAGTATGACCCTTTATAACTAGATCAAGCATGGTATTAGACCAGCTCTTAGGAAGTTTAATTTTTAAGATTCCTGTAACACTTGTATTGTTGTTATTGTACGTCGCTACGTCTCTGTAATGTACTCCCGCGCTATTACCTCCAGCTACTAAAGGCATAGGGGTGTTTTTAGGCAAATATAGGGCGTCTGAGTAAGCTTGTGTCATTATATAATCCCATGAACTCCAAGACCCAACGGAAGAAGCTTTTTTCCTCCATACGGGATAGTTATTTCTTTGCCACAAAACTTGATTAACTGCGCCGTTTGACTCTGTGGTTACTTGCAATATGCCGTAAGCTCCACCGCCGCCCCAATTTAGAGGTGACGCTATACTTAACGCATAAAATCCAGTACTAGTATAGTTATTTAAGTCTTTTTCAGAAGATACTAACCCGCTTCCGTCAGCGTTAACTAGTTTGTAGTTATCAGCTCCCGCTACTTTCCAATCCGTCCATGCCCCAGTAAGACCTCTTGATCTTGTAGCCAATCTAGCTGTGCCATTTACGTCGTCGAAAGATACTATGGTTTGAGTAGTAGCTGTTACATTAGATCCTACAACGGTTAAAAAAGCATTAGAAAAACCTTCGTCAGGTACATTTACGCAACCTGGAGTCACCTGGTAAAAGCCTGTACTTATTATGTTATTTAAGTCTACAGAATTTAAGGTGCTAGACGCTCCCATGTCGCCTAAGTCACTTTGCGTTATAGATTTTCTCCAAGCTGTCCATGTACCCGCATAATTGACTCTATTGTATATATCACCTGACATGTACTCTACTGCTAATTGTGATACATAATTATTATCATGTTTAGCAACCATAACGTACCACCATTTTGAGCTGCTATGCAACCCCGATTTATACGGTGGGGAATTAGTTAAATTGCTACCTCTATAAAAACCTGTTATGGTATAACTGTTCCAATCTCCAGTTACTATTTGGGCTATTGTACCTAACCCAAACCCACTAGGCGCGTAAAGCGTATCAGCATAATTCTTGTTTAGTATTCTTTCCCAAGGTGTCCAAACAAGCCCCGAGCTATGACTTTTTCTAATCCACATCATATTCCCGCTGGTGTTAGTCATATCAAAGGCTAATTGTGTTACGTACTTAGGGTCGCCCGAACATACTACAATTACACTTGTCCACCCAGTACCGATTTCGGGAACTCCATTTGTTGCGTTGTTTACATCGTACCACCCATTATTAGTTAATGTGTTTAAATCGTAGCCTGTAGCTAATCTCTTAGCAACTCCTCCAAGTCCATATCCACTAGGCGCATGTCCAGTGTGGGGCGCATCTGCAAATATATGATTTTTTGCGTCAACTAATGTAACAGATGGTGTTGTATACCAACTAGCCCCACCTGTTACACGCTTTAACATGTTTGCTAGCTGTCCTAGTAAAGATGTTAAACTATCAGCAGCCCCTGAAGTCTGTGGGGTAGCGTCATTAATAGTCCTAACTCCTATCATTCCATCACTAACAGCCCCGCCACCTATCGCTAGAGTGTTTCCTGACTTAACCAACCCTCCACCAGCTACTATTTGACCAGCTCCCGAGAATTGTACCCAATTTATAGCCGTAGTTCCAATGGTAATTGCTCCATCTGTAGTCATTAAAAAGGAACAATCTAAATTAGATGTCCCTTGTTGTACCAATACAAAAGCTGAAGCTAATTTTGCTGACGTATTTGCATCTGATGCTCTACTCCATGAAGTAGCTGATACTACATATATTCCATTTAGACTAGCTGTAGTTTGATTCTTAACTAAAACCCTATCACCAGCAACTACTGCTACCCCATCTATTGTCTGAGTTCCACTTAATGTTATATTTACTGTTGTCGCAACCTTTACTGGTGCTTTTATCGCTAATCCTTGTATAGCAGCATCAACATAAAGCTTAAAATTAGCTAAAACTGTTTCTACATCATTTCCAGCTACTCCCGCTATTGATGGAATACCTATCTTTTTAGCTCCGCTAGCTCCAATTGTAGTTGAGCCTAATTCATCTTCAGTATAGTATCTTCCATCATGATCTCCGCTCTCTTTATGCTCACTTAACATTTCTAAAGTAGCATACACCAAAGATTCATCTATAACTGCTGAAACATTAGAAGCATTTCCTATAGATGCTACTACCTGAATATTTTTTTCAAATATATCTGAACCATTTACTCCAGGAATATATTCTGCTAAGTTTCCTGCATTGCCATAACAATATAGTATCTCTCCTATGTCTGGATCATTGGCATATAGCCCAAGCTCTCTCCAAAAAAATCCTGATGCTAAATCCTGATTAGTAAATACCCCTCCTACAACTACTTTTCCCTCTGTTAATATCTTTAGTTTATTTATCTGTAAAGATTTAATCTCATGTATAACCGTATTTAAATCGCTTATAGATTGACTTCCTAAAGTTCCATCTCCTAGTACTATTCTTGTAAATTTAAGTAGATTGTTTCCTGTTTGAACTTTAGATTGAAGCATTCTTCCTTTGTTAGTAAAATAAATTCCTCCGAATGTACTCATTTGTCCACCTGCCTTACTTGTATATTATCTCCAACATGAACTATTCCACCATAAAATATATTAAGATCTGCACTTAGAGAAATAACAATCTGCTCTAAATGAGATCTTGTATTTTTTACTGTATTTAAAACTTCTATAAATTGATTTGCCAAATCCGTAGTTACTGAAGGATTAGATATTAAAACTTTAAACATGTATGGTTCACCATCATACTCATACCATTCCTGAACTTCACCGTCTCCAAAATATATATTAATTACCTCTTCTACTGCATATGGAGTACCTATATGTCTAAATACTTTTATAGCCTTTTTTACAAGACTTCTTTTAATTTCTGTATCTGCATTTGCGTTGTACCAAGTTATATCCATTTGCCATGCTAATTCATCAAGAGCCTTTTCATCTAAATTATCTAAATTAGAATATATCAAAACTTTCTTTACATCTTCAGCTAATTGTTGAAATTTAGGATTTAAAGCAATACATAGAGCTTGCGTTGTAGGATCGTTTTTCATATGAGTAGTTTGGAGGTCTAATAAACTGACATTCTTTAAGTCCATTTATTCTAACCCCCCATATACAACATTAATAGTTCCTACCTTAGCTACCTCTGATGCTTCAATCTCTCCAAAAGTGGGAAGTGTTATTTCTATTCTTCTAACTACAGTATAATTTTTCCCATCTGAATTAGTATATCCTGCTGCTGTTTGTATTCTATATCTTAGTTCATCTGGATTTATTGCTCTGCCAAGCTTCTCCTGTTGCCAGTTTATATAATCCCTTATTGCCCCATTAGAAAAGTCAAAGTTATCCCCTTCAATTGTCTTTCTATATTTTAATTCTTCAGTTTTATATAATTTATCCAGGTAATATTTAATATTTATATTGTAACTAACTATAGTTGGCACTCCTACTTGGACATTATCAGTTAAAGGTCTCCTGTCTTTTGTACTACATACTTCTCTTACCTTTTCTAATATATCTTCTGTAGGTATCTCTCCATCTTCCAATAAGACTATAATTCTTACTACTCCAGGAGAAGGTGAGTCTATAGATACATCTGATACTAAAACATCTGCTGATTTAGCCCAATACTCATATGCTCCCTCTGGTCCTGCTGTACTAAAAGCTTTTGGAGCTAGTCGTATTCTCTCTAAGTACCTTTCATCATCTTCAGTATCAGAACCACCATAAGAAGTTTCTAAATTAACTATTGATTGAACATATAAACTAGGATCTACAATATTTTTTATTTGCCCTGGAACAAAATCATTGTATTTACTCCCTGCACCTATACTTATGAATTCAGTATCAACACTTATGGCTCCTTTAGGGATAATTACATCATTTTCTAAAACGAAAAAAATAACTCCATCTGGAGTTATCCTTAAACCTTTATTTATTTTTGTATCGTTTGGTTGAGCTGATGAAAGGGTTATTCTACATAAAATTTTTGAATTCTGCGCTTCAAGTCTTAATGTATCGTAAAGCTCCCCTATTGCATCTAACTTCTCTCTCCTTGCATATCTTAAATAGTTTTGTCTTGCACTATCATTAATATCATTTTGAAGTCCAATAATAACTTGTACTAACTGCTGAAGAAATACTCTTCTCTCATCTGCTGGATAAAATGTTTCTCCAATAGCAGCTTCAAAAGCATTTATAAGCTCATTATTTATCTTTTGTGCATCTATTTCTATAAAATTAACTTCACTCAACTCTTATCACCACCTCTATTGTTGGCTTTCCTTCTTCACTATTTACAACTTCAACATTTATAATCGTTGCTCTAGGCTCATATTCTGTTATAAGCTCATATGTCTCCGCAATAATTAGTGGTATCATATCACTTGTAGGTTTATCTAAATTAGCGGGATTTCTTCCTAAAATTCTATTATAAGCAACTTCATACCTAAAAGTATTGAGGAGATTATACACATTTTGAACTATTCTTTCTGCTCCTTTAGCATTCCAATTTATCTTCATACCTTCTGATACTTTATACTCCATCTAATCACCTACCCAAACAACTTAGCCCATGTAGCAGGACCTACAATTCCATCTTGTTTTAAGCCGTTATTTCCTTGAAACCTCTTAACTGCTGCTAAAGTATTATTCCCAAAATATCCATCTGCTGTTAACCCTCCAAGTTTTTGTTGTATCTTTACAACATTGTTATCTTTTTTGTTAGGATTATACATAATTAAGTATCCTGGATAACTACTTTGTCCACTTGAACCCGCTGACTTTGCAGCATCTGCATTAGTATTTTCTCTTTTTTTATCGCTATTATCTTCCTCTTCCTTTTTCCCATATCGTGCAAACTCTTTAAATTGTAATTGTATATTTGCTTTTTGATAGTCTCCTGATACATCAAGAACGACATCCTGAACTGATACATTTACTAACAAGAATTTATTTTGGCTTACAGCCTTATTAGCTAGTAAAAGCATATAAGGTGTAGCTGTCTCTTTTATCTTCTTCCATTTATCAATTTCACTCTTTATATTTATAGATTGTTGAGCTATTAAAGGAACTGTAAAATTAACTTCATCTAACTGTGAACCTTTTATATATGTTGAAGGTTTTTGTCCTTCAACTTCCTGCTCCTCAATATTTAATCCACTTGTTATTGCCAATTCATTAAGTGAATATATTTTATTAAGACTTACATTAAAAATCATATCCCCAAAACAAGCTATAGCCACAATATCACCTCATTTTTGCTATTATTACACCCTCTGATACATCATTGTTTAAAAAAGCTATAACCACCTTATCTCCTGGGCTAAGTTCCTCTATATGTTCTCCTATAGGTAATTCGCTAGTTACTAGTCCATCAAGATCTGGGAGCATAACTCTTGCTAGGGATTTAGTATTATCTGCTGTTGATACTATACCTCTTTTATTCATTTTATCCCTCCATTAACTTTCTAGCTTTTAAACTAGTCTTGTCCTCAGTAAAATAGTGTTTAGTTTTTTCTACAAAATACTTTCCACTAAAGTTACCCAAACCTACAATCTCTATAACATTTCCTGAAGCTACATTGGTATTTAATCGTATAGATAGTGAAGCAGTAATTTCATTTTTATTATGGAAATTTAATAAATTCATAGAATATCTTTCTGCTTCTGCATGATTCATCACTCTAACTTTAGGCTTTAATATAGGTCCTTGTGGAGCATTTACTGGTTTATATTCATAACTGATAATACTATCTTTATAGACATCTGAAACTAAACAGGATGAATATATACCACTAGATAGATTTTTAAATTCATAGTTAGCTGGAAGATCCGCTTCAGTTAATTTTAAAACTGGTTCTGATTTTTCTAATATATTCTCACTATAAATTATAGCTTTATTATCACTTACTTTTAACCTATATCCCTCCAATATACATCTCATATTCAAGAGATCTAGACTATTTTGATTAATCTGTTCTACTCTCTCATATATCCAGTCAGTATTAAGATTATAGGTAGCCAACTCCAAATCTAAATCCTTAATTAGATCTTTAGCTAACTTACTAAAACTAATATTTTCCCAAGTTGCATTTTTAGGAGTTTTTGCTTTTAAAGGAGTAGATATAGCTTTTAGCCTATACAATCCTTTTTTCATATATATTTCATCCAAATACATTACCCCACTTGAAAAATTATCATTTTTTATAATAATTTTATTATTCTTGCTAGGGTTCCATTGTCTCCAGAGTTTATTTTCATCATTGAATATTAACTCTAAACTATCTGCTATGCCACCTGCACTATCTTCTATAGCTGCATAATTTATATTTATATCACTTGTAATATCAACATTTTCATATATTATATTCATATATTAGCTCCTCTTCCATGGCGGTAATGTTGATGTGTTTTGTTTTTCAATAATTGGTATCTTTAATTCTATATCTGCATCAAATATCAATGTTTTTATATAATCCTTATTAGCATTCATAAGTTCAGTTACATAAAATTCACTATCATAAAAATCAAGAGCGATACTATCCCAAGTATCACCCTCTAAAGTTTTATATACATAGTAATTATCCATCAAATCTCACCCTATCTTCTTCCTGGAAGTATCTTTCTATATATGCTTTCCACTTTTCATAATCATCCTCTAATAGCTGTTTAGTCTCCTGAGGATTATTAGAATTAATTTGAGGAGAGTATATAAAAGTATTTCCTCCACCTCCTGAAGGACTTCCTTCTGGCTTCTCTGCTTTCTTATTAAATAGTGAAATAGACCTAGGCTTTTTAGCTTCTAATGGAGCAGGTGCATCTAATATATTTGGTACTTTAATATCTAAAATATTAGATGTATCTTTAGACTTTTCTTCTCTTGATAACCCCATCATTTGTGTAACCTTTTTAAGTAAATCTATTGATTTAAATGGAGTTTTCTCTGATATAGTAGATGTATTTCCTGTACTTGCTTCTCCATTTGTAAATCCTATCATTTGAGCCGCCTTTTGTAGTAAAGCTATTGATCTAGGATGTTTATATTTTAATGGGATAGCCATTTCTGGACCAGCTTCTCCAAAGATTGAAGGTCCTGTTGCTATTCCCCCCTTTGCAAACGCAGGTATTTTAGCTATACTAAAGCCTAATTCACGCCCTCCAACTAGTGGTACCCAATCAGGGACTTTAATATTTAAAGAATTAACTGCATCAATCATTTTATTAAGCCCACCAATAACCCAGTTTACAACTCCTTTAAATCCACTCCCTATTCCTTCAAATACTTGGTTAAACCAACTTGCTATCCCTTGAAAGAATGGAACTACGTTATTTTGCCATACGCTAACTAGCGAAGCACTTATTGTCTCCCAGTTTTGATAAAGCAAATATACTATTCCAATTAATGCAACTATAGCTACAATAACTAATCCAATTGGGGAAGTTAAAAATGCTATAGCTGCTCCAAAAGCCCATGTAAGTCCTGTAGCTATTCCACAAATAACATTCCAAGCTCCAGTTGCTACTGTCATAGCTGTAGTTGCTACAGCATTAGCTATTTTAGCGGCTGTATTGGCCACAAAACTAGCTGTTCCACTTATTATTGCAATAGTTCCAGGTATTAATGTACCTGTTAAAAATGCATAAGCTGTACTTAATGCTGCTGATGCTGTTGTTTGTGCCCATGTCGCAGCTGTCATAGTTCCAGTTGCTACTGCATTTGCAACTTTCGCAGCTGTGTTAGCTATAAAACTAGCTGTTCCACTTACTATAGCAATAGTTCCAGGTATCAATGTACCTGTTAAAAATCCATGAGCTGCACTTAATGCACTTGTTGCTGTTGTCTGCGCCCATGTTGCAGCCGTTTTTATTCCCATTGCTACAGCATCTTTTGCATACAAACCCATTAGATATAATGTTTCTATTTTATCTTTTGATTTAGCTATTGATAATAGTATATATTGATTTTTTAATGTTCCTAGTGCTTTAGATAATACTCCAATAGTTTGTATTGCTGAAGCTATCCCACTCAATGCCTTCCATCCAATAAACCCAATTGCTATTTTATCAATAGTACTAATTATCTGTGGTCCATTATCTATAACCTTTTGTCCAAACTCTATAACCTTAGGTACTATTTCCTCAACCTTTTTAAGTCCATTACTTGCTAAGTTGGATAATTGCTTTTGAAGTTCTTCAAACTTACCGCTTTCCTGAAGCTCTGAAAACTTATCAGCTAATTGAGAAACTTTTTGTTTAGCTATATCAAAAGCACTATTGGGTATAATTTCACCATTTTTTGATATACCAGCTATTGTAGCTAGGCCTGATGAAATAGTTCCTTGAATATTAGACATAATACCTTTCCATGATTTAGATTGTATATCCATAGAACCTTTATATCTATCTTCCATGAGGCTCATTAATGCTTCATTAAATTTTTGCTGATTAGTAATCTGCCCTTTATTATTTACTATTTCAATGCCTTGCATCTTCTTATTTGCCTGTTCAATTATCATGTTTTTTGTTATACCAAATTCTTTTAATCTTTCAAGTTCTCCAGTCTGGGCATCTGCTATAGCTTCTACTGCTTGATCCATACTTTTACCCATTGCTGATGCCATATCCCCGATTATAGGGAGTGTTTTTTGAGCTTCTACCCCATAACTTTGAAGTTTTACAGTTGCTTCTACTATTTCATCTGTTTCAAAAGGAGTTTTATTAGCAAAATCTACAGCCCAAGCAAATATTTCACCCGCCTTTTGTTGGTCTTTCATAACAACATTAAGCGTATTCTTGTATTGCTCTAAATTGGCTGCTTGATCTAACATTGCTTTACCGCCTAATATTGCTGCTCCACTCAATGCTCCACCTACTACGCTTATTGTCTTAGCAATATTGCCTACACTAGAAATCTTATTTCCTAATATCTCTGCTGAGTTGCTAATACTAGAATTGGTTTTTTCTATGATACCTGCAGCTTTACTGGCATATTCTCCAGCGTTAGCGAAAGCCTTTTGTAAACTAGGGTTTATTTTGCCTCCTATGACTATATTAGTTTCAAAATTCTTAGCCATGGACTCCCCCCTCTACCTCTTACTATGCTTTTCATATTCTTTATTTTGTCTATCTGCCTCATTTGCTAAATCTTCATAATACTCTATTAAATCAACAAGAGACATGTCCATACAGTCTTTTCTGCTGTTCGATGTCTCTAAAGTAATTTGAGTTACTATTGTTCGGAGGTATTCTTTTGTTGGGAATCCACCGAATCTACCATGAAAAAATCCCTTACACAACCTGTTGCTCTCATATAGTCTTTATATTTCAATCTTTTTATATCTTCATAGTCTAATCCTGAAGCTTCTGCAAATATATGAGCTTGCATTATAGGATCTAATTCCTGAACTGTTGGGACATACCCCTTTTTCTGTAGTGCCTTCATTGCATTCTCTACAGCTCCTCCACTTAATTCTTCAAGATCATAGGTTATTTCATTTACTACTTCTCCATTTATTTCTACTGGTTTTCCTAATTTTAATATACTCATTTTAATCCCTCCAATAATTAAAGCAGCCCTTATAGAGCTGCATTCACATTTTTCAATAAGTTAACGCCGTTAACTTCAAATATTCCATTAAATTTATCTATATTAATTACTGTCTTTCCATTTACTATTCTCTTATATGAAAAAACTTCATAGTCAAAGGTTCCATCTTGTGGTGAACCCGGTTCAAGTTTTCCCTCATCAAACTTCTTATTAATACATTTAATAAATGCTTTATGAGAATTAACTCCTACACTTACGTTATTAGTGTCAAACACATCTGTAACCCATCTAATTTCTACATCTTTTAATGCTACTAAAATTGGTAGTTGGTCATTTGTAGCTCTAACATTTATAGTTAACCCCATAGATCCTGGTTGATAAAGACTTGGAAAGTCTACTTCTCCAACTATTCCAGCACCCTTAATTGTATCCGTTAAATATTCTATTGAAGGTAATTGCACTCCCGTTGAATCACATATTTTTGTTGCTGCTGTTCCTTTTCTTTCATACACATTATAATTAATTACTTTATTAACTACATTCAATTATCACACCTCCTATAATGTGTCAATGCCTTGACTTGTGTACTGTATTCTATTCGTTAAGCTCTTTCCAGGTGGAGTATTAGTTACTGCTGTATCAAAAGTAAAATCTCCACTCATTATATCCTCATTTGTGTTATTCTTAGCAAGAAAATTAAACTTTCCATATAATAACTTACCATCTGCAACTAAAGCATTTAGTTTACTTTGTTCTGTGTGGATTAATGCGTCTACATCATTTCTACTCATAGGCGTATCTACTATATCCGTATTTCTTAATTGGAAGTCATTCAGTAAATATAAATTCATCCTTATATTTGAATCAAACATGTCTTCCACCTTTATAGATGTTCCATACTTAAAATTCGCCATATGTGGACCCCAAAGAACATACTTACCACCATTATATATAGCTGTAGTTATACCCTTTTCATTTAACTTATTACCGTTCGTTAGGTTAATTCTAATCATCTTATCACTTGCTATTGTTGATACTATATCAAGTTGCTTATTTGATGGAGTTTCATAAGGGACGCCATCTCCTATATAATCTGTCTGCATCATTCTAACAATAGTTAAAATAGACATAAACACATCTCTTGTTCCCATTCTTCCCTTTGGCCAGCACACTTTATTTCTTACCGAAATGTATCCTTTAGCTTCTTTCCATGCTATAGCCTTATCTATTGTTTCCTCTTCTGGGTCTATATCAGTAACACATATAGCCTCCCATCTTCCCCCTATTTTCGTACAAGAAGAAGTTAACGCTTTTTCTACTTCCTGAATATGATTAAACCCTGGAGCTGAAAGTATTGCAGGAATAACATTTAATTCTTCATACAAAGTATCTATACACTTCAACCCTGTTAATGTATCCTCATTTTGGTTGTAAGTTCCTATAATGTCTGTTGCTACAACCTTACTAGTGTCAATCTTAATGTAACTAACTTGTACTGGCGACGTTAACCCATTGCCAATACTTTCAACCAATGCCTTTCCATCCCCTGAATAGGAAACCTTATAATGTGTTCCTGCTGTTTTCCCATCTATCTCAATAGAATCTAAAATCACATCATCCTCTAAGGCTCCAATTCCATTTATTAATATTAATGATTTAGTAGTTTCCTCTGTTGCTTTATGCTTATTAGGATCTAGTACATTTATAACTACTATAGGACCTATTGGATTTATCGAATTACTAAAATGTGCATACACTACACCAGATAAGGTAAATTCCATAAAATCATCGTTAGGATTATATCCTAACTTTTTGTAAGCATCTTCTAAGCCAGAAATAAGCAAAGGCTTATTTAAATATTCATCCCACTCTGAAAGTCTATGAATCGGAGCGGTTCCAACATAAACAGGTATATTGGACCCTGAGGTTATACTAATCGAACTAGGTATTAAATCACTATAAATACCATGTTTATAACTCATATCTACACCACCTTATAAATATTTTTCTATATCATTATTCTCATAAACTAAAGAAGGAGTCACAACTTTAAATGTTATCCACCCATGCCAAAAGGGATAGTTTTGTTCTTCATACAATCCCCATTTAACAGGCTTTTCCACTGTCGTAACTCCCTCTATATTTATATTTCTTGAAAGTTCTGTCCTAATTATTGAGATTAAATTTAATGTATCTTTGTATCCTTTAGTATTGGGTTTAAGTTGCCCATTTATAGTTTCCCCTACGTCATAAGTGGCAACCCCAATCCTAATGTTTAGGTAAGCTTCTCCATCATCATCTTCTCCCCCATCTTCCATTACTAAAAGCCCTGGTACATCATAACCAAACTCATCTAAATAGTTTTTTGGAGGTATCCAACCTATATAAACAGCTGGCGGAACTAATTGAATTGTATCATCTATAGTTCCCTCTTCTGGTGGCTTCTCTAATTTTATCTTAGTAGCTACATTCTTAATTAGAAATGTCCTTATTGCCTCTAGTATAAGATTATCATTCACCTATTTACCTCCTTTTTTTGAAGCTGCTTTATTTAATCTCCATTCTATCTCATGATTTATTCTTTCTTGAAGTTTCTTTTGAGCAGCTTCTTGTATATTATTTAATATCTTTTCATTTGCTATCATCTGAGGAACAGATAAAGATCTTAGTTTGATAACAGGAAATCTTTTAGACCCTTTCCTCATGTAAATATCTGACTCACTTCCATATATCTTTTGTACAAAAGCTTTAGGATTAGTTTTTATAACCTTATACCCTTCAGCTTTTTTAATCCTTACATTAACAGCTTTAGGCTTCTTACTGTAGTTTCTCGGAGTATGTTGAAAGTTCCCTAGTGAAATAGTTGGTCCAGTACTAGATATATAAGCATAAAGAGAGTTTCCCCTTGCTCTAACCTTTTTCAAAGTACCTTTAACAGTTTTATTTTTCACTGTATATTCCTTTGTTACCTCTTTTACAGTCTTTGTATTAGTAAAATCTATAGTTCTATTAATAGCACTTGTAGTTGCTCCAGGAATTTGTTTTGAAATACTTTGTAAATCAACTCTTATTGAGCTTAAACCTTTAGTATCTATATAAAGATTAGCTGACATAATACTAATTCGTACTCCTCTTTAATATAATTTCATACATTCCTGAATCAATTCTTACATCAAAGACTTTACAAGGAATATTGTCATACATCTGTACTTCGTCTACTTTTGGTGCTTTTCCATAGTCCTCAGAAGTAACATAATAAAGGATGTCACCTACCATGACACCCTCATACTCTATCTTTGACCTATTCATTAGTTGATTATTGTCTACAACTATATTCAAGAGCCTTCCATTTATATTGTGCTTCTCTGAAAATTCATTATTATTGAAAAACACTTTTGAATCTTCAACTAAACACTCTTTAAAACTTTTCATTCTTATGCTCCAGGATATCCAGTATCAGGACCAGAGCTTTCTCCACCCTTATCTGAATTTCCATCATTACTCTTTGTATCTTTGCTATCAGTTTGAGTAGCTTTTACTTCTTTTGTATATTCTGCAAACCCTCTATCAACTAATCTCTGCTCTTCATCTTTAGTTAAGTCTAAAATTTCATCTGGCTCATACCCTTTAAGATTACCTTTTTTATCACGAGTACTTAATTTTATTAAGGCTTTTATTGACACTATAACCCCTCCTTATAGAACTGTAGAAACATACCAGCTATCTACTTCCTGAGGTGCTGGTAATGGTCTACTTTGCACTGCTAAATATCTAGCTGCTGGGTCTTTTTCTATCCAGGTATCAGCAATTTTATCACTTATAAATGATCTGAATTTAGTAGGAGAACTATCATCTGTTATAGTTAATTCACCATAGTAAATAGCACTCTTTGCATTAGTTGATCCAAGTAAGCAAGTCCCATTTGGCACTATTGGAAGCTCTACTGGAACTTCTGGGTTTGTCCAATCGTCAATATACCATTCATTATAAATATATATTGGCATATTGTATTTTAAAATCATACCTCCATATATTACATTCTCAGTTAATTGACTAGGTTTAATTGTTGCCAGTTCAACATTACCACTATATTGATTTGTATAACCAAGTGCTATAATTCTTTTAATAAATGCATTATGTGCATCTGCTGACATTAAGCAAACATTAGGCGTATGGTAACCATTTTTTTGGCACTTTACTACCCATCTATCAATATCAGCAAGTGGATCTGATGCATTAGAATCCCATTTAGCTCCATCAATCAGTGCTTCTTTATTAGTGAATCCAAAATCTATTGTATAATTCACGCCCTCACCAATTACAGGAATTTTGCCAGTTAACATTGCTTGTGAAGCCATCCATTCCTCTCTTCTAATTAGAGAATCATTAAACTCTGTCAATTTATCTGTTAATAAAGCTAAAGCTCTTTCTTCTCTTGAATATCCTCCATAAAGATTTTCGCCAGGTAATCTTACTGATAAACTCTCAATAGTTGTTACATCTTTAGGTTTTAATAGTGGTGTTTCAAAAGTATTAGTTTTATAACCTATTTTCTCCATAACTTTTGCAGTTGATTTAGGGTTAACAAAAGGAGCAATTCTTCTCTTTCCTTTATAAAAATCAACATCAATTTTTGTACCCGTAACTGGCACACGTCTTTTGAAGAAAGTATCTCTAAAGAAACCTCCACTTGATGGTAGTAATCTAACTACTTCGTCTAATACTCTTGGATCATAAATACTTATTGGCATTCTTTTATCCCCCTCTTATTGTCTTTGTGCACTAGTCAAATATATTGATTTATCTGCTAGTATATCTTTATTGTTATCTACTGTTGAAGCTCCACCGAACCTCATAGCATTTGAATTAAAATATCCTGTTCTATAACCGATGCTTTCTACTGTTGTAGATGCATCTGTTTTTATATTTTCTGAGGCAATTACTATAACATCCGTAGCTATTACAGCAGCTGAAGCCTTTTTATACTTTCCTGATGCCTTTATAAGAACATCGCCTCTTAAAATATCTTGTGAAGAATCAATTGTTATCGGTTCTGTGACTAAACAATAATCTCCTGCTATAAGATTGTCATATTTAAGCGAATCTAATTGTGACATACTATTTCCCTCCTCTTCCTAATGTTTTGCTTGCTGTATTTTTTACAAAATTTAAAATACCAGCTTCTTCATCTATATCTTCATCAGATGTCGAACCTGGTACTTCATTAACGTTTTGAGCATCAATTAATGTATTTTTTATAAAGGTTGATGTAGTATTTATTAATTTACCTTCTTGCATTGCTTTAAACAATACACTTTCAGCTGTTACTCCATCTTTATATTTTTCTTCATTTAAAAATACTGGATCTACTTTTCCATTTAAAATATCAAAAGCTTTAATTCTTTCCCTTTCTGCTTTAATACCTTCTGTATTCCCTGAATTATACACTTCATTATGTATATCAGGATGTTGGTTTTTAAAATCTACTGAATTTTTAATAGACATTTTTTCTCCTCCATTTTCTATAATTTCTGGTTGCTTACTTTTATTTTCAAAATCAATAAGGGTTTTAAGTGCTTTATTTGCACTATTCACTATAGCCAGCCTATTATATGCTAAATTCATTACCTTTGTAGTGTCTGTATTTTCTTGATAAAGAACAGAATCCGCAAAACCTTCTTTTACTGCTACATCTGCGCTCATCCATGTTTCTTTATCCATCATTGATGATATATCATCTCTGGACCTTTTTGTTTTACTCTCATATGCATTTATTATAGTTTCCTTTACCATATCTAACACTTCTGCTGTCTTTCTTAAATCCCTAGAATCTCCCTCGACTCCTGTAAGTGGATTATGAATCATCATAATCCCAAGTGGTGACATTAATATTTCATCCGCTGCCATGGCTATTAGCGAAGCGGCTGACATGGCTTTAGTAACTTTAGCTGTAACTTTGCCCGTATGTTCTTTTAGAGCATTGTATATTCCTGCTGACGCTAATACATCTCCCCCATTACTGTCTATCCATAGTGTTATTTCTTGCCCCTTATAATTGTTAAGTTCATTTCTAAACTTATTAGGCTCAGTTGCCTTTATTCCATACCACTCATAAATCCAACTTTCATCACTACTTATTATTTCACCTTCAATCCTTAACTCAACTTTATTATCTTCAGTTTGATTTTTAATGAAGTTCCAAAACTTAGACATTTATATTCTCACCTCCTTTCAAAGTTGTATTATCCTCAATTAATCCTGCATCTTTCATTTTATTTTGCTCCCTTTTCGCTTGCTGAATGTTTTTATCAAAGTTCCCCCCATTTATCTCCATGGTTTCTTGCTCTCTTGTAGATATACCATTATTTATTCTTTTCTCAGCTGCATTAATTTCTTTAAGTGGATCTATTTGTCCTGGAGCTGGTCCATTCCACTCTGCCTCACACCAAGCTTTTTTTATTACAGGATCATCAAAGAAACCAGGTGCTTTTATTCTGCCCATTGCTATTGCTTGAGATAACCATTCTTCATATATTGGTTGGCAAAAGTCACTAGAAATCCATGTCCTTCTCATTCTAAACATTTTCCAAGCTTCTAATAATGCCGCTCTAGCTGCTGAATAACTAGACTGAAACGCCTTTTGTAGTAACTCCTGTGGTATTTCAAGAGCAGCTCCTACATATCTAGTTAATGAACTAACGAAACCATCAAAATTAGCATTTGGTCTTGCGGGATTAGCAATCTCTACCGACTCTCCAGGAGCAAGTACATTCACAGCACCAGGAGCCATCTCATAAGAATAGTCACTAGAATCTACTTTGTCATCATCACTCATCATACTTCCTAAAGGATTATCTCCACTTGAACCCTCACTTTTTATGAAAATTGTAAACATCCCCGATATTACAGCTGCCATTAATTCCGCTTCTGTATATCTAGTAATTTGTTTAAGAGGTTCTATTACAGCTGCTAAGAATGGAACTCCTCTTCTTTGCTCTGGTCTTTCTGACTCCATAAGATGTAATATGTTTCTTCTTCCTGTAAGTTTTCCAAAGGCTTCAACCCTAGTCCACTTAATAGTTTCTGCATTACCCATTAAATAAAAGCTTTGAGGATATCTATTAGATACATGATATGCAACTACTCCGCCCTCAGAATCTATCTCAACACCTGAAACAATTCTATTTCCATTGCTACCTTTTCCTTCTATAGCAAATAATCCATTACTAGTAACATTATTTAAACTATTTGGAGTACTAACTCTATCAGCTTCAATTAAATGTATCCTCAATCCATAAGGCATATACGGCAAAGGATTAGTTTGCTTTAGTAATGCAAATACATCGCCTGATTGCATCCAAGATAATTGAGCTAATTGTTGTTGCTCATAAAAATTATTTAATCTACATGAATCACAATGAACTGAAGAAGCCCATAAATCAAATTCTCTTTCAGCATTCTGTTCCCACTCGTCCGCCTCTTCCTCTGTTAATCCCAAAAACTTAAAATCTATTCTCGACTTTAACCTTAACCCTGAACCAATTACATTAGTTCTTGTTGTATGAATTGCGGATCTACCTAGTGGAGAATTATATAAATCTCTACATCTATTCCTCAAAATAAATAAATTTAAATCTATATCTTCTTCTGGGCTACTGCTTAAAGAATTCCATCCTTTCATAGACTTCTTTTTTGTACTTGCTCCACTTTCTGAGTAACCTGTATTCATAAACTTTTTTACCACTGTAGCTTGTGCTCTTGCAACTTCACGTTTTAATCCTGCCTGAGGGTTTATATAGCTTATTGCTTTATCTATAATATTCAAAAAATATCACCTCTTAATAATCTCTAGGGATTATCCCAAAAACTTTATTTCTACCTTTCCCACTTGCCTTAGATTGCTCTATTCTAAATTCTCTTTCTAAATACTCAATCATTTCCTTTATGTGCGATAAGTTTGCTCTTGTTAGCTGCTTCTCACCTATTTGATATGATTGAGCCCCTCCTAATATAGCTTCTTCAGCTTGATAATACATATCTAACCTTTGTTTTAATCTTTCTAATCTTGTCAACTCGGCCAAAATATTCACCTTCTCCTATAAATCTATTCCTCTTGAAACATTACCTCTTCTGAGTTTTTTATTTTGCTCTTTTGATTTAATTACCTTATGTTCATTTTTAACTATATTTTCATCACAATTTAATTGCTTATATAAAACATCTAATGGTGGATTTAATATTTCTAGTGCTGCTGTTGCATAGTTACGTAAGTCAAAAGGTTCATTTCTTGAACTTGTTGTCTTTTTAACCCATCCTATTACTGTTCTTCCTTTTCTATAAGAAATAACTCTTCGCTCACTAGTCAACCCCTCAAAATATGCCTCATCGTAGCCTTTATTTATTTCCATAGGAAAATGACAAAAGCCTGGTTTCCCAGGCGACTGTACTTTTAGCCTTGATGTTATTGTATCTTTACCAACATCAACTCCTATATTAAATAACCATACTCCAGCTGCATTTTTCTTTTTAGGTCTTTGTATGAAAGGTATACCATTTCCCCCTTTTCCTTTTATAGCCCATACTCTTTTATCAACATGTTTTTTACAGTATTCGTAAGTCTCTGTAGTATAGTGACCACCTGAGTCAATGCATGTTGTCATTATCTTTAATTCTAATCCATCAATCCTTATATATGTCTTTTCTAATATCATCGTTAATGAATCCCACACAAAAGATTGTCCAGGATCACCCATAATTACACCATACCTTACACCCCATGTTTCTTTTTCTAAACCCCATCCAACAATTTCATACTCTAGTCTATTGTCTTGTACGTCTACACCTGCAGTTAAAACTAAAACATCCTTAGGAACATCTTTTTCTTTTAAGTTATACATTTCCCTTCTTCTTGCAAGAAGCTCATCCATGTCTAACTCTCCAAATTCCTCCCAGGGAAGTCCAAGCGATGTATTCCACCAAGTCTTTAATTTTTCATTTTTATCTTTTGCTTTTAAGTAATCTTCAACTATTTCACCCCATGTTTTCCAAGGGGAAGTGAGCTCATTTAAATGGAATCCTCTTTTTTTAAATCTATCTGGATATTTAGCTATCCATTTTCCTTTTAGTAAACCTCTTTTCCACTCATGTTCACTTCCAATAGCTCCACAACTAGGACATACCATACCATCAACGCTAATAAGTTCATCATTGTTAGTGTTATACTTTACTCTATCCCACTCTAAAGTGTGATAGTCTCCACAATGAGGGCACGGTAAATGCCATTGCTCCATAGTACTACTTTCATATTCATCCTCAATTCTTGAAGCTCCCTTTATAGTTGGAGTTGAAACAGAAAATATTTTCCTATTCCAGAATGTATTAGTTCTTTTTGTTGCAAGTAAAACTGGATCTCCTTCACTTCCTGCTGATACTGGAAATCTATCAACTTCATCAAACAAGACTATTCTTATTGGCCTACTTGCAAGTTGAGAAGGAGCATTTGCTCCAATCATTGTTATGTGTCCACCATTAAAAGATTTATGAAGAATTGTATTCCCTGAATTTCTCGATTTAGCTTCTTGAACTTTATCACTTAGCTTAGGACAGTCTCTAATCATTGGTGAAAGTCTATCCTTCGAGAAAGTTTCGGCCATAGTGTCTGTAGGTTGTACTAACATCATTGGAGCAGGGTCATAGTCTATATGATATCCTATTGCATTTAATAAAAGCTCCGTCTTACCTACCTGCGCCGATGACATTACAACAATAGACTCTGTTTTACTATCTGTTATTGCATCTAATATCTCACGTTGATATGGAGCCCTATCAGTTCTCCATTGTCCAGGTTCTGCTGAAGCTTCTCTAGATAATTTTCTATATGTGTCAGCCCACTCCGATACAGTTAAGTCTGGTGGTGGAGCTATACTTTTTATTAACTTTTTCCAAAGTTTTAAGCTTTTTTCTTCAATATTTCTTAAATCAATCGTCTCCATCATCATCTTCCTTGATGGATTTATGAAAATTATCAGGATTATATTCAGCTAACTCAGTTAATATTTCATCAACTTCTTTTCTTATAACTGAATTAATTTCTTTTAAGTCTGTTAATACAGTGACTTGTGGAGAAATCTTAGTAGGCAATGACCGTATTTTAGATTTAAAGTTTGATATACTCCAATTCCATAGTCTTTCTATATCTTCTGCTTTATGCATAGTCCCTTCCATTTCAGCAACAATTATCTCAAGTTTTTTCTTTTTTGCTCTTTCTAATAGGACTTTTTCAATCATCAATTCTTGTTCCAATTTGTCCATGTCCTTGTCCATCAAGTTCTGTTTTTCAGTTATATGTTTTATATAACGATTTGTGCAATCGACAATATCGTACTGTCCATTTTTTACTTTATTTAATACGCCTTCTTTTACTAACCTTCTAACTGTCCTGTCACTAGTTCCTATCGCAGCTCCAATAGTTTTTGCATCAACTAAAATTTCCACACTCTCACCTCCTGGACGGCGGACACGCCTTAAAAATTTTTTTGCGACTAGAATTGTTTCGGGGGTCGGAGCCTCCGCAGTGGTTCCGAACTTCCCAAAGTACCTATTGCTAGGTGTTTTGGATTTTTTTACAAGTATTTTTTTCTTATAGAGCTCTACTCATTCCTCTTCTTGCTATCAATTAATTACTTCTCTTTATCAATCATTTATTTAATATAATAAATAATATTTTATATTCCCATACAGTACATAGGCACATGCATACCTATTAAGCTCTTTATCTTTGAACGATTACTCCATGAATTCTTTTATAACTTCGTTCTCTCATACATTCTTTTATACTATTTGATGTTCCCACATTCTTTACTCTTTTAGAATTACAATAAGGGCAAGTAATATACTTCCCCTCTCTTGATGCTGCTTCTAGTTCTTCAGTTATTAAAATAAATTCTTTCTTATCGCTAATACATTCATAGACTGTATACTCATCCATGCCCTCACTTCCCTTATTAGTAATTGCAGATAATTAACTCTTTATATTTTTTCCTTGCCTTATTTTCTCTGGAGACTGAATAACCCACCTCAACCTCTTCTATGCTAAATCCTTTATACATATCTCTAATCACATCATGATCGTTTATAGTTAAAAGGAACTTACCCTTTATATTCCCTAATTTATTTCTAAGTAGTATGTGCTCCTCTTCTCCAAATGTATTACCATATCCAGCGGTTTCTAAGTATGGAGGATCTGCAAAGAAAAAGGAATAATCTCTATCATACTTATCTATTATCTTTTCAAAAGATAGATTCTCAACGTAAGTATTTCTTAATCTTGCTTTGAGCTCATCTAATACTCCCTTATAGAATATCTGAGGGCTAGGTCTTGTATTAGTTCCATATCCATAGTCCTTACCCTTTCCTGCGAAACTTTGACTTATTAAATATAAAAATCTTACAGCTCTATTTATTTCCGTAAGACTCTCTATACTATAATTCTTATACTCTTGAAAAATATCTCTTCCTGAAAATTCATATTCTAGCATTCTTTCGACTTCTGGTGCATGATGTTTTATCATTCTAAATAAATTAATAAGCTCTTTATCTATGTCATTTATAACTTCGACCTTAGACATTTCCTTACCAAAATAAACCCATCCAGCACCGAAAAATAGTTCAATATAACATATATGCTCTGGAATTTTCTCTATAATAGTTTTTCTTAGTTTTGATTTTCCTCCCATTCTTGTAATAGGAGGTCTTAACATTGTCATTAATACCACTTCCCCTTTTATTTTGATATTGGGTTAAACACACCGCCCATTACACCAAAATAAAAAAGACACTCAATATGAGTGCCTTTATGCAGTAACCACGTTGTAAGTCCCTGCCTACTGCTTATATAATACAAGCCAAAACTTAATTATATACAAAATCAATCCTAATTTTTCCTAATATCATATTACTATATTATATATATCCTTTCAATCCCACCCAAAAGGACATAAATTTCAGCCCTTTTTTATATAACTTTAGCTATATTACTAACTTCATGCTTAATATTAGAAGGACATTTTAAAGCCTAATTCCATCTATCCCGAATAATAAAATTGATAAATCATTTATAGCTGATTTAACATCTCTTCCAACAGTCTTTATAGTAATGTTAAAATGTTCAGCAACTTGTTCATATGTTGGTACTGTTTCTAAGCTTAAATCTAAATACATATAATTTATTATCTTATATCTTCTTTCTTTAGCTTTATCTTCTGATTCACATATAGTTTTATAATATCTGCAAGCTTTATTTATGTGCTCAACCATAATTAATGTCCTTATCTTGGTCCTACTTAAAGCCTGTACATATTGTTCCTCATCATCTATTGCTTCTATATCATCAAGAATATCAACCGCATTTTCTTTAAATATTTTTATTGTAGTATTTTCTGTAATGTTATTGTGTTCATATAAGGCTCTAAAGTGTTTTAGTAATAACTTAGTGTTTCTTAGCCTTCTATCATATCTTTTTGTAGTCTTGCGGTACTCTTGCTCCTTTATATACTTAATACCTTCTCTTATCCCTATTTTTACAGCTTCTTCTAAACTTATATTTGTTTCAGCCATATACATCCCTCCTACTTGTCACATCATTCCTCTTCTGTATTACCTTTATTTAATCTACTTGCTCTCCCTGTATCTACTCCATGAGCTTTAACTATCTCTAAAGCTTGCACTTCTGTAAAACCCGCCTTAACTAATTCATCAAAATACGCTTTCTGTACCTGCGAATGTATTTTTATATTTTCTATTATCATATCTAGGCTATCATTAAGCTCTTTTATTGCATTTTTATGATTAATTCTCTCTAATTCCTTGTCAAATTGATTCATTTAAAAATTCTCCTTCCATATAAACTTTTTTAACTTTTCATATAGCTTTATAGCTGCTTTTGTGTCCTCTAGTGCTGTATGTCTAGAATTAGTTTCTATATCAAAATATTTTATAGCTGCTTCTAAACTTGCACTTTCAATATCTATCTTTCCTGATAGCATTAGAAAATTTATAATACTGCATGTATCCAGTTTTCTATGAGAAACATATCTATTAAAATAGTCTCTTTCTCCTGAGAATAATCTTTCTATAAATTTAATGTCAAACTCAACATTGTGTCCTCCAATTACGGGCTTCTCCTCTTTGAAGTTTTCTTTTATAAATTCAATTATCTCTTGAACTACTATTTTAGGATCTTTAGCATTTGTATCATGTTGTACTAGATTTATATTATTTATCTTTAATGCCTTTGCAGTAACAATATATTCTTTATGTCTTATATCTATTTCTTTTTCCGCTACTATTTTCCCATACTCATATACCGCAAGTCCAATCGTTAAAAGAGAATGTTTTTCTGGATTTAATCCACCTGTCTCACAATCTATAAATAGAATTTTCATATTTCCTCTTCTCCCCTCTAATCAATAACTTCTATATTATTTTTATTTGCTAAAATTATTATTTGTTGTACTGTCAACTTATCATCCCTAACATTGTTTATCCACCAGTCAAGCAACTTTCTCTTTTTTATCTTCGTCACATTTAAACTCTCGAAAATTGATAGTGAAAGATCCATTCTTTGAGTCTTTACTCCTTTAGCTGCATCAATTTTCTTTATAGCTTTTTGGTATAAGTCTTTATCCACTTCCTTGCACATATTTATACTATGCTGAACTTTTGTATAACTAAAGTTTAATTGCTTTGCTAGTTCACTTATATTTAAGTCACACTCTACAAAGCTTGTTACTATCTTTATAATTGACTCAACGCTCTCTTTACTTCTTTCTCTCTTAGCACGAGGCTTTCCTATTACTCTTTTTCTCCTCTTTGGAGCTACACTTGTTGTGTCAACTGGTTTCACCTCTTCTTGTGTTTTTGTCAACTCTTTTGTTTTTGTCTGCTCTTTTGTTTTTGTCTGCTCTTGTACCATTTCAAAATGTTCAAAAAACCAACTATCTTTATCCCACACTCTTTTATCATCTGTTGCAATTATATGTTCTTGTCCATCATCATCTAATACAACTAAATCCTCTTCACCGCCAATACATTTATATCTAGGTACTATAGAGTGTATTGGATATCTCTTTTCTTTGGTGAATGCCCTACACCCTTTTATACATTCAACTTCTATTCTCATTGTTTTTACTCCTCTACTAACTCCCTGTATCTTTTAAACAGTCTTTCAATGTCTTGATATCTATAATGACACCAAAACCTTTCTCCATCTTCATATTCTGCACATACTCCAATATCAAGTGTATCTCCAGAAAACATTGCAATTTTAGGTATAATATCTTTGCAATATCCAACTATCTTAATCTTATCTTTTATACAATACTGAGCCATTTCATAGGGTGTTCCATATAGCCATGTATTCCACCCCTCATGGTACCCAATCTCATCTAAATGTAATTTATTTTTTATATTCTTCAAAATTTCCTTTGCAGTTTCTTTATACTTATCTTTAAATTCTTGCTGAGTCATTTCAATATCAAATAAGCTTCTGGAATCAATTTTTTCTTCTATTTTTCCCCATTTTAATATAGTTACATAAGCTGGGTTAATAGCCTTAACAATAGCACTATAAGAGCTTGATAAATTTTCTAGTTTATGACCTTTAATTTCTTGTCCTATTTTTAGATTCTTATATGTTACACTTTTCTTTTCACTCATTATCTTAACTCCCTCACAATAATTTCTTTACCCTCGTCATTATGACGAAGGTAAAAATTCATTTAAACATCTATTTCTATCAATTTATCTGATTCATACGTTATGTTTGTACTAGGGCTTCTTCCTAAAATCCTGTCAAATATAGCTTGCAAGTCATTTATGTCTTCAACTGTAACGTAATAATTGATATTATCGTCCCAATCCTCATACATTCCATTGCATTGTTCATTTTCTATTGCATCATCTAAAATGCTTTTAGCATCAAAAGAAGCATGATGCTCTGTAGTAGTATACAATTCCTTTTCTCTGTAATACTCTAAATCATTTAAGACCTCTTCAACATCAATAACACTTGTTACTCCTTCAGCATATACTACAGTGTCTTTTGATAGTGTTGATATTTTAACCTTTTCCATTTCCTATTCTCCTTTTCAATTACTTTATATTTAATAGTCAGTTGAAGCTATAATATAAGGAGTCTCTGAATCTCCTTGAAGCTTTATAACTTCTCTAAATGACATTAACCTTTCAACTATATTTTTATCTTCTCTTCCTTTTCTCAGATCACCTATTCCGCCTTTGCAACTTTCATCATTATCTCCTAATTCCTCTATATCTTTTGGATTATTGGTTTCATACCACATACAGCCGTCATTCAAATCGCATTCTTCCAAACATTCTGCTATATCTTCATCTAAATATAATTTTTCAATTAACCAATCTATAGTTTTTTCTTTATCCCAAGGAGTTGCATACCATGTGCTATCTCCATCAAAATACACTTTTAAATTACTCTCCCTAATTTTTGTAAATCTTATTCTGCCCACTGTTCTAAATAAACCAACAACAACACTTCCCCACTCCCCTTCAATAATATTTCTAAAGGCAATGGCGCTACTATATAAGTGAGGTTTTACAATCCCATATAGAGTATCATAATCAATCTTTTCTACCTCCACTGACTTTTCAACATTATTTGAACCAAGTTCCTTTACTTCTATCTTAAAATTCGCCACTTCAACTCACTCCTTCACAATCATTTCATTTTCAGTTTCTACTTGTCCTGATTCTTCTAACCATTTTTCAATACATTCTAAACAAGTATAAGCTGCTACTGCTCCATCATCAGTAAAACCAGTTTCACATAATGCTTCTTCTCCTACTTTTATATCCCTTTCACAAGATACACACTTATGAGGCTTTCTACATTTAACTATTTTCTCTTTTTGGTTTCTTATCTCTTCATCAAATCCATAAATGCCACTATCGACATATAAACCTTTATCATATTTCATAAAATTCACTCCTTTACACTGATATCTAACTAAATCATTTTGAATTTTCTTCTTCTTCTTTCTGCTTCACGTTCTGTATAATAATCTGACATTTCGAATTTATCACAGTTAAACTTAACCACATGCATACTCAAGCTATTATCATCCATTCCATAGTAATAACATTCATCACAATTCCAGCAACTTCTATCGCCTACCTTATCACATTCTTCTTGCTTTAAATTTGGATCTATCTCTACGCTTAATCTGCATCTATGGCAACAACACATGTAACATATGTTAGCGTTATATTCTATGAATGGATCTTTATTCTTTAACTTTTCTACTTCCATCTGTTCTAAAAATGATAATTGCTCGCCTTTCAATTTATCACCTTCTAAGCTTCATAATGATATTGATTAATCTTTATTCCTAAGATTACATATCCTTCTGGAACATATATCTTCTCATCTTCATTTCTGCCTAGAATATAAGTAATTTCAGCTTTAATCTGATCTACTAAATATCTTCCCTTGTCCCACTTACTTAGTACTAAAGTATCTCCAACTTGATAGTCTCTATCGTCTTTCCTAACTTCGAAAAGCTTTATTCCTTTTTCGATAGCTTTAAAATACTTAGGTAGTACTTTTAGATTATGTTCATTTATTATTTCTCCTGTACTTGGATCAACCACAATTGTTTCTGAGTTCTTTTCACACCCATTTATTGATTCACATTCTTCTTTTTTACCTACTTGCAAATCTTCTTTATCGATATTTAAAACCTCTTCAACCGAAACTTGTCCTTCTATTATTTCTATATCTTTATTTTCAATAGCTGCATCTTTAACTCTTCTAATTGTCAAACTTTCCTCTTCCTTGTTTTCTTTGTATATCTCTTTTTGCTTTTCTACAGGTAATTTAGAAAGCTCATATGCTGCTGAAATTTTAATCTTATCTCCTTTTAGTTCTTCTTTATATTCATGTATCAATTTTTTATCCACACTTTCCATTCTGGCTATTTGTGTAGATGAAACATTAAGAATATTTGCAATTATATCTCTAGTTCTTCCAATTATCTTTTCTCTTTTTTTATATTCTGTTAATAATTCTCTTAATTCTTTTACCTGTGTGATCTTTTCCCAATCGCTAAGTTCTCTAGTTGTGGAGTTAGTTATTATAAGTCTTAACTTGTTTTTTATATTGTCATCTTCTTCTACCTTACAGGGAACATATTTAAAGTTTTGATTCCCTTCTTCATACAGTTTCTTAATAGCCCTATATCTTCTATGTCCAGCTATTATTTCATACTTACCATTAGATTCTTTTTTCACTACTAAATTTTGTTGCAATCCAACTAGCTCAATAGTATCTTTTAAATCCTTTATACTTTCCTGTTCTATAGAATAGAAATTGTCTTTAGATGGCTTCAAGTCATTTATGTCTACTTGAACAATTTTAAATTTATTTATATCCTCTTCTTTATCCACTGTATTTTTTGAGTTATCATTTAACAAATCCATCATGTTAAACTTAACCATACTATCCTCCTTTTTGTGTCCGATTCGGACACATTTTATTTACTTAAATATTCCTTTACTAAAGAAATATAGTCTTTAGCAGCTCCACATCTCTTGCTATATTCAAGAATGGGTATATTAGCAAATGTACTTTCATCTATCTTTGCAGTCCTTCTAATATGAGTGTTAAACATCTTATATTTTTTATTACTGTTTAATAAGGCTTCTCCTTGTAAGTTCACATCATTCTTAACAAATAATGTTACAAAACATCCTCTGAAATTCAGCTCTGGATTCATTTCTTTTGCGTTTTCTATTTGCTCTATTAATTCCTTCATTCCATCAAATGCAAAATTGTCTATCTTTATAGGAATAATAACATCATCACTTGCCACTAGAGCGTTTATAACACTAACGTTTATATCAGGAGGATTATCTATAACACAATAATCATATTCCTCCTCTATTTTCTTTAAGTGCTTTTTCAATCTAAATTGTTGTGGCTTAGATACATCCATAATTACGTCTAAATTTGCTTTTAATAAACTCATATTGGCTGGTATTAAGTCTAAATTCTCAAAGTCCGTTTTAACTATTACCTCCTTTATGCTACATCTGTTAGTAAGTAAATCAGCTATGCTATAGGCATTTTCATTGTGTCTATTAAAAAACTTTGTTGTATTTCCTTGTTTGTCATTGTCTATTATTAAAACTCTCTTGTTATATACCGTAGCTAATATATGCGCTATATTAGTACTACTCATTGTTTTCCCTACTCCACCTTTTAAATTGATTATTGATATTCTTTTCATTGCTATTCCTCCCTACAATACTCTTCTTCAATTTCTTTAATTATTTTTTCGCCTCTTCTTAAATCAACATCTGAAAAATAGTTTATTTCTCCTGTACCAGGATCTATAGAATAAGATATATTTTCTCTATTAAATCTTTCTAAAATTTCTCCAGCTACATAATCTTCATTCAAATCAGACTCTTTTGTTATCTGTAAAATTTTAATGTCTCCTATATTCACAACAGAACTCCAGCAGTCATAATATTCATTCTCTTCATCCTTAACTATAACTTCCATATCATCATCTAAGTCTTTTATGATCTCTTTTAATTGTTTAATATTCATAATTAACCTCACCTTTACTTTTTTAAAGCTTCTAAATAATCTAAAAATAAATCATCATCAAAGAAGATCTCTTTCATTTCACTTAAAGGAATATAGTTATATCCTTTTTTCCCTTTGTTCGCTTTCCACCTGTCCCAATACTCAATAACTAAATTACCAGGAATATAAAATCTTCTATCAATTGCTTTCATCAAACATAAGATAAAGGTTGTCTCATTCACAGCTATAGCACTTCTCATATATTCAACTTGATGTTCTTCTATATTGCCTAGTGGTAATCCCTTTTCTTTTTGTGTTTCCTTGCAATCAAAGCTTATTGATACCCCGCCTTTTACTGTTCCTCTAAAGTCAACAGTACTCTTTCCCTCAGGAGTCGCTGATACTATTATGTTTCTTCCTCCAACCAACTTTCTTACTACTTTCCATGGAGTACTTATTTTCTGTACTAGTGCTTTTCCTATAAATGAATAGTGTTCATTAGCTATTTTCACTTCAAGCTCAAATCCCATCCCTTTATTCGCCATATCCATATTTACCATTTATGATTCCTCCTAGTTCTTTCAGGTTGTAACCTTTTATTTATCCTTAATGCGTTCTCTATTGAATGATCTCTTGCGTCCCGTTCTCCCTTTTCTTTAAGTAGCTGCTTCTTTTTAATCCGATAATTTGCATACTGCATAAACTCGGCTTTGCTCATATATGCCTCCTTAGTACCATGTATTAGGTCCAGTTACATGAAGCCACTTCTTACGCCCATAAATCATATAATCAAATCTTAAATAAGACTTACCTTTTACTTTTGAAACCTCCAAGGGAACTATTGTATTCCTAGCACCTTCTCCCCAGGCACTTATAAATTTATTTAGAAATGTTTTGAACATATTTTGACTAACTTTTAAAGTCTCAAATCCCTTAACCTCTTCTGCTTTTATTCCATCCATAGTTTTATCCTCCTTAACTTCTGCTAAATTTCCTAACATCATTATTGATTGAATTGAATATTGCTCTGCTCTCTACATGCACATATTCCATAACCTTCATTTTGGATCTTATATACTCTTTTAGGTCTGACTTTGTTTTATCCTGAGTTACCTTTACTGTATTAACCTGTATTCTTATTTCATTTAACCGATCATACATAGATAGTGCTAATTGACTTAACTTAAAAGCTCCTACTCCATCTTCTGGTGATAAGTTCATATACTGTTCTAATATTTCTCTGCATAGCTTTAAATCTTCTTCTATATCCATTCTCCATCTCCCCACTCTAACTTCCGCATTTTCAAATAAATATATATTTCCGAGGTTTCCTTATTAACTTCAACACTACACTTTGTAAGAAAATACCCTGGATATAATCTTTCAAACATTTCTCTATCCTCTGGAGTTTTAGACATCTCAACTATTTTTTTCTTGCTGAATCTAAAGTCATTTATATCTGGTATTGGTGGTTTTAAGTTCTTTGATGGTACCCATCGCTTTTTCCCTTGAGGATCTTTAGTAACATACCTTGCTAACGCTTCATATCCGTACTCATCTGCCTGCAGCCTATCAACATTAGCTCTTCCTTTTTTCCATAAATCTTCTAAAATATCTCTATCCATATCATTGATGATTACATGATGATGAATTCTAATTGCTTTTTTACCTTCAACTTGATCTCTATACTCAATAATTGCTATATATTTCAGTTCCTCTTTTATTCCATTCTTTTTTCTCCAACGTCTTACCCTTAGTAAATAATTCTTTATATCTTTTCTCGCCTCTTCTTCACTTTTAGGTAAATATTTATCTATATATGTGAGATGAGCAATTAAATCTTTATCCGTAAAGTTATGATTAATTATTCTTATTAAATACTTCTTTGCATTTTTATCATTTAAGTTCTTCTGCTTTGGTATTGTTTCTTTTTTCTTATCTTTTCTTCTCTTACTTCTTTCTTTAAAACTTATTGGGAAATGTTCAACTTCTAAGTACTTTCTAGTTGATCCTAAATAAAACTTCTTCTCTCTATAAGGCACTCTTACCCCTCCACTCTTTAGTTAAATACTTTTACCTCTCTCTTCTCTTAAGAATACTTACTTTATTACTTCTACTATTTAATCTCTTCTACTCATCTTTATATCTAAGTAATTATTCTTAATGTTTGATATGTTAATACCAATTACGAGGGCGGTAAAAGCCTTTAAAATCGCATTTTTTATTGATTCTGAGTGCCATATATAGTAAAATATATATATACCTAACACTCAGTTTTTAAGAAAACACATTACGCTACCGCCAAGTAAATGTAATGTGTTTTTTCATGCTCTTTTTTCTTTTTTCATATGCTTTCTAAAAGTACAGTGAATCCAGCTTGTCTCATCATTAAGCCATTTACATTTAAAGCAATGACTCATACAAACTTCATCATTTGCCTGAGGACAATGTACTGTACTTTTTACTTCCTTTAAATTCTTACAGCAAATAATACAATTCATTATGTTAACCTTTGATTTAAACCAATCTTCTTATTTATAGTCAAAGTCCTCCTCTCTCTCTTTTTTAATTAATTCAACATCAACTCTAATTACTTCCGCTATTGCAGCTAATACTATAGCTACCCAAAATAGAGATATGATTTTTACTACTTGTTCCATCCAAGCTTCTCCCTTTGCTCTATTACTATAATTTCATCTAGTTCCTGACTTTTCTTTATTACCTCTGGATCTAATAATCCACGTTCTGCTACTAAATCATTTAACTCTTTTCTTAAAACTTCCCCCATCTTATCCACCCCTATCTCCTTATATCCACTATTTGTTTAGTGTTCCTGTGGAAAAACTTATAGTTCTCACTAGTACTCTGCATAATTAGAAATTCTTCTGGATTAAGTCCTTGCTCTGATAAAAACTTCTTATGTTTACGAGTTAACTTCTTAGGATTTTTCAACCCTCTTCCCCCCTTTTTAAATTTACAAATTATGTTAACTTTTAGTGTAAAGGCTACTCTGCCTATTCATCTTTTTGTTTCCTAATCTCTTACCTTAGTTAGCCTAACATTTCTTTATCTTGTTTCTGTTTTTTCAAAAGAAGATTTTTCTTCTTAGTTTCCTCTGTTGTATAAAAACATTCCCTCTTATCTCTAAACAACTCATTGCAAACGTCATAGCATCTTTTTATATCCTCTTCTTTTGCTACAGTTTCACGAATTATAATAGTTGTATTTCCAATTTTAAAAGTTTGCCCTTTCATTGTTTCACCCCCCTAGATTATGCTATGAAATCGCCACTGTTTTAGTTCTTAAAAATTTCAATTTACATTAGTTCAATTTATTGAACTTCTTTCTCAAAAAAATAAACTTGAATCTTATCTGCACCTATGTTTAATAGCTCGGAACCCTTTGTTATTTCATCTTGGGAGAAGAATATTTTATTATTTAACTTTAATGATAAAGTTCTTTCAGAAACTCCTAAAGCCTCTGCAAAACTGCCTTGAGTTCCATATTTCTCTTTTATTCTACCCCTAAGTTTATTGTAATTAAATGACATATCTTCACCTCCAATTCAAAAGTTCAATTCTTTGAACAATTTAATATTAACATCCATAAAAATCAGTGTCAATACTCCAGTTCAAAATTTTTAACTTTTTTGTTTTATCTCTTGAACTTTTGTTCAAAATAATGTATTATATTCACATAAAGGGGTGTGTATTGTGCAAATAGAAAATTCTTCAACTAGATTAAAACAAATAATGCAAGAAAGAAATTTAAGGCAAGTAGATTTATTAGAATTAGTTAAACCTTTTTGTGAAAAGTATAAGGTTAAAATGAATAAATCAGATATTAGTCAATATTTATCTGGTGTAGTCAAACCAGGACAAGAAAAGCTTTCAATGTTAGGTATGGCATTAAACATTAATGAATCTTGGCTAATGGGCTTTGATGCTCCAAAAGAAAAACCTAACTATACTGACCAAACTGAGCTAACTAAAAATGAGAAGCAATTATTAGACTGTTTTAATAAACTAAATGATTTAGGTCAAGTTGAAGCTCTTAAAAGAGTTGATGAACTTACTTATGTAAATAAGTATTTAAAAGCTGATAACATAATTGAGCTTCCTAAAAACAAAAAAGAAATTTGGGAAGAAAAAGATAAAGGACATCTCATGCCTCAAGCTTCACACGATAACGATGGCACTTTTAGTGAAGAAGATTATAAACATGATGATGATATCATGAAGAATGATGATCTATGGAAATAACCGAAATTATATATAAAAGACGTAAAGAATTAAACTTAACTTATGAACAATTAGGAACCATAATTGGAGTTGGTAAGAGCACCGTTAGAAAATGGGAATCAGGACTTATTCAAGATATAAAAATAAATAATTTAATTTCTTTGTCTAAAGCACTAAATATTCCATTAAATCAATTAATTAATCATAAAGAATATGCTATAGACAAACAAAGTCTAGTTTTATCTTTAGAAGAAATTACTTTGCTAGAAACTTTTAGAAAATTAGATATCGATAACAAGCAAAAAATACTTACTTTCATCACTTCTCTATCTTTTCACGATAACTATAAATAAACTCAAAATAATAAATAGAAATAATTGAATATAAGAGAACTATAAACATAATATAAATATAATAATTTATGAGAATAACTTTGACATAAAGGGTGATGTATTTGACTTACGAAGAACTATTAGTAGAAGCTGATGAACTTGGTATAATGGTTAATGAAATTAATTTAAAAACAAGAAAAGGTCATTGTTATGGCAAAAGAATTGCTATACACAAAAACTTATCAAATTATGAAAAAGTTTGTGTCCTAGCTGAAGAGTTAGGACACTATCATCTTACAGTTGGTGATATTACCAATCAAGAAAATATTAATAATAGAAAACAGGAGTTGCTTGCTAGGAGATGGGGATATGATAAAAATATAGGTCTTTTGGGACTTATACATGCTTTTGAACATGGTTGTTCAAATAGGTATGAGATTGCAGAATATTTGAATATCACAGTAGAATATTTGAATGAAGCTTTAGAATATTATACTAGTAAATATGGTTTAATGCATTCTATAGATAATTATATTATTTATTTCTCCCCAACACTTTATATAGGTAAATTTTTTTAATCAATGAGGTGATTAAATGATTAATAAAGATCTATTTGCAATATATCTTAGAAAGTCTAGAAAGGATTTAGAAAACAAAGACTATGATGTATTAAAAAGACATAGAGAAATCTTATTAGACTTTGCTAAGAAAAAACAAATAGTTATACATGAAGAAGATATATATGAAGAAGTAGTATCTGGTGAAACTATTCAAGATAGACCTGTGGTACAAGAACTCTTGAAAAAGATTGAAACTGGATACTATAAAGCTGTGTTAGTTATGGAAATTGAGAGACTTGCTAGGGGTAACACAATAGATCAAGGCATAGTTGCTCAAGCCTTCCAACTAACTAATACTCTTATAATTACACCACTCAAAACTTATGATACTAGGAATGAATTTGATAATGAATATTTAGAGTTTGGATTATTCATGTCTAGACGTGAGTATAAAACTATTAGTAGAAGAATTCAAACTGGTAGAATACAGTCTTGTAAAGAAGGAAATTTTGTAGGTTCCGTTACCCCTTATGGATACAATAAAGAAAAGCTTAAAGGTGAAAAAGGTTATAAGCTAATACCTAATGATGAAGCTCCTAATATAAAACTAATTTTTGATTTGTTTTTAGAAGGTCTTGGTACTTCTAATCTTTCCTATAAATTAAATGACCTTAATATAAAATCCCGAACAGGAAGTTCATGGACTCCTGCTATGGTTAGAAATATCTTAATTAGTAAAGTATATATCGGTATTCTTACCTGGGGTAGAAGGGCTAATGTAAAAACATTAGAAAATAATTTAGTAAGTAAAACTCGACCAATTAATAGTGATTATATCGAAAGCAAAGGAAAACATGAACCTATAATAGATGAAATCACGTTCTATAAAGCACAGGACATATTAAAATCAAATTCATGGAAAAAAGTTCATAAAGATAAATCTCTCCAAAACCCATTGGCTGGAATTGTTGTTTGTAAGAAATGTTTTACCAATATGACTAGACGTCCCTATAAAAACATTCCTGATACTTTACTTTGTAAAAATCATTACTGTGATAATATTTCTAGTTATGTACATTTAGTAGAAGAAAGATTGATAAACTCTTTAAATTCAACATTAAAAGAATATTATTATTATATAGATAACTATGAAAAAGAAGATATGAAAATTAAGAAAAACTACGATACTCAGTTAAAAAGAATAGATAAAGAAGTTGAACAGCTTAAAAAGCAGCACATAAAAGTATGTGAATCTTTTGAAACTGGAGTTTATTCTTTAGACCTTTACAAAGAACGTTCTACATCTATTAATCAAACTATAGAAAGCCTAAATAATCAAAAAGAAGAACTAATAAAGTTAAATTCAAGCAATAAAACTCAAAGAATAATACAAGCAATTCCTAAACTAGAAAACTGTCTAAAAACTTATCACACATTAGATATTGAAGGTAAAAATAAACTTCTTAAAACAATTATAAGTAAAGTTTACTACCTTAAAACAGAAGCAGGTGGTCGTTGGAACAAGGAGGCTCAAGATAAGTTTACCCTTGAAATAGAGCTATTACTTTAACATACATCATTGATGTTCTAAAGAGCTTGCACATGTAGAAATAATTTCTACAATGATGTACCAATTAACAAAAGGCACTTCTATAGAAGAACTAAAGAAACATGGTTTTGATACGAACTATGCAGTACATGGAAAAGCCATATATCCTTCTGACCCAGGCGGAGTTCCTTGGACAGCAGCTTATATTCAAGCTACTGGAGATCCAGTTGCAGACCTTACTGAAGATATGGCTGCAGAACAAAAAGCAAGAGCTGCTTATGAAAGACTAATTCTTTTAACAGATGATCCTTCTGTTAAAGATGTATTGAAATTTTTAAGAGAAAGAGAAGTCGTACATTTCCAAAGATTTGGTGAAGCTTTAGTAATGGTTCAAGATCACTTCCAAAAATAAATTTATAGTGTAAATTACTTATTTTATTACTTAGAATTACACATAAAACTCCCATTGAAATTTCCTTCAATGGGAGTTTTATTATACAAAAAGTCTGTAAATTGTAGTTGTTATAAAACATAAACCTACTCCTATAACTGTAGGAAGTATTGCTGCTAAAATTGTCCACTTTATGCTTCCAGTTTCTTTTTTTATAGTTAATAATGTTGTTGCACAAGGCCAATGCAGTAAGGTAAATATCAGCACATTTAATGCTGTTAGTGTGGTCCATCCATTAGATACTAATATTTGACGAAGAGAATCTATACTCTCAAACTCCACCATAGATCCTGTTGATAAATAAGCCATAAGCAGTATAGGTACAACTATCTCATTTGCCGGTAATCCTAAAATAAAAGCTAATAATATAAATCCATCTAGTCCTATATACTGCGCAAAAGGATTTAATAAACTTGCCGCATGGCTTATTATACTCATATCACCTATATAAATATTACCAAGTATCCAAATGGCTACTCCTGCAGGGGCAGCTATAGCTACTGCTCTTCCTAAAACGAATATTGTTCTATCTATTATTGAAGTATATAAAACACTTCCAAACTTCGGTTTTCTATAAGGTGGTAGTTCTAATGTAAAACTTGAAGGAATTCCTTTAAGAAGAGTTTTAGATAATAAATATGATACCCCTAATGTTATAAAAATTCCTAAAATAACTATTAATGAAACCATAAGTGCTGGTATTATACTTGATTTATCATTTATTGTTGCAACTCCAAAAAATACGGTAGAAACAGCTATCAAAGTAGGAAATCTACCATTACAAGGTACAAAGTTATTGGTTAGAATAGCTATAAGTCTTTCCCTTGGTGAGTCTATAATTCTACAACCTATTACTCCTGCTGCATTGCATCCTAACCCCATACACATAGACAAACATTGTTTTCCATGGGCACAAGCTTTTTTAAATACATGATCTAAATTAAATGCTACTCTTGGAAGATACCCAAAATCCTCTAACAAAGTGAATAACGGAAAAAATATTGCCATAGGCGGAAGCATAACAGAAATAACCCAGGCCATGGTTTTATATAGACCTAATATTAAAACTCCATGAAGCCACTCTGGTGCATTTAGTTTAATGAAAATATCGGTTAATACATCTTGAAATTTAAATAAAATATCAGCTAAAACTTGTGAAGGAACGTTAGCTCCTGCTATTGTTATCCATAAAACAACTGCTAACATAAGCATCATAAGTGGAATTCCAAATCTCTTTGAGGTTATAATGTCATCTATTTTCTTATCCCTATCAACTTTCTTATTTGTTATTTTTACATAACTGTCCCTTAAAAATTCTGCTTGTTTATAGTTTTTAGAAGTTATATCTTCTCGTATTTCTTTATTATTAATTGAATCAATCAAATCTTTGTTCTTTTCTATAATATTCTTTATTTCATCATTTCCTAAATACTCTTCTACACCCTTTATTATAGATTCATCACCATCAATTAATCTTAATGATAACCATCTAGAGTTTAAATCAATACTTAATTTCTCAACATCCTTTTGAATTATATCTATAGCTTTTTCAATTTTGGAATCATATTTTATATAATTATGCTTAACTGTCCCTAAACTTTTAAGTTTTTCAGCCACCTTTTTATCTATTTCTTCTTTTAAGTTATCCATTCCTATATTGTTTCTTGCAGAGGTTAAAACAACTGGAATTCCTAAATCTTTTTCTAAGCCTTTTCCATCTATAGTTATTCCTTTTCTTTCTGCTTCATCTATTAGATTTATACACAAAATCACATCAGCGGTTATCTCCATAACTTGAAAGGCTAGATTTAGATTTCTCTCTAAACTGGTTGCATCAACTACAACTATAGTTAGGTCAGGTTTTCCAAAACATATAAAATCTCTTGCTACAGCTTCCTCAACAGATGTTGCAAATATAGAATAAGTTCCTGGAAGATCTACTAAAATATATTTTTTATCTTTATATTGAAATTCACCTCTAGCGTTGACTACAGTTTTTCCCGGCCAATTTCCAGTATGCTGATGCAACCCAGTTAAGGTGTTAAACACAGTACTTTTACCGGTGTTAGGATTACCAGCTAAGGCAATCACGTATTCACCATCATTTTTATCTATATTAAACATGTCTTTTAAAGCATCTTTTTTAACAGATTCATAAGTAAGCCCCATAATATTTACCTCCTTATGCAACTTCTATTAATAAAGATTCTTCTTGCCTAAGGGCAATCATGGTTTCTCTTACCTTAAAAACTGTAAGATTATTTTTAGGTCCTTTTCGTACAATTTCAATAACTGTCCCCTTAACAAAGCCTAAAGCTAACATTCTTTCCCTTATTAATCCATCGCTTAATAAATTTTTAATCATAACTTTTTCTCCAACTTGAAAATCACATAATCGTTTCATAATCTTACTCCTATCGATTGTTTTATTACTGAGGTTAAACATCTTAACCTCAGCTAACTCTTACTTAATAACCATAGTATGTATTTTATCTAAAGTAGTGAATATATTTTATTAATGGAGAACTAATAATAAGGATGGTTTTAAATGCAGGAAAAATTTTTTACCTTCTCTCAATATATGAAAAATGACACTAATATAATTTCAGCTTCTGCTGAGGATTACATAGAGATGATTTATAGACTTTCTCTAAAAAATGGTTTTACAAGGGTGAATGAACTTGCCATTTCATTAAATGTTCAACCGCCATCTGTAACTAAAATGGTAAAGAAATTATCTTCTCTTAATTTAATCAAATATGAAAAGTATGGAGTTATAATCTTGGAGGAAGAAGGCAAATACATTGGAAAGCTTTTATTAAAGCGTCACAATACAATTGAAAATTTTTTAAAGCTTTTAGATATTAATGATAAGGTGCTAGAAGAAACTGAAAAGATGGAACATACTATAAGCAATGATGTACTTAGTGGAATATGTAAGCTTTTAGATTTCTTTGAATCAAATCCAACCTTAAAAGAAGAGTTATCAAAACATATTAGAAGTGATATTAAAGAATAGCATCTTATTAATTTGGATAATATAACCTTATAAGCTACTGTTGTTGGAAGGAATGATATTATGAACACAGAAAACCCTATAATATGCACAAAATGTAATACTAAAGATTTTGTTATGAAACGTGAAGCTACTTACTTATACACCTATGATATAGATAATACGAATATCTTAAAGTCACTTATGAATACTGAAGAAACGCCTTATACCTTTAATAATAGAGAGATGGTTTGCGAAGATGATTTTCTTATATGTAAAAATTGTGGTGAAAGATACTCTTACTCTTTAGATAAAGTTAATTCAAAAATCAAACTAACAATTGTTCAAAGAGCAATTAGATCTGATCATCAAGATGTACCTGAATTTTTAGGATGATAGAAAAGATGGGCCTTAATTTAGGCCCATCTACTTATTTTTCAATTTATATTATTACTTTCTAATTTTTCTTTTTTAGTTCTTTCAACAAATCGGCCCATGAAGAAGGCAATTATCCCCACTCCTATAGCTGTTTGTACACAAAATAATAAGCTTTCAGTTTCACCTGGAATTTCTCCACCTATCCATCTTTCCATAACAGGAGTAGCCCACGGCTCATATTCTTCCCCTGTAATTTCAGAAATAGCTTGGCTCCCAGCATCATCAGAGCCTCCAAATTCAGCACCTTTTAAAATAAATAATGGTACAAGAACAATAAGTATTGTAATAAGTAATAGTATGATAACTTTTTTCTTAGTTTTTGTCATTATTTCTCACTCCCCTTTAAAAACCCTATACCCTTTAACTCTGACTTTGCATATGTTTCAAGGCCTATGATAATAATTACACTTAAGATTCCCTCAATAATTGCAAGTGGAATCTGAGTAGGTGCAAACACTCCAAGGAATTTAACTGCTGATGCTAAAACTCCACCAGTTTCAGATGGATATGCAATTGCAAGTTGAATACTTGTTACGCAATAAGTAAATAAGTCTCCTAATGCCGCTGCTAAAAAAATTGAGAAGTGTTTATTAACCTTTAATTTTTGAAATAATTTATATATTCCATAAGCAAGAAATGGACCTGCTATAGACATAGAAAAAGTATTAGCACCAAGAGTTGTTAAACCACCATGAGCAAGTAATATAGCTTGAAATAAAAGTACAATTATTCCAAGAATACTAACTACACTTGGTCCAAATAAAATAGCACCAAGACCTGTACCTGTCATATGAGAAGAACTTCCTGTTACTGATGGAATTTTTAAAGATGAAAGCACAAAAACAAAGGCTCCTGCCATTGCAATAAGTGTTATAGACCTTCTATTTTCTGCTATAGTTTTCTTAAGTGAAATATACCCTAAAACTAAAAATGGAAGACTTATAACTCCCCATAAAATACAGTACTTTGGTGAAAGGTATCCTTCCATTATATGCATAGCATTAGCTGCTGGCGTTATTCCAAAAATTATTGCAAATGCTATCGCAATAATTATAAACTTCTTTTCTTTTTTATTCATATTATTAACCCCCTTGATTTCTTAATCTAAAAAATATTCTTTAATTCCTGAACTGTTTTAGGATAGAGATTTTCATCTTTTAATAATTCTTTTTCTAAAAGTAGTTCATACACCTCTAACATAGTTGGCTTTTTAAGGTTTGCTTTTTTTAAAACTTCTTGATCCTTAAATATCTCTATAGGTGTACCATCAGCTATTATTTTTCTATCAGAAAAAACAACAACTCTTTCTGCCCATCTATAAACAAAATCAACATCATGAGTGGATATCAGCATGGTCTTTCCTTCTAATCTCAGCTTATCTAAAACTTCCTCAAGCATTATGGAGTTTACAGGGTCTAACGATGCTGTAGGTTCATCAAAAATTATGATTTCAGGTTTCATAGCGATTATATCTGCAATACTTACTCTTTTCTTTTCTCCTCCACTTAAATAATGAGGAGGCCTATCTTGAAAATCTAATAGGTTCATGTACACTAGGGCCTGATGCACCCTATCTATCACCTCTTGTTTTGAATGTTTTAGGTTCATGGGCCCAAAAGCGACTTCTGATTTTACAGTAGATGCTATTATCTGATTATCAGGATCTTGAAAAACAATCCCTATATTTTTTCTTAATTCTTTCATGTTTTTCTTGTTTATGATGGTACCTCTATATGTTATTTCTCCATCATCAGCCATGAATACCCCATTCATGTTTAAGAAAAAAGTTGATTTCCCAGAACCATTAGAGCCTACTACGGCTATTTTTTCTCCTTCATGAACCTCTAGATTTATTCCCTCTAAAGCAACTTTTCCATTTCCATAGGTGTAATGTAAATCATCTATTTTTAATATTACTTTCTTCATAAAAATCTCCTCTTATTTTGTAAAACTCCAAAGTCCAACTAAAAAAATTATAAAGAGAAATGCCCAAAACACTAGCTTTTTATCTAACTTCTTTTCTTCCTCTAAAAATATAAGTTCTCCATCATAACACCTTGCTTCCATGGCATCATAATATGCATTTGCTTTCTTAAAAGAAACAATCAGCATGTTGCTCCCAATCCTTCCAAAGGTATAATAAGAGGTTTTGATGTCACAGTACCCAAGACGGGCCTCTGCTGAATTTTTCATTTTACTTGATACATCCATCAAAACAAAAATGTATCTATAAATCATATTCATAAGTTCTATAATAAGTTTCGGAACATGGGCCTTTCTAAGTACATATATGATATCTGAAGATGGAGTAGAAAGTGACATCATTTGAAGAGCACTTATGGCTCCTAAAATCTTCAAAAGTAAAAATACCCCTTTTGTAAGCATCTCTTTTGAAGTAAACACATACCCAACACCTAAGTAAAGGTTGTACTCTCCTATTGGATTTCTTGAAATATCCACACTTATGGTAAAAATACTTATTAAAATAAAAACAATAGGAATCATAAGTACCGATAGATAATCTCTTAAAGAAAGACCACCTTTTATAATAGTAAGATAGTCCATCCCCAAAATTACTGAAACAGATACGTATGGATTATCTAATAAAATACACATAGCTATCATGGCAATTGAAAAAAGTATCTTAAAGCTTGAGTTCCAATGCTTCATTTTTGAAGCATAAGCATAAAAATCAATTGAAATATTTTCTCCATGTTTATGTCTTATTCTTTTATTACTTTTTTTCCTTAAGATATTGTTTTTTCCCACCTAATGACTCCTTTGAATCTTATTTCATCTACTCTACAAGCCTTAACTCTATTCATAAATACTTAAATTCCCCCTTATCTATATACTAATAATATTGTATCTTCATTCCAAAATAACATGTACAGAAACAAGTAAATTAATTAAACCCATCATGAAGTCTTTAAAAGACTTCTACAGCAATAATGTGTAAAAAAAATCCTCCTAACTCAAAGTTAGAAGGACACAACAAAAAACTATACCCATATAAGTATATTAAGTACATATTTATTATGACTCCTCCATCGCTCGTAGAGACTTTAGTCAAAAATATAGGCAGGTCTTCTGACTCAAAGATCATAATTTAAGTACGTCTTCCCTAAAACTTAAGTGACATCTTGTACCTAAACTCCCTTAATACAGCTACGGGATAGCTCAGGATTTTCACCTGATTCCCTTTTAATCAATCACGTTACTGATTAAACCTATATTTCATTATTAAATTTACTAATAGATTCCAATATTATCATGGTAAGAATACCATTATTATGCTGAAAAATCAATACTACATTTAAAATAGAGTTTGAATAAGTCTATCAGATGGTGATGGAATAACTTCAGCATTAACAAGTAAACCCTTCTCTTCCATCTCAGCTTTCCCTGCTTCTATCCCTACTTCTACTGCTCCTACATTACCTGTAAAAGTAAAGTAGGATTTCCCTCCAAGTCCTGTACCAAGCCTAAGTTCTATAGGTTCTAAACTTGCAGATTTTAAAATTTTATCTGCTGCAACTACCATGTTAGCTATTGAAAAAGCTTCAATTATCCCTAAAGCTTGAACTTTCTCTGGCATTGTTGCCCCAGTAATTGCTGGAAAAACTAGAGGACTTACATTTGGTATAATTATTGAATCAATCCAAAACTCATCTGCTGTTTTCTCTCCAACACTTACTGATTCCTTAACAGATTCAACATCTCCAGTAACTATTGCAATATATTTTCCTGGGCATGTGGAACTTGCAGTAACTATCTCAACATCAGAAACCTTAACCATTTGGTCTGAGGAAAAAATACCTCTTGATATACTTGTAAATTCAACTATTCCTATTGCGTTAGCCATATTAATTCCTCCTTATAGATATAAAGTCATTTGTGATTTCTGTTATAGTTCCTGATATACTTGCATGAATAGGTGCACCTAAACTGCCTTCTGGTATATCACCTATCAAATCACCTGCTTCAACATGGGCCCCTACTAGAACAACTGAAGTTGCTGGCGCACCAACATGTTGACTTCTTAGTACATGTACCTCTTCAGGTTCAACAAAACCATCTATAAAAGGTGCAGGTCTATCAAAACTTTTTAATCCAAGTCTTGCAATAAGTCTTTTACTTGGTACTAATCTATATTGACGGGCCTTTCTTGGTTCAAACTTATCCTTGATGGGCCTATACTTAATCTTTTGCTCAAAAAGCTTTTCTTTAAAATATACATTAGAGGCCTTAGGATAAAGTCCTGCTGGGCAAGAAAATAACTCACATAAATTACATTGACAACATAGCTGAGCATTCTTTTGCCCTTCTACATTCTCTAGATTATAAGCCATCGCTCTCATCATTTTATGAGGCTGTGTATCATGTCCTAAAAGATAACGTGGACACATATCTGTACACATTCTGCATTGTTCACAAGAAGCTCTATTTACTCTTCTAGCTTGATTCATTTCTGTTGATTTTTTACGTATTAAAGAATGTTCTTTTTTAAGTATTACAAAACCCTTGTTTTTCTTAGTAATATATCCATCTAGATTTTTCATAACTGGGCCCATCATAGGTCCACCATCAATAACTGCATAATCATCAAAATCTGTTACCCCACTAAGTTTTAATACATCCATTATCTTAGTACCAACTGGTACACAAGCTGTTACTGGACTTGGTACATCACCTGAAACAGTTATATATTTTCTGGTTACTGATTTTCCAAGTGATGCATTATAAATGTTTAGTGAAGTTTCGCTATTTACAACTACACATCCTACTTGAATCGGAATTCCAGCCTCAGGAACAACTCGTCCTGTTAATTCATAAACTAAAACCTGTTCATCTCCAGCTGGATAGATATCTTGAAGTTCTTTAACCTCAATCTTTTCATTAAGGTTAAGTTCAATTATTCTATTTCTCAAAATAGAAATTACCTCTTTATGTTTTTCTTTTACACCTATAATTCCTTTCTTTGCTGAAACTAATTCTCTAGCAGCTTCAAACCCCTTAATTATTTCATTAGGATAGATTTTCATAAGCTGCTGATCCACCCTTAATAAAGGTTCACATTCGGCTCCATTTAAAAGTATAAATTCTGCCTTCCCAGATAGTTTTGCATGAGTAGGAAATCCTGCCCCTCCTGCACCAATAACTCCTGCATCTTTTACTTTATCTAAAAGATTCATAGTTTGTACTCCCCCCCTTAATTCTTTTATGCCACGACGTTGTTAATTAATGACTTTAATGAAATCCTTACAGGATTTCTACAGCACTAAAGTGTATAACGTTTTCAAATTGTCTATTTAAGGGTATTGTAGCACAAATTTAAAGTTGACAGTTAGTAATATTAAGTACTCTTGAAGGTCTGTTTTTTACCTAAAAAAGTCTCTATGAAAATTTAAATACTCCACATATTCCTTTTTAAGACCTTGGTCGATTATTACTAAATTTCGTGCTTTTATTACATAATTTTAGCTTGTACGTATATACATGGTATAATATAGTAAAGATTATTTATATTAAAAGGAGGAGTTATTTATGTTTTCATTTAAAAAAGAAGATGTTTGGATTGGCTACTCTTTAAAGGATTTATCAAAAGTTATTAGAGTATTATTAGATAATAATATAGAATATACAAACAATAAAGTTAGTACCTTAAAAAATGATGAAAATACAAATTTAAGAAGAAATGATGAAACTCAATATACTATAACTGTAAGTAAAAGAAATGCCAAGGAAGCTAAATATCTTATAAATAATGTTTTAAGTAAAGATGTCTAACTAGTGCTTTCTTTTAATTATCTAATATAAAATACATAAATACCATAAAAGGAGGCTTTCCTATGTCAACTATAGGTGAGAGAAGCTTTGAAGGTTTCTCGAATGAAACTATAGATTTTTTAAAAAATCTAAAAGAAAATAATAATAAATTGTGGTTTGAGGAAAATAAAGAAAAATATATACATCATTTACTTACTCCAATGAAATACTTAGTTATGGATTTAAGCAGCTTTATCCTTTCTATTGACCCTTTGCTGGAGGTAACCCCATCTTCTGGATACACAATCTCAAAAATTTACCGTGACACAAGATTTTCAAAGGATAAATCTCCTTATAAAATTAGGATGTGGATAACTTTTAAAAGAAGATCAAAAGAATGGTCCTCAAATCCAGCCTTCTTTTTTGAGTTGTCTCCTGATTCCTATAGATATGGAATGGGTTTTTTTCAAGCTAATCCAACTACTATGAAAATATTTAGAGAAAATATCGATGCCTCCTTAGATACATTCAAAAATGCAATATCTTTTTACTCAAAACAAGATGTTTTTGTTGTTGAAGGAGATAAATATAAACGAATTTTAGACAAAGAAAAAACTGAAGATATAAATGAGTGGTATCAAAGAAAAAACTTATATTTAGTTTGTAATAAAGAAATAGACAACTTATTATTTTCAAAAGAACTTGTTGATAAGCTAATCGCTGATTTTGCACTAGTAAAAGATTTCTACAGTTATTTATATGATATATCAAATAAATAACTAACATATGTAATAAAAAGGGATTGATAGATAACCTAAACTATCTATCAATCCCAAATTCTATTGATTATAAATCAATATTCTAAGCTTTCTCCATTGGTAGCTATAACTTCCTTATACCAATAGAATGACTTTTTCTTATATCTTTCTAATGAACCTGTTCCATCTTGATTTCTATCAACATAGATATAACCATATCTTTTCTTAATTTCAGCACTTGCAGCACTTACTAAATCAATACATCCCCAGCTTGTATATCCCATCACATCTACTCCATCTTCGATAGCCTTACCAACTTGAACAATATGGTCATTTAGATACTTGATTCTATAATCGTCATATACAGTTTTATTTCCATTCTCATCAGTAACTAATTCATCATTTGCACCTAACCCATTTTCTACTACAAACAGTGGCATCTTATACCTATCATAGAAATGGTTTAATATAACTCTAAGTCCTATAGGATCAATTTGATTTCCCCATTGAGTGAATTCTAAGTGCTGATTTTTTAGCCCTCTAAAGACATTTCCACTAACATAATCATATTTTGATTCATCAGCTGCTGCACATTTGCTATTGTAGTAACTGAAAGCCACAAAATCTACAGTATGCTTAAGTATTTCCCTATCTCCTTCTCGTATATCTAATTTTACATTGTAATCTTTAAATAATTTTTTAGTATAATGAGGATATTCTCCATTAACGTGAACATCTGTAAAAAACATTAGCTCTCTTTGTTTTTCATAAGCAGACATAACATCTTCTGGATTAGTTGTCATTGGGTAAACTGGCGATGCCACTACCATACATCCAATCTTAGCATTTGGCATTATTTCATGGCCTAATTTTACAGCTAATGCACTTGCTACTAATTCATGGTGGGCAGTTTGATAAATATCTTGTTTTGTAAGTTCTGTCTTAGGAGTCAAAACTGATGCTCCTAATAGTGGTGAAATAAGCACCGCATTTATTTCATTAAAAGTTAGCCAATATTTAACCTTATTTTTGTATCTATTAAACACAGTTCTACAATACTTTTCAAAATATCCAATCAAATCTCTGCTTCTCCATCCATCATATTTTTTAGCTAAATATAATGGTGTTTCATAATGAGATAGAGTAACTAATGGTTCAATATTATATTTTAAGCAAGTATCAAAAACTTTATCGTAAAATTCTAGACCTGCTTCATTTGGATTTTCTTCAATACCATTTGGATAAATACGAGTCCAGGCAATAGATAGTCTGAATACTTTAAAGCCCATTTCAGCTAACAACTTTATATCCTCTTCATAGCGATGATAAAAATCTATCGCTATAAGCTTTAAATTATCTTCTGTCGGCCCCTCTGTAACTGGTCCTCGTGGACCTTTTGGCATACAATCTTGAACAGAAAGTCCTTTTCCATCTTCATTATATGCACCTTCACATTGGTTTGCAGCTGTAGCTCCACCCCATAAAAAATCCTCTTTAAACCTCATGTCTTCTCCTTTCTAATCAAAAACTAGCTTGCTGATTTTTCTTGTGCATTTTCTTGATCTAATAATTGTTTTTCATATACCTTAAAGAATGGATAGTAAATTAACGCTGAAACTATAACTAATACCCAACATATTATAAAATTTCTAATATCTAAAGTACTTAAAAATGCAGAGAATCCATTAGGTAAATATGCTTTAACATATACCTGATAGCCACCTATTAATCCTAAATTACCTGCTAGTATACCTAATAAAACATTTACAATAGGTGCAAAAACAAAAGGAATTAGCATTATAGGGTTAAGCATAAGCGGTGCTCCAAATATTATTGGTTCATTAATAGAGAAAAGGGCTGGTATTAAACTAGCTTTAGCTAATACTTTCATCTGTACTGATTTACTTCTAAGCATAAGGAATGCTAAACCTAAAGTTGCACCTGATCCACCTATTAAAGCAAGTCCAAATGCATGTACTGGATGATATATTGCTGTTCCACCGGCTGCAACAATTTCAGCATTTTCTGTAATAAGTTGCATACTTAATGGCATTATTATTGGATAAACTATTGCCATACCATGAATACCAAAGAACCATAAGAACATTCCAAAACCTACTAAGAAAGACATTCCTAAAGGAGTATTAACACCTTGAAGTCCTGGAGATAATACTTTTGTTAGTCCAGTTACAAGATTCAATCCTGTTGTTTTAAGTAATACTACATTGCTACCATAAATTACAATTATATTTATTAGCAACGGAATAACTGTTGAAAAAGATTGTGCTACAATTGGTGGAACTGAATCAGGAAAACTTATTTTAATTCCTTTATTATTACATAACCTAGTAATTTCTACAGATATTATTGCTACTAGCATTGCTGTAAATAAGCCTGCTGTTCCAAGTCCAGAAGTTGGAATAATACTAGTAGCAGTATCTTTACCAGTTGCAAGTGTTGATGAAAGTACACCTGTTGTCATAGATCCAGCAACCATAAAGAATAAACAAAATGATACAAGACCATTTAAAACTGCTGACATTTTATATGAAGTTGAAAGTCTATATGCTATGGTAAAAGAAGATAATAATCCAAATAAGTTCATAGTCATATTATACGGAACTTTTAATACATCACCATAATTAGTTGCTAAACTAATCCAACCTTTAAGAAATCCAGAAAAGATTCCAGACTGTTCTGCTAATTCTATTGATAATGGTTGTGTTGAAATTATATTAAAAATAGCTCCAACTAAAGTTAGCGGTACTAATAATGCTAAACCTCCAGAAATTGCTTGTAAATGTCTTTGATTTGCTATTTTTGCTCCAAATGGAGCAAGTTTTGCTTGCATAAATTCAACAAATTTTTTCATTTATATCTCTCCTGTTACCCTAATATTTTTTTTGCAAGATTAATTACTTTTTCTGCATTTCCTAACGCATAATCTAAACTATCTATAACAGCTACTGGTTTAGACGTTTTCCCTTTTAGTTCAGCTAACTTATATGAAATTTGCGGTCCTACTAAAACTGCCTCAAACTCACCTATAACATCATCAAACTCTTGAACAGCATGAGCTTCAACCAAAAGATCAATCCCATTCTGTGATGCATAATTCATCATTTTCTTCATTAATATACTTGTAGAAACTCCACCTGCACAAACTAATAATATTTTCATTTTTTCTACACCTCTCTATCTATCTTCTTTACATTCATGTAATTCTATAATCTCTTTAATAAGTTCTTGAGCCAATATACTTGTCATCAAATGATCTTGAGCATGTACTAGTAATACGCTCATTTCTGTGGTATTTCCATTGGATTCATTAAACAAAAGTTTTGATTGAGCCTTATGAGCAACTAAAGAACTTTTCTCTGATCTTTCTAAAAGTGCTTTTGCCTCTTCAAACTTTCCGCTTTTAGCTTTTTTCAGTGCCTCGAAAGCCAATCCTCTAGCTTCTCCAGAGTTAACTATTAACTCCATTGAAATTTGTTCTATATTAAGTTTATCTTCCATATTAAAACCTCACTATAATTTTTTAATGATACTGATGATATTCGCAACTTCGCTATCTGTAAATATAATATTGAATTCCTTTTCTAATTTTGATAGTGCCTTATTTATAATCTTAAATAAGTCTTTATACTTTCTAATAATCTCTATGGTATGAATATTTTCATACATTTCTTCCTTAGAAACTAGTCTATTTACGCTACAAGCTATATGAACAAATAAACCTAATTCTTGTTCATTACTTATATCTTCAATATTACTTATAATATCATTCATTACAAATGGCATAATATCTTTAAGTCTCGAAACATCAATGTGTGTTAACTGCTCATTTAAATATTCATATATTCCTTCATATATATCATTATTTAATACATTTTCAGGTTCTATCTTTAGTAATTTTTCAAAATTTAGAGATTTAGTTTCAAATATTTGTTTAATTGATACAAACGGAATACCATATAACTGTGGATCATAAGTTCCAACTAAACAAAGTATATTTTTATCTTTTCTTATTTCATTTACCTCTTTTAACAAATAACTTCTATCTGAAATTGCAAGAGATATTATCTCTACATTCTTGTTACTTATATTATTTTCAATATAACTTTTAAGTTGAACCGCCCCACCTTCACCACTCATGCATAAAGTGATAATAACATTTGAACTTTTATTTCTATAGTATATTTCGTTATTAAGCCAAGCTGTCTTCTTATATGAATCAATAACGTTATCATATATGGTGTCAATATTAGTCTCCATCATGGCTTTTCTAGAACAATCAAGCCCTAATAATGTTACAGGCATTTCTATCATTTTTATCTTTATATTTAATTCATTCGAAATCATTTCTACTATAGTTTTTAATGATCCCATATCATATATGAATATAATGCCCTTACCTCTATGAATGTTAGTTATGAGCTCTTTCATTTCCTCATAAGCTGTTTGTGGATTTTTATCTAGTGAAAGATCATAAGAATACGTGTTATTTCCCTTTACTAGAGTATTAATAACTTCAGCTATAGAGGATGCTGTATTATTACCATGCATAGCTACTAAAACAACGGGTTTATTATCTGTAGAATCTATAACTGATTTTTCGCAAACAAACATTGTTATAAAAATTACTTCATCTATTGGTAGCCTTATATTATATACAGACTCTAATTTTGTAGCAAAATTTACACAGAAAGTATATTCTTTTTTATACCTTTCAATAATATCAGTTATCTGAGTATTACTTAACCTTTGAGTAAAGGCTTCTCTTTGTAGAGCAGCACCCAAATGAAGGCACAATCCGTAAAATACAGAAGTAGAATAAACTCTATCGAAAAGATTACCCGCTTCATCTAGAAAGTTACTTACTAAATTTATTATTTTACTATCTACAATTTTTGTTAGTTGTTCTCTATTATCAATTTTATTGGAAAGCCTTTTTGTATACTGTTTAAACTCATTTTCAATGTCTACGCTTACAATAACATTTATATCCTCATCAGGAATTCCTCGTTTTCTAAGTTCCTCAGCTTTTCTATCAATAACACTATATACTGTTTGTGAATCCTCATAACTAGGTTCAGTAACTTCTATTCTTTCAACATTCTCAACTGAATAAGAATAACTATAGTTTTGTGGAATAAGGTTCTCAACCTCTTCTCTGTTATTCTTATAATTTAAATATCCTTTTCTTATATAATGTTGAAAATCTGATAAGTAGAGTTTCAATGTTTTCTTTTCTGAAGAATTGAATTCTCTTACATATGCATTAGCACAACCAATTTGTATATCTTTTCTTAGTTGCTTTATATTAAAATCACACTCATACAATAAAAGGCATCTTAAAACTTCAGAATTTATTTCTATGACTTTTCCTATATGCATTGATTCAACAGCAAAAAAGTGCTGAATTAATTCTAATCTTTCTTCTAACGGTCTATCCTTTAAAGTTGGAATATTGATATGAACAGTAAACTTATTCATATAAGTTTCTAAAGTATCATTTTTATTAGAATCGTTCATAGCACAAATTATTATAATTTTACTTTTTAAGCTATCACTTTTCTCTTCAAAACTTCCAGTTTCCATTAAGTCAAAGAGATAGTTTCTTGATTTAACCGTCAAAAGCTCTATATTATTTATAAATAACACTCCACCATTTGCTTGTTCAACGATGCTATTATCTTTTAGGAACAATTCATGATCCATTTTAGCTAAATCATTTACATAATTTTTGCATGAAAATTTTATAAAAGGTGCTTTTTCATTAATAATGTTGTTTTCTATTGCAAATTGATGCATCAAATTTGCAAAATAGCTCTTTCCAGAACCACTTTTACCTAGAATCAAAGAATGCAAACTTTGAGTAGGGTAAAGTATAGCCGCTTTTGCAAGTTTCACTCCATTTTTTAGACTTCCATAGTTTCCTATTAATTTTTTAAAACACGAGTACTCCCTATCACTAGTTGCAGAATTTTTTATACGATATAGAACTGGTCGACCATTTATTTTTTCTATCTCGTTTTCTAAAACTAATTGATTTAAAACCCTGCTTACATTGGTACGTTGCATTCCTAATTTATTTGACAGATATTGTGTAGAAACACCTTCTACAGTCTCTCCAGTAACAGAATTGGAATACTTTTTAATAAAATCTAGTATTAACTCTCTATTGGATTTCATATTTTCCCTCCTCTGAACTTATACACAATACACTGTACAAGTTCATTCTAAAATCATTTTCATAACATGTCAATCGCTCTAAATTTGCCATTTTAATCCTATATATACACTTAATCAAATACATAATTAGTGTATTAATATAGTTCAATTAAAATACTACTGTATATAGTGTGTAAACATATTTAATACTATCATTTTAATCAATCTGTATCAAATAAAAAAATAGTGTGCAAGGATTAATCTAATAATTCATGCACACTATTTTTTATTAGTATTTTATATTTTTAAATAAAATCTAATAAAAAATAAATTGCCCTATTGTGTTTAGAAAACTCTATTGTTATAATATAATTACAAGCTGATATTACAATATAAGTTTTATCTACAAACTCTTATACATATGAAGTTATATACGCAGTTTAAATGTAGCAATTATCAAAATATAATTTATTTCAATATTCATATTAAGAATGCAAGTTTTCAGCTTGCAGGCAGAGTTTGTAAACGACTTCCCTAAAAATGTATATTATAGGAATAGGATTCTTTATGAAACCTATTCCTTTTTTTATATAAGTTTGTATTTTTGCTTTCTACTCCTTATGTTTGATGGTACAGTATAAGTTATTAACTTATGTTCTAACAACTTACAAATAGCTCTTTTTAGATTCCCACTCTTATCTCCATATCCTAGATAGTTTGATAGTTCTTTCTTTGATAAAGGTCCCTGAGCCAAAAGTTCTAATATCTTCTCTTCTCTTTTGTTTAAAAGAATATCTCTTTGTTCCTTTTTATTTGATTGCACAGCTTGTTTTTCTTTTTCATCCATAAAATGAGAATTTACATATAATTTGACCATGAAATATGATCTCTTCTCATCAGTTTCAAATATAGGTTCTTTTGAATTATTATTTTTCATTGCTTTCATGATTTTTGATAGACCTGTAGCTATCCCCCTTGATAACTTAAGGTTTTTTAAACTTTCACCTATTCTCTTGTTTCTATATCTTCTAACTAAAACTTCGCCTTTATATATATCCTCTTTTTTTATAAACTTATCTGGTCCTGGATAATTTATAATAACAATTTTCTCCCTATCTATTTTTATTTCTGTAGGTGTACCATTTAAATAGTCTCTATGATAAAAAGCATTTACAACAGCTTCTTTTATCGCCTCTAATGGATAGTTGTAAATTCTATCTCCTTCTATATATTTTAACATTATCACGTAGGTTTCCATATATCTTAAAACCCCTCTTATCTTCTCATAAATAGGCCCATCAAAAGTCTGTTTTATGATCTTATCAGAAGTAAGTCCTACAATGTGTACCAACTGTAACTGACATCCTTGAATAAAGTTTTCTGGTTTCTCATTAAACATCAAAAGTCCTATGTTTTTAGGTTTTAGTTCATCATCAATCATATCTAGCTCTTTTAGTAACTTTTCTTTTGAAGTCTTTAATTTTTCTTCAAATAATGGACTTTCTATATCATAAAGATATTGTCGTATGAATCCCAATCTTAAATCCTCAATATTTCCTTTTGGATGTACCATGTCATCATAAGAGGTTACTTCAAACTCATTTGATTTTACCTTGTTGTTTTCATATTTTCTCATAGACCTCATCATCTCCTAATTAAAGTTCCATGTATTATATGTTAAGGTATTAATTTCGGTTAAAAAGACAAAAAACTCAGCTTCACTGAGTTTTTTATTTTTGATATTGATTGTACCAATCAAAATATCATACTATATGATTTTATTTATTAAATATGCATTTTGTTTCTACACCAAAACACTTGGTACATGAAATACATTTTGCTGGTGTCTTATCACCACTTATCCAACGATTAACAAGCTCTGGTTCTCTTATGAAAGGTCTACTAAGAGAAACGTACTCAATTTTTGTTTCCTTAATAATATCTGTTAAGTTATCTATATCTCTATGACCGCCAACACATATAACTGGAATGTCAACTTCTTCTGCAATTTCTTCTGCATACTTTCTAAAATATGCTTCTGTTTCTGAAGTTACTCTTCTAATTGTTCCTTCATTAGCTCTAGATCCTGCTGTCCCCCCGCTAATTTCAACAGCACTTAACCCTGCTTTCTCTAACACTTTACATACATACTTACACTCTTCAAGATTTAGTCCTTGCTCCATAAAATCTTCACAATTTATTTTTGCTAGAATAGGATAATCAGTACCAACTGCTTCTCTAATACCGCTACAAATCTCCACAACCACTCTTGCCCTATTTTCTATATTTCCACCATATTCATCAGTTCTTCTATTAAAATAAGGAGTTAAAAAGCGGCTAAGTAAATATCCATGTGCTACATGTAATTGCACTCCATCAAAACCAGCTTTTTTTGCTCTTACTGCTCCATTAATAAAGCTTTTTTTCATAATTTCTATATCATCTTTAGTCATTTCTTTTATTCCAGGCATTGATGCTAAATCTTCAATTACAGTAGGCGCCCATAATGCACCTTCATTATTACTTCTGTTTTGAGCTCCATTACAAACAAGTTGCATAATAATATTAGCACTATGCTTATGCACGGCATCTGTAAGTTCTTGGTACTCTGATATAAAGGAATCATTATAAATTGCCATTTGTCCTGGAACAATTTTTTCTATATCTGTTACATTTGTTAACCCAGTTATAATGGTTCCAACACCGCCTTTTGCAAGTTCTTCATAATGATTAACAAGCTTTTCTGTAACATGTCCTAAGCTATCAGCTCTACCATCATGGGTTGCTGAACGAACAAATCTGTTCCTCATATTCATTCCTGACAATTGTGTTAAATCAAATAATGTTTTCATAAAAATACTCTCCTCTTAATTAATTTTTAAACATTGCTAATAAATTATTTACTATATGATGTAACTTTTCTTTGCTCACTGAAGTTCTAGTATATACCCTAATTCCAAGCAGTGTGCTATGTAAAATTCCCGCTAAATCATCCGCATTAAAGTTTTTTGAAAATTCTCCTGTCTGTTGTCCTTTTCGAACAAGTTCCGCAAAAAGACTCTCTGTTCTTAAAAAAGACTCTTCTGTCTTTTCCTCAACCTCTCTATCTCTTAGCGCCAGTTCAGTAGTTGCATTTACAAGTAAACATCCTAATGATTTATCTTTTTCTCCTCCAATAGCATATTCAAAGATAGTTTCTATAGCTTTACTTGAAGTTTCAGCATTTAGCGTTTTTTCTTTTATCTTCTCTTGAATATATTCTTTATAGCAATCTATAGCTTTAAGATATAAGGTATGTTTATCACCAAAGGTATCATATAAACTTTTTCTATGTATTCCCATATGATCCACTAAGTCTCCCATAGATGTCTTCTCATAACCTTGCTCCCAAAATAATTCCATCGCTTTATGAAGAGCAACTTCTTCGTCAAACTCTCTGCTTCTTCCCATTTTTACCTCCCAACATATACTTTCTTTATTTGAACTTATTTTCATAATTTAGAATTAAAGAATGACCGTTCTTTAATTTATATACTGAGTATATCAATAAGAGAATGAACGGTCAAGTATTTTTTTATTTAATTAAATTGTTAAAACCCCAATATAACAATCACTACAAATGATCTCGTTATATTGGGGTCTTTATAAAGTTTTTATTTTACTATGACTGCTACAGCATTAACTCAAAAACGCGTTCTAAAAGTAATCTACTATTTATATCACTCCAAGTATCTTGCTATAAAGAAAATACTTAAATACTCCTATTCTCTCCTTAGAGTACCGTGGAAACTTACAATAAAAATCCATTATAAATTTTAGTTCTTTCTCATCAACCGAAGTATTACTATATCTAGCCTTTATAAATATATAAGTTACTCTATTAAATTCTGATAAATTAGAGTTTTCTGCTACTCTCATTGAATATTTTAGTGGAGTCTCTCCCGGTTCAAGCTTAAGTCCTTGAACAGAAAGAGCTTTTAAAAAATAATCATAAAACTCTATTACTTGTTCTTCAGTAGTTAATTTTTTTAATTTATCCATATAATATCTTCTTTTAATTGGAGAAAAGCCTGCTATCCATAATACTGATATTAAAAATATAGCTAAGCCAACTTTTAAACCTAGGTTTTTAGGATCAGAGCTTTTAGTAACTGTTTGAGTTTCCTCTTCCTTCTCTTCTCTTAAATTATTGTTGGTACTTGATGAACCTTCATTTCTCTCAGGTTGATTTTCTCTATTATCTACAGGATTATTTATAGGATTAGCAACAGTTTCCTGACTTAAATTTTGTGAAAATGCTGCTGTAGGTTCAAAAGGAATCCACCCTAAACCATCGAAATAAACCTCAACCCAAGCATGTGCTCTATTATTTGTAACTTGATATGTTGTACCATAAGTTGGGCTATTGGGAAGAACATATCCCTCAACATATCTAGCTGGAAGTCCTAAGGAACGAGTTAAAATCGTCATAGCTGAAGCAAAATATGTGCAATAGCCAACTTTTTTATCAAACAAAAAGTAGTCTACAAAGTCGCTACCTTGAGGTACACTTCCAGGTTTTAAGGTGTATTTATAGTTTTGAGATAGATAACTTTCGATGGCTTTTACTTTACCATAATCATTTTTAGGCTTAGATGTTATTTCTAACGCTAGTTCTCTTACTCTACTTGGTACACTAGCTGGAACTTCTAGATATTTCGAATACCTATCATTTGAAATATCATCATACTTTTTAATATTCCATTGTGATGATGAACTTAAAGCATACTGACCACTCTTTTTAGTTCCACTTAAATAATCTCTATATAGTCCTCTGCTGCTTTTTGAGCCTAGATAATCCAGTTGTTCTCTATTTTTATTGATATCATAAAGATTGACCATATACTCAAATTGTCTATCAAGTAAAATGTCACTAGATACTACTCCATAATTATCAACAAAAACCCCTGTATTTTTATCACCGAAATTTAACTCCTCTGTTTTTGATGGTACAAAAATCGTATTTGTTTGTAGATTTTCATAAGTGATTTTTATTGGTACCTTATCAAAGAGTTGATCTAAAACAATAGGCCCATCAAGTATAAGTTTGCTTCCTTCTGATAGTTCAAGCAAATCCTCATTAAATGATACAAGTGTATTCACTTCTCCTAGATTCGTAAGCTCTGAATCACTAGTTTCCCAGGAGTAGCCAGTATATGTATCTCGTACTGCACCTTTTAAATATATACCTCCCCTAGGGGATTCCACACTCATTACTAGTGTATTATCAAGATCTGTATCGCCTCCTAATTTTGAACCTTTAGGATTAAACCCTGTAGAACTTAAGTTAAAAGGTTTTGTGGTATTTATATTTAGTTTTGTTCTAACATAGCTATGAGCTGATTTTATCTTTAAGTCCATCCACTTCCACTTTATATCTTCATTGCTTAAAGGAGGAATCATATATGCAAATATGAAAATCACTAAGCATATTGGAAGAGCTGAAAGTAAAAATGATGCTGGAACTTCACTAGAACTTCTTTTCTCTTTAGGAATATTTCTTATATATATATGCTTAAAATAGGAAAGCAAAATCAGAAATACATAAAGATAAAAAGATGATTTAATAAAGAATTTATTAATCCACAGTATGGAAAATAAGGCTCCCCCCACAATCAATAGAAAATAGAAGTTAAACTTTCTAACTGTAAATATATATACTAACAGTGAAACAACAATAGCTATTCCAAAAAAGATATATTTTTGATGTTCTATTGTAGGAGTTTCTTCACCAGCTATATAACTTTCTATAATCTTAAAGGTTTGTTGATTTTTGATAAAATAAAGAAATAAACCTAATGAGATTAAGAAAAAAGCTGAAGCTGAAACTTTTTCACTTCTTTTATCTCTTAATATGATGGTGTATATGGAGGTCAATATAGAAACTACTATAAAAACATATAATGAGCTATAACTTGACTTCATAACTGTAATCTGAATAATTGAGTGAATAAAGCTGAAGCTAAAAAATATACTAATTATTATATTTGTAAAAGTATTTTTAAAGTTTTTCATCTATTATATCCCCTCCATTTTCAAGCACAGTTTTTATATCACTTGTTATATTTATATAATATAAGTTTATTCCAATCTCTTTTAATCCTATAAGAATTCCACTTATATCCTTGCCTTCGCCTTCAATTTCTTTAGGAGATACATAAATTAACCCTATATTATTACTAGCCCTTTTTACCTTATATAAAACTTCATAAATTTCACAACTTATATTTGAAGTTGCTATAAGTATGTTTTGCATATTTACATTTTCATCTACCATAAGGGAGATAATATCTTCAATATTTATATCTTGATTAAACTTAACTGTGGAAAAAAATCTATAAAGATTTTCAAAATCCATAGGGCTTCTGCATTCCAAATTAACTATCTTTTTGTCGTAATAGGAAAATTTAACTTCAGCACTAGTATCTATCAGATATTTTAAAACCCCAATTGAAGCCTCAATTTGTTTATCTTCAATTAGGTTATTGCTTTCTTCTTTATAAGAGTTTTTCTTAAGATCAAATATAAACAGTAGATTCTGAGCTTCAGTTCCTTCAAACTTCTTTACCATCATCTCATTCATCTTTGCTGTAAGCTTCCAATGTACCCTGTTTAAGCTATCTCCATAATTATATTTATTTATTTCATCAACTACAGAAGTATCCTCATATATACCCTTGTGATTTAAAGAGTTATAAGCGTGCATATCTTCCCTTACATAAAATCTTTCTATATTTATAACTCTAGGATAAACCTTGACTTTAAGAGGTTTTTTAGCTTTATATCTTAACCTAAATATTCCGAGGAAGTCCCGCATTTCAATGCTCTTAACCCCTACTTGAAATTCTCCTCTATATTTATAAATATACTCAAGCTTAAATCTTCTTTTACTAAAAGGAGGGATAAACACATTTTTACTTGAAGCCTTTCGTGATTTGTTATTAGCGCTGTCATGTAATTCTATATTCACATATGGAAGAAGAAACAATCCATTGTTTATAACAGTTAGGGTGTACCTTACCTTTTCTCCCTTTTCAACTGACTCGCTCTCTACTTCTTGTGAATATTTAAAACCAAAGTATCCAAAAACAAGATTTGAAAATGATACTATAGGAAGGGTTAGTACTGTATATAAAAGCATATATGGAACCTTGCCTCCATAATAGTATACAAACATCAGTACCATGAAAAGAATGAATATATATGAGACTCTATTTGCTTTCATCTATCTCACCATAGGAACGCGTACACTTTGTACTATATCTTTTAGAATATCTTCTGGTCCAATTTTCTTAAGCTTTGCTCCTTGGCTTAAAACTAATCTATGAGAAAGTACTGGTACCATCATTTTTATGATATCATCAGGAATCACATAATTTCTGCTATTATAGAAAGCCCACGCCTGTGCTGCTCTAAATAGAGAAATAGATCCTCTTATACTTGAACCTATAACTACATCAGGATGATTACGAGTTTTCTCAACTATAGCTACTATATAGTTTCTTAAGCTTTCATCTAAGTGAATCTTTTTGATTTCTTCTTGAACCCAAATTATATCACTGCTATCTGCAACAAAACTAAGATTATTAAGGGGATTTTCATACTGAAGATTTGCAAGTATTCTACTTTCATCTTCATTTTTAGGATAACCTATTGATATCTTCATAAAGAATCTATCAAGTTGTGCCTCTGGAAGGGGATAAGTACCTAGGTACTCTATTGGATTTTGAGTTGCAAGAACCATGAAAGGTTTAGGAACCTTATATGTTGTACCATCAACTGTTACTTGATTTTCTTCCATTACTTCAAGTAAACTTGCCTGAGTTTTAGGAGAAGTTCTATTTATTTCGTCTGCAAGTATTATTTGACTCATTATTGAACCATGACGATACTCAAACTCCCTAGTCTTTTGATTAAACATAGTAAATCCAGTTATATCTGATGGTAAAATATCAGGTGTAAATTGTATTCTCTTAAAACTAGCATTTATTGATTTTGCAAGAGCTGAAACAAGACTAGTTTTCCCAACTCCAGGTATGTCCTCTATAAGAACATGTCCATTACATGCCAAAGAAATTACAACTAACTCAACAGTTTCTCTTTTTCCTATTATTACATTCTCAATGTTATCAACAATTCTTTGTAGTATGTTCGCAATATCCTTCATTATTCACCTCGATTATCTAACTTTTCTGTAATTATATCCAATTTTCTTACATATTATAATTTTATCACATAATTCTACTTTTTTTCAGTTAATATGTGTTATCATGTTGTGAAAAAATGGTTACAAATTATGGAATCAGACTTGTATTTGGAATATTATTTGACCAATTAGCACTTGGACTATGTCTCGGTATCGTAATTGGACTTGCTTTAGACAATAAAAAGAATAAATAAAAAGGAGTTACTTGAACTCCCATTTAAAAATGTTTCTGAAGTTAATGAATACACAACTAAAAGTTGAGCTTCATATGCTTTTTAGAAATACTATATATACAATATCCCAATAAAGATCCAATAATATTAATTATCAATAAATCAATAAAAATAGCTCTATACACTCCCATACCAAGTAATGATATAATTACTACAAAAATACTTTTTATAACAAGAAATAAGACGGTGAGAAATATAACTTTTTTTAGAGATTTAAATCTTTTACTAACAATAGGTGTTAATGCCCCTAAGGGAATAAAATATAGAATTTCTCGTATAATTGTAGTTATCTTATAAGATAAAGGTGCACAAATATCTGGAAAAGAGCTTTTAGATAAATCAGGATACATTTCTACTGGAAATAATAGTTTTCCAAATAAAATTACTAAATAAACAATAAAACAAAACTTTGTAAATTCATAAAGTTTATTTATAACAATATGCTTTTTTAATTTTATAATAATTAATAAAATTGTATAAATACTATATACAGGAATTAATATAATCAAAAGACTAATTCCTGAAAATGTACCTGGTCCTGTAAAATAAGCTATAGAATATGCAATTGGTATATATATTAATGATAATAATATCAATGTTATTGTATTATCTTTTTTTATATTAAATACTTGAGTAAGTTCTCCTTCAAGATGAAATTTATCACCAAACTTTTCAAGAGCTATTGTTATACTTTCATCCTCCGAATAACCTTCCTCTTTTAATTCTTTAATAGCTTCAACTAAATGACTCCTCATCTCTGATTTTAAATCATTTAATTCTGAACTATCAACTTTTAAATTTCTATAAATTGAATTTATATATTTATCAACTCTTTCCATATTAACACCCCTTATAAACACTATCTAAAATTTCTTTAAAGAAAATCCATTCTTGTTTCTTAATAGATAGATATTCTAAACCCTTCTCAGTTATTTTATGGTACCTTCGTCTTCCACCACCACTGTCATTATCATTCCAATATGAAGTGATTAACCCTTGCAATTCTAGTCGCTTAAGAACAACATATAAGGTACCTTCCTTAACTTCAAAATTATTATGGCTTATTTTTTTTATACTTTTTAATATTTCATATCCATAATTATCTTCATCCTTTATAATACTTAAAATTATACTTTCAATATATCCCTTAATTTGCTCTTTATTTAATTCCATAAAATTACCTCCTAAAGAAAATTATAGAACACAGTACTCTATTCTGTAAAGTACTATATTCTATAAAATATTAATCTATTCTAAAATAATAAAGGAAGCTAAAAAGCTTCCTTGTATTTTTTATTTTATTTTAAAATATGAAAAACGCTGCCCCAATTATTGCATATACTGCTAACAGCTGAACTCCTTCAAGCCAGTTTGATTCTCCATCACTAGCTACTCTATTAGCTATAAGTACTGCAACTATAAGGGATATAAGTTCAAACTCATTAAAAACTATATCCATAGGAGTAAATAATAAGCTTAAGAATATAAGTACTGGAGTTACGAATAAAACTATTTGTAAGCTTGATCCTATAGCAATTTCAATAGCTACATCCATCTTGTTTTTTATTGCCATCACTATTGCAGTGCTGTGCTCAGCTGCATTTCCTATGATAGGAATAAGAATTATACCAACAAAGAAAGTGCTTAATCCCAAAGCTTCTGTCATTGGTTCCACTGCACTTACTAAAAATTCACTTTCCACAGCTATTAAAACTGTTGCAAATACTAAAACCAAAATAGATTTCTTTAAGGACCACTTAGCTTCCCCCTCTTCTTCATGTTCAACTGCATATACATCTTTATGAGTATAGAAATTAAAAAACAAACTCAATAAATAAATTATAAACATGATTGCAGCGACTACAATACTTAACCCCTCATATGTACTATTTAGAAGTTCTGGATTCACTGTATGAGTAAATATTGCAGGTATAGCAAGTCCAATTACTGCAAATAAAAGCATACTTGAGGATACTTCTACTACCTTTTTATTGAAGGTTTGAGTTTTATACTTTATTCCTCCAGCGAGTATACTAGCTCCAAGTACTAAAAGTATATTTCCTATAACAGATCCTGCTATAGAGGCTTTAACCACATCAAATAGTCCTTGTTTAAGTGCAAAAAATGATATTATAAGTTCAGTAGCATTACCAAAGGTTGCATTTAAAAATCCTCCAAGCTTAGGGCCTGTGTAAACTGATATTTCCTCAGTTGCCTCTCCCATTAATCCTGCTAAGGGCACTATTGCAAGAGCTGCCAGTAAAAACATAATCGTAGGTGAAAAGTGTAAGAATTCTCCCACTATGCTGATTGGAATAAAAATTAATAAGTATCTTAATATTTTCATAAGTCTTCACCAATATGTAGGGTGTACTAGATAATTCTAGTACATCTTAGATAATAACCTTTCTTTGTTTAAGTATTTTTATAATAATCACAGTTATAATTCCACCTGCAATTGCAGTTATAAATTGAGTAAAGCCCATTGACACTGCAAGTTTTACTAATATTTTCTCTGGTAAGTTTAATCCAAATACATATACAAGCTTTGTTGCTGATAAATATAAGAATATAAATTTAATAAATGCACCTACTACAATCCCTATATAAAGACCAAGGTTTTTATCTTTTAATAATCCAAATAAAACCACATATAAAATATTTCCTATCATTATAAAAGGTATAAAAGGCATCATTGGTGAGGCAAGTTGTCCAACAAGTAATGCCATTATAGGTGTTAAAGCTCCTGTTATTCCTCCCAATTTAGTTCCACAGATAAATGCTGTTAACAGAAGTACACTGTTTACTAAAGGACCAACTAAAAATTGGTTTACTTCTGGAACATTTTTTCCTATAAACTGTACCACTATAGCTATTGCTAATAGTATTGCTGCTCTTACGATATTTTTTGTATTTTTATTTTCCACGACATTCCCTCCTTTTAATAAAATTATATACTTATATTATATTATTTTCCATATCAAACAATTAGAAGCCATCAGAATTTAATTCCTAATGGCTTCTTCAAAATATATTCTAAAGGTAGTTCCTTCTCCAACTTCACTTTCTACTTCTATTTTTGCAGAATGCATCTGCAGTATACTTTTAACTACTGTAAGTCCAATACCATTGCCTTCTGTTTTGTGCCTGCTTTTATCTCCTCTATAAAGCCTTTCAAATATAAAAGGCAAATCCTCCTTATTAATACCTACTCCATCATCCTTAATCTCAACTATACTTTTATTGTTTTTTGAGTACAACTTTATTGAGATATTGCCTTTTCCCTTAGTGAACTTTATTGCATTGGATATTAAGTTTATAAAAACTTGCTTTAACTTATCAACATCAGCAGAAATACTAAAGTCATTTTTTGATTCTACAAAATAATTAAGTTGTATATTCTTCCTTTTGGAAATCATATAATAATCCTTACATATATCATCTAATAGTTCTTCTAAATTTATTACTTCAAAGTTGTATCTTATGCTTTCTGATTCAAATTCCTTTAGAGTATCTAGATTGTTTAGAAGTTTTCCAAATCTTATAACCTCTTCATTTAGATAGTTAAGTCTTTCATCTGTAACAGGGAAAACTCCATCTATCATTGCTTCTAGATTATTTTGAAGTACATTTAATGGGGTTCTTATTTCATGGGAAATATCAGAAATCAACTGTTTTCTAAGTTTGTCTTGATTGCTAAGTTTTTGAGCTAATACATCAATACTGATTTTTAACTCTTCTAATTCTTTGATATTAGTTTTCATGTTTGATGTACCTTCAAATTCCCCATTAGATAAATTTACAGACCTATCTATGACCGCTTTAATAGGAGATGTAAACTGTTTAGAGAAATACATACTTATCCCTATTATTAATATCATGGCTGATACTCCACTTAAGATAATACTCTTGTTTATAGATGATTTGAAGTTGATATCCTCTTCTGTTAATAATACAGATGAATATTGTCCTATATCCACATATCCAACTATTTGATTATCAACAACTATATCAAAATTTTTAGTTGAATATACTCCATTACTCTCCATCATCATAGAGTTAAACTTTATATCTTTAGGATCCATGCCCCATACAACATCCTTATTTTTATCATAAAGAGTGATGCAGTAGCTTCCCATATAAGCTTCATGAGCTAACTCTTTTCCCGAATTCTCACTCCACTTCCCATCTTTCTTATATACTTCCTGCATGTAGTCAACTATTCTTTCATACCTCTTATCTTGTATATCCTGCATGTATTTATTAAACTTGTTGTTTATAGTAAGATTAACAAACAGAATTATAAAAAGAATAGCTATAATAGAACATGCGACAAACAGTATACTTAATCTTCTTCTAATTGATTGCACTAACTATCACCACCAAATTTATAACCTACCTTCATTACAGTTATTATATATTTAGGATTTTTGCTATCTTCCTCTATCTTCTTACGAAGATTTTTAATATGTACATCTATTGTTCTATCATATCCATCAAAATCTAATCCAAAAACTCTATCTATAAGTTGTTCTCTTGTTAGTACATTTCCGTTATTTTTAGCTAATACATATAAGATATCAAACTCATTTGGAGTAACTGATATCCCTTTCCCATTTATCAAGACGCATCTTTCATCATAGTTTATTATGAGTTTACCATCATTAAAGGAAAGTATATCAGATTTATCTAAAGCACCTATTCTTCTAAACAATGCATTTACCCTTGCTGTAAGTTCTCTAGGGCTAAAGGGTTTAACTAAATATTCATCTGCCCCCATATTTAAACCTTCTATTTTGTTTTCTAATGATCCTTTTGCAGTTAACATGTACAGATATACCTCTGATTTATTGTCAGAAAAATTTCTTATCTTTTCACAAACTTCTTCTCCACTGATATCAGGAAGCATCAAATCTAATATAACAAGTTTAAAATCTATTTTCTTGAACAGTTCAAGGCCCATCAGTCCTCTTGTTTCATGGTACACCTTATATCCCTCTTTTTCTAGATAGGCCTTAATTACCTCTCCAACCTTTTCTTCATCTTCTATTATCAATATGTTGTTCATGTTTCACCTCTAGTTTTATAGATTCTCTTAAATTATATCAAGTTTTTTTAAAGATTATATGAAGAAAACAAAAAAGATGCTGTATGATATCACACAACATCTCTTATCTTATACAAACTTAGCCATCTTTATTATTCTTTCACCGAAGGTAATCTTATCATATATCTTTTTGTAATCTAACTTCTCATAGAATTTTGATACCTGTTCATTCTTAGCTAATAGCGAAACACCATTATAATCTTCCTTCTTAGCGGTTTGTTCAGCATATTTCATAAGAGCTTTACCTATTCCTAAACCTCTTGCTCTAGATGAAGTTGCAATATTAGATACATATAAATCACCTTTTTTACATTCACGAAATCTTATATAATTAACTCTTTTCATCAAAAAATAGAGCTTATCTCTTAATCCTTCAACCCAATTAATAACTCTAAAATCAGTTCTAATTGTTAGTTTATCTAAATCTTCATAGGGTATCATAACTATTGCACCTAAAACTTCATCATTAAAAGCAGCTACAGTTATATTTTCTTTACTATACCTTGAATCTTCTTCTCTGATTAATTCTTCTAAGTTTTCTAATGTTTCCTCAGGAGTTTCTCCCCCTCAAACGTATTTAGGATCTGGCTCAGTATTGTAAATAAGCGTCGCTATTTTACTAATATCCTTATCTTGTGCCTCTCTAATAATAATATCTTTCATAATAAAACCTCACTTTTCAATCATCTTACTTATATTATAGTAAAGAAGGTCCTATTATTAAATTCACTTATATGCTCACATATTAGTACTAAAGCGATGAATTCTACCTCTTCATAAACTTACCAAACCTACAAAAGTACTTTTAATTACTCATATCTTTCCTTCATTGTACTTACTAAGCTTTTCATTAAGCTGTTTTGCTTGTATATTTCCATTGATATTCATCATCACATATACTAGTACCTTTACAATACCTATCACTAAAACATAAAGTATCATGAGCCTTCTATCAATATTACTGTTAGTAGTAAATAAGAATAACCATATTATAACCATACTATATGCAAGAAAAGAGAATACAGAAAAATTAATAAGCTGAGCTTTTTTCTTGAAATCATATTTGTTTATAAGTGCAAACTTGTAAAAGGTATATGCACATGATAACAATATAGCCTGTAAAAGAAATGATATTTCGATCATATCTCTAGAATAAAGACTCGAAAATAAAACAATAGCACCAGTTAACAAACCACAAGTTGTAAAAATATCTTTAGTTATATCTTTAATATATCTACTTAAATTCATAATAAATCCTCCTCATAATCCTAATTTTTTTCTTAATACAGGAACATATTGTCTAGAAATAAGCACCTTTTCTCCATTTTGAAGTGAAGCTTCAAATTTTCCATAGAATATAGGACTTATAGATGCTATTTTCGTAATGTTCAAAATCGTTGATTTTGTAGCTCTAAAAAAATCTCCATTTTTATATTCTGCCTCTATCTCATAAAGCTTTAACCTAGATTCAAAAACCTTGTCCTTACAGTAAATAAAAACCTTATTATCCACTGACTCAAAATAAAACACATCTTTAGGATTGATAACATGCAATTGCGAATCTATAACTCCAATAAGTTTTTTATTAGATGATTTGATGGAATAAATAAGTTGTAATAATGATTCATCTGGCTCATTACATCTTATTATTATCTCTGGTTCACATTCATCTGGAATATTCTCAATAGTAATCTTCATTTCACTCCCCCTTGTCTTTCTCATTACATCTATAGTATATGCCTGTGATTTACTCCACTCAATAGTCTCTATAGTAAGTTGTAATATATGAATGGTAAGTTGCAATATTTAATACTTAACTACAAAAAAGACCCATCAAACAACTTTCTTGTTTGATGGGCCTCTTGATATCTGTTATAAGTTATGCTATTGTTTTTCTTCTTCTCTTTTCTCTAACTAATACAACTGTTCCAAGGACTGCTATAACTGCTCCCAATCCTCCCAAAGTATCTAAATCTATTAATGAACCTGTTTTTGGAAGATTTCCTCCTGATGTTTCTCCACCATTATTTCCTGGAGTTTGTGATTCTTCATTTCCACCTGATATTGGAGGTTGTCCAGCTATTGCATATTCTACTTTAGTAACTGATAATTCTTTACCCTTAGCTTTTAGTTCTTTTAAGCTTTCAACTAGGGCTTCTCTTATTGGAATTCCTGTATCTAATACATTCTTAGCACCAGTAAAGTCATAACCGTCTCCGCCAGTTGCCATAAAGTCATTAGTAACTACAGTATAGTACTTATCCATATCAACCTTAGTTCCGTCCATTAGGTACATTCCTAATATTCTGCTTCCTAAAGGTTTATTTATATCATAATATACCTTTACTCCTGTGAATTGTCCCCATCCTATGGATTCATTTCCTATAGCATTTTCTAAAACTCTTTTTAAATCTGAACCTTTAAGTTCCATTTTTACTAAGGTGTTATCAAATGGCATCAACTCATACATTTTACCCATAGTGATATTACCTTTTTCGATTAATGGTATTCTAAGTCCACCACCATTTGTTATAGCTATTTGAGTATCAGCTTTTGCTTTCATAACATCTGATGTCCATTGTCCTATTAGTGAAACTCCTGGAGCATTTTTATCATGAGTTAGATCCTTATCTGTGCTACCAACAACTTCATCAAGTATAGGTTTTAATTCTTCATTATATTTATCAACAATCCCCTTAACTGTACCATCAACTGCTAAAGTACCTACTCTTGTATAAAGATCGTCTCTAGATGGTGTTACCCCTAAAATCTTGTTGCTTGAATCTAAGTTTATAGTTAATCTCGCAAGTGATCTTCCATTATAATAACCTTCAACTATCGGAATGTTATTAACTGTTCCACTTACTTGTAAATGTGTATGTGCAGCAATTATTCCATCTATTCCAACTGCACCTTTAGCTAAATCTGCTGCTTCCCCAGTAATAACTCCAGTTTTTGAATCTTGAGCTGCTCCAAGATGAGTTAAAGCTATTACTACATCAACTTTACCTTCTGGAACTTCACCGCTTTTTAGCTTAGCAGCCCATTCATTACCAGCTTTAACTGGATCTCTAAACTCTAAATTTTTAACATTTTCAGGTTTTGTTTTGTATGCTGTTTCTGGTGTAGTAAGTCCAATAAGACCAACTTTTACTCCATCTTTTTCTATTACCTTATAAGGTTTTGCCCAAGTTACAGGTTTTCCTGTAGCTTTGTCATATATATTAGATGCTAAGAAATCAAATTCTCCATCTTTTGCCCATTGATTTATATAATCTAGCCCCCAATCAAATTCATGGTTTCCTACTGATGATGCCTCAATTCCTATAGCCTTAAGCATATCTGATACTGGCTTACCATATTTAAGATTTGACATAGCACTTCCTTGGTAAATATCCCCTCCAGCAACAACTATTGTGTTAGGATTTGATTTTCTTACATCATTTATAGCTTGAGCTAATTTAGCTGCTCCAATGTTTTTCCCCTCTTCTTTAAGTGAACCATGGAAATCATTAAAGGATACCACATCAATATTTTTATATCCTAATCCTTTTAAATCACTAAAGTTTATAGATTTAACATTTGGAGTTCTACCATCTTCTGATGTTGGTAATTTTAATGTACCATCATTTATTAACTTAACTGCTGTAGCTCTTTGTACAGAGTCCCAATTGTTGCCTATTATCTTCCAGTTATTATCAACTTCTGGAGTAATAGTTCCACCTTTTACATCTTTAATGTATTGTCCTATTAAGTCTCTTACTCCAACTCCACCTTGTACATCGCTTTCTATAAGCTTTGGAAGATCTTCTCCTTGTTTATATACTTCTCCAGCTTTTAGAAGATGTGAGTTAGCTCTATAATTATTTACTGCAATAATAAAACTTTCATCATCTTTAACTGCTTTTCCTGTATCTGCCCAGGTTAGATTTTTAATTCTACTTCCTTCTGGCTGAGATATATCAACATCATATTTAACTCCGCTAAACATATCATAGTTATATGCTCTTACATTTGGATTAAAGGATATTGTTAAATCTCCTTGTTTAAATTGATTATAGTATTTCGCTGACCATTCCATATAAGCTTTAAGTTGTTTTCCATTCATTTGAAGTTTATATAAAGTATTATCATATGGATAGATTAATGCTGATCCTGATTTTTGAATATTTCCTTCTTTGATGTTTGCATTAGCATTAAACATTGCAGAAGAAGCTACTTTTGCACCAGTGTAATTCATTTGAACATTATTTATAAGGTCAATCATAGCTGTATCTTGAACTTGAGCGCTAGGAATTCCACTTACCTCATTTGATGGTACTAAGTCTCCACCTTTAAGTGTTCCTATAACTGTTTCTGCATCTGCTTTCGCTCTTTCATGGTACGGCATAAACTTAGAAGATAAATCTGTATCTGCTTCATAGTTTATAGCTTTTGTAGTTTGATCTTGAACCCATACAAGTTTAGATGTAACATCTTTTGTTTTATCTTCAACTACATATTTATTATCTTTTTTAACAAGTTTTATATTCATTTGAGCTAAAGTTGCTGCTCCATTTTTGTTTTCGGTAGTTAAAATATTATTATGGAATGTTTGATTCATTGCTTTGTGTTCGTGTGCTGCAACTATTGCAGTTAAATCAGGGCAAGCATTTGCTAAATCTATAGCTCCTGACCCTTGTTCATCATATTCATTACTTTCTGACATATGAACTACCGCAATTATTACATCAGCTTTTTCTTTAAGTTCTGGTATTAATTTTTTTGCTTCATCAACAGGATTTGTTACTACGTAATCTTTTAAATTAGCAGCATCCCATCTTACAATATTAGGAGTAACCATTCCTAATATTGCAACTTTAACTGTATCACCATCTAATCCCGGTCTTTCAACAATTTTGTAAGGTTCTGCAACTCTTGTTACGCCATCTTTTTCGTATACATTTGCACATAAAGCTGTTGTCTTTGAATTTAATTCAGAAGTAATCTTTTTAAGAGTAGGAACTCCATAATTAAATTCGTGATTACCATAACTCCAAGTATCATATCCCATTTCATTCATGCCAAGAATCATTGGATGAATTGGATCGTTTAAGAATAATTGAGATGAGTTACCTTGTATAGTATCTCCAGCATCAACTAAAATGGAATTAGGATTATTGCTTCTAAGCCCTTTAAGTATAGTCTGAAGTTGCGCCATACTACCTGTCTTATCCTCTTTGTTAGTTGCATAATCCCATGTGAAAAACTTCCCATGTAGATCACTTGTAGCTAATAATTCTACATTTATGGAATCGCTACCAGTTTCCGCAAATGCCTTAAGTGTCGGTGTTGCTAAGTTAAAACCAATAAACAAAGCAACCAGTGAAGAAATAAGCTTTTTTGATTTAAAAAATTTAAACAAAATGTTTCCCCCTTCTTTTTTAGACTCTCAAGTATAGTCTAATTCAGTTCAAAGGAAAATGTTGTTAATATTATGTTAATTTTTAACACATTTGTAATCTTAATGTTAAATAAATTTTCTATATTTTATGTAAAGTTAAAAGATGCTGCAAACTAATTAAATATAAGTTTACAACATCTTTCCCTAAAGTTTGTTTAATTATTTTCTTTTTAATATTTCTTTTGCAATTTCATCTTTTACATCAGTCATGAATTTAATTCCAGTCTCTTTTTCCGTTTCTCTATTAGCTGAGAATATATCATCTCTTGAAATATCACTTACATTAAACTTTCTTACACCTGCCATAAGCTGTTGTAAGCCTGCTGAAAGTTTATCTGCTAAAGTCCATACAGCTATAGCCCCAAGTGGAATGTTTCTCATTTCCTCTTCCCCTATTTTTTTCTTTACATCGTAGTAACCTGCAAATATTTTTTCAGGAGTACCTCCAAATTCATCTAAAATATGTTTAGGCATTGAATTCCAATTACCATTTATCTCATCCTTTCTATCTGGATATAGAACCCCCTCTATATTTGCTCCTAGGAAGGCTGGTATCATTAATCCTCTTCCCATACAAACTAACTTAGTAAATGGACCACCTAATGCTAATGCTTTAAATATTTGATCTTCTTTAGCAAGTCCACCTGCAAATGCCATATCTACTACATCATAACCTAAGTCCTCTAATATTTTTCCATATTCATAAGCTTTAGCATGGAGATTTATTGATGGTACACCCCATGACTCCATCATGTTCCATGGACTCATTCCTGTACCTCCTCCTGAACCATCAATTGTAAGTAAGTCAAGTTTAGCCTCTGTTGCAAACTTTATAGCCATAGCTAAAGCTTCCATTCCATAAGAGCCTGTCTTTAAATTAATTCTCTTATAACCTAAACTTCTTAATCCTTCTATTGACTTCATAAACTCTTCTCTTACTTCATCAACACTATTTAAGTCTGTATATCCTAGTCTACTGTGTCTTGCAAAAGCTTTTATAGCACCAGCTTTAAAGGCTTCTTGAACTTCTTTTATACTTGGGTCAGGATCTACTATATATCCTCTATCTTTTAAGAACAACGCATATTCTAGGGAATTAACCTGTATTTCTCCACCTATATTTTTTGCACCTTGTCCCCATTTTAATTCTATAATTACATTATCTCCATATTTATTTATTACGTATTCCGCTACACCATTTCTAGTATCTTCAACATTCATTTGAATGATTATAGCACCATATCCATCATAATATTTTAAATATTCTTTAATTCTTCTATCTAATTCTGGAGCCTTAACTATCTTTCCACCTTCTATAACTGCATCTTTATCTATTCCTACTACATTTTCTCCAACTACTATAGGAAAACCAACTAAAGCTGCTCCAACAGCAAAAGATCTCCAATATTTTTGTGCAATAAATGTTGACCCTAATGCCCCTGTCATAATAGGAATTCTTGATTTTGTTTTATGTGTTTTTCCAAACTCAGTTTCTAAACTAACGTTAGGGAATATGCAATCATCTGCATTATTAGTCAGATTTACTGCAAGTCCACTTGCTCCGTAGTTATATCCTTGAATTCTAATATTACTATAACTGACACCAATATGATTTATATTAGAGCTTCCTGCTGTAACTTTTCCAAAATCTCTTGGATACAGTATTTTTCTTCCCTTCATACTTGACATCCAATTTTCACATTTTCCATTACAATCTGCTCTACATAGAGTGCATAGCCCCGATTCTGCTGGATTTCCTCTGTTAACGGTTCCTAAAACGTCGTTGTTTTTTTGATACTGTAACATTAAGTTTCCTCCTTCAAAATATACACTAAGTATTTAATTTATATATTAATGCCATTATTTATGGCCATTAAACAAAACTTAAAAACCAAATCCTAATCAGTTAATACATTTAAAATTATCAACAATTAATTGATATATTTGTATTATATCATTAATTTTCTTAATATTCTTTAATAAAATGAACATTTTTCTTTATGATTTGTTATTTTTCGTTTTATAAATCATCTATCTTTATAGTGCAGTACTGATTTAGAAGATAAGTTAAGATATATGCTAACTTCCGAAGTTAAACTTCCCTAACACTATTTTATCTATTTTACTAATCATAATTTTGGTGATAGTATTTCCATATAAGTGGAAACCTATTTTTATAGGTTTTTTATTATATTTTAAGGAGAGATGTATTAATGAAGGCTGGTAATGTGCTATTACGGCAGGAAGTTTTTTCATCAGATGCCTTTGAACTTATAAAATGGTTAGAGGATTCAGATGTAACTCAATATCTAAATGAAGATCAGAATGTAGGTAATAGCATTAGACAAGTCATGAGCAGGGTGAACCTGCCTGTTTTAACTCATTTATTTAGTCAAAATGGAAGTTTCTTTATTTTAACTATAGGTGATGATTCTCCAATTGGATTTCTTAAACTTATTCCTAAAGGAAAGGTTGTAGAAATGGTTATCGTTATAGGAGAAAAAGAAAAGTGGGGTATGGGTCTTGGTACAAATGCAATCTTCCAAGGATTAAAACACTCATTTTTTCACTGGAGGGCAGATAAAGTTATTGCAAAAATCAAATATAAAAATCATCGTTCCATGAATGTTTTTAAGAATATAGGATTTAAAAAAGAGAAAGATTTTAAGGTTGAAGCCCAATATTCAATATCAATAGATGAGTTTTTAAATATTGCTGCTTAAATATAAAAAGATGTATCATATAAAAACATTTGTGTTTTATGATACATCTTTTTAACGTTTGTTATTTTTTATCATCTATTTCTTGAATGACAAATTTATCAAAATCAATATCTTCTATGAAATTATGTTCATTAAATATTGTTTTGCTTCTTTGATTATATTGATCTAAATTTATAGGTAACCAGTAAGGTTTTGAGATATCAAATTTATCACATAACTGAATTAAGCATTGCTTTAAATTTTCTTGATAAGTCCCATCTATATCTGAAACAACAACATCATCTTTGATTATCTTGCCATTTTTCATAATTCTTCCCCAGATTTTCAACATATTCTATAGTTATCCTCCAATTATGTTTATATTTTTATTGAATTATAACTTAATACTATATTATTATCAATACTATAAGGCTTACATAAAGATATTTTAATAAGCTAATATTAATCTTATACATGTTTTTTAGGAGTAAAGAAATGAACTATATAATAATAGACTTAGAATTTAATCAAGCTCTTAACACTTCTGGAAATGAAATCAATTATAAATTTCCTTTTGAAATCATTCAAATAGGTTTGATTAAATTAGATGCCAACTTTAATACTATATCTACCATGAATTCACTTATCAAACCTGAGATATACCAAACATTAAATCCATATGTGGAAAAGTTAACAGGCCTATCAATGAATGACTTATCATCTTCAAAATCCTTTAAAGAGGTTTTTAATGATTTAACTAAACTTTTTGATGGTGAAAGCGTACTATGTGTTTGGGGAGTATCTGATATAAAAGAACTTTATAGAAATGCGCTTTATCATGATTTAGATGTATCTCTGCTTCCAAAACTATATATAAACGTTCAAAGACATGCCTCTAATAAACTTACCTTAAAAAAAGGAATGAATATAGGCTTAAGTTCTGCAACTGAAATATTTGATATTCCTACTAGCAATAATTTTCATGATGCGTTTTATGATGCTTTATATACAGCAGAAATCTTTAAAAAAATCAACTCATCTAATTCTGGTGAAGGCTCTTCTTCAAACTTAAATAAACTTATTTCACGTTATTCTTATAATAACTCTAGAAATACTGAGCCTAAAACTAAACTCGATAAAGATAGCTTATTTAATCAATTTGAAAAGATGTTTTCAAGAGAACTTACTAATGAAGAAAAGTCCATGATAGAATTAGCCTATAAAATGGGGAAAACAAATCAGTTTCAAATATCAACTTCTAAACAGAAAAACTGAGATTAACTTCAATAATCTCAGTTTTAAATATTATATACTTAATTATTTTTAACGAATCTTTCAATTCTTTTTAAGGATTCTATTATATTATCCATAGATGATGCATAGCAGGCTCTTATGAAACCTTCTCCACAATCCCCAAATGCATTTCCTGGAACTACTAATACCTTTTCTTGAATAAGAAGTTTTTCACAGAATTCATCTGATGACATTCCAGTGGATTTTATGCTTGGAAATACATAAAAAGCTCCTAAAGGTTCAAAACAATCTAATCCAATCTTTCTAAATCCATCTACCAAAACTCTTCTACGTCTGTTGTATTCCTTAACCATATTACTAACACTACTATCAGAATTTTTTAATGCCTCAATAGCTGCATATTGAGCAACTGTTGGTGAACACATTATTGCATATTGATGTATCTTCTTCATAGCTTCTATTAAAATAGGATGACCACAAACATATCCAAGTCTCCAGCCTGTCATCGCATATGCCTTTGAAAAACCATTTATAACAAGAGTTTTATCTCTCATTTCTGGAAAAGATGCTATTGAAACATGTTCCTCTCCATAAGAAAGTTCTGCGTATATTTCATCAGATATTACTATTACATCTTTATTTTTTAAAACTTCAACTATTCCTGCAAGTTCTTCTCTTGTCATTATTGCACCTGTAGGGTTATTCGGAAACGGAACTATAACCACCTTTGTTTTTGGAGTTATAGCTTCCTCTAACATCTGAGGAGTTAATTTAAACTCATCTTCTGCTCTTAAATTTAAAACCTTAGGTGTTGCTCCAGTAAAGGCAGTACATCCCTTATAAGCAACAAAACTTGGTTCTGGAATTATAACTTCATCCCCTGGTCCAACTAAAGCTCTTAATGCTATATCAATTCCTTCGCTTCCACCTACAGTAACTATTATCTCATCATCCGGATTGTATTTTAAATTAAATCTTCTATTTAAATAACCTGAAATTTCATGTCTAAGTTCAACAAATCCTGCATTAGAAGAATAATGTGTATGTCCTTGCTCTAAGGAATAAATACCAGCTTCTCTAACATTCCAAGGAGTTACAAAGTCAGGCTCCCCTACTCCAAGTGAAATAACATCCTTCATCTCATTTATCATATCAAAGTATTTTCTTATGCCTGATGGAGGCATATTTTTAACATTATCCAATATCATATTTTCTAAAATCATATAAATATAGCCTCCCTATCATCTATTTGCTTTTCTTTAAATATTGTTCCATGATCTTTATATTTTTTAAGAACAAAGTGTGTAGCTGTACTTAACACATATTCTTGAACTGCAAGCTTTTCAGATACAAACATAGCTACGTCCTTCATTGTTTTTCCTTCAACTATTACTGTTAAATCAAAACCTCCAGACATTAAATAACAAGCTTTAACCTCAGAAAACTTATATATTCTTTCTGCAACTTTATCAAAACCTTCCCCTCTTTGAGGAGTTACCTTTACTTCAATTAATGCAGTCACAGTTTCTTTTCCTGTATTTTCCCAATTTACTAAAGTAGTATATCCAGCTATTATACTTCTTTCCTCATAATCTTTTATGGCATCTCTTACTTCATCTACAGTTTTTCCCGCCATAACAGCTATTTGTTCATCTGTATACCTACTATTCTTTTCTAAAATCTCTAAAATTTCATCCATTTTAAAATGCCCCCTATTTATCAAATTTTTTTAAATAAAAAAAGTCCTCATCCCAATAAAGGGACGAAGACTTTACTCCGCGGTACCACCCTAATAAGCAATAAATTGCTCACTCAGTTAGAATACTTTTAATATTCCATCCTCTATAACGCGAGGTCGACGTTGACATCTAGTTTAAGAATAATTCTTAAGTTCTCAATGTAAGATTCAAAGACTGCTTCCATAAAGACCCCTTACTAAAGTTCCACCATTCTTCAGCTCTCTTAAAAGTTTTCTATATGTACTCTTTCTCATCATTATCTTTAACTATATCTATATTTTTATATTATAAACTTAAATATCAAAATATTTCAATAGTTTTGTGTAATAATTAATAATTTTATTACTTTTCAGCTATTAAGCTGATAAAATATCAATTTCTTTTACTTCATTCTTTTTCATACCTTTTATTTCTTTAAATATAAATATTCCAACAACTATTGCAGACATCAAATCAGCTATTGGTTGCGCCATCCAAACACCCTTTAGTTCAAACTTATTAGGCAAAATAATTATAAGTGGTATTAATAGTATAACTTGTCTTAACAAACTTAATATCATAGATAGCTTTGCCTTAGCTATTGCTTGGAAATAGTTAGTACACACTATGGCAAATCCTATAATAGGTAACATTATTAGAAGAATTCTTAATCCTTGTGATCCCATTTGAATTAAGTTTTCGTCAGTATTATTAAAGACCTTTATTATTGGAACAGAGAATAGTTCAACAACAATAAATCCTAAAACAGTAATACATGTTGCTGCTATTACTGAATATTTAAGAGTCTCTTTAACTCTATTATAATTTTTCGCTCCATAATTATAGCCAATTATAGGTTGAGCTCCTTGATTTATACCGAATATAGGCATAAGTATAAGCATACTTACACTATTTATAAGTGCCATAGCCCCTATTGCAGTATCTCCACCATAGCTTTCTAAACTTTTGTTAAAAGTAATTGTAACCAAACTTGCTGCAAGCTGCATGGCAAATGGTGACATCCCGACCGCTAATATTTGCTTTACTATATTAAAATCAATCTTTAAATTTACCTTCTTTAATTTTAATAAGCTCTTACCTCTAGTAAAATACATTATTGTCCAAGTTGATGATACTATTTGAGCAAGTACTGTAGATAAAGCTGATCCTCTAACTCCTAAATGTAGACCAAATATAAGTATAGGATTAGCTATAAAATTAACTATGGCTCCTATTAACATAGTCATCATAGAAACTCTCGGATTTCCTTCTGCACGTATAATGTTATTTAACCCCATGCTAATTACTTGAAATATAACTCCAAATAATATAATTGTTGCAAAATCTTTAGCATATGGTAAGGTTTCAGAACTTGCCCCAAAAATCTCTAAAATAGGATTTAAAAATATAAGTCCAGTTATAGTTATAAACAATGAAAATATAATTAATAATACAAATGTATTCCCTAAAACTTTCTCTGCGACCTCACCTTTATGTTGTCCAAGTTTTATAGAAACTACTGCTGCTGCACCTACACCACCAAGCATTGCAAATGCCATTATTATATTCGTTATTGGAAAAGTAACAGCAACACCAGAAAGGGCCATGGAGCCTACTCCTCTTCCTACGAATATTCTATCTACTATGCTATAAAAAATATTAACTAATAGTCCAATTACAGATGGAATAGAAAACTTAAAAAGAAGTTTTATTATACTCTCAGTCTCTAACTCGTTGTTTTTCTTCATATAAAATACCTCCTTTTATTTAAAAAATTAGTCACTTTTAATATTATATTAGTTCTTAGTTGCAAATGCAACTTTTCTTCCATAAGATTTTTCTCCAACAAAAAAATCCCTTTATTTAAGGGATTCTCTAACTCTTTTCTCAATAAACTTTGCAACTGCATCACTATTATTACCTTCTATTACTGCTGTAGCCATAGCTTTTAAAACATCATTTGCATTATTGACTGCATAACTTTCATCTGATACCTTAAACATAGGAATATCATTTAAGTTATCTCCAAAGCATATTACTTTATCTGTTTGTACGTACCTTGATAAAAATTTTATTCCATTAGCTTTGGATGCTTTAGAACTATATGCATCTAAATAGTACCAGCCTTTTCTATATATCTCTTCATAATAATCAACTGTTATTCCTTCTAGTTTTGAAAGCTCAGCATATATATTTTCTATAACTTCAAGTCTATCATAAGCTATAAAATTTATTATTTCAGAATTCTTAGTAGATTCAATATACTCATCTACCTTAAGAAAAGTTTTATATGGACTGTTACATCTTTCTTTGTAAAAATCCTTTTCTACTTCATAAACAAATTCTTTATAATATACAAAAAGCTCATCATCATTAATTCCATAAACTAAAGGACTTTTATTATTTTTCTCAAAAACCTTTAGTATATCTTGAACTAAGAACCTTTCAACTGATTCTATATTTATATATCTTTTCTCATTAATATCATATATTATAACCCCATTCATGAGAACTACGGGTAATTTAATATTTAAATCTTTAAGAATATCTATTACTGTAGCAGGTGTTCTAGCTGTTGCTACTGTAAAATTTATTCCTTCATCAATTAAATTATTTAGTATATTTTTAGAATAAACTGATATCTCTTTATTACTGTTTAGCAATGTACCATCAAGATCTGATATGAATAATTCCACTTAATCAACTCCAATTGTCTTTAGTATTTAATTTATAATATTACTTTTACGTCTTTATAGTTAAGCATTTTATTAAAATCTCATATTTTAGTATTTATTATACCTCTTTATTAAGATATTTGTAAAATAACAAAACCAAATTACTCATATCTTCACACTTTGTTATTATATATTATATGTTTTACTCTATACATGATTGATTTATCTACAATCACAAAAGTTGAGTTTTAATATAAAATTCAACACACGCTCCACCATCATCGTTGTTTTTCACCTTAATTTCTCCACCATGCTTTTCAACTATAATTTTAGCTATATTCATACCTAATCCAAAATGGCCTTTTTCCTTAGATCTGCTTTCATCTCCTTGATAAAACTTTTCAAAGATTCTTTTTTTATCTTTCGAGGAGAATCCTATTCCGCTATCTTCTATTTTAAAATGTAATTCATCAATATAATTAGTAATTTTCAACTTAATAAACCCACCTTCTGGCGTAAATCTATTACTATTTGATATTATATTATCTAAAACCTGACCTATCCTATAAACATCTATTTTGACATTTGATTTATCTTCATTAAAATCCATATAATCAACTGAAAACTTTATATTCTTTTTCTTACATATAACTTCATAATTACTTTTTATCTCTTCTACAAAATTTTCTAAGTGTACATCTTTAGGTGATAAATTAAAATCTATTCGTTCTAATTTAGATATTATATTCATATCTTCAATTAGTTTTATAGCTCTATTGGTATTGTTCGCTATAGTATCTATATATTTGTGTAATCTTTCCTTATTATCAAAATTACTCTCTTGTAGAACTTCAACGTGCCCTTTTATTACTGTAAGAGGTGTTCTTAAATCATGTCCTATTGCAGCAATCATATCACTTCTTTCCTGCTCTATTAACCATTGAGTATTTAATGAAGACTTAAGTTCATCTCTCATAGCTTCAAAAGCTTTAGTAAGCTCTCCTAATTCATTATCAGCTTCATATTCCATGTGAAAATCTAAATCTTTGTCTTTTATCTTCTTAGCTGCATTTATTAAATCATCAATAGGTTTATTTATATTTCTACTAAACCTTCTTACAAAAATCCATGTACATATACTTATATATATAAATGGAGAAAATAGAAGAGCTCCATCAGATGGAACTAAGAAATTCCACTTTTCATTTTTTGCTGTGGCCTTCAAAGAATATCTTATTAAAATTGCTCCTTTTATCTCTCCATCTTTCTTTATAAACTCAAAAATACTTATATTTTGTCCGTGTATATATCTACTTTCATTTTCTTCTAGTGATTTCCTTTCATTCGGTGATATCTTTTCTATATCTCCATATATAGGATTATATTCGTTATCTAAAACTATATATTCAATACCGCTTTTAGGAATCACAGTCTCTAATTCTAGCTGATTAACTTTATTTAAAACTGATGTTCCTTGCGACTCTATGTAATCTATGATACCAGGAACCATTTTTTCATAATAATTACTTGGAAGAATTAAATTTTTGCTCATAGCTATAAAGTATCCACCATAGGTTATAATTGACAACATCAAGCTTACAGAAATTATTAATACAAAACATAAAACAAACTGCTTTTTAATTGATAGGTATTTAATCATTTATTTTTCTCCCACTTATATCCTACTCCCCATACTGTAGAGATGTAATCTAAGTTCTCATTAATTACAAGTAGTTTATTTCTTATATTTTTCACATGTTCAGCAACAGATGAGGAGTCACCTTCAGCATCATATCCCCAAATCTTTTCATATATCTTTTCTTTAGAGAAAACTTGCATAGGATGCAAGCATAGAAGTTCTATAATATCAAACTCTTTTTTCGTAAAACGCACCTCTGTTTTCTCATTATCATAATAAAGTTCTCTACTTGAAATATCTATACTTAAATTTCCAAAATAAATAATATTTCTTCTTTCCCCTTGATAAGTTCGTCTATCTCTTCTTATATGAGCAGATACTCTTGCCTTAAGCTCTCTTATGCTAAAAGGTTTTGTTATATAATCATCTCCACCTAAAGCTAATGCTTTTAACTTATCCATTTCATCTTGTTTTGCGCTTAAGAATATTATTGGACAGTTTACTTTATCTCTTATTTTATTACAAACCTCATACCCATCTTTACCAGGCATCATAATATCTAGAAGAATTAAATCTGGTTGTTTATTAATCATAGCAACAGCCATATCTCCATCATAAGCTGTTATTACTTCATATCCTTCATCAATTAAAGCATCTTCAATGAAATCAACTATTTCTTTTTCATCATCACAAATAAGTATTCTTCCATGCATAAAATCACCTTCTTAAATTTAATACAAAAAGTCTTTTCTCTTCCATAATGTTAAAGTTGAAGTTATACCTATTATTATAAATGATACTATAATTATATAAAAATTATAAGATTGTACATTTCCTAAAACATCAAAGATATCTTTTCCACTACTCAAGAAGAAAAAGAAATCATCTCCTAATACATATATTCCCCCAATAAAAAATCCTACTATACTCATAAATGCTAAAACCACATTAGGTATTATAGTACATATAAGAGCACTTAATGAAAGAACAGAAATTAATATAACGAACTCAACAAAATAATACTTTGCTCTATATATAAAAGCTCCAAGAAAACTGAAGTTTCCTGATACTTTAAAGAACTCTGTACTATCAACTTTATTGAAAAATAAATTTCCTAAAATAGTTGTTAGTACAAACATGATAACAACTACTATAAATGTAACTATCATTTGAGTAATTATTTTAGAAACTATAAACTGCCACTTCTCATAAGGTCTAATCATTACATTTCTATAGTATCCTAAACTATGCTCCCCATTAAAACAATCTACATAAAGCATAGGTAATACAACAAAAACTAATAGTGGATGAATATCTCTAACAATAAAAACTCCAAAATTTAGAGAATTAAGTTTCATGATAGTATCAGGATCATAAAACCCCATATCAGATTGTTTCATAAAAACTCCCCACAAAATTGTTACGCCTATAAATAAAATTAGTAGCCCTTTAGTTTTTCCTCTACTCCAAACTCTCTCTAATTCACTAATTACTAAATCCTTCATAGTTCTCTCCTCCTAAATATTCTTATCACTTCTTGTAAATATCACATAAGATGTTGTTATAAACACAACTATATAAACCACTAATATTAAAGTGCTCCATCCAAAAAACAGAGACCTTTCACCTAATGCCATTGCTATTCCCATATGTTGAATATGGGTAATAGATAACATTTGAATCTTCATAGTTCCCACACCCTTTATGGAACTAAATATATATACTAACTGTGGATAAATAAGTGAAAATAGCAAAAATCCTACTCCTGATCCAATAGCTGTTGTTATACTTCTACTAATAATTCCAATAAAAATTCCTACTGATGCAAAAGCTAAAAGTGTTATAAATGAATAACTATAATATTTAAGTCCATATATAAAACTTTGAGATATAGTGAAAAACCCATCATAGTAGAATATCTTTATATTATCTACCCGTGGCATAAGAAAATATCCAATAACCAAACTACATATAAAATAAGTAATAAGCATCATAAATATAGTAGTAAATATAGCAAATATCTTACAAACAAATAGCTGTCCAAAAGACTTGCATCTAACTAATACCATTCTTATTTCTCCGGTTCTATATTCTTCTGTTATAGCTAAAGCTATAATTAAAAGTGCTGAAGCGTTAAAAAAAGTCATAAGTTGCTCTTGTATTGTAGCGGCTGGAAAGTTACCAACGGAAGTAAACTCTGCACTTGTTAAACCTACTTCAAGATTATGTGATAAATAATATTTACCCGAAGCTAGGATTACAAAAGGAATTAATAAAAACAAAAGCCAAGTACTTTTTTTACTCCATATCCTTTCAAATTCACATACAAATAAGTTTTTCATTAAATAATCCTCTCATTTCTTGTCATTATATTTATAAATGCATCTTCCAATCTTCCACTATTACTTGATTCCTTAATTAATTCTTCTGTAGTTCCTGTCCAAATTAATACTCCTTCCTTTATTAGCACTAACTTATTACAAACTTGTTGAAGTTCATCTAATAAATGACTAGATATAAAAAAGGTTATTCCTTTTGTTTCCTTAAGCATAATAATGAGTTCTCTAAGTTCTTTCATCCCCATTGGATCTAGACCATTTGCAGGTTCATCTAATATAACTATCTCTGGATCATTTAAAAGAGCCTGTGCAATTCCAAGTCTTTGCTTCATACCTAATGAATATGTTTTAACCTTATCCTTAGCTCTATCTTTTAATCCAACAATTTCTAAAACCTCTTCTACCTTGTCTAACTGCTTTTTTCTTTCCATTCCTTTATTGAGTCTAGCTAGATTTTGAAGATTTTTTCTTCCTGACATATAAGGGAAAAATATAGGGCTCTCTACTATTGCTCCTAAGTTTTCTAAAGCTTCTCCCCTATTACTTACTATATTTTTTCCTGATATAGTGATTTCTCCACTAGTTGCTTTTATAAGACCTGTTATCATCCTTATTGTAGTTGTTTTTCCTGCTCCATTAGGACCTAAAAATCCGCAGATATCTCCCTTGTTTACTTCAAAAGATAAATCTTGAATTATCTTTCTTCTCCCAATATTTTTATTAAGATTCTTTACACATAACTTTGTATTACTCAAAATAAATACCACCTTTATTCTTATTTTTTTCTTTAAAATAAGAATAAAGCTAATTTTTAAAGATTTTATAAGGTTTTCTAATATTTCCATCAAAAAAGGCCCATCAAAGCATAATTTACTTTGATGGGCCTCTATCAAATCTAGTTGATATGTACTGTTGCTACCTTATCACCATGATTTTTATTCCCTAAATCTAATTTTATGTCTGTTACTAGATTCATGTTAGTTATGATTACTGGAGTTATATTACTTTTTGCTTTTTCTTTAATAAGCTCATTATCAAATGTTAGTAATAAATCTCCTTTTTTAACTTTATCCCCTTGATTTACATGTGCAGTGAAACCTTCTCCATTTAAGCTTACAGTATCAATACCTACATGAACTAATACTTCTAAAGCTTCTGGCGTTTCTATTGCTATTGCATGTTTAGTTGGGAAAAGAACCTTGATTTCTCCGTCTGCTGGAGCATATACTTTGTTGTCTGATGGTACAACTGCATATCCATCACCAAGCATTTTTCCTGCAAAAACTTCATCTGGAACTTCTGATAATTCAACTGCTTTACCATCAATTGGATTAAGTAATTCAGCTACTGCACTAACTGCTGGTTTTGCTTCAACTTCTTCTACTTTTTCAGCCTTAGTTTCAGCTTTTTGTGAAACATATCCGCCATTTGCTATTATTGCTTTGATATCATCTTTAATCTTTTCTGCTTCTGTTCCAAATATTGCTTGAACATTGCTTCCAGCAACTAAAACACCTGCAGCACCTAAAGCTTTTAATGTACCTTGATCAACTGCCGCTGGATCTTTTAAAGTAAGTCTTAGTCTTGTTATACATGCATCTAAAACTTCTATGTTATCTTTTCCACCTATAGCTTCTAAAACCTTAGCTGCTCTTTCACTTCCTTTGAAGTTAAGAGGTGCTATATCTTCACTACCTTCATCTTCTCTACCTGGAGTTTTAGCATTAGTAGCTTTTATTACAAAGTAGAATACGAAGAAGTATAATGCAAAATAAGCTATACCTACAAGCCATATAAGCACAGGGTGTCCAGCAAACTTAAGTCCCAATAAATAGTCAATAAATGATGCTGAAAAAGTGTATCCAAGTCTTATTTGTAATAAACTAGTTATTATACCTGATAAGAAAGCTGCTGCAACGTGGAATACAAAAAGTATCGGTGCAACGAATATAAATGAAAACTCTATTGGTTCAGTTATTCCTGTTAAGAAAGCAACTAAAGCTGCTGATATCATCATACCAGATACTTTTTTTCTGTTTTCCTTCTTAGCTGCTGCTATCATAGCTACAGCTGCTCCTGGAAGACCAAACATTAAAACTGGATATTCAGATGCCATAAATATTCCGGCAGTTGGATCTCCATGGAAATATCTAGCTGTATCACCAAAGTAAGTTACTCCATTAGATACATATTCTCCAACTTGATAAAGGAATGTTGGATAATACATGTGGTGTAAACCAACTGGAATAAGAAGTCTTTTACCTGCCGCATATAATGCAGGACCAAATACTGATGAACTTGCCCATTGAGAGAATACATTAATTCCATCTTGTATAGGAGCCCATATTTGAACACCAACAGCTGCAAAAATTAAAGCTGCAAGAGATGTGATTATTGGAACAAATCTCTTTCCACCAAAGAAACCTAAAACTTGTGGTAACTTAATATCATGGAACTTGTTGTATAAAACACCTGCAATTAAACCTATTATGATTCCACCAAAAACACCCATGTTGATATTTGTCTTAGAAACTATATCAGCATATGCGGAGGTTTGCATCAATGCATCTAAAGATATACCTTGCTCCGAAGCAGTTTTTGTAGCTAATGATAAAGCTGCGTCTGCACTTGCAACCTTTATAATTGCTTGAAGTATAAGCTGACCAACAACTGATGCTAATGCAGCTACTGCTTCTCCACCTGAAAATCCTATAGCAACTCCAACAGCAAATATCATTGGAAGATTAGTAAATATAGCATCTCCTGCTTGAGCCATGTAAGGAATGTTTAATAAGTCCGGCTGTCCAAATCTTAATAAAAGTCCAGCTGCTGGTAAAACTGATACTGGTAACATCAGTGATTTACCTATTTTTTGAAGAACTGAAAAAAGTTTTTTCAAAATAATACCTCCTAAAAATTATTAATATTTATATATAATTCTGTATTATTCCTATTTTTACAGAATTAATACCAAAACAAAAAAACACGAACTAAGAAACATAACTATACTTGTAGTTATATTTCTTAATTCGTGCCTAATTTAATAGTAACACTAATTACATTTCTTTAATCCTATTTATATGGAGTGCCATATATCCAATTTCATCTTCTGGCACCTTTAAAGAAAATATATTTTCAATTTTCATAGCAACCTTAATTGCAATGTCGTATTGATTATAGTATTCTTTTTTTATGTTGTCAAGCAGTTCATTTTTAATATATTTTTTCTTAATTACTCTTTCAATCATAAAATTCAGATGAGTTATAGTTCTTACATAACTTAAAGTTCCTCTATCAACCGGTTTATTTAAAAGTTTATATAAAAACTCCATAACTTCTCCAATTTTCCTAGTGTAAGCTAAAGTATCACTAACATTCTGATTACCCATAGCAGCTTTTATATGCATACATATAAAACCAATTTCTCCTTTAGGTAGGTTCACTTTAATATCTCTATTAATCATATTTAATGAGGTTTCTGCTAATCTATATTCTTTAGGATATAAGGCTTCTAATTCACTTAAAAAAGGATTTTCGATATTTATACCTTCTGAAACTCTTCTAATTGCAAAGTTAATATGATCTGGGAGAGAAACATGTATGGCTTCACTTAATTTCACATTTAATTCTTTTTCGCATAAGGATATTATTTCTTCGGAAATACCTATGATTTCACTACTAACATTCTCTAATACCTTATTAAAGTTTTCCTTATGCTTTTCAGATTGCTTTACAAAAATATTCTCTATTCTATTGTCTTCAATCTTTTTACCTTTATTAGTATTAAAACCTATTGCATTACCTACTAAGACAAACTCTTCTTTATCTTTTTCAGCAATTACAACATTGTTGTTTAACACCTTTTTAATTATATAATTTCCCATGTTTCCTCCGAGTATAACTGAATAATGATTTGCACTTCTGCTCTGTAGAAACTCTTCTTCTCAAGAGTTTCATTAAATTCCTTAACTAAATGTTTAGACTGAATCTGAGAAGGGCTTCTAATGTATTAATGTACAATTATTTTATACTAGCTTCTATTTATTATCAATATTTTGTTTTAAATTATTTTACAAAAAACTTAGTGTCAGAAATCTATTAATCAGACTTCTGACACTTTATTTTCTCTATTTAAGACTTTTATAAATCTTTTCTAAATTATCTCTCATGCTCTCAATATAATTTTTATTGTCTTCTTTACTCTCAATTGTGTATATCTTTTCCACAGTTGCTCCAACCTCTTTTGCAAGTGTTTCAGAAACTTTAGGGCTTGCAAGCTCTTCCATAAATATAGTTTTTACTTTATGAGTCTTTGAATACTCTATAAGTTTTTCTAACTTTTGCGGAGTTGGTTCACCTTCTGCAAAAACATCTTCAACACTGTTTTGTTCTAAACCAAAGTCTCTGCATAAGTATCCAAAAGCAGCATGACCAGTTACAAATACTTTGTTAGAAACTGAATCGAACTTCGTCTTATAGTCATTATAAAGAGTATCTAATTCAGCTGCAAACTCTGTATAGTTAGCTTCATAAAAATCTTTATTAGTTTCATCAACTTTAACTAAAGCATTTTTTATGTTTTCTGCTTCTATTTTAGCACTTTGAAGGCTTAACCATGTATGTGGGTCAAATTCCCCATGTTCATGTTCTTCTCCCTCATGCTCATCTTCACCTTCATGTTCATCAGTATTCTTAATTGGATCTATGTTATCAGATGCTACTACTATGTTTAAATTCTTATTCTTTACAGCCTCAAGAGTTTTTTCTACCCACTCTTCCATTCCAAGTCCATTATATACAAATATATCAGCCTTACTTATCGCTTCCATATCTTTTGCTTTTGGTTCAAAATCATGTGGTTCTGTCCCTTCTGGAATTACAGTTTGCACATCAACCTTATCTTTTCCTACAGCTTCCACAAACTCCTTTAATGGATTAAAAGAAACTACAACTTGAACTTTGTCATCTTTATTACCGCTATCAGCCTTATTAGTTTTGGTAGCACATCCTCCTAATATAGAGACACTTAGCGCCAAAACCATGGCAGATAAAAATTTTTTATTCATTTTTACACTCCTTTAGAAATTATTTGTTGCAATCCATTTGCATTTACACTTATAATATACTTATGGACAGTTGCTTGTCAATATGATTTTTTTAAGTAATTTCCATTAATATATTTTTTTGTTAGTAATAACTTTAGTCTCAGGAGGACCAAATGCTTCAATACGGTTTTATGCAAAATGCAATGATAATCTCATTATTAATATCAATATTATGCCCTTGTATAGGAATATTTTTAGTCTTAAAAAGACATTCAATGATAGGGGATACCCTTGCTCACAGCTCTCTAGCAGGTGTATCAATAGGTGTTCTTTTCGGGTTCAATCCGTTGTTAAGTGCTTTTGCCTTTACATCAGTTTGTGCGGTATTAATAGAAGTACTTAAGAACTATTATAAAAAATATGCAGAAGTAATATTAGTTATAGTTTTATCTCTAAGTGTTGGTATAGCCATAACTATAATGAGTTCTGGTAAAATTAAATCTAATGTTAACTCCTATCTTTTTGGTAGTATCTTAACAGTTTCAACTCAAGACTTAATAACAGTTGGGATTTTAAGTTTAATTACAATATTAGTACTTATATTTTTCTTTGATAAGCTACTTTATACAACTTTTGACGAAGAAGGTGCTCAAGTGGCTGGAATTAAAGTAAAGTTTATTAATTTTATTTTTTCACTACTAGTTGCTGCAACAGTATCAGTATCTATAAGAGTTGTTGGGGTTTTAGTACTTACTTCAATGATAGCTCTTCCTGTTGCTACAGCTCTTCAATTTAATCAAGGTTTTAAGAAAACTTTGTTTTTATCAGTAATTATAAGTATTGTAGATATTCTTTCTGGACTTATAATCTCCTATTATGCAAATTGTGCAGCTGGTGGAGTTATATCTTTAGTTTCTGTTGGAATGCTTATACTCGTAATTTTGTTTAAAATAGTATTCTCATCAGTATCTCATAAAGCTGCTTAGATATACTAATTGTAAACAGCTCTTTAAGGATGAATATAATTTATCCTTAAAGAGCTGTTTTATTTTCTTAATAGAATTATTTTTCTATAAGTGTTATCATATTTCTAATAAAAAAATAATATATAACTTGGGGGCGATGATAAACATGAATAATAATATTAAAATTTATCAAGGCAATGTTATTTTTACACCAACACCAAAAGAATTTAAAATTTACAATAAGGGCTATATAGTTGTTATAGATGGAAAAGTTGAGGGAGTTTATGAAAATCTTCCTGAAAAATATTCCTCTTATAATGTACTAGACTATGGAGACAAATTAATAATTCCAGGAATGAATGATCTTCACTGCCATGCGCCACAATTCAGAAACTTAGGTATGGCTATGGATAAAGAATTAATACCTTGGCTTAATGATTATACTTTTCCTGAAGAATCTAAATACAAAGACTTAGAGTATGCAAAAAAAATGTATGGAAGATTTATAAAAGAAATATGGAGACAAGGGACTACTAGAATAGCTATATATGCAACTATTCACAAAGAAGCTTCTGCTTTATTAATAGACATGCTTACAAAATCAGGACTTGGTGCTTTAGTTGGTAAAGTTAACATGGATAGAAACTCACCTGACTTTCTTATAGAAAGTTTAGAAGCTTCTCTTAAAGATACAGAAGAATTACTAGATAAATATAGTAGTTCACAACTTGTAAAACCTATAATAACTCCAAGATTTGTCCCAACTTGCAGTTCTGAACTTCTATCTGGACTTGGAGATTTAAGTGAAAAATATGCTGTACCTGTACAATCTCATTTATCTGAAAATAAAAGAGAAATTAGATGGGTACAAGATCTATATCCTAATTCAAACTACTATGGAGAAGTCTATAATGACTTTAAACTCTTTGGACAAAACCCTACACTAATGGCTCACTGTAGTTTTTCAACTGATGAAGAGCTTGAATTAATGAAGAAAAATAATGTAATGGCTGTACATTGTCCAAGTTCTAATTTAAATGTTGGAAGTGGTATGATGCCAATTAGAAAGTTTCTAGATAAAGGTATCTCTGTAGCCCTTGGTTCTGATATAAGTGGTGGACATACATCATCTATTTTTAAAACCATGGTATATGCTATTGAGGTTTCGAAACTATTTTGGGCAAACTCTGATAAAAAAATAGACTTTTTATCTAACTCAGAAGCTTTTTATCTAGCTACTAAGGGTGGCGGAAGTTTCTTTGGAAATGTAGGTAGTTTTGAAAAAGGTTATGATTTTGATGCTTTAGTTATAGATGACAGTGACTTAAATCATGATAACTATACTTTAGAAGAAAGATTAGAGAGATTTATATATATTGGTGATGATAGAAATATCCTTCATAGATATGTATGCGGTAACTTAATTGATGAATCTCAAATTTTAATGATTTGATAAACATCATACTTCTACCATAAAAATCAGCAACTCCAAAGAGTTGCTGGTTTTTATTAATCTATGTTAAACTATAAAAAAAGGATCTTAAGAACACTTGATAATTTAATAAGAGTTTTAACAGAATCTATAGTCTTATATTACTTATTACTTTCATTCTTTTTAAATCCCATTATCTCTTTTATATAATCAGTATTACTTTTAGAAGTTAAAAGTTCTAGAAGCTTAAATGCTACGTCTATTGCAGTTGAAGGATTCCAACAAGTTATTATTTTCCCATCTATAACTACTGGTTCATTAATTACATCTACCCCAAATTCTTTTAATTGTTTTTGTCTATTTCCGTTATTTAAATTATATGTGGTAGCCCTTTTATTTGTCAGAACTCCACTTTTTCCAAGTGGTAATGCAGCTACACAAATTGAGGCTATTACTTTATCCTTATTATAAAATTCTCTTATAAGATTTAAAAACTCTTCACTATAGGAATCTTCATAAAAACCATACTCTTCAAAACCTCCTGGAATTGCTAAAGCGTCATAATCATCAACATTAACTTCTTCAAGTATTATATCTGTATGTACCACAAGTCCAAATGTACTAACAACCTCTCTATTTATTCCACAGGTAACTATCTTAGTTGTTTTGTCTCCATCTAATAAGTTCCACCCCATAACATCAATAAATACGCTTGCCTCATAAGTTTCAAATCCTTTTGCTAATAACAATAATATCTTCTTCATGATTTCCCCTTTAAACTGTATAATTATTTCAATTATACACTAATCTTTAAAAACTCAGATAAAAAAATATTTTTCTAATGCTTTAGCAACACCATCCTCGTCATTTGTAGCTGTAATATCATCAGCCTTCTCCTTAACTATATCTGGAGCATTCCCCATAGCTATTCCTACCCCAGCATATTGAAGCATGTCCATATCATTATAGTTATCGCCTATTGCTATCACTTCTTCTTTCTCTATATTTAGCTTATTACATAAAAATTCTATAGCAGAAGTCTTTGATGCTTTCTTAGTCATGATTTCTAAATAAGTTGTTTTAGATGGATATATATTTAGCCCTTCAAATCTTTCTCCTTTTAGTTTATCTGCCAACCTAGAGATATTTTCTACATCTGACATAGATAGTATTTTATTTGCTCCTTTTTTTTCTTTTCTCCATACCTCTATTAACTCTTGAAAGTTTATTATTGTAGGAATTATTTTTGTTATTTCACTTTCCTGTCTTACCCATTCATCTATTTCTTCTACAAACCATTCATTATCCCTATATAAGCTAATATGAATATTCTCATCTTTAGCTGTATTATAGATATTTTTTATATCCTCTATCTCGATTTCTTTTGTTGTTAGCACTTCTCTCTTTTCATCTATTATTAAAGACCCACTATAACAAATAATCGGTTCAATTATTCCAAGCTCTTTTTGAAAAGGCAGTATTCCCTTAGGCATTCTAGCAGAAACTAAAATCACAGTAATGTTCTCTTCCTTAGAAATTATTTTTATGATATTTTTTGTTCTTTTACTTATTTTGTGCCTAGAATTTAATAATGTACCATCAATATCAAGGCAGACCATTTTAAAATTTCTCATATTACACTCCCCCATTTCCTTCTTAAAATTTAAGTAATAATAACTTCTATGTTATTTTTATTATAAAAAATCTATTAAGCACTTGTAGATGAATATAAAAAGCCTTTCTTTATAAGATAAGTTAACAATTTCTTTAGAGTTTATATGTATGTTTAAGCAATTGACTATGGCACCAAAAGCCATCACAACTAAATTGTGATAGCTTCCTTAATTTAATGATTATGCTAATACTCCTAATGCATATCCTATTATACCTACAGCAAATAATGAGAAGATTATAACTATAGGATTTACTTTTTTCTTTAATAATCTCATACAAACAAAAGTTAATATTAATGGTAATATTCCTGGTAATAATTGATCTAAAATCCCTTGAACAGTTGTTGTTACAGTTGTTCCATCTTGTGCCACATATTCTGAAAGTACATATGGTACATTTATACTTGTCCACTTTGAAACTAATGCACCCATTACAAATAATCCTAATATTGATGCACCTTGAGTAAGTTTTTGTAGTGTGTTACCAGCCATATCTGAAACAATTTCTGTTCCTTTTTGATACCCATACTTTAATCCAAACCACTTTGTTGCAAGTCTTAGTACATTAAAGATTACAAAGAACAATAATGGTCCAAGTAAACTTCCTCCAATTGCTATAGAAGCTCCAAGTGCTGCAACTACAGGTCTTAGAGTTCCCCAAAACACTGGATCTCCAACCCCTGCAAGTGGTCCCATAAGTCCAACCTTTACACCACTTATTGAAGCATCATCTATTTCTACCCCATTAGCTTTTTGTTCTTCCATAGCTGCTGTAACACCCATTATTGGTGCAGATATAAATGGTTGAGTATTAAAGAATTCAAGATGTCTTTTTAATGCTGCTTTTTGATCTTCTTTTTTAGTATATAATCTTTTAATTGCAGGTATTAAGGTAACACAAAATCCTACAGATTGCATTCTTTCAAAGTTAAAGGAACCTAATAAAAACCAAGAACGCACAAACATTTTTTTAATATCACTATTAGTTATTTTCTTTTCACTCATTTTTAATGCCCCCTTCTATAGTTCGTCAAAGTCATCTGCTGCAACTTGACTTTTATTAAATGTAGGATTTAATTGAATATAGAATATTGCAAATACAACTCCTAATATTCCGAATCCAACAAGATTTATGTTTAAAAATGCTGCTAGTACAAATCCAAAGAAGAAGAATGGCATAATGCTTTTTGCTTCCATCATGTTAATAACCATTGCATACCCAACAACAACTATAAATCCACCTGAAATTTGTAAACCTCTCGTTACTACTTCTGGAATAGAATTTAACATAGCTGTTACTGTATCTGTTCCTGCTACTGCCGCAACTAATGCTGCTGGTACAGCTACGCGTATACCTTGTAATAATAAGGCTATAAAATGACACATTTCTATTCCCTTAAAATTAGCTTCTTCTGCATATTTATCCGCAAGATGCTGGAAAAACACTGTTATGGTTCTAACAAATATAGTTAAAACTTGTCCAGCTGCTGCTATTGGTATTGCTACAGCTATACCTGCACCTATAGATTGATGTCCTACTATTACTAATATTGTTGATATAACACTTGCTAAAGCTGCATCTGGAGCCATTGCTGCTCCAACATTCATCCATCCAAGTGCCATCATTTCTAAAGTACCACCTAAAATAATTCCTGTTTTAATATCCCCCAAAACTAATCCTATAAGAGTACATGCTACTAATGGTCTGTGAGTTTGACCTTCATCTAATACGCTACCCATACCACAAATAGCTGCAACAAGTATAACTAATATCATTTGAATAGTATTCATTATTATTCCCTCCTAATATTTATTCTTTTAATGAATCCAATTTACTAATTAAATCTATTTTAGGATTGCTAGCAATTTGTCTAACTTCTAGCTCTACTCCTAACTCATGAAGTTTTCTAAAGGCTTTTATGTCTTTTTCATCTACTGATACTGCCCCAGTTATTTGGGTTTTTCCTTCTTTATAACACATTCCTCCAACGTTTACAGATTTTATATCAACACCTCCTTCTATTGCTCTTAAAACATCCGTTGGATTAGTGAATAAAAACATTGATTTGAAATCCTTATATTTAGGATTTTTATAAGCTTCTATAGCTTTATCAATTGATACAACATAGGCTTTTATATCTGCTGGTGCAACTTGAAGTAGCAAAGTTTTTCTTAATTTGTCTTGAGCAACCTCATCACTGCAGGCTATAATCTTATTACATTTTGTTTCCTTAACCCACACTGTAGCGACTTGTCCATGTATTAATCTATCATCAATTCTTACAAAATTAATTTGCATTTTATAATTCCTCCTCTATGTTAACAAAATTTGATTTAAAACTTTTTATTCCCATATTTCCCGCCGTTTCTGCAACCTTAACTAACTCTTCAATACTCATTGAATCTCTAACTGCAAAAACCTCTAATAACATGGGAAGATTTACACCAGTAACTATATCAATATGTTCTTCCTTAACAGCTACTCTACTTGCAGCATTATATGGACTTCCTCCAAATAGATCTACCATAAAAAGCAATCCATCCTTATAATCTAACTCTTCCATGATACTCTCATATTTATTTATAAGATCATCTGTACTCTCACCAGGATTAAAAGTAACGTACTGTATATTCTCCTGTTTTCCAAATATCATTTCTGATGATTTAACTATTTCTCTTGAAAATTCTCCATGAGTTCCTACTATTATTGCTACCATATTTGTCACCTCCATTATTTCTTTCTACACCATTTAATATAGCAATTGCCGTGCCAATCTCTTGTATTAGAATATTTTTGTGCATAACTTAGCTTAATTCTTAATATTTGAGCTTCATTTTTGAGTAAATATGATATCTTTGATACAAAACTTTTAGTTTTGATACAAGTTCATATTTATAAAAGTGCTTTTTGATACTTCTCAACTAAAATTCTGCAAATATAATATTTTTCATCATCAGTTAGATTTATCTTTAAATTTTTATTAAAAATCTTACAGGAATTATCTACTGCATTTATAACTCTTTCACTAAATCCATCCTTTTCATCACTATACATTAGTCCCTCTCCTATAATCATTCTTTCTAAGGCATATGCAACATGACTAATTAATGATATTTTCATGCTATTATCTAATTCCATTTCAAGATTTTTCTCTAGTTCTACTATAAATCTTAACAATATACCTATTATCTTATGTGGATTTAAATAAGTCAGGAATTCAACTAAGCTATTTTCACATAAGTCTTTTATTACTAGATTTTTATCTTCGGTTACTATAGTTAAGTTATTGTTAGTTAGAATTTCTCTTAACATCACTTCTCCATTAGCACCTAAAAGTTTTTCTACTGAAATAAAGGGAATATTCTCTGTTGGCTTTTTTATTCCTATTACTGCTAATATGTTTTCCTTTTTAAATTGTTTAATAGTTTTATCAAGTTCTTTTACGCCTACTGGAATGATATTAATATTTTCACCAGTTAAACTTATTACAGTTTTCTCAACTATTTCTTTAAGCTTTTCCGCAGTCCCCCTCCCTGAGGAACATACTGTTATAATGGTTTTATTTATGAAGTTACCCTTATTAAATAAATTGTCATCATATCCTCTAAAGTTTTTAAGAGAATGGTATATATCTTCAAGAGGCATATCTAAAATACTTGATTTTCTTACTGCCTCTAATATAATTGGAGTAGATACCATGTCTATACTTCTAACCTGTATTCCTGTTCTTTCAGTTATTGTGGATTCAAACATAGCTAAGGAGCCCATATCTACTAAAAGTAGAACTCCTTTTCCATCATCCATCTCTTGTACCTTGGCAATAACTGTTTCTAATATATCTTTGGGACTTACTTCTAATGGCATATCTACACCACATAAATTACAATTTCCAAGCAAACTCTTTACCACGTTAACCATACTACTGGCTGTAGAATTACCATGAGCCGCTACAATAATTCCAACTTCCCCGCCTTTTTCTTCTTGTACTGATTTTAAAAGAATTGCAATATAAGTAACTTCAACTTCTGGAACCTCTATCTTAAATCTTTCACTTATTAAGCTTCTTATTTTTACAGCTAAAAAGTGTTCTTTATCCATTTCATTTGAAGAGTTATAAACCTTCTGCTCTTGATATTTTTTATCCTTTATCCTCTTTAATAGAGAGCTTAAATGAAGGCTTAAAGCGTAAACAAATCTATCACTATACAATCTCTCCATTTCTTTTTCAGCTAATATTTTTATCTCTTTTGCAAAATACAATATCTCTTTATCAACAATTTTTAGTAAGCCACCTTTACTCTCTTTATTCTTAGCAAACTTATTATAAAAACTCTTTATGTGTATGTTTACATCTGTCGTTATAAAGTTATTTATATACTCATCATCCATCCCCTCTTCTTTTAATATAAGAAGCTTATCTTCTATGAGCTTATATAAATTAAAGGGAGGTTCATAAGAATCTTTTCCTTCATTAATGACCTTATATCCATCAGGATTTATATAAAGACTTGAATCCAAAATTGAGTTTAATTCCTGAAACTGCTTTCTATCTCTACCTATTTCAAAAAATCCATTTTTTATATTAGAAGATAAATCTTTAAAATCTAGTTCTATATAATCAGCCTGACTATTTATGCTATTTAAAAAACCTTTTGCACAAGTTAGTTGAATATTAGATTTTAGTTGACCTATGTTTCCATAGCTAGCACTTCCTATCAAAGCTTTTACTACTTCTGGAGATGCCTTTATTGATTTGTTTACCCTATGAGCTTCATTAAGAAATAAATGCCTTATTATCTCTATCTTTTCTTCATTGGTTCTATCCTGTAATGATGGGATGTTTATAGTTATAGGAATTCTTCTCATAAAGGTTTTAAGCATATAAGAATCTGTTTCTTCTGTAGTTGCTCCTATTATAAGCACATTAGCTTTTCTATCCCTCTCTGTTTCTCCCATTTTGCAATACTTGCCTGTATCCATAAAATAAAAGATCATTTCTTGACCTTCTGGTGGCAGTCTGTGTATTTCGTCTAAAAATAATATTCCTCCATTAGCCTTTTCAACTAATCCCTGCTTTTCTGAATCTGCTCCTGTAAATGCACCTTTTACATGTCCGAAAATATGTGATAAAAGTAGTTGAGGATTGTTATAATAATCAGCACAATTAAAAACTACAAAGGGTGCCGAATCCTTAAATATGTTCATAAACTTCCCATAGTTGTACATCATGTTAGCAAATAAAGTTTTTCCTACACCTGTTTGTCCAACTATTAATGTATTTAGACCATTAGGTGGATAAAGAATTGCAGCTTTGGCTTGCTCTATTTGATTTTTTAAACTCTTATCTGCTCCAATTAATAACTTAAAAGGTTCTTTTTTTTCACTATTTTCAAGCATTTCTTTTATACTTTTAACTTCAATGATTTCACCTTCTAAAGTAATATTAAGAATTTTTTCAACTGTTGCTTTATTTAAAAATCTAACTGGCCTAGAAGTTATTTTTATTATTTTGTTAGCTCTTAACAATTCATTAAGTTCTTTGCTTACATTATTTCTTAGTATATCTAGATCTTCTGCTATTTTATTTGAAGTAAACGCGATGTCGTTTAATAGTTCTTCTTTAGTTAGTTTTTCAGTATTTTCTTCAAGATAACTATAAATTTTATCTATTCTTTTCATAAGTACACCCCCTAAATTTAGTGTTTCTATTTATTTTATTAGCAAAATATATGCCAAAGTATGTATCAATTTTTTACCATGCTTATTTTTGATTGTTTGTGATTGCTTGTAATTATTTTATAATACTTTCAATATTTAAACAACCAATATCTATCACATATAATCATAGTTGCTAAAATAAAAAAGAGATATAGAAAATAATCTTTAAATTATTTTCTATATCTCAACATTGTTATTGTGCTGTGATAGTAAATGCTTCCCAAGCTCCTCCAACAGAATCTTTATTAGCATATAAAACTGCACCATTATTTATATCTGCAGACACATATTTATTGTTTGCCATAGCTTGAAGTGCTATTGTACCATCTGCAAGTTGTACTTTCTTGAATTTTTCCCACTGCTGAATAGATGTACTTCTTGCAATAAGTTTTGTACCTTGATCTATATCTGTACATACATATTTATTATTAACCTTAGATTGTAGTGATATTGTACCATCACTATTATTTATAACTTTAAAAAGCTCCCAATCTCCTGCTGATGTTCTGTTTGCTACTAATGGACTATCCCCATAATTATCTGCACTTATTATATTACCATTAGCTCTTGCTGTTAAATATGAGTATCCAGTAGTAACTGGAGGTATTGTTGTACCAGCAGTATATTTCTTAACTAAGTTCTGGAAGGTTGTATTTGGTGTAAAGTTTGAGGTATTAAATTTCTGCCACTTTGATGCTATAGTAGCTGAACTATCATTATTAATGTCTGGTACTGCATTAGTATTTTTATTGAAATATCCCCAATTTCCATAATCTGAAGTTACTTTATAGGTCCAATTTGTCCAAGATGCATTTACTGAGTTTAAGTTTCCTAGGAATTTCTCCCAAAGATCATTAAATTGGAATACACAAAATTCCCCTGCATATACTGGAACATTCCACATATTTTGATGTTCCTTGATTCCTCTAATTGCATTATCTATCAAGTTATTTTGCACATTCCAGTTAGTTGATTCACCTGTAGCCATTGCATAGTAATGCATTTCATAAACTACATTTGTCCATCCATATACTGATGGAGCATATAATTGATTCCAATCCCAAGCTGCTTCCATGTATATCATATGATCTGGATCTATAACACGTATAGCTTTATATAATCTATTATAAAAATTATTTAGTTGATCTTTTCCAACTTTATCTGGTTCATTTAATAAATCATATCCTGCTACAGCTGGATTTCCTTTATAATGATTAGCTATACCTTCCCATAACTTAACTGTTCTATCTTGATATTCTGTATTTTTCCATAGCTGTGGATCAGAATTAACTTCTCCGCAATTATCAAAAGTATTTTGTCCACCAAATGTTCCATGAAGATCAAGTAAAACATAAATTCCTCTATTAGAACATTCTCTAACTAGCCAATCTAGTTTACTCCAAGGGTCAGCTTTCCAATTCCCATACTTGTCCATAAGCTCTAAATATAATATTGGAACACGCACAAAATTCATTCCCATGTTTTTGATATTATCTAAATCTGCTGTAGTGAGCCATGAATTTTGATAGGTGCTTATTAAGCTTTCTTTAGTACTTTCTCCAAACCTATTTGTAAGAGTTTCTCTTAATGTCCATTCATCCTTAACTCCAAGTGGTGACATCCAACCTTCTTGTAACATCCATCCCCCAAGATTTGTTCCTCTTAGATTCACAACTTGCCCATTTCCATAGTTATCTTTTATTAATGTTCCATTAGTTTTTAAGAATCCACTAGTTCCAATAGCTGCTTTAGTAGTAATTGGAGGAACTAAAAACATTCCTAAAAGTATTAAGAAAGTAATCATAAGTGAAAGTGTCTTAGTTTTTTTTAACATTTTAACCCCTTCTTCCATTTAATTCCATACTTCATTTCAATTTTAATCCCTTTATTTCTTATAAACAAGGGTTCAAATTTATAAAATAGTATATCATTTTGTGGAATTTCTCTCTGAAAAATAAAACGTAAGAATTTAACAACATTTAAATTCTTACGTTTCTAATAATCAAATATTTCTATTCAAAAATTTTTCAATTTCCTCTTTGTTAAGAAATACATCTCCAACTCTTCCATGCCTTTTATCTAACCTTTTGTCTGTATGAAAATCTGAACCTGCAGTATAAAACCACCCTTTTTCTTTAGCTATTTTCTTAAAATAATCAGTTTCATCCTGAGAATTTTTCCAGTAAATAGCCTCTATACCATCAAGTTGCATATTTAAAATTTCTTCTAATATATAAGGCTTTATTTTTACAGGATGAGCTAACACTACAGTTGCTCCAAAATGTCTTAAAAAATCTATACCTGTTTGAGTGCAAACCCTGCTATTCATACAATCAAAATCTATAAAGACTTTATTACCTATGAGATTTTTTAACCCCTTCATGTCGTGGCTCTTCATATATTTTAATGAATTCTTAAACACCTCATCTTTATAACCATCATTCATAAAGTATCCTAATATATGAATTTTTTTGCCTTTATGTCTTGTGGATAACTCCATACCTGGAATTATTTTAACATCTATCATTTTTCCTATTTCTATAGCTTCTTCTACACCATTCATGGTGTTATGGTCAGTTATGGCCATAATATCTAATCCTCTTTCTTTACCCATAATCACAACCTCAGTTGGAGTATACTCTCCATCTGAATTAGTGGTGTGCATATGGAAATCTCCTTTTGTATACATACTCTTCCTCTAAAAGTGTTATCTATATATATTATCCATAAGTTTTGAAAAAGTTCATATGTTTAAGATTTAGATTATCATTCTCTGTTAATAACCTCTATTATTTCTTCTATGGTTAATTTATCTAAATTGTGTATATCTCTAAAATCATCTGTAATAACTTCATTAACTAGTTGTTTTTTAGCTTCCTGCAACTTTAGTATCTGTTCTTCTATTGTACCTTTTGCTATAAGCTTTGTAACTTCTACAATATTTTTTTGTCCTATTCTGTGCGCTCTATCTGTAGCTTGAGCCTCTACAGCTGGATTCCACCAAGGATCAAAGTGAATAACAAAGTTTGCTGAAGTTAAGTTAAGTCCTGTTCCCCCTGCTTTTAACGATATTAAAAACACCTTTATATTGTCCTTTTTATTAAAATCATCAACTAAATTAATTCTCTCTTTAGAACTTGTTGCGCCATCTAGATATAAGTATTCTATATTTCTTTCTTTCAACATTGGCTCTATTTTCTTTAACACTGAAGTAAATTGAGAAAATAATAATATTTTCCCACCTTCTTTGCTTTGTTGTTCTATAAGTTCTAAAGCAACATTAAGTTTTCCACTACCACCACTATATTCTTCAAATAAGATTGATGGATCTAAACAAACTTGCCTAAGCCTTGTTAAATAAGAGAAAATCTCTATTTTATTGCCTTTATTCTCCTTGATTTTCTTCTTAACATCACTAACATATTTCTTATATATGTTCTTTTGTTCTGATGTCATTGAAATTAACATTTTCTTTTCTATTTTGTCTGGAAGCTCTTTAACTACTTCATATTTCGTCCTTCTTAAGATAAAGGGTTTAACTAACAATCTAAGAGTTTCCATATCTTCTTTTCCTATAAATTTCTCCTCAAAGTATTTCCTAGGAAATAAATATCCTGGCATAATTAAGTCAAATATGGACCACAACTCTAATAAATTGTTTTCTATAGGAGTTCCCGTAAGCGCAAATCTTACTTTGCTTTTTATTTCCTTAACCGCAGTTGTATTTTTTCCAAGAGAATTTTTTATATTTTGTGCTTCATCTATGATGCAGTAATCAAACTCAATCTTTTTAAAACTTTGTATGTGATTTCTTACTAATCCATAAGTTGTAAGTATGATATCACATTCTTTTAACTCATCTATCAAAACTTCATTTGAGTGAAATATCCCAACCTTTAAATCAGGTGAAAACTTCTTAAATTCATTATCCCAATTATATATAAGTGATGTTGGTGCAACTATCAGTGTTTTCTTGCTTTTTTCAGATGAAAGAAAAGCTATAGTTTGAATTGTTTTACCTAGTCCCATTTCATCTGCAAGTATCCCACCAAACTCTAATTCACTTAAGTTTTTAAACCACTTAAATCCATCTTTTTGATAGTTTCTGAGTTTTCCTTTAAAGCTCTTATCTAATTTTCTTTCCTTTTTATCTAAGTTGGAAAATCTATCTTTTATGTTTTCTAAAACATCTAAACCTTTATTGATGTTCATTGATGTATTTTCTAATATAACATTTAAGTAACTTTCTTTGTTTTTATCTATTTCAATGATGTTTTTATCACTATTTAATATATCTAATAAGTTGAAAAAACTTTTTACTTCTTCATCTTCAAAATCTAAAAAACCTTTTGACCCTATTTTATAGGCCTTACTACCAGCCTTATAACTTCTTAAAACCTCTTTAAGTTCATCTTCTTCTAAGTCATCTATACTATAACTTAATACTACACTTCCGTTTCTCTCATGTAACTCTAGATTTATAGAAGATGAATCATATAATTTAGGTTCATCACTCTCTGATGGACCTAATTCTAAACTTCTGATATTTTCTGATATCATGATATTATCAGAAATGGAACTTAGTATTTCTAAAAGAAGTTTATAGTTCTTTTGTGTTTTCTTATAAAGAATAGTGTTGTTTTTCATGAACCTTTCATGAAACATCTTATATTTATCACATTGATGGTTTGATGGTACATATATGTTATCAAGAAAGAAATAAACTTCCTTGTTTTGATCTAAAGCTATGGGAATATTTTTATGAGTAGTTAATATTAAATTTCTCTCATTTCCCTTTAATGTAAAAGTTAATGGTAGATCTTTATTTAAAATATTAGCTTTATATTCTATTCCATTATATCTAAATAAGATTTTTCGTTTTCCTAAAGTCTTTAAGAAAGCTTTAAGTTCATTTTCCTTGATTATTATACTTCTATTTCCATTTTCCAAACTTTTAGGCCCATCAACTTTTTCTTTTAAGTAAAGAAAAAGAGTAATGTCTTTTTTAGATATCATTTTCTTTTCATCATTAAACTCTTTAACAAAGGCTTTTAAATCTGTTACTAAAACCTTATTTTTACTGCCTGCTCTAAACTCTAATATATAGTTATCTTCTTTTTCCCACTTTTTATATTCAATTTTTACATCAAGTTCTATTGCATCTTTCTCATGCCCTTGTACATAACTATTCTCTCCATGTTTCTTTTTATATAAAGAATCTAAAAATTTATATGATACTGCATTTATATGTTTGCACATAAATATTTTCTTATATCTAGATATTTCTCTATACTCCTCACAATTACAGCTTGAACCTTCTAAATTATTACCTTGAATATCTAGTTTTATATGTACCCTATGTGTTAAATTGAGATCCTTAACATCTCCATAAACATGGTACATATTTTCTATTCTTTTACCTTTTAAGTTTGAAACTAAGTTTTTTCTAAATATCTCTTCTCCATGTTTTTTTATTAAACTCGAGGAGGATTTAAAAATCATTTCTTCTAAAGCTTTTAAATTCATCTTCTCACCACCTAACTCATAACATTCAGCCTATATTATATCATGACAATAAAAAGAAGCTATTGCAAAATGATTTACAACAACTTCTTTACTATTTATTTTATGCACTTTGAGCTTCGTAAAAGCTCTTATATACTCCATGATTATTTATTAACTCTTCATGGGTACCTAACTCAGCTATTCCGCTTCCTTCTAATACAACTATCTTGTCTGCATTTTTTATTGTAGACAATCTATGAGCTATGATTATAGTTGTTCTTCCTTTTGATAAATCAGCTAATGCTTTTTGAATAGCTGCTTCTGTTTGTGTATCTAAAGATGACGTAGCTTCATCAAGAATTAGAATTCTAGGATTCTTAAGGAACATTCTTGCTATAGATATACGTTGTTTTTGTCCTCCAGATAACTTTGCACCTCTTTCTCCTACAAGGGTATCTAACCCATCTGCTAATGAGGAAACATATTCATCAAGTTGTGCTTGCTTTAATGCTAGCCATATCTCGTCTTCTGATGCACCTAACTTACCATACGCAACATTTTCTCTTATTGTTCCATCAAACAAGAAAACATCTTGTTGAACTATTCCAATACCACCTCTTAATGAGTCTAACTTCATTTCTTTGATATCTATTCCATCAATAGTTATCTTACCATCATTAATATCATAAAATCTTGGTAATAAACTTGTTAAGGTTGATTTTCCTGTTCCTGATGGCCCAACTAAAGCTACTGTTTCACCTTTGTTTATTTTTAAGCTTATATTCTCAAGGACCTTTTCTTCTTTTCCTTGATAGGTAAATGTCACATTATCATAGGTTATATTACCATAAGCTATTTCAACTTCTTTAGCTCCTGGCATTTCCTTAACATCTGGTTCTGTTTCTAAAAGTTCAATGTAACGTTTAAAACTTGCAATTCCTTTTGGATAAGACTCAATAGTTGCACTTATCTGCTTTATAGGTCCAAGAAATACATTAGACAACATAACAAAAGCAACAAAATCACCGTTACTCATTTCCCCATTAATTACAAACCAAGTTCCACAAACCAAAACAAATATGTGTACTAGTTTTGTAAGAATAAAACTTATAGCAGAGTTCCAAGCCATTATTCCATATGCCACACATTTAGTTAAAAAGAATTTATGATTATGCTCACTAAATTTTTCTATCTCGTAGTTTTCATTTGAAAAAGCTTGAACTACTTTCATTCCTAAAATGTTATTTTCAACACCTGAATTATAATTTCCTATATCCTTAAACATCTGCTCAAAAGCCTTTGCCATTTTACGATTAAAAAATATAGATAAATAACTCATTATTGGAATTATAAGAAAAGTAAGTAATGCTAACTTCCAATTAGTATGTACCATTATTCCAAAAGCACCTAAAAGAGTCATTATAGCTATAAATATATCTTCTGGTCCATGATGGGCAATCTCCCCTATATCCATAAGTTCATTAGTCATTCTAGATAATAGATGTCCAGTTTTATTATTATCAAAGAAATTAAAAGACAGTTTTTGAATTTTTTCAAAAAGTTGCTTTCTCATATCTGCTTCAATACTTATTCCTAATTTATGCCCCCAGTAAGTTACAACGTAGTTTAAAAAAGCACTAAAAGTATAAATAGCTAAAAGCCCTAAACAGCTATATAGTATAACATTCCACTCTCCTTTTGGAAGCTGATTATCCAAAACATTGCTGATAGCAAGTGGAAATATAAGCTCTAAAAGTGCAGATAAAATAGCGCAAGAAAAATCTATAATAAATAAATTTTTATACGGCAGGTAGTATGAAAAAAATTTTCTTAAAAGTATCATGAGTTATTGTTCTCCTTCATCTTAATGTTATTTTTGATATTTAGAAACAACTAATATGTCTTTACTGTTTTCCATATTTAATTTAGTTCCCCATAACGTCATCTAATTATAACAACCATATTATTTGCAGTCAATTCTCACTTGCAGTTAATAACTAATGTTAGTTAATTGATTGTATTCCTTAGACCATTGCTAATACTAGGTTTCTTTAATAAGGTATTAAGAATTTAGGAGTACTATTATATTTTTTAGGATTATTGCTTTAGAAAATTAAAAGGAGCACCCTAAACTATATTAGAGTGCTCCTCTTAGAATTTATTAAACATTATGGAAATATTATGGGCTAATTCTTTAGAAACCACTAGGGCATCAATGTGTATATCTTTAGGACTTGTTATTAGAGGATATTCTTCAATCCATACATTCCCATCAATAAGTAGATTTGAATTGATAGGTTTATCTGGATTTTCGTCATATACTTCCTCCAGTTCCTCATAGGGAGTCATTACAACTATTCTCCTACAAGGCTCCTCAACTTCACTATAAATATTGAAATAACTATTAAAGTTATCAAAACTCTTTATGGAAGTAACAAGTTTAACATGTAAGCTTAATTCTTTAGCTAAATCAATTACCTTAATATCTTCATTCATCATTAGATATACCTCTTAAATCATTAATTTATTATATATCAATTATATTAAGGATTTAGTCTATTGTCTATTTTGAATTGTAAGCTACCTTTCCTTCACCATATACCCCTGACCAGTCTTTAGTAAACTGATCTACGCTCCACTCTGTTAGTGGATGAGATAATAGTCCGTCCATTATTTCACTACCAACTGTTATTGATTGTGCTCCAGCTAGTGAAACATCATGAACTTGCTGCACGTTCTTAAAAGAAGCTGCTAAAACTTTACTATCTATAGCATATATATCAAATAGATGAACTATCTCTTCAACTACTCCTACACCATTTCCACTTATATTATCTATTCTATTTACATAAGGGGCTACAAAATCTGCTCCTGCCCTTGCTGCCATTAAAGCCTGATCTGCTGTAAATATTGCTGTAGCTGTTATATTCATCCCTTTTGCTTTTAATATCTTCATAGCCTTTATTCCTTCTGGAATTACAGGTATTTTTATATAAAAGTTTCCACCTATGGTTTCTTTTAAATATTCTGCTTCTTTAACTATCTCTTCTGCTTTAGTACTGATAGATTGTACATGAAGCATTTTATCTTCACCTATAGCTGCTCTTATTTCCTTTAATATCTCTAAAAAACTTCTTTTTTCTTTTGATATTATAGTTGGATTTGTAGTAACACCACTCATTGGATATAAATCAAAAGCTCTTTTTATTTCTTCTACATTAGCGGTATCTAATAAATATAACATATACATCATCCTCTTTATATAATTTGTTTACCTATAATTACATGTTACTACATGTTTTGTTAAACTTCAAGTATAAATATGAATAAACATTAATGAAAATGCACATTTACAAATTAATATATTAATAATATAATATATTAGATATAAAAAAACGCATAATCATGAATAAATAAAGACTATCGAGGGGTATTTATGTTTATAGAAGAAAGACATGAAAAGATATTACAAATGCTTAAAGATAAAAAACGAGTAGAAGTTCAAGAGCTAAGTGAGCTTTTTGAAGTTTCTGAGGATACAATCAGGAGAGATTTAAGAATAATGGAACAGAAAGGTAAGGTTCATCGAACTTATGGAGGTGCCATTCTTCCTGACAAAGTAAACAGCTATGAAAATTTCATTGTTAGAGAAAATATTCAAAATGATGTTAAGCAATCCATAGCCTCTTTAGCTCAATCTTTTATACAAGAAAGAGATACTCTGCTTTTAGATGGTTCTACAACTGTAGCTAAAATAGTTCCATTGCTTTCTGGATACAAAAATCTAACTGTAATAACTAATTCTATAACTATAGCCTACGATATTCTACATCAATGCCCTAATATAAATCTTCATATTATAGGTGGAATAGTTAGAAACGATATTGGGAATTCCATAAGTATAGAAAGTTTAAAAGATATAGAAAAATTGTATGTCGATAAAGTTTTTCTATCTGCTTGCTCTATTTCTCTTAAAGGAGAACTTACAACTCCAATAATTGAAGATGCTCACGTAAAAAAAGCAATGTTAAATGCAGGTAGAGAGATCTATATTCTAGCAGATAGCAGTAAGTTTGGTCAAAAATCCTTGATGGAGTTTGGAAAAATAAAACCTGAATACACTATAATATCTGACTCTGACTTGCCTGATGAGATAAATGAAGATTTGCAAGCTTTAATAAGCAGAGGTTTAAAAATATTAACTACTTAAAAAAATTTTAGTTTTTTATATGTCCTAACATCCTAATATCCTAACATTAGGACATTAGGATATTATAATATTAGGACATTTAATTATGAAAGGGGTATTAACATGATAAATACTATTATATTTGATTTAGACGGAACACTTTTACCATTAGATACGGAGAATTTTTTTAAGATATATTTTGAAGAAATAGCTCTTCATTTTAAGGATATTGCTGACCCAAAAGAATTAGAAAACAACATGTGGGCTTCTACTATGGTTATGATTAAAAACCTTGATGAAAAATTAAATGAAGAAGTTTTTATGGAGGATTTCGCAAATAAAATCAATGGTGATATAGAAGTTTATAAAAAGAAATTTGATGAATTTTATGATACTAACTTTTTAAATCTAAAAAAGTTTTGTTATGAATCTCAAGAAATGAGAAAGGCTGTAAGTCTTCTTAAAGAAAAAGGATACAATCTTGTTATAGCTACTAATCCTATATTCCCACTAAAAGCTATTCATCACAGAGTAAGCTGGACTGGATTTAAACCTGAAGATTTCTCTTATATATCTTCCTATGAAAGAAATCATTACTGTAAACCTCAAGTTAAGTTCTATGAAGAAATATTAAAAGACATCAATAAAGATTCTGAAGAATGTTTGATGGTTGGAAATGATGTTCAAGAAGATTTAGTTGCTTCTAAAGTTGGTATCAAAACATATCTAATAAATGATTATGTGATAAACAGAGTTCAAGGAGATATTGTTTCTGACTATCAAGGAAGCTATAATGATTTCTATAACTTTGCTCAAGAATTACCTACTTTAAAGTAAAATAAAAGGATTTTTCTAAAAGTCTCAATACTTTAGAAAAATCCTTTTTAAATTATAAACTTAATATCTAATCTTCTTCATCTTGATTTCCAAACTGACTATTATAAAGTTTCTCATAGAAGCCGCCTTTTTTCATAAGTTCTTCATGTGTTCCTTGCTCTATAATATTTCCTTCATTCATAACTAATATTAAATCTGCACTTCTAATTGTAGATAATCTGTGTGCTATAACAAAGCTTGTTCTACCCTTCATTATATTTCTCATAGCTTTTTGAAGTAGTAACTCAAGCCTTGTATCTACGGAACTTGTAGCTTCATCTAATATAAGTATCTTCGGGTCTGATACTACTGCTCTAGCTATAGTAAGAAGTTGTTTTTCCCCTTGAGATATATTTGATGCCTCTTCATTTAATATCATATTATATCCATCAGGAAGTGTCTTTATAAAATGATGTACATTTGCTATCTTTGCAGCCTCTATAACCTCTTCTTTACTAGTACCTAATCTGCCGTACTCAATATTTTCATGAATTGTACCATTATATAACCAGGTATCTTGAAGTACCATCCCAAATAAGCTTCTCAAATCTTCACGTTTCATATCTCTAGTATCAACACCATCTATTTTTATTGAACCATCTAAAACTTCATAAAATCTCATTAATAAATTTACTAATGTTGTTTTCCCTGCTCCTGTTGGCCCAACTATAGCAACCATTTGTCCACTCTTTATATCCACGCTTAAATCTTCTATTAAAATATTCTCTTCGCTATACCCAAACTTAACATGCTCAAAGGTAACATCTCCAACAGGATTATCAAGTTTAATTGAATCCTTCTTATCTTGAACCTCTTCTTCTTCATCCAATATTTCAAACACACGATTTGTAGCTGAAAATGCAGCTTGTATTGTAGAAGATAATTGAGTTACTTGAGAAAGAGGCTGATTTATCTGCCATATATAACGTATAAAAGCTTGAAGATTACCTACTGTTAAAGCACCTGCTATTGTAAACATAGCTCCAACTACTCCAACTACAGCTATAGTAAGATAAGCTATTAGAGAAACTACAGGAGACATTATACTAGATATAAACTGTGCCTTAAACCCAGTATTAAAAAGTTCTTCATTGATCTCTTTAAACTCTTCTATTGAATCTTCTTGTTTACCATATAGTTTTATCTCATTAAAACCAGTATAAGTTTCTTGAACTTTACCATTTAGCTTACCTAAAGCTTCTTGCTGACTATTAAATAAGCCCTGTGACTTATTAACTATAAATTTGGATGCTAAATAACTTAAAGGAATTATAAGTATAGCTATAAGTGAAAGCTTTATATTAAGTGAAAACATCATACTGACAGCTAATATTACTGATAATATTGAATTAACCACTTGAATAAAACTTTGTTGAAGGGCATTAGATACGCTATCAACATCATTTGTAATCCTGCTTAATATATTACCATAAGTGTTTTTATCAAAGTAGTTTACTGGTAATCTCCTAATCTTATTTTGAATTGCATCCCTTAAATCTCTCATAGTATTCTGAATTGCTTCAGTTAAAAGTGCATTTGCTAAATAAGTAGTTAAAGGTCCAAGAACATATATAACAGCTAATATTAATAATATTCTTATTACATATTCAAAGTTAATAGAGGCACCTGTTACCCCCTTCACTATGTTAGTAGCATCTTTTGATAGGCTTGTTATAATAAGCCCTTCTACCCTAGGTGATACAGTAGTAAATACAGCTGCCATTATTATAAATAAAATAGCTCCTATAAAAGATTTTCTATATGGTTTTACAAAGAAAGAAACTCTCTTTACTATAAATATTAACTTTTTCATCTTCTAAGTTCCTCCTCTGTAAGCTGAGATAATGCTATCTCTTTATAAATTTCACAACTATCTAAAAGTTCTCTATGGGTTCCTGTCCCAACTATTTCACCTTCATTTAAAACTATTATTTTATCTGCATCAAGTATTGATCCTATTCTTTGGGCAACAACTAGAACCACAGAATCTGTTACCTCTTCCTTTAATCTTTCCCTAAGAACTGCATCTGTTTTAAAATCTAAAGCTGAAAAACTATCATCAAATATATAAATTTCTGGCTTTCTAACTAAGGCTCTAGCAATTGATAATCTCTGCTTCTGCCCTCCAGATACATTTTTTCCACCTTCACTTATTGATTCCTCGAATTTTCTAGGTTTCTTACTTATGAAGTCATAAGCTTGAGCTACTTTAGCTGAATGTTCTAATTCAATTTTATCTGCATCTATTTTTCCAAACCTTATATTACTTCCTATAGTACCTGTAAATAACAAAGTTTTCTGAGGTATAAAACCAATCTTGTTACGTAATGCCTTTAAATCATATTCTCTAACATCTACTCCATCTATTTTGATGCATCCCTTTGTAACATCATAAAATCTAGGTATTAAGTTTATAAGTGTACTTTTACCACTGCCTGTACTGCCTATAAAAGCAATTTTCTGCCCTTTCTCAGCCTTAAATGATATATCTTTTAACACAGGCTCTTCTCCCTCTGGATAAGTGAATGTTACATTATCAAATTCAATTAATCCTCTAGTTCCCGTTTCCAAAACACCATTTTTAGGACTTTTTATAATAGGTTCTGTATTTAAAAGCTCCTCAATTCTGTTAGCAGAGACCTGTGCTTTAGGATACATTATAAACACCATGGAAAATAACATTATAGAAAACATTGCATGGAATAAGTATTCTATAAAGGCAACGAGTTGTCCAACTTGTAATGTTTGTGAACTTATCATATTACTTGATATCCAAAATATAGCTAAAATTGCCATGTTCAATAATCCAAAAAAGGCAGGTTGAGAAATTGCCATAAGCTTAAATAATTTTTTAGATATTTCAGCATAGGTGTTATTTATTCCTTCAAATCTTTCTTTTTCGTATTCATCATTTCCAAAAGCTCTTATAACTCTTACCCCCGTTAAATTTTCTCTAGAAATTCTGTTTAGTTTATCCATGTTTTTTTGTTGCTCTTCTGAAATAGAATGAGATATCTTTGCTATAATAGCAACTCCTAATACTATAAAAGGTACTGTTACTGCTAAAATTACAGATAAATTTAAACTTGTTCTAACTATCATTATTAAACTTACTATAAACATAACAGGCGTAAGTAGCGCTGTCCTAAGTACTACATTTGTAAACTGTAGTATTTGAAAAGCATCATTAGTAGTTCTGGTTATCATAGATGATATTCCAAATTTATCGTATTCACTATGTGAGAATTCCTGAGATTTTATAAAAATATCATTTCTTATATCTCTAGTTATACTAGTTGAAATTTTGGAAGAACAATAACCTAATAAAATTGTTCCTATTGTTCCTAAGATTGAAATTACAACAATTATACTTCCAACCCTTACTACATAATCTATATCATTATTAGCTATCCCATTATCAATAACCTTAGACATTATAGTTGGAATTCCTAATTCTACAAGTGCAAAACCAAAAACTGATATTATATTAAGAATCACTAACCATTTATATTTCTTCATGTATTTCAATATTAATTTCATTATAAATACTCCTTCTTGAAATGCTCTTATTATATCGCTATTATATAATAATAAGGTATCCGGTTACCGTATAGTCAAGAGGTGAATAAATTATGAATGAAAATCTAAATAAATATTTTAATACTGGAGAATTTGCTAAACTGTGCAATGTAAAAAAACAAACTCTTTTTCATTATGATGATATAGGTATCTTTTCTCCTGAGATCAAAGATGAAAAAGGTTATAGATATTATTCTTATCCCCAGTTTGATGTCTTTAATGTAATAACTATTTTAAAGGAAATAAATATGCCTTTAAAAGAAATTAAAACTTATTTAGATAATAGAACTCCAGAAGCTTTAATTAATTTATTTGAAGAGAAAATTCTACAGGTTGATAAAGATATAGAAGCTCTTAAAAGAATGCGTAAACTTATGGAAACTAAGCTCTCTATAACTAAAAAGGCTTGCAATATGGATTATTCAAAAATTAGCATAGAATCTTTGGATGAAGAGTATTTGGTTTTAAGTAAATCTATTGAAAATGTAAGTCATAAAGAGTATCTAAAAATTATTTCAGAACATATGAATTACTGCAATATAAGTAATCTAAATTCTGGTTACTCTATTGGAGCTATGATAAATAAAGAAAACATACTGGCTGGAGTTAAAGATAATTACTCCTATCTTTATACAAAACTATCTTCTAAAGAAAATCTTCCTTATCTCTTCACTAAACCTAAAGGTATCTATTGCATAGCCTTTCATCAAGGAGATTATAGAGAAATAGACTCTACTTATAAAAGAATATTAAAATTTTTAAAGAATCTAAATTTAGAAATATCAAGATATGCTTTTGAAGAGTTTATTTTAGATGAAACCAGTGTTAAGGGATATGAAAACTACGTAACTCAAGTTTCTGTTGAACTTTTATCTAAATAAAAAATAGGTATAGAACTATCTATAATTCTATACCTATTTTCACTACATTTTTAGTAATATAAAACTACTGGTACTCCAGCCGATATATTGTTATATATCGCACTAGCTAGAGCATATGGAGCATTTACACACCCATGTGATCCATTTGTTTTATATATATTTCCACCAAATTCATTTCTCCAACTCGCATCATGGATTCCTATACCTTCATTAAAAGGCATCCAAAAACTTACTGGAGCATTATAATCTTGACCTACTAAACTTGTATCTTTTTGTTTATACTTTAATTTATAAACACCAGCTGGTGTACCATGGTTAAGGCTTAAATTCCCTGTAACCACATTTCCGTCTGCAATAAGATCTCCATTTTTATAAAACCACATATGTTGTCCTGATAGGCTTATTTCCACATAAGTATTTCCTATATCGTTACTTCCAAAAGCTGCTGCTGTTTTATTATAGGTTGGTTCCTTACTTATAGGGTTACCTTCTTTTATTTTTGGTATTAGATCCTTAATTTCTTCCGAAGTATAAATTGACCACCCATAATCGCCACCGCCAACACTTATATTAGCACCTGATGAAGTTTTAAATTCTCTAGACTTTCCGACAGTTTCATAAGGATAAAAAATACCATCTAAATCTTTTCTCATTTTTCCTTCATCAAAAGATATTTCTAAATTTTCATTAACATTAATCCAAGTGTTTATTAAAGATTTATCTATAACTTCTTCACTATTTTGTATAGAATAGGTAATAGTTGATGCAATATACTTATTAAGAGTATTTTTAGTATCTATGATTTCTTTAGATTTAGCAGTATACTTAGGTTTTATATAGCAGTCTGCCTTTTCTATATTTAAGGTTTCTTCTCCATTATTAATTGCTTCTACTATTTTATTATACAATACATCTTTATCTACTCTATTCCCATAAATCTCGTCTACAATCTCATATCCATTACCTGTATACTTAAAAGTAGCATCTTTTGAATCAGTTATATTTTCTCGTTTAAATAAATCTAACTTATCAACCTTACTTTTTAAAAGTTCATGATTATAAGAAACATCCTCTTTCATTTCACTACTATCCCTGTTTATAAGAGCAAGAAGCCATTTAAATGCATTCTGTTCTTCTTTCAGTTGGGAAACTTGTCCATTTGGTTCGTATTTCAAATCAATATCTGATGCCTTTATTTCTTCAGTTCCTTCAGAATCCTGTAGCTTTAATGAATAAGAACTAAATTTATTCGCTATCTGCTTTTCAGCTTCTTCTACGGTTTTTCCTGACACATCAACTAGATTTATGGTCGATCCAAAATAAAAATGATTCCTAAAATGTAGTGCTAAAGAAAAATATGCCATAAGGAATATACAGTGCGTAACTATGACTCCTATTGCAATTTTATTATATTTTCTTTTTTCTATCTCCATAGTGACTACCCCCCGTATAATTATACCAGAATTTGTAAAAAATTTTAACATTTTTTTGCACATACTTAAACTTTAAGAAATTTGTAATAAAATTATTGTAAAATAAATGACCACTAACATTGTATGTACAAAAATATTTAATTAAAACAAATCCTACTAAAATTAATCGTAAATTTCTTCAATATATTTAAGTTTTATCTTTGCCATTTTTTGGGGCAGTATTCAAAATCTTATTTATAAAAATATTGAGAAAATATAGTTAGATTTTTATTGTTGGAATATAGTATAAAAATAATTTCAATAACAAATATTACAACATAATAATAATCATTAATAAATTATATCATAAACTAGCAATTTTTTCTAAAGGTTAATTTTTCATAATGCTTATATAAGGAATGAAATTCTCCGCTATAGTTTTTATTCCAAGGTTTTTTCTTACCACAAAAATGTATTATAGATGTATTATTGATTATATAATCCATATCAACACTGTTTTTGCTTATTACTTTATAATATCTGTAATATCTAGGATCATAGTTATATATTACCTCATCAAGTTTCCTAATTTGTTTTGAGTACAGTGAGTTTATAATATCTTGATCAGGTAATACTAGTCTATTTCTATTTTTATCAACAAAATCATATATTTCATTTTCTTTAACAACATCTCTCAATAGAGGAAGATTCATTAGTAATACTCCTGAGTTAAAATATTCTTCAATTTCATAAGGATATAATCTCAATCTATTTACTTCCTTTAGGGACACTCTATCATGATAGGCTGCCGCATATAAATATTCTGATATATCAATATGGTATAATTCTTCAATTGAATTTATTACTAGGATGTCTGGATCTAAATACAGAATTTTTTCTAGTTCTTGTGGAAGAACTTTAAATGCTAATAGTCTATAATACATTTCCTTTGTATAATGTAATATTACTGGCGCTTCACTAAATAGTTCATCTCCAACCTTCGCAGAAAATAAAGAACTACCATTTTCTGTTACAAATTCCTCTAACTCTAAAATTTCATCATCTGAAAGATTTGAATGCATAATATAAATATTAAACATACTTTTATTGTTAATAAATAATGACTTTAACATAACTTTTAAAGGCTTGATATAGTTTGAATTTAATGTTACAAGAATATTCATTTGAAGTTTTTCTCCTTTTTCTGGTTAGCTATTTATTTACACAAATTTCTATTTAATTTATATAAAAAAATATACCATATTATTGATCTTTAATAAATTTAATCTTTATGTGAAATTTTCTCATAATTATATAAATTATTAAAAGGGCGCTCAAATACTAATACATAGTCTTGTACCGCCCTTTAATCTAATCTATGCAATTATCTCTAATATTTCTTTAACCTTTTTAGCTCCAAAATACACCTTGTCATCATTAACTATAATAGCTGGAACACTCATTATCTTATACTCATCTTTAAGTTCTTTGAAGTTTGATACATCTATCATCTCTGCTTCTACATTTTCATTTTCTATAGCTATTCTTTGAGAGGATACTACAACATCAGGACATAGATGGCAGGATAGTGCTACGCAAACCTTAATATTTGTTTTATTACTTATTTTTTTCATATCACTTAATATATTATTATCCACCTGCTGACCTGATCCTCCAAGATTATATATAGCTAATATGAAGGAATTTAATTCATGTCCTCCTGGAACTCCGTGAAATTTTACCCCTCTATAGTTATTATCTTTATCTAAAAGCGCAACTATTGGATATTTATCTGAATTAATTTTCTTTTCAACATCTAAATTTTGACCTTTAATATATATATCTGCTTTTACTTTTTCTCCAAGATCTGCTATATCTAAAACTAAATCTCTAAGCTCAATAGATTTTGGAAGACTTTCATCTACAATTGATACTAATGTAACTTCATCTGTAAGCCTGTCTAACACACCCTTAAGTTGAGTTCTTAAAGCATCATTTAATAGTTTACTTCTCTTTTCTATTTTCCCTAAATCCTTAGTAGTTTCTTCTTTTTTATTATTAATCTCTTTTATAGGTTCTTCTTCTTTTATTCCTAATCTCTCTTTTAACTCAATAACATATCTTTCAGCTGTAGTAGCTGCAATAGCTCCGTCTGAAACAGCTGTAACTATCTGCCTTAATTGTTTTGGTCTTAAATCTCCTGCTACATATACTCCTGGTACATTTGTTTCCATGTTTTCATTAGTTATTATATAGCCTGCTCTATCTAATTCTAATATACCTTTAAAAAGTTTACTTTGAGGTTCATATCCTACAAAAACAAATACTCCAAAACCAGCATCGCCTGATTTTACATTATACTCTGATTCTTCTTTTGTAACATTATTAATAAGTTTTGCATGATTTACTAACTCTTCTCCAGTTACTTCAAGAAGCTCAGTATTAAATTTAACTTCAACCTTAGGGTGAGATAAAACTTTATCTGCTATAGACTTAGCACAAGTAAACTCTGGTTCTCTTGCTATAACTGTAACTTTAGTTGCATATTTAGTTAAAAACATAGCTTCTTCAGCAGCAGCAAATCCTGCACCTATTACTAATACCTCTAAACCCTCAAAAAACTGTCCATCACAAGTTGAACAATATGCAACGCCTCTTCCTGTAAATTCCCCTTCTCCCTTAAAGCCAAGTTTTCTTGGAGAAGCACCAGTTGCTATAACTACAGCTCTAGACTTAATATCCCCTCTTTCTGTCTTTAAAACCTTAACATCTTCTTTAAAGTTAACCTCAGTAACTTCTGCAGACATAAAACCTACTCCATAATCATTTGCTTGTTCTTTCATTTCTTCCATAAGCTTAGGTCCATTACTATTTCTAGCTCCTGGATAATTATATATATCATAAGTTTTATTAACCTGTCCGCCTATATCTTCTTTTTCTATTATTAATGTTTTTAGTTTTGCTCTTCCTGAATATATCCCTGTTGAAAGCCCTGCTGGTCCTCCCCCAATTATCACAAGATCATAAATATTCTCCATACCTTTTACCTCCTATTTTACTGTATTAATGAATAAGAGTGAAAAGTTCTATTAGAAATTCTATATCCTAGAATTTTCTTAATCACTATTCACTCTTATTAGTAAAGCTTCTTATGTTAATTTAAAGTACAAGCTTTATGTTAAATTTATTATAGTTTTCCTACTAAATCTAAGCTAGGCACTAAAGTATCTTCACCTGGTTGCCATTTAGCTGGACAAACTTGATCTCCATTTTCAGCTACAAATTGAGCTGCTTGAACTTTTCTTAATAATTCTTCTGCATTTCTTCCGATTCCATTATCATGAACTTCGTAAGCTTTTATTTCTCCTTCTGGATTAACTACAAATGATCCTCTTAAAGCTAATCCTTCTTCTTCAATCATTACTTCAAAATCTCTAGTTAGTTTTCCTGTTGGATCTGCTAACATTGGATACTTAATTTTTGCTATGGTATCTGAAGTATCAGCCCATGCCTTATGAACAAAATGTGTATCAGTAGATACTGAATAAACTTCACAACCTATTTCTTTAAACTTTTCATAGTTATCAGCTAATTCACCTAATTCAGTTGGACATACAAAAGTAAAATCTGCTGGATAAAATACGAATACTGACCAACTTCCTTTTACTGAATCTAAAGTAACTTCTTTAAATTCTCCGTTTTGATATGCTTGCACCTTAAAATCTGAAACTTTTTTGTTAATTAATGACATTCTCAATCACACTCCATATTCTAATTAATATTAATTTTCATTTACCTTCCTTATTAATAATAATTATTATTTAATAATTTGTCAACAGTATTTTGGAATATTTTATCTAAAATATTATGATAAATTTCAAAAACAAAAAGGTTGAAGCATAAAACTCCAACCTTTTTGTTTATCTTATATTAAAAGCATCAACCATTATACATCTACGTTTTCTACAGAAAGATTTTGCTGTAGTTAATCCTTCACCAGTAGGTCCTGCTATTGTAAATGTTGTATTTCCTTCGCCTCCTACTCCAAGTCCAGCAAAGGATGGAGCATTTTTTACAAATATGGTGGTCTCAAGAAGCCTAGCCATTTTTGTAAGTTTATCAACATTTTTTGAATGCATGATGGCAGTATGCCTATTTCCATTTTCAGCTACATAAGCATATTCTATAGCTTCATCAACATCTCTTGTTCTTACTATAGGTAATATAGGCATCATCATTTCCTCTTTTACAAAATGATGATCTTTATCAACTTCCATAATTATAATTTTAATACTATCATCAACATTAATACCTAATTTACTTAAAATATAGCTAGCACTTTTTCCCACAAAAGATACCTTTGGTCCACCATTTTCATTAGTAACTAGCTCTAATAGTTTTTGTATGGTGTTTCTGTCTTTTATTTCGTAGGCACCGTTAAGTTTCATATAATGAATTAAATAATCGCATATCTGATCCACGGCAAAAACTTCTTTTTCAGCTACACATGGTACATTGTTATCGAAGCTACATCCATTTACTATATCTATTGCTGCCTTTTCTACATTAGCTGTTTCATCTACAACTACTGGAGGATTTCCAGCCCCAGCTCCTATAGCTTTTTTACCTGTAGACATTACTTTTTTAACAATTGCAGGTCCTCCAGTTGCTACTAATACTCGAACTTTCGGATGGTCCATCATAGCATTGGTATTTTCAATAGAAGGCTCTTTAACTGTAACAATTAAATTTTTTGGTGCTCCCGCTTCCTCTAATGCCTTATTTAACATAGTAATCAATTTAATAGAAACATTTTTAGCTCTAGGATGTGGACTAAAAACCACGGTATTTCCTCCAGCTATCATTGACATAGAGTTACAAATAATAGTTTCTGTTGGATTTGTAGTTGGGGTTATAGACCCTATAACTCCAAATGGACAATATTCAATTAAAGTAATTCCATTGTCTCCTGTAATAGCTTCTGTAACAAGATCTTCCGTACCTGGAGTTTTTTCAGCTGCAACCCTATTTTTGATCAATTTATGTTCATATCTTCCTATTTCGGTTTCCTCAACAGCCATTCTAGAAATAAGCTCTAAATTTTCTCTTTTTAATACTGTCCCTTTTATGGTGTCTACATATTTTTGCCTATTTGCCATAGATGTATTTAATAGCTCTTTTTGCGCAACATCTGAAGCTTCTATAGCTTCATCCATTGTATTAAAAATGCCATAGTTATTTAAAGCCTCAACCTTATTAAAGGATATTAAATTTTTACTTTTTGCTTCTTCTATTGCTTGTCTAACTAGTTTTTCAACTAAAGTTGCATCTATACTCATTTATTCTACTCCTCTTTTCTAAAAATTTTCACACTCTATTACAATTCATTGCAATACCTAAAGGTGTCACAAGTAGAGGTTCATTAAACTTTATAGTCTTAACTCCTATAAATTTTTCAAAAACATCATTAAATTCTTCAAATGATGATGCCCCTCCTACAATATAGATCTCAGACACATCATAATTTTCTAAATATCTTTTTACTATGGATGCCATTTTCTCTACCACAGGTTTAATAATAGGGAAAATCTCTCTGTTCTTTTTAGGGTCTTTTTTAAGCTTCTCTGCCTCTTCAATAGAAATACCGTAATAGCCAGCTATAACCAAAGTCATATGAGTTCCACCTGTTGCTTCATCGGCAGTAAATATTACTTCACCATCTTTTAAAATGCTTATACCTGTGGTTCCTCCACCAACATCTACAACAGCTCCATTTTTAATGTCTATAACACTAGCAGCTGCAGTTGGTTCATCCACAACATTTATAACCTCAAATCCCGCTGCTTCTACAACATTAGATATACATTTTATATTTCCTTGAATAATACCAGGTGGTATAGCAGTAGCTGCCTCTAATAACTCTGTACCAATTATTTTCTCTACCTTATCTTTTAGTTTTTTTAAGATATTTATAGCTCCTACAAAATCAACCACAATACCATCCTTAACTACGGTAGAAGGATATGTTGCCCCTGCAATAGGTAAATCATTTTCATCTACTACAGATACAACTATATTAGCTGTTCCTAAGTCCACTCCAGTCTTAAGCTTTCCGCTAAATTTATTACATCTATCTTCTGAAACTAGCTCAGAAAAAATTGTTAGTTTTTCATCATTTATGACCATTGCCATCTCTCCTTAAATTTTGCGTAAGATAACAAAATCATTATTTTTTAAAGAACATGCATTAGCCTCATCTACATCTACATGCATTTCTAAAGAATACTTATCTGAAACACGAATTAAAACATTTCCTAAAACACCTTGTCTATCTCCGAAGGTTTCAACTTCTACTACATCTTTATCTTTAACACCTATTTTCACAGCCTGCTCTGGAGTCATATGAATATGTCTCAAAGCAATAATTGTACCTTGAGGAATTTCAACTGTTCCCTTAGGTCCTATAATTTCTAGTCCTGGGGTATTTTCTAATTGCCCAGACTCTTTTATAGGAGGTCTTACGCCCAAACGAAAACTATCTGTAATAGAAATCTCAACTTGGCTTTCTTCTCTTACTGGCCCTAATATACGAACATTTTCGAACTCTCCTTTAGGTCCTCTTATTGTAACTGTCTCATTAGCTGCAAATTGTCCTGGTTGTTTTAATTCACCTTTTTTTGTTAAATTATATCCTTCACCAAAGAGTTTATCTAAATCCTTTTGGCTAACATGTATATGTCTATTTGATACCCCAATAGGGATTTTATAACTTTCTATATCTTTCATCTTATCTACAACTATTTGGGTAATCATTTTTACAAATTTTTCTGTCTCCATTTTCATCAACTCACTCTCTAGTTATTTTACCTAACCTTTATATTGTTTTAGGTAAAATTTTTTCTGTGTCAGTATGAGGTCTAGGAATAACATGTTGTGATGCTACCTCTCCAACATTTCTAGCAGCAGCTACTCCCGCATCAACAGCTGCTTTAACAGCTCCTACATCTCCACGAACCATAACAGTTACTAATCCTGATCCTATTTTTTCATATCCTATTAACGCAACATTTGCTGCTTTTGTCATAGCATCAGCCGCTTCTATTGCACCTACTAATCCTTTTGTTTCAACCATTCCCAAAGCTTCATTACTCATAAAAAAATCCTCCTTATTATTTGATTAAATGAATACTGCATTTATTATAAACATCATTATGAATATTGTTGTAGCTGGTGGATCTATATATGTGTCACAATGACTATTAAATATATTTCCAGCTATTAACCAAACTACTGCACAAATTACTCCAATAATAATTCCTAAAAAGATATTACCCGTCATAATAGTTACAGCTGCAACTGGCAGTGTAATATGATGAGTTACTGGCACACCAAAACCCATCTGTAAAAACACTAAAGAAGTTGCACTTATTCCAAAACATACTATTGGGTACATAGCCATAGCCGCTTTTGGAACTCCTGAATTAAGCATAGATATTCCAACTCCACTTACAACTATAGCTACTGTAAGTCCAAGTACTATGTGGTGAATTAAAGTCTTACCACTAGGTAACCACTGTCTAGAACCTTCTCCTGTATATTTTCCTACAGGTCCAGTCTTTCCAAATACTAATCTTGAAACCATTAAGGTACTAAAAACAGATATTGCTGGAAGGTCTGTGTTGAATTTAAGAAGAGTACCATATAGGTAATGAAATAGAAATCCTATAACTCCAAATATTCCTCCCATGATTATTACTGTATAATCATTGATTCCATATAATGGAGTCAAGACATCATTTGGATTCTCCAATGTCTTTCTTTTATTTCCTGCAAAAGCTGCTGCTGCAACTCCACCAGTAAAAGCTATATGCGGTCCTAAAAATGAACCAAAAGTAATATTTCCAATTGAAGGTTCTGCTATACCTGCAAGTCCTAATAGTCCCCCTACTACAGCCAATATACCTGTAAGTATAAAAGCAGGTATAGATCCAACTAAAGCTCCAAAGGCTCCTCCCCCAAATGCTGCTATCAGCATATATATATCCATATTATCCACAACTCCTAAATCTTATTTAAAACTATCTGAGATACATTTTTTTGCTTTTTCTTTTAAGATTTGAACTTTATCTAGCTCCTCCCACCTAAAGTTTTGGTCTCCCCTTCCAAAATGTCCATAGGCAGCTGTTTTTATAAATTGTGGCTTTCTTAAATCTAATTCTTTTAGTATATTAGAAACTGAAAATGAAAAAGTATCTTTTACTATTTCATCAATATAATTAGTTTTTATAGTTTCAGTTCCAAAGGTATTGATAGTTATTGCTTCTGGCTCCGGTAAGCCTATTACATAGCTTAAAGATACCTCAACCTTTTTAGCTAATTTTGCAGCAACTATATTTTTAGCTACGTATCTTGCCATGTATGCTCCTGAACGATCTACCTTAGTAAGATCTTTTCCTGAGAAAGCTCCACCACCATGTTTACCTACTCCACCATAGGTATCCACCATTATTTTTCTACCTGTTAATCCAGTATCACCAGCTGGTCCGCCTATAACAAACCTTCCAGTTGGATTAATGTGTATTTTGGTATCGTATCTAATTAAATTACTATCTATAACACTATGAATTACATCATATTCAATTATATTTCTCATATAATCATATTCAATTCCATCATCATGCTGAGTAGAAATAACTATACTTGAAATACTCAGAGGTTTACCATCAACATCATATTTCATTGTAACTTGAGACTTTCCATCAGGTCTTAACCATGAAACACCACCTGTTTTTCTAAGTTCTGCAAGCTTCATTGTAAGCTTATTTGCTAAATCACAAGTTAATGGCATATAACTATCAGTCTCATCAAAGGCATAGCCATACATAATCCCTTGATCTCCTGCCCCTAGTATCTCATTAGATGAACTATTATTTTCCTCTATTTTATCTACACCTAAAGCTATATCTGAGGATTGCGTATTAATATTTGTGAATATTAAACATGATTTGTAGTCAAAACCTAAATCCTCTTTTGTATAACCTATATTTTTAACTACTTCTCTTGCTATATCTACTACATTAACTTTAGCTTTTGATCTTACTTCTCCAGCAATCATAATAGTATTTTTAGAAACCATAGTTTCTACTGCCACTCTAGAATTAGGATCATAATCTAAATACGCATCTAATATTCCATCTGATATTTGGTCACAAATTTTATCAGGATGTCCTTCTGTAACAGATTCTGATGTAATAAAATATCCATTCATACTTCTATCACCTACCTTGCCTTTGAGATTCTATAACATTTTCTTATACCTATAAACTGTCATATTCTCATACTTCTTAAACACTTTACTAAAGTAACTACTTTCGTTATATCCAAGTTTAAATGCCACATCTGTAATACTTAAATCTGTAAAGCAAAAGTAGCTTTTCGCCATATTTATTTTTCTCATATGCAAGTATTCCATTACGCTTACATTAAATTGCCTTTTAAAAATTCTGCTTAGGTACCCTTGGCTCACTGAACAATTATTTATTATTTCATTTAACCCAATATCTTCCTCAATATGATCTTCTATATAATCAAAAACCGTCTTAAGCAAACTATACTTTTTAATACTATTTTGTTGAAAAACATAATTAATAACTTTAAAAAGCCAAAACTCAAAATATCTTTTTTCCTTAAGTTGAAAATTATTAATAGGAAAAAGCTCTTCTATCTTTTCTATTTCATTTTTTGATAAACCTATAGAATCCATAAGTTCTTTTCCTATATCTATAAAATTTTCTTTTAATAACTCTACATCTGTATTTTCATTGTCATATATAGAGTCTACTATCTTAGGAATTTCATAGTATATCCTTTTGAAATCCTTTTCTTTCATAATTGAGAATATCTCATCGGACTTGACTTCAATTCCCTTTGAATTTTTAACTTTATTTTCACTTTTATGATTTTCTAGTAAAGCTTTTATCTGCTCAAAAGAAACTGGCTTTGAGATATATGCTTTTACTTTTGATTTTAATGCCTCAATAGCAAAATCAAAATTATTATATGAAGAAACAATAAATATAATAGTATTTGGATTGTGTTCGTATATTTTTTTGCTGCATTCTATACCTGATTCTCCAGGCATCATAATGTCCATAAACACTATATCTATACTATTACTTTTACATATTTGAACAGCTTGCTCCCCATTACCTACAGAATAAACAACCTCAAAACCATCTACTTTTGATATCATAACTTTTAGAGCCTGTCTCATTAACGGCTCATCATCTGCAATCAATACACGATACATTTATCTAGACATTCCTTTCGTTAAACTTTATTGGAAATCTAATAATACTTTTGGTGCCCTTACCTTCTATATTTTCTATAAAAGCATCGTACTTTTCACTAAATAAGGTTATGAGTTTTTTTCTTGCATTCTCAACACTAATCTGAATAGATTCCCCTTCATAATTACCTTTAAATAGCTTAAATCTTTTAGCTATTAACTCACTACTAAGCCCTGATCCGTTATCAGAAATGCTTATAATAACATCGTCATTTTCATAATAAGCCTCAATTTCAACCTTACCACCTTCATTTTTAGTTGCTATACCAAAATAAACAGCATATTCCACAAAAGGTATAATGATATGACAAGGTATTCTTTGCATATTCATGCTTTCAGAGATGTTTATTGAATAATCTAATAAATCTCCATACTTTATTTTTTGGATCTTTAGATATTTTTCAACATTTTCAAATTCCTCTGATAAATAAGCATAACTTTTTGAATGTGCTAAGTTCTGTTTTAAATACTCAGAAAACATTATTATCATCTCATTAGTTTTAGGTGAATCTTCTATGGTAGCTAAATTTGAAATCGAGTTTAAAACACTTACTAAGAAATATGGGTTTAATTGAGCCCTTGAATTTATTAATTCTATATTCTTTAATTCGTTTTCTATTTCTAATTGTTTGTTAGAAACAGTTAACTCCTCTACTTGCTTTTTCAAAGAACTTTTTTGTACTAATCTAAATGCTTCTTTTTCTCCCAATTGATTTATAATTAATGATATTAAATCTGCAACACTCATAAATTTCTCATATTCATATAAAGGTGTTTTATTAAACAGTTCCTGTTTATGTTTATCTTCTTTATAATTTTGAGAGTGTTTTATAACATTGCTAAGTTCACTTACTTCTGGCGGAGCATCTAGACACCTTACTTGTCCTCCAATGAATCCACCAAGATAATGTCCTCTTACTATTATTGGTATTGCTATTTCTAACAAACCACAAGGACAGAAATAGACACTATTTTTTTGTGTAACTGCAGCTTGAATGGCTCCAAAAGCATCTGAAGATTTACATATACAGGCAGCTTCTTTATTTTTTCTTATCTCACAGCAAAAATCTGTAAAGGATGTCATCTTTGTGATTGGTTCCCCCTTATAGTCTACTGTAACAAAAGCTAAGCCTGTTGCTTTAGATATCTTTTCTTGAATGTTTTCTAGTTTTTCTTTCCCAAACAAGTTAGCAATATTAAATTTATTGATTATCGCCTCATCTATTTCCTCGTTATTAGCAAAGTTTTCAAATTTTCCTCTGTTGTAGAATTCATTCATTTAATCCTCTCCTTTATACACCATAAGAATACATCTACATATATTCTATCATGTTAAGGTTAGGTTAGTATACTGATTCCAATATCATCTCTATTTCAAATTCTGACACTTCTCTAGGATTTGCTAAAGTACATCCATCCTTAAATGCAGCTTTTGACATTTGAGCTTTTGCTTTTTCAAACTCGCCTTTATCCACACCACATTCTTTTAAGCTCGCTGGCATCTTCATGATACTTTTAATAGATTTAATATAGGTTTTTAAAACTTCTACAGCAAATTCATCTGTTTGAATTCTTTCAACCATGCCCACTTTATAGGCAAGTTTAGCATATTTTCTTAAAACCTCAGTTTTTTTGCTGTTATAATCTATTACAGCCGTTAAAAGTAAGGCATTTGCAAGACCATGAGGAACATGAAACCTACCACCTATTTGATGGGCAATACTATGATTTATACCAAGTCCAGATATATTAAAGGCCATCCCTGCTATATTTGATGCTTCATGCATCTTTCCTCTAGCTTCAAGGTTATCTCCTTCTCTATAGCACTTTATTAAAGAGTCCATAACAAGCTCTACAGCTTTCTCTGCTAAAGCATCTGAATAAACATTAGCACCTTTTGCAACATAAGCCTCTATTGCGTGGGTTAAAACATCTATTCCTGTATTAGCTGTAATAACAGGGGGTACAGAAACTGTTAGATTTGCATCTAAAATTGCCTCATCTGGTAACATACAATCATCAAAAATTATATGTTTAGTTTTTGTTTCTGTATCAGTAATAACCGTTGCTGAAGTTACCTCAGAACCAGTTCCACTTGTTGTAGGTATTGCTATAAAATTAACTTTAGCAATAAAGTTCTTTTCTTTAGCAAAATATATTATTGCTTTAGCTGTATCTATTGCAGAACCTCCGCCATAAGCTACTATAACCTGTGGGTTAACTTGTTTACTAATGGCGACGCCCTTACCTATGACATTTAAAGGTGGATCTGGAACAACCTCATCAAAAATTGAAACTTTATTGCTACTATGAATAAAACTTAATAATGAATTTAAACTTCCGTTTTTAACAAGGAATCCATCACATATTATCCAAATACTAGTATCCTTAAATTGCTCTAAATGTTTTAACGAATTTTCTCCTGAATATATTTTTGTTTTTATATATATACTTTTCAACGATTTCCCTCCTGTTTTAACGGATTGAAAAACCACTTGTCAAAGAACAACGTCTTCTTCTTGCAAAGTGTCTAGCTGTTGTAGTCCCTTCTCCTGTAGCTGTGGCAATAGTAAAACTTGTATCACCCTCACCGTTAACTCCTATACCTACTAAAGATGAACCATTTTTCACAAACACTGAGGTTTGCATTTCTTTTGCTGCAATATTAAGCCTATCAATTGATTGAGAATGTATAGTAGCTGTGTGCCTAAATCCTTGTTCTATTTCTATAGCAGTTTCTAGTGCTATCTCAAAATTTTTAACTCTTATTAAAGGAATAAGAGGCATAAGCATTTCTACTGTAGCAAAAGGATGTTGCTTTATCGTGTTAACAACTATAAGCCTAATGTATCTATCACACTTTATGCCAGCTTTAGCTAAAATCTCATTTGCACTTTTACCTTCTAATATTTTATTTAAGGTTATATCGTTTGTTAAAGTTGCACGAGTAAGCTTAAGCATTTCTTCATCATTATTAACGTAATATACATCATTTCTTATAAGCTCTTCTACTAAAGAATCTGCTATACAGTCCACAACAACAATACTCTTTTCAGATATACACATAATGTTATTATCAAAAGAAGCTCCCTTTACAATATCTCTTGCAGCTTTTTTAATATCCGCAGTTTCATCTACAATTGTAGTAGGATTTGCAGGCCCTGCTCCTATAACCTTCTTTCCTGATGACATAGCTTGTCTTAGCACATTATTACCACCTGTTGTAACAATCATAGCTATATCAGGATGACTCATAATTTCATCTGTGCAAGTTATAGAAATTTCATTTAATGTTACAACTAAGTTGTCAATTCCACATGTTTCTCTTATTGCTACACTTATTATTTCAGTAACATATTTAGATACATTAACAGCTCTTGGATGAGGACAATGAACAACTGAGTTTCCTGCTGCAAGCATTCCAATAGTATTACTAATTAATGTAGCACATGGGTTAGTGCATGGATGAATTGCACAAATTACACCATACGAAGATAATTCATACAAGGTCATACCGTTATCCCCTGTTTTTACTTCTGTGATTAAATCTTCTACCCCTGGTGTTTTATTTATTGCCAAAGTAAGCTTCTTAATCTTATCTCCTACATTCCCCATATCAGTTTCCTTAACAGTCATATAAGCTATTTCTTCTACCTTATCTAGTAGCTTTTTCTTAACAGCATCTATAATCTCTTGTCTTTCATTTAAAGTCAGTTTATTATATTGGTTATATGCACCTAAAGCAGATAAAACAGCATCATTTACAGAAGGAAAAACTCCACTTTTTAGCTCTTTTCTATTAAAAAAATTATATCCTAATTCCATGTCTGCCTCCTTTCTAAGCTATTAAATTAAAATACCTTGATTTTTACACATCAATGGTATCTATAATTCCAATGATAGCCATATCGATGGCAACCTTATGTTTTTGATCATTAACACGAACAGCCGATCCTTTGCATAATAGCACATAATCTCCTATTCCAGCCCCAACATAGTCAGCTGCAACTTCTTCTGAATCTATAAATTCACCTTTAGCATCTATCTTTTTAACAACCATTAACTTATATCCAACCAATGATTCATCTTTTCTTGTGGCAACAACATTACCAACCACTTTTGCCATATACATGGTATTACAGTCCTTTCCTAATTAGTAGTTTTTAAGCTTTATCATCATTATCCTTTTTAGGTTCTTTCTTTTTTCTACTATTTTTTTTGTTCTTCTTTTCTTCTGACTGAGTATTTTCTGTATTAGGCGTTTCTTTTGATATATCTATCGAAGTTTGAATAGCTTCTTCTTTTATTTCACTTTCTTTTTGAAGAAATTTTTCTTCTTTAACTTCCTTTTTAACTCCCTTTAACTCTTCTATTTCTTGAGATTTTGTCTCTACCTTATTTTCTAGCTCCATTATTTTAGGTTCAGAGCTAGCAACTTCAACTATCTTAGAATCTGAGGTTTTTTCAGAAAATTCATTTTCTAATGGATTGTCTTCATTTTTAGGCTTTGTCTCTTCTTTCTTAGGCTGACAAAAGGTACCTTCTATATAATTTGAAGGTCTTGGAATCACTTTAGCAGAAACAAAAGCATTGTTTTCAAGAGCAATTTGCCTTCCTGCTGTTACAGCTGCATTTACTGCCCCTACATTTCCTGAAATCTTAATAGTCATATATCCAAGCCCCTTTGTATTTTCAATACCTATTATATTGACATTGGATGTTTTAACCATTGTATCAGCAACCAAAACTGCAGTTGATAGTCCTCTTGTTTCAACCAAACCTAATGCTTCTTTCATCTTGTCACCTCACTTTAAGTTTATTTAATTTTCATAAAACACGGATAAATCCGCATTTTATGAAAATCATTGATTCTTATAGCCCTTTTCTTACAATTTCAATATTTAAGCTACGAGCTTTATCCTTAGCCATCTCTGTAATAATATCCCCAGGTTTTAACACTATTTTGTTATACTCTTTAAGCTTTTCAATTTCATATTCTGTAATTATCTGCTTCCCTGTGCATTCGTGTGTAGTTTGTGTGTGTGTGACTTTTTCATTTACAATTGAGAAATTTTTTGAACTTACTTGGAATACATCATTAGTTATTTCTACATCAAATTCCAACAAGGTTCTATAATAATCTAATATCTTATTTCTATAAGCTACAGGCTCTTTACCGCTAAATTTTTCAAGACCAGATTGTATTAAAATTATTTTTTGCCCTTTTTCCATGCTATTAAAAATCCAATTCGTTTCAAAGGTATCTCCAATACATAGAGCGGTTTTAACTATAATGGTTTTCGATATTGTTGGAAACACTGTGAGGTATTCATCTAAGTCATTTGTGTTGACTTTGTCTCTAGAAATTACCTCTTTACAGAATTTAAACTGCTTTAAAGTATTTATTAATGCCTCGGTATATGTTTCTTCTGGGACTATAGCATAAGCTTCATATTCATTTTGTTTATCTAAATCTTCAAAAAAGGTTGAATACTTTTCATTAAATTCTTCCGTAAAAATAACATATAGTTTCTTTTTAGGAACAATGATATTTTGCCTAGAGCTTTCGGATTGAAATAATTCTATGACTCTATTCACTAATTCTTTGAGTGTTTTTTCATCTATTTCCATCCTATACCTCCTGCTCTATTATCTTCTATACAAATTTAGGAAGAATTTTTTCAGTGTCTGTATGTGGACGAGGAATAACGTGTATAGATACTACCTCTCCAACTAATCTTGCAGAAGCTGCTCCTGCATCAGTAGCTGCCTTAACAGCTCCAACATCTCCACGAACCATAACTGTTACTAACCCTGAACCTATTTTTTCATATCCTATTAAATTAACGTTAGCTGCTTTAACCATAGCATCTGCTGCCTCTATAGCTGCAACTAGTCCTTTTGTCTCAACCATTCCTAATGCATCTGAATTCATATATATGCCTCCTTAAATTTTAGGTAATCCTTATTTTTTTATTAATGAAGTTAAATCATAATCTTAGATATATGGTGTTGTAGATGACTTAGGTTCATCTCCTAAAGCCCCTAATAGTTTCTTACCAACCTCTATAGATGCTCTAACAGCTTGTCTAACAGCTCCGGAATCACCACTGAAAGTTAATATAACTTCGTTTGAATAACTAGTTCCACCACCTGGTGAACAATATCCAACAACATCAACATTTGCTGCCTTGACAGCAACATCTGCTAAAACTGTTCCTATTGCAGCTGGTCCTGCACAAACCATACCAAAAGCTTTTCCAAGTGGAGTTCCAAAAGCTTTTTCTAAGCAGTAACTTGCTCTAGCTGTATATTGAAACTCTAAATGTCCTGCATCGTTAGCATAAACGTCTCCAAAATACTTATCTAAGCTTGCAAGTGCTATTTCAACTGCTCTTCTAGCATCTGAAACATCATCAGCTCCTATATATATTAAGCTTCCGTGACCTGCGCCGCCTTTAGTATCTCTTGCCAGTTCAACAGAAATTACTTCTGTGTTTGTAGCCTTTACAGCATCATCTACTGCCATTATTTGTGGACCTGCGCCAGTTCTACCACCTATAATTCCTATAGAACGATATTTACCTAATTTCATAACGTCTGTAAGTAAAGGGTCTACGCTAGCAATAACTAATCCAATAGTATCACCAATTGCAGTACCTACAAATTCTGTAACTCCTATTCCAGAAGTTTTGCAGCTTTCTTTAACTTCACTTTTTTCTCCCTTTATAGGAATTCCTAATTCACTAGAAACCTGTTTCATTACTTTTTCGATCAATTGTTGATCCATTTTAAATCCTCCATCCTTAAAATATAATAATTAGCCACCAATAACACACTTAATTCCTTGCTCTTCTATGATTTTTTGAAGTCTTTCAACTTCCCCTGCAGCAAAAGCTCTTGTTTTTTTCATAAGATAATCTCTTCCAAGCAAATCATACTTATTTTCGCCATAAGTGTGATATGGTAATAAATGAACTGTATTAATATCATTAAGTGTTTTAACATAGTCACAAAGCTCTAAAATATCCTTCTCACTTGAGTTAAAATCAGGTACTAAAGGTACTCTAACCACCATTTTGGTTATTTTGGAAACCAGTTTAGCATTTTCTAGAATCTTTTCGTTTGAAACCCCTGTATACTTTTTATGCATTTCACTATTTGTACTTTTTATATCCATAAGAGCTAAATCAATATAAGGAAATATTTCTTCAATAGTTTCTGTATTTGCATAAGCTGTGGTTTCTATAGCTGTATGCCATCCTTGTGCTTTACAAGCTTTTAATAATTCTCTAGCAAATTCTGACTGAACTAAAGGTTCTCCTCCAGATAAGGTAATTCCGCCCCCAGAACGTCTATATACTATAGCATCTTTCTTAAGCTCTTTTATAACCTGTTCTACAGTCATCTTTTTACCCTTTAAAGTTAAAGCACTGGTTGGACACACATTTACACATTCACCACAAGCCGTGCAAATATCTCTATCTATAAAGTTCTTATTACTTGGATTTATAGCGCCTATCTTACATGCCGAAATACATCTTCCGCAATGAATACAATTCATTGATTGATACATTAAAACGGGTTTTAATTTTTGCGATTCAGGATTACTACACCATAAACATGATAAAGGACATCCTTTCAAAAATACTATGGTACGAACTCCTGGACCATCGTGTATTGAAAATCTTTGAATATCAAACACAGTTCCTTCAGTTCTATAATTAATTGTATCCATCATGCTCATCTCCCTTAACCTTATAAAATTTATCTGATGTCTAGCCACTGTAACACTCCCATCTTTATTAAAGTGAGAGATAACAGTGGCACGACCCTAGATTAGTTCAACTAACCTTCAGAGGGAGATTAAAACTCCCTCTGAAGCTAAGTTTCACTTTATAAGGGATTTTTAAGATTATAGTGTGTGTTCTGTACGGCTTATAATATCATCTTGTACTTCTTTTGCTAGAACTACGAATTGAGCACTATATCCAGCAACACGAACAACTAGATCTTTATATTTTTGTGGATCTTTTTGAGCTGCTAATAAAGTTTGCTTGTCAATAACATTAAATTGAACATGCATACCTTTATGATCAAAGTAACTTCTTACTACAGATGAGAAGTTTTGTAATCCTGTATCTCCAGCAACTGCTGATGGTAAGAATTTTTGATTATAAAGAGTACCATTAGAAGCTACGAAGTGGTCTAATTTAGCAACTGAATTTGCTGCTGCTGTTGGACCTGAATGATCTTTTCCTGATCTTGGTGATACACCATCTGCAAGTGGTTTCTTCGCTGGTCTTCCATTAGGTAATGCTGCAACATCTTTACCAAACAATACGTTTGCAGATACTGGGTAGATTCCTGCTTGGAATTGACCTCCACGAGGATTTGTGTATTTTTCTACTTCAAAGCAATATAATTGAGCACATTTACGTGCAACCATATCAACTTCATCTATATCATTTCCAAAAGAAGGAGTGTTATCTAAAAGTCTTCTTATACTTTCAAAATCTCCTGAAACTTGAGATTGAGATGCTTTAAATCCAGAAATAACTTGATTTTGGATATCAGCTAAATCTATAGAACCAGCATTGCTTAAAATCTTCTTAACTGCTTCATAGATTTGCATTTCTGTAGCATCCATAGTGCTAGTACTTGTGCATGCAACAGTTTCTTCACAAGCACCAAAGTTAGCATCTAATGCAGTTTTAAGTTGTTCCATAGTTATAGTATTATCTTCAAATACATGTTTTTGTATTGCATATACAGAGTCTCCAGTATCAGCAACTCCAAATGCTTGAGGACCAGTAAAGTTGTAGATTGCTCCACCTTCTTGAACTGATTTACCTCTTCCTATACAGTCATCAACCATAGCTGATAAGAATGGAAGTGGTGCTCTTTCTGCATGAGCATAATCAACACAGTTATCTGCTTCTACTAGGTAATACACGAAGTATTCCATTTGTTTCTTAAATGCTGCATAGAAATCATCTATACTCTTAAAGCTTGTCATTTCTCCAGTAGCAGGACCTAATTGTTTATCACCAGCTCTACCATTATTTAATGTAATTTCTAATACTTTAGCTACATTAAAGAATGCTGCATCATGCCATCCTTCTGTTTTATTTGGACATTGAGGTTCAACGCAACCTATGATACAGTAATTACGTGCATCTCTAAGTGAAACTCCTCTATTTACTAATGAAGGTATAATAACTTCATCATTGTACATAGCTGGAACCCCTAAACCTAATCTAGCTACTTCACAAGCTCTTAATAAGAACTCATCTGGAGTACCTTGCCATACACGGATAGAGAAAGATGGTGCCGGTAACTTAACGTGTGCAGTTGCTTCCATACACATATAAGAAACTTCATTTGTAGCATCTAATCCTTCTTCATTTTGTCCACCAACACAAAGGTTTTGGAACACTGCATATCCAGCAAATGCTTGAGCTGATATTTCGTCACGAGTTTTATTTATGTCGTTAAGTTTTATCCAAATACAATCAATCAATTCTTGAGCAAACTCTTTTGAAACTCCTTTATCAGCTTTTAAGTATGGATACATATATTGATCAAAACGTCCTGGTGAAATTGAATGTCCGTTAGACTCTATTTGAACCATTATTTGAATAAACCAGAAAGATTGACAAGCTTCATAGAAGTTACTTGAACCGTTTTCAGGAACTTTATCACAGTTAGCAGCTATTTGTAAAAGCTCAGCTTTTCTAGTTGGGTTTAATTCTACTGCTGCTAATTCTCTAGCTTTATTTGCATATCTATGAGCAAAGTTAATTGCAGCATTATAAGAAATAATTACTGCATTATAGAATTGTTGTTTCTTTATATAGTCAGGATCTTTTTTATCCATTCTATTCATTGCTTCAACTACTTCAGCAATAATCCCTCTAAAACCTTTCTTTAATATCTTGCCATAATCAACACATATATGACCTACTCCACCATAGAAATAGTTTCCTACAGTAAATACTCCGTTAGACATACAATCTTTAGCTTCTTGAGACATATAAGAATCTGCAAGAGCACTTGTAGTCTTTCCTTCCCAATAACTAAATGCTTCTTCTAACTCTCTAGCAGTTTCCTTTGGAATCTCAAATGGGTCTGCAACTCTTGTAGCCATTGTATCAAATTCTTTAGCCACCCACTCATATGAGAATTCTGGGCATATTTCAGTTGAACGTGGATTTTTAGTAATAGCACCTACTACTAACTCATCTGGACGAATAGTAACAGGTAAATTGTTGAATATTTTTTCTACAGCTTTAGCACGTCTTAATATAGGAGATAAACCTTCAGTTTCTTTATATGACTCTGTTACAAGCACCGCTCTTTCTGATTCTACATATGGTGTTGCATCAACAATCATTCTTTTTAATCTTTCTACTCTTTCAGTTGGTTTTGAAAATCCTTTAGATATCAATTTAATTCCTCCTTTAGAATTATAAAACTTTTTTCGTGCAACCTCATTATATAGTACAAGCTCAAAATCCATGTAATACTTTTCAAACTTAAATATTGTAAAATTAAAACTATGTAAAAATTAAAAAAAGCACAAAAGTAACTTAATATAAATTACTTTCATGCTTAAAAACTACCAAAATTATAATTTTATTTTAACCTCTAAAAGCTTAAGAAAATTTCTTAATATAGCAGTATTACCAGGCCATGCTGGAGCTGTTACCAAGTTCCCATCTACAATTGTTTCATATGCATTCTTATCTATAAACATACCACCAGACATTATAACTTCTGGTTTTATTGCATTATATGCAGTTAATTTTCTTCCCTTTACAACATCAGCTGCTGTTAGAATTTGAACCCCATGACAAATAGCAGCTACAGGCTTATTTAGTTCCATAAAATATCTTACTATATCTATAACTCTTTTATTAAGCCTTAAGTACTCAGGTGCTCGTCCCCCTGTTATATAAAGTCCATCATACTCTTCAAGTTTTAAATAATTAAAAGAACAATTAAGTAAAAAGTTATGACCAGGCTTTTCACTATAAGTCTGATCTCCTTCAAAGTCATGAACCGCAGTTTTAATATATTCCCCTTCGGTTTTATCTGGACATACCACATCAACTTTAAATCCCACCATCTCTAATGCTTGAAAAGGTACCATAACCTCATAATCTTCTGTATAATCACCTACCAACATCAAAATTTTTCTCATTTTCCTCTCCTTATTCAAAGTTTGTAAAATTTAAACCTTTTCATTGTAAATTTAAAACCTTTTTTCCCAAGGAAGTATATCTCCGTCTTCCTTTAAATAGTCTATTAGATTAGCTATTCCATCACCTGTGTAGGAACTTATATGAAAAATCTTTTTACAGCCTGCAAGTCTTAACCATTCCTCTGCTAAATCTGGTCTAGAATCCTTTTTATCTATTTGAGTTACAATTCCAATAATCTCTCTAGTTGCACCAGCAGCTATATTAGGACTATATAAAGAATATTCTTCAAGTGAACTCATAAGAAGTCCTACAATATCAGCCTCATATGAATATAATATTAATGCCCTAGCTAAAGTTCTATTTTCTGCATATTCTCCTGGGGTATCTATAATAACATCAAAATTATTAATATACTGGGTTTTGTGATAGCTTATTTCTTTTCCCTTTAAAGCCTGAGTTAATGTAGTTTTACCAGCTCCAGTTCTTCCTACAAACATAATCTTTTTCATTTTGTCACCTACGCTTTAGTTACATTACAAACATCAAAACCTAAAGTATTTTGTGCATAACTTAAAATAGATTCTAAAGCTATAGACACATCCGATATCATTCCTGTGATAATTAAAGTTCCACTAAATCTATCAATAAAGCCAATATCTATAGCAGAAGTTTTAATTGCAATATCTGCTGCAATAATAGCAGTTTCACTTGGAGTAACAGTTAATATACCTATCGCTGCCCTATTATAATCAATCTTAGGATCTAATCCAAGCTTTTTGTATATTATAGAATCAGGACTTGCTATCACATGAGCCATAGTTATTTGTTTACCTGGAACAGTTTCTTGTATTATTCTCATTAAATCTGCTTTATTTAATTCAATATCTTTTAATCTCATGATTATCCCCCTAGTTTACAATATCTGATAATTAATATGGTAACACATCCACTAAAAACATTAATAACACTATTGTAACTAAAATTAGGTAAATTTAAGTCTTGGTTTTAATTTTACAAATTATAAATTTCTAATTTACCTGTATAAAGATAATGCAAATTATATAATAGCTTTATGGTAGATAAAATTTATTTAATATAGGAGTTATTTAAATGATTAATGAAGATATGGTAAAAAAAATAACCTCAGACTTAGTTAGTTCCTTAAAACCAAATAAACTTACCTTAGATATAGCCAAAAAATTATTAGATAAAGCTGAAAATAAAGCTAAAGAAATAAATGTTCCTGTAGTTATTGCCCTAGTTGACGAGGGTGGAAATTTAATTGCTCAACATAAAATGGATGATGCTCTTTTAATAAGTGTTTCTTTATCTCTAAAGAAAGCATACACTTCCGTTGCAACAAAAATATCAACTGAAAATCTATCAGAACTTATATTACCTGGAAAACCTCTCTATACTTTAGAAAATATAAAAAATATCACTGCTGTAGGCGGAGGAATTCCTATTATTATAAATGGAAATATAATTGGTGCTATAGGGGTTAGCGGTGGAAGTGTTGAAGAAGATATTCTTATAGCTAAATCTGCTCTAGAAGAAATATAGATGTTCTTAAGGATGGTATATAAACTTAATACCATCCTTTTCTTACTTTTGATATAATTGTGTTAAAGTTAAACTATATTTTTGAGGAGTTGATTTTAAACATGAAAATTCTTGCTATTAATGGTAGCCCAAGAAAAACTAAAAACACAGCTACTTTATTAAACAAAGCCTTAGAAGGAGCAAGTTCTGTAGGTGCCCAAACAGAGTTAATACATTTATATGATTTAAACTTTAAAGGTTGTATTAGTTGTTTTGCTTGTAAAAGAAAAAACACAAAATTTATAGCTAGATGTGCTATAAAAGATGATTTAACTGAGATTTTAGAAAAAGTTTCTGAATGTGATGCCTTGATTTTAGGTTCTCCTATATACTTTGGCAATATTACTGGAGAAATGCAGTCCTTTTTAGAGCGTTTATTATTTTCTAACCTTTCCTATAATGAGGGTTCACGCTCAGTATTCCCTAAAACAATATCCTCTGGATTTATTTATACTATGAATGTTCCAAAAGATTTTATAGAAAAAATAGATTATGATGTTTTATTTAATAGATATAAGGGAAGTCTTCAGATTCTTAATGGAGAGTCAGAATATTTAGTTTCTGCAGATACCTATCAATTTGACGATTATTCTAAATACGAATCCACTAAATTTAATGAAGTGCATAAAGCTAAAATAAAAGCTGAACAATTCCCATTAGATTGTGAAAACGCCTTTAACCTCGGAGTTAAATTAGCAACAAGCTAATGGCTTATTCCTAAATCCTCATAAAAGTCATTTTTAAAATTATTGCTTCTGGGGCTTCTTCTTAAGCCCCAGAAGCTTCATTTTATAATTCTCGCTTTCTTGCTTTCTTGCTTTCTTGCTTTCTTGCTTTCTTGCTTTCTTGCTTTCTTGCTTTCTTGCTTTCTTGCTTTCTTGCTTTCTTGCTTTCTTGCTTTCTTGCTTTCTTGCTTTCTTGCTTTCTTGCTTTCTTAGCGCAGTCTACTTTTTCTGTGACTTATTTGCAAGCTTTTTATAAAAAAGGTTACTTTCTTCTTAAAGTATAAAAGGATTAGATTGAAGCTGAGGAGAGCTTCTACCGATTATTGGTGCAATTCTTCAATTCTTCAATTCTTCAATTCTTCAATTCTTCAATTCTTCAATTCTTCAATTCTTCAATTCTTCAATTCTTCAATTCTTCAATTCTTCAATTCTTCAATTCTTCAATTCTTCAATTCTTCAATTCTTCAATTCTTCAATTCTTCAATTCTTCAATTCTTCAATTCTTCAATTCTTCAATTCTTCAATTCTTCAATTCTTCAATTCTTCAATTCTTCAATAGGGATTTTGGCTTTTCCGTAATTTATTAGCAAGCTTTTCTTAAAAATTTTTCACTTTTCTTTTTAACACTGTGAAAAGAATCTAATGAAACTCTTCGAGTTTCTACAGGGCAGATGGGAAAATGATTTGATGGAGCTTAAGAAAAAGCTCCTACAATGTAGAAGTTAAAAGGAATTTAATGGAGCTTAAGAAAAAGCTCCTACAATGTAGAAGTTATAAGGAATTTAATGGAGCTGGAGAACGCTCCTACAGTGTAGAAGTGTGTAGATTTATTGGGGGTAATGGCATATTAATATATTACCAATTATTTTTTAAGAGGGTGATAATATGGATTTTAGTGAATTAACGGGAAAAGTTGTAACTCCGTATGATAAAGAGTATCCATTTTTGAGGCTTGTTTATAATAGAGCTATTAGTAAGTTCCCCATTGCTCTTGTATATTGTTACAGTAGCTTCGATGTTTCTAATGCAATTAAGTGGTGTAGAAAAAATAATGTTGAGCCTCGAATCCGCACTGGCGGCCATAATTATGAGGGTTATTGTACGGCTAATGGTATATTATTAATAGATACCACCTATATGAATACTGTTTATATAGATACTAAAAAAGATATTGCAAAAATTGAGTCAGGTACAAGACTATGGAAAGTATACTCCTCTCTTGCTAAGGAAGGTTATGGTTTTGCAGGAGGTACCTGTCCAACAGTAGGTATCTCTGGCTTAGTTTTAGGAGGGGGTATAGGTTTATCTTCAAGACTTTTTGGATTAACTTCTGACAATTTATTATCTTTAGATTTAATAAATAGTAAAGGAAATTCAATTAGAGCAGATAAAAAGATTAATTCTGATTTATTTTGGGCCTGTAATGGAGCTGGAACTGGTAACTTTGGGGTTGCTACAAGTTATACTTTTAAAGTATATAAAGTTAGCAAAGTAACTGTTATTCAACTTAGGTGGGATAACACATCTAGAAGCGAATTTATAGAGCTATGGCAAAAGTGGTTAAAAACTGCTGATGATAGAATTAGCTGTTTTGCTGGTCTTAATAAAGAAGGAATTTATCTAAATGCATTTTTTTATGGATACGAATATGAGGCTGAAGAAATTTTAAAAGATTTTCTTATGCTTCCTAATTTATTGGAAGAATCATCAATTAAATATGTACCTTTTATTGATGCTGTAAAAGATATTGGATCTTTTTATGGACCTCCTAATAGTTTTAAGGCAACTGGAAGGTTTGTATATAGGCCTCTATCTAAAGAAAATATAACTAGATTAATCGATTATATTGATAATAGCCCTGAAGGTGCTATTTGTAATATTAGGTTATATAGTTTAGGTGGAGCTGTGAAAAAAGTTCCTATAGATGCCACTGCATATTTTTACAGAAATTCATCCTATATTTTAGGAATTACGGCTGAGTGGGAAAAAGATATTAGAGAAGGACTTTACGTAAATTGGGTTAATCAGGTGTTTAACTATGTAGAACCTTTAACTCGAGGCTCATATGTCAATTTTCCTTATTCAGAATTAAAAGACTATGGTTATGAATATTGGGGGAAAAATTATTGTGATCTTAGAGAAGTAAAAAGCAAATATGATCCTGATAACTTTTTTAGATATCAGCAATCTATAGAACCCTATTAATAACAAAATATAAGAGGACCGTTATAGAGTTATTAAAATTAATCTATAACGGTCTTTTTATATTTCTTTAATCTATTTATCTAACTCACAAACATCCTCATCTAATAAATGGTATGGATATGTTGCTACAACTACATCTTTATTTCTAAGTAATGTTTCTCTTATAAAGAAACTTGTGTGATTATGTAAAACCTCACCCCAACGTTCATGGGTAACAAACTGCGGAACAATTACTGTAACTTTTTCATCTTCTTTAGTTTCGTCTAATATCTTAACTATATTTTTTAATAAAGGTGTAACCACAGCTCTATATGGAGAATAGTGTGAAACTAATTGAATATCAGTATCTAATTCACTCCATCTCTTTTTAAGTTTTGCCATTGATTCCATATCTGGAGATATATTAAGTGCAATAACTTCTTGACCTATGCTTTGTGCATACTGAAGTGCACCTATGGTTGCTTTGTTTAAGCTTGCTATAGGTACTATAACAATGTGTTTATATTTAATTTTAAAGTTAACTTTACTAAGCTTTAATTGGCTCACACTTAAACGACAAGCAACTCTGTCATAGTGAGCTTTAATTCTCATCTGAATTAAAATTATAATTGGTATAAGGATAGCTACTATAAATGCCCCTTCTTGGAATTTTTCAATTAAAATAATTATTGTTGTTATTAACGTGACTACTGCTCCAAAACCATTAATTAAAGCACGTTTCACCCAGCCTTTTTCTCTACTCTTTCTCCAATGATTAACCATTCCAATTTGTCCTAAAGTAAAGGATATAAATACACCTATTGCATATAATGGAATTAATCTATGGGTATCAGCTTTAAATATAATTACTAAAATACAGGCTATAAAAGATAAGGCTATAATTCCAAAAGAAAAACTAAGTCTCTTTCCTCTAATAGTGAATTGTCTAGGAGCAAATCCATCTTTTCCTACTATATACATAAGCATAGGGAATCCTGTATATGAAGTATTACATGCCATAAGAAGTATTATTGCTGTACTAAATTGTATTATGTAATACATTACTCCATTATTAAAAATTCCGAAAGCTATTTGAGAAATAACTGTAGGTCCATTTGGAATTGGTACTGCTGTATAAAATATAGCGAGTACAGAAGTTCCTCCAAATATAAAGAATATTAAAGCTGCTAAAAGTATCATTACTATTTTAGCATTTTTTTGACTTGGTTCCTCAAAGTTTGGAACTGAGTTACTCACGGCCTCTACTCCAGTTAATGCCGAACATCCTGAAGAAAAGGCTCTAAGTATAAGAAACAAACTAACATTTTGTACAGTTTGTGTAGGGATTTCATAAACTGGTTCTGGATGAATTCCTAACACTAAGTATTTAAATAGTCCGTATAAGATCATGAAGATCATACTAAATATAAATATGTATGTAGGTATAGCAAATATTTTTGATGACTCGCTTATACCTCTTAAATTCAAAATAGTTAAAACCACAATTATAATTAAAACAAAAGGAACCTTATATTCAGCTAACCCACTAAATGCAGATATAATAGCATCGGCTCCTGCACTAGCACTAACAGCAACAGTAAGTATATAACTTATTATAAGACCAGCAGCTGCTGATAATCCTGCTTTTGTACCTATGTTTTCTCTTGCTACTTTATAAGCACCCCCACCTTGTGGATATGCTCTTATGATTTGAATATATGATATTGTTAAAATAAGTAACAATCCTATAATCATAAATGAAGTCCATGTTAACCACTGATAAGCTGTTGCTCCAAGAACTATTAAAACAAATAAAATCTCTTGAGCCGCATATGCTACTGAAGATATTGCATCACTTGCCATAATTGCTAATCCAAAAGGAATATTGTATTTTTCATGACTACCTTGCTCATTGGACAAAGGCTCTCCTAATAACACATCAAAAATATTTTTAAGCATCTATGTGTCCCCCTATTATTGTAGAAAAAAATATTATATAGTAATATTTGTGCTCTCGAAATCAATATTTTATAGTAATAACATGGTTTAAACAATATGAAAATCTATATATATATAAGTGAAATTTATCCATATATCCTCATTATTTAAAACCTTACCTATATTATATCTTTATTCGTATTTGTTATTCTTATTATCTTCCATTTTCATTATTTACTAAAAATTCAATAAAAAATAAAACCTTTCAAATATGTTGAAGGTTTTATTTTAGAAATATATATAAATTAATTTTGTGCTACTTTTCTTAATGATGAAGCTGCTGCGGTGAAAAATGCTGCTGCAAAAAGTAATAGTATTCCTATAGAAGGAAGCACTGAATATATCCCTTTATTATTCAACATTACTTCTGTAAGAGCATTTAATACCCAATTTTGAGGTGTAAAACTAGCTATTTTCTGAAAAATTCCTGGTAAGTACTCTACAGAAACAAAACATCCACTTACGGCACCAGTTAGTGTTGCTACCATATTAACTACTATTGCACTTTGCGTTTCATTTTTCATCCATCTTGATAATAATAACCCTAAACTTAATATTACAAGAATAAATGCTGTAAATACTAAAAATAAAGCTGCATATGAGGTTCCCCAGTTTACTTTTAATACTATCTTTGTGAATCCCACCATAACAGCTACTTGAATCCACTCAGTGACTAAAAATGATAATAGTAAAGCTCCACCTATAGTAATATTGCTATTTGGAGTAGATATACTTCTCCTTAAAGTTCCATTCCTCTTAATCTCCATAATCTCATTAACAAAGTATATCATAGTATACATCATGAAACTTATCATTACACCAAGAAAAGCCATGTTAACTGTTTTTGTTTTCTCCTCAGTTGAAAATGTACTTTTCTCAACCTTAACTTTTGAATCTTGAATATTATTAATTAACTTATTCTTTAATTTGTCAGAATTATCACTGTTAATATTGTTTGCTACTTTAGTTGCTAATTTATTATTAATTATAAAAGAATTAATTTTATTACTTACTATATTATCTATATTTCCTTGACTTAGCTTTAATATGCTTACTTCTGTAGCTTCACTATCAGCTTGCTCTAAGGCACTAGAAAACTTTTCTGGGATTATTATAGCAAAGGAACTATTACCACTTTTTACTCTTCGTTCACCATCTTCAAGGGTAACTTTAGTTAAGTTTATAACTCCTGTATCTTCTAATTCATTTATAAGTTCTTCTCCTTTTAGTCCAGTATCTTGATTAACCACATCCACATATATACTAGAGGAGGATACATTTTTACTTTTATTTGTAAAAAACACTACAAGACTTACAACTAAAGTCGGCATAAGCATACCTAAAAGTAATATTTTTTTATCTTTAAGAATCCTCTGCAAATGCATAAAGGAATACTGTATTATCTTCATTTAACTCACCTCTCTAATTATCAAACTTAAATTTCATTGTTCCAATAGCAAACCCAATAACCCCTATACTTAATAAAATGACTATATTAGTACTTATATTAGAAATATTGGATCCAACCATTATATTGGTATAGCTATTTGTGAGCCAGTAATTAAGAGTAGTCTTTATTACATTTCTCATAAACCCTGTTACTGAATCTATTGAATAAAAGGTTCCACCAAAAACAGCCATAATCATAATTACTATTGGTAGTACTGTCTTTAAGCTTTTTTGACTCTTAAATATGCTACCAGCTAATGTTGATATTCCAGCTATGGCAGCTCCATGAGATAGTATTACTATACTAAGTGAACTTATATTACTTCCCCAGCTAGTTTTTAATATAGCACTAGTTAAAAGTATATACACTCCAACTTCTATCACTGCAATTAAAAATATTGCCATAGTCTTTCCTAATAAGAAATTCATTTTGCTCATAGACGTAGACTGTAGTCTTTTTAGAGTTCCACTTTCTCTTTCTTTTATAATATTTGAAGCCCCTACAGTTGTTAAAAACAAACTAACCATAATAAGCATACTAACTGCATAATATTGTTTTGAATTTATAACCTTATGGTTTTCAAACAGTCCTTCCTTAATATAGTTTTGACTCATAATCTTGCTTAGTTCATTTTGAAGCTCAACTGAATCAATATTTATCACCTCTTCATTTAAGGTTTTATTTATTGCTATACTCATATTTAAGTTATTTGTATAAGCTTCAACTATTTCAGAAACAATAGATCCATTTAACTCTTGTGCAGGAGATTTTATCACCTTAAGTGAAGTATTTTCTCCTAAAAGAGTTTTTTTACTAAAATCCTTTGGAACTATTATCGCAGCACTTATATCTCCTTTTTCTATACCTTCTTCTATGCTTTCAAAATCTCTGTCTTCTCTTAAAGTAATGCTGTCTTTTAAGTTACTTCCTTTAAATATCTCTTTTATCGATAAAGCTATCTGTCCCTTATCTTCATCTATGATAGATATTTTAAATTCAGGTAACTTAGTCTCTTGATTAAAATACTGTTCATATATAACTCCATTTAATGCAGCTAAAGCAAAAGGCATTACTATATATACAAACACATTAAATTTTATTCCTGATAAAATTTCTTTTAATTCATTCATAAAAATATATAAAAATCTCATTGTTTCCCCCTAATCCCTTAATGCTTTACCAGTAAGACTTAAAAATACAGTTTCAAGAGTAGGTTTTTTTATACTTATATCTTTTATTCCTATCTCTGCTTTAATTAAAACTTCAATAATCTGCTGTATACTTCTTTGGGTATCCTGCATTATTACTGTTAACTTAGAATCCTTATAAACTACTTCTCTTACACTATTAAGCTTCTTAAGTATTAAATCTATCTCGGGTTTATATTCGCTTATGGTTATTTCAACTCTCTCTTCATTCATTATCATCCTCTTTATATGATCTTGATCTCCTTTTGCTATAACCTTTCCTTCATCTAAAATACATACCTTACTACAAAGAGCTTCAACTTCCTCCATATAATGACTTGTATATATCAAGGTTGAACCATGTTTTTTATTTAATCCTTTGGTAAACTCTAATATATTATTTCTTGATTGTGGGTCTATTCCCACAGTAGGTTCATCCATTATTACTATTTTGGGATAATGCATAACTGCACAAGCTATATTAAGCCTTCTTTTCATTCCACCTGAGAATTTTGATACTTTTTCTTTTCTTCTATCTTTTAATCCTGTAGCTTCTAATACTTCTTCTATCCTCTCTTTTAATAGATTTCCTTTTAGAGAATACATTTTCCCCCAAAACTTTAGATTATCTATTGCACTAATGTTTTCATAAAGAGCTATCTCTTGAGGAACAAGACCTATATTCTGCTTAGCCTCTATAGGGTTAGTTTTAATAGAGCTTCCATTTATTATAATATCTCCTTTATCTAATTTCGTAAGTCCGCATATCATAGATATAAGGGTTGACTTCCCAGCTCCATTTGGTCCTAATAAACCAAACAGTTCTCCTTCTTCTATATCCAAACTTATATTATCTACAGCTAATTTATCGTCATACCTTTTAGTAACATCTTTTAATTGAATAATTCCCATATTTATTACCTCCAAATCTTATACATTCATTATAGACAAATCACTAGTCATTACAGTACTGAGTTAAGTCACCTATAAAAATAAAAACCATGACTTAAGTCATGGTTTTTATTAAATCTAATCTACCAACTTATTTTTAAAAGCAAATATAGCTATCTGAGTTCTATCTCTTAACTCTAATTTACCTAGTATTTCTGTTATATTATTTTTAACAGTTCCCTCAGTTAAAAATAACTTTTCTCCTATTTCCTTATTTGAAAGTCCTGAACTTATTGCTTCAATAATATCAATTTCTCTTGAGGTTAATTTATTTCTACTTTTTATTTCTTTTATTCTCTCCTCTTGAGAAAGCTCATCTCTATTTTCTATCATCTTATTCGCAACCTCAGGATGCATGATTATATTGCCTCCATAAACACCTTTTATTGCTTCAAAAATTCTTTCATGAGAAGTATCTTTTAGCATATACCCGCTAGCCCCATAGCGCATAGCCCCTATAATATACTCATCATCTTTAAAGGTAGTGAGTATTAAAACCTTTGTTTCTGGAGAAATACTTTTCACAAGCTTAGTTCCCTGTACACCATCACAGCTAGGCATTCTTATATCCATGAGTATTACATCAACCTTCTGATTCTTACATAATTGGTAAGCCGCTTCTCCATCCTCACATACTCCTACAACTTCAATCTCCTTATAGGAGCTAAGTATTATTTTCAATGCTTCTCTTATAAGATTCTCATCATCTGCTATTGCAATTTTTATGCAAGACATTATTTAAGTCACCTACTTCTTTCAAAATTATAGTATTTTTTTCTTCTTAGGGAAAATTATATTTATCTCAAATCCACTATTCTTTTCACTGAAAAACTCTATCCTACCATCTAGATTATTAACTCTATCTTGCATACCTCTAAGCCCAAAGTCAGGTGTTAAGTTTTCTACACCTTCACCATTATCCTTTATATTTAACCCTACCTCCTTTTCAGTAAAGTGTAGGTTAATTTCAATAACAGTTGCTTTCCCATGCCTTAATGAATTATTCAAAGCCTCCTGAATTATTCTGTACACAGAAAGGTTTTGATCTGATGTAAAAATATACTCACTTTTAGATGTATTAAATTCAACTCTAATCCCTGTATTCTTTTGAAAATTATTAACGAGCTCCTTAAGCACAAATATACTATTGTTATTTTCAAAGCTCATAGGGCTTAATTCTCTAACAGCTCTTCTTACATCTTCTAAGCCGTCTTTAGAATATGTATACATATCATTTAACATTTCTATAGCCTTATCTTTATCACTTTTAACTAAAAAGGGTAGAGCTTGAATCTGAATATTTAGAGTAGATAAAGTATGTCCTACTGTATCATGTATTTCTCTAGATATTCTATCTCTTTCTCTAAGTACAGAAAGTTCCTCCACTGTATTTGAATATTCTTCTAACCTATCATAAGCCTCTTTAAGTTCTTGTTCTGAAACTCTTATTTTATCATATAGAAGTTGAGCTTCTTGTTTTCTTGCTTTCTCCTCTGCAATAAATCTTCCAAGACCTCCAAATCCCATAACTATTACAGTATTAAAAATAATATTTGCTATAGGGAATTCCTGAAGATTTTTATAAAGAGGTGTCATACTCTGAAATATAACTGCTAAGTATAAAATTGAAGTTATTATATATGAATATCTTCTATTAAGCATAAGTGATGCATCAATTATCGCTACAAAATAATAAACAAAAGTAAATCCTCCAAAGTTATAGTACAGAAGTGATATTATTCCTATTTCTACAATTAATGATGTTATAATGGCATATGTTGTGTCTGTAAAAAAATATATTCTTACTTGAGTATTTATTATATAAAGCAATAAAAATACTACAAGAGATTTTATATTAGTATTATCTATCTTATTTAAAACAACTATGGACCCTATTACAGCAAAATATATAATATATCTTACTATAAGTATAAAATCCCCTGACTTTTTCTCCATTTATATACCTCTACTTAAACTCTATTTATGAAAATTATACCACAAAGACTACAATCTACTGCTACTAATTCACTATAAAAAATAAAGATGTCCCTATTTATGAGACACCTCTTTATATATTAAATATTAACTATACTTTATTTATACCAATACCCTCAAAATTCTTTGTTCTAATTAAGATAATTAATGCAATTATAAATGCACCTGTGCTTATCATGAAAATCATATAACTATTACCATATTCGTATACAAATCCAAATATATATCCAAATAGAGCTCTTCCTATTGAAATTGCAGCATTAAATAATGTAATTGCTGTCCCTAAAACTGCCGAATTTACTGAATTTCTAATAAAAGTTAGATTACCTACAGTTACGATAGAAACTCCTAAACAGTGCACAACACTAACTGCTAAAAATGCATATTGATTTTCAACCAATGAATAAACTCCAAACCTTAAAATCATTGAAGCTACAACTAAAATATAAAATCTCTTAAAACCTAATTTATTAATAAACTTAATTGCCACCATTAAAAATATAACCTCTGGCAACACCATAGTAAAAGTAAGCCAACTTATAGAAGACTCAGATCCACCTAAAGTTGATACAAGATGGTTTCCTGCATAGCTCATAGAAGAGTCTACAATCACAGTCGTTAAAATAGTAATAATTAAAATAAATATATATTTTCTATTTGTTATTAGCTCTTTAAAGCTTCCTTTTTGTAATTTCTCTTTACCCTCAGTTTCTCCTAATGTAGAATCCTTAGGTAATCCAAAACAAATTGGAATAGTAATAAGTAATAAGAAGGCATAACTTGCAAATATTGTTCCATCTAATCCAAATTTATCTGCTAAAAATCCTACTGACATACTTACAATCATATATCCTAGCGATCCCATTGCTCTAATTGAACCATAATTATCACCACTTTCATGACAATAATTAGTAGCTAAAGTATCTGCCATAGGCATAGTACCTAATCTTATCATTTCTAATCCTATTGCACATAAAATTATCATTGGATAAGTTGCAGCTTTCCAGTATATAGCTACCATTACTAATGCTCCAGCAATTGAAAACTTTAATAATGCATTATATCTTTTGGTTCTATCTCCAACTACTCCCCAAACAGGAATAACACATACCCCAAACACCAAACTCAAGGCAGTAATTAAACCTATTTGAGAACCGCTTAAACCAGCACTTTTTTCTAAATATACATTTATGTAAGGCATGAATGCTCCAATTGCCCCCAAATATATAAAGTAGAATAGCTTAAAACTTAGACTATACCTATTTTTCATTACTCGTTCCCCCTTCATCTTAAAATGTCTTCAGTACTTCTTTACCCTTTGTACCACATCTATTATATATCAATATACTCTTAAATTCTTTTCTTTTTTTGAAATAAGAAAAACCATGTTGTTAAACATGGTCCTACACTTATATTAACTTTTTTAGTCTTTTATTATATTAAGTTTTACGATACTTATACTGAGGTCTTCCCACTTTACCATATTCCACTAACTTTTCAACCATATTTTCCTTTTCCATATAGTCTAAATATCTTCTTACAGTTACTCTAGCAATGCCTAGTTTTTCAGCTAAATTCTCCGCTGTAAAGTCTTCATAATCAATTTTCTCAATCTCTTCCCATATAGATCTATAAGTGTATTTATTTAACCCTTTAGCAAAATCATCTTCGCATTGTAAAGTGTTTGAGCTAGATATTAAAATATCTAATTCCTTTTGTTCCATTTCATCATTTTTCTTGAATTTATCATATCTGCTTTTAAACTGAAAAAGAGCTTCCTTAAATCTTTCAAAGTTAAAAGGTTTTATAAGATAATCTATAACCCCATATCTAAAAGCTTCTTGTATTCTTTCAATTGATTTATCTGCTGTAATTAAAATAATGTCTATGTCTATTTCTTTTTCTCTTATCCATTTAAGAAAATCAATACCATTTTCCTTTGGAAGATAAACATCAAGTAATATCAAATCTGGTTTTCTTGCTGATAAAAACTTTTCTGCATCATTAAGATTAGATACTGCTTTATATAAAGTAAATCCTTCTACTCTTTTCAAAAATTTAGAATTTATTTCTCTAACCATAGGGTCATCCTCGATAATCATTACCTCAATCAATCTTATTCCCCCTTTTTATGGGTATTGTTATATTCCAATTAACTCCTTTATCACTATCTAACTTTATTGTACCATTAAAGTCATCAATTATTTTCTTTACTATATACATACCATTTCCTCTTTGTTCTTTTTTAGTAGAAAAACCTTGAACATATATCTTTTCTCTATGCTCTTTTACAATTCCATTTCCATTATCTTTTATGTTTATATTTAGAAAATCCTCATTTTCTAATATCTTTACATATATGACTCCTGTTCCATCATTTTTAACCTCATCTAATGAGTTTTCTATTAAATTACCTATAATAGATACTATTTCTTCAGATGTCATGTGTTCCGGTAATCTACTAAGCTTTGAACTCTCATCTATTTCTAACTTAACTCTACATTCTTCTGCCTTACTATATTTTGCAAGTAATAAAGCAGATACTGAGGTGTTTTTTATATTTTGAGTTAAAACCTGACTTATATTATTTCTCGTTTTAGCTATATCTGAAATAAAATCAAGTGCATGATCATATTCTTCAAGTTGAATAAGTCCAGAAATAGTATGCAATTTATTCATAAACTCATGATTTTGAGCCCTTAGTGACCATGCCATTTTTCTTACTCCAGTAAGCTCCTCAGCTAATCTTGTTACCTCTGTTTTATCTCTAAAACTTGCAATTACACCTACTATTTTTCCCCTATTAACTATTGGAATTCTATTAGTTACTATTATGGTATCATTTATTCTCTGCTCTTTTTCAAACTCTGATTTTCCTGTCTCTAATATATTAATCATTTCTGTATTTGGTATAAGTTCTTCAACATTCCGTCCTAATATATTCTCCTTATTAATCTTATCTTTGAATTGTAATATATTTAATGCGGAATCATTTATAAGGGTAATTCTCCCTAGATTATCTACAGCTACTAATCCTTCATGAATAGCATCAATAATTCCCATCTTTTCATTATAAAGTTTTGTTATTTCCTCAGGTTCAAGCCCTAATAAGGTATTTTTTATATTAGTTGATAATAAAAAAGCCCCTAATATTCCTACAGCCAATCCACCTATACTAATTAAAATTATATACATAATAGCTGTGTGTTTAGCGGCTTCAATACTATTAGTAAGTGTTCCTACAGATACAAAGCCTATTTCTTTATTAGATTCATCATATATAGGAACAAACGCTCTAAGGGCTTTCCCTAAAGTTCCTGTAGCCTCAGAAATGTATTCCTTCCCTTCTTTCGCAACCATATATTCATCTCCACCTACAAAGGCTTTCCCTATCATGTCTGGATTAGGATGTGAATGCCTAATTCCATTCATATCTACTACAATTATATATTCAATTTGCTCTAAACTTTTAAGTTGCATATTAATGTAGGGAGCTATCTTTCCATCACTATCTTTATTTTCTAGAGCATTTATTATTTCCTTAGAATGTGCTACCATATTTGCTACATTCATAATATTAGTTTTTGCTTTATTTTCTATATTTGTTGTCATCCAAGAAGCTACAAAATAAATAATTATTGATATAGAAACTATAACCACCATTATAACTAGCAGAGTAAGTTTAGTTTGTAATTTAATTTTTTTTCTCATATCTTTTACCTCAAGTCTATACTTAAATAAAAACACGGAAATAGAATTTGTTAGTTTAGATTAAATTCTATAATAGAAATCATTTCATTCCTATTATATCATTTCTTGACTAACTATCTTCTATGTTTTCCGTGTCTATTAAAAGCCTTTATGATACAACTGTAGTATTATTTAATTTTCTATTTCTCAAAAATTTAAAAGCATAGGTAACTACAAATGGACAAATTATTGCAGATACTACACAAGCAGCTGCTACTTGAGCTGTCGCAACTGTAGCTATAACTGCTAGACTTGGATCTGCAGCTGCTACTGCTGCTGGTGTAGCTACTGCATTTCCTGCTGTAGATCCCGTTGCTAATCCTATTATAGGCTCCTCTTTAAATAATTTAAGAAGTACATAAGCACCTATTCCTGTAAAAGCTGCTACAACTCCTAATAATATTCCCGGACCTCCAGCTGTAATAATGGTTTGAAGATTCATACCAGCTCCAAGTGGAAAAGAGAAGAATGGAATTAATAACATTTTGCTACTTCCAAGAAATTTTCTCATATCAGGATCTAAATTACCTAATATCATACCTATTACTATAGGAACCATAACAGCTACTAAAGCCATAAAAGGAACTTGAGCAAGTCCAGATGCTCCTAATGCAACTAATGTAAAAAATGGACCATCTTTTAACGATAATAAAGCATATGCACCTACATCTGTTTCATCTCCGTATTGTGAAGCTAAAGATGCATACAATCCGCCATTACAGTTTGTTAAAGCTGCTAAAATGGCTAATGGTGACAATCCAAGTACACCTGCTGTTCCAAAAACTTTACCTACAAATATACCTATTCCAGCTCCAACTATAAACTTTCCTGTTATAAGTAACGCTCCTTTTTTTATAGCTTTTGGAGCTAATTTAAAGTTAATCTGTGAACCTATTAAAAACATAAAACAAGCTAAAATTGTAGATGATGCCTTTGCATCAAATAATGCTGTTGTAAAACCACCTATTTTTAAAAATTGTGGGAAAAATGTATTAACTAGTACACCTAGAAATAATGGAACAACCATCATTCCTCCTGGAATTTTATCTAGCGTCTTTTTAATTGGAATTTGCATTTTCTATACCCCCGTATTTTATATTCTTGCTACGCCTGTTTCTATTGCAGCCTTTTTAATTGCTTCAGCAATATTAGCTGCTACAGTTTTATCTAAAGCATCTGGAATTACATTGTTTTCATTTAAATCTTCATCCTTTATCATAGAAGCTATAGCATAAGCTGCAGCTATTTTCATCTCTTCATTTATTTCTTTTGCTCTTACATCTAAAGCTCCTCTAAATATTCCCGGGAAAGCAAGTACATTATTAACTTGGTTTGGAAAATCTGATCTTCCAGTGCCAATAACTCTTGCTCCTGCCGCTTTAGCTTCATCTGGCATTATTTCTGGTGTTGGATTAGCCATTGCAAATAATATTGAATCCTTATTCATTGATTTCACCATAGCTTGGCTAACTATTCCTGGTGCCGAAACCCCTATAAATACATCTGCCCCTACTAAAGCATCTGCTAAACTTCCTTTTAATTTGTTTGGATTAGTTATTTTCCCAAGTTCTTTTTTAGCATCATCCACTTCTTCTATTCCTTCATAAAGTATTCCAACCTTATCACAAGCAATTAGATTTTTTACACCTGTAGAAAGTAACAACTTAGCTATGGCAGTTCCTGCTGCTCCAGCTCCATTTACTACAACTTTTATATCTTCTATTTTTTTATTTACTACCTTTAATGCATTTATAACTCCTGCAAGAACAACTATAGCTGTCCCATGTTGATCATCATGAAATACTGGTATGTCTAACTCCTTTTTTAATATTTCTTCAACTTCAAAACATCTTGGAGCTCCAATATCTTCAAGGTTAATTCCACCAAAGCCTGGTGCTATAAGTTTTACTGTCCTAACTATTTCATCAACATTTTTGGTATCTAAACATATAGGTACAGCATCAACATTAGCAAACTCCTTAAATAATATTGCTTTTCCCTCCATAACAGGAAGTCCTGCTTTAGGACCTATATCTCCTAATCCTAATACTGCTGTTCCATCTGTAACTACTGCTACTAGGTTCCCTTTTGAAGTATACTTATAAACATCCTCTTCATTTTCATGAATTTTTCTACATGGTTCTGCAACTCCAGGAGTATAAGCTAAACTTAAGTCCTCTCTTGTTGTAATCTTTACTTTTGATGTTACCTCAATCTTTCCAGAATTCTTTTCATGTAATTTTAAACTTTCTTCAAAATAATTCATAGCTAACAACTTCCCCCTAATTCTTGATTAATTTTTTGTAATCGTTATTTATGTGTAAATGATAACATCAAGCTTTAGCCATTGAAATATTATGAACTTTAAGAAATAGTTATGGTCATAAAGAATACTTTGTTTGTTTTTTAACAATTCTTAAGCGCAAAAACAGAGGTTATCACCCTCTATTTGTGATAACCTCTGTTTTTATTATGATTTATTGTTTTAAATCTGTTCAGTAAACTTACTATAATCTAAAAATCCTCTTTATCTCCTCATACTTTTCATGAGTAAGCAACGCATCTTTATCGTTGTTTTTTAGTTTTACAACATAAGTCCATCTTCCATATGGATATATTTTTGTAATTAATGATAAATTTATTATATAAGATTTGTGACTTCTAAAAAATTGATTTTTATCTAACTTATCCTCTATGTCTGATAGAGAAATAGATGTGGTAAAGCTATCTGTTTTTGTGTATATAACAGTTGAGCTCTCTTCTCTTTGTATAAGCATTATTTCATTAGTATCAACAAAACTTATACCTTCCTTATTTTTTATCATAAGCTTATCTAAACCTTTTTCATACTTTATAATTTTATCTATCCCATCTCCATAGTTAGGTTTATTTAAGCTCTTTATTCTATCTAAAGTCTGCATAACTCTATCTATTTTAAAAGGCTTAACTAAATAATCAAATGCATATAGCTGAAAAGCTTCAGACATATATTCTTGGTGGGCAGTTGCAAATATAATTATTGTTTTAGGCTCTATGTCAGCAAGTCTTTTAGCACATTCAATACCGCTGCATCCTGGTATTTCAACATCTATAAATACTACCTCTGGGCGTAATTCATTAAATACCTCTATAGCCTCTTCTCCATTATCTATATCTCCAACGACTTCAAATCCACCAGATTTTTCTAATATCTTTTTAATTATAGTTCGTATTCCTTTTTCATCATCAACTATAAGCACTTTTATATCCATAGTAAATTCTCCTACCCTTTAGAATCTTCTTCTTTTTCTAGTTTTGCTTTTGGGTTTCCCAACTATTTCTGAAAGTATAATTGCCTGCTGAAGTCTCACTGAAGTCAGATCCTCAACAATAGAATCTATTACTCCTTGTGGATTTCTACTTACAAACTTTGGATTATTATCCACGAGTTTTTCTTCAATAGGTTCATCAAACTTCTCATAACTCTCTTGCGTGAATTCTAAACCTGTATCTTCTTTTGCTCTTATGGTTGGTTTATTAAACCTATTAGCTACCTTCATAGGATCATTCAGTGCTATTGAAAGGTCATTCACTATTTTCATAGCTTCTTTAAACTTCATGTTACCTCACGCCCCTATAAGTTTATTTTTTATCCTTATTTTCTTTATCTGTATTAGCTAAACTTTGAGACTTATTTCCTGCGCTAGATATAGAACTTCTCATGCTTGTATCTGCAATAACATTTTGCATATCATAGTAGTCCATTATTCCAAGTTTACCTTCTCTAAGTGCATAGGCCATGGCTCTTGGTACTTCTGCCTCTGATTCTACAACAGCTGCTCTCATTTCTTGTTCTTTAGCAACCGCCATCGCTCTTCTCTCTTCGGCTTTAGCCTGTGCTATATTTTTATCAGCTTCTGCTTGAAGTGTTTGAAGCTGAGCTCCTATATTTCTTCCTACATCTACGTCAGCTATATCTATAGATAAAATCTCAAAAGCCGTTCCAGCATCTAATCCTTTATTTAATACTGTTTTGGATATAGCATCTGGATTTTCTAATACTATTTTATGGCTATTTGAAGAACCAACAGTAGTTACTATACCTTCTCCAACTCTAGCTAAAATAGTAGCTTCTCCAGCTCCACCAACCAATCTTTCAAGGTTAGCTCTTACTGTAACCCTAGCTTTAACTAGTAGTTCTATACCATCCTTTGCAACAGCTGAAACATTTGGTGTTTCAATTACTTTAGGATTAACACTCATTTTTACCGCTTCCAATACATCTCTACCAGCTAAATCAATAGCTGCTGCCTTTTCAAACTGTAGATCAATATCAGCTCTATGTGCTGCAATTAATGCATTTACTACATTGTCTACATTTCCACCAGCTAAATAGTGAGCTTCTAACTGATTTACAGTTAGTCCCATACCTGCTTTAGTTGATTTTATAAGAGGAATAACAATTTTAGAAGGTACAACTCTTCTTAATCTCATACCAATTAAATTAAATATACTTACCTTAACATTAGCTGCCAAAGATGACACCCATAATCCTAATGGAACAAGTGCAAAAAACACAACAAGAATAATGACAACCACTACTGCTATTATAATTGACTCAATCATTAATAATCTCTCCTTTGAAATATTAATTTATATACTTACTTTTTTGACTAACAACTTTACTCCACTAACCTTAAATATTTCTACCTTTGTTCCAATAGAAATATATTCTCCATCTGAAATCACATCAAACTTAACTCCATCTATATCTACAGAACCTGAAGGTCTTAAGTCAGTAATTGCAACCCCTCTTTTTCCAAGTAAATAATCTAAATCTGAAGAACTTATATATCCATGTTCTTTTTTCTGCTCGTCTGATAATATTAACGGTTTAAACAACTTTCCTTTAGCAAAAAAAGTCATAACCACTCCAAGCATAATTCCTAATACAGCTAGTATACCTAGTGACATTACTAAAACTTGTGCAAAGTTCTGGGCTGTTAATATAACTGCGAGTATAAGGCATATTGCACCTATTATACCTGGTACTCCAAAACCAGGTATATGCATTTCTATAAGCACAAGTCCAAATCCAACTATAAGTAGTAAAATTGTTATAACTGTAATATCTGGTAAAAATACATTCATTCCCTTTTACCTCCCTCCTTACTATAAAAATACAATACCATCACTAGGACGACTTATTAATATAAACTCTCTAAACAATACATTTTTTGATCCAAACTGTCATTACTAACTCTTTTTAGGTAATGTTACTTCAAAACATGTCCTATTTTCATCTGATTTCACAATTACTTTTCCAGCTGAATTTTCAACAATCTCCTTAACAATTGATAACCCAAGACCCTCACCTTTAATTCCCTTAGTTGTAAAACCCTCATCAAATATCTTATCTATAATCTCTTTAGATATTACATCACCATTATTTGATATATTTATTTTTATATTTTCTAAATCTTCCATAAATTCAACTAACATATATCTATTATCTGGTTTTAATTTTAATGCAAATATCCCATTATCTATTATGTTTCCTATTACTCTGCAGAACTCCCAAGGTTCAACATTAAGATGTTTTAAATCACTTTTTATTTCTAATTCCATATCAATTTTATTTTTTTCTGCCATCTGAAGTTTTGCCTGAAGCAGTGCATTTACAGCAGGTTTTGAGGTCTTTAATGCCTTACTAACTCTTACTATGTCCTTGTATACTGGCTCTATATAATTTCTTGCTTCGTCATACTCTTCTAACTCCATAAGTGAGTATATAACTTGAATATGGTTTAAATAGTCATGTCTTTGAGATCTCAAAGTCTTATTGAGATTTTCAAGATATTTTATTGTATCTATTAAATTAGTACTACCTTTTTTAAATAAAAGATTATAAAATATAATACCAGTAATAATACTATTTATTCCTATACTTACTGCTATTACATAAATAATAAAATTACCATCTACAATGTATGAGTTTTTATTCTTATAATAGATAAATAACGTTATAAATATAACCTGTATAAAATTTAATACTATAGATACCAAGACTATTTTAGAGATATTGTAATTCTGCTTTTTCATTCTTCTGCACTTCCTAGCTTCCATATTTATTGTATATACATTTTACCATATTTTTCTTTTAATATCTTATTTGTTATAAACAAAAATAAGGAAGTCCTATTATCTATTCAATAAGACTTCCTTATTTTAACAGTCTCTCTAATTAACTGCTTCTTCAGCAGCTTCAGCTATTGCTTTAGTTTGATGAACAGTTCCACGGGGATGCTGCGGTGGTGCATATATTGAATAGAGCTTAATTGGTGTATCGCCAGTATTAATTACGTTATGCCACTTTCCTGCTGGCACCATTATTGCAAAACCATCCTTAACTCTTCTTTGAAAATCTAAATTCTCACGACTATCTCCCATCTGCACAATTCCACTGCCTTCTTCAATTCTAAGAAATTGATCATGAGTTGTGTGGACTTCCAAACCTATATCTTCACCAACGTTTATACTCATTAAGGTTACTTGTAGATTCTTTCCAGTCCATAAAGCTGTACGATAATTATTATTTTCAAGTGTCATCTCTTCTATGTTTCCTGCAAATGGCTCTGGACCGTAGTCCATTAAATTCATTTGACTGTCGCTTCTTTCTAAATCATCCATATCATCAAGAAATGGATGGTGCATTTTAATGAATCCTTTAGACATTCTTAATTCATCAAAGTATTGGTACATATTATAAGTGTTATATGGATCATAATAGAATGGATTGATGTAGTTTCTATACATATTTTTATTCCTTTCATCGATATATACCACTATAATATTTTAATACTTAAATGATTGTTACTAACTTATCACAAAATAGGTTTCTATATAAGTAACCATCTGATCTCCAAGTGTTAAATAGTAATATACAGGTATTAAATACCCTGAATAAAACAATTTTTTTGCCTCTTCTTGGTTTAACTGCAATTGTCTTATTAAATTTTGCTGTTGTCTTATACTTATTATATAACTTTCTGCTATAAATGAAACTTCTTCTGCAAAAAATACATCTGGAAATGAATCTTTATATGTAATTTTATGTTGCTCTAAATTTCTTTTAGATTTATTAATTTCATTTAAATAAGACTCTAGGTCTTTGTTTAATGCTTGTAATTCCTCATTGGTTGAATTTTCTTTTATAGCTACAACAATTAAATTTGCTCTTATTCTCTTGATATTTTCTAAGTTTTTAATAATTTCATCTTTCCCTTTTAAATCCTCTATCTTTGGTCCATACGGCATTGTTTCTACTGATATGGACTTAGCATATACTATATTATTCATGGCTAATATCATAAATATCACTGATAATAGCAAACAACTTATTTTTCTTTTCATATCCCTAATCTCCTTCTATATTATTACAACTTTATTTTGTCCTATATAAGTTTCTTAATACTAATTCATATTAAAGAAATATTGATTAACAAAACCCTATATAATATTCTGTAAAGTTATGCTAAAATATAATTTCTCTGGTATAACTTTAAACTAATGAAAACGTATTATGTTAGGTTATACTAAAAATAGAATATTAAATATATGATAGGAGTTTTAAAATGGATAATACTAATTTCTTAGAAATCTTAGGTTATATTGCTTCTTTAATAGTTCTAATTTCGCTACTAATGAGTTCAATAATAAAACTTAGATGGATTAACTTATTGGGGTCAGCTGTTTTTTCTCTATATGGTTTTTTGATAGGAGCTTTTCCTGTAGGTTTTATGAACCTATGTATCTGCATCATTAATATATATTATCTTTATAAAATTTATGGAACAAAAGAATATTTTAAAATTCTTCCTCTTAAGGATAATTCACAATATCTTGATTATTTTTTAGATTTTTATAAAAATGATATTAATAAATACAGTAATTTAAATACTTTTAATTCAATTGATGAATCAATTAGTTTTTTTATTTTAAGAAACCTAGTACCAGCTGGAATTTTTATTGCCTCTAAACATGATGATAAAACTCTTAAAATAGAACTGGATTTTGTTATTCCTGAATATAGAGATTTTAAAATAGGAGCTTATATATATGAAGCTAATAAAAGCTATTTTTTAGATAAAGGGTACTCAAGATTTATCTGCTACTCATCAAGTGATACTCATATAAAATACCTAAAAAAGATGGGATTTAAAGAGGTATCAGAAAATAATACAAACACTTTTGTTAAATCTATTTCCTAATTCTTTTAAATATAAAGAGATAGCCTTTTAAGACTATCTCTTTATATTTATTATTCAACTGACTTTAATGCATCAATCATATTTACGCTCTTTAGTTTAATATGCATCATAATCATAACCAAAAGTGAAAATAACAAAGTTATCAGTCCCGAATATATATAACTACTAATATATATATCAGGGAACATCATCATGATATCCGTTTCTGCAGTATTTATTATAAAGATATATAATATCCTTCCCATAAATGAACCTGCGAGTATCCCTAATAATGTTAATATCACATTTTCTCTTAAAATGTACATTGTAACCTCATTATCAAAAAATCCTAATACTTTTATAGTTGATAACTCTCTTATACGTTCAGATACATTTATGTTAGTCAAGTTATACAGTACTATAAATGCTAAACTTCCTGAAGAAATGATTATAACTAGCATTACCAAATTAAGTTTGCTTGCAGAATCTTTACTTGCATTTGATATTGTTGATGTTAATGTTACATTTATTACTTTTTTGCAATCCATAAGTTTAGTTGATATTTCATCCTCTTTTCCATCAGCTGAATCTAATTTTAAGAATTGTGCATTATATACTGCCTTCTCCCCAAATATCTGCTCATAGTATGATGGCGACATATAGATGAAATGAGCAAAATAATTTTCTGCTATTTCTTCAACCTTTACTGTATACGAATTATTATCTTCATCCTTCATAGTAATCATATCTCCAACGGATGCCTTTAGAAGTTTGGCTAACTTCTCGTTAATAATTACACCGCTATCTGATAACTTGTATTCTTCTTTTGTTTTTCTATCATGTAAACTTAAAAACTCATTTAAGCTTTCTCCATCTTGTGGCACATACATACTAACAGTTTGTTTGTTCATTCCTTCTTTACTAAAGGTTACTGATTGTTGATGTATGTTTATACTATTTTGATATCCTTCAATCTTATTTAAAGCTTCATTATATTCTTTATTGTCTTCTTCATTATGCTCATCATTAAAAATCACAATAGCTTGATATTTCCATATGTTATCAAACTGTTTCCCTATAACCACATTGTTGGCGTTTAGAAGTGCAAATCCAGTAACAAGCATCGCCATACACCCTGCTATTCCAAACACAGTCATTATCATACGTTGCTTATATCTGAAAATGTTTCTAAGTGTAACCTTTTGATTAAAGTTTAGTCTTTTCCAAAGTATTGTAATTCTCTCTAAGAATATTTTTTTACCTAATTTAGGTGCCTTAGCTTTCATTAAATTAGATGGATTTTCTTGCAGCTCTACCTTTAATACAAATAAAGATGCTCCAACTGTACATATTATTGATGCTGCTAAAGATTGAATTATATAAGCAGGATAATAATATATTTTAAGAGCTGGTAAGCTAAACATCATTCCGTAAGCATTATTAATTACATATGGGAATACATTACTTCCTAGTAATATTCCAAAAATGCCTCCAAAGATACTAGCTAATGCCGCATAAATCACAAACTTTCTTGATATTTCTAAATCACTATATCCTAAAGCTTTGAGAGTTCCTATTTCAACTCTGTTTTCTTCCACCATTCTTGTCATAGTAGTTAAACAAATTAATACTGCAAGTAAGAAGAAAAATACAGGAAATACTTTAGCAATATTGTCTATGCTTTTTATAGCATCTTTAAATCCACCATATCCTGGATTATCAGTTCTATCAAAGAAATAATACTTACTCTTATCTAAATCTTTTAACTTATCTTTTTCTTTATCTATTTTTACTCTTGCATCAACTAATTTTTGCTTATTTTCATTTATTTCTTTTTCACCATCAATAAGCTTTTTCTCTGCATCTTCTAAATCTTTTTTGGCCTTATTAAGTTCTGATATTCCTTGCTTTTTACCATCTTCAAGCTCTTTTTGCCCCTTAGATAATTCTATTTTTGAATTATCTATCTGCTTTTGAGCTTCTTGAATTTGTAACTTACCATCATTAAGTACTTTTAGCTGTGTTTCATATTGTGATTTGCCTTGCTGATATTGATTGATTCCACCAACTAAAGTTGTAAGTTTAGTTATATTTTCTCCCAAAACCTTACTTGCAGAGTCAATACCATTAGCTATATTAATAGCTAAACTAACATTACTTGGATTTTGCTCTAATCCACTTACTAAATTACTTAAGTCTTGTAAGCCTAAGTTAGGATTTGATATTATAGCTTTCCAGTATTGAATTTTATCTTGAGGAATCGCCTCTCCATCTTTAATCTTACTAGTTGTATCTCTTATATCCTTAGATAAAGAACCGTAAGTAGCATTTAAAGTATTAAGTGAGGATATTTGATTCTCATATTCACTAGTTCCTTTGTCAGGATCAATACCTTGCTTTATAAACTCGTCTTTAGCTTTATCTATTTGAACCTTAGCTTGATTAAGCTGATTTTCTCCATCAATTAGCTTTTGCTTTTGTTTATTAAGTTCAGTTTGCCCGTCATTAAGCTGCTTTTCACCATCTTTTAGTTTTAATTCGCCATCTTTAATTTTCTTTTCGTAATCTTTTAAGCCTTGTTCATACTGTTTTTTACCATCGTTAAGTTTTACTTTTCCATCGTCTATTTCTTTTTGCGCATCACTAAGTTTAATTTCACCATCTTCTATTTCTTTATAACCTTTATCTAATTCTACCTTAGCATCTGATTTTATTTCTTCTATTCTTTCTACTACTCTGTTAGAAAATAAACTTTCAAGATACTGATTATTTTCTTCCATCTTGTCTTTATATTCATCGCTATATCCATTAACTCCTTGTACATTTTTAAATCTCACATAGATTTCTGTATATACATCCATGGATATATCTGAACTATTTAATACCCCAAAGTAATCAATACTTCCTTTTCCTACTGAAGTTGTTCCTCTAGATTCTTTTTCTATATACATTGGGTTTTTAACAAACCCAACCACCTTAAAGGTATTTCCCTTAAAGTATTTCATAGTATCTTCATCAGCATCAACTTTATAGGTATCCCCTATTTTCAAGTTATCATCTAAATTGAGCACTTTCTCATCTAATGCTATTTCACCACTATTTTCAGGCAATCTTCCTTCTACAATAATAGGAGTGTTTATAACTTTAGAATTGTTGGGATCATAAGTCATAAATTTTACTACACTATTTTTACTTATAAGATTTACATCTATGCTATGGGTCCCATAATAGTCTAATATTTTATCATTATCTTTAAGTAAATCTAGGTCCTTATCTGTAAGTCCTATACTAGATACAATCTTACTATCCATAAGATTTTGGTTACTATAGAAATTGCTTATAGATGCTTTCATATCTGGCCCACTTGACTTTATACCAGAATAAAAAGCTACACCTAAAAATATTATTGCTAATATTGAGGCAAATCTTGCTTTTGACGATGCTATCTCTCTTACTATTGATTTTCTATATGCACTATTTTTCATTTTTCTCCACCTCTACCATTCTATCTCTTCAATTGGTACAGGATTTTCATTAACTTCAACACTTCTAACTTTGGCATCATTAATTTTTATTACCCTATTTGCAATAGGTGCAATGGCTGAATTATGAGTTATAACTATAACTGTTGTACCTGTGTCTTTACAAGTATCTTGTAGAGTTTTCAAAATTTGTTTTCCTGTTTTATAGTCAAGAGCTCCTGTTGGTTCATCACAAAGTAGTAATTTAGGATTTTTAGCAATAGCTCTTGCTATTGACACTCTTTGCTGTTCTCCCCCAGATAACTGTGCTGGGAAATTGTCTTTTCTATGTCCAAGTCCAACTAATTCAAGCGTATTGTCAACATCTAATGCATTTTTTGAAATTTGTGCAGCAAGCTCTACATTTTCCTTTGCAGTTAAATTCTGTACCAGGTTATAGAATTGAAATACAAATCCTACATCATGCCTTCTATATCTAGTAAGTTCTTTTTTATTGAACTTTGATATATCAGTATCATCAATTATAATTTGACCTTCATCACAAGTGTCCATGCCTCCAAGTATATTAAGTACTGTTGATTTTCCTGCACCACTAGGTCCTAAGATTATAACAAACTCGCCCTTTTTAATGGAGAAATTAATTCCATTGTTGGCTACAACAGTGTTATCTCCAATTTTGTATCTTTTATGCTCATCAATTATTTGTATATACGACATTTTCTCCCTCCATTTTCTTTAGTAATTCTTCTATTTATACTAAGAGTTATTAAATAGACATATTGTTGATTCAATAGTACAATATTAGTATAGTTAATTAGAAAGCTACTGACAATAATCATATAAAATTTTATTGTTATTAAATGTACATAAATTTTATAATTGTTTAATTGATAATATTTTATTCATAAATATCTAGTTAAATAAGTTCTATAAAAAGGAGGATATACATGCCTGGAGTTAAAGGAAATCGTAGAATTTTGTACACAAAAAATATAATTAAAGAAAGTTTAATAGAGCTCCTTGAAACTAAAGAAATTCATCAAGTTACTGTTACTGATATATGCAAAAAAGCTGATATTAACAGAGGAACCTTTTATAGTCATTATAAAGATGCTTTTGATCTTCTTCAATCAATGGAAGATGAATTATTTAATCAAGTTATTGTATATCTCACAGAAATTCCAGTTGAGGACTATACCGATATACTTTTAATTAAAGTCTTTGAATTAATTGCGGAAAATAAAGAACTTTGCAAAGTACTATTTTGTAAACAAAACGATAGTAAAATACTAGATCGCATTCTTTATGTAGCTAATAAAGCAAATTTAGATAAAATAATTAATACTCCAGGGTTTACTGATGCATATTTAAATTACTTATTAAAATATGCAATAGGCGGTATTATTGCAGTTGTACAAACTTGGTTAGAGAATGATTTAGTTGAATCGCCTAGAGAACTCCTTGCAATTATTAATAATATTAATAGGTTTAGTAGCAGTAATTTTGTTCAAAGTCTCAAATAACTTAGAAAATTTAAGTAATTGAAAGCAATTTAAACCTACCTGTATCTAATAGCGTATTTCAACTAAAAATAACATTCTCCTATATATTTAATAACTTGTTTTAAGTTATTAAATACCATATAATATCATCATAGCAATTATTTAAATAGTTCGATTAATAATTTTATGGAGGATAATATGTGGTCTAGAAAAGAATTAAAAAGTAAAGCTAAAGAAGTTTTAAGAAGAGGATATTTGAGTGCATTTGGAGTTAGTATAGTTATAACACTAGCTGAAGGTGGTTGGAATTCTAGGTCTAACTATAGATCTAGATTTTCAATTGAAAACCCTGATAATATAAACTCAGTTTTTCATTATTTCATCAATTGGAAAATTATTTCTATGTTATTAATCTTTTTTCTAATTGCATTGGTACTACGTATTCTTATTGGATACTGCCTTGAAGTTGGAGGAAGAAAATACTTCATTAAATCCGCTCAATATGATGATAATACAAGATGTTTGCGTTTTGGATTTCAAGATGGGAATTACAAAGGGATAACAACTACAATGTTAGTTAAAAATATTTATATTTTCCTTTGGACTTTACTCTTAATTATTCCTGGTATAATTAAATCCTACGCATATAGCATGGTTCCATATATTCTTGCTGATAATCCTAATATAGGAATTAATAAAGCTATAGAACTAAGTAATGATATGACCAGAGGTCATAAACTTGATATGTTTGTGTTGGACCTATCCTTTATAGGATGGTATTTGCTTGGAATATTAGCTCTAGGAGTTGGAGTGCTATTTGTTAATCCTTACTTTAATGCTACAAATGCAGAACTTTATTTGGTTTTAAGAAAAGAAGCCTTAAATAATAATTTGTGTAGTTATGAAGATTTAGCATTAGTTTCATCTAATTCAAACGATATTTGGTAATACAATTTAATCCATCTTAAGTAAAGACTGCCTATAATTAAGCAGTCTTTATTTTAATCTTATATCTTCTTATAACTATTGATTATAAAATAATCCCGCCCCTTGTATAATCTCTTGCTCTTCAAATAGGCTCAAAATAGCTTCATTATACTCAGCAAGCTTTTGTGCTTTCTTAATTTTCTTGCCGTATTTTTTGTTATCTGAAAAAATATAAATCATATATCCCCATAATTCTTTCATTCTAAATATGGCGTTTTTCTCTTCATTAAATATCTCAATATAGTTATTAAAGATCTCATCATGGAAATCTTTTAAATCCGCTTTATCCAAAGTGCTATTATCTTTTATAAGATTTATTAGGCAAGGATTAGCTAATACCCCTCTTCCAAGCATTATTTTGTCTACAGATGGAAACTCCTTTGTGAATTTACTATAATCTTCCTTTGTGAATATATCTCCATTGTAGCATATGGTATTAGTACTTAATGATAATGCATCTTTAAAAACTTCTAAATTAGGTTTATTTCCATAAAAGTCTTCCCTAGTTCTCGGATGAATGATTAGTTCTTCCATAGGATACTTATTATATATCTTAATAAGCTCATAAAACTCCTCCGGACTCTCTTTTCCTATTCTAGTTTTTATAGAAATTTTCATATCATCTATTTTAAATATATCATCTAAAAATCTATCAAGTTCTTCTCTTTTAGCTAAAAATCCTGAACCTCTATTTTTTGAAACAACAGTCCCAGCTGGGCATCCTAAATTCAAATTTACCTCATTATAACCTAGTTGCTTAAATTTCATAGAGGTTTCACTAAATCCTTCTGAATCGTTAGTTAATATCTGAGGAACCATGTTTATCCCCTTATTGTTTTCAGGTAAAATATCTCTAAGTTCTTTAGTTTTAAGACTTCTACTCTTGTTTGGTGTAATAAAAGGGGCAAAGTATTTATCTATATTGCCAAAAATCCTCTCATAAGAATTTCTATATATGTATCCTGTAATTCCTTCCATTGGTGCTAAATAAAATTTCATCTACTAACTCCTTTATCTCTTTCTAGAGAATATTATATCAGCCTTCCTTTTTCTTATCTACCCACTTCTCATCATAAGCTTGTTTACAATAAATTCCCTATAGTTTATTATGGAAATATATCCAAATTTTCTTCTGAAAGGATTGTTTATATGAAAAGAAAACATCTTATATTTTTATCTACTATTATTTCTATAATTATAATTTCAACATTTGCTTATAAATCAATAAATACAGTAAATGTAGTTAATATGTCTACAAATACATTAGATAAAATATTTTCAGAAAATGTACAACCTGAATTAAATAAAAGAGAAGATTTAAGAGCCGTTTTTATATCTGAAATATACTACACACGAGAGATAATTGTTTGCGAAGAAAAAGGCAACAAAGTTTATATATATGCTTGGCTTAATTGTTCTGGACATAGTTCTGATGACCCAACTCTTACTAAAGCTAAATATCCTGCTATCATAACACTAGAAAAAGTTGATGATGATTACATATTTGATAAACTTGAACTTTCAACACTAGATGAAGGATCAAATACAATAAAAATATTCCCTTATAGAATAAGGAACAATTATATAAAAAATAGAATATCGTAGGGTTGGAGTTAGTAGAATATCTCCAACTTTATTTTGTTTTAACATTAACTAGGATACAGAAAGGATATATTGACTTGCTAATATATCTTTGGAGGTGAAAAATGGTATATAAGTTTTTATTAGTTGAAGATGACAAGGAAATAAGAGAAATCATAACTGACTATTTTACAGCTAAAAGTGGAGGTAAATTCAAGATATACTCTGCTGAAACTGGAAATGAAGGTTATGAAAAATGTATTGAAAATGAATATGATGCAGTGCTTTTAGATGTTATGCTTCCCGAGCTTGACGGCTTTACAATATGTAAGGAACTTAGAAAAAATAGTGATGTTCCTATTATCTTTTTAACAGCAAGAACTAATGAACCAGATAAATTATATGGTTATAACCTTGGTTGTGATGATTATATATCTAAGCCATTTTCATTAGCAGAACTTTACGCAAAGTTTACAGCTCTAATTAGACGTACAAAAGGTACCATAAGAAATGACATCATGATCTCTGGAAAAATAAAATTAAACCCTTATCGCTACACAGTTTTTGTAGATGATAAAGAAATTCCCTTAGCTCCTATTGAATTTACTCTATTAAAAATACTAATGGAGAATCGTGGTAAAATAATGAGTCGTGAAACTCTTTTGATCCGAGTGTGGGGATATGACTTTGAAGGTAATGATAGAGTTGTTGATAATCATATAAAGAAGCTTAGAAAATCTCTTGGAGCTGCATCTAATCAAATCAAAACCATTATTAAAGTTGGTTATAGATTGGAGGATTAGAAGTTGAAAGAAAATCAAACAAAGAGAACAATTTATGTGCGTACTTTTTCTTCTTTATTTACAGCATACCTTATACTTATGATAGGGTTTAGCATATTTCTTATAAATAAGGAGAAAAAAGTACAAGAATTACAGTTTAACTCATTAGCATTACAGATTAATCATACAGCTAATAATATTATCAAAGATAATATTACAGACTTCCCTAAGCTTAAAAGAAAAATGATAGGAAGTTTGTCTCTTTATGCTAACTCTGGAACAGAAATTGGAATATTCACAAGTAACTATAATCTAATTTTTAACACTAATGAAAATTGGCTTTGCAGTTATACAGAAAGTATTGAAGGTAACACACATTATACTGGTTATGCATCTTTAAACCCATACGACTGGTTTAGTGATGAAGATATATCAGAACTTGAAGGTTATCTCTCTTCAGAACCTAAGGTTGAGAAAGTCGGTGATCTTTCTGGATATATTTTAGACATAGATGGATTTTGGTTAAAAGATGAAATGATTATTCCTGATAGAATAAATGTCACTCCTATGTATGCAACTAAGCTCAGTGAAGATAATGGAATATCCTCATGCTCTGGATCTAATGTAAGTAAGGTGTTCATTCCTAATAATAAACCTACAGAAGACTTACCTTATTTTAAAAATGGCTCCATAAACCCTCTTAATAAAAATAAAAAAGATTATACTAATCTTCGCAACTTGGCATCAAATGGAGATAAGTTGGAAAAAAACGTTAAAAAATCACTTGGAACATCAATTGAAAAAGTAGGTTTATTTACTTATCAGTATTATTACCCAGTTCCATATCAGAACACTGTAAGAACCTTAACCTTCGATGGTAAAAATTATTACAGTGAATATTGGACAGTTTGTGCCACTGAAGTTAATTTATTAAAACTCACTTATCCAACGTTAATCTTTGTATGGATAAGTTGCTTCTTAACATTTTTTATAGCAGCTCTTATCATATCTACTCAAACTTATAAGCTTTATAAAAGGAGAGATGACTTAGAAAAATATAGAATAGAGACAACAAATTCACTAGCACATGATTTAAAAACACCACTAAGTATCATATCAGGTTATGCTGAAAATCTTATAGAAAATGTTCATACGGAAAAGAAAGACTATTATGCCGCAAATATTCAAGCTAATGTGCAACGTATGGACAAGATAGTTCTAGGTATGATTGAATTATCAAAATTAAAATCTGATTCCTTTAAAATCAAATATGAAGATGTTTCTCTTTCTGAAGTATGCGATAAATTAATTAATCACTATGGTCCAATCTGTGATGAGAAACAAATTGTTATAAATATGGAGGGTGATGAGATTATAAAAGCTGATTTTACATTAATGGAGAGAGTTATTAATAACTTTTTTGTAAATGCACTTGAACACACTCCTAATGGTGGGTCAATTTATATCACTATAAATGAAGATATTCTTGAGTTCTACAACAGTGGAAGTCATATACCTGAAAAATATTTAACTGAAATATGGAAACCATACAAAAAAGTTGATTCCTCACGTAGTAATACTAAAGGTACAGGACTAGGTCTTTCTATATCCAGTAAAATACTTGAATTATATAATTTCTCCTATGGCGCAAAAAATTATGATAATGGGGTAATTTTCTGGTTTAAGTGGTAGCAAATATATAAAAAACTCCTAAGCTAATAAAGTGTTTAGGAGTTTTTTTGATTTAAACATTACATAAGCACTTTATCTTTTTGTTTAAGAACAACCCATTGACATATAAAAAAAATTAAGGTCGATATATTAAGAAAAGCTGGAGCAATAAATCCTCCAATAGGATAAGGCAATACCAACATCATAACAAAAACACAAATTAAAATGCCAATTGGATTTAGAAACGCCATCCACTTAGGATACAAGGTTTCATACCTTATAACTATTATTATATATAAAAGGGAACTAACCGTTGCTTCTACTCCTATTATAATTAATGTTATAAGCCAATAATTATCGAACATTTTCATCATATCTCTAACTATCAGATTAGAAGCCCCAGTTTCATAATAAAGTCTCCACCCACTTGCAATATATGCATAAGCTATATGAAATCCCACAGCTAACATTAATGCATGTGCAGTTGAAATGACTACTGTAAGTGACTTAAATTTACCTGCTGGCTTAAGAGCGTAATAAACCATACCTAATCCAGCTATTTGAAATGGAATTACTATAACTCCAAGAAATGTACCAACAGTTATTCTCCATTGAGATAATCCAGCCATGCTTTCAGTGCCAAGTTTCAAAAAATCCATAGCACTATTAGGCCTACCTATTAATATAAAATCACTTATTATAGTTATTATTACAGCAATAATGCCTATTACTCCCATACTAATTATTATTTTAAATTCTTTTGTACCTTTTATAATTCTATCCTTATATAACGAATTTCAGTAAAATTCACTATATATTTTCCTTTCTATATATTTCAATATTGTTTATTTTAATTACATATTATATGCCTCTGATATCTTTTACAGTATACTATACCAATTTATCCTATTACAACTTTTTCAACCTCTAGAGTTAAAGTTCCAATATTAATAGTATAATAATCTTATGATAAATAGAAACATACTCTTATTAAATTTAAACTTGCAACTATAGGTTGCGAATATTCAAGGTTTATTTGGTAGTGGTGAATTGTCATAATTAGTATACTGATAATACTAAAATAAGGGAGGTCTTATTATGACATTAGGCAAAAGAATACAAGAACTTAGAAAACAGAATAATTTTTCTCAGGAGCAATTAGCTGAAAAACTTGAGGTTTCAAGACAGGCTATTTCAAAATGGGAGTTAGATCAGTCAATTCCAGATACAGATAAAATAATTCAATTAAGCTACTTATTTAGAGTTTCAACAGACTATCTTCTTATAGAAGGATTAACTCTACCTTCAAAAGGAAATACGGATAACTCAACTAATACATCTTCTTTAGATTGCTATAAGGATTTTCTTGGGCGTTGGGTAAAGATATTTTTAGATGACAGGGGTTTTGGAGGACTTTATCAAGTAGCTATGCTTAATACTGATGATGATTACCTACTTTTCCATGATAAAAAAGGCAAAAAAGGAATATTAAAAATCAAAAGTATTCTTTCTATTTCAGATGCAGATATATACAAAAAAACTTCAACAAAGATTCCAGACATATACTTAGATAACCTACCTTTATCAAGTCCTTTTAAATACTTTGAAGGTAAACGCTGCATGATTCGCTATATATGTAAATCAATGTTTACTACACCACAAGGGCATTTTGATGTTTTGGTGGAGAAAATAACTCATGATGAAATTCTAATAAATAATAAAGATAAAAAGAGTATTATAAAGCTTAATAGAATTCTTATGATAAATGAAAGATAGAATATTTAATTAACCTTATTAGAGCTTATATTTCATATATTCTCCTTTTAATTTTATGTAATGCCATATTCTTTATAACATCAAATGCTCTCAAGTTTTAGTGTACATAAAAAGCAATCATATGTACAAAATAACTTTGAAGGTGGTGATATAGTATGGCTAATAAAAATAATAATTCAAACTTTAAACAACAAAATAGTTGCTCATCTTCTAAGGAGCAAGGTAGCACATTTAATTCAGAGAATGAGAGCAAAATTGCTAGTCAATATAAAAATGTTGAACCTCTTCCTGAATCCTTCCGTCCAAGAAGAGATGGTCCTGGAGGAGAGGATGGAGAGTAATTTATCCTAAATTAAAAACAAGTGACGCTATCCCTAAATATCGTCACTTGTTTTTTACAGATATTATTTACTATATTGGTAAAAATACAAACACCAAGAATAAGGCTCCAAATACTAACAAACTTCCAAAATTGTATTTTGTAAATTTAGATAAATACTTTTTCCCATCATACTCTTTAATGTAAATTTTATAAGATATCAAACTTGCTAGTGAAGCTATAATTGTACCCATTCCTCCAACATTAACACCAATTAATATAACTTGCCATGAAGTAGTAAATTTTGATAAAAGAATAGCACATGGTACATTACTTATTAACTGGCTAAAAAATATTGCAGAGAAATACACTCCAATATTATTACTTAATAAGATTTTCATAATCTCATTTATACTTTTCATATTAGAAATATTTCCTATTGAAATAAAAAAACATACAAAAGTCAATAAAAGTACATAGTCTAACTCTTTAAATAAACTTCTTTTTATAATTAATGTTACAATAATGGTTGTAATAAAAGCAACCTTATAATCAATAACATTAAAAACTGACAAGAGTATAAATATAAATAAAATACAGTATATTATTGCAACTTTTTTATTTCTAACTTCTATTTTGTCTAATTCAAACTCTAGTTCTGAATCCTCAACTCTATAATTTAAAATAAATAACCACACCATTCCTGCCACAGCTATTAATATTGTGATTTTAAAAAATGTCAGGATATTTATATTAAAAAATGAAAAAAGATATAGATTTTGTGGATTTCCCATAGGCGTAAAACTACTTCCTATGTTAGCTGCTAAAGTTTCTAAAATTACTATCTTTATAGGATCAAATTTAGCTTTTTTAGCAATAATCATAGTTAATGGTACAAAAGTTATAAGTGCAACATCATTAGTTATAAACATTGAAAAAACAAAACATAAACTAATTAATATACCAGAAATCATTCTAAGATTTTTATTCTTTCTTAAAATCCCAATAGCTATCTTGTCCAATAATTGTACATTTTCAAAAGCAGCTATTACTATCATTAGATTGAAAAGAAGCATCAATACTGGAAAATCAATATAACTTAATTTAGGACTAATTATTATGGATGTAACGATAGATAAAGCCAATGTAATGCTAAATACCATCTCTGCTTTCATCATTGTCATTGCTTTATTAAAAAAATATTTCATATTATAAATTCCCCCAATACTTACTTCAAAACAGCATTTTTCATTATATCACAGTTAAATTTATTTACAAAATGAATTTTCTCACTGAATGTTTATAATAAATTAATTAAACCTAGTTTTTATCTTTAAACCACAAAACAAGTGATAATATTAAACATATAATCACTTGTCTCTTAAATAAATCTATTAACTTTTATGCATTAGCATGATGCCTTCCTCTTGGTACAATAAAAGGTGAATCAGACACTGGATCTTGTATAACTACACAATCCAAATCAAATACAGTATCTATTAATTCTGAAGTTATAACCTCTTCCGGTGTCCCTTGACTAATTAATTTACCTTTACGTAGAGCAAATATATAATCGGCATATCTAGCAGATAAATTAATATCATGAAGTACCATCACAATAGTAGTTCCTCTTTTACGATTTAGGTCTGTTAATAAGTCAAGAATCTCTACTTGGTATGCTATATCAAGATAAGTGGTTGGTTCATCTAAAAGAAGTATATCTGTCTGCTGGGCAAGAGCCATTGCAATCCATACTCTTTGACGTTGACCACCTGATAACTCATCTACACTACGGTTAGCAAGTTCTGTTATTCCCATGATCTCAAGTGCTTCTTCTATGGCGTCAAAATCTGTTTTATCCATACTTTTTAAAAATGATTGATATGGATACCTACCTCTTGAAACTAAATCCCAAACAGTTATTCCTTCTGGAACTATTGGGGATTGAGGAAGTAAACCTAAGACTTGTGCTAATTGCTTAGAAGGTATTGAAGTAATCTTCTTACCATCAATTACAATATCTCCCGAAACAGGTTTAATAAGTCTAGCAAGGGTTTTAAGTAGGGTTGATTTACCGCATGCATTAGCACCTATAATAACGCTAATCTTATTACTCGGAATAGTTATATCAATTCCATCTATTATAATCTTTTTATCATATCCAGTTACTACTTTTTTTGCTTCAAATAACGGTTGTTTTTTAGTCATTATGCCTCACCCCTCCTATTTATAACTATTAATAGAAACAGCATATATGGCGCTCCTAAAATCCCTGTAATTACTCCTACAGGGAATCTTGTACCAAATGCAAATTGACCAATAAGATCTGCACTAAGTACTAATAAAGCTCCAACTAGCCCTGCTGATAAAACATTTGGCGATCCCAGTCCAACAAGCCTTGCTGCTATTGGTCCAGCTAAAAATGCTACAAAGGATATAGGGCCTGTAACAGCAGTTGAGAAAGCTATTAGAAATACAGCACTAAGAATCAGCATAATTCTTACTACATTAATTCTAACCCCAAGTGTAGTTGCAAACTCATCTCCTAATTCCAATACCTGAAGCTGTTTTGTTAAGCATAAAATAGTAACTCCAAATACAACAACAACGACAAATAAAAATGGTACATCTTCAATAACCATTCCATTTAAACTCCCATTTAACCATCTAAGTGCAGTTGGTACATCATGCTGTGAAGATTTTGCAAGCAAATATGATATTATAGCATTTATCATTGCCTGCATTCCAATTCCTATAAGTATAAGTCTTCCACCTGAAAATCCTGAACCTTTAGATAACACATATATAAGTGATGCTACTAGAATTCCAGAAACTACTGCTGCTATAGAAACACCAGTACCACTTATACGAAGAACTAATATACAGAATACCGCAGCTACACTAGAACCTGAACTTATACCTATAATATCAGGACTTGCTAATGGATTCCTTAACATAGTTTGAAATGTATTTCCTGCTATACCGAAAGCTAATCCAGCTAAAAGTCCACATAACATTCTTGGTAAACGTAGAGTACCTATAGTAAAGGTTGCCCCTTGTATCTGTTCTCCACTAAGAACTCTTATAACTGTATTTAAATCATAAACATTTTTACCATATACAAGCATAATGCCACACAATAGTAAAGTTAATACAATCAAAATAATATTGACGCTAATCAAACGAGTTTTTCTTCTAGTATAACCTTGTCTAATCGTATTGTGATTAGTTTGTATCATATAGCTCTCACCTTCGCTTTCCTAGCAATCATAATAAGAATTGGCGCACCTATAAATGCTGTAATAATTCCTACCTGAACTTCACCTGGGCTGCCTATTACTCTTCCGATAACATCTGAAATTATTAAAAGTGCTGCACCGCCAATAGCTGATAAAGGAACTATTCCATTTAAGTTTGAACCAAAAATAAGACGTATAGTGTGTGGTATCATTAATCCTATAAAAGAAATAGGACCAGCTATTGCTGTAGTTGCACCAGATAATATTACCCCTGCAACTGCACATATAATTCTAATAACACCTATATTTACACCTAAACCAGTTGCAACATCGTCCCCTAAAGCTAATACATTTAATGCTGGTGTTGCTGCTATACTTATTATTAATCCAACTATTACAAAAGGAAGTATCAATCTAATACTATCCCAATTAGCTCCACCTATACTCCCAACCTGCCAAAATCTAAACTTATCCATAGCATCACTTCTCGGAAGTATAATTGCACTTACTAAAGAAGTTAAGACTGCACTAGTAGCAGCTCCTGCTAAAGCAAGTTTAATAGGCGTCGCTCCTCCATTTCCAATAGAACCAATAAAATAAACAACCACTGCTGTTATCCCTGCTCCAGCCAGTGCTAGCCAAATATATTGATTTGCTGAGTTGATATTAAAAAATGCTATTCCTATTACAACAAACAAAGATGCCCCTGTATTAACACCTAAAATACTGGGGTCAGCTATTGGATTTCTTGTTATAGATTGCATAAGGGCTCCTGATATTCCAAGAGAAGCTCCTGCCATAATACCAAAAATTGTTCTCGGGATACGCTCACGAACCACTAATGCAGAAAAGGACAAATCAGTAGAATTTAGTAAGGCATTAATAGCCTGACTAAATCCTACATTTTTTGATCCCCATGCTAGTGATGCAAGCACACATAAACCTAGAAAAAGAATACTCCCTAAATATATTCCTATTGTTTTTGTAAGCTTCATTTTACCTTATCTGCTGCCTCTCCGATTAGCTTTAAATATTCATCTATAGTTGCAGGAATAGATAATGCACTTGGAGTAGCTGCTGCTGCTAAATCTGAAGTTTCATCAATTAACGCTACAGATCCATTTTTAATTGCTGGAAGTGTTCCTAATAGCTTATCAGCTTGAAGTTGTTTTAATAATTCAGTATTTCCATAAGCAACAATTACTTCAACATCTGCTAATTTATCAATATTTTCTGAACTAATTGTAAGAGCAAAACTATCTGAAGATTTTGCAAGTTCTTTAACACTATCAGCTTCTACTAATCCAAGATCATTTAAGAATGCCGCACGTGGATCTGTTGAAGTATATATGTAGAACTTACTTAAATCAGTTGGGCTAAAGTAACAGAAAGCAACTTTTTTACCTTTAATGCTAGGATATTCAGCAACTTTATCTGCTATTAACTTATCTAATTCTGAAACTAATTTAGTTCCCTCATCTTTTTTACCCATTGCAGTTGCATTAGTTGTTATTTGATCTCTCCAATATGTTTGCCATGCAAGTTTAGGATAAGCAACAACAGGGGCTATTTTGCTTAACATATCATATTCTTCTTGAGTAAGACCTGAATATGCAGCTAATATAACATCTGGATTAGCATTACTTATAGCCTCATAATCTAAACCATCAACGTCATCAAATACAACTGGTTTGTCTACTCCTAAATCAGTGAACTTTTTATCTGTCCATGGTAATAATCCTTTTTCAGTAACTTTACCATAGTTAGCTTTGGATATACCAGCTGGTACAACTCCTAACGCTAAAGGTGTATCTGGATTTCCCCAAGAAATTGCAACAACATTTTTAGGTTCTTCTTTTATTACAGTTTCACCATAAGCATGTTTAATTGTTATTGGATAAGAAACAGAAGAAGCAGTGTCGCCTCCCTTAGATGTATCTTCAGTTTTGTTTGCTTTGCTAGCACAGCCAGTTACTAATAAAGCACAAGCAAGGATTATAGTAGTTAGTCCTTTTAGTTTCATTTTGAATCTCCCTCCGATTGTTATATTAATTTTTAATAACCTCTTTAATTGGTAAAAGATAATGAAAGTAATTATCATTTACATCCCTGTATTATTTTATAGTGATTCGTAAAATTTGTCAACATTCTATTAACAGTTTGTTATAAAATTATTTTATTGTGCATAAGTATATGTAATACTAGCTTAAATTAAAAAAACAAGTGGAGATATTTAAACATCCTCACTTGCTTTTTTAATACTATTATTAAATATTTATAAAGGAAATCAAATCCTCTACACTGTCTGAATACTGATCTGCCCCAGTTGATTGCCAGAGCTTTGGATTGTTTTTAAAAGCTCCTCCACCAACAACAATCTTTGGCACCTTACCCTTAACATTCTCTCTTATGGCTTCAATCATATATTTTACTGATTCTATATGATGATCTATTGTTACTGATATAGCTAATAAATCAGGTTTTTCACTTTTAACTGCATTCACCAAACTTTGAACTGGTACATTAGAACCTAGATAAAGCGATTTTCCACCTTCTATTTCTAGAGTATCTAAAATCATTTTAAGTCCAATATTATGAAGCTCTGCCCCAGCTGTTACCCCCATTACATAACACAAATTTTTCTTTTTTCTTTTCTCCTTACTTTTTATTTCTCTCATTAAATCCATAGTTACTTCAGAAATAAAGTGCTCCTGCCAAACCTCTATCTTACCACTCTCCCAAAAAGTCCCTACCTCCTTTAATGATTTTTCAAAAATATCAAAATATATAGATTTCATAGGCAATCCTTGATGATATAGACCTATTACAAACTCTCTTGCATCTGTGCCCTTCCCTTCCAAAAGTAAATTTAAATATATTTTAAAAGATTCCTCTTTATTATTTATTAATGATAATTTCTTCTGAATTATACTGCTATTCTCTTTTCTATTCTCCCGTCCTAATAAATTGTCTAAAGACACCTCAAATATATCTGCAATTTTTTGAAGTTTCTGAGCATCAGGAACTCTAAGCCCATTTTCATAATTTGCAACAGTAGTTTGTGCTACTCCCAGTAAAGAAGCAAACTCTTTTTGAGTGTATTTTTTTAAACTTCTTAAATACTTTATATTATCAGAAATACTTTTTTCCATAGCAGTCACCTCTTCATATAATCTTAACACATTTTGAAATATTTTTATATTAAATATATTGATTTATTTCATATTGTAATATACTATTAATATATAAATAATAATAGTTATTAATAAATAATGCAAATTAAATTATAAGGGAGCGATTAAGTTGAAAATTTCGTTTAAAATAGCACTCAGATTCTTAAAATCTACAAAAGGTCAAACTGCTCTTATAGCCTTAGGAATAGCAGTTGGTGTTTCAGTTCAGATATTTATAGGCTCCTTAATACAAGGGCTTCAGAAAAGTTTAATTGATAAAACAGTAGGTAATTCTTCTCAAATAACCTTATCATCAGATACTTCTGATAGATTAATATCTGATTATGATAGCATAGTAGATAATATAAAAGAATCCGATTCAAGAATAAAAGATGTTTCTGTAGTATCAGATTCGCCTGCACTTATTAAAACAGATCTTAAAACATACTCAGTTCTAGTACGTGGTATGAACATTGATGATTCAGATAAAATTTATGATCTCAAAGATAGTATTTATGAAGGTAAAGTTCCAAACAACAAATTTGAAACGTTAGTAGGAAAAGATTTAAAAGATGAGCTTAACCTTAACCTAAATGATAAAATTGACTTAATAACAAACTCAGGTGATGTAAAAACTTTAATAGTAACTGGCTTTTATGACTTAAAAGTTGCTAGCATAAACAAAGCATGGCTTATAACTGATTTATCTTCTGCAAAAGAATTATTCTCTACTGGTGATAAAATAACTGGTATTGAAATGCAGGTAACAGATGTATTTAAAGCAGATGAGATTGCAACAGTTATAGGTTCTGACATTAGTAGAAGTGACATTAAAGTTGATAACTGGAAAGATCAAAACGCATCATTATTAAGTGGTTTAAATGGTCAAAGCATATCAAGTTATATGATTCAAGTATTTGTTATGGTATCAGTTATATTAGGTATAGCAAGCGTTTTAATTATAACTGTAGTACAAAAATCAAAACAAATTGGAATACTTAAAGCTATGGGAATTAAGGACAGACAATCAAGTTTAATTTTTCTCTTTGAAGGATTTTTATTAGGTTTAATGGGAGCAATACTTGGAGTGGCTTTAGGTTTAGGATTAAGCTTTATCTTTACAAAATTTGCTCTAAATCCTGATGGAACTCCTGTAGTTGAATTATATATCAATTACAACTTTATAATAATATCAGCTGTTATAGCACTTATAGCTTCAACATTGGCAGCATTAATCCCTGCAAGAGGTTCTTCAAAATTAAATCCAATAGAGGTGATTAGAAATGCGTAATATTATTGAAATGAAAAATATAGATAAAGTATATGGTCAAGTACTTAAAACTCAAGTTTTAAACAATGTAAATATATCCTTTCAAGAAGGTACCTTTAATTCAATTATTGGTGCTTCTGGAAGTGGAAAAAGTACACTTCTTAATATAATGGGAACCTTAGATAAACCAACTAATGGAGAAATATATATTGATGGAATAAGAACAGATACAATGAAAAAGAATCAATTAGCTGATTTAAGAAACAAGACTATTGGTTTTATATTTCAGTTTCATTATCTTCTTCCTGAGTTTACAGCTCTTGAAAATGTTCTAATGCCTTTTATGATAGGAAATTCAAAGCCTTCAAAGGAAATCAAAGAAAGAGCTAATGAACTTTTAGATTTAGTAGGCTTAAGTAAAGTTAAAAATAACATGTCAACCAACATGTCAGGAGGCCAACAACAAAGAACTGCTATAGCAAGAGCTTTAATTAATAACCCTAAAATAGTACTTGCTGATGAACCGACCGGAAACCTAGATTCAGAATCTACTGAAAGTATTTATAATCTTCTTAGGGATATAAATGAGAAAATGAAAACCACTTTTATAGTTATAACTCATGATAATAGAATAGCTGAAAAAGCAGATAGAATCATTGAAATAAAAGATGGAAGAGTTACTAGTGACTTAATAAATAAAAACCTTCATATTGTACTTTAACCTTAATAGGAGTAAAAGGGATTAGAAATTTTAAGAAATTTACTATTCCCCTTTACTCCATTATAATTATTTGTTAAAAATAACTTATACACACTATCATTTGATGAAAGGGATATAAAAATATGAGAATCTATATTGCTATAGCTTTTGAAGATAAAGTTAAAGATTATTTGGAACGAATAACCTCAGATATAAAAAATCACTGCACCGAAGGCAGCTTTACCCGTAAGAATAACTTTCACTTAACAGTTTGCTTCATAGGAGAAGCTGATGATATTCAAATTGAAAAGATAAAAGAAGTTATAGATAAAGCAGTTTTAACTATTCCATCTTTTGAATTATCCTTAAGTAACTTAGGTATTTTCAAAAGAAAGAATACCAATATTCTATGGATAGGCACAAGAGAAAGCTCCGTTCTCTCTAGGCTACATAAAGAGCTGTCTACACTATTATCAAAAAACAAAATAGGATTTTATGATAAACTTTTTACACCTCATATAACCCTAGGACGAAGAGTTGTATTTACCGAAGAATCTATAGATTTGGATAACTTAATTCAATATGACCGAATTAAGATTCCAATAAAAGCAGTTACCTTGATGGCAAGTAAAGAAGTCAATGGAAAGTTAGATGGTGTACCTGTTTATGAATCTGAGTTAACCGTGCCAGAGCACAATTAAGGCACGGTTTCAATTTATAATAAAATAAGCTTCTCTAGCTTATTTTTTGTATCATCATCTATAGCCATTTGAATGGTGATGTTTGCTCCGTCTATTTCTGTAGATTTAAAAGAAATATAACTTAAGTATAAATCCCCTACTTCAGGATGGTGTAAAAGTTTTTGCCCCTCTGGTGTTCCCATAATCCCTTGATTATTCCACCACTTATTAAATAAAGGTTCTTTTTCAATTAATTCATCTATTATATTATTTATTTTACTGTCATTATCATAATAGTTATAATTAGCTCTCAATTGTTCAACACGTAATTTAGAATGTCCCTCCCAATTATCTAAAAGGTTCTTTATGTAATCATCATTGAAGGCTCTCCAAACAGAGTTTTTATCTTTTTCACTCATTTCTTCATAGTTACCGTAAACCTTAAGAGCTGCTTTATTCCATCCAATTATGGTTAGTTCACTATCTGTAACATAGGCTATATTAGGATTTTGATTATCTAAAAATTGTTGTAAGGTATTAGAAATTGTAACCTTTGTAAAGTCTTCAAAAGGCAATTTTTTATCTGATAAATCAAATAAATATCTCTTCTCTTCATTATTTAATTGTAAAACCTTACTCAAAGAGAGTAAAACTTCAACTGATGGATTAACATTTTGACCTTGTTCAATACGTACATACCAGTCATTGCTTACTCCTGCTAAGTCTGCAACCTCTTCTCTTCTTAAGCCTTTTACTCGTCTTCTTTTATCGAACTTAAGCCCAAATTGTTCTGGTCTTAGGGTTGATCTTTTCTTTTTTAAAAATAACCCAAGCTCCTTATTTTTAGATATCATAACGCCCTCTCCTATTTACATTAATTATTTCAGCTAAGCTAAACATAGTACTATTAATCATATGATAATCTAGATTCTGTTTAAAATAATAATTCCATTATACACTATTTTTATAACCTAAAGAGAGGAAGATGTAAAATGGATTCAGAAATAAAAAGCAAAAATTTTTCAAATAAATTATTATTCATTTTATCAATCATTTGTGCAATTATAGTAGCTAACTTATACTACGATCAAGTGTTGTTAACTAACATTTCTAAGGACTTCATGGTACCTGCTTCATCATCTGGTAAACTCGTAACAGCTATACAGATAGGATATACTCTAGGACTATTGTTTATCGTTCCATTAGGAGATAGATATAGTAGAAAAACCTTAATTACTTTAAGTATTACTTGTTCTTCTGTTTTATTATATTTAATGACTTTAGTACCAACATTTAATCTAATAGTAGCTGTAGGATTTTTTATGGGACTTGCAAGTGTTTCCGCACAGCTTATAATTCCCTTTGTTTCTTCAAACCTATCTTCTGAAAAACGAGGGGTAATAGTTGGTCACTTATTAACTGGCGTATTTCTTGGAGTTTTGCTTGGAAGAGTGCTTGGTGGTGTTATTGGACAAATGTTTGGATGGCGCGCCGTTCATGAAATAGCTTCAATAGTTTTATTAATCTTTGCAGCATATTTATATCATGCTCTCCCTAAAGACAATGTAAAAAAAGAAAATTCATATAAAAATATAATATTATCATTACCTCCTTTATTAAAGAAAGAAAAGGTATTAAGAGAAACTATAGTTTTTGGCGCTGCTGCATTTTGTGCCTTTAATATCTTTTGGGTATCATTATCCTTTATATTAGAAGGTTCTCCTTATAATTATGGAAGTGCTGTAGTTGGGCTCTTTGGTTTCTTAGGAATAGCAGGGGCACTAGCAGCTGGATTCACGGGAAAACTCACAAACAGCAAACATGTAAGCTTATGGAACATTTTTGCTTTAGCAGTTATGTTTATATCTTTTATGTTACTAGGCATGGGGTGGTCTAAACTTATAATTATAGTTTTAGTAACCTTTACTTTAGATGTTGGTTCAAGAATGAATATGTCACTAAATCAAGGAAGAATTTATAAACTCAATCCTCAAAACCATAGTAGATTAAATTCCCTCTACATGGTTGGATATTACTTAGGGGGCTCTTTTGGCTCTTGGATAAGTACCTCTGTATATCATTCATATAATGTTATTGGAATTACAATTGCAAGCTGTTCTGTACTTTTACTAGCTTATATTTATTATCTACTTACTAATAACCTTTTAAAAAGAAAAACTTCAAATATATTAACATCAAACAATCAATAAGAGGAGACGATTAAATGAATTTAATAACTGTTAATCAAGAGAAATGTATTAAGTGTGGTTTATGCGTAAATGAATGCCCAGAGCATATATTAAAACTTAAAAATAATGGACCTGTGGAAACCTTGTCTGAAGAATGCATAGCTTGTGGCCATTGTGTGGCTATATGCCCACGAGAAGCAATTGATAACATAAAAACCCCTTTATCAAATCAAGTAAGTTCAAAAAAATACCCAAAACTAACCCCAGAAGAGGCAGAAAACTTTCTTCGTTCAAGACGTTCCATTCGCTCATATAAAGAAACTCCTGTCCCAAAAGAAAAACTAATATACCTTGTAAACATAGCTCATTATGCACCTAGTGGCCATAATCTACAAAGTATCTCCTACGTTATAATAGATGACAGAGAGATGCTTGATAAAGCTGTTGAGCTTGTTATAAAAGAATTTGAAAAAAACAATGTATCAAGTGAATTTACAAAACCTTATCGTGAAGAAGGAATTGATACAATTTTAAGAGGAGCATCAAGTCTTATTCTTGCAATCTCTGACTCAAACTTTCCAAGAGGAAGAGAAAACTCTATCATTTCATTATCTTATTTAGAGTTATATGCACCAACACTAGGATTAGGTTCTTGCTGGGCTGGAATGTTTGAAAGAGTTGCAATGAAAGAAGATTCCCCACTTCTAAAATTATTTAATATACCGCTCAGCAAAAAAATCACCGGAGCTGTTATGGTTGGTTATCCTAAATATACCTACCCCAGACTAGTTGACAAAAACCCACTAGAGTTTACTTTTATAAATTCCTGATATAACTAAATAATTCTTATTTTTATATCATGCTGTAAGTAGATTTGTGTAACTGCAATAAAAAACCAAGTGATTATAGGTTTTATCATATAATCACTTGGTTTATTTATATTTATTAAGCTTCCACTGGCAATTTCATTACTATTTTAGTGTAACTGTGTTTTTCAGTTGTATGTCCTGTTGCTCTGTGTGCATCATGAGGAAATGCTATGTAAAACATACCTTTTGATACAAGAATATTGTGACTCCTGTCTCCTTCGAAACGTTCTGCATCTTTTGTATCATCATATTCAATTACTGTAGTAAGATCTTTAATATCTGCCCATGCAATCTCTTCACTACCATCTACAAGAATTTGAATATCTATATACTTACGATGAGCTTCAAAAGTTCCCTCATCTAAAGATTTAGTTTCACCTTTTTGAATCATGTAAAATCCACCTTCAAAGGTATACTTGCCTTCTTCAAAAACCTCTAATTGTTTTATAGCATTTAAACCAACCTCTAAATTAGGCACCATTGATTTATACAATAAGATATTGTCCATTTTATCGATTATCATAAACGTCTCTCCAATCTATTTATATGTTACAAAATCCGACTATTTTCTTACTAAATATTATCACATCTATTTCTAAAAACCAATATGTTCTATATCTATTTCATATATATTTAATTAATTGGAACTGTTATCTTGCATATTTTTCGACTTCCTCTTGTAAATACAACATTTAAGTTTTTGCTATCACTTTTAAGCTTAAATGTTACAGTTGCTGAACACTTTTCTCCTATTCCAATATTTTCAGGTATCCTACTTTCCTCAGATGTTGGATATGTATCAACAATATTTCCTTCATCATCTAAAACTTGAAAGGCAGATTCACCAATATAAAGCATAGTAACGTTATTTACCCCAAAGCTTATATTTTCATAATTATAATCTAAAACTACTTGATTAACACCAAATTCATACCACTTACCTGCACCTATTGCTTTTGCACCTTCAATAGTTAAATTATAATTTCCCATTTCAGTTTTTACTGTAAATGGAGTGTTTAAGCTCATTGCTTGTACTGCTTCTGAATCTTGATTTTCACTACCGAAAGTATATTCATCAATTCCTAATAACAGTTTTGATATTGAAGCACTTTCTTTAACTATCCAATCTTTATCAACCTTTTCCACATCAATATATGATACTCTATCACTATAAGTAACTTGATCTAAATATTTGTTCACCAAATTATCAAAATAAGCATTTTTTTCTTTCTCAGATATTTGAACTCCAGAAAGAGCTTGCTCATGTATGTAACTAAAAGTTTCTTCCATAGCCTTTCCTACAATAATATTAAAATCCATACCTTTTATATTAGCCCTAACCCTAGCTCTATCCCCATCAATATTTTCACTCTCTATCTTATAATCTATACCCTTTAGCTTTTTCAATAATTTATTTTGAGTTTCTTCTGAAAAACTATTCCCGTTAAAATCTCTCTTAATATTTTGATTTGATTCTTCTTCCATCATGGTAAATAACTTTTGAATATCAGTTCGACCTTTTTTGACATCTCCAAAGTAGCTATCTGTATTAACTCTAGGTGTTTCAAACCAACATCCATATAGCATTGTTGTTGATATAATTAAAATTAACCCCACTGCTAGTTTTTTCATTTTCTTCATAATCATACCCCTTTTATAAATTATTGCATCAACTAATTTCATCTTAATTACATCTAAATTCTTTGTCAATGACTCTACCATAATTTATAAGAAAGTTTATTGTATGAAATCATTGAACTTAGTAAAAAAAGGTGTTATGCTATCAATGTTAAACTTAATAAAATATTTTTTAAATAAACCTAAGTGTGAAATCAAAATTAGTAAATTAATATACTAAGAGCTTATTTTTATAGGCTCTTTTTTATTTACAAAGAGAGGTAATAATATGATAAAAGCTTACAACTTATACTACTCATATCCACAAAAAGATCTATATAATAATATTTCATTTACATTAGAAGAATATCAACATTGTGCCTTTATAGGAACAAATGGTAGTGGAAAGAGTACACTTATAGATATGATAATGGATCCAGAAAAATATATGTTTGATGGCATCCTAGATATAGACCCTAATTGTAGAATTGGTTATGTAAGTCAATTCCCTAAGTTAGATGAAGGGAAAGATGTTACAGTTTTCGAATATATAGGAGAAGATTTCATTAAACTACAAAATGAAATAACAGCTATATGCACTGAAATGGAAACTTCTTTAGATATTGATACTTTATTAGAAAAGTACCAAGAAGCTTTAGATGCCTTTGACGCAATTGGTGGTAATGATTTCGAAAATACTATAGATAAACAACTAAATCTTACAGATTTAATTAAGTATAAAAATTCAATGATGTCTGAGCTTAGTGGTGGACAATTTAAACTTATTCAAGTAGTTAAGGCAATGTTAAATAATCCAAGCTTAATTATTATGGATGAACCTGATGTATTTTTAGACTTTGAGAATCTAAAATCTCTTAAAGATCTAATCAACTCACATCAAGGAACAATGTTAGTGATTACTCACAACAGATATTTACTAAATCATTGTTTTAATAAAATTCTTCATCTTGAAAATATGGAAATACAAGAGTTTGATGGAAGCTATATAGATTATAACTTCTCCTTACTTCAAACAAAAATAGAACTTCAAGAACTTGCTGCTGAAGATGATGCAGAAATTGCTAGAAACGAACTCTTAATAAAGAAACTAAGAGATATAGCAACTGATAATGCCGAAGCATTTAGAGGAAGAACATTAAACGCTAGAGTTAAAATCCAAGAAAGATTAGAAAAACGTAGAATTAAGGCGCCATTTATAGAGATTAAAGAACCTAATATCAATCTATTTACATATGATGAAATTAAAGAGGGTCTTGCTTTAGAAGTTAATGATTATAGTGTTTCCTTTGATGATGTGCTTTTAGAAAATGTTAACTTTGAACTTAATCCTACTGAAAAAATAGCTATTATAGGTTCAAATGGTACAGGGAAAACCACTTTACTACAAGAAATCTTTGAAAATAATCATCCTGCTATAAAAATAAATGAAAATGCTACAGTAGCTTATTTATCTCAGCTTCAAAACAAAACACTAAATGAATCTAATACAATACTTGAAGAGTTCTTTGATGCTGGTTTTAAAACTCGTGATGATATTAAAGCTCATGTTTTAGACTATGGTTTTGATGAAGAATCTGTTAATCAGAAAATAAGCGCTTTATCTGGTGGAGAAAAAAACATGCTTCAATTAGCTAAAATCTCTGCAAGTCAAGCAAATATACTGCTACTTGATGAACCTACAAGTCATTTAGATACATATTCACAAATAGCACTAGAAAAAGCTATAAAAAACTATAAAGGCGCTATCTTAATGATTTCTCATGATTTCTATACAGTAGTAAACTGTATGGATTCTGTTTTAATCATTGAAGATAAGACAATTAGAAAAGTGCGTATGCGTAAATTTAGACAAAGAATCTATGCTAATCACTTTGGCAAAGACTATTTAGAAATTGAACAAAATAAAAAATTAGTTGAAACACAAATAGAAGCCGCCTTAAGAGTTAAAGACTTTATGCTAGCAAAAGAACTGTCTGAAACATTAGAAAAGCTTGTTAAGTTACTATAAAGTTAAGTCTATAGTAAAAAACTAAACAATAGATTTTTATCAAACCTGTTAATTATATTAAAAATACACCTACAGTTTAATCTATAGGTGTATTTTTCTAATCTATTAATTAAATAAATTTACTATATAAGCTTTCTCTTATTAAAAGGAGACATCATAAATCTTTTAGCCGACTTCATATTTGTAAGCCAAACTAAATGTGCATCTTGCTTTGTATTACTAAGAATTCTAGGAACGAAGAAATTAGCTACTGTTTCAGGCGTATCTGCAAGAGTATTAAAAACTTTTCTAAATTCATCATCTTGTGTAACAGATGAAACTTCGCCAGTAGGTGACTTGGTAATAAATCAGTAAGCATCATTCCTGGTGACAGTCTGCCTACTTTTACAGGTGAATCCTTTAATTCCTTAGCCAGCCCCTTAGTAAAATAAGTAAGTGCTCGTTTAGATGTACCATATAGAATAGTCTGCTCAATAATCATGTCATTTGAGCCTAAACCTTCCATATTCCATATCTGTCCATGTCCTTGTTTAATCATATTTTCAGCTGCAATCTTAGAACCATACATAACTCCCTTGATATTTGTATCCACAACTGCATCAACATACTCATCCGGTGTATTCCAAAAAGATTCACGAGGGCAATTCTGACCTGCATTATTAATCCATATATCTACACTCCCCCATTTATCAACTGATTTCATCCATAAGTTTCTAATATCCTCTTTGTTTTTAACATTACAAGTGATGTATATATATTTGTCATTATAACCATTAAGTTTTTCTTTTACATTATCAAATGATTCAGGCTTTGATCCTGAAATAGTCACATTACACCCTTCCCTCAAAAATCTCTTAGCCATTTCAAAACCCAAACCACGAGTACTTCCTGTTATTACTACATTTCTCATTTTAATACCCCTTCACCCTTTTAATTAATTATATTATTAATAGTCTTCACCATATCAATAGTCATATTCGTTAAAATTTACCAAATTCCTTCAAAATTTATATTATCAAATATTAAAGTTATTCAACTAATTATTGTGTAAAGTAATAAAGGAGGTATTGTCTCTCTAGAAATCTAGATTTACAATAACTCCTTTATATTACAGGCTACAATAATATACTAATTTATAGAACTCGCTATATGAATCATTGCCATTAAAGCTCTGTAGCTTTCTATAATATTATCTGCATTATATAAAACAACATTAGGCTCAATTAATTCTGTATGAGGCATAATTGATGCAACTTCAGCTAAACCACTATTTAAAAAACTAACTTTTAACTCAATTGCCCCACTGACTGTAGTTGAAGGTATATTATCAATCTTTGATAAGGCTGTTTTAACCTTTACTTTAATCATATCATGAACTATTTCTGGAGATATACACTTAGCCGCATATCTTCCTTGAGTTGTTTTTACAACAACTTTTTCTATTTTATCATTTATGGCTGAAACTTCATCAGATAATATGTTATCACCTGAGACCAAAACTACAGGAACATTAAAGTAAGCAGCAACAAAAGCATTAATGCCAAACTCTCCGACACTTTTCCCATTAATTTTTATATCTGAAACAACTCCTCCATGATATGAGTGAGCTAGAACCCCGGGGGAATTCATCTTAGAATGATATCCAATCAGAATAACCCCATCATAGGAATCATCAATTCCTTCCATCATTCCAAACCTTTTAGGTGTACCAGTTATTAGATTTGCTTTTGGATTTAAAGCTTCTATAATAATATTAGTCATAGGTCCATGAGAATCATTTACTACTATCTGCTTTGCCCCAGCTTCAATAGCACCCTCAATAGCTGCATTAACCTCTTTTGTCATAAGCATTCTTGCTCTTTGATAATCATATCCCTCTGGACTAAGCTGAGTTTTACTTACAACCCCACTTATTCCTTCAATATCAGCTGAAATATAAATCTTCAAGTTATCACTCCATTTCCCATCATATTTTCACTATTTATTACGTCTTCAAGACCTTATTAATGATATAATACCATAATCAGTAAACTTATAGGCTTTATCTTATTATAATAGGTATATAAAGTTCAGCAACAAGTTCACCGTTATTATAAAAGTAATATTCGATATCATCAGTGTTTCTGTGTTTATATTCTGATTCATTTAACCATATTGAATATATGTAGTCCCAAGTTTTTTGTACACTTTCTGTTATTGGTCCCATACTTCTAAAGACTGCATAAAAGGATTGTTCTAATTTATGGAGCACCATACCCTCAGGAATACTTTCTATACTCTTAACCTCGTGACCTATCATATACTCAAAAACATCATCCTGTGAAAATATACAAATACCCATAATTTCATCAGTATATTTACGCTCTATTATTTTTTCACTCTCTTTTTCGATATTCCACTTATGCCAAAACAATGGTATGTCTTGAAGATTACTACCATCTGCTTTTACCTTCCACTTCTTACCTACCACATATCTTTCAGGGAGCTTTCGAAATAAAGGTGTTAATCCTTCTTTTCTTAACTTCAACTGAAACATCATGTAATCAAAGTTCATTGGCTCTCTTATAAAATAAAGCAAGTTATCTCTTCTTACCTCTGAAGGGTTTCTTCCATAAACTTTTTCAAAGGCTCTACTAAATGCCTCTCTTGATTCGTACCCATAACTTATACCTATTTCCACAATAGACCTATTTGTACCCACTAGTTCCTTTGCAGCTTCAGTAATTCTTCTCTTCCTAATATAATCCTTGATTGAATCACCTACAACGCCTTTAAAAATACGATGAAAATGATAAAGAGAATATCCTGCTTCTTTTGCAATAGAAGATAAATCAATATCATCCTGCAAGTGACTTTCTATATAAACTAATGCTTTTTCCATGGAATCTATATAAGACATATTTATCCCCTTATTCTAGACTATTATAACCTTTCCTAAATCCTCAGGTACTTTTATCTTACCATTTATCAGCACATATTTATATAAGGAGTCATAGTTAATATCAACATTCAGAGCAAGTCTAGATAGATTATCCATTACCTCATAGTCTTCCTCGCTCCACTTTTCTATTGCCATACTTTTATAACCTTCCCACATATCCCATGGCTGCATTGGAATCTTTAATAATGAATTAACATCTAAAATTAAGTTGCACCTTAAATAGTCATATCCCCACCATTTAAAAATTCCAAATAACTCTGGATTAATTAATCCTTCTCTACACATTAGCCAAGCTCTTGGTCCTGTTATAAAATATTCTTCACTTACATCTAAAGGGTTAAAATTAATCTTTAGTTCCTTTTGCTGAAGGGTATCTAGCTGCGCATCTACCATTACCCACTGTTTCTTATCTTCGTTCCAATATTCAAGCACCCAATGATCAATATATTTTCCTTTCTCAAAATAACTAGCAAAACCGCATCTTGCTCTTGCAGGAATCCCAACCTCCCTGCAAAGTGCAGCTGAAACTACAGAAAAATCTCGACATATTCCTATCATTTTACTTTCATTAGACTTTTGCTCTGATATATGATTATACCCAAGTTTGCTTAAGAAAATCAGTTTGTCTTCAAAACTTCTTATAAAGGGCTCTTGCTTTCTTTCCTCTGTAAGTTTCAATCCATAAGCTTCGCTCCAATGCTGATGAAGTAATATATTTTGAACATAATCCACAATAGTTTTTATGTCCTTTTCAACGCCCCTAACCATATGTTTCATTGTTTTAATTTCTGTCATAATATCATGCTCTTTATAACGTCTAAGAGTATCTTCCATCATAATAATCACTCCTATCACTTTATTAATAACTAAGTAATTTAATTGTATCATCCTAAAAATGATGATGAGTGATATTTTATGCGGTTTTTATACAATTCACATCAATAATAAAAGCAAGTGACTATGTATGTAAATACAATCACTTGCTCTATTTTTTCATATTATTCTTTTACTACCTGTTCTTTAAATCATTAATTTCTGTCTGCATATATAATATCTCTTTAGCTAAAGATAAAATTATTTCTGATGCCATTAATTGGTCTTCTGCATGCATAAGTATTAGCGAAAGCTCTTGTTTATTTCCCTTTGCTTCCTCTTGTATAAGATGTGCATGTGGCTTATGTCCTTCTTTCAAAAACGAAGCTGCATCTTCAAGTAATTTTTCTGCTTCTTTTTCTTTTCCTTCTCGTCCTTTAATTAATGCCTGAATTCCCATGCTCTTTGCTGTTCCAACATTACTGATAATATTGAAAGCAATTAGTTCCATTCCGTCCATTTCAAACCACCTTATTTTATTAAATCTATAGCTAAAGCTAGAACTTTATCTGCATTCATTCTTCCATAATCAACCATATTAATAACTTCTACTGGTATCTTATTTTCTACTGTTTCTTTTATACTATCTTTCATAAATCCAATTTGAGGTCCTATTAGAATTACATCTGAGCTTTGCCAAAATTGAGATAAATCTGTTGACGGTATAGCCTCTATTATTACCTCTATGCTTTTTTGTTCAGCTACTTTCTTCATCTTTTGTACTAATATTGATGTTGACATTCCTGCATTACAAACTAACAATATCTTTTTCATTAAAACATCTCCTTTTATCTGCTTATACTTGTTTCTTCTTATTCAACTGCTTTTTTCTCTGAAATCTTTAAGAAAGGAATATATAATAAAACTGTAAGTCCAATCATAATTATTTGGAATACCGAAGCTCTCCAATCACCGCCTGTTGCTAAAAATCCTGATAAAACTGGTGGAGTAGTCCAAGGTGTTTGAATTACTACAGGTGACATTAAGCCTATCTTAGTTACAAAATATGCCGCTGTTAAACAAATTGGGGAAGCCAATACAAAAGGTATCATTAGTGTTAAATCAAATACTATTGGTAACCCGAATATAACTGGTTCATTAATATTGAATATCCCTGGTGCTGTAGAAAGTTTAGCTATGTCTCTATAATCTTTTCTCTTAGAGAATAAAAATATAGCAATTAACAATGCGATAGTATTACCAGAACCACCCATTACTCCAAATGTATCCTTAAATGCCATGTTTATTATATTAGGTATTGGTTGACCTTGAGAAAAAGCAATCATATTCTCATTCATAGTCGTATATAATACTGGATCCATAATTGGAGCAATTACTCCGCCTGGATGTATCCCTATTGCAAATAGTAAATTAGATAATAACATTAATATTATAAATCCTGGTAAGCTAGTAACTAGTCCCACTAGTGGTCTTTGTATTGTTTTTAAAATTAAAGAATTTATATCTGTTCCAAAAAGTTGCTTTATTGCAAATGATACTATAGCAAAAGTTAGAATAGTAATCATTATAGGAATTAAGACATTAAATGATTTTGTAACAGCTGGAGGTACTGATTCCCCACCTATGTTAATCTTAAGTTTTTCATTTTTAGTTAGCCAAATAAAAAATTCCGTAGATAATATAGCGGCAATTATTCCTACAAACATTCCTCCTGAATTAGTAGACCCAAAAGAAATAACACCTGCAACCTGAACTGCTTCTTTAGCACCTACTGGTGTAACTGTAGTTATAAATGGTAACATAATAACAAATATTGAGATAGCCAAAAGCGTTGGAGCAATTGGGTTTTCAAATTTTCTATTTAATGCTAAATGATATGCACATGCACCAGCTAGCAATATTGCTAAGAAATTTAGAGTACCGTTAGTAATAGAGGTTCCAACATCTTGCCAAGTAGTTAATGTTGCTGAGTTAATTATATTAGACATAAATCCTGTTGGTTCAATAACAACATAGTTAAAGAAAATCATTAAACCTGCAATAATTATAAATGGAATTAGCGATGCAAATGCATCTCTAAGTGACCTTAAGTGAATTTGTCCACCTAATTTTTGTGATAACATTCCTAGTTTATTAAAGAATTTATTCATTCTATATTCCTCCTTCTTATTCTTCAAAACCATTATTTTCGCCTAATAATTTATAAAACTCTCCACTTTTCTTTACTGTTCTCTTTTGAGTTTTTAAATCTAAACTAACTAGACCATATCTATTTTTATATGCGTTCATCCATGACCAGCAATCAATGAATGTCCAAAGGTGATATCCTTTTATATTGCATCCTTCTTCAATTGCTTTATGAACATATTTTAAATGACCTTTAATAAATTCAATTCTGTATTCATCATTAACTTGTCCATTTTCAATAAAACGTTCTTCGTCTGTGACACCCATACCATTTTCAGAAATAAAAGCTTCTATATTTCCATAATTCTCTTTTACATCCTTGCAAAGATCCAGTATTCCCTTCTCGTATATTTCCCAACCTCTATAGCTATTAAACTTTCTTCCTGGCATTACATATGAATCAAAAAACCATTCTGGCATAAATGGAGAATTAGGATTTACGGCATTTTCTCTTGCTTTCGCTCTTCTTGGTTCATAGTAATTTAATCCTAAAATCTGTGCTGTATTATCTTTAATTATCTTCAATTCCTCATCTGTATATATAGGCATTTGATTGTATTCTTTAAGAAGGTCTACTAATTTCTTAGGAAACTCCCCTTTTACACAAGGATCTAAAAAGCTTCTATTATAAAATAAATCACAATATTCTGCCGCCTCAACATCATACTTATTAGAACTTCTTGGATAGGTTGGACTAAGATTTAGTATTACACCAATTTTAGATTTTAAGTTGTGTTTTTTAAATCTTTCAATAACTTTTGCATGTGCAAGTATTGTATAATAAGCGGCTTGTGCTCCCCTTTTAAAATCTATTATGTTTGGATAGTGAAAGTCTTGCAGGTAACCTCCAAGTATTGGTCCTAAAGGTTCATTAAATGTAAACCAATGTTCAGCTCTATCTCCAAATAGTTCAAAACACTTATCTGCATAGTTCACAAATGCCTCAACTACATCTTTACTTTCCCATCCTCCTTTATCTTGCATCACTAATGGCATATCAAAGTGAAATAAGTTAATAAAAGGCTTTACATCATTAGCTATAAATGTATCAATTACCTTATTATAAAATTCAACCGCTTTTTCACTAACTTCTCCATCTCCGTTTGGAAATAATCTAGCCCATGAAATAGACATTCTAAATGAATTGTGTCCAAGTTCTTTCATTAATTTTATATCATCTTCGTACCTATTGAAGAAATCTGATGTTGTATCTGGACCAACTTCATCATAAAATCTGCTCTTTTCTATCTGAAACCAATAATCCCAAATTGTTTTTCCCTTATCGGTATTACCCTTACCTTCTGATTGTTCCGCTGATGAGGCACTTCCCCACCAAAATCCTTCTGGAAATTTATAAATTTTCTTCATAAGTAACTCCCATCTTAATATATTATGTTTCTCGTCGCGATCAGAAAACATTTTCAAGTTCAATTATATATTTCTTTTCTAAAATAATCAATATCTTTTTAAAAATAATCAGTATGTTTTATTAATTGATATATATCTTTTAAAAAAGATATATATCAATTAATAAAAGGCATATATAAATATATACTTTTATTTGTATATAGTATATAATATGTATAGCAACAATTTTAGAAAGGAAGATTCTATGCTACCTAAATATAAATTAGTATATGAAGATATAAAAGATAAGATAAATAATAATACTTATAAAACTAATGAAAAAATTCCAGATGGAAGCTCTTTAGCTGAACATTACAATTGTAGTAAACTTACAATTACTAAAGCATTAGACTTATTAGTTCAACAGGGGATGCTGATAAGACGACAAGGCTCAGGAACCTATGTTAAGGAAAATTTGTCTAATAAGACCACTGTAGAATTAAATCAAATTTCAAGTTATTCTAAAAAGTTTGGAAAAGAACACTTAAAATCAACAGTAATAGATTTTTCTATTACTACACCAACTAAAGATATTGCAGAAAAACTTAATATAACTGACGAATATATATATAGAATCTTAAGATTACGTTCTGTAGATAACGAACCTCAAATATTAGAAGAAACTTATATGCCTATTTATGTTATACCTGGACTAAAGGAAAAACATTTAGAAGGATCAATTTATGATTACATAAATAATGAACTTAATCTTAAAATCCAAAGTGCTCACATCTCTATAGAAGGTGATAAAGCTAATGCCAACGACCAACGTTATTTAAACTTAACTGAATCTGACTTTATTATGGAAATTGAAAAAATATGTTATTTAGAAAATGGTAAGATTTTTGAATATTCAATAACTCACCATAGATATGAGTTCTTTAAATTCAATACTGTTTTAGTAAATAATATTTAAAAAATCTTTTAAATAAGATCCATGGGCATAAAAAACCACGACAATACTTATACAGGTATTGTCGTGGTTTTTTATTGAATCTTGTATGTACTCTAGGATATTTGATGGGTGCAAGGAGTCTATTCTAACTCTTCAAAAGTGTCCTATAACTTGTCTTACTCATTAACAACATTGCCAATCATATACCACTTTTGAAAAATCTCTATTCTTCAAAGCATCCTTGGGAATGGAGAAAACACAGTTTCCAGAATCTCCAAACATAATGCCACATTCATCATCTATATCTAGCTGTAATAAAAGGAAATCCTCATCATCAAAACCTAAATCATCATGCTGAACAAAATATGGATAACCCCCAACTCTACTATCACAACTGTAGCAATCATCACTTAGCTTCTCATATTCTTCTGCTGTAAGCTCATCCTTAAAAATTTCTTCAAATAAATCTATTGAAGAAGATATAGGCATTTCCCTTGTTTCAAAATACATTTTCCCATTATGTGAAAAAGGAAGATTTGACTTATATTCTTTATTATTTTCATATGGATTTTCCTTTATTAAAAATCTCTCATCCTCTTCATAGTTTTCTATATATTTTACAACAACGGGATTATCTAAACCAAACATATCATCATTCATAACAAAAAACTGTAATAATCCCTTTTCTGGTAAATCATCCATTTTCTCAAGATCTGATATATTTATCTGTGCTAAAAACAACATAGGGTCTCCATCTTCATCTAATGGATACTCTTCAAGCTCTTTCAAATATGGACAGCCGCCTAACTTACTCTCCCAGGGTTTTGTTTCTTCACGTTTAAAACTTATTTCATTACTATATCTGTAAGTGCTTCTTATTGTATCTTCATACTTTTTTAATATTTCAGGAATTTCATATGTAATCATTTTATCTCCTCCATATAATAAATGTGCCAAATATAACATCTTTTTGAAAATTTATACTAAACTTATTATATAGTATTTTAGCTTATAAAACATCCTTCCCTAATTATTTTCAATAATTATAGAGTAAAAGCTCACTTATTTATGTTGTAGTTCCCACTAAGATAATTTAAAATCTAAAAAATAAAAACCCTGAGCTAATCAAATTAGTCCAGGGTTTCATGTACAATAAAATCGATTATTTAGTTTTTAATCCTTGTTTATTAATAGCCTCTTTAACCTTAGGATAATAAACTGATTGATAAACTCTTGAAGTTACAGTACTCCAGTTTGTTTCTTGCTCAACTCTTCCAATTTCCTTTAGATATTTATCCATCTGTTCATCATAAACATTAATTGAGTCTTCAACAGCTTTTATATCATAACCTTCATCATGCCTAAAACTTTCAAAAGGAACTCTAGGTTTTTTATGTGATTCATCAGCTGGATATCCAACTACTAATCCCACCATTGGAAAAGTATATTTAGGTAATCCTAATAATTCTATAACTTCTTCTGGATTTTTTCTGATACCACCAATAGGTACTGTGCCAAGTCCAAGGGATTCGGCAGCAACAACAGAAGCTCCTAATGCTATTCCAACATCTACAGATCCTGCAAGAATACCTTCTACATCTTCATGAATTACCTGCTTCATGCCAGTTTTTTCACCTGCAAGATGAGTTCTGTAAAAATCCATCACAAATACTAAGAATACTGGAGCCTTTGCAACATATGGTTGATTACCAACAAGTTCTGCTAATTTTTCTCTCTTCTTTTTATCCCTTACAACTATAACAGATGTTTGTTGTCCATTAATTGAGTTAGGCATAGCCTGAGCACTTTTAAGAATTTCATCGATTAATTCATTTGGAACCTCTTTATCTAGATATTGTCTTATTGATCTATGATTTTTTATTTTATCTATTGTATTATTCATAATACACAACCTCCTAAATTATTATTAATATCAAGAAGTTTACTATCTATATTAAAAGTTTTTCTAGCAACTGATGATTTAATAAAAAATATCTCAAGTAGCATTATAAAAATATGTTCAACCGCCACAGCAAAAACTAAAGTATCTAAGATAATCTGCATAATAAACTCCTTTGAACATTCACAACCTTACTTCCTTATAATTCTATATCTTTCACATGAACATCTGACTAAAACTATAAGTAATAGCTGCTTATTTTAAATTATATTTTGCACAATTTAATTTTATTCTAATTGATTATCATTGTCAATATATTATTCTCTTACAAACTATAGATGGAGAGTATTATTTATTAAAAAGTGCATGCTCTCAACTTAAAAACAAATAAAGCCCTTGAAATCAGGGGCTTTGCATTTTATTACAATTTATTTAACTATTTGATGGGGGCGAAGCAGGGCATTTAAAATATACCTTAATTTTAACAACCTTGTTTATGCCTGGGGTTGCTTGAGGGACTCAAAGAATACCTCTTGCTATAAAGATATTTGTTATACATCAATAAAAGCAAATGATTCTATATCTATATAAAGTCACTTACTTATTTTTATAAATTATAACTTAATATGATTAATTAGTTCTTTTATCTTTTTAGAATTTGTACTTGATGCATTATAGTCTGAGTCCTCTAAAAATGAATTTAATAAATTTCCCTCCATTATTTTCAAAAATAAATCACGTTCTTCATCCAGCTCTAATATTCTACTTAAAGAGTCACTTTTAAATAACTTTTCTTTAAATACTCCAGCTAGAATCATAGCTATAGAAATTTGAAATTTATAATTTCTACTTGATATTCCATATATTTCTTTAGAGAAAGGAAATTTAATTTTTTCTTGTAATCTTATAATAAATTTATTAAACAGTTCAAATGTTTTTACAGTATTATGAAAATCTAATTTTGATAAATTTTCATCTTCTTTTTCTAACTCTTTCTTTGTTTTCATATATTCTTCCGCATAAACCAATGATTTATCATAAGTAATATTAATACCACTTTCTAAAATGCTCAATATAACAAAAATACCTTCCTGAACTTTCTTTTTTTGTATTCTATCTTTAGATGCATTATACGCATCGTATAGCTGAGTTGGTGACTTTTCTTTAAATAATTGATATGCAAAATCATTTATGTAAGCATTTATTTTTGAATTATATGCTGCATGCCTAATTTCTTGTGGTGATAATGGTTTTGTTCCTTTATTATATCTGCTAAAAATCTCCATTTCGAATTCCAATCCTGGAAAATCTGAAAACGTTATCGTTAATAACTTTGCATCTAAATAATCGCTTTTGGTATCTATATCTAAATTATTAAAACTATTTCCATTCATATTTTCTAATAAATCTAATCCATCCAATTTAAATGAATTATTATAAAACCTATGAAGTGCTCTTAATCTATGTTGTCCATCAACTACATTTTTAACTCTTACACCCTTATATTTATCCGTGGCTAAAAAAATTGGTGGTATAGGGATTCCTAACAGAACAGATTCTATAAGCTTAACCTCATCTTCTAATTTAAATCTATACTCTCTTTGGTAATCCGGAGCTATTATTATAGAACCACTATATTTCAAAATTTCTTCTTCAGTTAACTCCGACTTTATTTCTTGTAATTCATATCCTTTATCAATATTTTCTATTAAAACCTTAATAGAAGTATCTTCATTTTTAGGATTTATTCTATATTTTTTGTTCATATATTATTCCCCCATCAAATACTGTTTTATATTATCTCTCATAAGAATATCTTCCGCAACTGAATTTAATTCTGGATAAATTTGTGTCATTCCAATTCCCATAGAGTATAGTGAAACTAAAATGTCTTTTTTACTCGTACCTTTTATGACAACTTTTCTTAAAATACACTCATCTTTTATTAAATCATTTAAAGCTTCGGACTTATCCTGAAAATAAATAAATACACCATTTTGAGCATTTATTCTATCATTTAACTTTCTTCCTTGAACTACGATTGGTCCATTACAATCATCTAAACTTATGCTCTCCTTTTCTGACAGTGCTATTATTTGAGATCTGCAGCAGCTAGAATTATTTAATTTAAGCGGATCTATAAACCAAACAACCCCATCTATATCATCATTATTATTAAATGCACTTTGTACAGAAAACATTAATGAAATTATATGTGAACTTGTAAAATCTAATAATCTTGTTGGAATACCATAATGTTGTGCGTGAATCATCCACTCATAATCATTTTTAACATCCCATGGTTTGTCCATATAATTATGACTATTAATTTTGAACTCTTTTAAAAAATTTGCAATAGATTGTCTTGTATATTTCATATTTCCAGATTCATCTCTTCTCAAAGCTCCAGGCAATAGTTTATATTTTAAGTTAGATTGACCTCTAGATAATGTAAATTCCTGAGGTAATTTTTCAACATAATCCATAAATTCACTCAATTTACTTATGTAGATTTCTTCCATTAATTCTTTTCTCCTTTTATGTAATATAAGTTATTTAATTATATCATAATTTGTACTTTTCAGGGAAATTTTCACTATTATAAAACTTATTTACTTAAATATATTAATTATTAACACATAAAGCTTTAACTCTAAGAAATGGACGATATCCAGAGGAATTATTAGAAAAGAAATTAGATTTTTATAACAGGTTTATTAAGATAAAATGAAGAACCACCACAATATTGTGGTGGTTCTCTTATGGTGGAGGCGATACGTGACCTTTATCTATTATCTAAAAATCATCTATACAATGTATATGTAGAATTTATCAATCTTTTATCTACTTGTATATCAGTTGCTTTATACTAAAAAATATTGATTTTTTACAAACGCTACTATTTAAGTTTTAATACCATTATAATTATTGTTCTAACTTTTAATATCCACTATATCTAATATTATATTTCATTAATTTAATATTACTTAATTTATTTCTGCTTTCATTGAAGTAAATTTTTCAACAACCTCTCTGAATTTAATAATAAATCATTAAATGTTAGTATTTCTATACTATGACTATTCTCATTATACTTTTTTAACTTTGCTTTTTGTTCTTCTGACATAGAACTTCTTCGCCCCATAATCAACATTCCCTTAGGTGATTTTATTCCGGGTAATTTTGTTCGTGCGTATGATATATTAATCTCTATCCAATTAATAAAATCCAATACTTGTCCAAATGCATGTGTAAATTTACTAGTAAAGTCATTATTAACTGTAAATATATTATCTTTAGGTTTCTCTATTTCAACTAATATATACTCTTCATTTATCAAATGAATTACAAAATCAGTTATATAGTCATCACCTAATCTGCTTTTATCTATTATACTTTTAGCCAACGGATTTAAAAACACTGGATGTTCATTTAAAAATATTTGATATTCTTCTTCTCTTAAATCTTGTTGAATTAGCTCCTGAAACTCTTCTATCATACCTGAAGAAATATTTATACTGGTTTGTGAAATTAAATTATAAAAACTTTTTATTAATTCCTTCTGATTTTCCTGATTATACAACACATAATTACTTTCCATATAAAAAAAATTTGTTATCATAGTAAATTTATCGTAATCACTTTTAGCTTCATAGAAAAAGTCTAATAGATATTTTTTAGATGCCATAATAATTTCATCATGAATTTTTATATTCCTTTCAAAATCTTCAAAACCATCTACTGCTTTTCTTGGGAGCAATCCTTTACTTAAATGCAGCAAAGTATTAAATAAAACATTTGCCCATGTGACTCTAGATGTTACCATAATACAGTCCTTTATTACTTTTATTCCATCAACACCTTTATTAATCAATGCTAAACATGTTAAATATGGTATTTTCCTTTTATCATATTCATATTTGAATCTAATTTTTAATATATGTTCTAACTTAACTATTGATTCCCTATCTTCTGACTTCCCCAACAGGATAATATTAGAATATAGTTCATTTTCACTCACTTCTTCACTTTGCAAAATTTCTTCTTCAAATTTAATAATGTTAATCATCCTCTCTTTATCTAAAAAAATGTATAATAACCATCCAACTTTTTTTATTTTAATTATCATCTAATAATATACTAGCTGCTGTTTTCACTAAAGAAATTACTACAATTACTTTGTTATTAAAAATCTTATTGTCATATCATACTACGCATGTTTTACACCATAATTTTACCATATAAGTTTTATTTTCACTATTTGTAAATATAAAAATCCACGATATTTCTATCGTGGATTTTTGGTGGAGGCGAAGCATAACCTTTAAAATACAATACAATCTACTATAATATATCCTGTTGTTACTTCACCCATATTTTTTAAATTAATGTTTGCCTTTACAGTTAATAGATTTTCAATTTTACCAAATCAAAGAATTATTTAATTTTCTTTGTTTTTAATATGTTATCTTCATTTTCTACAACCACTATTTTGATATTAAGCTCACTTTGAAGGCTTGAAAAACTCTTTATCTGGTTGATATATTTACTATCACCAGAGCTTAATAACTTATCTATCATAGGTATAATATCGTCTTTTTCTTCGCTTGTGAATTTCTTTCCCTTTAAATTCAAATTATTTATATAAGTTAAGGTATGCCAAATTTGTTCATAAGATATTTTATTAATATCTATTAGAACCCAAGTAAAATCTTTTCTTCTTGTATTTGGAGGATATGCTTTTTTAAAAAATTCAATAAAATGACTTGTTTTATTTTCTTCTTTGTCTTTCACATATTTACCCAAGGTGCTTTTTAGATGATTTTTCAAATAAAGTATTGTATTAGCTTTTACTTTGTCCTTCATTTCATCAATACTGTTATAAATTTCATTATACAAGCTTTGCATATCTTCATCATTTAATGTATTCTTTGAAGCCTTCACAGCATCTATAGCTTCCAATAAGTTCTTTTTTGTGGTTACTTCATTCTTGTATATTTCTGATATTTTTTTCTTTACCATCATTCTCTCCCTATATGTGCTAAATGCACCAACAAGTTATTATATCATTAAAATAAAATTTTTTCACAAAAAACACCTCTATATACTGTTGTTTTACACTTGGATTTACCTTTGTGCAATTACATATTATATTGTAAAAAGTATTAGCCTTCTCATTTTTATTTTAAACAAATACAAAATATCCAAAAATAATAAGAACCCTAGACAATCTGTCCAGGGTTCAATGGTGGAGGCGAGGGGTATCGAACCCCTGTCCGAAAGCAGACCAGCTTGACTTTCTCCGAGCGCATTCTGTAATTTAGGATTCCCTCCACAAGACGTCTACAGACAGACTTCCTGTTTCAGTAGCTTCATAAATACCCCTCTAGCTCAAAGCTTTGCTAAACTTCGTTTCCCACTCAATGACACCAGTGATCCAAGGCGTGGGCACCCTGGGCTGATGAGCAACTATATTAAGCTGCTAATGCAAAATTGTCTTCTGCGTTTATCTTTATTGCATAGTTGATCTCGTGGGACCATGCTTCCCCCGGCTCGCTTATCAAACCCATCTTACCCCCGTCGAAGCCAAAACGCCCCCATGTTAGGTATTTTAAGTTTTTCAAACGCAAATTGCATTATTTAATTGTAGATTTTAATTTTACAACAGCTAAGTCATATTGTCAAGTTAGACACTAATAAGGAGCGGCTTGGCTCCTTATATTTATAATAATATAACATATAAATCCTCCGTTCAATAGCTTCCTATTACCAACTCATAATACTACTGGTTATGTTGAAGTTAACTACCAATTAAGCTTTAGACTTATATATATTTAACACCGTAAAAGAATTTCTTACTTTCTTCTGGAAATGCTCCAATTCCAATAATATCTCCACAATATATTATTTCATCACATTCTTTGATATTAGTCCCTTTAAAAGCATTTTTCGACTCATTTTACGCTATACTTATATACTATTAAAACTGTTCTTAAAAGGATACTAATTTAATAAAATTCCTTTTAATCTCAACATAATTCAATATAATTACTATATTATGATATAGCGTTATTACGATATTACGACATTGTGACATTACGACATTAAGACATTACGATATTAAGACATTACGACATTGCGACATTAAGACATTGTGACATTACGACATTACGACATTAAGACATTGCGATATTAAGACATTACGACATTAAGACATTACGACATTAAGACATTGCGACATTGCGATATTAAGACATTACGACATTGTGACATTAGGATATTAAGACATTACGATATTACGACATTGTGATATTAAGATATTGCGACATTAAGACATTAGGACATTACGCACCTCTGCCCTGTAGAAGCTTTTCTTTTCAAAAGCTTCATTAAATTCCTTTTAACTTCTGCCCTGTAGGAGATTCCGCAGGAATTCTCCATTAAATCCCTTCTAACCTCTGCCCTTTAGAGCTTCTTCCCAAGCTCCATTAAACTCCTCTTAAAACCTTAAAATTGAAATTTTTTCAATAACTTGTGACAGAAATCCCACTATTTAAATATTATATAGAGTACTAATTTTATTAAAAGGCTAAAAGAATTATACTGATGCCTAAGAAATGCTTCTACCGAGAACAGCAGTGCAAAATCCCCTTAATTAACCCTAGTAATTAAGAGGATCTATATTATAGTGAGCTTTTCTTTGCTAGATGGTTTGTGTCTATGGATTTTTTGAATACATAAAATCGGTCATATAGGAATTCTAATATGAAGTTTGCTCCCATGTTTAGGAGGGTTACTAGGTATTCATTCCAGTGTAGGGTGTCTGCTAGATAGTTTCCTAATAGGGTTGATGCTGGTATATAAACTAGATAAAAGGCAAGGATTTTTGTCATTGCTACTGCTATATTGTTTGCGGATTTAAAGGTATATCTACGATTTAATGTGAAGTTCCATATTACTGATAGTATTACTGCTATCACATAGCTTGGCCAGTAAGGCCAGTCTGTTAATTCATTAAAGATTGAAAAAGATATTATTTCTATAATTCCTGCTGATATTGAGAATATACCGAATTTAATTCCACGAATGATTTCTCTTTTTAGGTTATCATCTTTATTTTTCATTTTATCCTCCTTTCTCTTATACTTTTTACTGCATGACCAGAAGTTTTTAGGGCTTCTTCATCTAAGAGTCCATTTTCTAATACTAGTTTTCCATTTATAAATACTTTTTCTATTCCAAAGGCTTTCTTTTGATCTGGAAGGGTATTTTTTAGTTTCTCTTCATTAAAGATTGTAATGTCTCCAAAGTAACCTTCTTTGATGTATCCTCTGTCTTTTAGGGAAAATCTATCTGAGGTTTGTCCTGTCATCTTCCTTATGGTTTTCTCCATGTTATCTCCTGTTCCTAATAGTGAGGCTCTTAGAAATTTGGGAAAACAATCGTATATAGCTGGATTTTGAACTCCCTTATCTTCCACCCAAGCATCTGTCATGTATATACAGCTATCCTCCTTTGATAGTTCGCTTATTATTTCTTCTGTGCTATAGGGCTTCATATTTACTCTTCCTTTAAAATCACTTTTTTCACATAAATAAAGGTAGGTATCTAAATCTGATTTATTTAATTCTTTCCCAATTTCATGTACTGTTTTTCCTTCAAACTTTTCATATCCTTCTCCTATATATGCTATTTCTATATCCTTAAACCCAAATCCTAGTAATTTACTTGATGCCTTACATAAAATCCATAGTTTAAATTTATTGATTAGTTTTCTTCTTTCTTTTAAGTCCATGGCTTGATACCATGTTGGAAGAATTACTGTTATAACTGATACTCCCATTAATTCATGGTAGATATCAAACCCAACATCCACACCCTCTTCACCTAATTTATGAATTATTGAAAGAAATTCATCCTTATCTTTAAAGGATCTTCTTCCTACAAATATTGCATGGGAATACTGCAGCTTTAGGTTTGTGCCTTTTGATATTTCCACAAGTTCATCAACTGCTCTTAATAAATGGGAACGCCCAAAGAGTTCAGGGTATGCCATTGAAACTGCGGAGTTTGCTCTTGGATGAATTGTAAGAGGTTTATCATATTTTATACAAAGCTCTGAAACCTTTTTTAGTTCCTTTGTATCTGCGTATAAACCTGGTTCATACATTAAACCTAAAGATATTCCACAGGCTCCATCTTCTAAAGCTTTTTCTAAGATGTTTAACATTTTTTCTTCTTCCTCTTGAGTTAAAGATTTATTTTCTAATCCAATAAGTCCTGCTCTAACTGAACAATGCCCTATTAAGGCTGCAATATTACAAGGATTGTTTTTGTGTATTGCTTCAAAAAACTCTTCCATATCACCATATTCTTTTGTTGCGTCTTTATGGGAAAATAGCCCCCCACCAATGTTTTTAATATAAGGACTGTTTTCCTCAAAACCAGCCTGTGATAGCCCACAGTTTCCTGTTACAAATGTGGTTATCCCTTGATTTATAAACTGCTTAAAGTAAGGTAGAGGTTCTTTTTTTATTGCATACCAATCATTGTGGGAGTGGGCATCTATAAATCCAGAGGATAGAGATAAACCTTCTAAATCATAAGTTTTATCCACGCTCTCTAATATATCTTTAGCTACTTTAACTATTTTCTCATCCTCAATTAATACACTTCCTATGTAAGGTTTATTTCCTGTTCCATCATAAATCTTCCCATTTTTTAAGAGTATTTTCACATGGCATCATCCTTTCTATTAATTTTTTCACCTACAAAACGCAAAATGGAGTCATCTATTTTAAGATGACTCCATTGTCTTCTAATTTATATTTCATTTTGTAGGTGATTGTATCATATAAATTACTTTTAAATACTATTTCTAATATACTTAAAATTATCTTTATTGGTTTTGTATAATCTTTTAAATACTTCAAAGTTTCTATCATAGATCTTTTTTGCTTCTTTATTAGGTTCTAATACTTTTACTGCTGGTATATAGTTTTTTATGGCTTTTAAATCTTCGATAACCCCAAGTCCTACCCCAACTAAGGCTGCTGCTCCAACTGCTCCTACATTTTGAGGATTTTTTACTATATCTATCTTATGCCCTGTAATATCTGCTAATATCTGAGCTGTGGTTTCTGATAAGGCTCCCCCTCCAACAAATCTAATTGTTTTTGAGGTTTTTATTTTCTCCTCCTGTCCCTCAAGCATCCACCTTAGGTGAAAACATATCCCTTCTAATACAGCACGTATAAGTTCTGTTTTTCCTGTTTCTAAGGTTATATTAAAAAACATTCCCGAGGCATTGGGATCTTCAAAGGGACATCTATTTCCATGTAGCCAAGGTGTAAAAATTACTCCACCTGCTCCTGGTCCTATCTCATTTATGGTTTTGATTAGATACTCATATAGACTTTTATAAATAGCCTCGTCACTTTCTATTATCTGCTTTTTCTCAAGATATATATCAATCTCATCTAAGGCTAGATGGTCTTTCACCCATTCAAGGCATTTCCCTGCTGTCTCCATTTCTGCAAAGTAGTTATAATATCTTGTTTGTGCTCCTACTATTGAGGCTATCATTCTTTTTATATCAACCTTTTGCTTGTCCACAACTGTTGAAACCCATCCAGAGGTTCCAGAATATATGTGAGTATCTCCAAGTTCAACACAACCTGCTCCAAGTCCTATTAATGAAGCATCTCCGCCTCCTCCAAATACAGGGGTTCCTTCTATTAAACCTAATTCTTCAGCAGGCTTTTTCTTAAGCCCTCCTACCATATCGGTAGACTTTATTATATTCGGCAGATGATTCATATCTACCCCATTCATCTTGCATAAAGCTTGACTCCAGCCTTCTTTGTCTTTTCTTGTGTCATATAAAAGAGTTGAGAAAGCTGAATCCTCAGTCATTATGAATTCTCCTGTACACTTATTTATGAGATATTCTTTTACATCTAACCACTTGTACACTTTTTTAAATTTCTCTGGTTCGTTATTCTGAACCCATTTGTATTTCCATACAGGATCTTTTACACTTGTTGAAGCAGCTCTTGAAATCATTAAACTTCTTACCAGTTTAAAGACATTTGCACCTGATACTTGAATACCATTTCCCATACACTCTTTTATTTCTTTTTCTGCCCTTTGATCCATGTAACTCATAGGTCTTCTTACAGGTTCTCCATCCTTATCTACAAGCACCAGCCCTTGCATTTGGGAGCAGAAGGAGATTCCTGATATTTCAGAAGGTTCTATTGAGGTTTTTTCAAATATCTTTTTGGTGGTTAAGCACATAGCCTCCCACCATTCTTCTTGGTTTTGCTCAGCACCGCCGTTTTCCATCATATAAAGATTATATCCTTTGTGGGCATGAGCTATTAATTCTATGTTTTTCTCAATACTAAAAAGGCAAGTTTTTACACCAGTTGTCCCAATATCATAAGCAATTACATATATCATACCATCACCTACTTTTCGTGCAATTGCACCCCAATTTATTTAATTTTCACTTTCACTTTCACTTGTGGAAGATTTTAACCTCTTCTATTGTTATTTGTGGAGGATTTATAAATATTCTATTATTATTTGTGTATAACTTCTGATTGATTGAAAGTAAATGCAGATTCTAGGAATTTAAGAAGCTGAGATATCATCTCTTCATCTCTATTTTCCACATCTTCACCACAGAAAATCTTCATTCTTTCCTTGTAGTAATCACAGCTATAGGAAAACTGCATCATGGTTAGTAAATTATCAAAGAAAAAGGCAAACATTCGAGGATTTATATCACTTCTTATATCTCCATCTCTCATGGCTTTTTCTATTAATTCACTATAGGCTTTTGAAGTTACTGTTTCTATTTCCTTGGCAAGGACCTCTGCAAACTTTTTACTTCCACCTGAGGTTATCTCGTTATACATATTTATATAGTTGCTGTGTTTTCTTGAATAAGCCTGTACTGCACGTATCATTTTTTCAGCCCTAACCAAAATCTTATCTTCACTATCAACTACTTCTTTAAGGACTGATTCTAAAACATTAAGACTTTTTCTAAGGCAAGCTAGGAAGAAGGTTTCTTTATCTCCATAATACTTATATAATACTCCCACACTTATTCCTGCATTTTTTGCAATAACATTAACGTTGGCTCTGTCTAAACCTTTTTCAGCAAACTCTGCTATTCCTGTTTCTAGAATTTCTTCTATTTTTTCTTCTGTCAATTTTCTTAGCATTTCTTTTATACCTCTTTATCTTTCTGTTTTGAATATTTTTTTACATATATAATGCGTTGAATATTAGCATCTAGGGAGCCTAAAGGAGATGGATTTAACTTGGTTCCATAAATATCTGCTATACACCCTTTGTTTAACACCATATCCACAGCTTCTGCTTCACTTTCTGTTATTCCTGTGCATAAAGCCCCTATTCCTTCTATTAAAATCGCATTTTTATTTTTTAATTCTTTAGCTATATTCTTTATATTATCTTCTGAATCTTTTAAACACTTTATATTTACACCAGCAATTTGAGCTAAGTCATCAAGATAGGGCTTAAGCACATGGCCCTCTCTGCAGACTTTTAATATAGCTTCTTCTTTTCCATGAATAATATTATTCACCTTGCTATGTTTATATATAGCTTCATGTAGTTTTACTACCTTAGGAGCTTCCTCTTTTACCTCTCCTACTATATATTCCTCAGTTTTCCCCTCATAATTTAGAACGAATTTTACCCCTTTACGATAACTTTTTCCATAATCCTTAAGTAGACTTATGGTTTCCTCTTTCTCAGAAAATATCTTATTAAACTTATCTTCTGAAAGTTTTTCAAGAGTTTCTGCAATATTAAATCCATCTTCTAAGTCTTTTCCATAACATACTGTTCCATGATATTTCATTAAAACAGCGTTGCTGCTTTTGTTTTCACTTATGACTTTTTCAACAGCTTTTCTAAGTTTTTTTGTGGAAGGCATTCCATAACTTGCACAAGGCACTTTTTCTCCAAGTACTTTTTTAAATTCTTCATCATAAACTTCTATACTTTTTCCATCTATACTAATAGCTGATGCCATTACTTGATGGGTATGAATAATGAAGTTTACATCTTTCCTTAACCTATAACCATCTGCATGAATTCCCTTTTCACTTGAAGGTTTAATATTTCCTTCATAAGAACAGTCTTCTATGTTTACAACTACTATCTCATCTGGGGTTAGGTTTTCGTAAGCTAAACCACTTGGTGTTATAACAAATTGTGTATCAGATATTCTTGCACTAATATTTCCCCAAGTTCTTGCAATAAGTCCACTCTGAACTAAGATCTTACCAGCCTTTATAACTAAGTCTTTACCCTCTTTTATAGAATATGCCATAATACCCTCCTTTCAAGGCTAAATCCCCTTTTTAAATCTGTCCACACTTAGAGAATACTCTATCAAATCTTACTAACAAATCATCAACCATTTCTTCTGTGTAAGCGGCACTTGTATAAAGTCTTGAACCTGCTAGGGTAACTATTCCTTCAGCCATATATGCTGCTCCCATGTGCTCCATTTCTTTTTGACGTATACCAGTTTCTTTTAATACATTTGGAATCTTCCATGGTTTCATTAGATTAACACTAAAGTGCATGGTTCCTGCATTGTCTAAGTGGCAGATTGATCCTTGATTAAATGCAACAAATGGTAGGTTATATTTCTTTATTGATTTTTGAAGTCCTGCTGTAAGTCTATCTCCCATACGTCCTGCTTTTTCACAGGCATTTGTACTTTCTATTTCTGAAAGAGCAACATATCCTGCTACACAAGAAATTGGGGTTGCTGCCATGGTTCCACCACACATAGCCTTAGATACTTTTTTACCAGAAGAATCAAGTCCTGCTCCTAGGTAGGCCATACAATCCTTGTGTCCACCTACTCCTCCAGCTCCTGGATATCCTCCTGCTATGATTTTTCCAAACACAGTTAAGTCAGGATCTACACCAAAATACCCTTGTGCTCCGCTGTTACCTATTCTAAATCCTGTTACAACCTCATCAAATATCAAAAGTGCTCCATATTTATGGGCTAATTCCTCTGTTCCTTTAATAAATTCTTTAGATACAGGTCTTGTCCCACTTTCTGGTCCCATTGGTTCTATGTATATTGCCGCTGTTCCGCCATAGAACTTATTTTTCCAAAGCTTTCTTTCTAAATCATTTAAATCATTAGGGAAAAATTCATCGGTATGCTTAAATACAAAACCAGGTACCCCTTTTGACATCATTCCCTTTGTTCCTGGAACTCTTATTCCATAGGCAAGCTGATCTGACCATCCATGATAAGCTCCGCCCATTTTTAAGATGTTTTTCTTCCCTGTTTTAAGTCTAGCAATACGAGCTGCAACCATACAAGCTTCTGTTCCTGAACCTAACATACGGAACATATCCACTGATGGCACCATGTCAGATATTTTTTTTGCAAGCTTGTATTCATATTCATGGAAAAGTCCTGTTGATGGTCCACAGGTATTTAAAAGTTCAATTACCTGATCTCTAACCTTAGGAGGATTGCTTCCAAGTATAGTTGGTCCACCTGCTTGTAAAAGGTCATAATACCAGTTTCCATCTACATCATATAATTTTGCCCCTTCTGCCTTTGTTATAACAATTGGAAATGGATAGTTAAATGCTAAATTATGCTGAACTCCCCCTGGAATAATATTTTTTGCCTCATCAATCATTTCTTTTGACTTAGTACATTTTTTATTAAAGTATTCTTCTATATATTCATCTAAATACTCTTTTTTTATTGAATGCACTGGCTTTTTTATAAGTTCATCCAGCTCTTTTGTAACTTTTTCTGCATCAAGATATTTATCAATTGCGAATCCCTTATATCCCATTATAAACTCCCCCTTTCTATCTCGTGAGTTAAAACTCACGTCTTGATAATATTTTAATATTATATTTGTATTAGTGTCAATATGTAATATAATGTTTATTTTTTCTCAACATATTATTAATGTTTTAGTGTTTTTAGTAATAATTTAATTTTAGACTTTTATTTATGTTAATATATAAATTTTTACGGGTTCTAATTGTTTAATTCTTCAAAGACATTGGTTTTTCTTAAGTTTATTCGCTAATCTAAGGCTAAAAAATATTTTAATATTAGGTATTATTTTAAAAAAAGAAGAAGCCCTAAGACTCCTTCATGTTAACTCTTATTCATTTGTTGGCTGATATCCTTGTTCTATTATGCTTCCGTTGAAGCCTCTAACAGTTCTACCATTTTTGTAGCTTAGGATGAATTTACGTGACCAGCCTTCTCCTTTTTCTCCTGTTACTTTGTCGATACCGCTGCTTACGCCTTCACCTGTTCCATTTATGATGTGATTAAATTTTTGCATTACTGCATTTTCATTTGCGAAGGTTTGTATGCAGGCATTTTCTACAACTACGCCTTCTTTGTTTGGTACTTCAATTGCATTTTCAAGTTCTATTTGTACTTCTGTTGAATCATAGGTTGGACCTGTGTATATAAATACGTTGTAGATTCCAAGTCCTACTGCATAGTGGTTATTTACATTGTTTGCTACTTTATAAGCTGCGTAGCCTTTTACAGTGCCATTGTGGGACATCCATGCTTCTTGGCTTATTGGATCATATGCCTTTTCATTTTGATAGAAGTAAGTTGCTCCATTTTCACCGTTCCATAGGGTATCATAATCTTGGAAATGTTCATTGAATAGTGCATAGCTAGTTACATCATCACCATTTACTATTAATCCATGTTTTGATGTGTTTCCATTCCAAGCTACACCTGCACCATGGTCTGCTCTCCATATCCAGAAGTGATCTCCTATTACATCATCACTATTTATTATTAAAGCATCATCTGCTTTTGTTAAGCTGCTTGTTGTTCCACCTACTCTAAAGAATAAATCTGATAAAAGTGTTGGATTTGATGAATGATCTTTATTTGCACCATCTTGTCCAACTACTAATAATGCTTTTGAGTGTGCTCCTGCATCAAATATTAATCCTGCTACTGTAACTCCATCTACGTCAGCAATTTTCATAGCTGCATCTCCATTATCAGGAATAATTGATGCCATACCAGTTCCTAAAACAACAGTGTTTGGATTATTAACATTTATTACTTGTTCTGCATGGTATACGCCAGGAGTAAAGAATATATTTTTGCCGCTGCTTAATTGCCCATTTATTTTACTAGCTGTGTCTCCTTCTTTTGCTATATAGAAGTTATTTAAGGAAACAACGTTACCAGTTCCCATACTGGTTCTAGACCATGAAATTCCTCTACTATTAGTCTTAAGTGAAGGAACAAATACTTTATATTCTCCATCATCATCTAAGAATAGGAAAGGTTTTTCTTTTATTTTTGGAGTGTTTGTAATACTTGTATTAACTTGTTGTTGATTATCTGAGGTTGGAATTGCCCAGTTGCTATAGCCGTTACCTTTTAGTAATTGAGTTCCTGTTTGTGCTGTTGGTAAGTTAGGTGCAATAACTCCTTGATAAAAGGCATTTAAGGTTGTTCCATATACTTTTCCAGTTACATTCGAGTTTCTTGTATAGAATTGTTGTCCTGAGAAGGTTCCTGAGCTGTTACCGTCACTTGTAACTCCTTCAATAAGACTGTCTGCAACATATCCACCGCTTGCCCATCCATAATTCCAGTCATAGCTTACTGGACGCTGAGAGTATATTCTTCTCATTGGTGCTGCTTGTGCTATTCCCCAGTTAAATTGATCTGGTCTCCAGCCTCCATAATAAGAGCTGTTATCTCCAGTTTTAATAACTGAGAAGTTCTCTACTGATCTCCAGAAGTTACAGGTTGCATTATTATTAGCTAAATATGCTGGTACCTCTAGATTGTTTAATTTTACATCATATGGGGTTTTGCCTAGTCCAGCAACCTGAGTATAAAATCCTACAGGCATAGTTCTTGTGCTTGTATAATCTCCTGGTTTAAAGTAAAGTGAGAAACGATTTTCATTAAATTGTGCATCTTTTTCTATGTCGTTTTGTAACTTAAATATATCTAATACTACCTTGTCAATGTTTGCTATATCATCAAATGGAGAGAAGAAAATCATGTTTTCACCAAACATCTCTTTTTCTAAAGAAGTGTATTCATCAGATAATCCTGATGCTCCATTTGAATTTACAGCTACAACTTTGTAGTAGTTATTGTACTTGCCTGAGTTTATATTAGTATCTGTATAGGTTAGTCCAGTGATTCCTTCTGCTATTTTCTTGTAGCCATCTCTATCATAAGCACTTCTAGCACGATATATTTGATAGCTGTTTGCTCCATTAACTGCCTTCCAAGATAGCTGAAGTCCTCCTTGAACTTCCTTAACACTTAAATTACTAGTTGTAACTGGTCCTGAACCATTTGTGGTTTGAACATCAATATTTACACTTTCAGATTGTGGACTATCTCCATTTACTGTACTAACCATTACTGTATAGTTAGTTCCAGGTGTTAAGTTCGTAACGTTTAGTGAGGTTCCACTTGTTTCTTTATTAAATACTTGCGCCAAGGTTGCTTTATTAATTACAACAACCTTATATCCAGTAATTATACTATTAGTAACACCGCTCCAAGAAACATTGAATGATGTGTCGTTTGTATTAGAAGCTTGTACATTTGAAACCATCTTTGGTTTTGTAACTGAGTGAATAACAAACTTTTCATTGTTAGTAAGCTCACCTGTGTAGCCTCTTCTCATCTTTTGATCAACTACAGTAATATAGCTGCCATTTTGTGAATCTTTAAAGGATACTGTTCCATCTCCATTAGGTGATACTATTATGGATTCCCATCCCCATGCTTTTACATCTGCATTTTGGAATACTTCATCTGCTCCACCTGACTTCCAAGCTAGGTTTGAAAATGCTTTAGAAACAAAGTTCATTACTGGAACCCCATCATATGAACCATACAAAGGGAAAAATCTTAGGTCATCTCCAATTGCTCCATTTGTTTTTTCTCCAGTAACCCTTATTGGATTACCATTAACCCCATCTGCTTTTATATATTTTCCTGATTGTTTATGTTCAATATATACACTAACATCGTTGTATTTAGGTGAAATTATATAGAATTTTTCTGCTTGATCTGAACTGGTTGTACCAATAGTTAATTTGTTGTTAGCTACATTTATATACTTTCCTTCGAAATTCTTTAATCTTAATAAACCTGAACTTCCATCAACTATTTCTGTTTGAAAGCCTTCCCACTTGCCTGTTGTCATCTCGCTTTGTTTTGCACCATTTGCTAATAGGTTTCCATTGTTGCTTACCCAAACATTACTAGGATTATCCACTCTGCTTATTTGAATACGATTAACAGCCTGGTATTGTTGGACTGTAAATAATGCATTGTCTCCAAGGTCATTTCCATTGGTTTGATCAACATTCTCAAGCAGTGAGCCATCTTGTGCAACGCTTATGACTTTTCCTGAGGTTGCCGAAACTATATAAGAATATGCGTCATTAGCCTGGTAGTTATTTTTATCAACTACCGCGTTCCCCTGTGCAAATACCAGATTAGCATTTGTAAAAATCATGCTTAAGGTCAAAACTCCAGTTAGAAATTTCTTTAACATTATCCTTCCCTCCTATATTTTTTTCTGTAAGCCTACACTTATATTATAAAAAATGTTTACATAAATTTATACATTTTACATAATCCTAGGAACGTATTCCAAAAAAAGAAACAAGAAAAATTAATCTTCTTGTTCTTTGTTCATTCTTATATAAGCTTGATGGGCTAATAATTCAATTAAGGTTACAACAGGAACTTGAGTTGTTAGGTTTAAGTATGTCTCTTCTTTGCTTTTCACTTCTGGCATATAATAGGACAAATTATAATCAGCAATTCTAGCTAAAGTTGATTCTTCATTGTTTGTAATGCTTAGAACCTTAGCTCCATATCTCTTAAAATCCTCAGCTTTCTCTATCATCTGTACGGTTTCTCCTGATACAGAAATAATTATGGCTAAGGTGTTTTCAAGTCCTCTAGGTGGAATTGGATAAAAGGGATCTGATATACTGTAGGCATTCATCTTCATGTTTGTAAAATATCTACTTCCATACTCTCCTAATATACCGCTAGTCCCTATTCCTGAGAAAGCTATATGACGAGCATTTACTATCATATCTATGGCAGGTTTTAAAACCTTTCTATAATCCTGTTTATTTACATCCTTTAAAAACCCCTTTATATGTGAACCTAAATCAAAAAACTCTTCAATTGCTTGTGAGTCGTATTCATCAACCTTTTGTTTAATCTTATACTTAAATTCGGCATAGCCAGAGAAACCCAATTTATTGCAACAACGTAGAATACTTGATGGAGATACATGACACACATTTGATAGCTCTCTTATGGTCATTTTTGATACTTCTTCTAAATTATCTACAACATATTGATACACAACTATTTCTAAGTCATTTAATGTCTTTACTTTTTTAGGATCAAAAATCATATTTACTCCCCCCGGCAAACTAATAGATATTGATCTGATTTTATCAAGTGAAACTTGATTCAGGTGGGGTTTGATCTCCATCTGAATCTTAGTTGAACTTATCTGTGGTCGTGCCACTGTTATCTACCACTTGAAGAAGTGGGAGTGTTACAGTGGCTAGACATCAGATAAATCTACTTACTTTATTTTCCTATACAATAATTATATCTCAATGAAAATGACCCATCAATGATTGTTATTACGTTTACATGAAATGTATTACCTTATGCATAAAAAAAGAAGAAGCATTAAGCTTCTCCTTTACTTTAAAACTCTTTATTTACTTGAAACTTCTTTTTTTCTTCTTTTTATAAGAATAGCTCCAGTTGCCATGATTAATGCTCCTAATGCTATTAAATAAGATTGGTTCATTCCGCCTGTTTTAGGTAAATTACCCTGGTTCCCGTTGTTGCTTCCATTATTACCTGTTCCCCCGTTGTTTCCGCCATTACCAGGTTCTTCATCGACTGTTTTCTTGATTAATCCTTCTACTGCCTTATCTAAATTACTTGTAGCTTCATCAACCATCTTTTGGTCTGCCTCTTCATTAGCTACTATATCCTTAGCTTTAGTTAAAGCTTCTTTTAAAGTAGCCCAAGTTGCACTTGTGTAATCCTCTTGCTTTAGCCCTTCTGCTTCTGCTATTTTTGCATTTAGTTTACTTTTATCCCCCTTAATTATAAGCTGGCTTATTGCTAAGTTTATATTAGTTTCTAATTCATCAACTGTTGTTTGTTCAACATTATCATCTTTTAATACGGCTTGAGATTTTTCTATTAAATCAACTAATGTTTTTGAGCTTGCTTTAGTATAAATATCAAGCTTTATTTGTTTTACATTATTTAATGTTGCTTCTAGTTTCTCTTTATTTGCCTTTAAGGAAGCTTTTGAAATCCCATCTTGAAGCTCAGCTGCTACTCTATCAACTTCATCTTGTTCAAAATCCTCTGTATCAATTATAAGTTTAGATTTAGTAACTAAATCTTCTAATCCTTTGATGCTTAAAGGTTTATATTTTTCAAGATTAGCTAAAATTTCATTAGCTGAATCTACTGCTTTTATTAAATTAGATTTATCTGTTTTATATTCATTAGTTGGCTGATATCCTTGCTCTACTATGCTTCCATTAAATCCTCTGATAGCTTCTCCATTTTTGTAACTTAATATAAATTTACGTGACCAACCTTCTCCTATTTCACCTGTTTCTTTATCTATACCGCTGCTTACACCTTCGCCAGTTCCATTTATAATGTGATTAAATTTTTGCATTACTCCATCTGCTTTTGCAAATGTTTGAATGCACGCATTTTCTATAACCACACCTTCCTTGTTAGGAACTTCTATAGCATTTTCTAGCTCTATCTGCACTTCTGATGAGTCATAAGTTGGTCCTGTATAGATAAATACATTGTATATTCCAAGTCCAACAGCATAGTGAGTATTAACCTTATTTGATACTTTATATGCAGAGTAGCCTTTTACCTTTCCATTGTGAGACATCCATGCTTCTTGGCTTATTGGATCATAAGCTTTTTCATTTTGATAGAAGTAGGTTGCTCCATTTTCACCATTCCATAAAGTATCATAATCTTGGAAATGTTCATTAAATAATGCATAACAAGTTACATCATCACCATTTACTATTAATCCATGATATGAATTGTTTCCATCCCAAGCTACTCCTGCACCATGGTCAGCTCTCCATATCCAGAAATGATCACCTATTACATCATCACTATTTATTATTAATGCATCATCTGCTTTAGTTAATTTGTCTGTTGTTCCACCAACTCTAAAGAATAGGTCTGCTAAAAGTGTTGGATTTGATGAATGATCTTTATGCTCTCCTTGTTCACCAACAACTAGTAATGATCTTGAGTGTTCTCCTGCATCAAATATTAATCCTGCTAATGTAACTCCATCTACATCTTCTACTTTCATAGCAGTTTCACCATTATCAGGAATAATTGATGCCATACCTGTGCCTAAAAGTATAGTATCAGCCTTATTCACTTTAATAACTTCTTCTGCATGATAAACTCCTGGGGTAAAGAATATATTTTTACCATTTTCTAATTCCTTATTAATTTTAGAAGCATTATCTCCTTCTTTTGCTATATAGAATTCATCTAAAGAAAGAACTTCTCCACTACCCATGCTATCTTTTGACCATGACACTCCTTTTGTTTCCTTATTAAGTGAAGGAACAAATATTTTATATTCTCCATCATCATCTAAGAATAAGAATGGTTTTTCTTTAATTACTGGAGTATTCGTAATACTGGTGTCCACTTGCTGGGTATTATCAGCTGTTGGAATTGCCCAGTTGCTATATCCATTACCGTTTAATAACTCTACTCCAGTTGCAGCTGTTGGTAGGTTAGGAGCTATAACCCCTTGATAAAATGCATTTAAAGTTGTTCCATATGCACTTCCTGTAATCTCAGAATTTCTTGTGTAGAATTGCTGACCTGAATAAGTACCAGATGTTCCTTCAATGATACTATCAGCAACATATCCACCGCTTGCCCATCCATAGTTCCAATCATAACTAACTGAACGTTCTGAATAAATTCTTCTCATTGGAGCTGCTTGTGCTATTGACCAGTTAAATTGATCTGGTCTCCATCCTCCAAAATAAGATGTATTATCTCCAGTCTTTATAACTGAGAAGTTTTCTACTGATCTCCAGAAGTTACAGGTTGCATTATTGTTAGGTAAATAAGAAGGTACTTCTAGATTATTAAGTTTAACTTCATACGGAGTTTTACCAAGTCCAGCAATCTGTGTATAATAACCTACAGGAATAGTTTTTGTTTTTGTATAATCCCCAGGTTTAAAGTAAATTGAGAAACGATTTTCATTAAATTGTGCATTATTTTCAATATCGTTTTGTAGTGTAAAGATATTCTTTATAACTTCGTCTATTTTTTGTGTGTCATCAAAAGGTGAAAATAATATAATGTTATCACCAAATAATTCTTTTTCTAATGAAGTATATTCATCTGATAAATCTGATTCTCCGTTCTCATTTTTTGAGACAATCTTATAATAGTTATTGTATTTTCCTTCATTTTCAGCAGTATCTACATAATTTGTATCAGTGATACCTTCCCCAATTTTTACATAACCATCTTTATCATAAGCGCTTCTAGCACGATAAACATCATAACTAGTTGCATTATTAACGGCTTTCCAAGAAAGGTTAATTCCTTTATCACTTTCTTTTACAATTAATTCAGTTGCCTTAGCTGGTACAGGACCATTCTTAGTTTGAACATCTATACTTTCGCTTTCAGAGTATGGACTATTAGCATTTAAAGTACGAACCTTTATTGTGTAATTAGTTCCAGCTGTTAAATTCTTTATAGTTAACTCTGTTTTATTAGTTTCTTCGCTTTTAATTTGCTCCAAGGTAGCCTTATTGATAGCTATAACCTGATAGCCACTGTATATGCTGTTATTAACTCCATCCCACGAAATAGTTAATGAGTCACCTGTAGAATTAATTAATCTTACATTTGAAGCTTTCTTAGGCTGAGTAACAGCATGTATTATGAATTTTTCATTATCTGTTAATTCTCCTGTATATCCTCGTTTCATTTTTTGATCAGCTACTGTTATATAACTCTTATTTTGTGAATCTTTAAAGGAAATAGTTCCATCTCCATTTGGTACAACAATGATTGATTCCCATCCCCCTGCTTTTATATCTGTATTTTGAAAAACATAGTCCGAACCGCCAGACTTCCATGCTAAATTTTTAAAAGCTTTAGAGACAAAATTCATTACAGGTACTTCATTAAAAGACCCGTATAATGTGGAAAATCTCAACTCGTCTCCAATAACATCTCCTGCTTTATCACCATTAACTGTTATAGGATTCCCATTTACTCCATCAGCTTTTACATACTTTCCTGATTGCTTATGCTCAATGTATACAGTAGTGTCATTATATCTAGGTGATATAATATAAAAGCTTTCTGCTTGGCTAGAATCGCTTGTTCCAATAACCAGCTTATTGTCATCTTTATTAATATATTTTCCATCAAAATTCTTTAATCTTAATAAACCTGAACCTTCATCAATAATCTCTGTTTGAAATCCTTCCCAGCTTCCAGCAGAAATATTACTTTGTTTTGTGCCGTTAGCTGATAAGTTTCCATTGTTACTTACCCAAACATTATTTGGTTTGTCCACTCTGCTTATTTGTATTCGATTAACTTGTTCATATTTATTAATTGTAAATAATGCTGTATCCGCTAGTTTATTTCCATCTGTTTCTTCTACCGTGTCAATTAATGCTCCATTTTCGTCAACCTTTATAACTTTCCCTGACGTGGCTGAAACTATATAGGAATATTCATCGTTTGATTGGTAGTTATTTTTATCTACTACTGAGTTTTCTTTTGCAAATGCTATGTTGGCATTTGTAAAAACCATACTTAAAGCCAATACCCCTGTTAAAATCTTTTTTAACATTACACCATTCTCCCTCTTTTATTCTGTAAGCTTACACTACTATTATAAAAAATGTTTACATTTAATTATATATTTTCCAAATTATAGAAACATGTTCCAAAAAAAGAAACAACTCATAATTAGGCATATAGAAAAAAGGAGCACTATGGCTCCTTTTCTCTGTTATATATTTTTACTCATCAGAGGGGTTCTGCTTTTTCTTCTTTATAACAATAGCTCCAGCTGCAATTGTTAATAATCCTAGTACCACGGCTTGAGAAGGATCTACTCCACCTGTTTGAGGTAAATCATCTTCCTTATCTCCATTGTTTGGATTGCTTCCATTATTGTTGCTGCCACCATTGTTGTTGCCGCCACCGTTGTTATTACCGCCGCCATTACTTCCTCCGCCGTTACCAGGTTCTTCTTCATCTACTGTTTTCTTTACTAATCCTTTTATAGCTTCATCTAAATTACTTAAAGCTTCATCAACCATCTTTTGATCTGCCTCTTCGTTAGCTGCTATATCTTTAGCCTTAGTTAAAGCTTCAGATAAAACTTTCCAGGTTGAGGTTGTATAAGCTTCTTCTTTTAATTCTTCTGCCTCTTTTATTTTTTCGTTAAGTTTGCTCTTGTCTCCCTTAACTACTAATTGACTTATTGCTAGATTTAAGTTTGTTCTTAACTCATCTACAGGTGCTTGTTCTACATTATCATCTTTTAACACTTCATCTGCTTTAGCTATTAAATCAACTAATGGTTTTGTACTTTCTTTAGTATATATTTCAAGATTTAATAGTTTAACTTTATTAACTGTAATTATTAAATTTTCTTTATTAGCTTTTAAACTAGCTTTTGAAACTATTTCTAATAATGTTTTTGTTATTTTATCAACTTCTTCTTGTTTAGCATCGTCTTTGTTCATTACAGATTTAGCTTCATTAACTACTGCTTCTAATCCTTCAATACTTGCTGGTCTGTATTTATCACTGTTTGCTAAAACATCATTTGCTACTTCTAATACAGTCTTAAGTGATGTTTTATTTGCTCTAAATACTAGATTTACTATTGATGAACCAAGATCATCATAAGCCTTTTTAACTTCTGCTTCTGATGCATCACCATTTTTAGATACTTCTTTTGCAATATTTAAATTGTTTATGAAGTTTTCCCATGATGCTGTTGTATATTTGTCTTTATATTCTAATATAGATTCTGCTGTAGATATAAGGGTTGTTAAGTTTAAGTTATCAGCTCTATCAGTTAACTTAACTGTTGCTTCAAGTAATTCCTTAAGCATATTATCAACTTCTGTTTGAGTTACTTCAAGATTTTCTATTACTCCTTCAGCCTTTATAATTGCAGTTTTTAATATCTCTACTGAGGCTGGAGTGTATTTTTCTTCATTTTGTAGTTTTTCTTTCGCAATTTCAACTTGTGATTTTAATATTTCTTTATTAACCTTAAGTTCTAACTGTGCTTTTGCTAAGGTTAATTTATCAACTGCTTCATTTATTTCAGTTTGTTTAGATAGGACATTATCAATAACTTCTTTTGCTTTATAAAGTGAAGTTATGAAGTTAGTCCAACTTTGCTCAGTGTAACTTCCCTTTTCTATATTCAAGTTTTCATTATATAAACTAACTAATAATGTTTTATCTGTTTCTGGTAATTCTACCTTTGGAACAACTAAGTTATTAATATCTAACCACGTAACAACTGAATCATCTTGTGGTTTAATTAGATATTCTGTTTCTTCTTTTCCAAACGCAGTTTTCTGAGCAACTATCTCTTCAGCTGTTAATGCCTTTGAGTAAACTCTTGCACTACCAAATTCATAATCACTTGTTCTACCAGTTTCAGGACAATAACCTAACCATAATGATTGAGTATTTGCTGCTAGTCCACTTGAAGCAACAGGAGCTGTTCCAAGCAAGGTTCCATCAACATATACTGCTAATGTACTTCCATCATAGGTTCCAACTACTTGATGCCAGTTTCCAATCCAATCCTTAGGTATATCAATTATAGCTTCCTTAGTGTACCATTTATTATCTGTAGACTTGACAAATATATCTACTGATATTTTACTTGAACCAGAAGGCCTTGTTCTTAATCCGAAGTTGCTGTCACCCTTACCTATAATCATGTTGTAATCCTTGCTGCTACTAGTTGGTTTCACCCAAACTTCAGTTGTAAATGGCTGTTTACTTTTAAATAAGGAATCAAATATATCTTCACCGTTTGTACCTTTATTATTTGCAAGTTCTAATCTTCCACTTAAGCTAACTCCTCTAGATGAATCTGAAATAAGTTTAGAACTAGTTGTTATTAATGGATTTATTCCATTTTTACTCTTATCTCCTATATATGCTGGATCTGCACCTTTAGTCCTAGCTACATCTTCTACAGCTTTTAGAAGTTTGTTTTTAAGTTCTTCACCTACTTTTGCTTTTTGTTCTTCTGTTAAATTATCATATTTAAACTTAAGTTCCATTACTGCATCATATTGAGAGTAAGAATATACTATTAAGTTTTGAATTGCTGATATTATTTCTCCTTCATCAAATCCCTGAGAATCTCTCCAAGCCTTGCTTAATTCCATTGAAGACTTATCTGTTGTATAAGGTATAATTGTATATTCATAGTTATACGCCTTATCATTATTTACTCTATATTGAGGCAAAGTATCTGGTCCACAGCTCTTATTACCATTACCTTGAGACACATAATCTACTGATAATATTGTTTCTTTTTTAGGTGCACCTAGCTCATATGGATGTCTTGTATTGCTTAAATCCTGAGCAGTAAAGTGAAGTGCATTAGCTTCTAATAGATCTTTTCCTGCTACTAATAAAGCATTATTTTTATCTTTATTATTAACGCTAATCCATTTAACTCCTGTTAAGTTACCTGAATCTTGAGTTTTTAAGAATGGATAGAAGAAATCTGACACTGTATTTTCGTATACGCCAACTGTTGAGAAAGTATTTCTATCTTGATAAGATTCAACTGGTCCATTTCCATACCAAGTTACATTTTCGTAGTTTTCTGGTAAGGTCATTGTTGAACCAACTTTTAAATATCTTCCCATACTTGTCTTTGTTGCATCTACAGTAAGATTAACTGTTACTTCTCCAGTTCCATTTATGGTATAGATGATTTTTTCTTTTGCACCCTTTGCGTTATTTAATATTAAATCACTTGTGATTATGGTCCTTCCATCTTCACCTTTAGTTATATCAATTCCACTAACTGTAATATTTTGATTTGCATTTTTCCATGTTCCATCATAGTTACCATTATCGTTACTTATTGGTGCTCTCCAGAAGTTTGGAGTAGGACCATTTTCAATCAATACTTCTCCATTAAATACATAATTCTTCATTAATCCTGTTGTCTTGTCTATCTTAAAGGAGAAATTTTTTCCTGCTACTGAAATTTCTGACGTATTGCTATTATCTACTGTAACTTCTTCTTTAGATATAGCAGTATCTGCTTTTGGTACACTTGTCTGCACTGCAAATTGTTTATATGAAATTTCATGACCAGCTTTAGCCCATAAAGTATCATTTTTTAAATTAACTGAAATATTTAAATAATATTCTGCACCTGCTTTTATTTGTTTTGGCATACTATAAGGTATAGTAATTGCCTTAGTTTCTTTAGGTGCCACATTTACATCATTCATTACTCCACTATCGATTACTTTTCCATCTTCAAGTAATCTCCAATTAAGAGCATACTCATTTAAATTCTTGAAATTGTTTTCATTGTATACATTAACCTTCCTTGAAGCAATTTCTTTATCATTTGCCTTAAACCAAAAACTTTGATATTGAAATTTCACTTCATAAATCTCTGGTTGAACATCTCTATCTGCTGATATTAATCCATTATTACAGAAGTCTCCATCATTTGGAGTATCTCCCCAATCTCCTCCATATCCATAGAACTTTCCGTTTGCTTCTTCATTATAGAATTCTTGATGTGCATCTGAAGAAGCATAGTAGTCCCAAACATTATTAGAACTCTCACTTATCTCTTTTGAATAATCTATCCATAATAATACTTTTTCTGAGTCAACTTTGATTGCTGGATCTGTGCTGTATTGTGCTTTTATTTCATCTGCTGTTAAAGCATCTTTATATATACGTGCCATAGAAATTACGCCATCAAAATTTCTGCCTCTTACTGTATCGTATCCAACTGCTACTGGTGCTTCTGTTGAATCTATGGCTGAACTTTCTGTTCTAGTTCCTGCTTCAGCTCCATCAATAAATATTCTTAATACACTTCCATCATAGGTTCCTACTACTTGATGCCAGTTCCCAACCCAATTTTCTGGGAATGCTACTGTACAACTCTTCCAGCTGCCACCTGTTACTATAAAGAATTCTAATCCACTTCCCGAACTTTGGGTTTTTAATGCAACTTGATTATCCCCTTTTGAAAGTAGCACGCTATTCAAGTTAGTAGATGCAGGTTTTACAATTGCCTCAAATGTAAATGAAGCACTACTTCCAGATAGCTCTCTGTTGTATACATCATTATTTTCTGATTTCATTATGGTATATCCATCGTAAGACTTACCTGTTATTGATCTATTTCCTGCATCAGAAGTTTTACCGCTTCCATAGACAATTCCTGTAGCCCCTATACCACTTTGGTCTTTGATACTATATTGTTTTGGAAGATTAGTTAATCTAGATTGATCCACCCAATCCCATACAAAAGCGCCTATCATATTTTTTGAACTTCTAATACCATCCCAATATTCTTTTAAATTTCCTACTGCATTACCCATAGCATGAGAATATTCACATAAAACATAAGGCATTGATTGTGAAGCTCTGGACCAAACTGTCTCTACCGTTGGATACATATTACTACTGACATCCACTCCCCCATCTGCTCCTAAACCTTCACTATGAAGTGGACGAGTGTTGTCTCTATCTTTGAAATACCACACCATTTCTGGATATAAATTATTTGCACCATTTCTGTCATAAGACATTTCATTTCCTATAGACCATATAATTACAGCTGTTTGATTTTTTAATGTCTGGAAGGAGGTATTAGTTCTATCCATAGTAAGTGCTTTTAGATAAGTTCCTACTGCACCTTGATTGCTCATTAACGCATGACATTCTGCGTTTGTTTCTCCCATCATATATAAACCGTATTTATCAGCTAAGTAATACAGATATTCATCATTTCCATAATGAGATGTACGAATTGCATTGATGTTGTACTCTTTCATAAGTTGTACATCTTTCTCGATTACTTCTTTTGGAACATGTTTACCATATACAGGATCTGTATCATGACGATTTGTTCCTTTTAATAGTAGTGGTTGTCCATTAATCTTCATGGTTTCATAGTCTTGTGTTATTCTCTTATACTCAGTTCTATTATTTACTTCTGATCTAGTAAATGTTATTTCTCTAAATCCAAGCTGCTGAGATAAACTTTCTAACTGGTTTCCATCATTATCTTTTAGTGTCATTACTAAAGTATAAAGGTTTGGATTTTCTGCTGACCATAACTTTGGAGATAATACATTTTTATCCCCTTTTACTTCTAGCGTCTTATTAGAATCTATACTTGCTACTGGAATACTAAATTCATTATTTTCAAGTACATTAGTACCATTTTCATCAAATAACTTAACATCTACGTTGTAACCTGATATATCATTTGAAGATGTGTTTTTTAATTTTAATGATAGGTCTAGGTTTGCATTTACAAAATTTTCATCCAAATCTGTTACTACTGAATAATCATATATATGAGTATTTGGAGTAGATCTAAGATATACATCTCTAAATATACCACCGTCATAAATCATATCTTGGTCTTCCATCCAAGTACCATCACAGAATTTATGAACCTCAACTGCTAATAGATTTTCTTCTCCTTTAGGATTTAAATAATCCGTAATATCAAATTCATGCGGTCTATAGCTGTCTTCGCTATATCCCACTTCTTTACCATTTATATATACATAGTATGCTGATTCAACACCTTGAAATGATATATATACCCTCCCATTTTCTTGAATCATATTATCGTTTACCTTAAAAACCTTACGATAAAGCCCAACAGGATTGTAGTTCACTGGTGCGCTAGGTACCTGTACATTTTGATCATATTTACTCTGCCATGGCATTTGTACATTTGTATATATTGGGAAGTCAAACCCATAAGTTGTCCAACTCGCTGGCAAAGTTACATTTTTCCAACCATCTTCACTATTTAATACATAGTTATTATTCATGAAACCGCCATCTAAAAACTTTTGTGCCTTACTAGCATTTTGAACTACTGTTAAATCCCAATTATTATTTTCACCTGTTAATGGTTGATAATAATTTGATCTTTCTTTCTCATAATTTAAGGAACCTAGACGAGCTGATTCAACATCGTGATATGCTACTGTTGAAGTAGTAGATTCTTCTCTATTTATTCCAAAAACATCAACTGCTCTAACCGATTTACCGTTAAGGTCTGTGTAGTCTATTCCCATATACTCCTTGTGAGTAAACTTTTTATCATTTACTCCAAGTTTTGTTTCAGCTTGTATTATCTCTGACCTTTTTTCACCCTTCCATGCCTCAATTTTACGATTAACTGTTTCAGCCGCAGAAACTTTGATTGGTATTGCTTGACCTATAGCACTCAGTGCTAACGTTACCAATATACCTAGTGATATTGCTCTCTTTCCTTTTCGATACATATTTTACCCCCTATACCTTATTATTAATTATTAAAATAAACTTTTTTAGTAAGGCCAAATAAAGATGTATAGTTGTTTTAAGAGCATTATTATATAAGATTTTAAGAAAATTTTTAGTAAATTATTTACTTCAAAATTTATAATTCCAGAACCTTACATAGCAAATATGTTTATTAAAATAACTTCATAACTAATTATAATACCGTTTACCATAATTTTACATATGATTTTATTGGATAAATCTTCAAATTTATTAACTACTAATTAATTATTCAATTATTACTGTAAAACTTTAAAGTAAAATGCCAGTTAAATTTATATTTTTTTTACTTAACTGGCATTTTTATAATTATTTAATTTTTAGCTTCTTTTACATACTCCCATGTCTTTCCCTGATCTTTTGATTTATAAAGAGCCTTAATTCCTCCATTATAATCCCCATCTGAACCTTGCCCAACTGATATATTAAGATTTTCTCCTTCTTTGGTTGGCATTCCAGGAAGGTCAAAAGGATTATATGGTTCTGATCCATTTAATGGTACTTTTACTTCTGGAAAACTTATCTTTGTGAAGGTAGTTCCCCCATCTTCCGTTCTATATAATTCTCCACGTGCACCACCACTATGCGCTAGACATAAAAATCCTAGTCTTTCATCTAAGAAAGTTATACCTGCTGCTGCCCCTATTTCACCTAAAAATGGATCACCATTTACAAGTGACCATTTGGTTCCACCATCTAAGGTCTTCTCTAGTGCATAAGCTCTACTCCCTGCTGCTGCATCTGTCACTTCTAATTTATATCCTATTTTCTGGGATAAATAAAACTTATCTATCCCATTGCTCTCTTCCTCTTCTTGTTCTTTATTACCTTTAGTTAAAGTTTCACTTTTAATATTATTTAAATCATCTACTAGTATATATCTATAGGGTGTAAGTGTACTTTCTTTGCCTGGTACATACACAGATACTGCATACCCTATTATCTCTGGATCCCTATTTCCAACTGACCTTGTTTTTCCTTCTGAATCTATATAAAGAACTCCGCTTCCATTATATCCAAAGCTTCTTTTCCCTGAATAAAGAATACCAAATTGACTTTCTTCCCATTTGCTTATAGTTTCTTTAAGTGGAATAACCTTCATTGTGCTTATAAGTGGTTCTAGAAGTTTGTCCTCATTAAAGTCCCCATTTACATTTCCATGTAGATATATTGTTATCTTACTTGATTCATTTTTATTATAGCTAATTAAATAGCTTTCCAGTGTGTCTTTATCATTTTTGCCATATAAAAAGGTATTAAAGGAGGTTATTGTTCCTTCTTTATCGAATTTAAGATCAACATTGTTTGCTATATATAGTTTTTGCACCATAGGAACTTTTTTATTAATATCTTGTAGTATTCCTTCTATTCCATCCTCATATATATTATTATGCTTAAGCTCTACTGTTTTCTTATCCTTCAAATCCTTTAATATCCATGAAAGTTTCCCATTAAAATTCATGCTGGTTTTATATATCTTACCTCCATAAAATATAAATAATGAAAACATAAAAATTAATGCAATAACACCATAAGCCAGTCTTATGTTTCTATTTTTAATTAATTTATCTGGTTTTATTATTATAGGCTTTTTTAAAATCCTTGCTATAAAAATCATTAAATATATAACAAAAAATGCTAAGCATAAAAGCAGCATTGTAAGGTTATTATTCATTCTTCCAAACTTACACAAGGTGTATAGATTATAAAAAGAAAACCAATAAACTGCTATAAATATTGGATTAATCATCATTCGTATAAATAATTGTCCTCTTGTAATATCTTTGTACTCTCCCATTTTTTCATTTACCTTCTTTCACTAGTTGACATAAATAAATTATACCTCAAATTTCCAATAAAAAAGAAGCTATCACAAAACATTTTTGTAATAGCTTCTTTAAACTAGTATCTGCTTCTTTCTTTCATTTGTCTTTCTACATCTCTTTTATGAGCTTTTTCTAACATAGAATCTCTCTTATCGTAGTTCTTTTTACCTTTACAAACTCCTAAGTTAACTTTAACTCTTCCATTTTTTAAATATAAAGATAAAGGGATAAGTGTTAATCCTACTTGTTGAACTAAACCTATAAGTCTTCTTATTTCTTCTTTATGTAAAAGTAATCTTCTAACTCTAAGTGGTTCTACATTAAATATATTTCCTTGCTCATAGGGACTTATATGCATATTTTTAATAAATACTTCTCCATTTATTACTTCTGCATAACATTCTTTTAGGTTAGCTCTTCCTGCTCTTATAGATTTTACTTCTGTTCCTACAAGTTCTATTCCTGCTTCCATAGCTTCTTCTACAAAATAATCATGATGAGCTTTTCTATTTTCCGCTAAAGTTTTATTGTTACTCTTTCTAACCATTATATCACCTACTTGGTTTTATTATCTTTTACTATTATAATATATAACTCTGTCCATAACAATAAAGCTCTATACTTTAATTAATCTATTTTAAATACTTCAAGTTCTTCTTGAACCTTTTCTGAAGATTCATGTAAAAGTTCTGATGATGCATATATCTCTTGACTTGCTGCACTCATCTCTTCTGCAGATGCTGTAATTTCTTCTGCAAAGGAAGATACATGCTCTGATATTGATGATACTAAATTAATGTCATCTATTAATTCTTTTTTCTTTTTATCTAATATATCAGTAGCTTTCACCATGTTTTCTATTTGTGGTGCTACATTGTTTAGTGATGAAGCTATTTCTTCAAAGGCTTCTGAGGTTTTCATTATTATATCCTTTTGAGTTAATAACTCTTTATTTAATTCTATTGTTCCTCTTGATATATTCTTGTTATCATTTAATACCTTGCTACTTATTTTTTGTATATTCTCAGAGGCTTCTTTACTTCTTTCAGCAAGTTTTCTTACCTCTTCAGCTACTACTGAAAACCCCTTTCCCGCTTCCCCTGCACTAGCCGCTTCTATAGCTGCATTAAGTGCTAGAAGATTTGTCTGCTCTGATATTCCTTTAATTAAATATGTAATTTCATTTATCTCATCTATGTTTTTACCCATGGCTTCTAGTTTTTCTCTAAATTCGTTAAAGGTATTAAGCATTTTACCAAACTCTAAAGATACCTCTTCTATGTCTTTTTTCCCTACATTAGACTTTCCATGAATGTCATTTACCATTTTTGCTACGTCTTTAAACTTTGAAGATATTCCATCTAAGGTATTTTCGAATTCAGATGATATGTTTACCATATTACCTAGTGAAACTGTTTGATTATTCGTTCCCGCTGCCACTTCTTCAACAGCTTTCGCAATATTAGTAGTAGTTTCACTAAAATCTCTTGCTATTTTAGTTAAGGATTCACTTTCTCCACCAACTCTATCTGAACTTTCTATAACATCCTTAATCATCTCTCTTAAGGAATTTTTTAAATTAAGTATTGAGTTGGCTATTTCTCCAAATTCATCTTCTCTTTTTATTAATTTATTATCTACTTCAAAAACAAAGTTTCCTTTTGATAATGTTAATACATCTTTTTCTACTCTCTTGATTATCCTAATTAAATAGTTTACTACATAATATCCTAATATAATGATAATGATAGCAGCTATTAAAATAGTTATAATAGAAGAACTTGTCATACCATCTAATTGACTAAGTATTTGTTCCTTAGGTATAGCTACTGCAACTCCCCATCCTGTAGATTCTATGGGCGCATAGCCAACATACTTTTCTATTCCATTATATAAATAAGCTCCATAGCCTGTCTCCCCTTTAATCATTTTTTTATGAATCTCTGCAAGGGGAACTAATGAACTATCAGTTTCACTTTTCTTTATTATGTTTTCTCTTCTATATATAAGTGTAGTATCTGGGTGAACTATAATATCTCCATTTCCAGCAACTACATAGGCTATTCCTTCTTCTCCAACTTTTATTGTCTTTATAAAATCACTTATTTTAGTGTTTTCTTTTAGTCCTACTAATAATGCAACTATTTTTCCATCTACTTTTATTGGCGAAGCAAAGGGAGCCACATAAATATTCCCTTCCAAATTAGAAAAATATGGATCTCCTGTTGCCGAAACTCCATTTAAAGCCTTTTTAAAGAAATCCCTATCCTTTATATTGTCTTGATCGCCAGTGGTATATAATATATTACCTTCTAAATCAGCTATTCCCATTGTGTAATAATCATATTTGGAGGAATAATCTGTTAATATATTTATTTTTTCTGTAGATTCTTCTGTAACTAATCTCTTATCTTCTGATAAATATTCAATATTTGTACAAATACTATTCAACTTTTCATTCATTCTTAATGAAATTTGTTCTCCTAATTGTATAAGCATGTCGTCTGCCGTTTGTACAATAGCTCTTCTTGCTAAAATATAATTTGTAACCGATATAATTATAGATGAACTAAGAGCGATTAATAAAAAAAGTATTAATAATTGGCCCTTAATACTTTTCTTTTTCACTTTTTTGATTTTCATTTTTTCTCCCCCTAATAATCAAGACAAAACATATATTTTTCGAAAACTACAAACATAATTATATAGTATTGTTAATTGTTAAACAACGAAGTCAATATTTATCTTGCTTATGCAGGATTAGATAAACTTATAATAGAATTTTAAATTTAATTAAAATAAAAATTAAAGGTAGGCTTAATGCCTACCTAAAAGATTTCCTCTTCACTTTTTAACTCTTCATTTGTGTCTACATATTCCTCTAAACCCTGCTTATTAAAGTCTTTGATGTCAAAGTTCTCCTCTGTTTCTTCTTCATCTTTAATAAGTTTAAAGAAAATTTCTCTGTTAGGAATGTCAACTTTTTCACACCTAATCTTAACATCATCACCCAATCTATATATGTTTTTAGTTCTTTCTCCTATTAAACATAAATGATTTTCATCATAAATATAATAATCATCATCTAAATCGCTTATATGAACTAATCCTTCTATTGTATTAGGTAATTGTATAAATATTCCAAAACTTGTAACAGAGGATATTATTCCTTCGAACTCTTCCCCTATTCTATCTAACATATATTCTGCTTTCTTTAGATCATCTACTTCTCTTTCTGCTTCTTGTGCAACTCTTTCCATTTCTGATGATTGTTTAGCTGCATAATCCACGATATTAACAAGTTTAGTGCTTCTTCCCTCATCAACTTTTCCATGAAGATGTTCTTTTATTATTCTATGAATTTGAAGATCTGGATATCTTCTAATAGGTGATGTAAAGTGGCAATAATATTTAGCTGCTAATCCAAAGTGTCCTGTACATTCTGGAGAATATCTTGCTTGCATCATAGAGCGTAGTAACAATGTACTTACTACAGTTTCTTCTTTTTTACCTTTTACTTCATCTAATACATCCTGTAATAATCTAGGGTGAACTTCTTGTGTCCATCTTACTGGATATCCTAGGTTATATATGAACTCTTTGAATTTATCTAACTTCTCTGTATCTGGATCTTCATGTATTCTATATACAAACGGAAGTTTAGTCCAGAACATATGCTCAGCCACTGTTTCATTACATACAAGCATAAATTCTTCTATAATTCTATTTGCTATTTCTCTGTCGTATGGTTTTATATCTATTGGTTTTCCTTGATCATTTAATATGATTTTAGATTCTTCAAATTCGAAGTCAATCGCTCCTCTTTTTAACCTCTTATTATTAAGGATATGACAAAGCTCTTCCATAGCCTTAAAGTCCTCATATAAATATTCATATTTTGCTATTAAATCCTGATCTCCATCTTTAAGTATTCTAGTAACATCAGTGTAGGTCATTCTTTCAGATGTTTTAATTACTGACTCATATATTTCATGATCAATAACCTTACCGTCTTTGTTTATTATCATGGTACAACTTAGTGTTAATCTATCAACTTTAGGATTTAATGAACATATTCCATTAGATAATTTTTTAGGAAGCATAGGTATAACTCTATCTATTAAATATACAGATGTAGCTCTCTTTAATGCTTCTTTATCTAAAGGATTTTTTTCTCTAACATAATGAGTAACGTCTGCTATATGGACTCCTAATTTATAAGTTCCATCTTTTAATTTCTCAATGGATACAGCATCATCTAGATCTTTAGCATCTTCTCCATCAATAGTTACCATTTTTATATTTCTAAGGTCTTTTCTTCCTTTTAAATCTTTATCTGAAATTTCTTCTTCTATTCCTTCTACAAAGTTGAGAACCTTATCTGGAAATTCTTCCGGAAGTCCATATTTTTTAATAATCGTTAGTATATCTAGCCCTTTTTCACCTTTTTTACCTAAAACCTCTGTAACTACGCCTTCTGGATTTCTTCTTTGATCTGCCCATTTAACTATTTCAACTATAACTAGATCTCCAGTTTCGGCTCCATTTCTATCCTTTCTAGATATAAAAACATCATTTTGAATCCTCTTATCTTCTGGAACTACAAATCCAAAATTTTTAGAATCTTCATATACTCCTACAAAGCTTCTATTAGCTCTTTCTATTACTTCTCTTATTTCACCTTCACATTTTTTAGCTCCAACATCTTCTTTAAGAATCTTTGCTACTACTCTGTCTCCATTTAAGGCTCCATTCATGTTCGAACTTGGAATAAACACGTCTTGTCTTCCTTCTTCATCAGGTATTAAAAAACCGAAGCCTTTTTGATGAACCTGAAGTTTACCAGTTATTAAACCCATTCTTTCTGGAACACCTAACTTATCATTTTTATTCCTAATAATTAAGCCTTCTCTTTCCATAGATTTAATACATTTTTTAAATGCTTTATACTCATCTCTTTGTATATCAAAAACTTGGCTTAATTCTTGTATATCCATTGGCCTGTAAGCCTGTTCTTTCATGAAATTTAATATTGTTTCTTTTATTCCCATTTATTGTCCTCCGTATACTTGGATTTGTTTATATTCTTCACATTATAAATTATTATAATTCAAGAAATATTTACTAGTTCATTATATCACAAAACTATGGAATAAAAGAATACATGCCATCTTAAGGTCTATTTAAATAAATTTAACAAAACTCCTCCATATTCTGCAATCAAAGGTGCAAATACCAAAGATACTATAGTCATTAATTTTATCAATATATTCATAGATGGTCCTGAGGTATCTTTAAATGGATCTCCCACTGTATCTCCAGTAACAGCAGCTTTATGAGCATCGCTTCCTTTACCACCAAGCTGTCCTGACTCTATATATTTTTTAGCATTATCCCAAGCACCACCTGCATTAGCCATTAATATTGCCATTAATACTCCAGTGGAAACAGCTCCACATAATAAGCCCGCTAAAGCATCTTTCCCTAATAACAGTCCTGTAGCTATAGGTATAATTATTGCCAATATTCCTGGTATTATCATTTCCTTTAAAGCAGCTTCTGTAGAAATTTCAACACAGGTAGAATAATCTGGGTCATCTTTCCCCTCCATTATTCCTGGTTTTTCTCTAAATTGTCTTCTGACTTCTTCCACCATCTTTACTGCCGCTTTTCCTACAGATTCCATCGTAAGTGCAGCAAATAAAAATGGAATCATTCCTCCCATTAAAAGCCCTACCAAGGTTAGTGGGTTTAATAAATCAATTTCTTCTATTTTTACACTTTGTGCATAAGAAGCAAATAGGGCTAAAGCTGTAAGTGCAGCTGAACCTATTGCAAATCCCTTACCTATTGCAGCTGTAGTGTTCCCTACTGAATCTAATTTATCTGTTATATCTCTAATTGATTTATCTAGTCCTGCCATTTCTGCGATCCCGCCTGCATTGTCAGCTATTGGTCCATAGGCATCCACAGCAACTACAATTCCCGTTGTAGATAACATTCCTACCGCAGATAATGCTATTCCATATAGCCCATTTAATGTTGTAGTATTTCCATCCATAGAGAAATATGCTACTAACACACCTATGCATATTAAAATTATAGGTGCCACTGTTGATTTCATACCTACAGCTAGACCAGCTATAATATTAGTAGCTGCTCCAGTTTTTGATTCATTAGCAATTTCTTTAACTGATCTATAGTCTGAAGATGTGTAAATTTCAGTTATTTTACCTATCAATATTCCTACTAAAATCCCTGACAAAACAGCCACAAATCCTTTATAACTATCTAGATAATATTTACTTAAAAAAGCTGCTGCTACCATGGTTATAGCTGATGCAATATATGTTCCTCTATTTAAAATCTTTTGGGGATTATCGCCCTTACTGTATCTTATAGAAATAGAACCTATTATACAAGCTATTACCCCTATGCCACATAATGCAATAGGATATAGTGCCTCTTCATTACCTTTAGTTATATTAATTATTAATCCCAATGTTATAGCTGAAATAATAGCTCCTACGTAAGATTCAAACAAATCTGCACCCATCCCAGCAACATCACCAACATTATCACCAACGTTATCTGCAATTACAGCTGGATTTCTAGGATCATCCTCTGGAATTCCAGCTTCAACCTTTCCTACTAGATCCGCTCCAACATCTGCAGCTTTTGTATATATGCCGCCTCCAACTCTAGCAAAAAGCGCTATAGAAGAAGCACCAAGTCCAAATCCGGTTACATACTCTCCATTAAATTTAAATATAATTAGCAATAAACTCAATCCAAGTATACCTAATCCTACTACTGATAACCCCATTACTGAACCTCCAGAAAATGCATAAGATAAAGCCTTACTTATCCCATCTTTTGCACCCTCTGTAGTTCTGACATTAGCCTTTACCGCTACCTTCATCCCAATAAACCCTGATAATATAGAGAATAATGCTCCTGTTAAAAAGCAAATAGCTGTGTTTATGTTTAGAAAAATAGAAATAGCTACAAATACTACTACAATAAATACAGCTAAATATCTATACTCCTTTTTCAAAAATGCCATAGCTCCATCCTGAATATAGGATGAAATTTCATTCAATTTTTTATCCTTTACCTCCTTTTTCCCAATCCAACTTGCAGTTAAGAATGAAAATATTAAGGCAATAATGCCTATTCCACTTGTTACCCATAGTGGGTTCATAAAAATTCCTCCAAACATTTATTATTCTCTACATTATTATTATTTTATTTTCCAATATATACAGAAAAAGAGATGCTCCTATTAAAATAGTTTAGCATCTCTACTTTTAGAAAAATTGATTATTCTATTGATATAACATCATATCCTGCATCATCTATAGCTTCTCTTAAAATTTCATCTGATGTTTCTCCCTCTATTGTAGCTGTTTTAGCTTCTAAATCTACAACTGCTGAAGTTATTCCATCTAATTCACTTAGTGCCTTTTCTACTCTTGCTTTACAATGTCCACAAGACATTCCTTCTATTGTTATTTTTTTCATAATTTATTCCTCCTTAAAAATGTATATTACTATTTAACAGGTTTAAATCCCTTAAGTCTTAAAGCATTTAATAACACTGATACTGAACTAAAACTCATAGCTAATGCTGCTATCATTGGATTTAATAGTCTTCCACCTAAAGCATACCATATTCCCATAGCAACTGGAATTCCCAAAGTATTATAAGCAAATGCCCAGAATAAATTTTCCTTTATATTTTTTATTGTCTTCTTACTTAGCTGAATAGCTGTAGGTACATCCATAAGGTCACTTCTCATTAAAACTATATCCGCTGATTCTATTGCTACATCTGTACCTGAACCTATTGCAATTCCTATATCTGCTTTAGCTAAAGCTGGAGCATCATTTATACCGTCTCCAACCATGGCAACTTTCAAACCTTGATTTTGTAGTCTTTCAACTTCCTGTGCTTTATTTTCTGGTAAAACTTCAGCTATTACTGTATCTATTCCTACTTGTCTAGCTATAGCTTCAGCTGTGTTCTTATTATCTCCAGTTAACATAGCAACTTTTATTCCCATTTTATGAAGTGTTTCTACTGCCTTTTTTGAGCTCTCCTTTAAAGTATCTGCAACAGCAATAATACCTATAAGCCTACCTTCTTCTGCTACATACATAGGAGTTTTTCCTTCTTTAGCTAATTTGTCTGAAGCTTCACTAAAACTACTAAGGTGTATACTTTCTTCATTCATTAATTTTAAATTACCTAATACAAATCTCTTACCATCTATGATTCCTTCAATACCTTTTCCTGAAATAGCATTAAAGTTATCTACTTTTTTAAATTCTAAGTTTCTCTCCTCAGCACCCTTTACTATAGCTTCTCCAAGAGGATGTTCTGATCCTTTTTCTGCACTTGCGGCATATATTAATAATTCATTTTCATCATATCCATTAGTTATTATATCTGTAACCTTAGGTTTTCCTTCTGTTATAGTACCTGTTTTATCGAATACTATAGTTTGAATTTTATGAGTGGTTTCTAGTGCTTCTCCACCTTTAATTAATACACCATTCTCTGCACCTTTACCTGTACCTACCATAATTGCTGTAGGTGTTGCAAGTCCTAATGCACAAGGGCAAGCAATTACTAAAACTGATATAAATATACTTAAAGAGAATATAGGTCCTTTTCCTACAAAATACCATACTCCCGCTGATAATATAGCTAAAGTTATAACTACTGGTACAAAGTATCCTGATATTATATCTGCAAGTTTTGCTATTGGAGCCTTAGTCCCTTGAGCATCCTCAACTAGCTTTATAATTTGCGCTAATGCTGTATCTTTTCCAACCTTTGTTGCTTTATATTTTATAGAACCATTTTTATTTATTGATGCTCCTATAACCTTTGAACCAATAGTCTTTTCAACCGGAATACTCTCTCCAGTAAGCATAGATTCATCTATAGAGGTTAACCCTTCTACTACTTCTCCATCTACAGGAAGTTTTTCGCCTGGTTTAACTAATATTACATCTCCTACTATAACTTCATCTATAGGAATCACTAATTCTTTTCCATTTTTAATTATGGTTGCAGTCTTAGGTGCTAGACCCATAAGCTTTTTTATAGCCTCTGAAGTTCTTCCTTTAGTTATACTTTCTAAATATTTTCCTAAAGTAATTAAGGTTAATATAGTAGCTGCAGATTCAAAATATAAATCCATAGTATAATCATGGTTTCCTTGAGATATTTGGTATATCGCAAATAATCCATATAACACTGCTGCTAAACTACCAATAGCAATCAATGAATCCATATTAGGATGTCCTGAATATAATGATTTGAATCCTACCTTAAAGAATTTTTGTCCTGCTACTACTACAGGAATAACCAATATTGATTGAATAATAGCAAAATTCATGGGATTATGCATAGGCTCTATAATATTGGGAAGCATAAGTCCCATCATATGTCCCATAGCTATAACCAATAGAGGTATTGTAAATACAGTAGAAACTATGAACCTTTTCCACAATGCTTTAGATTCTTTTAACTTAGTATCTTCTTTTTCTTCTATTTTTTGTTCCTTTTCTATTGCTTTATAGCCTGCTTTTTCTATAGCTGCTACTATTTCAGCCGTTTTAACCCTTGAACTATCATACTCTATAGTAAGTTTTTCTGTAGCATAATTAACATTTCCACTATTTACTCCCTCTAGTTTATTAACAGCTCTTTCTACAGCTTTAGCACAAGCACTACAAGTCATTCCTTGTATATCCAAAGTTTTATTTATAAGTTCAACTTTAACTTGTGGCTCTAAGTCTATAGCTTTAAATCCTGCTTTTTCTACAGCCTTAATAATGTTATCCTCTGATAAAGCTCCTTCATCATAGGAAATTGTTAATTTCTCTGTTGCTAAATTAACAGATGCACTTGAAACTCCTTGAAGTTTTTTTGAAGTTCTTTCTACTGCATTTGAACAAGCAGCACATGTCATTCCCTCTATTTTAAAAACTTTTTCTTTCATAATTCCCTCCTATTCACGTACCCACCCCCAGGGGGAGGTCTATATATTTAAATTATCATATAATGAGACAAATGTAAAGAGGGTATTATGAGAAATGATTTCAATATCCACTTCATAATACCCTCTTTTTTAAATATTAAATTTATTTATTATCTCATCCAAATCTGAAGAAATCGCCTTTAACTGTTCTGCTAATACTACTGCAATTTCTGTTGTAGCATTTTGTTCTTGCATTGAAGCCGACACTTCTTCCAATCCAGCTGCGGATTCCTCTGTTATTGCTGATACTGATTGAATAGAATCCATTACTCCATTTTTATCTTTATCCACTGAATTTATATTCGTATACAGGTTATTAATTTTCTCCAATGAGTTATCTGTACTGTTTTCAATTAAGTTAAATACCTCAGTAGTATCATTAACTGCAGAGTTTACTGCTACTAATAATTCTCTACCTTTATCCATACTTTTTTGAGAATTGTTTACCTCAAGCTGAATTTCTTTAATAACAGCTGCTATTTCTTTAGTTTCATTGTTTACTTCTTCTGAGAGCTTCCTAACTTCATCTGCAACTACAGCAAAACCTCTTCCTTGTTCCCCAGCTCTCGCTGCTTCAATAGCCGCATTTAAAGCTAAAAGATTAGTTTGTTCTGCGATTTCACCTATTTTATTAACTATGTTGCCTATGGATGTTGATTGATTCCAAAGCGCATATATATTTTTTCCTATATCTTCTAAAGCTAACTTATTCTCTTCAAATTTATTAACTAATATATCTAAACTATCTCTTCCTTTAGTATTGGCTTCCTTAGTATTCTTAGATATGTTTTTAAGTTCTTCAGCCCCACTAACTACATGTGATATCTTATCTGTGAAGTTGTTAAATATATCTACTATATCCTGATAATTCTTAGCTTGTTCTACTGATCCTTTTGCTAATTCTTCCATAGTTGCTGAAATAGCTTGTATACCATTTGAGGTATTTTCAGCTCCCTCTAAAGAAACTATTGAGTTAGTAGACAAACTTTCTGCATGTTCCTTTAAATTTTCTATTATTTCTCTAATTTCTTTTCTTAGGTTTATAACCGCTTCTGCCATAATACCCGTTTCATCTTTATAATTCTTAATAACTTCAAAACTCTCATCATAAGCTAAATCAAGCTTAGATGTTTTATTAACTAATTCAGTAACCTTTAATATTGGTTTTGAAATTCTCTTTCCTACAATCCAACCTATTGCTATTGCCACAATAATGATTGCTCCTATTATTGTTATGAGTGTAACAACTTGCTTTGATATCATCTCAGAAATTATATTTGATTCTTCTGCTATAGTATTGTCTATTGTATCTATATAATTTCCTGTTCCTACAACCCATCCAAAAGGCTCATAATATTTACTATATGCTCTTTTTGCAGATGCTTCTGATTCCCCAGCTTTAGGGAAATAATATTCTGTATATCCACCATCAGCATTTTTTCCATTTTTAATTATTTCTTTAATGAAATACGTGCCATTAGCATCTTTAGATTCATATCTATTTGTTCCTTCTACAGATTGACCTAACATGGCTACATTAGTTCCATCAACATTATCTGCCCAAAAATAACCCTCCTTACCATATCTTATGGTTCTTAGTAGAGCTGCACCTTCTGATTTAGCCTCTTCTAAAGTTATTTCCCCTTTTTTATATTTACTATTTACTCCATCTAACATTGTTATAACTGTTTCAACTTGTTCTTTTATTGTTTGATTATATGTATTTAACATCTGTTCTTTTTTACTATTTAGAAATCCTTGCTTTATGGAATTTATTTGTAGTACTGATGTTAATCCTGTTATTATACCTGTACTTATTGCTATTAACATTGTAAGTAACACTATTTTTGTCCCTATTTTTTTCATCTTTATCCTCCCGTAAAATTCTACGTATAATTAACAAATAATAATTATTCTTATTTATTTATCGAATGTAAACTAAAAATACTTATACTTTTTTTAAATATTTTCCCTTCCATTATAATCCTTTATAAGTTTGTCTTTATCTTTGCGTGGTAATTTTTTTATTTCATACTCCCTTTTCATAGCTTCTTGTTTACTTTCAAACTCCTCATAATATTTTAGCTTAACAGGTCTCCTACCTTTAGTGTATTTAGCTCCTGTTCCACCATTATGTTTTTCTATTCTCTTATTTAAATCATTTGTCCATCCAGTATAATAACTTCCATCTGAACATTCTAATATATATGTATAATTCATTATTTCCCCCAGCCCAAATTCATTAAAATAGGTTAGTAATTTATCTTTATTACTAACCCCTATAAATCAAATGTTCATATCTTTAACTTGAGATATATCACAATAGATTTTATAATAATAGGTCTTAACCTTTTTTCCTTCGTTATTTTCATAAAATCTATTATAAACTGTAACTTTTCCATTATTTAAATATTCACTAGATAGTACTATTTCTCCCTGAACTTCAGTTATTTCAGTATCATAAGATACTACTCCATCTTTGTTTACACAAAATATAAATCTATTCTCTCCATTTAATTCGCTTCTCCCTAATACCACGCCTTCAAAAACCTCAAGATTATAAGTCTCTAGTATATTATCTTCATATTTTGAACTTGAATCTACACCTAAAGATTTTAGGTACTCTTTTCCACTAAAAACAGATATTGTTTGTTTACTTGTAACAATTCCTATAGCACTAGTTATAATTACTAATAAACCTATTGCTACAAGACCAACCCCTACTATTTTCTTAATACTTGGTGAGCTAGTTGCTATTATAGGTTTCTTGTCATACTTATACTTTTTATGATTTCTAAGTTTGTTTAATCTTCTTAATTTTTTTAGTTTTCTTCTCATACTTAGTCTTTAATCCCTTTCATTAAAGTAATAAAAGTACAATCTTTTGAGGTGACTTCTCCCCCTATTCTTGTGTAAACTCCTGCAAATTCATCTCCAGTAAAATATGTACCTATAACTACAAATTCTCCATCTTCATTCCCTTTTTGAAAAACTCTCTCCTGAAAAATTATATCCTCATCAGGAATTTTCTCCAAATCATGACTAAGCGTAATCTTTTTGCCTTCTCTTCCTAAAATGGGCTTAATCAAAAACTCATTTGACTTTAATTCATTAAAATCGAAAGTAGTAAAAGGTATATATTTTTTTATAAATCCGAGTTCCTCTATTGTGTAAAAATCTCTTTCTATAAGTGCATATATTATTGAGAAAAAGCTTTTTGATTGCATAATTATAGTGTTAATAGGATTTAAGAAAAAAACCTTGTCGTTAACTAAGCTTATGAGATTTTTTAAGTTAGCATTATCTTCTTTAATAAACCAGTCAAGTGGATAATACCTGAAAATTATATCAACCTCAGTTCCATAGAGATATACCTTCTCTCCCTCAATTACTAAGTCTTCTATATTTCCATAAATACAACTATAATCAGATGTTTCTTTAAAAATCCTATAAAGAGCATTTGTATTTACCCAATCTTCATAATAAGTTAAAGCTACAAAGGCAATGGTAGGATTATCTACATCGTAGCTTTCTACAAGACTCTTTCCTTGACCTATTATCTTCCTCTTTAAGTCTTTATTAATTCTTTCAAAGCCCTCATCTATATCGCATTCTTTTAGGATAATTTCTTCCACATATACAGCTTCACATATTCCCGCTGGCGTCTCTCCGTTAATCTCTAGAACCTTCCAATTATCATGTATGTCTAATATCCAGTCCATCCTTCCTATAAAAGAAAGTTCACTGGATAATTCTTTTTTCATTAATTCACCAAGCCCATTAATACTTAAAATATCCTCATATAAATTTATATTTTCTAATAAATGATTTCTAGTTTTCTTAAATATCTTCAAAAGTTTTTCTGAAGCATATTTCAGTTCATTAAACTTTTCTTCTTCTAAAATTGCAAGTGATGTTCTTATATAAGGTTTATCATGAGAGTATATTCCTGTAAACTCCCCGTCTATAACCATCTTTGTCTCTATATCTTCTATATATAAATCAGTATCTTTCTCTTTAAAAACTTCCTCTTTTACTCCTATAGGTGTAAACCAAGTATAGTCGTCTACAGTTAGGTAATCTGGATTCCATCTAACACACATACCTATAACTTTATCATTAGATAAAAAAACTCCATAATTCCCATAACCTTTAGTTGATCTTCTAAAATTTCCATCATAATAATAACTCAATTCTCTTTTTTGTTTACAAAATTCTTGAAGTATAAAAGGTTTAATATACATTTCATTTTTAATATATTCAATTGACTGTTCCCACTCTATTTCACTATGTAAGGAACCTATAAAAACATCCTCGCTATATCTTCCGTATATAGGTTTTATAACAAAATCATTTTTTCTCTTTATTGCTTTTTCTATATTAAAATTTGTTAATTCTTCTGTATATGGGAGAGTTTTAATTATTACTTCTCTCTCTTTTTCATTTAATCTACTATCCTTATTATCAACTAACTTCCAAAGGTATGAGTAAAGATTTTTGCACTGAGAAATTATTACTCTTGGATCATTTAATATTAAAATCTTATTATCATTAAATAAAGTTAGTAATTTGTGTATATCTTTTATCTCATATAAATATTCAGTTGGATAAAGCCTTAATATTATTTCTATTTTATTATCAAAACAAAAAGTCTCATCATTATACACATATATATTTTCAGCTGCAGTTATAATAATTTTAATATCATCTCTATATAACTGTTCTTGAAATAATAGTGCTAAATGTGCCTCCTCATAATGTGCTGGATCTACTAAAAATGCTACATTTATATTTTTAGATCCATAATACTTATCTTTAATATCATAGAAACTTCCTATTATCTTGTTATAGAAGCCGTTATTTACATTATTATGTTTTAACGTTTCTTCTGCTACCATACATTCTCTCTCAGCACATGGTTTATCATAATTAAATTCACTATAAAATATACGCTTATCCTTATTTTCCGCTCTTATAAATCCATCAAATCTACTCCAAAAAACAGGTATAGGTTCTCTTGTAAGAGATATTATTTCCTCCATGTAGTTAAACTTTGGAATATATTTTTTAAAATCACTAAACTCAGAATTGATTCCATTTTGAACCCTTAGTGCTATATTGTTTATATGTTTAGCAGTTTCTATAAACTCTTCATAGATTTTAGGCTTCATAAAATAAGGAATATCTGAGTATACATTTTTAAAGCTCTTGGAATGAATAAGTTTATAGTGAAAAAGAAGTTTGTCCCAATAATCTTTATACATAATAATATCCTTCCTAGGCTTTTAAGAAGATGAGCTTTCTCTAATAAATGATGAATATCCTTTAGATTTTGAATTCTTATCTGTTGAATTATATTTAGTATCATCATTATTTGTTGATGCATTTTTCCATGTAAGCCATCCTGTGCTTCTATACCCTATAACATGGGTAGAAGAACCCCCACTGCTATTATTATTTTGTTCATCTATTTCTGAGTTTTTAGGAAAAATGAAAGGTGTGTCTCCAGTTCCGTGATATGCAGTGTCTTCTGTATCTTCTCCTATAGTCTCTTGAATCTTAGGATCATTACACCCAAGAAAAATACTAGGTGCTCCTACTGTTACAGTAGTTATCAATGTAAGTGATATAGCTTTTTTCTTCCACTTTTTCTCCATTAATTCTCCTCATTATATAAATTACTCTATTAAGTGTACTTCAAGTTTAAGTTCACTACTTTTAATATAATCTATATATTCCTTAATATCTATCTTTATTGGCGCTTTAGAAATCACTATGACTTTATCTATTCCAGCCTTGATAAAATCCTCAATGTAGGGCATTTCCTCCTCTGTGAGCCTGTACTGATTATTAAAACACTCTCTTGGATTATATTCTTTACTGCTAAATCTATTATAATCTAAAAATATTCCATACTTACTATTTTCATTTTTTAATCCATAAGAATATTTAATCAGTTTATTAAGCATATCCTTACTTCCAACAATTCCATTTAAATGAAATATATGAGCAAATATGAGTATTGGATTAATCATGTATTCCTTATTTAAATTAAAAGCTAAATCTAAAGACCTTTCTCCATCAAAATCAAAAATAATAATCTCATCTTCTTTCTGATTTACTATTAAATCTTTAGAGAAATCATCTAATATATCATCAATGGTTTTCTTTTTTAAATAATCATCCAAAATTAAATCCTTAACTATATGTTTTGAAGACGCAAATGGAGTAGAAACTAAACTCCACTTAAACTTACCTAATCCACTTCTCCAATTTTCATAGACCTCATACATGTTAATATTAATCATAGGACTCCTCTATTTATATGTTACTGCAAATACATCTATCAAATTCACTATATGACTATAACCATCCTTATCTTCAATCATAAGATAATCTCCATCTCTTCTAACTGAAAAAGCTTCTAATTCTACATCAGGTTTTTCCAAATTATATGCTGCTGGTGTTAAGTAAATATAACAACTCATCATAATATATCCCCCATTTATTTGTTATTTGTTTCACTAAAATATAATACCATAACTGATAAAATATTGAAATATATAATCATTTATATATTTACAAATAATATGCTATACTATAGATTATAAAACAAATGATTACAAGGAGATTGATATCATGAAATCTATTAATATAAAAAACTTAAATGCAGCAAAAATTAATTTTGTACCTACTTCAAACAATAATAGTCATCACGGTACTTCTGGCGTTTATAAAGGCGAACGAAAAGATGGTAAAAAACATGGCTTTGGAACATTTATATTTTCTAATGGAAGTAAATACGAAGGTTTCTGGAAAGACGATTTAATGGATGGTGAAGGAACTTTAACTTGGGCTGATGGAGAAAAATACATAGGTTCTTGGAAAAAAGATCTAAAAGATGGATATGGAATCTATACTTGGCCTGATGGAGAAAGCTATATAGGTAGTTGGAAAGATGATGTTAAGTCTGGTCAAGGAATATATAACTGGGAAAATGGTGATAGTTATACAGGGGAATGGTTAAATGATGCTTGCCACGGATATGGGATTTTGTCATATGTTGAGGGAGATAAGTACTTGGGTACTTGGGTTAATGATATGAAACATGGCAAAGGTCTAAAAATAAGTGAAGCTGGTGAAGTTACTAATATAGAGTATAAAGACAATGTTGAAGTTCTGTAACCTAAGATACTTACAAAACCTATATTTTAAATTAAAATATATACATAAAGAACTTTTTATGGGGGATTTTTATGGCTTATTACGGTAATTTACAAAAAGTTAGAAATGGTGTAAGAACCTTTGGTATAACTCCACATATTCCAGGAGGTTTTATAACTCCTGATAACCTAATTAAAATAGGTGAGGTAGCTAAAAAATATAAGGGAGTTTTAAAATTAACTTCTGGTCAAAGAATTTTAATTACTAATCTTAAGGAAGAAGATCTTCCTTATATATGGGCTGAACTCGGGATGGAGCCTGCTGTAAAAAATATTTATTCCGTTAAAAATGTTGAGATATGTCCATCTGCTTTTTGCAAAAGGTCTAAAGCTAACATCATGGGTCTAGGTATGATAATTTCTAAAAAATATCATGGTTCAGCTATGCCTAACAGAACCAAAATAGGAATTGCAGGTTGTAGAAATGCTTGTGGTGGTGTATATTCTAAGGATTTTGGAATAATTGCAGATGTTACAGGATTTAGAGTTACTGTTGGTGGTTCTTCTGGATTTCACCCAAGGGTTGCTGATATTATAGGAATAGATTTACCTCAAGACGAAGCATATAATCTTTTTGAAAAAGCTATTACTTATTACCAACTTAATGCTAATTTTGGTGAAAAGGCTAGTGATTTTATTCTTAGAATAGGATTAGATAAATTTAAAGAAGGTACTACTAAACAAGATTCTAATGACTTCGATTATAATAAAAAATTTTCTCTAACATAAAATAAGGATGTTTAACTTATATTAGTTAAACATCCTTATTACTTTAGGTTTCTCTCATTAGAATAACCTTATCATCTGGTATTATTATATTAAGTTCTTCTGTATTCCCCTGAAGTTTCTCCCACAAATCCTTTGATATCTCCCAATGTAAAAATTTATTTTTTCTTCCGTCCCTTATAATTTCTAAATATACTGTAGTACTAAAGGGTGTTTCACTAAATTCTACAATTCTACTTCTGTATATATTGTTTTCAGAATTATTTTCTGCTATCTTTATATGATGAGCCCTTATCCCTATGTAGGATATGTTTTCTTTTGTTTTTTCTTTAGTGTATATTCTACATCCCCAATCTAATGCTTCTAGTTCATTATCTGATATTATTTTTACCTTAGAGAAATTTTTACACCCTGTTAACCTAGCTGAAATTAATGTTGGAGGTCTTTCAAATATTTCTTTTTTAGTTCCACTTGCTTCTTCTCTACCATTAGAGATAATCTTAATATTATCACATATTCTATATACCTCATCCATGTTATGAGAAACAAATATCACGGTTCTTCCATACGAATTAATAACATCCATTAATTCTTTTTCAACCTGACTTTTTAGAAAATTATCTAAAGCTGAAAATGGTTCATCTAATAACAAAATCTCTGGATCAACAGCTAAAGCCCTAGCAATAGCTACTCTCTGTTGCTGACCTCCTGATAATTGTGAAGGATACCTATTCTCTAATCCATTAAGCTGGAACATATTGATTTTATCTTGAGCTATTTTTTCTCTCTCTTTTTCCGATAAATCTTTTAATCCAAATTGAATGTTTTGCAAAACTGTCATGTTAGGAAACAATGCATAATTTTGAAACAAATAGCCCACTTTCCTATTCTTTATAGGTACATTAATTCCTTTTTCTGAATCAAATAATGTTTTTCCATTTAATATTATTTTTCCTTTTGTAGGAGTTTCAATTCCAGCTATGCATTTTAAGGTCATGCTTTTCCCGCACCCTGATTGCCCCAATAAACCAAGTGTTTCATCACCTATATCTAACTTAACTTTTAAAGTAAAACCTTGAAGGACCTTTTCTATGTCAACTAATAACGCCATAATTCTTTCCTCTTTTCTTAGACAGGTATTTACCTTGATACTCAGACCAATAATTCATTAAAATTATTACTGTAAAAGATATTCCTACTATAAGTAATACCCACATCAAAGCTTTGTCCATTTCTCCACCTTCCGCTGCAAAAAATATAGCAACGGGTATAGTTTGAGTTTTCCCTGGTATATTACCTGCAATCATCAATGTTGCTCCAAATTCTCCTAACGCTCTAGTGAAGGATAGTATAGTGCCTGCTGCTATTCCTGGCCAAGCAAGTGGAACTGTGACTTTCCAAAATATAGTCCATTCAGATGCACCAAGAGTTCTTGCTGCATTAGAAACATTTGAATCTATTTGTTCAAAAGCTCCTCTTGCTGTTCTATACATAAGCGGAAAGGTTACAACTACAGCTGCTAAAACAGTTGCAGACCATGAGAAAATAATCTGAGTATCTAATTTTTCAAGTATTGTTTTAAATGGTCCATTTTTCCCGAATATAAGTAATAGAAAAAATCCAACTACTGTAGGTGGTAATACTAATGGCAATGTTAGTATTGAATCAAATAAACCTTTAAGCCTCCCTTGATATTTATTCATAAGCTGTGCAATTAAAATTCCTATAAAAAATGTTATTATAGTAGAAACAAATGCTGTTTTTAAAGAAATCCATATAGGTGTTAAATCCATAGTCACTATTACACCACCTTAAATTATTAATTACTTCAAAGCGCTAAATCCATATTTTTCGAATATAGCTTTTCCAGAATCGCTAGATATAAAATCCACAAAAGCTTTTGCTGCATCAACATTTTTACTATCTTTCAAAACTGCTACCGGATAAATAGCCTTAGTATAACTTCCTTCTTCCGCTTCCTTAACTACCTTAACTTTATCAGATACTTTAGCATCTGTAGCATATACCATTCCGACGTCAGCATTCCCTGTTTCTACCCAAGCAAGAACTTCTTTTACATCCTTAGCATAAACTGTTTTACCTTGGATTTTATCAAATATCCCAATCTTTTTTAAAGCTTCTTCTGAATATTGCCCTACTGGAACACTTTTTGTTTCTCCTAATGCAACCTTTTTAACACTGTCACTAGTTAAATCACTAAAATCCTTAATATTAGTATTATCCTTAGCCGTTATAAGTACAACCTTATTTTCTAATAAATCTTTTTTACTGTCTTTGAGTATTAAGTCTTTTTCTGTTAGTGAAGTCATTTGTTTTTGGGCAGCTGACATAAATATATCTGCTGGTGCTCCTTGTTCAATCTGTTGTTGTAATGAACCTGATGAACCAAAATTATACGTAATAGTTACATTAGATCTTTCTTTTTTATATAATGTCTGTAATTCTGTCATAGCATCCTTTAAACTTGCTGCTGCGGATACTGTAATTGTTACTTCTGGTTCATTTTCCTGCTCTTTAGATGCTGAATCATCTTTTTTACTGCACCCTATTACTGAAAAAAGCATAGCTAGTACTAAAATTGTTGTAGTAATAATTTTTTTGTTTTTCATTTTATAGCCCCCTTTAATTTATATATAAATAGCTTTAGCTATTTACAAACAAAAAAAGCACCTTGTTGTATATGAAAAATAACATAACACAACTCCGTGCTTATAAATAACTTATTGATATTACGTGATGTTATCTTTTATCACGTTTTGTTATTTTAAATTATATTTAAACTAGAATAAAATGTCAAGAAAAAAGAGTGATTATTAATTTATATAAATTAATAATCACTCTTTTTATACTAAATATACTATCCTTGCAATGACAATCTAGCATGTTGCGCTCTAAACACAATTGATATTAAATAGTTAACCACAAAGTATATTAAAGCCACAGTTGTATATAATGTAAATACTTGTGTAGGTGTAGCATAAGCTCCCATTAAAATCATACTTTTACCTGTTATCTCCTCAACCCCTACAGCCCATAAAAATGATGTATCCTTTATTACCGTTACAAACTGAGAAAGTATTGCTGGTATCATATTTTTAAAAGCCTGTGGAAGTATTACATATCTTAAGGTCTGAAAGGTGTTAAATCCTTGAGACTGAGCAGCTTCCCACTGACCCTTTTTAACTGAACTTAGCCCTCCTCTTACTACCTCACCTATTATAGCAGTAGTAAATATTGTAAATGCTAGTATTCCTGCATTTACAGCTGGCATTCTAAATACAAACCTTATAAAAAATATCCATAAAAGAAGAGGTGTATTTCTAACCACTTCAATATATATTGAAGATAGCTTCCCTAATATACCTTTACTTGAACTTCTTAAAACACCTAAAATAGTTCCAAAAACTATGCTTAAAAGTATTGATATTACAGATATATAGAGAGTTAACGAAAAACCTTGTAGCAAAAACTTAATATTAACAGGATTTAACACTTCTTTTATCATGCTGTCGCCTCCCTCTTATAACTTAGTTCTGGTTCATCCTCTACTACATGTTGAACATTATTATAATCAGCCGACTCAAGCTTTCTTGCTAAAGTCGCTAAAGGTAGACATATTGCTAAATATAACAATCCTGTTATTACATAAGCAGGTCCATAATACATTTTTTCATTAGCCCAGGAGTCAGATCTATACATTAAATCTCCTCCAGCTATCATAGTTAAAACTGAAGTATTTTTAACTAAGTTAACAGCCTGATTAGTTAATGGAGGTAACATAACTACTTTAGCTTGAGGTAATATTATATACCTCATAGCTTCCCAATAGTTAAATCCTTGAGAAAAAGCAGCCTCTAGCTGGCCTTTATTTATAGATAATATACCAGCTCTAACAACCTCTGCAATATATGCTCCATGATATATTCCTACTGCCAATATTCCTATTGTTTTTACTGGCAACACTATATTAGCTATTAAAGGTAACGCATTAAATAAAAAGAATACTTGAATTACTAATGGTGTATTTTGAATAAATTCTACATACACTCTACTTATTACTTCAAAGATTTTAATCTTAGAAGCTGATAACATACCAAAAAATACTCCTAATACCAGAGCTAAAGCTAACCCTAAGAGAGATACTGTTAATGTTGTTAGGAAACCGTCTCTAAATATTGTCCAATCTTTAAAAAGAGCCTCCCATTTAAACCACGCAAATGGTCCTGTCATTACTTAAGACCCCACTTAGTCTTCAACTTATCTAATTCTCCATTTGATTTTAATTCTTTAATTGTATCGTCAATAACTTTTGCAAGTGCAGTATTATCTTTCTTAGAGGCTATACCATAATCTTGTGGTGAAAATTTGTCTGGCAATATTTCTGTACTATCATTCACATATCCAGATAAGATAGATCCATCAACAGAGAAACAATCTACTCTACCAGAAGTTAATGCAGTATTTATTTCTGGGTAACTAGCGAATTCTGAGAATTCTACTTTTATTCCAAGTTTATCAGCTTCTGCTTGTAGAGCAGTTTTTGAAGTAGCACTTTGAGCAACCCCTATCTTTTTACCATCTAAGTCCTTAAAAGACTTAATTCCAGAATCCTTTTTAACAAGTAGTCCAACAGCATCTACAAAGTATGGTTCTGAGAAATTGTAACTTTGTTTTCTTTCTTCAGTGATTGTAAAAGTAGCCGCTATCATATCTGCTTCTCCACTATCAAGCAAAGGACCTCTTGTTTTAGCCGTAACAGCTTGAAGGTCAACCTTATTTTCATCTCCAAGAATTTTTTTAGCTACTGCTTTAGCTATATCAATTTCAAAACCTTCTATTTTTCCAGTTGAAGGATCCTTATATCCAAAGTTAGGAACATCAACCTTTACCCCAACTTTCAAAGTTCCCTTATCCTTTATAGCTTGTACCTCGTCTTTTGTGCCTCCATCTCCAGTTGTTTTTCCTCCAGTAGAACATCCCGCAAGTGCTACTGATAAAGCTAGCACAAGAATAGTTGATAATTTTTTCATTTTTTAATCCCCCTTTTAAATTATTATCTTAATATTTTGCTTAAAAACAATTTTGTTCTTTCATGTGTTGGATTTTTAAAGAAATGTTCAGGACTTCCTTCCTCAATTATTTCTCCACCATCCATAAATATAACTCGGTCTGCAACTTCACGTGCAAAACCCATTTCATGAGTAACTACAACCATGGTTATATTCTCATGAGATAACCCAACCATAACATCTAGAACTTCTTGAATCATTTCTGGATCAAGAGCAGATGTTGGTTCGTCAAACAGTATTACCTTAGGATGCATATTTAATGCCCTTGCTATTGCTACCCTTTGTTGTTGTCCACCTGATAGTTGTGAAGGATAAGCATTCGCTTTATGTTTTAACCCAACCCTATCAAGATACTCAAGAGCTGTCTTCTCTGATTCTGCTTTAGGTACCTTTTGTATTTTAATAGGTGCTAAAGTTAAGTTTTCTAAAACCGTTTTATGCGGATATAAATTAAATCCCTGAAACACCATTGCTACAGATTGTCTAACTTTTGCAACAGGTGCTTTTTTTACTGTTAAGTCTACCCCATCGACTATAACATTTCCTGAAGAAGGTTCTTCTAAATAATTCATACATCTTATAAGAGTACTTTTTCCAGAACCACTTGGACCTATAACCACTAACTTTTCACCTGATTTAACTTCTAAATCTATATCTTTCAATACATGAAGTTTACCGAAGTGTTTGTTTACTTTCTTTAAACTAATCAAATATGACTCCCCCTTATTCATTACTGCCTCAATAAATATATATACATTATCATACATATTTAAAAAAGGAGCCTAAAACCTCACAGAGATAATTCGACTCCTTTGTCTCATATCCATTTTATATTTATTCATAGAATATCATAAATGATAGTTTTATTCAAGTTTTTTTAATAAATATATATTTTCTTGCAAGTTTTATTGCAAAATTTAGTCCATAATGATATTTTTTCTACCGATTTATAAATTCAAATCAATATTGAAAATGGTGTTTAGATAAAGAACTACATTATAATACTCATTATTCTTTTCCATTATATGTTGTTTATTTTTTTTAAAGTTTAATTATATTTATTCGTTTTTTACCATTAATTGCTTAATTATTGAATATAAATTCATTTTTAAAGTATAAATATAATATTAATCATTAAGAAAATATGACAATGGCTATCTTAATAATTAATTAATTAGATTATTCACAAACTTTGTGTCATAATATAATATATTTGAAGTTAAGGAGATATAAATAGAAATGATTGAATTAATAGTGAATTGGGCTATATATGTCCTTGGAAAACTTGGATACTTCGGAATATTCGCTCTTATGGCATTAGAAAGTGCTTGTATTCCTATCCCTAGCGAGGCTATTTTACCATTTGGTGGATATCTAGCTTCTGAGGCTTATGTAGGAAATAAACTAAATCTTATAATAGTAATAATTATAGGAACTTTAGGAGGAACTTTCGGCTCTATCTTTATCTATTATATAGGTGCAAAAGGTGGAAGACCATTGGTTGAGAAATATGCACAAAAATTAAGATTATCACAATCGCATTTAGAAATGAGTGATAATTATTTCAATAAATATGGTGAGAAAATAGCGTTCTTTTCAAGATTACTTCCTATAATTAGAACCTTTATCTCTTTACCTGCTGGTATAAGTAAAATGAATTTTAATAAATTTGTGTTTTATACTTTTATAGGGTCATTACTATGGAGCATACTTTTAGGTTATGCTGGATACGCAATGGGTCAAAATTGGACTATAATCCGTTCATGGTTACATATAGCTGACTATTTAGTAGTAGCTGCTGTCCTCATTCTTATTGCATATGTATTAATAAAAAGAAGAAAAAAAGCTATAAACTAATAAATTACATGATAATGGCTGAGATACTAATTATTTAGTGCCTCAGCCATTTTTTATTTTCCTAAATCTTCATTCTTTAAATATTCCACAAATGCATCAACTACAGTTTTATCAAACTGAGTTCCTGAGTTTTTAATTAATTCATCTATAGCAGCTTCTTTTGTCATAGCTTGCTTCCTATACGGCCTACTACTTGTCATTGCATCATAAGCATCAGCTACACAAACTATTTTGGCTAACATATCAATTTCCTCATCTTTCAATCCTCTAGGATATCCTCTTCCATCAACTCTTTCATGATGTTCATATACTATTCTTACACTTTCATCAAGAAAACTTAATTCTCTTAAAATATTTGCACCAATTTCAGGATGCTTTTTCATAACTTCATAGTCTTCTTGTGAAAAGTGACCTGAGTAATTAAGTATTTTTTCTGGTATTCCTATTTTCCCAATATCGTGCAAAATACTACCAAATCTTAATTTATTTTTTTCATAATCACTTAGCTCTAATTGATCCGCTATTCCTAAAGAATACTTCATAACTCTTTCACAATGTCCACCTGTATAAGAATCCTTTGCTTCAATAGAATTAGCTAAGGCTCTAACTGTTTCAAAATAACTATTCTCATTTTCCTTAAGCAAGGCGGTAAGCTCTTCATTCATGGCTGTTGTTTCTTCATATAATGCATTTATCTCCTCTTTTTGAGATAATATTTCCAAGTTTTGTTTCTCCAAATTTTCTTTATCTTTATACTGTTCATCTAGTAGATTTTTAATCTCTATTGACATCTTTTCCAAATTATTTCCTAGTATCTGCATTTCATCTCCAGAGTTTATATTTATCTTAATATTAAAATTACCTCTAGAAATTTCATTTACACTATCTATAATTTGTTCTATAGGATGTATGAGTTTCTTTCCTCTTACAAAACCAAATGCCGCCACCATAATTGTTCCTAATATAACTACCGCTATTACAATCATTTTACTATTAGTTAGACTTTTTTGAAGTTCCGCATCATTATAAACAATTTGAACAACATTTCTTTCATTTGCACCCTTTGCCCCAACTATTTCATAGGGTACATAATCATAATAAGATTTTCTCCCATTAAAATCTGCTACAATCTCTACTACATTCATAGATTTAATTGATTCTTCAAAGTAGGCTAAATTCTTTTCTCCTACATAAATATTATTGTTATCACCATCTTTTTTATAAGATATTCCCTGATAATCAAATAAAATTATTCTATCTATAAATTTATTATCCTTAACAACAGCTTCTTCAAAGTTATCAAGTCCCATACCATCTAATTTTTTATTTTCTTCCTCCATGGAAAAGCCAATCTCAAATATATATTTTCCATCCTCACTTGGTAAATAGCAATACTTCTTCATTTCAGACTTTTTTATGGATAAGCTTACTCTTGAAGAAACAAACTTTTTTTCCGCTCTAACCTTCTCTAAAAACAAAGTAAAATCTGACCATGGTTTAAACTTTAACCCTAAATCATTTCTGTCAGTACTTCTAATTACTGTATCATTAACATCTATTATATATAAATCTATATCTGATCTATTATCAAGATAATCTTCTAAATTAAAGTCAACATTTCCTCTGTCAACATAAGCCTCGTTTAACATTTGTAATATAGGTTTTCCTTGTTCTTCTAACTGACTTTCCAATATTGATTGCATTTTATCTGATGAACTCAGTATGTTCATCACTCTTTCTCTTACTAATCTCCTACTCTGCACAAAATTATCTTCTAAGGTATTTTTAATTAAAATATATTGAAAAACACCTAGAAATGTTGAAACCATTATAACTACCGAAACTAATAGAATAGTTAATTTATTTTTAAACTTACCCCGAGTTTTTAATAACCGCACCCTAATCTCCCCTTCATAGAGAGGCCTTATAGATATATCAGCGTCTCCTAAATGTACGATATAAATACAATACCATATTTAGGATTTATTTGACACATTACACATAATTTTTTATGAATTTTAACATTTAATTATTCTTTTTTTCTCTTATAAATAATTTAATTATATTTTTTATTCCTAAATTAACATTTTCATTTTCTATCTTATCTTAACACCGCAATTTTCTACTTCTTCAAATAAACTTTTATCTTTATTTAAAGTTACTTTTGAAAAAAACATCAATTCTATACATAATGATATTGTTTCTAAAATATGTTTAATTTTAATCATTTTAATTCCTCCAATGTTTTTATTATTTTAGTTTTATCAATTTAGTTCTCTTAATTTAATATATGAATGTATAAAAAAAAAGTCTCTCTTACCTTAATAAAGTAAAAAAGACTAATTAATTGCAATAAAAAAACCTTTAAGAAAAATTTCTTAAAGGTTTGAATTTAACTATCTAGCTATAGTTACGTTTTCTGCTTGTGGTCCTTTTTGTCCTTCTGCAACGTCAAAAGAAACTTCTTGACCTTCTTCAAGTGTCTTATAACCATCTATTTTTATTTGAGAAAAATGTACAAATACATCTTTTCCATCTTCACCAGTTATAAAACCGAATCCTTTTTCTCTATTAAACCATTTAACTGTACCATTCATTTGATGAGTACCTCCAAAATTTTATTTTCTTAAAATATTTGTAAAAATTCAGCAATAAAATTTCTTCAATAGTATAGTACATTTAAATTAAGTACTTACCGAAAATATTGTTGTTCAATTATTTACTTACCATTTAAAGAATATATATTGATTATATCACTACTATTATCCTATTTCAAGTTATTTTTTAAAATTATTAATATAACTACTAATATTTTATCTAATATTTAACTGTTTTTCTATTCTTTTTTAAGATAACGTATATTTAACTTAATATTCCCTATAATTAATGTATAATTGTTTTGACAATTTTATTGAATGATTGTATGCTAAATTTTTATGTTGAAATAATAAAATGTGCATGTTATTAATATGCACATTTCTTCTATTAATTATACACTTTCTATAATTAATGTTGTTCCCATTCCCCCACCTATACATAAAGTAGCTAATCCTCTTTTAGCATCCCTTTTCTTCATAGCATGTAATAAAGTTACTACTATTCTCGCTCCAGATGCACCTATTGGATGTCCTAGTGCTATCGCTCCTCCATTTACATTTACTTTAGCTTTATCGAAGTTTAGGTCTTTTGAAATAGCTATACTTTGAGATGCGTATGCTTCATTTGCTTCAATTAAATCTATATCTTCACTTCTTAGATTAGCTTTTTCTAAAGCTATCTTAGTTGCATAAAAAGCCCCGTATCCCATAATTGACGGATCTAGTCCAGCTGATCCATAAGAAATAATTTTGGCTAAAGGTTTTATATTTAATTCTTTTGCCTTATCTGCACTCATTAATACCAAAGCAGCTGCACCATCATTAATTCCAGAAGCGTTTCCTGCTGTAACTGTTCCATTTTCTTTAAATATAGGCTTTAGTTTGTTCAATGCTTCTATAGTATTCCCGAATCTCGGGAATTCATCAGTATCAAAAATAATATCACCCTTTTTAGTTTTTATTGTTATAGGAACTATCTCCTCTTTAAACTCTCCAGATTTTATAGACTTTTCTGCCTTTAATTGTGACTCAAGTGAAAATCTATCCTGTTCCTCTCTTGTTACATCCCACTGTTCAGCTACATTTTCAGCAGTTATACCCATATGATAATTATTAAAAGCATCAGTTAGTCCATCTTTTAACATCTCATCTATCAACTCACCATTACCCATTCTATATCCCCATCTAGAATTATTTAATAAATATGGTGATTGAGACATGTTTTCCATTCCACCCACAACAACGACCTCAGCATCCCCAGCTTTAATTACTTGAGCCCCTAGACTTATTGATCTAAGTCCTGATCCACATACCTTATTTATAGTTAATGCTGGAACTTCTACAGGCAAACCTGCTTTTATAGCAGATTGTCTTGCTGGATTTTGTCCTAATCCAGCTTGAAGTACGTTACCGAAAAAAACTTCATTAACTTCCTCTGGATTTATTCCAGCTCTTCTTACTGCCTCCTCTATAACTTTAGCACCTAACTCAACTGCTGGAACATCCTTAAGACTTTTTCCATATGCTCCAATGGCTGTTCTTACTGCACTAACAATAACTACTTCTTTCATTTTAAACTCCTCCTCAATATATAGTTATTTTTTTAACAATTATTAATAGACTAATTTGTCTATTTTCATTTTTAAAAATTAGATTATAAAATTTTGCTTTTATAATCTTTATTAATTAATACAATTCTTTTAGATCTGTCTTCATTTTTTTTAAAACATCAATATCCTTACTTATTCTATAATACACTAAGTAACCTTCATATATTGAAAAAGCTTTATTGGCTAAATCATCCGCCCTAAATGCATCTAATCCTGAAAATATAAAGATATTTTTGAAATTATCTATAAGTTTTTTCATAGCATCTAAATAATACTCTGATATATCAGGCTCTGAAAATGCTATTTCTAACCCAAGTACGGCAAATGGACATCCAAAATGTTCATCCACTTCTGCGCCTCTAATCATCTCGTTAAGTAAAGATTCTATAAATTCCTTCCAAGCTTTTTCTTTAGAAAGATTTTCTACCCATCCATTTATTTTCTCATCAAAATACTTTGATACTTCAATAGCTAATGCTTTTTTACTAGCAAAGTGAAAATAAAAAGATCCCTTTGGCAATTCAGCTAATTCTAAGATATCATTAACTCCTGTTGCATTATAGCCTTTCATAATAAAGAGATTTGCAGCACACTCTATTATTCTATTTTTAGATTGTTCTCCTTTTGTAAATTTCCCCATAAAATCTCTCCTTTAGTTAGATTTTAGACCACTTTGTCTATTTTGTCAATAACTTTGTTTTATTTTTAACGATGTTTTAAAAAAACTCCTATATGCATCTGTGTTAGTTTCTATGTATTCATCATCATTCTCTTCATCTAATTCAACAAAATATTTTTTAGTTTTTATATCTATAGATATTGAGTCTAGCGGAAACCCCTTAGTTCTAATATTATGAGGATCTTTAGTTATTATGAATTCCCTTGAAGCTATATCTTCTCCATCATACTCATAAATTTCACTTCCATTTACCACTAAACATATAGCATTCATATATTTAGCATCAACTTGTCCTCCTAAACTTTCTGCAAGATGGCTATAATATGTTATCATTTCTTCATCACTTAATTCTTCTCCCTGTATTCTCCTAACATAAACTCCAGGTTGTTTATTTACTTCAAGTCCATTAATATATAATCCTGTGTCACAGGAGAATACAGGCATATCAACATATTTAGAATAATTGATAGCTTTTATCCTTGCATTTTCTAGTGGACTATTACCTACTTCTTCTACATTTCCTATGTTTAAATCTACATCCTTTAATCCAACAATCTCTATATCTAATCCTTTAAGAATTTCCTTCATATATTCAATCTTTGCTGGATTAGTTGTACCATATAATACTTTCACTTTTATTCTCCTCTCAATATTGTTATAAAAATCCTTCTAAGCCCTTTAAGCCCTAGAAGGATTTTCTCATTTTTAATCTCTACATCTCTCTCCAATAGCTTTAAACTTGTCCTTTAATTGTACAAATGCCTCTACTACTCCTGGATCAAAATGTATACCACTATCATTTAAAATTATCTCCACCGATTCATCATGAGAAAAAGCTTCTTTATACACACGCTTACTTGTTAATGCATCATACACGTCCGCAACTGCCATAATTCTTGCAGAAATAGGGATATTTTCACCAGCTAATCCCTCTGGATATCCTCTACCATTCCATTTTTCATGGTGGTAGTGAGCAATTTCCTTAGCTAACTTTAAGAAAGTTTCCGGCTTATTTAATATCCTTTCAGCTCTTACTATTGCTTCTTTTCCAATCATAGTATGAGTCTTCATAATCTCAAACTCTTCTTTTGTAAGAGGTCCCGCTTTTAACAAAATATCATCTGGAATACCAACCTTCCCTATATCATGTAATGGAGAAGATGCAACCATAAGATCTATAGTTTCTTTAGTTAAATAATTTTTATATTTTTCATCTTTACTAAGTAAATTAGCTAATTCGTTAACATAAAGCTTTGTTCTTAATATGTGTTGTCCAGTTTCATTATCCCTAGTCTCCGCTAAGGACGCCATTGCCATAATTGAAACCTCTTGTATTAAAGCAACCTCTTTAGTACGTCTATCTATTTCCATTTCAAGAAACTTATTTTTATCTCTAAGGAAGTTTTGTGATTGTCTTACAATTATATTATTTTTAATTCTAGCATTTAAAAGTATAGGATTTATAGGTTTAACTACATAGTCTACAGCTCCTAATTCAAAGCCTTTATATAAATTATCATCGCTTTTTTCAGTTATTAAAATAACTGGTATATCTTTAACTTGATTTATAAACTTTAATTCCGCTAAAAGCTCATATCCATTTAAGCTCACCATAGTCAAATCCAATAAAATAAGATCTAGAGAGTATAAATTAGTTAATTTAAGTATACTTTCTAAATTATCTGCTTCATTGACATCATATAAATCCTTCGATAAGTAGGCAGCTGATTCACTACCTTCCGATTCTTCTACTATCAATATTTTTGGTTTAGAACTCTCCATTATTCTCCTCCCCCAACCTAGTTGACTAAAAAGTTCATCATCTTATATTAAAATTTTATCATATTTACTTATTATAAACTATATCAAATAATTATTATTTTTTAATAATTATATGTTTTAAAAGTATATAATTCTCTTAAATATGTGGAGATTTTTTCACAAAAAAGCCACCAAACCTTATGGATTGGTGGCTCTTTAAAATCTTTTACTATTTTTACTTTTAATATAAGACATAGCTTATTATCTATTTCTTAGCTAACTTAACAATAGTCTCAACATGTGGCGTGTTAGGAAACATATCCATACATAAAGTCTTTTGAACTTTATATCCAGAATTTATTAAATATTTTAAATCATCAACTAAAGTCTTAGGATTACAACTTACATATATAATATCCTGAGCTTTAAAATCCACTACATATTTAAGTGCAACAGGATGTACTCCACTTCTTGGAGGATCTAATATTATTATATCTGGTTTATCTTTTAACTGTGTTATTACTTTAGCTACATCTCCAGCTATAAACTCACAGTTATCTAGTCCATTTAGTTTAGCATTCTCATTAGCAGCAACTACAGCTTCTTCGATTAGCTCTATTCCTCTAACCTTTTTAGCTTTAGGAGCTGTTATCTGACCTATAGTTCCTGTACCACAATATAGATCAAAAACTACTTTATCTTCTCCACTTCCCATAAAATCTCTTACTAGAGAATATAACTTCTCAGCACCTTTAGAGTTAGTTTGGAAAAATGAAAAAGGTGATATTTTAAACTTAAGCCCTAAAAGATTTTCTGTTATATGGTCTTCTCCATACAATAAATTAACTTTTTCAGGTATAACTGCATCAGAAAAAGAGTTATTTTCTGTATGAAGTACTGATTTTAATTTTCCTTTATAATTTAATGATTTTATAAGTTCAACATACTCATCTAAAGAAAAATCTATTTGAGTTGTTGTAACTAAGTTAACCATTATTTCTTCAGTTTCAAAAGCTTTTCTTATTACAAGATGTCTTAGATATCCTTCTCTTTTCATTACTCTATAATAAGGAAGGTCTTTTCCTCTAAAATATTCAACGGTTGCTTTTAAAATCTCTCTAAAATCCTCATCAACTATCTCACAAACATCTACATTTACAATTCCAAATGATTTTCCTTTTATATGCATTCCAAGGGTTAGTTCTCCCCCTTTTTCCTCATCACCAAAGGTAAACTCCATTTTGTTTCTGTATTTCCATTGATCTGGACTTCCTTCTATTCCTAAGAATTCTCCCATGTCTACTTCTGCATCAAGGAACAACTCTTTAACTTCTTCCTTTTTAAGCTCTAATTGCTTTTCATAATTAAGATTTTGTGAAGAACAACCTCCACAAATATTGAATACCGAACATCTAGCATCAATTTCATAAGATGCCTTCTCAACAACCTCTAGAGGTTTTATTTCTCCATACTCTTGTTTCTTTTTGGTAACTTTTCCCCTAATCACTTGGCCTGGAAAAGAATTTTTAGAATATATCTTTTTTCCTTCTAAGTATCCAATTCCTTTAGATGGGAATTCAGTTTTTTCTATCGTTAAGGTTATTTCACTACCTTTTTTCATCTATTAGATTTTCCTCCGTAAGTTTATTGAACATTAAATATTTTTTCTCCTAATGTTCTTCCTAAGCTATTTTTTGTAATTGTGTAATATAGTATATTTGAAGTAACATATGAGAAGAAATATATTCCTATTTTAACCACTATCTCATATCCTATAACTTTTAAGATTAAACTAACTATAAAAAATAATATAAATGCTAAAAATGCCACTATAGTTTGGTCTGCTATAGATATTATTAATCTTCCAAAGAAACCTATTTCACCATTCTTTTTATTACTATTTTTTTCTTTAGCAACTTCCTTAACAATTCCCTCGTTATTGTCCATATTTATACCTCCACTTCATAACATTCTTTTAATATACTATAAAAAGCTTTTTATGTAAATAAAGTTAACCTTAATGTAAATAAAAAACTACCTAAGTTTTCACTTAGGTAGTAAAAGGGGACATTTTTAAGGGGAAGAAATAACTTTACTTTATTGCATCTTTATATAATTCTGCTGCGTAATCCCAATCAACTACGCTCCACCAAGATCCAACATAATCTGGTCTTCTATTTTGATATTTTAAGTAATATGCATGTTCCCATACATCTAATGCTAATACAGGCTTAGCTCCATCACTTACTGGAGTATCTTGATTAGCTGTTGATACTACTTCTAACTCATTGTTTTTATTTACAATTAACCAAGCCCATCCACTACCAAATCTTGTAGCAGCTGCCTTGCCAAATTCCTCTTTAAATTTATCAAAGCTTCCAAATTTATCATCAATAGCTTTTCCTAAATCTCCTGTTGGGTTACCACCTTTATTAGGACCCATAAGTTGCCAGAAAAGTGAATGATTATAGTGACCTCCACCATTATTTCTTACAGCAGTTCTTATATCTTCTGGTACAGCATTTAAGTCTTTAACTAAATCCTCAACTGATTTTTCTTGAAGATCTGGATATTTTTCTAATGCTGCATTTAAATTGTTTATATAAGTTGCATGATGTTTAGTATGGTGTATAGTCATTGTTGTTTCGTCTATATATGGCTCTAACGCGTTATATTCATATTTTAGTTTTGGTAATTCATGTTTCATAATTAAAATCCTCCGTGTTTCTTAATTTCTATGATTTTATTCTATCACAGTTGATATTAATAATCAATATTATTTAATAATTATATTATGTTATTTCTCTCGACATTATTTTTATTCCCGCTTTAGAGTTTTTATATCCTGCACAAATTTTTCAAACATCTTAAACGTCTTATCAAGAGCTCATTTTCATAGAGAATTACCTTAACTTCTCTCAAATAACACTTTTTAAAATTTATTTTTTAATAATTAACTACATTTTCTTAGAAGAAACTACTTGGACCTAGGTCAATATCTTGGACACATTTTAAGTCTCAAATTGTCATTCTAAAAAGATCTTCTTTCATTTGCGGAGTTATGTAATCAATAGAACTATGAATTCTTTTACGGTTATACCAAGACTCAATGAAAATAAATAAGTCTAACTTTGCACTTTCATAATCATAATATTGAACATTGTTAACTTGTTCTTTCTTTAAAATAGAATGAAAAGACTCTATACAGGCGTTATCATAAGGGCATGCTTTTCTGCTATTTGAAGCTTTTATTCCATATTTTTTTAGTCTATTAATAAACTCTGTACTTGTGTATTGAACTCCAAGATCAGAGTGGAAAATAAGCGATTCAGTTGGCTTCTGGATTTTATATGCATTATCTAAAGCAGCTATTACTACAGAAGAATCCATAGTCTTTGAAAATGAGTAGCCAACTATCTTTCTCGTATACAAGTCCATAATAGAAGCTAAGTAGCATCAGCCGTCCTTTAATGTATGAATATAAGTTATATCTCCTACCCATTTTTCATTTAGTTTGGTAGTTTTAAACTCCTGTTTGAGTAAGTTTACTCTTTCCAATACTTTCTTAGTAGATTTCGGTGGTCTAAATTTTTTAATTACTATAGAACGAATATTTAGCTCCTTCATTAATCTCTGAACTCGTTTAATACTTATATAAGTACCTGACTTTTCAAGAGTTTTTTGTATTTTGGGAGCACCATATCTACATTTGTTTTCATTATAAATTTGTAGTATTCTTTCTTTCAATATTATGTTTTCCGATTCCCTCCGGGACGGAGTATGGTGATGAGATTGGTAGTAAGTACTCTTAGGCATATTCAGTAATTTACACATGAGTCTTACTGGATAAATTCCATGATTATTATCAATAAATTTAATTATATCTCTTGGTCCTTTGAGAATATGGCGATAGCTTTTTTGGCTAAAGCCCGCCTTTGGTGTAATATTTCAAGTTCCATTTTAATTCGTTCATTTTCTTTCTTTAATTTTGCGAACTCTTTAGAGTCTTCCTTACTCTTTTCTTCAGTAGCTTTACTCTTTTTAGCTATAATAGGCTTTTTCGAGATTTTCTCTTTCACTTGAACACTATTAGTCCAGTTATTCAGAGTAGCTGTTGACACGCCATATTCTTCACATATCGCTTTAATTGGTTTTCCGGTATTGTATACTTCGATTACCATCTTCTTAAAATCATCTGTATAAGTTTTTCTTCTCACTTGAACACACCTCTCTTAACTTTATTATAAATAATTATTAAAATGTGTCCATAAAACCATACTAGCATCATATTAAACATAAGTTTTAAAAAGATTTTAATGGAGTCTGAGAAACGACTCCTACAGATTAGAAGTTAAAAGGATTTTAATGGAGCCTGAGAAACGACTCCTACAGATTAGGAGTTAAAAGGATTTTAATGGAGCCTGAGAAACGGCTCCTACAGATTAGGAGTTAAAAGGATTTTAATGGAGCCTGAGAAACGGCTCCTACAGATTAGGAGTTAAAAGGATTTTAATGGAGCCTGAGAAACGGCTCCTACAGATTAGGAGTTAAAAGGATTTTAATGGAGCCTGAGAAACGGCTCCTACAGATTAGGAGTTAAAAGGATTTTAATGGAGCCTGAGAAACGGCTCCTACAGATTAGGAGTTAAAAGGATTTTAATGGAGCCTGAGAAACGGCTCCTACAGATTAGGAGTTAAAAGGATTTTAATGGAGCCTGAGAAACGGCTCCTACAGATTAGGAGTTAAAAGGATTTTAATGGAGCCTGAGAAACGGCTCCTACAGATTAGGAGTGCTTAACTTTTTATTAAACATAATAGAGCTAGGAACCGCTTCTACAGCAGTAAGGTTGCGGTAGAAGCGGTTCCTAGCTTCAGTCTTATATTTTATAAATAATGAATTTAATGAGGCTTTAGGAGCAGCCTCTACAGCAACAAGGTGCACAAATTAAATTCATGATAGCTTTTTGTATTTCTAATTATTAAAATGCTGGAACTATTGATCCATCATATTTCTTTTCTATAAATGTCTTAACATCTGAAGAAGTTAACGCTTCTTTTAAGATTTTAGTTTTTTCAGTTTCTTCATCACCTTTTCTTACAGCTAAAACATTAGCATATGGTGAATCTTTTGATTCTATTACTAGAGCATCTTTTACTGGATTTAAACCTGCATCTAATGCATAGTTTGTATTTATAACAGCTGCATCAACTTTCGCGTCATCTAGAGTTCTTGGAAGTTGAGCTGCATCTAATTCAGTTATTTTTATATTTTTAGGATTTTCAGTTATATCAGCTGGAGATATTAATTCAGCATCTTTAACTTTGAATAATCCGTTGTCTGCTAATAATTTAAGTGCTCTTGATCCATTTGAAGCATCATTAGGTATAGCTATGTTTGCTCCATCTTTTATGTCAGCAAATTTTGTAACTTTTTTAGAGTATAGACCCATTGGTTCTATATGAATTTTTGCTACCCAAGTTAAGTCTAGTCCTTTTTCCTTATTTGTTTCTTCTAAATACGGTACGTGTTGGAAGAAGTTTGCATCTAATTCTTTTTCTGCTAAAGCAGTGTTTGGAGTAACGTAATCATTAAATTCTATAATCTCAAGTTTGTAACCTTTTGCTTCTACTAATGGTTTAATTTCATTAACTATTTCTTCGTGTGGTACTGGTGTAACACCTATTTTTATAGTTTTATCGTCTTTTTTTCCGCATGCAGTTAAACTAAATGCTAATGCCCCTACTAATAATATTGATAATAATCCTTTTCTTTTCATATTAAGAACCCCCTAATTTTTTATTTTGTTTTCTTTTTATAAATATAATTCCCCAAAGACTGTAATCCTTGAACAAATACAATTAAAATTAATACAGTATAAAACATTACATCTCCTCGGAATCTGTTATATCCATATTGGATTGCTGCAGCTCCAAGTCCACCTCCACCAACAGCTCCTGCCATTGCTGAGTATCCTACTATACTTATTATTGTTAGTGTTATTCCTAAAATTATACTTGGCATGGCCTCTTTTAGCATAACTTTAAATATTATTTGTGAGTTTGTGGCTCCAAATGATTTTGCAGCTTCTATTACTCCCTTATCAACTTCTCTTAAGGAAGATTCTAGTACTCTAGCTACAAAAGGTGCAGCCGCTATAGTTAATGGAACAATTGCCCCCTTGATTCCTATACTAGTTCCTACTATTGATTTTGTAATAGGAACAACTACTACCATCAAAATTATGAATGGTATACTTCTTAAGACATTTACTATTACATCTAAAGTTTTATATATAATACTGTTTGGCTTTAATCCATCTGGTGCAGTAAGAATTAATACTACCGCTGGTATAAATCCTATGAGTACAGCAAAGAATGTTGAAACAAAAACCATTATTAGCGTTTCATTTATAGCTTTAAGTAATATATCATTCCACATCCTATAGCACCTCCCAGATTATATCTTTAGATTTTAGATAATTTATTGCTATATCTTTATATTCTTCTTTGATGTTTATAACAAGACTTCCTAAAACATCATCTCTAAACTTTTCAAGTTTGCCCCACACAATTGAGAAGTCTATATTTAATTCTCTTGCCATTGCAGTTATTATTGAATTCTCACTTAAATCTTTAGGGAAATATAATCTTATATTTACTCCTGTTTCTGGAAGTGTTTCTTCTTCCTCATCACCTAAAAACTTTTTAAGGCTTAAGCCTGGACGTAAGAATAATTCTTCTGCATTTCCTTCTGCTCTAATTACCCCACCTTCAATTAAAGCAACTTTTTCACATATTTCTTTAACAACTTCCATCTGATGTGTTACTACAACTATTGTTATTCCTAGTTCCTTATTTATTTTTAATAGTAAAGATAATATATCTTTTGTCATTTTAGGATCTAGTGCTGAGGTTGCTTCATCACATAAAAGTATCTTTGGTTCCAAAACTAAAGCTCTAGCAATTGCTACTCTTTGCTTTTGACCACCGCTTAAACTTGCTGGCTTACTTTTTTCTTTTTCTGTAAGTCCAACTAAATCTAATAATTTATATACTTTTTCCTTTATATCTTGCTTATTGTAGCCCCATACTTCTAAAGGTAATGCAACATTATCAAAGACTGTCTTTGTTTGTAACAAATTAAATCCTTGAAATATCATCCCCAAATCTTTTCTAAATTCTCTTAATCCTTTAGGAGATAGTTCAGCTACTTCTTGCCCCATAACTTCTAAACTACCTGAATCATAGGTTTCTAGTCCATTTATGCATCTTAGGAGAGTTGATTTTCCTGCTCCTGAATGTCCTATAATCCCATAAATCTCGCCTTCTTGAATTTTAAGGTGTATATCTTTTAATACTTCTGTTCCATGGAAACTTTTGCTTAAGCCTTTTATTTCTATCATTTATTTCCTCCAAATTGTTATACCTAGGTAAAGTGAAAAATATCGCCACGCCGACTTTTAAGCCATCGATTGCAATAAAAAAAGCGCTAGAGAATAAACTCCGCGCGATAATAACAACCCTAGAAATCTATCCTCTCATCTATCAGCTAAAAAATAGCTGCAGGAATTAGCACCATGCATAAATTAAATGGAATTTATGTTGGTTGCTGGGTTTCATAGGGCCAGTCCCTCCACCTCTCACGATAAGAAACAAAAAAGTTTTATTTAGTTTATGTTTATAACTATAATATATAGTAAGGCTATATGCAATAGGTATTTTCTCTTTTTGTAAATTATTTAATATTTTTATATAATTATTAATTTTCTATCACTATTTAAATGTTTACACTTGATAATATTATTGTTTATTTAATAAAATCAGCGCATTCTTATATAGAATACGCTGATTTTATTAAGCTATAACTTGAGAAACTATTATTCCTATTGCAATAAGTACTCCTGCTACAACAATAGCTACCGCTATGTTACCATTTTCTAATTCTTTATCAAAATCTGCTTTTATAACTTTATCAAATAGTATATAACCTATAAGCATTATTGCTATTCCAACTATTCCAAAAAGAAAGCTTAATCCAACGTTAATAAGTATATCCATGAAACCTTCCCCCTTATATATTATAGTTATAATTTTAATATACTATTTATACATATTCTACTATTTTTTATATTAATTATTTGTTACTTCTAAATACTTATTTTATCCTTTAGCTTTTCGAAGGTTGCTTCTCCAACCCTATCTATATTTTTAAGCTCCTCTATATCTTTAAATCCACCATTTTTCTCCCTATATTCAATTATCTTTCCAGCCATAACCTTACCTACTCCTGGAAGAGTGTCTAGTTCAGCTTCAGTTGCAGAATTTAAGTTAATCTTCCCATCTGTTTTAGAAGTACTCTGTCCACCTGTTCCGGATACTGATACACTTTGAGCTTGAACGCTTTTATCATCTATATTCCCAACAACTATACACTCATGGTTTTGAAGTTCTTTTGCAAGGTTAATAGCTGAGGTATCTCCTTTTTCAGTAAGTCCACCAGCTTCTTCGATTAAGTTTTTTATTATAGCTCCTTTTTTCAATGTGTATACTTCTGGATTTTTAACTTCCCCTTTTATTTCTACAACTATGGATTCAGTCTGAGTTACCCTCTCTTGAGTTTTAACCTCTTTATCTTGCGTACTTTCCTCAACAAACATATTTTCAATCTCTTCATTAGTTAAGGGCTTTGGTCTATTTATGTAATAATAAAACCCTCCTATAACTACTAATAGAGTTACAAGTATTCCTATGCCAATAATCTTTTCTTTTCTTCTAATTCTCATAAGACCTCCAACTTTTATACTAGATCTTTCATTTATTTATGATTATTGACATAATTTAAACATAATATAGAAATATGTTTAATAATTTGTTATACTTATTTTTAAATGATATTAACCGACGGGGGATAAAATGAAAAGATTTGTTTATTTTATTGCATTAATGTTTTTTTTCACTATTTTTTTAGGAAATCCTGCAAAAGCCGCTCAAGTTCCTAATGTTGATTCTGAAGGTGCTGTTTTAATGGATGCTGCTACCGGAAAGCTATTGTACTCAAAAAACCCTAATGAATCTTTAGCTCCAGCATCAACTACAAAAGTAATGACTGCTTTAGTTGTTTTAGAAAATGCTGATTTAAATGCAAAAGTAACTATAGGTAAAAATCCTCCAGCAGTTGATGGAACTAGACTCGGATTGATTGAGGGAGAGGTTTTTACTGTAAATGATTTACTTCATGCCATGCTTCTACTTTCAGGTAATGACTGCGCTGTAGCTTTAGCTGAATATGTAGGAGGATCAGTTGAAGGTTTTGCTGAAATGATGAATAAAAAAGCTAAAGAAATAGGAGCTAATAACTCCCATTTTACTAATCCATCTGGTCTTTATGATGAAAATCATAAAACTACCCCTTATGATTTAGCTTTAATTACTAGAGAAGCTGCTAAAACACCTCATTATTTAGAAATTTCGCAAGCTGCTGTTTATGAATTTCCTCCATCTAATATAAATGGTGAGAAAAAATGGGCGGATAACAAAAATAGTCTTATAAGAAAAAATAGTATGTATTATTATCCTTATGCTCTTACTGGTAAAACTGGCTATACCATAGATGCTAAACATTCATATACTTCTGTAGCTGAAAAGGACGGTCAAAGGTTAATAGCTACTTTTATGCGTTCTGATATTAAAAATTCTTTTTTTCTAAACGCAAAAGATTTATATGAATATGGATTTAATAATTTCAGCTTAGTAAAACTTTATTCTAAAGGACAAGAAGTTTCAAGTTATGAAGTTGATAAGGATACTACAATCCCTTTATTAGCTACTCAAGATGTTTATTACGTTACTGATAAAGGACAAGAAAAAAATGTAAACTCTAAAGTTGAAAGCGAAACTAAAGATTTATCTAAAACTTCTTTTAAAAGAGGAGAGGTTATTTTAAATTCTGAAGTAAAAGTAAACAACGAAAATTACATAGCTCTTCCTTTAGCTTCTGGAGAAGATAGAGAAGTTAAACCAGTAACTACAACAGTAAAAGAAAGTATTTTAAACAAAAATTCACTTCCTGTAATTTTATCAGTAGGCAGTTTTTTAGGAATTCTTTTTCTTCTTAAATATAAAAATCATATTAAGAGAAAAAAACTTAAAGCAAAATATCCTAATATATTTAATAAGAAGATGAGAAAATAGAGCATTTGCAAAAAAGCAAATGCTCTATTTTTTAATTTTTTCTATAAGTTCTTTCATATCCTCAGGCATTTCTGCTCTTAGACTTAATTTCTCTCTTGTTCTTGGACTATAAAAATCTAATCCATATGCATGAAGAGCCTGCCTTGGTATTAATTCATCTTCCTCTTCTCCATACAGAAAATCTCCATAAATAGGGTTTTCTAAATAGCTTAGGTGAACTCTTATCTGATGAGTCCTTCCTGTTTCTAAAAGACATTCTACTAGGTCAGCATTTTCATATCTCTCCAAAACCTTATAGTGAGTTATGCTCTCCTGCCCTCTAGGGTCTACAACTCTCTTTATTACATCATCACTTTCTCTATAAATAGGTTTATTTATGGTACCTTCTCTTTCTTTTAAGTTACCATGAACTAAAGCTAAATATCTTTTTTGGAAATGCTCTTCTCTCATCTCTTTAGAGAGCTGCATGTGTGCAAATTGATTTTTAGCAATAATTATAAGCCCCGATGTATTCATATCTAGTCTACTTACAAGTCTAACAATAGAATTTTGTCCCGTTTCTTTAAAGTAATACATAACTCCATTAGATAAGGTCCCATTAAAATGACTTTTAGTAGGATGCACCACCATATATGGCTTTTTATTGATTACTATTATATCTTCATCTTCATATACAATATCTAGATCCATTTTTTCTGGTTCTATGTTTTGGCTCTCCTCTTTATCTAATATAACCACTATATGTTCACCTTCTGATACCATATAGTTCATTTTTACCGCTTTTTTATTTACTAATATTCGTTTATCTAAAGCAGCCCCTCTTATTAGCCTTGTTGATAAACCTAAATCTTCTTTTAAATATTCTCTAATTTTTCGTTTATCATACTCAGCTGGTACTGTCTTTTGTATCTTACTCATTTTTGCTCCTTAATAAATCTATTCTTTATAGTCGCTTCCTATTAATATTATTGCATCATATCCTTGCGGATTATCATCTAAAGCTTGAATGGTTCCAGTTCCTAAATCCTCTACTATAAGCTTTCCCATTTCCTTATTATTAGTTTTTATAATTGTTTTGCTTCTTTCTTGAGTATTACCTGTGTCTATAGCACTGTAACCTTTTGTTTTCAAACTTTCTGACATCCTTGATGCTAATCCTGTAATTCTAGTTCCATTTAAGATATTTATCCTTAAGTTTTTCTTCTTTATAGTGCCAGTACTAGCCTCTGATCCACTTAGTAATCCAAGGGTTTCAATATTCATATTTCTATTGTATACCACATAGGAGGCTCCCCCTATAGTTTTAAGATCTCCTTGTAAAGTAGCCGTAGTTACGTTGCTTTTATCTAAATCTTTAAGCCCTAAACCATAAGAGATAATCTTACTTGGTGACATATTAGTTTTAACATAGGCAGGCAACACATCTAGTATTCCTTTTATGTTTGTAATTATAGCTGGTGATGTACATTTTTCTATAAGTTTATTTATGAACTTATGCTGATTTTCTATTCTATCTAAGTCTCCATTTGCAAAACCTGTTCCATCGTTGTTTTTTCTCCATCTAAAGAATTCTTCTGCCTTTTTTCCATCTAAAAGAACAGTTTCCCCTTTATTGAATCTAATATGAAGATCTTGAGCATCGTCATCATAATACATATTTCTTTCAATATCCATTTCAACTCCGCCAACAGCATCTACCAGAGCCCTAAATCCTTCATAATCTATTTTTACAATATAGTTAATATCTGCTTCTATAAGTTTTTCTACCTGGCTTTGTATGAGTTTTTCTCCTCCTATAGCGTAAGCAGCATTTATCTTATTATTTTTGTTATTAACCTTTATTAACATATCTCTAGGAATTGAAATAAGACTAGCTGAATTATTTTTAGGTTCATAATGAAGCACCATGATGGTATCTGTTCTCTTTATGCTTTCATTATCCTTTTGATTAACATCTCCTATATCTAATCCAAGCACAAGTATATTAACAGGTTCTTTTGCTTTTACTTCATTCGGAGCTACTGAAACCCCATCTGTACTAAATTTCCCAAAGAAATTATAAAAGTAAATAACAGTAAAAACAATTGCTGCTATTATTGCAGTCAATACACCGCTCATAATCATCAATCGTCTTTTTCTTTGTTTTTCGTAGTAGGCTTTTTTCTTTTTGTTTCTATATTCTTCACCGTTATCCATACTATTCTAAGTCCCCCTTACCATTAATGATAAGATAATTCCTAGCCTCTATAGTATTAGGATGAATAAGTCCACCTTGTTTTAATATATAATTTATGGTATTATTTAATCCCACTATCACACCTTTATCCAAGTCTTCAAAAGTTAATTTTCTTAACTCTTCAACGCCAGGATAAACCCTATTAGGCTCTATATAATCAGCTATATATATTATCTTTTCTAATAGCGTCATATTTTTTTTACCTGTTGTATGATAAGCAGCTGCACTTAAAACCTCTTCATCCTCAATGCCCATTATATTTCTACCTATAATCGCTGCAACTTTTCCATGTAAAAGCTGAGGTGTTTTTTCTTCTATATCATCTATTTGCTCAAAATTCTCCTCTAGCATCTTCTTCATAGAATTAATGTGCATATTTTTAGCACTATCATGAATTAAAGCTGCAAGTTCTGCTTTTTCTTCTTCAACACCATTTATTTTTGCTAATGCTTTGGCTGTCTTAACTACACCTAGTGTGTGTTCATATCTACTCTCTTTTAAATTCTCTCTAAGATATTGTAGTATCTCTTCATTACTCCACATAATTATCTCTCCTTATATAATCCCATATATCCAATATACTCCCTTACCTCTTCTGTTAATACTTCATCAGGTACAGGCAACCCCTTTTCTATTTCTTCTCTTATTTGAGAAGACGATATATTTAATTCTAATAAGTCCAAATATATAATCTCATGATTGTATTTTTCTTCAACTTTATTTTTCTCTTCCAATAACTTCTCTTTAGGAAAACCTGGTCTACCAAACACCACTAAGGTAGCATTATCCAATATTCCCTGTACATTTCTCCAGTTATTTAGCTGAAGTAAACTATCCGCTCCAGCTATGAAGTAAAACTTACAATCTTTATTTACTTCATTTAAATGTTTTAATGTAAGATAAGTATAACTTAATCCACCCTTGCTTATTTCGTAATCACTTACATCAAAATAAGGATAACCTTCTGTAATAAGCTTAACCATTTTATATCTTATATTTTCATCTGTAATCTGTTTATGAGTTTTGTGAGGAGGACTTCCGGCAGGCATAAAAATAATTTTATCTAGCTTTAATCTTTTGTAGGCTTGTTCTGCGATATATATATGGCCATTATGAGGAGGATCAAAAGTCCCCCCCAATATACCAATTTTCTTCATTATTTTGTCTTTAACTCTATCTTAGGTTTTTTAGTACTTTGTTTGTAAAGTACCAATTTACTGCCTATAGCCTGAACGCCTTCACATCCTACTTTTTCACATATTATGTCAGAGGCTTCTCTTGTCTCTAATCCTGAGTTTTCAAGTACTTTTATCTTTATTAACTCTCTTGCTTCTAAGGCATCTTCAACCTGTTTTATAAAGGTTTCTTCTATACCATTTTTACCTATTTGGAATATAGGATCTATATTATTTGCAAGAGATCTCAAATAAGCTCTTTGCTTACTAGTTATCATAAAATCATCCCTTCTTATTACATTAAGTATTCAAATTCAAAGTCATTAAGTCTAACGAAATCTCCATCCTCTATTCCCATTTCTCTAAGTTCATCTAAAATTCCTTTATTTTTCAGAACTTTATGGAAATATCTTAACGAGTCTGCATCATTAACATTAACAGCAGTTAATAGTCTATCTACGAAGCTACCTTCTATTACATAGACATTTACCTTGTTACCATCTTCGTTTTCTTCGCCTTCTTCAACTCTAATCTCATAAGTAAATCTTCTTTCCTCTTGTACATACATGTCTTCTTTAGAGATTTCAAGTTCCATAACTGGAATACTTTGAAGCATTCTTGCAGCTTCTTTTATAACTTCTTCTACTCCAGTATTAGTAGCAGCTGACATTTTAAATACTTTATCATATCCCATTTCATTTAGTTTTTGTTTAAACTGCGTATATACTTCTTCATCGTATAACATATCTGCTTTGTTTGCCACAACGATTTGAGGTCTATCCCAAAGTTTTATAGAATACTTTTTAAGTTCTTCATTTATCTTTAGGAAGTCTTCCATAGGATCTCTTCCTTCAACTCCTGATATGTCTACTACATGTATAAGTAGTCTTGTTCTTTCTATGTGTCTTAAGAATTTTATTCCTAGGCCTACACCTTCTGAAGCTCCTTCAATTATACCTGGTATATCTGCCATAACAAATGGTTCTATTCCAGGTACACTAACTACACCTAAATTAGGTTTTAAAGTTGTGAAATGATAGTTAGCTATCTTTGGTCTAGCTTTAGAAACTATTGAAAGCAATGTTGATTTTCCTACATTAGGGAACCCTAATAAACCTACATCAGCTAAAAGTTTAAGCTCTAATAATACCCATCTTTCTTCACCTGGCATTCCAGGTTCTGCAAAGTTAGGCGCCTGTCTTGTAGGTGTTGCAAATTTAGCATTACCTTTTCCACCTTTTCCTCCCCTACAGATTTTATAAGAATCTCCAGGATGAGAAAGGTCTACCATAATTTTATTAGTTTCTACGTCTCTAATAATAGTTCCCATTGGAACCTTAATTATTAAATCCTCTCCATCTTTTCCATAACATTTAGAACCCGAACCATTAACGCCTCTTTCAGCTATAAACTTTCTACTATATTTAAAGTCTAAAAGAGTAGTCATATTGGTATCTACTACAAATGTTATGTCTCCGCCGTCTCCACCATCTCCTCCATCTGGTCCACCTAAAGGAACATACTTTTCTCTTCTAAAAGATATAGAACCATTTCCACCGTCGCCAGATTTTAGAAAAACTTTGGCTGTATCTATAAACATATAATCACCTTACCTTATTTTCTATATATATTATTAACAGGTATTTTTTTATTAATCTCTTAAATATTACAACATGGAAATTTATTTTGCAAATACATAAGAGTTACAATTAACTTATTTTTTTCTTAAGCTACTTTTGTAATAAATTTAAAAAAGCACCCTAACTTAGGGTGCTTTGCTACTGAGTAAATTATTCAGCTATCTCTTCAACCTGTACTGGGTAAACAGAAACTTTTTTCTTATCTTTACCCACTCTTTCGAATTTAACAAGTCCATCAGCTTTTGCAAAAAGAGTATCATCTTTACCTCTTCCAACATTTGTACCTGGATGGATTTTAGTTCCTCTTTGTCTAACTATGATGTTTCCAGCTAAAACAAATTGACCATCTGCTGATTTAACTCCTAATCTTTTAGATTCAGAATCTCTACCGTTCTTAGAGCTACCTACTCCTTTTTTATGAGCAAACAATTGAAGGTTCATTATTAACATGGTGTTACACCTCCTCTTTTAAAAGAAATATATATTTATCACGTTTATTTTTTCCAAAACTTTGTTCTAAGGATATCATTATACTTTCTAAGCTAAGTTCAAAGGTTTTTAAAAGCACTTGTGCCTTTAATAATTCCTCTTTCTCTATATCACTTAAATCTAAGCTTATGTATCCATCATAGATTTCATAACTACAATTTATTTTTAATACACTCTCTAGGCCTATAAGTAAACTTTGAGAAAGTACAGATACAGAATTACATACCATATCGTAAGCTTCACCTATTATAACAGCTTCAGCATCTCTAACAGCATGACCTTTTATATCAACTGCAATTATATTATCATCTTGAAATTTAATTACTACTTTAATCATAATTAAGCTTCGATCTTTTCAACTTGGATCTTAGTGTAAGGTTGTCTGTGTCCAGCTTTTCTTCTGTAGTCTTTCTTTGGTTTATACTTGAAAACTACAACTTTCTTTGCTTTTCCTTGAGCTAATACTTTAGCTACAACCTTTGCACCTTCAACCACTGGTTTACCAACTTTAACTTCACCGTTGTTAGATACAACTAAGATTTCGTTAAATTCAACTGTTGAGTCAACTTCAGCATTCAATTTTTCAACGAATAGAACGTCTCCTTCTTGAACTCTGTATTGTTTTCCCCCTGTAGTTAATACTGCGTACATTAAAAACACCTCCTCATTACGGTCTCGCCATTTTAGGTACAAAGATTTAACTTTGTTTTAATTAAAAACCTGTTATGTGCGGTTACTATGAAATTCTATCATATAGCTTATGCTTTGTAAAGAAAAGTTTTCATAATATTGGACATTTAATCTTATATTATAGGGTAATTAAATATTTTTCTACATTCTCTATCTGATTTTTAAATAAAAGAGGCTCAACTTTGAAGTATTCAACTTCATCTACATAGTTTATGTAGATGTTGCAATCTAATGCTTCAATTTTAGTTAAAAACTTAAATAAATCTTCTTTTATTAAAGATTCATATTGAGAGTTTATTTGTATATAAAAATCACTAATAGAGTTCTCTCCATTAAACTTTATTATATCATTTCTTATTAATATACTTACATAAGAAAGTGCTAGTCTTTCTCCCATACCATTACAAGTTAGACACTTCTCTTCAATCATGTCAAATATACTTCTGCCACTTCTTTTTCTAGAAATTTGAACTAAATTAAGTTCCGTAAACGGAAATACTTGAGTTCTATTTTTATCACTCTCAAGTTCACTTCTTAAAATATCTAAAATTTCTTTTTTAGACTCTTCGCTTGTTATATCTATAAAGTCTATAAGGATTATACCAGCAAGATTTCTTACTCTTATCTGCCTTGCAATTTCTTTTGCTGCTTCCTTATTAGTTTCTTCTCCAGTTTTTTCACGATTTTTGCCCTTAGTGTTTTTTCCAGAGTTTACATCTATAACATGCATAGCTTCTGTCTTATCTATAACTATATATCCACCACAGTTAAGACTCACTTTATTATGCCTTAAAGAAAGTATTTCCCTCTCTATTCCATAGAAATCAAATAGAGTTCTTTTTTGATTATATAGTTCAACCTGAATATCTTGTTTTTCCTCTAGATACTTCAAAACAACTTTATAATCTTCCTCTTTATTTACATATATCTTCTTAGTTTTTTTATCCATCTTATCTCTTAAGATTTTATGTAATAATGGATTATCTCCATATAGTTTTTGAGGATTTTTATGGTACTTAGCTTTTTGTTTTATTGTTTTATATTCTTCGTATAGTTCATCTAATTCATTTATTATACTCTCTATTTCACAATAAGCCCCACTTGTTCTTATTGTTATTGCTGCATCTTCAAAGGATTTTATATTCTTAAGCAATTCAGCTTTTCTATTTTCATCTTCTATTCTTTTAGAAATATTTATCCCTTTTCCTTTAGAGTTTATAACTGAATATTTCCCAGGCAATGAAAAATCCATAATAACCTTTGGCCCTTTATCTCCAATAGCTTCCTTTATTACTTCAACTACTATTTCATCCCCTTGCTTAAGTCTCACTTCTTTACTTAAGCTCATAAAAGCATTTTTCTCATACCCTATATCTACAAACGCACATTTAATAGCAGGAACTATACTCTTAACTATCCCTTTGTAAATTTCTCCTGGTAATGGTTCTTTGGTTTCTTCTTCTACAAAACACTCAGTTAACTCACTGTTTTCTTTAATAGCTATTCTTAATATGTCTTCGCTTCTTTCTATAAATATTGCCCTCATTTTTTTACACCTTCTATACTATTTTATCTGATATCTAGTCACTGTAATAGGCCCACAAGCTAACAGTGACACGATCCTAGATTAGTTCAACTACGATTCAGCTAGGATTAAACGCCACCTGAATCAAGTTTCACTTTATATAAAGGTAGCAACTTACCATCAATTTCAGCGTACATCTCTTCTCTGTTAATATCTACAAAAGCTTCATTATTAACATTTGGAGTATTTTCTTTTATATAGTTAACAAATGCCTCTGTATTAAGATGTTCTCTACTACCACAACTTATCCTTGTATTTAATACTAAATAATCATCTTTAACCCAATATTTTATATCTTTTATAAAAGGTCTTATATTAACACTTTTTTCTTCACCTTTTTTATTCTTTTTAGTTATAATCCATTCATCTTTTCCTAAAAGGTCTTTAAACTCTTCCTCTGCTGATTTTATATCAGTGTACTTGATCTTTATAGTGTAAACTGCTTGATCAACCATAGCCATAGATTGTGGAACCTTTTTAGTGTTTGGTATAATTTCTATTCCTTTAGCTTCTAAAAATCTTACTCCAACTAAAGTATTTTGATTTAATCTTTCGATAATTTCTTTTTCATCCATAGGATTTTTTAAAACCAAGTCCATATATTCCCCAACAGAACTTATTCCAACAGATAAAGGCTGAGCTATAGATAAAGCCATATGAGGATGGAAACCCTTAGAGTATTCAACATCTAATTCACTTCTTAAAATTACTCTTTGAATAGATCTCATTAAATCTAAATGAGATATGAACTTTATATTTCCTTCTTTTGTGAATTTAATTAGATATCGCACCTGCAAAACACTTCCCTTCCTTAAAGTTTACATTTATTCCACAACCAGTACATCCAAGTCTACAGTTTTGAGTTAAACTTGCTGTTTTAGCTCTTTCATTTTCTTTTTCAATATACTCTCTATTTACTCCAATGTCTATGAAGTCCCAAGGAAGAATTTCATCATAACCTCTTTCTCTATATACATAGAAGTCTCCATCAACTCCACATTCTTCGAATGCTTCCATCCATGTATCAAAGTTGAAATACTCTGACCATCCATCAAACTTAGCACCCTTTTCATAAGCCTTTATTAGAACATCACACATTCTTCTATCACCTCTTGCAAAAACACCTTCCATGTAAGAAGTTTTTTGATGATGATAGTTATAAACTATGCTTTTAGCTTTTATAGAATCTCTTACTGCACTGATCTTTTCACTAACATTCTCCATTCTATCCATAGGAGCCCATTGGAAAGGAGTAAATGGTTTAGGTACAAATATTGATGTACTTACTGTAACCCTAAGACCTTTATTTCTTATATGTCTTGGTACCATGAAATACTGGGCAGATATTTTCTCCGCTAAGTCTCCTATACCTTTAACATCTTCAATTTCTTCATAAGGTAATCCTATCATGAAGTAAAGTTTTATAGTACTCCAACCAGCCTCAAAAGCAGACCTTGAGGCTTCTAATATTCTATCTTCAGTAAGTCCTTTATTTATAACATCTCTCATTCTTTGAGAACCAGCTTCAGGCGCAAAGGTTAGACCTGTCTTTCTTACCTTTTGAATTTCTTTAATTAAATCCACAGAAAAAGCATCTACTCTAATTGATGGTAATGCTAAACTAACATTGTTATCTAAATGCTCACTCATTAAATCTTCAACTAGTGCTTGAATATCTGAATAATCACATGTACTTAAAGAAGATAAGGATATCTCTCTATATCCTGTTGCCTTAAGCATTTCTCTAGCTTGCTTTAAAAGAGTCTCTCTACTTTTTTCTCTAATAGGTCTATAAATCATACCAGCTTGACAGAATCTACAACCATTAGTACATCCTCTAAATAATTCTAAGACTATTCTATCATGAACTATCTCAGTGTAAGGAACTATTATATTAGTAGGAAATTCAACTTTATCAAAGTCAGGAACTATCCTCTTTTGAATCTTCTTAGGAACATCATCATATTTAGGTTTAAATTCTTTAATAGTACCATCTTCCTTATAGCTAACCTCATATAAAGATGGTACATATATACCTCTTATTTTAGATATTTCTCTTAAGAACTCTTTCTTCTTTCCTTTACCTTTATACTTTTTGTAAACTTCAATAACATCATTCATCATCTCTTCGCCTTCGCCAAGTTCAATGAAATCTACGATATCCCATAAAGGCTCTGGATTATATCCACAGGATCCCCCTGCCATAACTATAGGTTCATCCTCACCTCTCTCAGAAGCTCTTATAGTTATACCTCCAAGGTTTAGCATATTTAATATATTTGTATAACTCATCTCATATTGAAGTGTAAAACCAACTATATCAAAATCCTTAAGGGGATCTTTAGTTTCTAATGTATATAAAGGAATATCATTTTCTCTCATAAGCCCTTCCATATCTGGCCATGGTGCAAATGCTCTTTCACAATATGTATCTTTTCTCTCATTAATTGTGTGGTAAAGAATTCTTGAACCTAAATGAGACATTCCTACTTCGTAAACATCTGGAAAACAAAATGCAAATCTTATGTCAACTTCATTTTTATCTTTAACTACTTGATTTAGTTCACCACCTATATATCTAGCTGGTTTTTCAACTCTAAATAAAATATCATCAGTAATTCTATTCATCAATTTACCTCCTGAGTTCATCTAAAAATTGGGAATGTGTAATTATTAAATCCACATCCCCAATATACTATTCTTCATTACTTTGTTATTCTACCACAATTTATATTTTTGCACTACCTAAGTATGTTCCTTTATTTCTAAATATTCCTCTAATGTTATATTTCCATATAGCTTCAAAGCCTCCATAAGCTCATCTTCATATAATATTTCAAGGAGCCTCATACTCTCATCCAAAACATAAAAACTATGAAACTTATTTTTATCTATCATTCTAAGCAGGTTGATTAACCCTAGTTTATAACAAACAGATATGCTTCTATTTTCTATATACTTTTGCTTATTAAACTTACTTTTCTTTTTAATCACATCTCCCATTAAAATATACATTATCCTTCCATTTTCCTTATATGCCGAGTAAATCACAAGAAAGCTAATCATTAAAAATGTTAAATTGACTTTATGTAATAGGAGCAGACTATAAAGAAAAAGTATTCCAAATCCAGTTCCTATAACAAAACTGCTATAAACTATCAGTTTAGTTGCAGCTCTATATGTTAGTTTCCTTGATAAAATAATATTAAAAATTCTACCGCCATCTAAAGGGAACACCGGTAAAAGATTCAATAAGCACAAAGTTATATTAATAGTAAATAAATCTTTATACATATTTACTCCCTGCTTATTAAATAACATCAAAAATATAAGCGATAGAATCAAGTTAAATATAGGACCTGCAAAATAAACCCCTAGTTGTTTTTCATCTGAAAATTCCTCTAATTTTTCTATCTCTATAAAAAAACCTAATGGATGTATAAGTAAATACTTAATGTCCATACCAAAAATCAGAGCAACTAAACCATGAGATAATTCATGAAAAAAAATACATAAAAAAGCTACTAAAAGTTCATATTGCAGGCTAATACAAAAAAGAATAAGTACTTCGGATATAAACATTAAACCCTTTCTGCTCATTCTTCCCCCTAAATAAATTGCTAATCCATGTTCATGTAATCTTCAATATTTCGTCCTTCTCCCATATACTTTAATTGAAATAGAAATGAAGAACTTACCTTGCCAATCATTTCTCCCTTGGCTACATCTTGATCTTCTTTTAAAACTAATTCAGCTAAACCTCCATATACTGTCTCTATTCCACTTCCATTATCTATTATCATATACTTTCCTAAGGTCTCATCCTCTCCAACCTTTTTAACCTTACCATCATATACTGAATTAACATCAGTTGCTTCCGAAACGCTAACTGAGTATATCTTTTGCTTTTCATCGTAGACCTTATATTCTCCTAATAATGGTTTAATAAAATTTTCTTTACTTCTTTTTTTAATGCTATCTCCAGCACCTAATTTTTCTTTTATATCATCTACATATACCTCAGCACTGCTTTTGATGCTAGATAAATCCATAGTCTTAGCGTAATTTATAGTGTCCTCTACACTATATCCTTTATTAACTATATCTTTAGCCATAGCATATGCCGTTGTTGTCTCAGGCGTTTTAATCATTTTAAACATAAATATTAACATGAATAAAATAAAAGTACCCGCCAGTTCTTGTATTACCCTTTTAATTATGATATCTCCAACATTTTTATTTTGAGTTCCAGTTACATTTCCTACAGAATAATCTCTCCTGTAGCTATCTGGACCTCTTTTTTTGCCCATTATTTTTGCATAATAGCTCTCATATTCAGAGTTATAACTTCCCATTCATAAAACCTCCAATACTCTCCTTTCTATTAAAGTCTACTCTAAATATATATTTAGTTTTTTAAATTCCTAGAACAAAAATAAAGAACCAGCTAAGGGCTGATTCTTTATTACACTATTTAATATATTTTATTAATATTTCTGCGGTACCTATATTAGTAGCTATTGGCACCTCATGAACATCACATATTCTAATTAAAGCAGTTACATCTGGTTCATGTGGCTGAGAAGTTAGTGGATCTCTTAGAAAAATAACCAAATCCATTTCCCCTTGAGCTATCTTTCCACCTATTTGCTGATCTCCTCCCAATGGTCCAGATAAAAATCTTTCTATAACTAAGCCAGTAGCCTCCATTATCTTAAGTCCTGTTGTTCCTGTTGCATATAAATTATGACCATTAGCTAATACATGCTGATGTTTTTTTGCAAAGTTTATAATATCTATTTTCTTATTATCATGAGCAATTAAAGCTATATTCATATTTCCCATTCCCCTTTATTTTTAAAAGTTTATTTTCTTTTTTCTCATCCCTATATTTAAAACAAGTCCTATAGACATCATGGTAGTTAATAGTGAACTACCTCCAGAACTTACAAGTGGTAAAGTAATTCCTGTTATTGGCATAAGTCCTATTGTCATACCTATATTTTGTAGTATAGCAAACAAGAAATAAGATGCAAAACCTACGCATATCATTTTTCCCAATATATCCTTACTTGTCCTAGATATTACAAGCATTCTGTAAATTATTATCCCATATAAGGTTAATAGAAATATAGCTCCTAGAGTTCCCCAGTGTTCTCCAACTACAGCAAATATAAAGTCTGTCTGTTTTTCTGGAACATTCTGAGCCACATATCCAGTAGTAGCATTAATGTTTAAATCTGCACCAGTACCAAATAAACCTCCTGAACCTATCCCTATCATAGACTGAGTAAGCTGAAGTCCTGTGTTAAGTTCATCTGCTTCTGGATTTAAGAAGCTAGTAAGTCTAGCTTTTTGATATGTATGAATAAGTCCTGAATTCCATACTATTACAATTGCAACTACTAGTGATAATAATCCTCCACCTATTATTCTCATATCTAAACCAGCTATAAAAAACATTCCTAAAACGCTAAAGAAACAAACCATAGTCATTCCCATATCTGGTTGTTTCACTATGAATAATACTGGAACAATTATATAAGCTGCTAGTATAAAGAAGTTCTTAACATCATTAATCTTTCCATCCATATCTTCAAGCTTTTTGGCCACTAATATTATAATAGCTATCTTGGCTAGTTCTGAAGGTTGCATAGAAAATCCACCTATTCTTATCCAACCAGTAGCTCCATTTATAGTCTTTCCTAAAAAAGGAGTAACTGCTAAAAGCAATGTTGATAATATGTAAAAGATTAAGGCATAATTTTTGAGCATTATATAATCTATAAGTAACATAAAATAAATTACTACTATAGAAAGTCCTAAAAATAACAATTGTTTTTTAAAGGAATTTAAAGTTTCCGGTGAACCTTTTGTTGCTAAATATATATTGAGGCAGCCAAAAAGAACTGTCATAATTGATGCAAGCAAAAGTGTGAAATCCAATTCCTTTAGGATTTTTAAATCCAATTTTAATTTTCCAAGCATTAGCACGCCTCCATTTTATCATTTCTATCCTATTATAACTCATATTATAATTTTTCACCATAAAGCTTACTATTAATTCATTAAGTTTTAAGAAAAAGTTATCTTTTTGTAAAGAAAAAAGTCGTACATAAACATGTACAACTTTTCATTTATCTAACCTTAACATTTTTTATTGGAATATTTGCAACTAAAGCTGGAGATATACCTTCCTCAACTTCTGCTTTTGTTACAGCAAACTCCATATTAGAAGAATCTATATCTACATATTTTGATATTGCTTCTAATATATCTTCTTTAATTCTTTCCATAAGTTCAGGGTCTATTTCCCCTCTGTCATGTATAAGTATTAGTCTCAATCTATCCTTTGCCACGTCTTTCGGTGTAGGTTTATTATTAAAAAACTTGTTCAGTAATTCCATTTCTACTCCGCCCCCTATTTACGTTTAAATAATTTCTTTAAAGAACCAAAAAATCCGCCGCCATCAGTGTTTAAATCCATTAAAGGTACTTCTTCTCCAAGAAGTCTTCTTGCAATATTTCTAAACGCTTGTCCAGACATTGCTTTTTCATCTAATACTATAGGTTCTCCTTTATTTGTAGAAACAGTTATAGATTTATCATCTGGAACTACCCCTAAAAGCTTTATTGATAAAGTTTCTATAATATCAGAGATATCAAGCATGTCTCCATTTTGGGTCATCTCATAATTTAATCTATTTACTATAACTACGTGATCTTCTAAACCTTTTGAATCTAATTTTCCTATAACTCTATCTGCATCTCTTACAGAAGTAATTTCTGGATTAACTACTACTACTGCTTTGTCAGCACCAACTATAGCATTTTCAAATCCTTGCTCTATACCTGCTGGACAATCTATAATTACAAAATCGAACTCTTCTTTTAATTCATTAACTAAACTAAGCATTTGATTAGGTTTTATGTCATTTTTATCCTTGGTTTGAGCTGTAGGTAATAAACATAGATTAGGGAATCTTTTATCCTTAATAAGTGCTTGTTTTGTCCTACATCTTTTCTCTATTACATCAATTATCGTATAAACTATTCTATTTTCTAATCCCATTAAAACATCAAGATTTCTAAGTCCAGTGTCACCATCTACAACTACTACTTTTTTACCTAAAGCTGCAAGGGCTGTACCTATATTAGCTGTGGTAGTTGTTTTTCCTACTCCACCTTTACCTGACGTTATAACTATTGACTCTCCCATTCTAAAATCCCTCCACTATGTTATTTATATGCGAATTTATTAGGTAAATAGGGTTCTACCATTATAACCCCATCTTTAATCTTAGCTACTTCTGGATATCTAGGCTTATCATCACCTTCAGGTGATATGGTAATTATGTCTCCTATCTGAAGAAGCTCTGGTTCCAAAGAAAACGCAGCTATTATAGCTTTTGTGTTTCCATTTATCCCAGCATGTACTTGGCCTCTTATTCTTCCAAGTACAATAATATTTCCCCAGGCATAAACCTCTGATCCTGAATTAATATCTCCAACTATAACAATGTTGCCATTATAATCTACTCTTTGGCCCCCTCTTATAGTTTTTCGTATGAACTTGGTTCTTCCTTCATATATTCCTGAAAAAATCTTTATATCTTTTTCATCAATATCTTTAAATATGCATTCTTTTATACCAACTTCATCAAAAAGAGAATGCTTTAACAATCTAACTTCTCTTTCATCTATGTATTTAAGTTCAGTCTTAATAGTTATTGTTGCACCTTTATAAAATTTTTTCCCCTTATTTAATCTTTCCAAAAAAACTTCAAGCATATCTTGAAAATCCTTAAAGGCAGTAAATTTAATTATAGCCACTAAGCCTTCTCTATTACCTTTAATAACAATTCTATCATCAAGCATATGTAACCTCTCAAACTAGGATTTAACTTATTATTATATTCTCTTAAATTTAATTATAATACACAACAATTAAATTAACAATTAATAGTTAAATAGTTTTGTATCCATTTGTCCTAACATTCGAACATTCGGACATTTAATGAAATTATCATTTTATGTTTGTAATCTTATAACCAATAAGCCCTCTAATGCTACTTATTATAAAATATATATCTGCAATTAAAATTATATAATAAGGTAGGCCTATCTTCTTCCATATATATGAACTACTTAAATTAACATTTCTCTCTATTAACTCCCACTTAGATACACTAAAATATAAAATATTTTCGTCATTTAATTTATTAGTAAATTCTCCATAAATCTTAATTTTGCTAAATATTGGATTACCATTTTTATACTCACTTAGTTCATTCCAAGGAACATTGCCATATAGAATTAAGGCATTGTCTTTAATGTTATCTAATCTCTGCTCTTGTATATAAGCTTCTAACTTCTCTTTACCTTCTTCTATATATACCAATTCATCCCATGACTTATTTACTTCCAAGCTTGCATATCCATCTATCTCTCTACTTTTTTCCTTTGTATACTTTATTGTTGGGACTTTTATTAACAAAAGTAATATTATCATCAGTACAGTTAGTTTTATTATTTTCACCATCTTACTAGTTTTTTTCATCATATTCTCAACCCTCATTAATATTAACAATTCTTTCTTAACAAATATCCTATATTTTAATTCTAGCAGTTCTCCAACAGTAAAGTTATTTAAATTTTATTATTTATAAATAAAAAAACTCGGCACTAGGCCGAGTTTTAATTTCCTTGAGTATTAGTGTTCACTGTATTATTATCTTGAAGCGGAGGATTTAATGTATAATCATACTTCCCACCTACATCTTCTTGATAATCCGCTGTATAACCTTTAGCTTTTAAATCATCTCTAAAATAGGTTTCAAATATAGCTCTTGCTACTGGTGCCGCATAAGAACCGTGGGCAGCATCATAAAGAACAACTGCAACAGCTATCTGAGGATCTTCTATTGGAGCCACGCCTACGTAAACTCCATATGGTGCTCTTGCTATTTCATCTTGTTTATCACTAAAGGTAGCCGTACCAGTTTTACCTCCAGAACTTAAATAAGGATTAAGCTTTTGGAAAGTACTTGCAGCAGTACCGGCTCCACCACCACCTGCATTACTTCCGTTAGCCATTTTCATACCAGTTTTAACAGCTTGAAGAGTTGATTCACTTATATTTACCTGATCTAAAACCTCTGGCTTAAACTCTTCCACAACATTTCCTTGTGAATCGGTAATCTTATCTACTAAATGAACTTTATATCTTGTTCCTCCATTAGTTACTGTAGATATATAACTTGCTAACTGTACTGGAGTAAATGCATTCATACTTTGACCTATAGATGCATAAGATATTTGAGCCACAGCTTTAATTTCAACTGCTGCAGAATATACTACATAATCGCCTATTTTATCTGCTGCTGATTCTATAGCCGTTTTAGGCGTAACATTAGCATTTTTAACCTTTTCTTGATACTTAGGAGAATTATCATAAATCTCTTGAATTACAGGCTTTAATTTTGCAACTAAATCATTTTTGCTCTCACCTTGGCTTAATTCAGCCTCTGTTCCAACCTTTTGTAGATTTTCTTTTATTATATTTTTAACATTTTCCTTTGCTTCTTTTAGTTTATCATCATCACTATCATTTTTTGCTAAATCCATAGGATACATGGTATTTTTATAGTCTTTTAACGTACCATTTTCTGCAAATTCTACTATATTAAACATAAAAGAATTTATAGACCTATTCTTAAAGGATATAAAGTTATAGACCTGCCCAAAATTTTCAGCTATTTCAATACCTGTAGAAGCTTTTTGATTTCCTGTAGGATCTACTCCTAATCCAAATCTCCAAGCCCATTTAGCTAAAGAATCTAAAGCTGCAGGGCTCTTATTAGTACTTGTTCCGCCATATTTTTCATATAATCTAATACCTGCTTCATAGAAGAAGGTATTAGATGATACCTCAAGTGCCCGCCTTACATCTGCAGGTCCATTCCAGTTGTCGTCTTTAGGTGGGTTTGCAGTTCCGAAATAGTCTGGACGCTTATCAAAAAGAGTTTTTGCATACACAGATTCATATAACCCAAATACTCCCTCCTCTAAAGCTGCTGTTGCTGTAAGTGGTTTAAAAGTTGATCCAGGAGGCGTTAATCCCATGGTAGCATAATTATAAAACGGTTTAGGGTAAAGGTCATATTGATCTTGTCTATAACCGTTACTATCCTTTGGGAATAAATCATCTAGTGTCTTGTTTAGATGATTTTTTCTTATATATTCATTACCAAAAGCCTCTAGGTCAGGACTAAAATACATTTTAGATAACTCTGGTGTAAGTTTTCCTGGAATTGAGAAGTCATTTGGATTATAAGATGGGTAGTTAGCTAATGCTAAAACTCTACCTGTTTTAACTTCAATAGCCACAACCGCTCCTCTAGTTGCATTTCTAATAATTGCTCCATCTGAAGCAATTCCTACATTTTGATAATACTTCAATTGATGTTCAAGCATCTTTTCTGCTGAATATTGAATGTTTTTATCTATGGTTAAGTGTAGGTTGTTCCCAGGTGAAGATTCTAGTTTAAATAGTTCCTCAGTTTTTCTACCTGAGGAGTTAACCTTAACTGTAGTTCCACCTTTGGTTCCTTTTAATATGCTCTCAAAGGCTGATTCTATACCGGCTTTACCTATCTTATCAGTATTAGCATCATATCCTTTTTCATCATATTTAGTCTGTTGACTTCCGTCTATTGAACCTATATATCCTAAAACAGATGATGCTAATGAATCATACGGATAAGATCTAACAGGCTCCATAGATACGTCTATCCCAGGCATATCATTACGCTTCTGATAGAATATAAATGATGTATTCCTATCTATGTTTGCTATAACTATAGGTTTATAGCCTTTAAAGCTCTGCATCTTAATAGCATCTTTTATAACTATGTATTTTCTTATTTCCTCTAAAGAATACTTTTGAAGAAGAATATCTAAAATCTCTTTTCCACTCATTTTAGAATATTCTTTACTCTCTTCTTTTGTAGGCTTTAAGATATCATATACAGCATAACTTTTAACCATATAATAGAAGGTATCCTGAGGTGAATAGTTAAAAATAGCATCATCTAACTGATTTTGCTCACCTGAAGTTAAGTCGCCCTCTTTACCAGGGAATAATTGTTTTCTTAATTCAGAATCTATTCCCTTATCCTTTTTAAATCTAATATTTAAAGCTCTCAATGAAGTCTGGTCACTAGTTTTAAAATCAAAATAAAATTCTTTATTCTCATTTAACATAAGCTGCATTTCATCTTGAATCTTTTGTCCATTTTCATCCAGAAGCTTAAAAGTTTTACTCATGGTATCATAAAAAGCTGCATTTGATTCTTCAGTACTTGTAAAAGTTACTGTATAACTTTGAACATTTGTAGCTAATACATTTCCTTTTTCATCATAAATAATACCTCTTGGTGCATTCTCCGCAATAAATCTTCTAGATTTTGTATTAGCGAGATCTTTATAGTCATCATATTTAACAATTTGAAGATATATTAGCCTTCCTAATATTGCGCTGAATATAAAAAACATAATCATAATCAAAGCAGTATATCTATTAAACTTTTTCTTTTTTTTATTCATATAATCACCTGCTAATTAAATTTCCATGGTATCTTCATAAATCTCGTTTCAGTTAATTTGTAAATCTTTTTATAGAAGATAAAACCAAATAAAGTGTTCATTAAAGTCATTACTATTATGTTTTCTAAATCTATTTTTACATGAAGTAAATATAATATTACATAGATAAGTATATATTTAACTACTGTAGCTCCTAAAACTATCATAACAGGAACAGTTTTTCTATTTTTAAATATTGTTTCTCCAACCTTTGCTGCTCCTAGACAAATAAGCATATTTAATAAACAATTAACCCCAAAGCCTGTTCCAAAAAATATGTCCTGTAATATTCCAAAATACACACCTATCCACAGAGCTTCCCATGGACCGGTTATAATTGAATAACAAATTGCAAATGTAAATAATAAACTCCCCCAAGATCCACCTACAGAAAATAACGGTAATATAGAATTATCGATAATCACAAGTATTATGCCGATAAAAAAAAGTACAACTCTTTTCATTATTAGTTATCCACCTTTATATTTCTTTTTTCCTTAGGTACTACAACAAATAATGATTCCAGTTTATTAAAATCAACATAAGGCTGCACCACGGCATTTTTCATTACTTTTACATTATCGTCTTCTACTGATATTACTTCTCCTATTCTTATATCCTTAGGTATTTCTCCAACCCCTGAAGTAAGAATTACATCTCCTGCTTTAATAGGTGAATCTATTGGGATATTGTATAACTTAGTTAAAAGTTTATTTTTAGAATCTTTGTATCCTTGTAAAACACCAGTGGTTTCTTGAGTACTTTCTATCTTAGAAGCTATAGCTATATTCTCATTTATTAAGGATTGAACCACGGCCCAGTTATCACCTACTGATGTAACTTGCCCTACTAATCCATTATCAGATACAACTACCATACCCTTCTCTATTTGATTTTTACTTCCTTTGTCAATTATGTATCCACCTGAAAAACCGCCACCACTATGTCCAATTATATTGGTACCAACATAATCGAAATTTTCATCTTGATTAGCAAAATCTACTACTTTTCTTAAGCTTTCATTTTCTTCTTTTAATCTATTGTACTCTATCAACTTAATTCTTAAGTCTTTATTTTCTTCACTTAACTTTCTATTTTCAGCCTTTACTTCCGAAAAATTATAAAAGAAATCTACTGCACCTTTAAAGTTATCCGTTACTTTATATGCTAATTTCTGTATAGGATTTAACGCCGCACCTGCACCACTCTCAAAAATAGTTTTATTCTCTTTTTTAAAGCTATAAACAATTATAATTAAAAAGCTAACTGACAGTACTATTATAGTTACTGCCAGTTTGTTCTTAAAAAGTCTCATGTATTCTTATCCTCTTTGTTGCTTAGCTATATTATCAAAATCTTCAAGAGCTTTACCAGTTCCTAAAACTACGCAATCAAGTGGTGATTCTGCGATATGTACAGGCATATGAGTTTCGTGGTTAATTAAAGCATCCAATCCTTTTAATAAAGCTCCTCCACCTGCTAACATAATACCTTTTTCAATAATATCAGCAGATAATTCAGGAGGTGTTTTTTCTAATGTAGTTTTTATAGATTCAATAATAGCCGCTACTGGCTCTTTTAATGCATCTCTAATTTGATCTTCACTTACTTCTATAATCTTAGGAAGTCCAGTCACTAAATCTCTTCCTTTAATGTCCATTTTTCTTTCTTCTTCATCAATTTTAAATGCTGATCCTAATTCCATTTTAATTTGTTCAGCTGTTCTTTCTCCTATCATTAGGTTATATTCTCTTTTTATATAACTAATAATAGATTGATCTAATTCATCACCAGCTACTCTTAAAGATTTAGCTGTAACAATACCACCTAAAGATATTACTGCAACTTCTGTGGTTCCTCCACCAATATCAACAATCATGCTTCCTGTTGGTTCTGAAACTGGAAGTCCAGCTCCTATTGCAGCTGCCATAGGTTCTTCCATAAGTAGAACATCTCTAGCTCCTGCAGCTTTTGTTGCTTCATAAATAGCTCTCTTCTCAACTTCTGTTACTCCTGATGGATAACATATTATGATTCTTGGGCTAGTAAATGAACTTTTATTAATTACCTTCTCAATGAATTTTTTAATCATTGTTTGTGTTATATCAAAATCTGCAATTACTCCATCTTTTAGTGGTCTTATCGCAACTATATTTCCTGGTGTTCTTCCTATCATTTGTTTAGCTTCTGTTCCAACAGCTAAAGATTTCTTTGTAGTATTATTTATAGCAACAACTGAAGGCTCTCTTAAAACTACACCTTTTCCTTTAACAAATACTAAAGTGTTAGCTGTTCCTAAATCTATTCCCATATCTTTTGTCATTCCAAACAATCCCATTACTATACTCCTCTCAGAATTATATTATAGATTTCTCTTTCATACTTGCATAATTACCATTCCCTATTATTACGTGATCTAAAAGCTCAATCCCTATGATCTTACCGCACTCCTTAATCCTTAAAGTTATGTTAATATCCTCTTTACTAGGAGTAGGGTCTCCTGACGGATGATTATGGCATATAATTATAGATGCCGCATTTTTCTTTAAAGCTTCCGAAAAAATTTCTCTAGGATGTACAATTGAGGAATTTAAACTTCCTTTAAAAACTTCCTTAATAGATATAACTACATTTTTAGTATTTAATATTATGAGTTTTAATACCTCTTGGGGAAGATTCTGCATTTCATTCATTAAAATGTTTGCTACTATTCTAGGCTCTGTGATTTTTATTTCTTCTGCAGTTCCCCTATAAGAATTAATTCTTTTTGTTAATTCACATAGGGCAATTAGCCTAGAGGCCTTAGCTTTTTTAATTCCATTTATCTGAAGAAAATCCTGAATACCAGCTGATAACATTCCATTTAATCCATCAACAGTTTCTAAAACTCTAGAACTTAATCCTAAGACACTTTCATTTTTACTTCCACATCTTAAAATTAATGCAATGAGTTCTGTATTACTTAAGGACTCCGCTCCATATAAAAACAATTTTTCTTCTGGCCTTTCATTTAAGGGTAAATCCATAACCTTTAGGTTATACATATAATAAACTCCTTTATTATTTTAGATTTCCCTCCCCCTTAAACTAATGATTTCAACATTTTATCCAATTTATTCAAAGGAAGACCTACTACATTATAGTAGCATCCCTCTATACGCTCTACAAAAACCCCTCCGCGTCCCTGAATTCCATAAGCTCCAGCCTTGTCTAAAGGATCCCCACTATCAACATATGATAGAATTTCATCATCACTAAGATGTGAAAACTTAACCTTTGTGCATACGGCTTCACTTATAATCTTTTTACTTCTCAGGTCCAATACCGTAACTCCGGTATATACATTATGTACTTTTCCACTTAAAGATTTTAACATGTTATAGGCATCATCTTTATCATTAGGCTTCCCTAATATTAAATCTCCAATAGCTACTATAGTATCAGCTGCTATTATGATATCTTCGGTGTCTAAGTTGTCTGCTACATATTTTGCCTTACCTAGTGATAATTCCTTAACATACTCTTCTAAGTTGCCGTTAAAAACTACTTTTTCTTCCGGAAAGAAGCTTTCTATTACTCTAAACTCTTCACAAAGTCTAGTTAATAATTCCTTCCTACGCTCAGAAGCAGAAGCTAAAACAAATCCCACTTTTATCACTCCTAATATCTTATTTAAATATTATTACCAATAATATACCATTTATAACATGCATATTAGGATAAACCTTGCTGTATAGGCATTTTACTCCCTTTACATCTAATATAGTTTATCATTTATGTATTTTATATACAAGTGCCTTTAACTTTTTTAAGGAATTTTTAATCATATTGAAACCTTTTAACCTTTCTGTAATATTTCCTGCTTCTCAAGCTCCATTAAATTTATTTTAACTTCATGCGATATTAGGCTATTATGACATTACGATATTATGACATTGTGATATTAAGATATAGTGCTATTACGACATTAAGACATTGCGATATTCAACCATTCAACCATTCATTACGGTAGTCTACTTTTTCTGCCTACTCTTCATTCATTTTCCAACTAAATTTTTTGTTTTTTTCGAGGAATTGTAACAATTGTTTGATTTTTTAAATATCATATAGAGTACATGGATTAGAAAGATTAGACTGGCGCTGAAAAATAGAAGGAATTTGATGAAGTTCTTCGAACTTCTACAGATAAGCAGTGCGTGTCTACCGAATAGGAGTGTATAAAAAAGACTATAAAACTAATTATTCTAGTTTTACAGTCTTATTATTAATTACATTTATGACTTTATGAACTTTTATAAGGTCCTATTAAAGAATATAAAAATTCTAGTTCTCCGGATATATTATCCCTTGTTAGCTCTGCAGGAAGGTTATTTACATGTTCTTTTATTGCTTTTATTTCACTAGCCCTATCTTCTTTTTCTTCAATATCAGATACCCAAGTTTTAAACTTTTCAGTAGTGACACTCTTTACACTACTATCCTTTAGCCCATCTAGCATTTTCATATATCCATCTACTAGTCCATATATAAAGGAGTCATAATAAGATTTCCCTTGAATATCTATTTTTAGTCTAACAGCCTGAGTTCCTAGAGATGTTATCTTATTTTTATCTTCATCACCTTTATCAAGCATATATATTCCTGATATAACCCTGTATTTATCTCCATCTTTTATTAAATACACAGGTATAGTACCACTTAATTTTTTTTGTGTTTCTAAAGCATATTTCTCTTCACTATAATATCCACACTGTATTAATTCAAAAGTTCCATACACTTTTGAGTCTGTAACTTGTGTTTCATTATTACTCGGCTTATCTTTTGTACCTATTATATCTTCTATAGAAAAATCTCCTTTAAAGATAAATTTAGATAACATTGTTCCTAAAATCACTGCAAGAATAACAATGGTTATAAAAAAAGTCAGGGATTTAAATCCTTTATCATTTTTTTTCTTATAATTATATCTAGTGTACTTCATAAAACCCTCCTTACTTAACTACTACTGTATATAATATTATGTAACTGGGAGTTTTATGATTACTTATGTAAAATAAATAAAAAAATAAAAAGCACCTAATATTTTAGATGCTTTAACTTTCTATTGTGCTATTCTTCTAGCTCCTGCATATCTGCTTGAGTAATAAGAATCATTTAAAGAGCTTATTGTAACATTTTTACCTGACGATGGGGCATGTATAAAGTCCCCTCCCCCAATGTATATACCAACATGGCTTATAGAACCATAGGTATTGAAGAAAACCAAATCTCCAGCTGATAGATTAGATCTTGATACAGCTGAACCCATAGAAAATTGTGAACCTGTATAATGAGGTAAAGAATATCCAAACTTGCTATATACATACATAGTTAATCCTGAACAGTCAAAGCTCTTTGGACCTGATGCTCCATACACATATGGTCTTCCTATAAAATTATATGCATAAGAAACCACATTACCGCCAGCTCCACCACTACCTCTTGAAAGTGATCCTCCGCCATATGATCCAGATTCATCTTTCTTTGGTGCAACTATAGTTTTTTGAACCTTAAGTTGAGTAGTTTTTAAAACAACTCCTTGAGCCGCATTCCCAGTTGTGTCTGCCTTTGTTTTAATTGCGTTGAAACTTGTGGCTGTAATTAACGACATCGTAAGTAATAGAGTTCTAGTTATAATTTTACCCCTTTTATTCATTATAATTTCCCCTCTCCTTTGACAATCTTCCCTTTTATTTTACAGTAAACATTTTCACCTATTCACACTTCTTTCATTATAATAAAAAGCATTTTATAGGTCAAGCGTTTATGCAAAAAAATTGGCTTGGTTAGAAAACCAAGCCAATAGTATGTTCTTTATCTGATGTCTAGCCACTGTAAAACTCACATCATCTATTAAGATGAGAGATAACATTGGCACGACCCTAGATAGGTTCAACTAAGATTCATATAGGGATCTAATCCTATCTGAATCAAGTTTCACCTTATTCCGCTATTCCATAATAACATCTTTTAGGTGAATTTATCTTTCCTTCAGCCTTAAGTGCTTTTATAGCCTTATCTACATCTTTTTTGTCTAATCCAGATTTTTCTGCTATTTCTCCACCTTTTAAAGGTTCTCCAGCAGATTTTAGAGTTTCTAATACTTTATCATTTAAATCCATTATAAGTATCCTCCTTACATAAAATCACTTTACCATAATTATACCAAAATCTCTCATTTGGTCAACAATATCTTTTCTTTAATAATAAATATCCTTTATCTGAAAAGCTTATTTAATTTCTTTTAGAACTCTTAATAGATAATCCCATAAGTTTTTAACAGAAGATATACTCATATGTTCATTAGGTGTATGAACATCATATAAATTAGGTCCAAAACTTATCATATCCACATCTTCACCTAATTTCTCCTTAAATAATCCACATTCTAATCCAGCGTGAATTGCAATTATCTTAGCATCTTCTCCTGTCATGTCTTTGTGTACTCTTTCACAGATTTCTCTTATTTTAGAATTCTCTTGATATTGCCATTCTGGATAGTCTCCAAAAGTATCTACCTTAGCATCTAAGGTTTCTGCTATTACTTCTATTTTTCTTAGCATTTCTTCTTTAAGACTTCCAACAGAACTTCTTATAGCGGAATTATACTCCACATGAGTATCGGTTGTTTTAACAACCCCAAGATTTAATGAACTTTCTACTAACCCTTCTATAGCCATGCTTCTTGTATTTATTCCATTTGGAATAAGATATAATATTTTTACAGCTTTTTCAGTGGATTCCCTTGAAAATACCTTTTCTACCTTTGTATTTAATTCCTTAGCTTCTAATTTAACATCTGGATCTTGAGCATTTAATTCATTTTTGAATATATCATTAAAATGTTTTACTCTTTCTTTTACAGCCTCTACATTTGATTTATTTAAAGTAATAATTCCATCCATCTCTCTTGGAATGGCATTATCTTTAGAGCCTCCATTTATAGATACTAATCTAACGTCCTCAAAAGAAAGAATATCCATTAAAACTCTTCCCATTAACTTATTAGAATTACCTCTTTCTTTATCTATTTCCATACCTGAGTGGCCGCCTTTAAGACCTCTTACTGTAATCTCTAAAATAGAATCTTCTTCTTTTTTACATTCCCATTTAATATCAGATGAAACATTAGCCCTCATTCCCCCTGCACAGGAAACAAGTAAATATCCCTCTTCTTCTGAATCTATATTCAACAGAATTTTTCCATCTAAGTTCTTTTTCTCAACAGCCATAGCTCCACCCATACCTGTTTCTTCATCTGTTGTTATTAAAACTTCTAGAGCTGGATGTGGAATTTCTTTTGATGAAAGCACAGCCATAGCGTATGCTACTGCTATACCATTATCAGCTCCTAAAGTTGTACCTGTAGCAAAAATATTATCTCCTTCAACTCTAAGTTTTATAGGATCTTTTAAGAAATCATGAACTGTATCATTATTTTTCTCACAAACCATATCCATATGCCCTTGTATTATTACAACAGGAGCATTTTCATATCCTTCTGTAGCTGGCTTCTTTATAATAATATTTAAAGCTGAGTCCTGAATTGTTTCCAATCCTAAATTTTGACCAAAAGCTAATAAATAATCACTTATCTCTTTTTCATTTCCTGAACCTCTAGGTATTTTAGATATCTCCTCAAAATAATAGAAGACTTCCTTTGGCTCTATATTTTCTAAAATTCTCATAGACTAATCATCCTTTCAGTAAAAATATGTTATTATAATATTATAACATTAGGACATTATAATATCCTAATATTATAACAAGTTTATTCTATCATTATCTCACTAATATATCTAAAGTTATTCGTTTATACTAAAGTTAATAATTTGAATGAAAAATATAGTAGAGGTGATTTTATGCAAAAAACAAAAATGATCTTCACAATCGGTCCTGTTTCTGATAATGAAGATGTCTTAAGAGAATTTATAAAAATAGGAATGAGTGCAGCAAGATTAAATTGCTCTCACGGCACACAAGATGACCATAGAAAGAAAATGGATTTAATAAAAAAACTTAGAGAAGAATTAGGTACTCCTACAAGTATACTGCTAGATATAAAAGGTCCTAAGATAAGAACTCATAATTTTATAAATGGTGAGGCTACTCTTCATGTTGGAGATGAGTTTTCATTTTTATGTTCTGAAGAAATTTTAGGGGATAACAAAAGATGTTCTATCTCTTACGAAACTCTTTGCAAAGATGTAGTTGTGGGCGGTACTATGCTTGTAGATGATGGACTTTTAGAATTTAAGATAAAAGAAATAAAGGGAAAAGAAATTCTGACAGAAGTTGTTGTTGGCGGCACTATCAAAGATCACAAAGGAGTAAATGTTCCTAACGTTAATATTAATCTTCCTGCTATTACAGATAAAGATGTTAATGACTTAATTTTTGGATGTAATGAAGGCGTGGACTTTGTTGCTGCTTCTTTTATAAGAAAAGCTTCTGATATTTTAGAAGTAAGAAAGATACTCAAGGAAAATAATGGAGAACACATCAAAATAATAGCTAAAATAGAAAATCAAGAAGGTGTAGACAACATAGATTCAATAATCGAAGTTACTGATGGTATCATGGTAGCTAGAGGTGATATGGGAGTTGAAATTCCTATAGAAAAAGTTCCTATAATCCAAAAAATGATTATAAGAAAGTGTAATTCTGCTGGTAAAATAGTAATTACAGCTACTCAAATGTTAGATTCAATGATAAGAAATTCAAGACCTACTAGAGCTGAGGCTTGTGATATTTGTAATGCTATATTTGATGGTACAGATGCTATAATGTTATCTGGAGAAAGCGCTTCCGGTTGTTACCCAATAGAAGCTGCAAAAACTATGAGTAGAATAGCTTTAGAAACTGAAGCTAATTTTGACTATGTATCATTCACTAACAACTTAAGAGAACCTTCTTTATTAGCTTTTGAAGATGCAATAAGTTACTCTGCTTGTAGAACTTCCAATATATTGCCTACAAAAGCTATCGTTGCTGCAACTAAAAGTGGTGCTACAGCAAAACTTATATCAAAATACAAACCAAGTTGCCCTATAGTTGCAATAACTCCTTACGAAAAAGTAAGAAGAAGTTTATCATTAAACTTTGGAATAATTCCTGAAACCTGTGATATGTTTAGTACCACAGATGAAATATTAAGTGAAGCAAGAAAAGTGGCTTCAAGCCTTGAACTTGCTACCTCAGGTGATAATATATTAGTAGCCGCTGGAATGCCAACTACTCATGTTGGTGGAACTAATATGCTTAAAATTGAGAAGCTTTAAATTGAGATATACAAATGGCCCTTGCAATAGAATATTATTGCAAGGGCCATTTTAAATTATATTAAAACCTAGAATTTAAAATCCTTAAATAAACCTGCTAAACTTTCACCTTCAAAGTCATCATTAAATTTTTCATATTCTCTTGACTTCTCTACAGCTTCTTTAATGCTTAAGCTCATTTTTTTATCAGCAGAATTTATATCTAATATTTTTACCTTAACTTCTCCACCTATTGTTAAAACATCTGATGGTTTAGCTATATTCTCTTCTGTTATTTCACTTATATGAACTAACCCTTCAACTCCAGGTAAAACTTCTACAAAGGCTCCAAAGTTTAAGAACTTAACTACTTTTCCAGTAACTACATCATTAACTTTTAAAGCTTCCTTTACGTCTTCCCATGGATCTTTTTTAATATCTTTTATTGCTAAAGATAATCTTTCCTTTTCTTTGTCAAAATCTCCAACGTAAACTTCAACTACGTCTCCAACAGAAACAACATCTTCTACTCTCTTTACTCTTCCCCAAGCTAAATCAGATATATGCACTAATCCTTCTATTCCACCAATATCTACAAAAGCTCCAAACTTAGCTATTCTAGTAACTTTTCCTTCTCTTTTTTCACCTTTTTTAACTAAATTCCATAAAGCTTTCTTTTCTTCATTATATTGTGCTTCTTCTAAAATCCTTCTAGAAGCTACAACCTTTTTATCCCTTTTATCAAATTCAATTACTCTTACTTCTAGCTCTTTTCCTACAAGTGTAGAAAGTTCTATACCTCTTTCTCTAGACACTTGTGAGCCTGGAATAAATACTCTTATACCTTTATATAAAGCTACAACTCCGCCTTTTACTTGCTCTTTAACCTTTAAAGTTAAAGTTTCATTGTTTTTATAGGATGCTTTTACTTCATCCCAAGCTATAATTTCATCTGCTTTATTTTTAGATAATAAAACATTTCCGTCTCCATCATCTAAACTTACTATCATTAAGTTTATTGTATCTCCTACATTTAATACGTCTGATACTTCAACTTCATCGTGAGAAACTTCACTACGTTTAACAATACCATCTCTATAGTAGTTTATATTAACCATAGCCTCATCATTATTTATAGATAGGATTTCTCCTTTTACTATATCTCCCACATTAAGTTTTTTGACATCGTAATCTTTTAATAGGTCTGCCATAGACATTGAGTTATTTTCTTCGTTATTCATTTTATCACTCCTAAACTTGTTCATAACTACTTACATTATTATTTTAAATCAGCTTTATCGTTATTACAATTAATATGTTCTTCATTAATTAATATAATTTATTATGCTATAATTTAAATATAAATATTTTCATCAGATTTAATCTTGAATCATAATAGTAAATAGAAGATACTTTTAGTTTTATAGAGAATTAGTGAGCTATTTTAAATATTTAGGGTCTGTGGAGTTTTTTTACTTCAAAAAACAATATTAACAAACTTGTTAAAGGTTATATAATACCATATAATATTCTCATGGATAATTCTTCTAAGGAGATAAATTAGGGGGTGGGCATATCAAAAATAATAGAAAGAAAAGTTTAATCCTAACATTTGTACTAACTTTCATTTTTATTTTCACATCAATATCTTTAGATGTTGGAAATGTTTTTGAAAATGGAGTTAAGGGTGAGTCTGCTTATGCAGCAGCTAAATCCAAAAGTGGTTCTTTTAAATCTTCTAGTAAGTCTACTGGTGCTTCAAAGGCTAAAAGCTCCACAAAATCAGGAAGCTTTAGCAGTTCTAGTTCTGGCTCTAAGTCAAGTTCTAGTTCTAGCTCAAAATCAAGCTCTAGTAGTTCATCTAGTGGAACTAAATCAGGATCATTTTCTGGAAGTAGTGGTTCTTCAAAAAGCAGTGGCAGTACTACTGATTCACCATCAAAATATGAATCGGAGTCAAGTAGTTCTTCTTCAAACTCATCATCAAGTGGGACTAAGTCTGGAAACTTTTCCACTAGTAAACCTAAAGATGAAGATAAAACTGAAAGTAGTTCCCAAACAAATTCATCTGGTAACAGCGGTTCTAGTGGTGGATCATCCTGGAGCATTCCTATATTTGGAAGAGTCTCATCCTCTAGTTACTTTAGTCCCTTTAGAGGATATTCCAGAAGTAACCCTTTTGCATTTTTTATAAAGATTATAATTGCAATAGCGGTAGTTTTTTTAGTAATTTACATTATAAAAATGATTAAATTTTAATTTTAGGAGGTAACAATTATCATGGGAGTATTTACAAGAATATCAAATATTTTTAAAGCAAAAGTTAACAATGCATTAGACGAGGTGGAAAATCCAATAGAATTATTAGATCAAAAACTTAGAGATATGGAAGATCAGCTTTCAAAAGCTAAACTAAACTCAGCTCAAATTATAGGAAACTCTCACGAAATAAAGAAAAGATTAGATACAGCTGAAAAAGAAGTTCAAGATTATGAAGACAAGGTAAAGCTTGCTCTTTCTAAAAACAATGAAGATTTAGCAAAACGTGCTCTTCAAAGAAAACTTGAAGCTGACAAAAAAGTGACTTCTCTTAAAGAAAGCTATGAAGCTGCTAAATCACAAGCAGATACAATTAAGAAAAACTTAGCTGCTTTGGAAGAAGAGATTTCAAAGACTAGACAGTATAGAGATGAAGCTGCTGCTAGATACTCTACTGCTGAAGCATCTCAAAAGGTTAATGAAATACTTGCAAATGTTCAAACAAAAACCAACACTATTCAACTTGATGCTATAGAGAGAAAGATTCAAAGAAAAGAATCTTTGGCTACAGGTCTTGGAGAATTAAGAGATGTTGATGATTTTGAATCTGAATTTGAGAAACTAGACGAAACTGATTTAGATTTAGAACTTGAAAAATATAAAAATAATAATGCTTAATTTTATTAGTTTGGTGGGAAGCAGATGAAAAGTGACTTTGAATTAATTACTAAGGAGAAGGAAAGATGGGGAAAGATATACACTGACATATATTATGCTATTGATAATATTTCTCCCTTCCTCTCTGAGGATTTTTTAAAAAGAAAAAAGTTCTATGCTAAAGGAAAAGTTCTTAAAGACTACATGAAGCTCTTAGAAGAAGAGGAACAAAAATCTAATAAAAAAGGTTTCTTTAGTAGATTTACCTCTCCTGATGAAGGGAAAATCAATTCCTATAAAGCTTCTAATAGAGAAACCTTTACTCAACTAGAAAACTGCTCAAAGTGTGCTTGTTTTAATTGTGTAGTTGAGTGTTCTTTCAAAACTTGTAATAGTTGCAGAAGAAATTCTCATATAAAATCCTGCGATCATAATAAGTTAAATGTTAGAGTTCATGATAACTTTACTTTAGATTTAACCAACAATGATACTGGAAAAGAAGATAAATTTAAGGTTTTAGCTACCTTGGAAGACTGTGAAAAAGATCAAGAATATATCATCATAGAAAATATTAGAGATGTTAATGACAGATATATTTTATATCTTTATGCTGGTATTAAGGAAGATACCTATGGTGAGATAACTGATGAAGATGAATTTAACTTTATATCTCAAAGATTCGAAACCTTAGAAGCTTAAAATAAATAGAACTGGATTTAAATCCAGTTCTATTTATTTGAGTTATATTCTTCTATTCTTTGAGCTAATTCATTTAAGTATTCCCAGCGCTCATACTTTTCAGCTAGTTCTAACTCAAGCTCTTCTTTTTCTTTTATAAATTTTTGAAGTTTTTCATAGTCAGTTACGGTATTTTCTATATCTTTTTCTACCTTAGAAATTTTATTTTCTATCTTTTCTATTACTTCATCAATTTGCTCGTATTCTTTCTGTTCTTTAAATGAAAACTTAGGTCTTTCATCCTTGTTTTTTATTCTTTCCTTTTTAGCTTCCTTATCTAAACTTTTTGAATCTTCAGCTTGAGAATTATTTAATTCTCTTTTAATTAAATAATCACTAAAATTACCTGTGTATTCTTTGATTTCTCCATTTCCTTCATAAGCAAAAATCTTATGACAAAGTCTATCTAGAAAATATCTATCATGGGATACTATAAGAAGTATTCCTCCAAAATCATCTAAAAAGTTCTCTAATATTTGAAGAGTATCTATATCTAGATCATTAGTAGGCTCATCTAATATAAGGACATTAGGTGCTTCCATTAAAACTCTTAGAAGCTGCAGTCTTCTTCTTTCTCCTCCTGATAATTTACCTATAGGAGTATATTGCATCGTTCCATCAAACAAAAATCTTTCACACATCTGAGAAGCGGTTATTTTAAATCCATTTGCTACTGGTATTATTTCTCCGCCTTCTTTTACGTAATCTATAACTCTTATATTTTCATCCATGTTTAAGCTATCTTGAGAAAAACACCCTACCTTTACCGTTTCCCCCATATCTATTTCTCCACTATCTTGAGATAACTTGCCACTTATTATATTTATAAGAGTGGTTTTTCCCATACCATTATTTCCAACTATCCCTATTCTATCTCCTTTTACGAAGTTGTAAGAAAAGTCTTTAATTAAAACTTTATCTCCAAATGCTTTATTTATAGTAGTAAGCTCAACACCTTTATTACCTAGCCTTGTTCCAACTAAACTAAGTTCTACATTCCCTCTAGGTTCTATGTATTCATAATTCACAAGATCATCAAACCTTTGAAGTCTGGCTTTTTGTTTTGTGGTTCTAGCTTTTGCTCCTCTTTTAACCCATTTTAACTCTTCTCTAATTAAACTTGCTCTTTTATCTTCTTCAGTTTTTTCACGTTCTAATCTTTCTGCCTTTTTCTCTAAAAATTCTGAGTAATTACCTTGATAGGTATATAACGTTCCCCTATCTAATTCTATTATTCTGTTAGTTACTCTATCTAAAAAGTATCTATCATGGGTTATCATAATAAGAGCACCCTTTCTAGAATTCAAATAATCTTCAAGCCATTCTATACTATCACTATCTAGGTGGTTTGTAGGCTCATCTAATATTAAAAGTTCACAAGGTGTTATAAGAGCTGAAGCTAAGGCTACTCTCTTTTTTTGTCCTCCTGAAAGATTCATTACCTTTTCATGATAGTTAGCTATTCCAAGCTTATTTAATATAATCTTAGCTTCACTCTCTAAATCCCATAGATTTAAAGCCTCAATTTGCCCTTGGATATATATAAGTCTATCCTGATATTTATCAATCTGACCTTCTTCTATATACTTCAATATATCCTCATATTCCATAAGAAGCTTCATCTCCACGGTATCACCTTTAAATACCTGTTCTAATACTGTAGCTCCTTCTGAGAAATCCTGCGTTTGAGATAGATATTCTATTCTCATATTTCTTACTTTAAAAATATTACCCTCAAAGAATTCTTCTCTTCCTCCAATTATTTTCAATAAAGTCGACTTACCTGCACCATTTATGCCTATAAGTCCTATTTTATCTCCATCATTTATCCCTAATGATATATTATCTAAAAGTATCTTTTCACTATAGCTTTTGCTTATGTTTTCTAGTGTGATTAAATTCATAACAATCTCCTTTATTTAATAGGCTTAATCCTTGTTTTCATCATCTTGTAAAAGCTCTTTCCTAAAATCTTTTTAAAAGGATTTACCTTACAACTATAATAATAATCTTGTGTTAACCAATTTTTCTTTTCCCAATATTCTTTATCTAATGGAAATATGTTTTCCGCTAAACCCTTTTTAATATTAAAACTGATAATTTGTCCTGTACTTGGTTTATAGCTCCTATTACCATTATTAACATAGTTTATAAATCTGTCCAGTTCCACTTTATCAAGAGGAGTATCTATTTTAGATATGGTTCTTCCTATTTTTGAAACTACATTAACTCCCCAACCATCTAACACTTTCTCCAAAGAATTCAATGTATTTTTTAAGCCAGAGCCTGCAGTTGTAGAAACAAGTATAACTGGTTTTCCAGCTATTTCAGTTCTATGAAACCACTTTGAGGTTCTATCTATAAGTAGCTTCAAATTCCCGCTAAAGCTTCCCATATACACAGGAGTTCCAATAACAATCCCATCGTATTCTGTAATCTTTTTTATTAATTCTTCGGCCCCATCTTTAATAAAGCAAGGGCTATCCTTTTGGATACACTGTTCACAACCTCTACAGCCTTTTATTTCATATTGATTTATATTTATACATTCTACTTGGAATCCTTTATCCTTAAGTACATTGCCTATATTTTGAAGTAATCTAAAAGTATTCTTTTTTCTAAAGCTTGAATTTAGAAGCAATATTCTTTTCATTTTAACCTCTCACATTTAATTACTATCTCTATTATAATAAAAAGCTGCAATTACTTCTACTATCAATATAAATCCTAAAATCATAAAAGTTAATCCCATAGATAAATGCTGAGCTGCAAATCCTACTGCTGGAAAAATTCCTATCATTAAGAAGGAAAAAAGCATACTATCAAGTGAAATCAATGTTGCTCTTTGTTCTGATGGTATAAGTTCATTTATATAATTTGAACTTAAAGGATATGCAGCACCTATCATAGCTCCCATTAATACAAATGATATTATTGCTGTTACCCCTTTAAGATACATTACCATAAGTAATATTCCTGTAATTATAGAAACAAACTTCATAACACCTTTTTTACCTAACTTATCATGAAGTATATAAGCATATTTTGAACCTATAGCTGACAGTATTCCTTTAATAACGAATATGCCTGCAATTTCACTTCTAGTAAAGTCCATTGAACTCAGATACTCCTGCATATAAAAATGAGCTGTTGTATCTATAGAAAATAATATTCCAAAGTATATCATTATTTTCATAAGTCTTTTTTCATTTTTTATTATTCTAAAGCATTCTTTAAAATGTATCTTAATAATATCTTTTTCATTTAAGTTACTCTTATTACTTTCATAAAAACCTAAGGATATTAAAAGTGAAGCTAATGATATAATGGCAGCTACTCCATAACTTAGTTGGAAATTAATATCTGATAATACACCACCAATAAAAACTGCAAGAATCTGTGCAACTTCAATTAAGAAGTTTAAAATACCATTAACTTTTATATACTCTTCTTCTTTTCCTAAAGCTTTTAATGATTCATATACTAAAGCCTCTTCAGAACCAGAATTTAAACTTAAGGATGCTGCAGAAGTAATAAACCCTAATGCTATTTCTCCAAAGCTATTACCAAAAATCATAATCAAGCTCGATAAAAAGGCCAAAACTCTTGAAGCTATTAAGGAATTTTTTCTTCCCCAAATATCAGCAATAGCTCCTGTTGGTATCTCAAACATAAACTTAGCTACATGAAATATACCTTCCACAAGCCCTATCTGAGCTAAACTAAAGCCTTTATAGCTAAGATATAACACCCATATAGCTGAAGTTATATCTACAGATGATATAAATCTATATACATAATCTAATTTAATATTTTGCTCTAATCTTTTCATTTTGTTTCCTCCCAAATTTAGCTGTACTATTATTTTTTTGCATAATAATAGCCCTAATGCTTTTGCACTAAGGCTTATGGGAGTAAAACTTTTTTTGCAAGAATTAGCACTTATACGTGCAGTATTTCCTTAAAAAAGTATAGACTACTCCCATATAACAATTCATTGCAAGTTTTCCACTGTGAACTGCTGCTAGTAGGAGTATACCCTTTTCTTAAGGAAACTCTATTTCTAAACAAAATCATTCTCCTTTATAATCACAATAATCAATTAATATTTTTATTATATCATTTATGTAGTTTTATTTCATTAATTTATCTAAAATGTTTAAAACTTCTTCAATTTTCTCTTCAGCATGGTCTTCCATTTTTATAGCGTCTTTTACACAATGAGTCATATGTTGTTTTAATATTAATTTATTTGCTTTCTTTAAAAGAGCTTGGGCTGCAATAATCTGATTGGATATATCTACACAATATCTTTCATCTTCAATCATTTTGATTATTCCCTCTATTTGTCCTTTACTAGTTTTAAGACTCTGAAGAGCATTCTTCTTATCTATATTCATAACCGACCTCCTAAGCATGCACCCTATGGGGGTGTTATAATAATTATATTATATAAATTATCTTATGCTGTCAAACAAACAAAACCAGCTATCTTAAACTTACAAAGATAGCTGGAACATACTATAATTGATTTTGCTTCATTCCATTATAACAATGATTAATTATATCACTTCTTTTAATTATTCCTATAAAGGTTCCGTTGTCATCAATTACAGGAACAAAATTTTGGCTTACAGCTAGAGAAATTAAACTTTCTATTGATGCACTTATTTGAACACTTTTATGTTTTATTCTTCTTGGAATATCTTTAACTTTAACTGTTTCTGTATTAACAAAAGTTAATTCTGGTGTGTTTTTTAGCTTCCACAATAAATCACCTTCTGTTAATGTTCCTACGTATCTACCAGACTTGTCTATAAGTGGTATAGCAGTATATCCATGATGCTCCATTCTCTCCATTACCTGCCTCATTGTAGCATCTAAATTTTCGTAAACAACTTCGTTTTTAGGCGTTAGAAAAAATGCTATATTCATATTCTTTCCTTTCAAACTTATAATTATCATCATTTATATTTTAGCATATTTAAAATGTAAATGTTATAGTTTAATTAATTTATTCGTATTTGTTAAATTACATAGTTAATTTTTAATATACTCTCATTTCCATAAGTTTGTACATTTATTTAGCCGCTTTTTTTAGTTTATAGCAGTAATTCATATACTCAACCTCATTTAATAATGTTTTTATTTCACTATATATCTCATCCCCACTTAAAGTTCTTTTCACTATCACTTCATGAAGAACTTTACTTTTACACTTTTCGCAATAATCAGTCCCCATAAATCTCCAACTAATTAGCCTTAGAGGATTATCTGTATTCATCTTATTTTTGCACCTAGGGCAGTTCATATTTATTTTGTTATAATCTAGGCTTAATTCCTTTAGATTTTTAATTGTAACAGCAGGCATATTATATATGTCATTTATAATATGATTTTTAACAACTCTGGGATTATAAACTCGCTTAAATACTTTAGAAGTGTATTCTGCATCATTAAGCGCATCGTGAAGTTTATTATTATCTTCAACTTTAATCTTAAGTTCTTGAAGTGCATTTTTAAGACTGATAGATTTCTTGTGAGCTAAAACTCCAGTACAATACTCCTGAATATCCAAATATTCATTTAACCAATCTATCTGATCATACTTATGATATTTAGCATTAACTATTATTTCTACAATATCATTTTTTGACCAGGTACATATTATATCCTGCTCCCCTACAAAATCCTTAAACACATTCATCGCCTCTGAAAATTCAATACCTCTATTTATAGACTCTTGTGTTATACCTGTCATTGAAGCTATCTTTGGATTTAATATTTTAAATATAGCTGGTTTTATATAAAGTTTTAACTCATCTATTTTATTCATATACCTATCTAGCTTAACTGCACCTATTTCTATAATCTCATTTTCAATAATTGTATTTCCTAACTGCGTATATTCTTGATAAAAACTTGGAATATATTTTGTTATTTCTCTTAAGTTATTAAACTCTAAATCTATAATAACAAATCCCATTTTTACTCCTTTACCCTAATTAATTACCCTAGTTTCTTTATAATCCCTATAGCAACCCCTAATATATTTGCATCTCTTCCTTCTAGAGATATAGGCTCATATTTCTCATTTTCAGGCATTAGTAGAGGACTTTCTCCACTTATATCTAACCTCTTTAGCGTAGAGCTTCTATCTATATCTACAGCTACTATATCATTATGATCTGCTGTTGCCTGCTTTCTTATAACCACTAAATCCCCATTTAATATATTGATATTTTCCATAGAGTCTCCTTTTACCTTTAAAAGAAATACATCCTTTGAATTTCTTATCCAATCTTCTGGTAGTAAAAAGCTATCTTCCACATTTTCATTCATTAAAATAGGTTCACCGGCTGCTATATTAGAGAACAGAGGATATTCTTTTAAATTCCCCTCATTATAAATATAAGACTGATCTCCCTCTTTAATTACAAGTTCTTTTTCATTAGAAGCCGTATCTCTAGAAAAATCTTTAAAAATCTTATTTCTTAGATTAATAAATCTGAATTCTTCTATTGAATTCCAGTTCTGTTTTTTAGACTTATAACTACTTTTTAAGAGAAAACTTCTATTTATATTGGTTCCATCTAACACATTATATTTTCTTCCTTTAATAAACCATGTATTTTCTCTTGATTCTTTATTTTCACCTAATACATAGGTTAAGGAACTGTATTTTTCCATAACTAATAGAGAGTTAATAAATCTTATTTCAGCTAAGGTTAAAGCCTCACAATTATCGAGGATTATATGTGTATATGTCTTATTAAAATTCTTTCCAAATTCTAAAGCAAACAATATATTATCCCACTTATCCATAAGATTATTCTCTCTTAGAGCAGTATTATACCTGTCTTTTAGATAATAAAGCCCTTCTCTTGATAAAGAATTTTTCTTAATTCTTTTATCTCTTCCTTTTCTATCTATATTCATATATTCATCTTTAGTAAACCCACTTGCTTTTATCCATTTTATTTCCTTTAATAAGAAATCCGATGAAGTATTTGCTATTAATTTGGATTTTTTATATGTTAATTTAAAATCAACTAATAAGTCTTTTAGAAGGGTATATTCCTTCTCCTCATTAGAAAACTTATAGTTAACTTTTTTCACCCTCATATATCCTTGAGAATATATCTCTATTAATTCATTTAAAGTAAGTATTTCAAAACCTTTATTAAAATAAGAAAATAAGGAATCATATCTATAATTTAAATCTAATTTTGCTTTTTCATATATTTCTTGTATATTCTTTTTGTCTTCTTCTCTTAAAACCACATATACTATGTTTTCATTCTGAAAAAGTCTGTAATTATTCTCTAAATTTATAATTCTGTATACTGCTGCGGTTGTTTTACCTGTAAACTCTCCTCCCTTTAGAAACTGATGCCCTAAAGTCTTAGAGTTTACGTATCTCCATTGACTTTTGTTTAATTCCATTTTTTCCTCCTGTTAAGCGTATATGATATAAAATATTATATCACTTTTAGCTTTATAATTTCTTAAATTAGAAGAAAAGTAACTAGATTTTAATATCTAGTTACTCCTTATCTAGAAGTTCTATACCTGCCATCTTCATAAGATAAACAGCATTCTTGGTAGTGGATCTTCCCTCTCTTAACTTATAATCAAATTTAATCTCATTGTTTTCGTAATACTCTCTAAAATGTAGATTCTTTATTCTTCTATCTTCTTTCTCTAAATCGCAAAGCTCGAAGTCATGGGTTGATACCAATCCCTTAGCACCTTTATCCATAAGCTGTTTTATTAATATTTCTGCTCCTAAATGTCTATCTGCAGAATTTGTTCCTTTAAATATTTCGTCTAAAAGGAAAAATATTTTTTCCCCTCTTTTAGTAGCTTCAATTATATTTTTAACTCTTAAAATCTCTGCATAAAAAGAAGATATTCTTTCCTCCAAATTATCTTTTGTCCTCATACAAGTATAAGGAATCATTCTGCCTAACTTAAAACTCTTCCCATTAATAGGCAGTCCCAAATATGAAAATATCATATTTATTCCTATTGTTCTTAAAAAAGTACTTTTACCAGACATATTAGAACCTGTTATTAATGCAGTTTTTAATTCACCATTTAAATTAAATGAATTCTCAACTCCTTGAGGTATAATTAATGGATGAGCAATCTCTTCCCCCTCAATAATATCTTCATCTAATATTTCTGGGAAAACCCAATATTCTTTGTCATAACATACATTGCTTAATGAAGAGTATGCCTCCATATCGCCTAAAGCTAAAAGCCAATTTTCAACCTTATCCCTATTTCTTACTTTCCACTTCTCTAATCTAGCCATAAGCATAAAATCCCACATAAGCAGTGAATTTAAAAGCCAATAAATCATGTTTGCTCTATCAAAAAGCAATTCACCTATATTACTTAATTCCTTCATCTCTTTAGATGCTTTTACACCATCTTTAGAATTTATCTTCTCTTTTATAGACTTATTAAGTTCCTCATTAAAAGTTTGATTTTCTATTAGTTCTATCCCTTCATAATAAGCAGCTAGATTCTTTTTAAAAGAATAAATCTCCTCTAAAGCTTTTTCTATTTCATTTTTCTTCAAGCTTAATATTCCTGCATTTATTATAAGCGATAAGAAAAATAAGCTGAAAGGCAGTTTAAAAAATGTAATTAATAATATAGTAATTAATGATATGCAAGGCATTATTATTCTTATAAGATTTACATTACTTGATAAAAACCAGCTATTTTCTTCTTTAACCCAACTTAAAAAACTCTCTGTTTTTTCTATTGGGCTTTTATGCTTTAATGGTATTAACTCAAGTCTTTGTCTAAAATCTAATTTATCTGCTAATTCCCTTATGCTTTTCTGTCTTCTCTTTACTTCATCTTTTGTTGGTAGTTTGCTATCAGATAATATTTTAGCTAAAGCTACTCTTCCATAAAAAGTTTTCGTTGTATTTATCCACTGAAATAATGAACTTTCACCAAATATATCTAGGTCATTTGTAAATGGATGATCTTCTTTTAAAAAATCTTCTCCTTTATCTGAAAAATCCTTCCATAACCCTTCTGCTCTTCTTAAATGCTCATCGTTTATACTTATTAATAATTCTAATTCTCTTAGTTTTTCTTTTTCTCTTGTATGAGTAATAGCCAAATATATAAACACCCCTATTAGAACTAAAGATAAACCTAATATTATAGGACTTCCTTTTTTGAAGTATTGATAACCTAATATAATTAAAACTATAAAACTTACCCCTCTTAATAAAGCTACTCTATCTATTCCTTTATTTACTTCATTAATTTCTTTACGTGTGTTTTCTATATTTTTCTCATAAATCTCTGTGCTTATCATGTAATCCCACCACTTCTCATAAAATTTAGTATACTTACTATTATATCTCATTAAGTGTAATATTAAAAACCTACTCTATAAATTTATTATATTTGCTTCATTTCTCAAGAAATTAACTTCTCTCTTTTGGCAACTAAATAATATAATCTGTCTCTTATTACTTAAATCACTTATAATTTTCAGAGTGTTTTCAAGCCTTTTGTCATCATATTGAATAAAGGCATCATCAAAGATTAATGGGACTTTTTTATCTTCGAAAAGCATATCTATAAGTGCAAATCTTAAGGAAAGATAAACCTGATCCCAAGTTCCATTACTTAAATAATCCCCTTTTATAATATTTCCATTTTCTTCTCTAACTAATAACTCATACTCACTTCCAACCTTAACTTCTGTATATTTACCATTAGTTAATTTACTAAAATAATAAGCTACCTTTTCATTTAATACAGGCCCTATATTTTTCTGTAACTCTTTAAAAGATTCTTCTAAAAGTTCCTTGGCTATCTCTAAAGATTCTAATTCTCTTTCATACTCAAATATTTTATCTGAAATTTCCTGAAAATCTCCCTCTATTGATATTATAGATCTTATTCCTAAAAATCTATTAGCCACTGAATTTTCTACATCTTTTAACAGCTTCTCATCTTCTAATAATTTGTTTTGTGAGCGTTTGATTTCCTCTTCAACTTCTTCTTCACTTTCATAAGAATACTCCAATGAATCTGCCAACATTTCCTTGAGTTCTTCTTTCATATGTTCTAGATCTCGGTCTTTTAGAAGGGCTGTATAGGTATCCTCTACCCCATTTAAAGCTAATAAAATCTTATCTTTTTCACTTATTTTTTCACTTAATTTTTCTAACTCTTTAGGTAGTTCATGTAACTTAACTTTATCAAGCTTAAGAATTTTTAATTTGCTGTTTAAGGATTTTTCTCTATTATCTATATCTTCTTTTAACGCCTCATATCCATCATTAAAAGTTCTCCATTTATGCATAACGATTTCCTGTCTCGATTTAACTAATTTTAATTCTTTTATTTTAACCATTAACTCTTCTGTATCTTTAGATGAAGTATAAGACAGTACTCTATCAATAATTTTATTATTACTCGATTGAGCATTAGTTACTTCTTCTATATTGTAGTTCTTAAGGCGCCTATTTCTTTCTTCTATCATTCTTTCTAACGTCTTTATTTCATCTTTATACTTCTTATATTCAGATAAAGCTTTAGGTAATTCTTCATAGGATTTTAATCCTAACTCCTCCCCATATCCCATAAGATTAGCTTCTATCTTATCTATATTACTTTCTAAAATTTCTATATACTCTTTTTCATCTTTTTGCTTTTTTAGACTCTCAAGCTTTTGAGAATATTTGAAACTTAAAACCAAAAAAATACCTGAAAAAAATAAAGGTACGACTGAAAATACAGGCTTAATAAAAATCAGTGCAGCAGATCCAATTATCCCCAAAGCAATTAAAACATAATATAAGTTTCTTATTAGAGTAGCGGATTTTAAATCTTCTAAAGAATTTACTACTTTTCTATCTAGGACTTTCCCTTTTAATTCAAATAATTTATTTTCGTACTCTCTAAAAGCTTCATATATTTCGTCTTCCTTATTTTCTATTTTAATTGAGTTTCCTAAAGATTTTTTTATAAAACTTAGTCGACTCTCTAACTCTATAAGCTCTTTTTTATTTTCTTCATATACTAATAATTGAGCTTTGTGTTTTTCTGTTTCTTTCGATATTTTTAATATTTTGTCTTCTAATTCATCTCCAAGCTCTATTAATGAAGAAAACTCTTCTAACATTTTTTCAACTTCTAATTTCTCAGCTTCGATTTCTTTTCCTTCTTCTGCTTTATCTTCTGCTAAATTATAATAACTCATAAGAACGGTATTTTCTTCTTTTAGTTCTTCTATCTTCCCTTTTGTTATTAATCCTTCCTCAGCCTCTAATTCTCCTTCAATAGCTTTTGCTTTACTTTTAAGTTCCTCGCTTTTCTTTAAATATTGAAGTATATCTTTATATTCTTTTTGAAGTTTTATTTTTTTTAAATGTTTTTTAAATACTTCAAGCTTCTTAAGCTTCAATCTTAAGGTTGATATTTCACTTCTAATATTAATCCTCTTCATTTCATCCTCTAGATTCTGGTCAGAAGCTTTTAAAAATTGTTCTCGCTCTTCTAGAATTGATATTTTTCTCTCTCTTAAAATATCAATTTTACCATTTCCTCTCGCTGTGGTTAAAGCTTTTCTTATGGCTTCAAGTTTTGCTAAGGCCTTAAAATAAGAAACCCCTTCCTCCCCACTTTCAAGGCTATTAGTAAGCTTATTCATTATTTCATCATCTTTAGAGGAATTTAAATAAGTACCCAAACTTTTAATAAAAGCAGTGTTATCAAATGATTCTGAATTTATGTTAATCATAGTCTTAGCAGGCTCATTATGGTTTAATTCTCCAACCTCTGTTCCAGTTAATTCATTGATAACCTTAATTGTATCTTCTTTTTTGCTGCTTCCAAAGGATCTTATAATTATTATATTTTCCCCATTATGTTCTAGCTCCATTTCTCCTGAAGCTCTTTCTCCATCAAACATAACGTATCTAGCTCGAGTATTATCTCTTATAGACTTGCCTCTTTTAGAATTCATCCCATAAAGAAATGTTTTTATAAAATGTTGTAAAGTAGTTTTTCCAGCTTCATTTTCCCCATTTATAATATTTATACCTTCTTTAAATTCTATCTCCCTATCTTTTAAAACACCAAATTTCTTTATTTTAATATTTTTAATAATCATCTAAATTAATGTCCTCCTCTCTTAGGGCATTAAATGCTAGCTTAAGTGCTCTCTCCAAACTTTCTTTATTTTCTGGTTCCTCTTCTAATCTCTTATATACTTTTCTAAGAAATATACCTCTTAAAGAGTTTTCGTTTTTCACCATATCATAATCTAGTTTCACAGTAGTTTCATCAATTATCTTTATATAATAAAACATTTCTTTTAATCTATATTGAAGCTTTTTCATATTTATAGGAAGATCACTGTAAACCTCCCCTTTTAATATTACTTTATAGAAATTTTTAACTCTCTTCTTTTCATCTACAGAACTAATAATTGATCTTAGTATCTCTTCTTGTGAATTAATTCCTGTTAAGTCCACCTCTATAAGTTCATACACGCTTTGACTTATAGCTCTAAACTTAAGATTATTATACCCTTTATAAACTTCACCAATTATTATTCCCTTTTCTCCTAACTCATCAAATCCTCTTCCTTCTGGGCATCCACTATAAGCATAAAAGGTTTCTCCTTCTCTTTTTATATTAGAAAACCCATGTCTATGCCCTAATGCTAGATAATCCAATTTACTGTTTCTTATTTCTTCAAGAGTTAATGGATTATATTCATTCTCTTGTTCACCTCTAGCTATCTCTCCATGCAATGCCATTATATTAATATATTCTTTATGCTCTATTGCAACTTGAAATCCCTTTAACAGAGAAGTTTTTTCATAATTTGAACTGAATGATTTACCATAAACCACTGTTTTCAAATCCTCTAATACTACAGCTTCCATGTCATTTGAAAATATATGTACATTTTCCGGCCATGTCAATAAGTTATAGAAACTTCTATCATTAAGAGGATCATGATTTCCTGCTACTATAAAAACTTTAGTTTTATTTATACTTTCTAATCTATCCTTAAGAAACTCTAAAGTAGATTTCTTTATGCATTTATTATCAAAAATATCACCACATAGAAGTAGTATTGAAATATCTTCTTCCTTAACTATATTAATTAAACTTTCAAAGCTTTTTTTTATATCTTCATTTCTTTTTTCACCCATTGAAGCTGATAACTCCTTAAATGGTGTATCAAAATGAAAATCAGCTCCATGTAATATCTTTACTCTATCCATACTTCATCACCTTAATCGAACTTTTGTTCTTATTTTACCATAATTTTAAAAGTAATAAAAGAACAAGATTTCCCCAAAAGAAAAAAGGAGATTTTCCTTCAGATAATAAAATTATCTGTAAAGAAAATCTCCAGGTAGCATCTTATAAACTTTCTGGTGGAACTCCCTCCATAACTATTACCTCCAATTCTTTAGTAATTTTTAGTAATAAGCTGGGTAATTGTTCCTGCAAATACTAACCCTTAGTACTTACTTTAAGTGGCTTTCGTATTCAGCTACCATTCTCTTTACCATTTCTCCTCCTACGGAGCCACATTGTCTTGATGTTAAATTCCCATTATAATCTGAGAATTCAACTCCTAGTTCTCGCGCTACTTCTGTTTTAAATTTTGATAAGCCTTCTCTAGCTTCGGGTACTAATCTTCTTGTTGACATTTGTGATTCCTCCTTCTGGATTCATGGATTTATAAGCTTTTAAAAGAATTTTTCTTTTATCTTGCTTACACTATTATATTGTCCGATTAATTTTTAAATAATCCAAGCAAGTATTGTTACATTTTCTATTTTTTTCTTAAAATTTATAGCATGTCTATAAAGTGTTTAAAAAGTCTTTCCATTTCTTTATTTCCTAACATCTTTTCTGGGTGCCATTGAACTCCTATTATATTAGAATATCCTTCAACTTCTATTCCTTCAATAACTCCATCCTTTGTATGCCCAGTAGCAATCACACCTTTACCTAAATCTTTAATAACTTGATGATGATAGCTATTAGCTATTGTTTTATATCCAAAAATTTCATAAAGTATGCTTCCTTTTTTAAATTCTACTGTATGAGTTCCATAATCTTTATTAGCTTGTTGAGCATGTTTTAATGGGTTATCATATCCGTAGCTGATATCCTGATATAAACTTCCTCCAAAATATACATTTAAACTTTGATGTCCTCTGCATATTCCTAGTATTCCTTTATTCAATTTAATTGCTTTATCAATAATCTTTAAATCGAATGAATCTCTTATAGGATCAATTGGACCTTGAAGTGTCCTTGGTTCTTCACCATATCTTAAAGGGTCTAAATCTACACCCCCTGTTATAACTATACCATCAACGTCTTCTAAAATTTGATGCATATACTCCTCATCATCTATAAGTGAAAAAATTATAGGATACGCCCCTGCTTCAGCTATAGAATAAACGTAATCTGAATTTATTCCCATCCTATCATAGTCAGTATAGACATTAGGAACTATAGCTATTTTCTTCTTCGTCATTAGTATCCCTCCTAGCTTAAAATCAATTAATGAATAAAACTGCTATTATAATAATATATACCTCACGAAATGAACTTGTTAATCATCAAAACCTATCTTCTTGCTTTTCCTGTAATTTTTTGAGATTCTATTTTAATAACAGTTGTGGCAGATGCTGCTTTTTCTATGTACTGCATTCCTTCTTCCTTAAAATCTGGCGAAAATTTATAGATAAATGTCTTAAGAGCTTCTATTTTCTCAGATTCAATAATTTCTATAGCTTTTCCAAACACAATTGCACTTTCATAATTAGTTGAAAACTTATCAGCTAGTGTTTCTGTTGCACCAACTACTGTAAAGCAAACCTTCGGATTTTTTCTTAAAGAATCTAGTTTAAATCCTTGCTTTGCACAATGTATATATACATTGTTATTAGAGAAAACATAATTTAAAGGAACACCATATGCATAATCATTATCACCTAAAACAGATAATACTCCAAAACTGCATTTTTCTAAAATCACTAAAGCTTCTTCTTGTGATAATTCTCGATCACTTCTTCTCATATTTTTAAACATAACGTAGCCCCCTTCTTTTTATTTATTATATCAAATTTATTGTTAAGCTGAGTAATAAAAATTCACTTTTTGTAAACTAAAAAAGGTATTAAACTAATTTAGTCCAATACCCTTTTCAAAATGTTCTTTTAATTCTATGTACTCAGACGAGCTAACAGGATGATATACTTCTTTTTTGAAAATAACTCCTGTTTTTTCTTTTACAGCATAAAAAGTGTCATCTGTACCCTTTTTAAATTTTTTAGAAGTTTTATTTTTGGCAATTATGTATTTATTCCCTTGATAATCTTCCGCCTTAAAATAATCACCATAATCCCTTTTAATTATGCACCTTATAAGAACAATATCATCTAAATTATCGATTTTATTCAAAATCTCCATATTCACCCACTTCACACCTTACCACAAATAATCTATATTATTATAATCGTACAAATAACTTAAGTCTAAACACTTTTTATCCACTTTTAAAAACTTTTTTAATCATATAAATGTTTCATATAAAAATAATTTGATTATTTTCTGGTTTAACTATTCATAACCCATGAAAATAAACATCGTGTTGTAAAATTCGACATATTATATATTAATACTATAATACAGATTATTGTTTGTCAAAATATAAATCATGAAACACTTAAAACTTATCATCAATTAAAAATCAGACCTATTTATTAAGTTTTTTAATTGAAGCTGACGTCTAAATATTTGATTGAAGATTTTATCTTTTATAGTTTCAGGTATATTTACATATAAAAATTCATAATAATATTTTTTCATCACCTTAAAGTTTTTAGCTATTTTACCACTTACTACTATATTATCCCCATTTTCGAAACGAATTTTTATTGAGATTATCTTGTCTTCTATGTGCCTCGAAAATCTATCTTCATCCATGCTAAATGTCAATGAGCTTCCTCCAAGCTTATATATATTAACATCAAAATTTATATTTTTTTCTATAAACATCTGACCTTCTAAATCCCATAACACACTAAAGTATTCAGTAAAAGGTACACTTTTAAAATCTGATATGTGTATTATATTTTCTTCATAATAATTTGATTTAACTTGATACTGCACTATTTTATTATTCTTATTTATATAAAGACTTATGCTTTTGACTGTTGATTTATCTATTTGAGATATAAAATTGAATTTCTCTGCTTTAAAAAAGAATAAGGAATTATATTTCCCTATTGTCCCTTCAATTGAATAAACCTTTTTTTCTGTATTGATTATTAACGTACTCCATACTATAGCATCCGATAAAATATTTTCTGATTCCTCTTTTGTTTTTAACAATATTTCTATCATGATATCTACTATTTTAGGATCAAATTGCTTTCTTTTATTTCTTAAAAGTTCAGTAATTACAAAATCTATAGTTTTTGCAGTTCTAAAACTTCTATGAGATAACATGGCATCTACTGCATCTGCTACGCATATTATTCTACTTTCAAGAGGAATATCTTCTCCTCTTAATCCATTGGGATATCCTTTACCATCATATCTTTCATGATGATGCCTTACAATAATAGCTTCTTCATTTAATCCGGCTACCCCGCTAACTATATTAGCTCCATAAATAGAATGTTGCTTAAGGTTATTGTACTCTTCTTCACTAAGTTTATCCTCTTTATTTAACACATCTTTATCTAAATAAATCTTCCCAACATCATGTAATACACTAGATATATATATTCTTTTTATAATTTCATTTTTCAATTTTAACTTCTTCGCTATCTCAGTTGAAAGTTGAGCAACATGATATGGATGTAGTAGTATAAACGGCTCTTTTTCTCTTATTACCTCTGACATCATATTTACCAGATTTAAAATAGCCTCATTTCTTTTCCATTTTAAATATATAACTTGGTATAATCTCTGAAGTTTATAGATGATATCACTTACTTTACTATCCATTAAATCTGTAATTGTAATTGTATTAACTTTAGCTATTAATGCTAAATAAATACATGCTATTAATTCTTTATTAACTCCATCTTCTGAAAAAATAGGAATATAAATTTCAGCAAAAGTTCTAGGTGTTAGTGGTACATATTCATCATTATTATCCTCCTTATCATATATAACAATCTGTTTTTTCTTTTTAACTAAACTCAGTATAGTTCTAGATGATTCTTCAATGATGTTTATCCAATCTTTATTTAGACTTACATAGTCAGCGCCCTTCCTCATAAGGGTTCTTTTAGATATAGCAATACTATTTTTATCTGAAAACTTTATTATTGTTGCAACATCATAACCGAGTATACTACATAACCCCCCAACAGACTTATCAACTTCATCTTCTACCGTGTTGAAATTCTCAATAGGTTCATAAAGTGTTATCATTTTTGTCCCCCCATTATATCAAATTAAGTTTTATATTTATTAAAAATAAAACACTTACAAAAAGTAAGTGCCAAAATACGCAATAACGTAATTTAAATATTGTTATTTTGGTAGCTTGGCAATCATAGAATTAACTTCCTTAGACCCAAAACTTTGCGACCTTATTTTTCAATAAGTGTGCCTTTTTCAATTTATATATAAATTAACAAATCATTCAATATTTTTAATTATTAATATACTCTAACAAATCTTTATTAATAATCAATTAAATACATTTTAACATTATATTAAAAGCATTCTCAACTACTGAGTTGAGAATGCTTTATTAAAATTTATATTATAGCTGCAAATATTCCTGACAGTGTATCAACAAAATTTAAGTCATTATGATTAAACTCTTTTTCATTTATTGAAACAGTAAGATATAATACTCCTTTTACAAATCCATTATAAATAATAGGCACTATTAAAATAGACTTCCAATCTGGTATCCAATAACTATCATTTTTTTTACCTTCGCCATCCCAGTTAACTAGATAAGCTCCAACTCTACTTTCTATAACCTCAAGTACCATATTATTGTTAATATCACTTGCTTTATTCCATCCATCCTTGTATCTTTTTCTTGAAAATTCATCCACAATTATCTTATTTTCTATTAAAAACAAAGTGCTTTCTTGAGCTTCTGATATTTCCATGACTCTTGTTAAAAACTCATATATTTTATCTTTCTTCTCTGTTTTTCTTCTAATTAAGTCTATTATATCTGTAATAGCACTTAATTTTCTATAATCATTTATAGTATTTCCAGACAATATACCTGCAAGCTTATCATTTATTTTACTGGATGATCCAACTTCATTATTCCATATGACAGTTCTATTTTTCCCGGTATTTTTAGCCACATATAATGCCTCATCAGCCATTTTTATAAGATTATCGCTAGAATTTGAATGTATGGGGTACTGAGAAATCCCTATACTAATAGTAACTTCTAGTCCATTCCCTAATAAGGAGCTTTTTTGTATTTTTTCTCTAAACTTTTCACAGGTTTCAAAAGCTTCATATTGATTTTTATCTGGGAATATAATAACAAATTCTTCTCCCCCATAACGCCCTACAACATCATTTTTATCAACTGTCTCCTTTGTTATAGCTGCTACATAGCTTAAAACTTTATCTCCAAAATGATGTCCGTATTTATCATTAACTCCTTTAAAATTATCAATATCCATTATTGCAATAGAAAACTCTTTTTTGTTCGCTCTTGAGCTTTCTAAAAGATCGGCTAAACTAGCTTCAAAATATTTTCTATTATATACGTTAGTTAATTTATCTATTGTAGAATTCAAAGTTAAATTATATTTATCTAATAGAAATCCTAACAAAGGAGTTAGGGTTTTTAATTCTTTTAAGGACTGTTCATTTATATTGTTTAAATGTCTATTAGAATAAAGTATTATAGATCCTTGAATATTTTCCTTAGATTCTATTCTTATCTTGTTTTTTATTTTTAAATATATAGCTGATTTCATCTCTTTAGGCAATAAATCCTCATCTGCTATATTAGCTCTATTTAGGTCTACTTTTACTATCTTTCCATCTTCTTCAGTACTAAATTTACTCTTAAAGAATTCAACTTTTGTCCTAGGGTTTATAGCTCTGTAGTTATATATTATTGTTTCTAAGCCTTCTAAATCTTGCATAGTGACTATAGCGCTCTCAGCTAAAGTTAATTTGCATATATATTTTGTAAGGTTTTCTATATTACTTATAATATCACTCTTAAAACCATCTAATACATCATAAATATCATTAAAATCATTTGAATAACTTTCTTCAAAATTTTCTTTTAGTTTATATAAAAACTCCCTATTTTTAATTAAGTTATCTATTTCTAACTCATTCATTAATTCATCAAACTCTTGAAGGGATTTAATTACTTCTTTCTTCACAAATATTTGAGTCTTTAATTTATTATTAAAACAGTTAACTATGTTATTGTAGACTTTTAATAATATTCCACTATTAATATAATTTAGTTTATATTTTATTGGAAGGGTTTTTATAATCCTATTCAATATGGTTATAACTTTATAATAACTTTCTATAGCTTCTATAAATTCATTATTCAATTCATGGATTTCACCAATTTTTAAATAAACTTTAGAAAGTAATTTTTTATCATCCATATAATTTAGTAATACTTCTATGTCACTTGAAACTCTTGTTTTATTATCATCTAAAATCAACTGTATATATTTCTGCTTTAGCATCAGTTTATTATCTTTTTCTATAGTTTCTAAGTTTTCATAAACTTCTTTTGCTAAATTCCTATATCCCATCTCTTCAAGCGCAATAATAAAATCTAGAAGTAAATTACTCTTAAAATAAGTGTCTTTTATATTTTTACTCTTTTTATAGATTTCATTGATTTCCTTTTTTATATCTTCTTCTGATATACATCTTCTTAAATTATAAAAATGCTGTTTACACTCAATTTTAAGCGCTATGTGGTTAGAGTATTCACCTTCATTTATGTTGTTATCAATAATCTCCCATAGCTTCTCGTAGTCGCTTATAGCGTAATAATACTTAGCCATTACACTTGTTAAATATTTAAGAAATACTCCTTTGGAAGTAAATTTATCAATAACTAATTTTCCTAGTTCTAAATATCTATATGCCAAATGGAATTCATTTAATTCTATAGAACATTCAGTAATCATAAAACATGCCCGACCCCTGTAATATTCTAGGGAATTACTACTAGTTCTATTTAAAGCTTCCTGTAAAAGTTCAAATGCACCTTTATATTTTCTTTGATAAATATATACTTCTGCTATATACACATTACTTAGGACAATAAAGTCTTCAATCTCATATTTATTAGCTGCCTTTTGAACATTATATAAATTCGTAAGAGCTTCATTGTTATCTTCTTCTATCCTAAAAAAATAATTTCCTATATTGAAATCTGATGATATTATTCCTCTAAAATTGTATGTTTCCTTAAAATACCTTTTTGCTAAGTTAAAATATTCTATTGGTTTATTTTTCTCATTTATACTTATATATGAATCTCCAAGACATATACAAATATAGCCTACTAAATCCATATATTTATATTTTGAAAATTCTAAAGCATATAATGAAATTTTTATTGCTTCTCTATATTCGCCTAAGAAATTTTTATATTTAGCTTTTGCAAGCAAATAAGCTACTTCACCTTTATGATAATCAATTTCATCAAGTATAGTCCTACATTCACTTAAACATTTTTCTAAAAAACTTGAATCTTCTACTCTATATCCTATGGCAACAATTCTTGCATAACAATAAGTTCTAATTTCTTTTTCTTTTACAATATACAATAAGCTCTTATAACAATTAATACTCTCATCAATATTACCATCCCTATAATATAAATCTGCCAAAATTAAGCTTATATCAATATAGGCTTCATTGCTTATACTCTTGGATTCTAAACATCTGTTATAGTAATATATAGCCTTATTATTATTCCACGCTTTAAATTCCCGCTCTCCACACTCTTTACATAACCTAACAAACTTATCGTCTTCTTCTAATATTTCTAATTGATAAATAAGCTCATCCTCGTAGGAATACCCTTCTTTAATTTTCTCTTCCAAAAAATCACTTATTTCTCTATGCCATATATTTTTTTCTTTTATAGAGGTGTTTCTATAGATAATTTTCTTCATAAGATTATTATTCATTCCATATAATATCCCTCTATCAGATATTCTTTCCCCTATATAATCATCAACTGTAAGTTGTTTAAACTCTCTCATATTATCTTTATCCAATATTCCTAAACTATATAACAGTTCTTCTTCTATTGGATTTTTAAACATAGATAATTTCTTAAGGATATTATAAGAAACATCAGAAACCCTTTTTAATTCCCTTTGAACTTCTTCTTCTATATTTTTAGGTAATGCTATCTCTTTGTCCTTTAGGTTTTCTTTCCACTTACCAGTTTTTTCAGAAATATATATTACTTTATCTGCAAATAGCTTCTTTATAATTTCAATTACATACATTGGATTACCTAATGTTTCTTTATATATTTTGTTAGAAAAATCATATAAATCCAAAGATGTATTTAACATATTTCGTATTAGTTTTCTTGTGTCATGTTCATTTAAATAGTTTAAATTATATTCATCGAAATCTTTATTTAGTTTAAACTCTTGAATAAAATTATCAATCCCCATAGAATTTTTAATCTTATTATCATTATAAGTTATTACTACTAGGAAGTTTTCTATTGAAATTTGTGAAAGACATAGATACTTCAAAAATAGCTTTCCTATATAGGTTTTGCTCTCAATATCATCAAGAAATAACACAGTAAACTTATTCTTAGCTATTTCTGATAAAAACTTGGTTATTCTATTAATTATTATTAAATAAGTATTTTTATCTTCCTCAGTATACATTTCCTTTGAGTTTACTACTAAATAGAAGAATTCTTCAATGTATTTTTCATATTTTTCTTTTTGTTTTTTATCCCATATACCTTGAAGAAAGTTAAATACTACTCTTTTATTTTCTTCAGTACTGATACTTTTGTTTACAAGCGTTTCTATATCAATAATATTTACATTATCATCAAATTTTTTATCTATTATATTTTTGAAATGATTTAATAATTTTGTTTTCCCGCTACCTTCATCACCACTTATAGATGTTATAGAAAACTGAATATTTTTAGCTACAACAGCATCTACTTTCTGAATAAATTTATTAATTTCATACTCTCTTCCTATTATGGGTAGCTCAGTATTTATCCTATTTAAATAACTATAATCGAATTTAGGAAATGTCTTATTAAATTTAAAATTTATATATTCTATAATAGATTCAAAATCTGAAAATGCTTTTTCTATAAGCTTTTTATATAATCTACTTAAAGACCTATGCTCATCCTTATTTTTTTGAAGTTCATTTTCAAAAATACAATTAAAAATATATGTTAAGTCATTAAACTTATAATAGTCCTCTTTATTATCCTCAGTAACTAATAGAATGTTTTCTATTAAATCATTGCTTAAATTTATCCTTTCTATTTCTATAGATAGGATATCACCAAGCTTTACGTCTCCATTTGGTAAATAAAATATATTATCTAAATCTAATTTATCATACACGTATCCCTTTAATATTAAGGTGTTGATAATGACTACTAGCTGAGCAAATACATTTAACTTTATGTCAATATTATTTGGCTTAATATCCGAAATCTTTTTAGCACCTTCATTAAGCTCTTCAGTTAAATAAGCAAACTTCCTACCTTCGCTTTTTGCTCCATCTATATTTTCTATTGTAATAAAATCATAGAGGTTAATTATTCCAGCAAAATTCAGATTTTTAATCCAAGTAATGCTAGATAAAATATTATCCTTTATTCTATCATTTAGTAGTTTAGTTTCTACGATATTAAAAACATACTTCTTATTATTAATTTTATCTTTTACAAGGTAACTACTAATATGATCCCCATTAGAAATTATCTTTTCTACAATGTATCTATCATTTATAATTCTCATTGCCAACCCCTGCCCGTATATAAGAATTTTTTATACTATATTCATTATAACATTAATTTAAAATTCTTATATACAGCTTTTATTTAATTTAAAAATAAACTAGGGATAATAAATAAGAGTCTTTACAAATCTAACTTCTAATTAAATCTGTAAAGACTCTTCTCTTAACTATATATCCTATATTTCTATAAATGGAGTTCCTTTTCCATTATGAAATTTAAATCCTACTCTGAATAGTTTATAAAACAATATTGCCTTATTTATTGACATCTTATTAACTATTTTTTTAACCATATACCATATCCCTCCTATAAATATCATCTCTTTTTCCTTATTTTACTACAATATTCTCACAAATTTCTCACAAACTCACACTTTGATTTATCAATTTATCGCCAAATTTCTACAAAAAAAAGAAGTAACAGATATCATAATTCTGTTACTTCTTCTATTAAAGCTATCCGCTTATATAACTCTTTACTAGAGAGGATAAATTCAATTCCTAATTCTTTTTTATATAGTTCATTTATTTTCTTATATTGAGAAATACTTTTTATTAAATTACCTTGTTTATAATATAAATCTATAATTTTTTCGTTTATATTATCATTTAGTGGATTTAACTCTAATAATCTACTAATGTACATTTCAGTTTTATTTAAATCCTCTCTCTCACTATAATAATCCACAATTTTATTTATTAAATCAGTATAATACCTGTTGTAATTTTCTCTTAACTCTGTACACCATGGATAGTCTTTACCTTCAAATAGCTCACTATTACTTAACTTAGCTATTCTTTCTAAATCACATATATTAAAATCAGAATTGTTTCTCATAAATTCATCAAATTTCCATAAGTCGCAATCAAACTCTTCTAAATAAGCTTTATACATACCTTGACTATATTCAATTATGTTTTCTATACCTATTGACTTTAAAGAGTTTTTTAATCTATTTATAGTACTATGTAAATTATGTTCTGCATTTTTAGGCGTAGATTGACTCCAAAACATATCACAAAGCTTCCATTTATCCACCCATTGCCCTCTATTACATATAAAATATGCAAATAATTCCTCTGACTTTGATGTTATCCACTTTATTGTATTCTCCCTTGTTTTATTAAAAACTTTAAAAGTTCCAAAACACTCTACTAAATATTTTTCTTCTGCTTTATTTTCAACGGCACCTTTTTTATTTTTTAATAATCTTTCAATAGAATCATCAATTGCCTCTTCTGATATAGGTTTAAGTATGTAATGTATCGCATTAATTCTAAAGGCTTCAACTGCATACTGATTATAGGCAGTCATAAAAACCACTTGTATATTTTCATCATATTTTTTTATTTTTTCAGCTAAAAGCATTCCATTCATACCAGGCATTTCTATATCAAGAAATACCGCATCTGGTTTATCTAATTGTATATTCTCCCAAGCTTTATTTGAACTTAGATATTCTCCAATTATTTCTATATTTTTGTTTTCAGCTAAAAGCATCTTTATCAGCTGTAGATTCGGTAATTCATCTTCAACAATTATAACCTTAAACATACTGCACCCCTTACTACTTACTAATCCCCTTACATATTATAGCATAAAATTACAATAATTTCTTATAATGAATTCATATAAAGATAAAAACCGACCAAATCAAATGATTTGGTCGGTCAAATATATAGCTTTAATTTTCTTTTGTTTCTTTTCTTCTAACTAAAACTATACCAGCAACAGCTAATATTAATCCTATTGCAAATAATATGTTTATATCTACTAATGATCCAGTTTGTACTAACTTATCACCAGAAGTATTAACAGCCTTCTTTATAGGAGTCATTTGAATATCGTGTCTAACAATCTCCTCTTCTACTGTAATTATACTACTTGTATAATTTTCGTATCCATCTGCTGTAGCTACTATATAGTAATCAGTGTGTGGGAATACCATCCACGCATACTTACCATTAGCATCACTAAATTGAGGATTTAAGTTATCTGCTGGAGGGAAATCATTAACTGTTGGTAATTCAACTAGTGTATGTGGTTTTATTCCCTTATCTCTATTTCTTTGAGTATCAGCATAGTATAACTTAACGTGTGCTCCTGATATTAAATTTCCATTTTCAATGTTTGTTATATCTCCATATGGGTCAATCAAGCAGTTAGCAATATTCAATTCGCCATCATTATTAACTTGGATTTTTGATGTACCAACTTTTATCTTGCTTCCGTCTGGAAGATTATAATAAACAGCTGCGTAATAAGTTTTTCCTTTTTCTAAACCACTGAAGTTAAATACTCCACCATTTTCATTGCTTGGGTTCTCATCTTCTAAAATCCCTGAAACTATATTGCCGTTTTCATCTAGTATAGTCATACTATAATTAGTGTAACTATCTAAATTCTTAACATTTCCAGCAGGATCTTTCATTAGTAGTAATCCAGTTGCAGTGTTTGCACTATCATAACTTTCTTTACCTTCTGAAGAAACAGCGCCTGCATTAGTTTTTTGATTAAATGTAACAGTTTTTGATATATTTCCAATGGTAATGTTTTTAGTAATTTTAACATCGTATTTAACATTTCCCTTAGGAATTGCTATTTTGTACTTACCATCATTTCCTGTTACATATTTAGCATAGAAATCTGGAATTCCATTATTATCAAAGTCTTTAGAAACTTCAACTATAGCTCCTGCAACTGGTTTTCCTGTTGTATTATCTACAACTACTCCCTTAATGCTTCCCGGTGCAAAATGTACTATTGCATTATTAGTCACTGGAACATCTAAGCCATCTACTTTAGCACCAACTGTTACTGTTAACATGTCGTCTCCAGAAACCTTTGAAGATTGTAGAGTAAATAATGCATTTCCATTTGCATCAGTTATAATTGTGTTTCCATTTTTAAGAGTACCACTAGTTACATTTATAGTAACAGTTTTTCCTGGTACAGGTTTATTGTTTTCATCTAATACTTGTACTGTTAGGGTTGTAGAATCTTCCCCGTCTCCTACTATTGAGTTAGGTGAAGCTGTTACTGTTACTCTGTACTTAGATACATAAACATCTTGAACTTTTTCTTTATCTGTTGGTTTAGTAGGTTGAAGATTTACTTGTGTCTGTTGCTCAAGTCCATCCTTATTTACTATAACCTTGTATAAACCTGTCTTTTGATCTTTGAATGTATAGTTTCCATTTTCATCTGTTGTAGTAGTTCCAATAGTTTTGCCATCAGCGTCAACTAGTGTTACTTTAGCATTTGTTACTGGTCCGTTTGAAGTTTGAACCTTACCTTTAAGATCTAATGTTTTTGGCATTGACTTATCAATAGTAAAGTTAACTACTGTAGTATTACCAGCCTTATCTTTTACAACTAAAGTATGACTTCCTTCTTCAGTTACTGGATTACCTGGCTCATATGGTTTTCCATCTAGAGTTGCAGTTCCTTCATTAAATTGTGGTGTCATATCTTCTTTGTAAGTTTCTCCAGATTTAAGGTTAGTAACTACTGGAGCTGTCTTATCAATTATGAAAGTTTTTGTAGTAGTATTTCCAGCACTATCTTTTACTACAAGTGTGTAAGTTCCTTCTTGTGTTATTTCTGTTCCACTAGTAAATGGTGCTCCATTTAGTGTTGCTGTACCTTCATTAAAGCTTACATTCACTTTGTTATTATAGTGGTTACCATCTTCAACTCCACTAACTACTGGAGCTGTTTTATCAATTACAAAAGTTCTTGTAGAAATATTTCCTGCTTTATCAACAACATTAATTGTATATTGTCCTTCTTCTGTAACTTTGCTTCCACTTTCAAAAGGTTTCCCATTTAGTGTTGCTGTACCTTCATTAAAAGTTACTTCAACATCTTTATTATAGCTTTCACCATTTTCAACTCCATCTATAATAGGAGCAGTTTTATCAATAGTGAAGTTCACTGTACTTACATTTCCAGCTTGATCCGTTACAACAAGTTCGTAAGTTCCTTCTTCTGATATTTTGGTACCAGATGTATATGGTTTTCCATTAAGAGTTGCTGTCCCCTTATTAAAGGTTACATTAACATCTTTATTGTATTGACCATCTTGTAGAACATCACTAACTGTTGGGGGAGTCTTATCAATTACAAAGTTCACTGTACTTACATTTCCAGCCTCATCAGTTACTATTAGCTGATAAGTTCCTTCTTCTGATATTTCATCTCCAGATACATATGGTTTTCCATTAAGTGTAGCTGTACCTTCATTAAATTTAGGTGCAACTGGTTTATTGTAATACGCATTATCAGTAATATCTGATAGTTTAGGAGCAGTTCCATCAATGTTAAAGTTAACAGTAGTGGTATTTCCAGCTTTATCAACAACAACTAAAGTATGGTTGCCCTCAGTTTCTATCTTGTTTCCTAAAGTAAATTCTTCATTATCTAAAAATACTGTACCCTTAGTAACTTCTGGAATAACACCTGGCTTGTAGCTTTGTCCTTCAACTATATTAGATACAGTTGGTGGGATTGTTTCTACTATAATACTACTGTTATCAGTAGTTGTAGTTACTTCTTGAGATACATTATTGCTCTTATCTTTTATAGAACCTATCTCAAATTCTACAACTCCTTGAGTATCTTCTTTTTCAACTACATAAGTAGCTTGATAGTTGTTACCTGAAAGTTTAGTAACTGTAGCTTCTTTTCCTAAAATAATTACCTTAGGATTCTCACTTAGCTCTTCACTCGCAGTAAATGTTAATGTAATAGTATCTCCTTCTTTAGCATAGTTTGGAGATTTAGCATTGTCTGAATTAATTTTTACATCGCTAACGGTTGCTGGAATACTGTCTTGAACATTTACAGTGAACTTAGCTGGAAGTGAATATCCATACCCATCGTAAGCTTCATATGTAAATTCAGCACTTCCTACAAACTCTGAAGCTGGTCTAAATATAAGTGTATCCAAACCTGCTGCCGATATTTCATCATTAACTTTAATTGTTGATTCATTATAAATTAGGATTCCATTATGAGGTATTGATGTGATTTTTATCTTAGTTAAATCACTTCCTTCACTATCACTATAGAGTGAGGTGAAATCTTCTAACTTAAATCCTAGATCAGTATTTTTTTCTAAGGATTTACTTCCATCAGTTAATACAGGAACATTATTTGGTGCAGCCTTAACTATAACTGTGAAAGTCTTTGTTGATGTTACTCCATTATTGTATACAGTAGCAGTTAAAGTAACTGTCTTATCTCCTTCAACAATATTAGGTCTAGTAACTTCTCCATATTTAGTTATAGCTGGATCAGATGAAGTCCATCTAATTAATGTATTATCAGGTCCTGTAGTAGGTAATGTTATATTCTTTGTTACACTATTCTCATTATCCCCTTGTTCATAACCTATGTTTACATTATCTTTAGCGTTATTAGCTTCTTGTTGAACATCTTTCACAGTAAATGTTCTAGAGAATTTGTCTGAATAACCATCAGCTGTCTTTACAACTAAAGTTACAGTATAATCTCCTGCTGATTTCCCTGAAAAATCTGTCATAGGAGTTGAACCTGAGTAAATCTCTTGTCCATCTTTAAATACTTTCCAAACTTTTTCAGTTATTACTCTTCCTTGAGGATCATAACTATTATCTACAATTGTTATATCTTTATTAATCGGAGTATAAAGAACTTCAGGTGCAATAATAAAGCTTGCAATTGATTTTTTAGTAGAATCTGAAACAGTTGAGATATATTTAACTGAAGGATTACTCCAAGCATCATCATAATCTTTTACTGTTAATTGTACTAAATATTGCTTATTTGCATCTAAAGAGCTTGGAATTTGCCCATCAATCCATGTAGATGAAGTTACTTCTCTCCATTGCCATTTTACATCTGCTATTCCTCTATCAGATTGACTTTGTCTATCTAAATCAAATGATTTATCTGTAAGAGCTACAGTATAAGTTCCATTGTCATTTTGTAAATCAAAATCAAATGAAGCTATTGGAAGTCTATGAGCATAAACTGTGTTAGGTGTAACTACATTATCTCTAAAAGTAATGTCATATTTACCTGGTTTATCAAAAGTTGCCTCTAAACTATCCATGTACTGACCATCAAAAGTTGCTTTTCCCATAGCATTTTCATAATATGTATCATCGTGATTAAATTTCCATCCTCCTAATGGGTAATCCTCATTAGCAGTATCTTCTTTGTATTCACTTGGAGTAACCGCAACATCAATAGGTTGTCCTATCAATACTTTAGTAGCTCCGCTACTTTCTTGATTTAACACATTATATATGTATGTAGCTATTTTATCAATAGACTCACTATAATTAGTATTATCAACATAAATACCATTAGAATTATTTTTAGCTACTAAATCTTTAGCTTCTGCTTCATTTGCACTAGTTCCCCAACCTATATAATGTAAGTTTTCACTCGTTATTCTAGATTGAATTTCACCATATGCAGTAGAATCATGGAAATCTGAGTCTGAAGTATCATTTAAGTTAACAACAAACTTCTTTGAAGCTATTTCCCATTCAGGTTCTTTAATCAGATCTTTAAACTTCTTATAACTTGTAGTTTTCATGCTTAAATTATTAAACTCAAAGTAAGATAAAATATTACATCCATGAGATGTATAGCTTGCTATAGGTCCAAAACCATTACCATATTCACTATCTAGTTGTAAGTTATCAATGGTTTTATTACCATTATCCCACATACTTATAGAGTTTTTAGTAGTTTCTATTTTTATTACATGCTTTGAGGATGAATCCTTATTATAGCTTCCAATTAATTCAACACCTGAATAATATTGTAGCCCATAGCCATATTCATCATTGTGAAAATTATTTGCATTTACATCATTTATCTTATATAGAGCTACCCCATACTCAGTAAATAATATTGCATATCCATTTAGGATTCCGTTCTCATTAATGTCTGTATTGAATAAGAATCCGCCACCCTCCATGCTATGGTAGTTTATACCAGCTTCATTTATTTCAAATTCAAAACTTTTCTTTGAATTTGATTTGTTTGGCATATACATAAAATCTTTATAACCAGGTCGTCCATATCCATAAAAAACAATGTTTTTACCATCATTTTTTACAATTATGTGTTGATTATCTGCTGGATTTGGTTTTCCATCTCCATTTGGATAATTGTCTTCTCCCCAGTTACCCTTGTGATCATAAATATTCCACGCGAAAGTATCTTCCGCACTTACCGCTTCTGATTTTAAACCAGAAATTTTTATCCTAGAATCTTGTACACCAAGCGAACTAAGTTTTGCCTTTAAGTCTGCTTCAAAACTAGTTGAATCTACAGAGCTGTCTCCAACCGTCAGTACTATGTCGGCATTAAATTGAGGTTTTAAAGAAATTTCGACATCATTATTTTCTGCTGCATTTGCTATAATCCCATTAAATAGGTTTGAAGTAAATATTGCAGAAACTAATAGTGATGAAATCTTCTTTTTTGTCAATTTACTCATCCACTTTCCCCCTTTCGTAATTTCTTTTTACATAATCTATATTACTCTATTATTCTAAACAAATTCTAAACAATATTAATTATCTATTAATATTGAATGCAAAAATAAAAAAATCCTATTAAGATATTAAAATTCATCTTAATAGGACAACAATTGATATTATTTTTTAACCAACGTATTGTAGTAATTAACTACATCTTCAGTTAGATGTACACCGTACTCTTCTTTAACTATATTCTCTAATTTGGTAAATTGCTTTTTCAAATCACGAATTTCTTTTTTAACATAGTGACACTTAAATAATAGTTTTATACCCTCGTCATAAAATGGATCTACTTTTATAAGTTTTTCCAAATATTCTATAGCTTTATTAAAGTCATTTTTCTCCATATAATAAGCTCCAATACTAGTAACTAGTTTTAAATATTTATGTTTTAAATTTTCTTGCATATCCATAGCCCATACATATGCATCTTCTTCTAAATAATCACCTACATAAAGTTCGAATATTTTTTCATATTCACTTATATTAGCATCTGATAATATATATTTTTTATTTAAATATTTATTAAATCTCCACAAATCACAATCTATATCGATATCTTTTATAATATACGAATTATTAGCATACTTTATAGTATCTTCATAACCATATTTAGAAAGAAGTTTTCTAATTCTATATATAGAACTCTGAAGATATATGAGTGCGTTCTTTAAGTCAACATCAGCCCATATCTTATCAATTAGTTTTTCTTTATGTATAGGAATCCCTACGTTCTCTATTAGGTAAGCTAACAGTTCTCCATCTTTTGAAGTTCTCCATCTTACTGATTCTTCCTCATTAAAAACCCGAAATTTTTTAAAAAACCTAACTTTTAATTCATCTTTCTTTATTTCTTTTTGAGTTTTTATAATTTTTAATACTTTCTTTATTGTTTTTTCTAACCTTTCTACTCTTATCGGTTTTAAGACATAATCTATAGCATTAGCTTCAAATGCATCATAAGCATAGTTATCATAAGCTGTTATAAATACAACTTCAATATTAGGCTTTATCTCAATCATCTTTTCAGCTAATGATATTCCACTTATACCTTGCATTTCAATATCTAAAAAAGCTAGTTGTATGTCATGTTTTTTAATCATTTCTAAAGCTTTATTAGGATTGGTAGTAGCTTCAACAACTTCTAATTCATTAAAACCCTTTATAGTATCCCGTATCTCATCTAGTGTGAACTGTTCATCATCTACAATAATACTTTTAATCATAATTCTCCCCTAAACTAAATTCTAAAATCACCTAGTGGAACTCTTATAATAATCTCTGTTCCTTGATTTAAGTTACTTACTATGTTTAATCCTGAACCATAACTTTTTATAAGCCTACTATTTATATTTTTAACTCCTACACCTGCTTTTTCATCTTTTCCATCAAGAAGATTAGCTAATCTATTGGATTCTATACCTACCCCATCATCTTTTACCCGTATAATAACCTCTTCTCCATCTTTATAAATACTTAATTCAATATTTCCTCCATCTATTTTACTAAGTATCCCATGTCTTATAGCATTTTCAACTATTGGTTGTATTACCAATGATGGTATCTTAATATCTATATTTTCATCTATATTATATTCTATGTTAAGCCTATCTCCAAAACGCTCTTTTTCAATAGCTACATAGGTTTTAACTAAATCTATCTCCTTTTTTATAGGAGTAAAACTTTCTCCAGAAGAAAAATCAAAACTATACCTTAAATAGTCACTAAAATCTAATAGTATCTTTTTAGCTTTTTTAGTATCTCTAGTAATCATAGAAGATATTACACTTAAAACATTAAAAATAAAATGTGGTTTTATTTGGGCTTTTAAAAAATCCATCTCAGAATTTATAAGCGCATTAAAAGATTCTTTAAGCTTTATAAGATTATTAACCCTCATTCTAAAAACATTCATATCATAAGGTTCTACGATTATATCATTAACCCCTAAATCTAATGCCAAAGAAACATTTTCGGAATATGACCTATCAACTATTATTAAAATAGGTAAATCCATTTTATTATATTTTTTTCTTACCTCTGTTACTAATTCATATCCAGATCTATCAGGAAGTATAGAATTTATTATTAATAAATCTTCCTTTATTCCTTTATCTAATACTTCAATAAAGTCTTTAACAGATGCCAAGTTATTTACATTATGTCCATCAATAAGTAAAGAATTAGTTATAACTTTTCTATTTACTGAGTTTGGTTCTAGAAGCAATATAGAATTATCTCCTAAAGGAATATTAGCATGTTTAATATCTTCAATTATTAGATATGAACTTTTCTCCTCATAACTTATAACTTCACTACTAAGATTATTTGCTATTGGTAAAATCACACTAAATTTAGTGCCTTCTTCTTTGCTTGATTTAAATTTAATATCTCCCCCATGAAGTTTAGTAAGTTCTTTAGCTACAAAAAGTCCTATATCAGAGTGTTTTTTCTGATGAAATATTGCATTTTCATCATTTATCCACTTAACACCATTAAATATATCATCTTTTTCATCAATAAAAAGTTCTTCATTAATAATATCAACAATAACCTCTTGATTACTTATATATAAACTAACTATAATTTTCCCTCTAAGTGTATAAAGAAGCAAAGTATCTATCAAATTATAAAAAATTTGTCTTACTCTTTTATCATCACCTAATATAATTGCACCAGAGCCTTTAACTCTATTTTCTATAACTATAGGTTTATCTTTAATGGTATATGCAGCTATGTTGATAACAAAAATTAACTGACTTTTTATATTTACTGGTTTCTCTTCCTTTATAACATATCCGTTAGTAATATTAGAGTAATCCTGAATATCATCAACTAAAACATCTAACTTTTCTCCTATATTCCATATCATTTCAACATTTTCTCTTTGATTAGAATTTAAGTTTCCAGCCACACCATCCATAAGAGATTTTGCTATATTCACTATACCTTGTAATGGCAACTTAAGTTCATGGGAGGTTTTTTCCAAAAACTCGTCCTTCCTTTTATCCAATATTTTCAATTTATTAGATAAATCCTCAATAGTTTTTACTGAATTATGATATCTATTTGAAATTACTACTCCCTGACTTATTACGAAAGTCAACATATATATAATATATAAAGAACTTAGTTGTTTTTGATTATAGGTATTATAAACCGCAATAAAAGCTAAACATATTATACTAAATAAAACTAAAAACTTTGTTTTTAAGTCTTCATGTTTTTGAATGAAACTTTTTATTAAGCAATAAAGAAAATATAATAATAGAAAACTTCCAGGAACCGCCTGTATCCTTCCAAGGTCAATGGTTCTAGATAGAGGCGTAAATAATATTATAAAAGCATAAATTATTGTCATTAACTCATAAAGTTTTAATATCTTTTTTGAAATATCTATAAAATAGTTAAATTTAACATATCTTAATAACAAATAAGAAGAAAACATCTGAAATATTAAGGCAATTTTAAAAAGATCGTCCATAGATAAATTCGGAAAAATTTTTAAAATTATCATATCATCAGCTAATGCTAAAAAAATAAAATTTAATAAACAATACATCGCTAATAAAAAACTTGAGTTGTATTCTTTTCTCTGTATAGAAATACTAGCAAAATACAAAAACATCATAAAAAGGCTTACTACACAAAATATATCTGTAAATAAGTATTTTTCCCTAAGATTAATAATCTCATCTGCTGAACCTATGTTGATAACTTTTAATATACCACTTTTTAAAACATTCTCATTCTCTATCTGTATTATTACATCAAAATTATCACTTTTTACATCAAATAATGTAAAATCAGATGTCAAAAGTCTATCTCCATCTGTATATTCAACAGCCTTAATATCGCTTTCATTATTATCATTAATAAAAACTCTAGCTTTTCCCCATATATTATTAAACTTTATTCCAAGTTTTTGGTTGGCTTTATCTAATTTAACCCTTAGTCTATAAGTTGCCTTTCCTTTAGAGGGATAGTTTTTGCCATTTTCATCAACATATTTAGTCCATGATTTAGGCACGATATTATAAATAGGTTTTATATCATTATTAAAGTCTTCTGGATAAAGGAATTTATCCCAATAAAATTCCCATTCCCCACTTACTGATAATGGATCGCTCTCCTGTAAATTAACATTACTTAAATCTAAATATCCCTGCTTAATCTTTATGTTATTTGTGCTTCTAGATTTTGCAATAAAGAAAATAGTTGTACTTATTACAAAAGTAACTGTAATAAAAATTAATATATCCGTTTTATCTTTTAAAATCTTTTTCATTCCTAATATCCAATCATAATATTTATATAATACTATTATTATATATCATAAAAAACTTATGCGCTTAAAATTTATGTCGAATTTATTAATTAAAAAGAAAAAACTGCTACATTTTGTAACAGTTTTTTCTTTAATCCCCCACACCAAAGTCCGTATTATGATAAAGCACCTCAATATACGGGTTCTCATTTAAATGTGAATATTCTTTTTTAAACCAACTCACTAATTCTTCATCTCTTTTAATCTCTGTAGTATTTTCTACAAATACATTTATAGTTCCATATTTAAAATACTCTATTAGAATGTTTATATCTCTTCTAATCATTTCTTTGCTTTGCCCTTTTATTCCAACCATTAAACATACAGATTGAAATTTTTCTGCTACTTCCTCTGGTGTTATAAATCTTGCATTTTTATTTAGTATATTATTTCTAAAATAGTAGTCGAAGCTCTCTACCCCTATTTTAAAAATTATAGGAATATTAAAGTACTCTTTCATTTCTTCAAGTCTATTTTTATAACACCAGTGGCTTTCCATAAATAACTTATTAATTTTCTTTTTTTCTATTATTTCTTTGATGTAAGACAAAGTATCCTTAGGTATCTCAAAGCAACTTCCTGAATTAATTACTTCCAAAACTCCAAATTCACCAGTTACTTTATCTAATACCTCTCTATTTAATTTATTTATTTCCTCTTCATCTTGACCATTATCATCAATATAATCACAAAAGCTACACTTTCCCCATACACAAGGAAATGCTTTAAGTAAAACTATTTCTCTTTTATTTTTATTAGTTATTTTATTATATCTCTCCATAACTTCTCTCTTTTAATCCTTTTGGAACTACATCCATTATTTTAAGCACTAAAGCTACAGCTATAGCTTTATCTAAAATATCACTTATAATCTGAGTTGAAAATACCCCTGTTACTACATTAACCCCTGCTTCTTTTAAATACATTACAATAAATGAACTTCCTGATGAAGTTATTCCACCAAAAACATAAGCTGCTATTAATGAAGCCATAACTGACCCAACTAAAGTCACGACTAAGGTTCCTAAAACAGCAAGCTTTCCTTTAAATAAACCTTTTTTATAAAGCAAGCCTGCTGTTAAACCTATTATTATTTGGACAGGTATAAAATATAAAGATACAGGGTCAAAGCTAACTCCATTAATTATAGAAGTTACAGCTCCCGTTAATATTCCAGCTATTGGTCCAAAGAAAAATGCGGACATAAAAGTTCCAATGGTGTCTAAATATATAGGTAGTTTTAACCCTACAGCTATAAATCCTCCTGCTATATTAAATACAACACCTAACGCCATTATTATTAATTTAAAAGTATTATTATTTTTCATTTTCTATCTCCTATTAATTAATTATTGTCTACTATTTTTTCTATCTCTTCTTTATAATCTTCAAAAAGAGTATTAAGGAAATACTTCATAAATTCCTTTGAATTTACATCAGTCAATACTCGTACATTCTGCTTTTTTCTATAAAAGTCTGCTACATCAACAACAGTTTGTCCTACCGCAATTCCATCCGTAACTATATCCATGTAAGAAGTAAAGCCTTTGCATAAACTTCTGTCAATAAAATAAGCCACAGCTAAAGGATCATTAATTACACAACCTAATGTTCTTTCCTGTTTCCAATGAAAATCCACATAGAATCTTGTAATATCCACGACAAACCTTCCTATATCCCCACCTATTTGGTTAATAAGCTCAATATAGTTTGGGGTAAGTACCACCTCTCTAGTTACATCTAATCCCACCATAGTAAAAGGAATCTTCAAGTTATCTAAAACCACTTTAACAGCCTCTGGATCAACCCAGTAATTAAACTCAGCCACAGGTGAACAATTTCCATGAGATTTAAAAGCACCTCCCATAGATACTATTTCCTCTAAACTATTAAAAACTTCCTTATCTTTTTCTATAGCTTTCGCAAGATTAGTTAAAGGTCCTAAAGCAATTATGCTTACATCTCCTTCTTTAGCTTTTTCTAAAATAAAATCTACTCCACCGTACTCTATTAAATCTTCATTAAAGGTGTAATTAGTTCCTCCAAGGCCATCCAAGCCATGTGTATCCTCTGCTGTAACTAACTTTCTTACTAAAGGATATTCTTCTCCAACATATATTTTTATCTCCTCTTTACCTAAAAGCTTCAAAATCCTTTTAGCATTTTTAGCCCCTTGTAAGGCAGGTACATTTCCAGAAACTATAGTTATGCCTAAGATATCTAATTCATTAGATTTTATAGCTAAAATTAAGGCCAGAGCATCATCAATTCCTGGATCACAATCAATTATTACTTTTCTTTTCATTTACACTCTCCTAATTTTTATAAAAATAAAAGGGATGGTCTCCCATCCCTAAAAATTAATCATAACTAATAAAACCTCTAGGCATATACCTAGAGGTTCTTAAATCACAAGTAATAAAAGCCAAACAAAAATAAATGCTTAAGCTAATTCCTAGTTTTTTATAGAGGGATGGTTACGAACCTCTCCTAGAATTTCTCCTAGAATCTATATTTAATTGTTTTAAGTATAAATGGTTTTATATATTTTTTCAAGATAAACTTTTTTCAATTATTAAAGGTTTAATTTCTTTAGTAATCCTAACATATGCTTCCTCAGTAAGGTGTAATCCGTCAGTTGTGTACTCATCATATATATTACCACTCTCTTTATTATATAAAACATCAAAGACATTTTTAAAGGTTATATTATCAAATCTTTTACAAATCAATTCTATCTCTTCATTTAAAGCTTTTATTATTCTATTACTTCTTAAAACTTTACCCGCCTTTGGACCATTTGATTCCTCATCGCATGGATGAACAGATAAAACTATTATTTCCACTCCTTCAAGATTATTAGAAATCATTCTTATTAATTCTTGAATATTATAAGAGATATCTCTAGGGCTTCTCATGCTTGCATTGCCCAAGTCGTTAGTACCTACCCCTAACACAACAACCTTAGGGTTGTATTTAATAACGCCTTCATCAATAATCCACAAAAGAGTTTCTGAAGTAAATCCCCCTACTCCTGAATTATATTTAGTTTTTATCTCTGGATAAAACCTATCTATATCATATAATTCAGTTATAGAATCCCCATAAAAAACTACTCCACCTGGGATTGCTTCTTTATTATTTACCATAATTTCTTTTATTAAATCTATTTGATTTTCTCTAAGTTGATATATTCCATCACTGTATTTCATATCTTCTCTCATCTATTACAATACCTCCTTTTAAACTATTGAGTTAAAGATTTTAATATTTTATTATACTCATCTCTATTATTTTCATCATTTACAAACATATGCCCATACCCAAAGGTTCCTCCACGAGTAAACCCATAAGTAGTCACATATTTAGCCCAAGTGCATTCATCACTTATTTTCTTTCCATCTTCTCTCATATCCGTAAAATGTATTTCATCTTCTCTATCTGGATCAGAATTCTTTTTAGATTGAGTAACTGTGAAAACTTCAAGCTTATCTGGATCATACCATATTTGCTTTACCACAGGTAATTCCTTCACTGAATCACTTAAATATACGCCATAACTTTTAAATCTTTCTGGTAAATATTTAGGGGTCAACAACTTTTCTCCATACTTATCTGTAATATCTTTTTCTTCTGCTTTATAATATTGAAAACTTTCAAGATCTTCTGAGATATCTTTTAGCATAATATCACTTTTTTTAATCTCATTCACCACAGCTTTAGTAGTATTTTCTTTTAAACTACATCCTCCAACAACAGAAATAAGTCCAAATAGCAATAAATAACTAACTATTCTTAATGCTGATTTCCTCATATATTTCACTCCTCATAGCTTATATTCTCTCTTCTATTTCTCCATAACTTTACTATTAATATAATAACACATTTTCCTTATATTAGTATAATACACTTAAAATACAAGTATATAATGCAACAAAGAGTTGCTTAAACAGCAACTCTTTTTATCCTACTTAACATATTCATCTAAAATTTTTTTAAAATCCGCATTAACCTCATGTCTTGAAATAAAACTTATATTTGGATAGTATTCTGAAGTAAAATACACACCTTTTTGATTATAGATTCTAATAGTTACTGAATTTCCTAAAGCATCTCCCACAGAACCTTCATAGCTTGGTGTTGAATTTTGCGTATCTTTAATTTCATTAGTATTCATAATCATATCTACTTCAATTGGTATTTGTATCTCTTTAACTTCTTCAATATTATTAAATGTAATAGTATTACTTGAACTTGTATTATCTTTATAATCCGGAGGAAGTTCTTTAGGTTCATTTTTTACTTCTGGTACAACTTGCTCTTTAGATTTTTTGTAGTTAAATAATTTATTAAAATATTTATCACTTGAATCTGGGATTATAGAATAATAATTATAAAATTCCAATATCCTAGATTTATCAGTAATTTCATTTATTATACTGTTTCCGTTTTTTATAAATTGAATTTTTGAAATATCTTCACCCTTATTTATCCCATAAAGCTCAAGATAAGCCTTTGTATCTTCATCCTTATTATTTATATAACTATCAAACCAAAAGAATTTAAAAAGTTTATATTCATTATCTACCTTTACAGCAACAATTCCATCACAACCAGCTGGAATATATCTATAAACCTCTTTTCCTATTAAAGATTCATCAACACTTGTAGAAATAGTCGTAAGTTTATCCCCAATATCTTTATTATTAATTGTGTTTGGAAATTTAAACTCAGCTTTTTCACCTTCTGATAAAATATTATAGGTCTTATTCTCGATTTTAAATTGATTTGTAACTCTTGCAATATTGTCTTCTATAATAAAATCATCATTTACGTAACCTTTTTTATTTAAATTATAAAATACTAATGTTCCACCAAACACAAGAACTAAAATCAATAGAGGAATTGCTCTTTTTGCATATATAAACATATATGGAGTTTTGTCATTAGAGTTATTCAGTACATTTACTAACATTCTTTGTTTTGCTCCATAACTAGGCTTTAAATTTTCAAAGGATTTTTTTAATTCATCTTCTTTCATCTTAAATCCCCCTCCATTTCAACTTTAAGAAGTTTTCTTCCTTTATGAAGATATCCTTTTATAGTAGATAGATTTTTATCTAAAATCTTTGAAATCTCCACAGTAGAGTAACCTTCATAATAGTACATATATAAAGCTGTTTTATATTTTGAGGGAAGTTTCATAACCTTCTTTATAGTATCATCAATATAAAATTCCTCATTATGTGCTACCTCATTAGCATAATCTATATCAACTGTTTTTCTCCAAAAATTTTTGAAAAAATCTTTACATAAGTTCGTAGAAGTTCTAATAAGCCATGCTTTTTCATGTTCGAAACTTTCAAACTTCGTATTATCCCTCATAAGTCTAATAAAAGTATTTTGTACCATATCCTCGGTATCATGCTGATTTTTCATATACAAAACACACACCCTGTAGACAGTATTTACATGTCTATCATATATTTCTGAAACTTCTTTATTTGTGCGCACAAAAGAATCCATCATTTCACTTCCCCCTTCACTAATAATACGATTGAAATAGGAAAAAGGTTTAAATATATTTTATGCATAAATATAAAAAAAGTCGAGGACTATCACTAAGTAATATCACTCAACTTTTATACTTTAAATGTGTAAAAAATTACACTTTAAATGTGCAAAAATTTATACTTTAAAGGTGTATATTTTATTTAACAAGTAATTGATAACTACAGTTATACAAGTAGTTATTAACTGTGCTATAGTACTATTTAAACTAAGCTGCTTAACCAAAACCATAAGAAGCCCTGTACTAACTGCTAAAGATAATAAATTTACTAAAGCAAACTTTATGAAATACATCTTAGACTCATTATTAACTTTAAATACCCAATTTTTACTCCAAATAAACCCGTTTATCATACCACATATATATCCTATTATATTAGCTACTAAATAATTAATTCCTAGTCTTAATAGAATATTATACACAACAAAGGTTATTAATGTGTTTGAAACTCCTACAATACCGAATTTTATGAATTCTTTTTTCCCTTTAATAAAATTCACTATATCAATCACACTTCCACCTTCTATTCCATATTTACTTCTTTCTCTATTACATATAGGGGTCTTCCTTTACTTTCATCATATATTCTGCCTATGTATTCACCTAAAACAGAGATACTTAATAATTGAACCCCGCCTAAAAATGTTACAGCAGTCATTATTGATGCCCATCCAGATACCACATTAATATCATTTGCTAGTTTTCTGATTAAAGCATATAAAAATATAATTAATGATATAGAAACGCAAAACATTCCTAAAGAACCCATAATTTTAAGAGGTTTTGCTGAAAAAGATATTATACCATCTGAAGCAAACTTTATCATTTTCTTTAATGGATATTTAGTCTCTCCTGCAAATCTCTCATCTCTTTCATATTCAATAGGTGTCTGCTTAAATCCTACCCAGCTAACCATTCCGCGAACAAATCTATTTCTCTCATTCATAGTTTTAAGCACATTAACTACATCCCTATCCATTAGCCTAAAATCCCCAGTATCTAAAGGTATGTCTATATCAGTCATCTTATCTAAAATTCTATAAAACACTCCTGCTGTTAATAGCTTAAAAAAAGATTCACCCTTTCTCCTTTTTCTCTTAGCATAAACAACTTTATAACCATCATTCCATAAATCAATCATTTTAGGAATAAGTTCTGGTGGATCTTGCAAGTCAGCATCTATTACAACCACAGCATCTCCCTTTGCTTTATCTACACCTGCAGTAACTGCAATTTGATGTCCAAAATTTCTTGAAAAACTTATTATTTTGGTATTTTTATCTTCTTCAGCAATCTTATTTAGGATCTCAAATGTCTTATCCTTACTTCCATCATTAACAAATATAAACTCATAATTTATCTCATTATCATCCATCACTTTTTTCAATCTTTTATAACATTCATCTGCAACTTTTTCTTCATAATACATTGGAACTACAATAGAGATTAATTTACTGCTCATTTCTGCCTCCAAACAAAATATATATCAAATTATTATACCATAATAATCCAAATTATTCACATTAAATAATAAGTTTTACTACAGATAAGAGCTGCTTAATATTTCAAAGCAGCTCTTTAAAAACTTATTTATTCCAAACTTCTCTTTTCTAAAACACCCCAACCCCCTTAATATACTCCTCATCCACACAATTCCATTCAAAACCCACTCCCTTAAGAAATTCTTTAGTGAAGTTTGATTTTATGTTTACACTTAAAGTATTTATATTTTCCTTTATACCATTTAAATATAGATATAAAACTCCCACCTTGTCCTCTTCTTTATTATCATTAACAATATTGTAGAAATCGCTAGTTGATATTGTGTTTAATTTCTTATTAAGCATATCAAATAACTTTATATAACTTATTTCATTATGGTTTATTAAATGAAATACTCCACAGCTTTCAGTAAATTTAGCTATTTTAATCACTGCTTCTGCACATTTATCAACAGGAGTAAGATCAATTATGGAGTTTTGGAGTTCTTTACATGTAACCCCTAGCTTATGGATTGCAAGGGTTCTATTTATAAATCCATTGTCCTTAGGATTTTTCTGAAATCTCCCATCCCCTTCTCTCCACATTAAGTTACCAACTCTTAAAATACATACATCTAAACCCTTCTCCATTGAATCAATAACAGCTTTTTCAGCTAAATACTTAGTGTGAATATATACATTATCCTTATAAGCTTGACCTATATAAAGATTGTTTTCACTAAACTCTGGCATCTTTTGACTTTGTTTTATAGTCCCTTGTCCTGAAACGCTCATAGTAGATATGTGATACATCCTAGCTCCTGACTTTAAGCAGAATTTTATAACTTCTTCTGTTCCTTTAACATTGGTTTTATAAAAATCTTCAAAAACCCCAAAATGCTTAATATTGGCAGCCGTATGAATAACTGTATCTATTTCATTTCTTTCCTTATTATATATATCTAATTTTAGTCCTAAATTATCCTCTCTTATGTCACCTATTACACAGCTTATTCTCCTTTTCATATTAACTACATCTGATTTATCAAAGTAATATTCTAGGGAACTATAAAACCTCTTTTCATCTCTTACTAAACAGGTTACCTTAACATCTTTATAACTACTTAAAAGTTTAAATAATATATGTGTTCCCAAAAATCCACTTGCCCCAGTTAATAAGACATTTCTCATCTCTTTTTTATTATTAAACTCCCTAAATCTATTAGAAATATCCAAATAATCTAAATCATTATACTCATTAACTTCACTCTTTCCCTCTTTTAATCCAGAGGCAAGTTGTCTTATTGTTGGGTATTTATAGATTTCTTCTATCTCAACCTTTATATCTTGCTTTTCAGCTAAAATCTGTAGTTGAATAGCTATTAATGAATCTCCCCCAAGATCATCAAAGAGATTGTCATCAATACCTATGTTTTTAGTATCAAACAAATCACAAAAAATCCCAGCTATTTTTTTCTCTAAATCATTTCTTGGAGCTACAAAGTCTTTAGTTCGTATATTATCAAGTTCTGGCTCTGGAAGATTATTTCTATCAACTTTACCATTAGGAGTTATAGAAAAAGCCTCTACTTTTATAAAATATGTTGGAACCATATATTCAGCTAAAGTTTCCTTAAGAAAGCTTTTAACCTTTTGTGTTTCTATATCTTCTTTAGAAACATAATAAGCACATAAATGCTTGTTACCACTCTTATCTTTATAAACATTAACTATAGCTTGACTTATACCCTCATATGCCTCAATCTTTTTCTCTATCTCTCCAGCCTCAACTCTAAATCCTCTTATTTTGATTTGGTTATCTATTCTTCCCAAATATTCTATATCCCCACTCTTTGTCCACTTTCCTAAATCCCCTGTTCTATACATTCTCTCTCCTAAAACAAAAGGATTTTCAATAAATCTTTCTTTCGTTATTTTCTCGTTATTAATATAACCTGCTCCAACCCCAGCTCCAGATACATACATCTCTCCCTTTTTACCTACTGGTACAGGCTTCATGTATTTATCCAAAATATAAATCATAACATTATCACTAGGAACCCCTATTGGAACAGATTCCTTATTATCTCTAAAATAATCATATTTATAAATCATACATCCAACCACCGTTTCTGTAGGGCCATATTCATTATAAATCTCTATATTTCCTTTAAATTCTTTATAGACTTTTTTAGCTACCTCAGTCTTTAAATCTTCCCCGCCTACAATAAGTTTATTAACTCTATGTTTTTCTTTATTGTGCACATTTTTAAGAAGGTTTAAATGAGTTGGGGTAAGTTTCATAACGCCTACCTTGTCCTCCTCAATAATTTTATCTAGAGTTCTCTTTATATTTTCATTTCTATATATTATTATGGCTGCCCCTGATATAATTGGTGTAAAAATTGAGGTAACTGTTAAATCAAAAGAATATGGAGTAAATAAAGGAAAGTTAACAGCCTTATCATCACAATAAACCTTTTTTGCCCACAAAATATAATTAACAACTCCACTATGAGTTATCATAGCTCCCTTAGGTTTACCTGTAGAACCAGATGTATAGATTAAATAAACAAGATTTTTTGAATCATAGCTTATATCTAAATTAGAAACCTCTTCTTCACATTCACTAAGCGTATCCATACATATACACTGACTATTTAAAAGCTTACCTTTAAACTTAGAAGAAGATAACACCATTTTAGTTCCACTATCCTCTATCATATATTTTATTCGCTCCTCTGGATAATCTGGATCTATTGGTAAATAAGCCCCGCCTGCTTTTAAAACTCCTAATATCCCTATAATAGTTTCAAATGACCTTTCTAATAATAATCCCACTATTACATTAGGGCCCACTCCTTTACTCCTAAGAATTAAAGCAAGGTCATTACTTCTATTATTTAATTCTTTGTAGGTTAAAAATTCCCCCTCATATTCCAGTGCAATATTATCAGGAGTTTTTTCTACCTGCTCTTCAAAAAGCTCATGTATACATTTATTCCTTGGGTAATCAGCTAAAGTATTATTAAACCCGTATAGTAAATTATACCTTTCCTTATCACTAACTAACTCCATTTCATAGAGCCTTAAACTCACATTCTCAATTCCTTGATTTATAAAAAGCATTAAAGTATTATATAAATCTCCAATCTCCTCTTCTGTAAATAACTCCACTAAATAATCAAAATTCAAAACCAAAACACCTAAGTCATCCCTATCATCTATATGTAAACAAATAGACTCTAACAAATGCCCATTAAAATACCACTTAGTCTTAAAATTATCACCTTCATCACACTTAACAATCTTAGCATTTTGATAAGACACACTAATATCATAAAGATTATTCTTAATCTTATGTTTTTTTCTTATCTCAGACAACAAAACACCATAAGGATATCTTTGATGACGAAATACCTGCCTGTGTTCTTTCCCTATAATCTTACATAACTCCAAAAAGGTATTGTTTTTATCTATTTCTATTCGCATAGGAACAGTACTTACATACATTCCACTTGTTGCTTTCTCTCTTTTATCCCTTCTATTTAAAACAGGAACTCCTAAAGTTACATCCTTAATATCAAAAAATCTCTCGATATATATTCCTATAGCAGCTTCAAATAAAACCCCAGGAGAAAGCAAATTTTCTCTACAAAAATTCTTTATCTTATCTAAACTTTCTTCATTAATAATAAAAGTTTTTCTACTTGCCAAAGTACTATAAAAAGCCTTATCCCTTGTCTTCATTGAGGAGAAAGTAGGCTTATATTGAAACTTTTCATCACAATACTCCTTGTCCTTTTCATATTTAGATGAAATTAGATAATTATTTTCACTAACTACATACTCTATATAAGAAGGCTTAACCTCAAAAGCTAACTCTTCTCCCTCCATTAAGACTTTATAATACTCCATAACTTGAGAAGCAATTAAAGCCATAGTCCATGCATCAGCTATAATATGATGAATTTTAAGATAAAACCCAATCTCCCCATCAAAAGCTCTTATAATAACAACCTCAAATAAATCTTCTTCATATAAATTAAAGGGAGTCCTCATATTCTTATTAACCCACTTTTCCTGCTCCTCTTTAGATTTACCATAAAAATCAACCATCTTAAAATTCCTAAAGCTATAACTAGAAACATACTGCACAGGATTAAAATCCATCATTTTAATATGAATCCTAATAGAATCATTAACCTCTATTAGTTTATTAATAGCTTTTTCCAAAACCTTTACATCAACCTCCTCATTAAAAAATATTGTTCCTCCTATACACCCAATAGGAGTTTCCTTAACGACCATTTCAGTTTCCCATATACCTCTCTGTGGATGTGTTAAATTAAAATATTCCACAACAACCTCTCCTTTTACATAAAAATACATATTTTATTTTTTATACCAATATTATACCAAAAAAAAGAGCTACTCAATGAGTAACTCTTAAGATTTTTTATAAATTTTTACAAATTATTTATAAACAGGAATGTCGAAGACTAATTTTGCATCAGGAATCTGATCAAACATCTTTTTAATATTTGCCACCTGATTAGTAGCCCATTTAACATCAGTAGCATATTGATGTACACCAGGTATGCCTGGATTCCATCTCATTTTATATATTGTATCCTGTTTATAGCTAGAATTTATATATGATGATGAGGTAAATTCAGCCCCACCATATATCGCCAAGTCTATACTTGTCCATCCTTTAGAATATGCATATTGAGAACCAGCACCATCTGGATTACTATCTATTGCACCTATCCCAAATAAATTATAAACTTTAGCCCCATTAACATCTATTCCTTTTGCTAAATGTGAAGTTCCATTTCCAGTTTCAAGAATAGCATGGGAAGCTAGATAAATTGGATTAATATTGTACTTTTTAGCTGCATCAATAAACACTTGTCCTTTTCCAGATAAAACACCATCAGCTCTAAACAATGAATTTAATTGCTGCGCCGTTGTACCCTCAACATAACTTAATTTTAAAAATTGATATTTATAAGTGTCAGTATTTCTACTAAGGCTTGTGTCTAAATTAAGTATTAGCTGATCTTTTATTATATTATAAACATTAGCATCCTCTACAAAAGTTGTAACATTTGCACTAGGGTAATAATAATAACCTTGTTTACCACTATTAACTTTTGCATATCTCCACTCCCATTGATTACCGCTATTTACCATTTGAAGTGCTGGCTCCCTAGATAGTTGTATATTAACCATATCATTTAATGAAATATTATAATTAGTATATACATAGCTAATATTAGAGCCTCCATTATTAGGTGCTTCATCTTTAACTATCCTAATTTTTAATGCTTCTATTCTTTTACTCTGTCCTGTAGTTCCTGCTGTTTGTCCATCTTTAACCCAGTTTTGCCAGCCTATATCTTGTACATGAGCCCTATACTCTACATGATAACCATTAGGTAGTCCATTAGCTTTAATTTCTATGGCTTCTATTCTTCTATCATTCCCTATAGCTCCAGTAGTAGTACCACCTGAAACCCATCCAAGCCATCCTTTTCCTTCTATATGAGTTCTGTATGTAATATTTGCTCCTGAAGGGGCATTTTCTAAAGAAACATTAATTTTTTCAAGTCTAAGTCCTTCACCTATCGTACCAGTCATTTCTCCATTAGACATACTATCTTGTAGTCCTATGTTTTGTATCTCAGACTGATATTTCACACCTAAACTTGAAGTATTTACTTCATTATCATTTACTATTTTAACCCTTAATGCCTCTACTCTTTTACTTTGTCCTGTAGTTCCTGCTGTTTGTCCATCCTTAACCCAGCTCTGCCAACCTATATCTTGTACATGAGCTTGATACTCAACATGATAATTACTAGGTGCTCCTTCTAATTTTATTTCAATAGCCTCAATTCTAAGAGACTTATCCTTAGTACCTGCATATTGGTTTGAGGATAACCAGTTAGTCCACCCAATATTTTGAATATGTACTCTATATTTTATGGACATTCCCGAAATAGGGTTAATCAATGCTATGTTTATTCCTTCTAATCTAAGACTTTTACCTTCTGTCCCCATAAGTTGTCCATCATAAACTCTTTGCTTATCACCTATGTTCTGAACATGAGCTGAATATCCTATACTTACATCACTTGCGGCTTTCGCTTCAATCATCTTTAAATTAAATATGGTAGTTGCAGAAGTTAAGGCAACTATAATTCCTAATTTCTTAAATCTTTTCACCTTTCTCCTCCACTATTCATAATATGTTACTTAAGTTATTGAGTTAATCCTTCAGCTATCTTATTTACCATAGCTTTATAATAACTGGTTGATCATAAGATTGTCCATAAAATTGGGCATAAAACTAATTGGTAATTTTAGTCAATATAATATACTAAAGTTTTTTATTCCCTAATTATGAACTGAAATATGATATATTTTAAGAAAAAGCATCCATAGAAACATTTGATATTGTCTCTATGGATGCTTTATTTATAATAAAGTTCCCTTAATTACACTTATTATTGCAATTGCAAAAACCATAAATATAATAATTAAATTGATATTTTTAAAAACATATTCTACCATGAAACTTATTATCATGGACAACACATTTGTTTTTAATAGTTTTCTTTCTTTATTCATTACCTTTGATAATACAATATACAAATAATATTATTTTTGAAACAAGAAACAAAACTACAAATATCTTGTAGAATAAGTCTTTAATACTAACAAAACAAATACAGATATAATGAAAAATATTTTATCTGCATTATACAACAGCAGCACTCACATTATCAAATACTCTATTGTTTTTAGTCAAATAGTTTCATATACTACTCCTGTCTCCCCCCTTCTTCCTTTATATATTTATAATAATGTTTAATAGCACTATCAACTATTTCACAAAACTTTACATTAGCGTTAGGATGTACAGCTCTTAGCTCGTTTACCATTCTAATACTATTAGAACTAAACGATAAATTTTTTTTAACCTTACTATTTGGCATTTCAGGAATTACTTCATGTACAAAATTACTCTTAACCTCACTTTTTTCACCTGTTTTTTCTATATCTTCACTTTTAGGTTCTCCATCACTTATATTATCTACTACTGATGAATCGCCTAACTTGTCTCTTACTAAATCTGCCACATTGTAATTTTTTACAAATTCTGCATCCTTATCATCTTCGAAACCAACAACAGATTCCAGTTTCTCTTCCTCTTCTTCCTTTAATAATTCTTCCTTACCTCTACTCTTCCCCAAACTTTGTCCCCTTTTCCATCGCTTTACTTTATTCTATTCTTTTTATTCTTAAATATTTCTTGCTTTCTTGCTTTCTTGCTTTCTTGCTTTCTTGCTTTCTTGCTTTCTTGCTTTCTTGCTTTCTTGCTTTCTTGCTTTCTTGCTTTCTTGCTTTCTTGCTTTCTTGCTTTCTTGCTTTCTTGCTTTCTTGCTTTCTTGCTTTCTTGCTTTCTTGCTTTCTTGCTTTCTTGCTTTCTTGCTTTCTTAGCGCAGTCTACTTTTTCTGTGACTTATTGTCAAGATTTTTATAAAAAAACCTTACCTTGTTCTTGATATATAAATAGGCGAAGTAGATTGATGCTCGGAAAGAGAAGGAATTTAATGGAGCTGAGAATCGCTCCTACAGGATAGATGTGCAAGTCTTTTTAAAAAAACCTATGTTTATTTAAAAATAAATTTTATAAATATGAGCCCTTTTCATTTTCGCGGTAATTTATATATTGTACAAAATAAAAAGTAAAGGAGGTGATTTCTCATGGTAGTAACCGAAACTCCTCTTTCTCTATCTTTAATAATAAAGCTCAAAAATGGTTTAACTGAATCTGGAGCTCAAAAATATAAGAAAAAGACTATAAACAATGTGAAAGTTACAGCTTCCAAAGAAAGTATTTTTGCTCTTGCTGAAGTACTTTCAACTCTACTAGCTCCTGAAATAGGAGGCTATTCAAAAGTACTGACTTCTGATATTTCAGGTTCTTGATAACTCAAACAAAAATAATTAAAGATTGGGGGTAATAAAATGGAATATAGCCTTGTACTAACTTTTTTAACCAAAAGTGGTGAGAAAGTTAATTTGACTATTGCCGATGTTAGAAATGATTTAACAAATGAAGAGATATCTGAAGCAGTTGTTGTAATCTTAAGAGAAAATATCCTGCTTACAAAAAAAGGCGATGATTTAGTAGCTTTTCATTCTGCTAAGCTTAATGAAAAAAGATCAACTCTTTATGACATCCAGGTAGATCTTTAAATAATAAAAAAGGCCCTGCTATAACAAGTGATTATAGCAGGGCTCTATCTAAAAAACCTAAAGGTTTAGTTTTTTCTCAATATATTTTCTTAGTTTTATTAAAGCTTGTTTTTTAACCTTTTTAACTTTACTGTAAGACACACCTTTTTTTTCAGCATATTCTTTTAATGTTTTTTTCCAAAAATACTTATACCATATTATTTCCTGCTCTTCTTTAGTTAAAATAGTTTCAAAAGCAAGGTTTAAAAGAGAAATTTTTTCCTCTATACTAACTTTTCCTTCAAAATAATCTATTTCATAAAAAAGTGTATTTTCAAATTTTTCATCTATTATTAAAGTTTTAACTCCATCCTTTAGTTCTCCATTTAAAGATTTTCTTAAAATCTTAGAAAAATGCCTATTAATGCATAATTCCATGAAAGGAAAGAAATTACCGGAACTTGGATTATAGGAATTAAGATTTTCAAAAATCACTGAATAAGCTTCATTTATCATGTCATCATTACTATAAGAGTGAATATGATACTTTTTAATTATACTTCCAACCTTATTTAAAATTTTTTCAACTAATTTTTCTCTGGCTTTTTTATATCCTTTTTTAGATAGCTCAACAAGCTCTTCGAGCTGAGAGTAATCCATAAGATCGCCTCCTTTATTGTTAAATTTACTACTATACTATGTCGAATTATATATATAGGTGTAGCAAATACTGGAAAATAAGAAAAAAGGCATACTATCAAAATGACAGTACGCCTTTAATCATGGATTGCACAGCTATTAAAAAGTTATTATTTCATGTTTAGTTGCTTTAGAAACTCTATATATTTGTGTATCTAATAAACTTCCTATTGCATTACCTAATTTCCCAATAGAATCATCAGAAGCTTCTTCTTTTATATTTGAGATACTAAACTTTCTAAATACATCTTTGCCTTCTTTATCTAGACCGGCTTTATACTCTATCTCTAAAGATAGACGTGTTAAGATACTCTCAGTCATTTATATTACCTCTTATTCATAAATTTAGTAATATAATATGTCTAAATATAAGTATTTGTGTAAGACTAATTTTTACATAAAAATACATACGCTTATAAAAAACAAACTATATTACGTGTAGTATCTGTTCTTCATTTCTGTTATATAATAAAACTACTGATTCAGGTATGGTAACTCAACACACAAAATATTCTTCAGTAACATCAAAATTTATATTAAAATATCCTAGTAATGCAAAAGATGCTTTACTAGGATTAATTTTTTTATATTTTATATTTTCTATTTTTATTACTTATTTAAATTAAAAAGAAAAATCGAATTTAAGTTCACTGTTCGCATCTTTATGGAGTCCAATTCCGTCACTTGCCATATATGAATCCCCAGTTTCAGTTTCTAAAACTAAATCAAACGAAAGATTTAATTCTCTTGAAACAATCGTTAAATCATATAAGTCTACTATCCCGTCTTCATTAAGATCATATATTAAATTCCAATTAATATCTTTTTCAGTAGTATTGTAGTTTAATGCAATTAATGCTAAGTCATTTATAGTTACAATTCCATCTAAATCTACATCAGAAGGATTTTTATTACTTGGTGATACAGCTTCTACTACTATTGGTTTAGAATAAACAAGGCTCTGTATACCTAATGCTGACCTATCGTTCCATCCCCATCCCCATAATGTTCCATCTTCTTTTATAATCATATGACTCTCTTCACCACTTTTAATATATTTAATGTCCTTTACATCTTTAGCTTTCATTGCATAAGGAGCTGTCTTTACATCTGCATTGCCTTGTAATAGTTGTCCATAATCATTATATCCCCATCCCCATAATGTTCCATCATTTTTTAATGCCATGGCATTAACATCAGAGGCTGTTATAGCTTTAACATCATACATTCCAGTTACTTGATTAGGTTTTCTAGTGTTACCAAAACTGCCATTTCCTAAATTATAATAATAATTAAATCCCCATGCCCATATAGTACCATCTCTTTTTAATGCATAGCTAGTTCTACTAGAAGCAGCTATTTGTACTACATCATCTACTCCCTCAACTTTGCTTGGAGTACCATCTCTACTATTACCTAATTGTCCCCAAACATTACCACCCCATGACCAAACTGTACCATCTCTTTTTAGCCCTAAAGTATAATCTCCTCTCTCAGCTACTATAGAAACTATATCTTCTAATCCTTCAACTTTTATAGGGGTTGTTTGCTTATTCACCGTGGAGTACTCATACCCCCACATCCACACTGTTCCATCTGCTTTTAAAGCAACACTATGTTTTTCTCCTGCTGCAATTGCAACTACATCAGTTAGATCTTGAACCTTGGTAGGCATAGTTCTTTTGGTATACGTACCATCACCTAATTGTCCATTAGTATTTAATCCCCATGACCACACCGTTCCATCTTCACCTAAAGCAAGATTAAATCCATCTCCAACTTTTACTTCTTTAATATTACTTAATTCTTCTATTTTCATCTTAGGATCTATTTTATATAAATCTTTTTTCTTTTGAAAACCCTCACCTTCATAATAAGCTGAAAATCGTCCACTATCAAACCCTAGTTGCCAAACCTCACCTTTGTCATTTACTAATAGAGAATATATACCTATTGAAATATCTTTTATATTTCCTACTCCAGTAATTTCAACTGGTTTTTTAACAGTTGATTCATACCCTAATCCTAGTTCCCCAGCAGAATTTATACCCATGCCGTATACTATACCATCATTTGATACAGCAACTGCATTTATCGAATTGGATGATATGGACTTTATATTTTTTAGTCCTTCTATAGGAGCTGGACTTGCTACTTCATAGGAATATTTCTCAAAATCATGTCCTACAAGACCATTATCGTTCTTTCCCCAAGACCATACTTCTCCATTACTTCTAATAACATAAGTTTGAAAATCTCCTACAAATATATCTACTGCATCATCTATATCAGTTACTTTTTTAAATTTTCTACTGTTTACGGTAGTTCCGTCTCCAAACTGTCCTTCACTGTTTCTTCCTGTAACCCATATTGTACCATCATCTTTTAATACAATTGTAAATGTATGGCCACATACTAGTTTTTTAATATTATTTAGCCCACTAATATATGTAGGTTTTGCTCTAGTATATGTTGTCCCATCTCCAAGTTGCCCCTGATTATTAAGTCCCCAGCCCCAAGCTGTTCCATCATTTTTAACAACAAAACTAAATGAGCCTGTTGCTTGAATATCTTTTACATCACTTAAATTATCAATTTTTATTGGCGTAGAAATTTTAGAAGGACTGTTAGAACCTGTCCCAACCTGATAATACCCATTTTCTCCCCAAGAAAATACTTCCCCAGCTTTAGTTAATGCTAGGTTATGATTGCTTCTTGTTGAAATTTTTGTTATATCTGAAAGGCCGCTTACTTGAGTTATTACCCAATCATCCCCCCCAGCCTTGCCATAACCGAGTTGACCATATTCATTATCTCCCCATGCCCAAACAGTCCCGTCTTTTTTTAATGCTAAACAATGACCTTGTCCAGCTTCAATATCAATTATTTCATCTAATCCTTCTATTTTTATAGGGATATTAGATCCTTTTTTCTTACTGGTTGATTGTGCTAGTTGCCCCTTATCATTTGTCCCACTTCCCCATACAGTTCCATCACTTTTCAAATATATTATAAAAGCTCCGCCAACTGCAGCTTTTACTACTTTAATATTAGTTTTTGCTTTTACTGCACTAATAGGAAGTACACTGAGACTTATTATAATTAATATCATAAATTTTATGATCCATATTTTTTTGTATGATTTCATATTACTATTTCCCCCTTTTCTTTCTACTATGGAAAATAGCTCCTAATGATATTAAAATTACTCCTACTATTATAATAAAAGGTACATAAGTTTTAGTTTCCTCTAATCCCTTATCTGATGAATTATCATTAACTTTTTGGGTATCATTACTTTGTAAAATTAATGACTCCTCTTCCCCATTAATAGAAGTAACTCCATCTAAATTAGTTTTATCATCACTATCTGATTTTCCTATTTCTTTATTATCATTCTTCTCGGAATTCTTACTTTCATTGTTATTGATTTCACCATTACCTTCCGAACTAGATTCATTTGAATTATTCGCATTATTATTTGAATCAGGTTTATCTCCTGAATCAGATTCACTAGAATTGTTATTGTTTGTACCATTATTTCCTGTACTATTTCCATTGTTTGTGCCATTATTAGATTCTATAGGGCTATCTGAAGAATCATCCCCTAAATATTTAAAGGAAATGTTTTGCACTTCATTTTTTTCTGTTCTTTCTACTAGTTTTACTAATGCAATTTTTCGTAAATCTAAAGTTGTAGCTTTATTTGCTTTTCCTTTTATTCTTGCAAAATTTCCACTTCCATTAAAACCAACTACTTGTCCTGTAAAGGTAAATTGATAGGATATTTTATTATCACTACTATTAGGAGTACCTCCAACTTCAAACTTTCCAAAGCCAGAATTAGTAACTATATCTCCTGCTTTTATTTCATTAAATGTTATAATATTATTATCATAATTAATTGTTATAGACCCAGCATAAAATCTTTCGATATTATTAACTTTAGCTATTATTTCAAATTCTTGACCCTTTTTAAGAGCAATTTCTCCTCCTAAATCTACTATTGTATTGTTAGACGCAAATGTTGTGAATCTAAACACCAACATAAAAAACATACAAAGCAGTACTATCTTTTTCCTCATAATAATTCCCCTCATTTCTAAACTTTCTTATATAACTTAATATAATTTGCTTATATTAAAAACAAATCAACAAAATTAAGCTGAGTTGATTTTAATTCCTCAATCTCTACTTAATCATAAGCTTAGTGAAATAGAGGTTAAATCATAAATATCCAATATCCCATCTTTATTTATATCCTCATCAAAATTCCAATCATTATCACGATAAGTTTTGTTATACCTAGCTCCAATTCTAGCTAAATCTAATATGTCTACCACAGAATCTTTATTAACATCTTCACTAATATATTTAAAATCCTCCAATTTTTTAGTTGTGCTTATACTTTCATTAAAACCATCGTCAGTGGTTACATTTATACTTATATTAAATTTAAGAAATCCCTCTTTAAGTACCTCTTTTGCTAAGTTGTATAAATAAATTTTATTACCGTCAATCCTATAATCTAAAACCATCATCTTTCCATTTGCACCTAAAATACTTTTATTGACTTTTCTTATATTTTTATTAAATGAAAACACTAATGGAGTAGCAGATTTAAGCTTATAGTCATCTACAGCAAAGTTATTCAATTCGTGTAAATTTCCTTTTTGACTATATGCATAGATATAATAATCACTGCTTAAGGACATAATATGCTTTCTATCTATATTTTCTTCATTTATAAAATTATCAATAATGTTTAAAAGAAAGGTCTTATCAAACTTATTATTTTGGAGCCTTCTTCTAATTGGACTTATATCATCTATAAAATTGTAATCCAAATAAATAGTTTCTAAATTTAAAATATGTTCTAATACTGAAATATCATCAATAAAATTATATGAGGCATTCAAGTATTCTAACTTTTGCATATTTCTTATTGAATTTAATGATTTTATTCTATTATTCTTTACACTTAATTGTTTTAAATTAAGTGATGATAAAGGTTCTAGAGATTCTATACTATTATTTTCTAAACCAAGCATTTCCAAGTTGGTTAAGTTTTTTAATGGTGTTAAATCTTCTATTTTATTATAATCTAAATATAAATAATCTATATTTATCAAATTTTTTAAAGGGGATAAATTTACAATATTATTTTTTCTTAATCTCAATGTTTCCAACTTATCTAAATATGATAATCCATCTATATTATATAAGTTACAGTTTTCAATGGTTAGATTATTCATTTTTTTACTATTTTCAATAAAATCTAAATCCGTAATATTAACATCTCTAATTGTAAGTGATTCTAATTTCTTTAGGTTAGTAATCTCGCTTATTCCTTTTATAGTAGTAGAATTATTCTTTTTACCAGTTATAGAAACTCTATCTAGATTTTCTAAAATCCCAATATAACTTAAATCTATTTCAGGCTCATCTATCATTAAACTTCTCATAGCAAGCAGATTTCTTTTAGTTAACTTATCACCTGTTATGCCAAGTCTTTCACTGACTTTTCTTCTTATCAAACAATCCGGTATAGGAACAACTTCACCTAATTCATAATTATTTACATAAACAGTGTTAAAATAATCGTTTATTAATACTTGACTATTATTATGTAATGAATTCTTAGGAATATTTAAAGTTAAATTTTCAAAATACTTATTGTTAGCATTTATAGAAATAATTAATCTCTTATGATCTATCACTTTAGTTATAGGTACGTTTTCTCCATTTTTTCTTGTTAATGTAATCTTAGAAAAATCAATTCCTTGAAAAATTAAATCGTTGAAATACACATTTATGTTGCTTCCAGACACCTCTGTATTAGTTACTTCTAATGGATACGTAACTTTTACTGTAGAATTAGTAGTCTTATTTCCATCTCTTGTACTAGCTGTTATAAGTGCTTGTCCATTTCCTCTTGAATTTACATTTCCTAAATCATCTACTACTGCTATTTTAGTATTAGAACTTTTCCATATAACCTCTTTATTAGAACTTGAATCACCATAAACTGTGGCATTTATCTTAGCTGATTGATTTTTATTTAAAGTCACTGAAGTTTTATCTAAAGATATTCCTGTTATTCCTAGTGATGATTTATTAAAGGTATAAATATTCATAGGGTTTGGAGTTCCACTAACCCTCATATAACCATTTGATAATGAATAGTTATTCGATTCATCAGCTCCTGATAGAAAATTCAAACTTGGTCTTAAGGTCCCATAATATTTTATTGCAACTAAAGCCTTTGTTCCTTTAGTAATATTTATAGGATTATCTAACTTTATTGTATTATATCCCCCATAAATCAAAGTACCACTTTTTACTTTTTTATTATTATAAAGATAACTTACATTATTATTGGGATAATTTATTGGATTATAATTTTCATCAATAAATATTTCATATGGAACAGATGAGTTTAAGGTTAGCAATCCAATAGCATATATAACTTCATCATTTTTTGCTGTAATAATATTTCCCTCTTCAAATAAAGTTTTACTACTATATGAATAATACCAGTTATTGCTTAAATCTGCAGCTGTGTATCTATTATCAAAATCATTTTTGGTTGTTACGGTGTCAAAAAACTCCATCTCACCTTTTCCTAAGTTTGCATCATAATAAGAAATGTAAAAATATCCACTATTACTATGATATGAGTCCCCCCACGAATTTTTTATTAAAAAAGCCCCATTTCCTGAAGGCATGTTTGAAAACTTTTCTTTTGGATAATCATCATCCCAACCAACAACCATTACTGCATGATTTTCTGTACCTACTGCTGGACAATAATATGAAGTTCTGTCACCAGAGTAATATCCAAAAAAATCATAATATGTAATTGATACAGCTCCTTTATCCATAACAGTTCTCTTTATCACTTCATTATCTGATGAATCTGTCCTAGATGGTAAAAAATATCCATTTTGTACATGATAAGATATTGGAGCATTTTCATTGTATATAAATGAAGAATCTTTAGGATATGGGTCATCTTTTTCAAGTGCTACGCCATCCCAATTAGCTAGATATCCCGTAGCATTTATAAGTGTTCCTCCATCTACTCCATCCTCTTTACCTATTAAATTAGCTTCTGATAAATCAAGATCTTTTCCAGTTTGATATTTTATACTGCTTTCAATAGCCCCAATAGATGAAAAAGCCCAACAGGTACCAAAAGGATTTTGATCTTTTACAGTTGTCACTCCTTCATTTTCTCTTAAGTCAAACTTCCTAGGAAGATTATCAATTAACTTTGCTTCCTTGCTTGTATCTAAATCTTTTATTTTAAGCCCAATAGATTTATATCCTTTATTGGTTAATTCCACTTCCTCGGCCTTAGCTATATTAAAGCTAGGAAATATTGTTAATGAAATTGTAAATACCAATAAGATACTCCACACCCTTTTTATAATAGCCCCTCCTATCCAGTTCAAAATTTATTTTAATTATTACTTACTAATATCTTAAGCCTACTGACAAATAAATTAATAATATGTCAATAGGCTCTAGTTTAAATTTTTTTACTTTTAAATTAAATCATATTAGTAGAAACTCTTACTAAATCATAGATGTCTATTACACCGTCTGAATTTATATCTAAAGTTTCTAAATACTTTCTATCTCCTCTTTTTACATTATAAGTAGAAGCTATCATTGCCATATCCAGTATATCAGTTACTCCATCCTTATTTAAATCAGTTGATTTAAATATATTTTGAGTATTATGAATAGTAAATGAAGCATTTTCAAAATTATATTTGTAAGTATTATAATCTAACCCTGAATCATTATATGTAGTAGAATCTCCATTAACATCATCTACCCATAACTCTTTCACTCTCCACTTTCCTGCACTACTCTGTGGATCCATATAATTTTCGTGGTTATCATAATCTGACCCTATATTAATATCTGCATAATAATATCCTTCTCTTGGATTACTTTTTAGCATCAAAAAGACTTCGTCTCCTGATTCATTTACTACAGTAACATGGCCATTTTCTACTCCTGAAGTATCTTTAGCATAAAATCTCAATTGAAGTACTTCATTCTTATAAACATCTTTTTTAGATGCAACTACACTCTTTAATTCGGTAATATCATTATTTGTTTTTTGTTTAGAATTATTAGACAAATCATTTGTATTATCTATTATTTTATTGTCTAAGGATTCTATAGTAAACTTACTTTTGTCAAAGTTGTAAGTTTTTATATTTTCTGAACTTTGATAATATTTTTCATTATAATAAGTATTATCATAATCTAAGCTTATTTTTCTTATTTCCCATGTTCCATAATTTTCTGATGGCTTTATATGGTCATAATAGTAATTTGGTGATTCCTCATCAACAGTTACTTCAGCATAATAGTATCCATTATTTCCATCAGCTGTTAATACCATTGTACCTTCCATTCCATTTGGTTTTATAAATACAGCTACAGCGTCAGAACTTGTAATTTTAGGTACTGAAACTTTTAGTGTAAAAGTATCTCCATTTCTATAGATTGGATTATCATATTTAGTTACATTGACATTACAAGAAGCAGTAATTTTACTGTCCTTAGTAGATGTAACATTAATAATCACATTTCCTTCTTTTAAAGCCGTAACAGTTCCATTACTATCTACAGTCGCTACGCTAGAATCACTACTAGTCCACTTTACTTCTTTATAAACAGTATTGGCAGGAGTTACAGTTTCCATAAGTTTATACTGAGCTCCTTTTTTCAAACTGATACTATTTACATTTAATCCTATATTAGTTATAGTTCCTATTGAAGAATCCATAGCAACTAGTGAAGATGTTACGTCCAACAGAGCACCTGTAGCTACCTTACCATTTAGTGATGGTAATTTATGTGTTCCGTTTAATAAGTAATTTCTTAAATTTGCAATAGTAATGTTTGGATTATAACTTAATAACAAAGCTGCTGCCCCAGCTACGTGAGGTGTTGCCATAGAAGTTCCAGAAGCTTCTCCATAATTATTACTTGGAAGAGTACTAAAAATAGCCTCACCTGGTGCTGCTATGTCAACTGTTTTTGCTCCATAATTTGAAAATGAAGAAAGATTTCCTTCTTTATTAATAGAAGCTACGGAAATAACATTTGTAAGTTCATAACTAGCAGGATACATGGCCTTTAAATCATTATTTACTCCGTTTCCGCTAGCATCTCCATTTCCTGACGCTGCTAAAAATAAAGCATTGGAATTCTTTATTACATCAAATTCTGCTTGAGAGAAGTTTTCACTACCATATGAACAATTAAATATTTTTACACCTTTATTTGTAGCATATTTTATTGCTTCTATAGTTTCACTGGTATATACATATCTTCCTTCTCCAGTTCTTAATGCCATTACCTTTACGTTTGGAGCTACGCCTAATACTCCTGTACCATTTTGAGCTGCAGCTATAGTTCCTGCTATATGAGTTCCATGTCCATCATAATCCATCGGATTATTGTCTCCATATATAAAATCCCATCCATAGTAATCATCTATATACCCATTACCATCATCATCTATACCATTTCCGGGAATTTCTTTACTATTTGTCCATATATTATCTTTTAAATCTTCGTGATCATAATCTATTCCACCATCAATTATCCCAACAACAATATCTTTATTTCCTAATGTTTTACTCCATACATTTAAAACATTTATATCATTTCCTGGATTAGTGTTATTCTTAAGTCCCCATAAATTTTCTGAATAGGGTTCCGTAAGTGGTGATATGCTCATTTCTCTTTTATAATTTGGTTCAGCATACTCTATTCCAGCTTGTCCATTTAATTCTGTTAATACTTTTTCTATATTATCTTTAGAATCATCAAAGCTTAGTAGAAGAACATTATCTGATAATTCTTTTTCTGTTTTAATATTATTGGACTGAACTGATTTTAGATTATCTTTACTCTTTACCTTAACTATTATTTCATCTTTTTTATAATTATTTTTATCTTTATTTTCTTTAAATTCATTTAAAATATTTTGCTTTTTTAAATCTTCAGAGTCATTAGTTGTTTTAGCTTGTACAACAATATAACTTAAAGAGTTCGCAACTATTGTTATTGCAACAGTTACATTTATGAAAATCTTTTTCATCTGCTTCCCCCATCTTTATTATTCATATTTTATTCGGAAATTTACAAAAATGTTAACTTAGATTCATTATAATTTACAAATTTGTTTACATTTTATCATAATTTTCATATTCATCCAACATCTCTTTGTAAAAAATATAGATATTTGTAATTTTTATAATAAAAATGTATTAATTATTAGAAAATAGTTTAATTAATCTAAATTATTTGTAATATTTTTTATTTTTTTCTTAAATTGCTAATATATCTAATCACTTTATTAATATAAATAAATTTTTTTATAAATTTATAACCTACTTTTTGAAATATAGCTAAGAATATATATTTATACTTTGACTATTTACTAATTAGTAAAGTATAATATAAATGTTAACTTTTATTCATAATTTACAATATTATTACAAAGGGGGAAGCGAATTGAAGAAAGCGCTTAAAAAGAGACTTTTTAGTATTTCTTTGTGTTTTATGTTTATTTTTGCTTTTGTATTTTCTAATGTACAACTAGTAAAAGCTGCAACAAACACAAACATATACTATTCTATTAATAAAGACAGTATAATAGTTGGAGATAGTTTTGATATTGATGTAAAGGTTAAAAATGTTACTGATTTATATGGTGCATCTTTAGATCTTTATTATGATAACAGTTTAATACAAGTTCAAGATATTTTAGCTGGAGATTCATTTGGTAATAATAAGGTTAATACGGATAAACCTGTTATTGATAATGCTAACGGTAAAATAAGTATCTACTCAACAATGACAGGATCAAATCCTGGGGTTACTGTTTCTGATGGAGTGTTATTTAAAATAAAAGCTAAAGCTTTAAAATCAGGACAAGCATCTTTCACAACTTTAAATGGAGGAACAGCTGAATTAGGGCTAAATAACATACGAGTTAAACTTGCTAATAGCAATAGTACAAGCATTGATTTTAGTGGAAGTAATTTAGCATTAAACCTACTAACTATTCAACCACTTACTGCAGGTAAGTATGAAGAAACTGATCCTAATATTAAACTTACTGGTAACTGGTTAAAAGATGTTAATTCTAAACATAGTGGTGGATCTGCTGTATTTTCTACCACTGTTGGTAACTCAATAGAATTTTCATTTACTGGTACTGGCTTTAATTGGGCTCAACCTGTTAATTCATCTAGAGGAATTGCCAAGGTAACTGTCGATGGAGTTTCTTATACTGTTGATTCTTATTCAGCTTCAAGTGTATTTCAGAAAGTAGTTTATTCTAAAACAGGTTTGGCTTATGGTAATCATTCAGTTAAAATAGAACTTACTTCAAGTAAAAATCCTGCTACTTCTAGTATTGCTCAAGCTTTTGATTATGTTGAAATATTAAATGAATCAACTGGATCGACTTCTCTTACTGCAGGTAAGTATGAAGAAACTGATCCTAATATTAAACTTACTGGTAACTGGTTAAAAGATGTTAATTCTAAACATAGTGGTGGATCTGCTGTATTTTCTACCACTGTTGGTAACTCAATAGAATTTTCATTTACTGGTACTGGCTTTAATTGGGCTCAACCTGTTAATTCATCTAGAGGAATTGCCAAGGTAACTGTCGATGGAGTTTCTTATACTGTTGATTCTTATTCAGCTTCAAGTGTATTTCAGAAAGTAGTTTATTCTAAAACAGGTTTGGCTTATGGTAATCATTCAGTTAAAATAGAACTTACTTCAAGTAAAAATCCTGCTACTTCTAGTATTGCTCAAGCTTTTGATTATGTTGAAATATTAAATGAATCAACTGGATCGACTTCTCTTACTGCAGGTAAGTATGAAGAAACTGATCCTAATATTAAACTTACTGGTAACTGGTTAAAAGATGTTAATTCTAAACATAGTGGTGGATCTGCTGTATTTTCTACCACTGTTGGTAACTCAATAGAATTTTCATTTACTGGTACTGGCTTTAATTGGGCTCAACCTGTTAATTCATCTAGAGGAATTGCCAAGGTAACTGTCGATGGAGTTTCTTATACTGTTGATTCTTATTCAGCTTCAAGTGTATTTCAGAAAGTAGTTTATTCTAAAACAGGTTTGGCTTATGGTAATCATTCAGTTAAAATAGAACTTACTTCAAGTAAAAATCCTGCTACTTCTAGTATTGCTCAAGCTTTTGATTATGTTGAAATATTAAATGAATCAACTGGATCGACTTCTCTTACTGCAGGTAAGTATGAAGAAACTGATCCTAATATTAAACTTACTGGTAACTGGTTAAAAGATGTTAATTCTAAACATAGTGGTGGATCTGCTGTATTTTCTACCACTGTTGGTAACTCAATAGAATTTTCATTTACTGGTACTGGCTTTAATTGGGCTCAACCTGTTAATTCATCTAGAGGAATTGCCAAGGTAACTGTCGATGGAGTTTCTTATACTGTTGATTCTTATTCAGCTTCAAGTGTATTTCAGAAAGTAGTTTATTCTAAAACAGGTTTGGCTTATGGTAATCATTCAGTTAAAATAGAACTTACTTCAAGTAAAAATCCTGCTACTTCTAGTATTGCTCAAGCTTTTGATTATGTTGAAATATTAAATGAATCAACTGGATCGACTTCTCTTACTGCAGGTAAGTATGAAGAAACTGATCCTAATATTAAACTTACTGGTAACTGGTTAAAAGATGTTAATTCTAAACATAGTGGTGGATCTGCTGTATTTTCTACCACTGTTGGTAACTCAATAGAATTTTCATTTACTGGTACTGGCTTTAATTGGGCTCAACCTGTTAATTCATCTAGAGGAATTGCCAAGGTAACTGTCGATGGAGTTTCTTATACTGTTGATTCTTATTCAGCTTCAAGTGTATTTCAGAAAGTAGTTTATTCTAAAACAGGTTTGGCTTATGGTAATCATTCAGTTAAAATAGAACTTACTTCAAGTAAAAATCCTGCTACTTCTAGTATTGCTCAAGCTTTTGATTATGTTGAAATATTAAATGAATCAACTGGATCGACTTCTCTTACTGCAGGTAAGTATGAAGAAACTGATCCTAATATTAAACTTACTGGTAACTGGTTAAAAGATGTTAATTCTAAACATAGTGGTGGATCTGCTGTATTTTCTACCACTGTTGGTAACTCAATAGAATTTTCATTTACTGGTACTGGCTTTAATTGGGCTCAACCTGTTAATTCATCTAGAGGAATTGCCAAGGTAACTGTCGATGGAGTTTCTTATACTGTTGATTCTTATTCAGCTTCAAGTGTATTTCAGAAAGTAGTTTATTCTAAAACAGGTTTGGCTTATGGTAATCATTCAGTTAAAATAGAACTTACTTCAAGTAAAAATCCTGCTACTTCTAGTATTGCTCAAGCTTTTGATTATGTTGAAATATTAAATTAAATGTATATTTCAACATAAACTCCTCATATTATATAATTTAGAAATAAGACTCCATGCTATAGCTACCGGAGTCTTATTTTTTAATTCTAATTATATTTATGATTATTATAGTAAGTGAATCTATAAAGTGCATAACATATAAAAAAATCAACGACTATTTCCATAAGATAGCCGTTGATTTTTACTTATTTCTTTCATTTTTTATAACTTTAAACTCTTAATTACGTATTTCTTAAAATTTATACTTACAAAATTATTTTAAATATTATATAGCAATAAAATAAGTTAATTTAAATGTTTTTTATATAATAACTAGCTAAATTAAAATCATCCATATTATCGATATCTATTGATGATTTCTTATCCATAATATATGGTACAGTGTAATCAGAAATAAGTCTTTTGTTATTTAAAACATACTGCCATTTACTTATGTAAATAGCTCCATTTAATCTATATAGAGTTTCAAATTCTTGCCTTCTATATTGTTTTGTATCATCATATTTAATGAAAGATTCAAGATATCCATCATCATTTATTTTTTTACACCAAAAAATCGGATGTTCAAGCTCAGTAGTAGATACTAGCGATTCAGCATCACTCGTAATAAACTTTTCAACGGCTTCATCTATGTGGACAGTAGTCCTTAGAGGAGAAGTACATTGTAATAACATGATATAATCTGCATTATACTCTAAATTCTCATTCATATAGTTCATTGCATGAAGTATAACATCTATGCTTGATGCTTTATCGCCAGAAAGTTCATCTGGCCTTATAAAAGGAACTTCTGCACCATACTCTTTTGCAATCTCTGCAATTTTTATACTATCAGTAGAAACAATAACTTTATCTACGTACTTACTTCCTTTAGCAGCTTCTATAGTCCAGGAAATTAATGGCTTATTATCCAATAATTTAATATTCTTATCTTTTAATCCTTTTGAGCCGCCTCTTGCTGGTATAATAACTAGAATTTTTTTCATAATTACTCACCTACTTAGCAGTTAAATCATAAAACTTTTTATTAATTTTATATTTATCTGAAAATATAAATTCTTTTATCCCATTTAGTATATTATCACTTGAATTTCCATGTTCATATGGATTAGTATAACTAATCAAGCTTTCTCTATATTCTTCATTAATAGATTTTTTAATCGCCTCAACAATATCATCATATTCAATTGTACAATTAATCGTAGTCATTGATTGAATTCTTCCCTTTTGTCTATCACTAATATTTATTGTTGGCACATGAAATGACGGTGCCTCAACAATTCCACTTGAAGAATTCCCTATAACACCAGAACAATATTTCATTGCACTTAAATATCTTATTTGTCCCATAGATGCGAATTGAATACATCTATTTGGATTTAATACTACGTATTCATCTATCATTTTATTAATAATCCTACCATCAGTATCTGCATTAGCTTTCGTAAAAATTACATTGTAATTTTGGAATTTATCTAAAGCCTTTAGAAGATTATGAAACTGCTCTTCTGAACTTATTTCTCCCAAAGTTACAGGATGGTATGTCACAAGAAAAAATTTATCTCCAATTTCAAAATTAATTTGCTTATCTAATTCTTTCTTATCAAGTAAATCAACCAATTTAAGATTATCTAAACCAACTGCTCCAACATAGTGAACCCTCTCTGGCTCCTCCCCCATTTGAATGATTCTGTTTTTATATTCATTGGTAGATGCAAAATGTAAGTGGCTTAATTTTGTTATTGCATGCCTTATAGAATCATCATAAGCACCTTCTGTTACTTCTCCTCCGTGAATATGTGCTATGGGAACTTTAGCAATCATAGCTGAACTCGCCATGGCAAGTGCTTCATATCTATCTCCCAAAATCACTATCACATCTGGTTTTAATCTATCAAGTGCATCTGCAAAACCAATTATACCTAGACCCATGGATTTTGTTATTCCAACTGAAGTATCTGAACTTAATAGCATTTCAACTTTTTCATCAATATGGAATCCATCATTCACTATTTGATTTACAGTCATCCCAAATTCTGGAGATAAGTGAGACCCTGAAGCAATGATTTGTAAACTCAATTCTGGATCATCTTTAATTTTACCCATTAATATTTTCAGTAAACCATATTCTGCTCTAGTTCCAGTAAATACACATATATTTTTCATTATACTTCAATCAACTCATCTTCCACATAATTTTTATTTGATACCTTTCCAAGTATTTCATACCATCTAATTGGAGAAATTCCATTTCCTGGTCTTTTTATTGTTAAATTATCTTCAGTAAATATTTCTCCTTCTTTGATTTCTCTAGCTGCAACTATGCTTTTTCTAGCAATCTTTTTATTTTTCATCTCAGACTTAGACGGAGATTTTATACCATTTCCTAATGCTATCTCAACATTTCTAATAGCGTCAACCATAGCTTTCAGTGCACTTGGCTCTAAACTTGCCTTGTGATCTGGACCTTCCATATTTTTATCTAAAGTAAAATGTTTTTCTATTATAGTCGCCCCCATAGCTACTGCTGCTATAGGTATTTCAATTCCATCTGTATGATCAGAATAACCCACTTCAACTTTGAATGCAGTTTCTATTGTTTTCATAGCTGATAAATTAACATCTTCCATCGGAGTAGGATATTCTGTATTACAATGCAATATCTTTATATCATTGCATCCATTATCCTTTAAAACATTGAGGGCGTATTCTATTTCTGCTAAAGAACTCATACCAGTAGAAATAATCACTGGTTTTCTAAGTTTTGCAATTTTTATTAAATATGGTAAATTTGTAATTTCTCCAGAAGGAATTTTAAAAATCTCCATCCCTAAATCATTTAAAAAATCTATACTATCATCATCAAAAGGGGTTGATAAAAATAAAATTCCAACTTCATTACTGTAGTTTTTCAACTCTATAAAATCACTAAAGGATAATTCTAATTTTTTTACCATCTCAAGTTGAGTTTCTCCACTACCGGTACTAGCTTTTTGATACGCTGCTTTATCGGCATACTTTGACACTACTTTTTCAGCCTTGAATGTCTGAAACTTTATAGCATCTACACCCGCTTCTTTAGCTTTATCTATTAACTTAAATGCTAATTCTTTACTCCCATTATGATTAACTCCTGCTTCGGCAATTATAAAAACTTCTTTCCTCATAATCTCACCTATTTTTGTTCATATTTTGGGCTGGACTACATACCATAATATTACCTTCATCAACATCTTTAACAATAAATGCTCCTAATCCAACTACACTTTTTTTTGATACTTTTATCCCTTGTTTTATAGATGCACCTGCACCAATTAGACATAAATCATCTATATAACAATTACCTGAAATTGATACCAATGGATTTATGACACAATAATTTTCTATTACCACATCATGTCCAATTGTACTATTAATATTAATTAAATTAAAATTACCGAATGAAATATCAGTAGTCAATGTTACTCCAGCGCATATTATGTTGCCATAACCCATTTTTACATATTCAATGTTCCCTATATTCGCTCTAGGATCTATAATATTAGGAAATACTACATTATCAAATTTATTCACAATGTTTTCTGCTATTTTCTTTTTAATTGCTGGAGTTCCAATAGGTATTATTATACCTATAACTTTGAAATCTTTAATATACTCTTCCAATTCTTCATCATTACTTGCAACTCTATCGTTCCCCAAAATACTTCCAATCTCTTCTTTTCTTTCTGAAACATACCCTAAAAAATCATATGCTTTACTAGTTTTATTAATCTCATCTATAATACATTTTACCTCTCTTGATATTCCTCCTGTTCCTAAAATTAAAACAGGTAATCCATTCCATGTATTCATAAATACCTCCTTAAACTGCTAAAATATTAACCCTCTAATCTTCTTACCATATCATTCATTTCTTCTATTTGCCCCATATCCATCCATGCATTTTGGCTAACTGGATATACTCCAACCTTGTATCCTACCTCTTTACATCTACTGAAAAGTGATGGCAAATCAAAAAATTCATCATCAGGAATTAAATCTACCGTTTTAGGATCAAGTAGATACATTCCTGTGTTAATTAAATAGGTTAATTCTGGTTTTTCTACTGTATCTTCTAGTAATCCATCTTCACCAAGCTTTAATACTCCATATGGTATCGTTATATGTTTTAATGATGCAACTATTGTAACAGCATTTCCTGAATGTTTATGAAAATCAACTATATCTCCATAGTTACTATCTACAAGAATATCACAGTTAGATACAAAGAAAGGTTCTTTTAATTCTTCTCTCATTAGAGATAAGCTTCCACCTGTCCCCAATGGTTTGACTTCTTCAACATAATTTACGGTATAATCAGGATTTATTTCTTCAAAATAAGATTTAATCATATTCTTTTTATAATTTAATGTTAGATAGAACCTATTACATCCAAATTCATTAAACTTATTAATTATCCTTTCAATAATTGGTGTATCTCCAATTGGTATTAAAGGTTTAGGTAAAATTTTAGTGTAAGGATATAATCTGGTTCCCTTTCCACCAGCCATTATAACTACAGGAATATCTATTTTATTATGGACTATCTCATCATTATTAAAGATTATCTCCCTAATCTTATTGTTGTCATCAACTACAGGTAATGCATCTATACTTAAATCCTTTATTATATCTTGCGCATTATTCATTTCGGTCTTATGAATATATTTGGTATTTTTATTCATAGCACATTCTACATTTTCTTCAACACTTCTATCTTTCAAAATCCATCTTCTAATATCTCCATCAGTTAAAGAACCTCTAAGAAATCCGTCAACAACTACAAATATTATTCGCTTTGCATTCTTATCCATAATATTCATAGCTGTCTTTATAGTAGTTCCTTCATTAATTAAAAGGTCTTCTAATATCATATTTTACCTCCCTATAACTGATTCTATAGTTTCTACTACTCCTTTAACATCATCTTTAGATAAATTTGTACTACAAGGAATATTAATTATATGTTTACAATAATATTTAGCTTTTTCAATCTTATATGCACTACTATTTTCATATGGCTTTTGTTCATTAATTAATCCCCAAATAGGTCTTGTTTGAATTTTATGTTCCTGCAACTTATTTATAAGTTCAGTTATATCTCCTTCATTAACAAAAAGTGAATAGAACCACTTATTTGATCTTATATCTTTATTAAACTCTAAAACTTTAACTTTTGTATTATCCTTTAGTAATTCCCTATAAAGTTCATAATTTTCATTCTTAGTTCTAATAAACTTTTCAAGCTGCTCAAGTTGTGCTACCCCAAGAGCTGCCTGTAGATTAGTCATTCTATAATTAAATCCTATTTCATCATGAATATAGTTGAGTTCATCATCTTTTGCTTGTGTTGAAAGATATTTAGCTTTTTTGCATCCATATTCTAAGTTACTTACTAACATTCCTCCACCACCAGTAGTAATTATCTTATTCCCATTAAATGAATAAGCTCCAAAATCACCAATAGTTCCTGCATGCTTTCCTTTATATTTTCCTGAAGTATAATATGTTCCTAGAGCTTCTGTAGCATCCTCAATAACTTTCAAATTATATGTTTCAGCTATATACATTATTTCTTGCATATTAGCTATATTACCAAATACATGAACAACTATAATAGCTTTAATTTGATTTCCAGAAGTTTTATTTATTAGTACTTCATTTTCAAATATACATTCTTTTTCACAGAATTCTTTTAACTTTAACGGATCCATAGTTAAACTATCATCACAATCAATAAATACAGGCTCTGCCCCAATATATTTTATAGGATTTACAGCAGCTATAAATGTTAAAGTGGGTGCTAGAACTTCATCTCCTAGTTTCACATTAGACAATAATAATGAAAGATGTAACGCAGCAGTTCCACTTTGACATGCAACTGCTTCTTTAACTCTTAAATATTTTGCTATATTTTTTTCAAATTCATTTATATATGATCCTCCAGTAGAAACCCACTCTGCCTCTACTGCATCAATAACATACTTTAATTCGTTCCCCTTTAAATTAGGCACAGATAGTGGAATAAATTTATTCAATTGCCCCATCTCCTTAAATTATATATTATAAATATCAGCCTTATATTTTGCTAAGTTTTCTGGTTTCTTAAACCATTCAATAGTTTCAGCAATACCTTGTTCAAATGTATACTTAGGCGACCAATTAGTTAATCTCTTTATTTTTTCATTAGATCCCAATAATCTATTAACTTCACTTTTTTCTGGTCTTATTCTTTGTTCATCACATAATATTTTAGCATTTGGGTTAATTTGTCTTATCATTTCTTCTGCAAATTCACCAATTGATATTTCTTGTTGAGTAGCAATATTTATCTCCTCACCGATTGTCTTTTCAGACTTAGAAATTTCTATAAATCCATTAGCAGTATCTTTAACAAAATTAAAATCCCTAGTTGGTGAAAGTGCGCCTAATTTTAATTCTTTTTTTCCTGATAATAACTGGGTAATAATTGTAGGAATAACAGCTCTAGCTGATTGTCTTGGTCCGTAGGTATTAAAAGGTCTTACAATCGTAAGAGGCATATTAAAACTTCTGTAAAATGATTCTGCAATTCTATCAGCTCCTATTTTAGTCGCAGAATATGGTGATTGCCCTTGGAATGGATGTTTTTCATCAATTGGTACATATTGAGCAGTTCCATATACTTCTGAGGTTGAGGTAACTAATATTCTACTTGTACCTAGATCTCTAGCTGCTTGAAGCACATTTAAAGTGCCTTTTATATTAGTATCTACATACGAATCTGGTGAATGATAGCTAAATGGAATTGCAATAAGTGCTGCTAAATGGAATACTTCATCCACACCCTTCATAGCCTCTTTTACTCCATTTGGATCTCTAATATCACCTGTGAATACTTCAATCTCTTTTAACTTATTTTTATCTAATGAATCTAACCATCCCCATGTGTTAAATGAATTATAATAAGCAAATGCTTTTACATCATATCCTTGTTCAAGTAATACCTCTGTTAGATGGCTTCCTATAAATCCATCTGCTCCTGTTACTAATACTTTTTTCATTTTAAAAACTCTCCTCCTAAATAACAAATAAATCTAAAATTTATTTTATTAATTTATGCAAATACTTAATATTAATTATTTTACTTTTAAATATTACTATAAAATATAGAATTAAATTTAATATAATTAAAACACTTAAACTTAATAGTGATAATAATTTGCTATTACCTAAATTTAATAAATAATGTTTAAAAAGTGATAAACTTAAAGATATTGTAACACTAGTCAATATACACACAATAAATTTGTACATCATTGTTTTATAATTGATCTTTATTTTTTTACTAAGATTGGTTATCAATAACAATACAATTATAATATTGGCTATTGAAGCCGATAAAGCTAACCCATTTAATCCCATAGATTTAGATAATATTATATTTAATAATATGTTTATAGTAATTCCTATGAAACTATTAATCATCGGAGTTCTTGTGTTTTTAAACGAGTAATATACCTTATTTAACAAATCCTTTAAACTAAATGCTAATATCCCTATAGAATAATATAGTACTACTTGTGCTGTACTTTTTGCCTCTTCTATGTTGAATTCTCCTCTTAAGAATACTAAATTAACAATTTCCATTCTAAAAAAGATCATAAATACGGAAAGTGGTATTATTAATATATAAGTAATATTTATGCCAAACTCTACTAATGATATAAATTTTTTTTTATTTTTTTCCATGCTAAACTCTGATAAATAAGGAAAAATTATAGTACCTATAGTCATTCCAACCACTGCATAAATTAGATTTGTAAGTTTATTACCAAAATTTAAAATTGCTAATGAACCAGCTTCAAACCCTGATGCAATTATTCTGTCTACTAAAAAGTTTAATTGTGTTAATGAAGTTCCTATAAAGACTGGTATTATTAATTTACCTATTTGCTTAATATAAGATTCACTCATATTGAAATAGGGCTTATATTTATACCCAATGGATTTATAAGCTATATAACAAACCAAAAATTGAAACACATAAGATAATACTAATGTATATACAAGTCCGTTAGCCTGATTTTTATTTCCTAAAAACACTATATATAATATTATTACTACATTTCCCAATACAGGTAAGACATTTGCAATTAAGAACTTTTTATATACCTGTAAAACCCCAATAAATAAGTATTGAATAATAATAAAAACGAGTGATATCATTGATATTTTTAACAAATAATTTATATTATCTATTTGAGTAGCATTATATTGGTTATAGAATCCTGGAGCAAAAATTTTAATAATATACTTTGATCCTATAATTCCTATAAAAGTCAAAGCTATTGATATAATAGTTATAACAGTCAGTATGTTATTTATAAATTTATTTTGTTCATCTTTATTATCGTAATTAATTTTTTCAGATAACATTGGAATAAATATAGTTGTAATTGCATTTGTTACATTTATGAACAATAAGCTAATTATCCCATTTATAAATACATAAGAATCGCTAACAAATGACGCCCCATATGTTTGCGCAATCAAAACTTCCCTTAAAAACCCTAATACTTTACTTACAACTGAAATAAACATCATAATAACTGGTAAAATAAATACTTTCTTTTTCATACAATCACCTATAGTACTTACGTTCTTCTATATTATTTAAAGTTATAATTATAAATCTACAAATAAGTACCGGTATTAAGCTATTTAAAATAGTTGGCATAATTCCACTACCAATTATTGGATCTAAACTAAATGATATAACTATAAGCATCTGTAATGAACTTATAGATTTGTTCATATTCTTACACAAATATAATGATGTTATAGATATAATAACACTTACAACTAACACAATTATTAACCCAAATTCATATCCAAAATTTATTAAAGCTTCACCGAATAATGTTGGAGTTATTCCCCCTCCAGAAAAAGATAAACCTAATATATCTTTCATATAGTACGATGATGATATTTGATGCCCAGGCAATAAAGTTAATATATCCAATACATAAGTTTTTCCATTAATAAAACCTATAACATCAACAAAGTTACTAATATTTTGAAAATTGTATATATTAACAAAGAATCTCCATATAGTTACTTTATAAATGGCTTCTAAGTTAAATGAAACAATATTACTACTCCTATAATATCCCATAATAGCAACAGAAGATAATAATATCATGATTAAAATAGATAACTTGAATATAGGTAATTTCTTATACTTATACATTAATAGAATAGAAATTAGGATCAAAATAATCTTAAAAGATATTCCTCGATATCCAGTTCCCATTAGCACAAGAAATGCAAATAAATATAATACTAATGATTTTATAAAATAAATTTTGTCTTCTCTTTTTAAGACATATAAAAAATCAAAAATTATACTATTTACCAAGAATCCATACCCTAATAATACTATAAATCCTTTGCCCTTTAATGACTCAACTCTTAAATCATCACTATTTTCACCTAAAAGCGGTATAGTTTTAATGCTTATAAAATATATAATAATTATACTAATTCCTATGAAAATATACTTTCTATACCTATTACTAGTTTCAATATTTTTAAGTACATCTTTTAATTGTAAGTACTTCATTATGTTCTTATTCGATATTAAAACGCTTATAAAAATATATATAATAAAACAATTAATTAAGTAGTACATAGAACTTGTATATACAGGTAGTATGTCTGTATAAAAAGGAGATATAATCATACCAAAATTTATAAAGAAAACAAAAAAGTACAATATAAAATTTTGAGGATTGATTAAATTAGTAATATCCACATTAAAATGATATATCAATAATAATATTAAAGTTATGCAGATTATATATATTACATTTCCTAGATCGATTGTATTTTTATAACTTTGATTCATAATAAAAATATTTATAATAAAAACTAAAAAAATCAGTGTACAACTAGTAATTTTTTTCATTTATTCACCTTATTATCTATCATTTTTTTGAAAAGTATTTTATCAAATGGCTTCATATAATCTAACAGCATATCTTTACTTTTCATACTAATATCCAAACATTTATTATTTAGATAGTTATTTATTCCATTCTTAAATTCCTCCATATTTCGAAATAATATTACGGCCTTGTATTTTCTATAAGGCAAGAGTTCTGGAATATTGGGATTATCATATAGCATCACAGTTTTTCCACACATAAACGCCTCTATTCCAGCTGTAGACTGTGTAATTAAAACTAAATTGCTATTTTTTATAAGTTCAATAAGATTTCCCTTATATATAATATTAATTTTCTCTTTTACAGAAGAGTTTCTAAAAAGATTATCCATGAACTCCTTATCTTTTTCTCCTGGATGTAGTTTTATATTTACTTTTTCAATGATATTTTCATTAAGTTTAATATATCCTTCTAATATATTGAATAACTCTTTATTAATACTTTTTCCTATGGGATTAACTGCCCATAATAAATTAACTTTGTCATTTCTACTATCAACTTTTTCACTGGGAAATTCTTTATATTTTATATTACCTGATATGATAATTTTATCTTTTTTTTCACCTAAATTTATTAAAAGATTTTTATTATACTCTCCCCAAGCTAGAAACTTATCTGCATATATGGGTGTGAATGCAATTTTTCCAATTGATCCATGTTGATGAACAATAGTTAAAACATCGTACTTTTTCGCTATCTGACAAATGAGCCTAGAAATACTATGCGAATCACTACAAAGTAATATTTTATTTATCTTTGTTTGTATTAAATAATTACGTATTAAAATATAATATATAATTATACTCTTTATAGAATTTTTTATTATTTTATTAACTGAAATCAATACTAGATCCCTAATTTTGTCTTCCTTTATTTCTTTTAGACAATATTGTAACTTTTGTTCTCCATTATCTTTAAATATATTACTCATTTGTACATATATAGCCTTATATTCTTTAATAACTTTATATGTAAAATATTTAAGAAGAACCTTTTTATTTCTACTAACTATTTGCCTAAACGAACCTAACCCTACGCATAAAAATTCAAAATCTACTCTTCCCTGCTCTTCTAACTCTACTTGATATTCATTTAATATTTGAATCATTGATTGATTATTAATTTCATGTACTATAGCTATTTTATTAGAATTTATCTTGCTATTTTGATTTAAGGTCAAAAATTCTGAAAATAACTTAACCAAATTTTCTTTATTATTATATTTAATAAATGATTTCAAGTTATATTCATCACCTAAATATTTAATATCAAAATAGTTATTATTAACTTTATTAATAAACTTGAACACTTTATATTCTTCCCAATTTTCTATTATAACTTTATCTATTTTGCCTTTAGAACTAGTTATCTTATTAAATAATAGTTGCATACTTAATATGTTCTTTATAGTATTATATAACTGTATTTGCATTATAGACATAAAGTTTACACCATCATATATCAAGAAATCACTACTACATATCTTCAAGGAAACTTCCATAGCCAAGTCACTACAAGTTTTTTTATCAACTTCCGAAATTAAATCCTCTTCTTTAAAAACATTCGAATAGTCTTTTAAATTGTTTATACTAATTAACTCTAATTTCATAGTAATTCTTCCTAACTTTTTAAATTAATGTGTTAAATTCATCCACAAGCTTTCATATTTATATATTATATAATCCCATTCATAGTTTTCAGCAATTCTTTTTTTTGCTTCTTTCGATATATTTAAAATCTCTACTTCTGATAAATGATCCACTTTATTGATTAAATTACTTAACGTATTATTGAACTTATTAAAATATAAAGCACCATTCATAGCTACTTCCTTATTAAATCCAACATCAAGTAAAATATTTAAATCAGTAGTTGCTAATGACTCAAGTAAAGATGGATTGGTCCCTCCAACTTCATGTCCATGTAGATACCCATATGCATTTTCTCTAATCTTTTTTAATAATTCTTGATTATAAACTGTTCCTACAAACTTAATTCTTTTATCTTCATTAAAATTGGTTTTTTGGGTAAGTTGGTTATAAAATTTATTTTTTTCTACATTAGTTATTAACACAAAACTTTTTTTTGTATTTGATTTCATAAATTCAATTAACATTGTTTCATAATTATTTTCTGGAACGAATCTACCGACTGCTAAATAATACTCCGACTTACTAATTTGTTTTTCTTTATACCATTGAAGTAATGACTCATCATTACCTGACAGTTTCGATTTTTGTGTATCAGCACCATACGCTATAAAAGTTGTCTTAGGCTTATATTTTTTGTAATTCTCTTTTATATAATTTTCTATATTTTTAGAATCACAAACCAATATATCAGCATGTTTAACCATTAAATTTTCTGAAAGTTTCCAATACTTTTTTATAACGCAATTCCATTTTCCTCTTTTCCATTCATGACCGTCTGGATTTACTAATAATGTTCCTCCTATTTTTTTTAATTCTTTCTTATATTTGCTTATGAACGGTCCTATTCTACAAGCTAAAATATAAACAATTGCATTTTCTATTTTCTTTGATTTAATATATTTAACACTTTCTTTTAATGCCATAATATCATAATATACAGCCTTAGCAGGACCTATACTAGGAACTTTTACATTAAAACATCTTGCTCCATTATATTCAAACTCTTTAGAATTGTCTGATAAACATGATACATGATACTTTATTTCATTACTTTTTTGTCCTTCAGTTAACTTTTCAACAAATGTCTCAAATCCTCCATAACTTGCTGGTATACCCTTACTTCCTATTATAAATATGTGTCTCATTAAATTACTCCAATTCATATACTTAATTTATTATCTAGCATTCTTATCTCCAAATAAAACAAAAAATGTTTTAAATATAAGTTTTATATCTAACTTTACAGATCTATCCTGTACATATTTTATATCTAACTTCATCCAGTCATCAAAGTCTATGTTATTTCTTCCACTTACTTGCCAGTAACAGGTAAGTCCTGGTTTAACATCTAATCTTCTCATCATCCATGGTTCAAACTCAGCTACCTCTTTAGGTAAGCTAGGTCTGGGTCCTACTAAACTCATCTCTCCCTTAAGTACATTTATAAGCTGCGGTAACTCATCTATACTTGTTTTTCTTATAAACTTTCCTATCTTAGTTATTCTAGGGTCATCCTTCATCTTAAACATAGGACCTGACATCTCATTTTGATGTACTAATTTTTTCTTCAGTTCTTCAGCATTAACTACCATGCTTCTAAACTTATACATCTTAAACTCTTTTCCGCCTTTACCTACTCTTTTTTGAGAAAATATAACTGGTCCTTTAGAATCAAGTTTTATTATGGCCCCTACTATAATAAAAACTGGACTTAAGAATATTATTCCTATAAATGAACAAAATATATCTATAAATCTTTTTACTGAATTATATATAAACTTATTTTCTTTTCTCTCTATATCTAGCTGATTTTCTTTAAGATTTATTTTCTCCCTAAAATTCTCCAATTGCATCATTCTCCCCCCATCTTATTAATTATAAATTTAAAATTAATAATATTTATAAAAATAAATTATTCCTTAGTTTCCCATCTATTATATATAAAGATGGTCATAATTACTTATGACCTCTCTAGTTATTTTCTCTTAAACAGTCCGAAGAAACCTTTCTTCTTCTCTTTTAAATCTTTTATGTCTGGTATGTGTATATCTAATCCTTCTAGTACTTTTTTTTCATTTTCTAATATAAATCCGTATAACTCTGGATTTAAGTCTTCTAATCTTTTTAAAGCTTCTTTTATATCGGTTTTCCTGAAACTGCTATTATGTCCGTCACTACCTACTAGATGAATCATGTTTCTTTTTACTAATTCTTCCCCAAAAGCTTTTTCCGCCTGTCCATGTTTTCCTAATAGTGAGTTAGCGTTAAGTTGTAGTAAGTACCCCTCTTCAATAAAGTCTTCTATCATGTCTATGTTGTTTATAAGTTTAATATTTCTCTCAGGGTGTGCTATTATAGGTTTTACTCCTAATACTGTTAATTCATATAATACATCCATGGAGTATTTAGGTACATCTCTCATAGGAAATTCTATTAACATATATGGACCTTCGTTTATTCCCCATATCTTCTTTTCTTTATAAAGCTCTGGCAAATTCGGATCCATATACACCTCTAATCCGGGTATTATATGTATGTTGCTTTTTTCTCTTAATTCCTTAAGTTTATTAAAATACACTTCTCTATTAGGTTCATATTCTCCTGATAGATAATGAGAGGTGGCACATATATATTTAGTGCCTTCTTTCTCTGCATTTTTTATCATATCTAAGGACATCTTTATGTCCTTAGCTCCATCATCAACTCCATAAATTATGTGTGAATGAAAATCTATCATGTTTCCTCCTATTCTTCTGTATCTGAAGAATAATATCCTTGATACTTCCCATATCCATATCCACCATATCCATATCCTTTAGCATCTTGAGGTATTTTATTTTCTACTACTCCTAATACTTTTCCGCCAACCTTTAAAATACTTTCTTTTGCTCTTAATATAGCATTTTTCTCTGTTACTCCATAGGTAGCAACTAATAGAATCCCATCTAAGGTTGATGCAAGTACGTGTAAGTCTGAAACTACAAGTACTGGAGGTGAATCTAAAAGTATAACATCAAAATAATTTTTAAGATCCTCTAATATCTTCCCCATCTTTTTAGAACCTAATATTTCTGATGGATTAGGTGGAACTGGACCACTAGGTATAAGTCCTAAATTAGGTATATCTACTTTATATATAGCTTCTTCTAATGTACTTTCTTTTAATAATAATGAAGTTAACCCACTAGCGTTAGATATTCCAAATTTCTTGTGAATAGTCGGTTTTCTTAAGTCACAATCTACTAATAATACCTTTTTACCACTTTGAGCTAAACTTACTGCTAGATTAGCTATTATAGTACTCTTTCCTTCTCCTGGTGCACATGAGGTTATCGCAATAATATTAGAATCTTTATCTAACATAGAAAACTGTAGATTTGTTCTTAAAGTTCTATATGCTTCTGCTGAAGAAGACTTAGGATCACTATATGCTATTAGATCTTTTATCACGCTTACCACCTCTTGCTTTCTTTTTTTCTTCTATCATAGGTATAGCCCCTAATACAGGAACTTCTAATAATTTTTCTAATTCATCTGTATCTTTTACTGTATTATCTAGATATTCTATTAAGAATATTACTCCTACAGAAACAAATATTCCAAGTAGTAGCGCTATAGCCATGTTTAGTAATGGTTTAGGTGATACAGGACCGCTAGGTAATAATGCATCGTCTACTAACTGAACATTGTCCACATTTTTAATTTCTTTAGTTACATCTTTTAATGACCTCGCTACCTGATTAGCTATATCTCTAGCTTCATAAGCATCATTAGACTTTACTGTTATAGTTAAAAAATCAGTATCACTACTAGGAGATGCTGTTATCATTCCTAAAAGTGAGTCTACACTTCTGTCAGAGTTTAATTTTTCTATTGTATCTTCAGCTACAGCTCTTGTTTTTACAAATACACTATAGGTTTTAACTAATTTTTGATACATTATAACATCATTGTAAGTCTGATTTGTATTAGCTGAAGATTCTTCTTTATTACTTCCTATAACTACTGAAATGCTTGATTGATATGTAGGCTTAATTAAGAAAAAACTTACTATCGCACTAACAAATACACAGGTCAACGTCACTGATATTATTAGCAACCATCTTTTTTTAAAAATATGTAGATATTCCTTTAATTCCATCTTAGTCCTCCGAATGTTTTTTAAATGTACTGTAAATAAATCATAACATATTACCATATTTGTGTCTATTTTATGAAGCTTTTTATACACAATTGTTTGATGGTGTCGAAACCATCTTTTGGTGTTAATTATTAAACTTTTAATAATCAGACTATAAACTATTATTTGAATCTTACGATAATATATATCTTTAAAGTTTTACCAAATAATTATATAACTTTTTAACAGTTTGTTCAACACTTAGACGAACGTTAATTCTCATTCCAAATAGACATAATTCGACCTATATAATGTATATCGTATACTTATTAAGAAGTATTTATACTTATTCATTTAGTGTTATCATCACTTTTGAATTTATATATTCTCTTTTAAGGAGTTTTTTGATATATTTTCCAATAAAAAAACTATGAATAATTTCTAATTTCTTAAAATTTATTCATAGCTCTAATTTTTGTAAACATTTAACCTATTTATTTGCAAGGATTTTCTATAATCAAATAAAGTTTTTTCTTTTTATGTGCATTGTCGATTTTTGTTTTAATTTAATTTAAATATTTTTCTCATAAATTTTATTATATAAAATTCTCCTCACAAAATTCTCACAAAAATTTATTTACAAAAAAGAAACAATAAGTATTCAAATAGGATAATTATTGTTTCTTTTACTTATTATATTATTTCTTTTAAATACTTTATAAAATCTTCTCTTAAATCTTCTCTTCTTAAAGCATATTCAACTGTTGCTTGTAAGAAACCTAATTTATCTCCTACATCATATCTTTTACCTTCAAAGTTGTATGCATACATAGCTTCTTGAGATATTAAATCCTTAAGTGCATCTGTAAGCTGAATTTCTCCACCTTTACCTGGTTTAGTTTTCTCTAGTATATCGAATATTTGTGGAGTTATTATATATCTTCCTAGTATAGCTACGTTACTAGGAGCTTCTTCTCTAGATGGTTTTTCTACTAGATTTTTTACTTTATATACTCTGTCTTCTATATGTAGCCCGTCAACTATACCATATTTACTTACATTTTCTTCAGTAACAGTTTGCACTCCAAGTATAGATGTCTTATATTCATCATAACAATCCACTAATTGTTTTAAACATGGGTTTTCCTCATTATGAACTATATCATCCCCTAGAAGTACTGCAAAAGGTTCATTGCCTACAAAAGTCTTTGCACAAAGAATTGCGTGTCCTAATCCTTTTGGTTCCTTTTGTCTTATGAAATGTATATCTACCATTCCTGATATATCTCTTACTAAATCTAATAACTCTTGTTTTCCTGATTTCTCAAGTTCCATTTCAAGTTCTATGGATTTATCAAAGTGGTCTTCTATGGACTTCTTATTTCTTCCAGTTATTATTAGTATTTCTTCTATACCTGAAGCTATAGCTTCTTCTATTATATATTGCATAGTTGGTTTATCTACTATAGGAAGCATCTCTTTAGGTAATGCTTTTGTAGCTGGTAAAAATCTTGTTCCAAGTCCCGCTGCAGGAATTATTGCTTTTTTAATTGTCATCTTCTCATCCTTCTTTCTGTTCCTTTATTAATCATTATATCCATTAGGATTATTTGAATGCCATTTCCAAGCAGTTTCTACTATTGTTTCTAAAGTGTTGAACTTAGGTGTCCATCCTAATTCTTTTACAGCTTTATCAGAAGATGCTATAAGTATAGCAGGATCTCCCGCTCTTCTTCCTGTAACTTCTGCTGGTATAGGATGATTAGTTACTTTTCTAACTACTTCTATTACCTCTTTAACTGAAAATCCTGTTCCATTTCCTAAGTTAAATATTCTACTGTCTCCACCTTTAAACAATCTATCTAATGCCAAAGCATGAGCTTCTGCTAAATCTGATACATGAATATAATCTCTAATACAACTTCCATCTGGCGTATTAAAGTCTTCTCCAAATATCATTATCTTTTCTCTTTTACCTAAAGCAACTTGTAATATAAGTGGAATTAAATGAGTTTCCGTCTTATGATCTTCTCCTATATTTCCACTTACATGAGCCCCAGCTACATTGAAATATCTTAAAACAGTATGTTTTATTCCGTAAGCTGTATCACACCACTTAAGAACCTTTTCTACCATAAGTTTAGATTCTCCATAAGCATTAGTTGGGAATGTTTTATCCTCTTCTACTATAGGAGTTTTTTCTACCTCACCATAAGTTGCTGCTGTTGATGAAAATACTATATATTTAACATTATGCTCTTTCATAACTTCTAGTAAGTTTATAGTTCCATATACATTATTATTAAAGTACTTTAATGGTTCTACCATACTTTCTCCTACTAGAGAGTATGCTGCAAAATCTATAACTGCTTCTATTTCGTTTTCATTAAAGACATTATTCAAAAATTTTTTATCTCTTAAATCCCCTTTATATAACTTAACTCCCTTTACTGATTTTTCATGGCCAGTTTCTAAACTATCTACTACTACAACATCTTTCCCTTGTTCTAAAAGATAAGCTACCATATGACTTCCTATATAGCCGGCTCCTCCACATACCAATATTGACATAGTATACCTCCAAATTCAATATATTGTAATTTGATCTCAATATCTGTATTATATCAAATAGACTAATTAAAAAGAATAAAAGTATGACAATTTTACCTTTTTGTCATACTTTTATCTTGATTTCTATTTATACACCGGAATATCAAATACTAACTTAGCATCTGGTATTTGATCAAAACATTTTTTAATATATGCAACCTGATTTGTTGCCCACCTTATATCTGTAGCATATTGATGTGTGCCTGGATTAGCTGGATTCCATCTCATTTTATATAGAGTATCTTGTTTGTAACCAGAATTTATATATGATGATGATATAAATTCAGCTCCTCCATATATTGCTTTATCTATACTTGTCCAACCTTTTGTATAAGCAGTTTGTGATCCGCCCCCATTTGGATCACTATCTACAGCTCCAATCCCAAATAAATTATATACTGTTGTACCATTTACTGAAATCCCTTTTGCTAATTGTGAAGTGCCATTTCCTGTTTCTAACATTGAATGTGCAGCCAAATAAATAGGATTTATATTATATAATCTTGCAGCATCAATAAAAACTTGTCCTTTTCCTGCTAAAACTCCATCTTTACTAAATGAAGAATTAAGTTGTTCAGCAGTTGTTCCATCTACATAGCTTAATTTAAGAAATTGATACTTATTTAAATCGTAATTTCTACTTAATCTAGTATCCAAATTTAACTGAAGCTGATCTTTTATTGTGTTATATACATTCGAATCTCCAAAAAATATTTTTGTAGGAGGATTTATATAATATCCAGCTTGTCCATCTCTTATTTGAGCATATCTCCACTCCCATGAATTCGAATTATTAATCATCTGTAGTGCGGGCTCTTTAGATATTTGTTTATTTAGTATATCTTCAAATGAAATACTATAGTTGGAATATACATAACTTATCGTAGAACTAACTATATCTTGAACAACTCTGACCTGTATACCTTCTATTTTTTTACTTTGTCCTGTTGTTCCTGCAACAGCTCCATCCCTTACCCAATCTTGCCAACCTATATCTTGAACATGAGCTCTATATTCTACATGATATCCTTCCGGTATATTTTGTAATTTTATTTGTATAGCTTCAATTCTCTTATTGTTATCAATAGCTCCTGTAGTAATCCCATTAGATACCCAGTCTAACCATCCTTTATTCTCCAAATGAACCCTATAAGAAACTCCTGAATTACTATTAACCCCTTCTAATGCTATATTTATATTCTCTAAGCGTAATCCTTGCCCAACCGTTCCAGATGTTTCACCATTATAAACTGCTGCCTGCACTCCTCTATCTTGAACAGTTGATTGGTATTTTACATTAATTTTATCTGAAACTATTCTTATTTTTAATGCTTCAATTTTTTTGCTTTGCCCAGTTGTTCCGGCAATCTCTCCATCTCTTACCCAACCTTGCCAGCCTATATCTTGTACATGAGCTTTGTATTCTACATGATATCCTTCTGGAAATCCATTAATTTTAATTTGGATACCTTCAACTCTTCTATCGTTTCCTATAGCTCCTGTAGCAATCCCAGCGGGAACCCAATCTAACCATCCTCTGTTTTCGATATGCACTCTATAAGAAATACTAGCTCCACTAGGAGAATTCCCTAAAGCAATGCTTATATTTTCCAACCTAAGGTTTTCTCCAATTGTTCCTGCAATACCTGCATCTGATACTACTTCTTGGGTTCCAATTCCTTGAACACTAGATTGATATTGTACACTTGCATTATTAGGTTTAATCTCATTATCATTAACTATTCTTAATCTTATTGCCTCAACACGTTTATTTCTTCCTGTAGTTCCAGCTATATCACCATCTCTAACCCAATTTTGCCAACCTATATCTTGAACATGAGTTTGATATTCTATATGATAATTAGCTGGTGCATTTACTAATTGGATTTGTATAGCTTCTACTTGAAGTTCTTTGCCTCTTGTTCCAGAGTATTGACCTCCAGTAACCCACTGACCCCATCCAATGTTCTCAACATGTGTCCTATATCTAATAGACATTGATCCAACTTGATCTTCTAAGTTAATGCTTATTCCTTCAATCTGTAGATTCCTACCTGTTGTTCCTATAACTTGTCCATCATATACAGCTTTTTGGTCTCCAATATTTTCTACATGAGCAGAATATTTTAAACTTACATCTCCAGCTGCTTTTACTTCATGAGACGTAGGCAGAAATAATATTGCTAGAAATCCAACTATTATAGCAATAAATAAATTTTTATTTTTATTCATCATATTACCTCTAATTTATAAATATCTCATAAATATACAGTCTTAAGAACTCATTATCCCTTTCGCAATAGCTTCAGCCACTTTATTTGCATCATATTTCTTCATATCTTCTACATTATCTAGAAAAGCGCACTCTACTAGTACCGATGGAGCTTTAGTATTTGTAATTACGTAATAATTAGCATTTTTAATTCCTCTATTTTTGAATCCTAAAGCAACCAAGTTATTTAATATATTAGTTGCCATAACTTTTGAAGTATCACTATTTACTTGAAAATAAACTTCACTTCCATTTGCATCACTACCATATTTATTAAAATGTATTGATATGAACTTATTTACTTCATTAGAATTAGCAGTGTTTGTACGTTGCTCTAATGAATCTCTTTCACTTGAAGCACTTTCAGGTAATGTATCAATTACTGTATAGTTATTACTCTTTAATATATCTATTACTTTTATCCCAACTTCTTTAGTAAGTTGACTTTCTTGATATAAACCATCAGCCCCTATATCAGGGAATACATTATGACCTATATCTATAGCTATCTTTGGTTTCACATAATTAGCTAACTCTGAATCTTTTACTAGTCTTATCATTAGACCTTCAATTCTTTTTCTTTTTCCAACTACACCCGATATTTCACCATCCTTTACCCATCCCTGCCAACCATATCCTTCGACATATGACGAGTAAATAACATGATATCCTTGAGTATTTCCTTCCAGTTTAACTCTAAATCCTTCTAATCTTAATCCATTGTACTGAGTTCCCATCAATTGTCCAGATGAAACCCAATTTTGCCATCCTATATTCTCTACGTGTCCTTGATAAGATAGTTTCATGTCTGCTGGAGCACCTAACAAATCAACCACTACCCCTTCAACTCTCTTAGAGTATCCTGGAGCTCCTGAAACCTCTCCTTGTGATACTCCATCTTGCCATCCTATATCTTGTACATGAGACTTATAATTAATATTGAGAGAGTTATCTTTTTTAATTTTTATTCTTACCGCTTCTATTCTAAGTGCTTTACCTGTAGTACCAGCAACTTGTCCATCTTTGACCCAATCCATCCAGCCTATATTCTCTACATGCACCTGATATTCAATATGTACCCCTGCTGGTGGATTAACTACCTCAACTTTCAAGGCCTCTACTCTTAAGCACTTTCCTGTAGTTCCAGCTATTTCTCCCCCATTAACCCAATTTTGCCAACCTATATTCTCTACATGTGCTTGATATCTTACATTTAAATTAGTTGGATTATCAATTTTAATTGCTTCTACCCTCAATGCCTTTGCTGTAGTTCCAGACAATTCTCCATTTGCTACATTATTCTGCCATCCTATATTTTGTACATGAGTGGAATACTGAATGCTATACTCTTCACTAGCATACGCCTTCTCACTATTTATACCAATTATAGATAACAATAGTACAATTATAAATATGAATTTTTTCATTTTATTCTATACCTACCCTCCTTTTTATATTTCTACATATTAATTATAACTATCTACATTTTAATTGTCTATAAACTTAATAAAAGACAATATTATACATTTAATTAATTGTCTAGTTCATGTTACATTTAATCAAATAAGTTAGATAGGAGGAGTCATAGAAAAAAATGAGGAGTCCGTTTAACTGCGAACCCCTCCTTACTATATAGTAATTTATTTATTTTTTAAAACACTTAAACTTGAATAAGTCGACTTATTATTATGCTTTATATATAAATCATAACAGAGTTAGTACTATATCTGAACTCTTATACTTAATATAAAAATTTATATATTTTTTTGCATAAACTATCCCATGAAAAATTATCATTAGCATACTTTATTATATTATTATTTAAATTATAATTAATTGTATTTGAATTACAAACACTTAATAGCGCCTCTGCTAAATTGCTATCATTTATATCATCTATTACCTTTCCATATTCACCATTATTAGTAATATCACTAGCTGATAGGATATTTGATGTAATAACATAGCATCCACTTCCTATAGCCTCAGCTAATGCTAAACAAAAGCTTTCATATTTGGAAGTTATACAAAATACTTTTGCTTCATTATATATATCTGATAATTTTTGTTTTTCATTTACTTCGCCACTTACTTCAATATATTTGCTCATCTCAGAATTATCAGATATTTTTTTATTAACTTCCTCCACAAATTCCTTTGTTATTGGCCCTACAAACTTAAGCTTCCATCCTGGAATTTGTTTATATATACTACAAAATGCATTTAATAAAATCTCATTTTGTTTCTCTGGAGCCCCAACTCTTCCAACAAAAAGAATAATATTTTTCTTATTTTTAGTATTAATTTCTTTATCTTGCTTTATGAATCCATTAGGAATATATTCAACCTTTACAGGCCAATTATTATTTAACCACGAATGTAAAGCAATGGTCTCTACACTTATTAAATCTATTTTTTTTAATATTTTATTTGATAAAAAACCAATCTTACTATTTCTTATTGACTCATTAGCATCTAATTTCATAAATACTTTCCCATTAGGTCTTAAAAGTTTATATACCAAAACATATACTAAGTGTATTTTTCTAAAGTGATATAAATTTAAAATATCTATCTTTTTTGAATTTAAAAATAAATATATAATTGAATCTAAGTTCTTATTATTACTTATTTTCTTTAATTTTTCAAGCTTTAATCCCTTAACTTCATTATCCAAATAGTCATATTTATCAGTTTCATAACATATTATACGTGATTCAATCCCGTAATTCTTATGCATTAAATATGGTATATATCCAACATCCTTTGTTAAATGATAATTCATCGCATCGGGAAAAAGTGTATACCATGTTTTCAAAATAACTCACCCTTATAAAATATTTTTTAAAACTGTTTTATAATAATTTAATTCACTAGTATAAGTATTAAACTTCTTAATATATTTATTTCTAAACATATATATAATGGTAAACTTAATATAATGTTCCATGATTTTAACCATTGTCATTAAAATAGCTTCCACTTTGTTTACATTTTTCTTTAAATATTTTATGTTACTCTCTAAAAACACTTTCCTTGAAAATTCAGATACCTTATCTGTACTTGTTCCTTGTAAATGTATAATTCTTGCTTTAGGAAATATGTAATTCTTATAGCCTTTATTCTTAATTGCTAAAGCAAAATCAGTTTCATCAAAATATAAAAAGTATCTTTCATCCATATAACCCACTTCATTAATGAGCTCTTTTCTAAATACAAAATCCGCCCCACAAGGTAAATCAACTTCAATTTTTTCTTTGCTTAAATCAGGCAAATAAAATTTATCTTTTCTAATTTTTGTCGTTCTTATTAATGTATCATATAGTGATGGAAATGAACCTAAACTCATATTTAAATTTAAATCTTTGGTAAAAAGTGCTCCGCCACAAGCCCCTACATTTTTGTCATTTTTCATCTCCTTCAAAATAATAGAAAATGCATCATTTAATAATATTGTATCTGGATTTAATAATGCTATAAATTCACCATTAGCTATTTTAATTCCTCTATTATTTGCTGAATTAAATCCCAGATTAGGAGATTTAATTAATTTAATATTATTATTCAAATCTATAATATTATTTACAATTTCTGTGGTACCATCTGTTGAAGAATTATCTACAACGATTATCTCATAATTTATTTCCAAGGTATTTTTAATAATAGATTCTATACAATTCTTAATATCATCCTTTGAATTATATGTAACAATAATTATTGAAATATCAATCACAAAATTTTCCTCCAAATTTTATATTAAATTTCTTTAAAATAAATTTAAGTATGTAACCTTTTAAATTTAATGTCACTGTAAAGTATAGTACTATCTAAATCATTATGTAAGTTAATAGCAAGTCCATGAAAAACATTCATAAATTACTCTTATATACGTTTCAAGTTCTAATACTTTTATTTTAATAAAAGTATTTCTTTATTTTTATTCCTTCTTTAATACCTGAATATATTGCTTTGGCCTTTTCTCTATTTTTAAATAAGAACTGAATAATTCTTATAAATCTAGTTAAATAGAAATATATATAAGCTCTCAAATATTTTGAATTCCTTACTTTATATCTATACTTTTCCATGAATATTATTTTATTACGCGTTAACCATTTTAAAGTGAAAGGTGAATCTTCACCCCCACTAGAAACACTAACTTTATGATAAATAATTGATTTAGGATTATATACCAATCTATATCCTGCATCAGATACATTTATACAAAACTCAACATCCTCATAATACATAAAATACTCTTCTGGTAAATATCCAACTTTAAGTATTACTTCTGTTTTTATTAACATACAGCATCCAGTAATAAAGCTCACATCTGAAACCTTATTATAATTACCATTATCTTTAATTCCTTTTCCATCGTTTAACCCAACGAAATTAAACCAATCAACATACCCACCGCCATACCAAATTACATCTTTTTGCGGATAATATAATATCTTAGAACCTACAATCCCTATACGTTCTTCTTCATAAAATATAGAAATCATTTGATTTAAAAAGTCTTCTTCAACTATAGTATCATTATTTAATAATAGGATATACTCTGCTCCATTACTAATTGCATACTCAATTCCTATGTTATTACCTTTTGCAAATCCTTCATTTTTATCCGCTTTTAAATATACATATTCTTTATTATTTGAAAGAATACTATCTGAATCATCTGTAGATGCGTTATCTACAACTATAATCCTTAAGTTGTTGTAATTAACTTTTTTCAATGATTTTACACATTCTAATGTATCTTTATAACCATTATAGTTTAACAATATAACATATATCTTTGGTTGCAAAGTAATATCTCCTTATATTTTATTTATATTATTTCACGTATACTTTATTTCTATATATAATACCAATCAGTATAAAATACAAACTAGTCCCCAAGAAACTTATGGCTGATTCTGATAAAAAACACTCAATTAATATACCTATTAGTAAACTAAAAGTAATACAAATAGTATCTTTATCAATAGTTTTACTCTCATAAATTTTTTTTACAAAATATAGATTGTATAATATGTACGCTACAAATCCTACTAATCCTATTTGTCCTAATAAAGTTCCTATAAAACTTTCACCTGAAATAACTTCACTAGAAGGACTTCCAAAAATCTTGGCAAAATTTCCAGACTTTCCAACTCCATTACCTAATATCTTTATATTACTAAAATTATCTATTAAACCATCTATATGATATCCGGTAGAAGTATTCTTTCCGTATGAAGAAATCAATATAAAAGATATAGCTAAAACACCTATTATTCCAATAATTAATGTGAGTTTCTTTTTGTCATAATAAAAATACATCATAAATACAATAAATATTGCCAACAAAAGAATTACACCCTTTGAAATTGTTAGTATTATTGCTAATAATAGTATAGTACATAATATATATTTAATCACTTTTTTGCCATTGTATTTTAAGAAGGTAATAACTAATGAAAAAAATAAAAAATGACCAGTTGATAAAGCTTCTCCAAAAATTGATACTAACCTTCTTACTGGATAATTTACTATGAAACTTAAATCATATGTATAGAAACTCCCCATAATCCCATTCTGTGACCAATCTTCAATTCCTTTATTTCTAAAATAATTTTCACTTCCTATATACTTCCAAAAATTATCTCCTAAAAAAAACAATTCAATTATACCAAAAATAGCGATAAATATACCTACATAAGTCATAACTTCATAAAACTTATTTAAGGATTTATTATTAATGTTTATTTGTTTTCCATATATCATACAAATTACTGGTAATAAAAGTTGCCTTATACACACTATTTTAGCTGTAAAAGTTGCATCTGACATAAAAAATGAAATTATTATAACTATAGCATAAGCAATTGCCAACATATCTATTTTTTCTATTTTTTGTTTACGCTTAACAATATACGTAAAAAATATGGATAAGTATAGTAAAGCTTCTTTCATAATAGTAATCAATTTTGTATCTGTTGCTGTTAAATTTGAACTGAAAATTATCATAATAATATTTTGTAAAACAATTAATATTATGAGAAATTTAAGAGATCTATAATCATTAGTGTAACTATAATAAAAAACAAGTGCTGATAAAATACAAATTGATACAATAGGATAATTCATTATTAATCCCATAAGTATAGATAGTATTACTAAAGAATATATTGCAGCTTTTTTATTATTTTTCATTATATTTATAATATTCATTTTTCACCTCATAATATTTTCTAAAACTTAATTTTTATAAACTAAACAATTTATATATTTTTAAATAAGTCTTCATATGATTTAACTATTGTTATCCATGAATAATATTTAGTAATTCTATTTTTTGCTTTACTCTCAAGCTCATCTATTTCTTCATTACTAAAGTTATCTACCAAATCAATTGTTTTACTAAGTGAACCTTCTTCTTTAGTAAAATATATTGCTCCATCCTCAGCTACTTCTTTGTTAAATCCAACTCCTAACAAAATATTTATTTTAGTTGAACTTAATGCTTCCAATAGAGATGGGTTTGTCCCTCCAACTTCATGGCCATGGATATAACCATAGGCATTTTCTCTAATTATTTTTAATAGTTCTTGTTCATATACTGTACCTACAAATTTTATTCTTTTATCATTATCTATAGTTTTTAATTTATTATAAAATTTATTATTTTCAAGATTAGTTATTATAACTAAATCTTTTTTACTTTTAGATCTTATAAATTCTTTAATAATTAATTCGTAATTATTTTCAGGTACAAATCTTCCGACAATTAAATAGTATTCATTTTGTTTTATACCTTTATCAGTATACCAATTTTTAACCAAGTCATTCTCATATGTTAGCATAGATGGTTCTAAATCTGCCCCATATGATATATATTTTGTTTTAGGATTATATTGTTTATAATCTTCTTTTATATATGCTTCTATATTTTTAGAATCACATATCAAAATGTCAGCATCTTTTACCATTAGCTTCTCTGAAATTTTCCAATATAATCTAATAGCCTTATTCCATTTTGCTCTTTTCCACTCATGACCATCAGGATTAACAAATACAGTAATACCTAATCTATTCAGTTTTCTTTTGAACCCCCACATAAAAGGCCCTATCCGACAAGCTAAAATGTAGATAATTGCATTTTCAATTCTATTATCTTCTATATATCTAATTGTATAACTTAAAGCTTTAACATCATATGCTATAGCTTTTGCTGCACCAATATTAGGCACTTTAATATTAAAGCACCTTGCTTTATTAAATTCAAACTCACTATTAACGTCTGCTAAGCATGAAACGTGATATTTTATTTCATCACTTTTTCTTTTCTCGGTTAATTTATGTACAAATGTCTCAAATCCGCCATAATTAGCTGGAATTCCCTTACTTCCTATTATAAATATGTGTTTCATATTTTTCCTCCAACCTCTTCATATATAGCTGCTACACTCTTTGCTATCTTATCCCATGAAAATTTATCTTCAATATAATCATAGCCTTTTTGTCCCATTTCACTTAAATCATATTGACCATTAAACAATTCTAAAATTGAACTACTTAATTCCTCAGAATTTTTAGTTTCAAATAATTTTCCAGAAATATTATCTAAAACAACTTCTCTAAAAGATGGGATATCTGATGCAACAACTGGTTTCCTATGAGCATAGGCTAGTTGAATTACGCCACTTTGATATACATTTAAATAAGGTAATGCGTTTAAATCACATGCTGAATAGTAATAACTTATATCATTGTCTGGTATATATTTTATATCACATCTTACTACATTAGTAAGTTTATTATCATCAATTATTTTTCTATATTTATCAAATTTATCTTCCCAAACCTTTCCTGCTATAACAAGAATTATATCATCTCTTATTTTATTTATTTTTACCATAGCATTCAATAAATAATCTAATCCTTTTACTTTTTTAATTTGACCAAAGAAAAGAATTATTTTCTTATCTTGAGGAAGGTTCAAATAATCTCTTGCCTCTTTTTTATTAATTTGCTTTGCATAATTCACAAAATTTCCATGAGGTATGTATACAACTTTATTATCTAACCCATCAAATAATTTTATTATTTTCTCTTTATTAATTTGAGCTTGAACAATTATTTTATTAGCTAATTCATAAATTTTCTTATGATACTTATAGTCATAAAATTTTTGATTAAAAGGTAATATATCATGCACAGTAACTACTATTTTTACGCCTTTTGAATTAAGTTTTTTTAGATATAACCAATCTATAGGAGATAAAATGAACCATTGAACATGTATTAAATCAATATCTTCTTTTTCACATTTCTTTACTATATATCTCCAAGTTTTTATATAATTAATTGCCTTTTTAATTTTACTTAAACTTTTATCTGTAGTATTAAACTTCATTTCGACACCACAGTTAACTTCTTTAAAGTCTTTTTTTTCATCTGACACTAATTGAATATTTACATCATATTTATATAAGTTATTTATTAAATTAACTGTATATTTATAATTAACACTCAATATTTGATCTACTATTAAACTTTTCATCGCTAACCCTCAACCTATCTCATTCTTATGTAAAATAATTTTTGAAATTTCTTAAAACTTAAAATTCATCATTAAATACTTTACGATTACTTGGATTAAAATTAATTACCACTACAGAAAGTACACTGAAATCTCCTGTTTTGTATCATTAACTAGCATTCTTATCTCCAAACAAAATAAAAAATGTTTTTAAAATAAGTTTTATATCTATACATATAGATCTATCCTGTACATATTTTATATCTAACTTCATCCATTCTTCAAAGTCTATATTATTCCTTCCGCTTATTTGCCAATAGCAAGTTAACCCTGGTTTTATTTCTAACCTTTTCATCATCCATACTTCAAATTTTTCTACTTCTTCTGGCAAGCTTGGCCTAGGTCCAACTAGGCTCATCTCACCTTTAAGCACATTAAAAAGCTGTGGTAGTTCATCAATGCTTGTTTTTCGAATAAATTTACCTATCTTAGTGACCCTTGGATCATCTTTTATTTTGAACATAGGTCCTGACATTTCATTTTGTTTTAGAATTTTTTTCTTTAAATCTTCAGCATTAACTACCATACTTCTAAATTTATACATTTTAAATAACTTGCCATCTTTACCTATTCTATTCTGAGAGAAAATAACTGAGCCTTTAGAATCTATTTTTATTAATATAGCTACTATAAAAAATATTGGACTTAATAAAATTAATCCAACCAAAGAACCCAAAATATCTATTAATCTCTTAACAACAGTATAAAAGTCATATTTTTTTTCTCTATACAGTATATTTCCCCTTGAATCCTCGAATTGCATAATTCCTCCTCCATACACCAAAATTTTATTATTTTATATAATATAACAAATTCTACTAAAGAATACCTTACTTCAACACGAAAATATATATTTAGCAATCATTTAATAATTATATATTTTTTATCTTATTTATTCAATGGTACACACTATATTATATTAAAGTTTAATATAACAATTTTCGACTTTAACTGTAATTTTTTTCATTTATTTAGTGTAAGATAAGATAGCCTTTTTTCTATCATGTCTACATTTAACATTTTGTCTATAACACTTTAATTATTGGTTTCACTAGTGGAAATCATTGACTATTCTATTTTTTATTATTTTTTATAATAAAACTTGCTTTTTTATAAAGTATCTTTCAATACAAAACCTTTCACAGTTATTGAACATTTATAGGAATTAGATTTATTTATATATTTCTTTTAGACTTAATTATCTAATTTCCTATCACTTAGTATCATCTAAATTAATAGATATTAGGCTATAATCTTATTAATAGATGATGAGATTATGTACTTAATTTTTTAAGTTTATACTTTCGCAAAATAAAATAACCCATATAAAATGAGCCATTTCACCTATTAGAAATAAATTTCTATCTTTTTTTTATTATATTAAACATCTCTTTAATATCTTCTTTATGCTTAATTATTATATAAATTCCAATGAAAAATAAGTAAACTATTAATCCTAATAACCAATTTAAGAAAATAGCACAAATTAAAAAAACAATTACAACATATATATCTAATAATTGACTTTTTAATATATGAATGTCTAACTTTTTCTTAAAATAATAGTCAGAGTAAGCAACCCATAGTATAAATGCGACTAAAGTTGCAATAGAAATAGTAATTACATCTTTATATATAATAATCCCAATGACATTGGTTACAATTGATAATACTAGTGCAATAATATTATTTTTAGTATAGTCTTTAGTTTCTTTCAAAACTTTGTAAAAATTTGATATCAATATAGATATTTGAGCACTGTAAAGTACTGTTGGAACTAAAAATAATAATATGCCAAATGAATCAGTGTATTTAGGGAGAAACTTTATTACTATGACTTTTATTAAAAAATATGATGCCATAGTTATAGCCATTAATATTGTGATTAAAATTCTACTCCTCTCATAAACATTATTAAAATTTTCTTTTTTTGCTCGTGCTAAGTATGGGTATACAACCATAGTGATCGAACCTAAAAGTATGCTAAATAATGAAATAAGCGTGTAAGCAAAAGAATACATTGCAAAATCATTTATTGCAAAGAACTTATCCACAAAAAATCTATCTATTCCTAGAACTAATTGTGTCATTAGATTTCCTATCATTACAAAAAAACCACTTTTTATTAAATACTCATACTCTTTAAAATTTGCAAGAATACTATCTGAATGTCCAAACACAATTTCTTTATTGAAGTACAAATATATAAGCAATATAATTAAATTCACAATTGTTTGCATTATTATAAATTCATTATATCCTTTTATATTGAAGAAAATAAATAAAACACACCCTACAACATAAAAAAGCTTAGTAAATACCATATTTATAGAGTATAATTTAAATCTCTTTGTAAACTGATGTATAAATGCAAACATAGTTGTTAAATTTAAGATTACTATATTAGCTACTACATAATAAAAAACAATACTTCTGTTATATTCTTTTGAAAAAATAAATATCCCAATCGCCATAATTACACTTTCAACTAATTGGAATAAGAACATGAATCTAACATATCCCCTGAATTTTTCTTTAGGTAGTTCTCCATAATCATAGGAACCATATTTCAGATAAATCCCATCTAAAAAACCTAAGTGCAATATACCAACATATCCAGCGTAAAATCCAAACAACTTAATATAAGCATAATTATCTACATCTAAAAATCCAGGAATCAAAAATCCTGTAATAAACCCCATCAAAAAATTAAGTATATTGGCTCCAAATGTATATATAAAGTCCCTTATTTTCTTATTCATTTCATCTCCTTGTAAATATCTCTAATTAATTCATTAATTTTATTAGAAATAATATCCCAGCTAAAATTTTCATAAGCATGTTCTATTATTTTCATGAAGAGATTTTCTAACATTTTTTCATCATTACATGCATTCTGTATATATTCTTCTAACTTAAGTTTATCATTTGACTTAAATATTTTCCCAAACTGTCCATTATTAGTTATGTCATTAGCAGCGAGAACATCTGTAGTTAGTATATAACAACCATTTTTGATTGCCTCAACTAACACTAACCCAAAACTTTCATACAATGAAGTTAAGCAAAATATTTTTGCTTCTCTATAATATTCGTCAAGAACTTCTCTATCTGCTACATGTCCTACTAGGATAACTTTTTCTTTAAATTCTGGCTCTTTATCTACATAATTTTGTAGATATTTTTTAAATGAACCAGTATATTCTCCTACAAATTTCACTTTCCAATTGGGTAATTTCTTATATATTTTGAAGAAAGATTCGATTAGCATTTCATTGTTTTTTTCTGGAGCTCCTATTCTACCTACGCTTAATATTATATTCTTCTTATTTCTAAATTCACTAATATTTGAAATCCTTGATGGAATAAATCCATTAGGAATGTATTCTACATTGACCTCCCAATTTTGCCTTAACCAATTATGAAGAATCTTAGTCTCTACAGTAATTAGATCAACTTTTTTCAACACTCTAAGATTAAACTTATCAAAAAGAGATTTAAATTCTATATTTTTTATATCATCATTCGTATCTAACTTTAAAAAAACTTTACCTTGTTTATTTATTTTTTTATATATCCATATCCATATTAAATGTCCTCTTGTAAGATGATATACTTGAAGAACATCTATATTTCGGGAATTCATTAATAAATATATAGCAGAATCAATAGTCTTTTGTTTGAAAATTCTTTTAATGAAATCAATTTTAAGCCCTTTTACATCTTTATCTAAATAATCATATTTATCATTATTATAACAAACGACTTTACTGTTATATCCATAATTTTTATACATTATATATGGAATATAGCCTACATCTTTTACTAAATGAAAGTTCTTCGCTTGAGGAAAAATTGTTACCCATGTCTTTCCCATATTATTACCTCTTTATTTTTTTATTTACTGTTATGTAAAATTGCAATTACTCTTTACATCCATCAACTCTAGTCAACAAATCTTTTTTATTATATTTATTATTATTAACTTAACTCTATATTCCAATATTTTAACCAAGGTCATTAATCTAGCTTCTAAATAAGAAATATTCATTTTCAAATATTTAACATAACTCTCTAAGAATACTCTTTTAGAAAAATCCGACATAGATTGCGTGCTCTGTCCTTCTAAATGAATGATTTTAACTTCTGAAAAAGAAAACTTTTCAACCCCAATTTATTTATATGATAAGCATAATCTGTTTCATCATAATACAGAAAATAGCTTTCATCCATATATCCTATTAATTCAACAATTCTTCTATCAAACACAAAAGCTGGTCCACATGCTCCTAAATTGTTTAATATTATATATTATTATTGAAAAGGAATCATTGAACTATAGTATCCGTATTAAGTAAAGCTATATATTTACCTTTACTTATTCTAATTCCTTTATTATTACCAACATTAAACTCATCATTTATAGATAATATAACTTTTATATTTTTGTATTTACACTGTATTCTGTAATAACCCCAAATGTTTTATCATTGGACGAATTGTCTACTACTATTATTTCATAGCTTATTCATTTTGTTTTATTAATAATAGAATCCAAACAAATCTTTATATCTCTTTCAAAATTATTAGTAACTATTATTATAGATAAGTAATACAAAAAAATCTACATTCCTTTATTAATTAATATTGAGTCAGTATCTTTTTATTATAAATAAAACTGAGTTCACACACTAGTTTTTCCTTTATAGTCATACTTTTTAACATTAAATTAGGATACTCTAACAAATTTTAAATTATAATTCATCAATCTTAAGAATAAAAAGTAAATGTATGTAATCTTCTTTAGCACACATTTACTTTTTATTTACATACTAAGAATATAGTTGCTTAATTTTTCTATTCATACATCTTTTCATAATACTTCTGATAGTCTCCAGATGTTACATGTTCCATCCATTCTTTATTCTCTAAATACCACTGTATAGTTTTTACTATTCCTACTTCAAATATTGTTTCTGGATACCATCCTAAGTCATTCTTAATTTTTGTTGGGTCAATACCATATCTTCTATCATGGCCTTTTCTATCTTCTACATATTTAATTAAATCTTCTGTTATAGTTTTATCAACATTTTCATGTAAGTAAGCTAGTACTGTTTTAACTATTTGTATGTTTGTTCTTTCATTATGTCCACCTACATTATACACTTGGCCTGTTTTACCTTCTCTAACTACCATATCAATTGCTTTACAATGATCTTCAACATATAACCAATCTCTTATATTCAGTCCATCTCCATACACTGGTAAATCCTTATGATTTAAACAGTTGTTTATTAATAGCGGTATTAATTTTTCTGGGAAATGGTATGGCCCATAGTTATTAGAACATCTAGTTATAGTTACTGGCATCTTGTAAGTATCTGAATACGCCTGAACCATAAAATCTGCTCCAGCTTTACTTGAGGAGTATGGACTATGAGGGTCTAATGGTGTTGTTTCCATAAAGTATCCAATTTCTCCTAGTGATCCATATACTTCGTCTGTAGATACTTGGTGGTATCTAACCCCTTCTTTCCAGCCATCTTTTGTTTCCCATGCATTTTTAGCACAGTTAAGTAAGTTAACAGTTCCTAATACATTCGTTTGAACAAAAATTTCTGGCTCCTTAATACTTCTATCCACATGTGATTCTGCTGCAAAGTTAACTACATAATCAATATCATATTTCTCAAATAAAGATGTAACTAGTTCTTTATCGCATATATCCCCTTGAACGAATATATGCTTTTTATTTCCTTCCAATGATTTTAAATTTTCTAAATTTCCTGCATAAGTTAATTTATCTAAATTTATTATTTTAACATCGTTATATTTATTAAGCATATATATAACAAAGTTCGATCCTATAAATCCAGCTCCCCCAGTTACTAAATAAGTTTTCATTTTTTTATCTCCCTTCATTTAATTATCATTTAATAAATTATCTATATATCTCTCTAAGATAGAGTAAATAAAAACATCAGGTTTTTCTCGTTCTATTAGACTATAATCAAAATTATACTCCCATTTATAAGTTATCCTACTAAAACTATTAGATAAGAATGGTTTCATTGCAATTGTGAATGAATCCCGTTGCATAACACACTTAGGCAGATCCGAGTTTTCTATCTCTGTTATAAGTTCCTTATTGTTTGAAGTTTCAACCTCTTTATATGAGTATTGTTCTTTCGGTTTAAATTCATAGTCCAAATCATTAAAATATCCGTTTAGTGCCAACATATTTTGAAGATCACCAGTTTTTATATTAACAGAATTAATATAAAAATCATCTTCACTTAGCATAGGTGTATTCTCATATACTTTATTAACTGCTTTTATCAACTTCTTATAACCAACAAATCCCCCCATATTATTCCAATGTGTATCTGTAAGATAGTACAATGTCTTTTCTGACTTTAATCTCATTAAGTCATCCCTTACATCAATAACCTCTAAATCTGTATTTTTTGATAAGTAATCCATTAATTGATCTAACTTAGAATAACTTGAAACTTTTAAAATTTTATCAGGATAATATTCATTATAAATAGTCTCTTTATTGGGTGGTATCATCAATATCATCTTACAATTAAAATTATCTAAATATGCCTTATGCTTTAATAAGTTGTTTTTGATTTTTAAAAGTTCTTCTTCACTATACAACTTCGAATTTCTATAAAACTCTAATGATTTTTCTCCAGAATAAAATAGCCAATTATCTTTTCCTACCAGTACCTTGTCTTCATTTGGACTACTTTTGAATAACTTAATATTTATGAAAGAATTAATCCCCGATAATTCTTCTCTAAATAATACATTATCATTAACCCAATTTTCTGTATCTCTCCCTAAGTCACTATTAAAACTCTTATCTTTCATAATTTTAGGTTTTTCACTTTTTCTTCTATTTTCACTCTCTAAGTTACCTCCAGATTTTTTTAATCCTGTTAGAGGTATTAGCATAAGTATAAATATAACTATTATATATATCACCTTAATAACTGAGCTACGCTTTACATCTCTATTCATGACTTTCTCCTTAGAACCTAAAATATATAAATGACTGTGTTGTTGATGTTATAATTAGCATTATACTAATAAATAATATTAGCACTGTATAAATATTAATTAAAACCCTACCTTTAATCAGTTTATCAAATCTATTCAACAAATTATTTATATTCGGATTACTTCCTATTACTGCAATAATAATTATAAATATTATTTTGTTATTAATATATAAATCCGAATAATATACAGTACTCATTCCCTGCCCAAATCCAAACATAGCTTTAAGATAATATAAAGCGTATTCAAAAGAGTTGCTTCTAAAAAACACCCATCCCACCATAACTACTAAAATCGTATATATTCTATTCAGTATTTTTATTCTTGCTATTTTCATATTTGTTATTTTCTCAAAAACTATGAAAAATCCATGAAATAGTCCCCAAAAAATAAAATTCCAGCTTGCTCCATGCCATATTCCAGTACATATAAATACTATCAGTAGATTAATATAATTTCTAATTTTTGCAACTCTGTTTCCACCTAATGGTATGTATAAATAATCCTTAAACCATGTTGATAATGAAATATGCCATCTTCTCCAGAACTCTGTAATACTTTTAGATATATAAGGATAATCAAAGTTTTCTTTAAAACTAAATCCAAACAACCTTGCTAAACCAATAGCCATATCTGAATATCCAGAAAAATCAAAATATATTTGTAGCGTATAGCATATGATACCAAGCCAGGATACCGAAAATGTTAAATCTTGCTGATTAATAGCAAATATCCTATCTGCTACACCTCCTAAGGTATTAGCAATTATTACTTTCTTTCCTAATCCAATTATGAATCTTCTTAATGATAAATATATACTATCAACAGTTATTTTTCTTTTATCTAATTGATCTTCAATATCTGAATATCTAATTATAGGTCCAGCAATTAATCTAGGAAAAAATAGTATATAAAGAGCAAATTTCAGTATATTTTTTTGAACCTTTGCTTTTCCTTTGTAAACATCAACAATATAAGAAATGGCTTGAAATGTAAAATATGAAATTCCAATCGGCATAACAATTTTCAGTAAATCTAGCTTATTATAACCAACTAAAGAGAATACTCTATTTATATTTTCTATAAAAAAGTTAGTATATTTAAATACAAAAAGTGATAATAAGTTTATAATTACACCTAATATTAGTATTGCTTTTGAAGTTCTTATATTATTTTTATATTTGTCAAGCAATAACCCAACTATATAATTAAGTAAAATAGCCATCAATATCACATATATTAATTTTGCATCTCCCCATAAGTAAAATATAATGCTAAATGTTAGCAATATTGTGTTATTTAGTTTTTTGGGTATTAAAATGTATAACAAAAAAAGAACTGGAAAAAATATAAAAAGAAAAACTGTTGAGTTAAAAATCATATTTATTTCTCCTCTTTATATTCAAATGGTAAATTTAATTCCTTTAGCCTTTTTTGTTGTTTATCTTTTTCTGATAATAGAAGTTCTTCTATTCCTTGTAACGGCCACTTTATAGCTACTTCTGAATCATTCCATAAAAGTCCTGAATCATACTCAGGTGCATAAAAATCTGTACACTTATAATTAAATATAGCTTCATCAGAAACCACTAAAAATCCATGTGCAAAGCCTTCTGGTACGTAGAATTGTTTTTTATTTTCTTCTGTTAAAAGAACTCCTTCCCATTGCCCAAATGTAGGTGAACCTTTTCTTAAATCTACAGCTACATCATATACTTCTCCTCTAGTTGCTCTTACAAGCTTTCCTTGGGTATGTTTTGTTTGAAAATGCATACCTCTTAGTACTCCCTTTTTAGACTTAGACTCATTATCTTGAACGAATTCCATAGTCAATCCAGCTTCAAAGAAATCATTCTTATTATAGCTTTCCATAAAATATCCTCTGTTGTCTCCAAACACTTTTGGTTCTATTATATATAAATCTTTTATTTTAGTTTTAATAAATTTAAAATTCCCCATAATCTTCTCCTATTTATTAGAAATATTTTCTTCTTCACACTCTTCAGCTATATCCTCTAAATATTTTCCATATCCAGTCTTTAATAATGGTTTTGCAAGCTCTAATAATTTTTCTTTAGATATCCAGCCTTTTCTATAAGCTATTTCCTCTAAACATGCTATATAAGTTCCTTGAGTATTTTGTACTGCCTCTACAAAGTTTGAAGCTTGTAGCATAGATGAATGAGTTCCAGTATCAAGCCAAGCCATGCCTCTACCTAATAATTCTACCTTTAAAGTAGCTTCTTCTAAATATAATCTATTTAAATCTGTTATTTCTAACTCTCCCCTATCTGAAGGTTTTAAGTTTTTAGCTTTTTCAACTACTGAATTATCATAGAAATATAATCCTGGTATAGCATATTTCGATTTTGGATGTTCTGGTTTTTCTTCTAATGATAGAACATTCCCCTCTGGATCAAACTCTACTACTCCAAAGGCTTTTGGGTTTTGAACATAATATCCAAATACTATTGCGCCTTTTTCTAATATAGATGCATTATGTAAGCTTTTACTAAAACTTTGTCCATAGAATATGTTATCGCCTAAAATCATAGCTACATTATCATTACCTATAAATTCTTCTCCTATAATGAATGCTTCTGCAAGTCCATTCGGAGCAAGCTGCACTTTATATTCTATATTTAAACCTAAATCTGATCCATCTCCAAATAGTTCTTTAAAGTTAGGTAAATCTCTTTCAGTTGATATAATTAATACCTCTCTAATTCCAGCTAACATTAAAACTGACATTGGGTAATAAATCATAGGCTTATCATATATTGGTACCATTTGTTTTGACATTGCTTTTGTTACAGGATATAATCTTGTTCCGGATCCCCCCGCTAATATAATTCCTTTCATAATATAAACCCTCCCAAATTTTAATTATATTTTTTCTTTATAACTTTCCATTCACTTAATCCCCACAAAATAGCTTTAACTCGTTCATCATCTTTTTGTAATTTATACATAAATATTTTCTTAAAAAATGCCAAGTATCTATAAACTTTTGAAAATATTAAATTAGGTGATTTATTTTTATATTTGTTCATAAAAACTTGTATATTTCGTGTCATCCACATTAATGTAAATGGGGAGTCCTCGCCTCCGCTAGATGCACTTACCTTATGATAAATCTTTGCTTTAGGATTGTATATTAGTTTATATCCTGAATCTATAACCTTTGTACAATAATCACAATCTTCAAAATACATGAAATACTCATCTGGTATTAATCCAACATTTTTAAATACATCATTTTTTATAAGCATATTACATCCAGTAATAAATGTAACTTGTCTATCAGAGTCAAATTGACCTCTATCTATTTCTTTTATCCCAAAATGTTCAGAAGTAAATTTAAGCCAATTAACTCTTCCACCAGCATACCAAATTCTATCTGGATCATCATAGTATATTATTTTACTTCCTACAATACCTGCATTTTCATATTTATCAAATGTCGAAACCATCTGCTCTAAAAAGTCTGGCTCAACTTCTGTATCATTGTTTAATAATAATACATACTCTGCACTATCATCTAAAGCCTTTTTTATTCCAATATTATTTCCACCACTCCAACCTTCATTTTTATCTGCACAAATAATATCTATATTTTTTATTGCATTTTTTATTTGTGTCACAGAATCATCATGTGAAGAATTATCAACTACTAAAATCTTTTTATTTTGATATGTTGTTTTATTCAAACTATTTATGCAATCAATAGTATACTTTGGATTTTTATAATTTACTAAAATTATATACACTAACGGGCTCATTGACTAATCACCCCTTTTTAATTTAGCAATTCTTTAATTCTTCTATATAAGAATTAAGTTCCATTCCGATTCGCTCCCAATCATATTTATCTTTTATCAAATTATAACCCTCTTGTTTTATGTTGTTCATTTTATTCTCTAACAATAATTGAATGTTGTTTATAAATTCCATATCAGTGTTAGCAATTAATATATTTTTATTATCTTCTACAAGAATCCCCTCACACCCAACACTAGTTGAAACAACTGGTGCTTTAAATGACATAGCCTCTAGTATTTTTAGTCTCGTTCCACTCCCCATCTTTAATGGAACCACTGTACCTATACAGTTTTTATAATATCCATATATATCTTCTACAAAACCAAGGTATTTTACATCTGGACCATTAATAATGTCTTTCTCATCATATTTGCCTATAACAACTAAATTAAGCTCTTTATATTTTTCTTTAACCTTTGGCCATATATCTTTAATAAACCAAGATATTCCTTCGTAATTAGGTCTATACCATAAAGATCCAACAAATAACAAAAAATCACCATATTCATTTTCTATACTCTTTAAATAATTATCTGCTATACTTATATCAAATCCATTATAAACCACCTTAGATTTTTTCTTATCAAGTTTATATAATTCAATATATCTATCTCTATCCCTTTCAGATACAGTAAATATTAAATCTGCATCATTAGCATATTTATTTTCTATTTTTTTTATCTTTAGATATTCAATTAATGAGTATAGTTTCACACTAACACTACTACTTTCTTTCATCATTCTATAAATTATTTCGTGCTCTACATTTTGAAGATCTACAATTAACTTAGTTTTTTGTCTATCAACTAATGGGTTACTATATATATATTGATACATCCACAAGGATTCAGAAAAAATCACGTCATAGTTTTCAATTTTTAAAATTCTATCTATAGTGTTTTGATATTCTTCAGAATAATTCAAGAATAGTTTATCTGATCTATTTTTTAATATATTCAATATTCTTTCTTTAGATGATTTCTTTGGAGTATAGATAACTTCAATTTTTTTAGTGTATTGTGATAGATGATCTATTTCATTTTTCTCTGGTATGGACTCATTGATACAATAAAAATCTATATCTTTATATTTGTTCGACATTTGCTTTAATATATTATATGTTCTCAGTCTTCCTCCACTAATGGCCGGGAAAGGAAAAACATCTGCCAAAAAAAGAATTTTCATTTGCAATCTCCTAATCTAAAATAAAATATATATTATATTTTTAATAATTTATATCATTTATTCTACTGTATCAATTAAATAAATATAGTTTAAAAAACTCATAAACAAGATTATGAAAAATTGATAATATAACAAATCATTAAAATTACATATTGCTAGAGCTGCCATCATATATCCTAATGTATATCTTCCTATTTTGCTATTATATTTTGAAATATTTTTAAAAACTTTTTTAATATATATTCCAAATGTAATACATAGAAGTATTGTTCCCAAAACACCAAAACAAATAAATGTATTGAAAATAGAAGAATCCAATGCAGTTAACTGTAGGTTTAGATCTACTTTTATATAATTATAACCAATCCCCATTAATATCTTATATATAGAACTTGACATAAATGACGTTGGATCTTCAGGATTTGAACCTGTTAAATGTTCTGCCCCCATTTGCATAGCATCAAATCTATGTAATGCTGAAGGATCATTTTGCATATTAACAAATCTTCCTGTAAGTCTTCCTAGTACCTCACTATTAAATATTAATATTATTGAGATCAATAATATTAATCCTATACTAAATATAATAATTTTCTTATTAAACTTTTCTCTACCTTTAATTATATTATATAAATGAACTATGCCTATAATAAATAATCCTATAGATAATCCCAATACACCTGATCTAGAATACGAGTATATTATACAGTTAATAAAATATAAAGATAATAATAAATATAAATTTATCCCTTTATTACTTTTAAAATACAAATATAAACATAATAATATAGGAAACACTATTATACTAGATGCAAAGTTTGGATCAAAAAAACTTCCATAAAACCTACCAACGTGTGGATCTCCCCCAAAAAATATTCCATACTGTTGTAAAAAATCCCATAATTTATAAGATTCCGGAAATGCAGATAATATACCCCATCCAATTATCGAATATATTACAAATATTCCTATAATGTAATTAATTAATTTAGTGAAATTCTTTCCAAACCTTATAATAAAAATTTCTCCGATAACAAAAGTTGATACTAACTGTCCAACTAATCTTATACAATACAAAAAGGATTGTATATACTGTCCCTTATGGTAAATGATACCGATAACTGAAAATAGAATTATAACGCTTATGAATAGAAAATACACCTTTCTATTTTTTAGAAGATTTATATAATGCTTAAAATTTAATAAACCATATATTGTTATAATTAAAAATAATAATAACTCTGAAATTGAAATATTATTAGGTAATCCAGTTAATGTGATAAACCTTGGAAAATTTCCAAGTATTAAATAAATGGCAAAATATACAACAATTATGGATTGTAAACTATAATTAATTTTCTTCAAAAGGATCACTTCACTTTCTCAATAAATTTTCATATTCTAATATAGTATCCTGTGCAAGTTTTTCCCAAGTAAAGTATTTACTTCTTTTTAGTCCATATGCTTTACATTCTTCATATTTTTTATCATCTATAAATAAATCATTAATCTCTTTCGCTAAAGCTTTTTCATTTAACACTTCAAAAGTAATTCCTTTTTCCCCCACCACTTCCGGTAATGATGAGGTGTCAGAAACTATTGTAGGACATCCACAAGCCATTGCTTCTAAAGGTGGTAATCCAAATCCTTCATATAATGATGGAAAAACAAACATCTTAGCTAAAGTATAAATGCTAGGTAAGTCATTGTCTTCAATAAATCCTATAAACTTAATTTTATCATCCAGCCCAAACTTTTTTACTATTTCCATAAGTTCAGAACTTTCTTTCCCATTAAGAACAAGGCTCACCCCCTCTTTAACTAATGACATTGCTTTTATAAGAGTTTTAACATTTTTATGTGGTTTCTGGTTTCCAACATATAATATAAATGTCTCCGGTACAGAGTACTTATCCTTTATTGTATTTAATAATTTTTGATCATCTATCATCTTAAAACTCTCATCTATCCCGTTATATGTAACTACTATATTCTGGCCACTACACTTGAGCCAAGATTTAATTTCATTCTTTGAAAATTGAGATACAGTTAATATCTTTTCACTTTTAAGTGCTGAAGGCTTAACAATATAATTGTAGTAATACTTATGAAATAGTGAATAAAACTCTGGAAATCTTAAGTGATTTAAGTCATGTATAGTCATTAAAAACTTAATCTTCAAAAAAGGGCTACAAGAAAAAGAAGGAGAGTGAAATATTCCTTCTTCTTTATGCTTATTCAAAATTCTAGGTAACTCTAATTGTTCTCCTAAGGAAAGGAACTTAGATTTCATAACTATATAGTCTATATTTTCTATTCCCTTAAATATATCTTTAGCCATATTTAAATCATTTACTAACAAGGTAAATTTAATCTTATTAGTTTTAGATATATTTTTTATAAGTTCATATGTATATCTCGCTATTCCGTGTAGGTGATAATCCACCATTCTAGCATCTATATATACAGACTTTTTAGTACCCAATTATAACACCGTCCAATGTTTAGTATTTTCAAATTCAATATGCTTTTCTTCTATAAATTTCTGAATTTTCTCTTTAAAAAATACTTCATCCCATTTATATGCATGGGCTCTGATTTCATTTTTATCAAAGCTAATAGTTTCAAATTTTTTAACTGCTTCAACTAATGAGTCCATAGTTTGTTCTTTAAAGAACAAACCAGTTTTATTTTCTACAACCGTTTCCAAGGCTCCTCCTTTACCAAATGCAATTACAGGTCTTCCGCTTGCCATTGCCTCTAATGGAGTTATTCCAAAATCCTCTTCGCCTGGAAAAATGAAACCTCTACATTTAGCATAATAATCTTTTATTGCTTCATCAGGTTGTCTTCCTAAAAACTTTATATTAGATTTAGCCATTTGTTGAAGACTTTCTCTCTCTTCACCATCACCTATTATTACTAAAGGAAGTCCCAACTCATTAAATGCTTTTACCGCTAAATCTATTCTTTTATATTTAACTAATCTAGATAAAATTAAAAAATACGGTTCATCTATTTCACTTATACTAAACATATTCCATCTAACAGATGGGTGTATAACAACAGCTTCTCTTTTATAGTGTTTCCAAATTCTTCTAGCAACATTTTCAGAATTAGCAATAAAATAATCGACTCTATTAGCTGCTGCTAAATCCCAAACTCTCATGTAATTCATTAAATATTTTACTAGTTTTCGTTTTATTTTCCCCATATCTTCTACGTATTCATAGTAAAATTCCCAAGCATATCTCATAGGGGAGTTGCAATAGCATATATGCATCGTTCTAGGATTAGTTATTACACCTTTTGCACAACTAGTACTACTGCTTAATACTATATCATATTCATTTAAATCAAAACTTTCAAATGCCATAGGCATAAATGGAAAGTACTTTTGATGATTAGTTTTAGCACTTCTCATATTCTGTATAAATGAAGTTCTAACATCTATATTTTTTAATTCTTCATCTAGTTTATCTTCATTATATACTGATGTATATATTGGTGCATCAGGATAAATTTCTCTAAAATTTAATACTAATCTCTCTGATCCTGCCATTGAAGTTAACCAATCATGTACAATTGCTAGTTTCACTAATTCATCCTCCTTACATTTCTCCAATAATTAAGAACATCTATTAATGTTTCTTCAATTTCTATTTCAGGCATCCATCCAGTTTCTCTTCTAATTTTACTGTTATCACAGATAATAACGGGTGTATCTACTGGTCTAAATTTGTCTTTATCAATTACAATATTAAAATCACATACAGATTTATCTACTAAAAATTCTAACATGTATTCAAGACTATGAGCACTACCAGATCCTACATTGTAGATTTCTCCATTTTTACCTTTCTCCAATAAAAATCTATAAGCTCTAACTATATCCCTTACATCTGTGAAATCTCTTTTGGCAGTTAAATTACCAACAAAAATATCTGTTACTTTCTGTTTTTTTTCTGCTTCAACAATTTGATTGCAAAAATCTGGAATAGCAAATCCTAATGCTTGTTTAGGGCCTATATGATTAAATGCTCTAACTAATACTATATCCAAATCAAAAGTTTTTATATACATTTCAGCTATTTTTTCCTGAGTTATTTTAGATATACCATAAGGATTCAATGCATTTAATTCATTATTCTCATTTATAGGATTTTCATGTGCTATATTACCATATTGTTCACTTGATCCTATTAGTAAGATTCTAGGATTTGTTTGTAAACTTCTTATAGCTTCAAATAAATTAATTATACCTTTAACATTTATGTCGAACGTGACATCAGGCATTAACCATGACTGTTTAACCGAACTAATTGCAGCTAAATTAACTATATAATCAGGTTGTACTTCTACTAGTATTTTTTCTATCTCATACTTATTCAATAAATTCATTTCATAGTAATTATTACTATTATTACACTTTTTCTTAATATCTGCTCCAAAACAAACAATTTCACTATTTTCCAATTCCTTTATTAAATACTCTCCAACAAAACCTAATGAACCAATAACTAATGCCTTCTTCAATTAATCCCCTCCTAATCAGTTGTAGCTGCTACCTCACCTGATTCTTTTAAAAAAAAAATTATTATTTTTTAATAAATTAATGTCATTATCAACCATTCTTTTAATTAATTCTTCGAAAGATGTTTCTAGCTTCCAGCCTAACTCATTCTTTGCTTTTGTAGGATCTCCAAGCAAAAGTTCCACTTCTGCTGGTCTATAGAAATCAGAATTTATTTTAACTATTACCTCACCATTCTTATTATTAATACCAACTTCTTCAACTCCATGTCCCTTCCAAATAACTTCAATATCAACATGTTTAAAAGCTAATTCTACAAACTCTCTAACTTTATGAGTTTCTCCAGTTGCTATTACATAATCTTCAGCTCTATCTTGTTGTAACATCAGCCACATCGCCTTAACATAATCTTTTGAGTGACCCCAATCTCTTTTTGCATCAAGATTTCCAAGCTCTAAATTTTCCTGCAATCCATGTTTTATCCTAGCAACTGCATCAGTAATTTTTCTAGTTACAAATTCTCTACCACGTCTTTCAGACTCGTGATTAAACAATATGCCTGAACAAGCATACATACCATAACTTTCTCTATAATTTTTTGTTATCCAATGTCCATATAATTTTGCTACCCCGTATGGGCTTCTAGGATAAAACGGTGTTTCTTCTGATTGTGGTACTGCTTGAACTTTACCGTACATTTCACTAGTAGATGCTTGGTAAAATCTTGCATCTGGCTTAGCTATTCTTATTGCTTCTAAAATATTTAAAACGCCAATTCCATCTATATCCGCAGTAGCCACTGGTTGTTCCCACGATGTTCCTACAAAAGACTGAGCAGCTAAATTATATACTTCATCAGGTTTTGATATGTTAATAGCATTTATCAAAGAAACTATATCAATCATATCTCCATAGATAAAATTTATTTTTTCTTTTATATGTTCTACATTGCCATAGTCAACATTACTCTTTCTTCTAATTAATCCATATACCTTATATCCTTTTTCCATAAGTAATTCTGCTAAATAAGATCCATCTTGACCAGTTATTCCTGTTATTAGTGCCTTTTTCATTTATTTCTACCTCTCTAATATACTTATATTATCCAAATATTTTTTGGCCTCTTTAATGTCTTGTTCCTTACTTTTTGATGATATCATTATATACTCATCAGTCTCAACAACAATTAAATTTTTTACATTATTAAGAAGTATAGGTTTGTTTGTTACAACTATATTGTTTTTAGATTCAAATGCTATACCTTCTGTTTTAAACACATTCCCTTTTTCATCCAACTCACTATATCTTTCTATACTAGTCCAATTTCCTACATCATCCCATCCAAATTCACTTGGAATAACATATATGTTCTGAACTTTTTCCATAACTCCAAAATCTATAGATATATTATCAACTTTTTTATAGTTTTCATTTATTATGTCTTGCAAAAAATCCTCATTGATTTGCATAACTTCCTTTAATGCATCATACGTATTTGGTAATAACTCTCTAATAGAGTTAAGTATGGAATCATTATTCCAAATAAACATACCACCATTCCATAGGTATGTACCTGCATCTAAATATTCTAAAGCCTTTTCATAATTAGGCTTTTCTATAAACTTATTAACCTGATATATATCTGAATTTCTTATAGTATCAATTTTCTTATTTAGATTAATGTATCCATAGCCAGTTTCTGGTCTATTAGGTTTCATACCTAAAGTAACAATAGCTTCTTTGTCTTTTTTAGTATATTCATAAGCTGCAAGAAGTTTATTTTTGAATTCTTCCTCATTTTCCACTAAATGATCAGATGGAAGAATTGCTATAGTTGCCTCTTTATAATATCTATTTATAACCATAGCTGATAACGCTATACAAGGCGCAGTATTTCTAGCCTCTGGTTCAATAATTATATTTCTTAAAGGCAAATCTGGCAATTGTTCTCTAACATAATTTATATATCTTTCTCCAGTAGAAATAAATATTCTTTCTACTGGAACCAACCCTTCTAGTCTTTTTATGGTCATTTGAAGCATAGTATCTTCAGTTATTAATGATAAAAATTGTTTTGGTTTTTCCTCTGTTGAAAGTGGCCAAAATCTTGTACCTTTTCCCCCAGCCATTATTAACGCACATAACATAGTTAATGTCATCCCCTCTTACTTTAAATTGCCCCTTCTTTTCTTATAACAGCTATAACTGTCTTAAATAATATCTTTATATCTAATACTATAGATCTATTATCTATATAATACATATCCATTTGTACTCTTTCATCATAGGTAGTATCACTTCTGCCATTTGCTTGCCAAAATCCAGTTAAACCTGGCTTTACAGAAAAAAGTTTTTCTGCATATTTTCCGTATTTAACTACTTCCTTTTGAACTATAGGCCTAGGACCTACTACACTCATATCCCCTTTAATTATATTAATTAATTGAGGAAGTTCATCTAAGCTGGTTTTTCTCAAAAATGCTCCTATTTTAGTAACTCTTGGATCATCATCTAGTTTGAAATTTTTTTCAAACTCCACTTTTTGCTCTGGTGTAAAGTTTTTCAAAACCTCTTCTGCATTCTGAACCATACTTCTAAACTTATAGACACTTATGGTTTCTCCTTTATATCCTATTCTTTTATGTCCAAAAAACACTGGACCTTTTGAATCTAATTTAACTAAGACAATTAAAATCAAAAACAATGGAGATAAAATTATTAATAATAAAGTTGAACTAACAACATCAAATATCCTTTTAAAAAGTGAATATATTTTTAAACTCATGCTTATTTCTCCGTTGATTTTTTTAGGAATATTATAATCTAAATTTTGCATGTTACCCTCCAAAATTAAGAATTTAATTTATTTAAAGTTACTTAAATACCATTTTCTTCATAACTTTTGCAATACAATTCTATCATAATTAACTTACTAGTGTCTATTAAACTACAATTTTGTTACTAAATCTTTATATATAGAGTATAAAAAGGCAACATATTCCTCATAATATTTATAAATAGGTTACTAAATATGTTATTTTTTATTATTTAAAAATACTTTTAGCGCATCTTCCCAGTTTCTCATTTCATCTCCAATAGTGACTCTTAACATCATGTTATCTAAAGATGAATAAGATGGTCTTTTTGCTGCTCTTACATAATCATTAGAAGTAACTGGATCAACTTTACATTCTATATTAGAAAATTCAATGATTTTGCTAGCAAAATCATACCAAGAACACTCTCCAGTTCCTGTACAGTGATAAGTACCATATTCTTCTGTAACAGCAACTTTTAACATATGATGTGCTAAATCTTCTGCATTGGTTGGATTTCCTCTTTGATCATCTACAACTGTTAAATAACCTTTTTCTTTTCCTGCTTTAATTATAGTATACACAAAATTGCTACCTTCATATCCATATAGCCAAGCTGTTCTTATTATATAATATTTGTCAGCTATTTCTCTTACAAATTTTTCTCCAGCTAGTTTAGTTTTTCCATAAACACTTACAGGTATTGTTTCATCATACTCCTTAAATGGCACTGTTCCTTCTCCACTAAATACATAATCAGTAGACACATGGATCACTTTAGCATTTACTTCATTAGATATTATTGCCAAATTTCTAGGTCCTAACGCATTTATTTTAAAAGCTAAATCTTCATTGCTTTCACAGGCATCTACATTTGTATACGCCGCACAATTTATTATAATTTCTGGCTTAACAGCAGTTAAATAACTTCTTACAGCATTTATATCTGTAATATCAAGTACATCAACATCCACACCTATAATTTCAACATTTTCATATTCTTTTGGTAGCTTACCTATTTCTGATTGTCCATTTCTTAATATATTAGTAATTTGCTTTCCTAATTGTCCTTTTGCTCCAGTAATTAAAACTTTCATAAAACAAACCTCTCTTTTTTTAAATTTTACAAATCTATTTTATTAATTGACCTTCTATTTAAATATTCAACAACTTTTATAGTATCATATAGTCATTTTTCATTCAATTAAAAGTCTTTTTTGTAATAAAATTTTAAGCAATAAAAAGACTTTAATCAAAATCTGATTAAAGTCTTTTATGGCAGGGGCAGTAGGACTCGAACCCACAACCAATGGTTTTGGAGACCACTACTCTACCAATTGAGCCATACCCCTATATGTTTTTGAACATTAGTTATATTAACATAAATTTCTTACTAGCGCAAGTTTTATTACTTAAAATACTTGTTATAAATTATTTCTATGACTCCACTCTATAGATTCCATATAACTACTTCTTAATTCATCCGTGCTAATATTAAAATATTCCATAAGTTCAAATATCTTATCTATCTTTCCTTGTTCATAATTTAATATTAAAGATAATAAGAAACCATATTTATTGTTTTTTTCTCCTATTAATGCACTTTTTACTTCCTCATCAACTAAAATTTCCTCAAGTATCTCATCTATTGGTTTTTCTAAAATCACATCAACTAAAGATAACATACCTGTCAAATAAGCATTAAATGAATCATTCTTGAATCTTGTTTTCAGAAATATTAATTCACCAAATTTTGCTCTTGCTAAAGATTCAAATATTATAAAATCAGGTCTGTCATCCCCTATTGCTTTTATTGATACTAAATACAACCATTTTTTTACCTGAGTTTCTCCTGTATATGATAGGGCTTGTTTTATGGATGTAATTTTATACTTTAATCCAAATTCAGCTGAATTTACTATTCTGAGCAATTTATAAGACAAAGATATATCTTTTTTTATCAACTCTTCAACCTTTTCTAATGAAAAGTCCTTAGAGTTTAATTCCTCCATTAATCTCATATGTATAATCTTATTTTCAGGTATTTTTTTACCTGATATAACTACGGGTTTACTTAAGTAATAGCCTTGAAAATACGAATACCCATATTTTACTGCATCATTAAATTCCTTTATGGTCTCCACTTTCTCAGCTAGAAACTTTATATTTTTGTTTTTTATCTTTTTAATAACTTCTTTTCGCTCTTCCCCTTTAGTAATCCTAAAATCGACTTTAATAATATCAACAAACCCCATCAAACTCTTATATTTATCATGAAAAACAAAATCATCTAGGGCTATTGTGTATTTCATTTCCTTAAGCTTTCTACATATGTTAATTATCTCTAGGGTTGGTTCTATATCTTCTAAAATTTCAACTATAACATATTCTGGAGACAACAAATCTAAAATGTTAGATTTTAAAATATTTTCAGTGAAATTAATAAATACCTTTTTACTTTTAGCTATTTTTTCTATTCCAAAATTAAATAAAGTATTTTTTATGACTTCTATTGTTGCATTATCTCCATCTACACTATTATATTTATTTAACATTCCAGTTCTAAATAATAATTCGTAGGCTATTATTTTATTTTTTTTATCAAATATTGGTTGCCTTGCTAAAAAAATATCCATTTAAAATCCCTCTCAACATTTTCTAATTAATACTATTTTAGCCTACTCATTAATTTGTTACAATTTATTTCTATATCCAATAATTGCAAGCAAAATAAAATAGCCCTAAAGGCTATTAACTTTGTTCTGGATCTCTTTTTCTAGGCTCATTTTTGCCAAGTTTTCTTGACTCTTTTGAATAACCTATTTCGTTAGCTGTCTCCATTTTCATTTTATTTAATTCCTTTTGAGTTTTTTGACCTGCTTTTTTATTTTCTTTAGAATTTTTGTTATTTTTGTGAGCCATTTAATATCACTCCTTTTTATTTTCTAGATTTAGTATTACTTCTATTTTTCCATACTATACGGTAAATTGATTGGTACTATAGTCTTTATTTTCTTATAACAATGTTGGAATTAAAAGTTGGTGATACTATCTCTCAGTTACATTTCTAAAACTTTATTTGTGCACCAACTTTTTAATGGAACATTGATATATGCATTTTCATTTTAACTATTACAATATATATTTTCAGTACTTACCTACAAAGAAATAGACACCTCTAAAAATCTATTTTTTAGAAGTGTCTATTTTTGTTTATATTTCTTTAAAGCCTATCAGCTCAATATTATTTTCATTAATATATGTTTTAATTTTTTCTGAAGTTAAAACCCTAAATTCCTCTGCTCTATGTTTGTTATATGAGGTTGCATTTATTAAATCCTCATCTACATATGCTGGATGACACATTATTTCTAATACTTCCTCATCTTTAGCGTCTTCTAATACCTTTATTAAGTAATCTTCACTTACTCCTTCATTATAAAAATCGATACACATATCATCCGTTGTTTTTATATTATTATCTTTGAAGTAATTTAAATTTTCTATAAACGGGCATCTAACTGGAAGGTTATATTCTTTTGCTAGTTCAAATACAACATCTAGCCCCTCATTTGTAAACGCAAATGCATGATGATGTCCATCTAAATGAGTTGGCACTATTCCCATGGAAATAATCTTTTCTATCTGCGCTTTAAATTCTTTTTTAACTTCCTCATAGTTTATATTTTCAACTAAATCTATTCTTCTATGAAAATTTCCCTCTTCTGAAACTATGGATTTTATCTCTTCTCTAGGAAGTATTGGTTTACCCCAGGTTAAAGTTAGGTGAACTCCTACATTTTTTACTCCTCTAACTTTTGCCTCTTCAATAGCTTCCTTTATATATAGTCCATTTGCCATGGCAGTAGTTTCTGTTACTACCCCTTTTTCCATAGAATCTAATATACCTAATGACACACCTTTTGTTAATCCAAAATCATCGGCATTTATTATAACTTTTTTCATTTTACCCTGTCCCTTCATCATTAATTATTATCTTTTATTCTTCTTCTGATGCTATCTCTTCTCCATCATCATCTTCATTCTTTCTTCTGCCACTATTTTCTCTTCTCTCAATTAACTCTTTAGCTTCTGCTTCAAGCCCTTTTACAAAGTATTCAAATCTTCTGTTTATTCTTTTTTTAAATAAGTATTTAACTATAAAAGAATTAATAATTGCAAATATTCCTCCTGAAGCTTCTGTTTCGCTAAGAGATACTTTTGTTTTGTTTTCTTCTAATTCTTCAAACTCATATCTTGAAGTATATACTTGCCCATTAGGACTAGTACTAGTTATCTCATAAACCTTATTTCTCTCAAAATCAGTTATTTCTACAGTCATAGTTGCTGTCTTTCCAGAGTATGCTCCAACCTTTTTTTCAACCTTGGTTCCTACTGCTGTTTTTTCTTTAAAATTAGGAAAATCTCTTTTTGCAACTTTAATAAATATCCCAAATAAGTCCTTAACTGAATAATCTAGTATGACTTCGTTTTCATGCATGCTCATATAGCTTACCTCCAAAGATAATATTATAAAAGGCGGATTATCCGCCCTTTATTTTCTTAATTTCATTATAACTGTTTTTTTATTAGTTTCCAATATTTTATCATGTTAAAACTCTTAGTCTTGCAATACTTTTCCCATGTAAACATATTTTCTATTAAATTTTAGGTTTAAATCTTTTTCATATATTCTTATGTTATTAAGATCTCTATTGTCAACTAAGGAATATGCTTCTCCTTTTTCTCCAGCTCTACCTACTCTACCTACTCTATGAAGATAATTTTTAGGGTCTCTTGGAGTATCTAGATTAATTACATGAGTAACTCCTTTTATATCTAATCCTCTAGCTGCTACATCAGATGCCACTAATACTTGAATTTTTCCTTTTCTAAAACTTTCTAATGCATTTTTTCTTTCATCTTTATCTATCTCTCCATGAATAGTTGCTGCATTTATTTTATGAAACTTCAATTTTTCTAAAGTTTGATCAACATTAAAGCTATTACTTATAAATACTATTGCTCTTTTAGGTCTAGCTGCATGTATAAGCTTTCTCAAATATTCAATCTTTTTTCTTTCCTCAACCATAATATAGTTATGAGTTATATCTTCATTTACTTTATTACTACCCTTTACTCTTATAACTTCTAAATCTTCTACTAATTCCTTAGAAAGTTGTAAACTGCTGTTATTAATAGTTGCAGAAAACATCAAAAATTGATCTACCTTTTGTGTGTTTTTTACTATTTCTTTTATTAAAGGAATATTTTTATTATCTAAAAGTTTATCAACTTCATCTAGAACTATAGTTTTAATTGTACTCGCAGTTATTTTTTTCTTTCTTATTAATTCTAATACTCTTCCAGCTGATCCAACTAATATGTTAGGTTTATCTTTTAATTTTTCTATCTGTCTAGCTATATTAGCACTGCCTATTAATTGAGTAGAAGTTATAGAAACTCCGCTTTCTTTTTTCAGTTCTAAAATTGTATTATGTATCTGCATGCAAAGTTCATAAGTTGGTGCAAGTATTATAGCTTGCATCTCTTTTTTATCTTTTTGAAGTTTTTCTATTAATGGTAATAGATATGCTAAAGTTTTCCCTGTTCCTGTCTCTGATTGTGCTAAAATATTTTTTCCCTCTAAAGCTAATGGTATAGATTTTTCTTGTACCTCTGTAGCCTCTGTTATCTTTAAGTTTTTTAAAGCTTCAACCATGTCTTTATTTAAATTAAGTTTATCAAATGTTATACTCATTGTTTACCTCTTTTATATTTCTTTATATTCATATATTCCTTTATCATTGGCTAATTTTAACTTTATTTCAATGCTCTTTTTTATTTTTTCACTTTTTGTATCAGTTCTTATAGATTCATCTAAAGTTACATATATTTTAAAATCATCTTCTTTTATTTTTTCCACACTATCAATATAATAATCTAAATTATCTATTGTTATATTTTTATCTCTATACTCTTTGATTTTATTTTTAATAACTGAATATGCCTCGCTGTTAGTATTTATTATATCTCCTAAATATGATAAATCTGACTCTTTATTATTAACCATATTCTTAAACATAACACTGAATGATATTACTATTTCTTCTCCATAAGCTTCATCATCTTTTATTCTAGAAGCTTCATCGATAAGATTTTTTTTCCCTTCATCTACACTTTTTGATTGTTGGTAATCCTTAATACCAAATATTACACAAATAATGGTGGCTATAACTAATATTGCTACTAATATTTTCTTAATCATCCATCTCACTCCTAATAGGATATCTCTCTACTATAACTTCTTTTTATATCTTCGCTTTCGTTTGTATATCTATTTTTCACTGCATTATATATATTGGATCCGACTGGATAAGATTTAGCTATTTGATTTAATCTATTATCATAAACATTAGTGATAAAATCATTTAAAGACGAATTTTTATTTATAGGAGAAATTAAATTATATGCTCCAGTAGGCCCATGTTGAATTGAAGTTGAAAATATCATATTTCTAGTTGAATAATAATTTAAAAGTATACCAGGATCATATCCATTATTTTTACATATTCTTAAAAATTGATCATAATATTGACTCTTTACAAATTTCAGTTGAACTCTAAAAAACTCTTCAAAGTTGTTAGTAGCAATACTTCTCCAAGCGGATTTATAGTTCTCTCCATAAGAATCATTATCTGCTATCTTTGCGTTATTTAATATAGTATATATATAATTATTTTCACTCTGCAACCAAATCATAAATGTTCCTAAAGAACCGGTCTTTGATGCAAGCTGAAACATTCCAAATGATGCACCGCCTTTATCCTCCGGGTTATCTGATATTGCACCTACATTGAAACTTGATTCATATTTAGCTGCTATATAACCAAAGTTTGATTCTAAGTTATCATCCTGTATTATATCCAAATATAACTGATGTATATATCCTAATGTAAATGTTCCATCTTCTCTATACAATTTCACTTCATAAAACCCATTGTTTTTTCCTATTATTTCCATCATAACTCCGTTAGACAAAATATTCAATACTCTAGAAGACGTAGATGGTTCTTCTCTAAAGTTCAAACCATTTGTATTAGTTACTCCTATTGTCCTTTTCAAGTTAATTGAATTATTTAAAATTTCTGTTCCGTATTTAGTAAAAACCCTCCCTTCTGATAAATTACCAGTATTTTTTATTGCGTTAAACAAATTGCTATAATTTCCATTAGGAAATTCTCCATTAAAAGTCCAATATGAAGTCTTGTCCCATATAGTTTGTCCATTATCATTGTTAACTACCCTCCCGTTTATGGTAACTGCTAACTGGATAGCTTTATCTATTTCTCCTACTTTAAATGATTGTATTAATACTCCATTGGAATTATACGTTTTATATAAATCACTATTTATATATTTACTTATAATTGTAAAATCATAAATATCAACTATACCATCCTTATTAAAATCAAATTGTTCTCTATTAGTATTGTAGTATTTACTTAATTCATTTAAATCCTCTTCATTAATTATATTATCTCCATTTATATCTGGATTTATTTCTAAAGCATTTACCTCATAACCAAAAATAGAAGTAAAAATAATTAATGATAAATTAGTAACAACCACTTTTAATAATTTATTTTTCATAATCCCCTCCTATATGAATACATATATTCTTATTATACATTAAATTTATATATTTTTTTCATTCAATATTTATATAAAATAAATTTTCTTGTTAATTCTCTAATTATAATCTATAATTACTCTATAAAATACTTTGATTGTGAAAGTATTTTACTTTCAAAGGTTTTTAATATAAAGGAGTTGTGTATGGTGAATATAAAACCTCTACAAATAGGAAACTTAGTATCTAAACTACCAATAATACAAGGAGGAATGGGTGTAGGCGTATCCTCTTCTAAACTAGCTGCGGCTGTTGCTAATGCAGGTGGTATAGGTATAATATCAGGCGCTCAAATAGGTTATGACCAAGAAGATTTTTATACTAACAATCTTGAAGCTAACCTAAGAGCTTTAAAAAAACATATAAAAACAGCTAAAGAAAATGCTTTAAATGGAGTAATAGGTGTTAATCTTATGGTTGCTATGAAACAGTATGATGAGCATGTAAAAGCTGCTATAGAAGCTGGCGTAGACTTAATAATTTCAGGTGCTGGACTTCCAACGGCTTTACCTAAATTAGCTAAAGGTTTTAATGTGAAGCTTGCTCCTATAGTTTCTTCACTAAAGGCCTGTAATGTTATTCTAAAACTTTGGGATAAACACCATGGTGTAGCTCCAGATGCTATAGTGGTAGAAGGCCCTAAGGCTGGAGGACATTTAGGATTTTCTAAAGAAGAACTTATTGAAGATAACATAGATTTCGATAAAATTATAGTTGATATAGTTGAAGCAGTTAAGGTTTATGAGGATAAATATAATAAATCTATTCCTGTAATTGCTGCTGGTGGAATTTTTACTGGTTACGATATTGCAAAGTACTTACAACTTGGTGCCAGTGGAGTTCAAATGGCTACAAGATTTGTAACTACTGAAGAATGTGATGCTCACATCAACTTTAAAAATGCATATTTAAGCAGTTCACGTGAAGATATAGGTATTGTTAAAAGTCCTGCCGGTATGCCTGGTCGTGCTATAAAAAATCCATTCATGAAAAAAGTTGAACTTGAAGGCTCTAAAGTTACTAGGTGTTACGCTTGTTTAACCCCATGTAATCCAGCTACAACCCCATATTGTATAACTGAAGCTTTAATAAATTCAGTTAAAGGCGATGTAGATAATGGGCTAGTATTCTGTGGAGAAAATGCATATCGCTTAGATAAAATAGTCAAGGTTCAAGAACTTATGGATAGTCTTGAAGCTGAGATCTTAGAGGCTTAAAAATATTTTTATTTATTATTCAAGAAAGCAAGAATTTTTCAATTCTTGCTTTCTTGCTTTCTTGCTTTCTTGCTTTCTTGCTTTCTTGCTTTCTTGCTTTCTTGCTTTCTTGCTTTCTTGCTTTCTTGCTTTCTTGCTTTCTTGCTTTCTTGCTTTCTTGCTTTCTTGCTTTCTTGCTTTCTTAACGCAGTCTACTTTTTCTGTGACTTTTTTGCAAGCTTTTTATCAAAAAGTTTACTTTATTCTTAATATAAAAAAGTATTAGACCTGCACTGACATACGCGCCTACCGAATAGTAGTGCAAGTCTCATTAGATTCTTTTTTACCAATATAAAAAAGGATTTTTAAGAAAAATGGTATTAAACAAAAAGAGCTACCGATCTAGGTAGCTCTTCAAAACAAATCTTTTTCTATTATATCTTACAATATTTATCTTTATACATCTCTTCATCAGCCAAATGTATAACCTCTTCCAATGTGATTTGCATATTTGAATTATATTGATATACTCCATGACTTACTGTTATATCATAAGGTTTGTGGTTTGAATTATTTATATTTTTAAATTTAAGATTTATATCTGTCCATATCTTTTCAACTTCTTCTGAGGATTTATCTATAAAGGCAATTATAAATTCATCTCCACCAAATCTAAAGAGAATATCATCTTTATTTATTTCACTTTTCAGTACTTTACAAACTGTAGATATGTAGTAATCCCCTTCTGAATGTCCATAATTATCATTTACATACTTTAACTTATTTATATCTATAAAGCATATGGTTAATTCCAAAAGTTCTTTTGAATCTGAGGTAAGTTTTTTCTGTAATATCTCCATCCCTGTTCTTCTATTGTATACTCCAGTTAAAACATCTGTGGTTGCGTTTTTTATTAATTCAGACTCCATCTTTTTTAGTTCTGTTATATCAGTCATTCCACAGAGAATACATTTTTCTCCTCTATAATTAATAACCTCATAATTAGCAATAACCCATTTACTTAAGCCATCTTTGGTTTTATGTTCTAATATGTAATTATATATATTTCCTTCATTTTCTAACCTTTTTATAATATTATTTCTCTCTTCATGATTAGAATAGAGATCTTTTTCAGTTAAATTTTTACTTTCTTCTAAAGATATATCATAAAATTCTAGTATTTTTTTATTAACCTTTATGATTTTTCCATCCTTAAATCTTTCTATAATTAAAGGATACGGATTTATTTCAAATAATTTTTCTAAGTTACTTTTATTGTAATAATCATCTTTTCTGAATCTATATGTAATTACTACTAATATATAAGTCATTATGACCATAATAGTTGAATTAATTTCTTTGGTTGCCAATTCATATTTATCTTGCACAATTAAATTTAAACCCACTATAAACATAGCGTGATTCATAAAAAAAGTACAAAACATAAAAATTGGTTCCAAAGGAAGTGCTGCTGCAACAAGGACACAAACTATAATATATGAATCTATGTTTCCTGTAAGATATTGACTATTTAAAGATGACAACATCCCTACCAATAAAGTTGAAATTAAGTATATTTTAATAACAAAAGATATATGTTTATCCTTAACATTCTTATTCTTTTTTAAATAAAATTCATAAATACCTAAATATAAAAAACATCCTAAAATTATTATAAAATGCATAACTCTAAGATTTCTAAGATAATATGTACCCTCTAGTTCTTTAAAGGTTACAAAATCTATATAGACATAATAAGCACTTAAAATAATTATAGCTATACATACAAATTTTATTCTAAGTAAAATCAAGTTGTTATTCTCTTTTTCAAATTCCTTATTGACTCTATTTTTATTTTCATCTAAGTTATAGTCAATATTTCTTATATTGTAGCTGAAAAAACTCTTTATCCATTCCATAAAATCAATCCTATCTATCCAAGTAACTAGATTATAACATAGTACTATATTATTAGTAATATCCTATAATTCATTAAAAAAATCTTATATTTTTAGGATATATTGTAAATCAATGAGTTTACATATATAATATTATTATAGTACTATTTATTATCTTATGGAGGCTCGATTGTTTATATGAACATTTTAAAAGAAATTTTTAAAAAACTGTCCATTATAGAAGGCTTTTATGATTATATAAGAATTGTTGACCCCATAAATAAATTAGTCTTTGATTCAGATTCATTGGAATACTCTAATATACCTTGCTACAAGCATTTTGAAAATGAATCTCCATGCAAAAATTGTGTTTGCAGCAAAGCTCTTACTAACAATAATCTTTTCGCGAAATTAGAGAATAAAGGTAAAGAGGTTTTACTTATACTATCATGTCCAATAAATATAGATGATAGCATTTATATTGTGGAAATATTTAAAAGTTTAAATAGAGATATGTCTAATAAATTGCCTAACTTTAAAAGTATAGTGGATAAACTAAATGATACAACTGTTAATGGAGTCTTTGGTAATAATAACTCGCTTTAATACAACTATGCATACCCATGGAGGTGTATATGGATATGGATAAAATAGAAAAAAATCTATTTGAGCTAGATAAGTATATATCAGAAGTTAGAGATACCCTTAACGAAATTAGCGTTACTTGCGACGAGGAAGCTCCTCGCCTTCAGTTAAGCCAATACTTAGACGAGCTTATAGTAGAATATATGAAATTAAAAATGAATAAGATAGAAAAATAAACAAGCTGGATTTTCATCCAGCTTTTTTTGTTTTTATTATTTTAAATTTATGTTCCTATTCTTTATATAAAACAAAAAATCCAACAGAATAATTCTGCTGGACATATATGGCAGGGGCAGTAGGATTTGAACCCACAACCAATGGTTTTGGAGACCACTACTCTACCGTTGAGCCATACCCCTAAGACACAATAGTTATAATATCATAATCCCAATTTATTTGCAACATATTTATCAAATATTTTTTCATTCTAGCTTTTTAGTGCCTAAAGTTAGGTTTAAACTTTTAAATAGCTCATCTATAGCCTCTTCTAAAGTATGAACGTAATCCTTATCTTCACTATAATACTTCACTTTTATTAAGTGAACATTATTTAACTCTAGAGTTTCTCTATATTTATCAATTTGTTTATCATCACTATATAACACTATCTTATTATGAGCTTTAGATTTTATAAGTTTATCTAGCTTATTATTATCTAACGCTTGTACTTTACTGTTTATATATTTGCCAAAGTACTCTAAAGAATAGTCGGCATAATAGAAGTCTGCACTTTCTAAATTCTTAAGTACAGTTAGCTTATCTAGATATGCTTCTTCAAATCCCTTTATAACATCATTATAATTAGTCTCATAGTATTCTTTATTGTTAGGGTCATAAGCTTGGAGCTCATTTTTAATATTAAATAAAGCTATCTTATAGTTTTCAAAGTCCATCCAATAATATGGATTTTCATTTCCACCTTCGATAGTTAATACCTTAGTCCCTCTTGAAATATCTACAACTGATACCTTATCTTTTTTTAATTCTGATATTAAATCAGTAGCCCAAGGTTCAAAATTTTTGCCTGTATATATAAATAAATCCATATTGGAAATATTGTTTATCACATCTTCATCAAAAGTAAAGCTTTTTATTTCTTCTTGGTCTTTCGCCAAATATTCTACGTTATGTTTATCTTTAACTAGCTCATTAACCATTAAATACACTGACTTATTAGATGTCATTATATTAAAAAAAGGTTCTCTAATCTTATTAGACTCATTTGCTTTACTAGATAAAGTCATCTTTGGATATATGGATAAAACTATAAATGCTATAAGATTTATAATTAACATCCCAAAGGTAATCTTTTTCATAATTTTCCTCCGACTTATTTACTTACATTTCTTATTGTATTACATAGTATTATTATATTCAAAGGATATTCCTAACATTTAATAAATTCTTAATTATTTCACTCTTTACTTCTTTTCTTTTTTTACGAAGTTGGATAGAATAGTAAGAAGATACTTTAAAGAAAAGGAGTTTACTTATGGAATTTATTGTTGATTCTGTAGAAAAAACTATGCACATTGGCTATATGCTAGGTGAATTAGCTAAGGCTGGTGATGTATTTTGTTTAACTGGTGATTTAGGAACGGGTAAGACCCATATTTCTAAAGGATTTGCTAAGGGTCTAGGTATATCTGAGCATATTACTTCCCCAACCTTTACAATTGTTAATGAATATAATAGCGGACGACTTCCGCTTTACCACTTTGATGTTTATAGAGTAAATGATTCTGATGAAATTATGGCTATAGGTTTTGATGAATATATTTTTGGTAATGGCGTGAGTCTAATTGAATGGGCTAACTACATAGAGGATATCATTCCAGAAGATTTTGTCCACATAAGCATTAAAAAACTTCCGCACTTAGGAGATGAGTATAGAAAAATATCTATCAGACCTTATGGGGAAGGTTATTCGTACATAAAGGAGTTAAAACTATGAATATATTAAGTGTAGATTCTTCAACAGCTGTTGCAACTGTTGCACTTTTAAATGAAAATGGAGTTTTAGGTGAATATAATTTAAATTATCAAAAGCAACATTCTGTATTACTTTTACCTATGATTGAAACTTTACTTAAAAATAATAATTTAAAGATAAAGGATATAGATGGTTTTGTTATTTCTGAAGGTCCTGGTTCCTTTACTGGACTTAGAATAGGTCTTGCCACCATAAAAGGTATGTCATTAGGTATAAATAAGCCTTTTGTTTCTATTTCAAACCTAGATGGCTTAGCTTATAACGTATTTAACTTTACTGGTATTATATGTCCTGTTATGGATGCTTTAAGAGGTAATGTCTATACAGCTTTATATAAGAATATAGATGGTAAGCTTACAAGGCTTTCTGATTACCTTAATATTTCTCTTAAAGAACTTTCTGAAATATTAAATGAATATAATGAACAGGTTCTTTTTATAGGTGATGGAACAATAAAATATAAGGTGGAGCTTAAGGATTTAAAAAAGGAAGCGGTTTTCCCTCCTCTTCATCTTAATTATACAAGGGCTTCTTCTTTAGGAGAATTAGGTCTTGCTAGACTTTTAAATGGTGAAAAAGATGATATTAATAATTCAATACCTCTTTATTTAAGGAAATCCCAAGCTGAAAGAGAGTATGAAAGGAAATTAGGATTAGAGTAATGGATGAATTTAATTCTAAACAATTCACAATTGTAGACATGACTTCTGAACATCTTGTTGATATATGTGAGATTTCTATTTTTTCATTTCCCATTCCTTGGAGCTATGATTCTTTTAAGAGAGAGCTAAAAAATAAATTAGCTTCTTATTTAGTTGTTATTATGGACAACAGAGTAATAGCTTATGGAGGTATATGGGTGATATTAGAAGAAGCTCATATTACTAATATAGCGGTTCATCCAGATTATAGATGCAAAGGTATAGGTGAAACTTTATTAAATGCGCTTTTAGATAAGGCTTATGCTAGAGGTGCAAAGGAAATAACTTTAGAGGTAAGAGTATCTAATCTTCCTGCTCAGTGGTTATACAAAAAATTAGGTTTTTCTGAAGAAGGAATTAGAAAAAACTACTATGAAGATAATAAAGAAGATGCTCTTATAATGTGGAAAAGATAAATGTCCTAACATTAGAGCAAATATAAAAACCCCGGAATATCCGAGGTTTTTTATTTTTAATCTAATATTTTACTGTTCTTATAGACTGTCTATTTATTACTGCAATTACTGGTTTATATAGTAATACTGTTGCAGTTGATGAAATGGCTCCTTTTAAAATGTTAAATGGTACTGTTGCTACCGCAATAAAACTTCCTATGCTTCCACCTAAATCAACTTTAAAAACATTAACATACATAGGTAGTAATACAAAGTAGTTTAATAATACTGCCATTACAGTCATTGCTAATACTGATGAAACTAAACCTATTATTGCTGTCTTGAAAGTTCTATTTCTATTATATATAAATCCTGCTACAAACACCCAAGTAGCTCCTATAGCAAAGTTCGCGAACTCTCCTATAAACATTGAAGATGATCCTTTAATTAAGGTATAAAGAATATTTTTAATAAGTTCTATAACTATACCTGCTACTGGTCCTAGAGAAAAAGCTCCTATTAAAGCTGGAATATCAGATACATCAATTTTCAAAAATGGTGGAAAAAATGGTAGCGGAAAATCAAAATACATTAGTACAAAAGCTATTCCTGATAATAGTGCAATCCTAATTTGTTTGTTTAATCTTGAATCGTTCATTTATAATACGCCTCCTAAAGATATATCTTCCTGGGCAATATTAGGATAATAAAAAATAACAAAAGCCCTGAATCATGAGATTCAGGGCATAATAACTAAGTAATCCTAATTACTACCTTCTTTCATCCAGACTATACTGTCGGCCTCGGAGTTTCACCGAATCATGCTAAAAAACTTAGCTCGCGGGCTATACCGCCGGTGGGGAATTACGCCCCGCCCTGAAGATAATTTAATTTTTTTCTTCTTGTCTTTATTATATATCCAAGTTTAATTTTTGACAAGATATTTTTTATTCTTGTGAAACATCCTTCATGGACAGGGATATTCTTTTTCTTTTTTCATCAACCTCTATAATCTTAACTTTAATTATATCTCCTAATTTAACTATGTCTAGGGGGTGATTTACTCTTCTATTAGCCATTTGAGATTTATGAACTAATCCATCTTGGTGAACTCCTATATCTACAAAAGCTCCAAAGTCTGATACATTTCTAACAGTTCCCATTAATTCCATTCCAGGTTTTAAATCTTTTAAATCAATTACTCCTGATTTAAATATAGGCTTTGGAAGTTCCTCTCTTGGATCTCTTCCTGGTTTCTTAAGTTCACCTACTATATCTTTTAATGTAGGTTCTCCTACATTAAGTCTTGCTGCAAGTTCTTTTATTCCTATTTCTTGAACTCTTCCTTCAATATCTGTTAAAGAAGCTTTTTTAAGTTCACCTTTCGAATATCCTAATTCTTTTATAAGATTGTTAGCTGTTACGTATGACTCTGGATGTACAGCTGTATTATCTAGAGGCTCGCTGCTTTCCATTACTCTTAAGAAACCTGCACACTGCTCATATGCTTTTTGTCCTAATCTTTTAACCTTTAAAAGTTCTTTTCTATTTTTGAATTTTCCATTTTCTTCTCTATATGCTACTATATTAGCTGCAATAGAGGTATTTATTCCTGATATATAACTAAGTAAAGATGGTGTCGCAACATTTAAGTCTACGCCAACCTTATTTACGCAATCTTCTACTACTCCTTTTAGAGATTCATCAAGTTTTTTAACTGCTACATCATGTTGGTATTGACCTACTCCAATGGATTTAGTGTCTATCTTAACAAGTTCTGCTAGAGGGTCTTGAAGTCTTCTTCCTATTGATATAGCACCTCTTATTGTTACATCTAAATCAGGGTATTCCTTTTGAGCAAGTTCTGACGCAGAATAAACTGATGCTCCTGCTTCTGAAACTATGCAGTAGTATACATCTCTGCCTGTTTCTTTTTTGATTTCAGTAATCATTTCTGCAAGCACTTCTTCTGATTCTCTAGATGCTGTACCATTTCCTAATGATATTACGTCAACACCATATTTATTTATTAACTCTTTTAAAACCTTTATAGTTCCTTTTATATCCTTTTTAGGTACTGTTGGATAAACTGTAGCCTTCTCTAAAAATTTACCCGTATCATCTAAAACAGCTACTTTACATCCTGTTCTAAAGCCTGGGTCATATCCCATAACTACTTTACCTTTTATAGGGGATTGCATAAGTAGGGATTTAAGATTTTCATTGAATATTCTTATAGCTCCCTCTTCTCCCTTTTCTGTTAGCTCACTTCTTATTTCTCTTTCAATAGAAGGATATATAAGTCTTTTTAAGGAATCTTTTATGGCTTCTTCTAAATACTTATCTGTTTCACTATTACCTTTAAGTATTCTATTTTTTAGATAAGTAATTATTTTTTCTTCATTAGCTACTACTTTTACATTTAATATTTTCTCTTTTTCTCCTCTATTTATAGCTAATATTCTATGTGAAGGTAAAAATCTTACAGGCTCTGAATAGTCATAATACATTTCATAAGGAGTTGGTTCTTCTGAACCCCCTTTTGTTTCAAGTACCCCCTCTTTAAATAAGAATTCTCTAAGCCATTTTCTATAATCCGCATTGTCCGAAATTTGTTCTGCTACTATATCCATAGCCCCTGCTAATGCTTCTTCTTCATTTAAAACAGCTTTTTCTTCATCAATAAACTCTTTTGACTTATCTAGTATATCCCCTTTAAATTCTCCTGAGAATATAAGGTCAGCTAATAGCTTTAGACCTTTTTCTAAAGCTATTGTAGCTCTGGTCCTTTTCTTTGGCTTAAAAGGTCTATATATATCTTCAACTTCTGATTGAGTTTCTGCTTTTAATACTTTTTCTTTTATTTCTTCAGTTAAATTTCCTGTTTCTTCTATAATTCTTATTACATTTTCTTTTCTTTCATTAAGATTCCTTAAATAAGTTAACCTTTCAGAAAATTTTCTTAAAACTTCATCCGTTAACCCACCAGTAACTTCTTTTCTATATCTAGCTATAAAAGGTACAGTGTTTCCTCCATCTATTAGTTCTATTACACTTTCTACCTGCTTTAAACTTATATTTAATTCTTTACTTAATACTTCATTAATGTTATTCATTTTCTCCTCCTAAAAATTTACTCCATATATTATTATAATAATAATCCTCATATAATCAAGTTTCCCCTTGTCATAGATTTTGGTTAAATATCATATGTATTTATATAGTTTTTACATAAGGGGTTTAACATGAAAAAATATATTTTGGCTTTTATAAGTCTCCTTTTCTTAACATTATTTTCAATTTCACTCTATTTTAAACTTACATACAAACCTTTTGATACTGATAATGTATTAAATAATATAAAAGAGCTCTCTTCTTCTATATACGAAGGACGGCTTGCTGGAAGTGAGGGAAATATTAAAACCTCAGAATATATAATAAATGAACTTAAGAATAATTCTATTGATAGCTATAATGATGCTTATAGAGAAATGTTTAAAGTTAAAGCACCTAAGCTTATAAATGGTTCGCCAAGTTTAATCCTTAAATCCCCTGGTGGAAATGTATATAAGGAGTTTAAATATGGTGTAGATTTTAAAGAAGATTTATTGAATTTTAAGGAAAATACCTTCTCCTTTGGTGAAAAGTTTAGGGATAGCAAACTATATATTTTTACTCAAAGTATAGTAATTCAAAATTCTCAAGGTTCCTTTATGTTATATGTTTCTGACAATTCTAGTGATTTTAGAAGTTCATTTTTATATAACTCACCTTGTAGCATGTATATTTCTATCACTAAAGAGGTCTACGATGAAATCTTAGATAAACTTGGAGAGGATTATACGCTAGATTGCTTCATACCTATGGAAGTTGTTGATACAAATATACCAAATATAGTTGGGAAAATTAAAGGAAGAGATTCCTCCTTACCTCCTCTTATATTATCTGCTCACTTTGATCACTTAGGAATTGATTTAGGTGGAAACCTATATTCAGGTGCTTTAGATAACGCCTCAGGAATTTCTTTTTTATTAGAATTATCTAAAAATCTTGCTTCTTTACCTAAACCTGATAGAGATATAATTATTTTAGCCTTAAACGGAGAGGAATTTGGTTTACTAGGTTCTCAAGATTTCGCTACAAACAATTTAGATTCTATTAAGGACTCCAAATTAATAAATTTTGATATGGTGGCTTCAACTAAGGATACTTCTTTATCAATTTTTTCAGGTAAGTATGTGCGTAATTCTAAACTTATAGAAGACTTATCAAATATTTTAGAAAATGATAAAATCTACTATGTTAAAAAATTTGAAGATGTTTCAGATCATGCCCCTTTTAACTCTTTAGGTATAGATGGAGTTACTTTAGGCTTTGAGGATTATTCTAACATTCATACTCCTAATGATACTTATGAATATACTAGTTCACATGGGATTAATTTAACCTATGATCTTGTATATAAATATATACTCTCTAACTATTATGGTGGTTTTACTTTCACAATTTATGACTCCAGACTTTTCTACGGATCTTTAGGATTATTTTTAATTTTCTCATGCTTATCTCTATATTTAATTTATAAAGATTTAAAAACTAAGAAGTTAAATAAATAACTACAGGAAGAAATATTTGAGGGAAGGAAATTTTAAAATTGTAAATTATAAAGGAGAACTTTTGAGAGATACAAACTTCTGTGATGAGACTGTTTGTGAGTTTTAACAACTGCACAAATTTTACCAACTTTTATTTCCAACAACGTTACAAGAAGTTGAAGTAAGTATATAAAATCTCATTAGACATAAAACGACAAAGAATCGCTAATTAACATACTATTTACAATAATACAAGAAAAGGACACCATGAGTAACTATTAACATAGCCATCACAGTGTCCCTCTCTTACATTTCTATCACTATATAACCTTACCAGGGTTTAGAATATTGCTTGGGTCAAAGGCTTTCTTTATGCCTTTCATTATAATTAAGTTTTCTTCTGGTACAGCTTTTTTAAGATATGGTCTCTTAGCTAAACCTATACCATGTTCTCCTGAAACTTGTCCTTTTAATTCTCTTCCTTTTGCATACATGTCTTCCATTACTTCAAGAAGTTTTTTATTCCAAGTTTCTTCATCTAAAGCATCTTTTAATATATAAATGTGTAAGTTACCATCTCCAGCATGTCCAAAGCTTCTTATTCTTATTTCATGTTTTTCTTCTAATTGATGTGTATATTTAATAAATTCTGCAACCTTATTTCTTGGAACTACAACGTCAACTTCATCCATTTCAGTTGTTGATGCTTTTATTGCTTCAAGGAAAGCTCCTCTAGCTGACCAAATAGATTCTTGTCTCTCTTCGGTATCTGATATAAGTACATCTAAAGCTCCATTTTCCAAACAAATATTAGCTACTTTTTCATAGCTTGCTTCTATTTCTTCTTTTGAATTACCATCGAAGGTTAATAAAATATATGCATCTGATTGTGAATCAGGGAATTTCTTTCCTAAAAACTCTTCTGCCGCTACTATTGCAGCTCTTTGCATGAACTCTATAGCTGTTGGTATAGTTTTCGATTTTATTATTTTAGGCACAGTTTCAATTGCTCTATCTAAATCTGGGAATGGAATAAGTAGTGATATAGCCTTCTTAGGTAATGGTAATAACTTAAGTATAGCTTTTGTTACTATTCCTAGTGTTCCTTCTGCTCCTATAATTAGATCTTTAAGGGCATAACCAGAACTATTTTTAACTACTTTCCCTCCAAGATTTGTTACTTCTCCATTAGGTAGAACAACTTCTAAACCCCTAACAAAGTCTCTTGTAACACCGTATTTAACAGCTCTCATACCACCTGCATTTGTGCTTATATTACCACCTATTGTAGCTGTTTTTTCACCTGGATCTGGTGGATAAAATAAGTCAAATTCCTCAACATATTTACCTATCTCCATAAGAAGTACACCTGGTTCTAATGTTAATGTTAGGTTTTCTTCATCTATTTCAAGAATTTTGTTCATTCTTGATAAATCAATTACTATTCCACCGTATATTGGAACAGCTGCTCCAACTAGTCCAGTTCCTGAACCTCTAGGAGTAACTACAATATTATTATCATAAGCGTATTTCATAACCTTTGATACATCTTCAGTACATGCAGCTTGAACTACCAAATCAGGCATTTTTTTAACTGCTCCAAGCTCATCATGAGAATAGTCTTCTCCTATTGCTTCTTTATATAAAACTCTTTCATCGTCATTAATCAATGCTTTTATTGCTTCATAATCATTTAATTCAATATTTTTATATTCCATGATATTAAGCCTCCTTTGATAACTTTATATTCTCAATTAATTGTGGTATTATTTCGTACATATCTCCCACTATTCCATAGTGAGCGACTTGGAATATTGGAGCCTTTTCATCCTTATTTATTGAGAATATAACATCTGATTTATTCATTCCTGCTGTAAACTGAACTGCTCCAGAAACTCCTAAGGTTATGATTAGTTTTGGTCTAACGGTCCTTCCACTTAAACCTACTTGTCTCTTAGCATCTGCCCATCCTGACTCTATAAGAGGTCTTGTAACAGCAACTTCTCCTCCTAATAATTTTGCTAGTTCTTCTACCATAGCTAAATCTTTTTCTGTTTTAACTCCTCTACCAGCTACTACTAGAACCTCAGCATCAGATATTCCAGTTTCAGCTTCCTTTTTAAATACTTCTAATACATCTATATTTGAAGCTAATTTTTCATCTTCTATAGTACATCTTATGATTTGTCCATTTACATCTTCACTTCTCTCAGGCGCTAACATAACCTTATATCTAACAGTGGCAAGCTGTGGTCTAGAATTAGGTGTAATAATTTGAGCCATAATGTTTCCACCAAAGGCTGGTCTTATTTGAACTAAATCAGTATTTTCCTTTATATCTAGCACTGTACAATCTGCTGTTAGTCCTGTTCTAAATCTAGCTGCAATTCTAGGAGCTAAACTTCTACCTACAGTAGTTGCACCTACTAATATAGCTGTTGGTTTTACTTTATTTATAAAATCTTCAAAAGCAGCTGTATAAGGTTCAATTCTAAATTCTTTTAACTTTTCACTATCATATACATAAACCTTGTCTACTCCATAATGAAGTAATTCTTCAGCTTTATCCTCTATATCATGTCCTACAAATACACAATAAACTTCTTGATTAACTTTAGCTGCAAGCTCTCTTGCTTTACCTATAAGTTCCAAAGTTACAGGATGTATATCTCCTTCTACATGGTCAACATATACTCCTACTCCCTTCCATAAACTCTTATCTACTGAAGGTTTCTTTTCTCCTTCTACATATTCAAATGCACCTTCTGGACCTTTTCTTACACAAAGTCTACACATTTTGCAACTTGCATTTATTTCTATATTATCATTTACTATATCCATTGCTCCAAAAGGACATAATTTTATTGCTTCACCTTTATTATCAATTTTTTCGTTATGAACTACTAACTTTGCCATAATATTTTCCCTCCTATATAAATCTTAATTCCTTAAGAGTGTGTGACATCTTTTCAACTATTTTTTCACCATCTTCTTTCCACATTTCTCTATGACTATTTACTTCTGGTGGAAAAATTCTTTCAACTTGAGTTGGTGATCCATTAAGTCCATATTTCATTTCATCTTTATCTTCAAAATCATTTAAAGATATCATTCTAATTTCTCTATTTTTTGTTGCCATTTTCTTTTTAAAGGAAGGTAATCTTGGCTGATTTATATCCTTTTCTACTGTTATTAAACAAGGGAATTTTATTTCTGCAACTTCAATTGTGTTTGGCATATCCATTTCTACAACTAAAGCATTGTCTTTAGTTTCTTTTATATTTCTTACGTTAGATATATGAGGTATATTTAGATACTCCGCCATTTCAGGTCCAACTTGAGCTGTATCTCCGTCTGTAGTTTGTTTACCACAAAGTATTAAGTCAAAGTCACCTAATTTTCTTACTCCTTGAGAAATTGTATAAGATGTTGCTAAAACATCAGCTCCTGCAAATTTTCTATCTGATATTATTGTCCCCTCATCTGCTCCCATAGAATAAGCTTCCATTATTACGTCTTTGGCTTGAGGAGGTCCCATAGTAATAACTTTTATTGTACCACCTAACTTTTCCTTAAGTCTTACGGCTGTTTCTAAGGCATATAAGTCATAAGGATTCATCTTTGTGTCTATTCCATCTCTTTTTAAAACTCCAGTAACAGGATCTACTTCTACCTTTGATGTTCCTGGCACTTGTTTAATACAAACAACTATATTCATTATATAACTCCTCCATTTACTAATATATTTATAATAGGTTTTACCCTAGATTCATCAAACTCCTAATAGCCCTCTTCCAAAGAAAACTATTATTCCTAGTATTATTACATATACTAAACAAAACTTTAATGTTGTATTTAATATAGTTCCTTCTTTACCACTTAATCCAGTAGCTGCTGTTGCTACTGCTATGCTTTGTGGCGATATCATCTTTCCTGCTGTTGCTCCTACTGTATTAGCTGCTGCAAGCCAATAAGGGCTTAAACCTAATCCATTTGCTGCTTCTACCTGAAGCCCTCCAAATAAAACGTTTGCAGATGTATCAGAACCTGTTACAAAAGTTCCTAATGCACCTATTATTGGAGATATTATTGGATAGAACGGACCTGTAACTGCAACTAAAACTACAGCTATAGATTTAATCATTCCGCTATACTGCATTACCTTAGCTAGTGCTACGATAGCTAATATAGTTATAAATGATTTGCTCATTTGTTTTATGGTTTGTCCTAAAACTTTTGTAATTCCTCCAAAAGATAATCCTTGAATAAATCCAGCTATATAAGTAGCTATGATAATTAAAGTTCCTGGTGCTGAAAGCCATTGGAAAGTGTATGCTTTTCCGCCTTCACCTGTATACAAATGTACAGATGTTTTTATAGATGCTAATGGTCCATTTATTGCTGGTATTAAAGGTGAAGTTACTAATATAAATGTAAACACTAATATAAATGGTAACCACGCCATAATTCCTTCTTTTAAAGTAACTTTTTCTGCATCTTCTTTTGCTTTATCTTTATGGAACATTTTTGCCCAAAGAATTGTTACTCCCATAGAAACAACTGATCCTAATATAGCTGGCAATTCAGCTCCTAAGTATTTAGCTATGAATATTTGTGGTAATGCAAATGATAATCCTGATATTAATGAAATTCCTAATACTCCTTTTATTGCCTTAACACTTTTTCCTGTTATCATAACAAGTGCTATAGGCACAACCACAATAAGTACAAATAATTGCAATGAAACTGTGTATGATAGAGGTGCTACATCTATTCCTGTAACATTTGCTAATGTTGATACAGGTAGTCCAATAGCTCCAAATGCTGTGGGCGTAGTATTTGCCATAAGGCATATTACTGCAGCAAATATTGGTTCAAATCCTAAGGCAACCATTATACTTGCTGGTATAGCAACTGCTGTTCCAAATCCAGCTATTGCCTCTAGGAATCCTCCAAACCCCCAAGCAAGTATTAAAACTAAAATTCTCTTATCTGTTGTAATACCTGTCATCATTTTTTTTATTGTTTCCATTCCGCCTGTATGAAGGGTTAAATTGTAGGTAAATACAGCTGCAATGATTACTATCATTATGGGCCATAATCCCATGGCAAAACCTTCTAATGTTGCTCCTAATGCATGTGGTACTGAAACTTTCCAAACTAAAACTGCTAAGACTATTGTTATAACTAAAGCTACAGGGATTGCTTTGTATCCTGGTATTTTCAATACACCTAATGATACCATTAGCCAAATTATCGGCAAAAGTGCCAACACAAATAACAAATAACTATTCATTTTTCTCCCCCTTTCGATATTGGTATCACCAATATTAAAATTGGTATTACCAATATCTCTATTTACATTGTAAACATTTTCTTAACAGAATGAAAGCTAAATCTAAAAAAAAACAAGCCTATTTAATATTTTTATTAAATAGGCTTGTTTTTTAAAGATATGCTATCAATAATTGCAAAAAATATAGTTAATTTTTAAATATACTTAAAATTTATTGTTAAAATTATAACTATTTTTCCTATAATTACATCTTAACTGCTTTTTTTATGAGTTCATAATGTTTATTCATAACATCAACTATCTCTTCTTCACTTCTATTTCTAAGTGCTAAATATATACCTTCATGTATTTCCATAAGTTCATTATTGCTTTTGAATAGATTAATTATCTGACTTCTATATTCTTTTATAGATGCTTCTATCAATACAGATATAACATTTAATACATTTATTATTAATTTATTTCCACTTATAGTTGCTACTAAGCTATGTAATTCTTTATCTAATACACTATTCCTTTCTTCATCATCAGTTTCTTTCATCTCACTTATAATTGCACCTAATTTATCTAATTCATAGTCTTTTACATTTTTCACAGCAAGCTTACAACATTCCATTTCTAAAATTTCTCTTAAATTAAATATATCCTTAGGACTACTTTCTTGAAGCATAAACATAACTGATAATGGCTCAAATAAGGACTTTTCAAAATCATTTTTTATATAGTTTCCAGCCCCTTGCCTGCTTTCTATAAGTCCTATAACCTCTAATGCTCTTATAGCTTCTCTTACAGATGTTCTTGATACTTTTAAATTCTCTGCAAGTTCTCTTTCCGTTGGAAGTTTATCTCCTGTTTTTAATTCTTTTCTGAATACTTTATCTTTTATATAATCAATAACTATTTTATATGCTTTTGTATTTTTTACTTCCATCCTTTTTCCCTCATTTCATACTTTATATAATCTATTATATACTAAAAGGTGCTGGAAAAGATTAAAAATCCTTCAACACCTTTTAAGTATTTATTAATTTAATTTTCGCTTAATTGTGCCAAAAATGTGTTTATGAATTCCTGAATATCTCCATCCATTACACCATTTACATTTGAGGTTTCATAGTTTGTTCTATGATCCTTAACCATAGAATAAGGATGAAATACATAGGATCTTATTTGACTTCCCCATCCCATATCCTTAAGCTCACCTGTTAAGTCTTCTATCTTATCTTTATGAGCTCTTTCTTTAAGTTCAACCAACTTAGCTTTAAGCATACTCATTGCAGTTTCTCTATTTTGTATCTGGCTTCGTTCATTTTGACATTGTACCACTACACCTGTAGGAATATGTGTTATTCTTACTGCCGAGTCTGTTGTATTAACATGCTGTCCACCTGCACCACTAGCTCTATAAGTATCAATCTTTAAATCTACTGGATTTATTTCTATGTCTTGCTCTTTTGTAAGTTCTGGTAATATTTCTACTGAAGAAAATGAAGTTTGCCTTTTACCATTAGCATTAAATGGTGATATTCTAACTAGTCTATGAATTCCTTTTTCCGCTTTTAAGTATCCGTAAGCATATTCTCCTTCAACTCTTAGAGTTACACTTTTTATTCCTGCTTCATCACCTTCTAAGTACTCTAGTGTTTGAAGTTTATATCCCATCTTGTCACAATAACGTGTATACATTCTAAGGAGCATTTCTGTCCAATCATTTGCATCCGTTCCACCAACACCTGTATGAAGAGTTAATATAGCATTATTTTTATCATACTCTCCTGAAAGAAGTATTTGAATCTTGAGATTTTCTATTTCCTTAGATATCCCTTTAACTTCCCCTATTATCTCTTTAGGAGTTTCTTCATCATCCTCTTCTAACAGTTCAAATAATATCTCAACATCTTCAACTCTCGTATTTAAAGAACTAAAATAATCTAGTTTATCTTTTATTCTCTTAGCTTCTTGAGTTATTTCTCCTGCCTTATTAATATCCTCCCAAAAAGATGTTTCTTGCATTTTAAATTCTAGTTCTTCAAGCTTTTTCTTTAACCCACCTAGGTCAAAGTGAAGCCCCCATTTCTTTTAAATTTTCTTTTATTAGCTTTAGTCTGCTTATAGAATTTTCCAACTCTAATATCATAAAAAAATCACCACTTTCTTCATTTTTTTTGATAAAGGAAAAAATTCAGACATGCTGAATTTTTCCTAGATGTTGCTTTATATTATATAGAAGTTCTTCCATGACAGTTTTTATATTTTTTACCTGATCCACATGGGCAAGGATCGTTTCTTCCTACTTTTTTATCTTTTTTTACTGGTTCTTGTTTAAGATCTTCTGGCTGTTCTCCATGAGATGCTCCAGTTTCTTTGATTACTCTTTCTCTTTCTGGTTTCTTTTCAACTCTAACATGGAATAATAACTTTATAGTTTCTACCTTTATGTTTTCTATCATTTCTTCAAACATTGCAGAACCCTCAAATTGATATGCTTGAGTTGGGTTTTGTTGTTTATATGCTCTAAGTCCTATACCTTGTTTTAGGTGATCCATACTATCTATATGATCCATCCACTTAGTATCAACTACTCTTAGAAGAACTACTCTTTCAATTTCTCTGATTTGCTCTTCACCAAATTCTAGTTCTTTGCCCTCATATATTTCTTTAGCTTTTTTAAGTATAGCTTCTTTTATTTCATCATTTGAAAGTTTAGCTAACTCATTTACCTCAAAGCTTCCATGTGGTAAGAATATTTCTTCTAAATAAGCAAGCAATTTCTTGATTTCTTCATCAATATTATCAGTTGCATTTTCTAAGTGAGCATCTACAGATCCATCTACAAGTTCTTTTAACATATCTTGAACTTGATCCTTAAGATTTTCACCTTCTAAAACTTCTGATCTTTGTTTGTAGATAACTTCTCTTTGCATATTCATAACATCATCATAGCCAAGTAAAGTTTTTCTTATATCAAAGTTATTTCCTTCAACTTTCTTTTGTGCATTTTCAATAGATTTTGAAACCATTTTACTCTCAATAGCTTCATCATCAGTAAATCCAAACTTCTCTATCATTGGCGTTATTTTTTCTGCACCAAATATTCTCATTAAGTCATCTTCTAATGAAATATAGAATCTTGATGACCCTGGATCTCCTTGTCTTCCTGCACGTCCTCTAAGCTGATTATCTATTCTTCTAGACTCATGTCTTTCAGTACCTATTATCTTTAATCCACCTACGTCTGTAACACCTTCTCCAAGTTTAATATCAGTACCTCTACCAGCCATATTAGTAGCTATTGTTACTGTACCTCTTTCACCTGCATGAGAAACTATTTCAGCTTCTTGCTCATGGTATTTCGCATTTAATACTCTATGAGGAATTCCTTTTCTCTTTAAAAGTTCAGATAAAACTTCTGACTTTTCTATACTTACTGTACCTACTAGAACAGGTTGACCTGTTTGGTAAGTTTCTGTTATTTCTTCTACTACAGCTAAGAACTTACCTTTTTCTGTTTTATATACTACATCTGGTAAATCTTGTCTTGCTATAGGCATATGTGTAGGTATTACAATAACGTCTAAGTTATATATTTCTCTGAATTCCAATTCTTCTGTTAAAGCTGTACCTGTCATACCTGATAATTTGTCATACATTCTAAAGTAATTTTGGAAGGTAATAGTTGCTAGAGTTTTTGATTCCCTCTCAACTTTAACACCTTCTTTTGCTTCTATAGCTTGGTGAAGACCATCTGAATATCTTCTTCCTTCCATAAGTCTTCCTGTAAATTCATCAACTATTATAACTTCGCCATCTTTAACCATGTAATCTTTATCTCTTTTCATTACATAATTAGCTTTAAGAGCTTGAGTTATGTAATGTTGAAGTTCAATATTACCTGCATCTGCATAGTTATCAACTTTGAAAGCACCTTCAGCCATTTCAACACCTGCTTCTGTAAGCATTGCTGCATTAGCTTTTTCATCTATTGTAAAATGCTCTTCTTTATTTAATCTTTTTACAAAATAATCTGCTATTTTATAAAACTCTGTAGACTTTTCCCCTGCTCCAGAAATTATAAGCGGAGTTCTAGCCTCATCTATTAAAATTGAGTCAACTTCATCCACTATGGCAAAGTTTAACTTTCTTTGAACTCTTTCTTCTTTATAAATTACCATGTTATCTCTTAGGTAATCAAATCCATATTCATTATTTGTTCCATAAGTTATATCAGCTGCATAAGCAGTTCTTCTTTGATCATTGTTTAATCCATGAACTATTACACCAGTAGTTAATCCTAAAAATTCGTAAACTTTTCCCATCCAATCTCTATCTCTTTTTGCTAGGTAGTCATTTACTGTTACAATATGAACTCCATTTCCTGATAAAGCATTTAGATAAGCAGGAAGTGTAGCAACAAGAGTTTTACCTTCTCCAGTTTTCATTTCTGAAATTCTACCTTGATGTAAAACTATACCACCAATTAATTGCTCTCTATAATGTTTCATTCCAAGTGTTCTAGAAGCAGCTTCTCTAACAACAGCAAAGGCTTCTGGAAGTATATGATCTAAAGATTCCCCATTTTGTACTCTTTCCTTAAATTCATCAGTTTTTCCTCTAAGTTCATCATCACTTAAAGCTTCCATAGTAGCTTCCAATGAATCTATCTTATCTACAATAGGTCTTATCCTTTTTACTTCTCTCTCACTATAATTTCCAAATAACTTATTTAGTAATCCCATTAATCGATCCTCGCAATCTATATTTTATTTACCGATACACTTTATAAATTATATCACTTATTTATTATAATAATCAACCAAAAACCTTCAAGTATAGTATTTTTAGAGGTTTTTGGTAAAAAAATAAAACCTCCTAATATTAAGAAGGTCTTATTTTCTATTCTTTTTCTACTAAAACAACCCCTACAAGTCCTGGTCCACTATGAACTCCTGATACCGGGCTGATATCTCCACCATAATTAACAGAGCTTACATTATCTATTTTTTCGAATTGATCTATCATATATTTACAATCCTCATCTGAGCATCCATTTAATACAATTATATCATGATGTTTATCGTTAACAATCTCTTTAACTATATTAATCATTTTGTTTAAGGATTGTTTTCTACCTCTAACCTTACTATGAGTGAAGTATCTTCCTTCATCATCTACAGCTACAATTGGCTTTAAATTCAATAAATCTCCTATGGTTCCGGATATTCTACCGATTCTTCCACCCTTTCTTAAATATTCCAAAGTTCCAACTACAAAAAATAATTTAACTTTCTTCCTTAATTCAGACAATATATTTTTTATATAATTGAAGTCTTTTCCTTGTTCTATAAGTTCTGCACATTTTTTTACAAGTATTCCTTCGCCCCAAGATATAGTCTTAGAATCATACACAAAAGATTCAATATTATCATGGTTTTCACTTACCAGTCTCAAGGCATTACTAATTCCAGATAATCCACTTGATAGTGTTATAGCTATAGCATGGGTATATCCTTCCTTCTCTAACGCATCATATAGTTCTTCCATATCTTGAGCTAACGGCAATGAGGATGTTGGAATTTCTTTTTCAAAGTTATCATAAACTTCTTTCGGAGTAATTTCATATTTATCTTTATACTCACGATCTTTATATATAATTCTAAAAGGTAGAATTTTTATATTGTACTTTTCTATAATATCTTGAGGCAAATCACTAGTTGTATCTGTTATTAATGCAATTTTCTCCATTGGTTTCCTCCTAAAATGTTTATGCTACAATTATATCATTATTGATAACCTTATCAATAGCTATATAGTTTTTTTAAGAAAAATAAAATATTTTTAGACATAAAAAAAGAGCTTTTCAGCTCTTTTTAATACATTTCTGGTTCAATCAGACCATATTGTCCGTCTTTTCTCTTATATACAACATTCATATCGTTTGATTCAGAATCTTGGAATACAAAGAAGTTATGTCCTAAAAGTTCCATTTGTAGAATTGCTTCTTCAGTTGACATTGGTTTAACACTAAATCTTTTAGTTTTAACTACATTAAACTCTTCGTCATTATCATCATTTTCTGCTGCTACTTCATTAAATGATGCATATCTTAATGAATCAGCTCCATGATTTCTTCTAGAAAGCTTTGTTCTTTGTTTTCTTATTTGTCTTTCTAACTTTTCTTCTACTAAATCTATAGATTTATATAAATCATCTGTTGCTTCTTCTCCTCTTAATATAACTCCATTAAAAGGAATAGTAACTTCTATTATTTGTCTATTTTTTTGTACACTTAAGGTTGCCCTTGCCTCTACTTCTGGGTTAAAGTATTTTCCAAGCTTTGATATCTTTTTTTCTACTGTTTCCTTCAAGGCCTTTGTTAATTCAATATTTTTTGCTATTACAGTTACTTTCATAAAGTCAACCCCTTCCACCCTTAACTATTAATTAGTTAAGAACCTGTTTGTTATAAACATTTTACAGCTTATTCTACATAATTTCAACTCGTTTTTTCTGAATTTACAGAATATTAAGAGAGTTTTTCTTCTTCAATCTTCTCCATACTTAGTTATTCCCTATATTACATCTTTATGTATATGTTTTCATTAGCTTTTTAATTATAATTTATTATCAAAATGTATATTTAATATTTTTATATTTAAAAAACAAAAAAAAACAGTCCTAAAAGACTGTTATACCGCATGATACATTGTATTGAGACTAGCTGACCTGGTCTTTGACCCCACACTCGCCTGCTGGATTTTTCGCTACCCGGACTTAACCTCTCACTACTGGAACTCTCAGATTTTCTCTGGCAGGACTTACTTCTATACCGCACCATGCTCATTAAAACTTTGCCTAACTTACGTGGATCGTTTTGCCTGCGACTAGCATCGACTTTCAACCACAAACCTAGCCTCATACTCTTTTTATTATATACGACTTTGTCCAACTGTCAATATATTAACTTCTTTTGCGCCCATTTTTTTCAATTCATATGCGCATGCTAAAACTGTAGCTCCTGTTGTTACTACATCATCTATTAATATTATTACTTTATTATTAACAGTATCTCTTTCTATAATTTTAAATGCATTTTCTACATTACTTTTACGTTCTGATTTTGAGAGCTTTTTTTGTTCTTTAATATTATTTTCTTTATACAAGAGAGGTTTCATAGGTATAGAATAAAATTCTGAAACCTTTTTAGCTAAATAGTAACATTGATTAAATCCTCTCTTCTTTTCTTTACTTCTACTTAAAGGAACATAGGTTATTAAGTCTCCTGTTATGTTCCAAAACTTAACTCCATCTATAATTATATCTTTAAGTACTTCACCCGCTAAAAAATTTTTATGAACTTTAAAATCCACTATAAGCTTTTTTAACTCTTTTGTGTAGTGCATACAAGAATGTATTGTAAATTTTTCTCCCTTATATTCATCTAGCATAGTTTTTTCAACTCTTATTAATAAATCTTTGCATTTCTCACAAATATAATCTTCTTCATATTCTTCATCGCATATTAAGCATACCTCTTTATTTGGGTATACTATTGATAAAAAACATTCAAAAAGATACTTTACACTTTTAACAAGCCTCTTTCCCATACTAATTTATTAAAATATCTAGTTATATCCTTAGCTTTTTCCATATCGTCGCTAACTTCTCTAGAAATAAGGATTACTTCACCTAAATACTTCTCTCTAGCACCTACCTTTCCACATAGATATACTATCTTCTTATAATCAAATCTACTATTCTCAGCATTTATAACTATAATATCAATATCATTAATATTATTTAAATTCTCTCCCATATACTCCGTTATTATCATAATTGGTTGATTTTTCATAGTAAGCATTTTTTCTATTTTCTTAATCTCATCGCGCTCTTTAAACCTAATAATTTTAACATCCGATAGTACTTTAATTTTTTTAGTATATAAATCATATATTTTATCTCCACATTCCTCTGTAGGAACATGTAATACTATCTTCCTTTTGCTTTCTTTAAACCACTTCAAGTATTCATATAATATATAAGGCATATCTTCTTCAAGATTTATTCTTGTTGTAATTGCTCGTGGTTCTATTATTGGCCCAACCTTATTAATACTGCTGATCTCCATACTCTCCATATTTCTATATATATCTTCAATAGAGTATACTATTATCTTATGAGCAAACTTATATAAATTATCAACCTTCTCTTTTATCTGGAGTTTAGAATAATTTGAAAAAGAAGTTATATCATCATAAATTATTAACTCTACATCATCTTTTAATACACTTAAGTTAGCTGAATTAATAAAATATAATACTCCTGGCTCTAAAGTGGTATTATAATTTTTTAAATAGGAATATTTTATATTTCGTTGATACCCTTTAATATATTTAATCAGTTCCTTATTCTCTTCATAATCATTAGTAACATATACTACCTTCTTATTAGACTGTAGTAAATCACTTATTAATTTTCCAAATACTATAGAGCTATTATATGGAACAGATAAAACATTTATAATTTTCCCCATTTCTCTGTTATACCATAACTTTAATTTATTTTCTGCATACCTTAATTCATTTATATTCTCCATAATCATCAACCCTCACTAATTAAACGCATCACTTGAAATTATATCCTTTATTCTGAATTTTAATGACGAATATCTTTCTGTAGATCGTGTATTTTCTATCATAAATTTTAATGCTTTAATAGAACCTACTACTACTACTAACTGTTTTGCTCTAGTAATACCCGTATACAATAAATTTCTGTTCATAAGCATAGGTGATCCCATATATGCAGGAGTAATTATAACTGGAAATTCACTTCCCTGACTTTTATGTATTGTAATAGCATAAGCTAAATCCAACTCATCTAAATAAATAAAATCATAAATTACTTTTCTTTCCTCATCGAAAATAATAGTAAAGATCTTCTCTTCTTCATTTATAGACTCTATAAATCCCATGTCTCCATTAAATACTCCCACACCTTCTGGTTCTCCGTGTCCAGCTACCCTTTTCCATTTTAGAGTATAGTTATTTTTAGTTTGCATAACTTTATCCCCAACTCTAAATATATTGTCTCTTATTTTCTTTTCTCTTTTATTGTCACTGGGTGGATTCAAAATTTCTTGAAGTCTATAATTTAAGTTAGTTACTCCTAAATTCCCTTTTTTCATAGGTGTTAGTATTTGAAGATGTTTCATCTTATCCCAACTAGCATTAAACTTTGGAAGCCTGTTATTAATTAAGTCTATAAGTGTTGTCATTATATAATCTAGGTTATCCTCTTTTATGAAAAAAAAGTCCTTATCTCGCTCATTTAAAATAGGCATAGTTCCTTCATTTATCTTATGAGCATTTACGACTATAAGGCTTTCTTTTCCTTGTCTAAATATTTCTTTTAATCTTATTACTTCCGTAAAACCACTTTCTATTAAATCTTTTAATACATTTCCAGGTCCTACTGATGGGAGCTGGTCTACATCTCCAACTAATATTACTCTAGTTCCTACTCTAATAGCTTTTAGTAAGGAGTTCATAAGCATAACATCTATCATAGAAGCCTCATCTATGATTACTACATCAGCTTCTAATGGGCTTCCTTCATCTTTTCCGAATATACTTTTTTCCTCACTATCAGTAACTCCCATTTCTAATAATCTATGAATAGTTTTTGCTTCTTTTCCTGTAGATTCACTCATCCTCTTAGCTGCTCTTCCTGTAGGTGCCGCTAAAATAACTCTATTTCCTGATTTCTCAAATATATTTATTATACATTTAATGATTGTTGTTTTTCCTGTTCCTGGTCCTCCAGTAATTATTTCTATACCATTATTAAAAGCTCCTAAGATAGCTTTTTTTTGTGATGCTGCAAACTTTATATCATTTTTATTTTCAAACATAGATATTTCATACTCTATATCAGTATTAAATTTTTGAAAATTTGCTACTGATAAAGTTAATATTCTCTTTGTTATTCCTATTTCACAATAATAATAAGGTAGTGTAAAAACACCATTATCCTCATTAACCTTCTCCAAAATTAATTTTTGTTCTCTACATGCATTATATAAATTTTCTTCTATAACTTGTTTCGATACAGTTAAAACCTCTATTCCCTCTTTTATAAGAATCTCAACTGGCATATATGTATTTCCATTTGCACAAAATTGATTTATTACATATTTTATTCCACTTTCAATCCTATAAGGGGAATCCTTTTCTATACCTATACTTCTAGCAATTTTATCTGCAGTTTTAAATCCTATTCCTGTAATTTCCTCACATAAAATATATGGATTTTCTTTTACAATATTTATTGAATCTGTTCCAAATCTTTTATATATTTTTATACATTGGTTAGTTGTTACTCCATGAGTTTGAAAAAATATTATTATGTTTTTTAACTCTTTTTGTTCCTCATAGGATTCCTTTATAAGTAAAAATTTTTTTTCTCCAATGCCTTCAATTTCTCTTAACTTATTAATATCTTTGTCTAATATATCTAAAGTGTTCTCTTTAAACTTATCTATAATTTTTTTAGCAGTAATAGGTCCAATCCCATATATAACTCCAGAAGCTAGATACTTCTCTATTCCTTCTAGTGTATTTGGTATAATCTCTTCACACTCTTCTATTTTAATTTGTCTCCCGAAGCTAGGATGCAATACCCATTCACCTTTTATCTTTAAGTGTATGCCTTCTTTTATAAAAGGAACTACTCCAACAGCTGTAAATGACTTTTCTCCATTAGAAAGCTTTGCAACCATATATCCATTTTCTTCATTATGAAATACTATACTTTCTATTATTCCACTTATTTCTTCCATCTAATCTTGCTCCTTAAGTATTCTTAACCTTAAAAGGCATATATTATGATTATACCATAAATTTATATTTATATTTCATTGTTTAGTTTATTGACTGAAATACTCTTTGAAGTTATTCTTAATTTAGGAGGCGATAACAAAAATGTTAATTAAAAATGTTAATATTATATTTTTAGATAAAGTTGAAAAAGGAGATATATTAATAAATGACGGTAAAATCAAGAGCATTAACCCTGATTCTTACGAATTAGATGATAAGATAATTGATGGTACAGGTTTATACTTATCTCCTGGTTTTATAGATGTTCATATACATGGTGCTGGCGGTTACGATACTATGAATGGAACTTATGAATCCTTAAATGAAATCTCAAAAAACATAGTTAAACACGGTACAACTTCATTTACGCCAACAACAATGACTGTTGCTATTAAAGATATATATAAGTCTATGGAAGCTATATCAAAGGCTAAGGAAATAGGTACTGAAGGAGCCAATGTATTAGGTGCTCATTTAGAAGGCCCTTTTATTAGTCTACAAGCAATTGGTGCACAAAACCCTAATTTCCTTCAAAAACCATCTAAGGAAACTTATCATGATATGGTAGGTGAATATGAGAATGCAGTAACTTCTATAACTATAGCTCCAGAAGTAGAAGGGGCATTAGAATTAATTTCTTACTTAGACAATAAAGGTGTTAGAGTTTCATTAGGACATACTAAAGCGACTTATGAGGAGGCAATGGAAGGCATAAAACATGGTGTATCACACTCCACGCATCTTTTTAATGCTATGACTCCATTTCAACATAGAGAAGCTGGAACTGTTGGAGCTATTTTTGATTCTAATATAACTACAGAAACTATTTCTGATGGAATTCATATATCTTATCCTTCTTTAAGAACCGCATATAAAATAAAGACAACTGATAAGGTTTTATTAGTATCTGACGCAATGGAAGCCTGTTGTATGCCTGAAGGCTCTTATTCTTTGGGTGGGCAGCCTGTAATAGTTAAAAATGGTGCTGCAAGGTTAGAAAATGGAGCTCTTGCTGGTTCTATCTTAACACTTGATAATGCTATTAAAAATGTATATAAAAATACTAACTATCCATTACACGAAGTTATTAAGATGGCTACTTACAATCCTGCAAAACATTGTAAGGTTGATGACAAAAAAGGTATAATAAAAGAAGGGTATGATGCTGATTTAGTTTTATTTGATGATAATATTGAAATTAAATATTCAATAATTGGCGGAAAAATAGTTTATTCCAATAATTAGAAGAAAAAGTGGTTTATAAAATGATAACTTACAATCATTTTATAACCACTTTTTTTAATATACTATATTAATTTTTTTATTTCTTCAACCCTTGTTAGTTGTTCCCAAGGAAGTTCTACATCTGTTCTTCCAAAATGTCCATAAGCTGCTGTCCTCTTATATATAGGTCTTCTTAAATCTAAATCTCTTATAATAGCTCCCGGTCTTAAATCAAATACCTTATTTATTATATCGATTATTTTATCATCACCTATTTTAGCAGTCCCAAATGTATCTACTTCTATTGACACTGGTTTAGCAACTCCTATAGCATAAGCTACTTCTATCTCTAATTTATCAGCAACACCAGCTGCTACAAGGTTTTTTGCAACCCATCTAGCTGCATAAGCTGCACTTCTATCTACCTTAGTTGGATCTTTTCCTGAGAAAGCTCCGCCACCATGTCTACCGTATCCGCCATAGGTATCAACAATTATTTTTCTACCAGTTAACCCAGCGTCTCCTTGTGGTCCACCTATAACAAATCTTCCAGTTGGATTTATATAATATTTAGTATTTTCATCTAATAATTCAGCTGGTATAACAGCCTTTATTACATGTTCTAAAATATCACTTTTTATTTGTTCTTGTGATACCTCTGGTCCATGTTGAGTTGACACTACTATAGCATCAATTCTTTTTACTTTATTATCATCATATTCTACTGTAACTTGAGTTTTTCCATCTGGTCTTAAATACTCTAAAGTTCCATTTTTTCTTACTTCAGATAATCTTCTTGAAAGTCTATGCGCCATAGCTATAGGTGCTGGCATTAATTCTGGAGTTTCATTAGTTGCAAAACCAAACATCATTCCTTGATCTCCAGCTCCAACTGCATCTATTTTATCCATTTCGCCTTCTCTAGATTCTAAAGCCTCATCTACTCCTTGAGCTATATCTGATGATTGCTCGTCTATAGTAGTTAATACTGCACAAGTATCACAGTCAAATCCATATTTTGCTCTATCGTAACCTATTTCTCTAATAGTTTGTCTAACCACCTTAGGAATATCCACATAACATTTAGTTGATATTTCCCCCATTACCATTACCATCCCAGTTGTAACTGCTGTCTCACATGCTACTCTAGCATTTGGATCTTGTTCAAATATAGCATCTAAAACTGAATCTGATATTTGATCACAGATTTTATCTGGATGTCCTTCTGTAACTGATTCAGATGTAAATAATCTTTTCATTTTATTTCTCCCTCCGATATATTATTGCAAAAAAATAAAGCCCTCCGATAAGAAGAGACTTGATAAATTAATTCTCTCTCTTATCTCGCAGATTTTTCACTGCAGGAATTGGCACCTTTGTGCATAACACAGGTTGCCGGGTTTCGTAGGGCCCTATCCCTCCACCTCTCTTGATAAGAGTTATCATTATTCATTTCGTGAATAATTATATCATTATTAGATTAATATTTCAATAAAAATTTGTAATAAATAAAAAAAATAAAAAAGTAGAATAATCTACTTTTATTGGTGGAGGAGGACGGATTCGAACCATCGAAACGAAACGTAACAGATTTACAGTCTGCCCCCTTTGGCCACTCGGGAACTCCTCCATGTTTTATGGAGCTGGCAATAGGAATCGAACCTACAACCTGCTGATTACAAGTCAGCTGCTCTACCGTTGAGCCATGCCAGCACATATTCACTTTTAATGCCTATTAATTAAACTTGCTTGGTTATAATTTAATATTATAACTATTGGTGGGCACAACAGGGATCGAACCTGTGACCCCCTGCTTGTAAGGCAGGTGCTCTCCCAGCTGAGCTATGCGCCCTTATTTTTAAAAAATGGTGGAGGAGGACGGATTCGAACCATCGAAACGAAACGTAACAGATTTACAGTCTGCCCCCTTTGGCCACTCGGGAACTCCTCCATGTTTTATGGAGCTGGCAATAGGAATCGAACCTACAACCTGCTGATTACAAGTCAGCTGCTCTACCGTTGAGCCATGCCAGCACATATTCACTTTTAATGCCTATTAATTAAACTTGCTTGGTTATAATTTAATATTATAACTATTGGTGGGCACAACAGGGATCGAACCTGTGACCCCCTGCTTGTAAGGCAGGTGCTCTCCCAGCTGAGCTATGCGCCCTTATTTTTAAAAAATGGTGGAGGAGGACGGATTCGAACCATCGAAACGAAACGTAACAGATTTACAGTCTGCCCCCTTTGGCCACTCGGGAACTCCTCCATGTTTTTGTGGAGCTGGCAATAGGAATCGAACCTACAACCTGCTGATTACAAGTCAGCTGCTCTACCGTTGAGCCATGCCAGCGGATTTATATTGATTCTTTCACAGAACCGACAATGATTAGTATAAGGGGATAAGTAATAAGTTTCAACTCTTAAAATACCTCATTTACAGATATTATTACACTTAAACTCCTATTTTCTATATTTTTCTCCTTATTAGTCTATTATTTGATTTTTTCAAACTTTCTTTTAAACCTATACACTAATATGATTTTCTATTTTTTCTATATCTATATAAGGGCTGAGAATTTTTTTAACTTCTTCATAATCACTTGCTTTTAATCTATTTTTTAATATTTTAACTATATCTTTAGCTCCATCCACTTCATCTCCATTATCTAATATATCTTTGATTTGTGCATAATCAAAATTAGATAATTTACTTGCATAATAAAGCAATTTTGCTTTGTTAGATACAGAAATTTTCTTCTCTATTGTATTTTTATCAACCTTAAAAATCATACTTGCAGTCAAAGCCTCTTCTTCTTTTTTATCAGGTTTATTATAATTATTTTTAGAATTATCTATATATGAATCTTCATACTCATTACCCTCAACTTTAATTAATGGGTCACTATTTTCAGCCTTACCTTTGTCGTCTGCTTTCTTTTCCGTTTCTAATTTATCATTTTTTACACTAGTATTATTTTCATTATTTGCTTTATCTGCAACTTGTTTCTTAGATGTATTATTTTTAACTTGTACGCTTTGTTCCGTTGTTTTTTTAGGATTACTTGGGTATAAGATAAAGACTACACTTATAATTGTTGCTAATATAACTAATATCGTTAAAATTTTTTTATTCATTTTATCACCTCTCTACTATTAACCTTTATTGCCATTATTTATCATTTTTATACTTTTGATATTATAATTTTTTATTATATATAATAAGGTTCTTTTTGCTTGCATATATAATAAAGTACCGTTTATACATCAAGTAGAAAGGATGGTTTTTTTGAATAAAGTTAAAGTAAATTATAAAGAAAATATGGCCTATTACGAAATAGCTTACTTCTTGAGAGACTATATAAAAGACAATACTGTAATAGTCTGTATAGGAACTGATAAATGTATAGGAGATTCTCTTGGACCACTAGTAGGTACATTACTAAAAGAAACTCTAATACCCTTACCAATTTACGGAACTTTATCTTCACCTATCCACGCATTAAATATAGATAAAAAATTAGTTGAGATTAATAAAAATCATCCTAATTCTTTAATAATAGGCATAGATGCTTGTCTAGGAGATATTAATTCAATAGGTGAAATTCATGTAAGAGATTATGCTATACATCCTGGAAAGGGTGTTGGAAAAACTCTTCCTGATGTAGGTAATGCTTCTATTATAGGCATTGTTGATTCAAGTAGCGCTACCGAAATTTTTTCTAATAGAACTATACGCCTTTCTTTAATAATGGATATGAGTAAATCTATTGTTAAAGGAATAGTTCACTCTTACTATTTGAGTGATATAAAAAAACTTTCTATATAAAAATAAAATGCTACTAAAAATATAGAATTTTTAGTAGCATTTTATTTTTATAAATACTCTATTTATTTGAGATTAAAAACTCACCATGTCCTTTTTCTAAAGACGTTAATGCTTTTCCAGATCCTAAAACAACACAATCTACTGAATTATCAGCTACATTAACTTTTACTCCAGTTTCTATCTCAATTAATTTATCGAATCCATAAAGCAAGGCCCCTCCACCAGTCATTAATATTCCTTTATCTATTATATCTGCCGCTAGCTCAGGTGGGGTTTTTTCTAATACATCTCGAATTTTATCTATTATTAATCTTACTGGTTCTTCTAATGCCTTTGTAAGTTCTTCAGTAGTTACTTCTATATTATCTGGCAATCCAGTAATTAAATTTCTTCCTTTTACTATAGCCGTAACATTTCTTGAGCCTCTTAGTGCCGATCCAGCAGTTATTTTAAGCTCTTCTGCTGATTTTTCTCCGATCATAAGCTTGTATTTACTTCTTATAAATCTGATAATAGATTCATCAAACTTATCTCCAGCAACCTTAATTGACGCTCTTACAACTACACCATTTAGAGATATAATTGCTATATCAGTGGTTCCTCCACCAATATCTATAACCATTGTTCCATTTGGTTTTGAAATATCTAATCCAGCTCCTATTGCAGCTGCAAGTGGTTCCTCTATTAAAAATACGGACTTAGCTCCTGAATTTTTAGCAGCATCTACTACTGCTCTCTTTTCAACTTCAGTTGATTGTGATGGTACACATACCATAACTTTTGGGGCAGAAATTTTTCTTTTACCGCAGCTTTTTTGAATAAAATGTTTTAACATTTTTTCAGTAATATCGTAATCAGATATTACGCCATCTCTTAGTGGACGTACTGCAACGATATTCCCTGGGGTACGGCCAATCATTTTTCTTGCTTCTTCTCCTACAGCTAGTACCTTATTTGAATTTTTATCTACCGCTACTACTGAAGGTTCTTTTAAAATAATCCCTTTTCCTGCCATATAAACTAACACAGTAGCTGTACCTAAATCTATGGCTAAGTCGTTTCCAATCTTCCAAAACCACATTTTATATTCACTCCTATAATGATAAAATTCGAAAATATTTAAAGTTTTTCAACAATATTCTCCTTTTTATATTATAATATGGAATAATGAATCTATTCAATAGCCTTGTACTTTAATTTTGTAGCTTTTCCACCTCTAATATGCCTTTCAGCTTTATTTAAATCTAAAATATATTTTGCTTCCTGTGCTATAGATGGGTTAATTTTAGGTAATCTTTCAGTCATATCTTTATGAATAGTACTTTTGCTAACACCAAAAACCTTTGCAGTTTTTCTAATTGTAGCTTTCGAATCTATTATATACTGAGCAACCTCTAGTACCCTTTCTTCAATATAGTCTTTCAAAGCTGGATCCTCCTCATTTAGTTATATTAGTTAATATTTATTTAATGTTTTTAGAAATCAGCCATTTTATAAAATGACTGATTTCAATTATATAAATCAATTATTGTGTCTTAAGTGTAAAATATTTTAATGGATCAACTTGTTCACCCTTTGAATCTACCATTTGGAATTTCAAATGTTCTCCAACATCTTTATTAGTAAATTTCTTAGCTGTATTTCCAACTTTACCGATAACAGCTCCCTGAGTAACTTTTTGATCCTTTTTAACTTTGATATTTGAATCTAAGTTTGCATATTTACTCTTCATACCATTAGTATGTTTTATAACAACATACCATCCACTTAAATCACCATCTTCTTCTCCAACTTCTTCAACAACTCCTTCAGCTACAGCTACAACATCAGTTCCAACTTTTGCTGAAATATCGATTCCTTTTATACTTTCATAATTATTGGTATCAACTTTTACCATCTCAATACCATATGAAAACTTTCTTAATAATGTACCATCTAAAGGTTTATTAAATTTAACAGTATTTGTATTTGAAACGGTGGTTGATTTTTGTGTTGTGTTTTGAGAAGTTTTATTAGCATCTTTATTGTTGTCTGATTTTTCTTCATTTGACTTATCATTAGTATTTTTAACCTGATCAGCGTTATCAATTACATTATTTCCACTAGAATCATTTATATTAATTGGTAAGTCATCCGAACTATCCGCTACAGGTGGAGTTAAATCCGCTTTAGCTTTTCTTACTGAAATTGCTGCTGCACTAGCTACCACACATAGACACAAAAATAAAATTACGTAAAAACTCTCCTTTCTAAGTAAGTTTTTTAATTTTTCAAATCTGTTCTTTTTATCCATTAGTTATGAACACCTCCATTTGGTAGTCTGTCCTTTATAAACTAAAAAAATACAATTTTTCCATTACTTTTTTCTATTTTATTTCGACATTTTTTACATAAAAAAAGTTATATATGAATTAAAAATCTAATTCCTATATAACTTCTAAAATATTTTAATTTAGGTTAATTTCCTTTATATCTTTTATTTCTACCCCTTTATAATAATGCTTAAGTATCTCTTCACTTTTAGTGCCAGCTTTAGCCATTACATTTGCTCCTCTTTGACTCATTCCTACCCCATGACCATAACCAATACACTCGATATTTACCTTTCCGTTAGCTACCTTAATAGTAAAATTAGCTGACTTTAGATTTAATAATGTCCTAAATTCAGTTCCTTTTATCTTAGCTCCTCCTAATTTAACTTCCGCAACAGATCCCCCAGGATTTTTACTTAATATACTTACTGAACCATTTAGATTAGAAGCACTTAACTTCGCTTCTTTATATTTATTGTTAACCAACTTAATAAACTCTTCTACAGTTAATTCTTTATTTGATTTATAACTTTTTGAATCTTCTTCTCCAGGAGAATCTACAGATTTTAAATAAGGTACATCTGATGCAAATACGGAAGCTGAATCTTCTGTCTTACCCCAGCTTGTTGAAAAAAACTGTGGATATAAAACGAGCTTACCTTCATAACTTAATACTTTTCCTTTAGTTTCTTGTACCGCCTGTTGAAACTTCTTCCAATAATTTTCTTCTTCCTCCTGAGATTTATCCCACATTCCCATTCTCTTCTCTTTACTAATATATACCTGGCAATGAACCGTATCGCATATATCAGCTCCATTAGCCTGCTCACAATGAGTTACTATTCTTTTTAATGCATAAGTTCTTGCAGCAATAGCTTGTGCCTTTAAAGCCTCTATTTCAAATTCTGCTGGCATTTCTGCAGCTATTACTCCCACTATATACTCTTCTAAATCCATCTCTTCATTTGAATTACTTTCAACATGATGAACTTTTATTTTTGAAAAGTCTTTATTATTATTAGAATCATTATTTATGTTTGTATTTTCATCATCTTTAATTGTAGTATCATCTTTATTCTTAGGAGTAGCAATTTCTCCATTTAGCACCATTATAGGAATTAATATCAAACATAATATAGAGGAAAAATATAATGCAACTTTTCTCATAATACCTGCATCAAAATTATATCTTTTCATAGCTATCACCTCATAATTAATTTACATAACTATATATACTCAGAAATATGAAACCTATGACAAATAATAAAAAAATCAGCATAAGCTGATTTTTTTATTCATATATTCTCTCTATATCTGCACCTAACATTTTTAATTTTTCTTCAATATTAACGTATCCTCTATCTATATGATATACCTCGTTTATTTCTGTTTCTCCTTCTGCTACTAATCCTGCTAGTATCATTGCTGCTCCTGCTCTTAAATCTGTTGCTTTAACTCCTGCACCTGTTAATCTATCAACGCCTTCTATAATTGCTGTTCTACCATCAATTTTTATATTTGCTCCCATTCTTAGTAGTTCTTGGACATGCATAAATCTATTTTCAAAAACTGTTTCTGATATAATACTTGAACCTTTGGTGAGACTTAAAAGAGCCATCATCTGAGCTTGCATATCAGTAGGAAAACCTGGATATGGCAGAGTTTTTATATCTACTGGTCTTAATTCTCCTCTTCCATCAACTCTCATTTTCCCATTTACAAGTTCCATTATTACTCCACATTCTTTAAGTTTTTCAATAGTAGGTCTTAAATGTTCTTCATTAACTCCATTTATGGTTATTTCACTTTTAGTTATAGCTGCAGCAACCATAAACGTTCCTGCTTCTATTCTGTCAAATATAGGCTTATATACTACTGGTTTTAGAGAATTAACTCCTTCAATAGTTATTTTTCCCTGTCCAGCTCCATAAACCTTTGCTCCCATAGAATTTAAGAAATTTGCTAAATCCCATATTTCTGGTTCCTCAGCAGCATTTTCTATTATGGTGGTACCTTTAGCAAAAACTGCTGCCATCATTATATTTTCTGTTGCTCCTACAGAAGGAAAGTCTAAATAAATTCGATTCCCTATAAGTTCTTTTGCCTTAGCTTCTACATATCCATGTCCTATGGATATTTCTGCGCCCAAAGCTTTTAATCCTTTTAAGTGAAGATCTATAGGCCTTGTTCCTATATTACATCCACCTGGATGCGATAACTTACAATAACCAAACTTAGTTATCATAGGTCCTATTATTAAAAATGATGCCCTCATTTTTTTTATTAGTTCACTATTTGCATTATTAGGAATTAAATTTTTTGTATTAATTTTTAATTCTCTTGTTATTTTATTTATTTCTACTTCAGCATTTAATTCTTTTAATACATTACATATAACATATACATCCTCTAAGAGTGGTGCCTCTTTTATTGTAATTTCATCTCCGCATAAAATACATGCTACTATTATTGGGAGCACAGAATTTTTTGCAGAACTAATATTAACTTCACCAGCTAAAGTATTTCCACCTTTTACTCTGATTTTTTCCATGTTATCCTCCATAAACTATTGTTAATATGTTGAAACTATTAATGGTTCGCCAATAACCATATAAGAGTTTTTTTCATATGTGCAAATAGCGAAGTTTATAGTACTATTAGCCAATTCTGCCTTCCCAGTATATCCATTATTAATTTTTAAAGATGTATAGCTCTTTATTCCTACTGCTTTCAGCTCCTTGTCTAATACTTCTTCTAAATCTCCTTGTATATCTATTCTTCCCTTAAGTTCTTTAAAATATCTCACATCATATGATACTTCCTCTAGGAGATGATTTATATTTTTTTTAACCTCTTCTAGATTTTCCTTTTTATTCTTTGTTGAATATATAATTCTAAAAGAATTTTCTTCATCATTATATACATCTACTTGAATATCATCTAATTCATTTAATATTTTATAAGAGAAAGAAGTAGTATTTTCTTCTAAAGATTTTTCTCCGTAAAATTCACTATTCATTTTGTTTTTTATTAAATCTTTAAAATCATGGTTATTTAAATAACTTTTACCTTCAACTATTAAAGTTCTCTCAACATCCTTATAGTTCTCTAAAAACTTTCCTTCTAAACTTTGAAAACCTTGGCATTTTAAATTGTACAAATTTAAAAAAGTTAAGAGAGAAAAAAGGAAAAGTACAACCATTGCAATTTTTTTGTACTTCATTATACCCCCTACCTTTCCTCTTAATTATTGTCAAGGCAAAAAGCTTTTATTCACTTAGATATATTATTATTATATTAATTTTTTGTTTTTTTGTGAATATTTTCCATATTATAAGCATAAAATAAAACCCTAACACTGCTAGGGTTTTATTTATTACAAATTATTTTTAATATCTATTCTAACTAGAGCTCTACTTAATGCCAGTTTAGCTCTTTTTTCATCAAATTTACTTGAATCTTTTATTCTATTTTCTGCTCTCATTTTGGCGTCCTCAGCTCTAGCAATATCTATTTCCTCTGGCCATTCACCTGATTCACAACAAAAAGTAAGCATACCATCATTAAAAGTTACAACTCCACTTGATGTAAATAGTACTTTTTTATTTTCTGCTTCATCTACAAACTCAGTTTTATTTGGAACAGTTATAACTGTTATAGGTGTATGATTAGCATATATCTCTATATTTCCATCATTAGTTGGAATTACAGTTTTACTTACCTCACCTTCAAATAATTCTCTATCGGGAGTTATAATTTTTAAAGTATATTTTTTAGACATAATATTCTCCCTTCATAAAACTACTATGAATTAGCAATCTTCTTACCTTTCTCTACAGCTTCTTCTATAGATCCAACAAAAAGGAATGCTGATTCTGGAATATCATCATGTTTTCCTTCAAGAATTTCTTTAAAACCTCTAACAGTTTCAGCTACAGGTACATACTTACCTTGAAATCCTGTAAATTGTTCAGCTACAGTGAAAGGTTGAGATAAGAATCTTTGTATTTTTCTTGCTCTAGAAACTATTTGTTTATCTTCTTCTGAAAGTTCATCTATACCTAAGATAGCTATTATATCTTGTAATTCTTTATATCTTTCAAGAATATGCTTAACCTTAGAAGCTACTTCATAATGCTCTTCACCAACTATTCTAGGATCAAGTATTCTAGAACTTGACTCTAATGGGTTAACAGCTGGATAAATACCAAGTTCTGATATTTCTCTTGATAAAACTGTTGTTGCATCTAAGTGAGCAAATGTTGTCGCTGGAGCTGGGTCCGTTAAATCATCCGCTGGAACATATACTGCTTGAACTGATGTTATAGAACCATTAGTTGTTGATGTGATTCTTTCTTGAAGAGCACCCATTTCTGTTGCTAATGTAGGTTGGTATCCAACAGCTGATGGAATTCTTCCAAGTAAAGCTGATACTTCTGAACCAGCTTGAGTAAATCTGAATATATTATCTATAAACAATAATACATCTTGACCTTTATCTCTAAAATATTCTGCCATAGTAAGTCCTGTTAATGCTACTCTCATTCTAGCTCCAGGTGGTTCATTCATTTGACCAAATACTAAAGCAGTCTTATTTATAACTCCTGAATCCATCATTTCATGATAAAGATCATTACCTTCTCTTGATCTTTCTCCAACACCAGTAAACACTGAAAGTCCACCGTGTTGTTTAGCTATGTTATTTATAAGTTCTTGTATAAGAACTGTTTTACCAACTCCAGCTCCTCCAAATAGGCCTATTTTTCCACCTCTTTGGTATGGAGCAATTAAGTCTATTACCTTAATACCAGTTTCAAACATCTCTGGTTCAACAGATTGTTCTTGGAATGTTGGAGCAGGTCTATGAATTGGGTAATACTTTTCAGCCTTTACCTCTTCCTTTTCATCCATAGGGCTACCTAGGACATTAAATAATCTACCTAAAACTTGTTCTCCTACAGGTACTGTTATAGCTTTTCCAGTGTCTAAAGCGTCCATACCCCTTTTTAATCCTTCAGTAGCTTCCATCGCTATAGCTCTAACTATATCATCACCTATATGTTGTTCAACTTCAGCTACAACTTTATGTTCTCCCATACAAATTTCAATTGCATTATATATGTTTGGAAGAGCATCTGTATCAAATTTTATATCAATAACTGGTCCAATTACTTGAACTACTTTTCCGATAGTACCAGGCATTAGTATACCTCCTCACTATTTTTGAGCCTCAGCTCCACCAACTATTTCAGAAATTTCTTGAGTTATAGCGGTTTGTCTGATTCTATTATATTTAGTATTTAATGCATCTAATAAATCACTTGCATTATTAGTTGCTCCATCCATTGCAGTCATTCTAGCACTTTGCTCACTTGCCTTAGAATTAAGCATGCAATTTAATATATATGATTTCAAATAAATATCCAAAGTTCCTTCAACAACTTCTTCAATATTAGGTTCTGCTATAATGTTAGCTTTTTTACCTTCTATTTTATCCATTGGAAGTAGTTTAACTTTTTTCATATTCTGTTTAACAGGGGAAATAAATTCAGCATATATTACATTTATTTCTGAAATACTTCCTTCTTTATAAAGTCTAATTGCATGTTCATAAATTATCTTAGCTTCCTTAACCGTTGGTACATCTGGTATATCAACATATTCTGCTAATGTACTTTGATTATACCTCTTAAGATAAGATAATCCTTTTTGCCCTACAACCATAACCTCAGCATTTTCTGCATTTACGCTTTGAGTCATAAAATAGTTTACTATATTTCCGTTAAACCCTCCACATAGTCCTGTATCGGATGCAATTAAAATATATAATGCAGGTCCCTGATTGTTAGCTTTAAAATAAATACTATTGTCATCTTCCTCTATAGAACTTATTAAACTTTCTGTTAAATCTTTTAAAGAATTAAAGTATTTATCATTAAAAGAAAGTTGTTTTCTTGTTTTTCTAAGTTTTGAAGTGGCAACAAGTCCCATGGCTTTTGTAATTTTCTTTGTATTAGTTATAGACTTAATTCTTCTTTTTATCTGGATAAGTCCTGCTCCTGCCATATATCCACCTCCTAAAAGATGGCATAGCTTTTAGCTATGCACCTTATTATATTAGGCTTTAAATTCCTTCACTTATATCTAGGTATCAATTCCTTACACCTTATTGTATAGGTTAAAATTTGCTGTTACGCATTTTGTAGAAACATCTTCTTAAACTCGAATATAGCTGATTCTAAACCAGTCTTAATTTCATCACTTAATACTTTTTGCTCTACTATAGCTTTTCCTATTTCTCTATGGTGCGTATCCATAAATTCTAAAAACTCTGCTTCAAATTTCTTAATATCAGAAACTTTGATATCTGATAAGAAGTCATTAACGGCAGAATAAAGAATCATTATCTGCTTTTCAACATCCATAGGTTTATATTGAGCTTGTTTTAATATCTCTACTAATCTCTTACCTTTTTCTAATCTCATTTTAGCATCTTTATCTAAATCAGATCCAAATTGAGCAAAAGCTGCAAGTTCTCTGTATTGAGCTAACTCTATTCTTAATGTTCCTGAAGCTTGCTTCATAGCTTTTATCTGCGCGTTACCACCAACTCTTGATACAGAAATACCTGCATTAACAGCTGGTCTTTGCCCTGCATAAAATAATTCTGACTCAAGGAATATCTGTCCATCAGTTATGGATATTACGTTTGTTGGTATATAAGCAGTAACGTCTCCTGCTAATGTTTCAATTATAGGAAGAGCTGTAAGTGATCCTGAACCATTCTTCTCTGAAAGCTTCGCAGCTCTTTCTAGAAGTCTTGAATGTATATAGAATACATCCCCAGGATAAGCTTCTCTTCCTGGTGGTCTCCTAAGTAGTAATGACATTGTTCTATAAGCAACCGCGTGTTTAGACAAATCATCATATACTATAAGAACATCTTTTCCTTTATTCATGAAGTATTCTCCCATAGTACATCCTGCATAAGGAGCAAGATATTGAAGAGGAGCACTATCAGAAGCTGTGGAAGTTACTACGATTGTATAATCCATAGATCCCATTTCAGTAAGTGTGTTAACTATATGTGCAACTGTAGATTGTTTTTGACCAATAGCTACATATATACATATAACATCTTTGCCTCTTTGATTTATAATAGCATCTAAAGCTAATGCTGTTTTTCCAGTCTGTCTGTCTCCTATTATTAATTCTCTTTGACCTTTACCTATAGGAATCATTGTGTCTATAGCTTTTATTCCAGTTTGTAGAGGTTCATTAACTGAACTTCTATCAATTATACTTGGTGCTGGAACTTCTATTGGTCTAAAACCATCATTTTTTATAGGTCCTTTTCCATCTATAGCTACTCCTAAAGAGTTAACAACTCTACCAACAAGTGCGTCTCCAACTGGTACCTCAACTATTTTTCCGGTTCTCTTTACAATGTCGCCTTCTTTTATTCCTTCTTCTGATCCTAAAAGAACACATCCAACATTGTCTTGTTCTAAGTTTAGTGCCATTCCATATATGTTATTAGGAAATTCTAAAAGCTCTCCTTCCATACAATCGTCAAGGCCATAAACTCTAGAAACACCGTCACCTATTTGAATTATAGTACCAGAATCCACTGTTTTTATTTGTTTTTCATATTTTTGAATTTCACTTTTTATAATGGATGTAATTTCTTCTGGTTTGATATTCATAGACTCACCTCTATTCTCTCTTTAGCATACGAGCTTTCATTTCATCGAGTTTGGATTTTACTGTTCCATCTATTACATCATTTCCAACTCTAACGTATAACCCACCAATTATGCTTTTATCAATTTCCTCTTGAAGAACCACTTTTTTGTCATATTTATTCTGTAAATTTTCTGTCAGCTTATTATTCTGTTCTTCTGTAAGAGGAATAACACTTTTAACTTTAGCAATTAAAGTATTATTTCTCTCTAAATGAATTTTTTCCATTTCATTTAGCTTTTCTTTTAAATAAAGGATTCTATCTTTCTCTATAAGTAATAATAGGAAAGATAATAATTCTTCATCAATTTTTCCTTTAAATATATTTACAAAAGTACTTTTCTTCTTTGATGTACTTATTTGAGGGTGTTTTATAACTTCATAAAACTCTGGATTATTATCTACAAGATCACAGATTTCTCTCAAATCACGTAAATATTCTTCTACCTTACCTTTTTCTTCTCCAACCTGATAAAGAGCTAAAGCATATCTTCTATCCAAATATTCGTACATATTAAATACCTACCTTAGCTATAAAGTCATTAATAAGTTTTCTGTGTTTTTCCTCATCAATACTTTCTTCTAAAGCTCTTACAGATAGCATCACTGCTAAATCAACAACTTGCTTCTTTAATTCAGCTTCTGCTTTATTTTTTTCTCTTTCTACTTCAATTTTCGCTCTTTCCATTATTACATTTGCTTCTTTATTAGCTTCTTGAAGAATTTCGCTGTGAACTTTATCAGCTTTTTTCTTATACTCTTCAGTAATCTGTTTACCTTCGTCTCTTGCTGATTTAAGCATTCTTTCATTTTCAAGCTTAAATATTCTAGCTTTTTCTAAATCTTCATCTGCCCTTATTATTTTGTCTTCAATTTCACTTTGTCTATCATCTACAATAGTCTTAACTTTATTAAAGAAAAAGTGCTTCAAAATCCATAACAAAATAATGAAGTTCATAATGGTTCCCAAAATTAATGATAAATTTATTTCCATCTTGAAGCCCATGCCTCCCTTCCGGAGTCAGTAATTAATTATAATTTATAATTTCTTATTATTTCACTCCAACAAATAATAGTAGTATTGATATTAACAATCCATAGATAGCTGTTGCTTCAGCAAAACCACAACCAATTAATAAAGCAGTAGTTATTTTACCACTGTGCTCTGGTTGTCTAGAAATACCTTCTACTGCCTTACCAGTAGCATTTCCTATACCGATACCAGCTCCAATACCTACTAATACAGCTATAGCTGCCCCTAATGCTCTCATTGCGTTTTCCATTGTAAATTCCTCCTAAAATAAATAATTTTTAATGTTCTGCTACAGTTCTTATATTAAGCATGGTTAACATGACAAATATAACCATTTGTATAACGCCGTCAAATATATCAAAATATGCATGCAATGGAATAGGTAATCCTAACTGCGCAAAAAATGATATGCTGCTCAAGGCTTCATAAGCCAATTCTATTAATACTGTGGCTGCCATAACATTACCAAAAAGTCTCAATGAAAGTGATACTGGTAACATTAATCTTTCCATAATATTTAATGGTAACATAGGTAAAAGTGGTTTACCATACCCTAAGAAATAATGTCCTAATCCTACTTTTTTTATTGCATTAGCCTGAATTACTACAAAAACTATAAGTGCAAGCCCAATTGTAACGCTAAAGTTTTCAGTAGGTGGTGATACTCCAACCAATCCTGTTAAATTAAGAATTAATATAAATACAGCCAAAGTTCCTATAAATGGTACAAATGATCCATATTTATCACCCATATTTTCTATTACTACATTTTTTATTGCATTATATATCAATTCTACTACTGTTTGTTTTTTATTAGGATGCTTTTTCATACCTCTTGTAGCCCAATATGCTAGTGTTATAATTACTAACATAACTACCCATTGAACAACTAATTCAGTTTTTATTTCAACTGGAAAGCTTCCAATATTAAACGAATATAATGGCTTTGACTCTTCTAACATCTACTCACTTCCTTTCTTTAATAAAAATCCAATAAAAAATTAAACATATATGATGAGATATAAATCCACCTAAATATGCTAAAAACATAATTAAGTCATTTGTGAAAGGAATTGCCACTAATATTATTAGTAATATCCTTAATATATATCCTATATTTATGAGAATTGGTTTTTTTAAAAAATATTTTCCCATAATAATTCCACTAGACATGAAATTTATTAATCCTAAAATTGCACCTATAAAATATGCAAATGCAATTTTTATACCTAATAATGGTAATAATAAAACTGTAACAACTAATACTATTATCGTGGTAAACCTAAAGTTCTTGACTAGTAGTTCTTTTAAGGATTTATCCATAAGTTTGACTCCTTTTTGTAATGCCTGTGATTATTATATCCTGTTAAAAATTTTTAACAAAACATCGTATCTGACTAAAATACATCTTATTTCGTCAAATTCACCTAATAGCTCAAAATATTGAGGTTTATATCCTGATATCTTAATAATTTTCTACTTATCTATAAAAGTAAATAATCCGGTCTCATTGATTCATTTTCAAGAATTTTCTGATTATTGTATTTTTATGAGTAACTTCTATTGACAACATTTTCAATTAACACTTTTTTGATATTTTTTTATATAAAATAGATATTTTTGATATATTTTAAATTTAATTAAACTTGCTTCATCAAACATTTTCTTCTCTTACTCCACAATTGAATAATGTCATTCACTTTTATTCACAAAATATTTATCAATATATACTTTATTTTTTATTTTTAACTATTTTAAATAAAAAAAGAGATAAACCAGAGCCTTACAGCCTTAATTTACCTCTTTTTTTAATATTTAATTCTTCCATTCAATATAATCACACATTATGATTGTATTCTTTTCTTTTACATGAATATATCCGCCATCTATAAAAGCTTCTTTTATTACTCCATCTCTTTTTATTTTCATTTTGCCTTTTCCAAGCAATGATACTAAGGGAGTATGCCTATCCATTATTCCTATATCGCCATCTATGGTTCTAACTATAACCATATCTATATTTTCATTAAAAACAATGTTTTCAGGAGTCGCGATTTTCAATCTAAATTTTTTCACCTATGCTCCCCCTTACTTTATTGAAGGCTTTTAGCCTTTTCTACTACTTGTTCTATAGTTCCAACGAATAAAAATGCTGATTCTGGTACATCATCATGTTTTCCGTCTAGTATTTCTCTAAAACCTCTTACTGTATCTTTTACACTAACATATTCACCCTTAATTCCAGTAAAATGTTCTGCAACACTAAATGGTTGAGATAAAAATCTCTGTATTCTTCTTGCTCTTCCAACAATCAATTTATCAGTTTCAGATAACTCATCTATTCCTAATACAGCTATTATATATTGAAGTTCCTTATACTTTTGAAGTATCTTTTGAACTTCCCTTGCAGTTTTGTAATGTTCCTCCCCAACAATAGAAGCATCTAATATTCTAGATGTTGAATCAAGCGGGTCAACAGCTGGATATATTCCAAGGCTTGAAATATTACGTGATAATACTGTTGTTGCATCAAGGTGAGTAAATGTAGTTGCAGGAGCTGGATCAGTTAAATCATCTGCTGGAACATAAACAGCCTGAACAGATGTAATAGACCCGAACTTAGTAGAAGTTATTCTCTCTTGAAGTTGCCCCATTTCTGTAGCTAAAGTTGGCTGATATCCAACTGCACTAGGTATTCTTCCAAGTAAAGCTGATACTTCTGAACCAGCTTGACTAAATCTAAATATATTATCTATAAATAGAAGAACATCTCTTTCTTGTTCATCTCTAAAATATTCAGCCATTGTTAGTCCCGTAAGAGCCACTCTCATTCTTGCACCTGGGGGTTCATTCATCTGACCAAATACCAATGCAGTATTACCAATTACTCCCGACTCTTTCATTTCATGATATAAATCGTTTCCTTCTCTTGTTCTTTCACCAACTCCAGTAAAAACTGAAAGTCCACCATGCTTTTTTGCAACATTATTTATAAGTTCTTGTATAAGAACAGTTTTCCCAACTCCAGCTCCTCCAAAAAGGCCTATTTTACCACCCTTTACGTAAGGAGTCATAAGATCTATTACCTTTATTCCAGTTTCAAGTATTTCACTTCCTGATTTTTGTTCTTCAAGAGAAGGCGCTTGTCTGTGAATAGGTCTATATTCCTTGGAATTTATAGTTTCACCATTATCTATAGTTTCACCTAAAACATTAAATAATCTTCCTAAAGTTATATTTCCTACTGGAACACTTATAGGTGCTTCTGTATCTATTGCAAGCATTCCTCTTTCCAATCCATCAGTAGAAGCCATTGCAATACACCTTGCCGTATCATCACCAATGTGTTGCGCTACTTCAACCATAACCTTTTTATTTGTTCCTTGTACTTCTATAATGTTATAGATTTTAGGTAACATTTCCTTCTTAAATCTTATATCTAAAACTGGTCCAATTACTTGTAAGACCTTTCCAGTATTTCTCTCTTTCATTCGCTCAACTCCTTCACCATACTTATTTTAATGCCTCAGCACCACTTACTATTTCTGTAATCTCTCTTGTTATAGAAGCTTGGCGAATTCTATTGTATGCAAGCTCAAGGTCATATATCATTTCATCAGCATTATTAGTTGCAGACTCCATAGATAATTTTCTAGAAGCTTGCTCGCTAACTGCAGATTCACTTAATTGACTAAAAATATTCATATAAATATACTTTTTGAAAAAATATTCATATATACTTTCTCTTGATGGAATATATTCTATATGCTCTTTTTTCTTTTCGCTATTCTCTATTGGAAATAATTTTTCTACTATAGGTTTTTGTGACAATATATTTTCAAACTTTGTATATATAACATTTATTTCACTTACTTCACCTTTTTTATATAAATCCATTATCAAATCCCCAACATACATAGCACTTTTATACTCAGGATTCTCCGAAATATCTGTAATATATTTATTAACATTGTACTTCTTCTTTTTAAAGTAAACTTTGCCTTTTTGTCCTATAGATATCACTAACATTTTTTCTTTATCTATTTCAAGGTCTTCTACTAAATTTAATATATTAGCATTATATCCACCAGCTAAACCTGTATCAGACGTAATTACTATATAAGCCTTTAAACCTTTATCATTTCTATTATCTAAAGATATATCCGAAATAGATGCTAATACATCTTTTACACTTTTAAGCACCGTTTCATTATAAACTTTATTGTCTTCAAACTTTGTTCTATATTTTTTCAATTTAGAAGATGAAACTAGTTCCATTGCCATAGTTATTTGTTTAGTATTTTCTACACTTCTCATTTTTGATTTGATATCATTTAAACTATCTGGCATATTTTCACCTCATCTCTTTTTAGGTTTAGTTATTTAAAATTTGATTTAAACTCGTTTATAGCTTCAATAAGTTTTTCTTCTGTATCTTTACTTAAGTCACCAGTTTTAAGTATTTCACTCTTTATATCAGAATAACTTTCACCAATATATTCTAAAAACATTTTTTCAAATTCCTTTATTTTTTCTACTTTAATATCGCTTAAATAGTTATTAGAAGCCACATAAAGGATTATTACTTGATCTTCTACAGACATTGTATTATATTGTTCTTGTTTCAATATTTCCATTATTCTCTTTCCATACTCTAAACTTTTTCTAGTTTCTTTATCAAGTTCAGAACCAAATTGTGCAAAAGCTAAAAGTTCCCTGTATTGAGCTAACTCTAACTTTAATCCAGCTGATACTTTTTTCATAGCCTTAGTCTGCGCAGCTCCACCAACTCTAGATACTGAAAAACCTGAATTTACAGCTGGCCTTTGTCCTGATGAAAATAATTCCTGCTCCAAGAATATCTGCCCATCTGTTATAGAAATTATATTAGTTGGTATATAAGCTGATATATCACCTGCCAAAGTTTCTACTATAGGAAGCGCTGTTATAGATCCACCGCCATAATCTTTATGTAATCTTGCAGCTCTCTCTAGAAGCCTTGCATGTAGATAAAACACATCTCCTGGATATGCCTCACGTCCTGGTGGTCTCCTAAGTAGTAGTGACATAGTTCTATAAGCTACAGCATGTTTTGATAAATCATCATATATTATCAAAACATCTTTTCCAGAATACATAAACTCTTCTGCTATAGCTACACCAGAATAAGGAGCTATATACTGTAATGAAGCAAGCTCACTTGCACTTGAAGATACTACAATAGAATATTCCATAGCATCATTTTTCTCTAATACATCAATAATTTGAGCAACAGATGACCTTTTTTGTCCTATAGCTACATAGATACATATTACGTCTTTACCTTTTTGATTTATTATAGTATCTATAGCAATAGCTGTTTTTCCTGTTTGTCTATCTCCTATTATAAGTTCTCTTTGACCTCTACCTATAGGGATTATAGAATCTATAGCTTTTATACCAGTTTGAAGTGGAACTGTTACGCCTTCTCTCATTATAACTCCAGAAGCCTCTGCCTCTATTGCTCTATACTTTTTAGAATTTATAACACCTTTTCCATCAATAGGCTCTCCTAGGGGATTAATAACTCTACCTATAAGTTCATCTCCTACTGGAACTTCAATTATTTTACCAGTTCTTTTTACTATATCCCCTTCTTTAATATCATCATATTTTCCTAACAAAACACATCCGATACTATCCTCTTCTAAGTTAAGAACTAATCCATATACTCCGTTAGGAAATTCAAGAAGTTCTGAAGACATACATCTTTCAAGTCCATGTATTCTCGCTATACCATCTCCAACTTGAATTACAGTGCCTATATCATCTATATTAAACTTACTTTCATACCTCTTAAGTTGTTCTCTTATTATTGAACTTACATCCTTAGGACTAACGCTATAATCAATATCTAAACTATCTAATTCTTTTTCATACTTTTCAATATGATTCTTTATAATAGACTTAATCTCATCTTTTCTTGAACTCATATAGTCGTTCTCTCCTATCATAAATTTGCAACATTATGTTTTAACTCATTATAAATATCCTTAATTTGTTTCTTTATGCTACCATCTATTATTTTATTATTAACTCTTAGTATTACGCCTCCTACTATAGACTTATCTATAATATTTTGAACTATAACCTTTTTATTAAACTTTTTCTCTAAGATATTTTCTAATCTTACTATTTCCTCTTTATCCATATAAACAGAGGTAAAAGCCTGAGCTTTTATCACTCCTAGTTTTTTATTTAACTTTTCACTAAGATCACCATATATTCTAATAAGCTGATTTTCTATAGATTTATTTATTAATTGATGAATTAAACTTAATACTTCCCCTTCAATTCTCCCTTTAAAAATTGAATCTATAATTTCCTTTTTCTCTTCATAAGAATATTTAGGATGCTCTAATATAGCTTTAAATTTCGTCTCTTCCGATAAAATATCTAATACAAGTCTTATATCTTCTTTAAACCTCTGAAGTTTTTCTTCCTCAAACAGCAAGTTACTCATGATTTCTTTATACATTCTATCAGTTAGTTCTGCCATTCCATTCCCTCTACTTCATCAATAAACTTTTTTATAACTTCTCTATGGGTATCCTCGTTTAAAGATTCATTAACTAATTTAGATGCCATTACTACAGCTGTTTCAACAGCCTCATATTTCACCGCATTCATAGCCTTCTCTTTTTGGACTTGTATATCATTTTTAGCCTTTAAGAACAAACCTTCCACTTCGATTTTAACTTCTTTTAATGTCTCTTTTTTAAATTCATCTTCTCTATGTTTTGCAACATTAACTATATGTCTTGCTTCATCTTTTGCATTTTCTATCTTTAATGTATATTGGCTCTTTAATTCCTCTACATCTTGCATTCTCTTATTAGCTTCAAATACATCATTCTGTATTTTTTCTTTTCTCTCATTTACCATTACTGTAACTGGTTTAAATAAAAAATACTTTACAACAATAAATAGTACTAAAGTTGATAAAATTTGAGCTATAAAAGTGGACCATTCAGGAATTACACTTATTTCAAAATTCATATGTTAGTCCCCCTTATATTAAAAGTCATTATAGAGCTTGCATTAATGGTCTAACTATTAAAAGTAGAATAGCTATTATTAATCCATATATACCACTTGTCTCAGCTACAGCTTGACCTAATATCATTGTTTGAATAACATCTGACTTAGCTTCTGGTTGTTTTGCAACTGCTTCAGCTGCCTTACCTGCTGCATACCCTTGTCCTAATCCTGGTCCAGCAGCTGCTAATACTGCTATCCCCGCTCCTATTGCTGAACATCCTAATACAAATGCTTCACTTGAAATTCCATCCATTTCAATTTCCTCCTTAAATTTTAGTTAATTTATGTTCATCTTATTACTTATAAATACCATTGTAAGCATGGAAAATATAAACGTCTGAACTAGACCTACGAAAACATCGAAATATAAATTAATAAACGGCCCTATTATAGGTACTGTAATTATAGATATACTGTTTAATACACTAAATATTAGTGCAATTATTACAGTTCCACTTAACATGTTTCCAAAAAGCCTAAACGACATAGAAATAGGCGTTGCTATTTCTGATATTAAATTGATTGGCAACATAACGGCTGTCGGTTTTGCAAATCCCTTTAAGTATTTCTTTACTCCTGCTGACCTTATTCCCGAGAAATGTATCATCACAAAAGTAATCATAGCTAAGGCTAAAGTCACGCTATAGTTTGATGTAGGAGTCTCTAATCCTAATAGTCCCAATAAATTAGCAAATACTAAAAATATAAGTAAAGTAGCTATATAGGGCGCAAAATGCACTCCGTTATCCCCCATTGTATTTCTTACTAAATCTTCAACCTTCTCTACAAAAAACTCCATTATACTAACCAAAGTACCAGGAGTTTCTCCAGCTTTCACTTTCTTTATCTTTCTACTAACTAAGATAATAAATATGGATATAACCATAACTATCAACCAAGAGTTAATTGCTGCTCCACTTAACTTTATGGAATGGTTAAACATTGTAAATTTAATAGTTGCCTTCATTCTACACCTCCTTAGTTCTTCATATGCTGTTGTTATTTATTTTTAAATCTATCTAAAATCCACTCTATTAGTGCATCTGATATTATAACTATTTTTATAGTAAATAGACCAAATAAAGCTGTGTATATGTTAATGTAATCAGCTAAGAAGGATATAATAACTGCAATTCCATAAATTATGTATCTAAATGTATAATTAACTAATATGTATTTATTAATATTTTTACCTGGCATGTCTATAGCTTTCTCAATATTCATACTCATAAGTCTAAAATTTAATATGGTTATAGTAGTTGTAAACATAAGTCCATATATATAAGACTTTGGGTTAGGTATAGTAATAAGCATTATTCCAGACAGTATACTAGCTATTGCCATTGCCCCAAGCATTGTCTTTAATTGATAATTTCCTTCTTTGAGATTTATCAATATACCACTCCTAAAAATTTATAAGTCACATTTTTTCAATTAAGTTCACTTTTTATTTACATTATACATCAATTAGTAAAAAAATAAAAGTATAATTGATTATTTAACATTTTTTAACGTACAATTGATAATTTTGTAATAACTAATACATCATTATCTAAACAAAAAAAATACCTACCAACCAACGACTAAAATCATTGTTTGATAGGTATTTTATATAATTAATTATTCTCTTTCAACTATTAAAGCTGTTCCAAGTCCACCACCTATGCATAAAGTAGCTAGACCTTTTTTAGCGTCTCTTTTTTCCATTTCATGAAGTAATGTAACTAATATTCTTGCTCCTGAAGCTCCAACTGGATGACCCAATGCTATAGCTCCTCCATTAACATTAACTTTACTCATATCAAATTCTAAATCTTTAGCAACTGCTAAACTTTGAGCTGCAAAAGCTTCATTTGATTCTATTAAATCTAAATCACTAACTGTTAATCCTGTTCCTTCTAATGCTTTTTTAGTAGCATGGAATGGTCCATATCCCATTATTGAAGGATCTAATCCTTTTGAACCATAAGAAAGAATTTTTGCTAATGGTTTTATTCCTAATTCCTTAGCTTTATCTGCACTCATAACAATTATTGCTGCTGCTCCATCATTAATTCCTGATGCATTACCAGCTGTTACTATTCCATCTTTCTTAAATGCAGGTCTAAGTTTTCCTAATGATTCTTTAGTTGTTCCGAATCTTGGGAACTCATCAGTATCAAATACTTTTGGTTCTCCTTTTCTTTGTGGAATAACAACTGGAACTATTTCATCTTTAAATCTTCCTGATTTTATAGCTTCTTCTGCTTTTTGTTGAGAAGCTGCTGAGAAAGCATCTAATTCGTCTCTAGTAAGTCCCCATTGTTCTCCTATATTTTCAGCTGTAACTCCCATGTGATAGTCATTGAATGCATCCCATAGAGCATCATTTATCATAGAGTCAACCATTTTTCCATCGCCCATTCTTTGGCCCCATCTTGATGATTTTAATAAATATGGAGCTTGTGACATGTTTTCCATACCACCAGCAACTACTACATCTGCATCTCCAGCTTTAATCATTTGAGCCGCTAGAGCAACTGCTCTTAATCCTGATCCACATACTTTATTTATTGTCATAGCTGGTACTTCTAATGGCAATCCTGCCTTTACAGCTGATTGTCTTGCAACATTTTGACCTAATCCAGCTTGAATAACATTTCCTAATACAACTTCATCAACATTTTCAGGGTTTATTCCAGCTCTTTTAACTGCTTCTTTTACTACAATTGCACCTAAATCTGCTGCTGATACATCCTTTAAGCTTCCTCCAAAGGTTCCTAATGCAGTTCTAACTGCACTTACAATAACAACTTCTCTCATTTTGATAACCCTCCCACGGATATATTTAAAGATTTTATTTTCATTTATAACTTCTCTTTTATTATAACTTCTATTTTATCTTTAATCAAGATTTTTGATAAAAAAATAACAAACTTTTATCTCTATAAGCTTATTATTTATTTCTATATACACAATTTTGTATATATTAATTTCCTTATTTATATTATTTTAAATATTTACTACCATTATATCATTCTTACTTAGATAATTTTATATCAATATTTTAGCCAGAAATCTGGTTATCTGGATTTCTGGATTTCTGGATTTCTGGTTATATGGTTATATGGTTATTAAACATAATGTAAAAATCCAACTAATTCTCTTGATTAAAATAAAAAACTCAGACTTATAGCTGAGTTTTTACTTTAATTATTTTTAAATTCCTCTATTTCTTTATCGCTTAATCCAAAATATTTTTCTATAGCATCCACTATTCTTTCAGATGCTTTACCATCTCCATATGGATTAACAGATTTGCTCATTTTTTCGTAAGCTTCTTTATTTCTTATTAAATCGTTAGCTTCTTTAATTATAGTTTCTACATCTGTTCCAACAAGCTTTACAGTTCCTGCTTCTACAGCCTCAGGTCTTTCTGTTACATCTCTTAAAACTAATACAGGTTTTCCTAAGTGAGGAGCTTCTTCTTGTAAGCCTCCTGAATCAGTCATTACCATAAAACACTTATTCATAAGATTATGAGTTTCTTTTGTATCCTGAGGAGTAAGTAGATGAACTCTTTCTTTGTCATTTAGATGTTTATATACCACATCTTTTACAACTGGGTTTAAATGCACTAAGTAAACTAATTCTACATCTTTATTTTCTTCTACTATAGTTTTTAAAGCAGTGCATATATTTTCTATTCCCTCTCCCCAATTTTCTCTTCTATGAGCTGTTATCATTATTACTTTCTTTTTGTTAAAGTCTATGTGATTAAGCTCTTCTGTTTCAAATACATATTCTTCTTTTACTGTATGCTCCATAGCATCTATAACAGTGTTTCCTGTAACATATATATCTTCTTCTTTTACACCTTCTCTTAAAAGATTGTTTTTAGATCCTACCGTTGGAGCAAAGTGTATATCTGCTAAAGCTCCTGTAAGCTTTCTATTCATCTCTTCTGGAAAAGGAAAATATTTATCAAAGGTTCTTAGTCCAGCTTCTACATGCCCAACCTTTATCTGTTTATAAAAAGCTGCAAGTGCTCCACCAAATGTTGTAGTAGTATCACCATGAACTAATATCATATCGGGCTTCTCTTCTTCAAAAACTTCTTCTAAACCTTCTAACACTTTGGTGGTTATTCCTGTTAGAGTTTGCTTACTCTTCATTATGTTTAAGTCATAATCTGTCTTAATATCAAAATAATTTAAAACTTGGTCTAGCATTTCTCTATGTTGTGCTGTTACACATACCTTTGAAATTATGCCTTCTCTTTTTTCTAATTCTTTTACTAATGGTGCCATTTTTATTGCTTCTGGTCTTGTACCAAATATAGTAAATATTTTTATCTTTTTCATGTTTCCTCCATTAGGATTAATATCCTTTAACCTCATAATTTAACGACTCATCATTTTCTATCCACTCATCTACATAGAATATTTTAAATTCATCTTTAGAGTTTCTTATTATTATCTTTTCAATTCCAGAATTAATTATTAATCTTTTGCACATGGAACAAGAATTGGCATCTTTTACATATTCTTTTGTTTTTGAGTCTTTTCCTACTAAATATAAAGTTGCACCTATCATATCTCTTCTAGCTGCACTTATTATAGCATTTGCTTCACTATGTACACTTCTACAGAGCTCGTAATGAGTTCCTCTTGGAACATTTAGTTTTTCTCTAACACATGTTCCTATGTCAAGACAATTCTTTCTTCCTCTAGGTGCTCCAGTATAACCCGTAGATATAATCTCATCATTTTTTACAATTATAGATCCATAGTTTCTTCTTAAACACGTTCCTCTTTCTAAAACGGTTTCTGCTATATCCAGATAATAATTGTATTTATCTCTCCGCTCCATTATCCCACCTCAAAGAATATTTTGATATAATTATAAAATAAATCTGCCTTAATGTAAATAAAGGTTGGATTAACCAACCTCATTTACTTAAATCTATTTTTTTACTTTGTGCCAAATAATCTGTCTCCAGCATCACCTAGACCTGGAACTATGTAGCCATGTTCGTTTAATTTTTCATCTATTGCCCCAACATATATATCTACATCTGGATGTGTTTCTTGTACATATTTGATTCCTTCTGGAGCTGATATTAAACATACAAGTCTAAGGTTTTTAGCTCCTTTTTCTTTAAGTAATGTTAAAGCATCTGCTGCTGATCCACCAGTTGCAAGCATAGGATCTACTACCATTATATCTCTTTCAGCTATATCTTGTGGCAATTTGCAGAAGTATTCTACTGGTTTAAGAGTTTCTTCATCTCTATATAATCCAATGTGTCCAACTTTTGCAGCTGGTATTAATTTCAGCATACCATCAACCATACCAAGACCTGCTCTTAATATAGGAACTATTGCCAATTTCTTTCCTGATAAAACTCTGTGTTTAGTTTTACATATAGGTGTTTCTATTTCAACATATTCTGTTTGAAGATCTCTAGTAACTTCATAAGCCATTAACATTGAAACTTCTTCTACAAGCTCTCTAAAGTCTTTAGCCCCTGTATTTTTATCTCTTATAAGCGCCATCTTGTGGAATATTAATGGGTGGTTTAATTGTGTTAATTTGCTCATTTAAAAATCCTCCTAATATTATCTATAATATTTTTCTTCTATTTTAGTTATTTTGTCTATTCTATTTTGATGTCTATCTCCTTGAAATTCAGAATTTAAGAAGGTATCAACTATATCTATTGCAAGTCCTGGACCAACAACTCTTTCTCCTAATGCTAAAATATTAGCATTATTATGTTCTCTTGTTGCATGTGCACTAAAAGTGTCACTACATAATGCAGCCCTTACTCCTGGAACTTTATTTGCAGCTATACTGATTCCTATACCAGTTCCACATATTAAAATTCCAAAATCGTATTCCTTGCTTACTACAGCTTCTGCTACATTTAAAGCATAATCTGGATAGTCGCAAGATTCCTTAGTAAAGGTTCCATAATCCTTATATTCAATTGATTTACTTTCTAAATAATTGATTATTTCACCTTTTAAATTGTATCCACCATGATCACAGCCAATTGCTATCTTCATCGTTATACACCTCCATATTAAATTTGTGGTAATCTATCCAAAAAAAAGAAGAAAAAGTATCTAAAGAATACCTTCTTCCTCTTTAATTTTTAGCAATAATTTATTTATTAACTTTTCTAATTGAGAATATGTCTTCTCATAAATAGCTAAGTCTCCACCATATGGGTCTATTACATCCCCATTTTCACCTACATACTCACAAAGTGTATAAACTTTTTGAGAACCATAAGTTAGAGCATCTATTAATGCTCTTTTCATTGATGAAGTCATAGTTAGAATTATATGGGCATCATCTAATTCTATATTAGTTAACTGCACTGCTTTTCTATTTGAGAAATCAACTCCTAAATTTGAAAAAATAAGTTCCTTAGAGTTATTAGATGTTTTACTACCAGGAAATACGCTAATTCCAGCAGAATGAGCTATTATATCTTTACTTTTATTCAAATTATTAAATATAGCTTCAGCTATAGGACTTCTGCAAGTGTTTCCTGTACAAACAAAAAGAATCTTTTTCATCAAAACCTCCATTAAACTTCTAAAATATCGTAAGCAGCAGCTTTTTTTAACCTATTCATTATAGCAATTCCTAAATCTTTTTCTTCATATCCTTCTGCGAGGATTATATCTACACCTTTATCATCAAAACTTCTTAAAGCTTCAAAAAGGTTTTTTGCTATCTCATCCAATTTCTTTCTTGACCCTAAAGAAATTATTTCAACCTGATTAGAATAATAGTTAATGTGCTCATCACAAGTCATTACTCCAACCCTTAATTTATTGTCTATATAATTTTGCAACAAATCTTTAATTTTTTCAATAGTTTTTTCTGTATTTCCATTTATTATTTTGATTTTAGCTTTAGGAGCATAGTGTCTGTACTTCATTCCTGGTGCTTTTGGTTTTATATTTTCATTACTTTTTTTCATTATTGCAGGATCTATATATATTCTTTCATCTATCTCTTTAAGCATTTCCAAAGTAATTCCACCTGGTCTTAAAATACAAGGAGGATCTACACTTAAATCTAATATTGTAGATTCTACACCTACATCGCTTCTACTTCCGCCTAATATGTATTCAATTTTTCCCTCTAAGTCTTCAATACATCTTTCTACATCTGTAGGGCTTGGTCTACCTGAAATATTAGCTGATGGTGCTGCTATTGGTGTACCTGAACTTTCTATTAACTTTAAAGCAATCTCATTACTAGGCATCCTCACTCCTATTGTATCTAAATTGGCAGAAGTCACATCAGGTATTATATCCTTTTTATTAAATATTAAAGTTAATGGTCCTGGCCAAAACCTATCCATAATTTTATTTGCAATACTTGGAATTTCCTGAACTAGGCTTTCAAGATTCTTGTTAGCTACATGAATTATAAGAGGATTATCTTGAGGTCTTCCTTTTGCTTCAAATATCTTTTTTACTGCTAGTGGATTTAACGCGTCAGCTCCCAATCCATAAACTGTTTCTGTAGGAAATGCAACAACTCCTCCCTCTTTAATTACACTTGCTGCCTCTTCTATGTCTTTAATATTTTTGTGTATATCTTTAATTATAGAAATTTTAGTGTCCATACGATTCTCCTTAAATCTCTTTTTGACCTCTAGCTATTTTTATGTTCTCTATAGCATCAAGTGTATATGTAGCTTTAACACAATTTTTAAAAATAATATCTAATAAGTTATACTTTACTAAAGAACCTTTTCTAATAATTAGAAAATAAAACATATTCTCTGGATCTAATTTTTTTATTTTTATGTATTCTTCATTTACCATCGGATACTTTTTTAGAAATCCTTGAGTTATAGGTTTATAACTTTTATTTTTAAATCTTACTGTTGATATTATTATTATTTCCATATCATCTTTTGATTTTTCTGTGTGAACTAATTGTACTTTATCGCACAATATCAGCAATTCTTTTGAAAATAATCCACACTTATATTTCAATTTATTGTTATGGCAGCTAAACTCAATTTTCTCCCAGTTAACTTTATGTATTAATGCCAGTAATATAAGGGCTTCTATAAAAACTAAATATGCTATAAAAAATGCTTGAGTCATATCTGTTAACAAAACTATAATAGGCAGTAATATAAAAATAAATATCATTAGAATTTTGAATCTTTTAGAGGACTTTTTTTGTTTTTTAATGGCCTTTGATATATTCATAAACTACCTCCTTTAGGATTAACAGTTATATAATTTTATATGTTATCCGATGTCTAGCCACTGTAACAGTGGCTAGACACTAGATAAGTTCAACTAAGATTCAGATGAGGAGAAAACCTCGACTGAATCAAGTTTCACTTGATAAAAAAACTCAGCATAGCTGAGTTTTTTATGTTAAGGATTTAGTTGACTTATATGAATTAATAGCTATCATTATTTCCCATTAACTTCATTTTCTCTGCTTGATCTGCTGTTATTAGAGAGTTTATCATTTCAGTTAAATCTCCATCCATAAAGGCATCTAGCTTATATAGAGTTAATCCTATTCTATGGTCTGTTATTCTACCTTGTGGATAGTTGTATGTTCTAATTCTTTCAGATCTATCCCCTGTTCCAACTTGGCTCTTTCTATCTTCTGCTATTCCAGCTGTTCTTTCTGCCTCTGCTATTTCAAATAATCTAGATCTTAATATCTTCATAGCTTTTTCTTTATTTTTAAGCTGTGACTTTTCATCTTGACAAGCAACTACAAGTCCAGATGGAATATGTGTTATTCTTACAGCTGAGTCTGTTGTATTTACCGATTGACCCCCATTACCTGAAGATCTATAAACATCTATTCTTAAGTCTTTTTCACTTATTTCAACTTCAACATCATCAACTTCTGGAAGAACTGCTACAGTAGCTGTTGAAGTGTGTATTCTTCCTGATGATTCTGTATCTGGAACTCTTTGTACTCTGTGTACTCCACTTTCATACTTAAGTTTAGAGTAAGCTCCATCTCCCTTAATCATAAATACAACTTCTTTAAACCCACCAATGTCTGTTTCATTTACACTCATAAGTTCTACTTTCCATCTTTGAGTTTCTGCATATCTTGTGTACATTCTAAAAAGATTATAACCAAATAGAGCTGCTTCTTCTCCACCTGCTCCCCCTCTTATTTCCACAAATACGTTTTTATCATCATTTGGGTCTTTAGGAAGTAATAAAATTTGAATTTCATTAGCTAGAATTTCTTCTCTTTCTGTTAATTCTCTTATTTCTTCTTGAATCATTTCTTTCATTTCTTTGTCATTTTCAGAACCAAGCATTTCTTTGTTTACTTCTAGGTCTTCAGTTGCAGCTTTATATTCTCTATATTTATTAACTATTATCTCTAAATCAGCATGTTCCTTACAAAGTTTTCTCCATTCATTTTGGTTTGCCATAATAGATGGATCACTTATTTTTACTGATAACTCATCATATTTATTCTCTATAAAATTTAATCTGTCTAGTAACATTATTATCACTCCGTACAATTATTTTTAAACTAATCTATAGTATAATTTTTCACATCTAATTATTATATCATAATTGATTATTTCTAATCAACTTTTCTTGTTCCAATTACTATTCTATCTAAGTTAACCATATCTTTTTTAACATATACATCAGTATATCCGTTAGATTCCATTATTTTTTTAACCTCTTCTCCTTGATCATGACCAATTTCAAAAGCTAATATACCGTCTTTCTTTAAAACCTTGACACTGTCTTCTACTATCTTTCTATAAAAGTCCAAACCATCATCCCCGCCATCTAAAGCTACCATAGGCTCATAATTTTTAACATCGTCCATCAATGTATCTATTACTTCTTTTTTAATATATGGTGGATTGGAAACTATAATATCATATTCCTCGTTATTACTTATAGGCTTATCTAACAAATCTGAATGTATAAATCTAACTTTACTCTCCAAAGAAAATTTTTCTATATTTATATTAGTAACTTCTTCTGGTACTTTCTCAATATCTATACAATCTACACTTACATTATTTCTTAAATTTGCTAATGATATACCTATAGCTCCACTACCTGTACATAAATCACATATCTTATATTCTTTATCTACCTTAATAATATCTAGTAGTTCATGTACTAGTATTTCAGTATCTCCTCTAGGAACAAGAACTCCTTCTTTAATATAAAACTCCATTCCCATAAACTCAGCTGAATTAGTAATATATTTTAAAGGTTTTTTCTTTCTTCTTTCTTCTATATAAGTGTTCATTAAAATTTCTTGCTCTTTTGAAATTAGCTCTTCTTTATGTGTAATTATATATAATCTATCTTTACCAATAACTTTTGCTAATAAAAGCTGTGCATCAATAATATAGCTATCTATATCTGCTGTCTTAAGTATTTCTGTAGACTTACCAAGTAATTCTCCAATACTTATTTCTGTTGGCTTTATTCCTTCTGCTTCTTTTAACGCTCTTATAGCAACCTCTATTTGATCATCATCTGGTTCCTTTGTTGTTAATAGTTGTAGTTTTAATCCCGGAGTTGCTACTATTCTCGAAATTACTCCTTCGTTTCTACCTAGCCACTTTATTAACTCATAAGTTATCCCAGTAATTAGAGGCAATAATACTATTCTTAAAATTAACCTTTCGCCTACTGAACTAAAACTAGTAAATGAAAATACTATTATACTTATAAACATTATTAAAAATATGAAATTTGTTCCACATCTAGGATGAAGCCTTGTATGTTTTTTTACATTTTCAACTGTCAACTCATCGTTGCTAGCATAACATGATATTGTTTTATGCTCTGCTCCATGATATTGATATAGCCTTTTTATATCCTCAAGTCTTCCCACCCCTACCATGTAAGAGATAAGTATAATTATTCTAATAACTGCTTCTATTATGTTTAAAACAATTGATGATGTTGTTATCCCTCTAAATAGGGAAGCTATAAAAGTGGGGATTAATACAAAAAGACCCATTGCCATAGCAAAAGATATAGCTAAGCTTATGTATATCAATATATCATTGCTTTTCTCACCAAACTTTTTATTAAACCATTCATCAAATTTAGACGGTTCATCATCTTCGTCAAAAAAGCTAGCCGAGTAATTTAATGACTTTACTCCTAATAACAATGAATCTATAAAAACAAAAAAACCTCTTATAAAAGGTATGTTTAATATTGAGTACTTCTTTGTTATAGGAACTTCTTTTGAAAACTCTACCTCAATTTTTCCACTAGGAGTTCGTACTGCTGTAGCTGTTCCCTTAGTGCCTCTCATCATTACTCCTTCTATTACTGCTTGGCCTCCTACATCTTCCTTTTTCATACAATCATTCCTTTAAATAATTATTTTTTTCTTCCTTTTTGTATTTTAAGTAACATTCTCCACATAATGACTCATATTCTACATTATCTATATTGTCTATTGCTATTTGCTCTCCTTCGAAAACATATCTATCATTTATTTTTCTTCCATTTAATATAGCTTTTTTACCACATTTACATATAGTTTTCATCTCTTCTATTGAGTGAGCAATTAATAGTAATCTTTCACTTCCTTCAAAACCATTCATCAAAAAATCTGTTCTTAATCCATAACATATTACAGGTATATTCATAGTAACAGCTACTTCAAAAAGACCATCTATATGTTCCTTTTTTAAAAACTGAACTTCATCTACTAAAATACAATGAATTTCTCCGTTTGTTTTTTTCTCTTCTTCTAATAAAGTACAGATATTATCTTCATCAGCTATCATTAAATCTACTTTTCTTTCAACACCTAATCTTGATAGAAGTTTTTCACCTGCTTTTTTATCTTTTGAGGGTTTTAATATCAGAACTCTCATACCTCTTTCTTCATAATTATGTGCCACCTGCATTAAGTGAGTAGATTTCCCTGAGTTCATAGCACCATATCTAAAATAAAGCTTGCTCATCCCTATACTTCCTCTCATTTCTTTCGTTCTTTTTCGATTATATCACACCTTTAACTTCTATAAAAACATATTTTACGGTTATTACTTTAAGTTTTATTGACAACTCCTACCTATCATGATATATTCTAATAGTTACATTAGGTTACGTGTTATAATTTACTTAATTTGAAAGAGGTGAATATAATGAGAGAAGGCATACATCCAGAATACACTCATGAAGCAGTTGTTAAGTGTGCATGTGGAAATACTTTTACAACAGGTTCTGTTAAACCAGAATTAAAAGTAGAAATATGCTCTAAATGTCATCCATTCTTCACTGGAAAACAAAAAATTGTTGACGTTGGCGGAAGAGTTGATAAATTTAATAAGAGATTCAATCTTAACAAGTAATTTAATTTATCTAGATTTTAATTTCTAGATAGGTTCAGATATGATTCAGGTGGAGTTTTTTCTCCACCTTGAATTATGTTTAATTTAAGGTGGGGAAGACAGGTTCTTTCCCACCTTAAATTTATAAAAACTATTTCTACCTTTTATTATTTACTTTAATTTAAAAAATGTTAAACTATTTATAGAAACGTTACCATCTAGAAAAGTGAGTGAATTGAATGAGAAAAATACTAATTTTAACAACATCCACAGGTCAAGGTCATAATCAAGCAGCTAATTCTTTAAAGGAAGTCTTTAACTCAAGAGGATTTGATGTTGAAACTTATGATTTTTTAAGAAGTAATTCAACTTTTTTAAATAGCACCATTACAAAAGGTTATGAATTTTTAGCATCTACAATTCCCGACCTTTATGGCTTTCTTTATAAAGTTACAGATAAAAAGTACACTAATACATTATTAAAATATGTATTTTGGAATACTGAAAAAAAGCTATATAATTATATTCTTGATACAAAACCAGATTTAATAATAGGTACTCATCCTTTATCTGTAAATATCGTAACTCACTTAAAGAGAAAAAATTTAATTAATATACCTTTTATATCGATAATTACCGATTTTATGGTTCATTATTCTTATATAGATAAATATACTGACAGTTATATAACTGCCAATGAATATACAAAAGAGTATTTATATGCAAGAGGTATTGATAAAGATATAATATATCCTTATGGAATACCTATAAATCCTATATTTTATAATAAAGATATTAGTATTTTAGAAACAAGGGACTCAGAATATTTTAATATCTTGTTGATGGGGGGAAGCATGGGGCTAGACAGTATTTCCCATGTTCTCAAGGAACTTATCAAAAATAAAAACAAACTTAGAATTACAGTGATATGCGGAAACAATACTCATCTAAAATCAAAACTGTTAAGTGAGTACTCTTCAAAAAGCATACCTAATAAAAAACTTCATATTTTAGGCTTTACTAAAGATGTATCTTCAATTATGGATTATTGTGACTTAGTAATCTCAAAACCTGGAGGTCTTACTGTTACTGAATCTTTAGCAAAACAGTTGCCTATTATGATACCTTTTGCAATACCTGGACAAGAAGTTCAGAATACATCTTTTTTAACTAAAGCAGGTTGCGCATTATATGTGAAAAACATACGAGACATAAACTCAGATATTAATTTACTTATAGAAAATCCCGATATATTAAACAACATGAAGAATAATATAGCTAAAATAAAAAAACCACAATCAATAGAAAATATCTGTTCTCTTAGTGAAAAGCTAATAGATAACAAAAACACTAGAAATTAATTTCTAGTGTTTTTGTTATCTAAATCGCTTTTTTGGAATACAGCCATAAACTCTTTGTTATTTTTTGTTTTAGATAATATATTTATAAGCTTCTCAGCTATACTTTCTATATTGCCATCTCTATACATAACTCTTCTAATTGTGAACGCAACTTCTTTTTCTTCTGGAGTTAAAAGTAAATCTTCTTTTCTAGTTCCAGATTTATATATATCTATAGCTGGGAATATTCTTCTTTCTTGAAGCCTTCTATCTAAATGAACTTCCATATTACCAGTTCCCTTAAATTCTTCAAATATCATATCATCCATTCTACTTCCCGTTTCAATTAAAGCGGTTGCTAATATAGTAAGACTTCCTCCCTCTTCTATATTTCTTGCAGCCCCAAAAAATTTCTTAGGCATTATTAACGCCCCCGGGTCTAGTCCACCTGATAAAGTTCTTCCTGTAGGATTTATAGTTAAGTTATACGCTCTCGCAAGCCTAGTTATGCTATCTAATAATATAACTACATCCTGACCTTGTTCCACCATTCTTTTGGCTCTTTCTAAAACCATTTGTGCAACCTTAGCATGATTTTGAGGTTCTTCGTCAAAAGTTGAGTATATAACCTCTCCATTAATACTTCTTTGCATATCTGTTACTTCTTCTGGTCTTTCATCAATTAGTAATACTATTAGTTTAACATCAGGATAATTACCTGATATATTCTGAGCTACTTTTTTAAGAAGTGTTGTTTTACCAGCCTTAGGAGGAGCTACAATGATTCCTCTTTGTCCCTTTCCAACTGGTGAGATAATATCCATAAGCCTTGAACTTAAATCATTTGGGTTACCAGTCTCCAATCTAAGCCTTTCCTTAGGATATATAGGTGTTAATGTTTCAAAAGACTTTCTACCAACAGCCTTGTCAGGATTATCTCCGTTTACCTTCTCTACATATATTAAAGCTCTGAATTTTTCACCTTCTTTAGGTTCTCTCACTTTACCTTCTACCTGATCCCCTGTCCTAAGATTAAATCTTCTTATTTGAGATGGAGATATATATATGTCGTTATCACCAGTTAAATAATTTCTACATCTTAAAAAACCAAAGTTATTATTTTCTAATATCTCTAGAACACCTTTATCGCTAGCAGCTTCTCCAATATTATCTCTTGGCCTTTCTCTTCTTTCTGTAACCTGAGGTTCTCTCACCTGATTAGCCCTAAATGTACTATTAGTTTTCACTTCTTCTTTTACGACTTCTGTTTCACTTACTTTAGGAGTAATCTTTTCTCTTAAAATAACTCCATCCTTTTCTATTAAGTTTGGAGAATTTAATAGAATATCTTCTATTATTTCATTTTTCTTTTTTTTAGACAAATTTTTTATACCTAACTCTTTAGCTATTTCCTTTAGCTCAATAAGAGTCATACTTTCATATTTTTCTTTTGACAACATTGCACCTCCGCATTTTTCTATCTTAAAAGGGGATTTTTTTAGAGAAGTATCTCTAATAATAAAGGCGTGAATTTATAAGCTGAGACTTTTATCTTATTATTATACCACTTTTTTGTATTTTTAATCCAATAAGAAAACGAGTAAAGTTAAACTTTACTCGTTTAATATATCATTTATATTATGAGTTAATTTCTGTACATTTTCAAGCATTTTCTTGTTATTTTACTTTTTGCCCTCATTTACAGATGCTTTTATAAAATCTTTAAACAAAGGATGTGGTCTATTAGGTCTTGATTTCAATTCTGGATGGAACTGTACAGCTACAAACCACGGATGATCCTTAACCTCAACAACCTCTACTAATCTTCCATCTGGGCTAGTTCCTGCTAAAGTCATTCCAGCATCAATTATAGCCTTCTTATATTCATTGTTGAATTCATATCTATGTCTGTGTCTTTCATATATTAAATCTGAGTTATAAGCTTCTTTAGAGAATGAATCCATTTCTAACTTACATGGATATAAACCCAATCTCATAGTTCCACCTAGATCTTCTATATCTTTTTGGTCTGGCATTAAATCAATAACAGGATATTGAGTTTCTGGATCTATCTCAGATGAATTAGCATCTTTATATCCTAAAACATTTCTAGCAAATTCTATAACTGCACATTGCATACCTAGACATATACCTAAAAATGGTTTTTTATTTTCTCTAGCCCATTGTATAGCTTTTATCTTTCCTTCTATTCCTCTATCACCAAAACCACCTGGTACTAATACTCCATCTACATCTTTTAATTGGCTTTCAATATTTTCATCATTTAAATCCACAGCATTTATCCACTTAATCTCCACATCTGCATCATTTGCGTACCCACCATGACTTAATGCTTCTACTACAGATATATATGCATCATGTAACTCTACGTATTTTCCCACAAGTGCTATCTTCACTTTTTTAGATAGATTTTTAATATTATTAACCATAGATACCCATTCACTGTTATCTATTTCATTAGGTACAATATTTAGTTTCTCACATACTAAAGTGTCTAATCCTTCTTCATACATCATTAGAGGAACTTCATATAAGTTTTCAGCATCTAAATTTTGTATAACACTTCTTCCATCTATGTTACAGAAAAGACCTATTTTCTTCTTAAGATCTTCAGATATCTCTTTTTCTGATCTACATACTATTATATCAGGCTGAATACCTATACTTCTTAACTCTTTAACAGAATGTTGAGTAGGCTTTGTTTTAAGTTCTCCAGCCTTACCTAAATATGGAACTAAAGTTACATGTATGAAACATACATTTTCTCTACCTACATCATATTTGATTTGTCTTATTGCTTCCAAAAATGGTTGAGACTCAATATCTCCAACTGTTCCACCAATTTCTGTTATTACAACATCAACATCTCTTTCTTTTGAAACTCTATGTATTCTATTTTTTATCTCATTAGTTATATGTGGTATAACTTGAACAGTACCTCCAAGATACTCCCCTTTTCTTTCTTTAGATATAACTGACCAGTATACTCTACCTGTAGTAACATTAGAGCTTTGTGATAGGTTTTCATCTATAAATCTTTCATAATGACCTAAATCTAAGTCTGTTTCTGCACCATCATCAGTTACAAAAACTTCCCCATGTTGATATGGACTCATTGTTCCTGGATCCACGTTTAAATATGGATCAAATTTTTGAATTACAACCTTTAATCCTCTATTTTTTAACAATCTTCCTAATGAAGCTGCGGTTATTCCTTTACCTAATGATGAAACTACACCACCAGTTACGAATACATATTTAGTAGCCATAAAAAATAATTCCTCCTATTTTAATAAATATATATTGACAGTAATTACTCTTAGTGATAAAATAAAAATTACCCTTCAATAAAATGGGTTTACTATGTTTATTAACAACATAAAATATATATTAACATAAACTGATGTCCTAATCCAGTGTTTTTTTTATTTTTTAAATTATTTTATTAATAATCCCATCAATTTGAAAATATTTCTCCCTAAAGTTCTTACTTATAAGTATCTTCTCTTCTGCTCTCTTTAAATTATTATTAATACTTCTATCTTTTATACCTAATAACTCTTTAACTCTCTCATCGTTTATATTCCCATACTTTTTTAATATGAGAAGAAGTAAATATCTATTTTCTCTCTTTTTAATAAAGGCCATGAGATTATCCTTATTTAATCCATTTACCTTACAAAAATATTCAATTATGTTCGATAATCTATCTTCGATATTATACATTCTTCCACCTCTATACTTTGTTCTTATATTATCATTCTTACCTATTATTGCTATAATTATAATCAACATTTATTATTCGAGAAAAAATAAAAACTCGGCTATACCGAGTTTTTAATAATATATAATTAATTAGCTGTTGAATTTATTTTTATTTTTAATTGAGTCTCCTGTGGTGGTTGACCAGATATACTTAAATTATAATCAATCTGAACTTCGCCACCATCATCACTCATATCAATTTTTAAATTCTTAGTATTTATTTTCAGTTCTAACATTCCGTAAGGCGTGTTATATAAGGTAATATAGTTATTATTTTTTTTGAAATCCATCTTAGTAGTAGTAGTTCCTTCTCGTTCTAAAGAAATTTCATTCCCAAAAATTTTTAACTTAGTAGTGGTTCCTTCCATTCCAGATATCTCTGTTTCTTCATATATAGCTTCATAGCCATCATTGTTTATATAAAATTCACCTGGAGTTACAACCTCTATTACATCATCATCTTCATAATTTTGATTTGATATTATTGATATTATTGCTTTCTTTTTCACAAAACCAGCCTCCTTATAAAGTATAAAACTCAAATCTCTAGCGTCTCGCTGGCTTAATTTACATTAAACTCCTAGCTTTTTGCTAATTAATTTTATATCTTTATTTTAAGTATTTTGTAAACTTTAATCAATATATTTATTTATCTATCAAATCTTTTATAATTTCAACTATTTTAAATTTTATTTTTATCTTATTCTTGTCATTTTTATTAGATATTTCAGTATATTCATCATCATCTAAAACTCTTTTCATTGTCTCCTCAGTTTCTTTATCTGAGACTTGTCCCTTAGTAACATCTACGAAACATAGTGGAGGAAACATTACACACCACCAATTCTTACCTTGTCCACTTCCTATTATTACTCTATAAGCTTCATATTCGCCTTGAGGCAATGTTATATTTCCATAATTTTTTTCCGGAAAATTTTCTCTATCTAAAGTTGAATTGACAGTATAGTTGTATCCATTTTCCTTTATGGTTTTCTCAGCTATTTTAAGTATTTGCTTGTTGTTATTACGCAAAATGTCTCTTGATTCATCTATTGATTTAGAATCTTTTAATTTTGGGAAAATATAATTTATTATATTATCCTTAACCTTAATTTTCAGCTGTTGATCAGCCTCTTCATCACTGTTAGCTATAACATGGAACCTAATTAATTTTTCACTTATATCCTTAACAATTTCTTCATCAGACTTTACCTGTTTCGCACCAACAAAAAAATATAAATTAACTATTGCTATTATCCCTAATAAAAAACAAAATATTTTTTTCATTCTATCAACCTCCTGTATCTTGAATTGTTGACAGAAGAAATTTATTTTATACACATATTTATATAGTTCTTGTTATAAATACATCATTAAATTGCTTTTTCATTCTTTCATAACAGCTTTGAGCTTTAAGCATATCATCAAAAAAACCGAAAACTGTAGGACCACTTCCACTCATCATAGATCCTATTGATCCCATCTTCATCATATCTTCTTTTATTTTTATAATAAGTGGATGCCTTCTCAACGTAACATTCTCAAGATGGTTTTTCATGTTTTGCGCTACAAATAGCAAGTCATCTTTCTCAATCGCTTCAATTAGTTCATTTACTAAAACTTTTTTAAATATCTTATTTATATCTATAGCTCCATATACGTCTTTTGTTGAAACTCCAAAAGGTGGTTTAACTAAAACCAGTATTTTATCCTTAAAGGATTTAAGTTCAGATATTTTTTCTCCAATCCCCTCACACAAACATGTGCCACCTTTAATACAATACGGTATATCAGCCCCAAGTTTCACTCCAAGATCCATTAAATCCTGTTCGCTAGCCCCTACATCGAACATTTCATTTAGAGCTTTAAGTACAGCAGCAGCGTTTGTACTTCCGCCAGCTAAACCAGCAGCAACCGGTATGTTTTTAATTATATCTATATGTATTCCTCTATTGATTTTATATGTATCCATAAATAATCTAGCAGCTTTATACGCAAGGTTTCTATCATCTTTTGGAACATAAGGCTTATTACACTCTATTGTAATATCGTTGCTTCTTTTTTCATTTATTTCTATCAAATCATATAAATCAATATTTTGCATTATCATTCTTAAAAGATGATATCCATCTTCCCTTTTACCTACTACCTCTAACGCAATATTGATTTTGCCATAGGCCTTAATTTTCATAAAATCTATTCCTTTCAACTTCAAATCACTATTTATATTATTATTTAATATATTTATCTTGTAAAGATATTAAATAATAATATAAATGTCATTACGCATAAATCATTATACATTCTATATTAAAAATAAGAAACCCAACTTTTGTTGAGTTTCAAAATTAATTTTATATTATTGTACTGCAACTTCCTTTAATACTCCTTGAGAGGATTTTAAATAATTAAATAATCTATCAAATTTTTCATAGAATACTACTATTAAATCACCTTTTTGAGCAATATTCAAAGCTTCTCTTAGTGCTTCTAATTCATCTAAGACAACTTTTACATTGTTTTTTTCCTTAATAGTTTTTAATACTCCTCGCTCTAATATCTCAGCTACTTCTCTTTCTTTTCTTCCACGTTTGTCTTTATCTTCTTTTATAAACACTTTATCAAAATGTTCTCCACATAGTTCTGCTATTTTAATAGAGGAACCATCCTCTCTGTCCCCCGGAACTCCAATTACTCCAATTAAATTTTTAACTTTCATATCTACTAAAGATGATATTACAGATTTATAACCTTGGTAGTTATGACCGTAATCTAAAATTACATTTACTCCATTAATCTCAAATTGATTAAATCTTCCTCTGTTTGTTTTTTCGTCACTTTTAAAACTCTCTAATCCTTTAGCTATAATACAATAGTCTACATTCATCGCTACCAATGCACCTACAGCTGCCATGGCATTACCTATATTATATTTTAACTTCCCATCTAATGATATTCCTATTTTATCAATCGCGCATATCTTATAAGTTTTATTATTGTTTGTAACCATAAGATTGTTTTCATCTAAATAGATAGCAATCCCTCCGTTAGATATATTTTCCATAATATATCTATTATCCTTATCAAAGGAGAAAAATACTTTCTTGCTCTTTATTCTAGACAATGCCTGCAAACTCCAGTAGTCATCTGCATTTATAACAGCATAGCCACCCTCTCTGATTTCTTCTACTACTAAGGACTTTACAAACATTAATTCCTCCATAGAATTAATGCCATCTAAACCCAAATGATCTTCAGTTATATTAGTTATTATCCCAACATCAGCAAAATCATAAGCTAGTCCTTTTCTTATTATTCCACCTCTAGCTGTCTCTAATACTGCTACTTCAACATCTTTATTTAAGAAAATTGTTTTGGCACTTTCTGCACCGGTATCATCGCCCGTATCTATACACTTATCTCCAACAAAGATTCCATCCGTTGATGTCATTCCAACCTTATATCCTATAAGATTGAAAATATAAGAAATTAATCTAGTAGTAGTAGTTTTACCGTTAGTACCTGTAACTGAAATAACTGGAATATTTTTAGGATTATCATTATATAAAAGATTAACTATAGGTTTAGCTACATCAACTGCTTTACCTTCAGTAGGATAGCAATGCATTCTTATACCAGGAGCTGCATTTACCTCCATTACTATGCCAATATCACCTAAAGGCTTACTTATATCTTCTGTACATATATCTACTCCACATATATCTAACCCAACTGCATTAGCCGCTCTAATGGCTATATCTTTATTTTCTTCACAAATAATATCTGTACAATCTATTGCATATCCTCCCGTAGAAAGATTTGCATTCTCTCTAAGATATAATCTCTTACTTTTTTCAATTATACTATTTAAAGTTAAATTTTCTTTAATTAATAAAGATAAGAGTTGTTCATCGATTTTTATCTTTGTTAATGGTTTTTCATGATCTTCCCCTCTATTTGGATCTTTATTAGCATTGTATATAAGTTCCCTTACACTCCTCTTTCCATCCCCCTCTATAAAAGGCGGAACCCTAAGAGAAGCCGCAATCACTTTGCCATCAACAATTAATACTCTGTAATCTTTTCCGCATATATATTTCTCTAAAAGTATATCTTCAGTTTGTTCCTTTAGTCTTTTAAATGCATTTATAAGCTCTTTATCATCGTTAATATTTAAAACTACACCCTTCCCCTTACTTCCATATTGTGGCTTCAAAACTAGAGGATATTTTAATTCTTTACTATAATTTATCAATTGCATTATATTATTAACTTTATATCCATTAGCTACAGGAATATATTGATATTTAAGCAAAGTCTTAGTCAGTAATTTATCACACGCTATATCTGTAGCAACACAAGACGTATTGCTACCTATAGTAGCTTCTATTATTCTACCAGCAGAGCCATATCCTATTTGATACATTCCACTTTCTCCTAGCTTAACAACTGGTAATCCAATTTTTCTAGCATAGTCACATATGGCTTTTGTACTTGGTCCTTCTGCTTCATCTTTAATCATATTCTTTATTAGGTCAAATCTTTCTGAGAATTTTATCGGCACCTGATTTATTAAAGAATTAATTAAGTCAATTGCTAGTTTAGCACATTCTAAAGCTACATTCTTATATTGATACTGAAATATTATATAGTAGTGGTCATCTTTAACTTCTCTAGCCTTGCCATAAGCAACATCTATGTTAAGCATATTTTGAATAGCAATTATACAATGCTCACATATATGTGCTAAGTAAGTTCCTTCATTAAGACGTTTTACAAATCCGCTATCTTCGTCTATTCCACATCTATGTTTATAAAGTTCTGGTAATATTTTCAACAAATTAAAATTGAAATTAGGTATATCTTTGCTTGGAATTTCACAGTAACCTTCTAAATCTAAATCCATTCTAATGCATTTTTTATGAGAGTATATATTTTTCCCGTCATATACTCTTTGACTAACTATTTTCATTTCTAGTAATTTCCTCCTCAAAAGGTACTCTCTTTTGCAAATCAAATCTGTTTCCTGCAGTTAAAATATGCATCTTAACATTATACATACTTAAAATCTCTTCCTGATATTTTTCTGATACATTTGAAAAAGTTAAATCTGCACCATCAAGAAAATAAACCGCACCATTTCCAATAACCTTAATCTCATTTTTATCAACAACTATGGCTGTATCTTCATCTATTCCTATTCCCAAAGTTTCCGGATTTTGAGCTATACCTGCTAACAATCTTCCTATTCTACCTCTTTGTGCAAAATGTTGATCTATTATAACTTTTTTAATAAATCCAAAACCAGGCGCCATTTTTAAAGTGCATTTTCTTGGAGATTTTTCATCATCTCCTTTGACAATCATTGTGCTACTCATTATAGAGGCACCCGCTGATGTACCAACCAAAACGCATCCTTCTTGAAATGCCTTGTTAAACTCGTCAAATAAAGGAGTACCTCCAACTAAACTTGTTATTCTAAGTTGGTCTCCTCCTGTGAAAAATATTATGGATGAATCCCTTACTATATTTAAATTATTTTCATCAAAAGAATCTTTTCTATTACTTACATCTAAAACTTTAAGATTTTTTACGCCTAGTTCAGAAAAAACTTTTTTATATTTATCCCATGCCTCTTTAGGATACTCTGTTGCTAAGGTTGCTATTGTTAAAGCTTTAGATTTATTTTTAAGTTCTAATGATACATTTTTTAATATTTCTTTTCTTCCTTCTTTATCTTCAGCTCCTCCTATAATTATTAGTTTTCCATCACAATAGTTATCCAAAAAAATCACCTCAAATCATGCATTTCTATTGTATCCATGAATTTACATAATTATTCATTATTTTATGTCTCAATCTTTAAGTGATTAGATAACATAAAAAGACTTAGCTAAACAGCCAAGTCTTCTTTCATAACATTTTATATTACAGCTCTTCCAGGAATCAGCAACTTACATCCAGGTTTTAAAGTTTCTTTCTCATCCAAGTCATTTAGTTTTACCAAATCCATAACTGTTGTTGAATATTTTTTAGCTAATGACCATAATGTATCTCCAGCTTGTATAACATATATTATTATACTAGCAACTTTTTTTTGAAGTTCATCTTCTACCATTTCTAGCGCAGAAACCCACTTCTTAGAAGCATTATATATTACCTTTCCCACTGTGGAAACTGTAGCTTTTATAGCTATGGTTGCACCTTCTATCGACGCTTGAATATTCTCAATAAAAGCATTAACTATACCTTTCATTTCTTTAAGTGCATTAGCAATATCTAGAGAAGTCTTAAAAGGTATCTCTCCCTTTATCTTAATAACCTCTTTATCCATGCTATCAGTTTTATATATTACTTCTGCTTTTACAATTCCTTCAATTAAAATTTTCCCATCTGTAACCTCATTATTAGTTATTAGTACATTTCCTTTTGTATATATTATACTCACAGGCTCTGGCATATCTTCAGTTAGTGTTATATTATCTTTAACTATAACTTCTCCCATTTCTTGCCCTTGCACTATACCTATCTTTGCCTCATCTGTACTTAATTCTATTTTAGTAGAAGGTGAATATGCATCCTTAATAAAATCTACTTCTTCTTTTTGTACTACTTTTAAATCTACTCTTGTAAGTACATTGAAATCTACATTTCTTGTTTCACCTAAATCATCTTCTCTTATTTGTACATCATTGCTTAGCATATTAAAATCAGCATAAGCAATCATATCAGACGTAACTCCTATAACCTCTTCTTCTCTATTTATATATATATCATCTTCTAAAGTCACTAATTCTCTTCCATCAGCAGCTCTATATAATATATCAACTTTACAAAAACATGAGGTTCCAACTCTATCTTCATAAAGTTTAACGTCTTTTTTATGAATATTTATAGAAGCTTTCAATATTTTTCCTATTTGAGGTTTATCCATACCTACTACCAAAGTTCCTTTACCTGATATCTCAAGTTCTTTTTTTGCAGATATTTTATCAATAGTTTCTTTACTCTTTAATATTTGTACATCTTTTAATCCCGTAACATCTTTTAAAAAATCTAGGTGTGAATTTTTGTAACATTGACTCTTTATCATTAAATTTCCTTCTATAGCTACTTTTCTTTCATTGATTATCTTACCTTCAATATGTTCAATTATACAATTTGCTTCACAGGAAACTCTATGTTCTGAATCTAGCGCTTCAATATAGCTATTAAACCTATCGCTATAAGAAACACTATTTACAACTACCCCATCTTCTTCTCTTGCTAAATATAAAACTAGATATTCTATAGTTCCGTCAATTGAAATTCTATCTCCCATAGATTCTTTGCTATTTATTATAGTCTTTGCATCCACTGAAATAATCTCTTGGACATCCGGATGCGTATCTGGAATTAAAAACTCTCCTCTTAATGGTAATTCATTAGTATCTTCTCTAAGTAATTGCTCATACTCTACACTTTCTCTTATAACATCTATCTGTGACATCATATCCCTCCCATAAAATACAAAATACCTAATACTATTTATACTTTCTTTCCTATAATATATGAATACTTTATAGCGTATTTAAAATAATTATTACGACATATTTAAACATATATTTTATTAATTTTGTCGAAACATATATAATATTAAGTTTTTTTCTCAAAAGTTATTGACATGGTAATTAAAATGTCGTATTATAAAAGAGGTTATTGACCATATAACCTCTCATAAATTCTCAATACCCTTTTATACCATAGTTGAAAGATGGAAACCCACCATCTTTCTTTTTTTATACAATAAAAAAACTTCGATTTTTTTAATCGAAGTTTATCCTGCAAAGTATAATTGAACTGTCTTTGTCAAAACATCTGAATAACTATATGTCACTGTCCTTTGGGTGTCACTTTCTAATCTTACAACGAAAATACTAGGGTATACTCCTTCAAGTACTCCATTATTTACTAGGATCTTTTTTCTTCCACCGTTAGCCCTTAAGGTTACTTTTTCACCTACATGGCCTTCAAGGTCTCTTTTTATGGAAGCTAAGGTTCTATTCTTTTCCAAATTAAACACCCTCTTTCCATTATATATTTTACCTCAAAACCTCATAATTGTCAAATTAAAATTTTAATTTTATCACTATTTACTCCAACTTGTCAATCTAATTTTTAAATTCCAAAAATTTAATCTTATATTTTTTTATAATTTGTTGCTTAACATACAAATAAATTTTAATTTTACACTGGTATTTATTTATAATGTATACAGCAATATTTTAATTCTTAGTATGAGTTCTATAGTAGTATATCCATATAATTAATTATTATTTATATTTAGTAAATATTATTGATTTATCTATTTGAAACTTTTATTTATAAAAAATAAGAACTTCGATTTTTAAATCGAAGTTTATCCTCCAAAATACAATTGGACGGTTTTTGTTAATATATCGGAATAACTATATGTCACAGTCCTTTGTGCTCCAGTTTCTAGTCTAACGACAAAGATACTTGGATATACTCCTTCAAGTACTCCACTATCAACAAAAATTTTCTTTCTCCCTCCGTTAGCTTTTAATGTAACTTTTTCTCCAATGTGTGCTTCTAGATATTTCTTTATAGACGCAATCGTCGTATTTTTCTCCAACACTCACATCCTCCTTGTATTTTATTACTAGCAAAATTACTTTTAAATATTTCTAATATTATACATAGGGTGATTTAGGATATCCTTCTCTGTATTTACCTCTTGTCTGTAATCCTCCTATCCCCTTTATACCGGTTATAGTGTTTTCTATTACGTCAGTAATAGAAACTACCTTATCTATTCTTGTATAAGCTATTTTTTCGCATACAAATACAGGATCCAAGCAATGAATCAATACTCGACTTGGTGAAGATGCAAAATTTGCTCCTGCATCTAATATACTTTCATAACAAGATTGGCAAGCACCTGCAAAAATCACTAATTCATCATAACTAGTATTAAAATTTCTAAGTGCCTTTACTGATTCAATATAGTATTTAGAATTCCTGTAGTTATTTAAATCTAAATAATCTTTTGAATTTTTTAATACACCATCATGCCCAGTTAATACCACTATATCTGGCTTTATTTCTTTCACCAGTTCTACTACCTGTATAGGCTGTTCTTTTTCAACTATCGCTTTTCCTACAGCATCAAGATTTAACTGTTTATATACTTTTAAACAATTTTCCATGTAAACACTATCCCCATCTATGTGCAGAACTTTTCCAGGCCTCCCAAACATCAACTCTTTTTCTTGTATGATTTTGGGAGACTTTGTAATTCTATAAGCGCCATCTCTGGAAGTTATAGCCTTTTTTATTGCTTGATTGACTCTAGCATTAAGTATCTTGTCTTTCTCTCCTTGAAACTCGTCATTTACATGTTCTAAATCATCGATAGATGCGTCAGCTATAATTCTTATATTTATGCCTTTTAAAACATAAACTACTCCGTCCTCATTTTCTTTTATATCAATTATTTTAAAAGTAATATCTTTTCCATATGACTTCCTAACTACAATATCACCTATTCCCATATTTATCTCCTCATAAATACTGATATATACTATAATATGCCGAAACCCATATTGTGTGCCTTATAATACAAAAGAATAGAGTAAGAGGTTTAGCTCTTACTCTTTGATAAATTATTCTTTTAAATTATATGCTTCTTTAAATTCATCAATAAATTTTAAATAATCATCTTTCTCTTTACCCAATGACTCTAGTTTATTACCAAAAGTAACTTGTCCCCAATTAACCTCATTATAATAATAACGATTAGCTAATCTCCAATATCTTTGAGGAAATAATAGAAATGCATATATAATACTATATTCCTCTTCTTTAATCTTAGAAATAGAATCATACGCCTTAAGTATTTCCTTAGCATAATCCACATTCCACCCAACTCTCTTTAGTACCTTTATCATAAAATTGGATATATCATATGATCTTACTTCTCTTTTACAATAATCAAAATCAATTATATTCACATTATTATCTTTGTCTAAAATTATATTGTGATAAGTATAGTCATGATGGCAAAAACTCTTTTCCTGTTCTGTAATATTACATATCTCTAAATAATTAGAATTCTTCAATACTGAAAGCGCTCTTTTACCTAATTCTTTATAAAATTCTACAGTTTTAATATAATTTAAATCGAAAGTTCCTTTGTTACTTTTTTTCCTAGCCATGTCTCTCATTTTATCTAATGCCCTTATCCTTTTTTCCATAAGATTAGGCCATCTTCCTAAATCAGTTTTTAATTTACTGTTTTCTGGAGGATCATACCCCTTACTGATTTCATGTAGTCTTGCCAATTCTTTTGCTGCGATTATAACCTCATCTAATTTATGAAAATCACATTCCTTTCCCTCTATCCACTCAGATAAAGTATATATATCTTCATTAACTAGTGCATAAGGTTCTCCGTCAATATTCAAAAAATATCTATCTACATTTTGATAACCTTTATTAATAATATATTCCTTTGCACCATATACAAATAAAAGTTTTTGAATTCCATAATTAATTTTTTTTAAGCACCTTTCACCTTTATCTGTTTTTAGATGGTATATCCCTTTATTGGGTTTAATGCTTTCTATCCTTATACCAAACTGTCTTTCAATTTCTGATTCCCTCATCATAGTTAATCACCCCCTAAATATTTATATGTGCTATCGCTAACAATTATTAACAATTATCAAAAGAAGTTAATATAATAAATTATAACTACTGCGAAAGGATTTAATAATGCATATTGGTATAGATGGTAGAGCTGCTAAATGGTATAGAGGTACTGGAATCGGCACATACACCTATCAACTAATATATAACCTAAATTTAGTTGACAAGATCAATGATTATTCACTCTTTCTTCCTAATAACTCAAATTTAGATAACCTTAATAGCAACTTTAAATTTATCAATACAGTTCATGATACCCAAGAAAACTTTTGGGAAGAGGTCTCTCTACCAAATATCCTTAAAGATGAAAATTTAGATATTTATCATGTCCCTCAAAATGGAGTAGGTTTACCAAATAATTTAGACAGTTCCTCAATAATTACTCTTCATGATATAATCCCTCTTAGAATGCCTGAAACAGTAAGTGATAGGTATCTAAAGATATTTAATAATGATATGAAAAAAATCATTGATGGAGTACAAGGAATTATTACTGTGTCTAACTTCTCAAAAGATGATATTTCTAAAGAATTTAATTACCCTAAAGATAAGATTTTTGTAACCCATTTAGCAGCTGAAAATATATATAAACCTATGGATAAAATTAAATGTAAAAAATTCTTAAGATTAAATTATTTAATAGATAGTAATTTCATATTATATGTGGGTGGTTTTAGCCCTAGAAAAAATATAACTGGTCTCATTGAAGCATTCTCATTACTAAAAGGCATATATACCCAAGATTTAAAACTTGTTATTGTTGGTAAACAAGGTATTTCTTACGAGAAATACAAAAATAGAGCCCTTGAACTTGGAATTGAAGATCAAGTTATCTTTCCTGGTTTTATCACACTAGAACATATGCCTGTTTTTTATAACGCTTGTGAGACTCTAGTTTATCCTTCATTTTATGAAGGCTTTGGATTACCTCCACTTGAAGCAATGGCCTGTGGTACCCCTGTTATAGCCTCTAACTGCACTTCTATCCCTGAGATATTAGGAAACTCTGCACTTTTAATTAATCCTAAAGATGTATATGAGATTATGAATGCTATGTATAGCATATTAACAAATATAGATTTAAAGATAAAACTTACAGTTGAAGGCATTGAAAGAAACAAAATATATAATTGGAATAAAACTGCCTTAGACACACTATCTGCTTATAAATTTATAAATAAAATAAGATAATTGTAAAAAGTGCATTATATATATCTTAATGTCATATATAATAAGAGTTTAAGACTAAACTTTAAAAGCTCCAATCCATGAAATTATTATGGATTGGAGCTTCTTTAGCACCTAATAAACACTATATATTATAATCCCCCTTTACTTAGAACATATGTTTGCTATATAATATACTTAGCTTAATTTTTAGGAGTGATTTTTATGGATTTAATTAACAAACTTCGTATTTTATCTGATAGTGCTAAATATGATGTTTCATGTTCATCATCTGGATCTAGTAGGTCTAGTAAGAAAAATTATTTAGGAGATACCTCGAGTAGCGGAATTTGCCATAGCTTTACCCCTGATGGACGTTGTATATCCTTATTAAAAATCCTGTTAACTAATTATTGTGTCTATGATTGTGCTTATTGTCAAAATAGAATCTCTAATGACTGTGAAAGAGCAGCTTTTACTCCTGAAGAAATATGTGATTTAACTATTAATTTTTATAAAAGAAATTACATAGAGGGTTTATTTTTAAGTTCAGGAATTTTAAAAAGTCCTAATTATACAATGGAACTGCTATTAAAAACTTTAAAATTATTACGTCAAGTTCATAAGTTTAATGGTTATATACATGTTAAGGCTATTCCCGGCTGTGATGAAGTATTAATTAAAGAATTAGGCAAATATGCAGATAGAATGAGCGTTAATATAGAACTTCCATCAGCTTCTTCATTAAGGCTTTTAGCTCCTCAAAAATCAAAAATCGACATACTTTCTCCTATGAAAACAATAGCTAAAGAAATAAATGAATTTAATTATAATAAACGAGTTTTTTCTCATTCTCCCACCTTTGTCCCTGGCGGTCAAAGCACCCAATTAATAGTGGGAGCAACTAACGAACATGATAAGGATATTCTTACTTTAAGCGAAAATTTATATAAAAACTATAAATTGAAGAGGGTCTATTATTCAGCTTACATACCAATTGTAAAAAACAATAAACTTCTCCCTTCAATATCAGTACCTCCGCTAATTAGAGAGCACAGACTATATCAAAGTGATTGGTTACTCCGTTATTATGGTTTTACAGCCTCTGAGCTGCTTAACGAAAAAAATCCTAGTCTTAATTTAAAACTTGATCCAAAAAGTTTTTGGGCGCTAAATAACATTGATTTATTTCCTATAGAAGTTAATAAAGCCCCCTATGAAACTTTACTTAGAATTCCTGGTATAGGACTAAAATCAGCTAAAAGAATAGTGATTTCTAGAAGAGTTCACTCGTTATCCTATGAAGATTTAAAGAGCCTAGGAGTTGTACTAAAACGAGCACAATATTTTATATTATGTAAGGGTAAGTACTTAGGTGACACCTATTTTGACCCTCTTCTAATCGAAAATAAACTAATTGATAAAAAAATTAAAGTTTATAATAATTCAGAAGACTATACTCAACTAAGTTTTTTCTCTCAATTATCATTAAATAAACCAGAAGATAGAATTACCAGTATAAGTGGTAATCTATAGATAGGAGTTTTATGATTGTACTAATACATGACGGAAGTTTTAATGGTTTTTTAACTTGCATATATGAATGTTACTATTCATACAAAAATACTTCTTTAATATTTTCTAAACATTCATTTGAAGAAAATTTATTATACGAAAAAAAATATATAGCTACAGATAATGTAAAAGCAAATAAGGTATATACCTCTCTACTAAAAAATACTGGAGAAGAGGTTGTAGAGAATATTTACTATGCTTATTTATCCGATACCAAAGACTGTTTCTCATTAGCTTTTAAATATATAAAACTAGCTTTTAAATTAGGTTCTTTAATTGACCATCACATTTATGATAGTAGGGTTAAAAACATATTAGCTCTTAGAAATAAGGTTTTGAAGGAAACTCATATGTTTGAAGGCTTTGTTAGATTTTCTTTGATTAACGACCAAATGTTATATTCATCTATTGAACCTGATCACAATATTTTAGAATTATTAAGTTATCATTTTACCAAAAGGTTTTGTAATGAAAATTTTATAATACATGATATTAAAAGAGAATTAGCTTTAGTTTATAGTTCACTACAAAATGACTATGAAATCATCTCTATGTCAATAAATTATTATGATGCATTAAAAAATTATAAAGAAGATATAACACAATTGTGGAAGACTTATTATAACTCAACCACAATATCATCTAGACAAAACTTGAGGCTTCAAAGTAACAAAATGCCTAAACGTTATTGGAAACATCTTTTAGAAACAAAATAAAACCAGGTAATTCTGGTTTTATTTTGTAATCTTTTTTTCTTCATATATTTTCAGAAAATCTTTTCTATCTGGTTCATCTGCTAATTTATTTTGAAACTTTGATAAAAAGGATTCATAACTCCAATTCTTTTTCTTATTGTAGTAATTGTATACCAAATTATAATAATCATTTGGAAAAATCATTATTGCATATAACACTTCTAACTCATCCTTTTCTATCTTCCATACTGAATCATAGGCATTTATTATTTCTATACTTTTATCAAAATCATATCCATAATTTTTTATAGATTTCATCAAAAAATTACATATGTCATGAACTCTAATATCTACTAAAGAATATTCAAAATCTATAAAATAAGCTCTATCTTCTGACAGTATAATGTTATGATGTGCCAAATCATTATGACATAACACCGTCTTACTTTCATCTCTACATAAATTTTCATAATTTGACTTTTCTATTCTCTTTATCGATTCATTTATATTCTCTATTTGTTCATCTATACTCTCTAGCAGAAGATTATCGAAAGTATTCTTATATCCATATTTACCTACTCTTTGTTTTATATCGAGTAAATTTTCTTTAGCTTCATTAAATTTATTAGGAAACTTCCCTAAGTTACTTTTCAAAATTTCTAAGTTGCTGCCTTCAAGATACTTTAATATTCCTAGAGAAGATTTATGATATTGCGCTAAAGCTTTTGAGGCTATTACTACATCTAAAGGATTTGAACAACAGCATTCCCGTCCCTCAATCAATTCCATAACACAATATATACCATCTTTCCATCTTACATAATAATTTCCATCCCCAGCTTTAACAAAGGTTAATATATCTGAATAACCATCCTTAATATAATCTAAAGCTGAAGTTATAAATTTCATGTCTTCTGTATTTTCTATTTTCTTTAATATTTTTTTGCCTTTATCAGTAATCAAAATATATACACTTCGTAAAGGTATTAAATCCTCAACCTTTAAATCAAATAATTCAAATAAATCAGTGTCTAAATCATAATCACAAAGGTATTTTTCATCCGAATATCTAAGTTTGTTCATAAAATCACCCTTCTATAATAATGTAATACTATTATCAAATTCATAAGCCTTCATAAATTTATAATAGAAGGTTTCTTCGTTCCATTGTTTCTTCCCTTCTTTATATTTTTGCAGAGTTTTTAACGTCTCTAGCGGAAAAGAAATATAGCCATTTAAATATTTTTTAGAATTATCATCTAAACCTTCTTGAGTCAATATAAATTCTATAGCTTCATTATAGTTAATAATCTTTATCCTTCTTTTAATTTTCAATAAAAACTTTCCATAATCACTTTCTACAAAATTATAGGCTATCCCCTTTAGATCATATATAATAATCCCCTTATTATAATTTAAATTTTTATCATCGCAATAGCCTAATGTAATCTCTTTATTATCCATAGCTCTCCTAAATATAGACAAATAGTCTGATTTCTCTATTTGAGTCACAGCTAAATTAGATAAATTCAAAATATTTTCAACTTTTTCTTCAATTTTTCCCGGGAAATATCCGACTTCTAAATACCTGTTCACTCTTTTTTGAAGAACCTTAATTTGTTCATAATCTTCTCCAATCGTACTTTGGATAGACGGTATAAAATTGCTAGGATATTCTCTCAAGATTTTGTGAATTTTATTAATAAGATTTAGTTGAAAGTATACCTCGCCCTCATTAAGTTGTTTGGCTATTACTTTTTCTTTATTCTTTAAAACGGTAATTCCTCTGTTTTTCAAGTACTCTTCTATGGTCAAAAATTTCATATATTTTCTCCACCATTCTCTAATTGCTTTATATCTTCAACAAATTCCTCTCTTTCTTCACAATCTTCTAGATATTTTTCTAGTTTATTCAGAAAAAAGTCCTCTTCCCAAGGTTGTTGTTCCCAATAATACTGTATTCCTAACTGCCAGTATTGTTGAGGAAATTTTATAAAAGAAGATATAATTTTGCTATCACCTTTTTCTAAAGAATTAATACTCGAATAGCTAGCTAATATTTCTTTCACTTTATTTTTACTCCACTTTCCATTTTTCATAGATCTTATAATTAATGACGAGAGGTCGTGTAGGTTAGTATCTAGAATTGAGTAATCGAAATCAATAACATATAATTCCTCATCATATGCCCTAAGAACATTATGATGGGCATAGTCATGATGGCAAAAGCCCCTTTTAATAACTTCTTTATTCATCCTATTTATATAATTAGAACACTTTAAACCATCTATAGTTTTTTCTATTATTGTTAGCTGATTCTGCATAGTTTCTAGATATAGCTTATCAAAATCGCTTTTGTATGCTTTTTGGTAGATACGATTCCTGAAATCTAATATTTCTTTTCCTCTTACATTAAAATTTTCTATCCATTTAAACCAGTATATTCTTGGTTTCATATCTTGATCTATTGTGAAACCTTGGCTACATAAATGAAGTTCTGCAAGTTTTTTAGTTACCTCTAATAATTCATGAATATTATCGTAATTACTTTCGCGTGATGGTATCCATGGAGATAAATAACAGTACTTATTATCATACTCTATATAATCCATCCCCAATTTAGTCTTAAGTATAGGAGGAATGTTCTTAAAACCTTTTTTTTGAAGATGTAATATAGCAGATAAAATAAATTTAAAGTGAGAATAACTATAATTAATTGTTTTTAAGCAATATTCATTATCATCACCTTTTACAATATATATATTTTTTTTCTTAACGATATCCTTTACCTCTATATCGTATTTTTCTTTTAAAAAATCTTTTAGATTACTTAGTCCCATTAAGTTCCTCCTCTGATTAATCCTCATTTATTATATGAGAATAATTATTCATGTGTGAATTATTCACCATTGGAAAAATATATCATATTTATATATTATAAACATTGTACTGGGGGAGTAGTATGAAGATTTGCGTAGATGCTAGAGGGTTAAACTGGTATAAAGGAACTGGTATAGGCACCTATACTTATAATTTATTAGTAAATATGATCAACTTAAATAGAGAAGATTTTTACCATATATTTTGGTCTGGTGGAGACTACGATTCTTTTCATAATGATAAAACAAAAATATTAATGGCTTCTAAAAAACATCAAAGATTTTTTGAATCTTACTATATACCCTCATTTGTAAAAAAAGAGCTTATAGATATTTATCATATTCCTCAAAACGGAATTGGATTAGAAGAGAATATAGATTGCAAAAAAGTCGTTACTATTCATGATCTTATACCTTATATATTACCCGAAACTGTAGGTAAAGGTTATTTAAAAAAATTCTTAACAACAATGCCTAAAATAATGGATAACTCTCATGGTATATTAACAGTTTCAAATTACTCTAAAAAGGATATTTTAAGATTTTTTCCTGAAATTGATGAGGATGATGTTTTTGTTACTCCTCTAGCTGCTAATGAAAATTACAGACCTTTAAATAAGGATTTTTGCAAAAAACATGTTAAAGAGAAGTATGGTATAAATACTCCTTTTTTCTTATATTTAGGAGGATTTAGTTCAAGAAAAAATGTCAAAGGACTAATTTTAGCGTTTGAAAAAGCTTTTAGAAACTTTTCTAAAGAAAGAAGCCTATTGATTATTGGTTCATTGAGAGAAGAAGGTGAAAAATTAAAACAATTAGTTGAGGAAAAATCTTTACAAAAAAATATTGTATTTGGTGGTTTTTGTGAAAACTCTGATCTTCCTGTATTATATAATGCGTGTGAAGCTTTTGTTTATCCATCCCTTTATGAAGGGTTTGGACTTCCCCCACTAGAGGCAATGAGTTGTGCAACTCCTGTTATAACTTCAAATATAACATCAATCCCTGAAGTAGTAGGTGATAGTGGTTTATTGATAAATCCACTTGATATATTGGATATATCAAATGCCTTAGTCAAAATATCTGAAGATTCAAACCTTAGTGAAGATTTAAGTGTAAAAGGTCTTGAAAGAAGTAAATATTATTCTTGGGAGAATACAGCCAAAGAAACTCTAAAAGCTTACAATAAAATTAATGAAAAATACTTGTTTGAATAAAAAGATATCTCAAAATACTTTAAATAGTTATTTTGAGATATCTTTCTACTTCTACTTTCTAACATCTAATATATCATCTATTCTTTCATAATCTATTGTATCTGGAACTCTATTAACAATATTAGTCATTATGGATAACACTTTTTGATTATTAATTTCTTCAAACTCCTTATCTACAACTATATTATTATAAAAAGCTCTTGAACTTGGGAAAAATCCTTCATTATTTAAAGTATCCACACTAATAAGATTTTGATTTTCTATTAAGAATCTTAAAAATCTATTAGCAACCTCCTGCCTTTCATACTCACTCTTCAACGCAACAATATTATCTCCATCAAAGGAAACAGCTCTATTACCTCCGACTACAACAGCTGGAATCATTATTGCTTTTAAGGAGTTTTTTAAGTTATCATTAATAATATTTTTATAATTATTTTTATCAGCGATATAACCTAGCGGAGTTTCTTTCCCCATTAAATTATCATCTTTAATTATATTGGTTATTTCTTCCGCTTGATTTATATTACCACCTTGATAAATAATAATCTTTTCTATCTCCTCAATAGTAGTTAAATCATATGAAAATAAACTAATTTCATTGTTAGATTTGCTATCTATATCCTTATATAAATCTATTAATTCATTCCAACTTCTTATATCTTCTGATTTATATCCATATTGCTTAAATATATCTTCTCTAATAATTAAAAATTGAGGATTACTCTGTATTGGTATACCTAAGTAATGTTCACCTTTTTTCAACTCATTTAATCTCCATGAGTTAAAATTCTTACTGTAACTATCTATTATGTTATCTTGATAGCTTATATGTTCTAAAGAATCATCATTTATACTTCTCAATGTTTTAGAATCTAACATTATAAGATTTATTTCATTTTCAACATTTGATGCTTTATTTAAATACTCTATTATTTCGTCTTTATTCTGTTTGGTAACATTAATTTTACTCTTCTTATTTGCACTCATAAACGTTTCTGCTGAGTCTTTTAAGTAAACATAATTTTCTTCGTTAGTTACAATTTCAATACTCCCAACTAACTCCTTATTATTAATAATTTTAGACACTTTATACATAGATAAAACAAGTAGGGTAATCATAATTAATAGTATTATATTTTTCTTTAAATTTCTCATAAATAAACTCCTTAAAGCGAACCTACTATAAACTTATCACAAATATCTTAATATATCAAACCTGTCCATTTTCAATTGAAAATGATTATTCTTTTGCAATATGTAGAATTATATTTTATAATTATTAATGGATTTATATAGAAAATAAGGAGGGTAAAATGTATAATGCACATTGATAACTTAAAATATTTTTATGATATTGCAACCACTAAAAATATATCATTTGTAGCAAAAAAATCTCATATATCACAATCAGCATTGTCACAACAACTTATCAAGCTTGAAGATAAACTTGATACCAAACTTTTAGAAAGAAGTAATAAAGGAGTCAATTTAACTCCTGAAGGTGAAATAGCACTAAAATATACCAAAACAATCCTAACAAGCTATAGTAGAATGTTAGAAGAACTAAATGCTTATAAAAATAATAAAAAGACAGTAAATATCTATTCTCTTTCCTACGTAAAAAACTTTATTCTACCGAGTTTTATAGGAGACTTCAAAAAAAATTTCAAAAATTATAAAATAAATCTATCTTCTATAGAAACACCATTTAATGAGGAGTCCCTAAACTCAAGTTCATTCGACATAATAATTAGTAGTGAAAAGTTTCTAAGAGAAGATATAGTATGCCAAAAGCTTTTTGATGATGAATTTGTTGCCATAGCATCCCCTAAGTTTAATATTAAAGACGAGTATTCTATAGAAGAAATTCTTACTCTTCCTATAATAATAGTTAACAATAATACAAATATATCAAAATACGTTGAAGATAAACTATCTTCTTTTAACTCAAATAGTGATTCATTAAATGTTCTTTTTACTACTGACTCACCACTCACCGCTTTAAATTCATTGCTTGTTAATGAAGCCATATCTTTTGCTCCCAAAACAGTTGCACAATTATATAATAAAGATCATAATCTTAAAGAGGTGAAAATAAGCAACTTTACACTTTCTTATTCCATGTACCTATTGGTAAACAGATCATTTTACGTGGATGAAAAAATATTTATTGATACTCTCAAGAAAAAAATAAAAGGGTTCTTAAAATAAGAGCCCTTTTCTCATCTAATAATTTCTCATAAGTAATCCTTTAATAACTCCTATTAATATATCTTTGTACTCATTATCAGGCAACTTATTTATTCTCTTAAATGCTTTATTAGTATATTTTAGTGCTACTTCCTTTGCTTTTTCTACACCTTTATTTTCTTTAACCAATTTAATTATTTCATACACATCTTTGTCATCAAATGTTTCTTTTTTCATATACGGTTCTATTTTTTTCTTATCATTTCTAAATGCTATTATAAATGGCAAGGTAAATATACCTTGTTTTATATCATTCATAGCAGATTTTTTAATACTTTCATCAGTTCCTGTATAGTCTAAAATATCATCTATTATTTGAAAAGCCATTCCGATATTATGACCTATATTCCAAAACTCTCTACAAAGTTTTTCAGAACAATTACTTTCTGCAGCTCCTATATACATAGAAAGTGAAAATAATTCTGCTGTTTTTCCAGATATTCTAGATAAATAATTTTTAACTGATAAATTTTCACTAAATTTAGAATTAAGTTGCTCTATTTCTCCAAGACATATTCTAGACATAGCCTTAGAATCTATCTTTATACTTTGTAAAGATCCTTCTGATGCTAATAATCTAAAGCAAGCACAGAATAAATAATCTCCAATATAAACCGCGTAATCTTTACCGTATTTTGACTGGATGGTTTCAGTACCTCTTCTGACCTTTGCATCATCTATAATATCGTCATGAACTAAGGTAGCCATATGTAACATTTCTACTACAGATGCTAATGCTCTGACCTTTCCTTCATTACTTTCTCCCCATTTAGAGCTTATTATAACAAAAGCAGGTCTTAGCATTTTCCCACCTGATTCTATAAGTTCAATGATAGATTTTTCTATAAACTTATCTTTACATTTTGCATTTTTCTTCATGAGTTTTACTACTTCTTCTAACTCATTTTTAATATATATATTACTATCCCACATTTTATCCATATAATCGCCTCAACTTTTAAGATATTTTACCAAAATACGGAAGTTTAGACATGTGCTTTAAGGCATAGTTCGCGGTCAGTCCAATAAAAAATCCAGTAAGAATTCCTACTAAAGATAATACTGGTAAATATAGCATAACCCCTATATTCTTAACTATCCAAGACGCTATTAAAAGTTGCCCAACATTGTGAAAAACAGCACCAGCGCAACTTACCCCTATAATGCTTACTTTGTCTGCTCCAATTTTTTTTACTATTATCATTATTAAAAAACTTAGCAAGGCTCCAGAAAATGAATACATAAAAGAGGATAGGTTTCCTCCAAACATTGTTGCTAAAGCTAGCCTTAATATAATAATATAAAATACATCGCTTTTTTTATCTAATGTATACAATGCAATTACTGTTATTAAATTTGCTAATCCAAGTTTAGCTCCTGGAGTTGCAAAAGGAACCGGAATCATATTTTCAAATATATGTAATACTAATGCTTGAGCAACCAATAATGACATATATACTAGTTTGGTTGTTTTTCTCATATAAATTCACCTCTAATATGAAAGAATCACTCCATCATCTGAAGTATCTCCTTTAATTTCTACCATTAATCTATGAGGTAAGCATACTAATTGTTCTCCTACCTTACCTATGTATCCTGGTCTTATACATATTTTATCTGGGCAATCCGCCTCAATAATAGCAATCGTATCATCTTTAACTGAAACTACATTAATTCCCGATTCAGTTTTTATTTCTATTATTTCTTCCCCTTTGTGGGCTGATAAAGGTATATTTTTATAAACCTTTCCATTTACAGTAATTTGAGCATATTTACTATTGTAATCTTTATTCAAAACCACACCAAAAATTACCGCTGGAATAAAAGATAACACTACAAGTAGAATAATAATTACTATATCCCACTTTTTAATCATATCATTCTTCTCCAATCTCTAATCTTTTTCTTAAACTGTATAAATAATCATAAGGTAGAGTGAATTCACTCTACCTTATTAAGTTTACCATATTAATATAATTTAATTTATTTTTGTCCTTGTTTATATACTGGTACTTTTTTACCCAACCAGTAATTTCCTACCTTTTTTGTTATCCATGGCATAACATAGTAGTCTAAACCAAATGTTCTACCAGCTCCTTGCATTAAAGCAATCGCAGAGAATATATACCATAATATACTCCATTCACCCATAGCTGAGAATATAAAGTTAAAGCCCATGAATATTGATGCTGCTGAAGCTAAGAAAGTAAATAATCCTGCTAATAAGCATAAACCGATACCTAACTCTAGTAAAACAACCATTCTTTGGAACCATACTGCTACATCAGCATTTGGAATCATTATTTTCATAATAGCTTCATAAAATTTTGGCATATGTTCTAATATTGGAACCGGAAGAGCTTTTGCAGCATCAGTTGTTGCTTCAGATGCTCCAGAATTAGCCGCAGCTTGAACCCATTCAAATGGCATCTTAACATTTCCAGCTTTAATCCAAGAATCACTTGCTAAACCATTAGAGAACATATCAAAAAATCCTCTTATTCCCTTATCATCCCAAGTTCCTTCACCAACAAGTTTCTTAAGACCTTCTAGTAGCCAAATAACACCCACATATAATCTTAATGGAACAAGCCATAATCTATTACCTTTTGAAGCTAAATGTCCTCTCATTATGTTTCTCTTATCTTCAATTGAGAAGAATTCATGATTTAAATAATGATAACATGCATTTATTCCATTTACTCCCCATAAATAATATAAATTAACCATATGCTTCATAAATAAAGCAAGGAATCCAGATAATTTTATTCCCGCTAAGTTAGCAACTCCATATTTTCCTCCAATAGAAACCATAAATCCATGATAATTTGACTTAAATTTAGTCATTTCTTTATTTTCTATTGTTGCAACTATATTGCTAACAGCTGTATTGGCTGTTTGTTCTGCAGCTTCAACAATTTGAGGAGTTCCTTTTCCTGGTTCTTCTTCAAAATAAGTTAAATCACCGACAACAAATACATCTTTTTTACCTACGGCTTGCATGTATTCATTTGTTTGTAATCTTCCTGCTCTTGCAGTTTCTAATCCATATTCTTTAACTTCTGCATTAGCTTGTATACCACAAGTCCAAATTAAAGTATTAGTTTCTATTTCTGTACCGTCTTTTAGAACTATTTTATCTTCAGTAACTTCTACTATTGGGGAATTTTTAAGTACTTCTACCCCTTTTCTAATCATATAGCTTTCAGCTTTGTCAGCTTGTTGTCTATCTAACATATTAAGAATTGTTCCCATAGCTTCAACAACTAATAATCTAACTTCACTTTCATCTACATTGTACTCTTTAGCTAACTTTGTTTTCCATTCAATAAGTTCCCCAGCCATTTCTATTCCAGTGAAACCTGAACCTGCTACAGCAAAAGTTAACATCTTCTTTCTAGCTTTAGCATTTCTTTCTTTAGATGCTTTTTCAAACATCTTTTGAATATGTTCTCTTATTTCTAATGCATCTTCAAAAGACCACAAAGTAAATCCATTTTCTTTAACCCCTGGTACTCCAAAAAATGCTGGTTCTGAACCTGTACCTACTATTAAATAATCATATTCATAGCTACCGTGAGTTGTTTTTACAACTTTTTTATCAGTATCTACTTCTTCGATATAGTCAGTAACTAAATTAACTTTTGTTCTAGCAAAAATCTTAGTTAAATCTACTTGAACTGACTCCTTATGAACTCTTCCACCAGCTACTTCATGTAATTCAGTCATTAATGTGTGGAAGGTGTTCTTGTCGATTAATGTAATCTCAACATCATCGTTCTTTTTGTATTTCTTTGCTAATTTTTTAGCAGAATGAACTCCACCATAACCTGCTCCAAGAACAAGTATCTTTTTCTTATTAGACATTTTACCACCTCTTTAATTTATTCTTACATTTTTGTTTAGAAAACATACTTAAATACAAATCCATATTCATTTTATCCTTTTTTTTTCGCTATGTCTATAGATAAAGAGTGTCATTTTCTTATTTGGGTTAATAGTTTATCAATCCCGTTTTCTTTTTAACAACCTGCTTTTCAAGGTTTCTTAAACATTTTCACTATATAAAAATCATATAAGTTTTTTTAATATAACATAAGTAACTTTAATTATATTTCTTCTAAAAAGCGTGTATAATTAAAATTGTTGATGGAAATAATATCTTTCTTGTCAACTTTTTCACAATATTATAATATAAATTATATTTTTAAGGGGGATTCTCTCAATGAAAAAGAAAACTTTACTAAGCGTTATCGCTGCTGCTACTTTAGCTGTAACTGTATTTGCAGGTTGCGGAAAGAAAGAAGATACTGCTACTAAAATTAAAGATGGTACTTACAAAGCTGAAGCTTCTGCTTTTGACGATAAAGGATACAAGCCTTTTGTTGAAGTTGAATACAAAGATGGAAAAATAGCTTCTGCTAAATTCGATTATACAAACGAAAAAGATGGTACTTTAAAATCTGCTAATGCTGATTATAACAAAGCTATGGCTGCTAAATCTGGTACTTCTCCAGATAAATATACAGTTGAATTAGCTAAAGCTTTAGTAGAAAAACAAGATGTTGAGAAAGTTGATACAGTAACTGGTGCAACTCACTCAAGTGAAAACTTTAAAACATTAGTTAAAGCAGCTGTTGATAATGCTACTGCTGGAAAAACTGACACTGCAAAAGTTGAAATAAAATAATTATAATCAAAAAGACTTTAGAAATTCTAAAGTCTTTTTTTGTTAAAAATATTATTTATCTAGATAAACTAATTGTTCTTGGTATAATTCTATCTTTAAATAAGCTACCATTCTTTCTACTATCTTATGATGTTTTTTGAACTTAAACTCTTGAGTTTGACAAACATTTTCACATTTATCATCTTTTCCATGTTTCTTGCATTTTTCTTTTCCGTATTCTTCAAATTCATCATATTCTGCAAATTCATTGTAGTTATCATAACCGTAATCTTTTCCACCAACCTCTTCACTATCTATAGCTTGGTCTGCATCAAATATTCTAGCTTCTGCTAATCTACAGAATGGTTTTTCAATATAAATTATCTTATCAGCAAAATCCCATTCACATTTGGAATTACCCATTTCAAATCCACCACAAGAACAATCTATTGATTTATTGCATTTAGTGAAGTAGTTAATTTCTTTTCCATTTTCTCTACATTCTATTACTGGTTTTTGGATATAGTCGATTTCTGTAGCTGTACTAAATGGAACTTTTACTGTAGCGTGTTTTATTGCTCCAACCATAATTTGTCCGTTACAACCTGGTTTTCCAGCAACTGCATACTCTATATTTTTTTCTATATATCCAGTTAAAAATAGCTTTCCATATCCTTTATCAGGGTTTACAGGATCTACTTTACCACAATTAACCATAAGTTTGCATTGAGTTATATATACTTCTTTCTTTACCCTCTTTATTTCATATAAATCGTCACATAATTCTATACAAGATTGTAAATCGATTTGTACATCTCTAACTGATAATAAAACAGGAAGCCTAGTATAAGTTACTCTACATCTAGGGTTTATTGATGCATTAGTGCTTGAGCTTAAATTTACTTCTTCTGAGTATATTTTACTTGAACAGTATTTTTTAGACATTTGTTATTCCTCCTCTTGTCCATCGAGTTATCTTCTGTAATAATAGTATATTCTCTACTTCACATGTTGTTACACCTTTCGACAGTTTTGTGTTATTTATATTAAAATATATTTTTCTTCCTCAAATTAACATATAACACCTTTATTACATATAATAATTAAAAATGAATTATGGAGGTTTATATGGATACAGAAGAAATTCTACTTAATGGATTCTTAACTGAAGAAGAATTACAAAACATTTCTTTAAGACGTGGTTATTTAATGGAAGATAAAGATTATTTATTTCTATCTGACAAATCATATCCCTTAAAGAAATTAATAAGCATAGATTTATCCCTAAAAATTGTTTCATTTAAAAGTTTATTAACAGCAGACAGCAAGATAAATTATTTTGAGGGAGTAAAAGAATTTAAGATAGCTTATGCGGATGATAATGATGATGAAATTAATCTTACAAAAAAAGCCCCTTTTAATGGTAGCTTTATTACTCCACTTAGAGAATCATTAAAAAATGTTCAAGTTCATTTAATACATGGATACTTCTATGTAGCTGACACAAATATTATTGACTACTATATAAGCTACTTCTTAAAATATGGTGTTAAACCCAACTCTCAAACCTCTAGATACGATACTGATTCAGAATTTTATTAGGAGGTTTTTATGAAAATTCTATTTGATGGTTTTGGAATTACTCATCATGTAGGAAATTCCTTAGGATCCTACACTAATGAGATTATTTCATTAATCAATAACACCGAAGATGAAATAGATTTTAATGTACTTCTTTATAATATAGATAAGCCAACTTCCGATTTATCGTTTAAGAATGTAACTCCACTTTACCTTAATATAGATAGGAGTATATATCCTTCCCCTAATATAAATAATGTTATAAATAGATACGAAATAGATCTTTATCACGATCCTAATAATGGATTTCTTGCACCTGAAGAGCCTATAAATAACTATATAGTTTCTCTGAATACTTTATTACCGTATCTGGAGCCTACTCTTGTAGATGATAAGTTCAAAAGAAGTTTTTATAAGAGAGTTCCATACGCTTTAGAAATTTGTAAATATTTATTAGTCCCAACTAAAGCTTTTAAGGAAGATGTTTTAAGAACCTTTCCTAAAATGAAGGATAAAATAATATGCTCTTATCCAAAAGTAAACGAGATATTTTCTCCTAAAGATACATTAGAATCATCTAAGTTTATTTTAAATAATTATAATATTAATTCTCCATTTCTACTTTATGTTGGTGATATTTCAAAAAGAAAATCTATTGAGAAACTTATTTATATCTTAAAAAATCTAGCATCTACGCCTCTGAAGCTTGTTTTAATTGGAGATTATAAGAAAAAAAAATACGCCTATTACAGACATATTTTAGAACTAGCATCATCACTTTCTTTAGAAGATAAGATTATATTCTTAGGTAAAATACCTCAGCATAATTTACCTTACTTCTACTCTAATGCACTATGTACAATTGATTTTTCTATATATAACTCCTACCCACTATCATCAGTGGAGGCTGTGCACTGTAAATCTGTAGTTATAGTAAATGATACGCCTTCTAATAAAGAAATCTTAAAAAAATCTGCTTTCTTTATAGATTCAGCTAACTTAAATATAGCTGTAGATATGATTAAAACCTTATACTCTAGAAAAAATATAAAGGGAAAATTAACTGGAAACTTATCTGCTCCAGTTACTGGAGATTTAAAAGAACTATTTAACTTGTATGAAAAATAATAATAGGTGGATAAATTTATCCACCTATTATAATATTTCTATTAACACATCAATAACTTCACCCTCGGTATTATCATAAATAAAATTAATCACTTCATTTATAATTTCATTTGATTTATTTGTGCTATTACTTACACAACATAATCCTATAGTTAACTTTTTATGTTCATCCATACTTTCTATCTCAGCTACAGAAACATTAAACTTATTTTTTATTTTAGCCAATATACTTCTAGAAACCATACGTTTTTCTTTTAAACTATTAGCCCAAGATATTCTGATAACTATCTCAGCAGTACCTATAATCAATCTAAACACCTCTAAGTTATATTCTTTCTAATATTATTTCCCAATCTTCGTTAATTATAGACATCAATATTACATCATCATAAATTCCTTCAATTCTATTAAAATAATAATTCTTTCTTAAACCTTCTTCAATAAATCCTACATTCTTAGCAACCTTTAAAGAAGGAAGATTTTTATAATTTATATTTACCTCTAATTTATGAAGATTGATATAAGTAAAGCAAAAATATACAAACCATTTTAGTATATGCCTCATTATTCCTTTATTCGTATATTCTTCATTAAGAATATACCCTATCTCTCCCCTTGAATCTTGAGAGTCTATAGAAAATAATCCTATTAGGCCTATTACCTTATTACTATTTTTATCTATTACCACCCAATCTATTCGTTCTCGTTTATCATACTCTTCTAAAAGCTCTTCTATAAATACTCTAGCATACTTCTCATTTATACTACTAGGTGATCTATAAAATATAGGCTCTTTTCTATTTTTATAAATTTCTATAATATCTTTTCCATCCTTTTTGTCTGGTTTTCTTAAAATATATTCATCTAATTCTAATTCAACAAAGTCATTAAATATTTTTTCCAAGTAATTTAGTCTCATATAAGCAACTAATTCCATAGAAATTCTCCTAAATATTATTTATATAATATTTATACTTTTAAAATTACTTGTTATGAATACTTTTAAATAAAAAAGCTTCTCAAAACTATGAGAAACTTTTTTTAAAGTTTGAATCCTTCTATTTTTATTACCCAGTGTATTAAGACGAGAAATTTTTTAAATACATATAATAGGCTCCTTTAGCTGGTGATGTGTCCTCGTCTATAAAAGCATCTACTTTTATATTTTCTAATAAATATCTTTCAAATTCTTGCCTTACTATTTTAGATTTCTTTAAAACACCACCCACTATACCTATCTTGCATCTTTCAAAATTCAACTTATTGAATATTCTCTCAGTAGTTTGTGCAATAGCTTTTCCTTCATCTCTTAAAATTTTAATAGAAATATCATCCCCCATTTCACCTAACTTAGCCACAATAGGGGTTATAGATGCAATTTCATCCTTTGTCTTTGAGTATACAAACTCTATTATCTCATTAACCTCTTTTTTATTTAAAAATTTTAATATCTCAGTAGAAAGATCACTAAGTTCAAAACCATAATCATACTCGTATATCATGTTCTTTAAGGCCTCTATAGCAATTTTATATCCACTACCTTCGTCACCTAAAAGGTTGCCCCATCCTCCACATCTAGCTTCTTGTCCATTTTTTATTCCAAATGCTATTGAGCCAGTACCAGCTATGGTTAAAATTCCATCTTCGCCCCTTAATAAAGCTTTAAGAGCCAATTGACTATCATTCATTATTACTGCTGATATATTAAATTTTTTCTTTATAGCTTCATAAACTATCTTTGAATTATCCCCTGATTCTGATCCAGCTAGTCCTAGATATACGCCCTTTAGTCCTTCTAATCCTAACTTGTCTATCAATTCTTTTAAACCCGATAGAATATTATCTAAACCTTCTTCTTTACCATTTAAAAGATTACCGAAACCTCTTAATGCTCTATCCATAATCTCTCCATTTAAATCAAAGGCAACGATTTCAGTTTTAGTTCCACCACCATCTACTCCAATAACATAATTAACCATACAAACCTCCACATATAATAATTAATTCTAATAAGATACATTATAATTATGTACATTCTATAATCTAGTATATATGTGTATAACTTCATTCGCAAGGTCTCATTCTTACAATTTTAGTTCATACATTTAAAATCTCTTAATTTCATAAATTACATATTTTACAAGATCAAAAAAGGCACTAAATATCTACTGAGCTATTTAGTACCTTTTATCTTATGCTGACATTGTAATTTCTAGTGTAACTTCTTTTCCATCTCTATTAACAACTATTTTAACTTTATCCCCTTCATTTAGCTTATTCTTTTCTGACGAAAGTTCAGCTGAAGTTTTAATATTCTTTCCATTAAACCCCACTATAACATCTCCAGCTTTGATTCCTGCTTTTTCTGCTGGTGAATATTCTACTACACTTGCAACATATATACCTTCAACTAATTTATACTGTTTTGCTGCTGTACTATCTAAATCTCTTATACTTACTCCTAATGTTAAAGATTGTTTGCTTAATGCTCCTATTTTATCCTTTACTGAGTTTATAGGAATTGAAAATCCTATTCCTTCTACACCTGCTTCACTAATCTTAGCTGAATTAATTCCTATAACTTCTCCATTAGCATTTATTAAAGGTCCTCCACTATTACCTGGGTTTATTGCAGCATCTGTTTGAATATATACTGATGTGCTACCATCTTGATTTTGAAGACTTCTGCTGGCTGCACTTACTATACCTTTAGTAACTGTTCCAACAAACTCTTTACCTAATGGATTTCCAATAGCGATAACTTCTTGACCTGCTTGAAGTAAATCTGAATCTCCCAAAGTTGCTACCCCTGGCACCTCAACTTTTTCTACAAGCCTTATCATAGCTAAATCTGCATTAGCATCATAGTTTACTATTTTAGCTTTATACTCTTTTCCATTATTAAAGGTTACATTTACTTCCGTAGCACCTTGAACAACATGGTAATTAGTTAATATATCACCATCTTCATTTATTATAAATCCTGATCCCACCCCCTCTTGTGGTTGATTAAAGAATCCATTACTTACAGAACTTTTAGTTGAAACACTTACTACTGCTGGAGCAACTTTATTAACTACATCTGTTACGCTTAGTGAAGTTGTATTACTTGTGAAACTAGGAGTTGTGTATGAAATATTCTTCGTTTCACTTGTTCCCTTTAATGTTCCATTCTCAAGAGCTGTTTTAATAATATAATAGGTCGAAGGAATAGATATTGATAAAGTTAAGGCCATCGTAACTAAACCTACTAATAAATATTTGCCTATTCCATTGCCTTTTTCCTTTTTATTTTTTCCTTTTTTATTTTTCCCATCACCAATCATTACAAAATTAGGTGAATATATTTCTCCATTCTCAGAATCTCCATTTCTAAAATCACTCATGAAAAGAAACCTCCTTATAATCAATTATTTTAAGTATTATATCCATATTTAAAATATAAAATAATACTGTGTCATCTTAATGACAAATATAAAGTAATATTTTTTCACATATTTTAGCCATATTTAAAAACTACAACATTAATTTTAAATGACTGGACAATAGGTTGACCGGTCAACCTGTTGTCCAGTCATTTAATATAAAAAACTACCTTAGAATAATCTTTATATTCTAAGGTAGTTTCGTTATCTTTTTACTCTTCCTTTTTCAACTGCATACTTGATTGCCTCAACAACTTTATTTTTGTCTTCAACTGGTATCATCTGCCCATTTGATTCTGTAACTAACTGATTTATGTATCTTGAGGTTGATAAAGTTAAAAGACTTTTATCAAGTTCAACATTTTTATTTCTTGATATTATAGCCAAAGGAGAATTCTCAATCAATCCTTCTTTTTGAGAATTACTTTTCTTCTCCAATATGTTACTTGCTTCATTATGCATAGCACTAGGATATTTACTTCTTATTCTGTTTGATATGAATTCATTTTTTAATTCTGTTTGTCCTTCAGAAAATAAGTTTTCTGGAATCTCTAAAATTCCAAGCTTGTACTTAATATAAGTTAAACCAAAATAAGATTGAGTAGTTTCTAATTTACTATTCTTTTTTATTTTAATGTAATTAGATATGTATTCTTCATTATCTAAATTACTTTCCACTATAGGATCTATCAAAACCATAGAATTTACAAGATCACCATAGGTATTAGCGAAGTTGGTCATAATTAATGAACCATACCCGGCCCCTACTAAAACATACGGTCCCGATATGCCAGCCTTATTTAATAATAACCTTAAATCCTCAGCTTGTCTTTGCGGATCTAATCCCTCTCCACCATCACTAAACCCATATCCCGTTCTATTATATGTAAATACCCTAACACCTAAACTATCCGCTACTTCTCTAGTAATAGTATTCCATTCGTTTGAATCTACGCCTAAATCTCCATCAAATATTACTGTCATATCTCCAGAACCAATACTATTATAATAAACTCTGTTATCATTTATTCGAGTATATTTAGTTCTTGGTTTATATTTTTCATTATAAACCTTAGTCACTGCAAACTGAAACACTAACCCCATTAATAAAATAGTTATAAGACTGTATATCAGAAACTTCATTATAGCTGATATAGGAATTTTTTTTCTAATTCTTAATCTTTTTATACCATTTGAGTGCGGAATTAAATTCATAACTTCTCTATTTCTCCCCTAATTTTAAATTTGGTTTTGCATTTAAATCCATTGTGCTAACATTTCCAAGCTCCCATTGATAGTACGCAGCGCTTCCTATCATTGCTGCATTATCTGTACATAATTCTAGTGATGGAAATAATATTTTTATTCCCTTTTCATTACCCTTATTAATCAAGTTTTCTCGTAGTCCACTATTAGAAGCAACTCCACCTGCTATAGCTATCCTGTCTATTCCTCTTTTTTCACACGTTACCATAGCATTATCTGTTAACACTTCTACAACAGCTTTTTGAAAGGATGCAGCTACATCTGCAGCATTCACTTCTTCATTCAGCATAGACTTCTTATTTAGATAATTTAATACTGCTGACTTTAATCCTGAGAAAGAAAAATCTAAGGTGTCATCATGAAATCTAGCTCTTGGGAATGATATGCTATTAGGGTCCCCTTCCTTTGAAAGCTTATCTATCTTAGGGCCCCCTGGATAACCAAGTCCTATTGCTCTTGCCACTTTATCATAAGCTTCTCCAGCTGCATCATCCCTAGTTTCACCTATTATTTCATACTCACCATAATCTTTAACATATACTATAAAAGTGTGTCCTCCTGAAACAACTAAAGATACAAATGGAGGTTTTAAATCCTTATGTTCAATAAAGTTTGCACATATATGTCCTTCTATATGATTAACCCCTATTAATGGCAAGTCTAAGGAGTATGCAAGCCCTTTCGCATATTGAAGCCCTACAAGCAGCGCCCCTACTAGCCCAGGTCCATAGGTAACACCTATAGCATCTAAATCACTAAGCTTCATATTTGCTTTTTCTAATGCCTCTTCTACTACAGCATTTATAACTTCTATATGTTTTCTTGAAGCTACTTCTGGAACAACTCCACCAAATTTTTCATGTATTTCAATCTGAGATGATATAACATTAGATAAAACTTCTCTTCCATTTATAACAATTGCTGCTGAAGTTTCATCGCATGAACTCTCAATAGCTAAAATTACTTTTCTATCCATAAATATTACCCTCTTCTATCTTAAATCTTCAATTTGTATTATACTTTATAGTAGTTGCATTATCAATTTAAAGAATCTTACAATTTTATAACAAGGAGTAAACACATGAAAAAATCTTATGCGAAAGTTATAGTTGCCGGCTCTCCTATCTCAAAATCTAATTTTAAACTTTTCAATGAATCAGGAAGAGCTATCCTACCTTATAACTCTGGAAAATATCACGATAGATACGCTTTATATGAAGAGGAAATTTCATACTGTGCTAGACTTCAGAATCCAGGTATAGTAATTGATGAAGCTCTTATAGCTGTTCTTAAGGTCTATTATAAAAGTGAAAAAAGGCATCCAGATACAAATAATATTACTAAAAGTATATTTGATGGGATCGAGAAAAGCGGCTTAATTGTAAATGATGCTCAAATAAGAAAAATATATATTGAAGAATTTTATGATAAAGAAAACCCTAGATTTGAATTAGAGTTATTTGGAGAAAGTCAATATGAGATTAGTTATACAATAACTCCTAAAGAGATAGAGTCTGAAAAGATAACTTATTCACCTCCTCCAAACAGCAAACTAAAAAAACAAAAACCTGCATTAAAAAATATTATTGATACTCCTGACGCTAAAGGAAAATGTTCTATATGTAATAAAGTACTCATAGCCAATGATTATAAAAAAGCTGACGGTGGTAAAACTTTAATATGTACCAAATGCTTTAATAAATTATTTTAGAGGTGATTTATGGATATTGTTTTTATAGGAGATAGTCTTACTTTTGGATATGGAGTATCTAGAGAAAACTCATGGGTTAATTTATTAGTGAAAAACTATACTTTTACTTACCTTAACAAAGGGGTAAATGGTGATACAACTATAGGAATGTTGTCTAGGTTTTTTAATGATGTTGTTAATATAAAACCTAAATACTGTTTTATTCTTGGAGGTACTAATGATTTATTATCTGGTAAAAATATAACCTCGGTTTATGAAAACATCCTTTTAATGATTAAAGATTGTATAGAGAATAGAATAATACCCATAATACTATCCCCTCCTTATATATCAGAAAAGGAAGCAACCTCAAGATGGAGTTCCTACCCAGACTATTCAGAAATAAATGAAAACTTATTAACTCTAAACAATAAGCTGAATTTTTATTTCCAAAAGGAAAATCTTCTCTTCGTGGATTTATTTAATACTACAAATACAGCATTTCTTAATAATGAGGATATATACATAGATGGAATTCATTTTAATAATTCAGGTCATAATTTAATTTATACAACTGTAAATCAAACTTTTAGAAATATAGCTAAAAAGTCTAATTAGTAGACCTTTTAGCTATAGATACTTGTATATTCCCTTATATACTTCTCAGCAGCTTCTCCTGCTATATACCCTGTTTCTATTGACCTTTTTACTAAAGACTTTGTATTAATAAGTGTTCCACAAACAAATACTCCCTTTTGTGATGTCATAAGATCCTCATTAATTAATGGAGTAAGAGAGTCCTCTTCAATCTTTATTCTAGCCTTTTTTAATAAATCAATTTCTGATCTCCAAGCCACTGAAAGAACTAATCCATCACAATCTATTTCTGAATATTCATTAGTTTCCTTATTTAATATTTTTACCTTACTAACTCTCTCTTTTCCCATAACTTCTTTTATTACTGAATTATATAAGATAGGTATATTGAAATCTTTTGGAATCTCTTTATTTTTACTTTGAGTAGCTTTAATTTCTGAAGAACTTTCTATTATTGCTTTAACATCAGCTCCTTCAACTACTAAGCTTCGTGCCACTATCATAGATATATCAGAAGAATCCATAATAACAACCTCTTTACCTGGCAAATATCCTTGAAGGTTAATTAATCTATGCACAGTTCCTAAAGTATATATTCCTGTATAATTTTTAGTTGCAATATGAATTTTTCCAGTATATTTTTCTCTTGATCCTGTTGCAAAAATTACACTTTTAGCTTTAATAAAGCAGATACCTTCTTTTGGATTCATGTATGTTATAATTCCTTCACTATTAAAATCTATAACAATAGTTGAAAGTTTATATTCAATATTAAATTCATCTAATTTACTTATAAAGAAATGTATAAGTTCTGGTCCAGTTACTTCTTTTCCAAGTACGTCTTTTCCAAAACCATTGTGAATGCATGGAACTAAGGCTCCTCCTAAGTCCTCTTCTCTTTCAATTATTAATATATCTTTAACGCCTTTTTCTTTTGCTCTTATTGCTGCTGCCATTCCAGAGGGACCTCCTCCAATGACAATCAAATCATAGCTGGCTGCCATACACATAAAGTCCTTTCATTTAAATATTAATTATATTTGTTTAATTTAATTTTATCATAGAATATTTATTTTAAAATAACTTTTGAATAAATTGCTTTTTAAAAATAAAAGCTATAGGTATAGGAGGTGATAAAATGGCTAAAAAAGTTAAGATAAAACATGATCCTAAAGCAGAAAGTGCTAGAGCAACTTTTGGCGAACCTAAAGCTAAGGAACATAATCCTAAAGATTTTAAAATATAAAATAACAAAAGAAGCAGATCATTGATCTGCTCCTTAAATCTTAAATATATTTTTTATTGTCTTACCATAATTTCGACTTACAGGTATCTCTTCCCTAGTACCTCTTAGTTTCAATATATATGTACCATTAACCCAAGATATTATATTTTCTATTAAGTCTAAATTAACTAAATACTTTCTATGACATTTAATAAAATTAAACTCTTTCAATCTATCTTCAACATTATTTAAAGTTTCATCAGATATAAAACTATCTTTATCTGTTACGATATTTACATGTCCTTCATTTGCAACACAATATATAATTTTATCAACATCTACTAAACTCAATTTATCTGAATTTTTTACAGGAATTTTTTTAACATTCTTAATACTTACAGTATTATTTTTTTTATCTAATTTTTCACTTAATCTATCTAATGTAGTTTTTATTCTATCTATAGAAAATGGTTTTAAAACATAGTCTTTTGCATTTATTTCAAATGCTTTTAAGGCAAATGCATCATGAGCTGTTATAAAGACAATCTCAATGTTTTTATTAAGTTTTTTTATTTCCTCAGCTACCATAAACCCATTCATCTCTGGCATTGACACGTCTAGAAAAACTGCATCTAAATCTAATTCTTTAATTTCCTCTATAGCCTGTTCAGGACTTGTGTATTTCCCAACTATCTTAAGTCCACTTTCAGTTGAAAGTAAATACTCTAATTCTTTTAATGCAATAATCTCATCATCAACTAAAGCAACATTAAGCATACTCCATCTCCTTATAAAACATTATTTATAGGTATCTTCAAGCTTAGCTCAGTTTTATCCCCATCTTTTGAAATTCCATCTAGCTTGTACCCAAACTTTTCCCCATATGTATTTTTATATTCGTCTATATATTTTGCTATATCCCCATCATGTATTAAAATAATAATTAAATCCTTTTTATCAACTTTTGATTCTACTGTGATTTTCCCCCCCACTTTAGACTTGAGCAGACCCTCTTTTAAAGCAATATATGTTATTTCTATCAAAAAACCTTTTTTTATCAAAAAGTCATCTTCTAAACTCTTAATCTCGTAATCTATTTTTTCTCCAAATCTTGATTCTTGTATTTTTAAATATCCCTTAAGAACCTTAAACTCATTGGATAGTTTTGTGTCATTCTCAGATTGAGAAAGGTAATATCTAAGATAATCACCTAATGCAAGTAATAATTCTCTTGCTTTGTTTCCATCTGTCCTACAATAATACATAATTGTACTTATAGCGTTAAATAAAAAATGTGTATCTAAGTTATTCGATTTGTTAACTTTTATAGAATTTTTACTAACAACCTCACTCTCAAAATCATTTAGAATTTTTACAAACATTGGTACACAAATAGAAATAAAAATTAGCCAATATTGAGGAAATACCTTGATTAGAATGATTTGCAATATTATCAATGTAATTATGATTAATTTCTTTTTTCCCATAATATATATATCGTTTAAAAATAAATTTACTTAATATATAATATGATATGAAAAATTTACAAAATCTTGTCCTTTAGCCACATTCTTGTCAATTGATTTATACCTACTATTCCTATATAATCTTAGTGGTGATATCTTTTAGGAGGTTATTTATGAATATTAAAGAATTACAAACTAACCCAGTAAAGATTATAGAAAAGAATTTAAACAAAAACCTCATCATAAGATGTATTTTTTATTTTCTTATTTTATTTTCTATAATATTTAAAGGTGTATTTTTTCAAGGCTTTATAGAAAACAAAAACGTGTATAGCTTTGATTTTTTTGCAGGATATAGTTCGGCTATATATTTCTTTAAATACTATGCCGCATTTGCAGGTATTTTTTTAAGTTTTGGATTATTATTTAGAGGCAAAGGTAAGTGGATTTACCTGCTAGTAATAGATTTATTACTAACTCTTTTATTTATCTTAGACTTATGGTATTTTAGAGGCTTTATGACAGTACCATCAATTCTAGTAGCAACTCAAACTGCTAATTTAGATAATATGTCAGGCTCTATTTTATCTATGACGAGTCCAATGGATATAATTTTTATTTTGGACATACTATTATTATCTCTATATATATTTATATTTAGGAAAAGCTTTAAAAACATAAAATCAAATATAAAAGGTTTTGCTGTATCCTTTTTATTATCAATAATTTACATAGCCTATGTTCCTTTTAATATAAATGTATTAGGAAATACTGATGTTAAAAATTCATATCTTTTTTCAAATTATGATTCAACTGATACCGCTAGATATTTTTCATCTATAGGTTATCATTTATTTGATTTATATAATGTATATAAAGACTTAAAACCTTATGAACTTACAGCTGGAGAACAACAAGATATTACAAATTTCTATGATAAGAAAAATGAAAATCTTCCCGATAATGAATATAAAGGTTTATTCAAAGATAAAAATCTTCTAATAATTCAAGTTGAATCACTAGAAAATTTCGTTATTGGACAAACTGTCAATGGACAAGAAATAACACCTAATTTAAATAAACTTTTAAATAATTCAATTTACTTTCCTAAAGTTTATGAGCAAGTAAATGAAGGTACAAGTTCTGATTCTGACTTAATGGTTAATACATCTATGCTTCCATTAAGAAAAGGAAGTACTTTTTTTAGGTATCCAGTAAGAAACTATAATTCTTTACCTAAATTATTAGGCGAACTTGGTTATGAGTCTACTGCTATTCATCCCGACAGAGGCAGCTTCTGGAATTATGCTCAAGGGCTTAAAGGAATAGGATTTGATAACTTTATAGACTACTACTCTTTTAATCCAGATGAAGTAATTGGATTAGGTCTAAGCGATGAAACTTACTTCAAACAAGTGGTTCCAATGATCGAAAAAATGAAACAACCATTCTATACTTTTACTGTAACATTAACAAATCATGGTCCTTTTGACTTGCCAGATAAATATAAAGAATTGAACTTAACTGGTGAACTAAAAGATTCAATACTTGGAAACTCATTTCAAACTGCTCATTACACAGATAAGCAAATAGGAATATTCCTAGAAGAACTAGATAAGAAAGGTTTGCTTAATAACACTGTAGTTGCTATAGAAGGTGATCATACTGGGGTTCATAAATACTATAATGATAAGGTTGAAGAACTTAAAAATCCTGAGTCTTGGTGGCTAGATAAAGAGGATTCTTCTGTTCCACTAATAATTTATCAGAAAAATTTACAAAACAGCCTTAAGTCTGATATAGCTGGAGGACAAATAGATATAATGCCTACCTTAGCCTATTTAATGGGTGTTGATGAGAATAAATATATTAATACCGCTTTAGGTAGAAATTTATTAAAAACAAATAAATCATTTGCGGTAATGACTAATAGAAGTGTAAGAGGTACTTTAACTGAAGAAGAAAAAGAATTCTATATTAATAGTTTAGAATTATCCGATAAAATGATTAAAAGTGATTACTTTGAAAATTACTATAATAAATAACAAATTAAAGGAGCCCTAATTGGGCTCCTTTAATTTATATTAATTATCGACTTCTTTAGCATCTTGTTTAAATACTTTTTCCCAACTATCTGCTATATATCCACTCGTCCATTCGGCCATAATAACCGATTCATTTTTATCTTTTTTTATCCTTTTAATAGGATCTCCTTTTAGCTCTGAATTTTCTATTTCATATACTAATATATAATCGTCCAATACAACTATAGCAACCTTACCATTAGGCGATGTATATATATCCTTGATTAATGGATTTTGCGCCTTAAGTATATTCCATCTAACATAAAGATTATCATAAATAATTAATTTTTTTGTATTTATCATATTTACATCAAATTTTAAATCTGCTAATGCATTGTTTTCTAATCTAGTTCTTCCTTCTAAAACCCATCTACCATTTTTTCTTACTACACCTATATTGGTTGGGTCTAGCTTAACATCAACTTTTAAGTTTGGAGAATAATTTTCTAAATTATCTAGAGCTACTTCACTTGAGTTCTTTAGGGCTTCATATCCTTCAGTTCCTGACAAAACATCAATTGCTACTCCATTTGGAGTATGTATCGTATCTACCGGTATTATCTTATATCTACTATTTTTGTCATTATAATTATCAGTAAACTCTTCTATAGATATATAGTTATTGCTAATGAAGTTTAAGTTAACGTATTTACTTTCATTTTCAACTTCTAAAGTATCCTCTGAACTTATACTTTTATTATTTATATTATAGGTATCAAAATATTCTGTTACGACTCCATTTCTATTTATCTTTTTAGGAACAAGCTCCCAAAAGCCTTTTAATCTTGGATATAATATGTTTTTTCTTTCGTAAACAGGTTTTGCTATTCCATTGTCTACTCCTATCCATAAAGTTCTATACGTTTCTTCCCCTACTCCATCTTCTGTCAATTCCCTATTACTTTTAAGTCCTATATATACACATTCAACTATATCATTATAATCTCTTTTGGCATTTCCATCTTTCTGTGTATCACTTGCTATGTTAGTTGGAAAATTTGATACATCACTAGATATCTTCGTAATAGTATATATAATATCATTATGAATTATCAATAATTTATTTTCTTCTAACCTTAGTATCTCCCCAATTAAAGTATTATTATTAAGTGGGCTTATTAAATCAACTTCATGATTTTCAATAGAAAATCTTTTATAACTAATATTATATTCTGCTAAAAGATACTCTTTAAGATTTACTACTCTTAATTTATATTTTACTGTATCATATAAATTATTATTAATCATCATTCTATTTTCATCCAAATATATATATTCAGTCTTTGAGTCTAATGTTCGCCCCTCTTTATAGTTATACTTCTCATTTATCTTCCATGTACCCTTAAAGCTTACAGCAGTTGATTGAGGAGGAGTAAGCTTTCTAAAATCTTGCCCTGAAGGCATAAATTTTGAGAAAGTAAAAACTGATGCTATCATAATTAGAATCACCAATATTAATAAAAGCTTAAAACTTCTTCTCATATTTCCTCCTTAGATTAATCTCTAAATGCAGTAGGTAGCTTTATAATTACTTCTGTTCCTATATTTTCTTGGCTAAATATCTCAAGACTTCCCCCATGGAGTGTAACTATTTCATCACATATAGATAAACCAATACCATTTTGAGATCTTGAATTTTTACCCTTTACAAATTTTTCTTTAATTCTTGGTAAAATTTCTGGATCTATCCCACATCCATCATCTTTAATAGCTATTTTTATATAGTTTTCTTCATATTGAATTATATCTAAAGAAATACTTCCTCCATAATCAGTGAAATTAAAAGCATTGTCCAATATATTTATAAATACTTGTTTCATTCTATCAGAGTCCGCCCAAATTTTAGGTAAGTTTTCTTGTACACTTATCTTGAAATCAACATTTTCTCTATTTGCTCTCGGTGTCAGATATATTCCAATATAATCGACTATATTCTTTAAATCTATTAACTCTTTTTTCATTGCTATTTTTCCAGATACAAGTCTTGAAAAATCAAGCAGCTCTTCCACCATATTAGATAGTCTTTCTGTCTCATTTTCTATTATATTAAAACCAGTCTTTAGTATTTGCTCATCTCTATAATCACTATTTAATGTTATTACCCATCCTTTAATAGCAGTTAATGGAGTTCTTAATTCATGAGATACAGAAGATATAAAATCATTTTTTAACTTCTCTCTTTTTGATAATTCCTCTGCCATATAATTTAAGGTTGAAGACAATTTACCTATTTCATCATTTGATTCATTTATGCTTCTTATTTCTAAATTTCCTGATGCCATAGTTTCAGCTACTGTTGTTAATTCTTTAATTGGATTAATTATACCTCTCGCAAATACAAGACTTATTATAACTCCAATAAACAATACTATAATCGATACTATCAAGAAAAATATAGCTATAACATTTATAGACTTATTAACATCACTTAAAGATATTATATATCTAAGTACACCATTTATCTCTCCCGATGATTGTAGTGGATAAGATATAGCCATTATCTTCTCTTTATTATAACCAGTTCCAATCCATCTCTCATATTCTCCTTTTAATGCTTTATTTACATCAGGAGTATCTATTATGTCACCCTCTTTTACTCCAAGTGAGTCCATAAGTAATTTTCCATTATTATTTAAAATCTGTACTTGAATATTGCTTTCATTCCAAAACATATCTATATTATCATAGATGTTTTCTTCTAGTGATAGATATGAAAAGTTCTTATTATAAAAATCCGCTGATATATTTAACTGACTCTTTAAAGTTTGCTCTATACTTGAATAGTAGTAAGTTCTAATATAACTTATCATAAGAATATTTAATATACCTACAGTAAACAAAATTATTAAAATAAAATATTTAACCATTTTTGTTTTAATACTTTTATTCACCATTTTACCTATGCTTTCCATCTATATCCCGTTCCCCATACAGTTTCTATATATTTTGGCTCTGAAGGATTATCTTCCACCTTTGATCTTAATCTTCTTATGTTTACATCCACTATCTTTGAATCTCCGAAAAAGTTATAATCCCATACTATATTTAATAGTTCATCTCTCGAAAATGCCTTGCCTGGATTCTCCATAAATATCTTTAGCATCATATATTCCTTAGGCGTTAAATCTATTTCCACTTGATTCTTATATACTTTCTGTGAATATAAATCTATTACAAATTCTCCACTTGTAATGCTTTCATTTTTTTCTTCATCCTTACCTATTCTTCTTAATAAAGACTTTACTCTTAATGTTAATTCGATTGGGTTAAATGGTTTTACAACATAATCATCTGCTCCATATTCAAGTCCCATTATCTTGTCCATATCCTGTCCCTTTGCCGTCAACATTATTATCCCCATACTAGAAAATTCTTTTCTCAATACTTCACAAACCTTAAATCCATCTATCCCAGGAAGCATTAAATCTAAAATTGCTACATCAGGCTTTTCTATTAATGCCTTCTTTACTCCATCTTCGCCATTGTTTGCTTCTATAACCTCAAAATTATTACGTTTAAAATTTATAGTTAAAAAACCTCTAATACTATCTTCATCTTCAACCACAAGTATTTTATACATGTAAACACCTCTTTATAATTATAAAATAAATTAGAGAAGTCTTAATTGCTTCTCTTTAAATTATACCATATATATGAAATTCTAATCCTACTAATTGATTATTCAAATCCTAGATACTATATATATATTACTACTTTTCTCTTTACATATAGTAACAAATATATAAATTTATATTACAAAAGAATTAAAGATTTATATAATAAAAAACACTAGGAAAAATCCTAGTGTAATAATCAAATTGGCTCCGCGAAGAGGGCTCGAACCTCCAACCTATCGGTTAACAGCCGAGTGCTCCACCATTGAGCTATCGCGGAACAAAATTTGGCGACTTCCTACTCTCCCACACAGTCTCCCATGCAGTACCATCGGCGTAATAAAGCTTAACGATCCTGTTCGGAATGGGAAGGGGTGTTACCTTTATGCCATTATCACCAAATATATTATGAAAGAATTTTGTTCTTTCAAAATTGCACGTAAGTTCATTTAATAATATATATTCCAGTTAACTTATTGGTCAAGCCCTCGATCTATTAGTATGAGTCAGCTAAATATGTTACCACACTTACACCTCTCACCTATCAACCTTGTGTTCTTCAAGGGATCTTACTAGATTACTCTATGGGAAATCTTATCTTGAGGTGGGCTTCACGCTTAGATGCCTTCAGCGTTTATCCCTTCCCGACTTAGCTACCCAGCTATGCTCCTGGCGGAACAACTGGTACACCAGAGGTCAGTCCATCCCGGTCCTCTCGTACTAAGGACAGCTCCTCTCAAATTTCCTACGCCCGCGACGGATAGGGACCGAACTGTCTCACGACGTTCTGAACCCAGCTCGCGTGCCGCTTTAATGGGCGAACAGCCCAACCCTTGGGACCTACTTCAGCCCCAGGATGCGACGAGCCGACATCGAGGTGCCAAACCTCCCCGTCGATGTGGACTCTTGGGGGAGATCAGCCTGTTATCCCCGAGGTAGCTTTTATCCGTTGAGCGATGGCCCTCCCACGAGGTACCACCGGATCACTAAGTCCGACTTTCGTCCCTGCTCCACTTGTAGGTGTCGCAGTCAGGCTCCCTTCTGCCTTTGCACTCTTCGAAGGATTTCCGACCCTTCTGAGGGAACCTTTGAGCGCCTCCGTTACTTTTTCGGAGGCGACCGCCCCAGTCAAACTGCCCATCTAACAATGTCCTGTCACCAGTTTCATGGTGTCCAGTTAGAATTCCAGTACTATCAGGGTGGTATCCCAAGGTTGACTCCACTAAAGCTGACGCCCTAGTTTCCCAGTCTCCCACCTATCCTGTACAGACAATACCGAAACTCAATGCTAAACTACAGTAAAGCTCTACGGGGTCTTTCCGTCCAATCGCGGGTAGCAAGCATCTTCACTTGCACTACAACTTCGCCGGATTTGCAGTTGAGACAGTGCCCAAATCATTACGCCATTCGTGCGGGTCGGAACTTACCCGACAAGGAATTTCGCTACCTTAGGACCGTTATAGTTACGGCCGCCGTTTACTGGGGCTTAAGTTCACACCTTCGCTTGCGCTAAGTGTTCCCCTTAACCTTCCAGCACCGGGCAGGCGTCAGCCCCTATACATCAGCTTTCGCTTTAGCAGAGACCTGTGTTTTTGCTAAACAGTTGCTTGGGCCTATTCTCTGCGACCTACTCTCGTAGGCACCCCTTCTCCCGAAGTTACGGGGTCAATTTGCCGAGTTCCTTAACTGCAATTCTTCCGCCGGCCTTAGGATTCTCTCCTCACCTACCTGTGTCGGTTTGCGGTACGGGCACTACTTTTCTCCCTAGACGCTTTTCTTGGCAGCGTGGAATCATGTACTTCATCCATAAATGGACTTCCCCATCACACCTCAGAATTGTTAAAACGGATTTTCCTGTCTTAACTCCCTAAGTGCTTAGACTAGCATCCAATAGCTAGCACACACTATCCTCCTGCGTCACGCCATCGGTAATAACGATGGTAGTGGTATAGGAATATCAACCTATTGTCCATCACCTACGCCTTTCGGCCTCGGCTTAGGTCCCGACTAACCCTCAGCGGACGAGCCTTCCTGAGGAAACCTTAGGTTTTCGGCCTGTGAGATTCTCACTCACATCTCGCTACTAATGCCAACATTCTCACTCGTAAACAGTCCACCGCTCCTTTCGGTACGACTTCTGCCCGTTTACGACGCTCCTCTACCGCTTACATTACTGTAAGCCCGTAGCTTCGGTGGTAAGTTTGAGCCCCGAACATCTTCGGCGCAGGATCTCTCGACTAGTGAGCTATTACGCACTCTTTTAATGAGTGGCTGCTTCTAAGCCAACATCCTAGTTGTCTTCGAAATCCCACATCCTTTTCCACTTAACTTACACTTTGGGACCTTAGCTGACGATCTGGGCTGTTTCCCTTTTGACTACGGATCTTATCATTCGCAGTCTGACTGCCGAACTAATAGTATATGGCATTCGGAGTTTGATAAGGTTCGGTAAGCGATATGCCCCCTAGCCCATTCAGTGCTCTACCTCCATTACTCATATTCGACGCTAGCCCTAAAGCTATTTCGAGGAGAACCAGCTATCTCCGAGTTCGATTGGAATTTCTCCGCTATCCACAGCTCATCCCATGGTTTTTCAACACCAACGTGGTTCGGTCCTCCACGAGATTTTACTCTCGCTTCAACCTGGCCATGGATAGGTCACCCGGTTTCGGGTCCACGACATGCAACTTTGTGCCCTATTAAGACTCGGTTTCCCTTCGGCTCCGTACCTTAAGTACTTAACCTCGCTACATATCGTGACTCGTTGGCTCGTTCTACAAAAAGCACGTCATCACACATATAAAGTGCTATGACCGGTTGTGGGCATACGGTTTCAGGTTCTATTTCACTCCCCTCCCGGGGTTCTTTTCACCTTTCCCTCACGGTACTTCTTCACTATCGGTCATCGGGTAGTATTTAGCCTTGGGAGGTGGTCCTCCCTGCTTCCCACAAGGTTTCACGTGTCTCGTGGTACTCTGGATCAGAACTTACTATTTCGCGTTTTCATCTACAGGACTATTACCTTATGCGGTGGAACTTTCCAGTTCTCTTCGATTAACGTAATTTAGCTTTTATGTTCTGTCCGCAACCCCAGAAATAAATTTCTGGTTTGGGCTCTTTCCCTTTCGCTCGCCGCTACTTAGGAAATCGATTTTTCTTTCTCTTCCTTCAGGTACTTAGATGTTTCAGTTCCCTGAGTTTACCCTCCATAAGCTATGTATTCACTTATGGATACATGGGGTTTCCCATGTGAGTTTCCTCATTCGGACATCTCTGGATCACAGGCTATTTGCGCCTACCCAGAGCTTTTCGCAGCTTATCGCGTCCTTCTTCGGCTCCCGATGCCAAGGCATTCACCATACGCCCTTTATATCTTGACCTATGTCATTCTATAAAAGAATTTGATTAATTAATTGCCAACTGGCTTTATTATATATTACTTTACTTACTTATGTGCAATTTTCAAAGAACAACAAAAACACTAAATTTAGTATTTTTGTGGTGGGCTTAAATGGACTCGAACCATCGACCTCACGCTTATCAGGCGTGCGCTCTAACCAGCTGAGCTATAAGCCCATATAGTGGTGGAGATAAAGAGATTCGAACTCTTGACCCCCTGCGTGCAAGGCAGGTGCTCTCCCAACTGAGCTATACCCCCATATATGTTATATATAATTTTTTGAGAGAAGATCTCTCAAAATTAAACAGAGGAAAACGTAAATCTTCGTCAATTATATTGACTGAATTTTATACTTAAATTCTACTAAGTTGTAGTTTTAAGTAATTTCTCCATAGAAAGGAGGTGATCCAGCCGCAGGTTCTCCTACGGCTACCTTGTTACGACTTCACCCCAATCGCTGACCCTACCTTCGGCCGCGCCCTCCTAAAAGGTTAGGCTACGGACTTCGGGTATTGCCAACTCTCATGGTGTGACGGGCGGTGTGTACAAGGCCCGGGAACGTATTCACCGCGACATTCTGATTCGCGATTACTAGCAACTCCAGCTTCATGCAGGCGAGTTTCAGCCTGCAATCCGAACTGAGACGAGTTTTATAAGTTTTGCTCCACCTCGCGGCTTTGCGTCTCTTTGTACTCGCCATTGTAGCACGTGTGTAGCCCTAGACATAAGGGGCATGATGATTTGACGTCATCCCCACCTTCCTCCGCGTTAACCACGGCAGTCTTGCTAGAGTGCTCAACTAAATGGTAGCAACTAACAATAAGGGTTGCGCTCGTTGCGGGACTTAACCCAACATCTCACGACACGAGCTGACGACAACCATGCACCACCTGTCTTCCTGTCCTCCCCGAAGGGAGAACTTCCTCGATTAAGAGTAATTCAGGAGATGTCAAGTCTAGGTAAGGTTCTTCGCGTTGCTTCGAATTAAACCACATGCTCCGCTGCTTGTGCGGGCCCCCGTCAATTCCTTTGAGTTTTAATCTTGCGACCGTACTCCCCAGGCGGGGTACTTATTGTGTTAACGGCGGCACAGGGGGAGTCGATACCCCCTACACCTAGTACCCATCGTTTACGGCGTGGACTACCAGGGTATCTAATCCTGTTTGCTCCCCACGCTTTCGAGCCTCAGCGTCAGTTATTGTCCAGAAAGTCGCCTTCGCCACTGGTGTTCTTCCTAATCTCTACGCATTTCACCGCTACACTAGGAATTCCACTTTCCTCTCCAACACTCTAGACACCCAGTTTGGAATGCAGCACCCAAGTTAAGCCCAGGTATTTCACATCCCACTTAAGTATCCGCCTACGCTCCCTTTACGCCCAGTAAATCCGGACAACGCTTGCCACCTACGTATTACCGCGGCTGCTGGCACGTAGTTAGCCGTGGCTTCCTCCTCAGGTACCGTCATTATCGTCCCTGAAGACAGAGCTTTACAACCCGAAGGCCTTCATCACTCACGCGGCGTTGCTGCATCAGGGTTTCCCCCATTGTGCAATATTCCCCACTGCTGCCTCCCGTAGGAGTCTGGGCCGTGTCTCAGTCCCAATGTGGCCGATCACCCTCTCAGGTCGGCTACGCATCGTCGCCTTGGTGAGCCGTTACCTCACCAACTAGCTAATGCGCCGCGGGCCCATCTGATAGCGGATTACTCCTTTGGTCATTTGAAGATGCCTTCATTTGACTTTATGCGGTATTAATCTCCCTTTCGGGAGGCTATCCCCCTCTATCAGGCAGGTTGCCCACGTGTTACTCACCCGTCCGCCGCTAGGAAATTACCGAAGCAATTTCCTCGCTCGACTTGCATGTGTTAAGCACGCCGCCAGCGTTCGTCCTGAGCCAGGATCAAACTCTCAATTTAAGTGACGCTTAAATAATTAAGTGCACAAATTTTAGTTTAATCTTACTCTAAGAATTACGTTGACTTTAAGTAGTTGCTTCAAGTTTTACACTTGTTACAATTACTTACTCACAACTTTCGTTGTGTAAGTTTTATTCAAAACTTCTTAAGTTTCCTCTGTTTAATTTTCAAAGTTCTTCTTTTTATGTCACCTTTTGGCGACTATTTTATGTTATCAAAAACTTTAATTTTTGTCAACATTTTTTTATTTGTTTTTGTTGCTTGTTTTTTTCTCTTCAAGCGACGTGTTTTATAGTATCATCTATAATTAATATATTCAAATATATTAATTACCAAATTGGATAGTTTAAACTTATCTTTCTTTCCATTGCTACAATATTCTACATATTACTTATATAGATACACATGGTTCAGTTTATATTATATTCTTAATATCATATTAATATACATCTATCCTTTCACTGCTTTCCTGTAGGAGTTTCTTCCCAAATTCCTTAGATTTCTTTATATTTAAATAAAAAAAGGATTAGATTGACGCCAAGAACCGAGTCTACCGATTAGAAGTGCACTACTGCCTTGTAGGAGCTTCTTCCCAAGTTCCATTAGATTTCTTTTTTCTTATTTCTCACTTTCTTGAATTCTTCTATTCTTGAATTCTTCTATAAAAATACAGACGGCTCCTACCGAGCCGCTGTATTTTTATAGAGGGTTAGTTTTACCTATCACTTACTTTGTTAACTATAAGAAATAAAATAGTTAAGATATCAAAGCAAGCTAAGTGCACAAATTAAAATTACCTTCCTCTTATTTAATTACTAAATGAATGTATTTAAAACTTAAATTTGAAATTTAATTGCTCCTAGATAGCTTTAAAAGCAGGAAGAAAGAATGATGCAGCAGAGAAATCAAATAAATTATGCTCTTAAGCACTTACTAATGTGGGAACTATGCGGTAAATTTTTAAAAATCATAAAAAACTAATCTATTAAAACCTTGCTAATCAGCATTATTAATTGGATTTTGGTGCACCTAGAGGGATTCGAACCCCCTACCTCTAGATTCGGTGTCTAGCACTCTATCCTATTGAGCTATAGGTGCATTTATTTTGTATTATACTATATATTAGCATGTATTTATACGTAAAAAAATCAAGTAGATAATCTACTTGATTTTTTATGGAGCGGGTAGTGGGAATCGAACCCACCTTACTAGCTTGGAAGGCTAGAGTATTACCAATATACGATACCCGCATACTTGGAGCGGAAGACGGGACTCGAACCCGCGACTTTCACCTTGGCAAGGTGACACTCTACCATTGAGTCACTTCCGCAATTGGTGCAGATGAAGGGAGTCGAACCCCCACGCCGTAGGCGCTAGATCCTAAGTCTAGTGCGTCTGCCAATTCCGCCACATCTGCATGTTTATTTTTTTGTTTTTTGGTGGCTCACCGGGGAATCGAACCCCGGACACCATGATTAAAAGTCATGTGCTCTACCGACTGAGCTAGTGAACCATTGGCTGGGATGGCAGGATTCGAACCTACGAATACCGCAGTCAAAGTGCGGTGCCTTACCGCTTGGCGACATCCCATTATGGGGTGAACGATGGGATTCGAACCCACGACAACCAGTGCCACAAACTGGCGCTCTACCAACTGAACTACGTCCACCACATGGTGCGTTTTAAGGGATTCGAACCCCTGGCCCACGCCTTAGAAGGGCGTTGCTCTATCCAGCTGAGCTAAAAACGCATATTTTATTATGTTACATAAAAACTTTTAGGTTTTTATGGAGCGGGTAGTGGGAATCGAACCCACCTTACTAGCTTGGAAGGCTAGAGTATTACCAATATACGATACCCGCACATATTAAATTTAAATGGTCGGGGTGACAGGGATTGAACCTGCGACCTCATGGTCCCAAACCACGCGCGCTCCCATCTGCGCTACACCCCGGTTATGGTGCGTTTTAAGGGATTCGAACCCCTGGCCCACGCCTTAGAAGGGCGTTGCTCTATCCAGCTGAGCTAAAAACGCATATTTTATTATGTTACATAAAAACTTTTAGGTTTTTATGGAGCGGGTAGTGGGAATCGAACCCACCTTACTAGCTTGGAAGGCTAGAGTATTACCAATATACGATACCCGCACATATTAAATTTAAATGGTCGGGGTGACAGGGATTGAACCTGCGACCTCATGGTCCCAAACCACGCGCGCTCCCATCTGCGCTACACCCCGGTTATGGTGCGTTTTAAGGGATTCGAACCCCTGGCCCACGCCTTAGAAGGGCGTTGCTCTATCCAGCTGAGCTAAAAACGCATATTTTATTATGTTACATAAAAACTTTTAGGTTTTTATGGAGCGGGTAGTGGGAATCGAACCCACCTTACTAGCTTGGAAGGCTAGAGTATTACCAATATACGATACCCGCATATTAAATTTAAATGGTCGGGGTGACAGGGATTGAACCTGCGACCTCATGGTCCCAAACCACGCGCGCTCCCATCTGCGCTACACCCCGCAATGTCGCTACCATCTCGCGGCGACAATGATTATTCTACACGATATATTTTAATACGTCAATACCCTTTTTAATTTTTTTTATTACTTTCTAAAACATGCATTAAGTCTAGCTCTCTATTCACACTCTAATCTCATATAAATAAGCACTTACCGGCTTATCTTTATTAACCTCTAAAAAGGCTATTGTCCTTGCATTAAGCCTTGGCAGAGAGGGACTTCCAGGATTAACAAACAGTACTCCATCTTGCTCTACAATTAAAGGTATATGACTATGTCCAAATAGTGCAACATCCACTTTTTTCTCAAGTGCTGAATAATATAATGTGTTAATTCCAGACTTAACATTATATCTATCGCCATGAGTAATTAATATTTTTTTACCCTCTATATCTATCAACAATTCTTTTGGAATTGAATTCTCAAAATCACAATTTCCTTTTACTCCATAAACTGTTCCTGTAAATTTTGTTTTTAATTCATCTAAGTCACTTATATTATCTCCTAAATGAATTAAGATATCAGCTTTAGTTATTACATTAGCTACTTTTTTTATATATTCACTAACTCCATGGGTATCTGAAACTACTGCAACTAACATTATTCCTCCTGTTTATCTAATAGTTCTTCTATTTCATTCTTAAGTTTATTTAAAGCATTAGCTCTGTGACTAATAGAATTTTTTTCTTCTGAAGAAAGTTCTCCAAAAGTTTTGTTTAACGGCTCATAAAAGAATAATGGATCGTACCCAAATCCACCTTCTCCTTCCTCCCTTTCAGTAATAAATCCCTCAACTGTACCTTCTATTACTTTTTCAACATTATTGCTATCAATTAGTCCTATTGCACATCTAAAGTTTGCTTTTCTATCACTTTTTGGTATCCCTTGAAGCTTTAAAAGAAGCTTATTATTATTACCTTTATCGTCACCATGTACACCAGAATAACGTGCAGAAAAAATACCTGGTTCTCCTCCTAAATAAGGAACCTCTAACCCTGAATCATCTGCCATTATAATAAAGTTTTTATAATTATTTTTCTTCAAAATATCTGCTATTCCTCTAGCTTTAATCAATGAATTTTCTGCAAAACTACTTCCGGTTTCCTCTATATCAACATCTATGTTTAAATCAGATAAACTCATTATATCTATTTTAAGTTCTTTTAATATTTCTCTTATTTCTTTAACTTTATTTTTATTATTTGTTGCTAAAATTAACTTCCTCATATCTCTATTTTCTCTCTCCTGTCCCTATCCAAAGAGCATCCATCTTTAAAACTTCTTTTTGGGCCAAAATCATTTGTTTAGCACCTTTCTCAGCTAAAGATAAAAGATCATTTAATTCATTTCTACTAAAAGGAGCCTCTTCTCCAGTTCCTTGAACTTCCACAAACTCGCCCTCATCAGTCATAACAACATTCATATCAACTTTTGCATTCGAATCCTCTTCATAACATAGGTCAATTACTTTTTGTTCATCAACTATACCTATACTTACAGCTGTAACAAAATTTCTTATAGGATAAACCTGAAAATTTCTTTCCCTATGAAGCTTGTTAACAGCATCAACTAAGGCTATAAATGCTCCAGTAATTGATGTAGTTCTTGTTCCACCATCTGCTTGGATTACATCACAATCTATCCATATGGTTTTTTCTCCTAATGCCTTTAAATCAACAACTGAACGTAACGCTCTTCCTATAAGTCTTTGTATCTCCATTGTTCTTCCATCAATCTTAAGCTTAGCTATATCCCTAGGCTTTCTTACATGGGTAGATCTAGGCAACATATTATACTCTGCTGTAATCCATCCTTCACCTGAACCTTTTAAAAATGGAGGAACTTTATCCTCAATAGACGCTGTACATATAACCTTAGTTTCTCCAACTTCTATTAGTACAGATCCCTCTGCAAACTTAGTATATTTTCTTGTAATTTTAACTGGTCTTATTTGTTCATTTTTTCTTCCATCAATTCTCATGCAATCACCTTCCCGTATTATTTTACTACTTTTAATATATAAATGTATTATTATTATGCAACATTTTGTTAATATTTTCATATTATTTATATAAGGATTAATTTAAGAGGTGGAATTTTATTTGAGATATATAGGACCTTTTTTCAGAATGAATAGTATTTCTGCTGAAGAAATAAAACATCAACTTTTCTTTTTTTCAAAAGAATCATTAAAAAACATTGTACTAAATTCAAAGTGTGGAATAGTTCACTACACAAAATCAAACAAAAAACATTCATCCAATTCTGATAATAACATATTTGATAAGTATTCACCACTTCTATGTATTTATAAAAAAGGGAATCCTAAGATTGTTTCAAAAAGTAATTTATCTTGGGATGAAAATACATTTAAGAAAGAGATAAACGTAATATCAAATGCTCTTATGACCTTAAGTATACTAGAGTTATCTGATTACTACTCATTTTTTAAAGATGTTGACAAACAACTATATGAATTATCAGAAGTTTATAAAAAGTTAGCTAAATATCAACTTGATTTTTATTCTACATCATTAAGAAGTCCAGAAGGATTTTTTGTAGACAAAAAAATATCGTCTTCAAATGACAGTACCTTTATTGATAAAAAAAATAAATTTAAATTTTCAGATCAAGCATTTATGATGTGTGCTTATTATAACTATTCTAATTTAGCGCCTTCTGATGATGATGCTGCCGTTTATAAAAGTTTTGCTTTAGATATACTAAAGATGTTATCTGATTTTAAAGAAGAAATTTATTCGCTATCAAGTCAAGAATGCAATAAGCTTTGTTTAGCTCTAAATATCTTTTACGACTATTCTAAAGAAGAAAAAAGTAAAGAACTTATTCTAGACTTAATGGATTTAATTAAAGAAAAACATACTTTTAACGAGTTATCCAATGAAGATATAGAGCTTACAACCTTAGAAAATATAAACTTCTATTTAACTTATAAAAATACTGGTTATTTAGACTTTAAAGAAGATTTTATGTCCTTTTCTAAAAAACATTTAGAGCTTTTTGATAGTGATAAATCTATTTTTAATAAAAACTCAGACAAAAAAGAAATAAAATACTCTTCAACAGAATTATTAAATTATATGTTTAGTTCATTAATTTATTTTGTTGATGAAGATGCCGATAGTAGCTATGAAAACAATATATCATCTTTATACAAAAGAATTTTATTAAATGGTCAACTTACTACCTCTTGGCCTGATGTTCCCGATATAGATTCAGCTGAGCGATATAGGAATGCCTCCTTAAGATCTGAAGATATGTTTAATGAACAATTATTTAAAATCTCTAATATATCCGATTCTTCAGAGCTATGTCCTGTTTTCAGAAAAGAAATTACTTATTCTAAAAAGAAAGAAACTATAACCCCTTCAAAAGATACATTTTATGCTCAAAGAAACATGATGATCTATTTTTTAGCTATATATTTATTTAAAAAAGACATCATACAAAAAACATTTGATATATCTGAAGTTTAAACATCAAAGGTGAAAGCACCCCCAAAAAAGGAGGCTTTCACCTTTATTATTCTGTGCTTCTACTTACATCTTCTCCAATAACCATACTGCTTAAAATTATATTCCCATAGAAATCCTTATTTAATTCTTTTATATCGTTCTTTTTTACAATTATAGAATCTTTATTATATAGTGGAATACAATAGTTTTCTTTAACCATATATTTAACTATATTCTCCTTACTCTCTTTACCCTCAAATTCTTTCATCTTCTTATCTAAACTCTCATCTTTATATATTCTACTTAAAACATCATTATATATCTTGTTATAGTCTCCAATATTATCAGTACTGCCTATATAAACTGAAAATTTTCCATTCTTTATTTCCTGCTCTAATTCGTCTGAACTAAGAAGTCTATAATATATTATTAAATTATCTTTTTTACCTTGCTCAGAGATAAACTTTAAAACCTCTTTGTTGTATTCGGTATTTAAAGAAACTATATTGATACTTTTTAGTTCCATCAAAGAGCTTGCAGGTTCTATTCTACTTACAGAACTGCCATTTTCACCTTTATTACTAGAAAAATCATTAATTAAGTTAGATGGAATAATATTTTTAAATTCTTCTGCAGACATTATTCCCTTAACATACTCTGCAAAATCTTTTCTAAGCTTGCTATTATTAAATACATTATCCTCTTTACTATTATAACTAATAAACGTATTACTATAAGAAGGACTTTGAGATACTTCATTTCTACTAATTAAGTTAGGTAAATAACTTAATGGTGGGTCTTTCATTACATTTATCTTATTTGTTTCATAACTAGCAAGAGCAGACTCATTATCATTATAGGAAATTATATTAATTTTATCTTCTCCATTTTCTTTGTCATAATATTTAGGGTTTTTCTCAAGTACTAATTTCCCTGATTCTTCTATACTACTTATTTTGTATTGCCCTGAATATACAATGTTTTTATAATAGTCTTTATAGGAACTAAGTTTTGTAAAATCTTTTTTAATTTTAAATTTATTTTTTGTTAGTGTATCTATAAACTTATCATCTTTATAATTTAATCTAATTTTAAAAAGTTCACCATCTGAACTTATAGCTACTAATTTCTCAAAATTCTCTTTTTTGTTAAAATAATCAGTTACACCATATATAGACTTTAATTCTTCTAAATCATCTATGCTTTTAGCATTATTAATAAATTCTTTAAAAAAAGTTACAAAATCTTTTGATGTTATCTTTTCTCCATTACTCCAATAGATATCTCTTCTTATTTTAAAAGTGTATTCAAGCTTATTTTCACTTACTGTATAACTCTCACTTAATTGAGGTTTAATATTACCTTCACTATCCTTATATATTAATCCATCAAATAAAGCTGACAAAAGCTCATCATTAATTCCAACACTACTTTCTAGTAAACTTGTAGGTAAATTGTATACTCCATAATTAAGTTCATCACTTGGGGAGTAAACATTTGTCGTATCTATTTTTTTGCAACTCATTAACACTAAGGACAACATTAAAACAATAACTAATGTTAATTTTCTCTTCATATTTTACTCTCCTTTTTAAACATTCCGTTCTGTTAAGTTATATGAACATTGCTCTTCTCAATCCTAGGAAATACAATAAGTTTGACTAGAACTAAATGTCCCCCTTGAAAGGAGAAGCGCAATGAACAAAACAAAAGTAAAATGTCCTCGTTGTAACTCTGACCAACTATATAAGTTTGGTTTAGATAAGCAGGCTAATCAAAAATATCAATGTAAAAAGTGTAAGCGACAATTCGCACCTGACTCCGTCAGAAAGCGGGTAACATCTAAATATCCAAGATGTCCAAAGTGTGGTAAAGCAACTTTCTTGCATCACATCTATAAACACTATAATCGCTATAAATGTGGTAATAAGAAGTGCAATCATATCATTGTTCATCACCATAACCTAAATATAGATGATGCCTCCAGTGAAAACCTAACCGGTTCCCTTTCTATGAAAGGTATGCGTTTTCCACTCCATACTATTCTGACTGCATTAACTTTATATTTTTTAAACAACTCATCAACAAGAACTATTTCACAGTTCCTTTTCGTAACTTCAAATATAAAGGTTTCTCATGTCACAATAGCTAGTTGGACTCAAAAGTTTGCACCTTTTTTCAAACAAAAAGCTGATAAGTTTAAAGAGCAGCTAGATCTCCAATCTGACGATTGGCATGCTGACGAAACAGTGGTCTTTATAAATGGTGAACGCTATTATTTATGGTTAGCTATTGACTCTGAAACGAGATTTATTTTAGCTTTTCATCTAACCAAATCACGTAGTGAGGATTCAGCATTTACACTAGTAAACCAAGCTAAACAATTTGGAATGCCATCAAACTTTATAACTGATAGACTACCTTCATATAACCAAGCTGTAGCGAAGCTATTGGGCGAAAACAAGCATGTGCCTGTTGCTCCTATGTCTAGCGACATATCAAACAATTTAATTGAGTCTTTTAACAAAACATTTAAAGCTTGGTATAAAGCTAAAAAAGGGTTTAACTCTTTTGAGAAAGCAAATAACTTAATATACTTATTTGTCTTTCACTATAATTTCATTAGGCCTCATGGTTCATTAAATAATCTCACACCTGCTGAAGTTGCAGGCTTCGCTAGCAATAGCATTGATCGTAAATCTTGGTTTGTCGCTGCTTAATCTCAACTTAATATCTTTGATTAACCTGCAAAAATCTAACTTTTTGTAGGCTTATTTGCCATACAAAAATTTATTCAAACTTATATAATTTTCAAAGAACGAGTAATTCTACGAAATGTTAAGCTATTTTTTCATAACAACCTAACAGAATCAAACATTCTTCTTAATTATTGACAAAATAAAGTAATTTAAACTGCGATTTTAAATATTAATTACATTATTCTAGGTTATATAGGAAGATATTTCGTGTTATAATATTAATATGTTTTTTAGTGGAGGTATTAATAATGAAAATACTGTTAGAGATCTTAGGCATATTATCTATGCTTACTATAATGTTTGTTGCAATCTGGGGTTTTATTGTTGCAAAACAAACTTACGCACAAATGAAATATCAAAATTATCTATTGGAAAAATTGACTCAAAATATTTATATGTTAGTTCAAAATAATGTATCTATTTCATGTAATGGTTCTAAAAAAACTAATGAAATCCATGATGATTCTAATTTATAAAGTTTAAATATACATAAAATAAGGGATATATCTAGATTTTAGATATATCCCTCTTTAAATAAATTACTTTACTAAATTGCTTAAAAAAAAGATTGATGCTACTGATAATATAAAACATATAAAGGTATATAGATATTTTCTTAGTCCAGTATTATTCATCCAAAACTTAAATCCCCAAGCTATCATGGTTACTGTAATAGAAACTTGTAGTGGATAATATCCTGTAAAAATTTCATTGATATATATATATCTATAAGAAGTTAAAAAAGTTGCAATAATAACTACTATAGATACAACTGCTGCTGTAAGACTGATTGCATTTACAGCTTTCTTAATCATATCATATCCTCAAACTCTTTCTCAGATAATATTGTTACTCCTAATTCTTGAGCCTTTGTAAGTTTAGATCCTGCCTCTTCTCCAGCTATCACATAATCCGTTTTCTTACTTACACTTCCAGATACCTTTGCCCCTAATGACTCAAGTTTATCTTTAATAGAAGTTCTTGAGTAATTCTCTAGTGTTCCAGTAACTACAACAGTTTTTCCCTCAAAAATATTTTCTGATACCTCAATTTGCTCATACCTAGGTTTTACTCCTAGACTCAATAAATCATTTATAGTATTTATTACTTGCTCCTCTTTAAAGAAACCTACTATACATTCTGCAACTATTCCTCCAATATCAGGTACCTCAAGTAACTCTTCCAGATTTGCCTTTATTATATTATCTAAAGTTTTAAATCTCTTCACTAAATCCTTTGAGGTTTTAACACCTACATTAGGTATTCCAAGCGCATATATAAATGCATAAAGCTCACAATCCTTACTCTTTTCTACTGCATTTAAAAGGTTAGTAGCCTTCTTTTCTTTAAACTTCTCTAGCGATAATAAATCTTCTTTATTTAATCTATATAAATCTGATATAGACTTAATATCTAACTTTTCAAATAATTGTTCAGCTGTTTTCTCTGAAAAACCTTCTATATTCATTGCTTCTCTAGATGCAAAATGAACTATGGTTTTTACAAGCTGAGGTTTACAAGAAAGAGTGTTTTCACAAAAATAATGTGCACCATTTAAAACAACATTCCCATCACAATAAGGACATTTAGTAGGTGGAGTTATTTCTTGAGTATTTTCTAAAGAGCTCTCAACTACTCCCATAATCTCTGGAATAACATCATTACTCCTTCTTACAAATACTTCTGCTCCTATTTTTACACCCTTTTTATTAACATCATCCATATTATTTAATGTTGCTCTTTTAACTGTTACACCAGCTAACTCAACAGGTTCTAATATTGCAGTAGGAGAAACTCTTCCACTTCTTCCAACATTCCATTCTACATCTAATAACTTTGTAGTTGCTTCTTGTGCTTCAAACTTATATGCTATAGCCCATTTAGGAAATTTTATAGTATATCCTAAAAGTTCTCTAGTTCTCATATCATTAATTGCAATTACTGCACCATCTATATCATAATTTAACTCAAATCTTATGGATTTAATATATTCTATTTCTTTATTTATTTCCTCTAAAGTTGTGCAACGTTTCATATAAGAATCTATAGGAAATCCCTTATCTTTTATAAAAGTTAACATCTCTTCATATGTAGTGAACTGAGTTCCTTCATTGTATCCAATATCATAAAAGAAGGCAGATAGATTTCTCTTAGCAGTTTCTTTAACATTTAAATTTCTTAAAGCTCCAGCAGCTCCATTTCTTAAATTCTTAAGAGGTACAGCAGCACTGCTATTATAGTTATCGAAAGCTTCCTTGGTCATTATAGCTTCCCCATGAATCTCAAACACGTTATGGTTATCTATTTTTAGTGGAATAGTTTTTATAGTTTTTGCTTGTGCAGTTACATCCTCACCTATAGATCCTGTACCACGAGTTGCAGCTACCTGAAGAATCCCATCATTATTATAAGTTAAGTTAAGAGTTAACCCATCAAACTTTTTAGTAATTATATAACTTATCTCTGGAAGCTTATCAGAATTATTTTTATTGTATTCATTAATAAACTTTACATTTCTATTATGCCAATCTTGTAATTCTGTAGAAACTTGAGCCTTATCTAAACTCCACAGTCTTCCTTTGTGGACATATTTATTAAACTCAGGAAGAACTACATCTCCTACTCTTTGTGTAGGGGAATAAGGAAGGATTACCCCTTCCTGTTTCTCTAGCTCAACTAATTCATAATACTTCTCGTCGTAATCTTTATCTGCAATGGAGGGATTACCTAATACATAATACTCGTAGGCATATTTATTTAAATCCGTTGCTAATTGCTCCATTCTTTCCTTGTTATCCATATTAATGACCTCCTGATATTTACCTAACTTATAACAATTCTAAAGAAGCCATGCTAAGTAATAGTGTCTTTATTCCTTGTGAATCAAATGCAATAGTAATCTTAACATCATCATCTACTTCAATAGCTTTAACTATGGTACCTATACCAAACTTAGGATGTTTAACTTTTCTTCCTAAAGTAGCTTCCCCCATAGTCAGCATCTTTTCTGAGTCTTCATTTAGAATATTATTTAACTTCTTAGTCGCTTCTGCAGAGCTAATAAATTTATTACCTTTTGAAGCATTATTGCCATAAGAATTCCTTAGAGTATGTGGATTACCTCCACTTATATTGTAATTAGCATATGCAGACTTACCTCCTGCAAGTGTCCCTGAGTGTTTAGTAACATTAACATACTCTCTTAATTCTGTAGGTATTTCTGCTATAAAATCTGATTGTGGATAAGCAACAGTTCTACCAAAAACTCGTCTAACCTCTGCCGACGTCATATATAGGAATTCTCTTGCTCTAGTAATTCCAACATAACAAAGTCTTCTAGACTCCTCCATCTCGCTTTCAGAATTAAAAGATGATGCCCCTGGGAATAACCCATTCTCCATACCAACCATAAATACTACTGGAAACTCTAAACCTTTAGCTGAATGAAGAGTCATTAAGGTCACAGAATCTGCCTCTTGATCAAAATTATCTACATCTTGAACTAAAGCCACCTTTTCAAGGAAGGCTGCTAAGGAATTATCCTCCTCATTTTTCTCAAAATCCACCGCTGCTGAAACTAATTCCTCTAGATTTTCAACTCTGCTTAAGTCCTCTGGATTATTTGATTCCTTAAGCTCTTTTAAATATCCAGTATTTTTTAAAATATCTTCAATTAAATTAGATATAGGCATACTTTCACTATACTCAATAAGCTCTTCCATTAATGCAGTAAATTTGTTTATAACCGTTACATTTCTAGGAGTTAAGCTTGAGATATTTTCTGCTTCAATTAATGAATCAAATAAACTCATTTCATTGTCAGCTGCAAATTGTAATACCTTATCTACAGTTGCATCCCCTATACTTCTTTTCGGAACATTAATTATTCTTCTAAGATTTACAGAATCGGTTGGATTATTAATAACCTTTAAATAAGCTAAAATGTCCTTAATTTCTTTTCTATCATAGAACTTAAGTCCACCAATTAATCTATAAGGAATACCTCTTTTTATAAAAGTATCTTCAAATATACGCGATTGTGCATTAGTTCTATAAAGCACTGCAAAATCTCTATATTTTCTATCATCTTTTCTACCATTTTCAATAGTTGTGGCAGCAAAATTACTTTCATCCATATCTGAAAAAGCTCTATATATTTTTATTTTTTCTCCTTTTTCAGCTTCTGTTCTTAGAATCTTGCTTTTTCTCTCACTATTATTTTTTATAACAAAATTAGCCGCTTCTAATATATTACCCATACTTCTGTAGTTTTGCTCAAGCTTAACAGTTTTACACCCTGGATAATCTTTTTCAAAATCTAATATATTTCTTATATCCGCACCACGCCAAGCATAGATGCATTGATCATCATCCCCAACAACGCAGATATTCTTAAACTTCTTTGCAAGAAGTTTGATAAACTCATATTGAGCTTTATTAGTATCTTGATATTCGTCTACCATTATATATCTGAATTTTCTTTGATAAAATTCTAAAACTTCTGGTTCTTTTCTAAATAATTCAACTGTTTTAAAAATTAAATCATCAAAGTCTAAGGCATTGTTTTGCTTTAATTTCTTTTGATATAATTCGTAAACTTGAGCTATTTTTTCTTCTCTATAATTCCCTTGACTCTCTAAGGTTACAGAGGATGGATTTTTTAAGTCATCCTTAGCTTTACCTATTTTAGATAAGACTTCACGATCTTCTATATCTTTATCATTTATGTTAAGTTCTTTCATACATTGCTTAACTAAAGACTTTTGGTCGTAGGAATCATAAATAGTAAAATCCTTTTTATACCCTAACTTTTCTATTTCTCTCCTTAAAATCCTTACACAAGATGAATGGAAGGTAGATATCCACATATTTTCTGCTTCATCCCCAATTAAAGCTTTAACTCTTTCCTTCATTTCTCCAGCTGCTTTATTGGTAAATGTTATAGCTAAAATATTATATGGTGCTATCCCTTTATCTTCTATCATATAGGCAATTCTATGAGTTAAAACTCTAGTTTTTCCTGAACCTGCTCCTGCTAATATAAGAACCTGCCCCTCTATAGTGGTAGCTGCTTCATATTGCTCTTTATTTAATAACTTTTTCAGATCCATTTTAACCTCCTTGAATACTAAATAAGAAAGTATGTTCTTTCTTATGTAATTAGAAAGAGGAATATATCCATATTCCTCTTTATATTATAAACTATATTTCATTATATCATAATTGAAACTATAAATTTAACATATTAATAAAAATTTCCCATGATTTAATCTTCATTCCAATCTATTCTGCTAATAACTCTATTATATCCATCGCTTCCATAATTGATACACTTATTAACTCTGCTAATGGTTGCGGTACTGGCCCCTGTAAGTTTTGCAACCTCAGTGTAAGTTTTACCATCCTTAAGCATCCTTGCAACTTGAATCCTTTGATCAATTGCTTTAATCTCATTTATTGTACATATATCTTCAAAGAATCTATAACAATCTTCTTTATCTTTTAAACTTAAAATGGCTTCCATTAGATAATCCATTTCTTTGCTTTTTAAATTTGACTTATAAGTATCCATAAAATACACTCCTTTAGTCGCACATTCGTCTTTATCTCTTATTATATTTTAATAAAGTAAAGTAGTAAAGTAAAAGATAAAAACAAAAACGCAACCCTTGGGGCTAGGTTGCGTTTTAGCAATAAGCAATAAATAAAAAGGGGGCTATTTATTCCTTTTATTTATCCTTGCAAAAATATTATATGTTAACTTGTACTTAATTGCAAGGAATTTCTGAAAAAAATATTGTATCTTCTTGTCTACATGAATGATTTTACCTCATTTCTTGTAAACGTTCGATAGGTATAGTATCGTTATCTAAAATAGTACTTTTAATCTTCTCCTCTTAATACTTTTAATTCCTCTTCAGTTAACTCTCTATATCCACCTTCTTCTAAAGATTCATCTAAAGGTAACCCTCCAAAGGATATTCTTCTTAAATAAACCACCTTTTTCCCAACACTTTCAAACATTCTTTTAACTTGATGGAACTTCCCTTCTTGCAAAGTTACATGTACCCTTGCCCCCTCAGTATCTGATTCAATAATCTCCAACTTTGCAGGCATACATTTATAACCATCATCTAGCACTATCCCTTTTTCAAAAGCCTTTATATCCTCTTCATTAACACCTTTATCAATTTCTGCATAATAAACTTTATCAACATGATGTTTAGGCGATATTAATTTATGATTTAACTCTCCATCATTCGTTAAAAGCAGTAAGCCTACAGTATCCTTATCTAATCTACCTACAGGAAAAGGCTCAAATATCGCATCTTCTGCATATAATAAGTCCACAACTGTTTCATCATACTTATCGTGAGTAGCTGAAATCACCCCATCAGGCTTATTCATCATTAAGTATATGTATTTTTTATATACAATCTCTTCACCATTCACTTTTATTACACTTGCTTCAGGATCCACTTGCATTCCATTATCTTTTGCAAGTTTTCCGTCAATTTCTACTAATCCTTTTTTTACAATTGACTTTATTTCTTTCCTACTTCCATAACCTAAATTAGAAAGTATTTTATCTAATCTTTCCATTAAGAAACCTCCTAGTTAAACTTATATAAAATTATATACTAATTTTCAAATTTAACCTAATTGTCCTTTGTTATTAGGCAATTGTCAACCAAATATAATATTTTTATAACTATATTTCTATATTATAATTTACTTATCTTTGTTAAAACTCGCAGGAATAGTTAACTAATCTTAGATTCTAACTGTAGTAAATCCAAATTTGTTCCGTGGTGTAAAGAATTTAATTACGTGGTGTAAAGAACTTAATTACGAGGTGCGTAAATTATTATAAGAGCTCCAACTAAAGCTATTGCTCCTCCAATCAAATCAAATTTATCTGGAACTACCTTATCAACCTTCCATCCCCATAATATAGATAAAACAATAAATATTCCTCCATATGTTGCATACACTCTTCCAAAATTAGAGTTTGGAGGCTGTAATGTTGGTATAACTCCATACAAAATTAATACTATGGCTCCAGCTGCTCCATATAAAAAACTTCTCCCCTCACGAAGCCATAACCATACAAGGTAACCCCCGCCAATCTCAAATACACCTGCCACTATAAAATAGAATATTGATTTTATAAATTCCAAGCTAGCTCCCTCATTTCTGTAATTTAATATCTAATATTCTATCATTTATCCTTTCTAAAATCCGCCTTTTTCTTTGATATGTTCATAATAATGTCTTATAGCTTCATCAATTAATATATTATATCTAATATTTATGTTAGGATGAATTAATTTCAATTCTATTATCATTTCTGCTGTGGATCTTCTGATATTAAAGGTCTTTTTAACATCAAATGGTTCATTTTCATTTTTATTCATGTTCTCAACCTCTCTTTCTTTAACTCTAATACTATATGGTTTTAAAGCTAAGATGATGAATAAAAATTGTACCTAATTATCTAAGTATCACCGTACTCCCATAACTACGGTGATGCTCAGGTAATTAAATACTTAGATAATCAAGTAATTAGTTGTTTAGATAATCATCTAATTATCCGTGCAATAAAAAATGGCTAGTACAATAATTTGCACTAGCCTAATAGCCTTTAAGATATTCCATTTTTATAATAATTCGTTACTTTTACTACATAATTTCTTGTTTCTGATGGCATTTTATATAAATCACTTGGTGAGGTTACTCCTCTTTTTGCCATAGTACCTTCCCCTGCATTATATCCCATCAACGCCATATCTAAATTTCCATATCTATCTATAAGTTTTTTAAGCATTTGAGTACCAACATTTATGTTACCTTCAATATCATATGGATTTGATAGTCCATATGCCTCTGAATTAAATGGCATAAGCTGCATAAGTCCTTGAGCTCCAGCACTTGAAACTACCTTAGGATTAAAATCAGATTCTTGTTTTATCACTGCCCTAATTAAGTTTTCATCTACACCGTACTTTTGAGAAGCACTTTTTACTGCTGCTTCTATCCTAAGCCTTGTAGAATCAGTTCCCTTATAGGATGAATCTATCCCCTGGCTTAAATATGATTTTAAATTTAATGAATTCAAATCATTTAGTGAACTATCGCTTCCACCTATGGATTCTCCAAGTGGATTATTCAGTAAACTGCTAAGTATATTATTACTATCACTATTACTATCCATACTTTGTAATAAACTTTGAAGTATTATATCAAAGGACTGACTATTTCCCATTGATTGCTTTAGTATGGATGACATCATGGTCATAGCTAACATTTGTTCAGTATTCTCTATTTTCATATGCATCTCTCCATATTTTTTATAGTTATTTATCGTCTAGTTATTCTGAAACTTTAAATTCAATGATGTCATAATCCTCATAGGCATTTTTTTTATAATAACTTTTTGTTAAAACTAATATCTTAAATTTACCTGCTACGAAAGGTCTAAAGCTATAATATGACTTTTTGCTATAGCCTTGAGTTCTAACCCAATTCCCTCTTTCCATTATATAAAACTCATAACATACATCTTTTCCACCCTTACATTCAACATTAAAATTAATTTCATCTTGTAACTTGAAGTTAATGTTATTAGAAATTATCTTTGTTCCTGTAATTGGTGCAGAGTCGTTTATATATATGTGGAACTCTTTTTTAGTGTCATATTCACCTTGGCATTTTATGTTTTTGGCATAAAGTTCAAAGGTATATTTCCCAGGAATTTTAGGTGTCAATTTTAACTTTTTATTTTTAATAAAACCTGTCTCTTCAACTACATGTCCATTTATTTTTGTGATGTAATTAATGAGTGTTGATTGACTATTTTGAACTATTGCCTCGAGCTCAACATCATCTCCAACCATGTAGAACTCCTTTGATGGCAACAAAATATAATCTATCTTACCAGGTATATAAGTTATTATATCAAAGTACACTACACTATGACAATCATATTCCTTAGGAGAATATTTATCCTTTACACGTATTTCCATTTCATACTCTCCAGATTCCTCTGGAGTAAAGTTAACCCAATTTGCTGTTCCATAATTTACTTTTTCTATTTCTTTTTTATTTTTAAAAACTGTAAAGGAATATTTTAGTGATGATCCACCTTCAGCTAACACCTTTATGTTTATAGGTACTCCAACTAAATAATTGCTATCTTTGTCCATAACCACATCGGTAATTTTAATTGTTCTTGCACTTTTTCTATCTATAAAATATTCCATAGCTACAGTGTCTTCATAGTCACCCTCAAAGCTTGCATCTTTTACATAAAGGGTTATTTTATATTCTCCCTCTGATTTACTCTTCCATAAATATGTTGAGTTCTTTATAAAACCAGAGTCTTCCCCATAGGTTCCATCTATCTTAAACCTATATAATAAATTTTTTCCACCCTCTACAAAAGCTCTTAATAAAATTGCTGCTCCATTTACTTGAGGTGAAGCTAAATCTGTTGTGAAGCTTTTTATTAGTATAGGTTTATAGGCTTTTATTGTATAAACCATTAAGGCTCTGTCATCAAATTCCTTATTTGAATATATATCTTTTGCTAAACAAAGAAGTTTGTATTCGCCTGGTTCTTGCTCTGAAAAGCTCACTATTGTTTTGGAGGAATAATCTTGAATACATAAAGCTTTTCCCTCTTCATTGATTTTTACAAACTTATAAAGCATTGTGGAGGTTTCTTCCCCCTTAGATTCTACCTGAAAATTTAACTCTTCCCCACATAATAAGTCTTGAGTTAAGCATCTAAAGTTTGATATTTCAACTTTTGCTCTTGGATTTACCTTGTATTTTACTGAATAAAAATCATCAAAGTTATTTTCTGATGCTGGCTCCTTAGCCTCTATTAATATCTCTTGATTTCCTTCTTCACTAGCAGTAAAAATTAAGCTATTTTCTGGAGAATAATCTTTTATAAGTTCCCAACCTCTTTGTCCACTTTTCCAGAATCTAAATAATACAGGTCTTTTAGAACTTTCTATTTCTATACTTATTTTTTCTCCCACCTGTAACTCGTGAGAATTAACAAATACATTTTTAATTATTTTTTCTTCTTCTTCCCCAACTAAAATTTCACCCTTACATAAATAATCAAAGGGTTTTGAGCTATCTTTCTTTTTGCCTTGAACCATGAAAATATAGCTGCCGTTTTCTGTGGGAATCCATTTATATACTGATTCAGATGAAAATTCTCTTAAGGTTGTCCATATTCCGAAATTACCTAAAATGAACTTGTATTCTAGATTTTCATCCGTATTGTTTTCAACTTGTATTTCTACTTCTTCTTCTTTACTAATAGGATTTTCTCTATTAAACTTTAACAAAATCTCATCCATTCTCATTCGCTCCTCAAATATATTTACCCAAGAGTATTATACCATTATTTGCTACAAAATGAATTGTTTAAAAGAGAGTTTTTAACGAAGAAAAACTCTCTTTTATGACATATTATTGTTAAATTTTATTGTATCTGAAAAAATTCGTCTTTTATCTCTCCATTAAGTGTTGGAGATAATTCATTTAAAAATTTTAATAAGTTTGTTTTATTTTGATCCTTCATAGGAGTTGGTCTATAATCATTTTTGTTATTTACTGAGGATACTGAACAAGGTATCACTTTAAAACTTGTTTGCTCTAATTTTCCATTTGTGAAATTAAGTTTTGCTTGTAATATGAAAGTTCTCTTATCTGTAGGATTATTATTTCCTCCAAAACAGAAGTTACCAAAACTATATACTATAAGTTTTCCCTTATAGTTTTCTAAGGTTTGAACTACATGTGGATGTGATCCTAATACTAAATCCGCTCCACTATCTATAGCATATCTTCCTATATTAACTTGAACATCATAGGGTTTATATTGTCCTTCTATCCCCCAATGAAAATATGGAATTACTACTTGGCAGCCACTATTTTTAAGCTCAGCTATATCTGCTTTTATCTTATCTCTTAGCTCTTTAGTGTCACTCCAAGCTTGATAACCTAAAAATCCAAACTTTATTCCCTTTATCTCTTTAACTATTTTATATCCTTCTCCAGCTATGTCTACATTTGCGCCTTTTAGCACTTCTATTGTGTCATTAAAGCCTTGCTGTCCATAGTCGTATATGTGATTGTTAGCTACAGTGACACCTTCTATACTTCCAGAAGTTAATATATTTACGTAATCCTTAGGCCCTTTAAAATGATAATAAGGAGGTGCTCCTTTATCCTTTTTAGCCGTTGCATCAGTAAAGGTGGTTTCAAGATTTACAAAAGTATAATCATCCTTAGAAAATATATCATATACGTTTTGATAGAAATAAGCGTAGTTTTTCCCAGTAGTATTAAACACAGCAGGCAAGGTTTCTCCTGAAAATTTTGTATCTGTTCCTAAAGTTGAGTCTCCAGCTGCAGATATTATAACTTCTTCTTTCACATCTTGCTTTACTGGTTCAACTGGTTTTTCATTTTGAGTTGTATCTTCTTCAGGTGTCTTATCTTGATTTTTAGAAATGTTTTTTTCAAGAATGTTTTTAGATATTACAAATGCAGTTGGAATTATAATTAATAGTAATCCTATTATAAGAACTACTGATAATATTCTCTTTCTCTTTTTTCTTCTTCTCTTTTTTATGTTTTCTCTTCTCAAATCACAATACTCCTTTTCAAAAAAAGCTATGTAGATTGTTTTACTACACAGCTTATATTTTAGTCTGGACCATATTTTGAACTATATTTCTTAGAGTCTTATATAAATTATCATCATCTTCTTTGGTTCTCTTTTTATGGTTTGTGGTTTTTCCCCCACCTCTTCTAACTTTTGCTGATATATGCCTTTCCATAAGTAGTCTATCTATATTGTCTTTATTATATACCATTCCTTTAGGATTTACAGGTATGGCTTCCTTAGCTAATATCATAGATGCCAATCCATAATCTCCAGTAACTACAACATCACCTTTTTTAGTCACATTAGCTAAAAATATATCCACAGATTGAAATCCACTATCTAGATATTTAACCTCTCCATACTCTAAAGTTATACTATGATGAATATCACAATATAAGAACAAGGGAATTTGAAATTCCCTTGCAACCTTCTCTATGATTTTTCTTCCTGGACAGCCATCGCCGTCAATCAGAATTCTCATAATTATTGTAATCTTTTTTCAAGTTCAGCTTTTAAATCTTCGAATCCTGGTTTTCCTAATAATGCAAACATGTTTTTCTTGTATGCTTCAACACCTGGTTGGTCAAATGGATTTACTCCTAAAATATATCCACTTAATCCACAAGCTTTTTCAAAGAAGTATATTAATTGTCCAAGGTAGTATGGAGTTAATTCTGGAACATTAACTATAACGTTAGGTACTCCACCGTCATTATGAGCTAAAACAGTTCCTTGGAAAGCTTTTTTATTAACAAAATCCATAGTTTCTCCTGCTATGAAGTTTAATCCATCAACATTTTCCTTAGATTCTTCTATAGTTACATTCTTTTTAGCAGTTTCAACATTTACTATAGTTTCAAATACATTTCTTAAACCATCTTGAATGTATTGTCCCATAGAGTGAAGATCTGTAGAGAAGTTAACAGCTGCTGGGAATATACCCTTACCATCTTTTCCTTCTGATTCTCCATAAAGTTGTTTCCACCATTCACCAAAGTATTGTAGAGCTGGCTCATAGTTTACTAATATTTCAGTAACCTTACCTTTGTTGTATAATGCATTTCTTACAACTGCATATTTGTAACAGTCATTTTCTTCTACATTATCACTTGAATATGCATCTCTTGCATCAGCTGCACCTTGCATTAATTCATCTATATTTATTCCACTAGCTGCTATTGGAAGTAAACCAACTGCTGTTAATACAGAGAATCTTCCTCCAACATCATCAGGAATAACGAAAGTTTCATAACCTTCTTCATCAGCTAAAGATTTTAATGCACCTCTTTTTCCGTCAGTAGTTGCAAATATTCTCTTTTTAGCTTCTTCTTTTCCGTATTTCTTTTCCATGTAGTCTTTAAATATTCTAAATGCTATAGCAGGCTCAGTAGTAGTTCCTGATTTAGATATAACATTTACGCTTATATCTAATCCTTCAATAGCTTCTAATAAGTCAGCTAAATAAGTTGAACTTATGCTGTTTCCTATAAAAAATACTTGTGGAGCTTTTCTCTTATCTTTGCTTAAAACATTGAAGAAAGAGTGATTTATAGCTTCGATAGCTGCTCTTGCTCCTAAATAAGATCCACCGATTCCTATAACTATTAAAGCATCAGAATGTCCTTTTATTCTTTCTGCTGCATCTTTAATTCTATTAAATTCATCTTTATCATAATTAACTGGAAGATCAATCCACCCTAAAAAGTCATTGCCTGCACCTGTTTTTTCGTGTAAATCCTTGTGTGCTGCTTTAACTATGCTGCTTAAGTTAGTTATTTCTTCGTCTCTTAAAAATGGTTTAGCTTTTGTAATGTCTAGAGTTAATCCTTTTTTCATTTCCTTACCTCCGTGAATATATTTAATGTTCCATCCGTAATTATAACATAATGAAACCATTGTTAGCTTTCTGCTCTATGTATTTTATCCTTTAGTTATTTAGATTATGATAAACTTTTTTTGATTTCAGCAGTCATACCCAAATCAGTTTTTAATATATGATTTTGTATCCACTCTAAAACAAAATTAAGAATATCTAATAATGCCTTATCCTGATTATGATCCATATCTTTAAGGTTCATCTTATCAAGATCACTAATTAAATCATCATGTTGAATTTTATGAGAAAAGAATTTTTTATACTTACTCTCCATCATAAATTTTTCTTCTTCACCAAAATGATATTTAGTGTATTCCTTTAGTTCTTCTATTACTTCAACTATCTTGTCGTATTTATCTAGTACTAGGTCATTTTTGTATATATCATAGGCTTTGTGTGCTATTTCAAATAGCATCTTATGTTGTTCATCAATAAATTGTATCCCTGTAACATACTCATCTTTCCATTGAAACATTTAATAGCCTCCTTTACTAATATACTCCCTATGGTAGATTATACTATTATTAAATTAAATATAAAAGAGCCTATATGTAAATTTTCATTTTTAGAAAAACTCTATGGTAATAATCACTTTAATGGATTTGATGCAGTCACTTTGTGACGTGCTACAGCAATAATGTGCACATCTTCATAGTAGACGTTGTTTTTAACGTCAATCTATTCTTTTCTTAAATGATTTGATGAAGCAAAAACCGCTTCTACAGTAATAATGTGTATACATTTTTTATTGTTTGTCCATACTTCTAATAATACAGTTATTAGAAGTTAAAAGGATTTGATGAGGTGATTATTAATGAAATTTAGAAAAGAATTAATTCGACTTGATTTAGTTAGAGACATGGTTATTTATTTTATTTTGGTTATAGTAGCACTAATATTGATTTTTAATATAGATCACATAGGTCGTGGTTAATAGTAATTTTTTGTATTTAGGGAATACTATCCTATAGAACTATTTGAGAGGTGATTTAATTGAAAAAAAGTACTGCCATCTTTTTTGCATTTATCTTGGTTTTTATTTCACTATCTTCTACTACTCTGTCTTTAGATACAGCTGCAGCTATTGCATCTGATGAAGTTCAGCTAGCACTAGATTCTTTAAATGAATCTACCCCACGAAATTTCCGTAAAACTTCTACACCTATTTATTTAACAAAAAATGAAAAATTCTCTTTGAAGGGATTAGATAAATTAAATATTTCAGGAAGTCAGCAATTTTCCGAAAAAAATCTTCCTATTTTATTAGCGGAAATAGGTACATCAAAACCAATTGCTATTGTAGACCTACGTCAAGAATCTCATGGTTTTATAAATGGCCTTCCTGTTAGCTGGAAGAACATAAACAATGATGTTAATAAAGGATTAACTAGAGATGAGGTAATAGAAAAAGAAACCAATCAATTAAGTTCCATACCATTAAATACTCCTGTTACAGTTTATAGAGCCCCTAATAATAGCATGATTCCAACTGAAGTTTTTAATGAAGATGCTTTAGTTACTTCAAAAAACTTGTCCTACATAAGAATTCCTGTAACAGATTTAGGGCTACCAACTGACGATATGGTTGATTATTTTATAGAGGCATTTAAAAACCTTCCTAAAGATTCCTGGGTTCATTTCCACTGTAAAGCTGGTGTAGGAAGAACAACAACCTTTATGATTATGTATGATATGCTTATTAATTATAATGAAGTTTCTGCTACAGATATTATGGATCGTCAGCTAAAACTTGCAAACTTCGATGAAGTTACTATTAGAGAATTCTATACCCCTGAGAGATATAAATTCCTACTTAACTTCTATAACTACTGTAAAGAAAATGGTAGAGGATTTAAGATGAGTTGGAGTACGTGGAGTAAGGAATATGATGGGTTTATTAGTTTAAAGAATGAAGAAAAATATTTAAAAGTTTCTTAAGAAGAATCACGCTTCCCTTTAATAACTTAATTGGCTACTTTTAATAATTCTCCTACTAAAATAAATTGAGACATTACGCACTTCTAACCTGTAGAGGTCTCTTTTCAGGCCTCATTAAATTCCTTTTAACTTCTGCCCTGTAGAGGAGCTTCTTCTCAAGCTCCATTAGATTCCTTTTAATTTCAACATAATACAATATAATTACTATATTATGATATAGCGTTATTACGACATTACGACATTCAATAAGTAGTCTACTTTTCTGCCCTTTTATTATTCATTCTTCTACAAAAAAGATTTTATTTTAAATTTAATTCCGAACTTGTAACAAAATTCCCCTTATATGAATATCTTAAACTGTGAGAGAGTTAACTAGGCAATAATTCTTGTCACCTCCTTTCCAATGAAACTTGCTCCTGTATCCTAGATGCAGGAGCTTTATACTTTATAATATTTTTATATAATCTGCACTAACAAAACCACCATGATCCCCATAGTAAATACTCCACCAATTACCTAACTTGACATCAAGTCTTACTTTTTCGCCATTTTGAAGTTGTCCTATTATTTTATAATTTGTACCTGCTCCACCTCTGACATTAAGTACTGATGCTGTTACCTCACCGTAAGTTCCACTTTTTTGAGGAATTGCCTCTACTATTTGAGAACATTCTAAGCTTACATACTCTGAGGATACCCATCCGCCATGATTTCCAAAGTATATATTATACCAACTTCCAACCTTGGGCCCTAACCTAATTCTAGAACCATTTTTTAATTGCCCTATAACACTATAATCAATACCTGCTCCATCTCTAACATTAAGTACCGATGCCGTTACTATTCCATATCTATTTTCGACTTGTTGAGTTTTCGTATCTTCCTTAGGCGTTTCTATATTTCTATTTATAAATATGCCCTCTGTAAAATTATTAAGATCCACATTACCATTGATTCCATATACGCTTCCGCTAGAAGTATACTGATGTCCCACTACATTATAAAACCCTGTTTCCATTGGAGAATTCACTCCATAATGGGCTATCCAAGCCTTATATGCTTTGATTCTACCATCTAAATTATCTCTCCCAAAATATCCTCCAGTATAAATAATACAATCTAATCCTGATAATTCTTTAAACTTAGCTAAAAACTCTAAACATCTATCAGTTATCTGATATGCAGTCCTATTTTGTGAGTTAGTTTCTATGTCTAGTACTGGAATTATTTCAAATTGCTTACCTTTAATCGCATTATAAAAAAATGTAGCTTGCTCTGAAGGTGAAGTTTTTTCACTCATAAAATGATAAAAGCCTACTGGAAAACCTGCTGCCTTAGCTCCTTGATAATGAGATTCTAGTTTTGGATCTAAGTATGTGGTTCCCTCGGTAGCCTTCATTATTACTACTTGAACTGAACTTTTCAAGGCATTAAAATCTATACTTGGCTGATGATTTGATATATCTATTCCTTTTAACATTTACATTCCCCCCTTTTAATTTCTGACATAAAAGCTATCCATTTTTAGATGATTGCCTCGCCGTAGATTGTCCAAAATAAAATGCAATAACCAGGCTAAACACTGTGAGAAATTCTTGTGAACTAACTTTCTGCTTAATACTTAAAATACAAAACACCATTGTTAGTAATAAAGCTATTATCTTCTTCACTTGTAATAAACCTTTTATTTCTTTCATTTGTAAACCTCCTTTTTAAATTATTTTAAAATTATTTCTTTAATATCATCTATATCTTCTTTTATTTCTTCAATAGTTCCTAGTGAACTAGCAAGCTTATCTATTGTTTGTTGATACTTGCTTTCTCTTTCCTTTGAATCTTTTCTTGTATCCATTAGAAGCCAAACAAATAAAACACAGAATATGCCTTGGGTTATTATATATTTAACTATTTCACTCTCCATCACTTCACTCCTTATATAAAAATTTAATTGTATTAATAATTAAGGAAGGTAAGTTTCTATAAAAATAGTCTTAACCTTCCTTATTTGGGTAATAAAAAAAGAGCTTACTTGTGCTCTTTGCTGTTATTTATTTAGTTCTTGTTGATATATAACTAATAATGAATTACACATCAAATGAATCTTTAAAAAACTCACTATTATCTTTTGCAAATTTATACATCTGTAATAGTGGATTTGATCCATTTTCATCTAAATTTTGTGAAGAGAAGTATTCGTCAAACTTATCTGCCAAACATCTAACTTTTTTAATTTCTACTGGTGAATAGTTTCCACTATCACTTAATTCTTTTGTCACCCATCCCCCAAATGTTATATCAACACTTTTATAGATGGTTCTTAGACTATAATCAGTTATCTTCCAATATTGAGTTTTTACCCCTGCTCCATTAGTATAATTATTTAATTGTAGTGCCATATTATATATTCCCTCCTAATTTCCTAACTTCCTCTTCTAATATTTCAACTTTTTTTATAGTTTCCTTTAATGCTCCTAAAATCATTGTAGTATAAGAGTACACATCAATCATTTTTTCATTTTCATGGCTTATAATTTCTATAGGTGCTTCATCTACCATTATTCCCATGAAATACTCTTTTTTATTTTTTTCTTCTGCTTCTTTTAATTGCTGTTTTTTATCTTCCTTTGTCTCTTCAGATGAAGATTCTGAAATATACTGATAAAGGTATGGTTTTATATCTTTAACGGTATTATAGGCATAATCAGTTTTTATTTCATTTATATTATACTTCTTATCTCTATCTGAAGCTTGTTCAAATCTGAAGGATCTAACAGAATACCAACAAGTTCCCCACTCACCACACGTGTAAACATTATCACCACCAGGTCTTATATCTCTTACATAAGAATAACCATTAGTAACAAGACTTGCCCCCTGTACTTCTAAAATATCATCACTCGTTAGAACAAGTCTAGCATCATAATCTATTGAACTATCATTACTAAAATCTATATATGGCATACCTCCATTTGCTCTAAGTTCTATATTTCTAGTTTCTGTCCATGGTGAATATATTCCCCCATTTGCATATACTTGGCCAGTTAAACTTCCACCACTCAGCGGTAAATAACTATGTGTATGTGATGTTGATGATTTCCCATCCAATGCTGACTGTAATCCATCAACATTTGAAATAATGTGATTATGACTATCATCAGCTACAGTAACTATTATGTTAGCATTAGCTGAACCATCAAAAGAGACTGAACCAGTAGCATCACCACTTAAAGAAACAGTTCTTGCATTTGCTAGCCTAGTTGCTGTAGCCGCATTTCCGGTTACACTACCTGGAAAACTTGAAGGAATTCCTGTTACCTCATTCCAAGCAACTTGTCCCCATGACGCGCTATTTGCTGTTGACCCTGCTTTTAACACCTTACCATTATTTGTTGTCCCTGTAGCTGGAACATGTACATTTCCATCGCCTGTAGGATGGGTATAACTATACGTGTTATTTAAAGTTAATGCCTTTCCACTGGCAGTTATACTTATATTATTTCCTTCCTTTAACTGTATTGTATCAGTGGCGTTTGAAGCTGTTGCAGTTCCTATAGCAGTTCCAGATGAAGTTACTGCCTGTATACTTTGTACTGCATTTTGATTTGTTTGTGCTCCTGAAGTTATTCCATTTAATTTTGTTTTATCTGCTGCACTCATAAATCCTGAAGTTGTTGTAGTTACATCTGCGTGTACGCTTCCACCTTGCCCTTCATGTGATATTGGTAAAGCGCCTACATCTGTAGAAGTTAAAGCTCCCCACTCTAAACTTCCTGATGTTGCTCCAGCTTTTAGTACTTTTCCATTATTACTTGTTCCAGTTGCTGGTACATGTAAATTTCCATCGCTTGTTGGATGAGTATAACTATAAGTGTTATTTAGTGTTAATGTTTTACCACTCACAGCTATGTCTATATTACTTCCTTCTTTTAATTGAATTGTATCAGTAGCACTTGCTGCTGTTGCAGTTCCTATAGCAGTTCCTGATGAAGTTACTGCCTGTATACTTTGTACCGCATTTTGATTTGTTTGTGCTCCAGCAGCTATTCCATTTAACTTTGTCTTATCTGCTGCACTCATAAATCCTGACACTGTTGTTGTTACATCTGCGTGTACAGTTCCCCCTTGTCCTTCATGTGATGTTGGTAAAGCTCCCACATCTGTAGAGGTCAATGTTCCCCATGCTAAACTACCAGCAGTCGCCCCAGCTTTTAGTACTTTACCACTATTGCTTGTTCCCGTCACTGGTACATGTAAATTTCCATCTCCAGTAGGATGGGAGTAGTTATTGGCATTAGTTGCAACTCCATTTAACTTTGTCTTGTCCGCTGCGCTCATAAACCCAGAAGTAGTGGTTGTTACATCAGCATGAACACTTCCACCTTTTCCTTCATGAGCTACTACTTTATCATTTGCTTTTTTAATTTCTGTATCTACGCTCCCAAAGTTATCTGAAATATCATCTATATTTACTATGTCTGTTCCTTCTGGTTGCTTAAATCCATAATTAGTTGTAGTTTTCAAATATTCTTCCTCCTATTCATAAACTTTTAATTCGTTCCAAGTTTTATTACTTAGATTGCTCCAAGCTTTTGACTTTATATCATTCCAAACTGTATAAGTGTACTTTATGTCGTAATCCAAGTGTGCAGGCTTAATTGTATTTATCATTTCTATAAAGGCTGCCATATTTTTAGGAATACCTTTTACGCCAACAAATCTAACTGTAAAAGAATAGCTTTCAGTGTGTTCGATTATATCAACCTGTCCTCCACTAAAAGCTTCTGCTGTTTCTTTTATCATCTTTTTAGTTACAGTTCCACTTCCTCTAAGTCTGGCTTTTATTATTTCTCTTCTTTCTTCATAAGATTTATTTATATCAGTTGATACTCCTATTTGCTCTTCCCATAGGTTTAGTCCCCAGGTTGCAGTGTCTATAAAACATTGAGCTATTATATCCTTTATACCTAAATTAAGTTTAGATATTTCATAACCTGAAACGTTGTCCCATTCTTTAAATTCTAAAACTCCTCTTAGAAAGTGAGGCAAATATCCTAACAGTCTAGGTTTATTGGAGTTAATTTCATCCTCTGTTAGGGTAGTTTCTTTTCCATAATTAAATAATCCATAAACATTATCACCATACAAAAACTACACCCCCTTTAAATCATTCCAGGTTACTACACCTTTTCTAATATACACCGTATCTAAATCTGCTTTTATAGCAAATCTAGTGTCTGCTTCACTCTCTGTATAATATCTATCATCATGATTTGCAGGATGAGTATATACAGTTTTTTCAGTGCCATTTATTTTTATATTTCCATTAGTAGAACTGCTCTCAACCTTGGTTGCACCTGTGGTTATTCCATCTATTTTAGTCTTATATACTGAGGTAAAGTCATTAGAGGACAATACTTTTCCTGTTTCTTTATCAACTTTATTACTTACAGTATTCCATAGAATTCTTTCATCATCAGTTATGTGCTTTACTACATCTGAAATATGACTATAAGCACTGTTCCATGTATCAATAAGTGTTTGAGTTATTGCATCTATTATAGATTTATTGGAATGAGTGTGCTTTTTAGTGTTTGCATCATTACAGTTAGCTTTCTCTGTGTCTGTAGCAAATCTATGAGTTGAATCTTCTACAATTACTGTTGCTGCATGAGTGCTTGGGTGTATATAGTTATTTGCACTTGCTGCGATTCCTGATAACTTACTTTTTTCAGTTGTTGTGTAATCCTCAGTACTAAGTTGCTTCCCTTCAACCTTATCCACTTTGTTAACTATAGTATTCCACATAGTTCTTTCATCATCAGTTATGTGTTTTACTATGTCTGAAATATGACTATAAGCACTGTTCCATGTATCCATAAGTGTTTGAGTTATTGCATCTATTATAGATTTGTTAGAATGAGTGTGCTTTTTACTATTGGAATCATTCCAGTTAGCTTTTTCTGTGTCTGTAGTAAATCTATGAGTTGAATCTTCTACAATTACCGTTGGTGCATGAGTGCTTGGGTGTACATAGTTATTTGCACTTGCTGCTATTCCTGCTAGCTTACTTTTTTCAACTGTTGTATAGTCTTCTGTTGAAAGCTGTTTTCCTGATACTTTATCTACCTTATTAGATAAAGCACTAGTCATTGTACCTGCAAAGTTAGCATCATTTCCAAGGGCATCAGCTAATTCTTTTAAAGTATCTAAAGCTGCTGGTGCAGCTCCTACAACATTTTGAATTCTTTGATCTGTTTCAGTTTTGGTGTAGGCAGAAGTCTTATCCATTTTCTTAGCCAATTCTGTATCAACATAGGTTTTACTTGCTTTTCCATTCTCTAAGGAAGTTGCCCTATTTTTTAAATTAAGAACTTCGTTATCATTTGAAGTCTTGTATCTATCAATCTCTGTTTGTGTATTTACTATGCTTTCTTGAAGGATATTTATATCCTCTGCCTCAACTGTATCTCCTTGAGTTTCATAGGTTATATACACCTTTTGACTGTTTGAAAATACCTTTATAGACTTTTTCCAAGGAGTATTACTTGGGGTTGATAGGATAAAGTTTTCTATTTTATCTCCTGTCAACTTGCTTCCCGTATAAACTCTTAAGCTTGAATTACTTATATTGTCATGTTTAAGCTCCCCTTCATACACTCCATTTACAGGTTTTACCTCTTCCTCAATTACATAGGTGTTGTTGTCCAATTTATTTAACTTTTCTACAAAGCTATCAATCTTCTCTGGATACATACTACACCCCCAGTTCCAAGGCTCCAACAATAGGAATTTCTTCTTCTTGTAACCCTACATTAATCGTTAAATTATTTACCTTTAATTCTGAGTAATCCAAAACCCCTGGTGTTGATAATATAATATTACCTATCTTTGCATAGCTTATATAGCTTGAAGAAAACGCTATTTCTTTGAAATGATCCTCTAACAAGTAATAAAACCTTGATTGAATCTGAGAAATTGTATAATTATTTGATAAAACTACCTTTGCAGTTATATTTATTTGCTTTTCTGAAGCTCCTATAACTGTTACAGCGGCTCCTATTGGTCTATTGATTTCAATGTTGTCTTTTACTTCATTAAGCAAAGTCTCATTAGGTTTATGCTTATTTGAATCAACAACCACCACCTTTACTGAGCCTGCTCCATTCCATAAAGGAAATACCTTTGCATCACCTATTCCCGCTATTTCTGTTGCCCATAATTTATAGTGATTAGCATTGCCAGAAGTCCCTGGAGTTCTTTGTCTAAGCAATAATCTGTTAAGTAACTCCTCATCACTTTCTACCTCTGTTCCTCCTGATATCCCCTCTTCATTTATAACTGAGGTTATACCTAAAATTTGTATAGGAAGTTCTTTAATAAGATTACTTTGAACATTGTATTTTGTTCCTATATATAGTGCTTCTACCCCTACTGAAGCTTCCTTATTAGTTATGCTTATTTCTTCTAATGTTTTATATTGAAGAGTCCCTTCTGTTTGTACTATTGTTCCTTTAGATATTAAGGCACCTTCACTTCCATAAAACTTAACTTTTCCACTTGCCTTATTTCCCTCTTTTCTATATATTGCATACTCTGCTGCCCTTTTTTCAAGTTCCTCTGAATAACCATTTTCAGCTGCAGTAGTTGCAAATACTCTTTTCAAAACTTCATCTAACTGAAGTTTGCTTTGCGCTATTTCTTCTGCTATAGGTGAAATTGAGTCATAAAGAAAAGTACCTTCTGATTTATTTAAATCATTAGATACTTTCTCCAGCATTCTGCTTTTTATAATCTCACTATCCTCAAGATACAACTATATCCACCTCCCCATAAATAGTGTTTATTGTAAAGCCAACCTCCACCCTATCCCCATCTATATTTATATTTAAATCTTCTATAGATAAGATATAAGGGTTTATTAATAAGCACTCTTCAATATATCTTTTAGCCTCACTTTCGATAGCTGCCTTACTAAGACTTGTTCCTACTAAACCTTCAAGTTCATGTCCATAATTCCACGTATAGGCTTGATATCTAAAACGTGGAGTCTTTAAGTTTTTATATACCCATATTTTAAGAGCCTCATTGCCTTCCATAACTATATTTCTTCCATCTATAGTTACAAATTTATTTTCTATAAAATCATAGGCATACTCTCTAAACATAGGCAGTTCTTTATTTATATTGCTAATTGAATCTGCTACCACATCATCAATATTTATTGTGTTACTTGGAAATATACTCATATTACACCACCTTACAAAGTATAATAAATTTTTGTCTGTCATCTGTAGATAATACTGCAACACTATCGCCAGTGCTTAACTTACTTACCCAATGCTCATTAATCAGTAAATTTCTTTTATTAACCTGAAGCTCTCCAACTTTAAGGACATTTGATGAAAGCATAGTTCCTATTTTGATGCTAGGAGGGTTATAACTTGCTCCTTGCACTCTCATTAAATCTATTATTTCACTATAAGGATTTTTCATCATTTTATTCCTCTCTTGAATCCATTTCGTTTTTGTAACTTAAATTAAGAGTCATTGTATATTTGTTAGTTCCTACATCCCATGTGTGTGAGTCACCATCAATATATAAAATCCCCTTCTTTAAATTATCTATATAAAATATCTCAGTAGCTACAGCATAACCAGTTCTGCAGCTCCAATTGCCTAAAGCCTCTACAGTAAGTTCATTATCCACTCCATGAAGCATGTTTTTAGCTACAGTTATAGGATTTTTATCCTCTTCTTTTTGATAAACCTTTTGAACTACCCCATAATATTCAAACAAGCTACTATCCTCAACCTTATCAATATAGCTGCCTTCATCTCCATATATCTTAACTACATTTACCATATTCTCCATGCTATCTTTATAACTAGTATTTATGATATTACCTTCATTTGTCTCAGATTTAAAGCTGTCTCTAGTTACAAGAAGATAATCAGACAAAACAGTTCCCTTCTTCATTACAGATACCTCGGTACCTTCACATATAGGCATATATTGATATCCATTAACTTTTGAGGCTTGAGTGTAAAGCTCCATAATTGCATCATAAGCTGTTGCATCTTGAATAAGCCTATCAACTCTTACTCCTGTAGCTTCTATATTTTTATAGGGTATTCCTAAATCAGATATTATCTTTTTTACTCCATCTTCAACTAATATATTTTGAAAGTTGTAGGTAACTGAACTTTTAAGAAGATATATTAAATAGTCATAAGCTGTTATAGTTAATTGCTTACTTGAATTAATTTCTCGCTCCCATACTATACCTCTAAATATCTCTTTCCCGTCTAAAACTATCCATATCTTAGCTCCAGAATTTAGTGGAACATTGTCATGATTTTTATCAAAAATACTATGAAGCAAAGTTATCTCTGCCTTTCTAGCAGCTTCTCCTTTGCTTCCACTAATTGAAATATCCTGTACAAGTTCAGTTATATTACTTTTAAAATAACTGCTAGAGTCCTTATATAAACAATGTATCTCAATCATAACTGAAACACCTGCCCTGGATAAATGAGATTGGGATTTTTAATATTATTTCTACTAGCTATTTCTGGATACCTAGCTCCATTTCCATAGTATTTTTTAGCTATACCCCAAAGAGTATCTCCGGATTTTACAGTATAGGTAATAGAAGTAGGTTTAGGGGCCTCTCTTGGGGGTGCTGGTGGAGTAATAGTAACACTGACTTTAGGAACTGTAACCTTTTTATATTCCTTAAAAGATATGTTAAAAATCACATCTTCAGTTTCATCATTTTTACCGTAGGTAAATTCCTCTATATAGAAAACATTATTGATATTAGTTTCTGTAATTAAAACTCTTACCTGACCATTTTTTCTGAACTTATCTATCAAAGCTATGGCATCATAAGGTTTAGGTATATTTTCATACTGACAATAAGTATATCTTCTCTTCGGAAAATAGCTACTTAAAGAAATAGTTTTAAGCTTGGATTTTCCTAATAGATTAACTTCCCCTACACTCTCAACATTTATAGTTTCATTCATGTTACCAATACCAACTTCAAAACTTTGTGGAGGTACAGGTAACTGTAATTTTTCATTATCTTGTATTAACCAAAATTCCATATACTCTCCTCCTTTTAAGCTTTATTAAAGCTTGTTTTTTGAAGTTGTTTAACAAGTTTATCAGCTATTCTATCTATATCAGCTTCTTCTCTAACAACTATTTGATCTGCAAGCTTTGTAAAAACTACGCTTCCACCTGTGGAATAGTTGGTGTTTGAATTAAAAGGATTTTGTCTTGCTGGAATAACTGCCTCGCCTTTATGGAGTTCTGCTATATATCCATCAAAAGGAACTCGGTTAATTCCTTTTGCAAGAACACCATCTACATTTCTTCTTCCAGCCATTAACCCATTACCTTTGGGAATACTTACATCTATCTTTGTTCCTCCACTACTTGAACTACTAGATGTGCTACTATCACTGCTAGATGAACCACCACCTATCCACTCAAGTAATTTTCCAAATTTACCAGCAACCCAACCTAGTCCCTCACTAAGTGCTTGGAATACAGGCTGAACAACTTCCCATACACTTGTCACAATGTTTTGAATAAAAGGGAAAGCTATTTTAAAACCTTCATAAATCAGTCTTGCTCCATTAATTAAGATAGACAAAAGAGGTTCAATTAGTGGTTGTACCGCTGTAAATACATTGGCTATTACATTCCATCCCGTTTCAAGTATTTGTTGTAAAGATGGCATTTGTTGTCCTATCCAGCCAAATTTATCTCCTATAAAATTCATTGCACCTCCTATAAACCCTTGTATCTGCGGCATCTTTCCTTGAATAAATGTTGCAAATTCTCCTATTTTTCCAAAAACAAAAGTTATACCAGCGCCTATTTTATTAGAGAAATTCGCAAAGCCTGGACTGTCTAATATTTTTACAATTCCAGAAAGTACAGGTTTCATTTTTTCAAGCATACTTAAACCTATATCTTGTCCTTTATTTTTTACTTTTTCTTTAATAGTAGAAAATAGTCCTGCTCCACTTTGACCCATTTTCGCTGCTCCTCCACCAAATTGAGGTTTAAGTTTTTGATCCATAACTCCTTTAAGCCCTAAATTCTTAGCATCATCTTCTGATACATTCATATTAAAACTTTTTAGTTTCGAAGTACCCCCATCACGTAATTCTTCTAATGCTTCCATAGCTTCAGCAGCAGTTTTTCCTGGATTTAATGCCGCCATATCCTGTGCCATTTTAACTAAATTCATTGCCTCACCAGTGTCTCCACCAGCAATTCCCAATGCCTTGGTACCTGCCTGTACAACATCCTTACTTTCAAATCCATTAGAAGCTCCATTGTCTCTTAACTCTTTCATGTAGCTATTTGTCATGCTGGATACTTCTAAATCACTTTTACCTTTGTTGCTCGCACCAATAACTTGTTTCATTGATATCTGCTGTTGCTCTAATTCAGCTCCGCTTTTAACCATAGCAATGCCTACTTTTCCAACAATATTATCTTTAAGCTGCATTACTGGACTGAAAACTTTTTTCCCTAGTTCACTAAGAGAATTCTTAATAGATTTAACTTTTTCAGTAACAAGCTCCTTAACTGCTATAGCCGCAACAAAAGGTTTTTTTACTACAGATGCCAATGCTTTTACTCCTGATAATGCTGATGCCGTTTTTGCTACAGCACTTACTGTCATGGCCTTAGGCTTTGCAGTTATTGACTTAATTTTTTGACTTGCCATATCTTTTAATGCTAATGTCATATAATATGGTTTATTCTCTTTAACAGCTGTTATTGCTTTTTTCCCTAGGGATTTAATCTTCTCTTTCCCACTGACTTCTGTATTTTTAACTGATGGCTTTGAATTCTTATTTTTGAGAGAAGATATAAATTTTGTTATTTCTTGTTTTGATTTATTAACACTATCATCTCTAAAAGCTAATTTAATCTCGTTTCTACGTTCATCTCTTTGCTGTTTTTCTAACTTCATTTTAGCTTTTAATTCTATCTTTTCTTGCTTTAACTTATCAAGTTCCTTTTTAGCATCTCTAATACTGGATAAAAACGGAGAATTATCAACTTTAAAAGGAAACTTTTCATTGAATGCCTGTTTTAACTCTTTCTTCTTCTCATCAATCTCTTCTCTAGTTTTACTTTTAGGTTTAGGAGCCTCTTCTTCCTTCTTGTTTATATGCACATTTACTTCAACGCTTGTAGATTGTATATTATTAACCTGATTTTTAACTTCATTTATAGAGCTCATAAAACTTGAAGTATCTAATTTAATAGAAATACTACCACTAAACGCACTTTCTAAATCTTTTTTTGTTTCCTTAATACTTTTCTTAAAATCATCTTGCTGCTTTTGAAGCTTTGTCCACACTGAAGCTGTCATGTCTTTTAAGGTAACTATTGCTCCTATTTCATAACTAATCCCTGCCAAATTACCACCTCCTTAAAGGATAAATTGTGCTCTTGCTTTTATTTCTTCAACCTTTTCATCAAAAGCTAGGCTCATGCTGCTTTCATAAAAAAGTTTCTCAGAAAGAGATAAATTTAAAAGGTAATCTAGAGTATAACCTTTCTGCACATAATAGTGTAAAAAGTATAAATCTAAATCACCTTTTATTAGTTTTTTATTTCTTCAACACTATCTCCATAGCCAGCGAATTTAGTTATTTCTTTGGAAATAGAGCTTATTTCTCCAACCTCGAATATTGCATCTACTATTTCATATCCATTTACTCCATAAGCTTCTTGAAGTTCTTTGTCCTTTAGATTTGGCTCTAGTACACATTCATAAACTAGATATAAATCCCCATCTTCATCCTTCATATCCATTGCTTCTAAAATAAGCTGTCTATCTGGTTTTCCTATTACAATATTTCCATCTAGTGATTTAACTCTTAACTCTTTAGTTTCTTCTTTCCTTTTCTTTAATCTTTCAGCATTTGCTATTAGATCCTTTATATTTAATTTCTTACTTGCCATAGAATTGTTTTTTGTACTCATTTAAAATCCTCCAATAATGTAATATTTGTAGATGTCCCTTTAGAGACATCTACTTAAATTTTTATATAACTTGTATAGTATCCATAAAGCTTGCATCGCTTGGAGTAAATCCAAACTTATACTCTTCTTCACCTTTTTTAGATTTTTCAAAAGTTAAAAGAGTAAGTTCACTAAACCATACGTTACCTATTGAAACTCTCTCGCTTTGTTTTCCTACAGTATCAGGATCTTGGATTTTTCCTACTAAAGTACTTCTAGGATCTTCTCCCTTTTTCCATGCCTCTAAAAGCTTTTTCTTTCCTCTAGTATAGACCTTTTTAACCTTCATAGTTCCTTCACCCTTAAGACCTACAAGTTTACTATCCTCATCCATTCCTATACTAACTTCTTCTCTTTTTGCAGTAACCTTAGCCTCAAAGCTATCTAATTCTAGGATTAATTCTCCATCCCACCATACTTGTCCCCAACTACCGTTAATTTGATTTCCACCTCTGATTTTTGCCATTTCAATTCCTCCTCTTACATATTAATATCAAAGTATAAGTCTTCCATAGCATCAACGAATTTGACACTAGATGTTACAAACACCTTGCTTCCAGTATTGTATTCTTTAACTTGTTGATCATTTAGATTAGTTACATCAACTTGCTTTTCAATCAAGTATTTCTTTTGTGCTGAAACATTTATATCAGCCTTGTTTTCTGAATTAGAATCTAAAATATTATCTCCTTCTAATTCCTTAAAATATGAGTTTATTGCAGCTAAAAATAAGCTTTTATTATCATAGTCATTAATAACTTGACCTACATAAGAATCCTCAAAAGTTTCTCTAATATCATCATTAACTAAGTCCATAGCCTCAACTATTTTGATCTTTTTAAAGTCTTCATTCTTATCATCAGTTAAAGTTACTAAGCTATTAACACCTCTTGCTATTTTAATTTTTTCTCCATCACTTATTAAGATAAGCTTGCCTTCATCTACAGCATCATTAGGATTTTCATTTTCTTCAATAGCTTCAACTTCACTTAATACAAGATAAGTAGCACTTCTGCTTAATGATAATCCTGCCAATATTCCTGCAATTCTTGGGCAATACTCAGCTATAGAATATACCTTACTTCCAACCTTCACTTTATCAGTTGAAAAGTTTATAACGCCTTCATAGTCAGCTGCTACATTAGGTAAAACTGCTTTAAAAGTTTTCTTATCATTTTTTCTGCAATTTCTTATCCATGAAACTACTACCTCAGCTTGTCCTTCTATTATTTTAGGAATAGTTAGGTAGTTAAATCTTTTACTTTTTAATCTTTGTAATACCTCAGTATAGTCAGTAACTTGTCCAACTCTCTCTACTATAACTTTATTAGGAGAACCCTTAAAAATCATTGATATATAATCATAATTCTCCGCAGTATAGTCTTCCTTATTAACCTCTTCTAATCCCTTATAAGCTGCACTCTCAATTTGTTTAGTGGAATCCTGTATTACTAAAGCTACTATTCCTCTCCCACTTCTTTCAATAACATTACTTGCCTTGCTGTTAAAATTTATTATTACTTCTGGTAATCCCATATTATTAAACCTCGCTTTCTAATTCTTTTGGGGTTTCTATATTTTCTTCACTATACCCTGACCCCTTATTTATTATGCTTTCGGGTATATATACATCTTCAATCTCGATGAACTCACAGGTATCACTGAAATCTAAATCAAACTTAAACTGAAGGATATTATCAATCAGCGAATATCTTTTTTCTGATATAGTTAAAACCCTGTCCTCAATCTCTAGGTTATTTGTAAATATAGAGTTTAACTTATCAATCATTTTTACATTATCTACATTAGAATCTACATCTGAAAAATAGATAATATTAATTGTTACTTTTTTCTCTAAATAATCATTAAAATCTTTCTCTGATGTGCTATTTAACTGCGTAAAAAAAGCAGGTTTCTTAAACCTACTGATTATTTCATCAGATATTCTATTAACTTCTGGAAGATTAACTTTTAGAAGATTATTTATAGCTTTTAATATATTTTCATAACTAATCAAGCTCTAAAATCCTCCTCTCCTTGGAACTTACAAAGTAGACACAGCTCTTTATTTTGCTCCCCAATATTAATTATAGAATCAATATTAAGTATTTTATCTAGGTATTTAACCCTCATATGTGTAGTTATTCCTGGTCTATATCTAATAACTATTACATAATCTACATGAAGCTCTTCTTTACCTATCTCTTCGAACTTTTTTACTTCACTTCCGAGATATCTAACCAATGCCCAAGGCTCTTTTACACTTTTCCATTCTCTTATCATTTGAAAAAGCTCATTTTCAACTTCTGTATATTGTTGAATCTCTATTTTTCTATTTAATTTATTAGCCTCCATAAACTTCTCCTATATCAAATTAATGTTGTATTTACTTAATATAGATTTAATCACAACATTAATATTTGATTTTTGTGTAGTAACTTGTCTATTATCATATACCTCATTGCATAAAGCCAACAGCACAAGGGTTAAGTCCTTTTTCTCATCTATTTGCTCATATGAAAGCTCTGTACAATTTTTTATATACTCTTTCATAGCTTCTAAGATAATCTCTAATATACTGTCCTCATAATCAAAATCAATCCTAGCATATGCTTTAACATCCTGTAACGTCACTTCACTAAATTTCAAGCAATGTTCACCTCCTTTAATACACCTATCATTAATACACTTATCTCCGCATTTCCCTCACCCCCTTTCAAGAGAATAATAAAAGGACATAAGCAATTTTCATACTCCGTCCCTCTACTGTTATTATTTAATTAACTATACAGCTTCTTCACAATATCATATTAATTCTTTTAAAATACTATTAAAACTCCAACTTTTTACCACCATATAACCACACATGATTATATTATTAGTAGTTAAGTCTTATAAGTAACTGTTAAATACAATTACTTCATACTACCATATTAACATCTTTAAATTACTACTAAAACTCCAACTTTTTACTATCATCTAACCAAGCCTAATCAATAAAAAAGACAAGATCAGTTCAAAACCACCTTGTCCATTTTAACCTATCATAAGAGCTAAGCTCCCTTCTAGTTATTATGTTTTAAATACATTTCTTCATACTATCATTTTAGCTCGTCTTAATTACTATTAAAACTCCAACTTTTTACCACTACATCACCATATCCAGCTTCAATCCATCAACTCCAAATAGCAACACACTTAATTGGTTTATCATTTCATTTATCCAACGCCTTGGCGTATTTATTCCGCAGTTGAAGTAGTCTTGTATATCTGTATAACTTGCTTCATCTATATAAAACATTTCTAGTGCCTTATATTGCTCTGAAGTTCCTGCTAACTTTTGTCTTTTCTTTAGCTCTTTCAGTGCTATATCTATATGAGCTATCATAACTAAAGTTTTAGCTTTGCTCTGTTTAATTGATAATATATACACTTCATCTTCACTTAAAGTGTTATAATCTCCATTATCTAAAGCAAACTTTAAACTATCTATTCCCTTCTCAGAATGTTTTTTTAAATCATTATAACTCTTCATTAATAAGCGTGTATTGTGAAATACCTTTCCCTTTTTCTCTTCTCTCTCTTTAGCTTTATATTCTTTAATAGCTTGTTTTGCTCCTAGTTCAGCAGCTCTTTGTATTAATTCCTCATAATTTATTACTTGTTCCATAATCTATCTCCTTTATTTATAATCTTATTATGTTAAGAGCACTCTTACTTTATATAACAATATTATCACTTAAAGTGATATAATCCTAATCACTAATAGTACTATTTTTAATTACTTTTAGTGATTAAATGTATTTTATCTCTATTTTTCATAATATTTCTTAAAAATACTCTTGCTTTTATCACATATAGTGTTATTATGTATACAAGAGGTGATTAAATTGTTAGGTGATAAAATTAAAGCCTTAAGGCAAAAAAAGAAATTAACCCAAAAAGAATTGGCTGATGATTTAAAGATATCTCAGTCTACAATAGGAATGATTGAAAGAAATGATCGTGGAGCAAGTAAAGAACTATTAATAAAGTTAGCGAGCTATTTTGGAATTACAGTTGATTACCTTTTATCTGACGAAAAGGATATTAACTATACCTCTGAATTAAACAATAAGGATCAAAAAGATATAAGCAAAGCTCTAAGTCAAACCTTAGAACAACTACAAAGTGATCAGTCTGGATTAATGTTCGATGGTGAACCTATTGATGAAGAAACTAAAGAACTACTTAGAATCAGTTTAGAAAACTCCATGAGATTAGCTAAGCAAATAGCTAAAAATAAATTTACTCCCAATAAATATAAGAAATAAATGGGGTGTGGGATATTGAGAGATAATATAGATAATAAGATAGAGAAATTAGTAAAAAAATATAAAACTAATAATCCTTTTGAGATAGCTAAAGGAGAAAACATAATTATTATAAAAGAGCCATTAGGCTTAATAAATGGGTATTATAACAAGTTTGTTAGACAAAAAATGATACATGTAAATGAAGATTTATCATATTCAAAACAACTATTTACCTGTGGTCATGAATTAGGGCACGCAATCTTTCACCCTAATGCAAATACTTCTTTTCTAATTAATAACACCTTCTACTCTGTTAATAAATTAGAAAAACAAGCTAATTATTTTGCTGCAAGGTTATTAATTCCTTCAGATATACTAACCGTATACTCTGGCTATACCCTTGAGCAAATAGCTTGTTGTGAAAGTATTCCTCTTCCTTTACTAAAAGTTAGATTTAATATAGAAGATTAAAAGAATTGATGCAGGCGCATCTATATATTTTTGTTTTTAAAAGAACATATGTTTGCAGATGTAGTTATACTTTTCTTCTTTTGGGATAATATGTGTCGGAATAATATTTTCTCCTTTGCAAATTCTACTACTGAAAGGAGTGAATATAATGAAAAAAATATTTGTCTTAACATTAGTATTCATTTGTATATTATTTAATTCTTTTAGTATTAAAACTCTAGCCATTCCTCAAGGGAACTTGATAAAAGAAGGGATTTATGATACAGCTAATTTAGCTCTGGATTTAGATAAGATTTATGAAATTCAAAACACTTCTAAAACGGAAATGGCTTTTGTAATACTTTTTGATGATCATGATGAGATGATACAATTTATCAAGTTAATGCCTGATTCATCTAAACAAAGATTGCTACCTATGAAAGCTCATTATAGACTTATTATACTGGGAACGACTGAAGTATTTATATCTTAAACTAGATTCAATTTTTTTCTGATTTAGCCTGTATAACTATGTATTTTTACTCTTAAAATAACTAATGTTTGTAATGATAGCAAAAAGCCACAAGCAAAGACTAATTCTTTGTTTGTGGCTATAAATTTTTATTAATTTTTAATAAATTTAACAGTATCTTCTATTATAGTCTTCTGCTGCTCCATACGACTTAACCCAGCTTCATTATCACCTTTTTGTAAATTTCCCTCACCATAAACAGCCATCTGAGTATGGTTTCCTCCAGGTATTTCTGTATATGTTGCACTAGCTGGTAAAAAATCTTTCCCTGCTTCAATTTTTTCTGGTGTAGCTAGTCCATCATTACTTCCTGATAAGCTAAGTACTTTTAAATCAGTATTTGCCAAAGAGTATTTCTTTGTTGTATAACTTGCATATAAAATGATTCCTTCAAAATTATCTGGATTATCAGAAGCCACCATACTTGCAGCAACTCCACCTAGCGAAAATCCGCCTATATACCACTTATCTATTTCAGGATAACGATCAATAACATCAAGTGCTCTATCTTTACCGAAAAAAGCCAAATTGAAAGGCATCTTCTGTATCACTACCTTAATTCCACTCTCTGCAATTTTCTCTGCTGCATAAGCAAAACTTTTAGGATCTACTTGTCCACCAGGATAATAAATATAACCTATGTTTGTTTTTTCATTCACAGGACTAAATACAATAGTATTTCCAACCTCTTCTACAATCACATCCTTTTTAGATGCCATTGCAGCAACTGCCTCTTCATCTGCTGGAAGAGAAAATGTTAAATATCTTACAATCCCTATGACAAAGGCTAATAAAATAACAGCTACAACTAATAAAACTTTTTTCTTCCTTGAACAAGATTTTTTACTTGTTTTCTCAGACATGGTTTCTCCTCATTTCCTGTAGTTTTATTTATTCCATATGCCTTTATTATATCATTTTGTTCGATTGCACACAATTTAAACCATAAGTTTCTTTCCTCTCATAAAGGTCTTAAGAGTATTCTAATGAGGGTTATATAAATTAATATGCTTGTCTTCCCCCTTCTTCCTTTATATATTTATAATAATGCTCAACAGCATTTTCTACTATTACTCCAAACTTTACGTTAGCATTAGGATGAACAGCTCTAAGTTCATTTATCATTCTAATTGTATTAGCACTAACCCAAAAATTCTTTTTAACCTTACTATTTTTCATATTAGGAATTAATTCATAGGCAAGGTCATTTTTACTCTCACTTTTCCCATCTACCTTTACTTGATTTTCGCCTTCTTGTTTTTCTTCATTTATATTCTCTACTACTGCTGAATCTCCTAACTTATCTCTTACTAAATCTGCCACATCATAATTCTTTACAAATTTTGCATCCTTATCTTCCTCGAAACCAACAACAGCTTCAAGTTTCTCTTCCTCTTCTTCCTTTAATAATTCTTCCTTATTAATCTTCTCTCCCATACATTAACCTCTTTATTCTCACTTTACTTTATTATATTATCCTAACATTAAAAGAATTCTTCAATTCTTCAATTCTTCAATTCTTCAATTCTTCAATTCTTCAATTCTTCAATTCTTCAATTCTTCAATTCTTCAATTCTTCAATTCTTCAATTCTTCAATTCTTCAATTCTTCAATTCTTCAATTCTTCAATTCTTCAATTCTTCAATTCTTCAATTCTTCAATAGGCATTTTCTCTTTTCCGCAATTTTTTTGCAATGTCTTTTTTAATCAATTTACTAAATAATTAGATTGATACTGAGAAATTTATCTAAGAAGTGGAGATTATTAAATTCTGAAATAAGAAAAGAAGCTCTATGGCTTCTTCATAATTATTTTTATTCTTTTAAGTTATCTAAAGCTTCTTCTGAAGATATAAAATTAAATACATCTCAAAAGAGATTCAAATAAATACTGCTATTGATACTAATATTGCGGCCCTTAAGTCTCCCAAAACTATTAATATACCTTCTATTACAAGCATTACTACTACGGAAAATACCATTGCATTTTCTGCTGCTTTTCCACGAATCACTGAATCACTTTATTTCTTTCATCACAACTATATTGATCACTGTTAGCAAAAAAAGAAGAAGCTCAATGTCTTCTCCTAATTATCTGTGTTATTGAGTTGTTTCAATTCAATATTTTACTTATGCAGCTGCATCAGGATAATTTATTATCAGTACCTCTGCATTACTATTTAATACTTCATCAATCAATCTTTCCAAAATTAAAGCTATTTTATTTTCAACATAATATTCTCCGCATTGAGTACAGATATTAGCAGGCACATTTTTAATAATTATTATATGTCCATTTATATCCACAATATGGTTAACTAATCCTTCTATTAAAGTACCTTTACACATAGCACAATCCATTATAATCGCCTCCTATACCTTAAATCTTTACTCCATTGAGATTTATCTGGATAATATGCTGTTATCATCCATAAATAATTTTGCCCTATTGAGCAAACAACATGCATTCCTGTTTCTTTGTCTTTAAAACCTAATATTAGTGCACTTGGAAATGGATAGTCATTTTTATAAAATTCTATTATCTCTCCACACATTATGCAATCCAAGACTTCTCTGATTTTTATTCCTCTTTGTTTCATTCTAATAAGAATATGATTTCTCCATTGAATTTTATCTTCTTCAACCAATATCCTTACATCATCTATATTGAATTCCATTTTTCACCTATGTTTTTCTAGTTATTTATCTATATTATATACCAAACCACATTTTAATTAAACATGATAAAATTTTCTTTTTATTAGTTTTACTTACAAATCTTTTAATTAAGTAAATTAGTCAAAAAAAGAAGAAGCTCAATGTCTTCTCCTAATTATCCATATCATCTATAGTTTTTAAAGCATAAACATTGCACACATAAGTGGAAGTGCTTTTCTGTAGTCTTTACCTACTACAAGATAAGCTGCTCCATAGAGGAAACCTGCAAAGGCTGATAGTAATCCAACTTTGATACTTCCTTTTGATACAATGTGCATAAGTCCCCATGTTAAAGCAAGCACAATTCCTCCATAAGGAACCTTATCGTTTTTAAACCACTTTTCACAAGCTTTCTGACCAAATATTACGATTAAAGAAATTAGGAAAGCTTCAAAAAGATAATAGATATACTGAAAAGTAAATTTCAAAGCTCCCAATCTTTGAAATTCTAAAAGAGGTTTAAATCCTTCCCAACTAATATAAAAATAAAGGATGGAAATAGCCAAACATACTACAATACCTATGTACTGCCAAGGCTTCAAGTTGCTTTTATTTTCCCATAAATCAAAATCATATTTTTTCTTTGCTAGATTAATTAAAAATAATCCTACCAGTATCCATATAACACAAGTAACTATCCAATGAATTATGTTTTGTGTTATAGTGTATGTCCCCATTTTCATTCCAAATAGAGGTTCAATAAGCCATACCAAAACAAGTTCCATTCCTATTCCTGCAAAGGCATATAGGGCTAAGTTTAGATAATCCATACCTGTAACTTTCTTTTCCATTAATTCTAAGTCCCCCTTATTAAATTACAATTATTCACTTTAATTATATCATTATCCAATTATATTTAGCACCATATTTCTCTAATTGTAGATGTTGCTTTTTTAGGTAGTTTATACATGATACTTTCAGTATACTTCTACAAACAAATTTGTTAGTTTGGAATAAAATCTAAATCAGATTATTTTCTTTATTTTTACATTTTTATAATTTACTCGACTGGTCTCACATGGTATAATTTGTATATTATTAACGTTTTATATAATAAATTTCTATTAATTAAAATCATGTATTGGAGGGTTTTAAATGAACACATTAACCAATTTCGACACTGAATCAATCATTGGAATTATAGATATGATTGATTCACGCAACATTGCTTTACCAGAATTTCAGCGCGATTTTGTTTGGGATATTTCTAGAACCTATGATTTATTTGATTCTTTTGTTAAGAACGTATTCGTAGGTTCTATTATTTATGGTATACCCTCTTTTTCCTTAACTGTTCGTGAGATTGATGATCGTCCAAGATCAGGAATAGGAAGTAGACGTAAACTAAAAAATGTTTTTTTATCACAAAATGAAATTAAAACTAAAGTCCAAGTAAATAATTTTAAACTTGTTTTAGATGGTCAGCAGAGAATAACTTCTATTTATAGAGCTCTTAAGGGGATTGATGATGTATGGATAATAATGAAGAATAATGATGAATTAGATGAAAGTCTTCAAGATATCGCATTTAAATCTATACCTTTGGAATCTTCTGTTTTCTCAATAGAAGGATATGAAGATATGGAACACCTTTCAATAAATTTATCAACAGTATATAAGAAAATCAATGATTCTTTGCTTCAAGATGATATTGAAGAGTATTTCAAACAATTAAATATTTCAAAAAACTTAGATAATGATTCTTACAAAAATTTATTTAAAACATATCTGCAATCTATTCAAAAAATTGAAGATTTATTTAAAAGTCAAAAACTAGTAGCTTACTTTCTTCTCGATATGTCAGCTGATAAATTTGCATTATTTTTTGAACGTAGCAATAGTCTTGGGATAAGCTTAACTTTTGTAGATATTCTAGTAGCCAAGCTAATTAATGGATTTAATTTAAGAAAAAAAATTGAAGAATTCGAAACTCAAAATCCTAATTTTGAATTAAATAGAGAACTAGTAGCTAGAACAGTTGCATTTTTAGTTGGAAAAAAAGTTGATAAAAAATATATTTTAAGTCAATTAAAATCAGAGCACTTTAATACATATTGGGATGAAATAACTAATCTATATAAGTCATCAATCGAATATCTATACAATAATAATTTTATTTTAAATTATAAGTGGATTCCATATCCAAATACAATAATTCCTATTATGATGTTTTTAAGAAATTTACCAAATAAAAGTTTTTCCCAAATGAATCAAAATCAAAAAAACTTTTTAGAATATTGGTATTGGAGTTCTGTTTTATCCCAACGATATGTAGCTGCAACAAACGAAATAATTATTCTTGACTCATCTGTACTGTCTGATATCGCAAAAGGTAATAAAATTACAGATAAACTATACATGAGAAAATTAAAAACAATTATAAGCAATTACGAAGATATCATTTCATACAATAAAAAAGGAAGTGCTATTTATGTTGCCTTATTAAATTTCATCAATTACAATGCTAGTGGATTACTTGATTGGAATAATTGTAGTAACATTTCTTTTACAGATAAAATTGACGACCATCATATTTTTCCACGAGAATATTTAAATTCTACACTAGATGAAGAGTCTGATAGAAATCTTATTAATAGTATAGCAAACAGAACGCTTATCCCTAAAATTACCAATATCAAAATTGGTAAGAAAGCACCTCATATATACATGGAAGAACTTCTAAATATTAACCCTGACTTTAAAAGAGTTTTAGAAAATCATATGATTCCCTCAGACATATTGTCAGGTTTATATGAAAACTTTTATGATACATTTATTGAAGAACGTGCGAAGCTAATTTTTAATAAAATATACGAAAAAATTATTTCTAAAAAAGAATCTTTAGAGAGATTATTTGTAACTGATGTAAAAAAATCATCAAGCTACTCTGGAACTATACCAATTTGGGGACTTTACAAAAAGAAAAGAGCCGAAGCCGTTTATAATATTGATACTCAAGAGGTTCTATATAATGGAAATAAATATTCTATATCAACTTCAGCTGATAAGGCTAAAATTGATTTAGGTGCTCCCGATTCAGTCTCAACAAACGGGTGGAAATGGTGGAAATATACAGATTCTTCTGGTGAAACACAAGGTATTGAAGATTATAGGTACTAATTCATAAAAAGAAGCTCTGAAATCCTACTTGATCTCAGAGCCTTTTTCTATTATTCGAATTCAATAGTAGCCGGTGGTTTTCCTGTGCAATCATAGAATACACGGTTAACGCCTTTTACTTCGTTTATTATTCTTGTAGTTACTTTTCCTAGTAGTTCCCATGGAAGATCAGCTGATTCTGCTGTCATGAAGTCACTAGTTGTTACTGCACGTAGTGCAATAGCATAGTCATAGGTTCTTTCGTCTCCCATAACTCCAACAGAGCGCATGTTAGTTAAAGCTGCGAAGTATTGGTTTATTGATTTGTCTACTCCTGCTTTTACGATTTCTTCTCTGTATATATAATCTGCTTCTTGAACTATTCTTACTTTCTCAGCAGTTACTTCTCCTATTATACGGATACCAAGTCCTGGTCCTGGGAAAGGTTGTCTGTATACTAGTTTTTCAGGAATGTTTAGTTCTAGTCCTGCTTTACGTACTTCATCTTTAAATAATGCTCTTAGTGGTTCGATTATTTCTTTAAAGTCAACATAGTCAGGAAGTCCTCCAACGTTGTGGTGAGATTTTATAACAGCTGAATCTCCAAGACCACTTTCTATAACGTCTGGATATATTGTACCTTGAACTAGGTAATCAACAGTTCCTATCTTTTTAGCTTCTTCTTCAAATACTCTTATGAATTCTTCGCCAATGATTTTTCTCTTTTGCTCTGGTTCTTCTACTCCTTTTAATTTTTCGTAGAATCTTTCTTGAGCATTTACACGGATAAAGTTTAAGTCATATTGTCCTTCTGGCCCAAATATTGCTTCAACTTCATCTCCTTCATCTTTACGAAGTAAACCATGGTCAACGAATACGCAAGTTAGTTGTTTTCCTACTGCTTTTGATAATAAAACTGCTGCAACAGATGAATCAACTCCACCTGATAAAGCACATAATACTTTACCATCTCCAACTTTTTCACGGATTTCTGTTATTGTTCTTTCAACAAAGGAATCCATTGTCCAATCTCCAGAACAGTTACAAACATTGTATACGAAGTTTGATAACATTTTAGTTCCTTCTTGTGTATGCATAACTTCTGGGTGGAATTGAACTGCATATAGATTTTTTTCTTCATTCTCCATAGCAGCTACTGGACAAACTGGAGTGTTTCCTACTATTTTGAAGTTTTCTGGAGCATTTTCTATGTAGTCAGTGTGGCTCATCCAACAGATTGTTGATGGTGATACCCCTTCAAATAGCTTAGATTCAACATTAACACTAACTTCTGTCTTTCCATATTCACTTACTGGAGCAGTTGCAACTTTTCCTCCAAGAACATGTGCCATAAGTTGTGATCCATAACATATGCCAAGAACAGGAATTCCTAATTCAAATATAGCTTTATCGCATAAAGGAGAATCTTCACCATATACACTGTTAGGTCCACCAGTGAAAATAATTCCCTTTGGATTCATTTCTCTTATTTCATCTACACTTAATTTGTATGGATGAACTTCACAATATACATTACATTCTCTAACTCTTCTTGCTATTAATTGATTATATTGACCACCAAAATCAAGTACTAAAACTAACTCTTTATTCATTATTTCTCCTCCAAGGTTTACTTATTGACTAACGCTGTAGTTAGGTGCTTCTTTTGTTATATTAACATCATGTGGATGACTTTCTTTAAGTCCTGCTGAAGTTTGAACAACAAATGTTGCTGTTTCATATAATTTATCAAGAGTGCTTGCTCCTAAGTATCCCATACCAGATCTTATTCCACCTATAAGTTGATAAATAGTTTCTGATAAATATCCTTTATAAGCAACTCTTCCTTCAACACCTTCTGGAACTAGTTTCTTATTTCCTTCTTGGAAATATCTATCCTTTGATCCTTTATTCATAGCTGCTAAAGATCCCATACCTCTATATACTTTATAATTTCTGCCTTGATATATTTCAATTTCTCCTGGTGCTTCATCACAACCAGCAAGTAAAGATCCCATCATAGCTGCTGATGCTCCTGCTGCTAATGCTTTAACTATATCTCCTGAGTACTTTATTCCTCCATCTGCAATTACAGGCACTCCATACTTTCTACCTTCTTCTGCACAATCCATAACTGCTGTTAACTGAGGAACTCCTACCCCTGCAACAACTCTAGTTGTACATATAGATCCAGGTCCTATTCCTACCTTAACACAATCTGCTCCAGCTTCTATTAAATCTCTAGTAGCTTCTGCTGTAGCAACATTTCCTGCTATTATTTGAAGTTCTGGATACTTAGTCTTTATAGTTCTTACTGCCTCAAGAACTCCAAAAGAATGACCATGAGCTGTATCAATAGTTATTACATCAACATTAGCTTTAACTAGTGCTGCAACTCTTTCTTCCATATCTCCAGTTACTCCTACAGCTGCACCACAAAGAAGTCTTCCTGCAGAATCCTTAGCTGCATTAGGGAATGCTTTTACTTTTTCTATATCTTTAATTGTAATAAGTCCTTTTAAATATCCTTCACTATCTACTAAAGGAAGCTTTTCAATCTTATGCTTTTTAAGTATTTCTTTAGCTTCTTCTAAAGTAGTGCCTTCTGATGCAGTTATAAGATTTTCCTTAGTCATAACCTCATCTATTTTTCTTCCAAAATTTGTTTCAAATACTACATCTCTATTTGTAATTATTCCTATAAGTTTTCCATCTGCTGAAGTTATAGGAACACCTGATATTCTATATTGAGCCATTAAATCTAGAGCCTCTTGTACACTGTGATTAGCTGATAAGAATATAGGATCTGTTATAACACCATTTTCTTGTCTCTTTACTCTGTCAACTTCTCTAGCTTGTTCCTCTATAGTCATGTTCTTGTGTATGATTCCTATGCCGCCTTCTCTTGCAATAGCTATAGCCATTTTTGATTCAGTTACTGTGTCCATACCAGCACTTATTAGTGGTAAATTAAGTTTTATTTTTTTAGTAAGACTTGTAGCTAAAGTTACTTCCTTTGGTAATATTTCAGACTTGTTTGGTACTAAAAGAACATCATCAAATGTGTACGCTGTTTTAAGTATTCTTGCCATGAAAGACTCCTCCTCAAAATTTAAATTTAAAAAATAACCCAATGCTTTTCTTGCATTTTTCATTTCCTTTGCAAGTTATCTTGCATTTTTGAAATAAAAAAAGCATATTAACTCAAGTGAAGTTAATATGCTCAAAATAAGCCCTTCGATGGACTCTATAATAAATACACATTAATTCACTCATAGTCAGAAATTTAAGGTTTCTGGTAGATACTCCTAGCCATATCCTAGGTATATACGAGTAATCTGTTTTGAAATTATACTTATTATAGAATATAGTTATTAGCTTGTCAATAAAGAATGATTTCTTGCAAGGGTGAATTTTATGCATTTTTTCTTGCAATATAAAATTATATTTACTTGTTTTTTTGATGTAATCTTTTTCTAGCTACTAGAATAATCTAAACTATTATTATCAATCTGAAATTCATAAGTATCTTTTGTAGTAGTTCCTTTTATTATTAATTGTTCTTGAGCTTTCTTAAACTTATTATTAAATGCATTTATTTTTTCTTCAGTAGTACCATCCATTGCTATAAAATTGATGTCATTTGAAGTATTGAAAGATATATTCTCGCAAATAGTTAGACTAGCTGTAAAATTAACATTATTTGATGTATAAGCATTAATAATATTAGAAACTATAATTGAGTTATTGAAGGTTCTACTACTACTTCCTTGTATATCAAGCTTATTGAGAAACAATATTGTATTATCAAAGTTAACATCATTTCCGGTAGTTATTAGGAATTGATTAGCCTCAATTGTTGAACCTCCAAACATATTATCACAACTCCCTGATAAATTTATAATTCCTGATTTTATATTTGAATTTGTAAATTTAGTACCATTTGTTACAGATAGAGTTAAATTGTTCACAGTAATTTCTGAGTTTTCAAATGTTCTGCTTTCAGAACCCTTAATTTCAAAATTTTCTGCCTGAACATTAACCAAATTAAAAGAAACTGCATTGCGCGCATCTATTGTAAAATTCTTAGCCTTTACATAAGTGCCATTTTTAAATACTCTTTCATTACTCCCATATATATTTACAGTTTCTGAAAATATTTTCGTATTATCAAAGCTTCTAATATTGCTATCATTTGTCTCGATTTTCTTTGTTATTATTTGAGAATTTCTAAAATTTATCTGACCACTATCTTTTAAGTAAACAGCATTAGCAACTATTTTTGAGTTATTTATCGTCTTATTTTGGTATCCATTAATTAATATTTCATCAGCATATATTTCAGCGTTATCTAAATTAATAGCTCCAAGATAATCAGCATTTAATGTCACCTTTTTTAGTGAAACTATTTTTATGTTTTTTGTATTAATATCAATATAATCTTTAATGTTTTGGCTATTTATTGTGATATCAGAGTTTATAGTTGCTTTTGGGGTAACTAGTAGTTCAGGAATATATTGGAATGGTGTTAATGAATTTTGTTTAAATTCAAAATCCATTGCAGTTTCCTTTCCAATTTCAGTTACATCTATCTTCCCTCCCCTATTATTATCCTTTTTATACAATTTATAAACCTTGGAATCATTTTTATAATTCAAAACTTTTTCCAAATTAAATCTTGGAGGTACCGAATTTAATATTGGAGTTAATGTTGCATTACCCTCCTTATAGAAAATCTTATCACTTGAAGGAATAATTAGTGCTACTGGTGAATTTAATTTTATGGTCCCATCCCCAACAGGCGTAGAAATTTTTTTCTCATCTATTTTAATAGATACCGCTCTTTTTTTACCTAACTTTGATGTTGCTTCACTTATTATTTCATACCCACTGGAAATCTTGCTTATCATTACACTAACTTCATTATTATTAATATTAGACTTATCAGCTAGTAATATGTTTGTATTTAATTCTATCAAATCGGGATTGTTTTTTTTATCGTTAACGTATGCTAACCCATATTGTAATCCAGACTCAGCAGAATAAAGTAAGTCCTCTGACTTCTTTTCACTTGCATTGGCTTTAGCAGTTCTTGAGATAGTTGTTAAAGTTACACTAGATAAAATCATGGCTATAGCTAACACCATCAATACTATTATTAAGGAAGCACCTTTTTTCTTATTTGATTTTTTCATCTATCTCAATCCCCCCTTTTATTTTCTTCTAGTTATAATTGTTTCGTATAAAATATCACTATCATGCTTTATTGATATTGTATAAGATCTTGCATCTTGTAGATCAATCTCTACTTGGTTGCCCTGAGTTATTAAAAACTTACCGAATGTTGATATCTTATTAGTTTCATATTTACCATCTTTCTCAACGCCTACTTTATATTTATTTATTTCAATAGTATTTTTACTTTTTTCTTGAGTATAAATATAATTGTAGGTTTCTTCACTTCCACCTTCATTTTTTTTTAGAAATTGGGTATAAAGCAAGAGTTCCACAGTACTATCAAATGAATATTTTTCTTTCTTTAAGTATTCAGAGTCTTCACTTTCTGCCTTAATAGAATTTGCCATCATTATATCTTCTCCAATTACAGACAAAATACTTCTAGCACTATCAACATCTACACTTTCTTTTTCTGCCGCACTAAAAACTTTATGCGTTTTCCCAAAAAGAGTAAATACTAAAGCTCCAGTTATACCTATAATAGCTATAACAGCTATCATTTCTACTAGGGTGAACCCTTTTTTCTTTTTCATACCTACTCCCCCTAGTTTTTTATATAGTTTATATATATTTTTCTATTTATTTTACTTGTATTAATATTATTTAAATTCCATGAATTTATATCAATTTTATAAGTACTTACTTCATCTTCTTTAACTTCACTAACTTCTATTTTTATAGCATATTTTTTCCCATCATCTGATATGTTTTCAAAATCAGAAGTTATATCCTTAAAACTTCCATATGTGGCTTTACTAAACAATTTATTCACTAAATTATTTAGGTCATCTACATCATCAAACGTAATCTTATATTGATTCCCTGACATATCAACCAAAATATTATTATCTTTATCAGCATCAGGCATTGATAAAATATTATCTACTTTCTTACTATTTACTAATTCCACAAAAGCCTTAGACACACTATTTGAATCTAAATCCTTTTCGTTTCTTACATTTGTTTTAATTGCCAGTAGCATCAATGAAGCTATTACTGAAAAAATAAGTACTAGCATTGCCATTGATGCAATCATCTCTATTAGAGTAAATCCTTTTTTCTTTTTCATCTAAATCACCTCAATCTTAGTGATTTTAATTAAACATATTGTCTTTTCCATAACTTCCACTATTAAAATCATAATTTTCTTCCATGTCCCCTGGCGCATAGTAGAACGTTAAATTTATAGTTGAACTTTCTTTTGTTGACGTAATGGAATTAATTTCACATATTCTTGATCCATTTTCTAAATCATTAACTAGATTTAATATGTTTGAAAAGTCACCTCTTAATGAAAGTGTAACCTTCTGTGTACTTAATCCCCCTTTGTTGGAGGTTGAAGGAATACTAGCATCTTTAGAAGTATCTCCCTGTTGATACACTTGTCCTTTCTCCATTGCTATACTTTGGAGTGTAACTGTGTTTTTATTTGCCAAGTCATTTAAGTCCTTAGAAAGTTCTGGATATTTATCAATCTTAGGTAATGCTCTGGCAGATTCATTATATTTATCTTTTAATTCATTATACTCTTTTTCTTTAATAATTATTTTATTTTCTATATTTTCATAGTTTAATGTTTTATTTCTTAAAGCTTCAACTTCTGTTTCTAGAGGGGCAAGTTTATCCATGGTTGGAATTATTAAATAATTATAATAAACAAAAAAGACTGACATTATAGCTACTATTAATAATAGTATTTTTTCTTTATGACTTAATTTATTTAAACCTAAATCTATCTTTTTCATTAGCTTTGCCCTCCTTGAACAAGGATTTCTAAAGTAAAGCTACTTGATGCTTCCCCTTTAGTTATGCTTGCAATGTGAGAATCTTTAAATCTTGCATCTTCTCTAACATTTGCCCAAAACTCAGATATTTTATCATAATTACTACTAGCACCACTTATAGATATATTACTGCCTGTAATAGAAAAGCTGCTTACTGTAACTTCTCCAGGTATAAGCTTTTGAATATCACGAATTAAGTCATCTGTCTTTTTATCTTTTTGCTCATTTAAAACTTTTACCTTTTCTATATGACTGTTGTATAAACTTATATCATTTTCAAGTGTGTTTAATTTATCAACATTCTCCTGATTGCTGTTAATCTTATTTATTAACTTATCTTTTGAGGAATTCAAATACATTTCTTTTCCTTTTAAATATCCGATTCCACCTAAAAATACTACTAATACAAAAATTATTGAAGCTATATAAACAGCTTTTTTCTTTCCTCTTAAATCATTTAATTTTAAGTTATAAGGTAGTAGATTAAGCTCTTTTCCACTATTATTTAGCATTAATCCATAGGAGTAAAAATAATCATTTAAAGTTATACTTCTTGGAACTTTAACATTATATCTTAAGGTTTTAAAATCATCTATTTCTACTATTTCTGTATTAAAAATCTTTGAGAATTCTTCTTTAACCCCTTTTACTTTTGCTCCACTTCCTATTAGATATATTCTGTCTAAGTTCTTTTTTACTTTTCCAACAGAATAAAACTGAATTATAGAATTAAAATAGGAGCTTATTGTGTTTATTATTCTTCTTACACTTGTGCTTTCTTCGTTAATATCTTCTTCAGTTAAATCTATTTTATATAAATACTCATTATAAGCTTCTATGCTTTCTATCTGATCTAAATTATTCCCTAATATTCCCATGTTCTGATACTTTTCTATTTCAAGCTTTCCAGAACTAGCTATATGAAAAGATGCTGTATCACTATTTAGTGTTATTAAACCAATAACATCTTCTTTATCCTTAAATACCCTGGAACTCTTTAGCATCCTTGCACCTATTGTTGCATAAGTATCTAAAGCTACTAACTCTAATTTTAATCTTTCTGCAATCTCAACATAGGCATCTATTTTATTCATTTCTACGGCTGCTATTATTACATCTGCATTTTTAGCTTTACCTTCGCCTAACTCCTGTAGAATCTCATAGTCATAATAATATTCGTCTACTCTATCATTAAGATATTGTCTAAGTTCCCAAGATACAGCTTCTCTCATAGGCTCTTCTCCTAAAAGGGGAAGTATGGTGTGCCTAGTTATTACATCCTGCCCTTTTACTGTAAAGGAGACATCTTTTACTCTTATTTTTTCTTTAACTAAATAATCTTTAATTACGTTAGATAATAGCTCTGTATTTTCTATTCTATCTTGCAAATATGAACCTTTAGGTGTTTCTAGTATAGTCGCCTTTTTTATCTTTGTTTTAGTTCCAACAACTATAGCTATTCTGTCTCTAGAAATATCAATGGATATTTTGTCTTTTTCAAACATGCTTTCACCTCAAACCTTAAATAAACATTTTTAAGTACCAGTTTAATATTTCATTTCCATACATCAAGGTTATATATCCTGCTAAAGCTATATAAGGACCAAATGCCATATAATGTCCTCCTATAGACTTATACTTGATTATTAAAAGTAGGCTTCCTACTATTCCTCCTAATACTATAGATATAAATAACATCAATAATGCATTAGGCCATCCTAAAAAGAGTCCTATTATAAATACTAATTCCACATCTCCCCACCCCATAGCTTTAGTTGTTATAGCTATTAAGGCAAGAATTCCAGCTGATATTACAGCTCCCAATATATAATTAAATGGTGATACTCCACCTAAATATTTTTCAATCCCAATATACAAAACGCCAAGCACAACTCCAACATAAATAGTGTTGTCATAGATATCCTGAGTTTTATAATCAATTACTCCAATAACTAAAATCAATGATATAAATAAACATATCAATATAAACTTAACACCAAACCCAAACTTAAATAATAAACTTAAATATAAAAGTCCATTTACTAACTCAACTAATGGGTACTGAATAGAAATCTTCTCTCCACAATATCTACACTTTCCTTTTAAAAACAAAAAACTAAATACTGGAAATAAATCCTTCCATCCTAATTTATTATTACAATTACTGCAATGAGATGGAGGATATGCTATTGATTCCCCTTTAGGTATTCTATAAATACATACGTTTAAAAAACTTCCTATAATAATTCCATATAAAAAAACAAAAATACTTATAACTGTATTCATTTTACTTCTCCATTTTTATGGTATGGTAATACCTCCCGAGGTGGGAGGTATTAAATAAAACCATGTTTTGCTACATTGTAGCTTTTCCATTAGTTATGGTGAATGTAGCTCCATCATTAACTATTTGCTTACACTGAGCTATTGTTAAATCTGTAACCATAGCTGTATCCTTTTCAAAGTTAGTTTTTTCAGTTGCATCTGTAATAATTGCAGTTCCTGCAGTAGTTAATGATTTTACTGTCGCTGTATCAGCTACTCCAATATCCTTTTTAGCATTATTTGCTTCAACTTCCATAACCGCAGTTCTAGCTTGAGCTATAACCTTAGTATTTTTAGCTTCTCCAATATATTTAGAAACTCTTGGCACCAACACAGCTGCTAATATTCCTATAATCGCTATAACAGCTATAAGTTCGATTAGTGTAAAACCTTTTTTCTTTTTGTTTATTTTTTTCATCATCATTAAAATCCCTCCGTATTATATAATTTATTTGTTAATGTTGAATGTTGTTGATTCCCTCCATCATACTTGTTAATGGCAGAATCATTGATAGTACTATAATTAAAACAATTGCTGATAGTATTACTATCATCATTGGTTCTATAGATGAAACTAACTTGCTAGTGGCGTTTTCCACCTCCCCATCATAGAACTTGGAGGTTCTTTCTAAAACCTCTTCCAAGGTTCCAGTTTCTTCTCCTAAGTTTATCATCTGAGTAAGCATAAGAGGAAAAAGTTGCATATCCTCTAGGGTCTTCCCTATGGCATTTCCCTTTTTGATATCCTCTTTTGCAAGGTTTAATTTATTTTTTATATGAAGATTTCCTACAACCTTAGCTGATATTTCTAATGACTGGATTACCCCAAGTCCTGAAGATATCAATATAGATAAAGTTTTAGCAAATCTTGCTGACACTATTTGTTTGTTTATTTCTCCAAAAACAGGTATCTTTAATCTATTAAAGTCCCTTTTTTCTATATAGGCTTCATCTCTATCTAACATGAATTTTTTAATTATATATATGGCTCCTACTACTAGTAGCACTAATATCCAACTTCTAGTTAAGAATTTAGATAGGCCCATAACAATTTTAGTTAAGGTTGGTATATCTCCACCTATATCTACTAAGTTCTCTACAAAACTTGGAACAACGAATATAAGTAAAAATGCAACTATAAGGATAGCAAAAGCTCCTACAAATTTAGGATAACTTAAAGCACTTTTAACTTTTTGCTCCTGTTTATAGAGACTATCATAATATTCTGCTAAGTCTTCTATGATTTTATCTAATTTTCCTGAAGCTTCTCCAGCTTCAATTAAGTTAATCATCATTTCTGGTATGTCTTTTTCATACTTTAGACAATCTGATAAGCTTCTTCCTCTTTGTATCTGCTCTTTAGACCTTATTAGAACCTCTCTCATTTTCTTATTACTTGATTGCTCTATACATATTTCTAAACATCTTATAATAGGGGTTCCAGAACCTAATACAAAGGCAAATTGTCTACAAAATATTGATAAATCCTTTGTGGTTATCTTATTAAAAAGTTCTATATTTAAGGCACTTCTATCTACAAATTCTTCAACAGATATGGGATAATATTCTCTTCCTCTTAAGCTTTGAATAACATCCTCCCTGCTTATAGCCTCCATAGAACCTTTTATCTTATTTCCTTGTAAGTTTCTAGCCTCATAATTATAAATAGCCATTTACATCACCTTTATTTCTATTCCTTTAAGAAGGTAACTCTAAGAAGTTCCTCGACTGTGGTAATCTTATTTAAAACATGCTCTGTACAAGCCATTTTAAGAGTTTTCATTCCATTTTTTATAGCTATATCTCTAAGTTCATCTGTATTTTTTTTATTATTAACAGCTTCTCTTAACTCTCTTTTAATTTCCATGATTTCATATATACCTATTCTTCCTTTATAACCTATGTTTTGGCATAAAGGGCATCCTTTTGCTCGTACAAGAGAAAGCTTTTCGTTTTTATTAATTTCCAACATCTCTTTTTCATATTCGCTTGCCTCATATTCTTCAAAACAATGCGGACAAACTTTTCTAACTAGTCTTTGAGCTATTATTCCTGTTATAGATGTGGATATTAGGTATGGTTCTATGTTCATGTCCTCTAATCTAGCTATAGTTGATGGAGCATCGTTAGTATGAATTGTGCTTAATACTATATGACCTGTTATTGCTGCTCTTATAGCTATTTCAGCCGTTTCATTATCTCTTATCTCTCCTACCATCACTATATCAGGATCTTGTCTTAATATACTTCTAAGACCCGAAGCAAAGGTTAAGCCTGCTTTTGTATTTACATTAACCTGACTTATTCCTTCCATTACATATTCCACTGGATCTTCAACTGTTATTATGTTTTTATCTAAAGTATTTAACTCATTTAATAAAGTGTAAAGTGTTGTGGATTTACCACTACCAGTTGGACCTGTTGCTAGTATTATTCCATATGGTTTATCCATAATACTTGACAATAATTTCATATTGTAACTCGAAAGGCCAAGCTCTTCTTTTTTTACTAGGAATGAACTTCTTGATAATATTCTTATAACTACCTTTTCCCCATGAATGGTTGGTAGCACAGATACTCTTAAATCCACTTCCTTATTATCTATCTTAGTTATTATTCTTCCATCCTGAGGAACTCTTTTTTCTGCTATATTAAGATTAGCTACTATTTTTATTCTTGTTATAAGAGAGCCTTGAGTTTCTTTAGGTATATCAAGAACCTTTTGAAGATTTCCATCTACTCTACATCTTACTCTAACCCCATTTTCTAAGGGTTCTATATGAATATCAGAAGCTTTCATTCTAACTGCATTTTCAATTATGGTATCCACAAGCTTTACAGCTGGAGCATCTTTAACCTCATCAAAATCTACATTAACTTCTTCCTTTTTTTCTCTCGCTTCTCTGTCAGCTAAATTTTTAGCTGTTCTTTCTGCTACTTGTCTTGAATAGTATCTTTTTATAGCCTCATTAATTGACTCTGAAGAATCCATAACTAATTCGGTATCTAAACCTGTAGCTATCTTAACATCTTCTATCGCTAATATATTAAATGGATCGCTAGTTACTAAGGTGATTTTATTTCCTCTTATTTTTATAGGAATAATTGTGTGCTTTTTCGCTAAAGCCTCTGAAATCCTATAAACTGCATTTTCTTCAATAGGTGTAAAATCAAGATGTATTCTTGGTATAGCCATTTGCATTTCTAATATAGTAAGAATATCATCCTCTGTTACTAGCCTTTTTTCTACTAATATCTGTCCTAATCTCTTGCCAGTAGTTGCCTGAAGTTTCAGCGCCATTGCTAAATCTGCTTCATTAAGTTTTCCGCTATCTATAAGCAAATCTCCAAGCCTTTTTTTCTTTTCGCTCATTTAATCACCTACATATCTTATTACGATAATTTCATTATACAGTATATGTAAAACATTCAAAAGAAATATTTAGTGACTTTACCAAAAAAAATATGGTATTTTTCTTCTTAATTCGACAATTTTCTTATTATTTCTTTTTTTATATTTTTAACGAATAATCTCACTCAACAACCCATTAAAGCTATCAATAATTATTGTACCCATAATAAAATATTTAGTTGCATTAATTTTAAACATAAAAAAAGAGACAGCTTTCGCTATCTCTTAATATCTCTATCTTAGTACATTCCGTCCATTCCCATTCCTGGTGCACCTGGCATTGGAGGATTTTTTTCTGGAATATCAACTACTGCTGCTTCTGTAGTTAAGAATGTTGATGCTACAGATGCTGCATTTTGAAGAGCACTTCTAGTAACCTTAGTTGGATCAACTATTCCATCTTTTATCATGTTTACGTATTGTTTAGATAAAACGTTGTATCCTACTCCAGCTTCACTGTTTTTAACTTTTTCTATTATAACAGAACCTTCAAGTCCAGCGTTTACAGCTATTTGTCTCATTGGTTCCTCTAAAGCTCTTACTATTATATTTATACCTACTTGTTCATCAGCTTCTTCTGAAGTTAAAGTAGCTACTTTATTTATTACATTAACATAAGCAGTTCCACCGCCTGGTACTATACCTTCTTCAACAGCTGCTTTAGTTGCTGCAAGAGCATCTTCTATTCTTAATTTTCTTTCTTTTAATTCTGCTTCTGAAGCTGCACCAACTTTAACTACAGCTACTCCACCAGCTAATTTAGCTAATCTTTCTTGAAGCTTTTCTTTGTCGAAATCTGAAGTAGTTTCTTCTATTTGAAGTTTTATTTGAGCTACTCTTGATTTGATTTCTTCTTTGCTTCCTCTTCCATTAACTATAACAGTATTTTCTTTTGTTACTTTAATGCTTTCTGCTTGACCTAACATGTCTAAAGTAGTTTCTTTCAAATCTCTTCCAAGTTCGTCAGAAATAACTTCTCCACCAGTTAGGATAGCTATATCTTGAAGCATGTCTTTTCTTCTATCTCCAAATCCAGGAGCTTTAACAGCTACACATGTAAATGTTCCTCTTAGTTTGTTTAAAACTAGAGTTGTCATAGCTTCTCCCTCTATGTCTTCAGCTATTATTAATAGCTTTCTTCCAGCTTGAACGATTTGCTCTAATATAGGAAGTATATCTTGTATGTTTGAGATCTTTTTATCTGTAATTAATATATATGGATTATCAAGATTAGCTTCCATCTTATCTGTATCTGTTACCATGTAAGCTGAAACATATCCTCTATCAAATTGCATACCTTCAACTACATCTAATTCAGTTCCCATGGATTTAGATTCTTCAACAGTTATAACACCTTCGTTTCCAACCTTCTCCATAGCATCTGCTATTAATTGTCCTATAGTTTCATCAGCAGCTGAAACAGCAGCAACTCTTGCTATATCTTCTCTACCATTAACAGGTTTAGAGATTAATTGAATTTGTTCAACAGCTTTATCTACAGCTACTTTAATTCCATTTCTTATTTGCATTGGATTAGCACCAGCTGTAACATTTTTAAGTCCTTCTCTTATTATAGCTTGAGCTAAAAGTGTAGCAGTTGTTGTTCCATCTCCAGCTACATCATTAGTTTTAGTTGCAACTTCTTTAACTAATTGAGCTCCCATGTTTTCATAAGCATCTTCAAGTTCTATTTCTCTAGCTATTGTAACACCATCGTTTGTTATTAAAGGTGTTCCGAATTTTTTATCTAAAACTACGTTTCTTCCTTTTGGTCCTAATGTAACTTTTACTGTATCAGCTAGCTTATCAACACCAGCTTGCATAGCTCTTCTTGCTTCTTCACCAAATACAATTGTCTTAGCCATTTATACATCCCTCCTATTATTCAACTACTGCTAAAATATCATCTTGTTTTAATATTGTGTACTCTTCTCCATCAAGCTTAACTTCTGTGCCTGCATATTTAGAGTAAAGTACCTTATCTCCAATTTTAACTTCCATAGGAATTCTGCTACCATCAACAACTGCTCCAGGTCCTATTGCAACTACCTCAGCTTCTTGTGGTCTTTCCTTAGCAGCTCCAGTTAAAAGAATACCGCTTTTAGTTGTTTCTTCTGCTTCTAATCTTTTGATTACTACTCTGTCTCCAAGTGGTTTAATACTCATTTACAACCCCTCCTTAAATTTATAAAAATAATACTCTGCAAATTGTTAGCACTCATTTAAGTAGAGTGCTAATACTAATATTATAATAAATAATAAGCCTCATAAATTCAAATTAATTTATTCATTTTAAATCCCATTAAATCCTTATCTTCTTTAATTATCTTCCATTAATTAAGTTTCTCTTTAAAATGCTATTTTTTTCTATATATTTCTTCTTCATAACTATTTTAAAAAATTATGATACAATATCTTAAAAGCTTATTATAATTATTTACATGGGAAAACCATTTATTATTATTGACTAAAAGGAGAAACTTATTAATGAAAAAACTAAATTTTTCTACTATTTATAAGATATTTACAGAAATATGCCTATACTTTGTCTATTTTATCTTTTCTCTTACAGCAGCTTTTAAAATATCGATTAACTTTACACCTTTTTACGGGTTTTTAATCGATATATTCAAAGTTACAGAAATAATTAAAATCAGTAAAGAAAATATCTATTCTGATTTCACTAAGCTTATGGAGTATCTAAGAAGCTTCACTCCTATGAGATTCCCCCTAGAGTACTTTAAATATTCTCCGTCTGGTGAATTTCATTTTATGGAGGTTAGACTTCTATTTTTAAAAATGGACATCTTGTTTTGGATTTCTGTAGTTCTTTTATTAATAATTCTCTTTATAAATAGAAAAACTTTAAAATCTATTTTTAATAACTATAAAAAATTCCTTATTTGTGCCTCAGGGCTATTGATAGCTTTCTCTATACCTGTAGTTTCTAACTTTAGCTGGGCTTTTGAGAAGTTTCATAAAATAGTTTTTAGCAATGATGATTGGCTTTTTGATCCTAAAACAGATCCAATAATCAATGCTTTACCAGAAGGTGTTTTTTTCAGCTACCTAATAAGTATATTACTAATCTTCCTAATTATATTATTAATTCCTATAATTATTAAAAAGATTTTTCCTAAACTTAATAATAGATAAATATAAAATAGCTGTGGACTAATTTTTTTAGCACCACAGCCTTTTTAATTACTATTCTATAAATTTTAAATACTCTTCGTAACCTTCTTCTTTCATTTTTTCTTTAGGAATAAACTTTAAAGAGGCTGAGTTAATACAATATCTGAGTCCACCCTTTTCTTCTGGTCCATCGTTAAATACATGACCCAAATGCGAATCCCCTTCTTTACTTCTAACTTCTACTCTATGCATACCGTGAGTAAAATCTGCTTTTTCTTTTATTGTCTCTTTCTCTATAGGTTTTGAAAAAGCTGGCCATCCACAACCTGAATTATATTTATCAGTAGAAGAAAATAAAGGTTCTCCTGTAACAATATCTACATAAATTCCTTCCTTAAATAAATCATCATATTCATTACTAAAAGGTCTTTCAGTAGCATTTTCCTGAGTAACTGCATACTGTATATCTGTTAATTTTCTTTTTAACTCTTCCTTTGAAGGTTTAACATACTTCTTCATACTGCCCCTCCTTAGATTCAATATAATTTTCTGCTTTTTCTAGCACTTTAGAATTTTGAGCTAATCCTAGCCCCATCCAAAATAACGGTGCAACATTTATAACACTTATATTAAAAAAGCTTTGAATTAAATATCCAATAAAAGTTATGCTTATTATAAAGTTTATCTTACTTTTCCACATATTTTTTATATTATTCTTAAGGGATAAAAATATAAACACTAAATATGCAATCAAGGCTGGTATCCCCATGGTAGCTGCTATTTGAAGAAATTCATTATGTGCCTTATCTATTATAGCTCCATAAGCATCTATATAATCTTGTCCATCTTCTGGGAAATACTTTTCAATACTATATCTAAAGGTGTCAGTCCCACTTCCAATCAAAGGATTCTTTTCTATAGCTTTTAACGCAACCTTCCATATATACACTCTAGCTGATCCTAATGCTTCATTTGTTATCTTTCCATTTTTAAGAAGATCTCCACTAGCAGATTTAGTATCATATATTAATTGGTCACTACGACTGCTTATTTTTTCTCCAGAGGTATAATCTAATATACCGAAAATGCTAATAAAAGCAATCATAAGTATAAGAGCTCTAGTTAAATACTTTTTATTAAAGTTAATTATTATATAAACTGCCCCTAATAATGAATAAGCTATAAAGGCTATCCACCCGCTCCTTGTTAATGTGCATAGTAATGAAGCAAATAAAACCGCAGCTACCCCTATATACACTTTTTTACCCTTCAATATATATAAGACTATAGTGCAAGGTAAAAATAAGCTTATATAAGCTGATAAGAAATTTCTATGCCCTTGAGTCCCTATAGAATTAAAAAGCATTCTAGCATGATAACTATCCTTAGGTATAGGATCTATGTTATAAAATTGAAAGATAGAATATATTGAGATAATTACTGCTGGTACTAAAACAGCTAGGATTACTTTTTTATTTATCTCTAAATAATTTTTCCCACAGTAATAAGTTAATCCATAAAATAATAGCATTATCACCCCTTCATACCTAATCTCCGTACCAAATATTGATACCATAGGTTTAATTGAAAAGATGGTGCTTAATAAGGCTATTCCTAAATATATAATCAACACTCTATCATTTTTATCTAAGCTTATGTTTTTTCTATCTCTTAATAAAATAAATATTAAAAGAAAATACATAATATATAGAAATATAGTTTTAGGTAAATAATAGCTGTCATCAGAGAATGGATGCATTATTAGAGGCATAGCTCCAGCTATTATAGCTAATATTAATGTTATTTCTTTTTTGAACATATAATCCCGCCTTAATCGTCAATTGAGGAAATTATCTTTTTCCCTGTTATTATACTTATCACAATAACTATTACACTTATAATAGCTATTATAGCAAGTAATTTCCAATTATCAAAGGATAACTTATATCCAAAAAAACTTGATACAAAAAGAGCCGGTATTCTAGCTATGGATGAATATATTATAAAATCTTTATACCTTATCTCTGAAACACCGCAAATATATCCCAATATGTCTTTAGGTATTCCTGGAATTAAATATGTAAAAAAAACTATTTTCTTAAGTTTTTTATCCTTCATAGGATGTTCTTTAAACTTTTCAAGCTTATGTATTATCCAAGTGTCTTTTTCTGACACAATTTTACTTACAAATGGTTTACCTAATTTTCTTGATATAAAAAAGACAACAGATGTTCCTAAACAAATCCCCAAAAAAGACAATAAAAATCCTCTTATAGGACCAAATATAAACCCCGCACTTATCTGCATTATATCTCCTGGTATAAAGAATATAACAATCTGAACTATCTGCAGTGCAATATAGATTATAAAGCAATAGTTTCCATATCCTAATATAATCCCTTTAATACTTTCAATATCTTTAAATACCAAAACTATTTTAGAATAATATTGAACCATCAGCACAATAGCAGCAATAATTAGTGGAATTAAAAGCAATTTAATTTTTTGTTTTTTAATAAATTCTTTCATATATATCATCCCTTAAACGCTTATTTAGATAATTATATAAATAAATAATCTATAAAGAAAGAGCCTGTTGGTTACAAGCTCCTTAATTATTTCTTAATTATTATTCTATCCAAATATTTGTGATTTTATCTCTCTAAATTAATATTATGAAATTCTTCTATCTTTTCATTAGATAATACTGTTTTTTTGCTTCCTTGAGTATTTAATTTATTAAATACAGTTTTAGCTCTCATTGGAGCTACCATTCTAGCTGCTCCATTTATACAGCCACCTTCACACATCATTCCTTCTATGAAGTTACCATCTAATCTTCCTACTTTTGCTAGAGTCATAGCTTTTTTAATTTCAGCTTCTCCACTAACCTTTACAGGTTTAAATTCTATTTCTATTCCTTTTTCTGAAACAAAGTTTTCAATAGCTGAAGTTAATCCACCATGTATTCCAAAACCTCTACCAAATATAGATGCATCCTCTACAACCTCAGCTTCGCAATTAGCTGGATCTACATCAAAGGCTTCTAAAAGTGCAAATAACTCTTCAAAGGTTAAAACATAATCAACTGCATCAGCTACAGATTCTCTTACTGCTTCACTCTTCTTAGCTGTACAAGGTCCTATAAATACCACCTTAGCTTCTGGATCTTTTTCCTTTATATATCTTCCTGTTGCAACCATTGGAGAAACTGTTCCAGATATTCTTTCAACTTGATCTGGGAATTTCTTTTCTATATAACTTAAGAATCCTGGACAACAGGAGTTAGTCATATATTTATCTCCATTTTCCATTCTTTCAACAAATTCATTAGATTCATGAACAGTAACAGCATCAGCTCCACATGCAGCTTCAACCATATCCTCAAAACCTAATTTCTTTATAGCATTTTTGATTTGTCCATAAGAAACCTTCATTCCAAATTGACCTGATATTGCTGGTGCTACAACCGCATACATCTTTCTTCCTTTAGATAATCTTTTAGCAACTGGTGCAATTAAACTCTTGTCTGAAATAGCCCCAAATGGACACGCAGATACACAAGCTCCACAGTTAATACAATCTTCTTCTTTTATCATAGCTCTTCTATCTTCAGTGTTAACCGCTAAGGCTCCTGTTGGGCATGATACCTTACATGGTCTCATAACTTCTGAAATAGCATTATAAGGACACGCTGACTTACATCTTCCACACTCTTTACAAGTTTCTTGATTTATATAAGCTCGTCCTCCTACCATAGAAATAGAATTAACTGCACAAGATTCTAAACATCTATGTGCCAAACAATTTCTACATTGATCAGTTACTGTATATCTATTAATTGGGCATCTATCACAAGCCGCCTCTATAACATAAATTATCTGTTCATTTGGTCGTATGTCTATTAATTCACAATTTATTTTATCTCCATCTGCTAAATATCCTGCTGCAAGCTTTGCTCTTTCAGCAACTATAGCTCTTTCCTTATATACACAACATCTGTATCTGGGCGTTTCATCTGTTATTATTTCATAAGGTATTTTTTCTAATTCTTCTTGATTTAGCCTATTTTCCTTAGCTAAAATTGCAACATTTTTTAATACTTCATGTTTCAATTTATTAAGTTGGGTTTCAAACTGGAACATTCTAACACTCTCCCATTTTTTAATATTACTTTATAATTATACCACATTTTATGTTAAAATAATAACAAACTTCGACTTATAGAAACTTTCTTAATGTGCCAAAATTACCTAAAGTTTATTATATTTTTACTACAGTTAATCCTTTTCATTTTCTATATTATTATCAAATTAAAGTTTTTAAGTAAAAGTTTACACTTCTAAGTTTTATTTATTGTGAAATAATATAGAATATAAACTTATTTTATTGGAGGTTTTATGAACACTTTTATTTGCGCATTATGTGAAAGAGAAGTTTCAGAACTAACAGAACATCATTTAATTCCTAGAGAAGAAGGTGGAAGACATCTTGGAACTATAATGATATGCAAACCCTGCCATGCTCAGATTCATGCTTTATATTCTAATAAAGAACTAGCACTACACCTATATAAACTATCATTACTTAAAGAAGATGAAAAAATTAAACGTTACTTAAAATTTATAAAAAAACATCCTGGTGACAGCCATATAAATATAAAGAAATCAAGAAATGTACGTAAAAAGAGATAAAAGAAAAGAGAGTACTCGACCCTCTTTCCGATGTATTACATATACATGTATTACAAATTTTGTATTACAATTTAATATTATTTTCTCTTGCATAATAGAATAGATACTGTTGAGCAAACCCAGAAAGTTCTTTAAATTTATCTCTCGCAAATATTCTTATTTTAGGTAATGACACATCTGGTGCTAAATAAAAATGTTGCATAGCTCTTTTTACCCATACATCAACTGGGAAAGATGAGTATTTTCTCATAGAAAAAAGCATTATACAATCTGCAACTTTTGCTCCAACCCCTTGAAACTTTTGAAGTTCAACATGACACTCATCATCACTTAAACTCTTTATTCTATCTAAACTAAATTCACTATCATTTCCCGCTTCAATAGCCACATTAACCTTTTCTACAGTATCAACTATGTATTTACTTCTAAAGGAAGCTCCAGTATCTCTAATTTCATCTAAGCTTGCTTTTCTAAGCTCATTAGGAGTAGGAAATGCGTAATAAGTATTCCCTTTATACTCTAATTCTTTTCCCCATCTTTCAGATATCTTTTTAATAGTTTTCATTATTACTGGAATAGAGTTTCTCGCAGATATTATAAAGCTCACTACCAATTCAAATTGATCTTGATTTAATAATCTTATTCCATATCCATATTCAACAGCTTTATTTAAAAGTTCATCCTTAGATAACTCTTCCTTTATGCTGCCGTAGTCTCTTTCTAAATCAAAATAATCTATCCATATGTTCTCAAAATCTTCTTTGTTAGTATTATGAATTATTATAGTATCCTCTTTTTGCTCAAGCTCAATTACTTTGCCATAAACAACTCCGATGTAAGTGTTATCTTTAGTCTTTTCCCATCTAAAACATTGGCCACATTCAAAGGTCTGTTTTATATTAAAGTTTCTGCATTCTTTTAAAATTACTTTATCATCTAAAAACTCTACATTTTTAAAATCCATTCCTCAAACCTTACCTCTCTTAATTCTATATATATTTAAAATTCTACCTATTTCTTTATTCTTGCATGAAATCACATTAAGTATTCTACAATTTATTATATCATATTATAGCATATTTTGGCTTTTTTAATAAGTACAAAAATACTTGTTAATTTTTCGAAAGATATTTTTATAATTATTCTTTATAATAAAATTATGCACAAATTGTAATAATAAATAGAATGGGGAGAAACATATGATTACTTTAGAGGATAAAAAGAAAGAATTTTATAAGGCCTTGTTAGATAAAAACCCTGAGTATGATGGGACTTTTTTTGCTGGTATTAAAACAACAGGAATATTCTGTCATGCAACATGTACAGCTAGAAAACCAAAGTTCGAGAACTGCGAATTTTATTTAACTGCGGAAGAAGCATTATTATCTGGATTTCGTCCATGTAAAATATGTAATCCACTCTCCTATCCAAATGACATCCCTGAAGAAGTAACACTATTAGTTAAGGAAGTTGAAAAAAATCCTGAAAAGAAATGGAAGGAATCAGATTTCCATGAACTTGGAATTCATTCTGCTACAGCAAGAAGAAAATTTAAGGATGTTTACGGTATGACTTTTGTTCAATATGCTCGTTCTAGGAGAATGGGGTTGGCCTTTAAGCAAATATTAGCTGGAGATAAAGTGATAGATCAGCAATTGTCACTAGGATATGAATCCTCAAGTGGCTTTAACGATGCCTTTACAAAGATTATGGGAAACCCTCCAAAGAAAACTAAGGCTACGCTTATAAATGCAAATATAATCTCAACACCTATTGGACGAATGATAAGTTTATCTGATGCAAATTATCTATATTTACTAGAGTTTATGGATAGAAGAGGCTTAGAGAAGGAAATTGAGAAATTGCGCAATAAACACAATGCTAGAATAATACCCGGACAAACTGAAGTTAACAGTAATCTTGAAGAACAGTTGAAATTATACTTCCAAAAGAAACTACAAACTTTTTCAATCCCCTTATTTAAAGATGGATCACCATTTCAAAAACAAGTGTGGGAAATCCTTGAGACAATACCCTCTGGTACAACCTGCACCTATCAAGACATTGCTAATAAATTAGGAAACAAAAACTTCGTCAGAGCAGTAGGTAATGCAAATGGTGCAAATCAATTAGCTATTATCATCCCTTGCCATAGAGTAATAAAAACTAATGGCAATTTAGGAGGTTACGCTGGTGGAGTTGAAAGAAAAAAATACCTATTAGAGCTAGAAAAGTATTCCTTTTAAGAGTATTTTTCGACTCATTTTACGCTATACTTATATACTATTAAATTTGCTCTTGAAAGGATACTAATTTAATGAAATTCCTTTTAGTCTCAACATAATACAATATAATTACTATATTATGATATAGCGTTATTACGACATTAGGACATTGCTACATTACGCACCTATGCCCTGTAGGAGCTCTCCTCAGCTCCATTAAATTCCGTTTGGTCTCAACATAATAAATTGCGACATTACGATATTGCGATATTAGGACATTAAGGCATTGTGATATTACGACATTAAGACATTAGGATATTAGGATATTAGGATATTGCTACATTACGACATTCAACCATTCAACCATTCAACCATTCAACCATTCAACTGGTGCTAGTATAGTTTTATGGACACATTTTAATAATTATTTATAATTAAAGTTAAGAGAGGTGTGTCCAAGTGAGAAGAAAGACTTATACAGAAGATTTTAAGAAAATGGTAGTGGAAGTTTATAATACTGGAAAACCAATTAAAGATATATGTGAAGAATATGGCGTATCAAAAGCTACTCTAAATAACTGGACTAATAGTGCTCAAGTTAAGCAGAAAATATCCCAAAAGCCTGTTATAGCTAAAAAGAGTAAAGCCACTGAAGAGAAGAACAAAGAAAACTCTAAAGAGGTCGCAAAATTAAAGAAAGAAAATGAACGAATTAAAATGGAACTTGAAATATTACACCAAAGGCGGGCTTTAGCCAAAAAAGCTATCGCCATATTCTCAAAGGATCAAGAGCTGTAATTAAATTTATTGATGATAATCATGGAATTTATCCAGTAAGGCTTATGTGTAAATTGCTGAATATGCCTAAGAGTACTTACTACCAATCTTATCACCATACTCCGTCCCAGAGGGAATCGGAAAACAGAGTATTGAAAGAAAAAATACTTAAAATTTATAACGAAAATAAATGTAGATATGGTGCTCCTAAAATACAAAAGTCTCTTGAACAATCTGGTTCTTATATAAGTATTAAGCGAGTTCAAAGATTAATGAAAGAGTTAAATATTCGTTCTATAGTAGTTAAAAAATTTAGACCAGTAAAGTCTAGTAAGAAAGTGTTAGAACGGGTAAATTTACTAAAACAGGACTTTAAAACTACTAAACTAAATGAGAAATGGGTAGGGGATATAACTTACATTCATACATTAAAGGACGGATGGTGCTACTTAGCTTCTATTATGGACTTGTATACGAGAAAGATAGTTGGCTACTCATTTTCAAAGACTATGGATTCTTCTGTAGTAATAGCTGCTTTAGATAATGCATATAAAATCCAAAAGCCAACTGAATCGCTTATTTTTCACTCTGATCTTGGAGTTCAATACACAAGTACAGAGTTTATTAATAGACTAAAAAAATATAGAATGAAAGCCTCAAATAGTAGAAAAGCATGTCCTTATGATAATGCCTGCATAGAGTCTTTTCATTCCATTTTAAAGAAAGAACAAGTTAACAATGTTCAATATTATGATTATGAAAGTGCAAAATTAGATTTATTTATTTTTATTGAATCCTGGTATAACCGTAAAAGAATTCATGGTTCTATCGGTTATATCACTCCGCAAATGAAAGAAGATCTTTTTAGGATGATAATTTAAGAATTAAAATGTGTCCAAAATATTGACCTAGGTCCACAACCATAGGGTAGTCTACTTTTTCTGCCTACCCTTTATTCAATATTTCATAAAAAAGTTGATTTATTTTAATTTTTATTAGCAAAAACTTTAATTGCTGAATATTTTATATATTATGGGTAGTATCTAAAAAGACTGTAAAACCAACCTTTTAAGTTAGCTCTACAGTCTTATCTTTATCTTTTACTTAAATATTCATGGATTCCATTAGCAGCTCTTTTTCCTGCTCCCATTGCTAGGATTACTGTTGCAGCTCCCGTTACTGCGTCTCCGCCTGCGTATACTCCGTCTTTTGTTGTTTTTCCTGTTTCTTCTTCAACTACTAGACATCTTCTTTTATTTATTTCTAGTCCTTTTGTTGTTGAAGATATTAGTGGGTTTGGCGATGTTCCTAGAGACATTATTACTGTGTCTAGTGGCATTATGAATTCTGAACCTTCTACTTCTACTGGTTTTCTTCTGCCTGAGGCATCAGGTTCCCCTAGCTCCATTCTTATGCACTTCATCCCTGTAACCCAGCCTTTTTCGTCTTGTTGTATTTCTACTGGGTTTGTTAGAAGGTCAAAGATTATTCCTTCTTCTTTTGCATGGTGTACTTCTTCTACTCTTGCTGGAAGCTCTGCTTCGCTTCTTCTATATACTATATGAACTTCTGCTCCTAGTCTTAAAGCTGTTCTTGCTGCATCCATTGCAACATTTCCACCGCCAACTACTGCTACTCTATCTCCAACTCTTATAGGAGTGTCGTAACCTTCTTTGAAGGCTTTCATTAGATTGCTTCTTGTTAGGAATTCATTTGCAGATAGTACTCCGTTTGCATTTTCTCCTGGTATTCCCATGAACTTTGGAAGTCCTGCTCCGGAGCCTACGAATACTGCTTCAAATCCTTCTTCTTCGAATAGCTGATCTATTGTTATTGTTCTTCCTACGATAACGTTAGTTTCTATTTCTACTCCAAGTTTCTTTACATTTTCTATTTCTGTTTTTACTACTGTTTCCTTTGGTAGTCTAAACTCTGGTATTCCGTATACTAATACTCCACCTGGTTCATGTAATGCTTCAAATATCTTAACTTCATAACCTAGTCTTGCTAAATCTCCCGCACAGGTTAATCCTGCTGGACCTGCCCCTACTACTGCTACTTTTTTGCCGTTTGGTTCAGCTTTTTTAGAGATATCTACATTGTTTTCTCTAGTCCAGTCAGCTACGAATCTTTCAAGCTTTCCTATAGCTACAGCTTCACCTTTTACGCCTAGTACACATTGTCCCTCACATTGGCTTTCTTGAGGACATACTCTTCCGCATACTGCTGGAAGTGAGGATGCTTCTGCTATTACTTCTGCTGCTGCTTTTATGTCTCCATCTTTCACCTTTTGTATAAAGGCTGGTATGTTAATAGATACTGGACATTTATCTACACATCTAGGTTTTTTACAGTTTAAACATCTTGAGGCTTCTAGGTTAGCTTCTTCATCTGTGTAACCTAAACATACTTCTTCGAAGTTTTTTGCTCTTACCTCAGGTGCTTGTTCAGCTATAGGTATTCTTTTCATTCTATCCATTATTCTTCACCTCCGCAGCCACAGTTTTTGGCATGGTGGGTATCCCCTTCGACTTTTTTAAGTTCCACTCTTCCTTCTTGAGTCTTGTACATAGCTTGTCTTCTCATTGCTTCATCAAAGTTTACTAGGTGTCCATCAAATTCTGGACCATCTACACAGGCGAACTTAACTTCGTTTCCCACAGTTACTCTGCAAGCTCCACACATTCCTGTTCCATCTACCATGATTGGGTTTAAACTTACTATTGTATTTATATCTAACTCTTTAGTTAGTAAACATACGAACTTCATCATTATCATAGGTCCTATTGCTACTACTAAGTCATATTCTTTTCCTTGATTTTGTACTAAATCTTTAAGTACTTCTGTTACTAATCCTTTATGTCCATAGGAACCGTCATCTGTTGCTATATATAGGTTTCCTGCTACTTCTCTCATTTCTTCTTCTAATATTAATATGTCTTTACTTTTTGCCCCTACTATAACATCAACATTAATTCCTTTTGAGTTTAGCCACTTAACTTGTGGATATACTGGTGCTGTTCCAACTCCACCTGCTATAAACACTATTTTCTTTTTCTTTAACTCCTCTAAATCTTCATGTACCATTTCTGAAGGTACTCCAAGTGGGCCTACAAAGTCATGGAAGTAATCTCCTTCATTGTAAGTAGCCATTTTTTGTGTTGATCCACCTAAGGTTTGGAACACTATTGTTACTGTTCCAGCTTCAGCGTCATAATCACATATGGTTAATGGAATTCTTTCACCTTTTTCATCCATCTTAACTATGATAAATTGTCCTGGACTTGATGATTTTGCTACTCTTGGTGCTTCTATATCCATTAGATAGATATTTTCGTTTAGTTGTCTTTTTTTAACTATCTTGTACACACATATCCCCCCAGATTATCTATTAATAAAACTTTTGCCATGATAATATATTAACATATTTTTCGTTATTCTTTAATTAATTTATTAATGTTTTTCTTATTTTAGTATCAATCATTAAATTATATAGAGAAATTAGCTTAAGAGAATCTATTCCCCTAAGCTAATTAATTATTAGAAATCTACTTTAGTTCCGTAGTAAGCACATTCATACACTTTTTGCATTTGTTCTTTATCTATTGTTCTTGGATTAGATCCAGTACAAGCATCAGCTACAGCTCTTTCAGCCATAAGTGCTGCTTTTTCTTTAAATAAATTTTCATCAATTCCATACTCTTGTAATGAAAGTGGAATATCCATTTTTCTATTTAATTCTCTAATTGATTCTGTTAAAGAATCTACTAATTCTTCATCAGTTTCACCCTTTAAGCCTGCACATTTAGCTATATGAGCATATCTATCCATACATGCCTTTTTATTAAAATCTATAACATATGGAAGGTATATTGCATTAGCGCAACCGTGAGGTATATGGAATACTGCTCCTGATTTATGGGCCATAGAATGAGTTATTCCAAGTAGTGCATTTGTAAATGCCATTCCTGCTAAACATTGAGCATAATGCATTTGTTCTCTCGAAGACTTATCCTCATTATAAGAATCAAATAGGTGTTCATAAACCATTTGTATAGCTTTTATTGCTAAAGGATCTGAGAAAGGTGAATTTAAAGTTGCTACATATGCTTCTATAGCATGAGTTAAAGCATCCATTCCTGTATGAGCTGTTAACTTTTTAGGCATAGTTTCAGCAAGGTCTGGATCAACTATAGCAACATCTGGTGTTATATTATAATCCGCTAATGGGTATTTTATTTCTGTCTTATAGTCTGTTATTACAGAGAAAGCAGTTACTTCTGTAGCTGTTCCTGAAGTGGAAGGTATTGCTAAAAATCTAGCTTTATTTCTTAGTTCTGGAATAGTGAAAGGATCTTTTATATCATCAAAAGTTTTTTCTGGATGTTCGTAGAATACCCACATAGCTTTGGCAGCATCAATTGGTGAGCCACCACCCATAGCTATAATCCAATCTGGTTCAAATTCTCTCATTAATTCTGCACCTTTGAATACTGTTTCTACTGATGGATCTGGTTCAATTCCTTCGATAAGTTTAGTTTCTATTCCTGCCTCTTCTAAGTAGCTTATAGCCTTGTCTAAGAATCCAAACTTCTTCATGGATCCTCCACCTACAGCTATAATTGCTTTTTTACCTTTTAGAGTCTTTAAATACTCCATTGAGCCTGATCCGAAATACAAATCTCTTGGCAAAGTAAATCTGTTCATATACATCCTCCTCAAAATAAATTCCCTCATTTTATCCTACATTTACCACAATATATATTATATACCTCTGTGATAATCTTAACAATATGTCTTATAATATTTAATAAATTGTTGAAATAATATACTCTTAATTATGTAATAAATTCTTCCTTATATGTGCTATAATATTCTACAGTAACTTATTCATAAGGGGGCAGAACAATGTATTTGGACAAAATAAAAGAGGCTAGAAATACAATAAAGGATGTAGTTATAAAGACTCCCATAATGTATAGCGATATTTTTTCTAAAGAAACAAATAACAAGGTTTATATGAAGTGCGAAAATCTTCAATTAACTGGAGCCTATAAATTAAGAGGAGCTTTAAACAAACTTCGTTCATTAACTGAAGAGCAAAAATCTAAGGGAGTTGTATGCTCATCTGCAGGTAATCATGCTCAAGGTGTGGCTTATGCTGCAACACTTGAAGGTGTTAAGTCAAAAATAGTTATGCCTAAAACTACTCCACTTATAAAAATTCAATCTACTAAAAACTTTGGTGGAGAGGTAGTTCTTCATGGAAACGTGTATGACGATGCCTACGCTGAAGCTAGAAGAATTGAGGAAGAAGACGGATTATATTTTCTTCACCCTTTTAACGACATAGATGTAATACTAGGACAAGGAACCCTTGCTTTAGAAATTCTTGAAGAGATAGACGATATAGATGTAATAGTTTGTCCAATAGGCGGAGGGGGACTCATTAGTGGTATTGCCTTAGCTGCAAAAGAATTAAAACCTTCTATTAAAGTAATAGGTGTTCAGGCAGAGGGAGCTAATGCTATGGAACTATCCTTTAAAAAAGGTTCTTTAATAAGCCTCGATACGGTTAGCACAATAGCAGATGGTATAGCTGTTAGGGTGCCTGGTGATTTAACCTATGAATTTATAAAAACCTATGTTGACGATATAGTAACAGTATCTGATGCAGATATAGCAGAAAGCTTCATTCTTCTTACAGAAAAACATAAACTTTTGGCTGAGGCTTCTGGTGTAGCTTCATTAGCTGCTTTAAAGAAATTAAATCTAGAAAATAAAAAGATTGTTTCTATTATAAGTGGTGGAAACATAGATATGGTTACTATCTCAGCACTTATTAATTCTGGTCTAGTATCTAGAGGAAGACTTTTCTGTTTTTCAGTTGAACTTCCTGATACTCCTGGACAACTATTAGAAATTTCAAGAATATTAACTTCAGTTAGAGCTAATGTAATCCAGCTTGAACATAATCAATTTAAGGCTATAGACAGACTTAAAAATGTACTTCTAGAAGTTACAGTTGAAACCAATGGCCACTCACATATAGAAACAATTAAAAACGAGTTATCTAAAAATGGATATGTAATAAATCATGTTTATTAGATAAAAGAGAGCAGTCACTTTTAAAGCTGCTCTCTTTTATATATCCATGTATTTAATTATTTTATTCTACTTTAAGAAACCATTGCTAAATTTCCTTTATCATCTCTATTACATCATAAACTAATTTCTCACCCTCACCCTTATCAAGGGGTGAAAGCATAACTTCAAAACATCCTTTTTCATAAGCCTCTTCATCTGGAATATATCCTATATAACCGTTACTATAAGTTACTATAATAACCTTTTTATCAGAAAATTCATTTTTAATCTTATCACCTAATGATGAAAATAATTCCCCGGGAATATAAACCATGTAAACATCATTAGCTTTTATGAAACTCACTTTTAAATCTATTGTTTTGATATCTTCAAAACTTCCTAATAAGTCTAGATTTCTTCTTGCTCCTTCTAGTTCAAAATAGTAAGGTTTTATACTATTTTTATCTAAGCCTTTGTCTAAAGCTTCCTTTATTTTTACTTCTATCTGAGACATTTTAGCTCTTATACTTTCCTCAGTGCCGATTTTTTTAACTTTTAATGAAATAGTTTTTGATCTAATTGTTATTTTAGACAATTCTAGCTCTTCATTAGTATCCGTAATTAGATTCAGGACTTCTTTGCCTAAAGTCCCTCCAATTCTCTTAACTTCATTAAAAGAGGATTCTTTTTTAGTAAATCTAGTGCTTATGTTTCCACAAGCCCCATTATAAAACATAGCTACAGCCACTCCACTATCTTCTAAAACTTTTGAGGTTTCTCCTACAAAATCAGCAGTTATATATTTGTTTGCACCTTCCATAACTGTAGGATGACAAGCGTAGTTATATATTACTGCTTTTCTTTTACTTTCAGTTTCTATGTTTATAGTCTGTAATAAATTATCTATATAATTTGAAGGATTGTTTCTATCTGTACATATTCCTTCTACTGTTTTTCTATTATAATATATTTTAAACTTCTCCATAGAGTTTTGAGATTTTTCTATAGAAGTTATTATTTTCTCTATGATACTATTAGCTAAATCTTCGTTAAATTTATCAAAGGTTCCTAAATATCTTTTATTTATATTTAAATCAGTATTAACAACTCCTGCAATACCTGAGTGAGTATGTGAACAGTTAATCATTATATTTTCTTTTTTTATAGCTAATTTTTCTTCTATATTTTTCTTTATTAAATCAGAAAAATAATAGTCTATAGCTAAAAGGTCTAATTGTATTAAGGGATAAAATTCTCCATCTTCTTTAAAAACTATTACTCTTGCTTTTAAGTCATCATTTACACCACAAGCTACTCTTCCACCATAGCCAGCTATTTTCATTCCTACCTTTAAATCAAATTTTTCCTGTGAAAATGAAATCTCCATATAATCACTCCTATCTTTCTTAATAAAGACGAGTTCCCCTCTTTTATTATTCTTAAAAGAAGGGACTGTCTACATATTTTTAAGCTTCTGCTTCTTCTTGTTCTTTTTTCAATAATTCTTTATCATAAATTTTAAAGAATGGATAAAATGTTATAAATGATATAGTTAAAAGTACAAGCCATAATATAATTGCTTTATAGTCAACAGTTGCAAGGAAGGCATATAGAGGTCCTGGAGTAGTAAATGGTGGCTCTATAATTGCTTTTCCAACTAATCCTGTACTTACTGCAAAGTATGCTAGTGATATGTTTATAACAGGTGTAACTAAAAAAGGTATTGCTAATATTGGATTTAGTACATAAGGTAATCCAAATACTAATGGTTCCCCTATATTAAATATTGCTGGTAATATAGCTACCTTACCTATAGCTTTTAAGTGAGCACTTTTACTTCTCATAGAAAGTACTGCTGGTGCTATATTATTAATAGCATAACAAGACATAAATACGCTTGTAAATATCTTAACTGGGCTTTCTCCACCAGCAGATAATGCTGCATTTGTCATAAGGTTTGCAGTCATTATTGGTGTAACTAAACCACTCATTATACTTGCTCCATGAATTCCTAAAAGCCAGAATAATTTCATCATTAATATAGCAAATAGTATAAATGGAAGTGAATCTGAAGCATTTAATGCTGGAGTTAATAGCTTATTGATAACTTGTGGTACTGATAATCCAAAGTTTGCTTGTAATATAACGCTTATTCCGTAGAATACAATTATTGATACTGCTAATGGTATAATTGAGTCAAATGATGCCGATACTGCTGGTGGTACTCCGTCTGGCATTTTAATAGTAATTTTCTTAACCTTTAAGAATCTTATTATTTCTACAACGCCTATTGCAATTATTATTCCTGTAAATAGTCCTTTAGCATCTAAATATGTAGCTGCTAACACTGACATTCCTTTTTCAGCTCCTGTTGGTATTATTGTTTGAGCTGGTGCACAAAGTAATAAAAATACAATTCCTGTTATTATACTAGAATTTAATTTGTTTAAATTATATTGTTCTGCCAAACTATAAGCTATAGCCATTGTTGCAAATATAGACATTATAGCCATTGTCATTGTATACGGTAATAAAAGCATTCCTTGAACCTTTGGGCTCCATGCAAATACATCTGCACTTACTGGCGGCGCTGCAACAACTAAAAATAATCCACCTATGATTGTAAGAGGAACTATTGCCATCATACCATCTCTTACTGCTTTTAAATGTTTTTGCCCACTGATTTTATCTCCTATAGGCATTAAATATTTTTCTAAGAATCCACTGAACTTTTCCATTAAACTTTGACCGTTCATTAATTTCCCTCCTGATAATTGTATTTTTTAACCGATTTCATTTAAGTTATTATTTTGCTTTCTAAATCCTTAATTTTTTCTTCCATCTCTATCATCTTTTCTATAAGGTCTCTAGCTAATATTGATGTCATTAGATGATCTTGAGCATGTACTAAAAGTAAGTTTACTTCTGTTTTATCTCCCCCTGCTTCCTTTTGTATCAAATTAGTTTGTATTTTATGAGAACTTAATAGTTCTTTTCTTGCTTCTTCCATTAATTCTTTAGACTTTTCAAAGTCACCTTCAGATGCTGCGCTCATTGCTTCAAAAACTGAACTTCTTGCAGCTCCTGAATATGTTATTAATTGAAAAATTATTTCTTCCATATCATTCATTTTCTATATCTCCTTATAAACTGCATATATTATTCTAATTATTTATTCCCTAATTTTCTTGCTTGTTCTAATACCTTATCGCCTCTGCACATACCATAATCAGTCATGTTTATTACATCTACTGGAATATTGTATTGTTTTGCAACATTTTCAAATTCTGCTTTTTTAAATCTTATTTGAGGTCCTAAAAGTACTACATCATATTCTTTAACTACATCGTTAAATTCTTCTGCTGCCTTTGCTTCAATCACCCAATCTTGTTCATTATCCTTTAGATTTTTCTGCATTTTTTGTACAACTAAGCTTGTAGACATTCCTGCTGCACAAACTAATAAAATTTTCATCCTTATCTCTCCTTTGTTATAATGATTTATAATTAACTAATTCAATATTGCTTTTATTTATAAGTTCTTTTATTTCACTACTTGTTAAAACTCTTAATTCTTCTTCACGGTGTTTATTGTAACTTGATATCTTCATTATCTCTTCATCTGCAAAACCTGGATGTGTCATCATCTCTACAGTTCCTTCAAAATCCTTATACTTAAGTAAGATCTCTTTAAGTTTTTCTATAGTAACATTATCACCATAAAATTCTTTAATGAAGTAATCAGGTCTTTTAACTTCTTTGTCAGCTAACGCTTTAAATTCCTCTGTATTTTTTCTCAAAGGTACCTTATATTCTTTTGCTAAATTCATTACTAAGGTAAATAATTTTTCTTCCATTGCATTAAATCCATGATGTACATCTAAATGATCTAAGGCTAGTCCTGTGTACAGAAATTTTTCTATCTGCGCTTTAAGTTCTTTTTCTATTTCCTGATAGCTATAACCCTTAGGTATTAATTTAGGATTTTTATAGAAACTACCTTGTGAATCTATTATTGTTTTTACATCCTGAGGCTTACTTATAGGCTTTAAAGCAGTTATATTTAAATGAACTCCCATAGATTTGATTCCAGCTGCTTTAGCTAAAGCCAAACTTTCTTCAAAATATGCTGAATTAACCATAGCTGACGTATCCGTTATTACTCCATTTTTTAATCCTTCGATTATACCTTTAGATATTCCTAAAGTTAATCCAAAGTCATCAGCATTAATAATTAGTCTCATTTTTTTCCTCCCTAAACATATAAATTTAAGAATTTATAAAGCAATTATTTTCAGATCTTTCGCTATATGAAACTTTGCATGAGTTAAGCTTTTTAACTCTTCTAAAGTTAGTCCTTCTGCTATTTCTCTAAGCACTAACCCCTCACCTTTAACCACGTCAATTACTGAAAGGTCAGTTATTATTTTATTTACTTGCTTTGCAGCTGTAAGTGGAAGTACACATTTTTCTAATATTTTAGGCTTTCCATCTCTATTTACGTGTTCCATTGCAATTATCGTTTTTTTAGCACCTACTACTAGATCCATAGCTCCACCCATGCCTGGAACTTTTTTGTTAGGTATCATCCAGTTTGACAGGTTTCCTTCTTCATCAACTTCAAGAGCTCCTAAAACTGTTATATCAACATGTCCACCTCTTATTAGAGAAAATGAGAATGAGCTATCAAAAAATGACCCGCCTTGAACTATAGTCTTTGGCTTTCCCCCAGCATCTACAATACTTTCATCTATTGTATCTTCACTGCTCTCTGGACCTAAACCTAATATTCCGTTTTCCGATTGAAGTACAACCTGAATATCTTTTGTTATGTAGTTTGCAGCTAAAGTTGGTATTCCTATGCCTAAGTTTACTACATTTCCATCTCTAAACTCTTGAGCTACTCTTCTTGCAATAAGTTCTCTTTTATCCATGTTACGCTTCACCTACCTTTACAATAGCATCTATAAGTATGCCTGGTACCACAACATGAGTTGGATCTATTTCATCAACATATTCCTCAACCTCTACTGCAACATAATCTGCTGCCATAGCCATTATTGCATTAAAGTTTCTAGTTGAACCTTTAAAACTAAGATTGCCATGTTTATCTGCTTTGTGTGCTCTAATAAGTGCAACATCAGCTTTTAAGGGTAGTTCTAGTAAATATTCTATTTCATTAACTTTAAGTTTCTGTTTTCCTTCTTCAACTATTGTTCCTACTCCCACTGGTGTTAGAAATCCTCCCAATCCAGCGCCCCCTGCTCTTATCTTTTCTGCAAGGGTTCCTTGAGGAAATAGTTGAACATCAGCTTCTCCACTCATTAATAGCTTGCCCGTCTCTGGATTAGCACCTATATAGGATGCTATTATTCTAGATGCCTGCCTATTTGCTATTACTTTATATAAGGCACATTCAGTTGTTCCTGTATCATTAGATATGATGGTTAAATTTTTTACTTCTGAATCAGATAAAGCATTAACTAATACTTCTGGATGTCCATTTTTTAAAAATCCTCCAACCATAATTGAATTGCCATCTTTAATCTTTTTTATAACTTCATTAACTGATGTTAGCTTATTCATTAAAAAATCTCCTATTTATAAATCAAATTTCCATCTCTAAAAGTGCAGAACTCAATGTTTTACCATGCATATCAATGGCTAAAGATTTAGTAACCCCACCACCTAAAGCTTTTTCAAGTACAAAGTTAAGTGCTCCAAGTTTTGGGAGTTCATATCTTTTTACTTCACCTTTTACAATTTCATGAAACCATGCTTTTACTTTTTCCTCTGTAACATAGGCTTTTATTTTTTCGTAGTCATCCATGTCATAAACAATTAATGAGATATTAGATATATTTCCTTTATCACCAGTTCTTGAATGGGCTATCTCCCTTAGTTTCATAATTATACCTCCCTATAAACAACTTCAGTTTTTATGGACTCTTCTGGTATTAATATTGAAGCTATAGAAATTATTTCTCTGACATATTTTCTAACTCCACCACCAGCTGCTGGTCCATTTGTATATAAGGCTTCGACTTCATTTCCTATTATTTTTGCATCTTCTTTTGTTTTAGTTCTAGCCGCTACTCTTAATCTAACCTCTGTATAATCACTTCTAAAATTACTTATGCTTTCACTAATTTTATCTTTAAATAGAGAATTAACTCCAATAAAATCTATTCTTAATTCTTCAATAGGAAGCTTTATATATTCTAGTCTTTTCTTTATTACATCTCCAGCTAACTTTGCTCTTTCATATGCTCCTGAGCCACCGTAGCTTATTTCACCTTCACCAATGTAACAATCTTTATACCCTACACTGCTTTTTAGTAAACCGGTCTTCTTTTTACCTTTGGCTCCTTTTATTGAAACTCTATCTTTTCCTATATCTTCAACACTTATTTCTGAAAAATCTGCTATAACGTCAGGTGTAAGGTAATTTTCAGGATCATGAATCTCATATATCAATTGTTCTTTACAAGTTTCTGTAGAAATTACTCCTCCAGACTTTTCAAGTTTTGATAGATTAATTTCTCCGTCTTCATAAATATCAGCTATAGGAAATCCTATATTCCATAAGTCTGGTACATCCTTATATCCTGGATCAGCATAATATCCTCCGCATACTTGAGCACCACATTCTAGTAAATGTCCTGCCACTATCCCTTTTGCAAGTTTATCATACTCATCTTCTTTCCACCCAAACTCATAAATTAATGGAGCTAATACTAATGCAGGATCTGCTACTCTTCCTGTAATTATGATGTCTGCATTATTTTCTAAAGCTTCTATTATTCCTTTAACTCCTATATAGGCATTAGCAGAAATTATCTTATCTTTAATGGATTCAATTTTTTCACCTGTTTCAATAATTTCATAATCCATATAACTCTTTATTTCACTAAATACATCGTCTCCAAGTACTGCAGCTATTTTTAGATTTTTAATATTCTTTTCTTCTGCTATTCTTTTTACAACTTCTGCTGCTGCTAATGGATTTGCAGCACCCATATTAGTAATTACTTTGACCTTTTTTTCTACACATAAAGGTATTATTTTTTCCATTCTATATTCTAATAGTTCGTTATACCCTTTATTTTTATCTTTTAATTTTTCTAGCTGTGCTAAAGATATAGTTCTTTCAGCTAAGCATTCAAAAATTATATAGTCTAGATTTCCATAAGTCATAATATCTACAGCTGGCTCTATTCTATCTCCACCATATCCTGCTCCAGATCCTACTCTAACTTTTTTCAAAACTAACCCTCCTTTACTGCAATCACATATATCTATATAAGCAAGTATTATGCCAAAGTTTTTAACTGCTAAACTGCACTGTTTCTCTGATTTTTATTTCTATATTGTTTATGAATTTCTAAAATTTTAGAAACTTATTATCATAACTTTGTGAAATCCTTTTACAAGCTCTGTAAATATATACAATAAACCTCTTTCTAAAATATTAGAAATCATTCCTTAAAGTTTCTAATATTCTAGAAAGAGGTTATACTCTCTCGTTATTTAATTTTATTGTATAAAGATGCTAAAGAAATTCCTAAAGCCTTTGCGGCTAATTTTTTCCCTTCAACAGTATCTCCATATAGTTTTATTGCTTTTTCAATTTCATTTTTTTCAGTTTCTTTTATTATATCCTCTAAAGTTTTAATAGGAATTAGATTATGTATAAACCCTTCCTCCTGAATCTTTTTGGGAAGATCACTGATTTTTATTTCATTATCCTCAGTCATCATTGCCGCAAATTCTATTGCATTTTTTAACTCTCTCACATTACCTGACCACTTAAAACTTTCTAGTAACTTCAACACTTCTTCATTTAGAGATAAATCTTTTCTGAATTTCTTTTCAATTCTTTTTAAAAAATTCTTTGATAGAGGTATTATATCTTTTCTTCTTTCTCTTAAAGGAAGCAAGTTTACTGTAAATATAGCTATTCTATAGTATAAATCTCTTCTAAATGCATTGTTTTCTATCATTGTTTCTAAGTTTCTGTTGGTTGCTGCTATTATTCTGACATCAATAGGAATTTCCGATACTCCTCCTATAGGTCTAATAATATTTTCTTGAAGAGTTCTTAATAGTTTTGCTTGAAGTTTATAATCCATCTCTGATAACTCATCTAAAAATAGAGTTCCACCACTGGCTTCTAAAAACAGTCCTCTTTTACCACCCTTTTTTGCTCCAGTGAATGCACCTTCAGAATATCCAAATAACTCACTCTCTAAAAAGTTACTTTCTAAAGTTGCACAGTTTATAGCTACAAAGGGCTTATTCCTTCTTTCACTTTCATTATGTATTGCCTGCGCAATAAGCTCTTTTCCAGTTCCGCTTTCTCCAGTTATTAAAACATTTAAATCTTTTTTTGCTATCTTAATCGCAAGTGCTTTTGTTTCAATTGTCTTAAGATCTTCTCCAACTATATCGTCAAAAACATATCTAGCTTGATTTCCTATATTTTTAACTTTATCTTTTAAATCCTTTATTATATCATTTGACTTTCTTAATTCCTCAACTAATTTATATATATCGTTAATTTCATTCAATATAGAAATGCCGCCGACTATATCATTATTCTCTATTATAGGAACTATATTAACTATATACTCTATACCTGAAACCTTTCTTTTAATCCCTATTAGTTTCTTTCCACTTGAAATTACCTCTGGTAGTTTACTTCCTAATCTAACTTCACTTATTTCTTTTCCTATTATATCCTCATAATTTACATTTGTAATTCTAGTATATGCTGGATTTATATATACAACCTTGAACTCTCTATCTGCTATAAGTACTCCATCATACAAAGAGTCAAATATATTCATTTGCCATTCATTAATTTTCATAGTTTTCTCCTGTTTTTATATTCTTAATATAAATTATACCCTAAAATTTATTTAGCTGTAATAAAAAATCCCCCTGCAATAAATTGCAAGGGGATTCTTTGGATTTATATAGTGGTAAAATGTAAGCTAAATTAAGCGTTGTAGTTGTGGAATCCTCTTCCACTCTTTCTTCCTAACCATCCAGCTCTAACATACTTTCTTAGAAGTGAGTGAGCTCTGTACTTAGTGTCACCTGTTTCAGTGTAAAGTACATCCATGATAGCTAGACAAACATCTAGACCTATAAGGTCTCCTAATGCTAAAGGTCCCATTGGGTGATTAGCACCAAGTTTCATAGCTGTATCTATGTCTTCTGCAGAAGCAATATCTTCTGCAAGTATTCCTACTGCTTCATTAATCATAGGGATAAGGATTCTGTTTACAACAAATCCTGGAGCTTCTGCTACTTCTACTGGTTCTTTACCAATAGCTACAGAAACTTCTTTAACTGCTTCAAAAGTTTCATTTGAAGTAGCCATTCCTCTGATTACTTCAACCAATTTCATTATAGGTGCTGGGTTGAAGAAATGCATTCCTATAACTTTATCTGGTCTTTTTGTAGCTGCTGCTACTTCTGTTATTGAAAGAGATGAAGTATTTGAAGCTAAAATAGTTTCTGGCTTACAAATCTCATCTAATTGAGCGAATATTTCTCTTTTAATCTTCATGTTTTCTACTGCTGCTTCAACAACTAAATCACAATCAGCTGCTAAATTTAAATCAGTAGTTCCTGAAATTCTTGAAAGGATTGCATCCTTATCTTCTTCAGTTATTTTTCCTTTTGCTGCTAACTTTTCAACATTCTTTTGAATTCCAGCAAGTCCTCTATCTACAAATTCATCTTTAATATCTCTTACTATTACTTCAAAACCTTTTTGTGCAAACGCTTGAACAATACCTGCTCCCATAGTACCTGCACCAAGAACAAAAATCTTTTCCATATTACTAACCTCCATTATTTTAAGGTATTTTCTAAGGGGGGGATTTCTCCCCCTATATTATTGTAACCTAAATTTAGGTAATTAACAATTATGCATTTTCTTTTAATGCTTTTACTTGAGCTGTTAATTCTGGAAGAACTTTTGTTAAATCTCCAACTATAGCATAGTCAGCTAACTTCATTATAGGTGCATTAGCATCTTTGTTTACTGCTATTATTAAATCGGAATCTTGCATACCAGCAACGTGTTGTATAGCTCCTGATATACCACATGCTATATATATAGTTGGTCTAACTGTTTTTCCTGTTTGACCTACTTGTAAATTTTTATCTAACCATTCTTTTTCTATAGCTGCTCTTGAACCACCAACAGTTCCACCTAAAGCTTCTGCTAATTCTTCTAATAGTTTGAAGTTTTCTTTAGATCCAACTCCTCTACCACCAGAAACTATGAAATTAGCTTCACTTATATCAACTATATCTTTTTTCTCTTTAACTATTTCTATAACTTTTGTTCTTACATCTTCTTGTGTAAGTTTAACGTCAACTTTTATTATTTCAGCATTGTTTCCAGCTTTTTCTGATTTTGAGAAAACACCAGGTCTTACTGTAGCCATTTGTGGTCTATGATCTTGACAAGCTATAGTAGCCATTAAGTTACCACCAAAAGCTGGTCTTGTAGCTAATAAGAACTTTCCATTTTCATCTATATCTAATGAAGTACAGTCTGCTGTTAATCCAGTTGTTAATCTAGCTGCTACTCTAGGACCTAAATCTCTTCCTACAAATGTAGCTCCTATAAATAATATTTCTGGTTTTCTATCATTTGCAAGGTCACAAATAACCTTTGTATATCCGTCAGTTGTATAATGAGTTAGTAATTCATGTTCAGCTACTAAAACTTCGTCTGCTCCATGAGTAGCTAATTCTTCTACTAAATTTGATACATTATTTCCAAGAAGTAAAGCCGTAAGTTTTACTCCTAATTTATCTGCAATTTTTCTACCTTCGCCTAATAATTCAAGAGAAACCTTTTGAAGTTCTCCTTCTCTTTGCTCAGCGAAAACCCAAACTCCTTTGTAATCTGCTATATTACTCATTACTCTTACCTCCTAATATTAGATGTAGTGTTTTTCTTTTAATTTTTCTAAAACGTAACTAGCTGCTTCTTTTGCTGGTTTTTCAACTAATTCTCCAGCTCCCTTAGTTTCCTTAGTCATAGATTTCTTAACCTTAGTTGGAGAACCTGGCAATCCAAGCTCAGCTTTATCTACATCAATATCATTCACTGACCAAACTTTTATTTCAGCATCTTTAGTATCAAATATACTTGCGATGTTCATATATCTTGGTTTATTTAATTCTTTTATTGCTGTTAATAATACTGGTGTTTTTACTTCAACTAATTCATATCCATCTTCTAATGCTCTGTTTATAGTTAATAAATCACCATTTACTTTTACTTCTTGAACGTAAGTTACTTGTGGAATATTTAAATGTTCAGCTATTTCTGGTCCAACTTGTGCAGTATCTCCATCAATCGCTTGTCTTCCAGCAAATATTATATCGTATTCTAATTTCTTTAAAACTCCTGCTAATGCTTTTGAAGTTGCAAGCGTATCTGATCCTGCAAATGCTCTATCAGTTATTAATATAGCTTCATCTGCTCCCATAGATAATGCTTCTCTTAAAGCATCCTTTGCTTGTGGAGGTCCCATACTTACTATTGTAACTGTTGCTCCGTAAGTTTCTTTAAGAACTAATGCTTCTTCTAATGCGTGTTTATCTTCTGGATTTATAATTGATGGAACTCCATCTCTTATAAGTGTTCCTGTTTTTGGATCTATTCTTACAGCTGTTGTATCTGGAACTTGCTTTAAACAAACTACTATTTTCATATTATTAAGCCTCCCTTAATTACTTTATAACATTTGCAGCGATAACCATTCTTTGAACTTCTGAAGTTCCTTCATAGATTTCAGTTATCTTAGCATCTCTCATTAATCTTTCTACTGGATATTCTTTAGTATATCCGTATCCACCAAATATTTGAACTGCTTTAGTTGTTACTTCCATAGCTACTTCTGACGCAAATAATTTTGCTCTTGCAGCATCTAATGAATATGGAATCCCTTGATCTTTAAGCCATGCAGCTTTATAAACAAGTTGTCTTGCAGCTTCTACTTTAACATCCATATCAGCTATCATCCATTGTAATCCTTGGAATGCTGAAAGTGGTCTACCAAATTGTTTTCTTTCTTGCATGTAAGCAATTGCTTCTTCTAAAGCTCCTGCAGCAAGTCCTAATGCTTGAGCAGCTATACCAATTCTTCCTCCATCAAGAGTTTTCATTGCTATACCAAAGCCTTTTCCTTCAGCTCCTAATAAGTTTTCTTTTGGAACTATACAGTTTTCCATGATAAGTTCTGTAGTTGAAGATGCTCTTATACCCATCTTGTTTTCTAATTTACCTATTGAGAATCCTGGGAAGCTTTTTTCTACTATGAAAGCAGATATTCCTTTTGTTCCTTTGCTTCTATCTGTCATAGCAAATATTATGAAAGTTTCTGCAACTCCACCATTTGTTATGAATATTTTTGATCCGTTTAATATATAATTATCTCCATCTAAAACAGCAGTAGTTTGTTGTCCTGATGCATCTGTACCAGCACCTGGTTCAGTTAATCCGAAAGCACCAAGTTTTTCACCTTTAGCTAATGCTGGAAGATATTTTTCTTTTTGTGCTGCATTACCAAATGCGTCAACTACACATGCACATAATGAAGTATGAGCTGAAACTATAACTCCGTGAGTTCCACATACCTTTGATAATTCTTCTACTGTCATTATATATGATAAGGTGTCTCCACCAGCTCCACCATATTCTTTTTTAAATGGAATACCTAACATTCCAAGTTTAGCCATCTTTTTAGTGTTTTCCATTGGAAACTCTTCTGTTTCATCAATTTCACCTGCTATAGGCTTTACTTCATTTAATGCAAATTCTCTAACCATTTGTCTTACTAATTGTTGTTCTTTTGTCAATGCGAAATTCATATTTTTACCTCCTTAATTCGTACCTTAATTATTTGTTTTGGAAGCTTTTAGCTCTTCTTTCGATAAAAGCATTCATTCCTTCTTTTTGATCTTCTGTTGAGAAACATTTTCCGAAATCTTGTGCTTCTATTGCTATTGCTTCATCTATATTAACTTGCATTCCTCTGTTTATTGCATCTTTGCATAGCTTAACTGCTATAGGTGCATTTTCTGCTATTTTATTAGCCATAGCAAAAGCTTCTTCCATAAGATTTTCTAGAGGAACAACTTTATTAACTAATCCAATTCTTAATGCTTCGTCAGCTTTAATAATGTCACATGTATAAATTAATTCTTTAGCTTTTCCTAATCCAACTAATCTTGGTAATCTTTGAGTTCCACCAAAACCTGGAGTTATTCCTAGACCAACTTCTGGTTGTGCGAATTTTGCTTTTTCAGATGCTATTCTTATATCACATGACATAGCAAGTTCACAACCTCCACCTAGAGCAAAACCTGATATAGCAGCTATTACTGGCTTGTCTAAATTCTCTAATCTTCTAAAAACTTTATTGCCTAAAACACCGAATTCTTCACCTTGTGCTTCGTTTAAATCTTTCATTTCTGAAATATCTGCGCCTGCAACAAATGACTTTTCACCAGCACCTGTTAAAATAACTACATAGCAGTCTTTATCATTTTCTAATTCGTTAATAACTACGTCTAAATCCTTTAATGTTTCTGAGTTTAAAGCATTTAAAGCCTTTGGTCTATTGATAGTCACTACCGCAACTCTTTCTTTCTTTTCAAGAGTAACATTTTTTAATTCCATGGTGGTAATCCTCCTTAAAATGTAAAGCTAAATTTTTAGTAGGTTTCATTATACAATTTCAGACAAATTATTGGTTTTTTGTTAAATTATATAACCGTTTTATTAACTCTTTGTTAATATTATAACAATTAATTTCAAAAAAAATGACCAACTCTTTGACTTCAATATGATTATAATATGTATAAAAGTTATTTGCAAGGCTTTTATGGCATTTTTCTCTATTAAATAAATTAATATCAAAGCTGTTTTATCTCTTACCAGGATAAAATTGTATTTAATATAAAATTCATCCTATCCATATTGATAATACTGTGTCAAATAAATTCACAGTTTTTTTAATAAAAAAAAGAGAGGTTTCCCTCTCTATTGATCTTTTTCATTCAATAAATATATTAATGTAAGCACACTTTCACTTAAGTGAACATTTTCTATTGTTATATCCTCTGGGGCATCTAAATCAATAGGAGCAAAATTCCATATACCTTTAACTCCTCCTTGAACTAATTTATCACATACCTTTTGAGCATTATTTTTAGGTACGCATATTACCCCTATATCAACTATATTATTTTTCAAATATTCAGGTACTCTATCTATGTCTTGTATCTCTATGTCTCTTATTTTTATTCCTACAAGTTTAGGATTTGCGTCAAAAATACCAATTATATTAAACCCAAATCTATCAAATCTATAGTTAGCAATTGCCTGACCTATATTACCAGCACCTATTATTATTGTATTATAATCTTTATTTAATCCTAAGATAGAACTGATTTGAGCATGAAGTTCTCTAACATTGTATCCGTAACCTTGCTGTCCAAAGTCTCCAAAACAATTCAAATCTTGACGTATTTGTGATGCTGTAAAACCTATCTTTTCACTTAATTCTTTTGAGCTTATTCTATCCACGTCATTTCTTAGAAGCTCTCCTAAGTATCTATGGTATTTAGGCAATCTTTTTATAACTGCCATTGATATATTTTTTTTCTTTTCCATATTCGCACCTCTTTCAATATTTCTCTATACACCAAATGTCAAATTCTAAATTGTGAAATTATTATATATTTTTACTCATATTTATATTCTTAAATAGAATTATCAGTATATTTATCATAAATACCCTATATTAATTCTTAACTATACTATTTTATCACAAATACTGCATATTATCTAGTATTGTAAATGTTTAATATAATTATTACTATACTAATTATTATATATCAATATCCATTTAATAACAAAACTTTTGTTTTAAACTTATAGTAATACTACTTTTCTCATAATTATTGAATAATAATTCTTCAAATAGTATAATTTAACTAAAGAATATTTTGGAGGTGTTTTAATGTTAAGTGATAAATTACAAGCCGCTTTAAATGAACAAGTAAACTATGAACTTTATTCTTCTTATAGCTATTTAGCTATGTCTGCTTATTGTGAAACTTTAGATTTACCTGGTTTCGCTAATTTTTTCAGAGTTCAGGCCCAAGAAGAACTTTCTCATGCTATGAAGTTCTATGATTACATATTTCAAAAAAATGGAGAAGTTAAACTTAAAACTATTGAACAACCACTTTTAGGTTTTGATAGTGTAATCCATGCTTTTGAAACTGCCTATGAACACGAACAAGGTGTTACAAAAAGAATTTACAATCTAACAGATTTAGCTACAGAAGAAAAAGAACATGCAACTATAAGTTTATTAAAATGGTTTATAGATGAACAAGTTGAAGAGGAAGATACTTTTAACAAGCTTATAAAGAAGTTAAAAAGATCAATAGAAAATCCTGCTGCACTTTATATGCTGGATGATGAGCTTGCTCAAAGAGTATACACTCCCCCAACTACTACTGTATAAAATCTAATTATTATATTAAAAAATGAGACTTATATATAGCTCAACCCTTGCTATATATAAGTCTCACAATTTTAATTAAGATTCAAACCTAATTGTTGATAATCTAAAACAGGAAATTCCTGTAGCTACTCCCTTATGCCTGAAAGTATTCTCAACCAAATAGATTATATTTAAAATATCATAGTTTGTCAATATAAATCGAATTATGACTTTTAATATTTATCAGCTCTTCTTAAACCCATAATAGTAAAAATAATTCCTAACATTATAATTATAATGCTCATATTAAATAACATAAAAACACCTCTATATTTAATTCATCTAAAGTATATTACTTACACTTATTTTCTTCAATAACTATATATTTAACTATTAAACTTTAAATCTTACTATAACTAGCTATTAAATCAAATATCTTCGTTTTTCTCAATATAGCAGTATTTTTCTATCTTTCTGAAAGACTATATAAAGAAGCATATATCCCATCATTTTTTATTAACTCTTTATGAGTTCCTTTTTCAGCTATTCCCTCTGGTGTTAATACAACAATCTCGTCTGCATTCTTTATCGTTGATAGTCTGTGAGCTACTATTAATGTTGTTCTACCTATTGTTAGTTCTTCTAATGATTTTTGTATTATCATCTCAGTTGTGTTATCAAGTGCAGATGTAGCTTCATCTAAAATAAGTATCTTAGGGTTCTTTAAAAACACTCTAGCTATTGATAATCTTTGTTTTTGTCCACCTGAGAGCTTTAATCCTTTTTCTCCAATATAAGTATTATATCCATCAGGTAAATTTATAATAAACTCATGTATATTAGCTCTTCTAGCAGCCTCAACTACTTCTTCTTCTGAAGCTTCTGGATTTCCATAAAGAATATTTTCTAATATAGTTCCAGTAAATAAGAATACATCTTGCTGAACTATTCCTATATTTTTTCTTAAAGATTCTCTATTAACAGCAGTTATATCTACTCCATCAATCTTTATTATACCTCCATCAAGTTCATAGAACCTAGGAACTAAGTGACAGAGAGTAGTTTTTCCTCCACCAGATGGACCAACTAATGCAACTGTTTGTCCAGATTTTATATTTAGATTCAAATCTTGTAATACATGTGTTTCTTCGTCATCATATTTAAAACTAACACCTTCAAATTCTATATTTCCGTCTACAGTTCCCATCTCAGTAGCTTTTTCAGAATCTTCCTCTTCTTGTTCAGCCATAAGTTCTTGGAATCTTTCAAATCCAGTCATTCCTGATTGTAACTGCTCAACAAAATTTATCAATCTCTTTATCGGATCCATAAAAAGTTTTATATATAATAAATATGCAACATAATCACCAATGGTTATATATCCTTTGAATGTAAAGAACCCGCCTATACTTAATACTATTAGACTAAGTATATCAACAATAAAGAACATTCCAGAATAAAATTCTGCCATAGCTTTATATGCATATTCTCTTGCTTTTCTAAATTTATTATTACCTACTTGAAATTTATCTATTTCGTATTTAGTATTAGTAAAAGCCCTTGATACTCTTATTCCTGCAATAGAGTTTTCTAATGACGCATTTACATCCCCTATTTCTATTCTAGTTTTCTTAAAAGCATCATTCATTTTAATTCTTTTCTTTATTGCATACCATATTAAAACAGGTATAAATGCAAAAGTTATAAGTGTCAGTGGTATATTTATAGTACATAAAACTATAAATGATCCTATAAGCATTATTAATGATATAAATAAATCCTCTGGACCATGGTGTGCTAATTCTGATATCTCCATTAAATCATTCATTATTCTAGACATTATAACACCAGTTTTATTATTATCAAAATAATTGAATGGAAGCTTTTGTAGATGTTTAAAAATCTTTTTTCTCATGTCAGCTTGCATTCTTACACCAACTACATGTCCCCAATATTGAATGAAATAGTTTAAGACTAATTTTAATGCATATATAAATATTAAGGTTATACTCCAAACAACAAGTAACCTTAAATTTTGATTTGGTACATAATCATTTATTATATTTCTGGTAATCATAGGATAAAATAAATCACATATTGATACTAAAAATGCACAGAACATATCAATAGCAAATAATTTTTTATGTGGCTTATAATATTTTACAAATTCTTTAATCAAAATATCCCTCCTTAGTTAGATAATTTCATCATTCTATTATAGCATTTTGAAAATTTATTGCAAATTTCAACAAAATAAAAAAATAGCTATAAAAGCTATTTTAATAAATGTAATTATTCACATTTTCACATAATGATATATTGAGCTTATCATCTTTTAATATCTTTTTATATGAGCATAAAAATTCGTTTAATTCATTATCTGTTAAATCTATTTTTCCTGAGCTATTAATCATAACTTCATTATTATCTAAATATATTGTGATATCATTTTTACTATTTTTTATAGAATAGTTCTGTATACTTTTAGTAGTAAGTCTATTTTTATACTTTTCCTGAAAACCTATTACTTTCCTAGCTTCTTCATAATTTGCTCCATTTAAATCTACTCCCATAGTCTTCATCTGCGCTTCTAGGTTTTCAGCATCAAAACCATATCTTTTCATAATTTCTTTTTGAATATTTACTAACTTTTCCTGAGATATGTTATTTTCAGCAGTATATTTATTAATTTCCTTCATCATATCTGCCATAGTTATTTTCCCTTGCGTTAAGTCATAATATAAGGAATAAATATATGTTTCAAATTTATCTATATCTTTATCTCTAGCTTTGTTCTTGAGGTCATTAAAGTCTATAATTCTATCATCCATAGCCATTCCTCCAATACTCTGTATACTAACTATTATAATAGATTTTTATGTATAATGGAACTAATTGAAATTTAATAACATTTAATTTAAGCCCTCTATTATATTATACTCCTTATTTGCTTCTGTTTTTAAAATTTCTTCAATATCTACAAAAACGATAGAAAACTTATTTTTATTGCCTTCACTTATCTTAATTGCCTTTGCTTCAACTTTCCCGCAATATACTATTACACCCTCGAATATATTATTTTTTATCATAGCTCCTATAAAATCCAATACAACTTCACTATCAACAGATTCCTTACTGCATCTTAATAATACTTTCTTATCTTCTTTTCTACATATAATCTCTTTTATTGTATTTTTATTATTAAGTATTCCAAAGTTCTCATATCCTAGTTCCTTAAAATAACCTTCGCAAAATAATATATACTCGTAATCAGTTAATCTATTTATTTCCTTGATATTTAGTAGTTTATTCTTAAGCGCTTCTAATCTCTCTTCTTTTCCCCTAATGACTTTTACAATGTTAATAAAGTTTTGTAGCAAAATTATTGACTTTAAAGATACTATAACTAATAGCGTTCCATATATAACTCCATAAAAACTATCTAAAATACTCATAACGCCCTCCTTAATACCACAATTGTCTTTTTTTATTACATATAGAATCTCCATCAATTAAACTTATATTAAATTTATCTGATATTGATTTAATATACGCTTTAGATTCTTCATCAAAGGCACTCGATGTTATAAATACTCCTTGAATCAGATTCTTCGATGCCATAAACCCAACCTCTTGTTGTAATGATTCTACCCCTATCTTACCAGAAGAACTATATATCATTTTCATCAATCCCAAAGAAGAGTTTTTTTCATAAATAAACTTAGTTTCACTTTTATTTTTATTTGCATATTCACGTATGAACTTGTATCCCATTTTATTTACAAGCTCTTTAATCCAATCATAGAATTCATACTCATCTAATTCTTTTAAATCCTCTGCAGATATGAATCCATATTCTAAAAAATCTCTATTAAACTGCTTTTCTTTGTATATGTTAAAATTATTAAGACTTTTCTCTAACAAATTAATTATAAATATAGCAATTAATAAAATAATTATTTTAGTCATTTATTTTCTCCTTTTTCTGAATAGCTAATTTTACTCTCTCTATCCTCTTATCACCTAAAGTATCTACGTTTATTAGTAGATTATCATATTCTATTAAAGTATTATCTGCTTCTTTAGGTATGTTTCCTAACTTCTCCAACATAAATCCACCAATAGTTTCTGCATATTGAGAAATTATCTCTGTATGTAGTTCTTCATTAATATCTTCTAGTGAACACTTGCCATCTATGCTATAGGTATTGGCATCAAGTTTAATAATAGAATTTTCCTCATCATCATATTCATCAGATATATCTCCCATAACCTCTTCTATTATATCTTCTATAGTTACTATTCCCGAAAACCCTCCATACTCATCTATTAAAATAGCCATATGATTTTTACTTGTTTTCAATTCTTTAAACAATTCGTCTATGTTTTTATTCTCTGGTACAAAATAGGCTGGTTTTATAACTTTTCTAATATCTGTACTTTCTATGTCCCCTTTTAACAAATTAGTTAGTATATCTTTTATATTAAGGACACCTATTATATTATCTATATCCTCTTCATATATAGGAATTCTTGAGAATTTTTCACTTATTAATTCATCAATAATTTCTCTAAAATTTTCTTCTGCATTAATCATATACACTTCTGTTCTAGGTGTCATTATTTCTCGTGCAACTTTATCATCAAATTCAAATATTCCATCTAACATATCTCTTTCAGTTTTATTTATGACTCCATGCTCTTCCCCTATATTAATAAGAGACTTTATCTCCTCTTCTGTTACTTTTTCCTCCAAGCCTTCTGTGCTTATACCTAATATTCTTATCAAGAGATTTGTAGATGCTGAAAGAAACTTAACAAATGGCTTAGCTATTTTAGATAAAAATACAATTATCTTAATTGAAAACATAGCAACAACTTCAGCCTTTTGCAAAGCTATTCTCTTAGGTAACAGTTCACCTAAAACCAAAGTCAAATATGATATTACTATGGTTGTTAGTATTAGTGCTATTTGCTGACTATAGGGAATATTATAATAACTTAGTTTGGTAGCAAAATTATTGGAAATACCAGTAGCTGCTGAAGCACTAGCAAAAAATCCAGCTAATGTAATTCCAACTTGTATAGTAGCTAAAAAATTACTTGGTTCATCTAGTAGTTTTATTAATGCTTCTGCTTTTTTATTTCCTTCAGCTGCTAACATGTTTATTTTATTTTTATTTAAAGAAACTATTGCCATTTCTGAGGCAGCAAAAAAGGCATTTATACACACTAATATCAAAATTATAATAATACTGCTTAACGAATTTTCTTCCATTAAAAACACTCCCTCATAATTGCATTTTACTATTTTAAGTATTGAACTATTTAGGCTTTGTTATTCAATATTATCGATTAATGTTATAATATTTATGTTAATAAGAAAGGGGCTTTAAAAATGTTAGGAACTATAGTTAATTTTTTTACTATTTTTGTTGGTGGAATAATTGGGGTGTTATTAAAAGGTGGACTACCTAAGAGATTTACCGATACTATTATGAGCGGTGTAGCTTTATGTGTAATATACATAGGTATTTCAGGCACTTTAAAAGGTGAGAATATGTTACTAATTGTAATTTCTATAGCTATTGGTTCATTACTTGGTGAATTAATAAATATTGATGAGAAATTAATTCTTTTAGGTAACTTCATAGAAAATAAAGCTAAGAGTTTTTCTAAAGATACGTCTATATCATTAGGTTTTGTCACTGCTAGTTTATTATTTTGCGTTGGAGCTATGGCAGTTGTGGGTTCGCTTGAAAGCGGAATTTTAGGCAAATATGATATTTTGTTTACAAAATCAATTTTAGATGGGGTTACAGCACTAATTCTTTCTTCTACCTTAGGTATAGGTGTTATATTATCTGCTTTTAGTGTATTAGTTTATCAAGGTCTTATCACTCTAGCAGCATCATTACTTCAAAATATTTTAACTACCCCTATTGTAAATGAAATGAGCGCTGTAGGTAGTCTTTTAATCATTGGGATAGGGCTAAACATGTTAGGAATTACAAAAATTAAGGTAGCTAATATGTTGCCTGCTATATTTATACCTATCATCTATGGGTTATTCTTTTAAAGTTAAAAGCGAGCTATATTAGCCCGCTTTTATTATAATCCTAAAAGTTTAAGTATATTATCTATTCTTCTTAATCCAAAATCTACTGGTTTTATGTCTAAATATTTTACGCCTCTTTTGCTTAAATCCTCTTTTACCTTAGCTTGTACTAATATCATTTCTGGTGACATCAAAACCACATCTACACCGTCTAGCACGTCAACATATTCATTTTCATCAGCGAATACCCATTCAAATGGCAGATTATTATTTTCTCTATAAGCTTCTGCATCCTTTTTAAAGGCCTTAGATTGTCCTGTTTTTTTGCACATTACTAATACTTTATTCATTTAAATCATCCCTTCTTGCTACTAAAATTATAAAAATATTTTACCCACTACTATTTTATCACTTATAATAACATTTACAAAGAGTTCCTGAATATTTTTTATTATTCTATTGAAATTATTAATTTCTTAACAATATCCTCAATAGATTGTCTTTCTTCTATAGTAATAATATTATTTTCAGCTTCACTTTCATTATATATTTTTACAAACAAAGCCTCGTTTTCTCTTCCTTTATTACTTAACATCATGTAGCACATTCTTTTATCTGATTCCGAATATTTTTTTTCAATTAAATCATATCTTATAAGCTTATTTACTAACTGAGTTACTGTCGACTTATCTTTATTTATAAAAGAAGCTATCTCTTTCATACAAAGTCGTTTTTCCTTAGAAAATATTATTCCAATTAATATAGCAAAATGTGATGCTCCTAATCCAATAAAATTTTCTTGTTTTAATTTGTTTTCTATAGAATTATTATATTTGTCCAAGAATTTACTAAATAAAACACTTATTTCTCTATACACTACGCAACCCTCATATCTATATGTATTTATTTTCCTATAATACTATTATCGTACATGTAGTAGAAACTTTAGCATAAAAATTAGCTATTACACCAACATTATATAGCCGGTGCAATAGCCTTAAATTATTTTATCAGCAATTAATTAAATATCTTAAGTTTTATTATTTTTAATAATTTTCTTTTCTCTTTCTCTTGATAACAAATATCCCAGCCAATGTTGCCATTATTCCCAAAGCTAATAATCCATTCATATCAAGAATACCACCTGTTTGAGGAAGTACTTCACCATTATTACTATTGCTAGCCTTTTCAGCTACTATGAATTTTGAGAAGTGTGAAGTTGTAAATATAACTTTATTTCCATCAATCCTAGTATCCATAACTTCAAACTTGTTTGTTTCTTCATTATAATAGAATACAGCTAACTTCGATTTATCTAATCCCTTTAATTCGTCATCTGTTAATGTTATTGTTATCTCTGCAATCCCATCTTTAAAGTTATGCACTTCCAAAATACTATCTCCATTAACTATGGATAGGCTGAAGTTAAATACTTTCTTTAGCCCTTTGATGTTTTTAGTTAGATCATTACTATCTTCTATAGAAGTTTTAAATATAACTTTTGATCCATCCGTAAGAAGGCTTCTATCTATTAAGGCAAATGGTAAACTTATATTTAGCGTATCACTCTTTATTTCCAAACTTCCTTTACCATTTCTTATTGCTTCCATATCAGTTATTTCTACTATAACATCTTTGTCTTCATTTTTAACTTCCACAACATTTTTACCATCTTTGTTGCTTATCTTAGAAATTTCAACAACCATATTTCCATTTTCATCTATTATGATTGTGACAGGTTGTTTTACTGGGTTTTCCGGATTTGTCGGGTTGCCTGGATCTGGATTCCCTGGCTCTTCTGGATCTGTTGGTTCTGCTAACTTTTCTACTTTAACAGATCTTTCAAGAGTTACTACATTACCATCTTTATCTACTATTTTATATACTACTTTATATTCTCCAGCTTTTGATGTATCTACATTATTTGATAAAATTTCTATAGTAGAAGTTAAATCTTCCCCGTCTATATCATAAGCCTTAACATCTTTAAGTGGATCGAAAATTTCTCCAACCTTTATTGTAATGTTTCCTGCTTCAATAAACCCTTTATCAAGAACTCTAACTATAAATATTCTTTCTGATTTATTTCCTGCATTATCCACAGTCTCAACTTTTACTCTAAACACACCATTTTTTGACGTATCTACAGCGTGAGTAACTACACCCTTTGAAGTAATATCTCCATCTTTATTATCAGTAACTTTTAATCCTAAATCGGCTATTGGATCAAATTTAGATCCTAAAGCTATTATAGCATTGTGTCCTTCGATAACTGGTGCTGTACCATCTTCTCTTATTGTAAGTTTAAATGTTTTTTCAGTTTTGTTACCAGATTCATCAGTAACTGATGCTGTAACCACATATTCTCCAACTGTATCATACTTAACTTTACTATCATCTATTATAACTTTAGAAGTTATATTTCCATCCATATCATCAATGGCTACAATTGATAATACTTTTAGTAAATCTACAGTCTTATCTTTTTCTATAGCTGCATCCTTACCTGTTAATTCTGGCGCTCCACTGTCCTTTACTGGTTCAAAAGTAACTGATCTATAATTATATCCATCACCATCTACATAAACCCTAATAGTTTGTACACCTTTTTCAAGAGATACATACATGGAAGTTGTTGTGTCAACAAATTTACCCCAGTCTCCTGTTGAGCTTAATGACAATCTTCCTAATTCTTTACCTTCGCCAGTTTGTATAACAGCTACTGCTCCACCAACGTTTGTTGCATAATTAAGGTTTACCTTATACTTTCCTGCTTCAGCTACATTTACTGAATAGTCAAGATAAGTTCCTGCTACAGTACATCCAATATTCTTTATATTATTCTTAGTTTCAATAGCATATCCCTTATCCTTAGATGCACTATAGAAACTATCAGCTAAAATAGTAGATTTTTCTCCTAGAGTTCCACTAATAACTTGAGGTTGTGCTTTTTTCTCAATTTTAATTGAGCTTAATGTGAATCCTGGGTTTACAGCTTCAAATCTCAAAGTTTGAAGTCCAGACTCTAGAGTTATAGTATCCTTAAATTCATTTGTTCCTCCCCAGAAATTACCCATGCTATAAGTTACTAGATTACCTGCAATATTAGTTCCCATTCCTTGACTCACTTTTATCGCATTAGTTACTCCGCCATTATTATTAGCTGTGTAAGTTAATGTATAAGCCCCAGCATCTTTTACATCTAGATAATAATCTACTCTATTTCCTGCAACTACATTTGCTGCTAAAGAACCTTTTGTCCTATATGCATTAGTTTCAGTTAAAGTCACTGCAGTATTTTCTATTACATTTGCTGTAGGTAATTGAGTTCCCTTTTCACATGTAATATCTGTAGTTAATGCATTATTGCCTGTAGAATCTGTATAAGCCTCAACTGGTACATTTACTATTAAAATTAAATCTTCATAATAAGTTTTCCAGTCTTTTAATATAACTTTTACATGAGTTGGATCCACATATTGAACTGAATCTAATTTAACATATCCGCTAGAGATTATATCTCCTGATAAAGTAATAGTATTTACTTTATCCTGTACAAAAGTTCCACCACTTAAAGTAATCATTAATTCTTTTGCGTTAAGTTCTATCTTATTAATCGATGATAAAGATTCACCATCATTATTAGCAACTATAACAAAATCATCAGTTACGCTATAAGTTTTAGATTCTCCACCTACTAATTCTTTAGCTGACATTGAAACTGTAACAGTTTTATCTAAATCAAAATCAACAGTTCTTTCACCTAAAAGAGTTATTTTTGCATGAGTTGCATCTATCCTCTCTACGTCAAAATCTACTCCTGATGGAAGATTAGATATATTCCAATTGCTCTTATCTAAACTAGCTACAAAACTTGCATCTGTAAGATTAACTTTTATTTCTTTTCCATTTAAAGAATTTTCAGTAATTGTGTTTTCTTCTAATTCAATTACTGGTCCTATCGAAAACCAATTAAGATCAAACCCTACTTTATTTACTAATTTAATTATCTGTTCCCCTTCTGTAAGACTTATATTTACAGTTTGAGTTTGCCAGTTATTCCAACCACCAGTAGTATTCAATTCAATATCATTACCAATCTTATTGCCATTTGAATATACTTCAAATGTAGGTTTTTCATTACCTGATGTAATATTTAAATTAAAACTATATTCTCCAGCTTCTTGAACATTAACTTTGTATTCCACAAAATCATTAGGATCAAAATATCCTACATGTCCATTTTCTATTACAACACCTTGTGAATTTACAACATTCTCAGCTTCAATCTTTCCTGGTAAAGATTGTACTTCCTTAATTTTTTCAAATTTAATATTTTTAATATTAAATTCTCCATCTATTTTAAGTCTTATTTTCTGAATTCCTGTTTTCTCAAATTTAATTAAATTTTGAGCTACAGAATAAACATTCCAATCATTATTCCATGATGTTTGAGCTATCTTTACAGTTGATAAAGTTTTTGTTCCATCTTCTGAAGAAACTACAATACTCTTATCTCCACCATATGGATTTGCCACCTCGAAAGAAACATTATACGATCCAGCTTCTTTGACATCAAGTAAATAATCTATAAAAGTATTTTCTTTAAGGTACCCAATATGATCTCCTTCTATTTTTACATTATCAGTTGCCTTAATAAAGTTTGTTGAACTAAATTTTCCTGAAACAGAATTAATTTTTGAAACATCTACTGGATTCCATATATAGGTTGCAACATTTTTAGCTGGTATTACATCACCTATTTGAACTCCTTCACTTAACACTTTAAACTTTTGAGCTTTATCAGTTTGATTAATAACAACCATAGCAATTGATCCATCTGGATTCTTAAATGCTACATTTGTAACAGTATCTGCTGATCCATAGTTAGTATCAATTCTTACAGCACCCGGTCTTATAAACTTAGAGAATTGACCTGAAATATAATATTCTGGAGTTGCCCAATAATTTTCTCTATCATTAGCATCTTGTACCCACATAGTTGGATCTGGAGTTCCTGTCCATTGTTCAGGAGCTATATTACTATCTAACATGGTAACCCATGAAGTATAAGTTTCAGCATAGTTTCTAAAATATTGAGCTATTCTATCAGCACCTTTAGTTCCCCATACCGATCTTTCTGTTAAATTCATTGATTTACTTGGGAATAGGTTGTGAACTTGAGTCATTGCTGTTGGCTCTCCACCATAATCATGGAATGCAACACCATCAACAGCAGCAAACCCTTGTAAATCATTTAATATAGGAGATACATAACTTACTGCACTACTAAAGTTATGGTCAAATGCCCAAACCTTAGGATCTATATTTTTTGCTTTTAGAACGCTACTCTTTGCAACTTCAGCTTTAATAGCTATAGCTAACTTTCTTTCTTGTTCTGAAGTCATTTTGCAGCTTGGATAGTTAATTTCTAATTCTGGTTCATTTTGAAGAGTCATAGCATACATAGGTATTCCTAACTTCGCATACTCTTCCATAAATCTTATATAATATTTAGCAAGATCATCTATATAATCATCATTTAATGCACCACCTTTTAAAAGTTTTGCATTATTTTCATAGCTTTTACTGCTTGATGTTTGAACCTTCATCCATCCTGGAGGTGTCCAAGAAGAAGCAAATATTTTAACATCTGGGTTTATAGCTAAAGCTTCTTTTATTGTTTCTACTATCTTATAATCTATATCTTTTTGAATTGAGAATCCTTTACCAGTTGTATTATACCAATCTGGATTACTTGGATCTTGAATATTGTCATAATAAGTGTAAAATTCTTGTCCAGTGAAGTCAGCTGTTCCTATAGTAACTCTTAGTAAACTCATTCCTGCTCCATCTTCTGGATCTAAAAGTTTAGTTAAGAATTCGGTTCTTTTTTCTTTAGACATTTTAGCTAAGTTATTAACTGTAGATTCTTCCATAGATGTTCCCATACCTACAAATGTTTGATATTCTTTTGAAGTATCAACAGTTATAGTTGTAGCTTCTTGACCATCAGGTGAAGTAATATCTAAATTATCTTTTTGACTAAGTGTATTTGATATTTCCTTTGGAGAATCATACCAACTCATACTACCTGATTGCTCAGATGAACTCATATATACTTCAACAGCACCATCTTCAATAACTTGTCCTTGAGGATTATAAATTACATCGTCATCATCTGGAACTTCTGGCGCCTCATAGTCACCTATTTTAGTAAAGCTCATCCAATTGAAATTAAAGTTACCACTTCCAGCTCTAAATCTTAATGTCTGCTTTCCTGCTTTAAGGTTAGCTACGCCTTTTACAGTTTGCCAATTCTGCCATCCCGTTGTATCAGGCACGCTAGTCTTTGTTAATAATGTTGATCCTAGTAATAATTCAATACCGCCTGTTGATCCACCAGGACTTGCAACTCTAAATTCAACTTCATATTTAGCATCTTCAGCAACATTTACATAATAATCTAACCAATCTCCAGCATCAGTATAACCTGCATTTTGTCCACCGCCAGTATCACTAGTAGTTTCAAACTGGAAACCACTTTGGCTTGAATAAGCTTCCGTTTCTACTTTTCCTGGTAGCGGAATAGAAGGTTTATCTTGTTTCTCTGGTTTTGCTGGTAATTCTTTATTTTCACCTTTTTTAAGTCCAAAACCATAATTGAATAATGCTTTTCCATCTTCATGTTTTGTTGTTATATCTTCTGCATACCATGGCCATGTCATAGTAAGCTTTCCTGTAAAATCATAGTTACCAAATAACACATCAGCTACTCCTTGACCTTCAGTCCCTGGTAGCCATGCTTCAACTAAACCATCAAAATCTTCTACTTGATCAGCTATAGTAATAGGTCTCCCTGTTACTAATACTGCAACCACTGGTAAATCAGGATTGGTTTCTTTTATATTTTTTAGTGTTAATAAGTCATCTGCATCTAATGTTAGCTTATCTGAAGTTCTATCTCCATCTGTTTCTGCATAAGGTGTTTCTCCTATAACTACTATTGCTACATCATTTTCAGCCGATGCTCTTCCACGTTTGTTATAACTTACCTTAACATCTGAGCCTACAGATTCTTGTATTCCTTTAAGTATAGTTGTTCCTGGAGTAATGTCCCCTGTGCTTCCTTGCCAAGTTATAGTCCATCCACCACTTTGTATTCCTATATCATCTGCACTTTTTCCAGCTACAAGAATATTTTTCTTATTCTTCAACTGACCAACTATATCATTATCATTTTTAAGTAATACTAATGATTCCCTTACTGCTTGTCTAGCTATTTCTCTATTTTCAGCAGACCCTACTGTATCTAACAGATTTCTTTGAGCATATGGATCTTCGAAAAGTCCCATTTCAAATTTAACTGTTAAGATTCTAGTTACTGCATCATTTATCCTATCTTCAGTTACTTTTCCCTCTTTAACTAATGCAGTTAAATCAGTTATAAAGTTCTTCCATTCATTAGGTTCCATAGCCATATCAACACCTGCATTTATAGCTACAGCTATCTTATCTTTTTGAGTAGTAATTCCAGTTCCTGAAATTTGCTTTATTCCTTCATAGTCAGATACTACAATCCCTTTAAACTTAAGGTCTCCTTTTAGTACCTTTGTGATTAAATCCACATTTCCATGACATTTTACACCGCTTACACTATTGTAAGAAACCATTACAGATCTTACTCCTGAATTAACTGCTGCTTGATATGGAGGAAGTAATTCTTCTTTTAATACTTTTTGGAATTCTTCTTCACTCATTACAACATTACCTTGATTAGTTCCGTTTTCTGTTATCCCTTCACCAATGTAATGTTTAGCAGTAGCAATAACCTTATCATCCCTCTTAAGAGTTCTATCAGGATTTTCTCCTTGGAGACCCTTAATATAAGCTTCACCCATCTTAGCTACTAATTCTGTATTTTCTCCGAATGCCTCATAGGTTCTCCCCCATCTTTCATTATGAGGTATACCTAAAGTTGGAGCAAAAGTCCAGTTTACTCCAGTTGCTCTTACTTCTTCAGCAACTGCTTGACCTACTTTTTCTACTAATTTTTCATTTCCTGTTGCACCTAACCCTATGTTATGTGGAAATATTGTTGCCCCATAAACATTATTATGTCCGTGCACCGCATCTACTCCATACAAAATAGGAATTCTTAGTTCAGTAGATACTGCTGCCCTTTGATAATCATCAATCATGTCAGCCCATCCTTCAGCAGTATTATTAGATGGTAATGATCCTCCTCCACTTAACACTGAACCTAATTGATACTTCTTTAAATCCTCTGCTGTAGTAGTTTTTCTTTCCGATTGCACCATCTGAGCTACCTTTTGCTCTAGTGTCATTCTTCCAAGCAAATCTTTAACCCTATCTTCTACTGATGCTCCTGAATTAAGGTAAGTTGGCACATTTCCCTCAGCGGCACCTGCTGGAAAAACATTTCCTAAAAGCATTGTAGTTGTAAAAGTTGTGGTTACGAATCTGGATAACCATTTCTTTAACATTATATAGATTTCCCCCTTCAATTAATTTATTTTTCATGACTCACTTTTTTCTTTAGCTATTTCTTTATCAACTTCCAAAAGAAAATCCTCTATGTTTTTTCCACCTAAGGCTAATTGGTAGCTTAAATCTTCAATGGAAGCCTTAAAATTTGGAGTTAAGCTATCATACCAAGGAGTTCCACTTTGAGATTCAGCATTATTAAGAATATTAACTATTTGTTTTTGTAATACACTTTCATTCTTATATCTGTTATCTTCATTTTTTTGTGCTGGAACTATAAGTCCATTTTCCCAACCCATTTTGGACCAGTTTTCTGGTTTCATCATATACTCCAATAACTTAATTGCCTCATCCTTCACTTCAGATTTTGATGAAACAGCATATCCACCTCCATTCCAAGCTACTAAACCTCCCCCATTACTTAATGGTAGATTTGTAACTCTAATATTTTGTTTGAATCTATCTGAAAGGGTAGGATTATTTTCCATTCCTACTTCCCAGGATCCCATATAGTACATTGCTGCCTTTTCTTGAGTAAATAAATTCATTGAAGCATTAAAATCTTCCTGAGATATCATTTCTTCTTTTCCATTAACTTCAATAAGCTTTTTTAAATCTTCAGCCGCCTTTTTTAAAACAGCATTTTCAGAAAATTTTATTTCTCCTTTTATCGCATTATATATCAGATTTTGGTCTCCTCCCTCCATTAAAACTAAATTTTGATATAAAAGTGCTAAAGGCCATTTATCTTTAGCATTTATAGAAATAGGTATTATTCCTACTTTGTTAAGCTTATTACATACTTCTATTAACTCTCCAAAAGTATTAGGTACATCAATAGCATACTTTTCAAATAGCCCTTTATTATAATATAAAACCATATAATCACTGCTTTTTGGCACTCCATAAAGCTTTCTATTCAAAGTAAAACCCTTCAAAGACTCTTCCATGAAACCAGTCTCTTTAAAACTATCCTTATTAAGTTCTGCTGCATAGCCCCCTTTCATAATTGGGCTAAAAAAAGATGGTTGTCCCCAAGTAAAAAATATATCTGGCAAATCGTTACTTATGGCATAAGCTTTAAATCTTTGTTTATAAGGTTCATCTTGATAAGCTTCCACCTCAATAGTTACATTTTTATTCTCTTCCATGTACTTATCAATAAGTAGCTGCTCTAGCTTCCCTTGACCTGACCATCTCTCTGGCAAATTTGACAAAAATTTTATCGTTATGTTTTCTTTACCCGAATTTTGCTCTTCAATACTGTAACTTGATCCCATGGTACACCCCCATAGATAAATAGGTATTAAGAACATAAAAAACACTTTAATTAGATACGATTTTGTTTTTTTCATTATTCTATCTCCAGTTAAAATATAACTTATTGCTTTGTCATAATCTTCTATAAATAGATTATATAAACCTTTACAAAATTTTCATAGTATACAAATTTAATAAATAGGGTCATTTTTTCAGATGTTTTTAATAGTAGCTTTAAGCAAATTGAAATAATATTTCTTTTAATGTAGAATAAAGATATCCTACTATGTGGAGGTAGACTTATGCAAAATTACTCGCCTTTATACCATAAACTTAATGTGAAGTATATGAATTTAAGCATAAAAAATAAAATCTTGATTTTCTTTATTGCAATAATCATATTTATATCTACAATACTTGGTCTATACTCATATATGATTTCTTCAAAGTCGCTTAAAGATGAAGTTACCTCCATAAATGTTAAAGACATTAAGCAAATCAGTAGTAGCATCAATTTTTTGCAACAAGATGTAATCGATTTATCAACTTTTATCTGCTTAAACCCATTGGTTCAATCTTTTACTAACTCCAAAGATTCATCCATAGAATATCAGAACTTTACTAAATACGGTCTTGAACCACTAAATATCCTATTAGCATCTAAAGATTATATAAGTTTTATGTCTATATATGGAAATGAAGGATCTAAATATTATCTAAGTAAAGATGGTAGCAATGGTGCTTACTCTTATGAAAAAATAAAAGAAAGTGCAATATATTCAAAGATAAAAGAACTTAAAGGTTCTCCATTATGGATTAATTTAGATGATGAGAATAATGTTTTTATAGCTGATAATAAAAATCCTAAAATAGCTATGGTTCGTTCAATTATAGATACTAACACCTTAGAAGAATCTGGGCTTATGTTGATTTGTATAAACACTTCATTTATACAAAATCTTTACTCCACTGATTTTAATACAAAAAATAGTGGTATTTTTTTGCTTGATAATTATAATAAAATAATTACTCAAAGTGACGCAGAGAATATACTTCATAATGGTGAAAATATACAATCAATACTTCCTTATATACACGATAAAAAAAGCTACAACACAATCTGGATAAATGGAGAAAAATATTTAACAACATTTAGTAAAGTCTCTAAAAGTGATTGGACTATTGTATCTATGACAAGAGAAAGTACCTTGTTTCATAACTTACGATCTATAATGTTTATAACTTTAGCTGTAATTATTAGCTGCTTCGTAATGTCATTTTTAATATCAATTTTCCTTTCTTCAAAAGTTACACAACCCATTAATCAGCTGCTTTCCTCTATGAAAAAAGCTAAAGAAGGTAACTTTAGAGAAAAAGTAAACTTTAAATATACTGATGAGCTTGGAATGTTGGTATACGAATATAATGACATGATAGACAATATAAAAACTCTTATAGATAAAGTGTACACACTTCAATTAAAAGAAAAAGAGGCCGAGCTTAAAGCTCTCCAGGCACAAATAAATCCACATTTTCTTTATAACACCTTAGATATGATTTTTTGGAAGGCAGAAAAAAGTAACCAGCAAGAAATAAGTGACATGATTTATGCTCTTTCTCATCTTTTTAGAATTACTCTAAGTAAAGGAAATGAATTTATACCTGTAAAATCTGAAAAAGATTTTATAGAACACTATTTACTACTTCAAAGTAAAAGATACAGAGATAAATTAATCTATGATATAGATATAAGTGATGAAATATCAAACTACCTTATACCAAAGTTAATTATTCAGCCATTTGTAGAAAATTCTATAATTCATGGTACCGAAGCTGATAATGATCTCAGTATAATTAAGATAACTGGATGCTTATCAAATAGCTACTTAGATTTTACAATTGAGGACAACGGCAAAGGAATAGATGAAGATACTATGAATAGCTTACTGCACTCCTCTATAAATCAAGAAAGAAAGAATACTAATTTTCAAAAAGGGTATGCAATAGGTAACGTAAACCAACGCCTGTCACTTTATTATAGCGACGATTATAAATTAAATATAATAAGTCGTATAAACGAGGGTACAAAGGTAGAATTATCCATTCCAATATCCCCTCATAAAATTGATACTAAATAATAGCTTATGGAGGTATTCATTCACATGTATAAATTATTTTTAGTGGACGATGAAATTGATTTAGTTGAAGGTATTCGAACATCAATCGATTGGACTTCTTATGATATAGAAATCTGTGGTGAAGCAGATAACGGAATTACTGCTTTAGAAAAAATACTTTTACTTAATCCAGATATAATAATAATGGATATAAGAATGCCTAAAATGAATGGCCTTGAGCTTCTCCAAAATATAACTTCACATAAATTAAAGGCTAAATGTATAATACTAAGTGGTTACGATGATTTTTCTTATGCTAAGAAAGCCATAGAATTAAACGCTTCCAATTATTTATTAAAACCCTGTAGACCTAAAGACATATTAGAGTCTGTTTTAGATATCACAAAGGTTATAGAAAAGGAAAATATAAAAGAAGATCTACTAAAAAAATATCAAATAGAATTTAATGAAAATTTACCTACTATTAAAGAAAACTTTTTAAAAACAATACTTAAAAACCCTATTGGAGATAGCTACGATATATTAAATAAATTTGAATCTTTTAATATAAATCTTAGAAATAGTAATCTAGTTGTAAATATAATAACACTAGATTACTCTACAGTCCTCCATGAACTTTATAGCGATGTTGATATTTATAATATAAAACTCTCAATAAAAAACTTTATAAAGATCTGTATGAATGAGTTAAATTTTTATGAGGTATTAGAAGATGAAGATGCTATAATACTTGTGATTTCATTGGATAAAAAAGAGGATTTTAATAGCTACCTATTAGAGGTATTAAATAATATAAAAAATTCTATAAAATTAAGCTTAGGATTTTCAGTTACAATTGCTATCGGTAGCTTAGTAGACTCACTTACTAATATTAATGAATCTTATAGCTCAGCAAATATTGCAATTGGATCTAAATTCTTTTTAGGAGATGATAGATTAATTACTCCAGATGATATTAATATCATTGATTATAAACCTAACTCCTATCCTGTAAATGAAGAATTAGAAATAATAAACTCACTAAGGATATTAGATGAAAGTTCACTTAAAGAAAGTATAGAGAGATTTTACACTTATCTATCCTCAAATGGAACTCCTTCTAAAAGTCATATGAAAAGCGCAACTCTTTCTTTATTAGGAAGTGTTTATAAATTTTGTATAGAGAGTGATATTGATATAAATTCATCTTCTAATAGAGACCTTTCTGCCTTTGATAAAATACTCCAGTGTTCAACACTTTCAGAGATTAAAGATCAAATTAGACTTATATTAAATAGTATATTCTATAAAATTAATGATATAGAAAAACACAACTCTTTAGTTAAAATAGCTGTTAATTACATTACACAAAATTATAATAAAGATATATCTTTAGAGAGCATATCAAAACAGATATATATAACTCCAGGATATCTAAGCCAACTATTTAAGCAGGAAATAGGTATAAATTTCTTAGAGTTTGTTAACAAATATCGTATAGAAAAATCAAAAGAATTCTTAAAAGATAAGACATTAAAAAATTATGAAATTGCAAATCTTGTAGGATATAGCAACGAAAAACATTTTTCTAAGACCTTTAAAAAATACACTGGTTTAACTCCAACAAAATATAAAGATAGTATAAATAGTTAACTTTTTATAAAACAAGCTGTATAAACCTTAAATTAGTTTATACAGCTTAAATATTAAGATTATAATATCTGTTTATATATGTTGACTTCTCCCTCTCCTTCACGGAATTCTCCAAGCATAGGAACATATTTAACAAAATGTTTTGACTCCATATGTCTTTTTAATGCTTCTTCATCTTTCCATTCTTCTATAAAAGTCAACGTACTAGGGTCATTTATATCTTGAAATAAATCGTAGGATATGCAACCCTCTTCCTTTCTTGTTTCATCAATTAAAAACTTAACTAATTCCTTATATTTTTCTAATTCATTTGTTTTAACTTTACTTTTAGCAACTACCTTAATCATTTATAATCTCCTCTTCTATGTCATTTTCTTTATTTTAACATAAAAAAAGTGGCTAGCGCCACTTCGCTAGGGAACCCTATGGTTCCCTTCGACGACACTGCGTGTCTGAGCACCCTCCTTAACAGGCAGGGGAACGAAACTTCCCCTGCACTCCTTGCCTTTTTATTGTCTAGGAAAGAATGCACTTTCCTAGACAATAAAAAGTTGTGGATTTAAAAATCCACAACCAAATTATAAATAATCTTTCAAATTATCTTCTTTACCAATTGTATTTAATAGATGCTTTATCTCTTGATCCCTGTTTTTATCCATTACTAGCAGTACATCTCCAGCATCTACTACTACTAAATCCTTGATACCAAAACCTATTATAAGCTTATTTTCATTTCCAAAGACCGAGCAATTTTCACACTCTTCTAGAAATACACCATGACTTACAGCATTACCATCATTTTTATTTAAGAACCTGCTAAGTGCACCAAAACTGCCTATATCGTCCCAAAAAAAATCTCCCTTTATAACATAGGCTTTTCTAGTCTTTTGCATCACTCCAAAATCTATAGATATTCCGTCAATAAGCCTATATTGCTCGGTAATTACGTCTTCTTCATTTTCTTCACCTATATTTTTATAAATCTCCATTAACGACTTATACATTTTAGGTAAATATTTTTCTATTTCTCTCAATATAGTATCTGCTCTAAAGATAAACATACCAGAATTCCATAAATAAGTTCCTTTTAATAAAAAATCCTTGGCAACTTCAACATTTGGTTTTTCAGTAAATCTTGCAACTCTATAACTTGCAAAGTTTCCTATAATTCTTTCTCCCATTTCTATATACCCATAGCCAGTTTCTGGTCTTGTGGGAGATATTCCTAGAGTTATTATCCCTCTTCTTCTTTCTGCAATTTCAACAGCTTGTTTTAAAGTTTCTAAATAACTCTTCTCATCCCCTATATAATGGTCAGATGGAAGAACTATCATCACTGCATCTTTATCTTTTTTTAGGAGTTTAATTGCAGACAGCCCTATACATGTTGCAGTTTCCTTATTCTCTGGCTCTGTGAATATATTTTCTTCCTTGATATCATTTAATTCCTCTATAACTTTTTCTCTATACTCTTTATTTGTAACGATATAAATATTCTCTTTATCTACAATAGGTGATATTCTATCCACAGTATTTAACAAAAAGCTTTTATTATTAGTTAACTTTAAGAATTGTTTTGGATTACTCCCTCTTGAAAGTGGATAAAGCCTTGTTCCTTTTCCTCCGGCTAATATTAGTGAATATAACAATGCCTTCACTCCATAAATTGCTATATAATATTTTATGATATTTCCATATTTTATGTGCTTGCTATGATTTTTATATATTTTATAGAATTTATTTGAATTTTATTAAATTTATAATTAAATTCATTCTAGATATAATTAAGATTATATAAAACATTACGATAAATTTACCATAAAACAAAATTTATTGATTTAAAAAGGGGAATTTAGTATGTCTAAACTTATTTCTGTATTAGAAAAGCTCAATGTTGTAGAAAAAGTTCAGCAGGAAGTATCAAATAATGATTCTACTAACAAAAATATTATAAAAAAAGAATCTTCTCCAAAAGAAGATTCAAAAATCTCTGTTTCCACACAACAAGAAACTAAAGTATTTACCAGCCCCACTCCTCCTAAAAATAACTTTGAAAATAGTACAATAGATAAAAGTCTAGACATCTCAGAAATATATGCATTATTTGGAATAGACTCTAATAAAACAAATACTATATTTATGCTGGGACAATTTATAAATGCTATTCCTGAAAGTTTACCACATGATATAAGAAAAGAATCAGTAATGAATATATTAACTGCTGCTAAATCTAATTTTACTGATCTTATAAAAGACGGCGAAATTAGATTAAACACATTAAACGACTTTACAGAAAAATTCCATGATACTGTCAACAGCAAAATAGATGAGTATAATATGGAAATATCCAAACTTAAATCTTTAATTTCTGATTATGAAATTAAAATTGAAAACAAAAAGAACATGTTATCTAAACAAGATAGTACTGTAAAATATGAATTGCAGAAAATCAATAGCATAATTAATTTTTTTAAATAAAACTAATTATAATGTGTGTATATTTTTATCTAATATAGTATAATTTCTTTAGTTATTAATTTAACTAATATTTTTCCATTAGGAGGAATTATGCAAAATATTGATTTATCAAATGAACATATTTATAATTTAAAGCTTATAGAAAAAGCTAAAGAAACTCATGAGCTTACTAAAGATGAATTAATTTCTATCTTAAAAGATAGCTCAATAAATGAAGCCTTGTTTATTGCAGCTGATGAAACACGTCAAAAATATCTTGGTGATTTTGTTCACCTTAGAGGCCTTTTAGAATTTACGAACATATGCAAAAGAAATTGTCTATACTGCGGTCTTAGAAGGGACAATAAAAATATAAAAAGATATAGATTAAGTTATGAAGAAATAATGGATTTTGCTAAGAAGGCTGTAAGCTATGGTTATAAAACTATAGTTCTTCAAGGTGGCGAAGATGATTACTTCACTGTTGAAAGAATGACAAAAATAATTAAAGATATAAAAGCTTTAGGAGTTGCTATAACCTTAAGTATAGGCGAAAGAAGCTTTGATGAATATAAAGCCTTTAAGGAAGCTGGTGCTGATAGATATCTTATACGAATCGAAACAACTGATAAAAAACTTTATGAGGATATGGACCCTGGTATGAGTCATGAAGAAAGAAAAAGATGTCTTAAAGATTTAAGAGACCTAGGTTATGAAGTTGGATCTGGTGCTTTGCTTGGGCTGCCTGGACAAACTATAGAATCCTTAGCAGATGATATCCTATTTTTTAAAGATTCAGATGCCGATATGCTAGGAATAGGACCATTTATACCTAATGAGGACACGCCTTTAAAAGATGCCAATGGTGGTGACTTTGACTTAGCCTTAAAAATGATGGCTTTAGTAAGATTAGTTCTTCCTGATATAAATATTCCAGCAACTACTGCAATGGAAACACTTAATAAAAACGGAAGAGTTATTGCCCTTCAATGTGGAGCAAATGTTGTAATGCCTAATATCACCGAAGGAGAATATAGAGCTTTATATGCACTATATCCTGGTAAGATATGCATAAGTGATACCCCTGCTCATTGTAGAGGATGCATAACTGGAAAAGTCATTAAACTAGGTCGTAAAATTTCTGATGGTCCAGGCTTTAGAGCCAATGGTATATCTCCTAAAATAAGAGCTTAAACCTTTTAAATATTTTAAGGAAGGAATAATATTCCTTTCTTTTTTTGTTTACATCTGTCCCCTTATAAACATTCCCAAAAAGGGTCGAGTGAGACTTGCACACCTATTTGGTAGATATTTTATTAGCGTAAATCTAATCCTGTTTGTCTCTACAAAACATAAGTCCAACTCAATCATACCACTGTTACACTGTTATTATTCTGCACTGTTCCTATGCTCCACCTTTCTACTTTTCCTATTTTCCTATGCTCCTATGTTTCACTTTTTTACTGCTCCGCTGTTTCTATGCACTTTTGGCATTTTAAAGCCTTCCTAAACTTCATTAAATCTCTTTTACTGTTACTGATTCTTCACAACAATAGAAAAAACTCAGCTATACTGAGTTTTTACCTAAACTATTCACTCTTATCTATTGCCTTTTAACTTCTTAATCATTAAGTGCTGTCATTTCCTTATTCGAAAACTTCATTCTAAATGAAGCTATCAATAAAAGTGTCACCGCAAAGGCTATAAGAGTTATAATATTAATATATAATTTATCTATGGTTACACTTGAAGTTTGATATTTTCTAAAAATATCTAGTACCCAAGTTTGAGGAAATAGAAAGGATATCTTCCTAATATTTTCTGGAATAAATTCTATAGGGAAATAACATCCGCTGGCCATACAACTTATGTTTATAAATAAGTTACTTACTATAGATGCTGTAGAAAAATCCTTAGAACTTACCATTACCATTGTGCTAAACGCAACTGCTACAAAAGCTATCAAAACTAGGAAAAATAATAATATACCAAAAGGAATATCTGTTTCAAGTTTTAATATCCATTTCATAGAAAGCAAGGTTACTAACGCCTGCATAACCAATACTAAAAGATTAGCTACTACATTTGCACTGATAAACTTAAGTGGTGTAATTGGTGATGCAAATATTCTACTGTAACAATTACTTCGCTTTTCTTCTAACATAATATACGATGTAGAATTTGCTCTAAGCATCATAAAAAATATTAAAAGTCCTATAGATATCTGAGTAACTTGATATACTGAAGCTTTGTCATTTAACCTAGCTTCTTCAACTTTTATAGTTTTATTTTTTGTTTCTTCTATTATTTTTATATAATTGTCTTTATTATTTAAGGCTCCTGTAGAAATCTGCTCTAATGTAGTTACTGTATCATTTATATTAGCCTCTAGACTTTTTTTGAAATTATTGTTTGTTCCCATATAAATGTCTACATTTTTTATATTTCCACCTATTATACTTTCTTGAAAGCCTTCAGGAATTAAGAATCCCCCATTTATATCTCTGTTGGTTATATCCTTTATTAATGAGTCTTCATTGTCATAGTATTTTATTGTAGATCTATTCACTTCAAACTTACTTATTAAAAACTTTGAACTTACACTACTATCTTTATCCACTACCCCGTAGGTTAAATTACCTCCCATGCCTGTAAATAATTTTAGTATTAAAAGAGATACTGCAACAGGTGCTAGTAGTTGTATTATTGCAAACTTCGATTTGAATATTAATTTTATATTTTTTCTAACTAAATAATAAAACTCACTCATGCTACTCTCTCCTCCCCTTTTATTTTTATATATGAAATCAATATCAATAAAATTGTTAATGCTAAATTAATGGCTATAGATATTCCAACTTTCCCATAATCACCAGCATATATGACATTTATCATTGCTCTATTAGCCCATCTTAATGGAGATATTTTTGTAAATAAATCAAATATATAATTAATATCCTCGCCTAAATACACATAGCTTCCTCCAAGCAAACTTAAGGTTGGAACTACAGCAGCTTGCAATATTGTATCTCCTACATTTTCATCTTTAACTAAAAATCCTACCGCTACACCTATAGCTGATGAAAGTAAATTTAAAGTACCCATAATTGCAATGAATGTGAGATAATCAGTTCCATATTCTATTCCAACTATAAACTTCAAAATAATGAATGGTATAGTCATAATTATAAAATTAAATATAGCCATACTTAATGTTCTTGCTATTATATATTGGATTTTAGATACTCCTGCTATAAAAACTCGTCCTTCTGTACCATTTCTTCTCTGTGCATTTATTAAGTTGAATGAAAACATTGATATATATAATATCATCATTGTAAATTCTGCTACTCCATAATAATCATAAGATGTCATCTCTTTTTTTAACTCAATCTGTTTAAAATTAGCAAACTCTCTTTGAACTTCTTGAAAGTTAATTTTGCTCAATCCTTCTGGTGATACTTTCCCTATAGAATAAGCTACATTAAATTTATCTACTATAGTGTTTAAAACACCATAAACAACTTCACTAGAAATACTAGCCCCATCATTTTTATATATCTTTATATTATCTTTAAGTTCAATGAAAACCGTATCTGTATTTCTTTTCACTAGCTCTTTTGCTTCTTCCTGATTTTCCTCTTCACTAATGCTAATATCAAGTTCATCTTCTAAACTCTTGAAAACATCTATAATTTGTTTACTTTGCTCACTTTTATCACTTAAATAAACTATATTTACATGTTCCATATCAAAACTTGAACTGAATGCATTTTTTAATAAAAATCCCAATATTAAAGTGAATATAACAGGATAAATAATCATTTGAATAACATATTTACTGGATTTATTGGCTAGAATATCATATTTTATTATGGCTGCTATTTCTCTCATAAGTTTTATCCTCCTAATCCCTTAAAGTTCTTCCTGTAAGATTTAAAAATACTGTTTCTAAGTCTATTTCTTTGTATCCTATATTTTTTATATTAATATTTTTAGATGTAAGAAATTCTATTATGAGGTTGAGATTAGTAACCGCTCTTTGAGAGTTAATAGTAACTATATCTTCTTTTACAGTTATATTTTTTACACCTTTTATTGCTTTTAGCTCTTTTTCATTAATTAGAGAGATATCTCCAACTTGTACCTCTAGGCTTTGTATATCAGATATTAAAGATATCAGTTCTTCTTTAGTCCCTTCTGCAATTATTTTCCCTTTATCTATTATGGCAATTCTATCACATATATTTTCTACTTCCTCCATGTAATGAGAGGTATATATTATAGTACATCCATTTCTATTAAGCTCCTTAACTGACTCTAAAATATGATTTCTAGATTGGGGATCTATTCCTACTGTTGGTTCATCCATTATTACTAACTTAGGTTTATGAGCTATTCCGCAGGCAATATTTAATCTTCTCATCATTCCCCCAGAAAAATTCTTAGCCTTAGTTTTTCTATGCTCAATTAGTCCTGTAAACTCCAGTGCATATTCTACAGCCTTTTTTAGTTCCTCCCCTTTTACACCATATATAGATGCAAAAAACTTAATATTCTCTTCTGCTGACAATTCACTGTATATGGCAAGAGTTTGAGGTACTACCCCTATCTTCTTTTTTATCTCTTTTTCAAACTTCTTTAACGGTTTATTAAATATATTAACTTCTCCAGCACTACTTTTTATTAATCCACTTACAATATTTATGGTTGTACTTTTTCCAGCTCCATTAGGTCCTAAAAATCCAAATATCTCTCCTTCATTAACTTCTAAAGTAATATTATCTACTGCTGTAAAATCACCATATCTTTTTTCTAAATTATTTATTGATAATATTTTCATATGAATCTCTCCCTATTTAATACTTAAAATAATTATAAAAAAAATCCTCCTCCAATGTTAGTGGAGAAGGTCATAATTCTTTTATTACTTTAGTCATATTACATTCTGCCTTTTAGATAATAAATGGCTATTTGTGTTCTATGATTTAAAGAAGTCTTGCTTAAAATACTACTTATATAATTTTTTGTAGTTCCTTCAGATATAAATAACCTATTAGATATTTCCTTGTTAGATAAGCCCTCAGAAATAAGCTCCATTATCTGAAGTTCTCTTTCTGTAAATAAAGTTCTATCTATGGAAGTTTTATTTTCTAAAGATTCTTTGAGTTTATCTATTATTTCCCTTCCATAAACATTGTTCCCTCTATAAACCAAGTTTATAGCATCAACAATTTCTTCTGGTGGTGTATTCTTTAATAGATATCCTGAAGCACCGTTTCTTATTCCTTCTCTAACATATTCATCTTCATCAAATGTTGTAAGGATTATAACTTTTGTATTTTTAAACTTCACAAATTCCTTAGTAGCCTCTACACCATTTATAATAGGCATTCTAACATCTAACAAAACAATATCTATTGGTTGCTTTTTACACTCATCCATAGCTTTTAGTGCATTATCAAAAGTTCCAATTATATTTAAATTCTCATTCATAGACAAGATTATTTTTAAACTTTCCCTTATTAAAGCATCATCATCAACTATAACTATATTAATCATATATCCTCCATTAAACAGGTAGTAGCATTATAACAGAAAAACCATAATCTCCATTTATAACAAGCTTTCCACCTATATCTTCACATCTTTGTTCCATACCTTTTAGTCCCATACCTTTTACTACTTTCTCTTCTCCATTTCCATCATCTTTAAGCTCAACTCTTATCATCTTATTCATAACATTAATATTTACCCAAAAACCTCTGCAATTTGAATACTTTAAACTATTAGTTAAAGCTTCTCTAGTGTTTTCTATTATTGCTTTCCATTTTGTATAATTTATTTTTCCTAAATCCCCATTGATATTCACATATCCTTTTATGGATGTTTCTTTTAATGATTTTTCAACCTGAAACTTCAATCTATTTATTCCTAGTTCTTCTTCTATGGGCTTTAGTCCTCTTAAAGTTAACCTAATATCATCTACCCCACTTCTTAATACTGAAATAGAACTCTCAAGTAACGTTTTTGATTTTTCACTATCTGAATTTATAAGAAGTTTTGCAGCTTCAAGCTGCATAATACTACCTGCTATAACATGTCCAACTTTATCATGCATCTCTTGAGCTAGTTTATTTCTATCCTCTAAAAGAGATGTATATATTGCTTGTCTCTCAAATTCCTTAGAATTTTCTATTATTCTTCCATATTCATTTAATATTTTTTTATGACCTTGTATTTCTTGAAGAAGCTTTTTATTCTCTTCATAATAAAAAGAAATACTTCTTGAAGATAGATAGGTTATACTTAACAATAAATAATATATTGCTCCATACTCTACTCCCATAAAAAATCCAACTGTTACTAAAATAAGAGTTCCTACCTTATCTAATTTATCATCTATTTCATATAATTCCCCTGTTATCTGAGAAAGCAAAATAATAAACATATAATTTATATTAAGCGTAAGATATAAAATCAAGGCTATATCTAATAATAAACAACTTACTTTTATTAACTTATTGCTAGTTATATAAAAAACTAAATTAATAGACATGTAAAATAATAAATATAAAGTAATGTTTTTATTATAATCTTCTATAGATAAATTTATATAGATAATTAAAATAAAAACACCTATTAATACTTTAAAAATTAAATGACAATACTTAAAAAGCTTAATCTTAATCACCTCAAACTTGTCCTAACATTATAACATTATAATATTATAATATTAGGATATTCTAATATTATAATAACACAATGAATGCTTCTTAAACATCCATTGTGTTATAACTTTAAATCAATCCATCTTTTAAAAGACTTTTAGGAATATTGAAGGTTGGTATGCCTGTAACATATGGAGCAATTTCATATTGCTGAAAGTATATAGTAATTTCTTTATCATTAAAAGTAAATGCTTGATTATCACTTATCCCTTTAAAACCATTTTTATCTGTAAAATAGTTTTCTTTATTTTTTTGGATCTGATTACCTATTTCTTTATTTATTATATCTTTATAATCATATCCTTTTTTGAATAAATCTTTTAATGCTAGCTCCTTATTATCGTTTAAATTATAATTATAGGTTTTTCTTGTAGTGATGCCATGAGCACCTCCTGTGAATTGATAATAATCAATATAAAAACTTAAATATGGACATTTCTGATTTTGTATAGAATAAACACTATCAACCTCAAAAGGACGAAATGGAATGTTATCATCTTTTGATTCCTGTTCATACTTTTGAGCTAAATCTTCTAAATCCTTTACCCAACTATCATTCCAATCTTTTAATTTTTGATTTATATCTTTAGTAAAATTATTATTTGGAGCTGTAATTGTAGGTGTTTTTATTTCTCCTTTTATACTCTCCATATTTATGTCTTTCTTATTTTCCTCAATTACTATTTTTTCACATTGAAATGACATATCCACATTTTTTTCCACAGCCCTAGCAATATCGGAAGTACTCATCATTAGACATAATAGAGTTAAATTCAATATTTTTTTCATTTATTGCCCTCCTTATTAACATATTCATAGGTTAGTATTTGCAGAATTCTGTAGATTATTAACACTGTAATCAACAAGTTTTCCACAATTAATCCACAGATTTTGTGGATTATTATTCATATTATTTAATTTTTTCTTCATATTTTTATGTTATAATCTTTTTAGATACAAATTAGGAGGACATACTTTTATGAAAAAAAAGAATTTGCTCATAGTATACATAATAGCGTTATTAATATTAGCTATTCCTGTTACAATATATGGAGTTATTCACTTTAGCACTTATACAAGTTCATCAACTAATAAAAACGATAACAAAACTCCAATTGATTACTCTTCTACTTCTGATGAAACTACTAACAAACCAGCAGAAGAACCTAAGATAGTGGATAGATTTGAAGGAAAGACACTCATTAATCCTAAAGGAATTCCAGTATTATGTTATCATGCTATAGGAGATGATAAAACAAATACTTTATATGTGTCTCAAGAAAAGTTTAAAGAACAAATGGACTATCTAAAAAATAATGGATATTTTACACTTACTATGAAAGAATTCAATGATTATATTTTAAATAATAAGTCAGTCCCTGAAAAGTCTGTATTGATTACATTCGATGATGGGTACTCCAATAACTACACATTAGCCTATCCTATTTTGAAAAACTACTTACAAAATGCTACTATTGCATTAATCACTGATTTTTCTAATGATAGCTTTTATCTATCTAAAGATCAAATTTTAGAAATGCATAAGAACGGGATTGAGTTTGTATCTCATACTACAAAGCATCAGTCCTTAGATGAATTTAGTTATGAAGAGCAACTTAAAATATTGAAAGATTCTAAATTAGCTTTAGAGAATCTTTTAGGCGAACCTCAAACTGTATTTATATATCCTTATAGTAAATATAATCAATATAGTGAAAAGGCTGTTAAAGAGGCCGGTTATAACATGGCTTTTGACCTAGATGGAGGAATCGCTTCTCGAAATGATAGTCCCATTCATATAAAAAGACAATATGTAAATGGAAATTATAACTTAGAACAATTTAAAACTCTTCTTATTGTAAAATAATAAAGCAGGAGTTTTCCTGCTTTTTCTTATTGTAATAGCTCTAAAGTTTTTTCAACTATGAAATCTGGATCAAAGGGCTTAGTTATATATAAATAAATATTATATCTGTTACTCATCTTTATTTCTTCAGTACTTCCTTTTGCTGTTAAAAGTATTATTTTAATATCTTTTAATTCATCCTTATCTTTAATTTTATCCAAGACCTCATATCCAGTTAATCCAGGCATCATAACATCTAGAAATACTATATCTGGTTTTTCTTGTAATATTATTTTTAATCCCTCTTCGCCATCTTTCGCTCTATACAGTTCAAACTCTTCTTCTATCTCTTCTAGTGTTTGTTCTAATAACATTCTAATTGGTGCTTCATCATCAACTATCAATATTTTTATTTTCATAATTCTTCTCCTTTATATATTGGTAATGTAAAGAAAAAGCAGCAGCCTTTTGTCTCATTATTTCTTACACCTATTGTTCCCCCATGTTGTTCGACTAAATTTTTAGTTATATAGAGTCCCAATCCTGTTCCCTTAGGTTTATCTCCATCCTTGCTTTCAACCTGCTTAAACTTATTAAAAATTAAATTTTGATATTTTTCTGGAATCCCTATCCCAGAATCCTTTACTTCTATAATTATAAACTCTTCATCTTGCCTTTTAGCAGAAATTACAATCTCACCTTCGTTAGTAAATTTGAATGCATTACTTAATAAATTAATAAGTATTTGCATTATCTTGTGTTCGTCTCCATGCACGTAAGGTATATTAGCTTCAATTAAATCAAATACTTCTATATCTCTTTCTCCTATTAAGGAATACGTTGAAAGAATTACTTTATTTATAATAGTCTCTATACTTAATTTTTCACATTTTCCAAGTTCATTTCCAAAATCTATTTTAGTAGTATCTAATATATTCTCTATCATTAATGCTAGTCTTTCCGATTCTGATATTATTATTTCTAGATTTCCTTTAATAAGTTCCACTTGGTAACTTAACTTTTCATTTGATTCCATTAATTTTTTATCTTCAAGAGCTGGAATTACATGTCTTGAAAATTTCTTTCTTATTATTTTAGTAAATCCCATTATTGATGTTAATGGAGTTCTAAATTCATGGGAAACTAGCGATATAAACTCGTTATTATCATTGTTTAACTTTTTATATTCATTTTCGTCTAATATAATCTTATTTTCAAGTTTTTCAACTTTTAATCGCAACTCATTATTATCTTTTTCAAGTTTGATTGCCTTTGTTTTTAAATATATAAAAGTAATAGTAAAAATTAAAGCAATAATTAACTCCCTATAATTTAATTTAACAAAATTAAACATACAAACCCTCTTTCTAAACCTTATTATACCTTTTAAAATTAATGAATTAAAGAGCCTCTATATTTATATTATCGTATTATAATAAATAAACTAAAATAATACTAGATTAAAAGCTGTGCATTATAAATACACAGCTTTTAATCTAGTATTATTTATTTCCTTTTAAATCAACATACATTTCTATCATTTCTCTAACTAATTCTTTTATAGTTTCTGCACTAAGCATTTGATCTTCAGCATGCATCAAAATTAAAGAAAATTCAACCTTTTCTCCAGATGCTTCCTTTTGAATTAAATCAGCATGAGAATGGTGTGCTTCTACCATATAAGTATCAGCTTCTTTTAACTTTTCCTTTGCAACTTCATAGCTTCCGCCTCTTACTTCACGTAATGCTTCCATTGCTAAAGATTTAGACATTCCCACATTACTAATGATATTAAATGCAATTAACTCCATTTCTTCCATACAATATGTCCCCTTTATTTTTATTTTACTGCGTATTAACTAAAACTTATTGTCAATACTGGGTGTTAAATTATTATCTGTATTATAAAAACCAGGGACGCTAACGCAGTCCCTGATAGATTTTTTATAATTACATTGTAGCTTCTTCAGATCCAGCTACAGTTTTATTAGCAGCCATTATAAATGGTAAGTATACTACTGTTGCTGCAGCTAAACATAAGAAACCTACTAGTAATGCTCCAAAGTTTGCACCTGAGCCTAGGAATGCTATTAATGGTCCTGGAGTAGTCCATGGAACACCATAAGCTATTGGAGGAATAATCTTAAGTGATATAAATGTATATCCTATAAGTATATTAACAACTGGTGCTAATATAAATGGTATTATTAACATTGGATTTAATACAACTGGAAGACCAAATACTATTGGTTCGTTTATATTAAATAATCCTGGAGCAACTGAAAGTTTGATTATATCTTTATAGTCAGCTCTCTTAGAAACTAAGAATACAGCTATTATTAATCCTAAAGTACATCCTGAACCACCATAGTTAGCAAAAGCATCATTTAGTGCCCATGTAGCTGTGTAAGGTGCTCCCCATGCTGAACCGTGAGCATTAACATATGCTAAGTTAGCATTGTTAGCTTCTGCAAACATAGTATCTCTGATTGCAGCAATTGTGTTTGGACCATGTATACCTAATATCCATAAGAAGTTAGATACAACTGCAAGGATTATAACTGTTACAACACTGTTACTTAATCCAGTTAATGGTGCTTGTATAACTTTATAAACTAAAGCATGAAGACCATCAGCGTATACTAAAGTAATTAAGTAGTTGATTACAGCAAATAATACTGTTACCATGATTATTGGAATTAATATCTTAAATGATCTTGCAACTGCTGGTGGTACTTGATCTGGCATTTTGATTTGTAACTTGTCAGATCTACCTAATTTAGTTACAAGTTCACCAACAATAAGTCCTACTATTAATGCAACGAATAAACCTTGTGCATTAAAATATTGAGTTGAAATATAGTTTCCTGCTACACCTTCAAAAGATTTAGCTGGTTGATATACTATAAAGTAAACTGAGAATGAAGTTAGACCTGCTAACAAATCATCTCCCTTAAGAGCTAAAGCAACATTTCTTCCTACTAGGAAAACAATCATAAGAGCTAATATATCATTAGATCCTCTTAAAACTGGTGAGAATATTGCTTGTGCTGAGCTTAAGTTAGGGAATATATCACCTAAATGTAGTAAGCTAGCTATAAATCCATCTGGTGACAAAACAACGAAGTTTAATAATACTATTATTGCTCCCGCCATAGTAATCGGGAAAGTTAATATGAACGCATCACGTACGGCACATACATGTCTTTGCGCATTAAGTTTAGTAGCTATTGGAACTAGTAATCTTTCCATTACAGCTTCAAGTTTATTCAATTTGATCCCCTCCATCATTCTAATCTTTAAGATTAGTTTAAATAATTTACCCAATTATAAGTTCTTAGATTTTTGATAATGCATTTTCTAAAACAGCTTTTCCATTCATAGTTCCATAAAGTCTCATGTCGATAACTTCAACAGGAATTCTTCCCTTAACTAAAGCATCAACTTGTGGCTTTTGAAAGCGAACTTGTGGTCCTAAAAGCACTATGTCCACTTCATCAGTAAGCTTATCTGCTTCTGATACTGGCAGAGCTGTTATTTCTACTTCCACCCCCTTTTCTTTTGCAGCATTGTTCATTTTATTAACTAAAAGACTTGTTGACATGCCTGCTGCGCATACTAATAAGATTTTTTTCATAATAAAAACCCCTTTCGATATATAAATTATAATTGCTGACCATTTGTTTTTATTACATTCTTGTACCAATGAAAGCTCTTTTTCTTTATTCTTCTTAGGTCTTTTTCATCATTTTCATCTCTATCTACATACACGAATCCATAACGCTTTTGGTACCCATTTAACCAACTCAATAAGTCTGTGAAAGACCATGTGCAGTATCCTATTAATTCAACTCCATCAGTTATAGCTTCTTGACATGCTTCTATATGTTTTTTTATATACTCTATTCTGTAGTCATCGTTTACATTGTCATTTTCAAGAGTATCGAATTCACCTAAACCGTTCTCAGTTATAAGTATAGGCAATTTGTATCTATTTGTCAATCTCCTCACTCCAATTCTTAGCCCTTGTGGATCGATTTCCCAATCCCAATTCGTAGCTTCTAGATAAGGATTGTTTTTACTTTTAAATACTCCAGGAACGCCACTTTCAGCAGTAGTACCTTTTTTCCCAGTAGTATTCATCTTTGCAACAGCTTCTTCAACTCCACCTTCTAAAGGATTCATTTCAACTGTTCCACTTCTATAATAATTAACTCCCATAAAATCTGGTTTTCCTGCTTTTAATAACTCTATATCCCCATCTTCTATAGTTGGTGCTAGTCCTAATTTATTTAAATATTTCCATGCTATTTTAGGGTATTCTCCCCAACAATACACATCGAGCCACCAATAATTACTTATTTCCTCAACATTTTCTAATGCTAGTACATCTTCTGGTTTTGAGCTAAACGCATATATTGGTGAAAATGCAAAGCTTGGTCCAATCTTTCCATTTGGCACATATTTTCTAAAAGATTGAATAGCTTTAGCATTCGCTAAACTTGCAATATGGTTTGCTTCATACATTCTTTTTTTATCAGTAACTTTCGGTGGGTGTACAGCTTTCTCATATCCATGAGTTATAAAAACATTTTGTTCATTTAATGTTACCCAATACTTAACTCTATCCCCATATCTCTTATATAGAGCTATACAATATTCATTAAAATCATCAATTATTTTTCTTGACTCCCATCCTCCGTATTGATCTTGCAAACCTTGTGGTAAATCCCAATGGTAAATAGTTATGATAGGTTCTATATTATATTGTATTAATTCATTTATCAAATTATCATAAAATTTTAAACCTTCTTCATTTACCTCGCCATTACCTTGAGGAAATATACGACTCCAAGCTATCGAAAATCTATAAGCCTTTAATCCCATGTCAGCCATAAGCTTAACATCCTCTTTATATCTATGGTAATGATCTACTGCTACATCTCCATTGGTATCTTTATATGTAGTACCGGGAATTCTAACATACTCATCCCATACGGATGGTCCTTTACCATCTTCGTTCCATGCTCCTTCTACTTGATATGCTGCTGACGCAGATCCCCATAAGAAATCGGGACTAAATTCATCAAGCTTTCTATATATCATTCTGATCTCCCCCTCTCACCACTATAGTATTCGTTTCCAAAACATTTGTAAATGGTTTTAAGGGTTAAAAAAACTAGTTTTTTACCTAAAAATAAGTTACCTTAAAAAAACAAGTTGTTTTTTATTATAGTTGCTTATTTTTATCCTTTTGAGTTAAATTAAATACACGCTTTGCTAATGTTTCTAATATATACATTACAGGTAATTGAGTTGTTATATCAAAGTACTTATAAGTTTCATACTGCACATAATAGGATATGTTTATATCAGACATCTGAGCTAAAGTACAACTTTTACTATTTGTTATACTTATAATAGTACTATTTTTTTTCTTTAATCTTGTTACATGATTTATTATAGTAGGAGTTTCCCCTGATACTGATAAAGCAATTGTTACCCCATTATCTAAGTATTCTCCGCTTACAGGATAAAATGGATCATCTATATATACTGCAAATTTATTTAAAGATGCAAAATAACGAGAACCATAAGTAGCAATAGCTCCTGAATTCCCTATTCCTATAATTAATAAATTACTTGACTTGTATATTGCATCACAAGCCATTTTCATTGAATCCTCAAAATCCTTTGTTGCTGCTCTATTCATAAATTCTATAAAAGTGCTTTTATCATCATTTAAAAGTTTGCCTTCTTCTTCCTCAATAAACATCTTTAGTTTAACTTTAAACTCTGCAAATCCATTACAATTCATTTTTTTGCAAAATCTCAATATTGTTGTTGTTGATACATGAACTTCATCAGCTAAATCTCTTATTCTCATATATATAACTTTATCTTTATTTTTACTTATGTAGTTATATAGTAGGAACTCTAATTCATTTAAAGATTGTATTTCCTCTGGACTAAACATTATATCACTCCTATTTAAGTTCATTTTGGAATTGCATTACGTATATTTTAACATATTAGTATCATTGAAACAATTATTGGATGAAATAGATATAATTTAAGACAACAAAAAAAGAACTATGTTAACATAGTTCTTTTCTGGTGCACCATCACGGGTTCGAACCGGGGACACCCTGATTAAGAGTCAGGTGCTCTACCAACTGAGCTAATGGTGCATAAAATGGAGCGGGTGATGGGAATCGAACCCACGTAACTAGCTTGGAAGGCTAGGGCTCTACCATTGAGCTACACCCGCAATAACACAAGAATTATTATACATATTATGCATAATCTTGTCAAGTTTTTTTGGCTGGGATGGCAGGATTTGAACCTACGAATACCGCAGTCAAAGTGCGGTGCCTTACCGCTTGGCGACATCCCAAAAAAAACTGGTGCGTCTTAAGGGATTCGAACCCCTGGCCCACGCCTTAGAAGGGCGTTGCTCTATCCAGCTGAGCTAAAGACGCAACTCACATTGTTTATTATATTTACTCATAAAATAAATGTCAAGTTTTTTATAATATTTCAGTAAGCTTTTTAGCTAGGATGTCCTTAAGCTCTTCTCCACTCTTTTTAATAGAAGATGCTGTTTTACAGACTCTTATGAAATTGTTTTCATCCATGCCTATTTTATCCTCAATTTTATTATCAGTATTTAATAATTTCCCAGTTTCTAATACAAAAGATCCCAAGTCCTCAGCTTTAGAAAAAGTCTTTAAATATATGAACTCAGTATTGTCCCCTAGCCACGTCTTATTAAAATCTATGGAGAATTTTCTAAGTTCTAAAAGAATTCTATCTTCACTTAAATCCCAGCATTTTTTTATCATATTTAAATGCCTTCTCATATTATTTTCTTCTTTACTTGTTATTTTTTTATCTCTAGCAGCTTTACTAATCACTTCTTCGGTTGTATTGTATGGAATAAAGTTGATCTTTTCTTCCCTGCTGTATATCCACTTATAAAAGGCTTCCTGCAAAAAAGAATATTGTATATATCCTAATAATGCTTTAGCATTTGGAAATGGTGCCCATACATTCTCTATACCAGTATTTTTACAAAAAATAAGGCTATGGAGATATACAGTTTTCTTATTTATAGGTTCATCTACAAATACATGACCTCTTATAGTTCTGCTTTTGTTTATCTGTTCTTTCCAGTAGTCAAATGAATTAAATTGCATCCTCAAATTCATCACCCTCATTTTTAATATATCTATAACTTTAGTATATAGTATTATTTACCCTATTTCAAGCTCTCCAATTACTTTTAGTTCATCCTATCCAATCTTTAATGTTCATATTTTCATATTCACTTCTATAGATTGAACTTTTACTCCCAATATCATATAATATTAGTAAATAAAATATTTTGAATAGGAAGGTGTTAGTTGATTGTATTATTGTGAGATTTGTGGAAAAAAAGCTGATATTCATCACATTGTTCACAGAAGTGAAGGTGGATTAGACTTCCCTCTAAATTATAAATATCTATGTCAAGAGCATCATCGAGGTAAAAATGGTCCACATAGATGTGAGGAAACAGACCTTAAGTATAAGTTAGAGTTACAGAATAAGCTTTTAAATATATTACCAAAAGAATATTATACGGTCTATGAGTTATCAAATATTCTTAACATCTCCAATAACTCCTTTAAAAAACTAACTAAAAGTTTAAAGTTATATAAAGAAGGTTACCTAAAAGAGGATATTGTATTCTATCTTATGGGCAATTACTTTTACACCTACGAAATGTTAGAAGATTTGAAATTAGCTCAATTAGCATTAAAATTATCGTAAAAAAAAGAAACAGCTTTAGCTGTTTCTTTTTTTGGAGCGGAAGACGGGATTCGAACCCGCAACTTTCACCTTGGCAAGGTGACACTCTACCATTGAGTCACTTCCGCATATTTGGTGCAGATGAAGGGAGTCGAACCCCCACGCCGTAGGCGCTAGATCCTAAGTCTAGTGCGTCTGCCAATTCCGCCACATCTGCAACTTCTACATTTAATATTATACATGTATTTAACAAGAAATCAATAAAAAATTTACTAATTTAATGGAAAAATTATAAATCGGTGATTATCTTATATAATAACCACCGATCTTGATCCTTCATTAGTTTTTTTATTAAATTTAATATAGTATTTTATACACGTATTCTTTAGTATTTATTAATTATCTTTTGTATAGTTAAATTATATATTTTTCACCATAATTCGTCAATATATTTGAAACAACTTTCTATCAATTATTTTTCGACATTGATTTTAATACCATCTATATATAATATTAAAATATTTATTTCAATTCTATAGCTTTCACTTCACTTTTATCCTCTATACTCTTCATTAATTTATAATTTTCTTCCGATTTAGAACTTGTTAGTATTCCTGAACTATTCCATATGGATCCATCCTTAAACACTAGAGTAAACTTATGCTCCTTCCAGCTATATTCTTCAACTATAATTCCTATATCATCATAACTATACTTTTTTTCTAATATTGAAAGGTAATTATTAATAATGATACCTTGATCATTTATATTTGAATAATAAAGCATACCTAAAAAGATATACACTGACAATACAATAAGTATAACTTTAGAATAAATCCTATATATCTTAGAGCTAAAATATATTCTTATTATCATTTCCTTTAAAGTAAAACATCTTTGTTTACAGAACATAAAAATTATAAATTCTTCATAAGATTCTTCTAGTATTGCTTTAAAAAGTCTTTTAACTATTATGTTTGAGAGATGTAGAGAAAAGATTAACGCTGGAAATATCCAATATTCTTTCCTTACAACCATGGTGTTCATCATATCAAACCCTGCATTTAATCCAATCAAATCAAAAAAATTAACTATTATCAAAAATAACACTAGATATATTAACCACGCCATTAAATAATATACAATTAAATAGCTGCTATACTTTTCTTCTAAATCTTCATATATATACTTTTTAGTGAAGTTTGGTATATATAATATTACTAACTCTCTATACTTAGATAGTAAAAAATTAAGTATTATTGTAAATACACCAGCTACTAGCCCTCTTAAAAGAATCAATATTTCTTCCTCCAGTAATTATATGATTTATTATATGAGACAATCTATAAAAGATTGCTTTTAATTTTTCTAATCTATTGACATACAAAATTTTTAAAACTATAATTATCTAAAACAATATTGAAATTCTATGATGAGAAGAGTAAGCTTTTTTATATTTTCAGAGAGAAGATACATTGGTGTGAGTATCTTTAAATATGTTCAGCTGAAAACCACCTCTGAGTGACCCTAATAAAGTCCGTTATAATCACGTTACGATTTTCTTAAGTGGCTATTAGTTAGCAATTTAGGGTGGAACCGCGGGAATTAATACTCTCGTCCCTTTATTTTTATTGGGACGGGAGTTTTTTTGTTATTTAAATTTGAAAGGAGATATAAAATAAAATGGTTAAAATTACTTTAAAAGATGGATCTATAAAAGAACTTGAATCTGGTTTGTCAGTCTATGAAATAGCTAAAAGTATCAGTGAAGGTTTAGCTAGAGCTGCATGTTGTGGTCTTGTTAATGGAAATGTGGTTGATTTACGTTATGTAGTTAATGAGGATGTTGAACTAAGTATATGCACATTTGACTCCGAAGAAGGGAAAGCTGCTTTTAGACACACTGCTTCTCATATGTTAGCTCAAGCAGTTAAAAGATTGTATCCAGACACAAAACTGGCTATAGGACCTTCTATAGAAAATGGTTTCTATTATGATTTCGATAAAGATGGAAACTTTTCTCAAGATGAGTTAGACAAAATAGAAAAAGAAATAGCTAAAATAGCTAAAGAAGATTTAAAAATAGAAAAGTTTGAACTTCCAAGAACAGAAGCTTTAAAACTAATGGAAGAAAAAAATGAACCTTATAAAATAGAACTTATAAACGATCTTCCTGAAGATGAGGTTATATCTTTCTATAAGCAAGGAGAATTTGTAGACCTTTGTGCTGGTCCTCATCTTTTATCCACTAAGACAGTTAAAGCAGTTAAATTAATCAGATCTGCTGGAGCTTACTGGAGAGGAAACGAAAAAAACAAGATGTTATCTAGAGTTTATGCTACTGCCTTCCCTAAAAAATCTGAGTTAGATGCTCACTTAGAGGCTTTGGAAGAAGCTAAAAGAAGAGATCATAACAAACTTGGTAGGGAGCTTGGAATATTCACTACTAATGAAAATGTAGGTCAAGGGCTTCCACTATTAATGCCTAAAGGAGCTAAAATAATTCAAGTTCTTCAAAGATGGATTGAAGATGAAGAAGAAAAAAGAGGTTATTTGTTAACTAAAACACCTTTAATGGCAAAAAGTGATCTTTACAAAATATCTGGTCACTGGGATCATTATAAAGATGGTATGTTTGTTTTAGGTGATGAAGAAAATGATGTTGAGGTTTTTGGTTTAAGACCTATGACTTGTCCGTTCCAATATACAATCTACAATGCTGAACAACACAGCTATAGAGATCTACCTAAAAGATATGCAGAAACTTCTACTTTATTTAGAAATGAAGCTTCTGGTGAAATGCATGGACTTATAAGAGTTAGACAATTTACTTTAGCTGATGGTCACTTAATAGTTACACCTGAACAATTAGAAGATGAATTTAAAGGAGTTGTAGATTTAATAAAATATGTAATGACAACTTTAGGAATTCAAGATGATATAACTTATAGATTCTCTAAATGGGATCCAAAAAATAAAGAAAAATATATAGATGACCCTGAAGCTTGGGAAAAAACTCAAAACTTAATGAGAGATATTTTAAATCATCTAAATATTGATTTTTATGAAGCTGATGATGAAGCTGCTTTCTATGGTCCTAAGCTAGATATTCAATTTAAGAATGTTCATGGTAAAGAAGATACTATAATAACAGTTCAAATTGACTTTGCTATTGCTGAAAGATTCCAGATGACTTATGTTGATAAAGATGGAGAAAAGAAAACTCCTTATATAATCCACAGAAGTTCTATAGGTTGTTATGAAAGAACTCTAGCTATGCTTATAGAAAAGTATGCTGGTGCTCTACCAACTTGGCTAGCTCCAGTTCAAGCTAAAATACTTCCTATATCTGATAAGTATAATGACTATGCTGAAGAAGTTAGCAAAACTTTATTAAACAAGGGTGTTAGAGTTGAAGTTGACTATAGAGCAGAAAAAATAGGTTATAAGATAAGAGAAGCAAGATTAGAAAGATCTCCTTATATAATAGTAGTTGGAGAAAAAGAAGCTGAAAATAAAGAAGTTTCTGTTAGAAGCAGAAAAAATGGAGACGAAGGTGCTCTATCTTTAGAATCCTTTGTTAACAGAATAACTCAAGAAATAGCTAGTAAAGAGAACTAAAAAAGAGGCCTAGGCCTCTTTTTTATTTAAACTGCTCTAAGTAACTTTTTAAAAGAAGTTATATTCCCATCAAGTTTTAGTCGCTCTAAAGCCTCCTGTATTTTGCTTTCACCTAAAGTATTTATATATAATGCCAGCTCATCTCTCTTTTCCCCTACTAATTGTAGATCCGGGAATTCTAATCTTAACTTTTTAATAACACTTTTCTTTTCCTCTGTTTTTATCCTTATTAAAACGCCTACCTCACTATCTATATATCTATTTACTAATATTTCATTAAGATAATTCTCAGAAGTTTCTTTTCTTCCTCTAATTATATCTAAAACATCCCCAAAAACAGCTGAGCCTGTTGGAAGCATTCCAGCTCCTTTTCCAGTAAAGCTAACCTCTCCCACTGCATCTCCATGGAACACAACTCCATTAACTTCATTATTAATAGTAGAAAGTATACTTCCTTCTTTAACTAAGGCTGGTCTTACAGAGGCATACACCTGATCTCCCTCCATTATACTTTCAGCTATTAACTTTATTCTATACCCAAGCTCCTTTGCATATATAAAATCCTGTCTTTCTAAATTATTTATACCCTCTATGTTTATATTTTTCCATGATATTCTATTCTTATAGGCTATAGTGGATAATATAGCAAGCTTTCTTGCAGCATCATATCCTAAGACATCTGAATCAGGATTAGCCTCAGCAAACCCTAAAGCCTGAGCTTCTTTTAAAGCCTCTTCATAATCAATATTTTCATTGTACATTTTAGTTAAAATATAGTTAGTAGTACCATTTAATATTCCTCTTATACTCTTTATACTATTTCCTTCTAAAGATTCTATTAGTGGTTTTAAAATAGGAATTCCTCCACCTACAGAAGCTTCAAACTTCAACGTCACTCCACTCTCTTTAGCTAAAGATAATAGTTCTCCCCCATACTCCGCTATAAGATCCTTATTTGCAGTTACCACATGTTTTTTAGCTTGTAGTGCCCTTTTCACATATTCATAGGCTGGATGTAATGAACCCATGACCTCAACTACAATATCGCTTTCTTGACTAAAAAACTCCTCAACATTATCAGTCAAATATTCACTATACTTTTTATCCTCATGTTTGCTTAAACATCGTACAAGTATTGAAGACACTTCTAAATTGTCTATCTTGCTTTTGTTATTATCTATTAGTTCTATTAATCCACTTCCTACTACTCCATAACCCATTAATGCAATTTTTGCCATAAAAAAAGCCCCCTTATTATTTAAAAGTGGCCTTTTACCAAATATAAAAACAGCTAAAGCTACACTATTAAACAGCTTACTTATAGCGAAATAAAAAAACTACTTCTACTATAAGATAAGCAGAAATAGCTAATAAAGCACATTAATATATGCATGCAAAATTATTATTCCTCTTATCTATCAGGATATACCTGCAGGATTTAGCACAATTCCAACATAATGAGTGTTAGCTGTTGCTAGGTTTCATAGGGCCAGTCCCTCCACCATTCTTGATAAAAGACCATTTTGTATTTTTCATTACTTTTATTATACTTCTACCATATAAAATTGCAATGATTTTTAAATAAATAATTATTTTTAAATATAGTAACCTTTTTCATTATACTTAATAATATATTAAAAAGAAAAGGTTTTCTATCTCTTTCCATCACATTTTAAGGAGTTGATATTCAATGAAAATTCTTCCTAACAACAGTTGCTACACATTGGAAGAAATAAAACAACAGCCTAAGTTATGGCAAAAAATATATTATTCTATTAAAAGCAAAAAGGATGAAATTAATAATTTTCTAACGCCCTTACTAAATAACACTATATCTAGAATATTATTAATTGGTTCAGGTGCATCTGCCTATGTAGGAGATACCCTTATGCCTTATTTATCAGAAGAACTTAAAATTCCTGTAAACTCTATTCCAGCTTCAGAGATTTTAAACAATCCATATACTTATTTAAAAGACTTATCAAATATACTAGTAATTTTATATTCTAGATCAGGAAATACTAAAGAAACTTTAGATGCTTTAAATACATGCACAAAACTATTACAAAATTCTCATTTTATACTAGTAACAAGTAATAATGAAGGTATATTCTCAAAAGAATACTCAGATAAATCAAACTTTTATGTACTCACACTGCCAGAAGAATCAAATGATAAAGGATTCGCTATGACCTCTTCTTATTCCTGTATGGTTTTATCCTCAGTATTGCTATTTAATATTAATAATTTAGAAAAGCAAAAACTATATTTAGAAGAAACTTTGGTTAATTCAAAATATATACTTAATACAATTTGGAGTGATACACTAAACATAGTTAGAAGAAACCCAAGTAGAGTTCTTTATGTAGGTACTTCTGAACTAAAAGGAATGAGTAATTACTGTGCATTAAATACCTTGAAATTAACAAATGGAACAGTATATTCATTAAGCTGGTCTCCTTCTGATATCAATCAAAGTATAAAACCTTTTATAAATGACAATACATTAATATTCTTATTTAAATCCGTAAATAACCCTGACTTGGATTATAACCAACATTTTCTAGATATCATAAAAACTCAAGATAAAAAACCATTTGTTATAGTTGTATCTGAAAATTCCTCTTATTTAGATTCCTGTAATAAATGCTTTTATGTAAACTATAAAGATTCTATATTACCTAACATATACTTAGCACTTAACTATGTTTTATATTCTCAAATATTTAACTACATGTATTCCTTACATCTTGGTTTATCTCCAGATTTACCTTATTCGTGACACTTATATGTAAAGTCCTCAGTGACTATATAATCTATGGGTTTATCATAACTTTCTGTAGGAATGAAATCTATCACTTGTATGGAGTAGGCAACTGCTATTTTTAAAGTATTACTATTATATTGTGCTAAATATTTATCATAATAGCCTCCTCCATAACCTAATCTTTTCCCTTCCTTAGTAAAAGCTACTCCTGGCATAAGTATAAGATCACAATCCGCCTTAAGCTCTTCTCCATCTTCAGGCTCAAGTATTCCAAAAACTCCTGGTTTTAAGTTATCTAGTGAATCTATCTGTATAACCCTCATTTCCTTCTTTCTAACTCTAGGAACATATACCTTTTTCCCATCCTTTAATGCATCCTCTATTATACCAATAGTGTTAACTTCACTTCCAAATCCAATAAAACAAAAAATACTTTTAGCTTCTTTATAAAAAATATTACTTAAAATTTTATTTTTTATTTTTTCACTAAATTTGTTTCTTAAATCCGAATTAAGAGCATCTCTCTTATCTATCATTTTTTTTCGTATATTTATTTTATTCAAAAAATCACCTCATTAAAAAAGCACTTTTTTTCTTTTATTATAACATTTAATATTTATTTAGAAATATTTCTATGTTTTTATATTTCAAGTTTCTTCATAATAAAAATAAGGAGCTGCCTATTATAAAAGGCTGCTCCCTATAATCTTTATGATTCTACATAGTTACTTATTGTATCTTGAGCTTTTGTTAAAGCACTTTGTACTGCATCACAAGTTTGTTGTATTCTAGCTTTGTTTTCTTGTTTTTCTACACTTTGTAGAGCCTGATCCAAATGTTGTTTAACCTTCTGTAAATCATCTATTGAACATTCTACATTTTGTTTTGCATTTTTCATTATAAATCCCTCCAAGAAAATAATATTTGTGATCGAACACAATATTATTATTATCTTTTATAAGATTAAAATACTACTAAATACTTAACTAATTTAACATAAATTTTATAACATTAAATTATTATTTTTGATTAATTATATCATTAACATGAACATAGGGATTTATGTATCTTTTTCTATTAACCGTCTTTTTACCTATATTTATAGACTTTTTAGGGCAGGCTTGTATACATGCCATGCATTGTTGACATTGATGTTTCCAGCTTGGAACTCCATTCACTAGATATATATTATCAACAGGGCATATCTTTTGACACAACCCACATCTTGTACAATTTCCATCTATAACAAGTTTTTGATCTTTAAAATTTACGTTTCTGATAAGACTTCTATAAAGAGGTGAAATAGTATAATAATATAAACCTTTTTTTATAGGTTTTATTTTATTATCCTTAACTAAGTTTAATTCTCTTAATAAAATTCTTTTTTCTTTTTCAATTAGATTTTTAATATATTCATCATTTTTAACCTTATATATTTTAATATAATTATCCGGCATAGTAACATAATGGCTAAAACTTAGTTTATTGTTTTGTTTTTTCAATATAGAATCAATTTGCTTCATAGGTACACCTTCTGTACCACCTTTAGTGCTAATAGCAAATACATATGTATTTTCTTTAACTTTTAATTTTTCCATAAACTCCACAACAATTTTAGGTAACCCTCCATAATACATTGGAAAAATTACACCTACCTTATCATAATTACATTCTATGTTGTCTTCATTTATTAGCCTAGCTATAGGAACTATATCGCAATCACCTAAATAGCAGGCCGTTTCTCTAGCTATATAGAGAGAATTACCTGTTCCAGTAAAATAATATATAATTGTATTCATTTCTTTTCTCCCCATAAAAAATTACGTTCTGTTAAGTTATATGAACATTGCTCTTCTCAATCCTAGGAAATACAATAAGTTTGACTAGAACTAAATGTCCCCCTTGAAAGGAGAAGCGCAATGAACAAAACAAAAGTAAAATGTCCTCGTTGTAACTCTGACCAACTATATAAGTTTGGTTTAGATAAGCAGGCTAATCAAAAATATCAATGTAAAAAGTGTAAGCGACAATTCGCACCTGACTCCGTCAGAAAGCGGGTAACATCTAAATATCCAAGATGTCCAAAGTGTGGTAAAGCAACTTTCTTGCATCACATCTATAAACACTATAATCGCTATAAATGTGGTAATAAGAAGTGCAATCATATCATTGTTCATCACCATAACCTAAATATAGATGATGCCTCCAGTGAAAACCTAACCGGTTCCCTTTCTATGAAAGGTATGCGTTTTCCACTCCATACTATTCTGACTGCATTAACTTTATATTTTTTAAACAACTCATCAACAAGAACTATTTCACAGTTCCTTTTCGTAACTTCAAATATAAAGGTTTCTCATGTCACAATAGCTAGTTGGACTCAAAAGTTTGCACCTTTTTTCAAACAAAAAGCTGATAAGTTTAAAGAGCAGCTAGATCTCCAATCTGACGATTGGCATGCTGACGAAACAGTGGTCTTTATAAATGGTGAACGCTATTATTTATGGTTAGCTATTGACTCTGAAACGAGATTTATTTTAGCTTTTCATCTAACCAAATCACGTAGTGAGGATTCAGCATTTACACTAGTAAACCAAGCTAAACAATTTGGAATGCCATCAAACTTTATAACTGATAGACTACCTTCATATAACCAAGCTGTAGCGAAGCTATTGGGCGAAAACAAGCATGTGCCTGTTGCTCCTATGTCTAGCGACATATCAAACAATTTAATTGAGTCTTTTAACAAAACATTTAAAGCTTGGTATAAAGCTAAAAAAGGGTTTAACTCTTTTGAGAAAGCAAATAACTTAATATACTTATTTGTCTTTCACTATAATTTCATTAGGCCTCATGGTTCATTAAATAATCTCACACCTGCTGAAGTTGCAGGCTTCGCTAGCAATAGCATTGATCGTAAATCTTGGTTTGTCGCTGCTTAATCTCAACTTAATATCTTTGATTAACCTGCAAAAATCTAACTTTTTGTAGGCTTATTTGCCATACAAAAATTTATTCAAACTTATATAATTTTCAAAGAACGAGTAATTCTACGAAATGTTAAGCTATTTTTTCATAACAACCTAACAGAATCAAAAATTATCCCCTAGAATAAGTATAAATAAATTTATAAAAAATACAAATACAAATCCCTTCAATTTATGTTAATAAAAACAAGGTAGATAAATTATTAATATTTATCTACCTATTTAATCTTACTTATTTTTCTTTTTACTTTTTTTCTTATTTTTATTATTTTTGTTCTCTATAACAGGCTCTTTAACTTCTTCAACCTTTGGAGCTTTTTTCTTTTTTATAAAATAAAGTACAACCTTTACTGCACCTATAGCTAAAAGTAAAATCCCTATTCCAGATTCAACAGTTATAGTTCCATCATTTTTCATCTTACCTGAAAAATATAAAATAACTCCTAAAGAAAGATAAAATAATGCAGGTAGTTGAGTGCTTTGTTTCTTTTCTTCATTATTGTTTTTCTTATCCTTTTCCATCTATTTCCCATCCTTTTAAACTATATAATATTAACATTATATCACAGCAATTTATTTTTAAAAGGTTTTCAAGTATTTAATTTTACTTATAATAAACCTCCACATTTCCTTTTCCAAGTCTTAAAATTATATTTAATCCTTAAACTTAGAAATTTGTAATAATTTAGTTCTTTTTGTATTCTCAATACTTCCCATACTGAATTAGTTAAATTATTTATTAAATTTAATCAAATTTTTACCATAATTCTAATACTATTTTTCCTTTTTTTATGATATAATTGTAGTTAAAATTACATATATTTCATCTTTAGGAGGATTTTATTATGAAAGCAGCTTTTTGGTACAATAAGAAAGATATGCGAATTGAGGAAATCGACGAACCAAGTGTCCCTAATGATTCAGTAAAAATCAAAGTAAAATGGTGTGGAATTTGTGGATCAGATTTACATGAATATGTAGCAGGTCCTATTTTGATTCCTACAGAACACCCTCATCCACTTAGCGGAAAAACTGCTCCTGTAGTTCTTGGGCATGAGTTTTCTGGTGAAATTGTTGAAGTAGGCAGTAATGTATCTAAACTTAAAATTGGTGATAGAGTTGTTGCTGAACCTATGATAGTTTGTGGCAAATGTCCATCATGTCTTGAAGGTAAGTATAACTTATGTACAAGCTTAGGATGCCATGGACAGTGTGGTACTATAGGAGGATTTTCTGAATATAGTGTACTACCTGAAAGATTTGTACATAAAATTCCTGATGAATTATCTTATGAAAGAGCAGCCTTAGCTGAGCCAGTAACTGTTGGAATGCACTCAATAGATAGAGCAAACTTCAAAATAGGACAAACTGCCTTAGTTCTTGGAGCTGGTCCAATAGGTTTAGGAACTATTGAATGTTTAAAGGCAGCTGGAGCAAGTCTTGTAATTTGTTTTCAAAGAAAATCAGTAAGACAAGAATATGCAAAACGCGCTGGAGCAGATATAATTCTTGATCCAAATGAAGTTGATGTTGTTTCCAAGATAATGGAGATTACTGGTGGAGCAGGAGTAGATGCTGCTTTCGAAACAACAGGTTCTGAAATAGGCTTTACAACTGCTTTTAATAGCATTAAATCCGATGGAACACTTGTTATTACAAGCCTTTGGGAAAGTGAAATAAAATTCAATCCAAACTTCTTAGTATTTTTTGAGAAAAAAATTGTAGGTACAATGGGCTATAGAAATAATTATCCAACTACAATAGCTCATATGAATAATGGAAATATAAAAACTGAAGGATGGATAACTAAAAAAATTCACCTCGATGACATAGTTGAAGAAGGATTCGAAACGCTATGTGGTCCTGATAAAAAGAACCATGTAAAAATCCTTGTTACCCCTGATAAATCATTGTTATAAAAACTTACTAAAAGAAAAATATAATAATAAACGTGAGGTGTCGCATAATGGAAAATAATCAAAAATTTCTTAATGTAAATATAATAGGAGTAGGAACTTATCTTCCTGATAATAAAGTAGATAATGAATATTATATTAATCACTTTAAAGAATTAAAAGGAATAGACATTACAGGCGCTTTAGAATCTATAGGTAGAGATTACAGACATATCTCCACAGATTTAGATGAAACAGTTATAACTATGAGTACAGAAGCAGCTTTAGTTGCTCTTAAAGAATCAAATACTAATCCAGAAGAATTAGATATGGTTGTTTTCTCTACAGATAGCCCTGAATTTACAACTCCAACTAATGCAATTAAATTAGTAAATGCTATTGGTGCAAAAAACGCAAAGTTAGTATATGATATTAACGCAAACTGTCTAGGTATGACTCTTGGTTTAGATCAAGTAAGCAGAACTATGAAAACTAATAAAAGATTTAAAAAAGCATTAATAGTAGGAAGTGTTTTAATAAGTTCAATAGCTAGAAAAGATGATTTCCTTACATATGCAACCTTTGGAGATTCAGCTTCTGCAGTGGTATTAGAAGCCGTTGAAGAATCTTACCAAAGAGGAGTTATTGACTCTGTTTCTTATACAGATTCAGATCAACATGCAACATCTCAAAGTCCAATTAATGGATTCTCAAGATATTTAAGAACAGATGTTACTGATAAAGAAGAGTTAAAATGGTTTTCTTATCCTGTAGAATCTGCTAATTATCCAAGTATATGGTCAGATATGATAAAAGATTTGCTTTCTGAACATCAAAAAACACAATTTGATATAGACTTTTTTGCTCTTCCACAGTTTACTGAACCTCTAATAACTGATACATTAAAAGCATTAGATATAGAAAATATAGAAGAACACTATAACTTTGTTTCAAGAAATATAGGTTATACTGGTACAAGCTGTGTTATTTTCTCAATTAAAGATGCTTTAAATAAAGGAAAAGTTAAAGAAGGCTCTAGCGTAATATTCGTAGGATCTGGTGTTGGTTTTTCAACTATGGCACTATACTATAAATTCTAATTAAATATATATATGAAAAAAGAGAACCAAAATTCTGGTTCTCTTTTTTATGTATGATTTTTATTAAATCTTAGCTATAGCATCTTCATAAGATTTTACAAGTATAACTTGTCCCATGAAATCATTAGAATCAGCCCTCTTATTTTGCATGTTAGTTATAGCACTTTCTGGTACTACAAAGAATTTATTCTTAAATTTAGTTACTGTGTATATTTCCATTACTGATTGTAATACATCAACAGCATCTGCAGGAGTAGTTTTTACTTCTTTTGAATCGATTATTAAATTGTATGATGCTGTGTTTACACTTCCAAAAGTATCTTTTAACTTTTGAAGTATTTCTAAAGCTTCTGCTCTAGCGATCATTCCTTTACAAACTACATAGATTACACTTTTCTCTTTGTTTACTTCGATATTATTCATTTAACTCTCTCCTTTTAATTTGCAAATTATTTATATTAAATATATTTTCATATATTTTAATTCTTTAATGATTTAAGTCTGTCCATAATTGGAGCTGGTTCAGTTCCATCTGTTATTATTTCAATAACACAAGGTCCATTTAAATCTTTAGTAAAATCAGCAATTTTTATTATGTCCTCAATATTCTCAACTCTCATTGATTTTACGCCAACTGCATTCATCATATCAGCTATTGAAACTCTCTCTTGCTTAAATACTTCTAAACTTCTGCCATACAAAAATTTATGTCCATGATCAACATAAGCAAGCATTGAATTATTGATTATAAAATATATAATCTGCATATTATTTTCTTTAGCAGTTAAGATTTCTGTTCCATTCATAAAGAATGAACCATCACCTGAAAATACAGCTACAGGTCTGTTTTCTTCTACTAAATATGCTCCAACTGCTCCACCTATTGCTGACCCCATAGCAGCATAGTTAAGATTCACTTCAAAATTTCCTTCTTCAGGTATGTTTAAATATTTAAACACAAAGTTCATATGCTCTCCTAAATCAGAAAGATAAAGGGTATTTTTAGGAACAAATTCTGTAATTCTATCTAAAAATAATCTTAAAGAAACACCTGTATGATTTTTTACATAGCCACCATTAAGTTCTGGTCTAACCTCAGGCTCTTTAATAGATTTTTGTGTATTTTTAATTAACTCAGGTACTACTTGTCTTAGATCTCCATGAATTTTTAAATCTTCATCAAAAACCTTCCCAAGTTCTTTCTTATCCCAATCAACGTGAATTACTTTTTTACCTTCTATAAGTTTAGTATTAAAATTACAAGTTGCTGATTCACCAAGGCTTGTTCCAAGAATTAGTAAGCAGTCAACATCTTCTGAATAAGCTAGATTTAACGCTGCATCAGTACTTGAATATCCAAAGTTACCATAATTCAATTTATAGGTAGACGGTATAACCCCTTTTCCTTCTGGTGTAGTTATGATTGGCCAATTAAGATGTTTACTTAATTCAACTACTTCATCTCCCAGTCTCCTACATCCTTTACCTACCATTATTATTCCATGTTTAGAATTATTTATTATATCTGTAGCTTCCTTAATATCATTAGAATTAGCTTCGATAATATTATCACTTGGATTCGAAAAATCCCAGTTTATATCTTCTTCAAACTGCATAAGCTGGATATCTAATGGTATAGAAATATGCACAGGTCCATGTGGCGGCGTAAGTGCAATAGTTATAGCTTTTTTAAGACTCTCTATAACCTTATTTTCATCAAGAATAGTTTCACTATATTTTGTAATAGGTTTTAATATATTTTCTGTATCAAGTTCTTGTAGTGCTCCTTTACCTATTTGCCAGCGGTTAACATAGCCTGAAATAATAAGAACTGGTGCTTTTGCTCTTGCTGCATCTGCAATACCATTGATCATATTATTAACTCCTACTGCTCCAGCTACTATGCAAACTCCTAACTTTCCTGATATATTTGCATATCTAGCAGCTGCATATGCTGCCCCTGCTTCATTTTTTGTTACTATAGGCAATATATCTTCATCATTCATTGCATCATAAATTGGACTTACTGTTCCCGCAGGAATACCAAAAACATGCTTAACATCAGCTGCTTTTAAACACTTCAATATTGAATTACTTATTCTCATCTCAAATTCTCCTAACTTATAGCTTATCCTTGTAGTCATTTACTAATTTTACACACTCATCTATTTCTTCTTGAGTAAAGGTGTGAACTTCATTAATAGATACTGTACATACTATTCCTTCAACTTCATCATTTTTGATTACAGGTATAATTAAATTGCTATCTAACCCAAAGAAAAAGAAAGCTTCGGAAGATCTAGTATCATTTTTTGTGTCTGAAATAGCAACATAATCTTTAGTTCTTACAATTTCCTGTAATATAAAAGTATCTTTTATGTATACTGGATTTCCATAATGACCACTTTTCCATTTATCAATACTTAAAGTATCAGTACTTGTCTTATGAATAGGATTAAGTTTTCCTTCTTTGATTTGATGGTACGCAACATCCTTTAAACTTGTTACTTTGCTTATTTTCTCAAATAATTCATCTAAAATATCATATGCCATAATCTAACCCTTTCAACTACCTTTTTATGTATTAATTATTTTTCATCTAACAGTACCATAAGCTCTTTCCATCTTCCTGATATAGCTGATGTAACTGTAGTGATTTCCTCTGTTCCTGCAGCTAATTCTTCTATGCATCCTTTAACCTCTTCAACACCTGATGCTATCTGTTGTATGCTTGCAGATTCCTCCATTGTTGTAGCAGATATTTCTTGAACCACACTAGTTAATTCGTCTACAGATTCCATAACTTCTCTACGAGACTCATCTTGAAGCCTTGTGCTTTCTGTTACTGAAACCGCATATTGGTTAGTTTTGTCTACTACAGATAGTATCTTACTAATAGAATCTCCACTAGCTTTAACTAGAGACATTCCAGTTTCTAGCTCCTCAAGTCCTTTGTTCGACTTATCCACTGCTTCTTTAATATCTAATTGTATTTTTCTAATTATATCCGCAATGTTTGTTGTTGCATCCTTACTTCTATCTGATAATTCCTTTATAGATCTTGCAACAACTGCAAAACCTCTACCATATTCTCCAGCTCTAGCAGCCTCAATACTTGCGTTTAGTGATAACATGTTAGTTTGATTAGCTATATTTTTTATAACTTCGATTATTTTACCTATTTCCTCAGCTGATTTACCTAATACAAGTATTGAATCAGCCAAATCTCTTATTCTAGTTGAAACATTATTCATTTCACTAATTGCAGTAGTAATTATTTCATTACCATCACTAACAGCTACTCTTGCATTACCTGATTCCTTAGTAAGAACTTCTGCTGCTTCTGCAACCTCAGCTATAGAGTCAGTCAATACACTTATTGTTGCATGTATGGTTGACACAAAATCTGAAGCCTGCTGAATATTTTCTGCTGTCTGTTCTATTCCACTTGACATCTCTTCCATAGAAGCCGATAACTGTTCAATACTTACTGCTTGGCTTTCTGTGAAATTTGATAATTCACTAATTGAAACACTAACTTCTTCTGTACTACTATTTAATTCCCTACAAATCTCTAAAGCTTCATCATTATTTTTTGCTTTCGAAATATCGCTTATTTTTTGCTCTTCTAACTTTTCTTCTTCATTTTCTTTATTATTTGACTTATTATTTTTCTTATTTGAGATAATCATAAAACAAACATAAAAAATAATTGCTATTAAAATACTAACTAATAAAGAACTAACAGATATGTTTCTTAATCCAATGCCTGATTCTGCATTAAAATATCCTAAATCCTTAAGCATAGCCATTCCTCTAAGATAATTAAAAACAGCTTGAATTAAAATGATTGCAAATGTACTACTTATCCAAAGTAAAATCATAGACTTTTTTGAATTTTTCAAGTTATTTCCTCCCATAGCCAATTTATTTTAATTATATATTTTAATACAATGACCTTTACTTAACATTCCAAATTTTCATAAACCTTGAATTAAAAAATCAAAAAAAAGATAACACTAAGAAATGCTATCTTTGACATGCATTAACTTAGCAACCTGGCAATCATAGGATAACCCGTTAGACCCATAGCTTTGCGTCCTTACTTTTCAATAAGTTTGCCTTTTTAAGTTTTTAAAGAATTTCACTATTTAAGTATACCACAATTTCTCACAATTACAATAAATTACGAAGGATATTTTGGAATATTAAGTATTATTTTGTCAGTATTTAATATTTAATGTAAATTTGTCGATTATTTATCATTTATTTTAGGGTAAAGTCTTATTTACATTCATCACCAAAAGTAATATTATTTCTTTCTTCGTAAGCATTATTATATACTTTAATCTCTCCATATGCTCCAATAACTAAGCTTACTGAATTAGATTTATTTTTTATTCAACTAAAAGGATTAGACTGACGCTGGGAAGAGCGTCTACCGAATAAATGTGTATGGTTATTCTACTATACGGTTATTCCACTTTATGGTTTGTCGACTTTATGGTTATTCCACTATATTGCTGTTCCACTTTATGGTTCTTCTACTATACGGTTGTTCTACTTTATGGTTTGTCAACTATATTGCTGTTCCACTATACGGTTATCCTACTTTACGGCTTGTCAACTATACTGTTGTTCCACTTTATGGCCAATAATCTAAACAGGAATCTAATGAAGTTCTTCGAACTTCTACAGATCAGCAGTTAAAATGATTTGATGAAGCTGTGGAACGCTTCTACAGAGCATAGGTGTACATCTCTATTCCTCTACTCCTCTACAGTTTCATAAAATTCCTTTAGCTAATTAACTTGAGTTTGTAAAACAAAAATATCCCTATACTGTAGCTGAAATTTTACAGTATAGGGACTCTTATTTTATTAATTAAATTATATTAATTCCGCTTTCATCAAGTATTTTAATTATACCTTTATCAGGTTTTTCTTCTGTAATTATTGTATCTATATCTTCAAGTTTTGCGAAGTTATAGGAGCCATCTAAGTTAAATTTCTCATTTTCTATTAATGCATATACTTTTTTTGAGTGATTCATTATTGCCTTTTTTGTATTTCCTTCTTCTAGATCAAAATTACTTAGAGTGCCTTCATGTACATTAACTCCACAGCTTCCTATAAAAGCTTTATCTGCTCTATATCTAGAAATATTTTCAATAGCCGTAGAACCTATTACCCCTCCTAGGGTTTTATTATATGTGCCTCCAATACAAAGTAGCTCAGTCTCCACACTATCATTAATTAGTGCAGATATCTCTACCATATTTGTTACTAGAGTAACTTTTTTATTTCTTTCTATTATTAGTTTTGCTAAAAGATAATTAATACTTGATATATCTAAAAATATTACTTCTTCATCTTTGATTTCATTGAATGCTTTCTCTATCAATGTATTTTTTATGCTGGTATTTTTTATAAGTCTTGTTTGAATACTTGAGCTCTCACTTTTTCCTCTTTCAAGAATAGCTCCTCCGTAAGTTCTCTTTAACTTTCCTTCCTTCTCAAGTCTTTGCAAATCCTTTCTAATTGCAGGTTCAGACATATCAAATCTTTCGCTTAAGTCTTTGACATATACTCTCCCCTCTTCTTTTAATATATCTATAATTTTATTTAATCTCTCTTCTATAAACATTTTCTAACCACCTTAATTGATAATGAATAATAACAATTGATATACCCTATATTTTATAGCATAAGCAGGCAAAAATAAAGATTTTTCTCTATTTATTAATATTGACCTTTGGTATTAAATAACATAAAATGATAATAAACAGTAATAATTGATATCAAATGCACTGTAAAGGAGATGAATTGTTTTGAGGAGTACTCTAGTATGTGAAATAGAACATTATGCTATCCATGATGGACCTGGTATTAGAACCGTAGTTTTTCTTAAAGGTTGCCCACTTAGATGTCTTTGGTGTAGTAATCCTGAGACTCAGAGAAAAGAAAATGAGCTTTATTACAATAAATCCACCTGTATAAACTGTGGTGCTTGTATTAAGGTATGTAAAGAAAAAGCCTTAAATATTTCCTCTGAAGGTATGGTGATAAACAGAAATAACTGTACAGGCTGTAATCTTTGTGTAAAGGTTTGCCCTACTTCTTCTTTAAAACTTGTAGCTAAAACTATGACTGTTGATGATGTTTTTAATGAAGTTATGAAAGACTCCTTATTCTATAACCAATCTGGTGGAGGGGTAACTGTTTCTGGTGGTGAGGCTTTAATGAATGTTGACTTTGTTTTAGATCTTTTTAAACTTTTAAAAGAAAATTATGTGCATACCACCTTAGAAACTACAGGTTTTGGGGATACAGAGAAATTAAAAACCTTAAGTTTGTACACAGATCTTTTTCTATTTGACTTAAAACATGTGGATAAGTATACCCATAAAACTCTTACTGGAGTGGATAACTCTCTTATCTTAAAAAATCTTCAGCTTTTAAAAGATTTAAATAAGGAAGTTATTATTAGAATTCCTTTAATCACTAATCTAAATGACAGTATAGAAAATATTCAAAACTCTATAAATATAGCTAAGGATAATAATATAAACGAAATTCACCTTCTACCTTACCATACTCTAGGTCTTGATAAATATAGACGACTTCAGAAAAATTATAATTTAGACCATATTGATAAGCCTATACCTGAATATCTTAATAAGCTTAAAACTCTCATAGAAGAGTCAAAAATAAAATGTATTATAGGGGGATAAGTATTATGAAACAATATGAAATTAAAAGCGAAAGAATAAAAAAACTAAGAGAATCTGTACTTTCACAAACTCCAATGGTATGTATAGAAAGAGCTAGATTTGTTACAGAAGCCTATAAAGAAAATGAAGCTGAGTCTGTATATATTAAAAGGGCTAGAGCTTTAGAAAAAACCTTGAAAAACATGCACATATATATTAAAGATGGAGAATTAATAGTAGGAAATCAAGCCTCAGAAGAAAGAACTGCTCCAGTCTTTCCAGAATATGCTGTTGATTGGATGGAAAAAGAACTATTAGAAAAAGGTAACTTCAACTCAAGAGATGGTGATAATTTTTATTTGCCAGAACAACATAAAGAGGAACTTTTAGAAATCATACAATATTGGAAGGGAAAAACCTTAAAGGATAAATGTATGGCGATTATGCCAGAAGAGGTTAAAATAGCCTCCGAAATAAAGGTTATTCACGGAGAAGGAAATATGACTTCAGGAGATGGACATATAGTTCCTGATTTTGAGAAAGCTTTAAGATTAGGTTTAAGTGGAATCATAAAAGAAACTGAAGAAAGATTATCTAAAGTTGATATAAGTGAAAATGATGCTTTTAGAGAAATTGCTTTTCTTAAATCTATTGTTATAGTGAATAAAAGTATCATAGAATTCGGAGAAAGATATTCAGCTCTTGCTTATGATTTAAGTTTAAAAGAGAAGGATGAAAATAGAAAAACTGAACTTCTTAAAATATCAGAAGTCTGCAAAAATGTTCCTAAAAATTCTCCTAAAAACTTCTATGAAGCTGTGCAGATGATATGGTTTGTGCACTTAGCCATTCAAATAGAAAGTAATGGTCACTCTGCATCTTTAGGAAGAGTGGATCAATATCTCTATAAATATTATAAAAATGATAATTTAGATAAAGATTTTGTGAAAGAACTTCTTCAATCTCTATGGATAAAGTTCTACTCCATACTTAAAATAAGATCAACCTCTCATTCAGGTTATGGAGCTGGATACCCAACTTATCAAAATGTGACTATAGGTGGCTCTAATCCTGATTATTCAGATGCTGTAAATGAATTAAGTTTTCTAATTCTAGAAAGCGTGGGTGAAGCAAAACTTACTCAACCTAATCTTTCTGCAAGAGTTCATTTAAACACTTCTGAGAAATTTTTAAGAGAATGTACTGAAGTAATTTCAACTGGTTTTGGTATGCCCGCCCTTCATAATGATGAGATTATAATTCCTGCTTTATTAAATAAAGGAGTAAGTCTTAAAGATGCCTTCAACTATACTATGGTTGGATGTGTTGAAGTTGCTGTTCCAGGAAAATGGGGATATAGATGTACTGGAATGACTTTTTTAAATCTTCTAAAAGCTTTTGAGCTTACCATAAATGATGGTTTAGATAAAAGAACCGGCTATACTCTTTTAAAGGGAAATGGAAGTTTAAAAGATTTCACTGATTACACTTCTCTATGGAACGCATGGGAAAAGAATATTGAATATTATACTAAACTTTCTGTAGTATCAGATAAAATAGCAGATACTATGCTTTTAGAATATCCAGATATTTTTTGCTCTTCCTTAATAGATGACTGTATAGAAAGAGCTAAAACAGCTAAAGAAGGTGGTGCAGTTTATGATATAGTGTCAGGACTTCAGGTTGGGCTTTCTAATGCTGCTAACTCTTTTGCTGCCTTAAAGAAAGTTGTGTACGAGGATAAAACTCTTACCTTAGAAGAGGTCATAAATGCTATAGAAACTGATTTTTCAGGACTTAAAGGAGAAAAAATACGAGCCTTATTAGAAAATGCTCCTAAGTACGGAAATGATATTGACTATGTTGATTCCATAGCTTCAGATATTTATGATACCTATATTAATGAAATTTCTAAGTATAAAAATACTAGGTTCGGTAAAGGTCCTATTGGAGGTAATTATGGTTTATCAACCTCTGGTATTTCCTCAAATGTTCCTATGGGTTGTGTTACAGGAGCTACTCCTGATGGAAGAAAAGCATGGACTCCTGCCGCTGAAGGTTGTTCTCCAGTTCAAGGAACAGATATTAAAGGACCAACATCAGTTCTTAAAACTATATCAAAACTCCCTAACATTCTAATGACAGGTGGACAATTACTAAACGTAAGATTTTCACCTGACTTAATAAATAACGATATAGGATTTCAAAAATTCCTTATGTTCATTAAAAGCTTTATAGCTATAAAGGGATGGCATATTCAATTTAATATAATGTCAACTGAAACTTTAATTAATGCTCAAAAGAACCCTGAGGAGTATAGAGATATAATAGTAAGGGTAGCCGGATACTGTGCACAATTTATAACTTTAGATCCTACTACTCAAAACGACATAATAAGCCGAACTCAGCAGAGATTCTAATCTATATCCCCTAGAGGCTCTCTCTCATAGTTCAATGAGGCTTAACTAACTTTGATAATATTCTACTTAGGTATATAATTGATATGAGATTAAAATATGCTACGGAAGGATATTATTGAAGGTGCAAAAATGAAGTTTATTCGAAAAGATGTTATTAGCTTAACCCTACCAATATTGGCTGAACAATTATTCGTAATGTCCATGGGAATGATTAACACAATGATGGCTGGTCATATAGGAAAAGAGGCAGTTTCTGCAATTGGTATGGTTGATTCCATAAACAATATAGTAATTGCCTTTTTCTCTGCCCTTGCAGTTGGTGGAATGGTAGTTGTAGCTCAATTTGTAGGACAATCTAACATAAAAAAAGCAAATGCCTCCATGAAGCAAGCCCTTTACTCTTCTATACTTATATCAATATCTATTACTCTACTTATGTTTATCTTTAAGAAACTTATTCTTTCTTTCCTATTTGGCTCTGCTGAAGCTGAAGTTATACGTTCAGCAAATATATATTTATCTATTACTTTATTGACCTATCCCTTAATTACAATGGATCTTATTTGCAACGGAATCTTAAGAGGTGCTGGTGATACTAAAACCCCTATGAAGATAACCATATTTATGAATGTAATGAATGTTGTTTTTACTTTTGTATTTATAAATATTTTTAGCTTTGGAATAGTAGGCGCTGCTTTAGGTATAGCTCTAGCTAGAAGTATAGGTGCCTTTATTGTTCTTGGCGTATTATTAAGAGGTTCAAGCATACTTAAACTAACAGACCTTAAAAAATTTAAATTTGATTTAAGTCTATTAAAACCAATTTTTTCAGTGGGAGTACCTGCTAGTATAGAATCTTTAGTTTTTAATGGTGGTAAGTTAATAACTCAAGTATTTATAGTAGGCATGGGTACAGCCTCCATTGCTGCAAATACTATAACTAGCTCTATTGGTGGAATGCTTAATATTCCTGGAAATGCCTTATGCATAGCCGCTACAGCTTTAGTAGGTCAACATATGGGTAAAGGTGAAACTGATGAAGCAAGCGATACTTTAGGTTATATAACCAAGTTATCAACTTTTTCTTTGATTGCTATGGCTTTAATATTTTTACCTTTCTCAGGATTACTCCCTAGATTATATACAAGTGATCCAGAAATAATTAACTTAGCAAGACGTGTGTGTATACTATATTCACTATGTATTCCTATGTGGTCTATCTCCTTTGTCCTTCCTGCTGGGTTAAAAGGAGCTGGAGATGCAAAATACACAATGGTTACTGCCCTTATAGGAATGTGGTTATTTAGAATTACGCTTGGATACTTTTTAGGAATCACCTTAAATCTTGGCCTTATAGGAGTTTGGAGCGGAATGTTTATTGACTGGACCGTAAGGGGAACTCTCTACTTTATAAGATTTAAAAGAGGTAAGTGGAAAGAGAAACTAGTAATAGCAAGACTAGCTTGCTAACAAAAAAAGCTGCCATACTAAACAATTAGTAGGCAGCTTTTTCTATTACCCTAAGGAATATATATTTCTATCAATATAAGAATTTAAGAATACAACAATAAAAGAATATAAGAATATATAGTATTTATGCGCCTTGCAAGGAATCTCAATTATAAATTTACTTTTAATATCAGAGTAAATATAATATCAACTTTACTAAGGTATGTTCCTTAAACTCTCCATAAATAGTTTAAATGCATCAATCCCTATTCCAATAAAAGCTCCTATGGCTAGAACTACCATTATCCAAAAAAACATTCCAACCTTTGGTCTTTTTATTTCCTCAAAAGGGGAGTTTGTTCTTTCTCTTAAATACTTTATCATATCTAGAAAAATTTCTTTATTTTCTTTTTCAAAAGGTCTTGGAAACACATTTTTTCCATCTTTAAAGTTTAAGGAAATTGTGTCGCACTTTTCCCATAAATCAGTAAAGCTCTCTAAATTATTTATATCATTACTATACTCCTCTAAAACTTCGTAAAAATGATCCAACCTAAAGACAAAAATTCTCTTATTAGTTACAAATAAGCCCATATAAATAGCTACCGTTCCGCCCCAATCACCTACATACCTTGCAAATATTTTTTTCTCAAGATAACTTTGAAGAAGCATCATTTTATATTTAATATTCTCATCTTTTTCTAAATAACTTTTAACCTTTCTCTCTAATTCTATAAAAGCTATATTTCTTAACACTTTATCATTTTTTATTTTGTATAAATCCTCTCCAATAGAATTACTTCTACTAATAGCTTTTTTTTCTAATTTTTTAATTTCTTCTTCACTATATTCAACAGAGTTCAAAAGTTCTAATACCTCTCTATCATTCATTAATCTCACCAACTATCTTTTTTAATTTTTTCCTTGCCCTAGATATTCTAGTATAGATATACTCTTCCGAGTAACCTGCATCCTTAGATATTTCCTTAATCGAGTCTCCTCTAAAATATCTTTTAATAAATATTTTCCTATCTTTCTTATATAGTGTGTTTAGAAGTTCATTAATCAAATCCAAGTTTTCTATTCTTTCTAATTCATTTTCTTGATTTCTTACTAACTCATCATCATATTCTATACTCTGATTATGCTTTAAATTTTTCTTCTTAATGTCTATTGCCTTATATCTAGCTATGGCGATTATCCAATTCTTAAAACTGCCTTTTTCTACTTTAAAACAGTCTATATTAAACCAAATAGCTGTAAATACTTCATTATAACAATCTTCTATACTTTCTTTTTCGTAGGGCTCTATTAATATAGTTCCTGCTATATAGTATATCAATTTACCATAGGCATCCATTAGCTTCATAAGACTTTCTTTATCTCTTTTAATTATTCCATTTATAAGAGCACTTTCCTGATCACCCTTCACTATCATCACCTCTTTTAATGTCCTAATTTCCATTTCATTTATTTATTCTTCAATTAATACACTAATCTGTCATCTATAATAAGATATATTGCTTTAAATTTGTATATTTTTTTAAGCAATAAGTGTGTATATTTTATTTCACAATCAGTTAAAGAAAAACATAATATAACAAGATGATATATTTTTTTTAATAGTATATCTTAATTTTTTAATATTCGGAGGAATACCATGAGTAATATAGCTTTACAAATTGAACGTTTAGCTGGGGGAAATGTCGATTCTGGATCAAGTGTTATATTTGATAACATTGTCTATAGTGCTGGAAATATTTCATATAACTCAGGTACTGGAGTAATAACCTTCAATGAAGCTGGACGATATGTTTTAGATTGGTGGGTAGCCACTCAAACATCTACTAGTCCAAGTTTTGTTGTATTTACAGCAGTTTCATCGCAAGGTGATAATCTTGAAGGAAATTCTCCTACCAAAACTGGAGAAGTTGTTGGAGTTGGTATTGTTGATGTAACAGTAGCTCCTGTCACATTAACACTCGATTATACAGGTTCAGGAACTGTTATTCTTGGCACATCTGTACCTGTTAAGGCAACTTTAGTTATAATACAAGATGATATTGTTGCTACAAGTGCTACTGGTGCTACCGGTGTTACTGGTACAACAGGTGTTACTGGCGCTACTGGTATTACTGGTATAACCGGTGCTACTGGTGAGACTGGCGCTACTGGTATTACTGGTGCTACCGGCGCTACTGGTGAGACTGGCGCTACTGGTATTACTGGTGAGACTGGCGCTACCGGTGTTACTGGTGTAACCGGCGCTACTGGTGAAACTGGCGCTACTGGTATTACTGGTGCTACTGGTGCAACAGGGGCTACCGGTGAGACTGGCGCTACCGGTGTTACTGGTGTAACCGGCGCTACTGGTGAGACTGGCGCTACTGGTATTACTGGTGCAACAGGGGCTACCGGTGAGACTGGCGCTACCGGTGTTACTGGTGTAACCGGCGCTACTGGTGAGACTGGCGCTACTGGTATTACTGGTGTAACCGGCGCTACCGGTGAGACTGGCGCTACTGGTATTACTGGTGTAACCGGCGCTACTGGTGAGACTGGCGCTACTGGTATTACTGGTGTAACCGGCGCTACTGGTGAGACTGGTATTACTGGTGCAACAGGGGCTACCGGTGAGACTGGCGCTACCGGTGTTACTGGTGTAACCGGCGCTACTGGTGAGACTGGCGCTACTGGTATTACTGGTGTAACCGGCGCTACCGGTGAGACTGGCGCTACTGGTATTACTGGTGTAACCGGCGCTACTGGTGAGACTGGCGCTACTGGTATTACTGGTGTAACCGGCGCTACTGGTGAGACTGGTATTACTGGTGCAACAGGGGCTACCGGTGAGACTGGCGCTACCGGTGTTACTGGTGTAACCGGCGCTACTGGTGAGACTGGCGCTACTGGTATTACTGGTGTAACCGGCGCTACCGGTGAGACTGGCGCTACTGGTATTACTGGTGTAACCGGCGCTACTGGTGAGACTGGCGCTACTGGTATTACTGGTGTAACCGGCGCTACTGGTGAGACTGGTATTACTGGTGCAACAGGGGCTACCGGTGAGACTGGCGCTACCGGTGTTACTGGTGTAACCGGCGCTACTGGTGAGACTGGCGCTACTGGTATTACTGGTGTAACCGGCGCTACCGGTGAGACTGGCGCTACTGGTATTACTGGTGTAACCGGCGCTACTGGTGAGACTGGCGCTACTGGTATTACTGGTGTAACCGGCGCTACTGGTGAGACTGGTATTACTGGTGCAACAGGGGCTACCGGTGAGACTGGCGCTACCGGTGTTACTGGTGTAACCGGCGCTACTGGTATTACTGGTGTAACCGGCGCTACTGGTATTACTGGTGTAACCGGCGCTACCGGTGAAACTGGCGCTACTGGTGAGACTGGCGCTGGCTTAGCGGCACAAGGATATGTATATGAACTTGCAACTATTGCTGATTCAACTGTTGTAGGTGGAGCAGACGTTCCATTCTCTAATAATGGACCTTTAAGTGGCATAACTCATACACCAGGTACTACTACAATCACTGTAACAAGTGCTGGCATTTATGAAATTAATTATGGTATAAGTATAACTGCTGGTGTTGGCTCACAAATTGCAATTGCTGTAAATGGCACTGTTGATGCCTCTACTCCTATAACAGCTTTAGTTGCTACTGGTGAATTATTTGGAAGCGCTATAATAACTCTAGCTGCTGGAGATGTAATCACTTTAAGAAATAATTCAGCAACACCTTTAGTAATGACATTAGCTCCAGGAGTTGGTTCCCAATTAACTATTAAGAAACTAGATTAATATTACAAAGCTGCCCTCTGCTTAAAGCAGAGGGTTTTTTATGTATTGTGTCAATCATTGTAATTATATATATAATATTGTGGCTATTTTTAGTAGTAGCCATATAAGAACCTAAGATAAAAAAGTAAGGAGATGATGCAATGTTTACTGTGAATCTTACTCCTATTGCAGATGCTTATATCTCATTATTAAATCCTAATACAAATTATGGTTTTTTAGAAGCAATAAAGGTGCATATTTTATTTCACAATCAGTTAAATAAAAACATAATATAACAAGATGATATATTTTTTTCAACTAATATGTCTCAAGCTTTTAATATTCGGAGGAATACCATGAGCAATATAGCTTTACAAATAGAACGTTTGGCTGGAGGAAATATAGATTCTGGATCAAATGTAATGTTTGATAACATTGTCTATAATTCTGGAAATATTTCATATAATCCAGCTAATGGAGTAATAACCTTCAATGAAGCTGGAAGATATGTTTTAGATTGGTGGGTAACCACTCAAACATCTACAAGCCCAGGATTTGTTGTATTTTCAGCAGTTTCATCACAAGGTGATAATCTTGAAGGAAATTCTCCTACCAAAACTGGGGAAGTCGTTGGGGTTGGTATTGTTGATGTGGCATCTGCACCTGTCACATTAACACTAGATTATACAGGTTCAGGAACTGCTATTCTTGGCACATCTGTACCTGTTAAGGCTACTTTAGTTATAATACAAGATGATATAGTACCACCTACAGGTATCACTGGTTCTACAGGTGCCACTGGAGTTACTGGTGTTACCGGAGCTACTGGAGAAACTGGTGCTACCGGAGCTACTGGCATTACTGGTGAAACCGGGGCTACCGGCGAAACTGGCGCTACCGGAACCACTGGTGTTACCGGGGCTACCGGAGCTACTGGCGTTACTGGTGAGACTGGTGTTACTGGAGCTACAGGTGTTACTGGATCTACTGGAGCTACAGGCATTACTGGTGAAACCGGCGCTACCGGAGCCACTGGTGTTACCGGAGCTACTGGGGCCACCGGAGCCACTGGCGTTACCGGGGCTACCGGAGCTACCGGCGCTACTGGTGCAACTGGTGTTACTGGCGCTACTGGAGCTACTGGCATTACTGGTGTTACCGGGGCTACCGGCGAAACTGGCGCTACTGGGGTTACTGGAGCCACTGGGGTTACCGGTGAGACTGGAGCTACCGGTGTAACCGGAGAAACTGGTGAAACTGGGGCTACTGGGGAAACCGGGGCTACTGGGGTTACCGGAGCTACTGGTGTTACTGGAGTTACTGGAGTTACCGGTGTAACTGGGGCTACTGGTGAAACTGGAGCTACTGGTGAAACTGGGGCTACCGGAGCTACTGGAGCTACTGGCATTACTGGTGAAACCGGAGAAACTGGTGAAACTGGAGCTACCGGTGTTACTGGGGCTACTGGTGAAACTGGAGCTACTGGTGTTACTGGAGCTACAGGCATTACTGGTGAAACTGGAGCCACTGGTGTTACCGGGGCTACCGGCGAAACTGGCGCTACTGGTGAAACCGGAGTTACTGGCGCTACAGGCGTTACCGGTGTTACTGGTGTTACTGGGGCTACCGGAGTTACTGGCGCTACCGGTGAGACTGGAGCCACTGGAGCTACCGGTGCAACAGGTGCTACTGGTGCCACCGGAGAAACTGGTTCTACTGGTGCTACAGGTGTTACTGGTGAAACCGGGGCTACTGGTTCTACAGGTGTTACTGGTGAAACTGGCACTACTGGCGTTACCGGGGCTACTGGGTTTACTGGCGCTACTGGTGCAACTGGCACTACCGGGGCTACTGGTGCTACCGGAGCTACTGGTGAAACTGGGGCAACCGGAGCTACCGGGGCTACTGGTGCTACTGGTGTTACTGGTGCAACCGGAGCTACCGGGGCTACTGGTACTACTGGTGCTACTGGTGTTACTGGTGCAACCGGAGCTACCGGGGCTACTGGTGCTACTGGTGCAACCGGAGCTACCGGGGCTACTGGTGCTACTGGTGCAACCGGAGCTACCGGGGCTACTGGTGCTACTGGTGCTACTGGTGTTACTGGTGCAACCGGAGCTACCGGGGCTACTGGTGCTACTGGTGTTACTGGCGCCCCTAGTATATTATTCAATCAAGTTGCTGCACCAGTTGCTGCTTTTCCTCCACTAAATACTGAGGTTACAACAAATACCCTTGCAGTACCTGTAACGACTGGGCAAAATTTGAAAATTGATTTAGCTATTTCTGTTGAAGCAATTACTAGTGCAAACTCTTCACTGACCTTTGAAGTAAGACTATATAGGGATGGAACTTTGATAGCTACAAGAACAATTCAAAGAAATCTTTCCGCTGCTGGAACTCAAAGATTTCCTATGGCTAACACCTTTGTAGATACCGCCATAGCAACTACTACAAGCATTTATGAAGTTAGAGTAATATTCACAACTGCAACTAATGTTACTTCGGCAACTGCTCTTAATAGGAATATCAATATAATTAGTTTCTAACTTTTCTTAAAAATATCAGCGTTCTTTAGTATTAATTACTAAAGAACGCTTTTCTATTTTATAAAATTTATATTTATATAATTTCGTTTCTAGTACGTCATATCGTCTTAAATTGCAATTACAAAATTAGTGTTAAAGACATTCTATAAACTTTTCTTAACAATAAAAACTCACATACATTCTGATAAAGGAAAGTATGTGAATTTAGACTTATTATAAATTTTTAATTTATATACCAAATTAAATACATAATTTGTAAGTAATAAGCTAACTATAGTTATTACTTTTTAAGTTAAATAACTGCTTCTTTAATACAACAGAGTCTTCAGGTAATTTTGATGAATTTCCTAAAGATTGAGTTTTCTTAGGCATAATTCCAACTAATTCCCATCCATCTTTACCGTATTCATTTAATTTATCTTCAATAGTTGCTCCATTACCTGCATTTATGAATTCATCAACTGTAAAAACTTTGTATTGCCATTCAGCATTCATAATATCACTCCTCTTAATTTCAAGCTTTTATTGTATTATTCCCATAAAAAAATCCATTCATTCCTAAATATTTTAATTTATGATGACTTGACAAAAGCGTATAGCAACCATATACTATTGACATGGATAAATTTATAAATAATAAACATGAAATTGCATATAATTCTCTGAATTTAGCGGTTGCCTTGACTGATCTTGATAAAAAGACTCGCTACTTTGGAACTGATGTACCGATTTTTCACTCTGAAATACATGTAATAAAGGTCATTGCCGAGAATCCTGGCATTCATGTAGGTGGACTGGCCGAGATTCTAGGAGTAACTAAAGGGAGTGTTTCCGAGATTCTTAAAAAGCTAGAGAGAAAGGATCTAGTTATAAAAGAAATTGATGATCTTAATTTATCTAGATATTCGTTAAGTCTGACTGAGAAAGGTAAAAAAGCTCATAACAACCATATGCTCTATCATTCTATTGTAAATAATATGGTTGAAGATGGACTACAAAATGCCTCTGAACATGAATTGGAATTTTTGTCAAACTTTTTGTCGACTCTAATAGACAAGGTTAAATTTTTTAGTGAAAATCTTGATGAATAAAATTTTTATGCAAGTGTATGGTTACTATACACATTCTATTACATTTTAGTTAGGAGGTGTTAACATCAAAAGAAAAAAATTATTAAAGCCATATATAGCTTCTGATAATAGTGAAGCGAGTGAGCAGATATATAAACAAATACTTGAAGCTGATGAAAAGGCTTTGTGGATTATATATAATTCTTTAACCTCATGTGTTTCATTTGGTTTTTATCCATATGAATATCCAATATTTCCACCAGCCAATTCTTTTAATAAATAATAAAATTTATAACTGCTTAAAAAAGTAATTTTAATGAACAGTTTTACTTAAGTGTATAGTAACCATACTCATTTTACCTATAATTTATGTAAGAAGTGTTAGTCGTGTATCTAAATTTGAGGAAAAAGCATATTACATTTTAAGGAGAGACTATATAAATGAATCAATTACATAACAAGCACGAAAAGAACCTATATTCCAAAAGAAATACGACAATAATGTTGATAATCGGAATTGCATTTATTGCAGCAAATTTACGTTCACCTTTAACAGCGGTTGGCCCTTTGGTTGAACAAATTCGTGGTAGCTTAAATATTTCAAATACATTAGCAGGTATGATTACAACCCTTCCGTTATTCGCTTTTGCAGGATTTTCACCTTTCGCTCCACGATTAGCACGAAAATTTGGCACTAAATTGGTGTTGCTTTGGTCACTTATTTTTCTAACTTTCGGAATTATATTACGTTCATCGTTTGGAGGTGTGGGACTATTTCTTGGAACATTAATTCTTGGATTGTCCATTTCTGTCGGCAACGTGCTAATACCTAGCCTAATCAAACATGAATTTTCTAAACAAATCGGTGTGATAACTGGCATCTATACTGCTTCTATGGGCCTTTTTGGGGCAATAGCATCTGGTATCAGTGTCCCTGTTGCGGCAGAATGGAGCTTAGGATGGAGTGGATCATTAAGCATTTGGGCTGCACTTAGTTTCTTATCTATTATCATCTGGATACCTCAAATAATACGTAGAAATCAAGAAATGCCCATTGTTAAAGGAAGATTAGATAATTATATTATAACAAATGAAAAAGACGTTCATGAAGAAAAAAATCAAATAGAGAGTATTGAAGGAGATGTCATTAATAAAGTTAATCTATGGAAATCTACTTTAGCATGGCAGGTAACAGTATATATGGGATTACAGTCTATGCTACTCTATTGCATGGTTACCGGCTATCTTAATCCAGCAGGGTATGAATTCAGACAAAGCAGGATGGATGCTCTCTCTTTATCAATTGGTATCTCTCCCTATTTCGTTTTTAGGTTCTGTCCTAGCTGAACGTAAAGCCAATCAACGTACATTAGTTATCATTGCCTCTCTATGTGTTTTGGTGGGACTTTTCGGCATATTTTTAGAATGGACAGGGCTTATATTCCTATGGATGATTATGTTAGGAATTGGCGGAACACTTACTTTTTGCCTTGCTATGATATTTTTTAGTTCTCGTACAAGAAATGCAGATGAAGCTGCAAGACTGTCCGCCATGGCACAGTCAGTCGGCTACCTGCTTGCAGCTTTTGGGCCGATACTTTTTGGTTTTCTACATGATACAGCTAATAGCTGGAATTTACCACTTATTGTCTTAATGGGCACTGTCTGTTTATGCTTTTTTGATGGCCTAGGTGCATCACGTGATCTACATATTAACTACAACCGTTGAAATGATGTCACATATAAATTTTAGATTACTGTAATAAACTATTTTAGGTTCAAAAAAGGTATAAGGGGTAAGAATTTCAACTTTCTTAATCCCCTTTACCCTTGTTACTCTACCTAATGAAAGTACGTATTGCATCTTAATCCATAGATTATATTCTTTACTTCCACCAATATCCATCCCTTCTCTTATTAACTTATTAATATTAAATTTTCTCAACTTTTTCGACAATAAATTCACTACAATATAAAAAACCACATACTCTCAGTATTTTGAGAATATGTGGTCTATTAACTTTATAGTTTCAGTATTAACCTATTAATTTTTCTAAATCAGCTATTATCACATTAACTTTTTCAAGTTTGCCTATAGCATAATCTTTTTCTATTAACCATTCAATGCCCATTTCTAGACATCTTTTTTCCTCTTTATATTCAGCTAATAATTCTACTAACTTATTACTCATAAACTCACCCCATATGAATATTTTTTAAATATTTTACACTAATAATACTTATGAATAAAAATCATTATATTTGACAAAACTTATTGTAATAAGAACTATTTATCTTATTTTATAACTCAAGTATTTATTTTATAATATAACAACTTTATATCATAAAAACTATTCTACAGTTACTGATTTTGCAAGATTTCTTGGTTTATCAACATCAAGACCTTTATCTTTAGCTATATAATAAGCCATTAATTGGTGAGGTATAACTGCTAAAACTGGTGCTAATAAATCGCTTGTTTGTGGAATTTCTATTGGATAATCTAAAGATTCCATAATCTCTTTTTCTCCTTCATAGCAAATTCCTGCTATTTTAGCTCCTCTTGTTACAACTTCTTTTATATTACTAACCATTTTATCTATTAATTTTCTTTGAGTTAAGGTAGTTATAACCATAGTTCCTTCTTCTATTAAAGCTATAGGACCATGTTTTAATTCTCCACCTGCATAAGCTTCTGAATGGATATAAGTTACTTCTTTAACTTTAAGAGATCCTTCTACACTTATTGCATAGTCTACTCCTCTTCCTAAATAGAATATATCTTTCTCCATATAGTGTTCTGCTGCGAATCTTTGAACTATATCTTTGTTATCTATAACTTTTTTTGCTTTCTCTGGTAAGGTAAGCATTTCTTTTTTAATTTCTTCAATCTCTTCTGCTGTTAATGTTCCTTTTAATTCAGCAATATAAAGTGCTAATATATCAAATGCTATTAACATTGTAATATAAGCTTTTGTTGATGCAACTGCAACTTCTGGCCCTGCCCAAGTGTATATTACATCATCTGCTTCTCTTGATACTGAGCTTCCTACTACGTTAGTAATAGCCATAACTCTAGCGCCTTTTTTCTTAGAGTCTCTTAATACTGCTAAGGTATCTGCTGTTTCTCCTGATTGGCTTATAACTATTAATAAAGATTTATCAGTTATTAATGGTTCTCTATATCTAAATTCAGAAGCTATATCTACTTCAACAGGTATTTTTCCCCATCTTTCTATAACTGTTTTTCCTACTAATCCTGCATTATATGCTGTTCCACAGGCAACTACAAATACTTTATCTATTTTATCTAAATCTTCTTTTGTAAGAGAGATATCATCTAGTTTAATTTTTTCACCTAAGGCAATTCTTGAAGTCATTGTATCTCTTATTGCTTTTGGTTGTTCATGAATTTCTTTTATCATGAAGTCTTCATATCCACCTTTTTCTGCTGCATCAGCATTCCAAGTTACGTGGAAAACATCTTTTTCTACTTTATCTCCATCTTCATTATATAAAGTAACTCCATTTTCATCTATTACAACAAATTCTTTATCTTCTAGTAAATAAACATCTCTAGTATAGTTTAAAACTGCTGGAATATCTGATGCTATGAAGTTTTCGCCTTCACCTAAACCAACTATAAGAGGGCTGTCTTTTCTTACTGCTACTATTTTATTTGGTTCATTTTTAGATATTACTCCTATAGCATAACTACCTTCCATTTTCTTAGTAGCTTCCATAACAGCTTCTAATAAGTTTCCTTTGTAGTAGTAATCAACTAAGTTAGGTATCACTTCTGTATCAGTTTCTGAAAAGAATTTATACCCTTTACCTTTAAGCCATTCTCTTAATCTTCCGTAGTTTTCTATTATACCATTATGAACTACGCTGATTGTTTCGCTTTCATTTGAATGTGGATGAGAGTTTACATCTGATGGTTCTCCATGAGTAGCCCATCTAGTATGCCCTATTCCTAATGATCCTTCTATAGGATTTTTTTCTAATTTATCTTCAAGATTTGCTAATCTTCCTTTACATTTACTTATTTCAATTTCTCCGTTATTTAATACAGCAACTCCTGCTGAGTCGTATCCTCTATATTCAAGTTTTGATAATCCTTCTACTAATATATCTGAAGCTTTTTTACTTCCTAAATAACCTACTATACCGCACATATTTTTTACCTTCCTTTTTGCAATCATTATAATATTTGTATTTTTTTACTAAAAAAGGGTATAAAAATACTAGGGTCCAAAAGCCCTAGTTTTTTTGCTTTAACACCTGATAGGATTTGTGCTAGAAATTGCTCCCTAGTTTTGTCCTTTCGTTAACGGTAGTGCGATACCGTGGGGCACCCGCCGAAATATTCGATAAACCCCAACCCTCGTCAACTTAAAAAGTATATACCCGATCCCTTCTTAAGTTCTGGCGCTTGTATAAAATTTTCTTGAAACCTTGTTTTTTCTTACTCTATATGCATCCCACCTTTCACAAATATATTATTACACTTTCATATTTTATCATATACACTTACAAAAGCAAGTGATTTTTTATCATATACTAATATTTATGCAAATATTAAGAAAAATGTTACTTTATATTAATAATATAAAAAGCCTAGAGACTTTATATCTTTTGGCGAAAGATTTGTGAGAGAAGCAAGTTCTCTTGTCCCTAGGCTAATTAGCTATTTTTTTATTGTTCTAATTTATTTTCATTGATCCAAGACATCATTTCTCTAAGTTCTTTTCCAACTTTTTCGATTTGATGTTCTTTTTCTATTCTTCTTCTTGCATTAAATGCTGGTCTGTTTACTTGATTTTCTACTAACCAGTTTTTAGCAAATGTACCATCTTGAATTTCATGAAGTACTTTTTCCATTTCCTTCTTAGTTTCAGATGTTATTATTCTCTTACCTACTGAATAGTCTCCATATTCAGCTGTATCACTTATAGAATATCTCATCAAGCTCATTCCACCTTGATACATTAAATCAACTATTAATTTCATTTCATGCAAACACTCAAAGTAAGCATTTTCTGGAGCATATCCAGCTTCAACTAAAACTTCAAATCCTGTTTTTATAAGTTCTGAAACTCCTCCACATAAAACAGCTTGTTCTCCGAAAAGATCAGTTTCTGTTTCATCTCTAAATGTAGTTTCTAAAACTCCAGCTCTAGCTCCACCTATTCCATTTGTGTATGCTAATGCTAATTCTTTAGCGTTTCCAGTGTAATCTTGGTGTACAGCTATTAAACATGGTACTCCTGATCCTTGTGTATATGTTCTTCTAACCATATGTCCTGGTCCTTTTGGAGCAGCCATAAATACATCTACATTTGCAGGAGGAACTATTTGTCCATAATGAATATTAAATCCATGAGCAAATACTAAAGCTTTTCCTTCTGTAAGATTTGGTGCTACTTTTTCACTATATAATTTAGCTTGTTTTTCATCTGGTACTAATATCATTATTACGTCTGAAGTTTTAACCGCTTCTGCTGTATCTAAAACTTTTAATCCAGCTGCTTCTGCTTTTTCCCACGATTTACTACCTTCATATAATCCTACTACAACATCTACTCCACTTTCATAAAGGTTAAGTGAATGAGCGTGTCCTTGGCTTCCATAGCCTATAACTGCAACTCTTTTTCCTTTTAATAATTCAAGATTTGTGTCCTTTTCATAATACATTTTTGCCATTTTAGCTCCCCCTTATTATTTATACATCTTCTTCATATATGATTTGATTTATAAGTGCTCCTGGTGCAACCATTGGGAACACCTTTTTATCCTCATGCACCCTATAGTCAATAACTACTGGCACTGAAGAATTGATGGCTTCTTTTAAAACAGGTTCTAATTCTTCCCTTTTTTCTACTAAGTATCCTTTTCCTCCATAAGCTTCAACAAGCTTAACAAAATTAGTCCCTCTGTTTATACTGGTATGAGAGTATCTTTCTTCATAGAAGAAATTCTGCCACTGTCTTACCATTCCTAGTGCATTATTGTTTACTATTATAGTAACTACTGGCGCTTTTTGAGCGTAGGCAGTTGCAAGCTCATTACAGTTCATTGCAAAACTCCCATCTCCAGCAATATTAATAACTAATTTATCTGGATTTCCAACCTTACTTCCTATAGCTGCCCCAAGTCCAAAGCCCATAGTTCCAAGGCCTCCAGAAGTTACAAATCTTTTAGGTTTCATATGTTTATAAAATTGCGACGCCCACATCTGATGCTGACCAACTTCTGTTGTTATTATAGCTTCTCCATTTGTGAGGTCATTTATTTTTTCAAATAAAAATTCTGGAGTCAATTCTTCTTTTTTACTATTTAAATTCTTCACAGAATCCTTATATCCTTTTATTTTTTCTGTCCATTCATTATTATTTTTCTTTTCTACAAGCGGAATAAGTTTTCTTAATGTTTCTCTTACATCACCTATTATACTTGCATCAACTTTAACATTTTTATTTACCTCTGCTGGGTCTACATCTAGATGAATTATTTTAGCTCCTTCAAGATTGGAATTAGAGCTTATAACTCTATCACTAAATCTTGAACCTATCGCTATTAATAAATCACATTCCCAAGCTCCTAGATTAGAAGCCTTAGTTCCATGCATACCTATCATTCCTGTAAATAATGGATGAGTTACTGGGAATCCTCCCATGCACATTAATGATGTAGCTGTAGGAGAATCTATCTTTTCTGCAAATTCCATCAATTCTTCTGATGCATCTGCTCTGATTATTCCTCCACCTGCATATATAAATGGTTTTGATGATTGATTTATTAGCTTTGCTACTTCATCAAGAGCCTTATCTGTTATAAACTCAGTTTTCCTCTTAACTTTTACTGGTTCTTGTTTTATATATGCACCCTTTTGTGCACTTATATCTTTAGGAATATCTACAAGCACAGGGCCTGGTCTTCCTTCTTGAGCTATTCTAAAAGCTTCTCTAATAATATCAGCTAATTCATTAATATCTCTCACCATGAAATTATGCTTTGTAATAGGAAGGGTTATTCCTGTAATGTCTACTTCCTGAAAACTATCCTTACCAAGTAATGGTCTGGTTACATTCCCCGTTATTGCAACCATAGGTATAGAATCCATATATGCAGTAGCAATTCCTGTTACTAAATTAGTTGCTCCTGGTCCTGATGTTGCCAGACAAACCCCAACCTTTCCTGTACTTCTTGCATATCCATCTGCGGCGTGAGACGCACCTTGTTCATGGCAAGTCAACACGTGTCTTATATCATCCCTGTATTTATATAAAGCATCGTATATATTTAATACTGCCCCTCCAGGATAACCAAAAATAGTATCTACTCCCTGCTCTATTAGACATTGTATTAGTATCTCTGAACCATTTAATAACATTTAGCCCCCTCCTTATAAATTATTTAAATACAGCTCCTTTGCTGGCAGAACTTACAAGTTTGGCGTATCTTCCAAGATATCCATCTGTCACTTTAGGTGGTGGGCATATCCACCTGCTTCTTCTCTCAGCTAATTCCTCTTTTGTAACATTAACCTCTAATTTACCTTCTTGTATATTTATAGAGACTATATCCCCTTCTTGAACTAAAGCTATTATTCCGCCTTCAGCTGCTTCTGGAGATACGTGACCTATTGCTGCACCTCTAGTAGCACCTGAGAATCTTCCATCTGTAATAAGTGCTACAGAAGAATCTAAACCCATACCTGCTATCGCTGAAGTAGGAGATAACATTTCTCTCATACCAGGACCACCCTTTGGACCTTCATATCTTATTATAATTACATCCCCACTTTTAATTTTCCCTCTCCATATAGCTGCTATTGCATCTTCTTCAGAGTCAAATACTCTTGCTGGTCCCTCATGAACCATCATCTCTGGAAGTACAGCTGACTTTTTAACAACAGCTCCTTCTAAAGCAAGATTTCCTTTTAACACCTGAATTCCACCAGTTTGGCTATATGGTTTATCAATAGGTTTAACAACATCATAATCTCTAACTACTACATTTTTAATATTTTCCCCAACTGTTTTAGTAGTAGCAGTGATTCCATCTAAATACAATAGATCCTTTTTGGATAATTCATTCATAACTGCTTGTATTCCACCTGCAAAATATAAATCTTCTATATGATTATCTCCTGCTGGTGCAAGCTTACATAGATTAGGTGTTTTAGAACTTATCTCATTTATCATATCTAAATTAAGCTCTAATTTAGCCTCGTTAGCTATAGCTGTTAAATGAAGTACTGAATTAGTTGAACAGCCTAGTGCCATATCTACAGTTAATGCATTTCTTAAAGTTTTATCTGTAACTATATCTCTTGGTTTTATATCTTTTTTAACTAAGTCAAGTATTGCCATTCCAGCATTTTTAGCTAATCTTATTCTATCTGAATAAACGGCTGGAATTGTTCCATTTCCAGGAAGACCTAATCCTAGAACCTCAGTTAAACAATTCATAGAGTTAGCTGTAAACATACCTGAACATGAACCACATGTAGGACATGCACTTGACTCCATATCACATAAGTCTTCTTCACTCATCTTGTTTGCATTATAAGCTCCAACTGCTTCAAACATAGTAGAAAGAGAAACTGCTTTCCCCTTAAACTTTCCTGCAAGCATTGGCCCACCTGATATAATAACTGATGGAATATTTAATCTAAGTGCTGCCATTATCATACCTGGAACTATCTTATCGCAGTTAGGTACTAAAACTAATCCATCAAATTGATGAGCTCTTGCCATACATTCTATTGAATCAGCTATAAGTTCTCTGGTGCATAATGAATATCTCATCCCTTCATGCCCCATAGCTATACCATCACATACTCCTATAGTTGGAAATACTACCGGGGTACCTCCTGCAAGCAATACTCCACTTTTAGCACCATTTACTATTTTATCTAAGTTAACATGACCTGGAATAATATCATTTTGTGAACTTACTATTCCTATCATGGGTCTTTTCATCTCTTCATCTGAAAATCCTGCTGCTCTTAAAAGTGATCTATGAGGAGCCTTATCAGCTCCAAGTTTTATCTTATCGCTTCTCATATTAATTACTTCCCTTCTTTTATATAATTAACTACAAGTTCCCCCATTTCCCTAGTACCTATAAGTTTCATCCCTTCACTCATTATATCTCCAGTTCTATAGCCTTCTTCTAGAACCTTCTCTACAGCTTTTTCTATAAGTTCAGCTTCCTCTACTAAACCAAAAGTAAACTTTAGCATCATAGCTGAAGAAAGAATTGTTGCTAATGGATTTGCAACTCCTTTTCCTGCTATATCAGGAGCTGAACCATGAATAGGTTCATACATACCAAAAGAGTTTTCCCCTAAACTAGCTGATGGTAACATTCCTATTGAGCCTGTAATCATTGACGCTTCATCTGATAATATATCTCCAAATATATTGGAAGTTAAAATAACATCAAAACCTCTTGGATTTCTAACTAATTGCATTGAGGCATTATCCACATACATATGTTCCAAAGTTACTTCTGGATAGTCCTTATGAACTTCCTCAACTACTCTTCTCCATAATCTTGAACTTTCTAATATGTTAGCCTTATCTACAGAAGTCACTTTCTTGTTTCTTTTCATAGCAGTTTCAAAAGCTATTTTTGCTATTCTCTTTACTTCAGAAGTTGAATACTTTTCAGTATCTGTTGCTATTTCCTCTTCTCCTTCTTTCCATAAAGCTCTTTCTCCAAAATAAATCCCTCCTGTAAGTTCTCTAATAACGCAGATGTCTATTCCATCTCCTATTATTGAGTCTTTAAGCGGAGAGGCATCTCTTAAGGATGAATAAAGCACTGCTGGTCTTAAGTTACAATAAAGATTTAATCCTCCTCTTAGTCCAAGTAAAGCTTGCTCTGGTCTTATTTTAGCTGTTGGATCATCCCATTTAGGACCTCCTACTGCACCTAAAAGTACTGCATCACTATTCTTACACACTTCTAAAGTTTCCTCTGGAAGAGGTGTTCCTTTTTCATCAATAGCAATACCACCTGCTAATACATACTCATAGTTGAACTTATGAGAGTATTTATCCCCTATCACATTTAAAACTTTTACTGTTTCTTCAATAACTTCTGGTCCTATTCCATCTCCTGGTATAACCGCAACTTTATATTCCATAATTAGCCCCCTAATATTTAAAAATATTTTTTATTTATTTAACTAAATTATTTATAATTTTTCCATAAACTCTAGGAATGATTCCCCTCAGCATCACTCCCTTAAAAATACATCCTTACTTTTCTTTCAATATCCTTTATTAACTTATATTCAATAGAATCTACAAGAGCTATCCAGCTTGCTTCAATAATATCTTTAGACACCCCAACAGTAGTCCAATGTTCTAGCCCATCAGTAGATTCAATTAATACTCTAACAGATGCTTCTGTAGCTGACCCTGCATCTAAAACCCTAACCTTATAATCTATAAGCCTGACATCCTTAAGCTGTGGATAGAAAATTTCCAAGGCCTTTCTTAATGCTTTATCTAATGCATTAACTGGCCCATCGCCTTCTGCTACAGTCATTTCTTGTTTTCCTTCTACATTTATATTGATTAATGCTGTAGATGTAAAATCTCCTTTTAAAGATGGATGTTCCCCAATTACTTTAAAATTATTAAGTTTAAAAAAAGGCTTGTACTTTCCTATAACTTTTCTTATAACCAATTCTACAGTTCCTTCGGCTCCTTCAAATTGATATCCTTGATGTTCAAGTTCCTTAAGCTTATCTATGATAGTTTGTACTTCCTTACTGTCCTTAGACATATTAGGAAATATCTTTTGAACCTCTTTAAGAATTGTACTTTTTCCGCTAACCTCAGAAACTAAAAATCTTCTCGAATTTCCTACAGCTTCTGGATTTATGTGTTCATAAGACTTAGACATTTTAATTACTGCATCTATATGCATTCCACCTTTATGAGCAAACGCTGAGTTTCCTACATAAGGTGCATAGTCTTTAAGTGTAATATTGGATATTTCTGAAATTATTAGTGCTGCAGTTTTAAGCTTATTAAGTGCCCCGTCCTCTAAAACCTTCATCCCCATTTTAAGTTCTAAAGTTGGTATTATAGCACTTAGATTTGCATTACCGCATCTTTCACCTATTCCTATAAATGTGCCTTGTATATGATTTGCCCCAGCACTTGCACTCATTATAGAATTAGCTACTGCCATCCCCATATCATCATGACAGTGTATACCAATACTTCCTCCAACAAGTTCTTTAACTTCCAAAGTTATCTTTTCAACCTCTGTTGGAAGGGTTCCCCCATTAGTATCACAAAGTACTATTACATCTGCTCCAGCTTCCTTTGCAACCTTTAAGGTTTCTAATGAATATTGCTTATTGCTTTTATATCCGTCGAAAAAATGCTCCCCATCAAATATTACTTCTTTTCCATTCTTTTTTAAGAAGTCTATGGACTCTTTTATAAGTTTTAGATTTTCTTCTAAACTTGTCTTTAATATATCTATAACATGAAAATCTGAACTTTTCCCAAATATAGTTACAGTTTTTGTATTAGCTTCTAAAAGATCTCTTAGATTTTTATCTTCCTCAGCTTTAACTCCTAACCTTCTAGTACTACCAAAAGCTACTATCTTGGTGTTTTTAAGATTAAGTTCATTAACTCTCTTAAAAAACTCCATATCCTTAGGATTTGAACCTGGATTTCCAGCTTCAACATAATGTACTCCTAAATCATCTAATGCTTTAGCTATTTTTAACTTATCCTCTACTGAAAAGGAAATCCCTTGCCCCTGTGCCCCATCTCTCAGGGTTGAATCTAGAATAAATACTTCATTGCTCATTGCTAAATCACTCCTAATAACAAACTTTCCCCAAATTAAGTTTCAAAATATTCAGAATGAGAGCTTATATCTTTTTCTCCTCTTTCTAGCGCTGTAAGACCAGTTCTAACTATTTCTTTTATCCCGTAGTCATCCATTAGCTTAATAAGTGCTGCTACTTTACTTTCATCCCCAGTTAGTTCAATAGTTAAGGTCTCCATGGAAATATCTATAACCTTACATCTAAAAATTTTAACTATCTCATTTATAGCTGCTCTTTGATTAACATCTGCATTTACCTTTATGAGAACCAATTCTCTATAAACAGAAGAATCTGGATCTAATTCTATAACTTTTTTTACATCTTCAAGCTTAGCTAATTGATTCTTAACTTGCTCTACGATATCACTGTCCCCATTCATAGTTATAGTCATTCTAGATAACTCTGGATTTTCGGTTCTTCCTACGGTTAAACTATCAATGTTATATCCTCTTCTAGAAAATAGCCCCGCAACCCTACTAAGTACACCAGAATAATTCTTTACAACTACTGATAAAACATGTTTATCCATAGTAATCCCCCTTTTTTGTGTAAATAAAACCCACCTTAATGATATAATCATTATAGGTGGGAATATAATCATTCTATATACCGCCTTTAGTATAATATCACTCGGTTCTAACAAACCCTTGCTTTTAACGGGGCTTACCGGAGATCGCTTACTCACTAATTAATGAAATTAGTTTTCTGGACTCTGCTCTGGAGTGATATCTGTCTAGTAAAAGTATCGGTTTTCACCAACCACCGACTCTCTGAAACTTTAAATTCCAAACAAAAGTCTCCTTCTTAGCATTTCTTTTTACTACTAAATATTAACTTAATAAATCCTTATTTTTAATTTATTGTACTCTCTGATACGAATTTAGTCAACACATTCTTTATTCTTTATTTATTTAATAATATTAATTTGTTTTTCTTAATAAATTAATATCTAAAATCCATAATTTTCTTACTAATCTGAATAATTCCTTGTGAATTATTTGTCTAAACCTTTAATTTATATTCGTAAAAACCTCTGTTTTTCGTGTCTATTTTTGTCGATTTTCTTTTACTCTTATCGTTTTCTCTTTACTTATCTATTCTATCCTTAACCCCATGAGGTTATGATAATTCTACTTATTATGTTATAATATATATGACTTGATTTCATGTTTCAAGTCCCCCAATGTTAAAAGGCTGAGTTAATTTCTTAACTCAGCCTTTTAACATTTCTAACTATTAGCTTTTTGTTCTATCAAAGCACCTAGTTCTTTAGCCATCTTATCTATTTCTTCTTGATTTTCTCCTTCTAGCATAACTCTTACTAGAGGTTCTGTTCCTGAAGGTCTTATTAGAACTCTTCCACATCCATGAAGAGCTTTTTCTATTTTTTCTATTTCATTTTTAATTTCAGTATCTTTTTCATGAATATCTTTTTTATCATTTGGAACCTTAGCATTAATTAATACTTGTGGTAAGTCCTTCATTATCTTAGCTAACTCGCTTAAACTTTTTTTGCTTCTTTTTATGGTTGACGCTATTTGAAGTGCAGTTACTAATCCATCCCCAGTAGTATTATAATCAAGGAAGATTACATGTCCAGATTGTTCCCCACCTAATACATGGCCACTCTTAAGCATTTCCTCTAATACATATCTATCTCCAACTTTAGTTATAGAAGTTTTTATGCCTTCTTTTTCGCAAGCAATCATAAGTCCTAAATTACTCATAACCGTAACAACTAAAGTATCGTCTTTTAATCTTCCAAGTTCTTTAAGATGTTTTGCACAAATAGTCATTATGAAATCTCCATTAACAAGATTTCCTTTTTCATCTACAGCTAAACATCTATCTGCATCTCCGTCAAAAGCGAATCCAACATCACAGCCTTTTCTTACTACATAGTCCATAAGTTCTTCTGTATGGGTTGATCCACAGTTTTCATTTATATTAGTTCCATCTGGAGTATTGTTTATAACATAAACATCTGCTCCTAACTCTCTAAAACATTTTACAGCAGCTTCATAAGCAGCTCCATTTGCACAGTCTAACGCTACCTTTAATCCTTTTAAATCTACAGATATGGTATCTTTTGCAAAATCTATATAATGCTCTAAAGCAGCAATTTCATGAATTTTTCTTCCTAGATTTTCTCCTGTTGGTGATGGTACATCTTCAAAATTATTTTCTATAACTCTTTGAATTTGATCTTCCAATTCATCTGAAAGTTTTAATCCTTTATCATCAAAAAATTTAATTCCATTATATTCAACTGGATTATGGGAAGCAGATATCATTATACCAGCATCAGCCCCATATTTTCTAGTTAAATAGGCAACTGCTGGGGTAGGAATCACATCTAAACATACAGCTTCTGCACCTACCGAAAGTATTCCTGCAACTAATGCAGATTCTAACATATCTCCTGATATCCTAGTATCTTTTGCAACTAATATCTTAGGTTTATGAGTTCCTTCTGTTAATACATAAGCTCCTGCTCTTCCTAAGTTATACGCTAAAGTTGCTGTAAGCTCTGTATTTGCTACTCCTCTAACACCATCTGTTCCAAACATTCTATCCATAAAATTTACCTCACTCTTTCATTAAGTAATTCAATCCACTTATTATTATACAAAAATATAAAAATTGTGCAACTACACTTCAGTATTACTATTTCCCTGAGGATTGCTTTGATTTTGAAGTGGCTCCATTGCCAATTTATCATAAACAGATTTAGTGGGAATAAGCCATACTTGCCCAGTGCCTCTATATACGTTCAAAAAACCTTCTCCAGATGTTACTGACCCTACTATAGATTTAGCTGCTTTTTCTACGGTGAAATCTATATTTCCGCTTCTAAGCATAACAAAATTACCATCAACCTTAAGTGTATCATCTATCAATGTACACTTAAAAACTTCTTTTTCTGGTACGGGAATCTCTAACACCACAATTCCACTTCCTGAAAGTTTAGTTTGAAAATATCCTTCATTTCCAAGAGCCATTGAACTTAAACTCTTAACTCTAGAAACCCCTACTTCTACATTACTTTCACACGCAAAAAAAAGTCCATCATCAACTATTATCTCTTCATCTTCAAGCTCTAATAGTGCAAAATGTCCAAAGGAGGGCTCTAAAAACATTTCACCCGTTCCTTTGTACATTGGCTTAAACATAGTTTCTCCTGTGACCTTACTAGCAAAAAATTTCTTACCAAGACCTAATACTCCCCCTACATTAGAGTGTATTTCTATATCACCCTTCATATAGCTTAATACACCAGATTCAAGAGTTACTGCACTACTATCTAAAAGTATCCTTACTTGTTTAAGCTTAATCCCAGAATCCTTCATAAACTTAAATTTTATAGCATCTTCTATCCTATTCCCTCCTTCTAGAGCATCATACTCAAGAACTTGAAAAACAGAATCTCCTGCCATATCACTAAGCATAGTAAGCTTGTTTGTAATATTTAATGAAGATCTCATAATACACCTCTTAACTTAATTTAATAAATTCCTCAATATCTTCTTCAATAGTTTTAAGGGAGGCTCTCCAAAAATCTATATTTCTTATATCAATGTTCATTACCTTTGTAACATCTGCTAACTTATTTTTTCCTGTAATTGATAAAAGTTCTTCATAAACTTTTGGGAAGTCTTTTCCACTTTTTAGATACTCTGCATAAAGACCTTTTGAGAATAATAATCCAAATGCATAAGGGAAATTATAAAAATTACTATTTGCATAATAATAATGAGGTTTCCAAGTCCACATATAAGGATGTAAATATTCAGGATCTAATCCATCACCATATGCCTCTCTTTGAGCATTTACCATAATTTCTTTAATTTCTTCAGCTGATAATGCTCCATTTTTTCTTCTCTCAAACAATTCACTTTCAAATAAAAATCTTGAATATATATCAACAATTACTTGTGTGCAACCACTTATTTCTGTTTCTAATATAGATAGAGCCTCTTCTTTGCTTCCAGCTTTTATACCAGCTTTCATCACTATTGTTTCACAAAAAGTTGAAGCTGTCTCCGCTATAGGCATAGGATAATCTGCATTAAGTACCGCTTCACCTTTAAGACATTCTCCATGAAAACCGTGACCTAATTCATGCGCCATTGTAACAACGTCATTAAAGGAGTTCCCATAATTTAATAAGAATCTGCTTTCTCCTAGGAAATGAAGATTTTCACAAAAAGCTCCTCCAACCTTACCTTCTTTAGGCATAACATCTATCCAGTTCTTATCGAAAACCATTTTAGCAAAATCAGCTAAATTATCACTAAATGTTCTAAAATTATCTTCAACAAACTTCTTTCCCTTTTCATAAGAAAACTCCATATCAGCATCTGAAATTGGTGCATAAAGTTCATAGAAAGGAAGTCCGTTTTTATATCCTAATAGTTCTGCTTTTTTTCTTAAATACTTTCTGAAAATAGGTAGGGACTCCTTCATAGCTTCAAGCATAGCATTTAAAGACTCTTCATCCATCCTTGAATTAATTAAAGACATTTCTAAAGGTGATTTATATCCTCTTAAATCACTTATAGTTAAAACTTCCCCCTTAATTGCATTTAAGGCCGCAGCTACCCCATCTTCTATCTTTTTATAAGATTCAATCTCAGCTTCATAAGCTGCTTTTCTAACTTCTTTATCTTTATCATGAGCCATGTTTAAAACAACTGTAAGTGGCACTTCTTTCTTTTCACCTTTAATATTCAACTCAACTTTATGATTGGATATTAAAGAATCTTTAAGCTTTAACCATGCATTAGAACCTGTATTTTGCATTTTCGCTATAACTTTCTCTTCTTTTTCACTTAAAATGTACTTGTTCAGCTCAACTTTTTCTTTTAAGAAAAATTCATATTCTTTTAGGAAAGGAGATTTTTCTAGAAGTTCATCTATATTGGATATTTCTCCTATCCATTTCTCTATCTTCGCATCTGATTCAGCCATATTACTTACATTTTGATTAAGTATATCTGAAGCCTTTAGCGCCTCAGTATTTTTAGTATTAACACTTAAAGAAAGCTCTATAAATGATCCTAACTTAAAAAAGAAATTTTTCAAAGAACTTGTTTTGTTTATATATTCATGCAGTTTATCTATTACATTATCATAACTTGTACTTGTATTATTAACCCATGAGTTGTAGTCTTCTATTAATGTATTTGTTTTTTGAAGATCACCTTTAAATTCATTACTTTCAAAAGATGAATATAATTCTTCTAAACTCCAATTTAAACTCATATTTTATTCCTCCTGAATTTCTATAATTATAATTTTTATTATATCATAATTTTATCCAATTATAGAGGAATAAAACCTTACTTATTATATTAATATATCTCTCTTTGTAAATGTAACGTGAGAAATGATGTAGAAAACAATCGTACTTATCAAAAGTAACCCTATACTAAAGCCTATAGTTATATTAGGATTATTATATTGTAATGCAATACGCCCACTTAATATTTGGCCAGCATCACCATAAGTAGTAAATAAATAATGAGAAATTTTCTTCATAGGTGATAGTATTTCTGTAAGTATTTGAATAAGTACAGTTACCGATGTTGTTACTGCCATTGATATCATACTAGTTTTAACTAAAGATGATACTAAAAACACAAATGCACAACATGCTATTATAAATAGTGCCTGCATAAGAAATGTTCTTATAGTAAAATTCCAAAGTGGTATTTGTTCACTCGTTCCAGCTATTTGAACTAAAGGATGCACGCCATCCTGAAGCTGACTCATATCAAATTGATACCTAGCACCAAACATAGTAGGCACTCCTGAATATCCGAACCCTCTTAACAATCCTACTAGTAAAAAGGCAACAATCTCAATAGATAGTATTAAAGTTACACAACTTATTACTACAGCTATAAACTTTGATAATAAAACTTTACCTCTAGATACGGGTTGAATAAGTAAGAACTTCATAGTTGCTGGAGTAAATTCTCCTGATACCATATCACTCATAAATAATGCTATCCCTACAGCTAAAAATATCATCCCCAAGGCCGACATAACTGTATCCATAAAATTAAAGCCTGTTACATCCCATGAATTTATTGGTTTTAAATTGTTGTCCTTATAATAGTTAAGTTTATCTAAATCTGATTGTATGCTTGCTTTATACCTATTGGGAAGAGTTTCATCCTTTAGTTGATTTTTTAAATCATCTATCTGAATATTTAACTCATCTTTCCAGTTATCTTTAATTGTTCCATTATCTATTTGTTTCTTTAATGTATCTATAGTAGTTTTATTCTTTTCTATTTGCTCTTTCATTTGCAATTTCCTTGTTTCTAATGAAACATCTGAACTGGAATTTGAATCTAAATTCTTAAGATCTTCTTCCATCCACTTATTGTTTTCCTCTAGTTGACTTAGTCTACCTTCTGGGGAATTTATTTGATTCATTCTTTTTTCATTAATATAGCTACCAACAAAAAGCATGGCTACAAACGCAACAAATAGTATTGATATTACATATGTCTTTCCTCTACTGAATATTTTTTTTAATTCATTCCTTATTAACGTAAATAGCATTATCTTACTCCTCCTTCAACAAGTTCCATATATCTTTGTTCTAACCCTTTATGTCTCTTATAAACCTCTACTATCTCTATATCTTCCTTGACTAATTGTTGTACAAGTTTAGGAGAATATCCTTTTGGTACTGAAACTACAACTTGATCATCAAATAAGTTAACGCTATTTACAAATTTTAAATCTTTCATTAGATTCATAGCCTTATCATCTGCAGTTGTAACTACAACTAATGTTTCTTTTTCTGTTGCTAATCCATCTTCATTTATTTTTTCTACAGACTTTATCTCTCCTCCATTTATAAAAGCTACCCTATCACATAAATGTTGTACCTCACTTAATATATGAGAAGAAACAAAAACAGACATACCTCTTTCTTTAGCAGCTTTTTTAACTATTTCTCTAAAATCTAATATCCCTGATGGGTCTAATCCATTGGTAGGTTCATCTAAAATCATAAGTTTAGGATTACCAAGTAAAGCCGCTCCGAGCCCTAATCTTTGTTTCATTCCTAAAGAATATTTCTTAACTTTATCCTCTATTCTAGTTCCCAAACCTATTAGGTCTATTATTTCATCTACTTCTTTTTTAGGTATTTTTCTTATTCTAGCTATCTGCATTAAGTTTTCTCTTCCTGATAAATACCCATATAGCTCTGGATTTTCAACTACAGCTCCTAGGTTAGCTAAAGCCTTTTCTCTTTCTTTTTGTATATCATGTCCTGTTATAATTATATGCCCTTCATTTGGCGCTATAAGACCTACAAGCATCCTTATAGTAGTTGTTTTACCTGCTCCATTTGGTCCTAGAAACCCAAATATCTCTCCTTCTTCTACCTCAAAAGAAATATCTTTTATTATTTCTCTTTTTCCTAATCTTTTTTTAAGATTCTTTACTTCTAAAACTTTCATATTTTCCTCCCTGTATATAAAATCTAATAAAATTAATAGTTCATTAATAATGTTACCCTTAATTTCTTTCAATATAGTTATTAATATCTTAACTTTTTCTTATTTGCTTATTAATAAATACTTACAGTATCTTTATTAGATATATCTTTCAACATATTGTGACATGATTCATATAATATATTACTGAACAATGGAGGTGTGCCATGATTAATAATACAATTTCAGATTTTATGAATTCTTTAGACGATTTTTCTGATTTACAAGATAGTAATTGTGATTGCAAGAGAAAGAAATGTAAACCTAAGTGCTTTAAGATATGCGAATGTGATTGTGAAGATAAATGCGAAGATAAATGTGAGAGACAAAGACATGTTCATGAATTTTTGGGAAGTACTAGACTAGCTAACTATGTTGGTGGTGTTCATAACCATCGTTTTGCAGGGGTTACTAGTCAAGCTATTCCTTATGGAAATTCACATGTTCATAAGATTTCTGTTAATACAGACTATTTTTCTGATCACTTTCATGGTATCTGTGTAGTTACCGGTCCAGCTATAGATGTAGGTGGAGGAAAGCATGTACATCTAGTTCAAGGATTTACAACTGTATCAGAATGCCATAAGCATAGTTTTATATTTACTACTCTAATAGAAAACCCTATACAATAAAAATTTAAAAGAGGTTTTCTGCATTTTTGCAGAAAACCTCCTCATTTTATATTATTTATATTCTTTTGCTTTTTCTTCGTTATCTAATACTCTTATAGTCCCTTGAGCTAAGGCTAAAAGTTCATCTTCTCCTGGATAAACTACTATTGGAGCTATCCAACTTGCTTTTTTAGTTACATCCCTAACTATATCCTTACTATACGCTATTCCTCCAGTTAGAATAATAGCATCCACTTTTCCATCAAGTACAACTGCATATTCACCTATTGCTTTACAAACTTGATATGCAAAAGCATTATATATAGCTGTAGATTTTTCGTCACCAGCTTTAACAGCATCCTCTACTACTCTAGCATCATTAGTGTCTAGATATGCTACATACCCACCATTACCTACTATTTTCTTATAAATTTCTGCTTGTGTATACTTTCCACTGAAGCATAGTTTTATTAAGTCTCCAGCTGGAGTAGACCCAGCTCTTTCTGGAGAGAATGGACCTTCTCCATCTAATGCATTATTTACATCTATAATTCTACCAGCTTTATGAGCACCTACAGATACTCCTCCACCCATATGAACTACTACTAAGTTAACATCTTCATAAGCTTTTCCTTGCTCTTTTGCATATCTTTTAGCTACGGCTTTTTGATTTAAAGCATGGAATATTGATTTTCTTGGTAGTTCTGGAACTCCTGAAAATCTTGCTACGTCCTCTAATTCATCAACGACAACCGGATCAACTATAAATGCTCTTACCCCGACTTCTTTTGCTATTTCATTAGCTAATATAGCTCCTAAGTTAGAAGCATGTTGTCCATATTTAGCTAGCTTTAAATCTTCAAGTAAAGCTTCATTTACTTCATAAGTACCACCTGGAATAGGCTTAAGCATTCCACCTCTTCCTACTATAGCACTTAAAGTTTCTATATCAAAATTATTTTCTTTTAATGCTTCAAGTATTATTCCTTTTCTAAAATCTTTTTGAGCATATATTGATTCATATTTACCTATTTCTTCTGCAGAATGTCTTAGTGTTTTCTCAAAAACTTCTTTTTCATTTTCATAAACACCTATTTTAGTTGAAGTAGAACCAGGATTTATTATTAGTAATTTATAAGCCATGATAGCATCTCCCTTATAATTATTTACTTTCTGCTACTAATGCAGCTAAAGCTATTGAATTAACTTTAGTTTCAACAGAGTCTGCTCTAGAAGTTAATATAACTGGTGATGAAGTTCCTACTAAACAGCCCCCATTTCTTGAGTGAGATAGATATGTTAAGCATTTATACATAACATTTGCTGTTTCTATATCTGGAAGCAAAAATACATCTGCTTTTCCTGCTACTGGACTATTTATATTCTTATGCTGAGCCGCTTCCTCTGAAAGTGCATTATCAAGTGCTAAAGGACCATCAACTATACATCCCTTAATTTGTCCTCTTTCACTCATTTTTGATAACATAGCCGCATCTACAGTTGCTTTCATATCGGTATTAACTACTTCAACTGCACATATTGGTGCAACCTTAGGTACTTCTATGCCACATGCATGAGCCACCTTAACTGAATTGTTTATTATATCAACTTTTGCTTTTAAATCTGGGTAAGTATTAAATGCTGCATCTGTTAAAAATAAAAGTCTATCAAACTTATCTATATCAAAAACAGCTACATGAGACATTAATTTACCCGTTCTTAATCCAACCTCTTTATTTAAAACACTTCTTAAAAAAGTTGCTGTATCTACTAATCCTTTCATAAGCATATCCGCTCTACCTGTAGAAACTAACTGAACTGCAAATAAAGCTGCTTTTTTTGCATCTGCTTCGTGGATAATTTCAAATTTAGTTAAATCCATATCTAACGTTTTAGCTATTTTTTCAATTTTACCCTTATCTCCAACTAATATAGCATCTGCAATTCCTTGCTCTTTAGCAACTTTTATAGCTTCAAGTACTGGTTCATCTTGAGCTACAGCTACAGCTACTTTTTTTCTGCTTACACTTTGTAATTTTGATAATAATTCATCAAAGTTTTTGCTCATGTATTACACCTCTTTTATAAATTTATTAATATTTCAATGTTTTATTAGCATTTTTTAGAATATTATTAATTATAATCCATATTTATTGTTAATTTTATAACAATAAAGAGTAAAATTTTTTCCTATCTCTATTCTATCAGAAAAAAATACTAAAGCTCCTTTTTTCAGAATATTTAAATTAATCTTTTTTAACTAGGCAATTAATTTTTACTAATTGCCTAGTTAATATTAAATTGGCTTAAACTCTTTAATTATATTCTCAGCGGCTTTTATTCCATCTACAGCTGCTGATACTATTCCACCAGCAAAACCGGCACCTTCTCCTGTTGGATATAGACCTTCTACAGATACACTTTCAAGTTTTTCGTTTCTTTTCATCCTAACAGGTGCTGATGTTCTAGTTTCAATACCTGTCATCACAGCATCTTTATCTCCAAAACCTTTTATCTTTCTATCAAAAGCCGTTAATCCTTCTTTCAATCCCTCAATAACATAACTTGGTAGACATTTACTCATATCTGTTAGTTCATAACCTGGCTTGTAGCTAGGTTTAACATTTCCAATAAGTTTTGATCTTTCTCCTCTTAAGAAATCTCCCACTAATTGTACTGGAGCTATGTAATCCCCGCCACCAGCCTCGTAAGCTAGTTGTTCATATTTTCTTTGAAATTCTATTCCTGATAAAGGCGATTTTGTATCAAAGTCTTCTGGTCCTACTGTCACAACAATAGCCGAATTTGCATTTTCTTCACTTCTAGAATTATAACTCATACCATTAGTAACTAATCTATTTTCCTCAGAAGCTGTTGCAACAACTAACCCTCCCGGACACATGCAGAAAGAATATACCCCTCTTCCTGTTTTTTCACCTTTATGTGTTAATCTATATTCAGCTGCCTTTAATCTTGGATGTCCAGCGTATTTACCATATTGATTCCTATCTATAAGCTCTTGAGGATGCTCAACTCTCACCCCTATTGCAAAAGGTTTTTGTTCCATGTCAACACCTATTTTATGAAGCATTTCGTAAGTATCTCTTGAGCTATGTCCTATTGCAAGTATCAATCTTTCACAAGGTATAATATCCTCATTTACTTTTATAGCTTTAACTTTTCCATTTTCTATTGTTATATCTTTAAGTAGTGAGTTAAAATGAACTTCTCCACCTAACTCTATAATTTCATTTCTTATTTTCTCAACAACCTTCTTCAATACATCTGTCCCTACATGAGGTTTAGCTTTATATAAAATCTCCTCTGAAGCTCCACCTTTAACCAATGCCTGCAATACATAATCACATCTGTAATCTTTTATTCTTGTAGTTAATTTTCCGTCTGAGAATGTTCCTGCTCCACCTTCTCCAAATTGAACATTAGATTCTTTGTTTAATATTCCCTTTTCCCAAAATAGTTCTACAGTTTTGCTTCTTTTATTAACTTCTTCTCCACGTTCAAACACGATAGGCTTATATCCATTTCTAGCTAATAAAAGTGCTCCAAACAAACCAGCTGGTCCCATTCCTATAACTACAGGTCTATTTTTTAGCTTTTTATCACCAATACTTAAATTATCACTATAGTCCATATCCTCTAGCTTTACATCTTTATCTTTAAGCTTGTTTACAATTGACCTCTCATTTTCTATTTCTACATCTATACAATAATTAAATTTTATTAAATCTTTTTTTCTAGCATCAATTGATTCTTTCACTATTTTTATTTCTGGTACATCACTTAAAGGTATATTTAATTTTTTAGCCACCTTTTTTTTTAATAATGAAGTATCCTCTTCTATATTTAAGCTTAAATTATTTATCCTAATTGACATATTTCCTCCTCTAAAACTACTGTTCTTTTTTTGTTATAGTAGCTTTAACTTTATCATTAGATGTTATAGTTATATTCTCTATTGAATTATCAAAAGTTATCTTAGGTGAAATATCATAACTTCCTTCTATTAAAGAAGTCAAATCAACCTCTCCTTTAAACATATTAACATTTACCTTGTTTACGCTGCTCTCATTACCTTTTACAGTTACCTTAACCTCAGTTTTACTTAAAGCCGAATTATAATTATCTCCTAATCCTTTAGTAATTAGCGAAACCGAAAAATCCTTAGAGATTATCTTCTCTACTTCCACATTTACAGATATAGTATTATCTACACTCTGTACACCTTCTGGTAGACTTAACTTTACGCTAATATCTGTTGTGGTAGTTATTTTAGATAAATCTATAGCTTCAGTATACACTTCAGATATTTTATCAGTTATGTCTTTATCTCCTTTTAACTCTATATAGGTTTTAGAAGGAGTTATAGCTTTTATTGCCAAGTCACTCCTTAGTTGCCCTGAAGTTTTAATGCTTACTTTAGCTGGCTTTAACTGCCTTACTGGAACAGTTATATCAACTGTAGATGGTTGAATAATTACATTTTCGACTACTTTATTTTCATCATCTACAGCTTTTAGCTGTACCGTAGAGAGTAAATCAGAATCTAAACTTTTAAACTCTCCTTTAGCTACTACATTTTGAACTGAATTAACATATTCTGCTGGTCCAGATATATTTACCTTGTTATAAGACAAGGTAGTTTCCCCTAAATAATATCCACTTTTAGCTGTTAATGTTAACTCCTGCTTTATTGATACACTTCTAGTCTGAAGCTCATCAATCACTATATTTACTTTTAAATTACTACTTTTTTTAATATTTATATTATCTGGATAATCTACTATCTCTACAGGTACGCTGTTTTCACCCTTTTTAAGTACATAATCTCCTAAATCTACGGTTATTTTAAACTGATCTCTCTTTACAGAATAAAGCTCTGATCTAGGTCCCTCCAGCTTCAAGTCTACATAAACAACTTGATTTGGAGATAAAGTTAAACCTGAGTTATTAAGTGCTGTTTCATTTATTAGTTCAACAGGTACCTTATCTAGATTATAGGTGGTGACAGGATTTTCTACATTTGATATGTAAAGCCATAATCCGAAGGAAAGTACTAAACAAATTAGTTGTATTATTATTTGTCGTTTTTTACTACTTTTCTGATCCATACTTTCACCCTTTCTCCTGCTGTTTTAACTCGTTTACTCTGTTTATTTTCTATTACCTTACCTAAAATAGTCCTTAATTTTTCTTTATCATAATTTCTAGTTAATCTTCCATTGATAGCTAAGGAGATAGTACCAGTCTCTTCCGATACTATTATTATTATTGCATCACAAATTTCAGATAATCCTATTGCTGCTCTATGTCTTGTTCCTAATTTCTTATTAATATCATTATTTGAGGTTAGCGGTAAAACACATCCAGATGCAACTATTCTACTATTTTTAATAATTGTAGCACCATCATGTAGTGGAGTGTTAACTACAAAGATATTTTCAAGCATAGCTGATGAAACCAATCCATCTATCCTAGTTCCACTGGCCATAAAGTCTCCTAAGCCTGTACTTTGTTCAATTACAATCAAAGCTCCTGTTTTAGTTTTTGCTAATGCATCTACTGCAATAACTACTTCATTTATAGTTTTATTTATTTCTTCTTTATCTTGTACTGTATGAATATCATCAAACGCACTTCTTCCCAAATGCTCTAAAGCTCTTCTTATTTCAGGTTGAAATATTATTACTATTGTTAATACTCCAATAGTAATAGTTTTATTCAAAATAACATATAACATATTCAATCTAAGTACATAGCTAATAGGAATAAGTACAACTATAAATAGTATTCCTTTCAAAAGCTGCTCAGCTCTAGTATCTTTAATAAGCATATAAGATTTATAGAATATATACGCTACTACTAGAATATCTAAAACGGACCAAACTGATATATTTTTAATTGTATTAATAGTTAAATTTATGAACTCGTTCAAACTCTTCACCTCCAGCTAACCCTTATGTATATCTTAGATTATACACCAATTTTTACATTCTTAGTATCATTCCTGTCACAAATTTGTATAAAGTAATCATTAAATCAATAGGATTAACATAATATTAAATATACTTATTATAGAAATGGGGGATTTAAATGAAAATTAAAAATAATCTTCATTATATTATTCTTATAATCGTTTTGTTTATGCTTGTTACTTATATAGGATTTGATTATTTTTCTAAATCTAAAAACACTACATTGATACCATCTACTATTTCATCAATTAACAACTCCTATAATGATTTAGATGGAGTTAATTATGACTTTGATAATATCGTTGAAATATGTAAAGAAAACTTAAATGCGATTAGTTCTTTAAAAGCTAAGGATAGCAACTATTCAGAACTACTTAACAATTATAACTCTTACTTTACTAGTTTTATATCACTAAAAGATAACAAAAATCCTACTTCTAATTATATTATCGTACTAAATTCATTATTAGAAACCCTTGAAGACATTAAAAGTTATTATTCAAACGATGATACTTCTTCTACTATAAAAAATTTTCAATCTTTTTATAAATACAATAGAACTTTTTTACTTAAAGAGCTTGATGCTGCTAAAAAATCTCTTAATGCTGAGATTACTAATTCTATAACCACCAATTACTCTAATTCCATGAATAAATTTTATTCAACCTTATCAGCAATATGTCAGAACTTAACACCGGCTCTCCAAAGATGTTATGATAACAAATCAACTGTAGATAATATACTTAATGATGTTTATATAAAACAGGCTGATATTAAAACATTAAAGGAAGAAATAACAAAAGTATCTATACCTCCAGAACATTATTCAAGTTTTGAAGGGCTACAAGAGTTAGTAAAATTATGTGACATATATTTAGAATCCATGAGAGAGGTATTGGTTGCAGAATCTTCTTCCCCTTCTTATGATAAGGAACTTAAAGACATATATGAAAATCCATTTTCAAAATATGATGACTTAACTATAAGACTTTCCGAATACAGAGAAAGTAATTCTCCTATAATCAAATAAATTTTATGTATTAATATCTTTTTTTGGGTTAAACTACCTTAGAACAGGGTTTATCCAAAAGGAGGAGAAATATGAAGAAATTCTATTTATTTTTATTCTTCTTTTTAACCTTTTTCTTTTTTTTAGGTGGTTACAGGGCATATTCTGTAGAGAAAATAGTCCCTAAGGATTTGACCAACAATATAAGTCTTATGGATATTGACAGCATAAATGGGGAGAGAAGATTATTAACCATTAATAAAAATGAGACTAAAGATTTATACAAGGAAAAAGAAGAAGTTGTTGAAGTTTTTTCTTACAACAACAAAACTCTGTATATTACAGAAGACGACTTAAATTTAATGGCTAAAATTGTTCATGCGGAATCAAAAGGGGAACCTCAGCAGGGTAAAATTGCAGTTGCATCTGTAATTTTAAACAGAGTAACTGACCCTAAATTTCCGGACACTATAAGAGAAGTCATAATGCAAAAAAATGCATTCTCTTGTGTTGTAAATGGAGAGATTAATGTAACTCCTAATGAGGCATCATACGCTGCTGTTTACGATGCTATTAAAGGAGTGGATCCAACAAACGAAGCCTTGTTCTTCTACAATCCATCCATAGCTACTTGTAGTTGGATGAAGAATGTAGAAAAGAAAAAAGTAACTAATATCGGACATCATGTTTTCTTCTGTACTTAAAAAAGGTCGCTTATAGCGACCTTTTACAATTTACTTACATATGAAACTGCATTAAGCGCAGCTATCAAACCTTCTCCAGCAGCTTTTATATACTGGTGTGGTCTTCCTACACAGTCACCTGCTGCAAAACATCCCTTTAAGTTTGTAGCCATATTCCTATCAACTTTAATATGTCCTTCTTCAACTTCTAATCCAGGAACTAATTGATCTGGAGATATAGCATCTCTTAAAAAGAATATTCCATCGGTTATGATTTCTCTATTTTTAAGTTTAAGTTTCTCTACTTTACCTTCTCCTATAACCTGCTCAGGAGTATCAAATACAACTTCTACTTTTTCACTTAATGCATAAACTCCTTTATACATAGGTATATAATAAACTTTTGAAGCCAGCTCACTTACATAATTAGCTTCTTCTTCACTTTCAGTATTATACCCCACTATGGTAACAACTTTTCCTTTATACAAAGGAGCATCACAGGTCGCACAATATCCAACACCCTTGCCTAATAGATTTTCTTCTCCATCAATAGGTTTAGTATATTCCACACCTGTAGCTAAAATTACAGAACTAGCTTCATAAATCTTATCATTTACCATTAGTGCATAATAATCTCCCATAGCATATATGTTATTGACTCTTTCATAATTAATACTTATGTGCATTTCTTTAATATGCTTTTCAAAAGAATCCTTAAGTTCTGTACCTTTTATGCCTGGAAGTCCTAAATAGTTATTTATTTTAGGAGCTTTAGTAAGCTTCGTACTAAACTCCTTATTTCCAAATATTATAAAATTTTTATTTCTAATTTTGGCATTTATAGCAGCTGAAAGCCCTGCAGGACCAGTTCCAACAATAGCTATATCATATCTCTCACTCATAATATATCTCCCAACATATTAAATGTGTTTTTTAAGTTCAGCTGCAAGAACCTCTTTAGGTTTAAAACCAGTTATAGAGTTAACTAATTCTCCACTTTTAAATACCTTTAGAGTTGGTATTGTTGTTACTCCATACTCGTTAGCTAAAGCTGGATTCTTATCAACATCTAGTTTTACGAACTTTACAGCATCCATATCTTGAGAAAGAGAGTCTAATACAGGAGCTAGCATCTTACATGGACCACACCAAGTTGCCCAAAAATCTACTACCACAACTCCATCGTGTTCTTTAACCTCTTCATTAAAATTATTTACATCTACTTGTAACATATTTATACCTCCTTATACCCCCTTAGGGTATTATATGGTATTAATTATAGATTTAGTTTTTCTATTTGTCAACAAAATATATATCAGCTCTTTTCAAAGGTTCCTTTGATTAACACCTCTTTATTTTTCATTAATATCTTTCCCTTGGCTATAACAGTATCTATGTCTAAATTATCTTTATCTAAAAGAAGAATATCTGCATCTTTGCCTTTTTCTATAAGTCCTTTATTTTCTAATTTTAAGATATGTGCTACATTAGAAGTAACTACTTGAAGCACATCTTCCAACGATAATTTTTCTATTAATACAGCATCTTTGAATTCCCTATATAATGATTCTGGTAAACATATCCCTACACCTATTATTTGATGCTTTTCATCAAATACTGGTAAGCTACCATTACCATCAGAAGAGAAACTTATTTGTTTTAAAGGCACTCCCTCACTTAGCATTCTTTTAAGTCCGTTACTTGCCTTTACCTCATCTTGTTCTAGGTGTTCAGGATCAGAGGCTGTGGTTAAATCTACATATCCACCATCTTTAGCATATTTTATAGCCTCTTTAAAAAGTTTCTCATTTCTATTAACATGAGTTGGAAGTAATTGCTCTAAAGGTATGTCACCCTCTTCTTTTACTCTGAAAAGATAGTTCATCTTATTATTTCCATTACCTAAGTGTATATTTACAATTCCTGCTTTACCAGATAAAAGTCCGCCTACTCTAGTATCTGCAACTACCCTTATAAATTCACTATACGTAGCTTGAGAACTTCTACTATCACTTATAGCAACTTCTCCAACTCCTATAACCTTTTGAAGAAGAATTATATCATTCTTAATACTATCTGTAGCTGTAATAACAGGTATATCATAAGATCCTGTATAACAATATGTTGTTATACCTTCTTCCTCTAAAGCATAAGCCTTAGCGAGAAGTGCTTTTAAGTTTCTAGTGATTCCATCCGTTCCTATACATCCAACTACAGTGGTGGTTCCAGCTTTTATAAATTCACTTAAAGATATTTCTGGAGTTCTGCTTTTAAATCCATCTTCCCCACCAGCTCCCATTATATGTACATGAGAGTCAATAAATCCTGGAACAGCTACAAAGCCTTCTCCATCTATAACATCAATTTCTAAAAAATCCTTTGGAATTTTAATGCTATCATAAATCCCTTCAATTTTGTCATTGGCAAGTACTATAATTTTCCTACCTTCATATTTTGGTGCATATAGCTCTACATTCTTTATGATTTTTATCATTGATGTACCTCCTAAAACTATTGTCCTAATATTTCCTTAATATTAGAGTTATTATACATGGAGTTACTGTATGTATCTTTAATAATTTGAGCATATTTTTTACTTTCTTCCTTATTTATATCTTTGTTTATCATCGCTAATTTATACGTTACCTCAGCCCTATACTCACCATCTGCAAATTCATTTAAGTAATACTTATATTGCTCTATTGCTTTATCATACTCCTCCATCTTTTCATAACAAGAAGCTATCATATAAGCAACATGGGGTCTTAAATAATTCCCCTCACTTATACTGTACGCTTTCTCATATTCTTTTATAGCATTCCCAAAATCTTTAGATTTAAATAATGTATTTCCTTTATCATAAAAATGTTTTACTCCCTCTAAATCTAACAATTCTTTAGATTGACTATATAACTTCTTTTGATTTGTATCCAAAGTGTTTTTATCTACATCTTTGATAAATTCACCAATTTTTTCGTAATCCTTGCTAGATATATAACTCTTTAAATCATCCCAATTCTTAACAGTCAATTCCTTTTTAACTAATTCATCAATTTTTGCATCATTTTCTTTTTGTTCAGCACTTTCATTAATAGTTATATCACTGCTTGTATTATCTTTCCCTTTAATCATTGAACTTATGGGCTTTATTAATACCACTATTGCTAATACAACTACTAACGAAGCTCCTATAACTATTTTTTGCTTTTGAGTAACCTTTGGTTTTTCTTCTGGGAAATCAGCTATCTCCTTTTTTAATTCCTTTAACTCTTCATTATTTCTATCTTTTTCTGCAACTTTTATTAAATGAAATTTAGCTTTATCTTGTTCACCTAGTTTAAGATAACATTTAGCTATTAATATGTTTACATTTATAAAATTAAAGTCACTTTCTCTACATTCTTCTAAAATTTCTAAAGCTTCTTTGATTTTTGTTTTATTAAATAAGGAATTTGCTTGAACATGCATCTCTAATTTATTAGAATCTTCCTCTAAAGAAATTAAATATTTTTTAGCAGTTTCATCGTCATTAAAATCCTTACATATTTTCCAGGTAGCTTTAGCACCTTCATAATCACCTTCTATATATAACAATAATCCTTTTAAATTAATTAATGCAGCATTCGATAGCCCTAATGACATACCTATTTCACATACATCTAAAGCCTTTTCTAAGTTACCATTTGAATAATGTTTCATCGCTCTATTATAAAGTTTACTTCCTTCATTTTTCATTATTAACATCACCTCAACATATTTCTACATAAAATTATATCATATATAAAAAACTAGATGGTTAACAAAATGAAAAACATTGTAGGAAATTTAAGGATTATATAATAAAACATCACAAAAAAGAGCTTTATATCTATATTATTGATACAAAGCTCTTTAAATATATTATTTACTATTAAAACTTTCTATTCTAAGTATATTATCCACACTTTCCAAAGAGTCTAACTCCTTTATTCTATCTACGGAATTCATTAAATCTCCCTCTTTAGTATGGTGAGTTATTATAACTAATGAAGCACTATCTGCTTCTCTTTCTCTTTGAATGATTGATCTCATACTTACATTATTTTTACCAAAGATAGTAGTTATATCTCCTAATACTCCTGGTTTATCTTTTACTGTTATTCTTAAATAATATCTTCTATTAACCTCTGACATAGGTTTAAGGTTTCTTTCCCATAAATTATTCTTTATAGCAGAATAATTTTCTAGATTGCTTTCATTTCTTAATACAGAAAGTATATCCCCAACCACAGCTGAACCGGTCGGTAAATCTCCTGCTCCTCTTCCATAAAGCATTAAATCTCCTACTGCATTTCCTTTAATGAATATAGCATTAAAAGAATCATAAACATTTGCTAGTGGATGAGTTTTAGGTATAAGTGTTGGATGTACTCTTAGTTCTAATTCTCCATTTACATCTTTAGCAATAGCTAAAAGCTTTATTACAAAACCTAATTCCTTAGCATATTTTATATCCATAGAATTTATTTTAGTAATTCCTTCTCTATAGATATCTTCATATCTTATTTTTGTTCCAAAGGCTAAAGATGATATTATAGCTAATTTATAAGTTGCATCATATGCTTCTATGTCCGATGTTGGGTCTGCTTCTGCATAGCCCTTTTCTTGAGCTTCTTTTAAAGCATCATCAAAATCCATATCTTCCAGTTCCATTTTAGATAATATATAGTTAGTTGTTCCGTTAACTATTCCATAAATTTGTTCAATTTTATTTGCAGCTAAACTTTCATTAACACCTTGAATTATAGGAATTCCGCCTGCTACAGAAGCTTCATAATAGAACATAACGCCTTCTCTATCTGCTGCCTCAAAAAGTTCTTCTCCTTCAGTTGCTAATACCATTTTGTTAGCTGTAACTACATGTTTTTTCTTACTCATCGCCTCAAGCATATATTCTTTGGCAGGATTTACTCCTCCCATAAGCTCTACAACTATTTTTATTTCTTTATCTTCTACTATATCAGAGTAATTTGTTGTAAGTATTTCTTCTGGAACCTCTACCCCTCTAGCCTTATCTTTATCTCTAACTAGAATCTTAGAAATTTCCACATCATAACCAGAACGCTTTCTTATCTCTTCTCCGTTCTCGTTAATTATATTCCAAACTCCTCTTCCTACATTACCTAAACCTAATAAGGCAATCTTTATCTTTTTCATTACGCTCCCCCTTTTTATTTAATAAAACACCCCAATGAAATAAATAAAAAGTCAAATATAAATTATATTATATCTATATTTTAAATAAAATTCCACATAAATATTCCTATAAAAAAATATACGTTGCCTTCTATAGCAATTTTCATCTTTAAATGTCCGAACATTCGAACATTCGAATGTTCGGACATTTAAAGATAAAAAAAGAAGAAGTGATTTCTCACTTCTCCAATACGCATTTTGATTAAAGAGCTATCTATATATCTATTGCTCCATTATTAATTTTTTAGCATTTAGCATTGATGAAGCACTCATTGAGAACTCATCTAAGCCATATTCTACTAGTGTAGGTATAGCTGTTTCATCACCAGCCATTTCGCCACACATTCCTACCCACTTACCATGTTTGTGTGCACCATCTATTGTCATCTTTATTAATCTTAATACTGCTGGGTGCATTGGGTTATATAAGTATGATACTTTTTCACTCATTCTATCAGCAGCAAGTGTGTACTGAATTAAATCATTTGTTCCTATTGAGAAGAAGTCAACATGTTTTGCTAATTCATCAGCATAAACAGCTGCAGCTGGAATTTCAACCATGATACCCCATTGAATTTTATCTGAGTATTCTTTTCCTTCAGCTTTTAACTCAGCTTTACATTCTTCTACAGCTTCTCTTGCAGCCTCGAATTCTTCTAAGCCAGAAATCATTGGGAACATTACTGCAAGATTTCCATAGATAGAAGCTCTTAATAAAGCTCTTAATTGAACTTTAAATATTTCTTTTCTATCTAAACAAAGTCTTATTGCTCTATATCCTAAGAATGGATTCATTTCTTGTGGTAATGGTAGGTATGGAAGAGTTTTATCTCCACCGATATCTAAAGTTCTTATTACAACTTGCTTTCCTTCCATTTTTTCAAGAACATATTTATATGATTCATATTGTTCATCTTCAGTTGGAGCACTATCTCTATCCATATATAAGAACTCAGTTCTGAATAGACCTACTCCATCTCCACCGTTTGCTAATACCTGAAGAACATCTTCTGGCTTACCGATATTTCCACACACTTCAACTCTTTTACCAGCTTTAGTAACTGTTTTAACATCTACTAATTTTCTTAACTCTTCTTGTTCTTTTAAGAAGTTTTCTCTTTTAGCTTTATATTCTTCTATTGTAGCATTATCTGGATTTATGATAACATCTCCATTTATACCATCAACTATGATTGTATCTCCAGCTTTAACAGAAGTAGTTATATCACCTAATCCAACAACAGCAGGAATTTCTAAAGTTCTAGCCATTATCGCAGAGTGAGATGTTCTTCCTCCTATATTAGTTAAGAAAGCTATTACCTTACTTCTATCTAATTGAGCAGTATCTGAAGGTGTTAAGTCGTGTGCAACAACTATTGTATCTTCTTCAGTTATAGAGAATGCATCCCCGCCTTTTCCTGCAAGGTTAGCTATTATTCTGCTAGATACGTCTTTTATATCAGCTGCTCTTTCTCTCATGTATTCATCATCCATAGATTCGAATATCATTACAAATGTGTTAGTAACACCTTCTACAGCCTTCATAGCATTTAAGCTATTGTTTTCTATTTCCGCTTCCATTTGTCCACTGAATTCTGGATCGTCAAGAAGTGTTATATGAGCTTCAAATACAGCTGCTTTTTCTTCACCCATTTCTTTAGCAGCCTTTTCTTTTATTTTCTCTAATTGAGCTTTTGATGCGTCTAATGCTATATGTAATTTTTCTTTTTCACCTGCTATATCACTTACTTTTTCATCAGTTATAATTATTTCTTCATGTTCTTGTATATATGCTTTTCCTATAGAATAACCTTTAGAAGCTGCAATTCCTTTTTTCATACTAGAATTCCTCCTTATAAAAATAGCTATTAGCTTATATATTTCTCAATAAATCACCATATAAATAACAAGCAATTATAATGCCAAATATATTCTTTTCAATACAAACAATAATATTATAACACACTTTTTTAAATTTATATGAAATGTAAATGTTTTTATAGTAAATGTATATTCACACTTTTAACTTTATTTTACAATTTCTTAATATTTTGTTGAAAAAATTATCCTAAATTTAAATTTCCTTGATACTTTTTATCAAGAAAATACAAAACCCTTGCTATATTAAGGGTTTATGTTAAAATTATATTGTTGATATTTTTTATCAACCCTATTATTTTCGATAAATTTTATCAAGGAGTGGTCTTATGTATACAAAATCTATATCAATTTTAGACCCCAACGGACTTCATACAAGAATTGCAGCCATGATAGTTAATAAGGTAGATAAGCTAAAATCTAAATATAATGTTAATCTTTATATTCAAAAGCCACCTAAAACTGATTGGCTTGGAGTTTCCATGCTTGCTCTACTTTCTTTAAAGGTTCATTATAAAGAATCTATAAATATAGGAGTTAAAGAACATACTGAAGCTGCTACAGCTGCGCTAGATGAGCTTTATTCATATATACTAACTAAGGTTAATCTTAATTCCTCTATGATGGAACAAATTGATGTATTCATAGAAGAGAGTAAAATAGCTAACGAACAAATTTTAGACTCTATTCCAATAGGAATCGTTGTAATTGACTTAAACTCAAATATAACTTACATAAATGATTATGCTCTTAAGGTATTTGAAAAGGAACATGTTAAATCCATAGGTAAGTCTATTGAAAAGATAGTACATAATACTAAACTGCCTAATATAATAGCTAATCCTCAAAAGCAATTTGGGCAGATTCAGCATATAAACGGAAAGATTATCACTGTAAATCGCAGTCCTATTTTTAACAACTCCAAACTCATTGGTGCCTGTGGAGTTTTTCAAGATGTATCTGACATAGTCGGCATGAAGGAATTAAATGAAAAATTCAAAAAAATCCTTGAAAGTTCCCATGACCTAATTTGCTTTGTTGATGAGAATGGTTTTATTAATTATACTAATCCTGCTTATGTGAATTATTTAGGGGATAGTTCCAACTATTTAGGCAAAAGCATTTTTGATATATCCCAAGATGGATTGAGAGTTAAAGTTTTTAATACTAAAGAAAGAGTTGAAAATGTTGTCCATACAAAAAATAATATAGATATTATTTCTACAGTCACTCCTTTATTTATAGATGGAGAATTCAAAGGAGTTTTATCTACCTCTAAGGTAATTTCAGAGATGAAGGACTTAGTTAATAAACTAGAGTTATCTGAAGAACAACTTAAGTATTATAAAGAAGAGCTTTTAAAACACACTCTTAACTCAAAAGCTTTCAGCGGAATAATTGGAATAAGTTCCTCTTTAAAAGATATTTTATATATTTCTCAGAAAGCTTCTGAAAGTACTTCTACAGTTTTAATACGAGGTGATAGTGGAACAGGAAAAGAGCTTATAGCTAGTGCTATCCATCAAAATTCAAATAGAAACAATAAACCTTTTATAAAAGTGAATTGTGCTGCTATACCTGATAACTTGTTAGAAAGTGAATTGTTTGGTTTTGAGAAAGGTTCCTTTACAGGTGCAATTAAATCAAAACCTGGTAAGTTTACTATAGCTGACGGCGGAACTATTTTCTTAGATGAAATAGGCGATATGCCACTATCTATGCAGGTGAAGCTACTTAGAGTTCTTCAGGAAAGAGAAGTTGAAAGCATAGGTGGAATTACACCACAAAAGATAGATGTTAGAGTTATTGCTGCAACCCACAGAGATTTAGAAGAAATGATTAAAAACGGAGAGTTTAGAGAGGATTTATATTATAGGCTTAATGTCCTATGTATTCAACTTCCTCCTCTAAGAGATAGAAAAGAAGATATTCCTGATTTAGTAGAGTTTTTTATACACAAAATGAACTCTCGATTAAATAAAAATATAAAAGGAATAACTAAAGAAGCTTTAAATCATCTTATAAATTACTCTTGGCCCGGTAATATACGTGAGTTAGAGAATATAATTGAAAGAGCTATTAACCTATCTTCAAGAGACATAATAACTCCAAGAGATCTCCCCTACTATTTTAGAGAAGATGGAAAACATAAAGAAAGCCTCTTACCGCTTGATCAAGATGAACTTCTAACTTTTGAAGAGTACGAAAAGATAATTATAGAAAAGGCCATGAAAGTCTATGGTAGCTATAATAAGGCTGGTAAAGCCTTAGGTTTAACTCATAGAACCATATCTTTGAAGTGTAAAAAATACGGAATTGAAGTTAATAAATAGGATACAAGAGGCTACATAAGCGAGTTTTAAGCGCAAATGTAACCTCCTTTTATTTATCTGAACTATTTATATCATCAACTACCTTCTCTGCAAGCCTTCTATAAAAGTTACTCATATTAACTAGTGAGCTTAATAAAACTAATTTCCTATTAAATCCATCTAATATACCCTTTTCAATTTTAAGTTTATCTTCTATGTATTTTAACCTATCTGCGGCACTCTCTTTAAAAAGATTTACATCTTCTCCATATACTTCAGTATAATCTCTATATAAACTTCTTATGTCATACTCTTCATTATTATTTAAAGTTGAAACTATTGGAGTTAAAACTTTTTTTATATCACTTATAGATAAAGAACCCTTTAATTCATATATAAGAGATATAAGTATCAGATGTTCTTTAGAATATTTTTTGTTTTTTATGGGCATAAATATTTTATCTTTTGCATAGTTGTTAATCATAGTTTTGGTTAAAACTTTATCTTCTTCAGTCCTTAAAGTTTTATTGTATTTATTTTCGAATAACTGAATTACTTGATCCATATATAAATCTAGCTCTGGTATTTCATCTAATTCAATAATTTCATCTAAATACAAATTATCTATCAATTTATCTAATTCATTTTTATCCATGTAAACCTCCAAGGGGTAGTTTTATTTACTACATTCTATTATATTTATATCATATACTTTATAAATTATCGACATTAATTGTAATTTAATATTACTGTAAGAAAATTTTTTAATAAATATGGTAATATATTATTGACATATGGATATAATACCATCATAATATAATCAAGATACAACGTAGTTATAGTAACTACATGTTGTCACTAGGAGGTTTTAATCATGAATAAATATATTAGAGAACCTATAAATGGATTAACTCATTTATTTGGTGCTATTGCTTCACTTGTTGGATTAATTGCTATGATAGTTAAAATAGCATTTTCCTCAGCCACACCTTTAAATATTACTGCAGTAATAATATTTGGTATTAGCATGATACTTCTTTACTCTGCTTCTGCTACTTATCACATGGTTATTGCTTCTGACAAAGTAATAAGCTTTTTAAGAAAACTTGACCATTCAATGATTTTTGTACTTATTGCTGGTTCCTATACCCCTATCTGCTTAATAGCTCTAAATGGAGTTACAGGATGGGTATTATTTTCAATCATAATGACAATAGCTGTTCTTGGAATATCCTTTAAAATGATTTGGTTCAATTGTCCTAGATGGCTTTCAACCTTAATATATATACTTATGGGATGGATAGCTGTATTTGCTATAGTTCCTTTATATTCTGCCATATCTCTTAATGGGGTTTTGCTTTTAGTATTAGGTGGAATTTTATACACAGTTGGTGGTGTGATTTATGCAGTTAAACCAAAATTCCTAACTTTTAAACACTTAGGTTTTCATGAGATATTCCACATCTTCATATTATTAGGTACATTATCTCATTATTTTTGTATATTTAAATATGTTTTATAGTAAGCTTTTATATCTGGAGGTAGAGATTCATTCCTACTCCAGATTTTTTTATTTCAGAAAAATTTAAGATATCCTTATGAAAAGTTTTATATACTAACGGTCTTAATATGCCTTCCATTATGATAAAATAGTATTAATTACTTTGGAGGATATTTGAACTTTATGACTTATTTTATTAATATAGATTTTTTAAATTCTCTTTATAGAGAACTTTGGTGGAATTCCAGTACTGAGTTAAACTTCAATTTAACTTCTACTGATTACTGGAATAAGATACAAAAAGAAAAACTTTTTAACTCACAAATTGATATATTTTTAAAACATATCAATCAATTTCCCGAAGATATCAATAAACGATTGGAGTGGAAAGAAGATTTTTATAAACTTATTGATTCTACAATTTATGAAAATGAAATGTTCAGTCTAGGTACTTTAGATAAAACAATGAAAGAAGAGTTTATAATCAGTACTAAATTATTTATCAAAAAGTGTAAAAATTTAGATTCTTCCTTATCTTTTGAAGATATAGGGCAAGCTTTACGAAACGTATGGATAGTTAACATTTTTCAAAAAATTTTAAATCTCCCAATGAAATTAACTGATGCTATTTCAGGCTACAGCCTTCTTTATCCTTACACCGATAATTTTTTAGATGATACTACTGTTGATTTAACCACAAAAAAAACTTTCAACTTGAATTTTTCTAAAAGGTTAAAAGGAGAACCTGTAATTTCAAAAAATCCCAATGAAGATATTATTTTTGACTTAGTTTCGCATATAGAATCGGTATTTAATCGCGAATCTTATCCACTTGTATATGAGAGTCTTCTACTAATTCACAATGCACAAGAAAAAAGTCTGCTTCAACAAGATGCAATTACCCTTCCATATGAAAGTGATATACTTGGTATATCCATTGAAAAAGGAGGCACTTCTGTTTTAGCAGATGCTTATCTAATAGATGGTTCACTTACTAAAGAAGAAGAAATTTTCTCCTATGGCTATGGCTTTTTCCTTCAACTCTGTGATGATCTTCAAGATATAAAAAAAGATTTAGAGAATAATCATATGACGATAATGTCTCAACTAGCCGGTAAATACCCTTTAGACTCAATTACTAATAAGCTGATTAATTTAGTATACTATGTACTTGATACAGCTGATTGTTTTAAGTATTCTAAATCTAATGAGTTAAAAAAACTCATTAAGGATAATTGCATTCAAATGATATTGTTTGCTATTGTAGATAACAGAGAATATTATTCCAAAGAATATATAAATACTATCGAAAAATACTTACCTTTTAGACTTTCTTATATTAAAAATATAAAAAGTAAACTAAGTAAAAAATTTAAAACCCTTAATTCCTCTTACTACGGTCTGTCTTTAGAAGAAGTGTTTTTGTTTTTACTAGAGGATTAATTCTTATTCAAATTAAAAGGAGCTATTAAATGGAAAAACTTTATTACTATAATCAATATGAAAAAACTTTTACTGCTGAAGTACTCGAAGTAATAGAAAAAAATAATGAATTTCATATAAAACTTGATAAGACCTACTTTTATCCAGAAGGAGGTGGAGCTCCTTCTGATACTGGTTATATAGAAGCTTCTCCTATAACTTATGTTTACGAGGAGAATGATAATATATATCATGTAAGTTCAATAAAGCCAATTAAAATCCACAGAGTTAAGTGCTCTATACATTGGAAAAGACGATTTGATATTATGCAGCAGCATCTAGGACAACATATTCTTTCTGCTTCTTTTTCTAAGCTTTTTAATGCTTCTACTATTGGTTTTCATTTAGGAGAATCTATCTGCACTATAGATATTGATAAGTTTCTTACTAAAGAGCAGATTGATGAAGCTGAAAATTTATCTATTGGCTTAATATTAGATAATATAACTGTAGAATTTCTCTATCCTACTAAATCAGAGCTTAAAAAAATGCCTATAAAGAAAATTTCACCTAAAATAAATGAGCAAATACGTGTAGTTAAAATTGGAGACATTGATTTTAATCCTTGCTGTGGATTACATCCCAAATCCACTATAGAAGTCCAATTGATTAAAATCCTCAAATGGGAAAAATATAAAAATTCCACTAGAATACACTTTTTATGCGGAGAAAGAGCAATAAAAGAAAGTCTTCAAAAATACATATTTTCTACTGAAATATGCTCTTTGCTAAAATGTAGTGAAGCCGAAGCTATAGATCAAATTCAAAAACAAAGAGACGAGTTAAACAAAATACTATCAGAAAATAGACTTCTTAAAGATAATATCTCTAATTACGAAATTAAAGATATTTTAGAAGAAAGTGAAAAAATATCTGGTATCACTGTGGTTAAGAAAACTTATTCCAGCGAAAGTTTGAAATATATTAACACCCTAGCTACCAAATTAACTACTTTTAATGATGTAATTGCTCTTTTTGCTGTAAAGGATGAAGACAAGGCTAATCTTATATTCTCTTGCTCTAAAAATATTAACTTTATAAATATGAATTTGCTTCTTAAAGATGCTATCAGCCTTATCGATGGAAAAGGTGGCGGAAGTACTTTTTCTGCCCAAGGTGGAGGTAAAAATACAAACAATCTCAATTCTACCTTAGATTATGCTTTCATGAAAATTAAAAATACTCTTAATGAAAATAAGTAGGATTTCTCCTACTTATTTTTTATAAATCATCTATTAATGCTCCAGCTTTTGCATAAGCTGTTGATTTCGCTTCAAAGAAATCTGTTTTAACTTGATTAGCATCTGCATAAAAATCAACCCATTGAGCTGGATTATCTTCATATCCCTCATATAGCGGTTCAAAGCCTAATGACCATGCTCTTAAGTTTCCTAGATACTTTATATAGTCTTCTATCATTTGCTTGTTTATACCTGCTATATTATCCCCTATAACATAGTGACCCCAAGCTATTTCATTTTCAACACCTGTTTTAATCATTCCTCTGAGTTCTTCCACTATTTCAGGAGTGAACATTTGAGGTTGCTCTTGTTGAAGCTCTTTTATTATGCTTCTAAATAGCCATAAATGTGTATTTTCATCTCTATTTATATATCTTATCTCTTGAGCCGAACCTGGCATCTTACCATTTCTCTCTAGATTATAGAAGAACATAAATCCTGAATAGAAGTAGACACCCTCTAATATATAGTTAGCCATTATTGCTCTTATAAAGTTTCTTTCAGTAGGAGATTCTACAAAATCGTTATATAAATCTCCTATGAATTTATTTCTTTCTAAAAGAATCTTATCATCTTTCCATTGGTATAATATTTCATTTCTTTTCTCTGGAGAGCATATGGAATCTAACATATATGAATAACTTTGAGAATGGACAGCTTCTTGGAATGCTTGAATAGTTAAGCATAAATTTACTTCTGAAGCAGTTATAAAGTTGTTTATATTCCCTAAATTAGCTGTTTGTATTGAATCTAAGAATATTAAGAAAGATAATATCTTATCATAAGCTACTCTTTCTTTCTCTGTAAGAACTTTATAGTCCTTTAAATCTTGAGATAAATTTATCTCTTCTGGTATCCAGAAGTTATTCATAGCCTGCCTATACCAGTCTGAGGCCCAATTATATTTCATATTATTAAAGTCATTTAAATTTGTAGTATTTCCATTTATCATTTGTTTTTTAGATGTGTCTATATCACCATTTTCATTAAATAATGGCTTTTTATTAATTAAATTACTCATTTTACCCTCCTAAGCTGAACAACTTTCACAATCTTCAACTGTTAATGATTTTGATCTTACATAGTAGATACTTTTTACTCCATACTTACATGCATCTATATACAAATTCATTATTTGTCTCATAGTGTAGTTTGTAGTTATATATAAATTAAATGATTGACCTTGATCTATATGTCTTTGTCTCACACCATTCATTTTTACGCTCCAAGCCTGATCTATATTATAAGCAGATATATAATACCAATAATTATCCATAGAAAGATTCGGTGCTGTTTTAGGAGTTATGCTTCCCTTCTTTTCTTCTAACCAGAACCTAGCCATAACTGGATCAACACCCTCTGAAGTTCCTGCTATAGTTGCTGTAGATCCGTTTGGTGCTACTGCAATTAAATACCCATTTCTCATACCTTGGAGTTTTACTTCCTCTTTTAGCTCTTCCCATCTTGGTGAGTTATACTCTCTCAGTTCAAAATAATTTCCATTATCCCAATCTGAACCTTTAAAATACTCATAGTAACCTTTTTCTTTAGCTATGTTCATACTTGCTTTTATAGAGAAGTAGTTGATATTTTCATAAACTTTATCTGCAAAAGCTTCATGTTCATCTGATGTCCATCCAATTTTATTGTTTGCTAACATGTGGTGGTAACCAGATGTTCCAAGTCCTATAGCTCTATATCTTTTATTAGTTACTTCTGCAAAAGGCACGGAATAATAATTTAAATCTATAACATTATCCATAGCTCTTATCTGAGTTTCTACTACATATTCAAGTTCCTCCTCATTTAGTACTTCTATATTACCTAATACAAGAGATGATAGATTACATACAACAAAATCTCCTGACTTTGTTTTCTCTATTATTATTTTATCACCATTCTCATCTACTATTTCTTCTTTATATATTTCCATTGGGCTCATATTTTGCATTATTTCCGTGCATAAATTAGATGAATAAATCATTCCCTTATGTTTATTAGGGTTCATTTTATTTACAGTATCTCTATAAAAAGCAAAAGGTGTTCCTGTTTCTGCTGCTGACTTTATTATGAGTCTTACTATATCTTTAACAATCATCGCTCTTTTTTCTATTCTTTCATCTTCTACACACTCATAATACTTCTTTTCCCACTCTTCACCATAGAAATCTTCAAGCGAGTATCCCTTAATACTTCTAATTTCATGAGGACACATCATATACCAATTTGCATCTATATTAGTTTCTGCAAGTTTCCAAAATAAATCTGGATAACAAATTCCAGGGAATACATCATGAGCTTTTTTTCGATCATCTCCATTGTTAGTTCTTATTTGAAGAAATTCCGGCATATCTTTATGCCACGCATCTAACCAAATAGCTACACTACCATTTCTTACACCTAATTGGTCCACAGCCACAGCTGTATCGTTAAATAGCTTTACCCATGGAATAACTCCTCCTGAAGCTCCTTTAAAGCCTCTTATAGGTGATCCTAGTGCTCTTATCTTTCCTATATATATACCCATTCCACCGCCAAACTTTGAAACTTTAGCAAAGTTATCTATTGACTTATAAATTCCATTCAATGAATCATCTACTGTGTCTATAAAACAGGAGCTTAATTGATAGAAAGGCTTTCTAGCATTAGACATTGTAGGTGTTGCCATAGTAGCTTTTAGTGAACTTAAAACATCATATATTCTTTTAGCCCAATATAATCTATTTTCCTTTTTTTCTGGTATAGCTAAATGCATTGCTATTCCCATAAACATCTGCTGTGGTAACTCTAGAGTTTTTCTATTGAAGTCTTGAATTAGATATCTTTTATCTAAAAGGTTTATTCCACTATAAGTAAATAGAAAATCTCTCTCAGGTTTTATCTCTTTTTCTAATTCTTGTACTTCATCCTTTGTATAGTTATCTAATATGTATTTTCCATAAAGACCTTTATCTGTCAATGTTTCAATAAACCCATATAAATCTTCATAAGGGTTTTCTTCTTCTAATCCTCTGTTTTCCTTTACTTTATTATATAATAAATGTATATATAATCTAGCAGCACCCACTTGCCACTGAGGCTCTTCCCCTGAAGTTAATTCAAGTAGTATCTGCATTACACTTTTTGTTAATTCAGTCTCCTTCATATATGGAGTTATTATTCTATTTAAAGAGTTTTTTAATTTCTCCTCATTATATATCTCTTTTTCACTCCCTATCGCTTCTAATGCCATTTCACATAAAGCTTTCAAATCCATAACGCTCTTCCCCTCTTCACTATATATTGTGGTCATTCATTGCATACTTTTTATTTATGCACAATATATTGACTTGTTAATTATAATGGTAATTTGTAGATTTGTAAATTTCAATAATCCTAGTTTGTATTTAAAATTCTATAGTTATCTCTTATTTTCTTATTATTTCCTTGTAATTGATATTTTTTATTTTTTAAAACAAGAACTTAGATAATATAATTTATCGACAAAAAAAGCAGGGAGCTAACTACTCCCTGCCTTAAGTTTACTTTTTTAACATAACATAAGTTTTAAACATATCTCCTTCAACTTCTAATTTTAAGTCACCCTCATGCATCTCCACTATACTCCTAGCTATAGCTAGCCCTAGTCCAGAACCTTCAACATTAGAGTTTCTAGATCTATCTCCTCTTACAAACCTCTCCATCATATCTTCTGGCTTAAAGTTCATCTCATAAGAGGAGATATTTTTAGTACTTATTGTTACCCAATTACCATCATCAAAAATATCTATATAAATTCTTGTGTTTGCTAAAGAATACTTTATTGCATTTACAATTAAGTTATCAAAAACTCTGACCATTTTATCCGGATCAATCTGTATAAAAACACTTTCGCTATAAGATATTACTCTAGTTGTTAATCCTTTTTCTTTAAGTTTATCTTCCTGTTCACCTATTACCATATGAACTAATTGAACTATATCTACTTCATATTTATCTAAATTAATCTTTCCTGAATTAAATTTAGACATCTCAAATAAATCTTCTATTAGTCCCTGTAATCTTTGAGACTTAGTTCCAAGTATCTTTAAATATTGTTTTCTTTCCTCATATGTTATGTCATCTCTATCTAGTATATTTACGTAATTTATTATCGAAGTGAGAGGTGTTTTTAAATCATGAGAAACATTAGATATAAGTTCTGTTTTTAATTGTTCATTCTTTATTCTTTCTTCAGCAATTATTTTATACTCTTCCTGAATATATTTAATTCCCTCTACTATTTCATTCATCTCTCTTTTATCTGTATATGTTAATTTTATATTCATGTTCCCATTTTTAAATTCTCTAACTATATCAAGCAATTCATACACGAATATATAATTTCTAAGAATGCAGAATATAAAATACCCTATGTAGAAAAGAATTGATGAGAAATTAATAATGTCCACAAGTTTATTAGTCATGATTAAACTATCTATATATCTATTAGTAAATAAGTTTATAACACTATCTATAAAAGTGAAAAACTTAGACGCTTCTAATACTCCAATTGCTATATTAAATATAATAATAGAAATTGTGAATTTAACTATTCTTTTATTTATATTTCTTAAAAATCTTTTTGGAGTTTCCTTTAAATAATACATAGTTTCTCCAAATTTACTTTTATAAATCCCTTCAATTATAAACCTATTCCCCTTGCGTTTTATCAACTCTTCATACTTTATTATTATTAATATTACTAAAGACAAGTTTAAAATATAGGTTATAAATAACATCCGGCTTTTTATTATGAAATTTTCATAGTAATCTGCTTTAATAAAATAATATTCAGTTATATTCTCTATGTTTTTTTTAACCTCTGGAGTTAACATATTTTGATCCATGCTATTAACTTCATTGAAGTTCTTTTTATTATCTACGCTATACCATATTACGCCTTGAGACTGATGCAAATTTTCAAAAAGTGTATTTATATCTGCTCCTCCATCAATTTGCTCAGCTAACCAACTCCTATTTGTTATATAATAGTACTTTCCATTCTCATCTTTTTTATCTTTTATTATGTATAAATATCCAATAAAAAATCCATCTCCTATAATATTGCTATTACTAAGATTTCTATTATCTTTTATAAATTTTTCTCCCATATTCATAATATTTGACTGGGTTTGAATATTATGAATTAAAACCTTACTTTCCTTTTTCAGTCTATTCTTTCTATAGTTATCTGGACTAATAATTGCGTCCATAGCAAATACACCTTTAGATGCCTGTTCTACAAATATTCCCAAAGCATTAAAAGTTAATATTACTATACATATACATATAACAAAATCTATTATATAGACGTTATCTTTCCACCTAATATATCTATTTTTGAATTTTGTACCCAATACCCCACACCACCTTTAGATACTCAGGCTCTTTTGGATTTATCTCAATTTTTTCTCTTATTCTTCTCACGTGCACGGTAACTGTATTTTCACTATTATAAAAAGGCTCATCCCAAACTCTTTCGTATATCTCCTGTATAGAAAAAATTCTACCTGGATTAGAAGCTAATAATAACAGAATTTTGTACTCCGTAGCAGTAACTTTTATTTCCTTGCCTCTTACCGTAATACTTTTTATCTCTTTATTAATAACAAGATCCCTTATAACTAAAATTTCACCTTCTATTTCTTTTTCTCTTTGTTTAGCTATAATCGGATTATCATATCTTCTTAATTGGGACTTAACTCTAGCTACTAGCTCTAAATGATTAAATGGTTTAGTTACATAATCATCTGCTCCCAAGTTAAGACCAAGTACCTTATCGGAATCTTCTCCTTTAGCAGATAGCATTATTATAGGTACATTACTTTTCTCTCTTATTTTTAAACATGTTCTCATTCCATCTAACTTAGGCATCATTATGTCTAGGATAACTAAATGAGGTTTCTCTACATTAAATACTTCTAATGCTTCTATCCCATCTTCTGCTTTTAATATGATATGATTTTCTCCTCTTAAATATATCTCAACTGCATCTCTAATTTCTTTTTCGTCATCAACTACTAATATTTTATATTTTTCCATTACTCTCATCCCCCTATCTTATATATTAATAAAAATTTCATAAATATTTTGCAAGTTTTTATTAAAAATTTCTTAAAATATGCAAGTAAAGTTTTATAGATAATCTGCGCATAATTTAATTATATCAAATTATTTGGATATAACGGTATTTTTCATCACAAATCGTATTTGTTTATTTTATGTTTTATTACTATAATAAATCTGAATATTTCACTTACAGGAGAATCTTATGGACTTTTTAAATGATAGAAAAACTCTTTTCTTAGACATTATACTTATTTTTATAGGTTGCATTATTGCATCCATAGGCATTAATATGTTTTTAGCCCAAGCTAAGCTTTTAAGTGGGGGAGCTACAGGTCTAGCTTTAATCCTTCAATATCTAACTGGTTTTAAAGCTGGTTACTCAGTATTTCTAATTAACTTTCCACTTTTTATCATTAGTTATATTAAGTTAAGTCGTCAATTTACATTTTACTCAGCAATAGGAATGCTTTCATTATCTATCGCTTTATTATTAACTGAAAAACTTCCTATATACGTTAACGTTGATGATATTTTAGTTTATTGTATATATGGCGGGGTGTTATGTGGACTTGGATATAGTATTGTATTTGCTAGAAATGGATCAACAGGTGGTATGGATATAATTACTATGCTTGTTAGAAAAAACTTTAACAATTTTGATATAGGTAAACTTGGTTTTTCTCTAAATATGATAATAGTTGTTATTGGAGCTATATTCTTTGGCCTCCCAAGAGCCCTATATACTGTTATATCCATTTACATACAAAGTTTAATATTAGACAAGGTTCTTAAAGGTTTTGGGTCTAAAAAGCTTTTAATGATTCTAACTGAAAAGGAAGAGGATATAATTAAATTTATTATTAAGGATGTTCATAGAGGTGTAACTTCCCTTCCAGCTGAAGGTGAATATACTCATAGTAAGAAAAAAATGATTTACTGTATAGTTACACTTTCACAATTAATCTACCTTAAAAATAGTATAATGCTTATGGACCCTAAAGCATTTATAACTATAATAGATGTTTCTGAAGTTAGGGGAAAAGGATTTAATAATATATAGTTTAATGAGGATGTCACTATAATTATAGTAACATCCTCATTTTATATTTTACTTAATGGTTTCTAAATATTCTTTTTGTCCTATTTGGTATAAATTATTTCCATGAGAATCTATCACTACTACTAAAGGCATATCCTCCACCCAAAGTTTTCTAATAGCTTCTGCACCTAAATCTTCATAGGCTATCAACTCTGACTTCTTGATACACTTAGCCATTAATGCAGCTGCACCACCAATAGCGCCAAAATATATGCATCTATTTTTAATCATCGAATCTATTACTTCTTTTCCTCTTAATCCTTTACCAATCATTCCTTTTAGTCCTAGATCTAAAAGCTTCGGTGTATAAGAATCCATTCTATAACTAGTAGTAGGTCCTGCTGATCCAATTACTTCACCAGGTTTAGGCGGCGTTGGACCAACATAGTATATTATTGCATCTTGTAGTTCTAACGGAAGCTTTTCATTTTTATCAACAAGTTCAACTAATCTTTTATGTGCGGCATCTCTTGCAGTAAATATTTCTCCTGATAGTAACACAATATCTCCTGCATTTAAATCTCTTACTTTATCTATTGTTAATGGTGTTTCTATTTTCTTATTCATCTCAGTTATCCCCCTATAGAATTATCTCTGCATGCCTAGTAGCATGACAACTTATATTAACTGCTACTGGAAGTCCTGCTATATGAGTAGGATAAGTCTCTATATTCACTCCCAAAGCAGTTGTTTTACCTCCAAATCCTTGAGGCCCTATTCCTAGCTTATTTATTTTACTAATTAATTCATCCTCTAAATCACTATAATAGGTATCCTTATTTCTCTCTTCAATGCTTCTTAAAAGAGCTTTTTTAGATAATTCTGCTGCTTTTTCAAAAGTCCCGCCTATTCCTACACCTACAATTATAGGAGGACATGGATTTGGACCTGCAATTTTAACCGTTTCTAGCACAAATTCCTTTACTCCTTCAACACCATCTGACGGTTTTAACATCTTTATTCTACTCATATTTTCTGATCCAAACCCCTTAGGTGCTATTGTTATCTTTAATTCTTCTCCCTCTACTACATCTATATGTATAACAGCTGGAGTATTATCCCCAGTATTTACTCTTGTTAATGGATCTTTCACTACAGATTTTCTTAAATATCCTTCACTATAGCCTTGGCGGACTCCTTCATTGATTGCCTCCTTCAAACCCCCACCAACTATATGAATATCTTGACCTAATTCAACAAATATTACTGCCATTCCCGTGTCCTGACACATTGGCATGTTTTCTTTACTCGCTATATCCGAATTAATTATAATTTTATCCAACATTTGTTTTGCTATAGGAAACGTTTCTTCTTCCCTGCTTTTTTTTAGTTTTTTTGATATGTCTTTACTTAAATAATAATTAGATTCTATACATATTTTTTTTACTCCATTAATTATCTCATTTGTATTTATTTCTTTCATATTTTCCTCCCCAAATAAATTCTATCTAAATTTAATTTATATTATGGAATATTACTTAATAATGTTAATTATAATTTAAAGAAAGATATTTCGAAAGGATTAAGTATGAAAAAAAATGATAGTGATAAACTTTTTGCTTTAATTGTTTATATATTAATGGGTTTTCTCATAATTTTTGTAAGCTATAATTCATATATACATCTATTAAAAAAAGATGTTAAAGATCAAACTACTCAACCACCTAATTCTATAAATGTTTCTCCTATAACAGGTGAAGTTATTCAAGATGTTAATACATCGTATAATTTATTAAAAGTTTGCTATAATAGTTCAAATATAACAGAGCTATATGGAATTAATAAAGCAGATATTGTTATAGAAACATATAACGCTGTATCTAATACTTTAAGTTATGACGGTATATTCTACAATAAACATATACCTATTCAGGAATCTATTGAGAATATTTCTACTATATCTCTAGATACTTTACCTTATATTGATTTTATTGATCCTCCTGATTTAGATTCACATGAATTTAATGAAAATATTGATACAATTTTTATACCCTTTAGTGATTCTATAAGTACAAGTTTTATTTTTCAAAAAGGTCAATATTATCATTTTTCTAAAAATGTAAAAGACGTTCATAAAACTTCTAACACACCGTTAGCTTTTACCAATATACTTATAGAATTTACTTCCTCATCTAATGACAGTATTAATCAAGGATTACTTTTTTCTGGTGGAAAACTACAACGTCTTAATATAGAAGGAAATAATATAAAAATGATAAATAATTCTAAAGAAATTAATCTCTCTCTATTAAGAGGTAATACTATATGGATAAAATGTTCTGATAAGATAAAAATAATCACTGCTAATGCTAATATTGAAAGCTAAAAAAAGACCTAGTTCTACATAGGTCTTTTAAATTTCCCAGGAAATTATTATTTATTCTTTGTAATATGATTTTATTCCTTTAACCAGTGCACTAACTATTTTATCTTGATATTTTTCATCTTTTAATAGCTCAGATTCCGTCGGATTTGACAAAAATCCACATTCAACTATTACACTCGCTCCATCAAATCCATCTCTTAATATTCTATAATCATCTTTAGAATCTTTAGCCACTCTATTATTATTTTGTTCTAGTTTTTCTTTTAATGAAGCTTGTAGTAATTCCGCTAACCTTTTGCTATTTTCATTTGAAGCGTACCAAACTTGTGCTCCGTTTATTGCACTCTGCACATACATATTCTGATGTATACTTATAAAAATATCGCAATTTGTTTCTTTTTTCATTTCACATCTCTTTTTTAAATCTTGAACTTTTTTTTGTTTTACCTTTAAGTTCTCATCATATAATCCTTTGTCTTCTTCTCTAGTAATAAACACTTTAAATCCTTCATCCTCTAGAGCCTTTTTCAATTTAAGGCTTATAGCTAAATTAATCTCTTTTTCTAAAGTACCATCTTTTGCATGGCCTCCACCATCTATACCTCCATGACCAGGATCTATAAGTATTATCCTTTCCTTAGTCTCCTCCGCTTTAGCTATTGTAGGATTTAATATTAAACTTGCTACTAGCAAAAAAGATGCAACATATCTTTTAAACATTTTATAATCCTCCATCTTTAATAATCTACTATGTAGCTTTCTCATTTTTATATAATATATACTATTTTTGTGTATTATATAAAGTCTCCAATTATATTTTTAATAAAAATATTTTTCAATTAAGTTTTTTGCCCAAATAAAAAAAGAGAGGTAAAACCTCTCTTGTAAAAAGGCAGATACTATCTCTTTGAGAATTGAGGAGCTCTTCTTGCCTTCTTTAAACCATATTTCTTTCTTTCCTTCATTCTTGGGTCTCTAGTTAGGAATCCAGCTTTCTTTAACTCTGGTCTTAAAGCTTCGTCAGCTTTTAATAAAGCTCTAGTTATTCCATGTCTGATTGCTCCTGCTTGACCTGTTAATCCACCACCATGAACATTAACTAACACATCAAATTTTTCTTTAGTTGATGTTAAAACTAATGGTTGGTTAACTACAACTCTTAGAGTTTCTAATCCGAAGTAGTTTTCTATTTCTCTCTTATTTACTATAACTTTACCTTCACCTGGTACAAGTCTTACTCTTGCAACTGATTTCTTTCTTCTTCCAGTTCCCATGTATTGAACTTTTGCCATTTTTCTTCCTCCTCCCGAGTCTGTATTAGTACTTTAATTCTAGTACTTCTGGTTGTTGAGCAGCGTGATTATGTTCTTCTCCTCTATAAACCTTAAGTTTCTTTAACATTTGTCTTCCTAATACTCCCTTTGGAAGCATTCTTCTTACAGCTTCTTCAAAAGCAAACTCAGGTTTTTTTTCTAAAACTTCTCTATATGGAGTTTCTTTTAATCCACCTGGATATAAACTATGTTTTCTTAAGAATTTTTGGTCTAATTTCTTACCAGTTAAAACAACTTTCTCAGCATTTATAACTATTACGAAATCTCCACAATCAACATTTGGTGTAAATGTTGGTTTATTTTTTCCTCTTAATATTGAAGCTATTTGGCTAGCAACTCTACCAAGTGGTTTACCAGCAGCATCAACTACATACCATTTTCTTTCAACTTCTTGTGGTTTAGCGATGTATGATTTCATCATTTTCCCTCCCTGAACTACTATTTTAAACATTTATGTCCTAACTTTATGTTTAGATTCCAATACTATGAATCTTATACACAAACTATCATAACAACAAGTAACATTATAATACACGCTTACGGGCGTGTCAATAAATTTAACACTTTTATTTTAACTTTTTAATAAAAAACTTTTTCTAAACATAAACCTGCAGCTGGAGCACACTTACCAGCATTTTTTCTATCCTTTTTATTAATTATATCTTCTATTTCTGATGGTTCTATTTTATTTCTTCCTACTTGTATTAAAGTACCTACTATTATTCTTACCATATTATAGAGAAAACCATCACCTGATACATAAATTTTTATAACTTCTTCATCTTTTTTTACTTTAATATCCCATATTGTTCTTACTGTTGTCTTTACAGAACCACCTAGAGATCTAAATGCATTAAAATCATGAGTACCTATAAAATATTTAGATGCGTCAGATATCTTATCCACATCTAGCTTCCACTTAAAGTGATATACATAATCTTTGCCTGTAGCTCTAGGTAATTCAGAATTTAATATAGTATAGCAATAAGTTTTACCTTTAGTATGATATCTCGGATGAAATTCTTCTGAAACCTCTTCTGAACAAAGTACTACTATATCTTTAGGCAGTTTTGTATTAATAGCATCTTTAAATTTTTCAGCCGGTATTTTACTATTGGTTTTAAATGCTACCACATATTCTTTTGCATGCACCCCAGAATCAGTTCTACTACATCCTATTAGCTTTATATCTTCCTTAACTATAGTTTCTACAGCAATCTGCAATACCGCTTCTACTGTTCTTCCATTTGTTTGTTTCTGCCACCCACAAAAATGAGTACCATCGTATTCAAGCTTAAGCTTAATATTTCTCATTCAGTTTCACCTTATAATAAAACTCTTACACCAATACTTATAACAATTAACATAGCTACTATGAAGTAAGCTAATGTATCTATAGATGTATATTTGAGTTGTTTCATCCTAGTTCTACCATCTCCACCTCTATAGCATCTAGCTTCCATTGCCATCGCTAACTCATCAGCTCTCTTAAATGAACTTATAAATAAAGGCACTAATAGTGGTATAAGACTCTTAGCTTTCTGAAATATATTTCCACCATCAAAATCAGCGCCTCTTGCTTTTTGTGCTTTCATAATCTTATCAGTTTCATCTATTAAGGTTGGTATAAATCTTAAAGCAATAGTCATCATCATAGCTACTTCATGTGAACTAATCCCTATTACCCCTAAAGGTTTTAACAGCCTTTCTAAAGCATCTGTAAGCTCTATAGGTGATGTAGTTAAGGTTAATATAGATGTTCCTATTATTAAGAACAATAGTCTTAATGTCATAAATATAGCTATATTGATTCCCTCTTCATATACTTTTATAAACTTCCAACTAAATAGAAGTGTATCGCTTGTTCCTTTTATCATAAAAATATTCAGTATAGCAGTTATTATTATTAAAGTCATGACAGGTTTAATTCCTTTAAAATAGAACCTAGGAGATACTTTAGAACTAATTATTGCAGATGCTATAAATGCCACTACAAAAATATAACCAATAAATTCATTTATTATAAATAACGACACAATAAATAATATTGCAGATATTATTTTTGTCCTAGGATCCAATTTATGTATGAAGGAATCTCCAGGAACGTATTGCCCAATAGTTATATCTTTTATCATTTTAAAATCCCTCCCCTAGTTCTTCCTTAAAATCTTAATGAGATCTTCCTTAGCTTGGTCAATTGTAAATATATCTTTATCTACTTTAAAACCTTTTTCTATCAACGCTTTTATTAAGTAAGTTACCTGTGGAACTGCTAATCCAACACTCTCTAGTACTTCACTTTCCTTAAATACTTCTTTAGGCTCTCCATCTAATATAATTTCACCAGAATTCATTACTATAACTCGATTAGCAACTTTGGCTACGTCTTCCATACTATGAGATACTAATACTATAGTCATTCCATATTCTTTGTGTAACTTTTGAATCTGTACTAATATCTCATCTCTTCCCTTAGGATCTAATCCTGCAGTAGGTTCATCTAATATCAAAACCTTAGGTTCCATTGCAACCACACCCGCTATAGCAACTCTACGTTTTTGGCCACCACTTAACTCAAATGGAGATTTATCTTTATAAATCTCATAATCTAGTCCAACCATATTCATGGCCTTGATAACTCTTTTATGTATCTCTTCTTCTCCTAATGCTAAGTTCCTAGGTCCAAATGCAATATCCTTCTCTATAGTTTCTTCAAACAATTGATATTCGGGATATTGAAACACTAGCCCAACTTTTTTTCTTATCTCACTTAGCTTAGCGCCCTTTGCAGTGATATCAGTTCCATCTACTATTATTTCCCCAGAACTTGCTTGCAATAATCCATTTAGATGTTGAATTAATGTTGACTTACCTGAGCCTGTATGTCCTATCAATGCCACAAACTCACCTTGTTCTATTTCAACAGATACATTATTTAATGCTTTTTTTTCGAAAGGTGTCTTAGGCATATATATATGAGTTAATTTATTTACTTTAATTGACATAATGCATTCACCATCTCATCCACATTTAATATTTCGGTACTAATATTTATACCTTCTTTTTGAAGTTCATAAGCTAATTCCGTAACCTGAGGAACATCCAGTCCTATTTCCTTCATTGTTTTAACTTTTGAAAACACTTCTCTTGGATTTCCTTCAAGAACAATTTTACCTTGCTCCATAACTATAACTCTATCTCCTTGAGCAGCCTCATCCATATAATGTGTTATAAGCACTATTGTAATTCCTAAGTTTTTATTTATTTCTCTTATGGTATTCATAACTTCTTTTCTACCTGATGGGTCTAACATAGCAGTAGGCTCATCAAATATTATGCACTCTGGTTGCATAGCTAATATCCCAGCTATAGCGATTCTTTGTTTTTGCCCCCCTGACAATAGGTGAGGTGCATGCCTTCTATATTCATACATTCCAACTTTTTTAAGCGCTTCATCTACCCTAACTCTTATTTCCTTAGACTCGACCCCTAAATTTTCAGGACCAAATGCTACATCTTCCTCAACTATAGTTGCAACTAATTGATTATCTGGATTTTGGAAAACCATTCCTGCGGTTTTTCTAACTTCCCATAAATTATCTTTATCTTTAGTATTCAAACCTTTAACATATATTGCCCCCTCAGTGGGTAATAATAAAGCATTTATATGTTTTGCAATAGTAGATTTTCCTGATCCATTATGACCAAGTACTACTAAAAACTCTCCTCTTTTAACTTCTAGGTTCACACCATTTAATGCGTAATGTTCTTCTCCATTTTCATGCGAAAAATATTTAAAACTAATATCTTCACATTTAATGATTTTGTCTTCCATGCTATTCGCCCCCTTAGCTATATAATTATTATAAAATCTATAATTGAATATATACTTTATAATAATTATATCTAAGTATGATAAAATGGGGACTAAGTATATACTTAATCCCCTCTATATTATACTAACTCAAGTATAACTACTTCTGCTCCGTCTCCTCTTCTAGGACCAACTTTGAACATTCTAGTGTATCCACCATTTCTCTCAGTATATTTAGGAGCAATTTCTTCAAATAATCTTTTAACTACAGCTTCTTCAGTAACAAAAGATAATACTTGTCTTCTAGCGTGAAGATCTCCTCTTTTAGCTAAAGTAATCATCTTTTCAGCAAGACTTCTTGCTTCCTTTGCTCTTGTATCTGTAGTTTCTATTTTACCATGCTTTAAGAAGCTTGTAACAAGGTTTCTTAGCATAGCTCTTCTTTGGTCTGTTGGACGACCTAACTTACGATATCCTGCCATGATTCTACCTCCTTACTCGTCACTTAGTCTTAAACCTAAGCCTAATTCCTTAAGTTTTCTCTCAACTTCTTCAAGAGATTTTTTACCTAAGTTTCTTACTTTCATCATATCATCCATTGATCTCAATGCAAGCTCTTGAACAGTATTTATACCTGCTCTCTTTAAACAGTTATATGATCTAACTGAAAGATCAAGCTCTTCAATAGTCATCTCAAGGACTTTTTCTTTTTTATCTTCTTCTTTTTCAATCATTATCTCCATGTCATTTGTATTATCTGTAAGTGACATGAAAAGTTTGAAGTGTTCAATTAAAATTTTGGCTGAAAGACTTATTGCTTCATCTATCTTGATTGTTCCATTAGTCCATATTTCTAATGCTAACTTATCATAGTCAGTAATTTGACCTACTCTTGTATTTTCAACTGTAAAGTTTACTCTTTTCACAGGAGTATAGATTGAATCTACTGCTATAGCGCTTAATGGTAATGAATCTGACTTATTTTTATTTTGAGTCACATATCCTCTACCTCTGTTAACAGTAAGCTCCATATATAATCTTCCATTTTCGTCTAAAGTAGCTATATGCATATCTTTATTAACTACTTCAACGTCTCCATCTGTTTTAATATCTGCACCTGTTACTACTCCAGGTCCTTTAGAATCAATGTAAATAACCTTTGGTCCTTCTCCATTCATTCTAAGAGCTAACCCTTTGATATTAAGGATAAGTTCAGTAACATCCTCCTTAACACCAGTAACAGTAGAAAATTCATGTAGTACTCCATCAATTTTAACAGAAGTAGTAGCTACACCAGGTAATGATGAAAGAAGTATTCTTCTTAACGCATTTCCCAGAGTAATTCCATATCCTCTTTCTAATGGTTCAACTACGAATTTCCCATAAGTACCATCTTCACTTTGTTCTATACATTCAATTATTGGTTTTTCTATTTCTAACATGCGCAAAACCCTCCTTTTTATAATGTGGCAACCTTATTATGAGGGCAACTGATTCAATATTTGCAAAGGAGAGTATAACCCCCTCGCAAATAGCATATTATTACTTGCTGTATAACTCAACGATAAGAGTTTCATTGATTGCAGTATCAATGTCTTCTCTTGCTGGTATAGCAACTATTTTACCTTCAAAGTTTTCAGGTGTTGACATTATCCATTTTGGTAATGTTTTTGGATTTTCAGCAAATACTTTGAACTTTTCAGTTCCTCTGCTTTTTTCAGATACAGAGATAACGTCGTTAACACTTACTTTATATGAAGCAATATCAACTTTTTTACCGTTAACTAAGAAATGTCCGTGATTAACTAATTGTCTAGCCTCAGTTCTAGATGCACCGTATCCTAATCTGAATACTGCGTTATCTAGTCTCATTTCTAGTAACATAAGTAGGTTTTCACCTGTTATGCCTCTCATCTTATCTGCTTTTTCATAGTACTTAGAAAATTGTTTTTCAAGTACTCCATAAATTCTTTTAGCTTTTTGCTTTTCTCTTAACTGCATTCCGTAGTTAGAAAGCTTCTTTTTACTAGCTCCATGTTGTCCTGGTGCGTAGCTTCTTCTCACGAAAGCACATTTATCTGTATAGCATCTATCTCCTTTAAGAAATAGCTTAGCGCCTTCTCTTCTGCACAATCTACATGATGCTCCAGTATATCTTGCCATTAATTACACCTCCTATGATGTTTCTACTACACTCTTCTTCTTTTTGGTGGTCTACATCCGTTATGTGGAATTGGAGTAACATCTTTAATTAAAGTTACTTCTAATCCTGCTGCTTGTAAACTTCTTATAGCAGCTTCTCTACCTGATCCTGGACCTTTTACATATACTTCAACACTTTTTAATCCGTGTTCCATAGCTGTTTTAGCCGCTGTTTCAGCTGCCATTTGAGCCGCAAAAGGAGTACTCTTTCTTGACCCTCTAAATCCTAACGCACCCGCTGATGACCATGATAATGCATTACCAACTGCATCAGTTAAAGTTACGATAGAGTTATTGAAAGTTGACTTAATGTGAGCTGCTCCATGTTCAACATTTTTTCTTTCTTTTCTTCTTCTAGTTTTCTTAACTTTTGCTGCTACCATTGTCTTCCCTCCTTACTATTTTTTCTTATTAGCAATAGTTTTCTTTGGACCTTTTCTAGTTCTTGCATTTGTTTTTGTTCTTTGTCCTCTTACTGGAAGACCTCTTCTATGTCTCATTCCTCTATAGCAACCAATTTCTACTAATCTTTTTATGTTAAGTGCTATTTCTCTTCTTAAATCACCTTCAACAACTAAATTCTTGTTGATGAAATTTCTTATAGCGTTAACTTCGTCTTCGTTTAAATCTCTAACTCTTGTGTCTGGATTTACTCCAGTTTCTGCTAATATTTTGTGTACGGTTGATAAACCGATTCCGTATATATAAGTTAGACCTATCTCAACTCTTTTTTCTTTTGGTAGATCTATACCAGCTATTCTAGCCATTAAAACTTACACCTCCTGGTAATTAAATTCCCTTTTCAATGTGGTAAATATATATAAATAAAATCTCAGGTCAATGGAAACACCACTGTCAGCCGCCCTAAAATTTATTTATGCTTAATTAAATGCCTATCTAATGATATTTTAGAATGGAAAAAAAGTCAATAAAATTTGTATTCCATTCTATCAAATTTTTATGGATTTTATTTATTTTAGCCTTGTTTTTGCTTGTGCTTTGGGTTTTCGCAAATAACCATTACTCTACCTTTTCTTCTAATGATTTTGCACTTTTCGCAAATAGGCTTAACTGATGGTCTTACTTTCATCGCTAACCCTCCTTGTATTACTTATAATCTTGAAAAAATATTCGCAAGATATTAATTAGTATTCTATATTACTATTTTGCTCTCCAAGTAATTCTTCCTCTAGTAAGGTCATATTGAGATAATTCAACAGTAACCTTATCTCCTGGCAGAATTCTTATGAAATTCATTCTTAGTTTACCTGAAATATGAGCTAATATTTTATGACCACTTTCTAGTTCAACTTGGAACATAGCATTAGGTAGTGACTCTAAAACTGTTCCTTGCATTTCTATTACATCATCTTTTGACATAAGGTAATCAAACCTCCTTATCAATGCCTTCAAATTTTATAAAATTCTTAACTTTTAAATCTAGATTATCCTCATTATTTAAAATAGAGTTCTTTAGTTCTTCATCTATGATTTCCGTAAAATTCAAGTGCTTTATTTTCTTCTTTTTAGGCATTTCTATCTTTTTTGTACTTCCATTTGCTAAGTAAACATAGTCTTCAGCTATTACGTTCACTATTAAATAGGGATTGTTTTTATCTCTACCAGCTTTTGAAAATACTAACTTTCCAATTAAGTTGCTTTTATTCAACTTATTTCACCTCAATGATTACCCTAGTAATAAATCTACAAATCCCTCTATGGTAATTGTGAATTTATAACTAAGCAACACTTAATTACTTAATTAGTGTTAAAATCTCAGGACCATTTTGTAATATAGCAACAGTGTTTTCATAATGAGCTGACTTCATGCCATCCGCTGTTACAACAGTCCAATCATCATCTAATGTTTTTACTCTCCATGTTCCAATATTAACCATTGGTTCTATAGCGAGTACCATACCTGATGATAATCTTGGACCTCTACCTGGTCTACCAAAATTAGGTACTTCCGGATCTTCATGAACAGCTTTCCCTATTCCATGACCCACATAATCTCTTACAACTGAAAATCCATTTTGTTCAACATAACTCTGGATTTCATAAGATATATCTGTTAATCTATTACCTTCAACAGCTTTTTCTATACCTTTAAAAAAACTTTTTTCAGTAACATCTATAAGCTTTTTAGATATTTCTGATATCTCTCCTACAGGAAAAGTTCTTGCAGCATCACTATGGAATCCATCTAAAAAGACACCACAATCAATACTTACAATATCTCCATCTTGTAATTTATACGAACTCGGAAATCCATGGACAACCTGTTCATTTATAGAGATACAAAGTGCACTTGGAAAACCATATAATCCTTTAAAGGAGGGCTTTCCTCCCTGCTTAGTTATAAATTCTTCTGCTATTCTATCTAACTCTGCAGTAGTAATACCAGGTTTGACTTTTGATTCTACTAAAAGTAGGGCCTCTGCCAAGGTTCTACCTGCTTTTCTCATTAGGTCGATTTCTTTATCATTTTTTAATATAATCACATTTACTCACTTCCTAATATCTTACAGATACTTTCAAAGACCTCATTGATTGCTTTTGTGCCATCAACAACTGAAAGTAAATCCTTCTCCTTATAGTACTCTATAAGTGGTTGAGTCTGTCTTTCATATACAGCTAATCTTTCTTTAACTGTTTCTTCCGAATCATCTTTTCTTTGAATGATGTCGGATCCACAAACATCACACTTTGATTCAATCTTTGTTGGATTAAATTTAACATGATAACTTGCTCCACATGAAGGGCATACTCTTCTTCCAGTCATTCTTTCTAGTATGAACTCACTAGGAACTTGAATTAATAGAGCAGTATCCAAAGATTCTTTTCTATCATCTAAAAATTCCTCCAGTGCATTAGCTTGATGTACTGTTCTTGGAAATCCATCTAGTAGATAACCCAGTTTACAATCTTCTGCTTGTAATCTATCTTTAACCATATTAATAGTTACTTCATCCGGAACTAATTGACCATTGTCAATATATTTCTTTGCCTCAATTCCCAATGGTGTATTTTCAGAAATGTTCTTTCTAAAAATATCCCCAGTTGATATATGAGGGATGGAGTATCTATTACAAATTGATTTTGCTTGTGTTCCTTTTCCTGCCCCTGGCGGACCAAATAAAACAACTTTCACCGACACCATCTCCATTTTGTACTTTATTTAAGGAATCCTTGATAGTGGCGCACAACTAATTGAGACTCAAGAGTTCGCATTACATCTAATGCAACACCAACTAAGATCAATAGTGAAGTTCCTCCAAATGAAATACCCTTAAATTGAGTGTTATTTTCTATTATTATTGGAGTGATCGCTAATATTGCAGCAAATATGCCACCAAAGATTGAAACTTTTGTTAAAATATTTTCTAAATACTTTTCAGTTGGTTTACCTGGTCTAATTCCAGGTATAAAACCTGCTGATTTATTCATATTTTCAGCCATTTCATCTGGCTTAAATGTTATTTGAGTATAAAACCAAGTAAAGAATATTGTCAATACAGCATAAATCACTGGATACATCCAAGTTTTTTCATTAAATACACTGTATGTACTTCCCGTTATCCATTTTGCCCAGTCTTTATCTGGGAAAAGTTGTGCAATAGTCTTAGGAAATTGCATAACTGACATAGCAAATATTATTGCAATAACCGCTGAACCAATTAAACTTAATGGAATATGGGTTGATTGACCTTTAGCTACTCTATTACCAACAGCTTTACTAGCATACTGAACAGTTACTCTTCTTTCTGCTAATGATAAATATATTACTACTGCTAAAAGTAAAACAACAAAAACTGCAAATAAAGCTATCTGAATTATATCTACCTGATCCATATTCTTTAATGCTGCTATTGATGCAATAGTATTTGGTATTCTTGATACTATGTTGATAAATATTATCAGCGATATACCATTTCCTATTCCTTTTACAGTTATTTGATCACCTAACCACATACAGAAAGCTGATCCTACAGTTAAAGTTAGTATAATAAGATATACGAATGCAAAACCCGATTCACGTATACCACCTTGATTATACATTAATACATAAGTACCGTAGGCTGTAATTACACCAAATAAAATCGATGCATATCTTGTTATATTTTGAATCTTCTTACGTCCTTCTTCTCCTTCTTTAGATAATTGCTCTAAAGGTGGAATAGCTATAGTAAGTAATTGCATTATTATTGATGAGTTAATATATGGAACAACTCCTAATGCAAGTATGCTAAATCTACTTAAAGCACCACCAGACATTAAATCATAGAAGCTCCATAAATTATTCCCAGATTCAGTAAGAGTTTTAAGATAGTCAGTATCAATTCCAGGAACAGGAATATGACTTCCCATCCTGTAAATTGCAACAAATAAAACTGTCCATAATAACTTTTTTCTTAAATCTGGAACCTTCCAGGCATTACGTAGGGTTGATAGCATATTAGATCACCTCAACTTTTCCTCCAGCTGCTTCTATCTTTTCTATTGCAGACTTAGAGAATTTACATCCTTTTACAGTTAGGCTCTTTTCTAAGTTTCCATTTCCTAATATCTTAACTCCGTCTCTGATTTTACTTATTACTCTAGTTTCAAGTAAAACTTCTGGAGTGATTTCAGTTCCATTTTCAAATATATTTAATCTATCAACATTTATAGAAATGTATTCTTTAGCAAATATATTAGTAAAACCTCTTTTGGGAAGTCTTCTATATAGTGGCATTTGACCTCCTTCAAATCCAGGTCTTACTCCACCACCAGTTCTAGAATTTTGTCCCTTTTCACCTTTACCAGCATTTCTTCCTAATCCTGATCCAGTACCTCTACCGACTCTTTTAGGAGCTTTTTTGCTTCCTGCTGCTGGTTTTAACTCATGAAGTTTCATGCTACTTACACCTCCTCGTTTTAAACTTCTTCAACTTTTAATAAGTAGCTTACTTTGTTTATCATACCGTTGATTTGAGGATTAACCTCATGTTCTACTGATTTACCTATTTTCTTTAGTCCAAGGGCATTTGCAGTAGCGATATGATCTTTTTTTCTACCGATTAAGCTCTTAACTAATGTTACTTTTAGTTTAGCCATAGCAATTCCCCTCCTAACCTAGTATTTCTTCAACAGATTTGCCTCTTAATTTTGCAATATCTTCTGCAGTTCTTAAGCTTGCTAATCCATTAATTGTAGCGTTAACCATGTTTCTTGGGTTATTAGAACCTAATGACTTAGCTCTAACATCTTTTAGTCCTGCTAATTCAAGAACAGCTCTAGCTGGACCTCCAGCGATAACTCCTGTACCTTCTGTAGCTGGCATTATTAGAACATTACCAGTACCGAATTTTCCATATATTTGATGTGGAACAGTTGTTCCAACCATAGCAACTTCTACTAAATTTTTCTTTGCGTCTTCAATTCCTTTTCTGATTGCTTCAGGTATTTCAACTGATTTTCCCATTCCAACGCCTACGTGTCCGTTTTCGTCACCTACAACGACTAAAGCGCTGAATCTGAAGTTTCTACCACCCTTAACAACCTTAGTTACTCTGTTTATGAAAACAACCTTTTCTTTAAGGTCTAGTGTGCTAGGATCGATTCTCATTTATTTCCCTCCTTGTTTTTTAGAATTTAAGGCCTGCTTCTCTTGCACCTTCAGCTAACTCTTGAATTCTTCCATGGTATATGTATCCACCTCTGTCAAATACCACATCTGAAATTCCTTTTTCAATAGCTTTCTTTGCAACTGCAGTTCCAACTATTCTAGCAGCTTCTTTGTTGCTTCCTGCTTTTCCATCGAAGTCTTTATCTAAACTTGAAGCAGCAACAAGTGTTACAGCGTTAACATCATCTATGATTTGAGCATATATATTTTTATCACTTCTGAAAACACATAATCTTGGTCTTTCAGGAGTCCCAAATATTTTCTTACGAACTCTTAGGTGACGTTTCTCTCTTGATTGTTTTCTGTCTACCTTTTTGAACATAAGTCTCACTCCTTTCTATTATTTCTTACCAGTTTTACCTTCTTTACGTCTAATAACTTCATTAGAGTACTTAATACCTTTGCCTTTATATGGCTCTGGCTCTCTCCATGATCTAATGTCAGCAGCAGCAGCCCCAACTTTTTCTTTGTCTATACCTTCAACTATAACCTTAGTAGTTCCATCAGTTTTGAAAGTAACCCCTGTAATTGGTTCTATTTCTACTGGATGAGAATATCCAAGATTCATAACTAATTTTGTTCCTTGAATTTGAGCTCTATAACCTACACCTACTAGTTCAAGAGTCTTTGCATACCCTTGAGAAACTCCAGTAACCATATTATTTATAAGTGCTCTTGTTAATCCGTGAAGAGCTCTATGATCTTTGTTGTCGCTTGGTCTTGTTACAACAACTTGATTGTCTTCAACTGCTATTTTTATGTCTTTGTGCATAGTTTTTACTAACTCACCTTTAGCTCCTTTTACAGTAACAACGTTCTCTGGTGTTACTGTAACAGTAGTTCCAGCAGGAATAGCTATTGGTAATCTACCTACTCTTGACATAATTGCACCTCCTGTATTCCATTTTAGAACATTTCTATATTAAAACTTTATAGATATTTTTCAATCTGAAAATTACCATACGTAGCAGATAACTTCTCCGCCTAAACCTTGGTTTCTAGCTTCTCTATCTACTATAACTCCTTTAGAAGTTGATATAACAGCAACTCCTAAACCATTAAGTACTTTAGGTACTTCATCTTTTTTACAGTAAACTCTTAATCCTGGTTTAGATATTCTCTTAAGACCAGTTATTACTCTTTCCTTATTAGCACCGTATTTAAGCGCTATTCTTAACATAGGTACTACACCGTCGTTATATTCTTCTATTTCTTTAACATAACCTTCTTGTAGTAATATATTAGCTAAAGCCTTCTTTACATTTGAAGAAGGAATCTCTACTGTTTCGTGTCTTACAGCATTTGCATTTCTTATACGTGTTAGCAAATCTGCAATTGGATCTGTCATAACCATTGAATTGTGCCTCCTTTCACTACATTAGATATTACCAGCTTGCCTTTTTGCATCCAGGAATTTGACCCTTATAAGCAAGTTCTCTGAAGCAAATTCTGCAGATACCAAATTTCTTTAGCACCGCATGTGGTCTTCCACATATTCTGCATCTAGTGTACGCTCTTGTTGAATATTTAGGTTCTTTTTTCCACTTTTCGATCATTGCTTTACGTGCCACGATATCCCCTCCTTATTATTGAGCGAATGGCATACCAAGAAATCTTAACAATTCTCTTGCTTCTTCGTCAGTATTTGCACTTGTAACGAAGATAATATCCATCCCTCTAACTTTATCAATTTTGTCATACTCGATTTCTGGGAATATTAATTGTTCTTTAATTCCTAAAGCGTAGTTTCCTCTGCCATCAAAAGAATTAGCAGAAACTCCTCTAAAGTCTCTAACTCTAGGAAGTGCTGTAGACATTAATTTATCTGCAAATTCAAACATTTTTGCTCTTCTTAATGTTACTTTACAACCTAAAGGCATATTTTCTCTTATTTTAAAGTTCGCAACTGATTTCTTTGATCTAGTTAAGATTGGCTTTTGTCCTGAAATCAATGTTAAATCATTAACTGCTGATTCTAAAACCTTTTGGTTTTCTTTAGCCTCTCCAACTCCCATATTTATTACGATTTTTTCAAGCTTTGGTACTTCCATGACGTTCTTATATCCGAACTTCTCGATCATCGCTTGAACTACTTCTTTTTCATATTTTTCATGTAGTCTAGGTACCATTTAAAGAACCCTCCTTTCAGATCTAGAATGTTTCTCCACACTTCTTACATACTCTTACCTTAGAACCATCTTCTAAGATTTTGTTTGCTATTCTTGTAGCATTTTTGCATTTAGTACAGTATAACATTACTTTTGAGCTGTATATTGCAGCTTCCTTTTTGATTATACCACCTTGCATATTTTCTTTGTTTGGTTTTTGGTGCTTACTTACTATATTAACGCCTTTAACGATAACTTTACCGCTCTTAGGTATTACTTTTAAAACTTCGCCAGTTTTTCCTGAATCTTGTCCTGATATAACTATAACTGTGTCGTTCTTTCTTACGTGTACCTTCACCTTAGCCACCTCCTACTCTATTATAGAACTTCTGGTGCTAATGATAATATTTTATTAAATTCTTTATCTCTTAGCTCCCTAGCAACTGGTCCGAAGATACGAGTTCCTCTTGGTTGCTTATCATCTTTTATAATAACAGCTGCATTCTCGTCAAATTTTATATATGACCCATCAGCTCTTCTTAATCCTCTTACTGATCTTACTATAACTGCTTTTACAACGTCACCCTTTTTAACAACTCCACCTGGTGTTGCACTTTTAACTGAAGCAACGATTATATCTCCAATATTTCCGTACTTTCTCTTGGATCCACCTAAAACTCTGATACACATAATTTCTTTCGCACCAGAATTGTCTCCAACTTTTAGTAAGGTTTGTTGTTGTATCATATAATTAACCTCCTTTCAATCTTACGAAAGACTACTTCGCTCTCTCGATGATCTCAACTAGTCTCCATCTCTTATCTTTTGATAATGGTCTAGTTTCCATTATTAATACTCTATCATTTAATTTAGCTTCATTATTTTCATCATGAGCTTTAAATTTAGTAGTTCTGTTAACAGTTTTTCCGTATAATGGGTGTCTAACCTTAGTCTCAACAGCAACTACAATTGTCTTATCCATTTTATCTGAAACGACTCTACCAATTCTCTTTTTTCTTAATCCTCTTTCCACTGGGACTTACCTCCTTTCAGCCTATCGAAATTACTGCTCAATCGCCTTTAATTCTTCTTCTCTGATGATAGTCTTAATTTGGGCAATTGATTTCTTAACTTCTCTAATTCTCATTGGGTTTTCTAACTGTCCTGTAGCTAATTGGAATCTTAAGTTGAATAATTCAGCCTTAAGGTCACCTAACTTAACCTTTAAATCTTGAGGATTGCTTGATCTTAACTCTTTTAAATCATTAGCCTTCATTATTCTTCACCACCCATTTCCTCAAAATCTCTTCTTGTAACGAACTTACTCTTTACAGGAAGTTTGTGCTGAGCAAGTCTCATTGCTTCTCTAGCAACTTCTTCTTGAACTCCTGATAGTTCGAACAATACTCTGCCTGGCTTAACAACCGCTACCCAATACTCTGGTGATCCTTTACCGGAACCCATTCTTGTTTCAGCTGGTTTTTCAGTAACTGGCTTATCTGGGAAAATCTTTATCCAAAGTTTTCCTCCTCTTCTAATGTATCTATTAATTGCGATTCTGGCAGACTCTATTTGATTGCTTGTTATCCATCCGCAAGATGTAGCTTGAATACCGAAATCTCCATATGCAAGGAAATTACCTCTAGTAGCTTTTCCTTTCATTCTACCACGTTGTACCTTACGATGTTTTACTCTTTTAGGCATTAACATGACGTATTCCTCCTTTCCTTATTACGCGTTAATTTCTTCCTTTTCCACTTTCTTAGTTGGAAGAATTTCTCCGTTGTATACCCACACTTTAACTCCAATTTTTCCATATGTTGTATCTGCTTCAGCAAATCCATAATCTATATCAGCTCTTAAAGTTTGTAGTGGTATAGTTCCTTCATGATAGTGCTCTGTTCTTGCGATTTCAGCTCCGCCTAATCTACCTGAACATGCGATCTTAACTCCCTTAACACTTGATCTCATAGCTCTTTGAATTGTTTGTTTCATAGCTCTTCTAAAAGATATTCTCTTTTCTAATTGAGCTGCTACATTCTCAGCCATTAATTGTGCTTCAACTTCAGAGTTTTTGATTTCTACTATATTTATTAGTATATTTTTTTCAGTAACGAATTTTTCTAAATCTTTTTTTAATGCTTCTATTCCTGATCCGCCTCTACCAATAACAACACCTGGTTTAGCAGTAGATATATTTAACTTAACTCTATTAGTATATCTTTCGATTTCAATCTTTGATATACCAGCTGAGTATAGTTTCTTCTTTACAAATTCTCTTATTTGGTTATCTTCAACAAGGTTATCTGCAAAATTCTTTTTATTAGCATACCATTTTGCGTCCCAACCTTTGATTACACCAACTCTAAGTCCATGAGGATGTACTTTTTGACCCAATCTATTTCCCTCCTTCTACTATGCTCTTTCTTTAACTACTACAGTTATGTGGCTAGTTCTTTTATTTATTCTGAACGCTCTACCTTGAGCATGTGGTCTAAATCTCTTTAATGTAGGACCTTGACCTACGTGAGCTTCTGCAACATATAATTTACTTAAATCTAAGTTTAAATTATTCTCTGCATTAGCAACAGCTGATTTCAACACTTTGTTTATAACAACTGCAGCGTCTTTTGGAGTATATTGTAATATTGCGAAAGCTTCATTAACATTCTTTCCTCTTATTAAGTTAAGAACTACTCCTACTTTCAAAGGAGACATTCTTATATACTTAGCTATAGCTCTAGCTTCCATTGATGATCCTCCTTTCTAGGCTACTACTTTCTCTTTGATGACTTTTCTGTGTTCACGTGACCTTTATAAGTTCTAGTTAAAGCGAATTCTCCTAGTTTGTGTCCAACCATATCTTCTGATACATAAACTGGAACATGTTTTCTTCCATCATGTACAGCTATAGTGTGACCAATCATTTGTGGAAATATTGTTGAAGTTCTTGACCATGTCTTTACTACTTTCTTATCTCCACTTGCATTCATTTCTTCTATTTTCTTTAAAAGACTATCTTTTATAAAAGGTCCCTTTTTAATTGATCTACTCACTTGAAATCCTCCCTTCATTAACCTTTATGCTTGCAGACTATGAAGAGAAATATATATTCTCTTCATACTATTTGCTATTTCTTCTCTTGATGATGAATCTATCTGAGTACTTCTTGTGTTTTCTTGTTTTGTATCCAAGTGCTGGTTTACCCCATGGAGTAACTGGACTTGGTCTACCAACTGGTGATTTACCTTCACCACCACCGTGTGGATGGTCATTAGGGTTCATGACAGATCCTCTTACTGTAGGTCTCCATCCCATGTGTCTCTTTCTACCAGCTTTTCCTAAATTAACTATATTATTAGTTGTATTTGATACTGTCCCGATAGTAGCTCTACACTCTATTCTAACGTATCTCATTTCACCTGAAGGTAATCTAAGTGTTGCATAGTTTCCTTCTTTAGCCATTAACTGAGCTGAAGCTCCTGCTGATCTAACTAATTGACCACCTTTACCTGCTTGTAATTCTATATTGTGTACAATTGTACCAACTGGCATATCCTTTAGAGCAAGTGTGTTACCTGGCTTGATATCAGAGTTAGGTCCTGATACTACTACATCTCCAACTTTTAATCCAACTGGAGCTAATATGTATCTCTTCTCCCCATCAGCGTATACAACTAATGCTATATAAGCTGTTCTGTTTGGATCGTATTCTATAGTTGCAACTTTTGCAGGAATACCATCCTTATTTCTTTTAAAATCTATTATTCTATATTTTCTCTTAGCGCCACCACCATGGTGTCTTACAGTTATTTTACCTTGAGCATTTCTACCACCAGTCTTAGTTAAAGATACAAGAAGTGATTTCTCAGGTACATTTGTTGTTATTTCATCAAATGTTGACATAGTCATCTCTCTTCTTGATGGGGTAGTAGGGTTAAACTTCTTAACTGCCATTTAAAATTCCCTCCTTACTGTAGCTTCTCTGGCTTCTTAGCCAATAATACGCTTTGTTATTGTAGCATTCCTTCGAAGAATTCTATTCCTTTGCTATCTTCTGTCAACTTAATAGTTGCCTTCTTATAGCTAGCTCTCTTTCCTACGTGAACGCCAACTCTTTTAGTTTTTCCTTCAATATTCATAGTATTGATATCTTCAACTTTTACGCCAAAAACTTCTTCAATAGCTCTTTTTATTTGAACTTTGTTTGCTGATGTATGAACTATGAAGGTGTATTTTCTATCTGCCATTTCTGCCATACTTTTTTCTGTTATAACAGGTTTTCTTATAATATCATGGCTAGTTAATTTCATTATGCGTACACCTCCTCAATCTTAGTTACAGCATCCTTAGTAATTAATACTTTTTCATACTTTAACAAGTCATAAACATTTATATTGTTAACTGGTAAAACAGCTACACCTTGAATGTTTCTTGCTGATTTATAAACATTTTCGTTTGATTCAGCAGTTACTATTAAAGTTTTCTTAGCTTCGAATGCTTTTAAAATATTAACAACATCTTTAGTCTTTGGAGCTGCTAATTCTAAGCTTTCTAAAACTATTAATTCATTTTCAGCTACCTTACTTGATAATGCTGATTTCATAGCAACTCTTCTCATAGTTTTTGGAACTGAAACTTTATAGTCTCTTGGTTTTGGTGCAAATACAACTCCACCATGTATCCATTGTGGTGCTCTTATAGAACCTTGTCTTGCTCTACCAGTTCCTTTTTGTCTCCAAGGCTTAATTCCGCCTCCTCTTACTTCAGCTCTTGTTTTAGCTGATTGTGTTCCTTGTCTTTTGTTAGCTAATAGTGCAACAACTACTTGATGAAGTGCTGCTTCATTAATTTCAACTCCGAACACATTTTCATTTAGTTGAAAATCTCCAACTTTTTGACCTTCTTTATTGAACAATCCTACTGTAGGCATCCTGCTTCCTCCTTTCTAGTGAATTAAGCTTTAACAGCGTTTCTTATAACTACTGTTGCTTTGTTTGGACCTGGGATACCACCCTTTATTAATATTAGGTTCTTTTCAGGCATTATTTTAACTACTTCTAAATTTAATACAGTAGTTTTTTCTGCTCCCATATGTCCTGGCATTCTTTTGTTTTTGAAAGTTCTTGATGGATCAGATGACGCTCCCATTGAACCTACTGCTCTATGGAACTTAGATCCATGTGACATAGGTCCTCTGCTTGCATTCCATCTTTTTATTGTTCCTTGGAATCCCTTACCTTTAGAAACCCCAGAAACATCCACTTTATCTCCAGCTTCAAATATGTCAACCTTTATTTCTTGACCTATTTCGTAGCTGCTAATGTCTTCTAATCTGAACTCTTTTAAAGTTCTCTTTAAAGCTACATTGGCTTTTGCGAAATGTCCTTTTCTAGGTTTATTAACTAACTTTTCTCTTATATCACCGAATCCAACTTGAATAGCTTCATATCCATCTTTTTCAGTTGTTTTCTTTTGTACCACTACACATGGACCAGCTTCTACAACTGTTACTGGAACTACTTTGCCATTAGCATCGAAAATTTGTGTCATACCTATTTTCTTTCCGATTATAGCTTTTTTCATTTACTACACCTCCTAAACATATTAGCGGATTACATCTGCAATCATAATAGTCTATTAATTTAAATTGTTAATTTTTTATTAAATCTTCTATAGTTTTATTTCTATATCAACACCAGCTGGAAGATTCAATCTCATTAATGCATCAACAGTTTTTGGTGATGGATTAACTATATCAATTAGTCTCTTGTGAGTTCTTATTTCGAACTGTTCTCTAGAATCTTTGTACTTATGAACGGCTCTTAATACTGTAATCACATCTTTTTCAGTTGGTAGTGGTATTGGACCTGCTACCTTAGCTCCTGTAGCTTTTGCAGTTTCAACAATTTTTTCAGCTGATTGATCTAATATTGTGTGATCAAACGCTTTTAATCTTATTCTGATTTTTTGTTTTGACATCTTATTCCCTCCTTTTCATGTACGCTTTACTTCTAACGCACACCAGCTGTATTAATGTAAACTGTCCCAGGTGTATCCAACCTTTAAACACAAACAAACACAACTGTCGTCGAATTCTAGATTCTAACGTGCTCAACAAGAATTACCCGGAAGTCCGGCAACCTCTTGAATCATCGCTGTATGCTTTGCAACTTCTTTATTATACTATATAACTATTTCCTTAGCAAGTTTTTTTTAACTTAATTTTTATCTATTTATCTTTTTAAATTCTAACCCATATTCTATTATTTTATAAGTGTTAATAATCTTTTTTATAAAAAAAGTAATAGGGCGTCCCCTATTACCTTTTTTTGTGATATCACTGTTTTTTAGCGCTATTTATATCTTTTTTTAAAAACTATTTAACTATAGTAGTAACAACTCCAGAACCTACAGTTCTTCCGCCTTCTCTTATAGCAAATCTTAATCCTTCATCCATAGCTACTGTTGTTATTAATTCAACATTCATATCTATATGATCTCCTGGCATTACCATTTCCATTCCATCTGGTAATTTGATTGATCCTGTTACGTCTGTTGTTCTGAAATAGAATTGTGGTCTATATCCATCAAAGAATGGTGTATGTCTTCCGCCTTCTTCTTTCTTTAATACGTAAACTTGACCTACGAATGCACTATGTGGGTTTACTGATCCAGTTTTTGAAAGTACTTGACCTCTTTCGATATCTGTTCTTTGTACCCCTCTTAATAATGCTCCTATATTATCTCCTGCTTGTGCTTCATCTAGTAACTTTCTGAACATTTCTATTCCTGTTACTACTACTTTTCTTCTATCTTCACTTAGTCCAACGATTTCTGCTTCGTCTCCTACGTGTAGTATTCCTCTTTCCACTCTTCCAGTCGCAACTGTTCCTCTACCAGTAATTGTGAATACATCTTCTACTGGCATTAAGAATGGTTTATCTGTTGCTCTTTCTGGTGTTGGGATATAGCTATCTACTGCATCCATTAACTCTAAGATTGGTGCTATTTTAGCTTCATCTGTTGGGTTTTCTAATGCTTGTAATGCTGATCCTTTTATTACTGGAATATCATCTCCTGGGAAGTTGTATTCACTTAGTAATTCTCTTACTTCCATTTCTACTAACTCTAATAACTCTTCGTCATCTACCATATCTGCTTTGTTTAAGAATACTACGATATAGTCAACTCCTACTCTTGATGCTAGTAATATATGTTCTCTTGTTTGTGGCATTGGACCGTCTGCTGCTGATACAACTAAGATAGCTCCATCCATTTGTGCTGCTCCTGTTATCATGTTCTTTACATAGTCAGCATGTCCTGGACAGTCTACGTGTGCGTAGTGTCTGTTTTCTGTTTGGTATTCTACGTGAGCGGTATTTATTGTTATACCTCTCTCTTTTTCTTCTGGTGCCTTATCTATATCTGCATAGTTAAATGCTTCTGCAAACCCTTTTTTTGCTAATACTGTTGTTATTGCTGCTGTTAATGTTGTCTTACCGTGGTCTACGTGTCCTATTGTTCCAATATTTACGTGTGGTTTATTTCTTTCGAATTTTGACTTAGCCATTTTTATTTTCCTCCTTAATAAGGTCAAATTTAGAATAACTTATTTTAAAAGCCATTAAGCTCTTTTTCCTGCTATTTGCTCTTGAATATTCTTTGGAACTTCCTCATAATGATCAAATACCATTGAGTAAACTCCTCTACCTTGAGTTCTTGATCTCAAAGTAGTTGCATAACCAAACATTTCTGAAAGTGGAACGAATGCTCTAACTACTTGAGCACCATTTAATGCTTCCATACCTTCAATTCTTCCTCTTCTTGAGTTTATGTCTCCAATTACGTCACCCATATACTCTTCTGGCATAGTAACTTCAACCTTCATTGATGGTTCAAGTAATACTGGACTTGCTTTTGACATCGCATTTTTAAACGCCATAGATCCCGCAATCTTAAATGCCATTTCTGAGGAGTCAACTTCATGGTAAGATCCATGAACTAACTTAATCTTAAAGTTGATAACTGGATATCCTGCTATGATACCATTTTTTGAAGCTTCTTGTATTCCATTATCTATTGCTGGAATGTATTCTCTTGGAATAGCTCCTCCAACTACAGCATTTTCAAATACATATTCACCTTCAGTAGGTTCCATTTCAATTACACAGTGACCATATTGACCCTTACCACCTGATTGCTTAGCGTATTTAGCTTCCGCTTTAACAGCAGATCTAATTGTTTCTTTGTAAGCAACTTGTGGAGCCCCTACGTTACACTCAACTTTAAACTCTCTTGTAAGTCTATCAACAATTATTTCTAAGTGTAATTCACCCATACCTGCAATAATTGTTTGACCAGTTTCTTCATCAGTCCAAGTTCTGAATGATGGATCTTCTTCAGCTAACTTAGCTAATGCTAACCCCATCTTCTCTTGGCTTGCTTTTGTTTTAGGTTCAATAGCTACATTTATAACTGGTTCTGGGAATTCCATAGATTCAAGTATTATTGGATTGTTTTCATCACATAAAGTATCACCTGTAGTAGTGTTCTTTAATCCAATAACAGCTCCTAATTCACCAGCTTCTAGCTCTTGAACTTCTTCTCTTGTATTTGCGTGCATTTTTACAAGTCTTCCAACTCTTTCTTTTTTGCCCTTAGTTGAGTTAAGAACATAAGAACCACTACGCATTACTCCAGAATATATTCTTGTAAATGCTAACTTACCAACAAATGGGTCAGTAGCAATTTTAAATGCTAATGAAGACATTGGAACTTCGTCTGAAGCCTCTCTTGAATCTTCTTCACCATCTAAAGAAGTACCTTGAACTGGTGGTATATCTAATGGTGATGGTAAGTAATCAACAACTCCATCAATCATTAATTGCACACCTTTGTTTTTATATGAAGATCCACATATACATGGAACTATCTCATTTGCTATAGTAGCTTTTCTTAAAGCTGCTTTTAACTCATCAACAGTTATTTCTTCACCATCTAGGTATTTCATCATTAATTCTTCATCAGTTTCAGCTATTGCTTCAATTAAAGCTCCTCTATATTCTTCAGCTTGATCCGCTAAGTCTGCAGGTACATCTTCTTCTCTAACATCCTTACCTAAATCATCATAATATACTTCAGCTTTATTTTTAATAAGATCAACAATACCTTTGAAGTTTTCTTCTGATCCAATTGGAATTTGTATTGGAACTGCATTAGCTTTTAATCTATCTCTAACTGTATTAATACATCTAAAGAAATCAGCACCAGTAGCATCCATTTTATTTACATAAATCATTCTTGGAACACCATACTTATCCGCCTGTCTCCAAACAGTTTCAGTTTGAGGTTCAACACCAGATTTAGCATCAAGAACAGTTACTGCTCCGTCTAGTACTCTTAGTGATCTTTCAACCTCTATCGTAAAGTCTACGTGTCCTGGTGTATCTATAATATTCAATTCATGATCTTTCCATACACATGTTGTAGCAGCGGAAGTAATTGTTATACCTCTTTCTTGCTCTTGAACCATCCAGTCCATAGTAGCTGCTCCTTCATGAACTTCACCAATTTTATGGCTTCTTCCTGTATAGAATAATATACGCTCAGTAGTTGTTGTTTTACCAGCATCTATATGAGCCATTATTCCAAAATTACGGAATTTGTCTAAAGGATATTTTCTAGCCATGAAATTTCCTCCTCTCAAATTGTGTTTTTTAAATTAGATAAAACTGTTTTGGCATTAGCCAAAACAGTTTTGAAATTAGTATCTGTAATGAGCAAATGCTTTATTAGCTTCAGCCATTTTGTGAGTATCTTCTCTCTTCTTAACAGCTGCTCCAGTATTATTAGCTGCATCCATTAATTCTCCAGCTAATTTTTCTCTCATGTACTTTTCGCCTCTTTTTTTAGTTGCGATAAGTAACCATCTTAAACCTAAAGTCTGTCTTCTTTCTGGTCTAACTTCTATTGGAACTTGATAGTTAGCTCCACCTATTCTTCTTGCCTTTACTTCTAGTAATGGCATTATATTATTCATTGCTGCCTCGAATACTTCTAATGGGTCTTTACCTGTTTTTTGTTCAATAGTTTCAAAAGCTCCGTAACACACTTTTTGTGCTACCCCTTTTTTACCATCTTCCATTATACTGTTGATTAATTTTGTTACAACCTTTGAGTTGTAAACTGGATCTGCTAATACATCTCTTTTAGATATATGTCCTTTTCTTGGCACTTTTCTTCCCTCCTTAACAATCTTAGTTTAAGTTCATTGGTACTCGACTCATTTGCCGTAAAGTGCGCTGCTCCTGCAGTATATATTAAAGATTTTTCTTTATCTATGTAAATGCTGAAGGCATTGCACTAAATTACCATATTATTTTTTCTTTGGTCTCTTTGCACCATACTTTGATCTTGCTTGCATTCTGTTAGCAACTCCTGCAGAATCAAGAGCTCCTCTAACAATATGATATCTAACACCTGGAAGATCCTTAACTCTACCACCTCTTATAAGAACAACGCTGTGCTCTTGTAAGTTGTGACCTACTCCTCCGATATAAGCTGTTACTTCGTAACCGTTAGTTAATCTAACTCTTGCTATCTTTCTTAGAGCTGAGTTTGGTTTCTTTGGAGTCGTAGTTTTAACTACTGTACATACTCCTCTTCTTTGTGGACATTCCTTTAGTGCTGGTGCAGTTGATTTAGTAACAACTGTCTTTCTACCTTTTCTTACTAATTGGCTAATAGTTGGCATGGTTTCACCTCCTGATTTTTTCACTTATCTATATAAATTAGATAATTGCGTTATTCAAGCATTAAAGCAGATGTCGCACCTACTTCTATGCTACACATTTTGCCTAAATCCCTCATGGTGTCAACATAATTAATTTGAATGTTTTTTTCTGTGGCTAATTCTATTAAAGGTAAAATTAACCTTTCATCTGAATCTTTAGCTACATATAACTTTGTACCAGAACCATTTTTCATAGCTTTGGCACATTGTTTGATCCCAATAAGCTTTTTCCCTATCAGTCTGTCTATCATGAAATCCCCCCAATTATATAGAACATGGGCAAAGTTTAGAAAACTTTGCTCATGTAATCATGTAGACAAATGTATACTATACAGTAGCTTACAAATCACACAAAGTTTATTTTATCATCTAAGCATACACATGTCAATAATATTGATTGTTTAATCTTCAATAGCAATTTCATCTATTTCATCTGCAATATTATCCTCAGTATTGAGTTTTACTGTTCTATATCTTAACATACCTGTTCCTGCCGGAATCAGTTTACCAATAATTACATTTTCCTTCAATCCAAGAAGTGGATCTATTTTTCCTTTTATTGCTGCATCAGTAAGAACTCTTGTAGTTTCTTGGAATGACGCTGCGGAAAGGAAACTATCCGTTGCAAGTGCTGCTTTAGTTATACCTAGAAGTACCTTTTCTCCTTGAGCTGGTTCTCCACCAAAAGCTTCCACTCTAGCATTTTCTTCATCAAAATCAAACATATCTATTAAAGTTCCTGATAATAGTTCAGTATCACCTGATTCGCTTATCTTAACTTTTCTAGTCATTTGTCTAACTACTACTTCAAGATGCTTATCATTTATATCAACACCTTGTAGTCTATAAACTTTTTGAACTTCTGAAAGCAGATATTGTCTAGCCCCATCTACTCCCTTAATACCCATGATATCATGTGGATTTACAGATCCTTCTGTGATTTCATCTCCAGCTGAAACTATATCTCCATCACTAACCTTAAGTCTTGATCCAAAAGGTATATCATAAGTTTTCTCAGCACCTTCGTTAGATACTACATAAACTACTCTCTTTTTCTTTGTCTCTTCAAACTTAACTGTACCGTGTATTTCACTTACTATAGCTAATCCCTTAGGTTTTCTAGCTTCAAATAACTCCTCAACTCTAGGAAGCCCTTGAGTTATATCCGCTCCAGCAACTCCACCTGTATGGAATGTTCTCATTGTAAGCTGAGTTCCTGGTTCTCCTATAGATTGGGCTGCTATAATACCTACTGCTTCACCGATATTTATCTTTTGTCCAGTTGCCATATTCATACCATAACACTTAGCACAAACTCCAACTTTAGCCTTACATGTAAATACTGATCTAATTTTAACTTTCTTAACACCAGCTTTTACTATTTTATCAGCCATATGAACATCCATATAGTTATCTTTAGCAAGTATAACATCTCCAGTTTCTGGATCAATTATATCTTCAGCATTATATCTTCCTGTTAATCTTTCCTTTAAACCTTCGATAACTTCATTTCCTTCTTTAATATCCGCAACAACTATTCCTTCAGTTGTTCCACAATCCTGACTTCTAACTATAACATCTTGAGATACATCAACAAGTCTTCTTGTTAAGTATCCAGAGTCAGCTGTCTTAAGAGCTGTATCGGCATTACCTTTTCTAGCTCCATGAGTTGATATAAAGTACTCTAATACATCTAGGCCTTCTCTAAACGATGCTCTAATAGGTAATTCTATAATCTTACCTGAAGGATTTGCCATAAGTCCTCTCATACCAGCTAATTGCTTGATCTGAGATTTAGATCCTCTGGCTCCAGAATCCGCCATCATATATATAGGATTAAACTTATCCATACTATCCATAAGTGCATTCGCAACTTCTTCAGTCGTATCAGTCCACTTTTGAATAACTCTATCATATCTTTCTTCTTCTGAAATCAATCCTCTTCTAAACATCTTTTCAATTCTATCAACTGTTTTGTCAGTTTCTTCAAGTAACTCATATTTTCTTTGAGGAACTATCATATCTGAAGCTGCTATTGTAATAGCTCCAATTGAAGAATAATGATAACCTGTAGCTTTAATATTATCTAACATTACAGAAGTCTTAGTTGGACCATGTTTAACATAGCATCTATCAATTACTCCCCCAAGTGTACCTTTTGTCACCAAGAAATCAACCTCTAGATTAAATCTTTCAGCAGGATTAGTTCTATCTACATATCCAAGATCTTGAGGAATTGATTCATTAAATATAATCTTTCCTACAGTAGTTTTAACTATTCCACTTTCAAGTTTACCATCTATTTCTCTATACAATCTTACATTTATTTTAGCATGAATATCAATTTCCTTTAACGAATATGCCATAAGCACTTCATCTACTGAAGAGAAGTAAGATCCCTCTCCTTTAACACCATCTTTATCTACAGTTAGATAGTAAGAACCTAGAACCATATCCTGTGTAGGTACAGAAACTGGCTTACCATCAGATGGTTTTAGTATATTTCCAGCAGCTAGCATTAAGAATCTAGCTTCTGCTTGTGCTTCAACTGATAAAGGAACGTGAACAGCCATTTGGTCACCGTCGAAGTCAGCATTATAAGCTGTACAAACTAACGGATGAAGTTTAATAGCTCTACCTTCAACTAAAACTGGTTGGAATGCTTGAATACCTAATCTATGAAGAGTAGGAGCACGGTTTAATAATACAGGATGATCACTTATTACTTCTTCAAGTATATCCCACACCTGAGCACTAACTCTTTCAACCATTCTCTTAGCAGCTTTTATATTATGAGCTACACCATCTTGAACTAATTTTTTCATAACAAATGGCTTAAATAATTCTAGAGCCATTTCTTTTGGAAGCCCACATTGGTACATCTTTAACTCAGGTCCAACAACTATAACAGATCTTCCTGAGTAGTCAACTCTTTTACCAAGAAGATTTTGTCTAAATCTTCCTTGCTTACCTTTAAGCATATCAGATAAAGATTTAAGTGGTCTGTTTCCAGGACCTGTAACAGGTCTTCCTCTTCTACCATTATCTATTAGTGCATCTACAGCTTCTTGAAGCATTCTTTTTTCGTTTCTCACTATTATGTCAGGAGCTCCAAGATCTAAAAGTTTTTTAAGTCTGTTATTTCTGTTTATAACTCTTCTATATAGATCATTTAAGTCAGACGTTGCAAATCTTCCTCCGTCTAATTGAACCATTGGTCTTAAATCTGGAGGTATAACTGGTATAACATCAACTATCATCCATTCAGGATTGTTTCCTGATTTTCTGAAAGATTCAACAACTTCTAATCTTCTAATTATTCTAACTTTCTTTTGACCTGTACTTTGTTTTAATTCTTCTTTAAGCTCTACTGAATGTTTCTCTAAATCTATTTCTCCTAATAACATTTTTATAGATTCAGCACCCATTCCAGCTACAAAACTTTCCTCACCATATTTATCTACAGCTTCTCTATATTCTTTTTCATTTAATAACTGTTTCTTTAATAATGGTGTTTCTTTAGGGTTTATCACTACATAAGAAGCAAAATACAATATTTTTTCAAGAGCCCTTGGAGACATATCTAATATTAGCCCCATTCTTGACGGAATCCCTTTAAAATACCATATGTGAGATACAGGGGCAGCAAGTTCTATATGCCCCATTCTCTCTCTTCTTACCTTAGCTTTAGTTACCTCTACTCCACATCTATCGCAGACAATTCCCTTATATCTTACTCTCTTATATTTTCCACAATGACATTCCCAATCCTTTTGTGGTCCAAATATTCTTTCACAGAACAAACCATCTCTTTCTGGCTTTAATGTTCTATAGTTAATAGTTTCTGGTTTTTTAACTTCCCCTCTAGACCATTCTCTTATCTGTTGTGGAGAAGCCAAACCTATTTGCAATGCATCAAAATTATTTAATTCGATCAAGGGTATATCCTCCCTTCAAATTAGTGTTCATCATTAAAATCATCAAGTTCTAAATCTTCTTGGAATTCATCTAATTGGAATGATTCATAATCTAACTCTTCTTCCAATTCCTCATCTCCAGTTAAATAACTATCTTCTCCATCTGGAGTTGCTGGTACAAAATCTTCATTACCCTCTATATTTACATCTAATTCAACTGCGTCATCATCTTCTGTCAATTCTTTTAGTTTAACTTCTTGATTTTCATCATTAAGAACTCTTACATCTAAGCAAAGAGCTTGAAGTTCTTTAATAAGAACCTTAAATGACTCAGGTACGCCTGGTTCAGGTATATTTTCACCTTTTACAATTGATTCGTAAGTTTTAACTCTACCTACAATATCATCTGATTTAACTGTTAAAATTTCCTGTAATGTATGAGCAGCACCATAAGCTTCAAGTGCCCAAACTTCCATCTCACCAAATCTTTGACCACCAAATTGAGCTTTACCTCCAAGTGGTTGTTGAGTAACTAGTGAGTATGGACCTGTAGATCTAGCATGTATCTTATCATCAACCAAATGGGCTAGTTTTAAGATATACATTATCCCAACAGTAACAGAGTTATCAAACGGTTCTCCAGTTCTACCATCATAAAGTACAGTCTTTCCATTTGCATTATATCCTGCATCTTCAAGACAGTTTTCAATATCTTTTTCTGTAGCTCCATCAAATACTGGTGTAGCTATATGCCAGCCTAATTTACTTGCTGCCCATCCTAAATGAACTTCAAGTACCTGACCAATATTCATACGTGAAGGAACCCCTAGAGGGTTTAGACATATTTGTAGTGGTCTTCCATCAGGTAAAAATGGCATATCTTCTTCTGGTAAAACTCTAGAAATAACCCCTTTGTTTCCATGACGTCCAGCCATCTTATCTCCAACAGATATTTTTCTCTTTTGTGCTATATAACATCTAACTAATTCATTAACTCCCGGAGTAAGTTCATCACCATTTTCTCTAGTGAACACTTTAACATCAACTATTATACCAGCTTCTCCATGAGGAACTCTTAAAGAAGTATCTCTTACTTCTCTAGCTTTTTCTCCGAATATAGCCCTTAATAGTCTTTCTTCTGCTGTTAATTCAGTTTCTCCTTTAGGTGTTACTTTACCTACAAGAATATCTCCAGATCTAACTTCAGCACCAATTCTGATGATTCCTCTTTCGTCAAGATCTCTTATTGCATCATCACCAACATTTGGAATATCCCTAGTTATTTCTTCTGGTCCCAATTTAGTGTCTCTAGCTTCACATTCATATTCTTCTATATGAATAGATGTGAACACATCCTCTCTAACTAGTTCTTCTGAAATAAGCATAGCATCTTCGTAGTTATATCCTTCCCAGGTTATAAATCCCATTCTGATATTTTTACCTAATGCTATTTCTCCTAAATCAGTAGATGGTCCATCAGCTAATACAGTACCATTTGATACGTATTCGCCTTTAGAAACTATAGGTCTTTGATTAATACAAGTACCTTGGTTACTTCTCTTGAACTTTAGAAGTCTGTATGTGTCAGTTCCTCCATCAGAATCTCTTTTAACTCTAACTTCATTAGCACTTACATAGGACACTACCCCTGCATTAACTGCTTTAGGTAGAACCCCAGAATCTACAGCCGCTTTAAATTCAATCCCAGTACCTACAATTGGTGCTTGTGGTTTTAATAATGGAACTGCTTGACGTTGCATGTTAGATCCCATAAGTGCTCTGGAAGCATCATCGTTCTCTAAGAAAGGAATCATAGCAGTAGCAACAGAAACTATTTGTCTTGGAGATATATCAATTAAATCCACATCTTCTCTAGGAATCACAAGAACATCTTCCATGTATCTTACAGTAACTCTAGAATCTAATAGTTTTCCATCTTCTCCTATCGGTTCCTTAGCTTGTGCAACGTAATATTGATCTTCAACATCTGCTGTGAAGTATCTAATCTCATTTGTAACAAGACTAGTTTCTTTATCTATAACTCTATAAGGAGTTTCTATAAAACCATATTCATTAACTCTTGCATAAGTAGCTAAAGAGTTTATAAGTCCTATATTAGGTCCTTCTGGTGTTTCTATCGGACACATTCTCCCATAGTGTGAGTAGTGAACGTCTCTAACTTCAAACCCAGCTCTTTCTCTCGAAAGTCCTCCAGGTCCTAAAGCTGATAATCTTCTTTTGTGAGTAAGCTCAGATAATGGATTTGTTTGATCCATGAACTGAGAAAGCTGTGAACTACCAAAGAATTCTTTAATAGCAGCTGCTACTGGTCTTATGTTAATTAATACTTGTGGAGTTATTCCTTCTTGGTCTTGAATAGTCATTCTTTCTTTAACTACTCTTTCCATTCTTGATAAACCAATTCTAAATTGATTTTGTAGAAGTTCTCCAACACTTCTTAATCTTCTATTTCCTAAATGATCTATATCATCAACATTTCCTATACCATAAGGTAATCCTAATTCATAACTTATTGTTGCATATATATCATCTCTAACAATATGCTTAGGTATAAGTCTGTTAATATTCTTCTTTATAGCATCCTTAATCTCTTTTTCAGTAGAATAAGTATCAAGAATTTCTTTTAGGGTAGGGAAATGAACATTTTCTTTAATATTCAAATCATCTACATTAAAATCAACATGATTTTGGATTTTAACAAAGTGATTTCCGATTACTCTAAAGATTCTATCATCAACTAATATATCTACAGAGTTTATCCCTAAATTTTGAATTTCTTTAGCTACAGTTCTTGCTATCTTTTGATTCTTCTCTACCAGAATCTCTCCAGTTTCTGGGTTAACTATATCTGTTGCTGCTATTTGATTAGCAATTCTTAAGTTTATAGCTAACTTTTTATTGAATTTATATCTTCCAACTCTAGATAAATCATATCTTTTTGCGTCAAAAAATAATGAATCAATAAGAGATACTGCACTATCAACAGTTGGTGGTTCTCCTGGTCTTAATCTCTTGTAAATTTCTAATAGTGCTTCTTCTTTAGTCTTAGTATTATCTTTTTCAATAGTAGCCTTGAATCTTTCGTCTTCACCAAAATACTCAATAAGTTCAGTATCAGTTCCAAAACCCATAGCTCTTGCTAAGATTGTTATCGGTAACTTTCTTGTCTTATCAATTCTTACATAGATTACATCATTAGAATCTGTTTCATACTCTAACCATGCTCCTCTATTAGGTATTACTGTTGAAGAAAATAGCTTCTTACCACTTTTATCTCTTGACACATTATAATAAACACCTGGTGATCTAACCAATTGGCTTACTATAACTCTTTCTGCTCCATTTATAACAAAAGTACCTTGCTCAGTCATTAATGGGAAATCTCCCATGAAAACCTCTTGCTCTTTAATTTCTCCAGTTTCCTTGTTCTGAAGTCTTACAGATACTTTTAAAGGTGCAGCATAAGTTGCATCTCTTTCTTTACACTCTTCTACTAAGTACTTAATGTTATCTTTGTCAAGCTTGAAGTCAGTAAACTCCAAAACTAGATTTCCCGTGAAGTTAGTTATAGGGTTTACATCTTCAAAAACCTCATAAAGCCCTTCTTTTAGGAACCAGTTGTATGAATCTAATTGAACCTCAATCAGATTTGGCATTTCTGCAACTTCTTTTACCTTTCCAAAGCTCATTCTAGTTCTTTTTCCCACTTGGACAGGATGTACCATCAACTTTCACCCCTCGTTTAAACTAAAATAACCAAAAGTACGCACTTCCCCCTACGGAAGGTTACTTTCGGGTAATGTCATTATTTTAGTATAACCTAGATTATTAATTTATATACGGCTATTCTAAAATTATATATACTATTCCATATTGAATAGTACATTAAATGATATTATCATATTGATCTTGCGCTGTCAATACTTGTTTTACCTTATAATCACTTTTATTGTAATTTCTAAATTATTTATAGAGAAATTAAAGAGGCGCTAGTACTAGCACCTCTTTTATGCTAAACAGAAATTATTTTACTTCAACTTCTGCTCCAACTTCAGCTAATTTAGCTTTTATTTCTTCAGCTGCTTCTTTAGCTATAGCTTCTTTAATTGTTTTAGGAGCTCCGTCAACTATTTCTTTAGCTTCCTTTAATCCTAATCCAGTTACTTCTCTAACTACTTTTATAACTTTTATTTTGTTAGCTCCAGCGCTAGTTAAAACTACGTCGAATTCAGTCTTTTCTTCAACAGCAGCAACAGCAGCTCCGCCTGCAGCAGCAACTGGTGCAGCAGCACTTACTCCGAATTCTTCTTCACAAGCTTTTACTAATTCATTTAATTCTAAAACGCTCATAGCTTTTACAGCTTCTATGATTTGTTCCTTTGTCATTTTAAGGCACCTCCGAAATTTTTTACTAATTATTTTTTTCTGCTATAATCACTAATTATTCAGCAGATTCTGATTCTTTTTTCTCTTTTATTGCATTTAATAAATATGCAAGATTTGATAATGGAGCTTTGAAGCTTCCAAGAAGTTTTGCAATAAGAACTTCTTTTGGTGGTATTGCAGCAAGTTGTTTAACTTTCTCTGCATCATAAACTTCACCAGATACTATTCCTGCTTTTAACTCTAATTTCTTATGAGTTTTAGCAAAATCACTTAAAATTCTTGCTGGAGCTGTAACATCTTCGTAACCGAATGCTATCGATACAGGTCCTTCTAAGAATGGAACTATTCCTTCGTGGCCTAATTCCTTAGCTGCTAATGTAACTAAAGTATTTTTATATACTTTATATTCTATACCAGCTTCTCTAAGAGTCTTTCTAAGTTGAGTATCTTCTTCAACTGTTAATCCTTGATAACTTGTAAGAACTACAGATTGAGCTTTTTCTAACTTCTCTTTAATTTCAGCAACTTTCGCTTCTTTTAACTGTCTATTCTTATTTACCACTGTGTGTCCACCTCCTCACAGTTTTTAACTGCTTTTTTATAATTAAGAAAGGGTCTTTCCGCAGACAAGGAAAGACCCATTACAAGCATTTGTATGGAACCCTCGGTAGGTTGTTTACGTTATGCACATCGCACCCACTGTCTACGGTTTTACCTATTCAGTTATTACAACGTTATTGATTATATATCATTTCTCGACATATGTCAATACTATTCTAAAACCTTAACTGGGTTAACTTTAACTCCAGGTCCCATTGTTGCTGATAAAGAAACTGACTTAACGTATTGTCCTTTAGCAGCTGCTGGTTTAGCTTTTACTACAGCTTCCATTAAAGCACGGAAGTTGTCAGCTAATTTTTCCACTCCGAAAGATTTCTTTCCGATTGGGCAGTGAACTATAGCAGTTTTATCTACTCTATATTCAACTTTACCAGCTTTGATATCAGCGATTGCTTTAGCAACATCAAATGTAACTGTACCTGATTTTGGGTTCGGCATTAATCCCTTTGGTCCTAATACTCTACCTAATCTACCAACTACACCCATCATATCTGGAGTAGCTACAACTACATCATAATCAAACCAGTTTTCGTTTTGGATTTTAGAAACTAATTCTTCAGCTCCAACGAATTCTGCTCCAGCTGCTTCAGCTTCTTTAGCTTTATCACCTTTAGCAAATACTAATACTTTAACTGATCTACCAGTTCCGTGTGGAAGAACAACTGCTCCTCTAACTTGTTGATCAGCATGTCTTGGGTCTACCCCTAATCTTACGTGTATTTCTATTGTTTCATCAAACTTAGCTTTTGCAGTTTTTACTGCTAAATCTAAAGCTTCAACTGGAGTGTATAAAGCACTCTTATCTACTAATTTTGCACTTTCAACATATTTCTTTCCCATTATTAAGCCTCCTTTGTGGTATTAACGGTTATTACCTCCCACCAATTTCTAGAAATTACTCTACTACAGTTACTCCCATGCTTCTAGCAGTACCTTCAATCATACTCATTGCAGTTTCTACTGATGCAGCATTTAAGTCTGGCATTTTTAACTCAGCAATTTTTCTTACTTGTTCTTTAGTTATTTTTCCAACTTTAGTTCTGTTTGGAACTCCTGAACCACTTTCTAGTCCTAATTCTTTTTTAATTAAAACTGCAGCTGGTGGAGTTTTTAATATAAAGCTAAATGATCTGTCTTGATACACTGTTATAACAACTGGTATTATTAAACCAGCTTTATCAGCAGTTTTAGCATTAAACTCCTTACAGAATCCCATTATATTAACTCCATGTTGTCCTAATGCTGGACCAACTGGTGGAGCTGGTGTTGCCTTACCTGCAGGAAGTTGAAGTTTTATCATTCCTGTTACTTTCTTAGCCATGTGTTATTCCTCCTATACTGTGGTAATACGGACTTTAGCCCTCCCACTTAATTAAGACCATAGTCTTTATTGATAAAAATTAGTATTAAACTAATCTTTCAACCTGATTTAATTCGGCTTCAATAGAAGTCTCTCTACCAAATAATTCTGCTAAAGCTTTCACTTTACGCTTTTCTGTGTTTATCTCAACAACAGTAGCAAGCATATCCTTAAATGGTCCTGATACTATTCTTACGCTCTCTCCAACCTCTAAATTAATCTCAACAGGCATATCAACTACACCCATAGAATCAACTTCTTCATCAGTTAAAGGAACAGGTTTTGATCCAGGTCCAACAAAACCTGTAACTCCTCTTGTGTTTCTAACAACATACCAAGATTCGTCACTCATCAACATTTTTACTAAAACATATCCTGGAAACTTCTTCTTTAGAGATATTTTTTGTTTTCCATCCTTTTCTTCGATAACTTCTTCCATAGGAACTTGTATATCCTGAATTAAGGACTCAAGAGCTCTATTCTCTATAGTTTTTTCAATGTTTGCTTTTACCTTATTTTCATATCCAGAATATGTGTGTACCACATACCATCTAGCTCTTTCACTCATATTATCAGGATGAATAGCTCACCCAAACCTCCCTTATTTTAATTTTAAAATAATTTCAAAGAGGTTTTTAAAAACAAGGTCTAAGCCACCAACTAGCACAACATATGCTAGTGTAAAGGCAATTGTAGCTATTAAGGCTTTTTTTGCTTCATTTTTATTAGGCCAAGTTATTCTATTAACTTCACCTTTAACCTCTCTAAAGAACTTAACAATGCCTGCTTCCCTTTTAGGTGCAGACTCTTTTTTAACCTTGCCATTTACAGCCATTATTATTCACATCCTTAAAAAAAGCTGAGAACTTTATTACTTAGTTTCTCTGTGAAGAGTATGTTTTTTGCAAAATTTGCAGTACTTTTTAACCTCTAATCTATCTGGGTCATTTTTCTTGTTCTTCATTGAGTGGTAATTTCTTTGTTTGCAATCTGTGCAAGCTAAAGTTATCTTTACTCTCATTGTCTGCACCTCCAGTTTTTTTCTATATACAGCATAAGCTTTGTATTAGTATAAGCTTTTACCTTACTATGTCATTCACTTCATAACATTATCACAAATAAATTACAAAGTCAACATTTTATCACTATGTAAAGGACTAGGTTAGAGAACCCAGCCCTTAAACATCTTGTATTATTTAACTATAGTAGTAACAACTCCAGAACCTACAGTTCTTCCGCCTTCTCTTATAGCAAATCTTAATCCTTCATCCATAGCTACTGTTGTTATTAATTCAACATTCATATCTATATGATCTCCTGGCATTACCATTTCCATTCCATCTGGTAATTTGATTGATCCTGTTACGTCTGTTGTTCTGAAATAGAATTGTGGTCTATATCCATCAAAGAATGGTGTATGTCTTCCGCCTTCTTCTTTCTTTAATACGTAAACTTGACCTACGAATGCACTATGTGGGTTTACTGATCCAGTTTTTGAAAGTACTTGACCTCTTTCGATATCTGTTCTTTGTACCCCTCTTAATAATGCTCCTATATTATCTCCTGCTTGTGCTTCATCTAGTAACTTTCTGAACATTTCTATTCCTGTTACTACTACTTTTCTTCTATCTTCACTTAGTCCAACGATTTCTGCTTCGTCTCCTACGTGTAGTATTCCTCTTTCCACTCTTCCAGTCGCAACTGTTCCTCTACCAGTAATTGTGAATACATCTTCTACTGGCATTAAGAATGGTTTATCTGTTGCTCTTTCTGGTGTTGGGATATAGCTATCTACTGCATCCATTAACTCTAAGATTGGTGCTATTTTAGCTTCATCTGTTGGGTTTTCTAATGCTTGTAATGCTGATCCTTTTATTACTGGAATATCATCTCCTGGGAAGTTGTATTCACTTAGTAATTCTCTTACTTCCATTTCTACTAACTCTAATAACTCTTCGTCATCTACCATATCTGCTTTGTTTAAGAATACTACGATATAGTCAACTCCTACTCTTGATGCTAGTAATATATGTTCTCTTGTTTGTGGCATTGGACCGTCTGCTGCTGATACAACTAAGATAGCTCCATCCATTTGTGCTGCTCCTGTTATCATGTTCTTTACATAGTCAGCATGTCCTGGACAGTCTACGTGTGCGTAGTGTCTGTTTTCTGTTTGGTATTCTACGTGAGCGGTATTTATTGTTATACCTCTCTCTTTTTCTTCTGGTGCCTTATCTATATCTGCATAGTTAAATGCTTCTGCAAACCCTTTTTTTGCTAATACTGTTGTTATTGCTGCTGTTAATGTTGTCTTACCGTGGTCTACGTGTCCTATTGTTCCAATATTTACGTGTGGTTTATTTCTTTCGAATTTTGACTTAGCCATTTTTATTTTCCTCCTTACTAATTAAATAAACTTTGCCTAGCGTTTTGTATTTTAAAAAAATTGGAGCTCACGATCGGGATTGAACCGACGACCTCCGCCTTACCAAGGCGACGCTCTACCTACTGAGCTACGTGAGCAACTTAAATACATATATGTATAATATATATACCAATTATAAAGTTTACTATCCAATTTGGTATTTGTCAATATATTTGAATTAAAATAATTGCTATAATTTGAGACATTTTTCAAGTTTCCTTTTCACCCTCTGAAGGGCATTATCTATTGATTTAGCATGTCTATCTAAATCACAAGCAATCTCTTGATATGACTTACCATCTAGGTAGGATGTTAACACTTCCATTTCTAATTCTGTTAAGGCATTAGAAATCTCTTTTTCCATCCTCTCTATCTCTTCTTTACTTATTATCAACTCCTCAGGATCTGATATCTTAATTCCAGATAAAATATCTAATAAAGTTCTCTCAGACTCCTCTTCATAAACAGGTTTATTCAAAGATATATAAGTATTTAATGGTATATGCTTCTGTCTAGTAGCTGTTTTGATAGCTGTAATTATCTGTCTTGTTATACAAAGTTCCGCAAAAGCTCTAAATGAAGCTAATTTATGAGGGTTAAAATCTCTTATAGCCTTATATAAACCTATCATTCCTTCTTGATATATATCTTCTTTGTCCGCACCAATTAAGAAATAAGATTTAGCCTTTGTTTTTACAAACATTTCATATTTGCTAATTAGGTATTCTTGAGCCTCAATATTACCTTCCTTAGCCTCAACAGCAACATCTTCATCTAATCTATTCTTAAAATCAACATTTCTTTCCATAGACCTTTCACTATAACCCAAAGTACTCCCCCCTCATATGCCACTATTTAAGAATTAAAGGAGCTAATAAAATATTAGAATTTAACTTCTTCTCATCTTTTCCAACTTTTTCAATACCTCTTTATCTATACTGTCTTCCAAAAGATTTTTACTTCCCTTAGTTACTTTTTTAGTTTCACTTATTATTTCTTTTTCCATATTAACTATAATGTGATAAAACTCTAATGAAGATACTCGTATGGCTCCCCTTTGAAATATGGTTTGTTGCTCCAACCAATCAGATGTCACAACTAAAACCTCGAACCTTCTTCCCAGCTCATTTACTTGTCTCTCTATGTAATTATCCGCGGTTTCGCCATCTTTTGTAAAAACAACCGACAGTCTTTTATCCACTTCTTCTTTATTCTCCAGATTTCCTTCAACCTTATGTGCATCAAAGACTATATTTATATTACAATCTTCATAATTAGCATAATTGTGGAGAGTTTCTATAAGCTGTTGTCTAGCTGACTCGTAACTATACTCTTTAATTTTTTTGAGATTTGGCCAACTATTGATAACATTATATCCGTCAACAAATAAAATTTTCAAAACCCTATCACTCTCAAATCTATCTTTTTGTTATTCGAGATTTTAAAACCTCATACATCATTATACCACCTGCAACAGAAGCGTTTAAAGAGTTTATTTTGCCCACCATAGGAATTTTAACAAGTTTATCACATTTCTTTAAAGTTAAGGTAGATATTCCTCTTCCTTCACTGCCTATTATAATGGCACAAGGTCCAGAAAAATTAGTATTATAACTATAATCTTCTCCATTTATATCTGCACCATAAACCCATAAACCTTGTTCTTTTAGTTTATCTATTGCTACATTAATATTAGTTACCTTTGCTATTTTCATATGTTCAACAGCTCCAGCTGAAGATTTATATACAGTTGGAGTTACACCTACATTTCTTCTTTTAGGTATTATTATTCCATGCACACCACATAACTCAGCAGTTCTTACTATAGATCCTAAATTATGAGGATCTTCTAATTCATCTAAAATAACTATAAATGGATCTTCTTCTTTTTTCTTAGCATACTCTATTATATCGTCTATTTCTGAATATTTAAAAGGAGTTACTACAGCCATAACACCTTGATGTGACCCCGTTTCGCTCATAGAATCTAGTTTTCTTTTTTCCACTTCTTTTATAACTATCTTTTTATCTTTAGCTACTTGTATTATTTTTTTTATAGATCCTTCAACATTACCTTTCGCTATTAATAAATATTCTATTGTTCTATCAGATTTCAATGCCTCCGACACTGAGTTTCTACCTTCTATCAAATCTTCTCTAATTGTTTTTTCTTTATTTTCTTTATTTTCTTTATTTTTTTTATATTCCTCTTTATTTGACATCTTTTTCTCCTCATTTTCTATAGTTAACTAAACTTGTATATCTATCTAATTATTAATAAAACAAATTAATTTTATTCCTGCTCTACTGATTTTAATAATATAGTATTTAATCTATCTATCTGATTAATTAAGTATAAATATCCAACAAGAGCTTCAAATCCTGTTGCAGCTCTATATTCAGCTAAATCTGCATTTTTAGGTACTGTAGCTGATTTTGTATTCCTTCCACGTTTATAGATATATATTTCTTCATCAGTTAAATCTGACTCTATTCTCCTAATTATCTCACTTTGAGCATGAGCTTTAACATACTTAATGGCCTCTACATGCAATTTATGTGTAGATAGTTCTTTATTATTATTTAAAATATAATTTCTTATAAATACCTCGTATACTCCATCCCCTACAAAAGCCAATTGAAGTGGATTTAGCATTCTAGCCTCTTCTTTTGTGAATTTTCTATATAATAAGTTTTCCAAAGATTAACTCTCCTTTAACTTTATGATTTACCTACTCTACTTAATATACCATAAACTCATAAGTATTCAAATTATATTAAATATAATTTAAGTTTGTCTTTAAAAACAATGAATTATTAAATTTTTCGGCTGGTTTTCTGGATATCTGGATATCTGGATTTCTGGTTAACCAGTTAACTGGTTATATGGTTATTAAACATAATATTTTATAAACCCAACTAAAATCAACAAAATAATTTTATGTTTGAAATCTGTATAAACAAAAAGAAGCTATAATCTTGAAGGATATATAGCCTCTTTTTAATTGATTAATTAATCTTTTTCCATCTAACACCCTGTGGTGTATCTTCTAATACTATTCCTCTATCTTTTAGATCGTCTCTTATTTTATCTGCTAACGCAAAATCTCTATTTTTTCTTGCTTGTTGTCTATCTTCAATAAGCTTCTCTATTTCTTCTTCTATACTTCCTTTAGTTGATTTTTGAAGTATTCCAAGAGGATCTCCAAGTTCTCTTATAATATCTAATGCCCCTTGAATTGCTTTTCTAGATGAATCAACACTTATATTAGTATTAATATCCTTTACTAAATCAAATAGAACAGATATAGCATCTGCAGTATTGAAATCATCATCCATCTTGTCTATATATCTCTTCCTGTATACATCTAACGAAGTAATATATTTTTCTTCTTTATCATTTATCTCTTCAACACAACTTTCTTCAAGAAGGTTTTCTAGATTAGATACTGCATTGTATAATCTTTCAACAGAAGCTTTTGCCGATTCAAGAAGATCTTCCGAGAAATTTAATTGGACTCTATAATGTCCAGATAACATTAAAAATCTAATTACGTCAGCATCATATCTTTCTAAAATTTCTCTTGCTGTAAAGAAGTTATTTAGTGACTTTGACATCTTTTCATTATTAATATTAACAAAAGCAGAATGCATCCAATAGTTAGCAAAAGTTTTGCCAGTTAACGCTTCACTTTGTGCTATCTCATTTTCATGGTGTGGAAACACTAAGTCTGAACCACCTGCATGTATATCAATGGTATCTCCTAATATATTCTTAGCCATGCATGAGCACTCTATATGCCAACCTGGTCTTCCTTCTCCCCATGGACATTCCCAGCCTGGTTCGCCTTCTTTTTTTGCTTTCCAAATAGCAAAATCCATAGAATCTTTTTTTCTTTCATCAACAGATATTCTAGCTCCAGCTTGTAAATCATCTAAATTCTGTCCCGATAATTTCCCATAAGTAGTGAAGTTTTTAGTACTGAAATAAACATCGCCGTCAACTTCATATGCAAACCCTTTTTGGATTAATTCCTCTACAAACTTTATTATTTCATCTATATATTCAGTAGCTCTAGGATTTACTGTAGCTCTTTTTATGTTTAATCCATCCGCATCTTTATAATACTCTGATATATATTTATCTCCGATTTGTCTTAGCGTAATGTTTTCTTCATTAGCTTTTTTTATTAATTTGTCATCAACATCAGTAAAGTTTTGAACAAATTTTACTTTATATCCTCTGTATTCAAAATATCTTCTTATTGTATCAAACACTATAAAAGTTCTTCCATTACCAATATGAAAGAAGTTATAAACTGTAGGTCCGCAAACATACATCTTTACTTCTCCTTGTGTAATTGGGATAAACTCTTCTTTTTTTCTCGTTAGGGTATTATAAACCTTCATTTTTTCCCTCCTTCTTTAATTTTCATGTATGAAATTTTGTTTACTGTATTATATATGGAAAGCAAATTAACTTTCTCCTATCATATAATAATGATATGCCTTACTTATTAATATGCTCTACCCCAATAAACCATTTTTTCTGCTTTCTTACCACAACATACACATTCTTCTGAGTGTTTTTCTTGCTCAAAAGGAATACATCTTGATGTAGCTCCTGTTTCTTCTTTTATTTTATCTTCACAAGCTCTATCGCCACACCACATAGCTTTTACGAATCCTGGAGTATTTTCTACTATTCCTTTAAGTTCTTCTATATTTTTAGCTACGTAAGTATGCTCATCTCTGTTTTTTCTTGCTTTTTCTAACATATTAACTTGGATATTTAGAAGAAGTTCTTTAACGCTTTCTTCTAAATTATCTAAAGATACAACTGTTTTTTCTAATGTATCTCTTCTAACTAATACACATTGATTATTTTCGATGTCTTTTGGTCCTATTTCTAATCTTACTGGAACGCCTTTCATTTCGTACTCTGCAAACTTCCATCCTGGCATTTTATCTTTATCATCAAGCCTAACTCTAGCTATTTTAGCTATCTTCTCTTTAAGCTCGTTTGCTTTTTCTAAAACACCTTCTTTGTGTTGTGCTACTGGAACAATAACTACTTGTGTTGGTGCTACTTTTGGTGGAAGTACTAATCCATTATCATCTCCATGTACCATTATAACAGCACCTATTAATCTTGTTGTCATTCCCCATGAAGTTTCATGAACATATTGTAACTTACCATTTTTATCTGTGTATTGAATATTAAATGCTTTAGCAAAATTATCTCCAAAGTTGTGTGAAGTACCTGTTTGAAGTGCTTTACCATCATGCATTAAACTTTCTATAGTAAATGTAGCTTCTGCTCCTGCAAATTTTTCTTTTTCAGTTTTTTGTCCCTTCACTACAGGGATAGCTAAAAACTCTTCACAAAAACTTGCATAAACATTAAGCATTCTCTTAGTTTCTTCCATAGATTCTTCAGCAGTAGCATGTACTGTATGCCCTTCTTGCCATAGGAATTCTGTAGTTCTTAAGAATGGTCTTGTAGTTTTTTCACATCTAACTACTGAACACCATTGATTATATAATTTAGGAAGGTCATTATAAGATTGCACTATCTTAGAGTAGTGTTCACAAAATAACGTTTCAGAAGTTGGACGAACACATAGCTTTTCTGTAAGCTTTTCTTCTCCAAAATGTGTTACCCAAGCAACCTCTGGCGCAAATCCTTCAACGTGATCTTTTTCTTTTTGAAGTAAAGACTCAGGAATAAACATTGGCATATATACATTTTCATGACCTGTTTCTTTAAATCTTCTATCTAAATCTTGTTGTATATTTTCCCATATAGCATAACCATAAGGTCTTATTATCATACAACCCTTTACACTTGAATAGTCAACTAACTCAGCCTTTTTTACTATGTCTGTATACCATTGAGCAAAATCTACATCCATTGAGGTTATTGCTTCAACTAATTTTTTATTTTTTCCCATAAAAAATCCTCCTTTAGTTTATAATTATTAAATATAAAAAGAGTCCGCCCTATATTAGGGCGAACTCATAGTCGCGGTACCACCTAAATTTGTACTCTAGTAATGTTAACGGTGTTAAACCGATAGTTTTTCCCTACAACTCCAAAGCGGGTTCGAAACAGTTGAAAATCTTTCAGCCCAGGATTCTCTCTCTTTAATATAGTCTCTACTATTCTTCTTCACTGCTTTTCGTATTATATTTTTCTTTTCATATTATAACTTCTAAAAAAAGTACTGTCAATAAGTTTATCTATACTAATCTTTCTGCAAGTATCAAGTCATCAGGTGTAGTAATTTTTATGTTAGTATAGTCTCCCTCATATATGAATACTTTCTTTCCATAGGCCTCTGCTACCATTGTATCATCTGTAACAGCAAGTTTTTTTTCCCTAACCCATTCATGAGCTTCTAATATCATTTTATAATCGAAAGTTTGTGGCGTCTGAATAGCTATTAAAGTACTTCTATCTGGCGTTTCTTTAGAAAAGCCTGAATTATCAACAATTTTTATAGTATCTTTAGGAGTAACTCCACATGCAGTTGCTCCATATCTCTTGGCGTAATCTATTCCTTCGTCAATGATTCTATTAGATACAAAAGGCCTTGCTCCATCATGTATAAGAACTATTGAAGAATCTTCAATCGCCTTTAATCCATTATAAACAGAATCACTTCGCTCTTTGCCTCCCACTACTACTCTATCTACCTTTAATTCATATTTATCTAGAATTTCCTCTTTGCAATAATCAATTTCATCTTCAGGTAAAACTAGAATAATTTCATGAACATTACCATTATTTAAAAACTTCTTTAAAGTGTAATAAAGCATAGGCTTTTTTTTAAGGTCTAAGAATTGTTTACTTATCTCATTCCCCATTCTTTTACCTTTTCCACCTGCTAATATAATGGCACTTACCTTATTCATTTAATATCCCTTTCTAAAATTAGGCCTCTTTTTGCTTCGCAAATATCATCCTACCAGCAGCAGTCTGAAGAACCGATGTTACTGTAACATCTAACTCTTCTCCTATAAATCTTCTTCCGCCTTCAACTACTATCATAGTACCATCATCTAGATATCCTATACCTTGGCCAGATTCTTTTCCATCTTTAATTATAGGTATTCTCATCTCTTCACCAGGTATTACTACAGGTTTTATAGCATTTGCAAGCTCGTTTATATTTAGTACTGGTACACCTTGAAATTCAGCTACTTTATTAAGATTATAATCATTTGTTACAACCTTACCACCTAATTTTTGTGCTAATTTTAATAATTTTGAATCAACTTCTGCGATTTCTGGGAAATCTCCTTCCCATATTTGAACTTCTATAGCAAGCTCTTTTTGAATCTTATTCAGTATGTCTAAACCTCTTCTACCTCTATTTCTTTTTAGAGAATCTGATGAATCTGATATATGTCTTAATTCATCCAAAACGAAATTAGGTATAACTAAAGGCCCTTCTACAAATCCAGTTTCACATATATCAAATATTCTACCATCAATAATAACTGACGTATCAAGAACTTTAGATATAGCTTTGGTCTTAGCCTTTTTATCCTTTGGAGCCTTTTTCATAGACGCAATTATATTGTAAATATCCTCTTTTTTCTTTATAGCTACATCTGCTCCTATAATTGCACCTATTATATTAAATAATATAAATAGAACTTGCCCAACTACAGGTATTTTCTCAATTCTATTCAGAGGCATACCTACTAAAGATGTTATTATCAAGGCTATGATTACACCTACTGCACCAAAAATAATTTCAGAAGCACTTAACTTTTGTATACTTTTTTCTGCATACTCAATTAATTTAGTAATTCCTTTATAAATATATGGTGATAATAAAAAGAAGATAAGTCCAAATAAAATAGTTATAAAAACTAGAAATGATATTCTACCTAGGGTTGAATCTGAAAAATATCCTAAGTTAACTATATACTTAATTTTCAAAAGTGCATCTCCAATTAAAAGACCTATTGAAAGCCCGATTAGAGAAAATATTATTCTTAATATCTTTTTTAACATATCTTCACCTCCCTCAAAGTAATTATTGACATTTATTACTAAGTTAATACTATATATATAATTTCTTATAAATAATTTGTATTACTCAGCTTTTCAATGTGGTTTTTAATATTATATCACATTCCAAACCTCCATTTATGAAGATTGCATAAAATTTTACCATATTGTTACTAAAAATTTATTCTTTTATCCCCCTATTAAAGATTTTTATATTCTATTATCATTAGAGCATAAAGTTGACGTCTAATCTTTAACTATTATTGACAAAAATGTATTAAAATAATTATAATTATTATAGATAACCAAAAGAGGAGTTGATAAAATGAAGGATGTAATTTTTGACGATTTCCAAAATTCTGTAAACGAATCCTTGCTTAGACACAAGAGCATTTTAGATATATTAAGTAAATATTCCGAATCTCAAGCACGTGTCAACAGAGCTGTTACTAAAGCTGTTACTAGTTGCGGATGTATAAAAATTAATGCCGATAAACAAATTCTTCCTTCTAACGATGATTCTATAGATAGTCTAGATGGATACTTGAATACTCATGTAAGCGGTAAAATATGCGATAGCTGTAGAGAAATCCTTGAACGTGAAATTGGTAATAATCTATTCTATCTAACCTCACTTTGTAATACACTAGACTTAAATCTATATGACATTCTGATAAAAGAACATGATAAAATAAATACATTAGGAAAATTCACATTCAGATAAAATTTTATTATAGGTAGGAACTTTGTTTCTACCTATAGTTGTTTATTTAGTTCAACTTGTTCCTTTATTCTTCTTAATCCATTTCTTATTGCTCTTGCCCTTGCTTCTCCAATACCTTCAACTTGATCTAAGTTTTCTTTGTTTGCCTCAATTATATTTTTAAGTTCTTTAAAATGTTTAACTAAGTTTTCTATAACTGTTGATGGTATTCTCGGTATTTTACTTACTATTCTATACCCTCTTGGAGATATTAAAGTGTCAACTAATGGGACTCCCTCATATCCTAATATCTTTCCTATAGCATCTAAATCTAATAGTTCCTCAGATGATAATGCCTGAATTAATCTATACAATTCATTAAATTCCAAATCAGCTTTGCAGTAATCTCTTATTAATAAAATTCCATCCTGTTCTATAGACCTTACGAGTTCATATAGCTGCATTGAAATAAGACGTCCTTCATTTCCTAATTCAACTATATAACTTTCAATCTCTCCTACTATTCTCATAACCATTTCTGTTCTTTGAATTGCTGTCACCACATCAAAAAGAGTTGTTAAATCTTGAAACTCTAGTAGATTTAAATTATTTTTAACCCTATCTAGAACTGCCACATATTTTTCTAAAGTTTGTATTGCTTGATTGGCTCTTGCTAAAATTACAGAAGTCTCTCTTAATACATATTTTAAATCACCTTTATAGACAGTAATCATATTTCTTCTTTGCGATATAGCTACAGCAATTGAACCTGTCATTTTAGCTACTCTATGAGCTGTTCTATGCCTTGTTCCAGTTTCAAATGTTGGAATAGATGAATCCGGTACTAACTGAGCATTTGCACATACTATTTTTTTAAAGTCAGAACTAACAACTATAGCTCCATCCATTTTTGCTAATTCATAAACATAAGATGGAGTATATTCTGAGTTTATCTTAAACCCACCATCTACTAACTTCATTATTTCTTCGTTATCTCCTAGAACAATAAGCCCTCCTGTTTTTGCTCTAAGAATATTTTCTAATCCCTCTCTAAGATTAGTTCCAGGTGCTACAATTTTTAAAATATTTTTTATTTCTTTATCTTGCTCTATTCTCATATAATCACCTAATCTCTAAAATATTTTATTTATAGCTTCTCTAAGATTTCTTACTCCGTGTATATTTAAAGTTTTTGCTTCAATCTTATCTTTATTTCTATCTGGAATTATTACATTTTTAAATCCCATTTTTTCAGCTTCATTTACTATTCTTTCACATGCTGATATTGGCCTAATTTCGCCTGTTAGACCCACTTCCCCTACTAGCATAACTCTTGGCAGTGCAACCTCTTTATTTTTTATAGAAGATAATAATGCAACAGCAACTCCAAGATCAGCTGTTGTTCCATCTATATTCAAACCACCAACCACGTTAATATATACATCGTATTTATAAAAAGGTATCTTTAGCTTTTTCTCTAAAACTGCAAGTATCAAGCTAAGCCTAGAGTTTTCTATACCTACTGCAGTTCTTCTAGGCATTACTGCCTTAGTCTCCGTTACTAAAGCTTGTATTTCTACTAGTATAGGTCTAGAACCTTCCATTAGTCCTATAACCACCGAACCTTCTTGATTCTCATCTTTTTCTTGAAGGAATAACTTAGATGGGTCAAATACTTCTACAAGCCCTTCTCCTCTCATCTCAAAAACACCAATTTCTCTAGTTGTTCCAAAACGATTTTTCATGGTTCTTAGTATTCTGAATTCTTCCGTTCTTTCGCCTTCAAATGAAAGAACGGTATCCACCATATGTTCTAACACTCTTGGTCCTGCAAGCTCACCCTGCTTAGTTACATGGGCAACAATAAACAAGGGTATATTATTGTGTTTTGCTATTCTCATGATTACGTTAGAGCATTCTTTTACCTGTGAAACTGATCCAGGGGCTGAAGCTATTCCTTCTTTATACATTGTTTGTATAGAATCTACTATAACAAATATAGGAGACAATTCTTTTATATGAGATTCTACTATCTCTAAGTTTGTCTCTGAAACAATGAATAGATTGTTTGACTCTACCCCTAATCTATCTCCTCTAATTTTTATTTGTTCCTCTGATTCCTCACCAGATACATATAATACTTTTCCATATTTACTTGCTATATTTTGGGCTGTTTGTAGTAAAAGGGTTGATTTTCCGATACCTGGATCTCCAGATATAAGGGTTAATGAACCTCTTACTAGCCCTCCTCCAAGTACTCTATTTAATTCTTTTACTCCAGTATCAAGTCTTTCCTTTTCTCCAGATTGTATTTCTCTGATATTTTTAGGTAAACTTATTGTTCCGGATAAAAAGTTTTTATTTCTACTATCATTTTTATTTTCTTTAACTTCTTCTTGAAAGCTATTCCACGAATTACAAGAGGGGCATTTCCCTAACCATTTTGCAGATTCGTAGCCACATTCTTGACATACATACATTGTTTTTATTTTAGCCATATCACACCAACCTTGATTGCTATATTATAACAACTATTAATCATAATTTATGATAACATACATTTTATTTAATTATAATACACTTGCATGGTTTTTATTCAAACCTTAATGGTTTAATTACTTATAATTTATACAAAAAATAAGCTGCTAAAATAAAACATACCTTTTATTTTAAACAGCTTATGATATATAAACTTATTATTTTATTTTTCTAGCAGCATCTTCATCTATTATTAATACTACATCTTTGTGCATTTGTAAGAAAGAAGCTGGTACTTGAGTAGTTATTTTTCCATTAACCACCTTATCCATTATCTCTGCCTTAGATTCTCCACTTACCATTAGAAGTATCTTCTTAGCTTTCATTATAGCGCCTAAACCCATAGTTAATGCTTTAGTTGGAACTTCTTCTTTAGACGCGAAATATCTTGAATTAGCCTCTATAGTGCTTTCTGCTAGGTCAGTTACATGAGTTCCTAAACTTAATGTATCAGATGGTTCATTAAATCCAATATGCCCATTACTTCCTATTCCTAGCACTTGAACATCTATTCCTCCTAACTCTTCTATTCTCTTATCATAATTAACACATTCCTTAAGCATATCCTCAGCTAATCCATTAGGAACATAAGTATACTCTTTTCTTATATTTACATGGTTAAACAGATTACTATCCATAAAATATCTATAACTTTGGTCATGTTCTCCACTTAAGCCTACATATTCATCTAAGTTTACAGTAGTAACCTTTGAAAAGTCTAAAGAGTTGTTTTTGTGCATATCTATTAACTCTTTATACATACCAACTGGAGTTCCACCTGTCGCTAAACCTAATGTTGCCTCTGGTTTTTTACTTATAATTTCTGCTAATTCTTTTGCCGCTACCTTGCTCATCTCATCATAATTTTTTACTACTAATATTTTCATCTTAATTTCCCCTCTCTTCTAGATATATTGACTTGCAATATATACTTGTCACTTCTATAAATTGATTCCTCTATAAATAAAACTTTTTTATTGTCCATAAATGTTCTGCTATATGTTTTTAGTAAAGGGATATCCTTCTTAGTTTTAAATATCTTTTTGTAATTATCATCTATTAATATTGCGCTAACTTCTGATTCTGAATGATCTACAGAATATCCAAACCCCTCTAATATCTTGAACAAAGATCCTTCTAGCATATCTTCATCCATGTATCCGCAGTAATCACAAGGAATATATACAACCTCATTAGCTATAATCTGGTCATCCACTTCTCTTAATCTATTAATTTTGTACAATTTATCAAAAGGAAATAAATCTTTTAAATGTTCTGGAGGTTCTACCATACAAAATTCCACTACTTTAGTTTTGAGAATTCCACCTGTCTTTTTTATAATCTCTGAAAAACTCATCATATCTTCTTGCTTGACTTTAGGTTCACATACAAAAGTTCCTTTACCCTTCTCTCGAATAAGTATTCCCTCTTGAACTAGTTCTCCTAATGCCTGCCTAATGGTCATACGAGAAACTCCATAGTTTTCAGACAGTTCTCTTTCACTATCAATAGTTTGCCCTACTTTCCAAACCCCTAATTTTATCTTCTTTTTAATATCTTCTTTTAATTGATAATATACAGGAATGGGACTATTTTTATCTATCATATTTACTTCCTCCTAAATTCATTATACTAAGTTTTGTTATAGATGTCTAGACCACTATACATTCTTTCCTGAAATAATTTTTTTACTTTTACATAAACTAGTATTTACTAGGAGGTGATAACATTGAATATTAAAGAATCCTTAGTATTTACTAATGTCAAAGGGAAAAATATTCTTCATTCAAGTGACTACAACCTATCTAACTCTATCGAACCCTCTGATTATACTATAAAACAAAATTTAATATTAAATAATAGTATAAAAAACAATGAAAATATTACTTAATTAAAACGTAAAACAATGCACATATAAATCTACTGAAAACATATAATAACAATCAAAAGAGTTGATTTTTATTTTAAAATAATGTAAAATATTATTAATGAATAATTATTATTAGTTATTAAGAAAGGTAGTGAATTTTAATGGTAAAAGTATATACAACAAACTCTTGTCCTTGGTGCGTTAAGGCTAAGACATACTTAAAATCTAAGGATATAGCATTTGAGGAATTAAATGTTCAAGAAGATATGGATGCTAGACAGGAAATGGTTAATAAATCAAGACAAATGGGAGTTCCTGTTTTAGATATTGACGGAACTGTTATTGTTGGTTTTGACAAACCTGCAATAGATACTGCTTTAAATCTATAAAATTAAAAATAATAAAGGAAGCAATAAATTGCTTCCTTTTTTGTTTAATTTTTATTCTATATTTAAAACGACTGCTTTTGGTCTAGACATAGCCTCTATGGAATATCTTATTCCTTGAGTTCCTATACCAGATGCCTTAACTCCTGAGAATGGGAAATGATCCGGTCCTCTTTCAGTTTTATTATTTATTTGAACTGTTCCTACTTCTAACTTATTAGCCACATAAAAAGCTTTATTTATATCTCTTGTAAATACTGATGATTGTAATCCATATTCAGATTTATTAGCTATAGATATAGCTTCATCAACATTATTAACTCTTATAATAGGCAATACTGGCCCAAAAGGTTCTTCCCAAGCTAATCTCATATCTAATGTAACATTATCAACTAAAGTTGGATAAATTAAATTTCCTTCTCTATTTCCACCTTCTAATATGGTAGCTCCCTTTTCTTTGGATTCAAGTATCAAACTTTCAACATAATCAGCTGCCTTATCATCAATTAATGGTACTACATCTACCTGCTCATTAATTGGATTTCCTACTTTTAAAAGTTTTACTTTTTCTCTAACTTTCTTTACTAATTCGTCAGCAACCTTATCTATAACTAATATTCTTTTAACTGCTGTACATCTTTGGCCAGAATATGAATATGCACCAGCAACTATATTATGAGCTGCTAAGTCTAAATCAGCATCTTCTAATACTATAGCAGCATCTTTTCCTCCCAGTTCCATTAATAATGGTTTCATTGTTGTTATTCCAGAAATTCTTAATCCTATTTCTGTACTTCCTGTAAAGTTTATAAAATCTACTAACGGATGACCAACTACGTAATCTCCTATTTCACTACCTCTACCTGTTATAGTATTAATTACTCCTGCTGGAACTCCAGCTTCTTGGAATACCCTAACCAAGTGAAGTGCACTTATACTTCCTTGAGTTGCAGGCTTTAATACTATACTATTTCCAGCCATTAATGCAGGTGCTATCTTTGAAGCTGAAAGGTTAACAGGATAGTTAAATGGTGATATAGCTAATACAACGCCTAATGCCACTCTATTTACTATGCTTATCTTGCCTTTTCCTGTACCTGGGAAAGATTCTCCTGGTAAAGTCTCTCCAGCCATATTTTTAGCAGTATCTGCACTAAATCTTATATAATCAGCAGTTCTATTAACTTCAGAAATTGCACTCTTTTTATCTTTAGCTATTTCTAAAACCATTATATTTGCTATCTCTTCTGCCTTTTCATCAAGTAAATCAGCTGCCTTTAGTAATATAGCAGCTCTTTTATTTATAGGCATTTTATCCCACTCTTTTTGAGCTTCTTTTGCGTTTTGTATAGCATAATCTACTTCTTCTTTGCTCATCGCTTGAACTTTTCCAACCAATGATCCATCTACTGGAGAATTTATTGAAATCAATTTACTTGTTTCACTCTTAACCCATTCTCCACCTACATAATTTCTATATATTTTATCTTTACAACATAAATCGTTAAACATTAATTTCACCTCAAATTATAAATTTAATACTTTGTCTATTTTTTCTCTATCAAAACCTACAACTATTTCGCCATTTATATCTATTACCGGAACACTTCTTTGTCCAGACACCTTAAACACTTCTTCTCTATTTTCTTTATCATCAGCAACTATTAATTCTGTAAATTCTATATTTTTTGAATCGAAATATTTTTTTGCCTTAACACACCATGGGCACCAATCTGTTGAATATATTTTTACCATTACTTATCTCTCCTTTTTTCTACAATATATTTTTCTGCATCTAACGCTGAAATAGTTCCATCAGCAACTGCTGTTGTTATTTGGCGGAATTGTTTTTCTCTAACATCCCCAGCTGCATATACACCCTTAACATTTGTTCTTGTTGACTCATCAGCTATAATATAACCACCCTTAGTTAAATTTATATCTTCTTTGAAATAATCTGTTTTAGGCTCAGTTCCTATATATCCAAAAACAGCATCTATTTTAATTTCTTTTTGTTCATTTGTTTGAGTATTTTTTATAATTGCTTTTTCTAAATAAGTTTCTCCTTCTACATCTACTAAATCCCAGTTAAATAGAACCTCTATTTTAGGATGATTTAACACCTCATCTATAGTAGCTTTTTCACCTTTAAAATAATCAAATCTTCTAATCATTATTACTTTACTGGCAAACTTAGTTAAAAATAATGCCTCTTCTAATGCTGAATTTCCTCCACCAACTACAGCAATAATCTTATCACCGTACATAGCTCCATCACACACAGCACAATAGTGTACCCCTTTACTAGAAAACTTTTCTTCATTTGGTATAGGTAACTTTTTAGGCATTGCTCCTGTAGCAATAATAACCGCCTTAGGTTTATATATATAACTATCAGTCTCAATGACTTTTTCTTCATCTGTTAATTTTGCACTTTGGACTAGATCAAATTCATCTATTTTAGCTCCTAATTCTTCTGCTTGTTCTTGCATTATATCTGCAAGTTTTCCACCTTCTATGGTTTTAAATCCTGGATAATTTTCTATTGTATAGCTAGTTCTTACTTGACCACCTACAACAGCATTTTCAAGAAGAATCATATCTAACTTAGCTCGTGCTGCATATATAGCTGCGGTTAATCCAGCTGGACCTCCTCCTATGATCATCAAATCTATATTTTTCACTTCTTTACTCATACTTTTGATCACTCCTCAATTACCCCCATGGGGTATCCTTATATTTATTATAACACTAGAATTTTTATTTTCAAGTACTTATTGAATAATTACTATTAATTAGTACTTCTAATTAATATTTAAATTAAGCTACAATTTAAGTATATTATTAATTTCTATTTTTATTATTTCCACTTTCACTTAATTATTATTTATAAAAATAAAGAAAGAGAACCAATATAATCTATCATACTGGTTCTCCTATTTTATTACTGAACAGGAACTGGCGAAAAAACTAAATTTCCTTCATCTGATGTAACTTTTATTTTATCACCTTTTTTAATTGTTCCTTTTAATAGCTCTTCTGCAAGTTTGTCTTCAACCTTTTTAGTAATTACTCTTCTAAGAGGTCTTGCTCCATAAGCTAAATCGGTACCTTCTTTTATTAGAGTTTTTTTACTATCTTCATCAAACTCTAAATGTATTTCTTGTTGTTCAACTCTTTCCTTTATAGATTCTAACATTAAATTAACTATATCAATTAAATCATTTTCTACTAAGCTATGGAATACTATGGTATCATCTATTCTGTTAAGGAACTCTGGTCTAAAACTTCTTTTTAACTCTTCCATAATATTTTCTTTCATCTTTTCATACTCAGTTTCAGCTTTATCAGAATCTATAGCAAATCCTAATGTTTTTTGTTTTTTAAGCATATGAGCACCTATATTAGATGTCATTATTATTATGGTGTTTTTAAAGTTAACAGTCTTTCCTTTGGAATCAGTTAATCTACCATCTTCTAGTATTTGAAGCAAAATGTTAAATACATCTGGATGAGCTTTTTCAATCTCGTCTAGTAATATAACTGAATATGGTTTTCTTCTAACTGCCTCTGTTAATTGACCACCTTCATCATATCCAACATATCCTGGAGGAGATCCTATTAATCTAGATACCGCAAACTTCTCCATGTACTCAGACATATCAATTCTTATAATACTATTTTCATCACCAAACATAGCTTCTGCAAGAGCTTTGGAAAGTTCAGTTTTTCCTACTCCAGTAGGTCCTAAGAATATAAATGATCCTATAGGTCTATTAGGGTCTTTTAATCCTACCCTAGCTCTTCTTACAGCTTTAGCTACAGACTTAACAGCTTCTCTTTGACCTATAACTCTATTATGAAGTATCTCTTCAAGTTTTAATAATTTATCTGCTTCTTTTTCAGTTAATTTCTCTACTGGAACTTTAGTCCATTTTGAAACTACCGCTGCAATTTTACTTTCATCAACTGTATGAGTTTGAACTGAAGTTTGTGTACTCCAATCCTTTTTAAGATTTTCTAATTTCTCCTTTAACTCTTTTTCATTATCTCTAAGGTTAGCAGCTTTTTCAAAATCTTGAACAGTTATTGCATCTTCTTTCTCTTTAACTGTCTTATCTATTAACTCCTCAATTTCCTTTAAATCTGGTGGTGCTGTAAGATTTTCTATTCTTACTTTTGCAGCTGCTTCATCAATAAGATCTATAGCTTTATCAGGCATATATCTATCTGTAATATATCTATCTGATAGATTTACTGCTGCTACTAACGCCTCATCTGTAATTTTTACCCTATGATGAGCTTCATATTTATCTCTTAATCCTTTTAAAATTAATAAGGTTTCTTCTTTTGATGGCTCTCCTACGTTAACTGGTTGGAATCTTCTTTCTAAAGCCGAATCTTTTTCTACATATTTTCTATATTCATCTATAGTAGTAGCTCCAATACATTGGATTTCTCCTCTAGCTAATGCTGGCTTTAAAATATTTGATGCGTCAATTGCACCTTCTGCTCCTCCAGCACCAACAATTGTATGCATTTCATCTATAAACAATATAACATTGCCTGATTCTTTTATCTCTTCCATAAGCTTCTTTAATCTGTCTTCAAACTCACCTCTATATTTGGCTCCAGCTATCATAGAGCTAATATCTAGGGATACTACTCTTTTTTCCTTAAGTATTTCAGGGATATTCCCTTCAACTATTTTCTGTGCTAATCCTTCTACCACAGCAGTTTTTCCTACTCCAGGATCTCCTATTAGACAAGGATTGTTTTTTATTCTTCTGCAAAGAATTTCTAAAAGTCTTTGAGTTTCCTCATCTCTTCCTACTACTGGGTCAAGTTTGCCTTCTTTAGCCATTTCAGTTAAGTCTCTGCCATATTGATCTAATGCAGGTGTATTAATCTTTTTCTTTCTTTTACTTTCCTCAGCATTTCCTTGAGGATTGTTAGTATTACCAGATAAAGCATTTAAAATATCTTGCTTTATTTTATCAAAGTTAACATTTAAGCTATTCAAAATTGTATATGCTACGCCTTCTTTTTCATTAATCATAGCTAATAATATATGTTCTGGTGAAATATAATTCTGTGCTAAATTTCTAGCTTCTAACAAACTTAAATCTAGCAATCTTTTTGTTCTTGGAGTTAATGGAATATCTCCTTTTGTAGAATCAAAATCACCTTCTCCAACATATTCTTGAAGCAGTTTTTTTACTCCATCTTCATTTATTCCATATTCTTTAAGAAGTTCTTGACTAACTCCTTCTTCAGCAATTATTCCTAATAAAATATGCTCTGTTCCTATATATCCATGTTTAAACTCTTGGGACTCTTTTTGAGCTTTTAATATCACTCTTTGCGCTCTCTCTGTAAATTTCCCATACATCATTTTATACACCTCCTAAGACTCTGATAATATACTTCTCATTAATTTTGCTCTTTCTATATTTCTTTCTCTTTCTTTTAATTCCCTATCTAAGTGATTCTGAAGGGATGCATTTTGAGAAAATAACAACATTTTATTAACAGTTTTAATATCTATATCCTCTATTAAACCTTCTTCAACTCCAAGCCTAATACTTGAAAGTAAACCTAATGATTCTTTTAATGTTAATACTCTTGCATTTTCAAGCAAAGCTCTTGCTCTAAATATTCTATCCTCAACTTCATATTTATATTGATCTAAATAAAGTTTTCTTATATTTTTTTCTTCTGCAACTACTTGTAACGCTACAGCTTCTAAATTAGTTAGTATATCTTCATCTGTAACACCTAAAGTTACTTGATTAGATATCTGATATATATTTCCTTCACCTTTTGAGCCTTCTCCATATAATCCTCTTAATGTCATTCCAACTTGATTTAGTCCCTTTAATAATTTCGGAATCTCATTATTAAAAGTTGCAGCTGGTAAATGTATCATAACAGATGCTCTCATTGCAGTACCTATATTAGTTGGGCAGGCTGTTAAATACCCTAACTTTTCATTAAATGCATATTCTATTTCCTGCTCTAATAATGAATCCACCTCATCAGCATTATTATATGCTGATCTAATATCAAAGCCTGCAGTTATACACTGTAATCTAATATGATCCTCTTCATTTATCATTAAACTAAAAGTTTCATCATCATCCACAATGAAAGAAGAAATAGTCCCATTTTTAATAAGATTTGGGCTTATTAAGTGTTTTTCAAGAAAAGTTCTTGCTAAGTTTGGTGATATATCTCTTAATTCATAAGTTTTGTATTCTCCTTTATCTTTTAAAACTTTATTAAAAGCTTCTTGAATACTACTTGATACTTCTATACCATTTTCATTATCTAGCTTATTAGGAAAAGGAACTTCTTTTAAATTTCTAGCTAATCGTACTCTACTAGATATAACCACGTCTTCTTTACTGCTATTTATCCAACTCTCCATATGGCACCTCCTATTCCTCTAATTTCTCATGAATAGATTTTATATTATCTCTTATCTCTGCTGCTTTTTCATACTCTTCTGCTAATATAGCTTTTTGCAATTCTTCTTTAAGCTTAATAATTTTCTTCTTTTCTGCAATTACTCTTCCCTCATTTTCTGGAATTTTACCTATATGTTCAACATCACCTTGAACTCTTTTTATAACAGGAGTTAGTGTTTTAGAAAAACTCTCATAGCAATTACTACATCCAAGTAATCCTGTCTTTCTAAACTCCCTATAGTTCATTCCACAAGACTTACAAACTACTTCATTTTCTGGTTTATCAGTAGCGTTTTTATTAAAATAATCAACCAAACCTCCTAAGATGCTTTGCAGAGGAAATCCTTCGAAGTCTTCGAAAGATGAATTAACTGGTATATCAGATATATCACTAGCACATTTCTCACACAATCTTACTTCGCTTTTTACTCCATTTATTATTTTTACCATATGGACTGTAGCATCATTTTTATTGCATTTTTCACATAACACTTGTATTCCCCCTTTAAGATAACAATAATGCAATTGTTGATTTTAATATGTCCGCTCTTACCTTATTTCTGTTTTCAACTGCTTGCAACGTTCTATCATTTATAACCATTTTAATTATATTGAATTCCCTATCATTTATTATCTCGGCATCATATAAACTTTCTAATAATGCTATTGAATTATGATAAGTTATTGAATCTCCTATACTTTCGTCTATTAACTCTTTTCTACTTCTATGGTTATTATATTTAACCTTTCTAATTACTATGCAACCACCGCCACCTCTTCTACTTTCAATTAAATATCCTTTTTCACAAGTAAACCTTGTAGTTAATACATAATTAATTTGAGAGGGAGCACAACTAAATCTATCTGCTAACTCGTTTCTTTGAATCTGTAACTTCTGATCTTCACTTTCACTAATTAAAGCTTTTATAAAGCTTTCTATCACATCTGATAGTCTTGCCATTTCGTCACCTTCTTAACCTTGACTTTCTTTGACTTTGTTTAGATATATCTTATCATATAATAATTACTATTGTAAATATATAATGGTTTTTATTTTTAGTATTTTCTTGAATTTATGGTAATACTATAAACGAGGTGATTTTATGAAATTAACCTGGTATGGTCATTCATGTTTTCTTTTAGAAACTTCAAATAATACAAAAATACTAATGGATCCCTTTGATTCAAAAATTGGGTATATTCCCTTCAAAGGGTCCGTAGATATAGTAACTATATCTCATGATCATTTTGATCATTCTAACTTAACTAACTTAGACTGTGAACCACAAGTAATTAATTCAACTAATGAATATCTAATTGATTCAATAAAAATAACAGGAATACCTTCTTTTCATGATGATCAAAATGGTCTTAAAAGAGGTCCTAATATAATTTTTTTATTTGAGGTTGATAATCTTAGATTATGCCACCTTGGAGACTTAGGTCATATGCTAAATAACGATTATAAAGATTTATTAGGAAACATTGATGTACTTATGATTCCAGTTGGAGATCTTTATACTATAGGTGGTAAAACCGCTTATCGTATATGTGATTTATTATCTCCTAAATATATTGTTCCAATGCATTACAAAACCCCAAATCTGTCTTTCTTATTAAGAGGTCCAGAAGAATTTTTAATAGCTTCAAAAAATGTTTTAAAATTACCTAATAACACTCTTAACACTGAAGAATTATTCGTAAGTACAGATAATACCCCTAAAGTATTACTTTTATCTCCTCCACAAATATAAATAAAAGATGCCTAAACTAAGCATCTTTTTTATATTTCTATTTAATTGCTTGTACAAAAAAACACCGCCTAAAAGGCGATGCTTTTTAAAATTATTCTGCTACTGGAGCTCCAACTGGGCAAACGTTGGCACAATTTCCGCAATCTATGCAAGTATCTGCATTAACTACAAATATTGTATCTCCTTGTTCTATAGCATTTACTGGACATTCAGCTGCACAAGCACCGCAGCTTATACATGTTTCTTCTATTTTATATGCCATAATAAAACACCTCCTAATATTTTCGGTATGTAACTACCACGTTAATTTTATCACATTCGTGTATATTTTCAAATACTTTTGACATAATTTTTTAAACGACAGTATATCCCAGTAATTCTATGGAATCAATAATTTTATCTAATTTAGAGAAGTAGTCATCATATATTATGCTTACTTCTCCTTTTTCCTTATTAATTTCACAGGCAACTACCCCTGTATTTGAAGCTACTGCATTTTTTATTTTTTTTACATCTTCTGATGTTTTCATACCGATAATTTTAATTGAAGACTTCATTTTCATCCCCCTGAATATGATCTAATTATCCTTTATTAAATCCTTAATAAGAACTTTATCAGTTTCATCTTCTATTTCAAGTTTTATTTCCCCGTCATCTACATTCCCCTCATAAGTTCCACTTATTAACTCTATTTTCTCTATCTTATATTCATTTATTACTTCTTCTTCCCCAAAAGCCATCTTAACTTTAACTGTCTCTTTTACAGTATTATTGCCAACAACTTCTCCTCTACCATCTACAGTTTTAACTATTGATCCTACCCTAGGTAGTCTCTTTCTAATATCTTCGTAGGTGCTTTGTTCATAATTTAAACAGCACATTAATCTTCCACATATTCCTGATATCTTAGTAGGATTCAAGGATAAACTTTGCTCTTTTGCCATTTTAATTGATACCGATGCAAAATCTCCAAGGAAACTTGAGCAGCATAAAGGTCTTCCACAAGGTCCTAAACCACCAATCATTTTAGCCTCGTCTCTTACACCTATTTGTCTTAACTCTATTCTTGTTTTAAATATTGTAGCTAAGTCTTTAACTAATTCTCTAAAGTCTACTCTTCCATCTGCTGTGAAGTAAAAAATAACTTTATTATTATCAAATGTATACTCTACATCTATTAACTTCATATTTAAGCCATGACTTACTATTTTCTTAAGGCATACATCAAAAGCCTCTTTCTCTTTTTCTTTATTTTCTTTATGTAATCTTATATCTTCTTCATTTGCAACCCTAATAACTGTTTTAAGTGGAGCTACTATATCTTCCTCGCGTATTTCCTTTACTCCAATAACACATTCTCCAAACTCCACGCCTCTTGCTGTTTCAACTATGACATAACAATCCTTTTTTACCTCTGCATTATTAGGATCGAAATAATATATTTTACCCGCTTTTTTGAAACGGACTCCTACAACTTTTATCATTTTAAACCTCCATAAGATCTATGATCATAACATTTAATGTTAATAAAAAATTTGTGTTGCTATTTAATTTACTTCTTGTTCTATCTAAAACCTTTACCATTCCTTTGAGTTTTCTAAAGGTCATTTCTCTTGATATATTATCTATTTCATGAAGTTTATCACCATTTATGATTAACTCCTTATTTTCTACTTCTTTATATACGGATATATCTCTTATAAATGAAAGTAAAATATTTAAAATTTCTTCCCAATTTTCCTTAAAACTAGCTAACTTTTTCTCATATGTAATAACAGCTTCTTTATCGCCTTTATTAATATCAACTAATAAATTACATATAATACCTCTTAAAATTTCTAAATTTTTGTTATTAAAAAAATCTTCTACCTTTCCAGGAACTCCTCCTGCATATGCTAATGCAGAATTAATCATTTTTTCATCAAACTCTTTAAAATATAAATTTATATACTCTCTCATATCTTCAATATTTAATGGTGAAAGTTTATGAATCTGGCATCTTGATTTAATTGTATCTAATATTAAATCCCCACTTTCACACAATATAATTATGTAAACACCTTTGGGTGGTTCTTCTATCGTTTTTAATAAAGCATTTTGTGCTTGAATCGTTAACTTATTTCCTTTATGTATTATTATTACCTTTTTATCACCTTCAAAAGGTTTTTTATAAATCTCTTGAATTATTCCTCTAACTTCATCTATTCCTATAGATTTCTCATTTACTCTATAATTAACGATATCTGCATATTCTCTTTCCTGACTTTTACCTAATATGCTTAAAGCAAAAATCTGAGCTATTTTGCTTTTTCCTATACCATCCTCTCCTATTATTAAGTGTGCATGAGAGAGTGCACATTTTTCAATAAGTTTATCAAATGATTCTCGTATTTTATTATGCCCAATAAACTTCATATGCACTCATCCTTTCAATTATATTTTTACATATTTATCTACATCTACTACAAATACAGTAGCTCCTCCCACTTGAACCTCAACTGGGTATGGAACATATACATCAGCAGTACCTACCATAGGAGTAGGGGATACCACTAGTTGTTTTCTAGTTTTACATACATCCTCAACAATAGTAAGAACCTCATCAACCTTTTCTTTTTCTACTCCTATTAATAGTGTAGTATTTCCGGACTTAAGAAAGCCCCCTGTAGTAGCTAATTTTGTAACCCTGAAACCACCCTCAGTAATTGCCTCAACTAAATCAGCTGTATCATCATCTTGAACTATAGCAATAACTAATTTCATATTCTCCTACCTCCTTTAAACTCTTTAATTCTATTTACTTATACTTATTTTATCATAAAATATTAAGTTAAAATATATTTATATTTCCTTCATATAGCTTTATTCTCAATATTTTCATTGATAATCTTTGAAACTTCTAGATAGACCTCATCTACCTCCCCAGATGCATCCACTTTAACTATATTATGATTGTATTTCTCCATTAAAATACTATATCCTTCTCTAACTTTATCATGAAAATCCATATTTTCTTTATCTAGTCTATTTATTTCTCTTCCCTTATTTTTATTTATTCTTTCTAAACCTAGTTTTGGCTCTATATCAAATAATATTACTAAATCTGGCATATAAGAATCTATAGCAAATTTATTTATCTCATAAACTTCTTCTATCCCAAGACCTCTTGCATAACCTTGATATGCTAATGATGAATGTAAAAATCTATCACATAACACTATTTTACCTTCTTCTAAAGCTGGTACTACCTTCTCTGCTAAATGCTGTCTTCTTGCAGCTGCATATAAAAGGGCCTCTGTTCTTGCATCCATTTTAGTGTTCTTAACATTAAGTATTACTTCTCTTATCTGCTCTGCAATATCTATGCCGCCTGGCTCTCTAGTAATCATACAAGATAGATTTTTCTCTACTAATTCCTCATATACTTTATTAATTACAGTGCTTTTACCAGCACCATCTCCGCCTTCAAATGTTATAAACATTCCTTTTCCCATCTTATTTTTACTCCTCTATTTCTTTTAAAATTTTAATTTTGTTATTATTTACTCCAATACACTCTATATTATCATTTAGTAAATCTAAAAGTTTATTAATCTTTCCTTTAGTAATCTTCTCTCCCATCAATATTAATGGAACTCCTGGTGGATAAGGTACTATATGCTCTTTAGCAATTTTCCCAACAGAGTTTATTATATCAATAAATTCCGCTTCATTATTCATAACTATTATAGGATCTATCAATTCCCCATCTTCAATATCTAAATCATAACTTTTGACTATAGTCTCTTCCTTATCTACTCTTAACTTCAATAAAGCATTTTCTAATCTTTCAAAATCTTCTTCTCTATTAAATGGAGTAGGAATTAAAACTGTTGCTCTTCCTATAGCCATTTCAACTTGAACGCCATTATTTAGGAAGTATTCAACTAAGTCAATATTCTTATACCCCTCATTAATTGATATTACTATTCTAGTAGGATCATATGTCCATTTATCTTCTAATTTATTATTATCTATAAAATCAATTCCCTCTATCTTATCTATAACCTCATTTATTTTCTCTATTCTTCTGATTAGCTTCTCATAAGCCACTTCAGCTTTTTCCTGCAAAAAAGCTCTGCTGTAATCTAAAGTTGACATAAATAGATAAGAAGGGCTTGTACTCATAAATGTTGATAAATAGAATTCCACCTTCTCTTTATCAATTTCATTATTTATATGTAAATAGGCAGTTTGGGTTAATGATGGTAATGTTTTATGTGCACTCATTACCACCATATCAGCCCCAAGCTTTACTGCACTTTCTGGAAGTTCATTATGAAATCCAAAATGCGCCCCATGTGCTCCATCTATTAAAACTTTAATAGACCTCTTTCTGCATTCTGTAATAATCCTAGATATATCTAAACCAATTCCAAAATAATTAGGGTAGGTTAATATAATTCCTTTAATATCTTTTTCATTATCTACTATTTCTAAAAAATGTTTAAAATCTATTCCTAGTGGTGCTCCTAATTTTGAACTTATCTCATTTTTAATATATACGGGTTTTAACTTTCTGACTAATATACCATTAAATATCGATTTATGGCAGTTTCTTTCCACTAATACTTTGTCCCCTTCGTTAAAAGAGGAAAAAATCATGGTTAAATTACCTGAAGTGCTTCCATTTACTAAGAAATAGGATTTATAACTTCCATAACATTCACTCAACTTATCTAAAGCTTCTCTTATAATCCCTTGAGGGTTTTGTAAGTTATCTAATCCATCCACCTCAGTAATATCTCCATTTAATATTAAAGTAGTCAATTCATCTTGAAATGCTCTTCCACGTTTATGTCCAGGCATGGAAAAAGGTGCATAGTTTTTTTTAATATAGGTTTCTAATCCATAAATTATAGGTGCATCATTCATTACTCTTCCTCTTGCTTATCTGTTTATTGGATATAATTTATTGGTTGTGATAAGTACCTTTTTATCTTACGTTTATAAAACTCATATCTGTCTGTATATACAGGCTCATTTGCAATAGCTTTTTCACAACTTAAACAAATTTCTTTTCCGCATATTATTATACCATTTTCATTAGCTTTTCCACATATAATGCAATTTTTTTTCATAATTGAATTTACCTCCGCTTTTCTTGTCCTATAATATTATCTTGATTTTAACCCCATACACTATATTCTATTCATTTACACGTAAAAGTTATTTTGTCCAACTAACTTTATTTTTGACATATAAATAATTTACTCTTTATTGGAAAAACTAATTTATATGAATAATCAGGAGGGGATTTTTTTGAAGCAAGAAATTATATCTCACATAGCTAGCTGTGAAAAAGATCTATATTCTTTATGTAAGTTTTTATATGAAAATCCAGAAGAAAGTTACTGTGAAGAAAAAGCTTGTTCTTATATAACCACATTGCTTAAAAATAATGGCTTTGAGGTTAAGGAGAACTATTTAGATATTAAGACCTCCTTTTATGCGCAAAAAGGAAGCGGTTATCCTAAAATCTGTTTCGTATGTGAATATGATGCCATAAAGGATCAAGGTCATGTCACTGGTCATAATCTATTAACAACAATATCTGTAAGTAGCGCCTTAGGTCTATCTAAAATAATAGATAAGCTTCAAGGAACTATAGTAATACTTGGCTGCCCTGGAGAATACTTAGGTGGAACTAAGTCTACCATGGTAAGGCAAGGAGTTTTTGATGATATAGATGTAGTATTAACTGCACATCCAAATATAATAACTGCTGAGAGTGGAACTTCATCTGCCATAATTCCACTAAATGTTAAATTCTATGGAGATAGCGGATTAAGTTTCTTAAATAGTAGTGTCTACACTTCTCTAGACGCTACTTTATTAACCTTTAATATTCTTAATTCTTTGTTAAAAGGATTTTCTAAAGATGTAGATATAAATTCAGTATTATCAAATGGAGGATACACACCTTTACTTCTTCCAACTGAAACTGATTCTAAATTCTACATACGTTCAAATGACATGGATATTGCTAAAGTAGCAGAAAGTAAATTAAGAGAAATATGCTTATACGTTTCTAAACTAATGCGAGTTAAACATGCAATATCACTTTATGAACCACCTAATGAAGAATTGTTAACTAATATTACTCTTAATAGACTTTTTTCGCATAATCTAAAAGAGGCAGGAATAATAGACATAGCAGAGCCTAAAGACACTTCTGCTGGACTTAGTTTAGGCTGTGTAAGTCATAAAGTTCCTTCAATTCACCCATATATAGATATAGTTAATGGAGAAAATATAGAATATGGTTCACTAGAATTTGCTAAAGCAACAATAAGTGACTACGCTTTCCAAAACGCTATGAAGGCCTCTCACGCTTTATGTTTTACTGCCTTAGACCTTATAGAAAATGTAAATCTACTAAGCGAAGTAAAAACTGAATTCTATGAATTTAAGAAAAATTTATATTAAAATTAAAATTTTCACAACACTATAAAAAATGAGCTACCACACTGGATATCAGTGCATAGCTCATTTTTATTTTTCTTCGTATTCCTTTTACCCTCATTAATTATTGATGCTAGTATGGTTTTATGGACACATTTTAATAATTATTTATAATAAAGTTAAGAGAGGTGTGTTCAAGTGAGAAGAAAAACTTATACAGATGATTTTAAGAAGATGGTAATCGAAGTATACAATACCGGAAAACCAATTAAAGCGATATGTGAAGAATATGGCGTGTCAACAGCTACTCTGAATAACTGGACTAATAGTGTTCAAGTGAAAGAGAAAATCTCGAAAAAGCCTATTATAGCTAAAAAGAGTAAAGCTACTGAAGAAAAGAGTAAGGAAGACTCTAAAGAGTTCGCAAAATTAAAGAAAGAAAATGAACGAATTAAAATGGAACTTGAAATATTACACCAAAGGCGGGCTTTAGCCAAAAAAGCTATCGCCATATTCTCAAAGGACCAAGAGATATAATTAAATTTATTGATAATAATCATGGAATTTATCCAGTAAGACTCATGTGTAAATTACTGAATATGCCTAAGAGTACTTACTACCAATCTCATCACCATACTCCGTCCCGGAGGGAATCGGAAAACATAATATTGAAAGAAAGAATACTACAAATTTATAATGAAAACAAATGTAGATATGGTGCTCCCAAAATACAAAAAACTCTTGAAAAGTCAGGTACTTATATAAGTATTAAACGAGTTCAGAGATTAATGAAGGAGCTAAATATTCGTTCTATAGTAATTAAAAAATTTAGACCACCGAAATCTACTAAGAAAGTATTGGAAAGAGTAAACTTACTCAAACAGGATTTTAAAACTACCAAACTAAATGAAAAATGGGTAGGAGATATAACTTATATTCATACATTAAAGGACGGCTGGTGCTACTTAGCTTCTATATATGGACTTGTATACGAGAAAGATAGTTGGCTACTCATTTTCAAAGACTATGGATTCTTCTGTAGTAATAGCTGCTTTAGATAATGCATATAAAATCCAGAAGCCAACTGAATCGCTTATTTTCCACTCTGATCTTGGAGTTCAATACACAAGTACAGAGTTTATTAATAGACTAAAAAAATATGGAATAAAAGCTTCAAATAGCAGAAAAGCATGCCCTTATGATAACGCCTGTATAGAGTCTTTTCATTCTATTTTAAAGAAAGAACAAGTTAACAATGTTCAATATTATGATTATGAAAGTGCAAAGTTAGACTTATTTATTTTCATTGAGTCTTGGTATAACCGTAAAAGAATTCATAGTTCTATTGATTACATAACTCCGCAAATGAAAGAAGATCTTTTTAGAATGACAATTTGAGACTTAAAATGTGTCCAAGATATTGACCTAGGTCCATTATATTATTATGTTTAATAAGAAGTTAAGTACTTAAATAGAAAAATAGAAAAGTATTTAAATAGAAAAGTAGCTAAAGAAATATGAAACCTAACTCTGCATAAGCTACTTAAAAGTCACTTATCCCTATTTGAATATAAATAAATACTTCATTTATTAGCACATTTAATTACTTATCTATAGAATATAATATAAATAATTTTTAGGAGTAGTTATGTTAGCTAAAGCACTTAAGAATAATGATCTTATAGGAATTGTATCACCAGCTTTCTGCGAGGATATTAACGTAATAAATGATAAAATAGATACATTTAAGAACTTAGGATTTAATCTTCTTTTAGGAAAACATTTATATAGTCGTTCTGGATATTTTGCAGGAGAAGCTATTGATAGAGCTTCTGATTTAATGAATATGTTTGAAAATAAAGACGTTAAAGCTATTATATGTTTTAGAGGAGGGTATGGCAGTATAAACATACTTCCATATTTAAATTATTCAGCTATTAAAAAGAATCCCAAAATACTATGTGGATACAGTGACCTGACAACTCTAATTAATTATATTAATAGGAAAACTGGCTTGGTAACTTTTCATGGTCCTATGGTAAATTCAGATTTTAATGATGATCAGACTTTAGAAAGCTTAAAATTTACTTTAATGCAAGGGTATAGTCCTTATAATATCCCCTTTGGAGGTTCTGTATGCTACAACGAAGATAATACTACTGGTATATTAGCCGGAGGAAATTTAGCCACCATTTGTTCTACATTAAGTACGCCTTATGAAATTAATTTTAATAATAAAATACTACTTATAGAAGAAGTTAATGAATATCCTTATTCTTTAGATAGAATGTTAAGTCAACTTCTATACTCTGGAAAACTATCAAAATGTAAAGGATTCATATTGGGCCATTTTACTAACTGCACTGTAGAAAATTACTCAAAAAGTTATACTGTTGAGGATATTATAAAAAATATTTTAGTTCCCTTAAATAAGCCTATAATAACTGGATTTTCATTCGGTCATGACTATCCTAATCTTACCTTACCTATTGGGGCAAAGATTAAATTAAACTTTACCTCTAAATATATAGAAATATTAAATAATGTGGTTGTATAATTTAATTTCCCACAAAAACATACCTTTTTCACACAAGTTATCCACATCTTCTGTTGATAACTTGTGATTTTTTGTTAATAACTATTATCTAATATCAAATAAATGAGAAAAATAAAAAACTTGCAAACTAATGTTTACAAGTTTTTTTAATTGGAGGCGCCATCCGGATTTGAACCGGAGGATAAAGGTTTTGCAGACCTCTGCCTTACCACTTGGCTATAGCGCCACACAATGGTGGCTCGAGCAGGAATCGAACCAGCGACACGAGGATTTTCAGTCCTCTGCTCTACCGACTGAGCTATCGAGCCATAATATTTGGCGACTTCCTACTCTCCCACACAGTCTCCCATGCAGTACCATCGGCGTAATAAAGCTTAACGATCCTGTTCGGAATGGGAAGGGGTGTTACCTTTATGCCATTATCACCAAATATATTATGAAAGAATTTTGTTCTTTCAAAATTGCACGTAAGTTCATTTAATAATATATATTCCAGTTAACTTATTGGTCAAGCCCTCGATCTATTAGTATGAGTCAGCTAAATATGTTACCACACTTACACCTCTCACCTATCAACCTTGTGTTCTTCAAGGGATCTTACTAGATTACTCTATGGGAAATCTTATCTTGAGGTGGGCTTCACGCTTAGATGCCTTCAGCGTTTATCCCTTCCCGACTTAGCTACCCAGCTATGCTCCTGGCGGAACAACTGGTACACCAGAGGTCAGTCCATCCCGGTCCTCTCGTACTAAGGACAGCTCCTCTCAAATTTCCTACGCCCGCGACGGATAGGGACCGAACTGTCTCACGACGTTCTGAACCCAGCTCGCGTGCCGCTTTAATGGGCGAACAGCCCAACCCTTGGGACCTACTTCAGCCCCAGGATGCGACGAGCCGACATCGAGGTGCCAAACCTCCCCGTCGATGTGGACTCTTGGGGGAGATCAGCCTGTTATCCCCGAGGTAGCTTTTATCCGTTGAGCGATGGCCCTCCCACGAGGTACCACCGGATCACTAAGTCCGACTTTCGTCCCTGCTCCACTTGTAGGTGTCGCAGTCAGGCTCCCTTCTGCCTTTGCACTCTTCGAAGGATTTCCGACCCTTCTGAGGGAACCTTTGAGCGCCTCCGTTACTTTTTCGGAGGCGACCGCCCCAGTCAAACTGCCCATCTAACAATGTCCTGTCACCAGTTTCATGGTGTCCAGTTAGAATTCCAGTACTATCAGGGTGGTATCCCAAGGTTGACTCCACTAAAGCTGACGCCCTAGTTTCCCAGTCTCCCACCTATCCTGTACAGACAATACCGAAACTCAATGCTAAACTACAGTAAAGCTCTACGGGGTCTTTCCGTCCAATCGCGGGTAGCAAGCATCTTCACTTGCACTACAACTTCGCCGGATTTGCAGTTGAGACAGTGCCCAAATCATTACGCCATTCGTGCGGGTCGGAACTTACCCGACAAGGAATTTCGCTACCTTAGGACCGTTATAGTTACGGCCGCCGTTTACTGGGGCTTAAGTTCACACCTTCGCTTGCGCTAAGTGTTCCCCTTAACCTTCCAGCACCGGGCAGGCGTCAGCCCCTATACATCAGCTTTCGCTTTAGCAGAGACCTGTGTTTTTGCTAAACAGTTGCTTGGGCCTATTCTCTGCGACCTACTCTCGTAGGCACCCCTTCTCCCGAAGTTACGGGGTCAATTTGCCGAGTTCCTTAACTGCAATTCTTCCGCCGGCCTTAGGATTCTCTCCTCACCTACCTGTGTCGGTTTGCGGTACGGGCACTACTTTTCTCCCTAGACGCTTTTCTTGGCAGCGTGGAATCATGTACTTCATCCATAAATGGACTTCCCCATCACACCTCAGAATTGTTAAAACGGATTTTCCTGTCTTAACTCCCTAAGTGCTTAGACTAGCATCCAATAGCTAGCACACACTATCCTCCTGCGTCACGCCATCGGTAATAACGATGGTAGTGGTATAGGAATATCAACCTATTGTCCATCACCTACGCCTTTCGGCCTCGGCTTAGGTCCCGACTAACCCTCAGCGGACGAGCCTTCCTGAGGAAACCTTAGGTTTTCGGCCTGTGAGATTCTCACTCACATCTCGCTACTAATGCCAACATTCTCACTCGTAAACAGTCCACCGCTCCTTTCGGTACGACTTCTGCCCGTTTACGACGCTCCTCTACCGCTTACATTACTGTAAGCCCGTAGCTTCGGTGGTAAGTTTGAGCCCCGAACATCTTCGGCGCAGGATCTCTCGACTAGTGAGCTATTACGCACTCTTTTAATGAGTGGCTGCTTCTAAGCCAACATCCTAGTTGTCTTCGAAATCCCACATCCTTTTCCACTTAACTTACACTTTGGGACCTTAGCTGACGATCTGGGCTGTTTCCCTTTTGACTACGGATCTTATCATTCGCAGTCTGACTGCCGAACTAATAGTATATGGCATTCGGAGTTTGATAAGGTTCGGTAAGCGATATGCCCCCTAGCCCATTCAGTGCTCTACCTCCATTACTCATATTCGACGCTAGCCCTAAAGCTATTTCGAGGAGAACCAGCTATCTCCGAGTTCGATTGGAATTTCTCCGCTATCCACAGCTCATCCCATGGTTTTTCAACACCAACGTGGTTCGGTCCTCCACGAGATTTTACTCTCGCTTCAACCTGGCCATGGATAGGTCACCCGGTTTCGGGTCCACGACATGCAACTTTGTGCCCTATTAAGACTCGGTTTCCCTTCGGCTCCGTACCTTAAGTACTTAACCTCGCTACATATCGTGACTCGTTGGCTCGTTCTACAAAAAGCACGTCATCACACATATAAAGTGCTATGACCGGTTGTGGGCATACGGTT